>NZ_CP096592.1:177500-4242130 GCF_023238325.1 Bacillus inaquosorum
TTGTGCCTCTGCTACTTTCAACTTAAATTTGGGTTATACCAATAAAGAAGTTATTGATACAGTCAAAGAACAGGCTGACCAGCTGATACACGTCACTTCTTCCTACCAAACCAACGCCGTTAATAAATTAGCTGAAAAACTTGTAGAAATCTCCCCCGACAATCTAACTAAAGTTCACCCTAAGGTTAGCAGCGGCTCTGCTGCGAATGAAGGAGCTATTAAAATGGCTCAAAACTATTCTGGAAAAACAGATGTCATTTCTTTATTCCGAAGCCACCTTGGCCAAACGTATATGATGTCTGCGTTATCCGGAAATTCATTTCGAAGAGAGCCATTCCCCCCTCAGTTTTCTTTTGGCTTACAGGTGCCTGACCCCTATTGCAACCGTTGTTTTTACAATCAGAAGCCAGATTCATGCGGAATGCTTTGTGTAGAAAGAATTAATGATTTTATTGAATATGCGAGTAACGGAAAAATTGCCGCGATGATTATTGAACCGATTTCCGGTAACGGAGGAAACATCGTTCCGCCTAAGGAGTACTTTAAGCAATTAAGAAAGCTCTGTGATGAGCATGATATTGCACTTATTTTTGATGAAATTCAAACCGGATTTGGCCGGACAGGCAAGATGTTTGCGGCTGATTACTTTGATGTGAAACCGAATATGATGACTGTTGCAAAAGGATTGGGAGGCACGGGATTCCAGGTTGCCGCCACCCTCACAGAGGAAAAATACATGGGATTAGCCGGCCACAATCACTCTTTTACTTATGGCTCGAACGTGATGGCCTCGGCAGCAGCTTGTAAGACAATCGAAATCATGCAGCGGCCGGGCTTCTTAGAAAATGTAACAACTGTCGGGAATTACATTATGGATTCCTTAGAGCACATGAAGAAAGAATTCACATTTATTGCTGACGTCAGAGGCGTAGGTTTGATGATCGGTGTTGAAATTGTAAAAGAGAATAATGAGCCTGATGTAGAGCTGACCAATTACATTGCAAAACGGGCTATGGATTATGGGTTAATTTTGCGGACTTCCCGTTACGGATTCGGAAATGTATTTAAAATCCGTCCGCCTCTCACGATTACACTTAGTGAGGCTGAGGTGCTTTGTTTCAAACTTCGTAAGCTATTGGAGGATATCAAGTGAAAGAATATATTATAGAGCTTGGAACATTTGTTTATGAAGAAGTGAAGGGACAGAAAGGAACACTGAAAAACCGGTTAGTTAATGGGTATTCCCCAGGCGGAGATGCACAGTTTAACATTGATGCCGCTGCCGAGAATGCAGTGCTGGAATATGTGAATAGCAAAGAGGAATCAGTTGCGTTTTATACGGAAGATGGCGGCCTGAAGGTATTTGGGGACAATCCTCAATATATTTTGATCGTTGATCCGATTGACGGCACCCGCCCGGCAGCTGCAGGACTTGAAATGTCTTGTATCTCTATCGCATTAGCTGCATACAAGCCTGATGCAAAGATTAAGGATATTGAATTTGCTTTTCTGCTTGAGCTGAAAACAGGTGCCTATATGTACGCGGATGTTTATTCTGAAGGGATTTATTATGAAGGCTATCGTGGCACCCTGCCAAATCTGAGCAAAGTGACAGACATTAAACATATGTTCTGGAGCCTTGAGTTTAATGGGCATCCCGCGCACCTGATGATTGATGCGTACGGTCATTTGATTGATCAGTCAGCGAATAATGGCGGCGTATTTGTTTTCAATAGCGCTTCTTATTCAATCTCCAGGATTATTACAGGGCAGATGGATGCCTATGTGGATATCGGCAATCGTCTATTAAAAGATGATCCTGCGCTGCTGAAAGATTTTCAGGATGTGGGGAATGGGCAGGTCCTGCATCTGTTTCCATATGATATTGCCGCAAGTGTGTTTTTGGCGAAAAAAGCAGGTGTTGTGATTACTGATGCGTATGGAAAGTCCTTGGATGATACACTTCTGACGGATCTTAGCTACAATAACCAGCAGTCATGCATCGCTGCATCAACGAAGGAGCTGCATCAGAAGCTGCTGGATCAAATTCGCTGGGACAGAAAGGAAGAGACATATGAAAGCGTTGGTCTGGACTCCTAATGATCGGCTTGAAATGCAAGAAGTAGAAGAACCTCAAATCAAAAAAATGAACGATGTGAAAGTTAAAATATACGGGACAGGCATCTGCGGAACGGATTTAAATGTTCTAAAAGGAAAGATGCATGCGACTCACAATATGATCCTAGGCCACGAATCTGTGGGAGTGGTGACAGAAACAGGGCCTGATGTTAAAAACGTCAAGCCTGGTGATCGCGTGGTAATTGATCCGACTCAGTTTTGCGGGAAGTGTTATTATTGCCGGAAAGGTTTAACTTGTTATTGTGAAACGTTTGAAGACTGGCAGCTGGGATTAGGGGCGCATGGCACTTTTGCCGATTATTACGTAGGCGAGGACCGTTTTATGTATAAAATCCCGGACAATATGGATTGGGAACGAGCCACTTTGATTGAGCCGCTTTCCTGTGTATTAAATGTGATAGAGCGGGCTGCAATAAAACCTGACGATTCTGTACTTGTATTAGGGTCAGGGCCGATTGGGCTGCTTGTTCAAATGATGGTGAAAAAACTATCAAGGCTGACCGTTGCGACCGAGATCGGAGAGTATCGGTCAGAAGCGGCACGCCGGATATCTGACTATGTTTACCACCCGCAGGATTTAACGGCAGATGAGGTCAGGCGGATAAACCAAGGAAGAACATTTGATGTGATCTTTGACGCGATCGGCAATCAGCTTGATTGGGCATATCCGTTAATTGACAAGGGCGGAAGGCTTGTGCCGATGGGGTTTGATGATACGTATGAAATGAAAATCAGGCCTTTTCAGCTGCTTTCTAACGGGGTGACGATTGTTGGAACCGGAGAGGCTCGACAAATCATGGAGGATGCGGTATCATGTGCCGCGGACATGCCTCAGCTTTCTGAACTGATTACGGAGAAAACCCCGCTTGAGAACTATGAGGCTGCCATCCAGGAATTGATGGGCATAGATCCGTTGTCAAATGAGAGAAAAGATATTGCCGCAGTTAAAACGATTCTTGTTTCCCATCCGGATATGATATAATGCAGCGATATGGCTCAAACTTAGTTTGAGCCATATTTTTCTTCAGCATTCACCTTGCGTATTTGAATAAAATTTAATATGATACTCTTTGTATAATAACTCCTTGCCTCAATACAATATACTCAACGTTTCCCCTTTTTCTCCGATCGTTTTCCTTTTCATTTTCTCCCGTAAAATAAAGAAAGCTCCCATTACAACAGATACGGTGCGGATTTATTTTTTAAAAAGGAGTCGTTATATTTGAATAATAGTTTTACATTAAAACAGCAATGGTTCGGAAATATCCGAAAAGACATTCTTGCTGGCATTTTAGTTGCATTAGCGTTAATACCTGAAGCGATTGGCTTTTCTATTATAGCCGGTGTTGATCCGATGGTCGGTCTTTACGCTTCATTTTGTATAGCCATTATTATTTCTATTTTTGGCGGCAGACCAGGCATGATTTCAGCTGCGACTGGCTCAATGGCGGTCGTTATGGTGTCGCTGGTTGCTGATCATGGGCTTCAGTATTTATTTGCGGCTACGATTTTGACAGGAATCATTCAGGTGATTTTAGGCATCAGTAAAATAGCTAGATTAATGAAATTCATCCCGCGTTCTGTGATGATCGGGTTTGTGAATGCGCTGGCGATCCTTATCTTCTCTGCGCAGCTCCCTCAGTTTGAAGGTGCTTCTTGGAGCATGTATGCGATGCTTGCCGGGTCGTTGGTTATTATTTATGTGCTGCCGAGGTTTACGACTGCGGTTCCGTCTCCGCTTGTCGCGATTATTGTGATGACGATTATTGCTGTCACTTTCCATGTGGATGTGCGGACGGTCGGGGATATGGGGAATATTTCTAGTTCATTGCCTCATTTCTTAATCCCGGATGTTCCGTTTACCTTTGAAACACTGCAAATCATTTTTCCTTATTCCATCGCTTTAGCGTTTGTCGGGTTGCTAGAATCTTTACTGACAGCACAGATTATTGATGAGATGACGGATACGGATAGTGACAAAAATAAAGAGAGCCGCGGACAGGGAATTGCGAATATCGTGACCGGGTTCTTTGGCGGTATGGCTGGCTGCGCTATGATCGGACAATCTGTCATTAATACGAAAGCGGGCGGACGAGGACGCTTGTCAGCATTTGTTGCCGGTGCATTTCTGATGTTTTTAATTGCGGTGTTAAGTCAGGTTGTAGTGAAAATTCCGATGGCTGCGTTAGTGGCTGTTATGGTGATGGTTTCTGTCGGCACATTTGATTGGTCTTCTATAAAAGGCCTTAAAAAAGCGCCGCTCACCGACTCGATTGTCATGGTTGTGACTGTGATGACGGTTGTTGTGACGGATGACTTATCTAAAGGCGTATTCGTCGGCGTTCTCTTAAGTGCCGTATTCTTTGTGGCAAAAATCTCGAAGCTGAAAATTGTTTCACATGCAGAGGATCAAAAGCTGAGAACGTATCAAGTGAAGGGGCAAATCTTTTTTGCGTCAGTGACTGATCTTACGAATGCGTTTATTTATCAAGAGGATATTGAACGGGTCGTGATTGACTTAACTGAATCTCACGTTTGGGATGATTCAGGAGCGGCAGCGCTTGATAAGATTGTTGCGAAATTTAAAGAACAAGGCATTGAAGCTGAGTTAAAAGGTTTGAACAATGCGAGTAAAGCCCTTATGAAACAGATGACATAAAATAGGGAAGTCCAGATGAACGAGATCTGGGCTTTTTTATATAACATACGGTTGAACAGCATTGATATAATAGAGAGAAGAGAAATTTTAAATAGGGGACTTGCATATGATGCTTCAGAAGCTGAACCGTGTATTGGGGAGAGTGATGCCGCTTTTAACGCCGACTAGTGTGGTGCTGGGCGTGCTGCTGTCTCAGTTTTTAAATGGGTATGAATGGGCTGTGCCTTGGATCTTTGCTTTTATTACGTTTGCAGGCAGTTTGAGCGCTAACTTTCAATCTTTGAGACACGCGTTGTCTCATCCTCTACCTATGATTCTTGCACTATTTGTTCTTCATATTTTTATGCCGCTTTTTGCTTGGGGCAGCGGCCATCTTATTTTTAAAGGCGATCCTTTGACGATCACCGGTTTAACATTGGCTGTTGTGATTCCTACGGGGATTACAAGCTTGATTTGGGCAGCGATGTACAAAGGGAACGTCGGTTTGACGCTTTCAATTATCTTAGTTGATACTGTGCTGTCACCGCTAATCGTACCGCTGAGCCTTTCATTGCTTGCCGGCGCTCAGGTTCATATGGATGTGTGGGGAATGATGAAAGGGCTGATTGTGATGGTCGTGATTCCTTCTTTTCTGGGCATGCTGTTTAATCAGATATCATCTCCCGAAAGAACTGCATCTGTGAGCAGTGCGCTGTCACCTTTTTCAAAGCTTTGCCTGATGGCTGTGATTGCGATTAACAGTTCAGCGATTGCTCCTTATTTCAAAGCGGTTGATTTGAGATTCATAGGAATAGCTTTGACGGTTTTCTTTATCGCGTTAACAGGCTATGCCGCTGCATGGCTGATCGGGAAAATGATGAAAAGGCGCCAGGAGGAAATTGTCTCTCTTATTTTTACGGGAGGCATGAGAAATATCAGTGCCGGCGCAGTTCTTGCCGTTACGTTCTTCCCGTCTCAGGTTGCCGTTCCCGTTGTCATCGGCATGCTGTTTCAGCAGATACTGGCTGCTTTGTTTGGCTATATGCTGAATCGTTTTGAATTAAAACCTGTATTGCAGAAAGCATGAAAAAAACCGCTCATAGGGTTGAGCGGTTTTTTCCGTATAGCCATTTGAGCGCGATGATGAACTGTTTGCAGAAGTACTTGCGGTGGTGCACCGCCCCTTTTTCAATTGAAAGACACAGTTGCTCTTCAGTGAAGCCTTTTTCTTTTAAACTTTGGTGCACTTGCTTTGTATTCTGCAGCATATTCCGCTGAATGGATTGTTTCTCGCGGCCTTCGTTACTGCCGACAGACATAAAAACACTTGAAGTGCCGGGCTTTAAAGAAGATAAATGAACGGTTTCCGGTGCGTTCTCGTACCAGTATGAACCTGAGATAGAACCTATTTTTCCAAACACCGACGGGTACTTTAATAAGGCGAACATTGAGATGAGGCCGCCTAATGAGGCACCGATCATTCCTCTTGATTGCGGTTCCCTGGTGACGTTCCAGTTTTCTTCGATAAACGGAATGAACTGTTTCGTTATATTAGACAGATAGTGGTATCCCATCCCGCCGAAGTCCGGGAACCGATCACTAAGTGATGCAGCCGGCCAAGGCGTGTATTCATTTAGCCGGTTTTCGGGTTTGATACCGATCAGCACGAGTTCAGGCAGCCTTCGCTGTAGAAATGCGCTTTCTAATAATTCGATTTGGTCTTGAAACAAAGAACTGCCATCCTGCACGTAAACAGCAGGAAATGCCCTGCTGCCTGGACTGTAGGAAGGAGGGAGGTACAGCGTGAACCTCCTTTTCCCGGCTTTATGCTCTGAAAGGGATCCGTTCAAGCATTCTCCCCCTTTTTTTGCTTAAAAAGCAGATATAAGAAATAAGGAACACCGAGGATCGCCAAAATGATGCCTGCGGGCACTTCCGCGGGCTGGAAAAACAGTTTTCCGGCAAAGTCTGCGCTTATTACAAGCAGCATGCCGATTAAACCGCTCAGTGGCAGGATGTAGCGGTGTTCGACACCAGCCAGCCTCCGTGAAATATGGGGAGCAATTAAGCCGACAAACGCCATGCTTCCCGCTACGGAGACACAGGCGCTGATGATGGCTACACAGGCGACGAGCAGGATGGTTTTTTCTTTATTTGATGAAATACCGAGGCTTCGGACTGTATCTTCATCAAAACGAATGGTGTCGAGCAAGCGGGACTTGGCGATAAGAATCGGTATAAACAGCAGCATCCATGGGAGAACGGCTGTGATATACGTCCAGTTGGCAGACCAGATGCTTCCGTTTTTCCACACCATGGCCATTTGATAGTCTTGCGGGTCCATTTTTAATGATAAAAACAAAGACAGTGCGCTGAATCCTGAATTGATCGCGATTCCTACCAAAATAATTCTTCCTGAATCTAAATTGCCTCTGTGCCATGCAAATATGTAAATCAGGATCGCCGCAATCAGTCCGCCTATCAATCCGAAAAAAGGCATTCCCATCGCTGCAGCAATGGATGTCACTTCTTTCTGACCCTGGAACAAGAGCATGAACGCGACAATCCCAGCTCCCGCCCCTGCGTTGATTCCGAGAATTCCCGGGTCTGCAAGTCCGTTTCGTGTGATGGCCTGGATGACCGCGCCTGCAATGCCAAGACCGAGTCCGATAATGGCTGCCATGACGACCCGCGGCAGTCTTAAATCGAACAGCAAAACTTCATACTGCGGATTCGGATCGATCTGAAAAAGAGTGGAGAGCAGCTCAGCCGGACGAACAGAAAATGATCCGCTCGTTAAGCTGAAATAGCTGACAACGAGAATCAAAGCGATGAACACGGCATATTTTTTAGCCATTTTGCTCCCCTCCTTTTCGTTTAATCAAATAAAGGAAGAAAGGCACGCCGATAATGGATGTCACGACTTCAATCGGTGTTTCAAACGGATAATTGATAAATCTGCTTGCGAGATCACACAGGGTTAAAAAGATTCCGCCCAAAATGCAGGAACACGGAATCAGCCTGCTGTAATCGGAGCCAACGAGAAATCTCGTGATATGCGGAACAACCAATCCGACAAACGCTATTTTTCCGGCCAGCGCTACAGCACTGCCGGTTAAAATGATGACTGAAAGCATCGCCATGATTTTAATGGTTTTTTTCTTTTGCCCCAAACTTTTAGAAATGTCGTCACCTAATGATACAGCGGTCACCTTTTTGCTGAGAGAAATAGCCATTACGATGCCAATCAGGAAAAACGGAGCGGCTAGCTTCAGGAAATCAGGACTCATTTGATGAAGTCTGGCGCTGTACCAGAAACTGAGATCTTGTGAGATTTGAAAATAAATCGACATGGCCGCTGATAAACTGCTGAGCAGCATGCTTGTGACTGTGCCGATGATGGCAAGCTGCACGGGGGTAAACCCGTTAGGCATCATGGCGGCAAGGCTGAATACTAACACAGCTCCTAACGCTGAGCCGATAAAAGAGTAAATGATCATTTCAAACGAAGACGATTGCGGGAGCAAAACCATACAAAGCGTGATGATAAACGCGGAACCATCTGAAACGCCCATAATGGAGGGCGAAGCTAAATAATTGCGCGTAATGCCTTGCATAAGCGCTCCAGAAACAGCAAGGGCTGCCCCTATGAGCAGAGCGCCGGCAGCCCTTGGAATCCGGGAGTGCCATATAATTTGATGGTCTGTGTTTCCCGGATCGAAATGAATGAGAGATGTAAAAACAATATCTGTGCTTAGATGCTTTGCGCCATATAGGATTGAAAGCATCAGCGACAGTGCAATAGCAAATGGAGAAGTAATCAATATGATACGTGTCCACTGTTTTGAATACATAAAAAAACCTACTCTGAATTAGTTTTGTGTCAATTTTTCAGAAGCCGCTTTCAGGAAGCGGACTTTGCTCCAAGCTGTGCCGCCTTGTGCGAGAGGATCTACTGAGTTGACGTACACATGATCTTCTTTGACTGCTTTAAGGCTTTTCCAGATCGGATTTTTCTCTAAATCTTTTAATGCTTCAGGTTTGTCTGCATTTTCATCATCAGAAAATTGGACGAAGATATGGTCAGGATTCATTTCACTTAATTTTTCTAATGAAATCAGCTCTTGCGCTTTTGCAGCTTTTACTTCATTCGGCGCTTTAAGGCCTAAATCACCATAAAGTGTGGAGTTGAAGTACACCTGTTCAGGGTAAATGTAAATGTTGCCTTGTCTGATTCTGATGACAAGCGCTTTTGAATCTTTTGCTTTTTCATTGATTTTTGTTTTTGTTTCTTTTAGATCTTGTTCATAGTCTGCGATGATTTTTTTCGCCTTTTTCTCTTTTCCAGTCAGCTGGGCAAGCAGCATCATGTTTTCTTTCCAGTTTGAAGAGATGTGAGAAACTGGGATCGTCGTACCGGCTGTGCTTATTTTTTGCAGTGTTTTTTCCGGGAATTTTGTTGAAGCAAGGATGACGTCTGGCTTCATTTCAAGAATCTTTTCAATGTTTGGCTCCATTTTTTCTCCGGTTGCTTCGGCTTTATCAGTGATGTCTTTGAACATTTCAGGGAATTTGCCGGAGAATGAAATCGCGCCTTGCGGATGAACGTCAAGCAGTTTCGCGTCTTCCATCGATTCAACGCTTCCCGTAATGGCAATTTTGTCTGTCGGTACAGTTACTTCATATGTTTTATCAAGGTATTCAATTTTTTTCTTCTCAGATGCTGTGCCGCTTGCCTTGCTGGCAGTCGATTCGTTTTTGCTGCCGCAAGCTGCCGCCGTAAGCGCGAGAAGCAAGATTAATAAGGTAAGAGATATCTTTTTCATCTATAGAGCCTCCTGTTCAATTGATAACTATTATCAATTGGAATTATAGAGAATGAACAGATATAACACCATGGACAAATTCCATATTTATCATGGACTATCACCGGATAGTAAAGAAATGGTTTGCTGAACGATCCGTTCGTGCCCGCAAGCTGAGTATTCATTCCACGGGTCAAAGGATAGAAGATAAACACGGTTATTCCGCACCGCGCTTAGGTTTTGCCACGCTTCTGTCTGCTGCAATTGCTGATAATAAGCAATGGTTTCAGGCTCTTTAAATAGAAAAAGCATCATGCAGTCAGCTTGGCAATTTGCGATATTTTCTAACGAAATCGCTTGCTCTGAAGGCGTGTCTGCCGTTTTTGCCGAGCGAAATCCTAAATCTCCAAAGAAGACTTCGCGGACGCTTCGATTATGTGCCAGGTAAAAGTCTTGCTTATGCAGCCTTAAAAAGAGAAAACGCAGCCCTTCGGCGTGCTGAAGTGTTCTTTTGGCGGCCGCCGTCTGCTGGTCATAAGCCGCGAGCCACTTTTCTGCTTCGGTCTCTTCCTTTAAGAATGAAGCTGTTTGCAGAAAGTGAGTTCTCCAGCTTTCTTCTGAAGGAAGATAAATCACTTTTGCAATGCGATTCAGGCGATTTTGTTCTTCAGAAGTAATAGAATCCATGCTCAAAATCACATCTGGTTCAGCCTGAGATAACGTGTGCAGGTTTTCTTTCCACTTTTCATTAAACCGGTATGCGCTGAGCTGGACGGGGATATCTGTCGAATAATGCTGATAATAGTAAGACGTCCATTTTGGATGCAGCGCGGCCGCAAACGGTATGTGATGAAGAGGGATGAGATGTCCCATTGTGCCCCTTCCATATGCGGCAATTTTTTTTTGGCGTTTTTTCATATAGCTTGTAGGTGAACAGCCTGTATGTTTTTTAAAGATTCTGCTGAAATAAAATTCATCCTGATAGCCGGTTTGATGAGCGATTTCTTTCAATTTGCAGTTTGATCTTGCCATGAGCCGTTTTGCCCTGGTGATTCGCGTTTTTGTGATAAATTCTGTTACGCTTTGACCTGTCCATTTTTTAAAGGTTTCGCTGTAGTGTTTGGCGCTGATTCCTGCCATTTGCGACAGCTGGGCAAGTGTAATTTTTGTATCGGCATGGGTTTCGATGTATTGTTTTGTTTTTTCGATTGCTGAATGTGTATCCGTCTGGTCAGCTGAACTGGCAGTGAAGAGGTCATAAATCAGGCTTTGTACTTCAATCACACATTTTAGCTGTGAAAGCTGAGACGATTCATTCCATAGCGCTGCAAGCTCTTGAAGCCGAGCTGTAAGGTTTTCGATATGTGAAACATTCACAAGCTTCAGTTTGGCTAATTCCGTTTCTGTACATGGTATTAAGATATCTTGCCCGGTTTCCTTTATGTAGCTTTGAAGCCTGATCAGACAGGCATCTATATGTCCTTCGGCTGCGGGCGTAAAGCCGAAGGTCTCGTGAGGCGGACAAACATAAAGTGTCCTTTTTTGCAGAGGACTGATGTTTGTTCCGATCGAAATATGGCCGTTTCCTTTTAAATGAAAGATCAGCACGTATGAATCGGTTAATTGCTGTTCTGAGAAGAGATCACTTGTTTTTTTCAGATATTCAATTTGTATGGGATGATAAATCACTGTATTTTGCAAGAGTAGACCACCTTTTCAGAAACATTCAATTGATAATCATTTTCAATAAGATTGTACCAAATAAATGAAAGTTTTCCTATATAAAGCGGGTGGGTTTTTGTCATGAAAAAACCCTTACTCAGATGTGAAAGTAAGGGTCTTTTGTTCGGTAAGAATATGTTACACGTGTAACATACGATGCTTACGTCTTAATAGATCAGATATTTTTTTCTTGTTTTGCTGAATTGTTGGAGTGGTTTTTCATAGCTGTCAATGATGTCTTCAATAGAAGCGCCGTTTTTAATTTTTGTCCTGATCCAGCCGTTGCCTACCAGTTTATCAAATGAACCTGTTGATAGGAACTCAAAATCCTCAGGATAGAGGTCGTGTATTGTTTTAATGAGTGACAGACCTGTTTTTACTGCTTCAAACTTTTCTCTGTCTGTCACATAGAGCTGCACACCGTGGCAAAGCGTTCCTTGATGTTTAGAAAACGTCGGCGTAAAGGAAGCCGCCCTGAATGTCACGCCCGGCAGATTAAGGCTGTTTAATGCTTCTTCAAGTTCTGTGCTTTTGATAAAGGGAGCCCCAATCAATTCGAATGGCTTTGTCGTTCCCCGCCCTTCGGATATATTCGTTCCTTCAATCAGCCCGGTTGCGGGATAAACAAATGTGCTCTCCACCGTCGGCATGTTAGGTGAAGGGAGGACGAAAGGCAGTCTGGTGTCGTCAAAATCCATTTTTCGTTTCCAGTGTTTCATTTTCACCACTGTCAGATCTGCATCAATGTCAAATTCCTTGTTGAATAGTAAAGCCAATTCGCCTATGGTCATTCCGTGCTTTAACGGAATGGGATACAGTCCGACAAATGAGGCGTACTCAGGCTCTAAGATCGGTCCTTCAATATGTTTCCCGCCTTGAGGATTCGGGCGATCCAGCACCATAAAAGGAATGCCATTTTCTTTAGCGGCCTCCATTGCGTATGCCATTGTATAAATGTACGTGTAGTAACGGGTCCCGACATCCTGAATGTCAAACATAAGAACATCGACATTTTTCAGCATCTCTGGAGTCGGTTTCTTCGTTTTTCCGTAGAGGCTGTATACAGGAATCCCGGTTTTTTCGTCAATGTAAGAGCCTACTTCGTCTCCCGCCTGAGCGTCGCCGCGGACGCCGTGCTCAGGGCCGAATAGAGCTGTTAGCTTGATATCAGGGTTCTCGTAAAGAATATCGACACTGCTTTTCAGAGATGCGTTTACGCCGGTTGGGTTGGTGATCAATCCAATTCGTTTTCCTTTGAGCTGCTTTTTATAATTCGGGAAAAGCGTGTCTATGCCGGTCTGGACTTTAGGTTTTTTAGCCGTTTGATTCCTGGAATCGGGTGATGCTGAGGCAGCTGTTATCGTTCCGAACATCATGAGTCCTGTAAGAAAAGCGAATATTGTTTTTCGCATGTGCCCCTCCTTGTTAAAGCCGTTTTCCCGTTTTGATATTTAATCCATAGCCATATGGATAAAGGATGTCTTCCGGTTTCGTAACTGATGGAATGTCAACTGGAAGTGTGCCTTTAGGTTTTGCCTGGCCGAATATCGCCATAACTCCGGCCGGAATATTAGGTTGAAGATAACGCCCATTTGCGTATCCTTTAAAGCCATAGACAGCAATGAGTGCCTTAGCTTCTTCAAAATTGGCGGCATCATATGGGTTGCGCAGGCTCATTAAGACAAATTGTTTGTTGTGCTGCAGTGCGGCTTTCATCATAGCTCTCGGAAAGACGGTGGCCCATTTGCTTGAATCTGATATGGTGTCGTCGATGACACCGTCGTTGACGACAGGATCATTTTTCACGACGTAGGAGCCAGTAATGATATAATCAGCCTCTTTTACTTGTTTTTCATGCTCGGCATTAAATACTTGGTTGGCAAAATTGACTTTGCTGAGGGACACGGATTTGATTTTCTTTCGCTTGATGAGATCGCGAATGGTTTGTTCAATCGAAGCAGTTTGTTCTTCGTAAGGCGCGACAATTAAGATTCGGCTGTCTTTTTTAGGCTTGAACGGCAAGGTGTGTTGTTCATTTTTTAATACGGTCACTGCTTTTTCAGCTATTTTTTTCTCGGCTTTCAGGTGACGCTTGCTTCCTACGATTTTCTGGGCTTTCGCTATTTTTTCTTTTAGGCTGTCGTCATTTCGAGCTGGATACATACCGCGTTTTATTTTCAGGGAAATGATTCGTTCTACCGATTTGTTGATTTGATGTACAGGAATGTCTCCGTTTTTCACGGCTTCTTTTAAGGCTTGAATAACACGTGCGAATTTCTGTTCTTCTTTCAGTGAAGTAACTGAGGCAGGCATTAATGCAATATCGACGCCGGCTTTTATAGCCATGACTACCGCATCTTCCTGGCCAAAGTGATCTGCAATTGCTTTCATATTGAGAGCATCGGTAACGATGATGCCATCAAAGCCCATTTCCTGACGAAGAAGACCTGTCATCACTTTTTTCGAGAGTGTAGCCGGAACCAAAACGTCCGATCCATCGAGTTTGCTTTTGTATGTGGTGTCGTCAAAGGCAGGAAATTGAACGTGAGCTGTCATCACCATATCAGCACCGGCATCAATTGCTCTTTGGAAAGGATAGAGTTCGACCTCACGAAGCCTTTCTTGATTATGGGAAACGAGCGGCAGTCCGTAATGGCTGTCAACGTCCGTGTCTCCATGTCCCGGGAAATGTTTGAGGGCAGAGGCGATATCTTGCCGCTGCAAACCCTTCATCGTATATAAACCGAGTCGTGCTGTCAGTTCTCGATTGGAGCTGAATGACCGTACGCCGATTACTGGATTATCAGGATTATTATTAATGTCCATAACAGGGCTGAAATCTGTATTAATGCCTAAGGCAGAAAGCTCCTTCCCAATAATGGTGCCGGTCTGATAGGCATTGATTCTGCTTCTGGCTGCGCCCAGCGCCATATTCCCTGGGAAATTAGTGCCCTCCCCTAATCTCGTTACGATGCCGCCTTCCTGGTCAATACTCAGGATCAGCGGGATTTTAGGGCTCGCCTTTTGGTAAGCGTCTGTCAGCTGTACAGTTTGCTTTGTTGTTTTTACATTTTCTGCAAAAAGAATGACGCCGCCGAATTGATATTTTTTGATGAGGCCGGCGACTTCCTCATTCATTTCTGTAAAGGCTTGCGGAGAGGACTCGCCCTCCTTTTGCCAATTTCTGAAATCGGGCATCAGCATCTGGCCGAGTTTTTCATCTAATGTCATGCGATTGACAATCTGCTTGGCGTCGGCTGAGCCACTGGATGAAGTGGCTTTTGTCTGACTGGCGCCGAGAAAACATGAAAGAAAGAGAACAGCTGAAAGGATAAGCGGAAAGACAGGTTTCATAGAAACTTCCTCCTATCGTTGAATCATTCATTCCATCGTTTCATAAATCGCGGTAATGACGCTCCCATAACTGCCTGTTGGAAATTGGTCACCCTCAAACACGTTTGGATTTTCCTCTGGATCAGCTACTGGTGAATGCTTTTTATTTGTTAACAATGCGATGCCTAAATTGTAGGTTGGATCAATGACGGTAACTGTCCCTGTCCAGCCGGTATGCCCGTAAGCTTTTTCGCTGGCATAAGGGCCAAACATCCATTCCATGCTTTTACTTCCGTTTCGCCGCCAGCCAAGTGCGAATGTCGGATCTATTGCTGAAGGTGCTGTAAATAGGTCGGCTGTTTTTTGATCAAATAAAGAAACGCTGCGATATGATCCTTTGTTTAACATGACTTGCAGCAGAATGGCCATATCATCAGCATTTGAGAACAATCCGGCATGGCCGGACACGCCGTCCATTGAGTAAAATGCTTTTTCGTCATGAACTTCTCCTTGCAGCGTGTTTGTGCGGATGTTAGGGAAATGAATAACGCCGTCGCGCGTATTGCCCATACGTTCAGTAGCTGCGATCTGCTTTGGTTTAAAGCCTTTTTGGAGCGGATTGTACAAGGTATGTCTCAGTCCCAGCGGCTTGTAAAGTTCTTGCTCCGTGTAGATATCAAGCGGTTTACCGGTGAGTTTTTCGACAATACAGCCGAGGAGCATATATCCGATGTCACTGTATACGTGTTTTGTCCCTGTTTCATAATCGAGCGGGATTTTTGTCAAATATTCAATCGTTTTGTCCCGATCCTGAGAATAGTACATGCCGGCTTTTTCCGGCGTGTAAAAGTAAAAGCTTGAGGGGAGCCCGGACTGGTGCTGGAGAACATCGATGACACGAATCTTGTTTTTTCCTTTAATAAGGTCTCCCGGCTGATCTTTGAAATCAGGCAAATATGCAGAAACCTTTTCATAGACGTCGAGTTTTCCTTGGCTGACTAAGCGCTGCAATGCAAAATTAGTTGCGTACATTTTCGTATTAGAGGCTAAGTCAAACATCGTGCGGGTTTTCATTTTTACCGGACGGCGCAGCAGTTCTGATCCTTCGTACTTTTTACTGTAGCCGTATGCTTCTTTTTTTATGATGCGGCCATCCTTCACGACGACAAGAACGGCGCCTGGAAATCCTGCTGCAATATCCCGTTCAATCATCTGATCAACCTTCCTTAGTTTCTTCGACGAGAATTGTGCAGTTTCTGCATTTATGGTTTTCGGCTCAACTTGGTAATCTGCTGTTTGCGCGAAGGTTTCATTTGGCGTCAATATAGATAGGATTAAAATGGCACTGAGTAAGGACAATGTTTTAGTTTTCACAGGCTTGCTCCTTTCCGTGCTTCTATCCCGTTACTATCCCAAAAACAGAAACAATTTAATCGAACTGAGAAGCCATTTCATCTTTATACCCGAATGCGTAGGTCAATAAAAAACCGGCCGCGTATGAAATAAAGAGCCCGACGATATATAGGATGATTTGTGATGGCAGGACGAGAAAGGAAAGCGGCAGCCCGGAGACACCGATCGCAAAGGTGGCTACCTGAAAATAAGCTTGAAAAGCGCCGCCGATTCCGGCACCTAGGCATGCTGTTAAAAACGGACGGCCGAGCGGCAGCGTGACTCCGAAAATAAGCGGTTCACCAATGCCGAGCAGCCCCGAAGGAAGCCCTCCGGCGATCGCTTTTCTCAATGTTGTTTTTTTCGTTTTCACAAAGATGGCAAAGGCCGCGCCTACCTGTCCTGCACCTCCCATAGCCAGAATAGGGAGCAAAGGATCATTGCCGATTGAATTGATCAGTTCCATGTGCACAGGCGTCAAGCCTTGATGCAGTCCGGTCACGACGAGAGGAAGGAAGGTTGCGCCCAGAATAAAGCCTGCAGCGATGCCGCCGATGTCCAGGATGGACAGAAGGCCAGATGTAATGGCATCAGAAATGAAGCCGCCTAAAGGCATAAATACGACATATGTGACGATTCCGGTGATTAATAGTGAAACGGTTGGGGTGACAATGATATCGAGAGATTGAGGAATAAAACGGCGGATAAATTGTTCGGTGTAAGCAATGAATATGGCTGCGAAAAGAACTCCGATCAGACCTCCCCTGCCCGGAAGAAGCTGTTCTCCGAATAAACTGATCTTTGCGATCTCCGGATTAATAATCAAGATCCCTGCCAAAGCCCCAAGAGCGGGTGTACCGCCAAATTCTTTCGATGCGTTAATGCCGACGAGGATGCCGAGATATGTGAACAGTCCTGATCCGATGACTGTCAGGATAACAGCGATTTGTGATTCTGCAGAGAGCCATCCGGCTTGTATAATTGCTTTGGTAATCCCAGTGATTAAACCGGAAGCGACGAGTGCGGGAATAAGAGGGATAAAGATGCTGGCAATTTTACGTAAGAATAGTTTAAAAGGAGTGGCGTTTTTCCGATTTATATCTGCTTTCTTTTTGGCAGCTGCTTCTTTGACATCGACACCTTCTTCTTCTGACACGAGCTTTGAGAAAGCGGCTGTGACATGATTGACGACTCCGGTGCCGAGGATGATTTGTAAGGTTTCAGCTTCAACGACTCCTAATACGCCGTCCAGGTCTCTTAAGGCCTGAATATCTGTTTTGTTTTCATCGTAAGGCGTAATACGCAGGCGTGTCATGCAATGAGTATATGAGGAAATATTGGATTTTCCTCCGCATAGCTCAAGGATTTTCTTTGCGAGATGATTGTAGTTATTTTCTTTGCTCATCAAAACCCCTCCTCTTCAAGATGTCTTATTTTTTTCTCATAGATTGTATGGCTGCTCTCGTTTTATCGATATAGCCGGTTGTTTCTTCATACTGCTCAGCGGCCATGCCTAAAAACAAAACATCAATCATAAAAAGCTGAGCGAGGCGGGAGGAAGTGGCTGCACTTCGAATCAGGGCTTCGTTGGAATGTGCTGTGTACAACGGGACATCAGCCAGCGCAGAGACGGATGTCTGACTGAATTGTGTGAGGCTGATCGTTGTGATGCCTTTTTCCTTAGCCATGGTGAGCAGTTCAATGATTTCCTGCGTCTCTCCCGAAAACGAAATGGCGAATACGATGTCATCCTTATCTGCATTTGCAATTAAAGATGCCACAAGGTGAGTGTCTGAGAACGCGGTAGCTTGTTTATGAATGCGAAGCCATTTTTGCTGGGCGTCCTTGGCGACAATGCCGGAAGCCCCGACGCCGATAAAATGCACAGTGTGAGCTTTGAGAAGCAGAGAAACCGCTCGTTCCAGCTCTTTGTAGTCCATCAGGTCTGAAGTATCCTGAATGGCCTGAATGGCATTGCCGGCTGTCTTTTCAGAAATGGAGTGCAGCGGTTCGTGGGGAGCAATGTCCCGGTAGCCCTGTAAAGTAGGCTTTGCCAGATCCCCTGCTACTCTCATTTTTAAATCTTGAAATCCCTTTAATCCGAGTGATTTGCAGAGCCTGATGACGGCAGCGTCACTTGAATTGGCTAAGGCACTGATTTCACTAACAGTGCTTTCGATTGCTTTGTGGGGATGAGTTAGGATGTAATCTGCAAGTTTACGCTCGGATGGAGGGAGCTTGTGCTTCATTGATTGGATGATGGCTAAACCGCCTGCTGCCATTCTTGGTCTCTCCTTATCATGAATGGTAATTTTCGATTGCTTTGTCTATAAAACCGTTTGCTTCATTAAGCAATGTCTTAGCTTGTTCCTGATCTGTACGTGTTTTGAGCATGACGATTGCCGTTTTGACGTGATGATCGGCTTGTTCCAGTGTATTTCTGGCTGTGTCGTATGAAGCGTTTGTGAGGCTTTGGATGATGCTGATGGCACGTTCTTTTAGTTTTTTGTTGCTGACGTTGACGTCCACCATCAAGTTTTCGTAAACCTTGCCGATTTTGACCATTACTGCGGTGGATATCATGTTTAGAATCATTTTATGAGCGGTTGCGGCTTTCATACGTGTTGATCCTGTAATGGCCTCAGGTCCGACGACAACCTCAATGCTGTGATCCGCATCCTTGCTGATGGCGGAATTTTCATTACAGGTAAGGGCGATGGTGTGTGCTCCGACTTTGCGGGCGTATGTTAGGGCGCCTGAGGCATAGGGTGTGCGCCCGCTTGCTGCGATGGCAATGACGGTGTCGTTTGAAGTGAGTTGTATGTTTTTTAAATCCTCAGCTCCTGCTTCTTCACTGTCTTCAATGCCCTCTGCTGCCTGCAAAAATGCTTTGGGGCCTCCAGCCATGATTCCGATGACCTGATCTGGGCTTACGCTGTAGGTGGGAGGACATTCAACAGCATCCATGACACCGAGTCTGCCGCTTGTGCCGGCGCCTGTGTATATGAGGCGGCCTCCATTTTGAAACGAGTCGTACGCGCAGTCTACAGCTGTTTTAATATCGGGGAGAACCTGCTGAACGGCGGCAGCAACTTTCAAATCTTCGTTATTAATCATTTTGAGGATGCCGAGCGTGTTTGCTTTGTGGATTTCCGCTGTTTGGCTATTACGTGATTCCGTTGTAAGACGGTGAAGGTTTAATGGTTCTGACATGAGGATGCCCCCCTGTTTAAAAATAATATATCTTATTATTCAGTATATTCATTTCTGTCATGATATTTCAACTATGTTTTTGTATTTTTAAAATTTTATTTCATGCAAGACTATAAGAAATAATGAAGAATCAGCTGTTCCCCGAGCGGCCCGATTCTTCGCCGTCCTTTATCAAGGAACCCGCTTTTCATATAAAGGTGCTTTGCTCGTGTGTTCAGGTGATTGACGGCCAAGATGATTTCATCGCACCATGGAAAATAACCGCTCACAAAAGAGGGAAGCTGAAGCATTGCTTTTTTGGCATAGCCTTTCCCGTGATGCATAGCATTTAAAGACAGGGAACTGAGCAGTAAAGCAAATGGATTGTTAGAATAGGGTGCAAGCGTTTCTTTTGATGTATGTAAAATGAAAAAACCGACTGGCAGATCGTCTTTTAAGATGACAACTGGATATCGGTCCTGTATGCCCAGGGCCTGAGTCAGCACCTCTTTGGGGAGAGAGGTAAAGCGTTTGTCATCGTTATTTAGCGTGAATGATTGAAGCTCCGGCAAATGTTCAGGCTTATAGAAGGATAAAGAAATGTCTTGAGTCATGTGGTGGCCTCCTTACAATATGTCGTCTAGCTGGTTTTCTGAAATGACGCGGTAGCCCGCTTGTTTTAGCAGTGCGGCAGTCACTCCGCTGCCGGCGATTTTTTTGCCAGAGAATGTGCCGTTATAGATAAAACTGCTTCCGCACGATGGACTGTTTTCTTTTAATATGACGGCAGAGGCATTGATTTCTTTTGCGTAAGCTAATGTTTTAGCGGCGCCTTCCATATATAATTCTGTTACATCTTCTCCTGAAGCTGTCACGATTTTCGCGGTTCCATTGAGAACATCCTCGCCTTTGCCTCCGATGATCTCTGCAGGTTCGCGGGGAGTTGAGAAGCCGCCGAGAAGCTCGGGGCATGCCATAACTGCTTTATTTTCTTCGACGAGTTTTCTGATTTTCTCCGATGCGGCATGAGAGCCGTTGTATCTGCATTCAATGCCGCCAAGGCAAGAACTGACTAGAATCATATTGGTTTCTCCTCTCTTGATTTGTTTGTCTCTATCATAAAAGAAATGATAAATGTTGGGAGGCTTTTTCAGTTAAAAAAGGAGTTAAAAAGTTTGAAAATAAAAAATTTAATTTTCCTCTTTACAAACAGGGGGTAACCTGTATATAATAACTTTTGTCAGCTCGACGAGAACACAAACGGCCCGTTGGTCAAGCGGTTAAGACACCGCCCTTTCACGGCGGTAACACGGGTTCGAATCCCGTACGGGTCACCATTTGGAGGATTAGCTCAGCTGGGAGAGCATCTGCCTTACAAGCAGAGGGTCGGCGGTTCGAGCCCGTCATCCTCCACCATCTTGCCGGTGTAGCTCAATTGGTAGAGCAACTGACTTGTAATCAGTAGGTTGGGGGTTCAAGTCCTCTTGCCGGCACTCTTTTCTTACATCTATATGGAGGGGTAGCGAAGTGGCTAAACGCGGCGGACTGTAAATCCGCTCCCTCAGGGTTCGGCAGTTCGAATCTGCCCCCCTCCACCATTATTGGGCTATAGCCAAGCGGTAAGGCAACGGACTTTGACTCCGTCATGCGTTGGTTCGAATCCAGCTAGCCCAGTCACAGACACCTTTGACCAAAAGGTGTCTTTTTTTCTTTTTAAAATCATTCCAATTTCTAACTGTTCAGTCTGTATAGTAATTTTAAAAATATGTTAAGGTAGTTTATTCACGAATTACCATCTACACCCTGCCAAAAATTTGATAAACTTATTTTATAAAAAAGTTGAAACCTTTTGAAACGAAGCTCGTATACATACAGACCGGTGAAGGCAGAGGTTAGATAAATATGGAAATGATGATTAAAAAGAGAATTAAGCAAGTCAAAAAAGGCGACCAAAATGCATTTGCGGACATCGTAGATATTTACAAGGATAAAATTTATCAGCTTTGCTACCGTATGCTTGGCAATGTGCATGAGGCGGAGGATATTGCACAGGAGGCTTTCATCAGAGCGTACGTTAATATCGACAGTTTTGATATTAACCGGAAATTTTCAACTTGGCTTTATCGAATCGCGACCAATTTGACCATTGACCGCATTCGCAAAAAGAAGCCTGATTATTACCTCGATGCAGAGGTGGCTGGTACGGAAGGCTTGACCATGTATTCACAAATCGCCGCAGATGGGGTTTTGCCTGAAGATGCAGTAGTGTCGCTGGAGCTCTCAAGCACGATTCAGCAGAAGATTTTAAAGCTTCCTGACAAATACAGAACAGTCATCGTATTAAAGTATATTGACGAACTCAGATTAATTGAAATCGGCGAGATTCTGAACATTCCTGTGGGGACTGTAAAAACGCGGATTCACAGAGGCAGAGAGGCTCTCAGAAAACAATTAAGGGATCTTTAAGTGGGGTGATGAAATGAGCTGTCCTGAACAAATTGTGCAGCTTATGCATATGCATCTTGATGGAGATATCCTTCCAAAAGATGAAGACGTATTAAAGGAACATCTTGAGACATGCGAGAAATGCAGAAAGCATTTTTATGAGATGGAAAAATCCATAGCGCTCGTCCGGAGCACATCGCATGTTGAAGCCCCCGCGAATTTTACCGCTAACGTCATGGCAAAATTGCCTAAGGAGAAGAAAAGAGCTTCTGTGAAAAGATGGTTCAGATCCCATCCCGTTATCGCAGCTGCTGCGGTATTCATCATTTTGATGGGCGGAGGTTTTTTAAACAGTTGGCATAATGACCACAATTTCAGCGTGTCCAAGCAGCCGAATCTTGTGGTGCATAACAACACTGTGATCGTGCCTGAGGGTGAGACGGTCAAAGGTGATGTCACTGTTAAAAACGGCAAGCTGATTATTAAAGGAAAAATAGACGGGGATGTAACCGTCGTAAACGGCGAAAAGTATATGGCCTCTGCTGGACAAGTCACCGGTCAGATTGAAGAAATCAATCAATTATTCGACTGGACATGGTACAAAATGAAGTCTGCGGGGAAAAGTGTACTCCATGCATTAGATCCAAATGGAAAAGAGTAAAGCGCGTCAGTCGCTTTGCTCTTTTTTTACGGGCTGAGAAGGCGGGCACATTTCACTTGCTAAATCGAAATGTGGTATAATGGGCTCGCTATGTAAAGTACATATGCGTAACACGTAAAACACAAAATACGAAATGACTGAAATCTTGGAGGACGAGGAAATGGCTTTTGAGGATATCCCTTTTTTGCAGTACCTCGGCAATGCCGTTGATATTCTCCTTGTTTGGTATGTGATATATAAATTGATTATGGTGATACGCGGCACGAAAGCGGTTCAGCTGTTAAAAGGAATTGTAGTGATCGTGCTTGTTCGTATGGCCAGCCAATACTTGGGCCTCAGCACGCTTCAATGGCTGATGGACCAAGCGATAACATGGGGATTTTTAGCAATTATTATTATTTTTCAGCCTGAGCTGAGAAGAGCGCTTGAACAGCTCGGCCGCGGCCGCTTTTTTTCAAGGAGCGGTACGCCTGTAGAGGAAGCGCAGCAGAAAACGATTGAGGCAATCACAAAAGCGATCAATTATATGGCGAAACGCCGTATAGGCGCCCTGCTGACCATTGAGCGGGATACTGGAATGGGGGATTATATTGAGACCGGCATACCATTGAATGCCAAGGTCAGCTCTGAGCTGCTGATCAATATTTTTATTCCGAACACTCCGCTTCATGACGGTGCGGTGATTATGAAGAATAATGAAATTGCCGCTGCCGCTTGTTATCTGCCGCTTTCGGAGAGCCCGTTTATTTCAAAAGAACTGGGTACGCGGCACAGAGCGGCTGTCGGCATCAGCGAAGTAACGGACAGTTTGACGATTATTGTGTCTGAAGAGACCGGCGGCGTCAGTGTGGCGAAGAACGGCGACCTTCACAGAGAGCTGACGGAAGAAGCACTGAAAGAAATGCTTGAAGCCGAGTTTAAGAAAAACACCAGAGACACTTCTTCTAACCGCTGGTATTGGAGGGGCAAGAAAAATGGATAAATTCTTAAACAACCGCTGGGCTGTGAAAATCATTGCTCTGCTTTTCGCGCTCTTGCTTTATGTGGCGGTTAACAGCAATCAAGCACCGACTCCGAAAAAACCGGGTGAATCTTTCTTTCCGACATCAACAATTGATGAAGCAACACTGACCGATATACCGGTCAAAGCGTATTATGATGATGAAAATTACGTCGTGACAGGTGTCCCGCAAACGGTTAATGTCACGATAAAAGGCTCGACAAGCGCCGTGAAAAAGGCTAGGCAGACAAAGAACTTTGAAATTTATGCCGACATGGAAAATTTAAAAACCGGCACACATAAGGTCGAGCTTAAGGCCAAAAACGTGTCGGATGGGCTGACAATCTCGATCAATCCGTCTGTTACGACAGTGACCATTCAAGAACGGACGACCAAAAGCTTTCCCGTAGAAGTGGAGTACTACAATAAAAACAAGATGAAAAAAGGCTATTCTCCGGAGCAGCCGATTGTCAGTCCGAAAAATGTGCAGATTACGGGATCTAAAAATGTGATTGATAACATTTCTCTTGTGAAAGCTTCAGTGAATTTGGAAAACGCAGATGAAACGATTGAAAAGGAAGCGAAAGTAACTGTTTATGATAAAGACGGAAACGCGCTTCCTGTCGACGTGGAGCCCTCGGTCATCAAGATTACCGTTCCGGTGACAAGCCCGAGTAAAAAAGTGCCTTTTAAAATTGAACGGACAGGAAGCCTTCCTGACGGTGTCAGCATAGCGAATATTGAATCCAGCCCCAGTGAGGTAACAGTTTACGGCTCTCAGGATGTGTTGGATTCTCTTGAATTTATTGACGGCGTCAGCTTAGATTTAAGCAAAATTAACAAGGATTCCGATATCGAGGCAGACATCCCGCTTCCTGACGGCGTCAAAAAAATCTCGCCGTCAAAGGTGACTTTGCATATTGAAGTTGATAGTGAAGCGGATCAAAAATTTGAGAATGTCCCTATTAAGACTATAGGGCTGAGCAGCTCGCAAAACATTGAGTTTCTAGATCCTGAATCGCAGGCGATAGACGTGACGGCTAAAGGCTCTCCCGCTAATATAAAAAATCTGAAGAAATCTGATATTGAATTGTATGTGAATGTTTCAGATTTAGATGATGGGGAGCATAGCGTGAAGCTTGAAGTAAATGGGCCTCAGAATGTAACCTGGTCCTTGGGGCAGAAAAACGCCAAAATCAAGCTGACGTCCAAAAAAAGCAATACATCGACTAATGATAACAGTGGCAATACATCAGGAAACCAGGATGACACAGATAAACAAACGAATGATCAAGATAACAAGCAGCAAGAAGATACAACGAACACTGATAAAGACAGCAATGATCAAAAACAAGACGAAAATAAAGATCAAAACCAAGATCAGGATGAGGACGAATCCACTGCGGATTCACAATCCTCATCGGAATAAAAAAGGAGCGATTATAAAATGGGCAAGTATTTTGGAACAGACGGTGTAAGAGGTGTCGCCAATAGTGAGCTTACACCTGAGCTGGCCTTTAAAGTCGGACGTTTCGGCGGTTATGTACTGACTAAAGACAAACAACGTCCAAAAGTGCTGATAGGCCGCGATACACGGATCTCCGGCCATATGCTGGAGGGAGCCCTTGTCGCCGGACTTTTATCCATTGGCGCAGAAGTCATGCGTTTGGGTGTCATTTCTACACCTGGTGTCTCTTATTTAACAAAAGCAATGGATGCAGAGGCAGGCGTCATGATTTCTGCTTCTCACAATCCAGTGCAGGATAACGGCATCAAGTTTTTCGGGGGAGACGGATTTAAGCTTTCTGATGAACAGGAGGCTGAAATTGAGCGCCTGATGGACGAACCGGAGGATAAGCTGCCAAGACCGGTCGGAGCTGATCTTGGGCTTGTAAACGATTATTTTGAAGGCGGCCAAAAATATCTGCAATTCTTAAAACAGACAGCTGATGAAGATTTCACAGGTATTCATGTGGCGCTTGACTGTGCTCATGGCGCAACGTCTTCCTTGGCGACACACCTGTTTGCTGATTTAGATGCAGATGTGTCAACAATGGGAACTTCTCCAAACGGATTAAATATTAATGACGGCGTCGGATCGACTCATCCGGAAGCGCTCAGCGCGTTTGTCAAAGAGAAAAACGCCGATCTGGGTCTTGCGTTCGATGGTGACGGCGACCGCCTGATTGCTGTCGATGAAAAAGGAAATATCGTTGACGGCGACCAAATCATGTACATATGCTCAAAACACCTGAAATCAGAGGGCCGTTTGAAGGATGATACAGTGGTTTCAACCGTGATGAGCAACCTCGGCTTCTATAAGGCGCTCGAAAAAGAAGGCATCAAAAGCGTACAGACAGCTGTGGGCGACCGCTACGTAGTAGAAGCGATGAAAAAAGACGGCTACAATGTTGGCGGAGAGCAGTCAGGACATCTTATTTTCCTTGATTACAACACGACAGGAGACGGATTATTGTCTGCTATTATGCTGATGAACACTTTGAAAGCGACAGGCAAGCCGCTGTCAGAGCTTGCAGCTGAAATGCAGAAGTTCCCGCAGCTGTTAGTCAATGTGAGAGTAACTGATAAATATAAAGTCGAAGAAAACGAAAAAGTAAAAGCTGTTATTTCTGAAGTTGAAAAAGAAATGAACGGCGACGGCCGGATTTTGGTGCGCCCTTCAGGCACTGAACCTCTCGTCCGTGTCATGGCTGAAGCGAAGACGAAAGAGCTGTGCGATGAATATGTAAATCGCATTGCTGAAGTCGTCCGGTCAGAAATGGGATTGGAGTAACGAAGTCTATAATTAGAGAGCGAACAAGACAAGCGAGATTTACATATGATAATTGTGAGACATGTGGCAAAGTTGTTTAAAAAACAATTGACCGTTCATGGCACATGCTGTAAAATCAAGCTTGTCTTGTTCTTATTTTCTCTGAGGAAGAAAAGACGGGATTATTGCTTCACCTATAATGATAGCGCCCGAACTAAGCGCCCGGAAAAAGGCTTAGTTGACGAGGATGGAGGTTATCGAATTTTCGGCGGATGCCTCCCGGCTGAGTATGCAGATCACAGCCGTAAGGATTTCTTCAAACCAAGGGGGTGACTCCTTGAACAAAGAGAAATCACATGATCTTCCAAAAAACATGTAGGAGGGGACGATTGAAAGTCCCCTTGAAATTTGACTTTCTTCGTCTCCTTTTACAATCTTAGGAGGAAGAAAAATATGTGTGGAATCGTAGGTTATATCGGTCAGCTTGATGCGAAGGAAATTTTACTGAAAGGGTTAGAAAAGCTTGAGTACCGCGGATATGACTCTGCTGGTATTGCTGTTGCCAACGAACAGGGAATCCATGTGTTCAAAGAAAAAGGACGCATTGCGGATCTTCGTGAAGTTGTGGATGCCAATGTAGAAGCGAAAGCCGGAATTGGCCATACTCGCTGGGCAACACACGGCGAACCAAGCTATCTAAACGCTCACCCGCATCAAAGCGCACTGGGCCGCTTTACACTTGTTCATAACGGCGTGATCGAGAACTATGTTCAGCTGAAACAAGAGTATTTACAAGATGTAGAGCTCAAAAGTGACACCGATACAGAGGTAGTTGTTCAAGTAATCGAGCAATTTGTCAACGGAGGACTTGATACAGAAGAAGCGTTCCGTAAAACACTTACACTGTTAAAAGGCTCTTATGCAATTGCTTTATTCGACAACGAAAACAGAGAAACGATTTTTGTAGCGAAAAACAAAAGCCCTCTATTAGTCGGTCTTGGAGATACATTCAACGTCGTAGCATCTGATGCGATGGCGATGCTTCAAGTAACCAACGAATACGTAGAGCTGATGGATAAAGAAATGGTCATCGTCACTGATGATCAAGTTGTCATCAAAAATCTTGATGGTGACGTCATTACACGTGCGTCTTATATCGCTGAGCTGGATGCCAGTGATATCGAAAAAGGCACGTACCCTCACTACATGTTGAAAGAAACGGATGAGCAGCCTGTTGTCATGCGCAAAATCATCCAAACGTATCAAGATGAAAACGGCAAACTGTCTGTGCCTGGCGATATCGCTGCCGCTGTAGCGGAAGCGGACCGCATCTATATCATTGGCTGCGGAACAAGCTACCACGCAGGACTTGTCGGTAAACAATATATTGAAATGTGGGCAAACGTGCCGGTTGAAGTGCATGTAGCGAGTGAATTCTCCTACAACATGCCGCTTCTGTCTAAGAAACCGCTCTTCATTTTCCTTTCTCAAAGCGGAGAAACAGCAGACAGCCGCGCGGTACTTGTTCAAGTCAAAGCACTCGGACACAAAGCCCTGACTATCACAAACGTACCGGGATCAACACTTTCTCGTGAAGCTGACTACACATTGCTGCTTCATGCGGGTCCTGAAATCGCTGTTGCGTCAACGAAAGCATACACTGCACAAATCGCAGTTCTTGCGGTTCTTGCATCTGTGGCTGCTGACAAAAACGGCATCGATATCGGATTTGACCTCGTCAAAGAACTTGGTATCGCTGCGAACGCAATGGAAGCCCTTTGCGACCAGAAAGACGAAATGGAAATGATCGCCCGTGAATACCTGACTGTATCCAGAAACGCTTTCTTCATCGGACGCGGCCTTGACTACTTCGTATGTGTCGAAGGCGCACTGAAGCTGAAAGAGATTTCTTACATCCAGGCAGAAGGCTTTGCCGGCGGAGAGCTGAAGCACGGCACGATTGCCTTGATCGAACAAGGTACACCAGTATTCGCACTGGCAACACAAGAGCACGTAAACCTAAGCATCCGCGGAAACGTCAAGGAAGTTGCCGCTCGCGGAGCAAACACATGCATCATCTCACTGAAAGGCCTAGACGATGCGGATGACAGATTCGTACTGCCGGAAGTAAACCCAGCGCTTGCTCCGTTGGTGTCTGTTGTTCCACTGCAGCTGATCGCTTACTATGCTGCACTGCATCGCGGCTGTGATGTTGATAAACCTCGTAACCTTGCGAAGAGTGTTACTGTCGAGTAATATGTTTAACCCCTTTGGTTATTTAGCCAAAGGGGTTTTTTGTACATCCGGTTTATAAGTGAACGGATATTTTTATTTTTCATTCTCCGTATTCCCAACATCAAATTTGGCTCCCATTGAATTAGAATTTGAGTTTTTGTTGACAATGTTTAAAATTTAGCATATCTTATACTTAACTTAATAACGGCCCAGATGTTTATTTTCGTTTGTTAAATAATTAGGCCTTTAGCATTCTATTAATATTTAATTTTAAATCTTGATAGGATGAAAAAGGATCCTAATAAAAAAGGAAGAGTAACATAAGCCGATTTGTTTTATAGTCAAGGGACTAAATTAGAGTATAACGATATTTCATTCCTTTAGAAGGAAGTTAAAACACTGTATAAAAAATGACCAATAATAAGGTAGCTCTTCAAAAAACTTTGCTGAAGTTAGTTGAAGTGAAGCCGACAATTTTCAAGATTCAATGATCTAAATTAATCATTGAAATTTTGAAGTTGTCGGTTTTTTTGTTGGGAAAAAATAGAGGTAAATAAAATTTTAGAAAAATATGATCTGATTTAAAGGTCTTTTGAGCAATAACGAATTTAAAAAGGGAGAATTTGAAATGTTAGTTTCGCTGAGTTTGTCATCATTATTAACATTATTTTTTATTATGCTTATTATTTCCGGGATAAGTGGATTATTGTTTTTACTTCCACGAGTACCCTTGAGTTATGTTCGCATTCATATTGGTATCTTGGCTTTACCGCTTTTGGTTTCCTTCCTGCTTTTTGTCAATAGTAGTGTGAGTGGAGATATTGGCCCGTGGCACTTAGATTCCTTAGCTTGTTTAATGACTTTCTTTGTTCTTGCAATTGGTTTCGTCATTCAGCGTTTTTCTGTACGTTACTTAATGGGAGATCGATCATATCGAAAATATTTTACGCTTTTTACTTTCACTACAGGTGCTGCTTCAATTACATGGTTAAGTGGCGATCTCCGCTTGATGGTTATATTTTGGGGAGCAACTCTTGTCGGTTTAACCTTACTTATTAGGTTAAACAGTGCTTGGCATGTGGCTAGTGAAGCAGCCAAGGTTTCTGGTCGGTTATTTTTGTTAAGTTGGTTTTCTTTGTTTTTCGCGATGATTTGGCTTTTTCAAGTCACAGGTCAATGGCGGTTATCATTGGTTTTAACAAATGAAAGTTTAGCTCAACTGGGGATTTGGGAGAGAACAGTGATTCATTTATTGATTGTGTTAGCAGTGATCATTCCTGCGGCTCAATGGCCATTCCAAAGGTGGTTAATTGAGTCTATTGTTGCTCCGACTCCTGTTTCTGCGATTATGCACGCAGGTTTAGTAAACGCAGGCGGGATTATACTAACTCGATTTTCACCTCTATTTAATGGTGGTATAGCATCGATTATTTTACTTCTGCTTGCTGGCATCTCTGTATTGATTGGAACTGGTATTAGTTTGGTCCAGGTTGACTATAAACGCCAGCTAGTAGGCTCCACGATTGCACAAATGGGGTTTATGCTCATTCAGTGTGCATTAGGAGCCTATATAGCAGCTATTATTCATCTTATTTTACATGGTTTATTCAAAGCTACGTTGTTTTTACAGGCTGGTTCAGCAGTACAGCGGCATGAAGGATCGACTCGGGCTAATGAGGGATCATCCTATTTATGGATCGCGGCTGGCCGTACGTTAGCCTTAGTGATAGGCGTTGCTTTTTGGCTCGCTGCTCCTGGAGAGGGGTATCAATTCATCAGTGCGCTGATCTTAGGGTGGTCATTGTCCGTTTCTTGGACTCAGCTCGTAGCTTTTGGAGAGGGGAAAATTGGCCGAATTGTTGGCTTAATATGTTTAGGAGGAGCAGCCCTCGTCTATTTTATCATTCATAACCTCTTCTATAAGTGGCTGCATACAATCGATTTTCAAAGTGTTCAACCTCCAATGTCAGCTGTCATCATTGTTGTATGTCTCTTACTATTTGGCAGTGCTCTAGGTACGTGGGTTGCTCGTCATCGTTCTTCAGTGCTCTTCGCGGTAATCTATCTTTGGTTAGTTCGATTAGGTGAAGCAAAACCAAAGTCAGTAGAGAGTCACCCAGACTACCTTAAACAATATTTATCATAAGGAGCTAATCTGAGATGGGCATTACATCCGTATTAACGAAAGAAAATGTAAAAAAGAAAGATACAGATATTGATGTTCAAAGTGATCTTAACGTTTTAATTACATCCGCCAGCCGAGTGATTGCGCCACTTTGGCCTATTTCCACATTTGCTGCACGTAATCCGTGGATGGGGCTTGAAAACCAATCTTTTGATCAGGTTGCAGGTTGGTTGAAAAACACTCGGGATGTTGATATATACCCTAGTGCATCTATAATCCGTTCAGCAAAGAATAAAGGTGAGATTGATGAAGATTTTGTGGAAATGGGGCTGCAGCGTTGGCTTGATTCACATTCCTTTAATATCCCACGGGACGTGGCAGAACGATTTTGTCATGCTGGATTACAATTAGATCCACTGCCTTCCGACCTTTTATCATCGCATAAGCTGGAGAAATTGGTGAATGAATGCAGTGGATTGGATCATATCGAGAGTTTTTATATGCAACCAATAAGTTCATATATAGAGAATCAAGATGGTGAAAGGTTAGTCAATATCCTAGATCATCATGTCATTAAGTGGTGTAAATTATATCTTGATGACTCTCAAGCGGGTTGGACAATGCCCAATCGTGAGGAAGGTTTCTATCGTGCCTGGCAGCATCTCATTCAGTATGATCCAGCACTTAGTAAAAAGCAGCGTGAAAGGTTAAAAGGTTGGCCGCAAGAGGCACATTTGGCTTTACAAGAAGCGTTATTCGCACTAGAAATCCCCGAATCAGAAATCCAGCGTTATCTTGAAGGTCATTTACTTTCCTTACCTGGATGGGCAGGGATGATGCTTTGGCGCTCCCAACAATCGAGCCATGAACATGCACTCCTGACAGAATATTTAGCGGTCCGAATATCCATGGAGTGGGCTCTTATAAAGCCATATTTACCTATTCATAATGAACGATTTGAGAATAAAATTTCAATTGCTCCCCTTATAGCAGCTTGGATTCATTGGGGGGGACTTACATTAGAGAAATGGCCACAGATGTCGGCCGATGAACAAAACGAATATTTATCATTTGCCTACAGCTTTGATGAGAAACTTCGCAGGAAACTTTGGTTAGAAGCTTGGGAACAAACATACACTGATCGATTAAGTCAGAAGATCATCTCAAAACAACGTGAAACCAATGGTAAAAAATCTACACTAGCTCAATTGGCATTCTGCATCGATGTACGATCAGAGCCTTTTCGTCGTCAACTAGAAAAAGAAGGTCCATTTGAAACGATTGGTATTGCTGGTTTCTTTGGGGTGCCGATTGCAACTTGTGAACTTGGCAGTAAACACAGTCATGCCTCCTTGCCGGTCATACAAAAACCGCAAAATACAATAAAAGAGTTTGCAGATGAAGATGTACTCGAAAAATACAACCAACGCACGCAAGCGGTTCATTCATTAAGCCATACATTTAAAAAGATGAAACAGAATGTACTTACGAGCTTGCTTTTACCTGAGCTAAGCGGGCCTTGGCTTAGTCTGCAAATGGTAGCACGTAGCTTTGTGCCAAGAAAAACGGATCGTTTCATTCGTAATCTCCGTGAGACTTGGTTACGTAAACCTGATACAAAACTCTCGCTTCATCATGAGTATGACACAGAGGCAGAAATACCTGTAGGTTTTACTGAAGAAGAAAAAGTGAACCATGCTCGGCAAGCTCTAAAAATGATGGGATTAACAGAGAATTTCGCACCATTGGTCGTGATATGCGGGCATGGCAGCCAAAGTATCAATAACCCTTATGCGGCAGCTCTTGACTGTGGTGCCTGCGGTGGAGCGGCCGGTGGATTCAATGCAAGAGTTTTAGCTGCTTTATGTAATCTTTCAGAGGTAAGAGAAGCTCTTTTAACTGAAGGAATTAAAATCCCTGAGGATACAGTTTTTGCTGCCGCTGAACATAATACAACGGTGGATGAATTACATTGGCTTTATGTACCAGAGCTTTCAAAAGCTGCACAGGAAGCATTTGAACGTATCGAAGCTGTTATGCCGAAAGTGAGACATAACGTAAATTCAGAACGTCTAGCCCAATTACCGAATGTCCAATCGAAACTTAAAAACCCGAAGGCTGAGGCACACCGATTTGCGGAAGATTGGAGTGAGATACGTCCGGAATGGGGACTGGCTCGTAATGCCGCTTTTATTATCGGCCAACGTGAACTAACTCAGGATTGTGATTTGGAAGGAAGAGCCTTCCTTCATAATTATGATTGGAAGCAGGACGAAAGCGGTGAACTCCTAGCAAATATTATTGCAGGACCTGGAACTGTGGCCCAATGGATTAATTTACAATATTACGCATCAACGGTAGCACCTCATTATTATGGCAGCGGAAATAAAGCAACTCAAACCGTTACTGCAGGTCTCGGAGTTATGCAGGGGAATGCAAGTGACTTGTTAGCCGGACTGCCTTGGCAATCCGTCATGCAATCAGATTATGAGGCTTATCATTCTCCTCTTCGTTTGTTAATTGTCATCCAAGCACCTAGAGAATATGTAGAACGGTTATTAAATAATGACTCAGTATTTCTCCAAAAAGTTCAAAATGGATGGGTCCGACTGGCTAGTATTGATCCAGAGGGATGCTGGGAAAGCTGGTAATTATGAATCTAAATATTATCAAATGGATTTGTTACTCAATATAAAAATGAAAAACATAAAGAAGAGGTGTGCTATATGAATGGAAATCAAAATAAAAAAGTATTATTTTTGACGGACATGGAAAACGGCTTGGAGCCTATTTTACAAGAAGTGACTAACACTCCAGCAGAAAATATGCTGACTATACAAAGCTATGGTGCCGGTATCTCACATCCTTATGGAGAAATAATGAGGTCTGTTATTTTTGCGATTTACCAGGAAGATGTTGAGGAGGTTTTTGTGGTAGGAACAAAAGATAAGGGGACTTCCACAGGTAATGGACTAACTCAACTTGAAACAATGAAAGATAAAATACAAACATTGGATTATCTATTTCAAAACTGCAGGCCTGAATTTTTAGGTGGTACGGTCGATGAATGGCTAAATGAAAATAGTACTAGTGTTGAAAAAAGTGTTGATATCATTCGTCAGCATCCACTAGTGCCGTCATATGTTAAAGTTAGAGGTTTACTCGTTCATCATAAGGATGGAAAAGCCTCAATTGTGGAGGTTCCTGATGTTAAAACAGGTCAAGCCCTACCTGATCATTGCTTGTCATGATGAAATGAAGGTTCAGCTTTTAAACGCACCCATATATGGAGAAAGAAGCAGTTCTAAGGAGATTGTATGAACGCTAATTTAACTGATTTTGTAACGAAAACAATAGAGGAAATGAGCTCGTTTGATCGAGAAAATATGGAATGTATGAAAAAAGTAATTAGAAAAGCAATCGATTTTTATCATTTAAAATCCTATGAAGAGGTTGAGGAAACCCATTTAGGGAGCGTTCGATTTTTGCATGTCCACTCTATGATGGAAGAAAATATGTTATCCAAAATGATAGTGGTCTCAAGAAACGGTAAAACTGATTTGGATATTGAAGGTGTATATGAAGGACATGTTGTAAGAGAATATTAATGAGACGAAATAACTAATAGAATATGCCAATTTTTTTGCCAGGAGATGTGTTATATATGAAAAAAACGAGAGGTTCTATTGAATCAGAGATCAGTAAGTCCATTACTCAATGGGAGAAGGATTATCTTGGGCGTGGGTCTGTATCTGTTAAAACTGATATACTGCGGGATATGATCATCGTTAATTTAAAAGGAATTTTAACACCAGCTGAATATGCAGTTTGTGGTTCAAAAGAGGGGATGTTATCTATCAAACAAACTCGTTCGGAGTTAGTTGAATCAGGTATAGAAGGTCTTAAGGATATTATCCTTACGATAACTGGAGAAGAAGTGAAAAGTTTTCATACTGATTTAAGCTCCCGGACAGGTGAACGAGTGATGGTATTTAAATTATGTAATGATTTAGAGAAAAATCTTTAATATAAAGAATTAAATGTTTGTCAAAGAGGTTGGAAGCTGATTGAACATAATCAACTTCCGCTTCTTTTTTTAGAGTTAGTGCCACCATTGTTTTAATTCACAATCTAAGCGGATGCCAAAATTAACAAAGCCACTGCCGGGTTCCCCAAAGCGTACAATGCCATGATTAGAGACCAATTTCTAAAGCTTTATGATACATTTAAGCAGGAACAAAAGTCTTTGGTTTTTGGTATGCTGTCTTCAGTTTCATTTCACAGAATTAGTCATAAATAAGCCTAAAAAAAGCTAGCATCAAAAAACGAATTGACATATCGGAATATAACGATATAATAATTGTCATGGAACCAATTGAAGTATTCAAAGCCTTATCAAATGAATCAAGGCTGCAAATTTTACAATGGCTGAAGGAGCCTGATCGTCATTTTGCACCCCATGAAGGGATTGATATGAACACAATCGGGGTATGTGTCAGTCAAATAACAGACAAATTGAAAATGACGCAATCGACGGCTTCCCAATATCTCACCATCCTTTTAAGAGCCGGCCTGATTAAGGCGGAACGAATCGGAAAGTACACTTATTACAAAAGAGATGAAGAAGCCATTGGGAAACTTGCTGACTTTCTTAAAACAGAGATATAAAAATAAACATCAAAAGATGTTTATTTTTACGCCATACATATCGACATATTACGATGTGTTTATTTTTTGAATTAACATATCGATATTTCGTGATATGTTTATTATGATTAAGGAGTGAAATTTTATGTCTAACACTTGGAAAATTTACATTTTAGCCATTGTCAGCTTTTTAGTTGGAACCTCAGAGTATATTATTTCCGGTATTTTGGATCACATTGCTCATACACTCGGGATAACCTTGGCTGCCGCGGGCCAGCTTATTACGATCTTTTCACTTGTCTATGCTCTTTCCACACCCATACTTATGGCATTGACAGCAAGTATGGATAGACGCAAATTGATGATGTATGCTCTCGGTTTGTTTGTGTTCGGCAATATCTTGGCCTTTGTCCTGCCTGGTTATGGATGGTTTATTGCAGCGCGGATCATTATGGCGATGGGAGCAGGTATGGTTGTTGTCACCGCATTAACGATTGCCGCTAAGATTGCATCGGAAGGGAAGCAAGGCAGTGCCATCGCTACTGTTGTTATGGGATTTACCGCTTCTTTAATCATTGGTGTTCCGCTTGGAAGAATGATAGCAGTAGCATTAGGCTGGAAGTCTGTATTTGGTGCAATTGCTTTGTTAGGATTGATCGCAATGGCCGTTATATTCTTTACTCTTCCGCATACTGAAGGGGATAAGCCTGTCCCTTTGCTTCAACAGCTTGCTCTTTTCAAAAAACGGAAAGTGGCGATGGGATTATCAATCACTTTCTTCTGGCTCGGGGGATATTCTGTTGCTTATACCTATCTGTCACCGTATCTCTTGAACATTTCAGGAATAAGCGGCAAGCTGCTTAGCGGTGTTTTGCTTATATTTGGAATTGCCAGTTTGGTTGGATCGAAGTTTGGGGGATATAGCACCGATAAATGGGGAGTCCCTTTTACACTCGTCGGCGGGATGACATTGCATATCGTCACACTGGTTGGGCTGTCATTTGTTACTCATTCCTATATCGGAGTGTTGGTGATTCTCATATTATGGTCGTTTGCCGCATGGTCTACCGGTCCGACACAGCAATTTCACCTGGCTACAATAGAACCGGAAATGTCAGGTGTTTTGCTCAGTATTAATCAGTCCATGATGCAACTCGCCATGGCAGTTGGCGCAGGGATAGGGGGCGTTTTTGTAGAAAACGTATCATTGGCTTCGATTACTTGGATTGGTGCGTTAGGAGTTATGATTGCAATTATTGCATCATTGATGATTTTCAATTCGCAACCGAAACAAGCGCTAAAAGATATCAATCAATAATGCAGTGCGTTGTTTTAGTTCTTAAAATTCAATTGCCCTAATATATATTAGATTGCATAGTTACCAGTCCATGTAGAGCCGTCCTTTTAGATCGTTAGGAATTTTTTGATTCTATAAGATGAGATGAATTTAATGAATAAGACCTCTTTGGTTAACTGACCAAAGGGGTCTTTTGTGTCAGTGCTCAGCAGATGCGAGATAACATTAAAAAAGGCGGCGGAGTTTCTTATAATGGGATCTCACAGGATTATTTACAGTGTTTGTAGTATTTAAATGTTAATTGGAGGATAATGCGCTTGCTGGTATATCCTTGTGGAATACGCTGAGTGTCTATTATCAAACGAGAGAGGGGGCCCTTTTATGAAATCAAATGGTGATGAATTGTCGTTATCTGTTCAGAATTTAGCGAATACAAATGAGATCACAATTGTTCAAGCGATAGGGGAGCTAAAGAGATCAGGAAAAGATGCAATACCTGTTTTGGTTGAGGCCTTAAAAGAGGAAGGCTCTTTACGTAATATCGCTGCGGCTGTTTTAGGTGAGTTTGGGGAAGATGCGAGTGAAGCAGCGGAGGAGCTATCACGTTTATTAACAAGTCATGCCGAAGATACACGAATGGCTGCAGCCATTTCACTCATGAGAATCGGGAAGCCCAGTCTGCCCTTTGTCATCAAAATCGCTCAAGAAAGTGAAGGGCAATCACGTTTTTGGGCATCCTGGTGTATTGCATGGATCGATCCGGCTTGCATTGAACCGAAGATGTATGAATGCCTGAAGCACGAGCATGAACATCCTTCAGGAATAGTTGCTCCGTTTGCAGCTGAAGAGGCATTAGGAAAGCTGATTGCTTTTCAGCTGAAAGATAAGGAGGATTGAAGGTAGGATAGTAGATATGGAGGTTTTGTATCGCTAAGCAGATGACACCTTCATGGGATTTTCGGTGAAAATAAGAAAGGACGAGAATTTCTTATTGGCGGTTATCGGCAGCCTTCTCAAGGAGAAAGATATTGAGGAGGCTACCGCTTATTTCTTATCTGTCTAGTTGCCATAAATAAGTTTAATCTTTCACAGACTGGACAATACATTCCTTAATCAGCTTCCACCTGTCACGAGCATTCATAATCAATTCCGATGCAATTGCTACAACCAAGTTTTTCTCCGGAACACAGCAAATCACATTCCCGCCATCGCCCAGTGCTGAGTATGAGAAAACGCCATCCTCATCACGCAGCCACCATAGATAACCGTAGTTATTGGGGTTTATCTCTGTTGATTCGTCAATCCATGATCTCCGAATGATCTGTTGATTGTTCCAAGTACCATGATTCAAATATAGATAACCAAACCGAGCCATATCCCGTGGAGTCAGCGTAAGTCCCCATCCTCCGGTTGAGTTGCCGTCCGGGGCATTTACCCATCCCTTCACGTTTTTTCCGAATAGATCGTCAAAGCCAAATGATTTCATACCATAATAGGGGATTTCTTTCATGCCGATCGGTTTAAATAAGTGCTCGTTGGCAAACTCGCGGGCGCTCTTGCCTGTGCTGCGGGTGATGATGGCTGATAGCAGGTGTGCACCTGCGGTGGAGTATTTAAAAGTGCCGATTGTGCCTCCTTGGCCCAGCATATCCAGCGTATAGGTGATCCAATCAGGCTGCATGCACATCTTGTCGAGTGGTTCGTGCCAGTCTTCAAATGGATAGGGAGCTGTCATCGTGAGAAGGTGGCGTATGGTGATGGCTTGTATTTGTTTATAAGGAGTATCCGGGAAAAAGTACAGAACGTTTTGGTCGACACTTTTGATGTATCCTGCATGTATTGCAATCCCAATGAGGGCTGACATGATACTTTTGGTTACTGAGGCAACATGATGCGTATCATTCGGTCCATAACCATGATAATAGCGCTCATAAGCGATGTATCCATTTCTCACAACCACGATACCGTTTATATTGCTGTATTCGGATTTTATTTTAGGGTCAAGCTCAGACAGTTTATCGGCGTCTATCCCCAAGGCTGCCGGGTCTGCAGTTGGCCAGTCGTTTCTTTGCATGACGTTACCTCTCTTTTTTCTTTATTGGAAAATACACTTCAGTCACAATATCCTCTGGCACACCAGCTTGGTGGTGATCGGTTGCATACACTTCATACGGTGATTGCGCCAAATCATAGCCTTCACCTTCGACCCATTCTCTCAGCTTAGCGTATACGGTTGTTAATTCTGCATATGGTCCCTTCCAAACAGACTTTGCGCAAAGACCTCCGCGTAAATCTCTTGTCTCCCTTACCGTCTCCTCTATTGGAATCGCAAACTCTGTATCATTGCCGGCAGGGTTGTACTCAGGGCTGTGATAAATTGTCATGGGCGTGCCGAGCAAGGTAAGTTTATCAACGGCAATTCTTTCATATAGCCTGCTAAAATACTTCTCATATCCTAAGGCGTAGTCATCACTACTCAGCATTTGGCGTATATAAAGAATGTTCATTGGCTGGGTTTCGGCAAGCATTACTTCTATATCGTCAAACCATGACATCATTGGTTTGCCCTTCTCTGCACGCAGAATGTCTTGATTCATTTGTGTAAGTGTATATTCATAAGCATTAATCTTTTCCTGTACTTCTTGTTTTTGTCGCTGAAGGGTGAAACCAAGCATCTCTTCTGCCTGATCCTCTTCTACATCGAGAATGGTTTTGATTTCTTCCAGAGAAAAATGATACGACTTTAAACGGTTAATCAAGAGCATTTCTTTCAGCTGCCTGATAGAATAATATCGATATCCATTTTCAGGATTAATGTCTTCGGGGTGGATTAATCCGATTTCATCATAGTATCGCAGTGTTTTTGTTGATACTTTGCATATCTTTGAAAATTCACCGATCGATAGCAAACGATCACCTCCATGCTCCAAATGTACACCTTTCCGTAAGGACAAAGTCAAATGTCTAAATAAAATCGACCCAAAATTAATCAGAAATTTATTTTCATGTCGTATCCTTTCCGTATCACGTGAAAGGAGCATCATATGAAAACTTTATGGAAAGTCCTAAAAATCATTTTTGGCAGCTTGGCTGCTTTGGTTTTGCTTGTTTCCGTCTCCGTTTTTATTTATCACCATTACCAGCTAAATAAGGAGGCAGCCTTGCTCAAAGGTAAAGGCATAGTAGTCGATGTTGACGGTAAAAAGATGAATGTGTACGAAGAGGGAAGCGGGAAGGATACGTTTGTGTTTATGTCCGGTTCGGGGATTGCTGCGCCTGCTTATGAGATGAAAGGTTTGTACAGTAAGTTTTCAAAAGAAAACAAGATTGCTGTCGTTGATCGGGCTGGTTATGGATACAGTGATGTGTCTAATGATGACAGAGATATTGATACGGTTCTGGAACAGACGAGGAAAGCGCTTATGAAAAGCGGAAATAAGCCTCCTTATATTTTAATGCCTCATTCCATATCCGGGATTGAAGCGATGTATTGGGCGCAGAAATATCCTAAGGAAATTAAGGCGATTATTGCGATGGATATTGGATTGCCTCAGCAGTATGTCACGTATAAATTGAGCGGGATTGACAGACTGAAAGTGAGAGGGTTCCATCTGTTAACTTCGATTGGTTTTCATCGGTTTATGCCTTCCGCAGTATATAATCCTGAGGTGATTCGGCAGTCGTTTTTAACTGATGAAGAAAAAGAAATCTATAAAGCCATTAATTTCAAACAATTTTTTAATGCAGATATGGAGCATGAGCTTTTACAGTCTTACCAAAACGGTAGGAAATCTGTGAATCTGCCGGCGCCAAAAGAAACTCCCGTCTTGATTTTAGATGCGGTCTCTGACCAAAATAGACATTCAAAGTATGCCATACAAAACCGAAAAGATTATGAAGCGTTTGCGGCTCAATTTAAGACAGCCGATATAAAGGAACTGAGGGGAACACACAGTATTTATTTATATCAGCCTGATCAAATATATAAACTTTCCATGGAGTTTATGAGAAAGGTTCGCTAGGATGAAGGGTTATCATATTTTAATCGTTGAAGACGATGTGATGATTGGTGATTTGCTGCAAAAGATTTTGCAGCGTGAGGGATATCATGTGATGTGGAAAACAGATGGAGTGGATGTACTTTCGGTAATTCAGAAGGTGGATTTGGTCATAATGGATGTGATGCTTCCGGGTGAAGACGGGTATCAAATGTCTGCAAAAATCAAAAAGCTGGGGCTGCGTATTCCGGTCATTTTTCTCTCGGCCCGCAATGACATGGACAGCAAGCTTCAAGGGTTGCAGATCGGCGAGGATTATATGGTGAAGCCCTTTGATCCGAGAGAGCTGCTATTAAGAATGAAGAATATGCTTGAGCATCATTATGGCACCTTTACGCAAATCAAACATTTGTATATTGATGCGGAAACCAAAAAAGTGTTCAATGAAAGCTTGCATGATGAGGTGTTGTTTACTGCGATTGAGCGGAAAATTTTCTTTTATTTATATGAAAATAGGGACAGCACCCTGACAAAGGAACATTTCTTTGAATATCTGTGGCAGCTCGAAGACAGAAACCCGAATATCGTCAATGTGCACATTAAAAAAATAAGAGCCAAAATCAATGATCAAGCGGGTGAGATTATTGAAAATATATATGGAGAAGGGTATCGGCTGAATACCGTTGTGAAGAAATGAAGCTAAAGACAAAATATCAGCTGTTATTATGTACGGCCGTTATTAGTGTTCCTGTGCTATTGCTGGCGGTTAGTATTTTGATGTCGGTGATTTATGAAAGCATATTTAAATCAATGAATCATGGTATGCCTTTTCACAGGTCTTTTGCGTATCCGGCAATGCTCGTTGTATTTTTGTTATCACTCTTATTGTTAGCTTTTTTATTTTCAAAGTCGATTCATTCCCTGCTGCATAAAATCAATCTATTAAATCAAACCATTCGGCATCTGGCGAGTGATCAAAAGGTGCCCGATAAAATAGAAGTGAAACGCGCTGATGAAATCGGGGAACTGACCAAATCGGTCAATTTGTTAATTGAACGGACGACATACCGTGAACTGGAACTGAGACAGCAGGAGGAAATCAAAAAGGAACTTTTGCAAAAACTGCGTCATGACATTAATACACCTTTAACCGCTCTCAGGCTGCAGTTGTTTTATTTGGAAGGCCAATGTCATGATCCGGCCGTATTCGAATCGTTGTATCAGCAAATCGAATATATCTCGGAACTAACCAATGAATTCAATCTATATTCCGCTGAGACGTTAGAAAGTTCTTATATCGTAAATGAAGAAGTGCGCCTAAACGAGCTATTAGAAACAGCGGTGAAAAAGTGGGATTATTTATACAGTATGAATGGGATTGAATTGCACTATAAGCCAGAAGATCAAGAAGTGATATGGATGAGCAACGTGTTATGGATGCAAAGACTGTTCGATAATATTTTTCAAAATACGTTAAAGCATTCAAAAGCTGAAAAGATGGAAGTTACGATTGAACATGGCACTGTTTCTATTCGGGATGACGGTATTGGATTTGATCAGACCCAGAAGAGTGAGGGGCTTGGGTTAAAGATTATTGAGGATATATGCAGACTTCTCGCGATTACTTATGAGCTGCAGACAAATGAGAATGGAACAGGGTTCTTGTTTTCAAAAGAGTGACCCCGCTGATGTTTTTCTTTCTCCCATAAAATATATATAATAGGAAGAAAGAAATGAGGTGATCAGCAATGTTTAAAAAAATCATCAAAACGATCAAGTACCTCTCAGGCAGCTCTAGTGACCGATATCGCAGACACCGGCATTACAGCAGCAGCCGGCGCAGACATTACCGCAGCTACAGCAGCAGCTCAGGCAAAAGAAGACACTACGACCGTTATGGCGGCAGTCATCGTTACAAACGCCGGAGCTACAGCAGCAGTTAATCCAAAAAAAGTTCTTGTTCCGCTTTTGGGACAAGGGTTTTTTTATGTGACCGATTGAATGGCTCGGTTTAAATCTTCACGAATGAAAGCGGTGTGCTGATACTCTTCATCAATGCCCAATAATTTTTTTAGCAGCAGGGTTACTTCTTTTGTGAGCGTTAATTCCTCCATCCAGGTGCCGTTTTTCTTCTTTTTTCCTTTATATTGAGAATACATCAGGAACAACAGCGTTTCTCCAAGATCGAAGAAGTCATCCTGTTTCCTCACCTTTACTTCCTCCGTTTCTTCAGGAGTCAATTGTTTGGCAAGGCCGAAATCGATGAGGCAGAGCCTGCCGTCATTGATGATGATATTAGGCGTTCTGATGTCGCTATGAAATATCAGGCGTTCATGCAGGTATTCTAAAATCTCAAGGAGCTGTGAAATCAGCTGTAACGCCATGAGCTCTGTAAATGGCTGTTTTCGAAAAAATAGTAATTCTTCTATGTTATCTCCCTCAATGAACTGCATGACATAATAAGCTTGTCCGTCAATGATGAAATCTTCTATGAAGGCCGGGATTTGCGGGTGGTGCATGCTTTTGAGCAGTTTCATTTCCTGCTGGAACCGGACTCTTTCTTTTTCCTTTTTCGCTTTTGTCGGCCGTAGCTGTTTTAAGACATAAGAGGTTTGAGTATGGACATCGGTACACAAATAAACCAAGCCATAGCCGCCCATGCCGAGGCATTCTTCAATTTTGTATTGATGATTCAGGATAACGCCATCCTTTAGAGGGCGGTCAAAAAGGAGCTTTTTTAGCTGTTTTAATGCCATGTCTGCACTTCCCTTGGTTGTACTGATTATAGTTTATCAAAACAATTGCCTTCTAGGCTAAAAATAAAAAAGAGCCGGATAACCGGCTCGGTATAAGTTAAAACTGCTTTGTGACATCGTATTCATAATCTATTTTTGCTTTTACATTACTCATCGTCGATTTAGCAGTTGCTAGTGTATTATATTTAAAACTCCATACCTTTGCTACACTGAGTTGATCTGACAAGGATATATCATAAGACCCTGAAGTCGAGCTATTCACAAGAGCACGGCGCCATTCGTTGTTTTCACTCGTCATGATGAAGTGGCGTGTATTTCCCTGGCTTGGTGTTTGAGTGGCGGTTGTTTGTACTCTGGTTACGATGGCATCGCGCGGTATTCCGGATTGATTTGTTAAATCAACCTTGATCACGTTGGAGTCAGAACCTGAGGGACTAAGGCTTGTGTTTCCTTTATTTTCAGCAACGCCGCTGAACTGGAACGTTCCGCTGCCGGATTTGATTCGGTCTTCAATTGAAAGTGTGAAATACATGTTCCCGGTATAGGTGCCGCGTGACACTTTCACATAGAAGGTATCCGTCGTGTTTTGAGCGTCAGCATTGGCATAGATAAATGAAGAAAAAGTGTTAGGATTAATGACTTCTGTACCTTGTGAAACAGGTACTCTGTTCTTATCGTAAATTTCAATTTTCATGCCTGTGTACGTGCTCTGATATGTACTTCTCACGTATACTTTTTCTCCCTTATTAGCTGTAAAAGTGAAATAGGCTTCATCTTGTCCGGCTTCCAGTATCGTTGTATCGATATTCTTATATTTCCAATATCCGATCGGTGCTGCGGTATCAAATGAATTGTTTCCTGTAATAGCAGTGACTCCGGCAGCTGATGCCGAATAAGTAAAGGTGAATAAGACAGACAGCATAATAGCGAATGGAATAAGCCATTTTTTCGTCATGTAAACAACCTCCTTTTATTTCCATCATACATATTAAAGTTTCATGTGTAAATAAATGTTTCTTGAGGTTAATATATACATTGGATTGCCGATAAAAAAGGGTAAGAGAGAATTGTTCAGGAGGGAATCTAATGCGTCTGAATCGGCAATTTATCCGCACCCAGCTGATGGCACAGAACATATTGAATAGGAATGCGGCTACTAAACGCGAGAATACGTCTGAAAATACAGCGGCGGTGCTGGAAAAGGCATACAGCAGGCTTGAGGCACGATCTTCAAATGAAGGAATCAACCAGTTCAATTATTCTAAAACCAGTGTGGCGGGAAACGGCGGGACTTTCAGCAAAGTGTATCAATCAGCGAATGATCAAACAGTGACAGATACAGGGGAAGAAACAGTGATTCAATCCAATAACCCCTATGAATCTGAGAGTGATATCAGAATCAAAATGCTAGATGAAAAATACAGCAGGATGAATGCGATTAACAAAACAAAGTCTGATCCATTAGGCTATATTAAGGATAAGTACCAAAATTCAAAGTCGCCTTATTTCAGAAGTGATCTGTCAGCTGCAGAAAGACAGGCTGCTTACGATAATGAAACAGAATGGCTATTCAAAGGGAAGGCGCAAAACTATAACCTTCAGGATGCTGCGTTTCGCAATGTCACGTTTAATGGAGAAGTGGAAGCTGAGAATGCAAAGGTATATCAGCGAAGCCAGGTTAACCAACAGCTGCAAGTGCTGTTGAACCGAAACCATATTCACATTCCGCAGGGGATAGAGCTGACGTTTACGATTACGCCGATTGACTATAAGGTACAGGTGAGCGGGACAGACGATCAGGCACTGATTGAGCAAATTGAGCAAGTGCTGCAATCTGGAGACAACAGCAAAGAGCTATTTTTACATATCATGAAAAGCCAAAGCAGTGATTCAACACAATTTTCCGAAGAAGCATATAAAAAGTATCAGGCTGCTCGTGAGATGTATGAAGTTACAGGCTATCATTTGAAGGATTTAGAAGTGATTGACGGGCGGTATGTAACGCCTGATGGACGTGACTTATTAGACGTATATAAAGAAGAGCTTGAAAAAAATCCTCTGCAAAAACAAATGGCTTCTTATGCTATATCTCACTACCGTTCAGAGCTCAGTAAAATTGCGGAAGCCGGGTATGATACGATTCCTGATTTCATCTTATCAATTAACTACAGCAATGGATCTTTAAGAGATGTGGGGCAAAGCAAGGGCTATGGCACCGGAGATACCGGGTGGCTTGAGACATTAAAGCACCAAACGGGTGTGAATTATTAGAAAGCTGTTCATTGTGAACAGCTTATTTTTTATGAGAATCAATAGAGGAAATATAATTTTAATATTCAAATAATTTAATTATATTCATATAAAAGATTTTAATCGAAGTTTCGATGAAAAACTTTGAATGAAGGTGTTTGCCTGAAAAAAACAATTGTATTTTCCAGAGAAATTTATTATGATGAAATAAGTAATTTTGGAGATTATATAACAATTTTAAGTTTGAATTTTCTGATTGTTATAACTGATTGATGAGAAGGCAAGCAGGCATGCTGTTTTATCATTTTCGAGTATTTTGGTTAAGAGGAGGAAGAGGAGTGGCAAATAAAGAATTAAAGAGGGGCCTTGGCGCGCGTCATATTCAGATGATCGCCTTGGGCGGTACGATCGGTGTTGGGTTGTTTATGGGTTCTGCCAGCACGATTTCATGGACTGGCCCGTCTGTCCTTCTGGCTTATGCAATATGCGGAATTTTTATCTTTTTTATTATGCGTGCGATGGGTGAAATGCTTTATGTCGAGCCGAGCACGGGTTCTTTTGCGACATTCGGCCATCAATATATTCATCCGCTGGCAGGTTATATAACAGCTTGGAGCAACTGGTTCCAGTGGATTATCGTCGGCATGTCAGAAATTATCGCTGTCGGTTCTTATATGAAGTATTGGTTCCCGGATTTACCTGCTTGGATACCTGGTATCGTGGCAATGGTGATTCTTGGTGCGGCGAACTTAATTTCTGTTAAGTCATTTGGCGAATTTGAGTTTTGGTTTGCGATGATTAAAATCGTGACGATTATCTTGATGATTATTGCGGGAATCGGGATTATTTTCTTCGGGTTTGGCAACGGCGGAGATGCGATCGGATTGTCGAACTTGTGGTCTCACGGGGGCTTCTTTGCGGGCGGTTTCTCAGGTTTCTTCTTTGCACTGTCTCTCGTCATTGCGGCCTATCAAGGAGTTGAGCTGATCGGGATTACAGCCGGTGAAGCGAAGGACCCGCAAAACACGCTAAGAAGTGCGATTCAAAGTATTATCTGGCGTATTTTGATTTTCTATATTGGCGCTATCTTTGTGATCGTGACAGTTTATCCTTGGGATGAGCTCAATTCACTTGGAAGCCCGTTCGTGTCTACGTTCGCGAAAATCGGAATTACGGCAGCCGCCGGCATTATTAACTTTGTCGTGATTACAGCGGCAATGTCCGGCTGTAACAGCGGTATTTTCAGTGCGGGCCGTATGCTTTATACATTAGGCGTCAATGGACAAGCGCCGAAATTCTTTAAGAAGATTTCACGCAATGGTGTGCCGCTGTATGGCACAATTGCGGTACTGATCGGTTTGGCTGTCGGTGTTGTGCTGAACTATATTGCGCCGCCGAAGATCTTTGTATATGTATACAGCGCAAGCGTGCTGCCCGGCATGATTCCTTGGTTTATCATTTTGATCAGTCACATCGGATTCAGAAAAGCGAAGGGCGCTGCATTAGATAAACATCCATTCAAAATGCCGTTTGCACCTTTCACAAACTATTTGACGATTGCTTTCTTGCTGATGGTTCTGGTCGGCATGTGGTTTAATGATGATACTCGCATTTCTCTGATTGTAGGCGTGATATTCTTAGCGCTTGTGGTCATGAGTTATTATGTGTTTGGGATTGGCAAACGTGCGCAGGCCAATTTGACAAAAAGCAGCCAAGCGGCTGAATAACCATAGAAAAAAGAGACATTCACAGATGTCTCTTTTTTTATTTTTGGCGTATGGATTTTCCCTATTTCAGCAAGCTATAGGGTAAAGATAGCAGAAGGAAAGGTGTTCAAAAATGGATGTTACACTCGGTTATTTGCGCGAATCACTTTCAAACCATCTTGAAAATGAAGTCTGCCAGCGGATTTGCAAGAAGATGCTGGCGAAGCGGTATGTGAATGAAGAGGAATTTGTAAAAGACTTAGATGACAATGAAATGTCTTTTTTGAACCATGTATTAGAGAAAGAAATTAAGTATGCCCAGAATGAACAGGATCAAAAACGAGCCAAGGAATTAAACGAGGTGTATGAATTACTGCTTTGAAAGGCGGGGAAGAAATGGGAGCAATTGAACGAAGCGGATATACATTTCAGCCGGAGTTTAGCGTCGTCCGTCAAAATGGAGCCATCCATGTGTACCATCACGGAGAATTTGTGGAAGAAATCGAGTTTGAATTTAACGGGGAATATCCCGATCATGATTTGATTGAAGAGCTTGTGAATCATTATTGTTTTGAGCATGACATTTAGAGCCCTGCCTATGTGCAGGGCTCTTTTATTTAGGATGTGATCAGGCCATACTTTTTCAGGATATCCACTGTGATGTTTTTGGCTTTTGTGCCGGAATCATCAACATTGGTGACAAAAATATAAGAGCCATGCTCTGTTTTGATGAATCCGACAAACCAGCCTAATCCCATGTCTGTCAGGCGGGTTCCGGTTTTTCCGTAGAGCGTGTAGTGATCTCCTTCCTCTTGAATCATCATGCGCTTGACGGTTTTCATCACCGATTTGTCAAATGGAAGCTCCTCTTTAAAAAATTTCTCCAAAAAGGCTTCTTGTTCCAACGGAGATATTGTCAGAGAGCTTTGCAGCCAAAACTGGTCGATTCCCCCGCTGATATCTTCGTTGCCGTATGACAGAGTATGAAGCCATGTTTTCATTCTTTCCTCGCCGATATCTCTCGCTAATGCCTGGTAATACCAGATTGCGGATTCACGTATCGCCGATCCTAGCGTATGGTCGCGGTTCCATGATTCGAATTCGCGCTTGACCCCGTCCCACCGTTTGACATCGTATTCATCCCGAACAGCTTGTACCTGCAAACCGATTAAGGCGTTCACGACCTTAAAGGTGGACTGCGGGGTTTGTCTTTTGTTTGCCCGTTCTCTGTTGTAGACAAAGGTCTTATCCTTTTGCACATCGTGAAGAATGAAGGTTCCATCCGTATCCTTGAATTCGTCATCGACATTCATTCGGCTGACATTCAGGTGTTTTTCATAGGCAGACGTTGCTGCGTGGACGGAAAAGCCGCCGATCCCTGCAATACTCAGCACAAGCACAACATATATCCATTTCTTCATTTTGTTCTCCCCTTTGTTTTGATCAACTACCTTTTCTCTATTTCTTCTTTTCTTCCTTTAAAAAGTGCTCAAAAAGCGCTTAAATTTGATTCCGTAAACAAATACTGTTATTGGGTTTATTCTCGTAAGATAACGTGTAAAAAGAGGGTAAAAAGGAAGGCAGGGTAAGCGAATGAATGAGCAGATTCCACATGACAAAAGTCTCGATAACAGCCTGACGCTGATGCAGGAAGGATATTTGTTTATTAAAAACAGAACAGAGCGCTACCAATCAGATCTGTTTCAGGCTCGTTTATTGGGAAAAACCTTTATTTGCATGACAGGAGCTGAGGCGGCGAAGGTGTTTTATGATACGGAGCGGTTTCAGCGGCAGAACGCTTTGCCGAAACGGGTACAGAAAACGCTGTTTGGCGTCAATGCGATTCAGACGATGGATGGCGGCGCACATATTCATCGGAAGATGCTTTTTCTGTCATTAATGACTCCGCAGCATCAAAAGCGGCTGGCTGAGCTGATGACAGAGGAGTGGGAAGCGGCAGTCACGAGATGGGAGAAGGCAGATCAGGTTGTGTTATTTGAAGAAGCAAAAGAAATTCTATGCCGGGTTGCGTGCTATTGGGCAGGTGTTCCGCTGAAGGAAACAGAAGTCAAAGAGCGAGCAGATGACTTCATTGATATGGTTGACGCGTTCGGTGCTGTGGGGCCGCGGCATTGGAAGGGAAGAAGAGCAAGGCCGCGTGCGGAAGAGTGGATTGAAAGAATGATTGAAGATGTTCGTGCCGGCTTGCTGAAAACATCTGCCGGAACAGCACTGCATGAGATGGCTTTTCACACACAAGAAGATGGAAGCCAGCTGGATTCCCGAATGGCAGCCATTGAGCTGATGAATGTACTGAGGCCTATTGTTGCTATTTCTTACTTTCTTGTGTTTTCAGCTTTGGCGCTTCATGAACATCCGAAGTATAAGGAATGGCTGCGGTCTGGAAGCAGCCGGGAAAGAGAAATGTTTGTGCAGGAGGTCCGCAGATATTATCCGTTTGGCCCGTTTGTAGGGGCGCTTGTCAAAAAGGACTTTGAATGGAATAACTGTGAGTTTAAGAAGGGCACATCGGTACTGCTTGATGTTTATGGAACGAATCACGATCCTCGGTTATGGGATCATCCTGAAGAATTTCGGCCGGAGCGATTTGCGGAGCGGGAGGAAAATCCGTTTGATTTGATTCCTCAAGGCGGGGGGCACGCCGAGAAAGGCCATCGCTGTCCAGGGGAAGGCATTACAATTGAAGTCATGAAAGCGAGCCTGGATTTTCTCGTCAATCAGATTGAATACGACGTGCCGGAACAATCGCTGCATTACAGTCTTGCCAGAATGCCGTCATTGCCTGAAAGCGGTTTTGTGATGAGCGGCATTAGACGGAAGAGTTAAATCAAAAAAGCTCCCTTCTTTATGAAGAGAGCTTCTTTGTTTACTTCTTTTTTTCATCGTAGTATTGGACGGGGTACATGGAGCCTTCTGATACCATTTTGTTGTCTTCGATATCTTCCGGGTGCGGGTGTCCTGCTTTATCGACTGGGAACGTGTCCATGTCTGGCTGTTTGGTCATTTTCATTTTCATGCTGTGAATGAATTCTCTTGCCTTTTGGCGATTTGACGGGTCTTTTAATAGATAAGAAGTGATGCCGACGGTTGAAACAGCGAGACCTGAAAGTAACAGCTTTTGTTTCATGGTAATACTCCTTTCTATTGTAAGAGTAGTGTTTCCTGTATCATTCCCGTTTTGCTTATGGCTAAACCTATTGTGTTTTTATTATTAATATTTGCAGTAAATTCCATTTAGAAAGAAACTAGTGACTTCATTCCTGTATTGGAAGGTAATATACATTGACTTATTATTACTTTTAGCCACAATTCGATAAATATTGACAAAGTAAAGTAATCAGAATAATAATATAATTAGCGAGATAATGTCATCATACATGAAAGGTGTTTACGATATGAATCAATTGCATCGAAGAATGGGAACGTTTTCCCTCATGATGGTCGGGCTCGGATCGATGATCGGTTCAGGCTGGCTGTTTGGGGCTTGGCGTGCGGCCCAAATAGCAGGACCAGCTGCTATTATTTCATGGATTATTGGAATGGTCGTTATTTTATTTATTGCTCTTTCTTACAGTGAATTAGGTTCTATGTTCCCTGAAGCCGGGGGAATGGTAAAATATACGCAATATTCACACGGTTCGTTTATTGGATTTATCGCAGGCTGGGCCAACTGGATTGCGATTGTGTCCGTTATTCCGGTTGAAGCGGTGGCCTCTGTTCAATATATGAGCTCGTGGCCTTGGGAATGGGCGAAATGGACAAGCGGTTTGGTGAAGAATGGAACGCTGACTGGGGAAGGACTCGCATTTGCCTCTGTATTGCTTCTCATTTATTTTCTGCTGAACTACTGGACAGTCAATCTATTTTCCAAAGCGAATTCATTCATTACGATTTTTAAAATTATTATTCCAGGCCTGACGATTGGAGCTTTGCTGTTTGTTGGGTTTCACGGAGAAAACTTTACGGCCGGTCAAAGTATTGCGCCGAATGGCTGGGCGAGTGTGCTGACGGCTGTTGCAACTTCCGGTATCGTCTTTGCATTTAACGGTTTCCAAAGTCCGATCAATATGGCGGGTGAAGCGAAAAATCCGGGAAGATCGATTCCGATTGCGGTTGTTGGCTCCCTAATCGTTGCGACCGTGATTTATGTACTGCTGCAGGTAGCCTTCATCGGAGCGGTGAATCCTTCTGATATCGCTCACGGCTGGAGCCATCTGAATTTTAATTCTCCTTTTGCTGATTTGGCGATTGCGCTGAATATTAACTGGCTTGTCATTGTGTTGTATGCGGATGCGTTTGTGTCACCGTCTGGCACAGGGATTACGTATACTGCGACAACGTCCCGCATGATTTACGGAATGGAGAAAAACAAATACATGCCGAGTATATTCGGGAAGCTTCATCCGATTTACGGCGTTCCGCGCCAAGCGATGTTTTTTAACTTGATTGTTTCGTTCATCTTTTTGTTCCTGTTTAGAGGGTGGGGCGTGTTAGCGGAAATTATTTCTGTCGCCACGTTAATTTCGTATATCACCGGCCCGATTACAGTAATGACTTTGAGACGGACGGGGAAAGACCTGTACAGGCCTCTTCGTTTAAAAGGCTTAAGCGTGATTGCGCCGCTTGGGTTTATCTTTGCGTCGCTGGTGCTGTATTGGGCACGCTGGCCGTTAACAGGACAGGTTCTGTTTATCATCCTGATCGGTCTTCCAATTTATTTCTATTATCAGGCGAAGGCGAAATGGAAAGGGTTTGGCCAAAACTTTAAGGCCGGCGTCTGGATGGTGTTTTATCTGCTGGTCATGATGATTATATCTTATTTGGGCAGTGATAAATTCGGCGGGCTGAATGTCATTCATTACGGCTGGGATATGGTTCTGATTGCGGTTGTATCACTTGTATTCTATGTGTGGGCGCTGAAGAGCGGCTACCAAACAGAATACTTAAAGGATGCGAAAGAGATTAATTCTCAGCTGTTTAACGGACAGTCAGAAGCTGCTGCTGGAAAAGAATAAATGAAAAACCTTGCGCTGTGGGCGCAAGGTTTTTTTGTGCCGATTTGGTCATTGTCGGCGCGAAATGTTACACCAATGTAAATGTGGTTTGGACTTAAAAGGCCCATTGTTAAGTTAGTGTAAATTTGTCCGGGGATTCATTTACAATCATATGAACTTGAAACATAATCGTAGGGAGTTTTGCTGAATATGTCGAGACAGAGGTGAAAGCGTTGGCGATTGATGTACAAACATTACTGTTTGAGTTTCTCGGGGGTCTTGGTATTTTCCTGATTGGGATTAAGTTCATGGGAGACGGACTTCAGAAATCGGCTGGAGATAGATTAAGAAATATTTTAGACCGTTTTACAAGCAATCCACTGATGGGTGTATTGGCAGGGATCATTGTGACGGTTTTGATTCAGAGCAGTTCCGGAACAACGGTTATCACTGTAGGGCTTGTCAGTGCGGGCTTTATGACGCTTCGCCAGGCCATTGGCGTCATTATGGGAGCCAATATTGGAACAACGGTTACTGCGTTTATTATCGGAATTGACATAGGGGCCTATGCATTGCCGATTATTGCTGTCGGCGGATTTTTACTGTTTTTCTTTAAGCATAAAAATGTGCAGAATGCGGGCCAGATTGTGTTTGGGTTCGGAGCATTGTTTTATGGGCTGGAGCTAATGAGCGGCGGCATGAAACCGCTCCGTTCACTTGAGGCCTTTCATGATTTAACTGTTAGTATGAGCACCAATCCGGTTCTGGGTGTTGTCATTGGGACTTTGTTTACGGTTCTCGTGCAAAGTTCCAGTGCCACGATTGGTATCCTGCAAGGTTTATTTTCAGATGGGCTGATTGATATTAACGGCGCGCTGCCGGTGTTATTCGGGGATAATATCGGGACGACGATCACAGCGGTGCTTGCGTCTCTTGGCGCATCTGTTGCAGCGAGACGTGCCGCGGCTACTCATGTGCTGTTTAACCTTATCGGAACAGCGATTTTCCTGATTTTGCTTAAACCGTTTACCGCACTAATCTTATCGCTTCAGACTTCGATGGGGCTTGATCCGAAAATGACGATTGCTTTCGCACACGGAATCTTTAATACAACCAATACGATTATACAGCTTCCTTTTGTCGGGTTATTGGCTTTGATCGTAACAAAGCTGATTCCGGGCAAGGATTCAATGGTGGAATACAAGTCACACCTTGATCCGATTTTTATCGAGCAATCTCCATCTATTGCTCTCGGACAAGCAAAAGAAGAAGTGCTGCAAATGGGGAACTTTGCGGTGCAGGGGCTGGAGGTTACAAAACAGTTTTTAGTGACAAAACAGACAAAATACGCGGCGAATGCTTATCAGATAGAGGATGCGGTTAACAATCTTGACCGGAAAATTACCGATTATTTGATCGAGCTTTCTTCAAGTTCTCTCTCAGAGCACGAGTCTGAGGAGCACCATATGCTGATGGACACCGTCAGAGACATTGAAAGAATCGGCGACCACTTCGAAAATGTGATTGAACTGATTGAATATCAGCAGGCGCATCGTGTGGTTATCACTGAATCTGCCATGGCGGATTTAACAGAAATGATGGATTTGACGATTTCTACTGTGAAGGCGTCTATGGAAGCATTGCACCACAATGATGTGAAGATAGCTGAACAAGTCATTGAAAAAGAAGATGATATTGACAAAATGGAACGGAAGCTTCGCAAAAAGCATATTATCCGTCTGAATGAAGGGCTGTGCACTGGACAAGCAGGCATCGTCTTTGTTGATATGATCAGCAACCTGGAGCGTATCGGAGATCATGCGGTGAATATTGCTGAAGCGGTTATTGGTGAAAATCAATAAGAAAAAGCTTAGAATCCTAGGATTCTAAGCTTTTTTGTAGTCTTTTTTAACGTGCTGGAAGACATCAGGGTAATTTGTGAACACTCCTGTCACTCCCCAGTCAAGCAGGCGGCGCATATCTGCTTCTGTATTGACTGTGTAAGGGTGAAGCAGTAGGCCGTGGCTGCGGATAATGCTGACGTTTTCAGCATTCAGTGCTTTATAATCCGGACCCGCACCGACAGCGTATGTTTTGATTTCTTCCAGGTCAGCATCTGTCATTGACGCCATTTGTTTGGCTTCCAGCAATTGAACAGTTGGCAGGTTTGGCTGTAATTGATGGATTTTTACCAGACTTTCTTTGCTGAACGATTGAATGATCACTTGGCCGGGCTTAGCATGTTTGCCTAGTAATTTATGTTTCTGTAAAGAAGCGATCAGTTTTTCTTCCATGCCTGGGTAGGTGTCAGGCGATTTTGTTTCAATGTAGTAGTTCGCGTGTTTTCCGAAACGGTTTAATACTTCGTCTAATGTAGGAACTTTAAGGCCGGCGTACTTCCGCTTTGCTTTTTCCGGATAGGCTTCATTAAACCAAGAACCTGCGTCAAGTTTCTTAATGTCTGCAAGCGTATGGTCTTTCACCCAGCCCGTTCCGTTTGTGGTGCGGTCCAGTTTTTCATCATGCATGACAATCAATTTGCCGTCTTTTGTCATTTGCAGATCCAGTTCAATATAGTCTGCTTTCATTTTCTGAGCGGTTTCGTAAGACAGGATCGTGTGCTCAGGCACATATCCGGAAGCCCCTCTGTGCGCAACCGTCAGGATACGGTCAGGTGACAGCAGGTTTCCTTTTGACGCTGCCGACACTGGTGTTACCATAAATGAGAGTAAGCCCAGCGACAGAAGAACCAGGGCCAGTATTCTATTTTTTCGCATGATTTCTCCTCCTTATAGATAGGCAGTACCTGTCTTTCATATTAAAAAACAGATGTAAACGGCGTGTTGGAAAACTATTAATCTTTTATGTTTCTTTCTTAAACGTGCTCAGCCCGTTTTCCTGTATTCCACGTCATAGCTAAAAAGACGATAGCAAGAATGCAGGAAGAGATCAGCATAATAAAGCCGCCGTTCCAATCAAACCGGTCAACGACAAAGCCCATAATGGCGTTGGCAAAGGCCGATCCGCCGATGTATCCGAAAAATCCGGTCAAACCGGCTGCAGTTCCGGCTGCTTTTTTGGGCGCGAGATCAATCGCTTGCAGGCCGATCAGCATAACAGGTCCGTAGATTAAGAAGCCAATGCTGATCAGGGCGATGTTGTCTACCAGCGGATTGCCGGCCGGATTCAGCCAGTACACCAATACGGCAATGAAAACGCCCGCCATAAACAAAACGCCTGCCGGTGCCCGGCGGCTTTTGAAGAATCGGTCACTGATCCATCCGCACAAGATTGTTCCCGGTATGCCGGCGTATTCGTAAAGAAAATACGACCAGCGCGAGTCTTCAGGAGAAAAGCCTTTGGCTTCTGTTAAGTAAGTAGGCGCCCAGTCAACCACGCCGTACCGCACGAAATAAACAAATACATTGGCAAACGCGATGTACCAAAGAAATTTATTGTTCAGTACATATTGAAAAAGAATTTCTTTTGTTGTTAATTCTTTTTCCTGATTTTTAAAAGCGTGTTTTGGGTAGTCATTCCGATACTCTTCAATTGGCGGAAGTCCGCAAGATTGAGGTGTATCGCGCACCAATAAAACAATCAAAAATGAAATGATAATGGCAATGATGGCAGGGAAGAAAAACACGCTTTTCCAAGTCACGAACATCGCGATGCCAAGAGTGACAAGCGGTGCGAGAATTCCGCCGCCTATGTTATGGGCGACATTCCAGATCGACATTTTGGTGCCGCGTTCACTAATGGAAAACCAATGGGCCATCGTCCTTCCGCATGGCGGCCAGCCCATTCCTTGAAACCATCCGTTGATAAACATAAAGATAAACATGATGGTGACGCTCGAAGTCACCCAAGGCATTGAAACGAAAAGGATATTAACAATTGCTGATAAAAATAAGCCTGTCGCGAGAAAATACCTTGGGTTACAGCGATCAGACACCATGCCCATAATAAATTTGCTGAATCCGTACGCAATCGACACAGCGGCCAGCACTAAGCCCAGTTCTGTTTTTGAAAACCCCTGTTCCTGCAGATAAGGAATGGCAAAGGCAAAGTTTTTCCGCAGCAGGTAGTAGCCTGCGTAGCCGATGAAAATACCAATGAATACTTGCAGCCTTAGTCTTTTATAAGCCGCATCCGTCTTTGAATCATCCAGTCTCTCAATATGAGGAGCCGGTTTAAATATATGAAACATCAAAATCATCCCCCTTTGCTGTATGTGCTGGATGTGTGGTGTGCCTCCTTTCTGAAAAATAAAAAGAGCCAGAAAACACCCCTTGTTAAAAAGGGGATTGATTCCTGGCTCTCCTCATCTCCATCCAAGCTATTAACTTATCGTGATAGCGCTTTCTTAAATTATCATAGTCCGGAGTGATTGTAAACGGGTAATTTTCTAATTGGATTTTAAAATTCTTCTTAATTATTGCGGTTATGTTTTTTTGCAGGCAGCATAAAAATTTGGAGGGAGGCTGTTGCAGGTGGATGAATTAGATATTGCATTCGGTATTTTACCGTTAGGGATTATATTGATATCGGTTGCCGGGACTTGTGTTTGTAAAAACGTGTATCTCATGCCAATGCTTAGTCTGCTCATTTCGTTAGTGCTCACTTTTACCATTTTTAACGAATCATTTTTAGGGTGGGTTGTTGTCTATAGCTTGGTTTCGCTGGCTTTATCCTATATCACATTGATTGTGATCAGGAAAAGAAAAGCTTCAGGAAAATGAAAATGCCCCACTTTCTAACATATCGTTGACTATGGCAACTATATTTGATTATAATTGACTTAATCAACGATATAAGAAAGTGGGGATGAGTTTGAAAACCAGCGAATCAACTGTCGGATTAAAATTCAGAAAGTTCAATCGATTCTACACAAATGTTCTTGGCTTCCTTAATGAGCACATTTACGACAGCCCGTTTTCCTTAACAGAAACAAGGATTTTATTTGAAATTTATAATACGCCTCATTGTACCGCAAAAGCCCTTCAGGATAAGCTTGGGCTTGACCGGGGATATGTCAGCAGGATTTTGAAACAGTTTGAAAAAGAAAATTTGATCTATAAACAAAGGAGCAAAGATGACGCCCGCCACCATTATATTTATGTCACGGAAACGGGGAAAACGATTTATAAAAAGCTGGAGGAGAAAGCCAACGAACAAGTGGAACTGATGCTGAATGAAATTGACCAAAAGGACCAGCACAAGCTTGCGGAAGCGATGGCAGAGATTGAAGCGATCCTTTCACAGTCGCTTTCTTCCAGAACGCCAGACATATCGATTAGAGATTATTTTCTTTCGGATGATCTTCAGCTTCTCATCGAAAAACAGAGACACTTTTATGCGGAGGCTCATGGCTGGGACGACACGTTTTTAGCTTATCTTCATGAGACATTTGATGCGGAAATCGAAAACATATGGATCGCGGAAAGCGGCGGGAAATTTGCCGGCTGTGTCGGGTTGGTCAAACATGATGAACAGACAGTGCAGCTCAGATGGTTCCTCGTTGATGCCGCTTTTCGAGGCAGAGGGCTCGGCACTCAATTGATGGAGCATCTACTTGCATACTGCCGAGACATGAAGTTTGAACGCATTTTCCTTTGGACGGTGAGCACCATGGCTGAGGCTCGTCCGCTCTACGAAAAATTTGGATTCAGGGTAAGTGAAGTGAAAAAAGAAGCGCCATTATGGGGACAGCGTCTGACAGAAGAACGGTGGGATCTGGAGCTGTCATGAAAAGACTGCACTATGCTTGGATCATCGTTTCCGTCACCTTTTTGATCTTATTGGCCGTTCAGGGCGTGCGTCTGTCGTTTGGTGCATTTGTGGAGCCATGGGAACGGCAGTTTTCAATGGATAGAGGCACCATCTCGCTGATTTCTACGCTGAGTTTTATTGTTTATGGCATATCACAGCCTGTGATCGGGCGGCTTGTGGACAAATGGGGTGCTCGGGCAGTTTTGTCATGGAGTGCGTTACTGACAGGAGTCAGCATTTTCTTAACATACTTTGTCACTTCGCCTTGGCAGCTGTTTCTGCTTTATGGGCTGGGTGTCTCGCTTGGCGTTGGCGGAGCGTCGAATGTGGCTGCAAGTGTATTGGTCGTCAATTGGTTCAGCAAAAAGCGGGGACTAGCCTTTGGGATCATGGAAGCAGGCTTTGGCGCGGGGCAGATGCTTCTCGTTCCCGGCTCACTCATGCTGATCCATTGGTTTAGCTGGAAGCTGACGGTTGTAGTGTTGGGGTTGTTGTTAATGGTGATTGTCTTTCCGGCTGCACTGCTGATGCTGCGGAACAATCCTTCAGAAAAGAATGCAGAGCCAATAGGCGGGCTGGCTGAAGCGGAAAAAGAAACAGCATCCAAAACACCAGCTGTTTCAGTGACCGGGATGTTTCGCATGAGACAATTCTGGTTTTTGATTTTGCCGTTTTTGATTTGCGGATTTACGACCGTTGGGCTGATGGATACCCATTTGATTCCGTTTTCTCATGATCACGGCTTTTCAACGACAGTCACAAGTGCAGCTGTCAGTCTGCTCGCCGGCTTTAATATCGCTGGCATCTTACTGTCCGGAATTGTAGCTGACCGGTGGAGCAGCCGGAAAATCCTGTGCTTTTTATATGCGGTGCGCGCGCTGTCGATCGTGATTCTGATTTACAGCCACGAGCCCTACTTGCTGTTAGCCTTTGCCATTTTGTTTGGATTAGTGGACTTCGCAACGGTAGCACCGACTCAAATGCTCGCCACCCAGTACTTTCAAAACTACTCGATCGGCCTCATGATCGGCTGGCTGTCACTCGCCCATCAAATCGGCTCAGCACTCGGCGCATATGTGCCCGGCGTCATCTATACTGTAACGGGTGAGTATACACTGGCTTTTTATTTGTCGATTGGGATGCTCGTGCTGGCGAGCGTGATGAATGCGATGCTGAGGGAGCCCGCGTCGGTCACACGTGACAGTGCGGCTGTGGTGGAGAAGGTGTGAAGAGAGGAAGAAGGAGCATCTCTGATGTTGGGATTATTCAGAGATGCTTTTTTTGTATTTTTGTTCTAATACGAAGTCAATCATTCCGACAATGCGGGTGTTTTCGGATTTTTGTTTGAAGTTTTGGGAGATTTGAATGGCTTTTGCGTTTTTAAAACAAGAGGCAAGCCAGATAAACCCGACAACAACAAAAAATAATCTAGCAAGTAAACTCCCTGCATGGGGTAATTCATTCGTTGTAAAATATAAAAATAGAGTAACTAATGTGCCGTAGACTACTGTTTTTATACTATGTATAAGAGTCAGCTGGGGCTCGCTAAAGAATACTTTTAGCTGATTCAGCATGATAGAATCCTGTTTGGTTAGAAAAGCCAGGATTTCTTTATCATTTTCCTTGTACTGTGTAATTGTTTCGGCTGTTTTTACGGTCTCTTTAAATGTTTGTTGATTTAGAATCATCCAGTATCCTCCTTAAAAGTAAAGCACTACATGAGATGTGATATAAATAACCCATGTAGTGCTGGTATATTATTTATTCGCAGAAGGGAATAAAGCTAAAAACGCACTAATAAAAGCTACGGTTCCTCCTACTGCTAAGGATTCAGGTATAGCTGTTATCAAGACAACAACTCCTAATACAGTAGCCACTCCAAAAGAAATATCAGTAAGAGTAGATTCCCAATCTGGAGAGTATACTTCCTCAGTATCTGGTAAAGCAAAGTGCTTCTGTTTTATTTTAAACGTAATTGTAGTTGTAAGTCCATCTGGCACTGTCACCTACTGGAATATAAGGGGTAAAAATTTTTAACTTGAATATTTAACGATAGAGTGGTTGAATTTACATAAACCTCCAAATAACCATTGCGTGCTGATAAGCTGAGACTGTTTAAAAGGTTTTGGTAAGAGTCAATTTGTGACGCAGTGAGAGAGGTTTGTGTCTGCCCATAAACCCGTGAAATAGACAACGTTAAGCATCCATTTTACATCCGTTCTCCATCAGCTTCGCCTTCGGTTTCAGCTCTGAAATGTAGAGGCCTAAAAGTGTAAGCGCACCTCCCAGAAGAGCGATCCATGTCATGTTTTCGTGCAGGATCAGGATGGAAGCGGCGATTGTGATGACCGGGACCATGTAAATATACGCGCTGGATTTGACGGCTCCGAGCACACCGACTGAGTAATTCCATGTGGCGAAGCACAGGGCGGAAGCGCCGATGCCGAGGAAGAGCATGTTGAGTACATTTGAAGCGGATGAAAATCGGCTCAGGTCAAAATGGAAGTCGAACAAAAATAAAGCGGGAACCATAAACAACAAACCGTAGAAAAACACTCTCTGTGTCAGCTCGATGATGTGATAATCGTACGCGCTTAATTTTTTCATAAAAATCGAGTAGCCTCCAAACACGAGAGCGGCACCGACTGCCATGATGTCTCCGAACGGATTCAGACGCAGTACGACATTGCCGTTGAACGTAATCAATAAAAGCCCGATCAGTGCTGCCCCAAATCCAATGAAAAAAGTCAGCCGCAATTTTTCGCCTTCAAGCAGAAAGTGAGCCAGTACAGCAGTAATCATCGGGATAATGGACACAATCATGCCGACATTTGAAGCGTATGTATACGTAAGGGCTATATTTTCTAATAAAAAGTAAAGTGTTACGCCAAATAAACCTGCCCCGGCAAATAACAGCTCATGCCGCCAGTTTTTGAATGGAATCATTTTGGGACGTACGAGAATAAGAGCAATAAAGCCCATCAAAAACCGGTAAAATAATATTTCCATTGGCGTAAAATCAGCCAGCAGCACCTTTGTCGAAATAAAGGTCGTCCCCCAAATCAGAATGGTCACAATGGCTGCGGTATGCCCGGCCGTTTCTCTTTGTGTGCTCATCTTTGAAGCTCCTTTTCAAAAATCTTCATGTATTGCTTCGGCGTCAGCCCCACCTGCCGTTTGAAAAACTTCGTCATATGGCTTTGATCGCTGAATCCTGTCTGAAATGCCGCATCGATCGGTCTTACCCCTTGTTCAAGGAGTTTTTTCGCTTGATTAATCCGGATTGTCTCCAGGTAGCTATTAGGCGTAATTCCTTTTTGTTTTGTAAATGAACGCAATAAATGATATTTGCTCCATCCTGTTAATTCACTCAAATCATTGAGCGTAACGTTCTCAGCGTAATGTTTTTCTAGAAATCCGCAAACCATTTTGACTTCGTCGGATGGTTCCGGAATGCTGTTGAGGAACGTGACGTCTGAATAACGGCGGATCAGCTCTTCCAGTAAATGAAGAAACAGCTCCTCCTTGCGCAAAGCCTGCTTTTCCTCGGAAATCAGAATGTGCAATTCCTGCAGGCTGGATGTCAGCTCGTGGCGGAATAACACATGCTGGGAGAAATAAGGGAGATGCCCGGCGCCCGTAATCTCTTCGACCGCCTTCTCCATGACATCGGGCATCACATTGATACACCGATAATCAAGCGTCCGCCCGTCAATCTGCTCACAGCTATGCGTGTCACGGGGGTTAAAGAGGAGAAGATCACCTGGATTGATGATATATTCTTGATCTTGGCAGGCCAGATACCGCTGTCCTTTTTCAATAAAGCCAATCACATAATAATCGTGGAAGTGGTTCGGGAATTTTTGCATAATCCCCTTGAAGCGGTAGGCTTCTATATGAAGATGCGGGTCAAGTTGCAGTGTTCGGGTTTCGTTTTGCATGGGATGCCTCCTGTCGGTGTGGTGGTCTTGGGTTAAGTGTAGCATGATTTTTGGGGATTTCTTGTATGATGTTGCTGTTTGGAATAGAGAAAGCAGACCGTGATTGGTCTGCTTTCGATTAAGAATGTAAAGATTTTTATTCTTCAATAATAACTTTATCTGCACAACACTTGTGAATATTTTTTGCTCAAGATACAAATTAAGGCCGTTATTATTTTGTCTTTTTAATAAAAATTTATTTTTCAAATATTTCAGTTATAATGGTTGGGAAACAGATAGGAGGGGCAAAGATGTATCAATCAAAGAAGGTTTTATTGTTAGGTTCAGGTGAGTTAGGAAAAGAGGTAGTGATTGAAGCCCAGCGTCTTGGGGTACAGACGGTGGCGGTTGACAGTTACGAGCATGCTCCGGCGATGCAGGTCGCGCATAACAGCTATGTCGTTGATATGCTGGACCGCGAACAGATCAGAACCATTATTGAGAAAGAAAAGCCGGATTTGATTGTGCCTGAGGTTGAGGCCATTGCGACGGATGAATTGCTGAAGCTTGAAGAGGAAGGGTTTCACGTCATCCCGAATGCGCGTGCGGCGAAGCTGACGATGGACCGTGAAGGCATCAGACGGCTAGCGGCGGAAACGCTCGGGCTTGCGACCGCTGGCTATGAATTCGCGAATACATATGAGGAATTTGTACAAGCGGCAGCTCAGATCGGCTTCCCTTGTGTCGTTAAACCATTGATGAGTTCTTCTGGAAAAGGCCAAAGCGTGTGCCGCTCTGAAGCAGATTTAGAGAGCTGCTGGGAGACGGCGATGGAAGGCGGACGGGTGAAAAACGGCCGCGTGATCGTTGAGGAGTTTATTCCATTCGAATCAGAAATTACGCTCTTAACCGTACGTGCGGTAAACGGCACGACATTTTGCGAGCCGATTGGTCATGTGCAAAAGGACGGAGATTATATCGAATCATGGCAGCCTCATCATATGACAGAGCAGCAAATGGAAGAAGCGAAGCATATTGCGAAAGCCATTACAGATGAGCTTGGCGGATACGGCCTGTTTGGCGTTGAGCTGTTCCTTGCGAAAGATAAGGTGTATTTCAGTGAGGTATCACCTCGTCCGCATGATACGGGCCTTGTCACGCTGGTGACGCAAAATTTGTCAGAATTTGCGCTGCATGTTCGTGCGATTCTCGGCTTTCCGATTACAGAAATCACACAGCTTTCTCCTGGCGCCAGCCGGCCCCTCAAAGCACCGGAAGAATCAGCGGATTACACTGTTGAAGGACTGGAAAACGCACTGGCAGTTCCGAAGACACAAGTTCGCGTATTTGGTAAGCCGATAACGAAAGCCGGACGCCGTATGGCGGTTGCGCTTTCTGCGGCTGATACAGCTGAAACAGCGAGAGAGAACGCAAAGAAGGCATTGGATCAGCTATCTATAAAATAAAATTTGAGCGGGCCTTGTCTTGGACAAGGCCTGTTTTTTCATCCTCCATAAAAGTTTTATCATAAGAATCAGAAACCTGATTATAATGTAAAAGTCTTCCATCGATAAGGGTGGTTGACACAAAAGGAGGGAGATGACAAAATGAAATTAGTTTCAACATTCAGAAAAAAATGCTTCGCTTACTTAACGGTTTTGTGCTTGGCTTTGGCAGCGGCGGTATCTTTCGGAGTACCGGCAAAAGCGGCAGAGAACCCGCAAACTTCTGTTTCAAACACCGGTAAAGAAGCTGATGTCAAGAAAAACCAAACGTCAAAAGCAGAACAGGTTTCCGCCCCCTATGAGGGAACTGGGAAAACAAGTAAATCGCTATACGGCCAAACGGAACTGGAAAAAAACATTAAAACCTTACAGCCTTCAAGTATCATCGGAACCGATGAACGCACTAGAATCTCCAGTACTACATCTTTTCCTTACAGAGCAACTGTTCAACTGTCAATCAAGTATCCCAACACCTCAAGCACTTATGGATGTACCGGATTTTTAGTCAATCCGAATACAGTCGTAACGGCTGGACATTGTGTGTACAGCCAGGATCACGGATGGGCTTCGTCGATAACCGCCGCGCCGGGACGCAATGATTCGTCATATCCATACGGAACTTATTCTGGCACGATGTTTTACTCCGTCAAAGGATGGACGGAAAGCAAAAACACCAATTATGATTACGGAGCTGTTAAATTAAACGGTTCTCCTGGAAACACGGTTGGCTGGTACGGCTATCGGACAACAAACAGCAGCAGTCCCGTGGGCCTTTCCTCGTCAGTGACAGGATTCCCGTGTGACAAGACATTTGGCACGATGTGGTCTGATACAAAGCCGATTCGTTCCGCTGAAACGTATAAGCTGACCTATACAACTGATACGTACGGCTGCCAAAGCGGCTCGCCAGTTTATCGAAACTACAGTGATACAGGGCAGACAGCTATTGCGATTCACACGAACGGGGGATCGTCATATAACTTGGGAACAAGGGTGACGAACGATGTATTCAACAATATTCAATATTGGGCAAATCAATAAATACAGCAAACTAGCCATTTTCATATCTATTTTGTTTTTATGCGGATGCAGTTCACAGACGCATTCTGCTCAGAAAGAAACGGCTATTCCTGTCACACTTCATGTGGAGGATGCCAAGGGGCTGCCGGTCGAAGGGGTTCAAGTGACGATCGTTAAAGCACCGGCCTCAGACCAGGAGCCGAGTACAGAGATTGGCGAGATACTCGGTAAAACAGACAAAAACGGAGACATCAAATGGGACACCGGCAAAAAGGGTGACTACTCCGTCGCATTGACGAAGGGTGAAAAATCAGTAACCCATCACATCTCATTAACAGAGGATAAAAAAGATAAGGTTATTCCTTTAGTTTTCAAAGAATAGGCGGTTTTCCTGATTTTAAGGGAAATTGCCTTTTTTTTATTTTCACAGGAAGCCAAGCTATATACTGGAAATTTATAATATGAGATAATGAGAAATAGGCTTTTTTTCTTACGAGACAAAAGGGGCATTATCCTTTATTTTATATCAATCAAACCCGGAGGAAAAAGAAGAAGATGACACAAGATTCGATGCAGCTTGCCGCGGCAGAAAGCGGCCTTCGCTTTTACCAGGCATATGATCAAAGCCTTTCTTTGTGGCCGATCGGGTCGGAAGCATTCTATGTTTCTACTCGCTTTGGAAAAACACATATCATTGCAAGTGGGCCAAAGGACGCACCGTCGCTCGTTTTGCTTCACGGAGGGCTCTTCAGCTCTGCTATGTGGTATCCGAATATTGCGGCGTGGAGCAGTCATTATCGTACATATGCGGTCGATATAATAGGAGACAAAAATAAAAGTATACCATCAGCTCCTCTGGATAACAGAGTTGATTGCGCAGACTGGCTGAAAGACGTTCTTGATTCGCTCGGACTTCAGACGGCACACCTGGCCGGCCTTTCGCTTGGCGGGTCCCATATCGTGAATTTCTTGCTCCAAGCGCCTGAAAGAGTAGAGCGGGCAGTTGTTATGAGTCCTGCTGAAGCGTTTATATCATTTCATCCGGATGTCTATAAATACGCTGCGGGGCTTACAGGGGCAAGGGGGGCTGAGGCATATATCAAGTGGATTACGGATAGCCGTTATGATCTGCATCCTCTGCTGCAAAAACAAATTGTGGCGGGTGTGGATTGGCAAGATGAACAAAGAAGCCTGAAGCCGACAGAAAATGGCTTTCCATATGTGTTCACAGACCGGGAGTTGAAATCGATTGCGGTCCCGATATTGCTGATGTTCGGGGAGCACGAGGTCATGTACCATCAGCAAATGGCTTTAGAACGGGCTTCGGTATTAGTGCCAGGAATTCAGGCAGAAATTGTGAAGAACGCCGGACATCTGTTATCTCTGGAGCAGGCAGAGTACGTCAATCAACGTGTCTTGTCCTTTTTAAGCGAGGAATAAAATTGTCAGAAACATGAAAAGAATGGCATTCATTGTTCAAATGGTAACAAATGTTGTATAATAATAGAATTTGAGTGCTGCTTTTTTGGGGGCATTCTATGTTATTATGCTTAATAGAGAAAATTTTTCCTGTAACGCTATTCGATCCATATCGTCGAATGATATAGATGGTTTTACAATTGGAGGTTTGGTTACACTGTGAATTATATCCCCTGTATGATTACAATAGGAAATTTTACTTGCGGACTGCTGGCGATTCATTCCTTGTTATATCACAACATTCACTCAGCAGTGCTTTTCATTTTTACCGGCATGTTTCTTGATTTCTTTGACGGAATGGCTGCACGTAAGCTGAATGCCGTTTCTGATATGGGAAAAGAACTGGATTCGTTTGCCGATCTCGTTACGTTTGGCGTGGCTCCTTCTATGCTTGCTTACAGTGTCGCATTGTACGCCCTTCCATTTATCGGGATCTTATGCGCATTGACGTACAGCATTTGCGGAATGCTTCGCCTCTCTAAATTTAACACTGAGCAAAGCAAGCTTCCGACCTTTATCGGAATGCCGATTCCATTTGCGGGTATGTGTCTCGTTATTCTAAGCTTCGTCTATAACCCGATCCTGCTGGCAATCGGGACTTGCGGACTTTCATATTTAATGGTGAGTAAAATCAAATTTCCTCACTTTAAAAAACATGCGGCAGAAAACCTGGAGTCCGAGAGATGGAATTAGTTCAGCAGCTCATAGCGGATTACGGTTATCTCGCTATTTTTTTGATGCTGGTTTTGGGGATCGTTGGGTTGCCGATTCCAGATGAAGTGATGATGACCGTCGTCGGTTACTTCACACATACTGACGTGCTGAATTATGAGCTTTCAATATTGATCAGCTTTTTCGGGGCTTTGTTAGGTATGCTGATCAGCTACATGATTGGCAGAAAAGCCGGGCGCCCGTTTATCGACAAGTACGGCAAGTGGGTTGGATTGAAGGAAAAGAGAATGATGAAAGTGGAAAAATGGATGAAGAAATACGGTCCATATTCTCTTATTTTAGGTTATTTTATTCCCGGCGTCAGACATGTGACATGCTACTTTTCGGGAATCGGCAAAATGGAGCTGAAAACGTATATTGTGTTTGCGGCAATCGGCGCCTTTTTATGGTGCTTTATTTTTATTACAATCGGAAGGGTTATAGGGATTATTCATGTTTAATACGGCTGTAAAGATTCTGTATCGATCATTGATAGAGCTGACGAATCATCGTCTGTCATCCTATCTGATTAAAGGATTTTGCGAGTCTAAAATCAGCAAACCGGTCATTCCGCTTTTCTCAAAACATTTTCGGCTAAATTGGGATGATGTAAATGGTACGGCCGCTGATTACAGTTCGCTGTCCGAATTGTTCATTCGACATATTAATCTGGAGCGGCGCCCGGTGTCAAAAGAGGCTCATGCGGTAGTCAGCCCTGTTGACGGGGTGGTTCAGACAGTGGGAAAAATCAACCCGAATCAAACCTTTACGGTAAAGGGAAAAGATTACTCATTCGCTGAGCTGACCGGCTGTAAAAGCGCAGACCATCAATACAACGGCGGGTACTTTGTCGTTCTGTATTTAAGCCCGCGGCATTATCACCGTTTCCATTCCCCGATCAGCTGCAGGTATCAAAAGCTGGCCGAGCTTGGAAATCGCTCATACCCGGTCAATCAATTAGGGCTGAAATACGGAAAAGATGTCTTGTCGAAAAATTATCGGTTTGTGTACGAGCTGAATGGCGGCGGCCGAAGTGTCCTGATGATTCCTGTTGGCGCGATGAATATTAATTCTATCGTGCAGACGAGTACACGGGACGAGCTGGAGATCGGCGAGGAACTTGGATACTTTTCATTCGGCTCAACCGTCATTTTGATTTTTGAAAAAGACGCGTTCCAGCCTTCCGCCAATTTAACAGAAGGCCAAGAAGTCCAAGTCGGAGAACTGATAGGTTACGAAGAGTAAAAAGAGGAGCTAGCGTAAACGCAGCGCCTCTTTTTTTGAAGAAAGGTGAAACTCATGGAGAAACAAATCATCAGCTGGATCACAGATTATCAGAACACCGGAGACGAAGCCGTCCTGAGACAACTGCGGGAAGCGTGCTGGCCGATCGTTGAAGCGGTTCTGCAAGAGAAGGCAACAGATGAAGAGCAAGCGAGTGATTTGCGTGAGAAAGGAATCGAGCGGTTTCCGTTCATCATCAGCAAATACCAAGCCGATGTGCAGCTTCCGGTTGAGACATTCTTACGAAATACGTACCGGTTTTACTTTCATCAAGTGATGAGAGGATCCAGATAAAGCTTCTTTCAGTAGAGAAGCTTTTTTTGTTGGCCGATAAAGGAAACTTTTTCTATATCTATCTCGTAACTACTAGAGAACCCAGAAGAAAAGGAGAGATAGAATTGAAACGAATGATAATGAAAATGGCTCTGCCGCTGCTGATTGTCTGTTTGGTGTTTTCTTCTTTTTCAGCCTCAGCCCGTGCTGCTTCTGAAGAAAAACATTGGGATCGCTGGATTGAACGACATGCACATCCACTGGATTCTTCCGATACTTTAAACAAAGATCTTCGCTTTCTCAAGAAGGTGCTGAAAGGAAAACGAATCGTTCAGTTAGGAGAAACCACACATGGCGCTGGCGAAATCAATGCAACAAAGGTCCGCATGATCAAATACCTCCACGAAGAACTGGGATACGATGTATTGGCCTTTGAGTCTGGCTTTCCCGATACAAATGCATCCTACCTTAATATGGACCAACTAACCTCTAAAAGCACGATGAAAAACTCCATTTACGCTGTTTGGCACACAGAAGATGTCGTTGAACTGTTTGATTACATGAAAGAGCAAAAAGAGAAAGGCGATCCGCTTATCCTTACGGGATTTGATATTCAAAGCATGAGGAATTCATTCAATGATGCTGCAAGCCAATGGGTAAAAGCGGTGGACCCTGAAAAAGCAGAGCTGCTCTCCCAATCAGAAAATGACTTTTCTAAATTGGTGACAGACAGCAACACGTTTGATGAATTTACGCAAAAGAAGGAAAAGCTTGTGAAAAACTATCAGGAGATGATTAAGTTCGCTGAAACACATGCTTCAGAGCTAAAAGCCCACCTTCCGAAAGAGCCGAAAGCTTATGAGATGTTTATGCATTCCCTTCAGCTGAGAATTAACGTAATGGAAACGTATATGCTGGAAGAAATGAAAGAAAAACTAGAGGATTATCCGGAGAATATTGAGGATTTTTCATTCTTTATGAGAGACCGCATGATGGCTGAACAATTTCAGTGGGTAGCGGAAACCCTTTATCCGAAAAAGAAAATCATTGTCTGGGGCCACAACTACCATCTTCGCAAACAGAATACCAAGATGTTAAAGGACTGGGTACAGCTAAACGGCCCTAACATGGGTGATTATTTGCCGGAGCGGCTGAAAAAACAAACATATACGATTGGCATTTATGCTTACTCAGGTGCGAGTCTGGATAGTTCAGATAATAAGACCGTTATGCCGGTCACAAGCCCGCCGCCATCTGGAAGTCTCGAAGCCTTGCTGAAAGCTGCGGACCATCCAGCTGTCTTTGTTGATTTTCTCCATACAAAAAACAAGAAAGGCACTTCGTGGATGTACACCCCCCGGACAGCACTCTATTGGGGGGACAAAGAAGAGCAGATGATCCTGAAGGAACAATATGACGGTGTCATTTGGCTGGAGCATATCACGCCATCTGCCATTATCAAGTGAGCAGTGTCCCCCTGTGGTATAACAGGGGGTTTTTACATATCGCAAAAATAATCAAAACATATAAGCCGTGATCCATTATTCTAAAACAGAAAGGAGATTGAAGCGTGCAATGTATTATGAAAAAGCTGTCCAGAAAACGATCGATTGGATTGAATCACATTTACATGAGCAAATATCAAATGAGGATATTGTAAACGTTTCAGGCTTTTCAAAATTCCATTTTCATCGGATTTTTCAAAAAGAAGTCGGCATGTCGGTTGCTTCTTATATTCGGTTAAGACGTCTTGCGAATGCAGCGGCAGCTTTGCTTTATACAGATCTTCGTATTATTGATATTGCTTTGTATTATCAGTTTGAATCTCAAGAAGCATTTACGAGGACGTTCAAAAAGCTGTATCACATGCCGCCTGGCGCATATCGAACATTTATGAAGCGTTTTACTTCAAAAAAGGAGGAATCTTACATGGAGAAAAAAATGAAGGGGTGGGTATTGAGCGGGAGCCATCCGTTCCAATTCGAAATGGGAGTTGACCGGGAAAATGTACATCAGGGAAAAGCTTCAGGATATTTAAAGTCAACGATGGTGCAGGATATCGGTGAATTTGCGACGATGATGCAGCAATTCAAAGCAGATCGCTATCTAGGAAAAAGGCTTCGTCTATCAAGTTTTATCAAAACAAAAGGAGTGCAGCATTTTGCCTCACTTTGGATGCGGGTTGACAGTGCTGCTGATGATGTTCTCCAATTTGATAATATGAGCAACAGACCTATTACCGGAACAACCAATTGGAATCATTATGCTATCGTTTTAGATGTCCCTGAAAATAGCGCTGTGATATCTTTTGGTGTCCAATTATCTGGGCCGGGTCAGGTGTGGATGGATCATGTTGTTTTTGAAGAGGTAGATGAGAGCGTTCCTTCAACAAACCTTGAAATGCCGGGAGAACTTTTAGATGAACCGGTAAATTTATCTTTTGAAGAGGAACTACAAAAATAGTTTTCAGACAACTACTTTTATTAGTAAGTTAATGGAAAATACTATTTGGTATTAATAAACCCTTGTGCCGCGTGGGTTTGTAAGAGCTTGGATATTTTTATCAGTCTGTGCGGATATGTTCATCTTTGCGGCATTTTCCTGTATGATATAGTAAGAGTGTGCATAGCAACTAACTATAATTGAACAGGGTGTTTAAATCATGGAAAAACAATACAGAGTATTACTTTACTATAAATATGTTCCGATTGAAGATCCAGAGGCGTTTAGAGAGCAGCATCTGGCTTTTTGTAAGGAGCTTGGTTTGTTAGGCCGTATCCTTGTTTCTTCTGAAGGAATTAACGGTACGGTATCAGGTACGGTTGAGCAGACTGAAAAATATATGCAAACAATGAAAGCTGACCCTCGTTTTGCGGACATGGTATTTAAAATTGATGAAGAAGAAGAGCATGCGTTCAAAAAAATCTTCGTCCGTCATAAAAAAGAGCTTGTGACGCTTCGTCTTGAGGATGATGTGGATCCGAATGAAACAACAGGGCAGCATTTGAAGCCTGCAGAATTTTATGAGAAAATGCAGGATCCAAACACAATTGTACTCGACGCACGTAACGATTACGAGTATGATCTTGGCCATTTCAGAGGCGCTGTCCGTCCTGACATTGAAGCCTTCCGTGAATTGCCTGAGTGGATTGAGGAAAACAAAGACATGCTTGAAGGCAAACAGATTTTAACGTACTGCACGGGCGGCGTGCGCTGTGAAAAATTTTCAGGATGGCTGATGAAGCAAGGCTTTGAAGATGTATCACAGCTTGACGGCGGAATCGTGACATACGGAAAAGATCCTGAGGTGCAAGGAAAGCTTTGGGACGGCCAGTGCTATGTCTTCGATGAAAGAATCAGCGTGCCTGTCAACCGTGTCGAGCATGTGATTGTCGGAAAAGACTATTTTACAGGTGAACCGTGTGAGCGTTATGTGAACTGCGCAAATCCATCTTGCAACAAGAAAATGATATGCACACCGGAAAATGAGTATAAATATATGCGCAGCTGCAGCCACGAATGCCGCACGAACCCAAGAAACCTGTATGTTCAAGAGCATAATATGACAGAAGAAGAAGTAAACGCAAGACTGGCAGTGATTGAAAAAGAAGAACACGCTGCTGCTGAATAATAGAAAGAACACCTCGGGAATGAGGTGTTCTTTTTTTCTACACGCTTTCGGTTTTTCCGTTTGCGGATACCCATTCTTTTTGGCGGAAGGACTTCTCCCATTTCGACACCACGATGCAGGCCACCGCATGTCCCGGTACGTTCACGCCAGTTCTCGCCATGTCCATGACGCGGTCAACGCCCGCTATAATGGCAACGCCTTCTGCCGGCAGCCCTACAGCATTGGCAGTCGCCAGAAGAACAACAAGCGAGCCTGACGGAACAGCTGCAATGCCTTTACTGGTCATCACAAGCACTAGCATCATGAGCAGCTGCTGGGACAATGTCATGTCTACATGAAAGGCCTGCGCCAGAAAAATACAGGAAACCGATAAGTATAAGCTGGAGCCGTCACAGTTCAGTGACAAGCCGGAGGGGACGACAAATGATACCACTCGTTTCGGGCAGCCGTATTTCTCCATTCTGTCCATCAGCTGAGGAAGAATGGTTTCGGTGCTGGTGGTGGAAAATGCAATTAAAAACAGATCCCATATCATTTTTAATACTTCGAAATACTTAATCTGAAAGATGAGACCGACAAGCGGAAAGAGGACAAAGAGGATCAGGAACAGACCAAGGAATACCGTGCCGACCAGCTTAAACATAGGGAGGAGAAGTTCAATGCCATATTGGCCTACAGAGGCTGCCATCAGGGCAAGCACACCGATAGGAGCAGTCACCATGACGATTTGCGTGAGTTTGAACATAATTTGAGCGACAGATTCAAAGAAATTCATCACTGGTTCAGAGGCTTTGCCAATGCCAGCCGCTGCAACACCGAACAAAATAGCAAAGAATATAACGGCAAGCAAATCATTTCTGGCCATGACATCAATAATGTTTGTAGGGATAATATCGAGGATCATTTGTTTGAAATCAACAACTTTGTCTGTGTAGCCGGAAAGTTCATTGATATCTTTTTTCGCCAAATGGGAGAGGTCAAGCCCGACACCCGGTTTTAAGACATTCGCTAATAGGAGTCCGAGCGCCAATACCAACGTGGTAATCACTTCAAACCAAATGATCGTCTTGATGCCGAGACTGCCCATTTTTTTCATGCTTCCGCTTCCTGCCGCTCCGATGACAATGGTAGAGAATACAATCGGCACGACAATCATTTTAATTAAGCGGATAAATCCGTCTCCGACAGGTCTCAGTGCCATCCCGAAATCAGGAAAAAAGTGGCCGATCACTGCGCCGATTGCCAAAGCGATTAAAATTTGAAATGCGATAAATTTTTTCAAATGAATCCCCCTTTAGAATGATAAGATTTAGGCATATTCATATCATTCGTGAATCAATTGCAAACACCTTTTTTCAAATTATTTTATTTTGACAGCGCTTTCATTATGTTGGCGAAAAAGTCCCCCGCAGCAGGGGGGACTTTTTTACTTCATGTGGATGTGCTTCATCTTTCTTTCAGATGCATTTGTGAAAATAACCGGTGTTACAGCCGAAGCGGCATGCTGCTTGATGTAATCGAGTTCAAATGTGAGAAGCAGTTCGCCTTGTTTGACGGCTTGTCCGCTCGTGACATGAGCTTCAAAGCCTTCTCCATTCAACTTGACGGTATCAATGCCGACATGAATCAGGATTTCGGTGCCGCCGGCGCTCATAAAGCCGATGGCGTGCTTCGTTGGAAAAATGGAGACAACTTCGCCATCCGCAGGGGCAACGACTTTTCCTTCTGATGGGTCAATCGCAAAGCCCTCGCCCATCATTTTTTCTGAAAAGACTTGATCAGGCACGTCTGTCAGAGAGACCGTTTCTCCTTTAACCGGATAAATAAAAGTCTCTTCGGAAGCGTGCTTCTGCTGCTTGTCAGGCTCTGTATCCAGTGCGGCGGCGGTGTCCGGGACGCCTCCGGCCATGATCGTTTTGATGTCGTCTTTTAAAGCATCGGATTTTGTTCCGAATATCGCCTGGAAGTTGTTATTGACTTCCAGCACACCTACGGCGCCAAGCCGTTTTAATTCGTCCTTGCTGACTTGGCTCGGCTGATGAACGGTCACGCGAAGCCTTGTAATACACGCATCCAGGTTGGCGATATTTTGCTGTCCGCCCAAGGCCTTCAGCACATGAAAGGCAAGCTGGTCTTTTGCGACAGGAGCTTTTGCCTCAGTCTGATCGGCTTCATCTGTTTCACGGCCGGGTGTTTTCAAGTTCCATTTCAAAATCGCAAATCGGAACAAATAATAATAAATGAATGCAAACACGATCCCGACAGGAATGACAACCCAGCCGTTTGTCGACAGTCCGTAGTTCAAGACGTAGTCAATTCCGCCGCCTGAGAACGTATAGCCGTGGCGAACATGGAATAAATCACAAACGACAAAGATGACGCCGGCGAGAATAGAGTTAATCAAATAGAGCACGGGCGCAACGAACAAGAAAGAAAACTCAACAGGCTCTGTAATGCCTGTCAGCAAAGATGTGAGCGCCGCAGAAATCATAACGCCGGAGATCATTTTTTTCTTTTCCGGACGCGCGGTATGGATAATGGCAAGAGCAACTGCCGGCAGACAGAAAATCATGTAAGGGAAATCCCCCATCATAAAGCGCCCAGCTGTCGGGTCTCCCGCGAAAAACCTTGTCAGGTCGCCGGTAACGGTATTGCCTGTTGACGGGTCTGTGTATTCTCCCATCATAAAGTAGAAAGGTGTATAAAAAATATGATGCAGGCCAAAAGGAATCAGCAAACGATAGATCGTTGCATAAAAGAACAGGCCGATCGTTGAATCGGCAATTAAACTGCTGGCTGCGTTAATTCCGTTTTGGATCAGCGGCCAAACAAATGAGAAAATCACGCCGATTACCAATGAACTGATGGAAGTAATAATCGGGACAAACCGTTTTCCTGAGAAAAATCCAAGGACCGGATGCAGCTCGATTGATGAAAAACGCTTATATAAATATGCGGCAAGAAGCCCGATGATGATTCCTCCGAATACCCCCATATCAATCAGGTGCTCGGCTCCTTCATACGGAGGCTGAAGGCCGAGCAATTTTCCCATGTTGTCGAGGGTGACGGTTAAAATTAAGTATCCGATAACAGCGGCAAGTCCGGCTACACCTTCGCCGCCGGCTAAACCGATCGCGACCCCCACGGCGAAAATCAGCGGCAGGTTGTCGAATACAACGCCGCCCGCATCCTTTATAATAGGGATGTTCAGTAAATCCTTGTCACCGAAACGGAGCAAAAGACCGGCTGCCGGGAGGACGGCAACCGGAGTCATCAACGCGCGGCCAAGCTGCTGCAGAATTTGAAATGCCTTTTTAAACATGACAGTCTCCTTTATAAGTATGATGCTTTCTTTAGTTTTTGAGCTGCTTTTTGATCGGCGATAACGGTTACATGATTGTGTTTTTGAAGAATTGAGGCCGGTACATCTGTCGTGACAGGGCCTTCAGCCATCTTTTGAATGGCGTCTGCTTTTTCCTCGCCGCTCGCTAAAAGCACAATATGTTTGCTGAATTCCATGATGGTTTTAATGCCCATTGAAATCGCAAGTCTCGGCACCAGTACAGGATCGCCGCCGAAGAATCTGGCATTTGCCTGTATTGTGCTTTCTGACAGCTTAACGATTCGTGTCCGATCCTCAAAATCAGATCCAGGTTCATTAAAACCGATATGGCCATTGGCGCCGATGCCGAGGATTTGAACATCAATGCCTCCCGCCTGACGGATGAGATCCTCGTATACCATGCATTCAGCCTCAAGCTGCGGATTGTCTCCTTGCGGGATATGAATATGATCAGGCTGCATATTGATATGCTGAAAAAGATGCTGATGCATAAAATGGTTATAACTTTGCGGATGAGATGGAGAGAGACCTGCGTATTCATCCAAATTAAATGTAGTAACCTTTGAAAAGTCGATTTCGCCTGCTTGATAGTCTGAAATCAGCTGCTTGTACAAGCCGACCGGCGTGCTTCCTGTTGCCAGGCCGAGTACGGCATCTTTCTTAGCCTGTACATGTTCTTTAATAATGTTAGCGCTTAACTTACAGAGTTCTTCATAGTGATTGGCGATAAGAATCTTCATGTGACACCCCCTCAAAGAGATAGACAAGCATCATATTTGTTATGATCAATTTATGATAGTTGTCATTACGAATTTAGCACCGCCGTTATCAAACTGTCAATATTAATGTCTGAAAATTTGTTATAAAAGAAGGATACAAATCTTTCATAATCGGAAGGCAAGTGGTATTATGGTTTCAATCAAAAAGAACGGTTTGCATACAGAATGGGGAGAATGAAATGACAGCTTTATATTCTGTTATCAAGTTTAAAATCATTGAATTAATTAAGTCGGGCAAATATCAGGCGAATGATCAGCTGCCGACGGAGAGCGAGTTTTGCGAGCAATATGATGTCAGCAGAACAACTGTGAGACTGGCCCTGCAGCAGCTTGAGCTTGAGGGATATATTAAACGGATTCAAGGAAAAGGAACATTTGTATCAGCGGCAAAAATACAAACGCCGATTCCGCACAAGATTACGAGCTTTGCAGAACAAATGAGAGGCCTGCGTTCTGAATCAAAAGTGCTTGAACTCGTGGTGATCCCTGCTGATCACTCCATTGCCGAGCTTTTGAAAATGAAAGAGAATGAACCTGTCAACAAGCTTGTCAGAGTCAGATACGCCGAGGGGGAGCCTTTGCAGTATCACACCTCATATATTCCTTGGAAAGCGGCACCGGGTCTGGCGCAGGAAGAGTGCACCGGCTCGCTGTTTGAACTGTTAAGAACAAAATACAATATTGAAATCAGCAGGGGCACGGAATCGATCGAGCCGATTTTAACGGATGAAACGATCAGCGGCCACTTGTTAACCAATGTCGGAGCGCCTGCGTTTTTATCAGAATCCCTCACCTATGATAAAAATGAAGATGTGGTGGAATATGCGCAAATTATTACGCGGGGAGACCGAACGAAATTCACCGTAGAACAGTCATATCATTCATAGAGCAATGTGTTTTAAGAAGGGAATGGTGGTTCTATGTTTTTATTGACGAATGGAAAAGTGCTGTGGGGGGCTGTCATTGCGGCTTTCATCCTTTCAATCGTGTTTTACCCGTTCCTGCCGGCGGAAATGCCGATTCATTATGATGGAACGAACAGTCCGGATATGACGGTTAACAAGCTGGCAGGAATAGTGATACTTCCTGTTTTGATGGTGGTGTTTGCATGGGCGCAGAAGATCAATTGGCAATTTGTGATTGCGGTGTATATTTTGCTGATTTGCCATATTGTCGTCCTGTATTTAGCAATCTAAATCAGACAGCCGGAATGAATCTGGCTGTTTTTCTTTTATTTCATCTTCATTTGACAATGAATGTGGTGTATAATAGCTGATGATCCTAAAGAATATTCTGAAATTTATAGGTTTAAAGCGGCGTATGATAAAAGGAGAGGCTGTATACTTTTTGCAGCTTTAAAAAGACTGAATATTTAAACAATTATGGTGTGAAAGGTGTGCTGATCAAATTGAATAAGCTTATCGATCGAGAAAAAATTGCATTTCATAAGGAAAAGCCCGACCCGTCATCCTTAGGATTCGGAAAATATTTTACAGATTATATGTTTGTGATGGATTATGAAGAGGGAATAGGCTGGCATCATCCGAGAATTGCCCCGTACGCGCCGCTTACGCTTGATCCGTCTGCATCTGTTTTTCATTACGGTCAGGCTGTCTTTGAGGGGTTAAAAGCGTACAGAACGGAAGATGGCAGGGTGCTGCTGTTCCGGCCGGATCAAAATATCAAACGGCTGAACAGATCGTGTGAGCGCATGAGTATGCCTCCTTTAGACGAAGAGCTGGTGCTTGAGGCATTGACGCAATTAGTTGAGCTGGAGAAAGATTGGGTTCCAAAGGAAAAGGGTACGTCACTGTATATTCGTCCGTTTGTCATTGCCACAGAACCGAGTCTCGGTGTGAAGGCATCCAAAAGCTATACATTTATGATCGTGCTATCCCCTGTCGGCTCCTATTATGGCGATCAGATGAAGCCGGTTAGAATTTACGTCGAAGATGAGTACGTTCGGGCGGTGAACGGCGGAGTCGGCAGTGCAAAAACATCCGGAAATTACGCGGCCAGCCTTCAGGCGCAGCGGAAAGCGAATGAGCTGGGCTATGACCAGGTGCTGTGGCTGGATGCCATTGAAAAGAAATACGCGGAAGAAGTAGGGAGCATGAACATTTTTTTCGTCATTAATGGGGAAGCTGTCACACCGGCTTTAAGCGGAAGTATTTTAAGCGGAGTAACACGTGCGTCTGCGATTGAACTGATTCGCAGCTGGGGCATTCCGGTTCGTGAGGAGAAAATTTCGATTGATGAGATTTATTCGGCTTCTGTACGCGGGGAATTGACAGAGGTATTCGGAACGGGCACGGCAGCGGTCGTTACGCCTGTCGGTGAACTCAATATTCATGGGAAAACGGTGATTGTAGGCGACGGAACAATCGGGGACATCTCGAAAAAGCTGTATGAAACGATAACAGATATTCAGCTTGGCAAAGTAAAAGGGCCGTTCAACTGGACGGTGGAGGTTTGAAGATGAAAAAGAACCTGCCCGGAGGCAGGTTCTTTTTATTTTGAATGAGTCATATCAGCAGTCGGCTGGCTTTTGCGGTTTTTCGCATAATACACTGCATAGCAGATGGCCATAAACGGAATGCCGCAATACAGTGCGATTCTTTGATTCGGATCAAAGGCTATGCCGATGACGGAAGCCAGGCATAACAGGAACGCGGCAATCGGCACGAACGGATACCAAGGGGTCCGGTATTTCAGATCGGCAACCTTGTTTCCCGCTTCGACATAACGTTTTCTGAACATGAATTGAGAAGCGGCGATTCCCATCCATACGACTACGACCGCAAAACCGGAAATCGATACGAGCACAACGTATACAGTGTCTGGCGCAAATACGCTGGACAGCAATGACAGAATGCCGCCGATCATGCTGAACACCAGCGCGTTAAACGGAGTTCCTTTGGACGTCAGCTTTGCAAATGTCGGGTGAAGCGTCTTTTCTTTTGATAAAGACCACAGCATCCGGGAAGAAGCGTAGAGTCCGGAATTAGCCGCTGACAGGATCGCTGTCAGGATGACAAAGTTCATGATATCGGCTGCGTACGGGACACCGACTCTGTCAAAGACTGCAACAAACGGGCTTTTGATGACGCCAGCTTCTTGAATCGGAATCAGCCCTGACAGCACAAAAATCGTTCCGACAAAGAAGAGTGAGAGACGCCAAACCGTTGTTTTAATCGCTTTTGGTATCGTCTTGTCGGGATCAACGCTTTCTCCTGCGGCAATTCCGATCAGCTCAGTACCCGAAAAGGCAAAATTGACAGACAGCATCGTCATCAAAATCGGGACAAATCCATTTGGAAAGAGCCCGCCTTCCGCTGTGAAGTTGGACAGCATCGGAGCGGCTTCCCCGCCTTTGATCGGGATGATGCCGAACATGGCAGAGCCGCCTAAAAGAATAAACAATACAATGGCTAATACTTTGATGCTGGAAAACCAAAATTCTGATTCAGCGAAAAACTTGACCGAAAATGCGTTAAGCAAGAAAATAAACAGCGCAAAGACGGCGCTCCACATCCAAACGGACGTATGGGGGAACCAGCGCTGCATTAACAGGCCGGCTGCAGTGAATTCTGATCCCAATGCCACGGTCCATGTCAGCCAGTACAGCCAAGCGACAGTAAATCCGGTGCCCGGCCCTATGTATTTGGCTGCATAGGTGTGAAAGGCGCCTGTTACAGGCATGGCCACTGACAGCTCACCAAGGCACAGCATGACCAAATAGACGATTCCGGCCCCGACTAGGTAGGCGAGTATTGTTCCTGCCGGGCCTGCCTGCTGAATGGTGTAGCCAGAGCTTAAAAACAGCCCGGTTCCGATGACACCTCCTAAGGAAAGCATAAAGAGGTGCCGGCTTTTCATACTTCTCTGAAAGTTTGTCTCATTCTTGTTGTGAGCTGATTTCATCTTTTTCCAACTTTCTATCGGCGATTTATTTCCTTCCTAATAAAAAATCTCATGTCAGCGAGTGACACGAGACTCCGGCGAACCGGCTTTTAGATAGAATATACAAACAATTCCGATAAGTCAAGTCGTTTTTAAAGAGCGCGCCCAAGCCGCAATTTCTTGAATATCTTCGGGTTTTGTCCGGCAGCAGCCGCCAATCAGCTTCGCTCCTTTTTCATGCCAAGTGCGGGCGCTTGTTCCGTAAGGCTCTGCGCATGCTGCGCCGTTCCACGTTTTTGTTTCCGGATCATACTGCTCGCCTGAATTCGGGTAGACGATGATCGGTTTTGATGTGTGCTTTTTTAACTCCTCTATCAAGGAAGGGATATGCTGAAGCGGCGTGCAGTTAATGCCGAGCGCTGCAATTTGGCGGTGCTCATCAAGCCATGACGCACAGTCAGCGGCAGGTGTTCCGTCACTGATGTGCAGTCCGTCTTTTGCACTGAAGCTGATCCACGCATATGTTTCAGGGAACTCCTTCAGCAGCCGCACAATCGCTTTTGCCTCAGTCAGACACGGAATTGTTTCGCATGCCAAAACATCAGCTCCGGCTTCGATCAGCGCTTTCATGCGAGGGCGATGAAATTCAACCAGTTCATCCTCTGAGATTCCGTAGTTGCCGCGATACTCAGAGCCGTCCGCAAGATAAGCGCCATAAGGGCCTACAGAAGCCGCAATAATCGGTTTTGGCCGATTCAGACGGTTCTCTTCAAACGCCCAGAATTCATCACGTGCTTCAACTGCGATGGTGACGGACATCTCGATGAGCCGGCGTGCTTCCGCCTCGCTCAGCCCGCGTGCGGCAAAGCCCTCAAACGTAGACTGATAGCTGGCGGTGATCGCACAGTCGGCACCTGCAGCGAAATAATCAGTATGAACTTGTTTAATCAGGTTCGGCTCTTCCAGCAGAATTTTTGCCGACCAGAGACTGTCGTTCAAATCACAGCCCTTGCGTTCAAGCTCGGTCGCCATGGCGCCGTCTAGCACAATAAGCGGGTAAGTATCAAGAATGTGTTGGATAGGATTCATAGAATGTACCGATGCCTTCTTTCAGATTTTTTTGAAAAAGATATGAAAATCGTAATGGACGCTTACATGTTTGTCAATAAACGAAAAAGAGAAAGGTGTTCAGCCCGTATGTCTGAACACCCTTTTTTTTATGATATTTGTTTGTTGTTTGTGTCAGCCTTTGTGTCAGAAAGCGGCCAGCACTCAATGCCATTATGGTTTTTGAGCACATCTTTATAAAAGACCGGATCTTTGCCTGCTTTTTTCTGGCGTGTATAGTCTTTCAGCGCCGCAAAAACGACCTTGGATAATAAGAAAATCGCGATTAAATTCACGACGACCATCAAGCCCATGAACAAATCAGCCAGATCCCATACGAGCTGAACTTTGGCAACACAGCCAAACACAATCATTGCCAGCACGCCGATACGGTAAATAAAAATCAGTTTTTTGCTTTTGTTCAAAAAGCCGATATTTGTTTCGCCATAATAATAGTTTCCGATTAAAGCACAGAATCCAAATAACAAAATCAGAATGGCGAGAAAGCCTGATGCCCATGACCCAACATGGTCACTGAGAGAGGCTTGTGTCAAGGCGATTCCGCTCAGTCCTGGTGTATGGTAGGCATCTGAAAACAGGATGATAAAGGCGGTGCTTGTACAAATGACCAGTGTATCAGTAAGCACACCAAAAGCTTGAATCAGCCCCTGTTTGACAGGATGGCTTGTTGTTGCGGTGGCAGCGGCATTCGGTGCGCTTCCCATTCCCGCTTCGTTTGAAAAGATTCCCCGTCTGACGCCTTGCATTAACGCTGCTCCCAAGGCGCCGCCAGCGGCCTGGTCAAAACCAAATGCGTTTTTCACGATAAGCGCAAGCACGTCTGGCAGCTGTGTAATGTTGGTGAAAATCACGAAAAACGCAACTCCGATATACAGGACAGCCAATACGACGACAATGGATTCAGCCAGCTTCGCAATGCGTTTTACACCGCCGAAAATAATCGTGCCGAACACAGCAATTAAAATGAGTCCCAAAGTCAGGCGGTTTGTGCCGAACGCGTTTTCGAAGGCGAGGCTGACTGTATTTGATTGAACTGAGTTAAAGACGATACCGAACGATAAGGTGATTAATACGGCAAACAGCGCGCCCATCCACCTTTTGTTCAGCCCTTTTTCCATGTAATAAGCCGGCCCGCCGCGGAAGCCGTTTACATCTTTTACTTTATAAATCTGAGCCAGTGTGCTTTCCACAAAGCTTGATGCTGATCCGATAATGGCGATAATCCACATCCAGAAGATTGCACCTGGCCCGCCGAGCGCAATAGCGATGGCAATGCCCGTAATATTTCCCGTGCCGACACGGGCTGCCATGCTGATGCAAAAGGCTTGAAACGGAGAAATGCTGTTTTTCGACCGGGAAGCAGCTCCTTCTCTTAACACTCTCACCATTTCTTTCAGCATGCGAACCTGCAAAAACTTAAGCCTGAACGTAAAATAGATTCCCAGAGAAAGGAGCAATACAATTAATAGCTTTGACCATAAAAGATCATTTGCGATACCGACGATATGTTCCAGGATTTGCTGCATACAATCACCTCTTTTTTAATGTTTAAAAAATGCTGAGCTCCCACTCTTGCGCCATATGTTTCAGCAGCATACCGCCAGTAAGGCTGTTGCCGTATTCGTCAATAGCAGGCCCGTAAATGCCGATGCCGCATCCAGATTGAAAAGGCTGTTCTCTTCTGGCACTTGGAGGAACGAGAGCCATGATGCCGCCGGAGACGCCGCTTTTGGCCGGCACGCCGACAAACGCCGCATATTTGCCTGAAGCGTTGTACATGCCGCACGTCAGCATTAACGCCTTGGCCAACTTTGCCACGTCCTTTGGAATCACTTGCTGGCGGCGAATCGGATGATAGCCGTCATGGGCAAGGATCAGGCCGATCAATGCAATGTCTTCTGTGGTGCTCTCCATGGCGCATTGCTTCAAGTAAACCTCAAGCGTTTCTTCTACATCTGCTTCTAAAAAGTTTGTTTCTTTTAAATAGTAGGCCAGCGCTCTGTTGCGGTGGGCGGTTTCCCATTCTGACTGGAACACTTCCTCATGAATTCTTGGCCGCTTTCCTATTAAGGTTTCCATCACCGAGTAAAGAAACTCGAGCTTATCGTGTGCCGACTCACCCGGAAGAAGCGATGCGATGGTAAGGGCACCAGCGTTGATCATAGGATTAAACGGCTTTCCCGGCTTGTTGATTTCGAGCCGAATGATTGAATTAAAGGCATCACCTGTCGGCTCGACATCTACGCGGTCCAGCACATAGGGAATGCCGCGGCTCATGCAGGCGGCGATAAAGCTGATCACTTTTGAAATGCTTTGCAGGGTAAAAGGGACGTTCCAATCGCCGGCATGTATCATTGTTCCGTCAGGCTCCAATATACAAATGCCGAGCTGTGAGTCATTGACTTTTCCTAAAGCGGGGATATAGTTTGCACTTTGTCCATTGGCGGCAAAGGGGCGATAGTGCTCAACCCAATGATGCAGCTGTGACGCCGGGTCTATTTCTATTTGGGGCTCTTTTATCAATTCTTTCATCGAATTCCTCCTCACTGTTTTTCTTCTTTAAGGACTGAGGTTTATCAAAACGAAGGCTGAAGGGGCATTAAACGCTTTCATAAAAGCGGAAGGTATATTTACTGTATAATGACGACTACAGAATCATACAAAATACGACAAAAATATTTTGAAAATAAGCCGTAAGATTTATAAAAAGCTCATGTTCTGGGTCAAAAGAAATTTGCAGGTTTTCTGCTGTTTCCCCAAAATAGAAGCGAGGATGTGATCATCATAAAACTGGAACGTTTTTTTGAAAAAGATGGATATATACTGGCTCTCATGCTGATTACAGTGCCGCTGGCCGGTGAACTGAAATTTTATCCCCTTAATGAAGAGTTCCGGATCAGCTTTGGCGCACCGGTTTTTTTCTTCTTCTTATCGCTGCTGCGGCAAGTGCCCGCTGTGCTGCCGGGTTTTTTGACTGGAGCGGCAGTTTTCATCTTTCGCGTCTTTCTGGGATTATGGGGCGGGGGACATGATGGACTGGCTCCAATTCTGTATGACCAAGCGTCTGGCTTTTTCTTTTATATGACTTACGCCTGTCTGTTTTACGTATTGAAGGCTAATCGTTTTCGGGAACGGCCGGTTATGCTCGGTTTCATCGGGTTTATGATTGAAATTGTGTCAGATTGTGTCGAGCTGGCTGTTCAGTTTCTCATTTTCCATACGGTTGTGACGCCTGAGAAAATCACAGACATTGCGGTGATCGCAATTTCTCACACATTTATCGTCATGAGCTTTTACAGTGTGCTGAAGCTGTATGAAACGCAATCGAGAGAAAAACAGACAAGGCGGCAGCATGAGCACATGCTAATGATCGTTTCGAATTTATATGAAGAAACGGTGCATTTAAAAAAGACATTGAAGACGACAGAGCAAGTGACGAATGATTCGTATCAGCTCTATCGGGAAGTGAAGGGCAAGGATGAACAGCTCAGCGGCAGAATCCTGAGGCTGGCCGGGGAGATTCATGAAGTGAAAAAGGACAACCAGCGGATATTCGCAGGGCTTTCAAAACTGATTTCGAATGAGAGCTTGCGAGATTATATGAGGGCTTCTGATTTGCTGCAGCTTGTGATTCGAATGAATGAAAAGTACGCTGAATCACTTGGAAAGCAGATTGATTTTCACTGCTCGATAGAAGGGGAGCATGACGATTATCACGTATTTATCGTGCTTTCGATCATTAATAATCTAACGGCAAATGCGGTAGAGGCAATGGGAGAAGAGGGAATGATCAGCCTGAGGCTCCATAAGCCAAATGAGAGTATGGTAGAATTCCAGGTGGAAGACAATGGCCCCGGCATTTCTGAGAAAATCGGAGACATTGTGTTTGACCCGGGCTTTACTTCAAAATATGACGAATTTGGCACGCCTTCTACCGGAATCGGACTTTCCTACGTGAAGGAAATCGTGACAGAGCTAGAAGGAGATATCAGGTTCGATAATCAGCAGCGGGGAGTGGTGTTTGCTATCAGGCTGCCTGTCCGGCATTTGATTCAGAAAGGGTGAACCGAAAGCTATGCGTTTTTTTATCGCTGATGATGACCGTGCGGTACGGTCGATTTTAAGACAGATCATTGAGGATGAGGATCTGGGGGAAGCTGCTGGTGAAGCAGAAGACGGAAGCCAGGTGGAAGGTCATATGCTGCAATTTAAGCAGATTGATATTTTATTAATCGATCTGTTAATGCCCGGACGGGACGGCATTGAAACGATTCGCCAGCTTCAGGATACGTACTCCGGAAAGATCGTGATGATCTCTCAAGTGGAAGCGAAGGAAATGGTCGGAGAAGCATACTCGCTCGGCATCGAATATTTTATCCATAAGCCAATTAACCGCATTGAAATTGTCACGGTTCTCCAAAAGGTGAAGGAACGGATCGAGCTTGAGCACTCGATTGGGGATATTCAGCACTCTCTGAGCCGGCTTGTCAACCGGACTGAACGGAAAGCGCGTCCTCAGCAGAAGAGTGACAGCGGCTTAAAAGAAGCAGGAACATTCCTGTTGTCCGAGCTTGGCATGATGGGGGAAGGCGGCGCTCATGATCTCATGGCGGTGCTGCAGTATTTAGCAGAACATGAGCAATCTGAGCCGTACGAAAAACATATCCCTTCGCTAAAACAAATTTTCATCCAAGTAGCGGAACGGAAGCTGGGCGCAGGAGCATCCCAAACGGAAGTCAATCGCGAAATGAAAGCCTCGGAGCAGCGCATCCGCAGAGCAATTATCCATTCGCTGCACCATTTTGCTTCATTAGGCACAACGGATTTTTCCAATCCGAAATTTGAAACCTATGCATCGAAATTCTTTGATTTTCCGGTTGTCAGCCAGAAAATGAAAGAACTTCAATCAAAGGATGCAAAACCTCTCGCCCCTGCAAGAGTGAATATGAAAAAATTCATCCACGTATTCTTTTTGGAAGCGAAGCTTTTGCACGAGACGATGAAACAAAGAAGCATGTAAACCAAAACAGCCGGCAGTACGGCTGTTTTTTTGCTGTGCAGAACCCCGGTCAGACAGCGTTTTTCCTGGGTTCTGAAAAATATCAGAAAATAAAGATATTGACTTATTGTTTATTTGTCTTACAATAAAACAAAAGGATATAGGGAAGGAGCGGATACGAAAGAAAAAATAATAAAAGCGCTTTCAGTCAGGGGCTGTATATCCAAATAACAGGAGGTTATGTTGATGAGCCGTATCAGAAAAGCACCCGCTGGAATTTTAGGTTTTCCGGTTGCACCTTTTAATACACAAGGAAAACTGGAGGAAGAAGCTCTTTTTCAAAACATTGAATTTTTGCTGGAAGAAGGCTTGGAAGCGATTTTTATCGCTTGCGGGTCTGGTGAATTTCAATCTCTCAGCCAAAAAGAATACGAGCAAATGGTGGAAGTCGCAGTCTCGGCAGCCGGAGGAAAGGTGCCGGTTTACACGGGGGTGGGCGGCAACCTCAGCACAGCGCTGGACTGGGCGCAGCTGTCGGAGAAAAAAGGCGCCGACGGGTATTTGATCCTGCCTCCGTATTTGGTGCATGGCGAACAGGAGGGGCTGTATCAGTATGCGAAAACGATTATTGAAAGCACCGATTTGAATGCGATTCTTTATCAGCGCGATAACGCGGTTCTCTCTCTTGAACAGATCAAGCGGCTGACCGAATGTGAACAGCTTGTCGGTGTGAAGGACGGGGTGGGGAACATGGATTTGAATATTAACCTCGTCTATACGCTCGGCGACCGCTTAGGATGGCTCAACGGAATGCCGATGGCTGAAGTGACGATGCCAGCTTACCTGCCGATCGGGTTTCACTCCTATTCCTCAGCGATTTCAAATTATATTCCGCATATTTCCCGGATGTTCTATGATGCATTGAAAAATGGAAACGACGAGCTTGTGAAGGAGCTCTATCAGCATGTGATTCTCCCGATCAACGACATTCGCAAACAACGAAAAGGATATGCCGTATCTTTGATTAAAGCGGGCATGGAGATCATGGGATTGAATGTGAGAAACACAGCCAGACCGCCTGTCGGTCCGGTTGAAAAAGATCACTATCAGCAATTAGAAGCGATTCTGAAGCAGGCGGCGGATCGTTTTCCGAAAAAAGCCGCGACGGTTTGATGAACAGAAAAAATATGAAAGGGGCAATGGGCATGTCTGTGATCACGGAACAAAACACGTATCTCAACTTTATTAACGGAGAGTGGGTTAAGTCTCAATCAGGCGATATGGTCAAGGTTGTAAACCCTGCGGATGTAAACGATATTGTCGGCTATGTACAGAATTCAACAGCTGAAGATGTGGAACGGGCTGTCGCCGCCGCCAATGAAGCCAAAACGGCTTGGAGAAAGCTGACGGGGGCCGAGCGGGGCCAATTTTTATACAAAACAGCGGATATTATGGAGCAGCGCTTGGAAGACATCGCCGCCTGCGCAACACGTGAGATGGGAAAAACACTGCCGGAAGCGAAAGGGGAAACAGCCCGCGGGATTGCCATTCTTCGCTATTACGCCGGAGAAGGCATGCGCAAAACGGGTGACGTTATTCCGTCTACTGACAAAGATGCGCTCATGTTCACCACCCGTGTCCCGCTCGGTGTGGTTGGCGTGATTTCTCCGTGGAACTTCCCGGTGGCGATTCCGATTTGGAAAATGGCCCCGGCATTGGTGTACGGCAATACCGTTGTCATCAAACCGGCGACAGAAACAGCCGTGACATGCGCGAAAATCATTGCTTGCTTTGAAGAAGCGGGGCTCCCGGCAGGAGTCATCAATTTGGTGACAGGCCCAGGTTCTGTTGTCGGGCAGGGGCTTGCTGAGCATGATGGGGTAAATGCTGTTACGTTTACCGGTTCCAATCAAGTCGGAAAAATCATCGGGCAGGCCGCTTTTGCGAGAGGAGCCAAATACCAGCTTGAAATGGGCGGCAAAAACCCGGTCATCGTAGCCGATGACGCTGACCTTGAAGCTGCGGCCGAAGCTGTCATTACGGGTGCCTTCCGTTCAACCGGCCAGAAGTGCACCGCGACAAGCCGCGTCATCGTGCAAAGCGGAATTTACGAGCGCTTTAAAGAAAAACTGCTCCAGCGTACAAAGGATATTACGATCGGAGACAGCTTAAAAGAGGATGTCTGGATGGGACCGATCGCCAGCAAGAATCAGCTTGATAATTGCCTGTCGTACATTGAGAAAGGCAAACAGGAGGGCGCTTCCCTTTTGATCGGAGGAGAAAAGCTGGAGGATGGAAAGTATCAAAACGGCTATTATGTTCAGCCTGCCATCTTTGACAATGTGACATCTGAGATGACGATTGCCCAAGAGGAGATTTTCGGCCCGGTGATCGCCTTGATCAAGGTGGACTCGATGGAGGAGGCGCTGGACATCGCCAATGATGTGAAGTTCGGCTTAAGTGCATCCATTTTCACGCAAAACATCGGCCGAATGCTTTCATTCGTTGATGAAATTGACGCCGGGCTAGTCCGGATTAACGCGGAAAGCGCGGGTGTTGAGCTTCAGGCGCCTTTTGGCGGCATGAAGCAGTCGAGCTCCCACTCCCGCGAACAGGGTGAGGCGGCGAAGGACTTTTTCACTGCGATCAAAACCGTTTTTGTGAAGCCGTAATGGTGCTGGAAAGAGGCGGACGTCTCTTTCCCAGCTTTATCACAGCCAGCATATGATTCTCTACTTTGAAAAGGAGAAGATACTATGAAAAAAGACTATGCGAATGTTTCACCGGCGGGCAAAAAAACGTCTGTACGCTGGTTCATCGTTTTTATGCTGTTTCTTGTGACCTCTATTAACTACGCGGATCGGGCTACGCTTTCCATCACCGGAGATTCCGTCCAGCATGATCTGGGATTGGACTCGGTCGCTATGGGCTATGTCTTTTCTGCTTTTGGCTGGGCCTATGTCATCGGGCAGCTTCCGGGCGGCTGGCTGCTGGACCGTTTTGGTTCAAAGACTGTTATTGCATTAAGCATCTTTTTCTGGTCGTTTTTTACGCTGCTACAAGGGGCGATTGGTTTTTTCTCCGCCGGCACAGCGATTATCCTGCTGTTTGCACTGCGTTTTCTGGTAGGCTTGTCCGAAGCGCCTTCATTTCCTGGAAACGGCAGAGTTGTTGCCTCATGGTTCCCAAGCTCCGAGCGCGGGACAGCTTCAGCCTTTTTTAATTCAGCTCAATACTTCGCAATCGTCATTTTTTCTCCTTTAATGGGCTGGCTCACCCACTCTTTCGGCTGGCATTCCGTCTTCGTTGTCATGGGTGCCGCTGGCATTCTTCTGGCTGTCATCTGGCTAAAAACGGTGTATGAACCGAAAAAACATCCGAAGGTCAACGAAGCTGAGCTTGCTTATATCGAACAGGGCGGCGGGCTGATTTCCATGGATGACAGCAAAAGCAAGCAAGAAACAGAATCGAAATGGCCTTATATCAAACAGCTGTTAACGAACCGCATGCTGATTGGCGTGTACATCGCGCAATATTGCATTACAACTCTCACCTATTTCTTTCTCACATGGTTTCCGGTATATTTGGTTCAAGCCCGCGGCATGTCCATCCTTGAAGCAGGGTTTGTCGCTTCCCTGCCGGCGCTGTGCGGTTTTGCCGGCGGTGTGCTTGGGGGCATTGTGTCAGACATTCTACTCAAAAAAGGCCGTTCGCTCACCTTTGCAAGAAAAGTGCCGATCATTATCGGCATGCTGCTGTCTTGCAGTATGATTGTCTGCAACTACACGGATTCAGCGTGGCTCGTCGTTGTTATTATGTCACTAGCGTTTTTCGGAAAAGGCTTCGGCGCACTGGGATGGGCTGTCGTGTCGGACACGTCTCCGAAAGAGTGTGCAGGATTAAGCGGCGGTTTGTTCAACACTTTCGGAAATATCGCCTCGATTACCACACCGATTATTATCGGCTACATCGTGAATGCAACAGGATCTTTTAATGGCGCGCTCGTGTTTGTCGGTGCTAACGCGATTGCGGCGATCCTCAGCTACTTGCTGTTGGTCGGGCCGATCAAACGGGTCGTGTTAAAGAAACAAGAGCAAGACCCCGATCAATCATTGCCTGTCTAATATTTATGAAAGCGCTTTATATAAGGAGGAGAAAACATGAGTTCACCAATACAAGAGCAGGTTCAAAAGGAAAAGAGAGCGAATATTCCTTCAATTCGTGAGATGAAGGTGATCCCTGTTGCGGGACATGACAGCATGCTGCTGAATCTGAGCGGCGCACACAGCCCGTTTTTCACCCGGAATATCGTGATCTTAACCGACAGCAGCGGAAATCAGGGAGTCGGCGAGGTGCCTGGCGGTGAACATATCCGCCGCACACTGGAACTGGCAGAGCCGCTTGTTATCGGAAAATCCATTGGCGCGTACCAGTCGATATTGCAAACGGTCAGAAAGCAGTTTGCCGATCAGGACAGGGGAGGACGAGGAATCCAGACGTTTGATTTGCGCACCACAGTCCACGCCGTTACAGCGCTGGAAGCGGCTTTGTTAGATTTGCTTGGAAAGTTTCTTCAGGAACCGGTCGCGGCCTTGCTGGGCGAAGGGAAGCAGCGTGATGAAGTGAAAATGCTCGGCTACCTCTTTTACATTGGCGACCGAAAGCGGACGACCTTGCCGTATCAAAGTGATGAGCAGTCAGATTGTGCGTGGTTCCGTCTCCGCCATGAGGAAGCGCTGACGCCGGAGGCAATAGTACGTCTTGCCGAATCCGCACAGGAGCGCTACGGCTTTCAGGATTTCAAGCTGAAAGGCGGGGTGCTGTCAGGAGAGGATGAAATCGAAGCTGTCACCGCATTATCAAAACGTTTTCCAGAGGCAAGGATCACCCTTGATCCGAACGGGGCGTGGTCATTAGAGGAAGCCATTGCATTATGCAAAGGAAAGCATGATGTGCTCGCGTATGCGGAAGACCCGTGCGGAGATGAGAATGGCTACTCCGCCCGTGAAGTGATGGCTGAATTCCGCCGCGCGACAGGGCTCCCGACCGCGACAAATATGATTGCGACCGACTGGCGGGAAATGGGTCACGCGATTCAGCTTCATGCGGTGGATATCCCACTGGCTGATCCTCATTTCTGGACGATGCAGGGTTCGGTGCGGGTTGCGCAAATGTGCCATGATTGGGGTTTGACATGGGGCTCCCACTCCAACAACCACTTTGATATCTCCCTTGCGATGTTTACCCATGTAGCAGCAGCGGCTCCGGGGCGCATCACGGCGATTGATACCCATTGGATCTGGCAGGACGGGCAGCGTTTAACGAAACAGCCTTTTGAGATTGCTGATGGCTGTGTCAAGGTGCCAAATAAGCCCGGTCTTGGCGTCGACATTGATATGGAACAAGTCGAAAAAGCGCATGACCTCTATCGAAAAATGAATTTAGGCGCGCGGAATGACGCGATCCCTATGCAGTTTCTGATCAGCAACTGGGAGTTCGACCGGAAACGCCCGTGTCTTGTGCGATAAGTTTGATTGTAAATATTGTCATACCGGCTATTTTGTCTTACAATTGAACAACTGAAGGGAGAGTTGTTCGTGTACGAAGGTTTAGAAGATCTGAAAGTCGATACAGTCAATCGGAAAACATTAGCCAAGCAGGTCATTGAACGGATTGTCCATTTATTGTCGAGCGGACAGTTAAAGGCCGGAGACAAATTGCCGACAGAAATGGAACTGATGGACATTTTGCATGTCAGCAGGCCCGTGCTTCGGGAGGCGCTGAGTTCACTAGAAACACTTGGTGTGATTACGAGAAAAACCCGCGGCGGCACGTATTTCAACGATAAAATCGGCATGCAGCCATTTTCCGTCATGCTTGCCTTGGCGACTGATAATCTTCCGGCGATCATTGAAGCGCGGATGGCGTTAGAACTCGGACTCGTGACGATTGCCGCGGAAAAGATCAATGAGGACGAGCTTCAGCGTTTGCAGAAAACGATCGACGACATCGCCAACAGCACTGACAATCTTTATGGTGAAGCAGATAAAGAATTCCATCGAATTATAGTATTAAGTGCCAATAATCCAGTTGTCGAAGGGATGATTCAATCCCTGCTGATCACCCATGCGAAAATTGACAGCCAGATTCCGTACAGGGAGAGGGATGTAACGGTCGAATATCATAAAAAAATCTACGACGCTCTTGCTAAAAGAGACCCTTACAAAGCGCATTACCATATGTATGAGCATCTGAAATTTGTCCGTGACAAAATTTTGAAGGGCATGGATGATCAATAATTGTTGAGACAGCCGCAGTTGAAACGTAAGATCTGCGGCTATTTTTGAACCGATTTCGAAAACGCTTACTATGATATGAGGAGTGATTTTCTTATGGCGATGAACCTCAGGCAGAACCAAGCGCCCCTTTACATCAAAGTGAATGAAACAGATAACACGGCGATTATTGTCAATGATGGAGGGCTGCCAAAAGGCACTGTGTTTTCATGCGGGCTCGTACTTGAAGAGGATGTCCCTCAAGGCCATAAGGTCGCCTTAACCGATCTCAATCAAGGGGATGAGATTGTGCGTTACGGAGAGGTGATCGGATTTGCTGATGAGACGATCAAACGCGGGAGCTGGATTCGGGAAGCCCTGGTAAGAATGCCCGCTCCTCCGGCTTTAGACGATCTTCCTCTCGCAAACAGAGTGCCCAAACCGCTGCCGCCTCTTGAAGGATACACGTTTGAAGGGTATCGGAATGCGGACGGCAGTGCCGGGACGAAAAATATACTCGGTATCACCACAAGTGTTCAATGTGTCGTTGGCGTTTTGGATTATGCGGTCAAACGGATAAAAGAAGAGCTGCTGCCGAAATATCCAAATGTCGATAATGTCGTGCCGCTGCATCATCAATACGGATGCGGTGTGGCCATCAATGCGCCGGACGCTGTCATTCCGATTCGCACGATTCAAAATCTGGCGAAACACCCGAACTTCGGCGGGGAAGTGATGGTGATCGGATTGGGATGTGAAAAGCTCCTCCCGGCAAGAATTGCGCCTCGGAATCATGATGATATCCTATCACTCCAAGATCACAAAGGTTTTGCGGCGATGATTCAATCCATTTTGGAAATGGCGGAGGAACGGCTAATCAGGCTAAACAGCAGAACCCGTGTGACCTGCCCTGCTTCTGATCTGGTCATCGGCCTGCAATGCGGCGGCAGTGATGCGTTTTCCGGCGTGACGGCGAATCCTGCGGTGGGGTATGCGGCTGATTTATTGGTTCGCGCAGGGGCAACGGTTTTGTTTTCTGAAGTGACAGAGGTGCGGGATGCAATTCATTTATTAACGCCTCGGGCTGTCAGTGAAGAGGTCGGACATTCGCTGATCGAAGAGATGAAGTGGTATGACTGCTATCTCCGGCGGGGGGAAGCAGACCGAAGCGCGAACCCATCGCCAGGCAATAAAAAAGGCGGATTATCCAATGTGGTGGAAAAAGCGTTAGGCTCGGTAGCGAAATCAGGCACAAGCCCCATCTCCGGCGTGCTCGGCCCAGGTGAAAAGGCAGACCAAAAAGGCCTGCTGTTCGCGGCGACACCGGCAAGCGATTTTGTGTGCGGTACCCTGCAGCTGGCGGCGGGCATGAATCTCCAAGTCTTTACAACAGGAAGAGGAACACCGTACGGCTTGTCCGCTGCACCGGTGCTGAAAGTATCGACACGGCATTCATTATCAGAGCATTGGGCGGATTTAATCGATATCAATGCCGGGCGAATCGCAACAGGGGAGGCCAGTATTGAAGACGTAGGCTGGGAGATCTTCAGGACGATTCTGGATGTGGCAAGCGGCCGCAAACAAACGTGGGCGGACCGTTGGGGCCTTCATAATGATTTGTGCTTGTTTAATCCTGCTCCAGTGACTTGATTCATTGTTCTAGTAGATCAAATTTGGAATATGATGTAAAATGGAAATCGACGTACAAAGAACGGAGGGGTTACAGCATGGCATTCATTAGATTCCGATTGACACGAATTCAATAGTGAACGACTCTCGCCTGAATGCGGAGAATCGGGATGGATCTGCCTATGTATAAGCCCTTATATCGTAATAAAAAGAGGGTGGCAATGCTGCCCTCTTTTTTGCGTCTTCAAAACATCCCTTCTCTCTAACGACAGGCGGAGCATGAGAAAGGGGAAAAGAGATGACAAACCAGAACGACATGCAGCTGATCACAGAGACTGTCGCGCTTGCACGCAATCAAGGTTTGGCGGTTCACTCTGAAAACGCGAAATTAAATGAAACTGGAATGGATTTTCAAGTTGTATTCGTAGAGGACGATACAGGTATGCCATGGGTGCTGCGAAAACCGCGGCGAAGTGATGTTGTTGAAAGAGCAGCTTCAGAAGGCAGAACGCTTGCCTTTCTCCGCACGGTTCTTACAGCTGATGTGCCAGATTGGAAAATTCATACACCTGAATTGATTGCTTACCCAATGTTAAAAGGAACGCCAGCTGCTGGGATTGATTTGGAACAGAAACAGTATGTATGGAATATGAATCATCAGCCGCCGTCAGACCATTTTATACGGACACTTGCCGAGATACTGGCTGAATTACATGGAGTGAACCCAGCAGACGCTTGCCAATCCGGTATAAAAGTGATGAGTCCGGAAGAAGTCAGGCGAAACACAGTTGAATCTATGGATGACGTAAAGAACAAGCTTGGAGTGTCTGAACAGCTTTGGCAAAGATGGCAAACGTGGATAAATGATGATGCATATTGGCCGGGATTTTCCGCACTGATACACGGCGATCTCCACCCGGCGCATATTTTGATTGGCCAAAACGAACATGTCACAGGCCTTCTGGATTGGACAGAATCCAAAGTCGCTGATCCGGCAAAAGATTTTATCTTTTATCAAATGCTGTTTGGGGAAGAGGAAACCGCCCGTTTGCTTGAATACTATAGTCAAGCAGGCGGCCGCATATGGGCAAAAATGCAGGAACACATCGCAGAGATGCAGGCGGCATATCCGCTGGAAGTTGCCAAGTTTGCTCTGCAGACACAGCAGGAGGAGCACATCAATATGGCGCTGGAAGCACTCGGCGTAAAATCGGATTAAGAATTGACTTCTTTAAATTAACCGAGTATTATAAATTTTACTAACAAAAGAACGGATCAACAATCGTGAGGAAGAGTAAGTACGTATCAGTGTGGAGGTTCAGAGAGTCGGTGGCAGGTGTGAACCGACCCTCCCCTGATGCCGAATGGGCTTCTGAATTGCTTTGCTGAACGGATAGTAGGCGATGCCGGGATTCTCTCCCCGTTACCAAGAGAGGAGTATCGAAACGGATGTTTTCTGTACTGAGAGTGAACGGCGTATAGCTGTTAATAAAGGTGGTACCGCGAGACCCTCGTCCTTTGCATAGGACGGGGGTTTTTTGTGTCTTAAAGGAGGTGACGGCCAATGGATGATGGCTGGTGGTGCATAACAGAAAATAGGAAAGGAGGATGTCAAATGGTCATTGCAACTGATGATCTTGAGGTCGCATGCCCTGAGTGTGAAAGAGCAGGAGAAATCGAAGGCAGCCCATGTCCAGCTTGCGGCGGGAAGGGTGTCATTCTGACGGCTCAAGGAAATACGCTTCTGGATTTTATACAAAAGCATTTGAACAAGTAAAGGAGAAAAACTGAGCTGAGATGAGATTAGAAGAGCAGATTCGCAAGGCATCGGCAGGGACGGTTTTTTTGCTGATCGGAACGGTTTGTTTTGCATCTAAGTCGATTTGGATTAAATGCGCATATGAAATGGGTGCTGAGCCAGACGCGGTATTGTTATACAGGCAGCTGTTTGCTGTTCCGCTGTTTTGGCTGATTTTTTTGTTATACCGTCCGCCAATCCCAGACGGTATGAAAAAAGGGGATCTATGGAGGGCGTGTGTCGCGGGAGTGTTTTGTTTTTTTCTGTCTCCCTTGTTTGATTTTATCGGGCTGAACCATGTATCCGCAATGGTTGAGCGTATTTTGCTGATGAGCTATCCGGTGTTTATGATCGGATTCAACGCGTGTCGTGACCGGAAAATGGTTTCCATCCAAGACCTTTTCGCAGCGCTGATGGTCATGATCGGTTTTTTCTTTGCGCTCGGCGGCTGGAATGCTGAGCTTTTTCAGGCGAATATGATTGGATCTGTATTCATTTTGTTATCCTCGGCCGTTTATGCAGGTTATCTTGTCCTTTCCGGGCGTCTCGTCCATCAAATCGGCGGCATCCGACTCAATGCTTACGGGATGACAGCAGCCGGAGCGGTCATGATGCTTTACACAGGCATAAAGGCGGCGATCGGCATGAATACGCCAATGACAGCATATCCGGTTGCTGTGTACGGTTTGTTTGTGTTCATCGCAGTCGTCTCCACTGTGATTCCATTTGTGCTGATGCTTGAGGGCATAAAACGAATCGGGGCACTGCGAGCTGCCACTATTTCAATGGCAGGGCCTGTCCTGACAATTTTCTTTGGAGCCTTATTTCTCGGTGAGCGGCTCCAGCTTACTCAAACCATTGGATGCGCAGCCGTATTTATTGTTATAACGGGCATGGAATATAGAAAACTGAAAACAGGTAAAAATGAATAATTTTTGTAAAACACACACGTTTTTCAATTACAATAAGTGTAATCACGTGTGTGTTTTTTGATTTTGCAAAGGTTAGGTGAGAAGATGCAGCGCATATTGCTAGTAGAAGACGACCATTCAATCAGTGAAATGGTGGATCATTATTTAACAAAAGAAGGCTTTGAGATGGTACATGCCTTCGACGGTGAAGAAGGCATCCGGCTGTTTCAGCAGGATTCATACGATTTGATTTTGCTTGATATCATGCTCCCGAAGCTGAACGGCATGGATTTTCTGAAAATCATCCGGGAAAAAAGCAACGTTCCGGTTTTAATGATTTCGGCAAAAGACGGAGATGTGGACAAGGCATTGGGACTGGGATTTGGGGCGGATGATTATATCGCCAAACCGTTTTCGATGATTGAGCTGACAGCCAGAGTAAAAGCCGCGATACGGCGGGCGACGCAATATTCGGCGGAGGAACCGGCTGAGAATAAGGTGATCCGGATTCACCAGCTTACGATAGATATAGACAATGTCTCAGTTATGAAAAATGGGAAGCCGCTTCAGCTGACGTCAACAGAATGGCAGCTGCTGTGCCTATTTGCGGCAAATCCTAAAAAAGTGTTTACGAAAGAACAAATCTACCGTTCCGTCTGGAATAACGAGTACTTTGACGATCAAAATATCATTAACGTACATATGCGGCGGCTCAGAGAAAAGATTGAAGATGACCCCTCTTCTCCACAATACATTAAAACGTTATGGGGCATCGGTTATAAATTAGGAGAGTTTTAGAATGACAGTGTTATGGATGGCCGCTGTCATCGTTCTGGCGTGTCTGAATGTGATTCAATTCATGATGAAAAAAAAACGGGACGAGAATCTGGCGTACATGGCAGAACAGCTTGGCGCCATGCTCAACCGGGATTCGGCAGGGCAAATTTTGCTTCATACAGACGATCAGGTACTCAAAGACCTGCTTGTTAACATCAACCTTTTCGTTGAGAATCGTCAGCAGATCAGCGCTCGGTTTGCCAAAACAGAGCACTCCATGAAGCGGATGCTGACCAACATGTCGCACGATCTTAAAACGCCGTTAACGGTCATTCTTGGCTATATCGAAACGATTCAAAGTGACCCGGACATGCCGGACGAAGAGCGGGAAAGATTGCTGGGGAAGCTCCGCCAGAAAACAAATGAACTCATTCAAATGATCAACTCCTTTTTTGATTTAGCCAAATTAGAATCTGAAGATAAAGACATCCCGATCACCAAAATACATATGAACGACATATGCAAACGAAATATCCTGCACTATTATGACACTGTTCAGTCAAAAGGCTTTCAAGCAGCCATCGAAATCCCGGATACGCCGGTGTATGCGCAGGCGAATGAAGAGGCATTGGACAGAATCCTGCAAAACCTATTATCCAATGCGATTCAATATGGCGCGGCCGGTAAGTTTATCGGCATGACGCTGTCGTATGATGAAACGAACATCGCCGTCACCGTATGGGATCGGGGAAAAGGGATCAGTGAAACCGATCAGCAGCGTGTGTTTGAGAGGCTGTACACACTTGAAGAATCAAGAAATAAAGCATTTCAAGGAAGCGGTCTCGGTTTAACCATCACGAAACGGCTTACAGAAAAAATGGGAGGCGCCATATCCGTTCAAAGCAAGCCGTACGAACGGACTGCATTTACGATCACATTGAAACGCATGACATATTAACAAACGTAAGAATTTCTTAAGATTTGAGAAATAAAAATGACAGGGCCCGCCTCTACAATAGAAAACAGGAAAAGAGCGGGAAGGAGAAACAAAGTTGACTTATATCGTACAAACAAACGGACTGACCAAAACGTATGAGGGCAAAGAAGTCGTCTCCAATGTCAGCATGCATATTAAAAAAGGCGAAATCTATGGATTTCTCGGCCCAAACGGAGCAGGGAAAACAACCATTATGAAAATGCTGACGAGCCTTGTCAAACCGACAAGCGGTGAAATCAGCATCCTAGGAAATAAGCTCACCCACACGTCATACGAGGTGCTGGGGAACATCGGCAGCATGATTGAATATCCGATTTTTTATGAAAACCTGTCAGCTGCAGAAAATTTAGATCTGCATTGTGAATACATGGGGTACTACAATAAAAAAGCCATTCAAGAAGTGCTGGATATGGTGAATTTAAAACAAATCGACAAGAAGCCCGTCAAAACATTTTCGCTCGGTATGAAGCAGCGCCTTGGGATTGCGCGTGCCATCCTCACGAAGCCGGACCTGCTCATTTTGGATGAGCCGGTGAATGGTCTTGACCCTATCGGCATTAAAAAGATCAGGCAACTGTTTCAAGTGCTGAGCAAAGAGTACGGTATGACGCTGCTGATCTCAAGCCACTTGCTGAGTGAAATCGAACAAATTGCGGACACGATCGGTGTCATTCGGGACGGCAGGCTGCTTGAAGAGGTGTCAATGGAAGATGTCAGAGGCCAGAACACTGAATATATCGAGCTTGTCACGCCGAATCAGACAAAGGCCTGCTTTGTGCTGGAGAAAGAGCTGCATTTAACTAACTTTAAAATGTTAAATGAGAAAACGATTCGAATTTACGAGACTGAAGCCTCTCAGGCTGCCATATCCAAAGCGTTGATTTTAAATGATGTAGACATTGAATCAATGAACAAAAAGTATACGTCGCTGGAGGATTATTTTATCAACTTGATCAACGGCAATAGCATCAGTGCGTAAAGGAGGAGAGACACGTTGATGAATTTGATCAGAATTGAATTAAGAAAAATGAAGGTGGGCTGGTATGTCAGAGGTGTCCTCATTGCCAACCTGATCATCATGGGCTTTTTGTGGCTGATCAGTTATTCAGAAAAAGCCGAGGGCGGGGTTTCGTTCCAAAGCATGGAGGAAGCGTTTCTCATCATCGGCACTTTTGTCAGAGCGGTATTTATCGTTTTTGGTGCAGTGCTGATCGCAAAATTGGTGATTTCGGAATATAAAAACAAAACCATTCTTGTGATGTTTACGTACCCGATCAGCCGTAAGAAACTGCTCACTGCTAAGCTCATGATTGCGGGCGGACTGACGTTTATCACGATTTTACTTTCGAACATACTCATTGCCGCCGGCTTCTTTTGGCTGAACTCGATCTACCATTTTATACCGGGAGAGCTTACTTCCGAGATCATTTCTCAGCAGGCCATAAAAATGGCGGTTTTCGCTTTTGGCGCCGCTGGAACCAGTTTAGTTCCCATCTTTTTTGGGATGCGTAAACACTCGGTTCCGGCAACCATCATTTCGTCTGTAGTGATTGTTATGCTCATCAGTTCAACAAGCCCGGGTTTCTCCATTTCGTCTGTTGTTTATATCCCATTATCTTTAGCGGCTTTTGGTTTGGTTTTTTCCTACATGGCGATCAGGAACGCAGACAAGCAGGATGCGTAAACAAAGGCGCCAATATCATAATAGGCCGATGCTGCCAGCACCGGCCTTTCTACTATGAATCTGTTCTTGTTTCAAGATAATGCTTCTTGCCAATCTCTTTGCTCATCATATAGAAGTGGAAGCAATATTCACCGATTGCCATGGCGATCGCGCCGAATAAAGCCGCCAATGCAACTTCACCGCCAGTCATCCCCATAGAAAGCGGCATGCCCATCAGCCAAATGACGAGAAAGGCCAGACCGAAATCAGCTAACGTCGCAATCATATTATTCCATCTCGGCAATACATAAAGATCGCCCAGCAAATAAGAAATAACCCCTAACACAATCGTCATTAAGAGCGTATCACCAAATGTGAAACCAAAGCCCAAACCAAGCACTAGATACAACACAATAATCGTCATAATACCTTTAATCGCGAGCGCTTTCACATGTGTCATTCCAAAGTACCTCCTTCTGTGATTCGATTTGTTATGTATGATTCCTCAAATGCAGAAAGTTAAACCTTAGATTGTGTTTTTACAGTCCATGTAAAGGAAGTGAATCGCTTGTATGAAAGGAAAGATGTTCACAGTGCTGCTGATGTTTATGCTTTTCGGGGGCGGGTGCAAACCACCTGCTGAAGAACCGGCATCATCTGCTCAATCACCTGCTTCATCTGATGCTGCAAAAAACAAAGCTTACGACATTCATGAGGGTTTTATTGAAGCGCAGCGTATATTCGGAACCGTGTTGTTTCAAAACATGTCAGATAAAGACGGATTCACGGACAATCTGCTGATCTCCCCATACAGCTTGCAGCAAGTGCTGCTGATGGCTGCAAATGGAGCGGAGGGAGATACATTAAAAGAAATCAAAGCTGCTCTAAATTTGTCGGACATTCATGATCGCGCCATAAATGAGTCATCGTTGGCGCTCATGAAAAGGTTTGAGTCTTTGCCTGAAGGTGATCTGCTGACGGCCAATGCTGTATGGACAAGGCTTGAAGCCAAGCCAGACTTTAAACAAACGATTAAACAATTCTTCTCCGGCAGTATCTTTAAAATGGATGATAATATTCAGACCGCGGAGGACTCGATCAATCAGTGGACGGCTCACCAAACAAAAGGGCATATTGACGACATAGTGGATCATCTTTCGCCGGAAGCTGTTTCTCTTTTGGTAAACGCCGTTTACTTTCAAGAAAAGTGGGCGCTGCCGTTTGACCAGCATGTGACCGCTGAGGAGCATTTTTTTCTGCCTGACGGATCGGCCAAAAAACTGCTGATGATGAAGCAGACTGCACGCCTCGAATACCTAGAAAGTGAACTGTTCCAAGCAGTCAAGCTTCCATATGAAGATCAACATCTTTCTTTCACTTTATTTCTGCCGAAGAAAAAGCCGGCTTCTTTCTTGTCTCTCTTCACGTATCAAAACATAAAAGCATGGGACAGCGCATTTCAGCCAAAAACAGTAGAGCTGAGCCTGCCCCGTTTTACGCTGAAAGGAAAGTATAACGTAAAACATGCTCTTCGCGATATGGGGATGAAATCCGTCTTTTCTGATGCTGACTTTTCCAGCATGTTTACTGAAGGCCGCGGTGTTTCGATCGATGATGTGAATCACCATACATTTATCAAGGTGGATGAAGCAGGAACCGAGGCTGCGGCTGCCTCGTCAGCTGAAATTGTTGAGTCCGCACTCACGCCAGATGTTACCTTGACGGCGGATCGCCCATTTTTCTTTGTCATCACAGATGAACAAACAAAATGCCTGTTGTTTTTAGGCTTTGTCGCAAATCCGAATGAATAAATTTAAAAACTTCTCTTGTCCCTCCGTCATCACTTTTGAAGTAATGAAATATGATGAAGGGAGATCAAGGGGAGGTGACGTGATGGCGGTCGTGAAAGCAACGAGTGCGGATGTCGATTTGCTGGCAAGGCTGCTCAGAGCAGAAGCGGAAGGTGAAGGCAAGCAGGGGATGCTGCTTGTCGGCAACGTGGGAATCAATCGGCTGCGGGCAAATTGCTCAGATTTTAAAGGCCTCCGGACCATCAGGCAGATGATTTTTCAGCCGCACGCGTTTGAGGCTGTAACTCATGGATATTTTTATCAAAGAGCACGGGAAAGCGAGCGGAGCCTGGCACGCCGGTCAATAAACGGTGAAAGACGCTGGCCTGCAAAATTTAGTTTGTGGTACTTCAGGCCGGAGGGAAACTGTCCATCCCAGTGGTATAACCAGCCGTTTGTGGCCAGATTTAAGTCACACTGCTTTTATCAGCCGACAGCGGAAACGTGTGAAAATGTATATAACACATTTTAGAGACAGGACGCCGTTCAAATTGAACGGTGTTTTTCTTTGAAAAGATATACAATGGAGAAAAAAGAGCTGACGGAGATGACAGAATGGCAACAATCGACCTGCAAAAGAAAAGCGTAAAGATCGTACTGGAGAAAAAGCAATTAACGAAGGTGACGGCTCGTGTCGGACTGGTGCTTGATATTACGGGTTCAATGAGAACACTCTACAAAAACGGGACCGTTCAAAACGTGGTGGAACGGATTTTGGCAGTGGCTGATCAGTTTGATGATAACGGCTCGCTGGATGTATGGGTGTATGATAATGAATTCTCCCGATTAAAGCCAGTCTCTGAAAAAGATTTTTCAGGCTATGTTGATCGTGAAATTTTGAATAATGACCGCTTGCATAAATTCGGCAGAAATGATGAGCCGCCGGTCATGATAGACGTGCTGCGCAAATATGTTGCGGAGGAACCGAGTTCATATCCCGCTTTCATCGTTTTTATCAATGACGGAGGCTGTAAAAAGTCGATCAAACCGATCATTGAAGCTTCCTCTGATAAACCGGTGTTTTGGCAGTTTGTCGGCATCGGAAACGGAAACTTCGATTTTCTCAATACATTGGATACGTTAGAAGGGCGTGCAGTTGATAACACAAACTTCCTGCATATCGAAGAGATTGACCGCATTTCTGATGACGAGCTTTACGACGCTCTGCTTACTGAATTTCCATTTTGGCTGAAAGAAGCGAAGGAAAAAGGAATTGTAAGAGATCGAGAGCCTCCTGCTGAAAAGCCGAAAAAGAAGGGCTTTTTCAGCCGATTGTTTTTGAAATAACTGATACGGCACTGAGTCATTTTGCGAAATGGCTCGGTGTTTTTGTTTTTTTAAGATCATGTGAAGAAAAATAGTCCGAATGGGCGGCTTGCAAACGACAGAATATGCAGAAAACGCGCCGTTTAGCCAGCTTTCGGCATGTTTCAGCGGCAGGTTTGTGAGTGAAGACCTGTTTCTGTAGTTCAGCGCTTACAATCGGTTCACACTTCTTCACAGCTATTTAACAATGATTCCCTATAATGGAGGCGATCAATGAGAAGAGAGGGGATCTTGAATGGCATACGACAGTCGTTTTGATGAATGGGTACAGAAACTAAAAGAGGAAAGCTTTCAAAACAGTACGTTTGACCGCCGCAAATTTATTCAAGGAGCGGGGAAGATTGCAGGACTTTCTCTTGGATTAACCATTGCTCAGTCAGTTGGTGCATTTGAAGTAAATGCTGCGCCTAAGTTCTCGAGCTATCCGTTTACGTTAGGGGTCGCGTCTGGAGATCCGCTTTCTGACAGTGTCGTGCTTTGGACGCGCCTGGCGCCAGATCCGCTGAACGGCGGGGGAATGCCGAATCAGGCGGTCCCAGTCAAATGGGAGGTCGCAAAGGATGAGCATTTCCGCAAGATCGTGAGAAAGGGCACTGAAATGGCCAAACCAAGTCTCGCCCACTCCATTCACGTGGAAGCGGACGGGCTTGAACCGAACAAAGTGTACTATTACCGTTTCAAAACCGGTCATGAACTAAGCCCTGTCGGAAAAACAAAAACGCTTCCTGCCCCTGGCGCCAATGTGCAGAAAATGACCTTTGCGTTTGCTTCCTGCCAGCAATATGAGCATGGATATTATACAGCCTACAAGCATATGGCGAAGGAAAAACTTGATCTTGTCTTCCATCTCGGTGATTACATATATGAATACGGCCCAAATGAATATGTATCAAAAACAGGCAATGTCCGCACGCACAGCAGCGCGGAAATCATTACGCTGCAAGACTATCGGAACCGCCATGCCCAATACCGTTCTGACGCCAATTTAAAAGCTGCTCATGCAGCGTTCCCTTGGGTTGTGACGTGGGATGACCATGAAGTGGAAAACAACTACGCCAATAAAATACCGGAAAAAGGACAGTCGGTTGAAGCATTCGTGCTCCGCCGTGCGGCTGCGTATCAGGCGTACTATGAACATATGCCGCTCCGCATCTCCTCTCTGCCGAATGGCCCGGATATGCAGCTGTACCGGCACTTTAACTACGGAAACCTGGCGTCCTTCAATGTCCTTGATACCCGCCAGTACAGGGATGACCAAGCCAATAACGACGGCAATAAGCCGCCTTCTGATGAATCACTCAATCCGAATCGGACTCTGTTAGGAAAAGAACAGGAGCAGTGGCTCTTCAACAATTTGAGCAGCTCGACTGCCTACTGGAATGTGCTGGCGCAGCAGATTTTCTTTGCGAAGTGGAATTTCGGGACAAGTGCAAGCCCGATCTACAGCATGGATTCGTGGGACGGCTACCCGGCTCAGCGCGAACGGGTCGTCAATTTCATTAATAGCAAAAATCTAAATAACGTTGTCGTGCTGACAGGAGATGTACACGCAAGCTGGGCATCGAATCTCCACGTCGATTTTAATAAAACAAGCTCAAAAATTTTCGGAGCTGAATTTGTCGGCACCTCAATCACATCCGGAGGAAACGGAGCGGATAAGCGGGCGGATACTGATCAAATTTTAAAGGAAAATCCGCATATCAAGTTCTTTAACGATTATCGCGGATATGTCCGCTGTACAGTGACGCCTCACCAGTGGAAAGCTGATTACCGGGTGATACCGTTTGTGACAGAGCCGGGCGCAGCCATTTCAACACGTGCTTCATTCGTTTATCAGAAAGACCAAACCGGGTTGAGAAAGGTATCATCCACAACGATCCAAGGCGGGGTGAAGCAATCCGATGAGGTCGAGGAGGATCGTTTCTTTGCTCACAACAAAGCCCACGAAAAACAAATGATTAAGAAACGGGCAAAAATCACGAATTAAGGAGTGAAAAAACATGTTTTCAAACATTGGTATACCGGGCTTGATTCTGATCTTTGTCATCGCCCTCATTATTTTTGGCCCTTCCAAGCTGCCGGAAATCGGGCGTGCCGCCGGACGGACACTGCTGGAATTTAAAAGCGCCACAAAATCACTTGTGTCTGGTGATGAAAAAGAAGAAAAATCAGCTGAGCTGACAGCGGTAAAGCAGGACAAAAACGCGGGCTGAGTGCTGATGAGGCAGACACCGGGTCTGCCTCTTTCTTTATGAAAGGGAGGGCTTTTTTGAATGGATAAAAAAGAAACCCATTTGATCGGGCATTTAGAAGAACTTCGCCGCCGGATTATTGTGACCCTCGCGGCATTTCTTCTATTTCTCATCACGGCTTTTTTGTTTGTGCAGGACATTTATGACTGGCTGATCAGAGATTTGGACGGAAAGCTGGCTGTGCTTGGCCCGAGTGAAATCCTCTGGGTGTATATGATGCTTGCCGGCATTTGTGCCATTGCGGCTTCCATCCCTGTTGCCGCGTACCAGCTGTGGCGTTTCGTTGCGCCGGCGCTCACGAAAACAGAGCGCAGGGTGACACTCATGTACATACCCGGGTTGTTTGCATTGTTTTTGGCGGGCATCTCCTTTGGATACTTCGTCTTGTTTCCGATCGTGCTCAGCTTTTTGACTCATTTGTCTTCCGGCCATTTTGAAACGATGTTTACGGCTGACCGCTATTTCAGGTTTATGGTGAATTTGAGCCTGCCGTTCGGCTTTCTGTTTGAAATGCCTTTGGTGGTGATGTTTTTAACAAGGCTGGGCATCTTAAATCCATACCGGCTGGCCAAAGCGAGAAAGCTGTCCTATTTTCTGCTGATCGTCGTGTCCATATTGATTACACCGCCTGATTTTATTTCTGATTTTCTTGTGATGATCCCGCTGCTTGTCCTGTTTGAAGTAAGTGTCACCCTATCGGCGTTTGTCTACAAAAAAAGGCTGACGAGCGAAACGGCGGCCGCTTAATGCAGCGTACCGCCTGGTGATTTCAAATCCTGATCATACTGTGCGGCCATAACAGCGGCGATCCTTAACGCTCGGACAATCATGTCCAGACTGAGGCTCGGCGCTGTTTTGTCGATGGTTTGCTCAGGAATGTAAGGGATATGAATAAACCCGCCGCGAAGGTGCGGGGATGTACGGCTAATGTAATCCATTAACCCGTAGAACAAATAGTTGCATACAAATGTGCCCGCTGTGTAGGAAACCGCGGCTGGAATGCCGTTTTCCTTCATTTTTTCAGTCATTCGTTTAACGGGAAGTCCTGTCCAGTAAGCGGCGGGCCCTTCAGGAGAAATCTCTTCATCAATCGGCTGCTGTCCTTCATTATCAGGGATGCGCGCGTCTGCAAGGTTGACCGCCACCCGTTCCGGCGTGACCTGCATTCGCCCTCCGGCTTGGCCGACACAAATCACGATATCCGGCTGATGCTTCTGAATGGCTTGGCGCAGAGTGTCCAGAGCGGTTCTAAAAACAGTCGGAATTTGTTCTGCTGTGATGATTGCTTCATCCGTCTCGAAGCCATTCAGCCGTTTCGCCGCTTCCCATGATGGATTGACGGTTTCTTTGTCAAAAGGGTCGAAGCCTGTGATCAGCACTTTTTTTCTCATCTTCCCATCTCCTTTTTTCCTTTTATTCTATTGTTTATTTATGGGTTTTTCATCAAAATAATGAAAAGGAGTGAATCACAATGGAGCATTTGCCGCAGGAGTATCGTCAGCTGTTCCCAATCGTGCAGACACATACCATGCTTGCCAGCTGCTCACAGAGCGCGTTGGCAGAGCCTGTATCAAGGGCGATCAAAGACTATCATGACAGCCTGCTGTACATGGGGACGAACTGGAATGAAGCGATCGAAAAAACAGAGAGTGCCAGAATCGAGTTTGCAAAGCTGATAGGGGCTGAACCGGATGAAATTGCGATTGTGCCGTCAGTTTCTGATGCGCTGGTTTCTGCAGTATCATCCTTGTCTGTTTTCAGAAAGAAGCATGTTGTGTATACAGAGATGGATTTTCCGGCTGTGTCTCATATTTTGCAGGCACAATCCGATTATAACGTATCTGTGATCCCTTCAATAGACGGTGAGCTGCCGCTTGAACAATATGAAACGCATATTACGGATGAGACAGTGCTGACATGTGTTCCGCACGTTCATTACCGTGACGGCAGCATTCAGGATGTAAAGGCCATCGCCGCCATTGCTAAGAGAAAGGGTTCTTTGTTATTTGTGGATGCTTATCAATCAGCGGGGCACATTCCCATTGACGTGAAGGCGTGGGGCGTAGATATACTGGCGGCAGGCGCCCGAAAGTATTTGCTCGGCATACCGGGCATGGCATTTCTTTATGTGAGAAAGGAGCTGGCGGATGCACTGAAGCCAAAAGCATCTGCTTGGTTCGGGCGGGAAAACGGGGATGGCGCCTCTTATGCGAAAGGCGCGCGGCGTTTTCAGACAGGCACCCCTGCTTTTATCAGCGTATACGCAGCGGCAGCGGCTTTATCACTGCTGAATCATATCGGGGTTTCTCATATCCGGGAACATGTAAAAACGATCTGTGCCGATGCAGTTCAATATGCTGCTGAAAAAGGCCTGCAGCTAGCAATAGCATCAGCGGGAGAGCAGCCGGGCATGGTTGCGATTCGGGATGAGCGGGCATCAGAAACGGCGGCGCTGCTGAGGAAGAAAAAAGTGATTTGCGCGCCGCGGGACACTGTCATCCGTCTCGCTCCTCACTTTTATAACACTAAGGATGAATTGCGTCATGCGATTGATGAAATCGCGGAAATCGCGCTCCACATGTAAACATAAAAAAGCCCCTGAACACAAGGTCAGGGGCTTTTCATATTAATGATCGACTTTAACCCGCTTTAAGAAGAAAGCGCCAATTAAACCGATAATCGCAACAATCATTGCAAACACAAACGCGTGCTGCACGCCCGCTGTCAAAGCCTGCGGGATGACTGCCGGATCGGCAGGGTTTTTGACTGTGCTCATATAATCATGCTGGCCTGCAGCCATAATGCTGACCGCAACCGCTGTTCCGATAGCGCCCGCCATTTGCTGCAGCGTGTTCATGATAGCGGTGCCGTCTGGATAAAACTCGCGCGGCAGCTGGTTTAAACCATTTGTCTGCGCAGGCATCATGATCATAGAGATCCCGATCATCAAGCAAGTGTGCAGGATGATAATCAACGCAGCCGTTGAAGTGGTCGTGATGTTTGAGAAGAACCAAAGGACAACAGTAACAATCACAAATCCGGGAATGACAAGCCATTTCGGTCCGTATTTGTCGAACAAACGGCCTGTAACGGGGGACATAAATCCGTTTAAAATGCCGCCCGGCAAGAGAATAAGACCAGAAGCAAATGCCGTCAGGACTAAGCCGCCTTGCAGATACATCGGCAGAAGCAGCATAGACGAAAGGATGACCATCATGCAAATGAACACCATAATAACACCCAAAATAAACATCGGATATTTGAATGCACGGAGGTTCATCATCGGCTGCTTCATCGTCAGCTGGCGGATTGAAAATAGGATAAGACCGACAACGCCGACAATCAGTGAGACGATCACAGTCGGGCTGGACCATCCGCCGGAGCCTTCACCTGCGTTGCTGAATCCAAATACAATGCCGCCGAAACCAATCGTCGACAGAATGATAGACAATACATCAATTTTCGGCTTTGTAATGTCAGATACATTTTGCATGTATGCAATACCGAAAACAAGCGCCAGCACCAGGAACGGAAGAGAGATCCAGAAAATCCAGTGCCAGTTGAGATGCTCCAGAACCAATCCGGAGAAAGTCGGGCCGATGGCGGGCGCGAACATAATGACAAGTCCGATCGTTCCCATCGCCGCGCCCCGTTTATGAGGCGGGAAAATCACCAAGATCGTGTTAAACATCAGCGGCAGTAAAAGCCCGGTTCCGAGTGCCTGAACGATCCTCGCCGCTAATAAAAACGAGAAGCTTGGCGCAAGCGCCGCGATCAACGTGCCTATGATAGAAAAGATAAGCGATACGATAAAAAGCTGTCTTGTTGTGAACCACTGCAATAGCAATCCTGATACAGGAACGAGGATACCGAGTACAAGCAGGTAGCCTGTGGTTAACCATTGAACGGTTGCCGCTGTAATGTTCAATTCCTTCATAAGATCGGTTAACGCAATGTTCAGGGCCGTTTCACTGAACATGCCGATAAAACCGGCCAACAGCAAGGAAATCATAATCGGCATCACTTTGTATTGCTGAGATGCTTTAGCTGCTGTTTCCAAAATTATTACCCCTCTCTGTCAGCTGAATGTATTCATTCAGCTTGTATAAGTATGTCATTTTTATCTCTTCAGCAGACCAGGAATGCGGTTGGAGATTTGAAGGAGCGGTGTGCTGTTTTTTGCCGTCAAAGATAAAAGAATACCGCCTTCAATCATCGCGTTAATTACGGTGCCGGCTTCCTTAGCATGGCTCTCGCTGTAGCCTGTCTTCCGCAGTTTTTCCTCATACACTAGGGCCCACTCTTTGTAGGCTTCATGGCAGGCTTCCCGCAACGGTTCGCTTTTTAATGACGTTTCAGCCGCAAGCAAGCCGACAGGCAAGCCCTCAATGTCTTCCGTGCATGAAAATTGGCAGGAGAGCTCCTTCAAAAAGGCTTGAATGCCTTCCGCTGGATCGTTGTAGGCTTCCATGCAGTCCGCGATTTTCTGGCGGATATATTCCTTCATCTCATTCACTGCTTCGATCGCCAGCTGTTCTTTACCGCCCGGAAAATGGTAGTAAAGAGAACCTTTAGGCGCTCCGCTTTCCTTTATAATCTGGTTCAGCCCCGTGCCGTAATACCCTTGCAGCTGAAAAAGCCGGGTAGCTGCCGAAAGGATTTTTTCACGGGAATCTCCATAACCCATAACATTCCCACCTTACTGAATTGCAATCAAAAATATAGTGACTGGTCTATTATCTTGATTCAACCATCAGTTGTCAAGAAAAATTCTTTGTATGAAAAAACAAAAAAAGAAGTATATGACAACTTGAAAAAAGCAGAGAGAAAAGCTGACACGTTTTTTGACTGAATAAATAAAATATTCAATCATTAAACATCATAAGGACGTAAGGAGAGAAACAGATGAAAAAACAACGATTGCTCATACTCACTCTTTTTACCGCACTATTGCTGGCTTTTACCGGATGCTCACAATCTCCTGAAACAAAAGAATCCCCGAAAGAAAAACCGCAGACGCAAAAAGTCTCTTCGGCTTCCGCCTCTGGAAAAAAGGACCGGCCAAACATTAAAATTTTAGCGACAGGAGGCACGATTGCAGGGGCCGATAAATCGAAAACCTCGACCACTGAATATAAATCAGGTGTCGTCGGCGTTGAATCACTGATCGAGGCGGTTCCGGAAATGAAGGACATTGCGAACGTCAGCGGCGAGCAGATTGTTAACGTCGGCAGCACAAACATTGATAATAAAATATTGCTGAAGCTGGCGAAACGCATTAATAAATTGCTCGCTTCAGATGATGTAGATGGAATCGTCGTGACCCATGGAACGGATACATTGGAAGAAACAGCTTATTTTTTGAACCTCACTGTGAAAAGCGATAAACCGGTTGTTGTTGTCGGTTCTATGAGACCGTCCACAGCCATCAGCGCCGACGGGCCGTCTAACCTGTACAATGCAGTTAAAGTGGCAGGCACACCTGAGGCAAAAGGAAAAGGGGCGCTCGTCGTTCTTAACGACCGCATTGCCTCAGCCCGCTATGTGACCAAAACAAACACAACTGCAACGGATACATTTAAATCAGAAGAAATGGGATACGTCGGAACGATAGCTGATGATATCTATTTTAATAATGAAATGACCCGCAGGCATACGAAGGATACCGATTTCTCAGTTTCTAATCTTGATCAGCTGCCGCAAGTAGATATTATGTACGGATACCAAAATGACGGAAGCTACCTGTTTGACGCGGCTGTGAAAGCCGGAGCAAAAGGGATTGTCTATGCTGGTTCTGGGAACGGGTCTTTATCTGACGCAGCCGAAAAAGGAGCGGTCAGCGCAGTCAAAAAAGGCGTCACTGTGGTGCGCTCAACCCGTACGGGAAATGGTGCCGTGACACCAAACCAAGACTATGCGGAAAAAGACCTGCTGGCATCGAACTCTTTAAACCCGCAAAAAGCACGGATATTGCTGATGCTGGCGCTCACCAAAACAGACGATCCACACAAGATCCAAGCTTATTTCAATGAGTATTAAAGAAAAGAAGGCGAATAGGCCTTCTTTTTTTGGGCATTTCAGGATCAAAAAACAGCAAAATTTCCTCTGAACCTTAAAATCTCATTAAAATTAAGTAAAAATTACCCTTTACTTAATTAATTTGTCAACGTAATATAATTGAAGAATTTGTTACAAAAAAAGGAGGATATTATGAAATTTGTAAAAAGTAAGTTCATTGCACTTGTAACAATTTTGATGCTGTCAGTCACATCGCTGTTTGCGATGCAGCCGTCAGCAAAAGCCGCTGAACACAATCCAGTCGTGATGGTTCACGGTATTGGAGGAGCGTCATTCAATTTTGCGGGAATTAAGAGTTATTTGGCGTCTCAAGGCTGGTCGCGGGACAAGCTGTATGCAGTTGATTTTTGGGACAAGACAGGCACGAATTATAACAATGGCCCGGTATTATCACGATTTGTGCAAAAGGTTTTGGATGAAACGGGTGCGAAAAAGGTGGATATTGTCGCTCACAGCATGGGGGGCGCGAACACACTTTACTACATAAAAAATTTGGACGGCGGAAATAAAATTGAAAATGTCGTAACGCTTGGCGGCGCGAACCGTTTGGTGACAAACAAGGCTCTTCCAGGAACAGATCCGAATCAAAAGATTTTATACACATCCATTTACAGCAGTGCCGATATGATTGTCATGAATTATTTATCAAGATTAGACGGTGCTAAAAACGTTCAAATTCATGGTGTTGGGCACATCGGTTTATTGATGAACAGCCAAGTCAACAGCTTGATTAAAGAAGGACTGAACGGCGGAGGCCAAAATACGAACTAACGAGATACATAACCTTGAAGAATGCTATTCTTCAAGGTTATTCTGCTTTCAGCACAATTGTTTTCGCAGCCATATCATGAACGGCTTGTTTTTTCTTCGTAAATGCGGCTGTCAAATAGATCAGGCGGGAGAACACATGCACCCACGCTATCAGGTAACGGACAATCGCCTGTGGGACGGATATTTTTTCATATGTTTCGTCTCGCACGATTTGCAGCCCGATGATTTTTTTGCCCAGTGTACCCCTCCAATTTGTCAGCGGCATCAGCAAAGGATACACAAGCAGCATCAATATGGCGATAATAATGACGCCGGCGGACCCGTCGCCAAACGTAAATCCGGCTGCCAAAATCACTGCTGCGGCAATGATCACATCAAGTAAAAGAGCGCAGGCGCGCAGCATAAAACCAGCTGGTTCCAACATAAACACTCCTTAAAATTTTACATAAATACCTAACCATTGTAAAAAAGAGGGCCTAAAGTGGGAATAGGTTATAAGTCTTAAATCACAAAAGTTGGTGTAAAAGTCATAGGTAAATTGACATCATCAGCCAACTTATCATATTACCAAATTCTTTTTTAGCCCGAAACCAAGCCCTCAGAAGTTATTTTTGTTAAAATAGAAAAGTTACAACAGAATTCGGAGGGTTTATTGTGGGAAAAGTGAAACGAAATGCCCCTTGCCCATGCGGCAGCGGCAAGAAATATAAAAAATGCTGCGGAAGTAAAGTTGTCGACTTCCCGACAGAACTAGCGGCAAAAGAAGCGAAACAAATTCAGGAAGACTTAGTGGAGTATGCCTTCACAGTACATAGAGAAAGCATTTCAGGCTTTATCAACCAGCATGATTTTCTTTCTGCTATGGACAGACAGACGAAAGACATCAGCGTATTTAATTTAGGAATCTGGGGAATCTTCTTCCATCAGCTTGCTGGTGAAAAGACAATCTTCGAAGAGTACCTTCAGAAAAAAGGCGATTCGATCACTCGTCCGAAAACGCGTGAGATCGTTGAATCATGGAAGAGCATGACGCCTGCTTTATTGCTGTTGCAAGACCTGAAAGAAGGTGTCATTCACTTTGAAGATGTCATTACGAAAAAACAATTCGAAGTGGAAATGGACGCTAATAACCAAGACCTCCCGCCAGTGGGAAGCCTGATTCTCGGATATCCAATCCACGAAGCGGAAAAAGCGGAATTCTTCATGCAGTTCACGATCTTCCCGGTGAAGAGAACAGAAGCACTGATCAGCAAGGTGAAGAAATATGCGGATGCCGCTGTGAAGAACGGCAAAACGCCGGAGGACTTCATGAAGCAGGAATTCAACAATGTTCTGTTCGCGCTGTTAGCGGAGAAAGATGAAGAGCCGCAAGCAGAGACAGCAGCGGAAGAAAGCAGTGTTGAGTGGGCAAACGATATGGAGAAAGAAACAGCTGCGGCTATCGAAGAAGGCTTGAGCGGAGATGAGTATCCGACTGAATTGATTCCGGCTGTCATTGATATCTGGAAAACATTCTGCGAGAAAAAATCACCTGTCATCAGAAAACCGGAAGCTTTTGCGGCGGCAGTTGAATATTATGTGAATGCAATTTCTCTTAACGGCGCGTCCGTTTCTCAAGCCAAACTGGCGAAAAAATACGGCGTCAGCGCATCAACGATTTCCAGCCGTTACAAAGAAATTGAAAGCACACTGCAGGATGAAGCGGACCGTTTTGCACAAGCATTATCCTCATAATGAAAAAAACCTTGAAAAGCCGGGCTTTTCAAGGTTTTTTTATTTCTGAAACGGAATTTTGATTTCTAACCGGAAGACGGGGTGGCGGTAGGTAAAATCCAGCCTGCCAAAAGCGCTCTTCACCAGTTTTTGAATGATATACGTGCCCATGCCTTCATGAGGGCCGCTTTTCGTGGAACGGCCAAACGATTGATACAGTGTATCGAGCACTTTTGGGTCCATGCCAGGCGTGCTGTTTTCACAAATCAGCACATAAAGCCCGCTTCGCAGCGAGGTTTCCAGCTTAATCTCCGCTTTTTCTTGGGTCTCCGCCGCGCTGTCGAGCGCATTTTCCAATATGTTGCCGACCAAGCTGACCTGATCAGCTGGTGAAAACGGAAGTGAAGAAAGCGGTGTATGCATATGCAGTGAAACCGTGATACCTGAAACACGTGCTTTTTCAAGAAAATCATAAATCACCCCTGCAACGTATGCATTCTCTCCCTTCAAAAACCGGTCATATTGACTGTACTGATCCGCCCAGTTTTGAATATATGCTTGTGTATCTGCCTTGGACTGCGCTGAACGGATCGCTGTTATATGCTTCATTGTGTCGTGATTTCGGCTTCTGACATCTATCAGCATCCGATTAGCATGCTGTTCCGCTTGAGTCAGCTGATCAATTTGATCAGAAAACCTAGCCAGCGAGGCAGACTGTCCGATACGGAGCCCTTCACATGCTGCAAATATCACGATCGCAAACAATGCCGGCAGTATAGTCGCGCCATTCAGCACAGCCGCCGCTGACATCAATTGGATCACGGCAATCCACGCACAAAGCTGGAAGGAACAGCGGTCCCACACCCGCTTCGTTTTCCATAGGTACAATCCTGCTGCCGCTGCGCCTAAAGCAGCGGTGAGCCAAGAGAGGGCTGTACTGTGCGAAAGAGCAGCAGCCCCCTGATAAAATATGAAACTAAATAAAAACAGATAAAGACATTGAAAAAGGGTAATCACATCCTGAACTCCTCAAAAATAATAGTTTTGAAAATAATCAAGCTGCTGCTTGGTGATCATCGCTTTTTTAGGCGTTCCCTCAAAGGAAACCGTAAACGAATGCTTTGTATAAGCGGAAAAATGTTTTATGTAATGAATGTTGATAATAAAGGATCGGTGCGAACGGAGAAAATCCTTCTCCGGCAGATCGCCTTTAATATCATTTAATGTTTGATACGTCTGCACTTCTTCGGCGGTTGTCACAATCGTCGTCGAACGTCCCGTCCGTTCTGCGAAAATGATATCCTTTTTTTGCAGAACGTGCATTTCAGATTTTTGCTTAATCAATATCCGCCCATTCAAACTCGTTTCCGTTTTCTTTTTCAAATAACGTTCGAAGGAAGCGTTCAGCCGGTCGGCATGGTACGGCTTCATAATATAATCATGGACATTCAGGTCAAAGGCGTGAACGGCATAGCCGCCGTTGCCGGTGACGAAAATCACATCCACATCAAGCGAATGGGATCTGATCAAATCAGCAAGCTCATAGCCAGACATATGAGGCATCTCGATATCGGCAAGCAGCAGATCAATGTCTCCGGTCTTCACCCGGCTGTAGGCTTCCTCCGCTGAATCGGTGGAAAAGACAATTTCGACATCCTGCATTCTGGATACAATCGCTTCCAGTTTCTCTAAATCTACTCGATAGTCATCGACAAGTCCGACTTTTACCATTATCATTCCCCTAGTTACATAGAATCATCTTTATTCTATCCCATTTCGCGACATAAAAAGAACTCTTCGCGACAACTTTATCCAACAAATCCAGCATTTCGTATATAGTCATTACTAGAAATAACGAAAAGGGAGATTGTGACATGATTACACTGACCGATTGCAGCCGCAGGTTTCATGATAAGAAAAAAGTAGTCAAAGCGGTGCGAGATGTAAGCCTAACAATTCAAAAAGGAGAAGTCGTCGGCATTCTCGGAGAAAACGGTGCCGGCAAAACGACGATGCTGAGAATGATTGCTGCCTTGCTTGAACCGTCACAGGGTGCAATCAAAGTAGCCGGCTTTGACACGGTCAAGCAGCCGGCCGAGGTCAAAAAAAGAATCGGCGTCTTATTCGGAGGAGAAACCGGACTTTACGACAGGATGACCGCTAAAGAAAATCTGCAATATTTCGGCCGGCTGTACGGGCTAAACCGTCACGAGATCAAAGCCAGAATAGAAGATTTATCGAAACGGTTCGGCATGCGCGATTATATGAACCGCAGAGTGGGCGGGTTTTCGAAAGGCATGAGGCAGAAAGTCGCAATAGCCAGAGCGCTGATTCACGATCCTGACATCATTTTATTTGATGAGCCGACAACAGGGCTTGATATTACATCCAGCAACATCTTCCGCGAATTTATCCAGCAGCTGAAAAGAGAACAAAAAACCATTCTTTTCTCCAGCCACATTATGGAGGAAGTGCAGGCGCTCTGTGACAGTGTCATCATGATTCACAGCGGAGAGGTGATTTACCGGGGAGCGCTTGAATCATTATACGAGAGCGAGCGGAGCGAGGATTTGAATTACATCTTTATGTCTAAGCTTGTCAGGGGGATTTCTTAAATGCTGAGCCACATTTATAAAAAAGAAATGATCGACGCTTTGCGCGACAGAAAAACGATTTTACTCACGATCTTAGTTCCGATGATTACAATGCTCGGGCTTGTCTTCTTTTATGAAAGCATGCTGTCCGACAAAGGGGAGCAATACACACTGGCTGTCGGCCATTCTCTGCCGCCCGCACTGGAAAACAAGCTCAATGCGATTGACGAGATCAGCGTAAAAACATTTGCAAAGCCTAAAGAAGCGGTTGATGATGGAAAAGCAGATGCCTATCTGAACGTCCCGAAAGAGTTCAACTCATATGTCAACAGCATGACGCCTTTTGAGGTTGATGTGTATGGCAATTCAATCGATCAAGGGTCGTCAAATGCCATGCAGCTTGTGCAGTCTGCCTTAGATCAATACAAAAATGAAATTGTGCAGGAACGTTTAACCGATAAACATATTGATCAATCGGTGATCCAGCCGTTTACGATTCAGCAAAAGGAAGCGGACGAGGAGAAAGGGGCTTCCGCTATTATGATTTCTGCCATTCTGCCCATGCTGATCCTAACATCCATTGTTTCCGGCGCAATGCCGATTGCTATTGATATCATGGCCGGGGAAAAGGACCGGAAATCAATCGAGGCGCTGCTGTTGACGCCAGTCAGCAGAAACAAAGTGCTGGTCGGCAAGTGGCTTGCGGTTTCTACTTTTGGAGTTGCCTCAGGTGTATTGGCTTTGGTGTTTTTGATTTTGTCCACCGTGTTATTTACCGAAAATTTAAAGACGGCCTTCCAGCTCGGAGATCATATGTGGGGTGTAATCGGTGCTTCAGCCCTCATCATCGTGCTTTCTGCATTGCTGATCTCTGCGATGGAGCTTTTCATCAGCATCATTTCCAGCTCGGTAAAAGAAGCGCAAAGTTATATGTCTCTCGTCGTCTTTCTGCCTATGTTCCCGATGTTTTTCATCTTCAGCAAGGCACCGAACCAATTTGATTTATCGTACTTTGTCATCCCGTTTCTGAACCTGCACGCTTTATTTAAACAGCTTTTATTCGGGATGGTTGACCCGGTTGCCATTTTGTGCACGTCAGGAACCATTGCCGTGCTTATCGCCATTTTCTATTTACTGGCCAGAGCCTGTTTCTTGAAAGATAAATGGGTTCTGCCAAAATAAACCTGCAAAAGGAGAAATACACTTTCTCCTTTTTGTATATCCTGAAAAAAGAAGGAAAATAGAAAAAGGATATCTAATACAGAAAGTGACCCTGCACTATTTTTCATCAAAATTGGTTTCAAAGGAGAAGGAACAATGGATCAAACACGTACACTTGGCAAGACGAAGCTGCAGGTGAAGCGGATCGGATTCGGTGCGAATGCGGTCGGCGGGCATAATCTATTTCCGAACCTGAATGATGAAACAGGGAAAGATTTGGTGCGCACGGCATTGGATGGCGGCGTGAACTTTATCGACACCGCCTTTATATATGGACTGGGGCGTTCCGAAGAACTAATCGGCGAGGTCGTGCGGGAACGCGGCGTGCGGAATGATCTCATTATTGCTACCAAAGGGGCCCATAAAGAAGTGAACGGCAGCATTGAACTAGACAACAGCCGTGAATTTCTTCGCGGCGAGGTGGAAAAGAGCCTGAAGCGGCTGAAAACAGATTACATTGATTTGTATTATGTTCATTTCCCGGATGGCAAAACGCCTCTCGCTGAAGTGGCAGGCACGCTGAAGGAGCTGAAGGATGAGGGGAAAATCAAAGCGATCGGCGCTTCGAACCTCGACTATCAGCAATTGCAGGAATGTAATGCAGACGGCTATTTGGAGGTCTTTCAGGCAGAATACTCGCTTATTCAGCGTGATGCCGAAAAGGAGCTGCTTCCGTACTGTGAAAAACACGGCATTTCCTTTATTCCTTATTTTCCGCTCGCGTCCGGACTGCTGACAGGAAAATTCACGAAAGACACGGTCTTCGAAGACTTTAGAAAGGACAAGCCGCAATTTCAGGGAGAAACGTTTATTCACAATCTCAAAAAAGTAGACAAGCTGAAAGCGGTAGCGGAGGAAAAACAAGCGGAGACGGCACATGTCGCCTTGGCGTGGCTGTTAACGAGACCGGCGATAGACGCCATCATTCCAGGTGCTAAGCGTCCGGAACAGCTGAAGGATAACCTGAAAACCTTGAACATAGAACTGACCGAAGATGAGTCGAATTTCATCAGTGAGATTTTCACATAAAAAAGGAAATAGCCTTGGAGGCTATTTCCTTTTGGGGTTTTATTCTTTTATGAATGCTTCGACTAATTCTGCTGCTCTATAATCGTCCATATCAAGCTGCCATTGGTCGATGTCATTTTTCTTCATTTTCACTTCAACCGTTTTTTCAGATGAAGCCGGCCCGAGCTTTTTGAATTCCTCAGGATATACTTGAAGCGCGTATTTCACAGCTTCTTCATAGCTTGCGCCAGCATTTTTGCTGTAGTAGTCTTTCACTCTGTCTTCGATGCGGTCTGAGAGTGAAGATGCATCTACTGGTTTAATTGTGGCTTCAACAATCGCTTCGTCTTTGGAGATCGAAGTTGTTTTCGCCTGAATGGAAGAGTTTTTGCTTAATCCCGCTTTAATGCCGTTCACGATATTATCAAGCGCTTTGCTGTCCGCATATGTGCTGGAAAGGCCGGAAGCTGAGAGATAGCCGTCTTTGGCGGACTCGTTGAAATCATTTACAATTTCATTTTTGTTGGCACCGGTGATTTTTTCGAAATCAGCGTTGTCTTTACCGAAAAGAAGGACATCAACATAAGCTGATAACGCTTTTGCAGAGTCTTGGAGCTGGTCTGCTGTCGCAAGGATTTTTTTGTCTTTTCCGTCAATTTTGAAAGTAACTGATTTCGGCTTTTTATCACCGTAAGATTCCGGTGTATAGTTAAGCTCGTATTTCTCGCCTTTATCTACAACGAAGAAAAGGTTTCCTTCAACCGATTTGTCAGCGTTAATCGTGCTGCCTTGAAGCTTTTCGTTATAGTCTTCAGGATCTGTGTCAGACATTTTGGTATCACCTTGATACAAAGTGAAATCCATACTGTCTACATTAAGCGGTTCTTTTCCTGTGTTTTTCACAGCGACATTGACTTTTAACACAAGCTGGTCATCTGAAGTGGACTTATCATACTGGGACGGAAGTGTATAAGAGACATCTTTGATTTTGACTTGAGCTATATCTGAGCTTTTTTCTGTTTCTGAATTTTTCTTCTCCGCGCTTGTTTTGCTTCCGGAACAAGCAGCTGTAAACATCATCAGCAGAAGAATTAGGAAAACAGCGTACGTTTTTTTCTGAAACATTCATTTTTCCTCCTCAAATGGTTTAGGGAAGGGAGTCTTTTGTCTTTAAGAAATGGATCTTTTTGAATGGATTAGCATCATATAACCAAAAAAATCAGTTCTTTTCTCACGGTTTTCACCGGATTTTCTGGAAACTCCGCCCTTCTTTGTCATGAATGGACCTATAAAAAGTTACAACGGAATTAATTTTAAGATTATTAGCTTTTATATTGAATAGGTTCATCATACTATTTTTGGTGAAAAATGTTCTGGTAAAACTGGTAAACTCAGAAATTTGTGTATTTTAGACTACTACTTTTTGATTAGTTGAAGGGGACATAAGAATAATGAAAGGAGCCGTCTTGGTGAAAAAAGAGGAACTGAAACAAAAAGCACTGGAAATCGGCCGGGTGCCGACACACTTAAAACTGGAAATTGAAGATTATGGCGATGATGAGAAAAGAGCACATTTTTGTTGGGTAGATCCTCAGGATGAACACATCGGCATTATCGTGGAACTTGGGACGGACGGGCAGCCGGAATCCCTTTCCCGTGATATTGAGCCTGAAAGCGAAGAAAGGCTGTCTGAGCAGCAATTAGAGGATATCATGCGCCAATTTGTCGAGACTCATTATCCCGGCGCGCTCTCTGCCTTTGTCCGTGAAGAAAATGACCGTACATACGACGATAAAGTGAGATTTTCATATGTTCAAATAGAAGACGGGCTTCCTCTTCCCATGAGCGGATTTATGGCTGAAGTTTCCTTATCAGGTGAGATCATTTACTTCCGCTATTATGGCAAAGCGGGCAGCATCATCAAGCCAAAGCGGGTCGCGGATTATGAAGAGGCGTTCGCCTTCATCAAGAAGGACGTGGAGTTCGACCTTTTGTTTGAGGTTCTCAATCGTTCTGTTTACAAAAACGGGGACGATCAGCCGCATTTGGTGTATGAGCCTGAATGCAGGGTCATTACCGTACCTGCAGATTTGGTTCAAGAAGAAAAAGAATTTGATGAAGACGATGACAGAGAGCGGGAAAGCTTTCCTCTCCCTTTATTCGAGGGCATTCACGAAAAGGCTGATCCTGGCAGCATGATCGGTATCGAAAAAGGTTTTGTCAAAGAGCGGGAAACGGATTTGGGAGATGGGAGAATCGGGACCGTTTGGCGGAATCCGGATGATCCTGTGTATCAACCGGCTGATAAAAGCATGGACAGCTGGTTGAAAGGGCGGACTCATCAAGTGCTGAAAACCATCCATAACAAAGAAACCGGAAAACTCGAAGGCGTCATGTCATTTATGGAGAAAAAAGGGCCGTTGACAGTAACTGAGGCAGAGTGCGAAAAAATTGCGCTTCGCTTCCTGTTTGCTTTATTTCCGAATGCCGATCAATATTTTAAGATCAGGTACGATGAACCGGATAAAGAAGAAAACGCAGTCGCTGGTTTTACATTTGAAGCGCACTGTCACGGGGTCCCGCTCCGGTTTGGGCAGATCAGAATCTGCGTCAGCCGCCAGACAGGGCACATTACCGTTTATATGGGACCGGATATTGATCCAAAGGAGCTGGAAACCATTCATCCCGTTCCGGCCATTTCTGCAGAACAAGCCAAGTCTATTTTTTGGCAGCATTTTAGAGTTGAGCTGGGCTGGGAGAGAGAATACCGTGATGATGAAGAACACACCTACCGGCTCGTCTACAAACCGGTGTATCCGCGTTTTATTGAAGCCCATACAGGAGAGCCCGTTATCAGTTCATGGTAAAACAGTCAAAAGTCACACAAATGCCGCAGGTGTAAAAGGTGATATGTGATGAAAGTAGCAGAAAGGATATTGAAAAACAATGACAATAATAGAAAAGGACCTTTCTTCACTTTAAATGAAGAAAGGTCTTTTTATATAATAAACAGGATTCTCTTTGTCGTAGACTCTTTGAAAGGATGACTTCATTGGTTACTAAACAGCTGAAAAAGAAGGCGCAAGAGATCGGGAATGTACCGCCTCATTATGAGCTTGAGATAGAAGATTACGACCAGAAGCAAAAGAAGAAGGGGCAGGCATATTTCATCTGGAAGGACCCTGAAGATCCGGAAAAGCACATTATAGTTGAACTCGGAAATGATGGTGCTTTACTCACCTTTTCAACAACCGTGCGCTCTGAGGCAGACAAAAAACTTCCAGATGCCGAGCTGAAGCTGACGGCTCTTCAGTTTGCTGCTGCCAACCATCCCGGCACATTTATGAAATTTCATTTTCAAGGCAAGGAAGAACGGGGACAGCACGTCCGTTTTGTCTATACCAAAATGGAACTGGGGCTTCCGCTTCCCAATTCAGGCTTTTTAATTGATATGACACGCAGCGGACAGATTGTCCATTTTTTATATTACGGAGAAGAGCATAAAGCCCAAGTTCCAACGGAATTTGTAGCAAAAGAGAAGGTAGTGTCTCATTACTTAAATACAATGTCTTTGCAGCTGATGTACGATGTCATTGATGGCGAACAGTCACCCAGGCTTGTGTATGAACCGATTCTGCCGGGATACAGCTATCCCGCGGATGTAGACGAAATCGTGCCCGACCAGCATATTGCAGATGAAAGAATAGAAAACGGGGCGCCCCTGCCGCCGCTTCAGAACACGGACGAAATCGATATATATGCTATGCTGGGCCTCACCTCTGATATGCAGAAAGTCAGTGAAAAGGACTTTGGAGAAGAAATGGGAAGCACGTGGCGCAAAGGCACTGCGCCGGAGCGGAAAGATTTAAGCATAGGAAGCTATTTTGAAACGAGAAATAAAAATACAATCAAAATGAAGACTGATAAAAGAACAGGGAAATTAAAAGCGGCGATTTCTTTTATGGACCAGCGGGACACCCGCCAATGTTCAACGGAAGAATCCCAGGAGATCGCGCTTCAATTTTTGTATGCCCTCTATCCGAGAGCGGCTGAGTTTTTCAGAGTGAATCCCGTCCGAATTGATGAAAGAGGCAGGGTCCGCAATCATTTTTCTGTCTGGTATAAAGAAGTGCCGTTGCGGTTCGGCGCTGCCCGCATCATTGTCAATCCGGAAACGGGAAAGATTGACGCTTTTATGGCGCCGGATATTGACCCTGAACAATTAGAAACAATAAATCACAGGCCGGATGTTTCAGCTGAAGAAGCGAGAGAAACGTTTTTAGCCGCTTTTGATGTGAAGCTGGAATGGCAGCCTGATTTTACAGCAGGCAGCGATCAGCATTACAAACTTGTATATAAGCCGGTTTATCCTTCCTATATTGATGCGCACATAAGGAAAAAGAAAAGGCTGTGAGGGTGTCTAGTCAGGAATCATCTCCAAGTGGGGGTAGTCCTTGAATCGTTTCCAGTCCCCACCCCACTTAAAACCGAGTTTCTTAGCAATCTCGACAACCTCCAGCCAATCTGATTTGCCGTTTTGATTGCCGTCATACTCCATATCCCATATGATGCTGCCATCCTTTTTTGAAGGGCGAAATCAACCGCTAAACCATAGTTATGATACGATTCCCCTCCTCTTGCATAGGTGACAATATTCCCTTTTTTTGTACGTCCCTGTTTATATAATTCGTCTTGTTCCTTAAAGGACCTGAATCCTTCTGTAATGACAACGCTAATGCCTTTATTCGCTGCTGCGGCCTTTAGAGCGTCGGCATTCTGCTTCACAATCGGATGAAGAGCCGAAGGAACAGGCATATCCTGCAGGGCGTTTTGAGAATGCCATTCGTGCCGTATATAACTAAAACACAGATCAAGAAGAAACAGAATACATAAGATAACGGATGTTTTTGCGGATAATTTCATATCGGTCTCACTTTCTCATGATGTGTTGAATGTTAACGCTTTTAAGAGATTGGCTCTCTCTAAAAGAGAACAGCTATGATAAAATATAACATAAATAGTAGCAGGAGGAAGGAGGCAGACCGATGAGAGCAAAGATTCCATCTGAAGAAGTAGCAGTAAAACTAAACGAATGGTACAAGCTCATTCGCGCATTTGAAGCAGATCAAGCAGAAGCGTTAAAGCAGGAGATTGAATACGATTTAGAAGACATGGAAGAAAATCAGGACTTGCTTTTATATTTTTCTTTGATGGAATTCCGGCATCGAATCATGCTTGATAAGCTGATGCCGGTGAAAGACAGCGACACCAAGCCTCCGTTCTCTGATATGCTGAACGAAATTGAAAGCAATCAGCAAAAACTCACAGGCTTATTGGAATACTACTTTTATTATTTCAGAGGAATGTACGAATTTAAGCAGAAAAATTTTATATTAGCGATTGACCATTATAAACATGCCGAGGAAAAGCTCGAGTATGTCGAGGATGAGATCGAAAAAGCTGAGTTTCTTTTTAAGGTTGCCGAAGTGTATTATCACATCAAACAAACATATTTTTCCATGAATTATGCGAGCCAGGCGCTAGATATCTATACGAAATATGAACTGTACGGGCGCCGCCGCGTACAGTGTGAATTTATCATCGCCGGAAATTTGACCGATGTTTATCATCATGAAAAAGCGCTGACACACTTGTGCAGCGCCTTAGATCATGCAAGGCAGCTTGAGGAAGCGTATATGATCGCCGCTGCCCATTATAATGTCGGACATTGTAAGTACAGTCTGGGTGATTTCAGTGAAGCGGAGGGCTATTTCAAAAGAGCCGCCGCCATTTTTGAGGAGCACAACTTTCAGCAGGCCGTTCAAGCCGTTTTTTCACTGACCCATATCTACTGTAAACAGGGAAAATACGACAAAGCGGTAGAGATGTATGACCGCGGGATAAAGAGCGCGGCTGAATGGGAAGATGACATGTACTTAACGAAATTCCGCCTCATTCATGAGCTGTATCTTGGCGACGGCGACCGGAGCGTGCTTGAAGAATGCTTTGACCTGCTGGAATCCCGCCAGCTTCTTGCCGATGCTGAAGAACTGCTGCATGATACAGCGGAACGCTTCAATCAGCAAGAACGCTACGAGTCCGCCGCATTCTTTTACCGCAGGCTGATGAACATTAAAAAAACGCTTGCCGAGCAGCGTTTTCAATAGAAGATGGCAGAGAACATACAGGTTCTCTGCTTTTTTATGCTGTTTCCAACCCGGAAAAATAGGGTATTTTCCACTGCATAATGAAAATTCAGAGGAGGATATCGTTTATGTATAAAGACTTAACCGGAAAAACAGCGATTGTGACAGGCTCTTCAAAAGGAATCGGGAGAGCCATTGCGGAACGGTTCGGACACGAGAAAATGAATGTTGTCGTGAACTATCACAGCGATCCGTCGGGAGCCGATGAAACTGTGGACATCATTAAGAATAACGGAGGGCAGGCCGTCGCAGTTGAGGCGGACGTGTCAAAAGAAGAAGGGATTCAGGCGCTCTTGGACGCCGCTTTAGAGCATTTCGGCACACTTGATGTGATGGTGAACAACTCCGGCTTTAACGGCGCGGAGGCCATGCCGCATGAGATGAGCCTTGAAGATTGGCAGAGAGTCATTGATGTCAACGTCACCGGAACCTTTATGGGAGCAAAAGCAGCGCTTAGCCACATGATGAAAAACAATATCAAAGGCAATGTGCTGAATATCTCGAGTGTTCACCAGCAGATCCCGCGCCCCGTCAACGTTCAGTATTCCACGTCCAAAGGCGGTATCAAGATGATGACAGAAACGCTTGCGCTCAACTATGCGGATAAAGGAATTCGCGTCAACGCGATAGCACCCGGCACCATTGCCACAGAATCAAATGTTGATACGAAAAAGGAAGAGAGCAGGCAAAAACAACTGAAAAAAATCCCGATGAAAGCCTTCGGAAAACCGGAAGAGGTGGCGGCAGCAGCTGCTTGGCTCGTATCTGAGGAAGCAAGCTATGTGACCGGCACAACACTCTTCGTCGATGGCGGAATGACACTTTATCCGTCTCAGCTTGAATAGAACACAAAACAGGGGGACTGCGGGATGAAAACAGAGTGGTGGAAGGATGCGGTGGTGTATCAAATTTATCCAAGGAGCTTTCAGGACAGCAATGGAGATGGAATTGGAGACTTGCGGGGGATCATTTCCCGTCTTGACTACATAAAGGAGCTTGGGGCAGATGTGATTTGGATTTGCCCGATTTATCCTTCTCCGAATGTTGATTACGGTTATGATGTGACGGACCATAAGACGGTTATGGATTCATACGGAACGATGGATGATTTTCACGAGCTGCTTGACCAGGTGCACCATCGCGGGTTAAAGCTGGTGATGGACTTTGTGTTAAATCACACCTCGGTCGAGCATCCGTGGTTTAAAAAAGCGGAGCTGGACAAAAAAAGCAAATACCGCAGCTATTACTTTTGGCGCCCCGGCACACAGAACGGCCCGCCGACGGACTGGGTGTCTGACTATGGATGCCCGGTTTGGCAATACGAGGAGCATACGGGGGAATATTATCTCCACATGAATGCTGTCAAACAAGCTGATTTAAATTGGGAGCATCCTGAGGTGCGCCAAGCGGTATTTGACATGATGAGATTTTGGCTCGACAAAGGGGTGGACGGCTTGCGCATTGACCAGCTCCATCTCATCTCTAAGAAAGAATATCTTCCTTCGTATGAGGACTATATCAATCAGCAGGCAGAGCCGAAGCCTTTCCAGCCAAATGGCGAACGAATCCATGACTATTTAAAAGAAATGACAGATGAAGTGTTTTCTCAATATGATGTCATGTCTGTCGGAGAGGTTGGCAGTGTCACACCGGAGGAAGGGCTGAAGTATACGGGAACTGATAAGCATGAACTAAATATGATTTTTCATTTTCAGCATATGGAGCTTGACCAGCAGCCCGGAAAAGAACATTGGGATCTGAAACCCCTTGAGCTTTCTGATTTAAAATCGGTTTTGACAACATGGCAAAAGAAGCTTGAACATCAAGGCTGGAATACATTGTATTGGTGCAACCACGACCAGCCCCGGATTGTGTCCAGGTTCGGAGACGATGGGGAATACCGCAAAGCATCCGCGAAAATGCTGGCCACCGTTCTTTATCTCATGAAGGGCACGCCGTATATTTATCAGGGAGAAGAAATCGGGATGACAAACGCGCCGTTTACCCGGATTGAGGACTACAAAGATATCCAAACGATCAATATGTATCATAAACGGGTGTTTGAAAAAGGCTATGATCCAGAAGATGTGATGAGATCAGTCTTAGCCAAAAGCAGGGATCACGCCCGGACACCGATGCAGTGGAGCAGCGGCAAGAATGCCGGATTTACTGACGGCACGCCCTGGCTGAAGGTCAACCCGAACTTCTCGTCCATCAATGTGGAGGAAGCTCAGACAGACCCTGATTCGATCTTAACCTATTACAAAAAGCTGATCAGCCTGAGAAAGCAGTACGCTGACCTCATCAAAGGGAGCTATGACCTTTTGCTTCCGGATGATCCGCAGCTGTTTGTATACATGAGAGAAAACGGCAAACAGCAGCTTTTGTCGGTCAATAACTTTTCAAAAGACCAAGCTGTTTTCCGATGGCCTAAGCACTGCGGCAAGGAGCAATCATCCCTGCTTCTCAGCAATTATAAAAACAACGGTGATCTTGCTGATGAAATGGTGTTTCAGCCTTACGAGAGCAGAGTGTATCTTCTCGACAAAACAGTCAAATGACTCAACCCGGCTTTTTCAGCCGGGTTTTTTCAAGTACATATATTCATGCTGCAGACGGGAAGAATAAAATCAAAATGAAAATTAATCTTGCAAAACGTAATGACTTCGGTTTATTATGATATAGGATTACAAAATCGTTATCATTTTGATTTAAGTCACTATGAAAAAGAGGGGATATACAATATGTTTAAAAAATGGAGCGGTTTGTTTGTGATTGCAGCGTGCTTTTTATTAGTGGCAGCATGCGGCAACTCATCAACAAAAGGGTCAGCGGATTCGAAGAGTGATAAACTGCACATTGTCACAACGTTCTACCCGATGTATGAATTTACGAAACAAATTGTAAAAGACAAAGGAGATGTGGATCTGTTAATTCCATCTTCCGTCGAGCCTCATGATTGGGAACCGACGCCGAAAGACATTGCCAACATTCAAGATGCCGATTTGTTCGTTTATAATAGTGAGTACATGGAGACGTGGGTGCCGTCAACTGAAAAAAGCATGGGCCAAGGCCATGCCGTTTTCGTTAATGCGAGCAAAGGCATTGATTTAATGGAAGGCTCTGAAGAAGAACATGAAGAGCACGGAGAGCACGAGGAACATGAACATGGGGAGCATGAGCACAGCCATGCAATGGACCCTCACGTATGGCTCAGTCCTGTTCTGGCGCAGAAAGAAGTTAAAAATATTACGGCGCAAATCGTAAAGCAGGACCCGGATAACAAAGAATACTATGAGAAAAATAGTAAAGAATATATTGCAAAACTGCAGGATCTTGATAAACTATATCGTACAACCGTAAAAAAAGCGGAGAAGAAAGAATTCATTACGCAGCATACAGCTTTTGGCTATCTGGCAAAAGAATACGGTTTGACGCAGGTTCCGATTGCAGGGATTTCGCCCGACCAAGAACCGAGCGCAGCCGACTTGGCAAAGCTGAAAACATATGCCAAAGAACATAACGTAAAAGTTATTTACTTTGAAGAAATTGCATCCTCAAAGGTCGCAGATACGCTCGCCAGTGAAATCGGCGCGAAGACAGAAGTGCTTAATACACTGGAAGGCTTAAGCAAAGAAGAACAGGATAAAGGTTTAGGGTATATCGACATTATGAAACAAAACCTCGATGCCCTGAAAGATTCACTATTGGTTAAATCATAAGATAGTGTGCGCCGGAGGGTGCACACTATTTCTTTGTGAGAAAGGAAGATTGACATGAATCTCGTCTCATTGAAAGATATCGTTTTCGGCTATTCCCACACGCCTGTTTTGGATAAAGTATCACTTGATATTGAAAGCGGTGAGTTTGTCGGCATCACGGGACCAAACGGCGCCTCTAAATCAACGCTCATGAAGGTGATGCTTGGCATGCTGAAACCGTGGGAAGGCACGGTGACGATCAGTAAAAGGAATACAGAAGGAAAACGCCTGACAATAGGGTACGTCCCGCAGCAAATTTCTTCATTTAACGCTGGCTTTCCGAGTACGGTGCTGGAGCTTGTTCAGTCAGGCCGCTATACAAAAGGGAAATGGTTTAAACGTTTAAATGAAGAAGATCATATCGAAGTGGAAAAAGCGCTGAAAATGGTGGAAATGTGGGAGCTTCGCCACCGGAAAATCGGCGACTTATCAGGCGGACAGAAGCAGAAAATCTGTATCGCCAGAATGCTTGCCAGCAATCCGGACCTCTTAATGCTGGACGAACCGACAACAGCCGTTGACTATGACAGCAGAAAAGGATTTTACGAATTTATGCACCATCTCGTGAAAAATCACAACCGCACAGTTGTGATGGTTACTCACGAACAAAATGAAGTACAGCAATTTTTAGATAAAGTGATTCGATTAGAGAGAGGAGAAAAAGGCGGATGGAAATGTTTGACTTGGAATTCATGCGACGAGCTTTTCTAGCAGGCGGCATGATTGCCATCATGGCCCCGATTTTAGGGGTGTATCTCGTTCTCAGAAGACAGGCCTTAATGGCTGACACACTTTCGCATATTTCATTGTCGGGTGTTGCCATCGGCTTTTTCCTCAGCACCAATATTACCGCGGCGAGCATAGTCGTCGTGACCATCGGCGCTATCGGGATTGAATACATGCGGCGGGCATATCGGACGTATTCAGAAGTATCCATTGCCATCTTAATGGCGGCTGGTTTGTCCTTCGCGATGTTTTTAATCAGCCTTTCAAAAGGCACCGCCAACATGAGCATCGATCAATATCTATTTGGATCGCTCGTGACAGTAAACCAGCAGCAGGTGTATATTATCGGCATCATTACACTGCTGATTTTGCTTTACTTTATCGTACTGAAAAGGCCGCTCTACCTGCTGACATTTGATGAAGCAACAGCAAAAACATCCGGAATTAACACAAACGTTCTGTCGATGTCATTCAGTATCGTCACAGGCCTTGCGATCTCGGTCATTATTCCGATCATCGGGGTTCTTCTTGTATCAGCCCTGCTCGTATTGCCGGCAGCATTCGCCATCAGAATTGCTAAGGGCTTTAACATGGTATTTATCACAGCCATACTCATTTCGTTATTTAGCGTATTTATGGGACTGACATCATCTTATCAGCTCGGAACGCCGCCAGGGCCGTCCATTACCCTGCTTTTGATCGTTCTCCTGCTGATCGGATTTGTGGTTCAGGGAGTTTGGATGTTTATCAAAAAAGAAGCCCAGCGTAAAAAAGGGCGCCAGTAACATGAAAAGCAGTTTTCCCTAGGGAAAACTGCTTTTTTTATAGAAACAATTCAGCAAGACGTTCATAAGATTCTTTTTTCGCCTCAAAATCAAACACATTGCATAGAACCATAATTTCATTTGTTTCATAGCGGTCTGTGAGCTCTAAAAGCTGCTGTTTGACAGTGTTTGGAGAACCGATCACCATCCGCTTTCTGTTTTCCTCTATAAGTTTTTTATCGGACTCTGTGTAGGGATGCGCTTTTGCTTCCTCGATGGTCGGCACGCGGCTATCCAAGCCTTTTCCGACGCGAAGAAGCCATAAATCCTGGCTTAATGTGAGCTCTTCTGCCTCTTCATCTGTTTTTGCGCAAATGACAAAAATCGTAAACAAGGCGGACGGGGACGAGAAATGGGCTGATGGCTGAAAGCTTTCCCTGTAGACGCGAAACGCATTTTCTCCTCGTTCGGGGTTAATGAAATGCCCAAACACATACCCAATGCCCTGGTGCGCCGCGCGTCTTGCGCTGTTTTCACCGAGACCGAGCACCCACAGCTCCGGTGCAGTGTCAATAAGGGGCGCCGCTTTGATTCCGGCATACGGATGCCCGGCAGGAAGCGAATCCGTGAGAAAATAAGAGACATCCTGCAGCTGTCTGTTAAAATCGGTTAAGCTTTTTTTCACCCCGTCCGTTAAGGCAAGACGGGTTTTTGTCGTGCCGCCGGGGGAACGCCCGACACCGAGGTCAATCCGGTTTGGATACAGGGCCTCAAGCTGGCGAAAGGTTTCGGCCACCTTAAACGGGCTGTACTGGGGCAGCAGCACGCCGCCTGACCCGACACGAATCGTGCTTGTCTGTGCTGCGATGCGGGCGATCATGATTTCAGGCGCTGTGCTTGCCAGTCCTTTCGTGCTGTGATGTTCGGCAAACCAATAACGCTTATAGCCCCACTGTTCGCTTAATTGGGCAAGCTCAACCGAATGCTGAAGAGTCGTCACAGGGCTTTTTCCTTTAGAAACAGGTGCCTGATCAAGTATGCTTAAATGAATCAAAAGGCCGCTTCCTTTCTGTCTGTTTTTAGAATGTGACACAAGAATAGGCAAAATGACTCGCTCACGTCAAATGGTTTGTTTAAGATTTGTACTTCATAGCATTTGCAAAACATATAGCAAATATGGAAGGTTTTTTTCGAGGATTTTCGTCAATTATTCTTAACTTTAACGAAACTTTGATATAATAACAAACGTATATATTAATAATTTACGGCTTATTTTCCATGTGAGCGTAAAAATAAATGTGACTATATTCACATTTCGATGAGTAGGAGTGAATCGTGTGGCAATTTCTTTAGAAAAAGGTCAGCGAATTGATTTAACAAAAGGAAAAGCCGGTCTGTCAAAATTGATGGTCGGTCTCGGCTGGGACCCGGTTTCTTCAGGCGGAGGGTTTTTCAGCAAACTGCTTGGCGGAGGCGGTGCAAATATCGACTGTGACGCTTCAGTGCTGATGCTGGAAAACGGAAAATTCACCGATAAAAAGAATGTCATTTATTTCGGTAATCTGAAAAGCCGCTGCGGCAGTGTAAAGCACACAGGCGACAACCTGACAGGCGACGGTGCGGGCGATGACGAGCAAATTATGATAGATTTGGAAAAAGTGCCTGCAAACATCGATAAGCTTGTATTTGTTGTTAATATTTATGATTGTGTCAGAAGAAAACAAGATTTCGGCATGATTCAAAATGCGTTTATCCGTGTGGTTGATCAATCGAATCATGAAGAAATGCTCAAATACAATTTGAGAGACAATTATGCCGGCAGAACAAGCTTGATTACAGCAGAAATCTACCGCAGCGGCAGCGAGTGGAAGTTTGCGGCGATCGGTGAAGGCACAAATGATACGAGATTAGAAGATATTATCAGCCGATACGCGTAAAAGAAAAAAAGGAGTGGATGAAACATGGCAATTTCATTGGCAAAAGGACAAAAAGTAGATTTGACAAAAACAAATCCGGGTCTTTCAAAGGTTGTTGTCGGTTTAGGCTGGGATACGAATAAGTATGACGGCGGGCACGACTTTGACCTTGACTCAAGTGTATTTCTGTTAGATGCAGCAGGGAAATGCGCGTCTCCAAACGATTTTATTTTCTACAATCAGCTTGAAGGCGGCAACGGTTCAGTCGTCCACTCAGGCGATAACCTGACAGGCTTAGGCGAAGGCGACGATGAGAATGTAAAAGTGAATCTTAGCGCTGTGCCGGCTAACATTGATAAAATCTCCTTTGTTATCACAATTCACGAAGCGGAAGCGCGCAGCCAAAACTTTGGACAAGTATCAAATGCGTTCGTTCGCATCGTAAATGAAGAAACAAATGAAGAGCTCATCCGTTATGACCTTGCGGAAGATTTCTCTATTGAAACGGCAATCATTGCAGGGGAGCTTTACAGACATAACGGCGAGTGGAAATTCTCCGCTATCGGCTCAGGCTACCAAGGCGGTCTTGCCCGCATCGCAACAGACTACGGTTTGCAAGTCGGTTAAGACCAATTACGAAGAGCAGAAAGGAGAGAGGCAGTATGGCCATTCAATTATCAAAAGGACAGCGCATTGATTTAACGAAAACAAATCCGGGACTCACAAAAGCGGTGATCGGCTTAGGCTGGGATACAAACAAGTACTCCGGCGGGCACGATTTTGACCTGGATGCTTCAGCCTTTTTAGTTGATGCTCATGATAACTGCGTGAATGATCTCGATTTCGTCTTCTATAATAACCTTGAACATCCGAGCGGCGGTGTCATCCATACGGGTGACAACCGCACGGGTGAGGGCGACGGAGATGATGAGCAGATTATCGTTGATTTTTCGAAAATCCCTGCTCACATTGAGAAAATCGGCATCACAGTGACCATTCACGACGCAGAAGCACGCAGCCAAAACTTTGGACAAGTTTCCAATGCGTTTGTGCGCGTTGTGGACGAAGAGACGCAGAATGAGCTTCTTCGCTTCGACTTGGGAGAAGACTTCTCCATTGAAACAGCTGTTGTCGTTTGTGAGCTTTACAGACACGGCGGCGAGTGGAAATTCAATGCGATTGGCAGCGGTTTTTCCGGCGGGCTGGCTGCATTGTGCCGGAACTACGGTTTGCAAGTGTAAGCGAGTGACAAATAGAGAAGTCACCGTTTTAAATTAATAGGAGGAAAAAACTTGGACTTTTTACATCATATCATGTCTACGTATGCTTCATTTTTCGATTGGAAAATGTGGGGAGAGGTATTGTCTGATCCTGTTTCCTGGGGTCTGATCGGTTCCCTTGTTGTTCTGGAAGGCCTTTTATCGGCCGATAACGCGCTTGTTCTTGCGGTGATGGTCAAACACCTGCCGGAAAAACAGCGGAAAAAAGCGTTAACGTATGGTTTGTTTGGAGCTTATATTTTCAGGTTTATTTTCATCGGGCTCGGTATGCTCCTCATTAAATTCTGGTGGATCAAGGTGCTTGGCGCGCTTTATCTCGCTTGGCTCGTCATTAAGCACTTCTGGATCGGCGAAAAAGAAGAGGAAGCGGACGGCATTAAGAAAAATTCTTGGATGGTCCGCACATTCGGTATCTTCTGGGCAACTGTTATTTCAGTTGAATTGATGGACCTTGCCTTCTCTGTGGACAGCATCCTGGCCGCATTTGCGGTGTCAGAAAAAGTATGGGTGCTTCTGATCGGCGGTATGCTTGGTATTCTAATGATGCGTACAGTGGCAAAAGTATTCCTTGTCCTGATTGATAAAATTCCTGAGCTCGAAAACACAGCATTCGTGTTAATCGGAATTATCGCGCTGAAAATGGCGGCAAGTGCTTTCCATTACGAAATGCCGCACTCTGTATTCTTCATTATCATTATCGCTGCATTTGCGGTAACCTTTATCATTCACTACATCAACAAACAAAAGCAGGTGCGTGAACAAACAGCCGCTTCAAAAGAAGAATAAAACAAAACAAGGAGGGAGGTTCAATATCCTTCCTTTTTTGTTACAGAAATATCGTCCGATGACAAACCGGAAAGGAGGATATGATGAGACAAGAAGAATTAACCATTCATAAAGCGGTCCCGGCTGATGGGGATTGGAAAAGCCTGCTGTTTCAGCCATTGCCTGAGCGGGATCACTATGAAACAGAACAAGGCCTTTCTTTTTCTCGTCTTGCCGGGCAGATATTGGGTACGCCTATTGATGAGACGGACTACTATAACGAGTTGTATGAGCTGTCTGTAAACGATCGCATTACCATTCTGAGTGAAACGCTTGATAAAACAATTGAGCCGGAAACATTTCAAAAGCTCCAGCATATTCACTCCATTAATCAGCAGGAAAAAGGGCTGTCGGTCAGCCGCTTTGTTGCCTTTCTGGACGGGGAAAGGCTGATTGCGAAGCACTCGAATCCCTTGATGCACCGCCATTTAAGAAAAGCGCTGATGACGCTTTTACATACCTTTGCGGACAGTCATGAGCAGGGGCTGAATCATCCTGATTTTCGCAGAGTGCTGCTTGATGTCTCGAAGTTTTCTTTGAATCACCTGAATCCTTGGTTGGAAAAAACCGATATAGAGCGGGAGATGCCAAAGGTTGTTTGGTACGGAGATGCGACGAAAAGCCAGCTCTATTTCTTATATTATCTGATGTTAGCCGGCTGCGATGTTCTGCTGTTCCATCCGGCGGGAACCGATCAGCTGGCGCTTGTCGAACCGATGCAGGAGCTCAGTTTTACGGAAAAACTTCCGGATGTTTCGGAGCTTCAGCCGTTTCCGAAAGAAAAACCGGACCGGAAATCAACAGTGGCCTACCGCTCAACAAAGGAAATTGAACATGTGCTGAATCATGAGGAATCCATGCTGTATAAGCCATGGCAATTTAGAGATCACACGCCGATGTCTGTTACGCTGAAAACGACCTATGATGAACTGTTTTTAATCACGAAAGAGCGCGCCTTTATTCGGCCGAATTTCAAAGCTGATAAACATTCCATCGAGATTCCGAATGTATTTGCTAAGGTAATGGGTGTGTCGAAAGACAATAAAGAATATTGGAACAGGCTTCATACATTAGCAGATTATCAGGAAACAGAAATGGTAAGAAGCTTTCCGTTTACAGAAGAAATAAAGTCAAACTATCAATTTCATTACAGCCACGCGCTTGACCATGAGGGGAACATTGACCCTGACAAGCTGATGGCAAGCAATGTATGGCAGTACAAGCAGCTTCCGGCGGGCGTTCAGACTGCCATTGCCAAAACGATTTCGAGAATGTGCAGGCACCCGAGGCTTAAGGCTTTGCATCAGGAGCAAGTCAAGGATGTTCAAATTTACTTGTTTAAACAAACAACAAACCTGCCTGCTAAACTGCTGAAATTGATTCAAATGTTCGATTATGCGCAAACCGTTCCGAAACTCGTTTTATATCATACGGAAATGAGCGGCGGACTCACGCGTTCAGATGCTGCAGCCCTGCTGTTCCTGAATGAAATCGGAATCGATATCATCATTTATAACCCACCCGGCCATCAAGACATTGAGCCGTTTATTGAAGAGGATCAGTATGATATCCACTGGCTGGACGACATGGTGTTTCAGCAGGACTATAAAGAGCCTTCGCTTGTGAGAAGGCTGTTCAGAACAATTACCCAAAAGTAAGGAGAGAAGAAAAGCATGACAACAGAAAATCAAAACCCGCTTGTTCTCGATAAAAACGAAGAAATTTCCCAGCAGAAAGCTGACGATATCCGTCTCCAGTTCCGTCAAGAACCAGAGGTGAAGCGGCTTGTACAGCAAATTGACGTCAAAAACCAAATGGAACTGCTTGAGTACGGGAAGGAGCCGGCCGTTGAAATTTCCAAGTTCTCTGACCGCATCTTAGGGATGATGAAAACAACAAGCGTGACAGACTCCGGCACAATGCTGACTCAGCTTGGGAAAATCATGGACCGCTTCGACAAAAATGATTTTGATGAGCCAAAGGGATTGATGGCGAAAATTTTCAAACGCGGCGGCAGCATGATTGAAAAAATCTTTAAAAAGTACCAGACGCTTGGCGGAGAGATTGAAAAAATCAACGTTGAGATTTCGAAATATAAAGATGAGATGACGAAGACGAACTACACGCTCGATGAAATGTATGAAAACAATATCAAATACTATATGGAGCTTGAAAAATACGTCGTTGCCGGACAAATGAAGCTGGAAGAGATGCAGTCGATCCTTCCTTCATATGAAGAAAAAGCGGCAAGCGGAAATCAGCTGGCGCAAATGCAGCTCGATACACTGCGAAACGGCATTCAGGCGCTTGAGGAACGGGTGTATGATCTGGATATGGCACGGATGGTGGCTCTTCAAACGGCACCTCAAATCCGTCTCCTGCAGCGCGGAAATGCAAAGCTGATCGGGAAGATCAACTCAGCGTTCATCATCACCATTCCGATTTTCAAAAACGGCATCATTCAGGCCGTTACCGTGAAACGCCAAAAGCTTGTGGCTGACTCCATGAGCGAGCTTGACCGCCGGACAAACGAGATGCTGAGACGAAATGCTGAAAACATCTCGAGCCAAAGTGTTGAAATTGCCAGAATGGCCGGCAGACCGAGCATAGATATTGAAACGATCGAATCGTCTTGGAACACGATCGTCAGCGGCATGCAGGAAACAAAACAAATCGAAGAAGAAAACAAACGCCTTCGCGAAGACGGCGCAAGACGTATTGCCCAGCTGCAGGATAATATTAAAAAAGCAGCATTGCAGCAATAATAAACCCCCCCCCCGCTTGTGAAACATAAGCGGGGTTTTTCGTTTATATCATTTAGTTAATGACAATGTGTAAAGACAGGTGTAAACTTAAACGGTAATTATTTTGCATATCAGAGGTGTTGGCAATGGGAAAACAACAGCCTATATCCCAGCGTAAACTGCTGGGCGTCGCCGGCTTGGGGTGGCTGTTTGATGCAATGGATGTCGGAATATTATCGTTTATTATCGCCGCGCTCCATCTGGAGTGGAATCTGTCGCCCGAAGAAATGAAATGGATCGGAAGCGTCAATTCCATCGGCATGGCTGCGGGTGCGTTTTTGTTTGGTCTGCTGGCTGATCGAATCGGCCGGAAAAAAGTGTTTATCATTACCCTTTTGTGCTTTTCCATCGGAAGCGGCATTTCAGCTTTTGTGACGAGCTTATCGGCATTTCTTATTCTTCGTTTCGTGATCGGAATGGGGCTTGGCGGCGAGCTTCCAGTCGCTTCAACACTCGTTTCGGAAGCGGTTGTGCCTGAAAAGAGGGGCAGAGTGATTGTGCTTCTGGAAAGCTTTTGGGCTGTTGGCTGGCTCGTAGCGGCACTGATTTCTTACTTTGTGATCCCGAGCTTCGGCTGGCAGGCTGCCTTGCTGTTAACCGCGCTGACTGCTTTTTATGCTCTGTACTTGCGGACGAGTCTGCCTGATTCACCGAAATATGAGTCGCTTTCTGCCAAAAAGAAATCGGTGTGGGAGAATGTAAAAAGCGTCTGGGCAAGACAGTATATAAGGGCGACAGTGATGCTGTCGATCGTTTGGTTCTGCGTGGTGTTTTCTTATTACGGCATGTTCCTGTGGCTCCCTAGTGTCATGCTGCTAAAAGGCTTCAGCATGATTCAAAGCTTTGAATATGTCCTGCTGATGACGCTTGCTCAGCTTCCGGGCTATTTTTCTGCCGCCTGGCTGATCGAAAAAGCGGGCCGGAAGTGGATACTCGTCATTTACCTGATTGGTACAGCAGGTAGCGCCTATTTCTTTGGAACGGCGGATTCCTTAGGCCTTCTGCTTACAGCTGGAATGCTGTTATCGTTTTTCAATCTTGGGGCGTGGGGCGTGCTGTATGCCTATACACCGGAGCAATACCCGACAGCGATTCGCGCAACAGGTTCAGGAACGACAGCGGCGTTTGGAAGAATCGGCGGCATCTTCGGGCCTCTGCTTGTCGGAACGCTCGCAGCCCGTCATATTTCATTTTCAGTCATCTTTTCAATCTTTTGCATTGCAATCTTGCTCGCGGTTGTTTGTATTTTGATTATGGGAAAAGAAACGAAACAAACGGAGCTTGAATAGGAAAAGCACCTCTTGAATGAGGTGCTTTTTTACATTTGCACTCGGGCTTCAGTTTGGCGTTTTCCGGTTTTTCTGATTGTCTGGTAGAGCGTCATAGACAGTATGAACAGAATGGCAGTAAATCCTGTGACGGCTCCGAAATGCTGTGTCCTTTGATATAAAAAACCTGCAACACATGTGCCGACAGTGGTTCCTGCATACATAGCGGCATTGGAAAGGGAAGCGATGGTTCCACGTGCGTTTGGTGAAATGGATTGAAAGACACCCATCATTAACGGAAAGATAATGCCAGCTGTAAAGAAAGTGAGAAAAAAGCTCATTTCCACTAAAAATAAGTGAGGAAAGAAAGGGAGACAGAAATAGAGAGCCCCCATCAGCAGCATGCCGCCGATCAATGTCTGAAACATGCCCAGCTTTGCTGAAATTCGGCTGCCGATAAGACTTCCGAGCATATTTCCCAGTCCGAGTACAAGCATAGCAGCGCCAATTTGCGAAACGGTTAAATGATAATCCGCAGAAAGCCAAGTGCCTAGAAAGCTGAACGAAGCGAAATTTCCGGTTTGAAAGAGAAAATAGGCAAACAGGATGACCGTTGTTTTCGGCAGTGAAAACAGCTCCCGATATGGATTCAATATTGACGGACGGCGTGCAGAAGGACGAATATCAGGCATGGCTGCCGCCAGAATCAATAGAAGAACAAGCGAGCAAGCTGACAGAACGAAAAATGGCGTATGCCATGTAAAGGAAGCGAAAAAACCTCCGATGGGAAGTCCCAGCATTTGTGAAGCGGCCAATCCTGCTGTCGCAATCCCCATGCTTTTTATGATCTGAGAAGGCGGGACGATGACAGGGATGGACGCCCAAATTTGAGGCGTCACAAACGCAGCACTAACGCCTGCGGCAAAACGGAACAGGCACATGGCGGCAAAAGAGGGAGCGATGCCGCATAAAAACGTGGATACGATAAAGCCTGCAAGTCCCCACAGCATGACTGTTTTCCTGTTAAGCCGGTCTGAAATCGGGCCCGCAACCAAAGCGAACAGCGCATAACCGAGCGCATAAGCACTGACCATCCAGCCTGACAAATCGGTAGAGACATGAAACTGATCCTGTAAAAGCGGGAGAAGCGGCGAAAGCAAAAAGGTATCCGTGCCAATGACAAACATCACACTGAAAAAAAGCCAAATATGTTTCAATTTTTGTCACTCCTATAGTTTTATAAGTTTGAAACTATGAAACAGATATGTAAAGAGAAAACCCTTTTTTAGAGGGTTTCCAAAAAGCCTGGCAGGTATGTTTGAAATGTGTCTTCACGCAGGCTGACATATTTTGTCCGCGAATCTTTCCGGGTTGCCGTCAACCCCGCTTCACGCAGCGTTTTAAAATGATAAGATGCTGTGGTTTTGACAATATTGCATTTTTCACCTACTTCACCGCAGCTGAGTTCTTTTCCGCTGTAATAAAGCGTACGAATAATGGCAAGCCTCGATTCATCAGACAGGGCTTTAAAAATTTGGGCTCTGATTTGATCATCTGTTTGTTTCATAGTCATGAAACTATAATACAAAATCGGGGGTGGAAAAGCAACTTATTTTTCCAGTAAAGGAGCAGGAAGTCATAAAAGGGAGGAGGAATTCAGATGCAGTAAAAGCGTTTTCAACTAAAGATGGGCGAAATATCACCCGTAAAATACAATCATAAAGGAGGATTACAGAGCATTTAGAAGCATAAATAAGGTCATGCCGTTACATGGATGTTTATAAAGAAATGGTACAGAATAAAAGAGAATATGCTGTTTGTGTGGGATGTTACATAAATGTTACGGTAATAAAGATTGCTTAATATGGAGGGAAAATATGAGTGTAGATGAGAAACCAATTAAGATAAAAGTCGAGAAAGTCTCTAAAATTTTTGGGAAACAAACAAAGAAAGCAGTTCAAATGCTTGCCAACGGAAAGACAAAAAAAGAGATCCTGAAAGCGACTGGATCAACCGTTGGGGTAAATCAGGCAGATTTTGATGTATATGATGGTGAGATATTTGTCATCATGGGTCTATCAGGGAGCGGTAAATCAACTTTAGTACGGATGTTAAACCGGCTTATTGAACCGACTGCCGGAAATATTTACATTGATGGTGACATGATAACAAATATGTCTAAAGACCAGCTCCGGGAAGTCCGCCGGAAGAAAATCAGCATGGTCTTCCAAAAGTTCGCTCTGTTCCCGCATAGAACGATACTTGAAAATACAGAATACGGACTGGAACTTCAAGGTGTAGACAAACAAGAGCGTCAGCAAAAAGCGCTTGAGTCCTTAAAGCTCGTCGGACTTGAAGGGTTTGAACACCAATATCCTGACCAGCTTTCCGGCGGGATGCAGCAGCGTGTCGGCCTTGCCCGCGCGTTGACAAATGATCCGGACATTCTTCTGATGGATGAAGCGTTCAGTGCGCTCGATCCATTGATTCGTAAAGATATGCAGGATGAACTTCTTGATCTTCACGATAATGTCGGAAAAACGATTATCTTTATTACGCACGACTTGGACGAAGCGTTGCGGATCGGCGACAGAATTGTTTTGATGAAGGACGGTAACATCGTTCAAATCGGCACGCCTGAAGAAATCCTGATGAATCCATCTAACGAATATGTTGAGAAATTCGTCGAGGATGTTGATTTATCTAAAGTCCTCACAGCAGGCCACATTATGAAACGTGCTGAAACAGTGCGGATTGATAAAGGGCCTCGCGTGGCATTGACACTGATGAAAAACCTTGGAATTTCTTCAATTTACGCAGTGGATAAACAAAAGAAATTGTTAGGTGTTATCTATGCGTCTGATGCGAAAAAAGCGGCTGAATCTGATTTGTCACTTCAAGATATCTTGAATACAGAATTTACGACTGTACCAGAGGATACGTATTTGACAGAGATTTTTGACGTTGTTTCTGACGCGAATATTCCAATTGCGGTTGTAGATGAGAAGCAAAGAATGAAAGGGATTGTCGTAAAAGGCGCACTGATTGGCGCGCTTGCCGGCAATAACGAGTATATCAATGCTGAAGGCACTGACGAACAAACACAAGATCCTTCTGCACAGGAGGTGAAGTAAGATGGATAGACTGCCTAGAATACCTTTAGCAGATATCATTGACCGTTTTGTTGACTGGATTACGATGACGTTTGGCGGATTCTTCGACGGAATCGCAAACGGATTGGCCGCTTTTGTAAATGGAATTGTCAGCGGACTTGGATTTATCCCATCTATTTTGTTAACGATTATTTTCGCCGCACTTGCGTGGTGGATCAGTACGAGGGGAATTGCGTTATTTACATTGATTGGATTCCTCCTGATTGATTATTTAGGATACTGGGACCCAATGCTGCAAACATTGGCGCTTGTTTTGACATCTGTGATTATTTCGATTGTGGTCGGGGTTCCGATCGGAATTTGGGCGTCCCAGAAAGAAACAGTTCGCCGTATTGTAACGCCTATTCTTGATTTAATGCAGACAATGCCTGCTTTCGTATATCTATTGCCGGCGATTTTCTTCTTCAACATCGGTGTTGTGCCGGGTGTTGTTGCATCTGTTATCTTCGCGATGCCGCCGACAATCCGCATGACTGTTCTCGGTATTAAACAAGTGCCGGCGGATCTGATTGAAGCGACTGAGGCGTTCGGTTCTACAACAGCTCAGCGTTTGTTTAAAGTTCAGCTTCCGCTTGCGACAAAAACCATTCTGGCCGGAATCAACCAAAGCATCATGCTTGCGTTATCAATGGTTGTTATCGCCGCAATGGTCGGTGCGCCTGGACTTGGTTCTGAAGTATACAGTGCCGTTACACAGCTGAAAACAGGGGTCGGCGTAGAGGCCGGTATCGCCATCGTTATCGTTGCCATTACGCTGGACCGCATTACTCAAAATATTAAAGTGAAGAAGAAAAGCAGGGGGAATGCCTGATGCTTAAAAAAATCATCGGTATCGGCGTTTCCGCCATGCTGGCGCTCTCACTTGCGGCTTGCGGGTCGGAAAGCGATGAAAATGCAACCGCGGCTGAACAGGTAAATAAGACCATCATCGGGATTGACCCCGGTTCAGGGATTATGGCCCTGACCGATCAAGCGATGAAGGATTATGACCTGAAAGACTGGACATTGATTTCGGCGTCAAGCGCCGCGATGACTGCAACGCTTAAAAAGTCATACGACCGTAAGAAACCGATCATCATTACAGGATGGACACCGCACTGGATGTTCTCCAGATATAAGCTGAAATATCTCGATGATCCGAAACAATCTTATGGCAGCTCAGAGGAAATCCATACGATCACGCGCAAAGGCTTCAGCAAAGAACAGCCGAATGCCGTAAAGCTACTGAGCCAGTTTAAATGGTCGCAAGACGACATGGGCGAAGTCATGATCAAGGTGGAAGAAGGCGAAAAACCTGCCAAAGCCGCAGCTGAGTATGTGAAGAAACACAAAGATCAGATTGCGGAGTGGACAAAAGGCGTTCAAAAGGTGAAGGGTGACAAAATCAACCTTGCCTATGTGGCGTGGGACAGTGAGATTGCAAGTACAAACGTGGTTGGCAAAGTCTTAGAAGACTTGGGCTATGACGTCACGCTTACTCAGGTAGAGGCCGGTCCAATGTGGACCGCGGTTGCGACGGGAAGCGCCGACGCATCCCTTTCCGCATGGCTGCCGAATACCCATAAAGCATACGCCGCTAAATACAAAGGCAAATATGACGATATAGGCACCAGTATGACTGGCGTGAAGATGGGTCTTGTTGTGCCTCAATATATGAAAAACGTCAACTCAATTGAAGATTTGAAGAAATAATGAAGAAAGCAGCCTGTAGCCAGGCTGCTTTTTTTATTTGTTAAGAAGCGTTAGCGGCAGCGGGTGATTCCGCTTTCTGAAACGTTTTGAGTACGGCATTCGCTAAAATATGAATGCCGTTGAACATCGCGTTTCGGTCAAAGGTCATATGGGGATGATGGAGTCCCGGCTGAAGTCCGCAGCCGAGTCCGAGCATAGTTGTTTTCAGGTTCGGCACTTTCACCGCATAAAAATGGAAATCCTCACCGCCGGTTGTGACAAGCGGTTCATCAAGCTGCTCAGCCCCGATGATATCTGTAATTGCTTCTGCCATGATCGCTTCAGCTTCTTTGTTTTGTGTTGCTGCAGGAAGGCTGTGTTCCTTTTGCAGTTCGATCTTCGCGCCGAATGCAGCGGCGGCCGCTTCGCAGGCTCTTTCTGTTTCGGCGATTAACGTCTCCATGGCTTCATTGGTCTGAGCGCGCAAATCAAGGCTGAATGACGCTTTTCCTGGAATGATGTTAGAGCTTTCACCGCCGGCTTGAAGTTTTGTCATTTTAACGGTATGCGGAATTTTCGGGTCAATATGAATGAGTCCGAGCTTATGTACGAGAAATGCCGCAATTTCAATGCTGTTTTTCCCGAGATGCGGGCGGGCGCCATGGGCCTCCTCTCCGATAATCGTTCCCTCAATATGCTGGCTTGACCCATGCAGGATGGAAGGGGCACAGCGCCCGTTCTGTGTTTCCTGAATCGGACGGACGTGAACGCCGTACAAATAGTCGACATCATCAAGCACGCCTTCTTCTATCATTTTCAAGGCGCCGCCGCCTTTTTCCTCAGCCGGCTGAAAGATAAAACGGATCGTGCCCTTCGGAAGCTCGGGCTGTTTTTTCAGCAGCATTAACGTGCCCAGCGCCATTGTCATATGTGAATCGTGGCCGCAGGAATGGTTGGCGCGGAATGTGCCGTTGACCTCCTGCCATAGCGCATCAATGTCAGCGCGAACAGCTACAACCGGCGAGCCCGAACCGATCTCGCCAACAACCCCGGTGCAGTCTGAAAAAGTGCGCGTCCGGCATCCCAAATCCTCAAGCTTTAGTTTGAGAAATGCAGTTGTCTCATATTCCTTCCAGCTGACTTCAGGGTTCGCGTGCAGATGCTCGAAGATATCCATAACGGTTTGTTTCATGTCTTCGGAAAGCTTTTGCATGGGAAGAAGTACCTCCTTCTATCAAAATGAATTTTACCTTCTTTACTTTATTTATATTGAAACAGGAAGATAGGCTGTATATAATATAGCACATATTGCTACTTTTCAGAATAATGAATATTTTCAAACGGAGGGGATGAATCGAAATATGAGTATGCCAGCGGCCGAAACACAACCTAAGAAAAAACGAACGACATTTAAAATGCCTGACGCCTATGTCCTCTTATTTATGATTGCTTTCATTTGCGCTATTGCTTCGTATATTGTACCGGCGGGAGAATTTGACCGCGTGACAAAGGGAGATGTCACGACTGCTGTTCCGGGAAGCTATCATTCAATTGAACAGTCTCCGGTCAGCCTGATCAGCTTTTTTACTTCTCTTCAGGATGGAATGGTCGGATCAGCACCAATCATCTTTCTGATTTTGTTCACAGGCGGCACCATTGCCATTTTAGAAAAAACGGGCGCCATCAACGGCCTGATTTACAATGTCATCAGCAAATTCCGCACAAAGCAATTATTATTTATTTGTATTGTCGGCGCGTTGTTCTCCATTCTCGGGACAACCGGAATTGTCGTGAATTCAGTTATCGGATTTATACCCATCGGCCTCATAGTCGCACGATCCTTAAAATGGGACGCAGTCGCGGGCGCCGCTGTTATTTACATCGGCTGCTACGCTGGATTTAACTCTACTATTTTATCACCGTCCCCGCTCGGTTTATCGCAATCAATCGCGGAGCTGCCGCTCTTTTCGGGGATCGGCCTGCGTATTGTGATATACATATGCTTTTTGCTTTCTTCTATTATTTATATCTATCTGTATACGAGGAAATTAAAAAAATCAAAGGATGCCAGTGTGTTAGGAACAAATTGGTTCCCGGCGGCAGGAATGGGTGAAACGGGTAAAGAAGAAGATCAGTCAGTGCCGTTTACCGTTCGCCATAAGCTGATTTTGGCTGTGGCGGGACTGTCGCTGATCGGATTTTTGTACGGCGCTTTAAAGCTGGGCTGGTCTGATTCCCAAATGGCTGCGACGTTTATTTTTATTTCTGTCCTTGCCGGTTTAATAGGCGGACTTGCGGCAAACGATATTGCCAAAACCTTCATTACGGGCTGCCAAAGCCTTGTATACGGGGCGCTGATTGTCGGGATGGCACGAAGTATTTCCGTCATTCTTGAAAATGGAAAGCTCCTCGATACAGTCGTCAATGCCTTGGCATCGCTTTTGGACGGATTCAGCCCGATTGCCGGCGCGATCGGTATGTATATCGCCAGTGCGCTTCTTCACTTTCTCATCTCTTCAGGGTCTGGAGAAGCCGTTGTATTTATTCCAATTCTGGCGCCGCTTGCTGATTTGATGGGAATTACGAGACAGGTTGCAGTGGAGGCGGTTATGCTTGGAGAAGGAGTCGTCAACTGTGTGAACCCGACATCCGGCGTTCTCATGGCGGTGCTTGCCGCCAGCGGCATTCCGTACGTCAAGTGGCTGCGGTTTATGGTGCCGCTTGCTTTGATTTGGTTTTTGATCGGGCTTGTCTTTATTGTGATCGGCGTCATGATCAATTGGGGGCCGTTTTAACGATTGCTGCCCGCCGGCTTGTACGGCGGGCTTTTGAGTTAATCATTGCAGAAGCGCAGGCTGTTATTGTAACATGTAAGCCATAAGCCATTCGTAAAAGTGCGGGAGGAAGGTCATGAATAATCTGCGTAATAGACTTTCAGGCGTGAATGGGAAAAATAAGAGAGTAAAAGAAAATGAACAAAAAATCTGGTCGGAGATTGGGATAATAGCGGGTGCTTTTGCGCTTCTTGATGTGATCATCCGCGGCATTATGTTTGAATTTCCGTTTAAAGAATGGGCTGCAAGCCTTGTGTTTTTGTTCATCATCATCTTATATTACTGCATCAGGGCAGCAGCATCTGGGATGCTCATGCCGAGAATAGACACCGAAGAAGAACTGCAAAAACGGGTGAAGCAGCAGCGAATAGAGTCAATTGCGGTCGCCTTTGCGGTAGTGGTGCTTACGATGTACGACAGGGGGCTTCCCCATACATTCTTCGCTTGGCTGAAAATGGTCCTTCTTTTTATCGTCTGCGGCGGCGCTTTGTTTCTGCTTCGATACGTGATTGTGAAGCTGGCTTACAGAAGAGCGATAAAAGAAGAAGTAGAAAAGAAATCATCTTAGTGAGATGGTTTCTTTTTTTGTTTGTAAAGTGAGGGAAACGGCTCACAGTTCGGGGCAGCGTTTTTATTAGGATAGGAATATAGATTTGAATTCTCTCTATCAAGTTGTTTTGATAGGGTGAATGTGATAATTTGAAATGTAAGCGTTAACAAAATTCTCCAGTCTTCACATTCGTTTGAAAGGAGGAAGCGGAAGGATGAAGTAAGAGGGATTTTTGACTCCGCAGTAAGTCTTCAAAAACTAAATAAGGAGTGTCAAGAATGTTTGAAAAACGATTCAAAACCTCTTTACTGCCGTTATTCGCTGGATTTTTATTGCTGTTTCATTTGGTTCTGGCAGGACCGGCGGCTGCGAGTGCTGAAACGGCGAACAAATCGAATGAGCTTACAGCACCGTCGATCAAAAGCGGAACCATTCTTCATGCATGGAATTGGTCGTTCAATACGTTAAAACATAATATGAAGGATATTCATGATGCAGGATATACAGCCATTCAGACGTCTCCGATTAACCAAGTAAAGGAAGGGAATCAAGGAGATAAAAGCATGTCAAACTGGTACTGGCTGTATCAGCCGACATCGTACCAAATTGGCAACCGTTACTTAGGTACTGAACAAGAATTTAAAGAAATGTGTGCAGCAGCTGAAGAATATGGCGTAAAGGTCATTGTTGACGCGGTCATCAATCATACCACCAGTGACTATGCTGCGATTTCCAATGAGATTAAGAGTATTCCAAACTGGACCCATGGAAACACACAAATTAAAAACTGGTCAGATCGATGGGATGTCACGCAGAATTCATTGCTCGGGCTGTATGATTGGAATACACAGAATACACAAGTACAGTCCTATCTGAAACGTTTCTTAGAAAGAGCATTGAATGATGGGGCAGACGGATTTCGATTTGATGCCGCCAAACATATAGAGCTTCCTGATGATGGGAATTACGGCAGTCAATTTTGGCCGAATATCACAAATACATCTGCGGAGTTCCAATACGGAGAAATCCTGCAAGATAGTGCCTCCAGAGATGCCGCATATGCGAATTATATGAATGTGACAGCATCTAACTATGGACATTCCATAAGGTCCGCTTTAAAGAATCGTAATCTTAGCGTGTCGAATATCTCCCATTATGCATCTGATGTGGCTGCGGACAAGTTAGTCACATGGGTGGAATCGCATGATACGTATGCCAATGATGATCAAGAGTCTACATGGATGAGTGATGACGATATTCGTTTAGGCTGGGCAGTGATTGCTTCTCGCTCAGGCAGTACGCCTCTCTTCTTTTCCAGACCTGAGGGCGGCGGAAATGGTGTGAGATTCCCAGGGAAAAGCCAAATAGGCGACCGCGGAAGTGCTTTATTTGAAGATCAGGCTATCGCTGCGGTCAATACATTTCACAATGTAATGGCTGGACAGCCTGAGGAACTCTCGAATCCGAATGGAAATAACCAGATATTCATGAATCAGCGCGGCTCACATGGCGTTGTGTTGGCAAATGCAGGTTCATCTTCTGTCACCATCAATGCTTTAACGAAATTACCTGATGGCAGCTATGCTAATAAAGCTGGGGATGGTTCATTTCAAGTAACGGACGGTAAACTGACAGGCACGATCAATGCCAGATCAGTGGTTGTTCTTTATCCTGACGATATTGAAAATGCACCTCATGTCTTCCTTGAGAATGTCAAAACAGGGGTAACCCATTCTTTCAATGATCAATTGACGATCACCCTGCGTGCAGATGCGAATACAGCAAAAGCCGTGTATCAAATCAATAATGGGCAAGAGACAGCGTTTAAGGATGGAGACCAATTAACGATCGGAAAAGGAGATCCATTTGGCACAACATACGACATCACGTTAACAGGAACGAACAGTGATGGTGTAACGAGGGCCCAAGAGTACAGCTTTGTAAAAAGAGACCCGTCTGCGGCCAAAACAATTGGCTATCAAAATCCGAATCATTGGGGCCAAGTAAATGCTTATATCTATAAACATGATGGAGGCCGGGCAATAGAATTGACCGGATCTTGGCCGGGAAAAGCAATGACTAAGAATGCAGATGGAATTTACACGCTGACGCTGCCGGCGGATACGGATACAACCAACGCCAAAGTGATTTTTAATAATGGCAGCGCCCAAGTGCCTGGACAGAACCAGCCTGGCTTTGATTACGTGCAAAATGGTTTATATAACGACTCTGGCTTAAGCGGTTCTCTGCCTCATTGAGGGCAAGCGATCAGAGGGAAAATTCCCAAGAAACCATCCTAGATGGTTTCTATTTTTGTTCATAAATCAGACAAAACTTTTCTCTTGCAATAGTTTGTGAAATATTGCACAATATAAATGTGAAATACTTCACAAACAGACATCAAAGAAAAACATACCCTGGAAGGATGATTAATGATGAATAAACATGTAAATAAAGTAGCTTTAATCGGAGCGGGTTTTGTTGGTAGCAGTTATGCATTTGCGTTAATTAACCAAGCGATCGCAGATGAGCTTGTGGTCATTGATTTAAATAAAGAAAAAGCAATGGGCGATGTAATGGATTTAAACCACGGAAAGGCGTTTGCGCCGCAACCGGTCAAAACATCTTACGGAACATATGAAGACTGCAAGGATGCTGATATTGTCTGCATCTGCGCCGGAGCAAACCAAAAACCTGGTGAGACGCGCCTTGAATTAGTAGAAAAGAACTTAAAGATTTTCAAAGGCATCGTCAGTGAAGTCATGGCGAGCGGATTTGACGGCATCTTCTTAATCGCGACAAATCCGGTTGATATTCTGACTTACGCTACATGGAAATTCAGCGGCCTGCCAAAAGAGCGGGTGATCGGAAGCGGTACAACACTAGATTCTGCGAGATTCCGTTACATGCTGAGCGAATACTTTGGCGCAGCCCCTCAAAACGTGCACGCACATATTATCGGAGAGCACGGCGACACAGAGCTTCCTGTCTGGAGCCACGCAAATGTCGGCGGAGTGCCGGTCAGTGAACTCGTTGAGAAAAACGATGCGTACAAACAAGAGGAGCTTGACCAGATCGTAGATGACGTGAAAAACGCCGCTTACCATATCATTGAGAAAAAAGGTGCAACTTATTACGGCGTTGCGATGAGCCTCGCCCGCATTACAAAAGCCATTCTTCATAATGAAAACAGCATTTTAACTGTCAGCACATATTTGGACGGACAATACGGCGCAGATGACGTGTACATCGGCGTTCCGGCTGTCGTAAACCGCGGAGGAGTTGCAGGCATCACTGAGCTGAACTTAAATGAGAAAGAAAAAGAACAGTTCCTTCACAGCGCCGGCGTCCTTAAAAACATCTTAAAACCGCATTTTGCAGAACAAAAGATCAACTAATCGCAACTATAGAGTAAAGGGCTGATTGTCAATGTGGGAGCAGTTGTATGATCCGTTTGGAAACGAGTATGTGAGCGCACTTGTGGCGCTCACTCCGATTCTCTTTTTTCTCTTGGCTTTAACTGTTTTTAAAATGAAAGGCATTCTTGCGGCATTTCTTACCCTAGCCGTCAGTTTCTTCGTCTCCGTTTTGGCATTTCATATGCCGGTTGAAAAGGCAATTTCTTCTGTTTTACTAGGAATCGGGAGCGGTTTATGGCCGATTGGTTACATCGTTCTGATGGCGGTGTGGCTGTATAAAATTGCAGTGAAAACCGGGAAATTTACCATTATTCGTTCCAGCATAGCCGGCATTTCGCCTGACCAAAGAATACAGCTATTATTAATTGGTTTTTGTTTTAACGCGTTTTTGGAAGGCGCGGCCGGTTTTGGTGTTCCGATTGCGATTAGTGCGGCGTTGCTCGTCGAACTTGGTTTTAAACCGTTAAAAGCGGCGGCGCTCTGTTTGATTGCGAACGCAGCCTCTGGAGCCTTTGGTGCGATTGGAATTCCTGTAATCACAGGGGCACAGATTGGTGATTTGTCTGCTCTTGAGCTGTCACGGACATTGATGTGGACACTGCCGATGATCTCATTTTTGATTCCGTTTCTGCTTGTATTCCTATTAGACCGAATGAAGGGAATCAAACAGACATGGCCTGCCCTGTTGGTTGTGAGCGGTGTGTATACAGCGGTTCAGACACTGACAATGGCGGTGCTTGGACCGGAATTAGCAAACATTTTGGCGGCCTTATTCAGCATGGGCGGGCTTGCGCTCTTCCTCCGCAAATGGCAGCCGAAAGAGATTTACCGGGAGGAAGGAGCCGGCGAGACTGGTGAGAAAAAGGCATACAGTGCCGCTGACATTGCGAAAGCATGGTCTCCTTTCTACATTTTAACTGCAGCGATCACAATCTGGAGCCTTCCTGCTTTCAAAGCGCTATTCCAAGAAGGCGGGCTGTTATATCAGACAACACTATTATTGAAAATGCCTTTTCTGCATCAGCAAATTATGAAAATGCCGCCGATTGCGCCATCTGCCATGCCGTTAGATGCAGTCTTTAAAGTCGATCTGCTGTCAGCGACTGGTACAGCGATTTTAGCGGCAGTCATCGTGACAGGGCTGTTCAGCAAAAATTTCTCTTATCGGGATGCCTTTGCTTCCTTGAAGGAGACAGGAAAAGAGCTGTGGGTGCCGATTATCACGATCTGCTTCGTAATGGGGTTTGCCAATCTGGCCAACTTCGCAGGGCTCAGCTCTTCAATTGGGTTGGCACTGGCGAAAACAGGAGATTTGTTCCCGTTTGTCAGTCCTGTTCTCGGCTGGATCGGCGTGTTCATTACCGGTTCTGTTGTCAGCAATAACGCTTTGTTCGGACATTTGCAGGTTGTCACCGGAGCGCAGATCGGTGCGGGTTCTGATTTGCTGTTAGCTGCAAATACGGCGGGCGGGGTGATGGCGAAACTCGTTTCTCCTCAGTCTATCGCCATCGCCGCCGCAGCGGTCGGACAGACTGGCAAGGAATCTAAACTGTTTAAGCGTACAGTGGCGTACAGTCTGATTCTGTTATTGATCATTTGTATATGGACGTTTATTCTTGCAAGATTAGGGTTGTAATCGAAAAAAGCAGTACATGTCAGCCATGTACTGCTTTTTTGTTAATTTGCTTTCTTCGCCATTTCCGCTGTTGTTTTCACTCTGGCTTTTCCCATAAACAAAACGGTAACCGCCGCGAGGACGATTGGAACCAAAGCGAGCAAAAAGACATACGTGATACTTGAAGACATTGCGTCAATAATGCGATTCAGGATCGCCTCAGGAATTTGGGAGCGTGTTCCTGCTTGGAAAATCTCCTGCGGGTCGCCGATATTTTGCGCCGCGCCTGAACCTGCTGAGCCTTTCACGCCGCTGAAGGCGTCGCTCAGCTTGTTTGTGAATACATTTGTTTGCACCGTTCCGAAAATGGTGACGCCCAAGGTCATGCCGAATGACCGCAAAAATGAATTTGTAGAGTTGGCCGTTCCCCGAAAACGAGGTTCAAGATCATTCATAGAAGCCGCCGGCAGCAGGGAGAAGTTAAAGCCTACACCAAAACCTGAAATCATCATAAAGACTGTCAGCCATACCCGTGCTGTGTCAGGCGTCATATTGGAAAGAAGCAGCATGCCGATAAAGAAAGCGATAACAGATATCAGCATCAAATTGCGGAAGCTGACCTTCGTTTGGAAGATCCCGCCTATCATGCTCCCGATGACTGATCCAATCATCATCGGCGTCAGAATAAAGCCCGCGCTTGTCGCTGAACTGCCGTATACCGCCTGAACGAAAATCGGAATAAATACCGCTAAAATAATGAATGTTCCGCCATACAGGAAAGCGAGAATCTGCGCTGTGGCAAACAAACGGTTTTTAAACATCCAGAAAGAAATAATCGGCTCTTCCGCTTTTCTCTCCACTATAAAAAAGGCAATGAAGAAAACAGCGAATACAATAAACAGGCCAATGATCTGAATGGAATTCCAATCGTATGTTTTGCCGCCAAGCTCAAGGGCGAACATCAGGCATACAATGGATACGACTAAGGTAACCGCGCCGCCCCAGTCAATTTTCTGCTTTCTGTGCTCCAGAGATTCTTTGTAGTAGCGAATAATGAAAAACAATGACAATGCGCCGATCGGCACATTGATGTAAAACACCCAGTGCCAGCTGATCGAATCTGTAATGATCGCGCCTAACAGCGGCCCAAGAACACTGGATAATCCGAATACAGCACCGAACATGCCGGACATTTTTCCGCGTTTTTCCGGCGGAAACAAATCAAAGATAATGGTAAAGGCAATCGGCAGGAGCGCGCCGCCTCCAATCCCTTGAATGGCCCGGTAGATGATCAGCTGATTCATCGTCTGTGCAATGCCGCATAAAGCCGACCCGATTAAGAAAAAAATAAGTCCAAACAGGAAAAAACGTTTTCGGCCGTACATATCGGAAAGCTTGCCGTAAATCGGCATTCCAGCCATGACCGCCACCATATAGGATGCCGTCACCCAAGCAAATTTATCAAAGCTCCCAAGATCGGCTACGATGCTGCCCATTGCGGTGGCAACAATCGTATTGTCCATTGCAGACATCAAGATGCCCAGCAGGAGACCGAGGACCACAAATTTGGTGGAAGCCTGTTTTGCTGATGTTGTGTCCATTTGTTCTACCTCCTCTTACTTTTCTATGTAAGTTCTGATATCATGATAATAGTTTGATCATTGAATATCTCGATTATCAAGATAAATTCGATTCTATAGGGAGGACTGTCAGTTGTCAACAAGAAATTCCAGAAGTGAGTTGGAAAAGACTGCCGTTCAGCTTTTTCGGAAATTGGGCACAAGAACGGTTCTGTTTCATCAGGCAGCCGCTCAGGCTCTCGGTCTGTTTCCCACCGATTTGAAATCAGCTGACATCTTAAATGAAGCGGGACCGATGACGGCCGGAGAGCTGGGGAAAAAGACAGGCCTCAGCACAGGTTCTGTCACAGCGCTTGTAGATCGGTTAGAAAAAGCGGGGTATGTGGCTCGTGAAAAGGACCCGAACGACCGCAGAAGAGTCATGATCGTCCCTTTGACCGCTTCGAAAAAACATGTAAAGGATTTGTTCCGCTCTCTGTCAGAGTCGACGATGGATTTGTGCCGCGAGTATACGGAAGAGGAACTGGAACTCATTTTCAGCTTCGTAGGCAAAGCTGCCGATATCATGGAGGAAGAGCTTGAACGTCTGAAACAGTAAGCGAAATTGTGCATAGCTTGGCCCGTTCCCGAATAAATTGTACAAGTTACGTAAGAGAAGGGAGTACGGGCTGGTGAACATTTTTTTGAGCTATATTGTGCTGGGACTGTCCTTGTCAGCGCCTGTGGGACCAGTAAATGCGGCGCAAATAGACAAAGGAATTAAAAACGGTTTTTGGCATGCATGGATTTTTGGTTTAGGCGCCATGACAGCGGACGGACTGTACATGCTTTTTATCTATTTCGGGCTGTCGCAGTTTTTGACTGCTCCGTTTGTGAAAACGTTTTTGTGGCTCTTCGGCTTTTTTGTTCTGACCTATACCGGAATTGAAACACTGAAAAATGTCAGAGAACCGATGGATGTGCGCAGCTCACGGGGAAAAGCGTCATACAGGAAAACGTTCGCTTCGGGTTTTCTCATTTCACTGTCAAATCCATTGAGCATCCTTTTTTGGCTTGGGATTTACGGGAGCATACTTGCGAAAACAGCAGAGGCCTACAATATGAATCAGCTTCTTATCTATAGCTCCGGCATCATGATCGGCATTTTAATCTGGGATTTTTGCATGGCTATCACAGCCAGCATGTTCAGAAATCTGCTTCATGAAAAGCTATTGAGAGGATTGACCGGAATCGCTGGTGTATCCCTCCTTGTATTTGGCTTTTACTTCGGTTATCAGGGCATCAAACAGTTACTGGGCTGATTCATGAAGGACAGTCACCTGCCGCCTCCAGTTTTAATATAGTATCCAGATGATACTGGAGGTGGATCAATGGTGAATGGGATTTACACCAAAAGTTTTCTGGAACGTAATCAAGAAGAGCTTCCTGAATGGCAAAGAATCGCTTTTGAGCTGCTGGCAGAAACTGTGGCGGATGACGCGGATACGTTTCCATGCATTCCCGGACGCCAGTCATTTCTGAATGATCAGCTTCGCATTGCTTTTGCCGGAGATCCGCGGGAAAACCGAACGGCGGAGGAACTGGCTCCATTGCTTGCGGAGTACGGAAAGATATCGCGGGACACTGGAAAGTATGCATCTCTCGTTGTGTTGTTTGATACACCGGAAGATTTGGCTGAGCACTATTCGATTGAAGCGTATGAAGAGCTGTTTTGGAGCTTTTTAAATAGACTGAGTCATCAAGATGAAAAAGAGTGGCCGGAAGACATTCCGGCCGATCCCGAGCATTATAAATGGGAGTTTTGTTTTGACGGTGAGCCATACTTTATTCTGTGCGCTACACCGGGGCACGAGGCGAGAAGAAGCCGGAGCTTTCCCTATTTTATGATCGCGTTTCAGCCAAGGTGGGTGTTTGATGACCTAAATGGTTCAACTGTATCCGGCCGGAACATGAGCAGGCTGATCCGATCCCGTTTAAAGGCCTACGATCAAGCTCCGATTCACCCGCAATTAGGCTGGTACGGAGGAAAGGATAATCGCGAATGGAAACAGTATTTCCTCCGTGACGACGAAAAACAGGTATCGAGGTGCCCGTTTTCTTATTTAAAGAACATGTTCAACAAAATGAAATAAATCACGAGCTGGCAGGGCGGTCTTTATGTCCCTGCTTTTTTTGATAGATCATGGTAACGACGGCAATAATCGCGAGAAAACCTATGCTCACAAAAAAACCGGGCCGGCTTGATTTTTCAAACAATGTACCTGACACAGCCGCAGCAATCAGAATCATCGCTAAATAAATTTGCGTTTTCCCCATTCCCTCAGGATCAGTCAGCTTTTTGCTGGAGAACAGGATAAACAGCCAAGTGTATAAAAGCATAAGCCCCGCTGCTGTCGTCATGTGCTCATAAATGTTTTTGGGCAGCACCAAGGACAGAATAATGGATAAGACAAGCCCCGCAAACGTCAGCCCCAGTGCCGGCCAGCATATTTTTTTGCCTTCCTTTAAGGTAAAGCATTTCGGCGCGTCGCCGTCATCAGCCATCGTACAAAGCAATGTCGTAACCGCAAATAGCGAAGCGACGAGGGTCGAGAACCCGGCGATAATGAAAATCCCGTTAAAAATATCGAGAATGATCTCAAGGTTGTATCCTTTTAACGATGTAATGAACGGGCTGTCCTGTTCTGTAAACTTGTGTAACGGAACCAAAAGCAAAGCCAGCCCGATTGAAATAATATAAATAATCGCAAGCGTCGCCAGCATCAGTTTTCCTGATTTAGACGCTTCCTCTGGTTTCTTTAAGTGAACCGCCATCAGCCCCATGACCTCAATTCCGCCAAAGGCGTAAAACGCGTAGATTAAGCCTGTCCACAGCCCCATGGCGCCGAAAGGGAAAAACTCACTCGTCTTATTTGGAACCTGTACATCAGGCCTTCCGCCGGATAGGATGCCGCATAATGCCAGGATGGCAATGACAATAAACATAAAAATAGCGGCTGTTTTGATGACTGCCAGTACATTTTCAGTCTTCTCAAAAACAGACAGTCCGGTGAAAATAATGAGAAGCCCAAGTACCGCATAGATTGAAGCAAACACCCATAACGGCACCTGAGGAAACCAATGCTTCGTAAATAGTGAAATGGCTGTCAGCTGGCTTCCGGTAATCAGCATTTCTGATGTCCAGTACACCCAGCCGTTACTGAAGCCGGCCCATCTTCCGAATGCTTTCCTCGCATACGAACAAAACGAGCCTTTTTCAGGATGTTTTGCAGACAGCTTGGCAAGCTGTTCGAATACAAAATACGTACCGATCGCTCCAATTAGAAATGAAAGCAGAACGGAAAAACCGCTTTTCACTATTGCGATGCTGGAACCGAGAAAAAACCCAGTTCCGATTGTGCATCCGATCCCGATTAATGACAGCTGCCACCAAGCTAAATTTCCTTTTTGCTGATCTTGTTTTGTTTGACTCATAATCATTTCAACCCCTTTTATCTAAGGTTAGATTGCGACCCGCCCGAAGCTTATATACATCGGATTTTTGCCTCTTTTTACATGGAGAAGGCGGCGAACGCTCATACTAATGGAAAAAAGGAGCGAGCCGATGACACAGCGATATATCGTAGAGCCGAAGAAAGGGCTTGGGCTGAAGCTGAAAAAGGGGCAGATTTTGAAGGTGGTTGATGTTGAGGGCCAGCAGGTTGCTGATTTTGTCGCGTACCATGCCAAGGATTTTTATGAACACCTTGATCAGGGAGCGACGATTGATGCCAATCATTCCATTCATGTGAAGGTCAACGACCATCTCTATTCCAATCTGTACAAACCGATGCTGACGCTGATTGAGGATACGGTCGGCAAGCATGATCTGCTGCTCCCCGCCTGCCGTCCTGATATGAACAGGCTCTTATACGGCAAGCAAAAGGATGAGTTTCAGGATACGTGCTATGACAATATGAACCGTGCGCTTGAGCAGTTTGGCGTGCCGAAGCCCCACATGCATTACCCGTTTGCAATTTTTATGAATACTGTCCTTGATGAGAAAGGGAACCTGTCTGTGGAAACGCCCCTTTCAAATGCCGGGGATTATGTAAGGCTGCGGGCGGAAATGGATTTGGTTGTCGCGTTTTCTTCCTGCCCGATAGAAAAAGGTAAGTGCAATGGCGATAGTGTAACGTCAATACGGGTGGAAGTCAGCTGATCTCTCTTGTTCACTGTGAATGAAGACCTGTGCTATATTTAAGGGGATACATAACTGTCATGATTCATTTTCATCAATTTGGGGAAATGATCAAATAAGAAACAGCGAAACTGTACAGGAGGAATGATTGGGATGAGCATGCAGGAAAAGATTATGCGTGAATTACATGTGAAGCCCTCAATTGATCCAAAGCAAGAAATTGAGGACCGAATCCATTTTTTAAAACAATATGTAAAGAAAACCGGCGCTAAAGGCTTTGTATTGGGAATCAGCGGCGGACAGGATTCAACTCTTGCGGGGCGCCTTGCCCAGCTGGCGGTGGAAAGCATTCGCGAGGAGGGCGGAGACGCTCAATTTATCGCGGTCCGTCTTCCGCATGGCACACAGCAGGATGAAGACGATGCACAGCTTGCTTTGAAGTTTATTAAGCCGGATAAATCATGGAAGTTCGACATTAAATCGACCGTCAGCGCTTTTTCTGATCAATATCAGCAGGAAACGGGCGATCAGCTGACTGACTTTAATAAAGGGAACGTAAAAGCAAGAACAAGAATGATCGCTCAATACGCGATCGGCGGACAAGAAGGCCTTCTTGTCATTGGCACTGACCACGCAGCTGAGGCTGTCACTGGTTTCTTTACGAAGTACGGTGACGGCGGAGCCGACCTCCTGCCGCTGACTGGATTGACGAAGCGTCAGGGAAGAAGCCTGCTGAAAGAGCTGGGTGCACCGGAACGCTTATATCTAAAAGAACCAACTGCCGATCTGCTCGACGAAAAACCGCAGCAGGCGGATGAGACAGAGCTTGGCATTTCCTATGAGGAGATTGACGATTATCTCGAAGGAAAAGAAGTATCAGCGAAAGTGTCAGAAGCGCTGGAAAAACGCTACAGCATAACTGAGCATAAACGTCAGGTTCCGGCGTCTATGTTTGATGACTGGTGGAAATAAAATGAAGAAAGCCCGCTCTCGGAGCGGGCTTTTGTCATGTGCAGGATCTTTATTTGATGCGGATATGATTCAGCTTTACCATCAATCTGTCGGTGAACCTTCGGAGGCTGCCTCTCGTATCAGGGTCTAATGTAAGCTTGGCTCTCGCGGCAATGGTTTCTGCCGCATCCTGAATCGACATGTTGTCTGTTTGGAGGTGATCCGCAAAGACTGGTGATGACAATCCTTCAATGCAGCGGTCGATTTGTTTGGCGGCCCATGAGTTTTTTCCTTCTGCTCTTGTGCGCAGCCGTTTTAACAAGGTTTCCTTTGAAGCCATTAGTGTAAAGTGGTGAACCGTCTGGCCGTCATGTCTGAGCCTGCCGATGATCTCATTAAAGTATTCAGGGTGTACAATCGTCATAGGCACAATGATGATGCCGCGGTATGTATCGGTCAGGGAGGCAAGCAAGCTGTAATTGAATGCCCGCCATAAGGGATAGCTTTGAAAATCGTCCTCCGCGATCTCCGGAGGTATCATGGAGCGCATCGCAAATCCCATTTTTTCAGGATCATACACGTACGACGGTTTCAGCCTTCTGTGCAGTTCGAAGGCTGTTTGTGTTTTTCCGGAACCGAAAGCCCCGTTTATCCAAATGATCATCTCCATTTCTCCCTTCTCACTTATGATACAAAAAAAGACCCTTCGAACGAAGAGTCAGCAGGAAAAACAATAAAAGCAGTGAGCTTGAAAGGTTTTAATGCTTTTTTGCGTCGAAGTATTAAAATATCTGTGGAAATGTTGTACAATGAATGTCATTCAGGCAAAAACGTTTGAACGGAAAAGGACGGGCAAGCCGGTATCTATATAAATATTCGCAAAATAAGCATATAATGAATATAAAATTTCATTCCTTAGGAGGATTTCGCCGAAGATGAACGCTAAACGAGCCATCCCAGTAAGAGAAAGAAATATCGTCCTGATCGGATTCATGGGTGTAGGAAAAACGACAATCGGCCAATTGGTCGCTAAGAAATTATATAGAGATTTTATCGATATTGACCAAGAGATCGAAAAGGATTTCAAGATGACAATTCCTGAGATGTTTGAGGAAAAGGGAGAAGACTTTTTCCGGAAAACGGAGAAGGAATATATTTTAGACATCTGCCATCATAAACGATTCAAAATTGTATCTCTGGGCGGCGGGTCTTTTAAACAAGAGGAAATCAGAAAGTGCTGTCTGGAAAACTGTCTCGTGCTTCATCTGGACCTGTCATGGGAGAACTGGAAGCAGCGCGCGGACTTATTGATCGAGAGCCGCCCTGTGCTGCATAACCGTTCAATGGATGAAATGGAACAGCTGTTTAACGAAAGAAAAGTCATTTACAACAAACACAATTCAAAAGTGGCGACAGACAACCTTTCTCCTGAGGAGGTCGCCGATTATATTGTAGAGACATTAAAAATCGGCTGGGATCTTTATCAGCCAATGTAAAAAGCCGTGCGGTGCGCACGGCTTTTTCTATCATTTTACGCCTTGTATCAAAATGGCTTTTAAGCAAAAGGAGTCGGGCTGTCCGTTTTGTTTCAATTTGATGGAGAACGTATCACGTGCTTCTTCTGATGCCTGATGTAAATGGCTGATAATCTGTTTTTCCCGATCGGCGGGGGTTCCGCCCCGTTTGATCCAGCTTTCGTATTGAATCGGCAAATTCCACTTTTGGATGTCTTGATAGTCCAGCTGATTGGCGGTGAACATTGACTGCCATTCTGATAATGAGCTTTCCCGGACATGGGAAGGGTCTCGGAGCTGGTTCAAATGATTGACAAACTCATCAAGAACGGAATCTTCAGGCGCGTAATGATCGACCAAGAGAAAACGTCCGTTCTTTTTCAGAACGCGTGCAACTTCGCTGACGGCTTTGCGGACATCTGAAAAATGGTGGGCCGCGTATCGGCAGGTGATGATATCAAATGAATCGTCGGGGAAGGGGAGTGACTCGGCCATTCCTTGCTGAAAGCGTACGTTTCCCGCTCCTTTTTCTTGCGCAAAGGAGGACGCAACCTTAACCATCTCTTTCGTCGCATCAACACCGATGCATTCCTGCACATATGGAGAAAATGCCAGCGCCGTATGGCCAGCACCCGCTCCGATATCCAGCATCCGCTGCTCAGCCCGGCATTCCGCCGTTTTGATCATCAACCCCAAATCTTCCCCCTCGGCAAATACCTTCTCATCCCGATACATCTCGGCGTTTTTAGAAAACGGTGTTTCATTTGTCATGTGAACCAGCCCCTTTTTTTGTAAATGATGATATGGATTATGTTAGCAATTTCTGTTATGATTCGTCCAAGATATAAAAATGATAAAAACGATAGGATCAACCTATGGAGGCTGAAATGGATATTAAAGTGATGGAATACGCAGCGGAAATCGCCCGGCGCCAAAGCTTTACAAAGGCAGCAGAGCATCTTCATATCGCTCAGCCATCTCTCAGCCAGCAAATCAAAAAGCTTGAGACTGAGCTGGGGCTTACCCTTTTTCACAGATCCCACGGCTCTGTTACACTGACACCCCACGGCCGGCGATTCATTGAAAAAGCCGAGGACATTATTCGTTCCAGAGATGATTTGCTCCGGGAGATGCAGGAGCGGTCGCAGGGGCTCGGACACAAGCTTTCCATTGGGATTCCCGCTGTAACGGGGAGATATATCTTTCCGTCTCTGCTGAAGCAGTTTTTGGCCCGTTATCCTCATGTGGAGGTTCAGCTTGTTGAAAAAGATCCGGTCTCTTTAGAAGAGAAGACGGCAAAGGGAGAGGTTGACCTTTCTGTTTTATCCTTGCCGATCGAGGATGAACGGCTCGCCATTACACCGTTGCTCACGGAACCGATTGTTCTCGCAGTGCCGAAGGAAAAACAAAGGTGGATGCCGCCGGAAATGATCGCGCTGATTGAGAAAGCGCTGGAGGGAGAGGAGGGCCGCAAGCCGTGCGTACCGCTTGAAATGGTGAGGCACGTGCCTTTTATTCTGTTAAAAGAAGGCTTCGGTTTTCGCAGGACAGTTCTCGATCTCTGTGCGGAAAGCGGCTTTAAGCCGAATACAGCTTTTAAGACGAGCCATATTGAAACCGCCCAATCCCTTGTGGCCAATGGTTTAGGTGTGACAATGGCGCCGAATATGGTCAGAAGGGATAAAGATCCTGGTGTGATCTATTTATCTATTCAATCAGCGCCATCACGAACCCTCGTCTTTGTATTTTTGAAGAACCACTACGTCAGCTTGACAGCTCAGGCCTTTATGGAACTGAGCCGGGAAAGTCTTAAACAAACGTTTGATGAAGGCAGTCTGGGAAACAAAAGTGAAAATATTTAGAAAACAGGTTCTAAACGTGGTAGTATAGGAATACAAACTAAATCTTATAAAACAAAGGAGAATAATCGGAAATGCAACTATTCGATATGCCGCTCGACCAATTGCAAACGTATAAGCCTGAACAAACAGCGCCGAAAGATTTTTCTGAGTTTTGGAAATCGTCTTTGGGTGAACTTGCGAAAGTCCAAGCAGCACCTGATTTACAGCCGGTTGATTATCCTGCTGATGGAGTAAAGGTGTACCGCCTCACATATAAAAGCTTTGGAAACGCCCGCATTGCCGGATGGTACGCGGTGCCTGACAAGGAAGGCCCGCATCCGGCGATCGTTAAATATCACGGCTACAACGCAAGCTATGACGGTGAGATTCATGAAATGGTGAACTGGGCGCTCCACGGATACGCCGCATTCGGCATGCTTGTCCGCGGCCAGCAGAGCAGCGAGGATACGAGTATTTCTCCGCACGGTCACGCTTTGGGCTGGATGACGAAAGGAATTCTTGATAAAGATACATACTATTACCGGGGCGTTTATTTGGACGCCGTCCGGGCACTTGAAGTGATCAGCAGCTTTGACGAAGTTGACGAAACAAGAATCGGTGTGACAGGCGGAAGCCAAGGCGGAGGCTTGACCATTGCCGCAGCGGCTCTATCAGACATTCCGAAAGCCGCGGTTGCCGATTATCCTTACTTAAGCAACTTTGAACGGGCCATTGATGTGGCACTTGAACAGCCGTACCTTGAAATTAATTCCTTCTTCAGAAGAAATGGCAGCCCGGAAAGGGAAGAACAGGCGATGAAGACACTTTCATATTTCGATATTATGAATCTCGCTGACCGAGTGAAGGTGCCTGTTTTGATGTCGATCGGTCTGATTGACAAGGTCACGCCGCCGTCCACCGTGTTTGCCGCATACAACCACTTGGAGACAGAGAAAGAGCTAAAGGTGTACCGCTACTTCGGGCATGAGTATATCCCTGCCTTTCAAACGGAAAAACTTGCTTTCTTTAAGCAGCACCTTAAAGGCTGATTAAACGGGAAAAGCCGCCGCGTATCATCAGGCGGTTTTTTTCTGCAAACTGCCGGAATGAGAACAGACTGGAGACGAATAGATATGAAACAAAGGATCATTGATGAATTAAAACGAATCGAGCAGTCATATGGAGTCAAAATCGTATATGCCGTTGAGTCAGGAAGCCGCGCATGGGGATTCCCGTCGCAGGACAGTGATTATGATGTCCGCTTTATTTATGTGCCGAAAAAGGAGTGGTATTTTTCAATTGAACAGGAGCGGGATGTGATTGAGGAACCGATTCACGATTTGCTGGATATCAGCGGCTGGGAGCTGAGAAAGACGCTGCGCCTCTTCAAAAAATCAAACCCGCCGCTCCTTGAATGGCTTTCCTCAGACATTGTGTATTATGAAGCATTTACGACCGCAGAGCGGTTAAGAAAACTGCGGATGGAGGCATTTAAGCCTGAAGCAAGCGTGTATCACTATATCAATATGGCGAGAAGGAACGTCAAGGATTACCTTCAAGGGCAAGAGGTCAAAATCAAAAAATATTTCTACGTGCTTCGGCCTATTTTGGCTTGCAAATGGATTGAAAAGCACGGAACCATTCCGCCAATGGATTTTACGGTTTTGATGGATGAACTTGTTACTGAACCCGAACTGAAGGCAGAAATGGAAACCTTGCTTGAACGGAAAAAAAGAGGCGAAGAGCTTGATCTCGAAGCGAGAATTCATGTCATTCACCAATTCATTGAAACGGAAATTGAAAGAATCATGGAAGCAGCAAAATCGCTGAAAGCAGAAAAAAAGGATATGACACCTGAATTGAATCGTTTGCTTTTGAATACGGTTGAAGAAGTGTGGAAGGATGGAGGAAGCTGATGTTTTTTGTCGCTTCCTTTTCTCCTTTATTCGACAGAATGTCCCCCGACTTTCTAACTATCTGATTGTGGCAAACTCACAAAAATTATCAGAATCTTTGTATTTTGAGAATATTGTGAACCGCGGTTTTGTCCATTTACAATAAACTCATACAAATACTTCTTAGATTGCGGGGTGTTGAGGTTGGAAGTGATCACAAGAGATTTTTTCTTATTTTTATCCAAAAGCGGCTTTCTCAATAAAATGGCAAAGAACTGGGGAAGCCGGGTAGCAGCGGGTAAAATTATCGGCGGGAATGATTTTAACAGTTCAATCCCGACCATTCGACAGCTTAACAGTCAAGGCTTGTCAGTTACTGTCGATCATTTAGGCGAGTTTGTGAACAGTGCCGAGGTCGCACGGGAGCGTACGGAAGAGTGCATTCAAACCATTGCGACGATTGCTGATCAGCAGCTGAACTCACACGTTTCTTTAAAAATGACGTCTCTAGGTCTCGATATAGATATGGATTTGGTATATGAAAATATGACGAAAATCCTTCAGACGGCCGAGAAGCATAAAATCATGGTCACCATTGACATGGAAGATGAAGTCAGATGCCAGAAAACGCTTGATATTTTCAAAGATTTCAGAAAGAAATATGAGCATGTGAGCACAGTGCTGCAAGCCTATCTGTACCGGACGGAAAAAGACATTGACGATTTGGATTCTTTAAACCCGTTCCTTCGCCTTGTAAAAGGAGCTTATAAAGAATCAGAAAAAGTAGCTTACCCGGAGAAAAGCGATGTCGATGAAAATTACAAAAAAATCATCCGGAAGCAGCTCTTAAACGGTCACTATACAGCGATTGCCACACATGACGACAAAATGATCGACTACACAAAGCAGCTTGCCAAGGAAAATGGCATTGCCAATGACAAGTTTGAATTTCAGATGCTGTACGGCATGCGGTCGCAAACCCAGCTCAGCCTCGTAAAAGAAGGTTATAACATGAGAGTCTACCTGCCTTACGGCGAAGATTGGTACGGCTACTTTATGAGACGCCTTGCAGAACGTCCGTCAAACATTGCATTTGCTTTCAAAGGAATGACAAAGAAGTAAAAAAAGGAGAGATTATCATGACAACACCTTACAAACACGAGCCATTCACAAATTTCCAGGATCAAAACAACGTGGAAGCGTTTAAAAAAGCGCTTGCGACAGTAAGCGAATATTTAGGAAAAGACTATCCGCTTATCATTAACGGCGAGAGAGTGGAAACAGAAGCAAAAATCGTTTCTATCAACCCGGCTGATAAAGAAGAAGTCGTCGGCAGAGTGTCAAAAGCTTCCCAAGAGCACGCTGAGCAAGCGATTGAAGCGGCTGCGAAAGCATTCGAAGAGTGGAGATACACATCTCCGGAAGAAAGAGCGGCTGTCCTGTTCCGCGCTGCTGCCAAAGTCCGCAGAAGAAAACATGAATTCTCCGCTTTGCTTGTAAAAGAAGCAGGAAAGCCGTGGAACGAGGCGGATGCTGATACGGCTGAAGCGATTGACTTCATGGAGTATTATGCGCGCCAAATGATCGAACTGGCAAAAGGCAAACCGGTCAACAGCCGTGAAGGCGAGAAAAACCAATATGTCTACACGCCAACTGGTGTAACAGTCGTCATCCCTCCTTGGAACTTCTTGTTCGCGATCATGGCAGGAACAACAGTGGCGCCGATCGTTACTGGAAACACAGTCGTTCTAAAACCTGCCAGCGCAACACCTGTCATCGCTGCGAAATTCGTTGAGGTGCTTGAAGAGTCCGGTTTGCCGAAAGGCGTAGTCAACTTTGTTCCCGGCAGCGGAGCGGAAGTCGGCGACTACCTTGTTGACCATCCGAAAACAAGCCTTATCACATTTACGGGATCAAGAGAAGTTGGTACGAGAATTTTCGAACGCGCGGCGAAAGTTCAGCCAGGCCAGCAGCACTTAAAGCGTGTCATCGCTGAAATGGGCGGTAAGGATACGGTTGTTGTCGATGAGGATGCGGACATTGAATTGGCGGCTCAATCCATCTTTACATCAGCGTTCGGCTTTGCGGGACAAAAATGTTCTGCAGGTTCACGTGCAGTTGTCCATGAAAAAGTGTATGATCAAGTGTTAGAGCGTGTCATTGAAATTACGGAATCAAAAGTAACAGCAAAACCTGACAGTGCGGATGTTTATATGGGACCTGTCATTGACCAAGGTTCTTATGATAAAATTATGAGCTATATTGAGATCGGAAAACAGGAAGGGCGTTTAGTAAGCGGCGGTACTGGTGACGATTCGAAAGGATACTTCATCAAACCGACGATCTTCGCTGACCTTGATCCGAAAGCAAGACTCATGCAGGAAGAAATTTTCGGACCTGTCGTTGCATTTTCTAAAGTGTCAAACTTTGATGAAGCTTTAGAAGTGGCAAACAATACTGAATACGGTTTGACAGGCGCGGTTATCACAAACAACCGCAAGCACATCGAGCGTGCGAAACAGGAATTCCATGTCGGAAACCTGTACTTCAACCGCAACTGTACAGGCGCTATCGTCGGCTATCATCCGTTTGGCGGCTTCAAAATGTCCGGAACGGATTCAAAAGCAGGCGGGCCGGATTACTTGGCACTGCACATGCAGGCAAAAACAATCAGTGAAATGTTCTAAAGCGGGACTAAATGGGCATCCTCCCTGCGGGGATGTCCATTTCATCCATATACTATAAAAAAGAGGAGGAAGTGCCATAGAAAACACACAGCTGATTATCTCGATTTGTATTTATATGGCGGGGATGCTGCTGATCGGCTACTTTGCTTACAAGCGTACGTCGAATCTGACGGATTACATGCTGGGAGGACGTTCCTTAGGTCCTGCTGTAACCGCTCTCAGTGCGGGCGCTGCCGATATGAGCGGCTGGCTGCTGATGGGGCTCCCGGGCGCCATGTTTTCAACAGGTCTGAGCGGGGTTTGGATTGTGTTCGGACTTTGCCTTGGAGCATGGGCGAACTGGCTCTATGTTGCGCCGCGGCTGAGAACCTATACTGAAAAAGCGGGGAATTCCATTACAATTCCAGGATTCCTTGAAAATCGCTTTGGAGATCAAACAAAGCTTCTCAGACTGTTTTCAGGAATTGTGATTTTAGTCTTTTTTACGTTTTATGTATCGTCCGGAATGGTATCCGGCGGTGTCTTATTCAACAGTATTTTGGGGATGGATTATCACACCGGTTTGTGGATTGTGACTGGTGTTGTTGTGGCATATACCCTGTTTGGCGGCTTTTTGGCAGTCAGCTGGACAGATTTTGTTCAGGGGATCATTATGTTTGCCGCACTCATTCTTGTTCCGATCGTTACGTTTTTCCACACGGGAGGAGCAGGTGATACAGTTGCTGAAATCCGCTCTGTGGATCCAGATATGTTTAATATTTTCAAAGGAACAAGCGTCCTTGGTATTATTTCTTTGTTTGCCTGGGGTTTGGGCTACTTTGGCCAGCCGCATATCATTGTGCGTTTTATGGCGATAACGTCTGTCAAAGAGATCAAAAGAGCGCGCAGAATCGGAATGGGCTGGATGATTTTGTCCGCAGTCGGCGCAGTGCTGACCGGTTTGGGCGGAATCGCTTATTACCATCAGCGCGGCATGACACTGAAGGACCCAGAGACGATTTTTATTCAATTAGGGAATATTTTGTTCCATCCGCTTATCACAGGTTTTCTGATTTCAGCTATTTTGGCTGCAATTATGAGTACAATTTCTTCCCAGCTGCTTGTAACCTCAAGTTCTCTGGTAGAAGACTTGTATAAGTCGATGTTCAGACGCTCAGCTTCTGATAAAGAGCTTGTGTTTTTGGGCCGTTTGGCTGTTCTGGCTGTTTCAATCATCGCGTTACTGCTGGCTTGGGAGAAAAACAATACGATCCTTGGATTGGTCAGCTACGCGTGGGCGGGCTTCGGTGCATCATTCGGGCCGGTTGTACTGCTCAGTCTGTTTTGGAAACGAATGACCAAATGGGGGGCACTCGCCGGCATGATTGTGGGAGCAGCAACTGTAATCATTTGGGCGAATGCCGGTCTTTCGGACTTTCTGTATGAAATGATACCTGGTTTTGCTGCGAGTCTATTATCTGTTTTTGTCGTCAGTGTATTGACGCAGGCTCCGTCACAAGCTGTCACAGACCAGTTCAACGACTACCACGATACAATGTCTCAATAAAGATCGAAAGGAGGAGGAAGGGGTTGTCCCTTTTTCCTCTTTTCTCCTTTTAAGCGGACGTTTTTTCTTTTGGAAACAAACGTATTTTTTTCTATACAAAAAGCCCCCGTATGGATATGATTAAAGTAAAAAAAGTATAGGAGAAAAAGGTATGGAAGAGCTTTTAGAGAGAGTTTTTTCATTTTCAGATGTTGATAAGCTGATTGATTTTATCAGTTATGAACTGCAGAAACCAGTCATACTGGAAAGCGCGGATTTCTTTTTGTTAGCCTATAATTCTTACTATATTAACCATTTTGATTCTGCCAACCAGCAGACTATTTTTTCAAAAAAATGTCCGGTTCAGATTTTTGAGAGGTTTCTGAAGGACGGAATCATTGAAAAACTGAAAACAGAACCTGAGCCTTTTCGCGTCAATAAAATTGAAAGCATTGGGTTAAACCAGAGGGTGGTCGTGAGTGCGAAGCACAAAGGGGAAGTTATGGGCTACATCTGGGTTCAGGAGCTGGACCAAAATCTGACGGACGAAGAGCTCGACTTTTTGTATGAGACCTCTTTTCATGTCGGGAAAATCATTTATAAAACGAACAAGCTGAAACAGGAAAAGGAAGAAAAAGCAGAGGATCTCATCAAACGGGCCATCTATCAGCAATTTATCTCTGAGAAGGAACTTAGACGGGAAGCTGAAAGAATCAACACCGTGCTGCCTTCGATGTTTTCAGTTGTCATCCTGCACGCCGCGAATGGGGATGGGGAAGCGGTTGAGGATTTAAAGGAAAATATCAGGTCGTACCTGAATTTGCGGGATAAAGTCAGTCATGTCTTAACGATCGAATCAAATATTGTCATCGTCGTAGCGAGTTTTTCCCAAAAAAGCTCCGTCTCCTCGGCAGCTTCAGAATTTATTAACAAGCTGTTAACACATTTTCACTTTCAAAAAATACCTACCCCTATTTATATCGGTATCGGAAACGAATATGATCACCTTTTAAAACTAGGCAAGAGCTACACAGAAGCACTTGAAGTCATCAAAGCCGCAGAAATCACCGGCAACCAGGAAAACATTCCATATGAATATGCCAAACTCGGCATTTACCGCTATTTAGAAAGCATTGAACAGAAAAATGAGTTTTTAGAATACGAGAATAAGGATTTGGCTTTATTAAAAGCAAAGGACCAAGAAAGCAGCACCGAGCTCCTGAAAACGCTGGAAGTCTATCTCCTCAACAACTGCAAAACAAAACCAGCAGCAGAACAGCTGTTTATTCACCAAAATACATTGAATTACCGCATCAAACAGATTACTGAAATGACGTCGATTGATTTAAGCGATTTCAGAACGCGATGCCAGCTCTATCTGGATTTGATGCTGATGAAAAAGAAATAAAAAAAGAAACCAGTACTTGTACTGGTTTCGTCTTCACTTAAAATCCTCTGTAAACGTACGGATCATCAGGCTTTTTAATGGTGTTCCAGTCAGTCACTTTCACAACAGGGAGCGTTGATTTGAATGGCTGATAATATTCTGAGGCCAGCGTGCCCTTAATTTGAATCCATTCATCATCCTTGATGTTGATGTCCTTAGGAAACTCCACAAGCATCCCGTACACGCCGGAATCAGCGATACAGTGAATGATGCCAAACCTCAATACGAAAAGCTGATTTTTGTTAATCGCGTTTCCTTTGTACGCAAATCCATGAAATTCAATCGTCCGCCCGAGAAATTCACCCGGATAGTTATATATCGTTTCCATTCCTTTTAGAAAATCATCATCAGTCAGAGAAATCTCTTTCTTGCTGGAATACTTATTAAACAGCTGTTTCATCTGTTTGTCATAGCTGTCTTGCGCATAATAAAGGCTGGCATCTGGCCGCAAATACTGTGTTTGGGAGTAATGATCCCCGCTCTCCATCGCCTTAAACGAGAACCCTTTTGTTTTAACAATGGATGAGTCAAGCGTCGCAATCGGGAAGAAGATGCCTGACACTAAAGGGAAAATAAAAACAAGATAAATCAAATAACGCTGATAAAATGGCTTGTTTTGTTCATGTTCGTGATCATGGCCGCACCCGCAATCATGATCATGGTGATGCCCGCCTTTTTCAGGCGACTTGATAAATACATATGCTTGAACGACTGTCAGAATAGCCAGCAGGAAGATCGCAATAAAGGAAAGATAGGCATATTTCATATTGATATATTTTGTTAGATTTCCTGAGGCATGCAGATGATAAAAGAAAAACGTAAATCCCATCAGCACCAATAGACGAAACATCCAATCACCCCTTTACCAGTAGTGATCCCGCTAAGACAATCACGACAATGTACGTAATCAGCAGGAAAACAAATCGTTTTTTGAAGGCCGCAAGCATCATCAATAGATTCTTAATATCCACCATCGCGCCAAAGACGAGAAAGGCGATTAACGATCCTAATGAAAATGTGCTGCTGAAGGAAGACGCGATGAACGCATCGACCTCTGAACAAAGCGACAAGACAAACGCCAGTCCCATCATCACGAGGGAAGAGGATACATCATTCTGCCCGATCGCAAGCAGAGTGGATGTTTTGACATACGTCTGCATAGCAGCAGCGATAAAGGCGCCGATGATTAAATATTTTCCCACGGAGAAAAATTCATCAATGGCGTGACGCAAGGTCCCTCCCAGCTTTTGAAGCAGGGTGTGGTGGTGATGATGGTGATGCCCGGGTTCATCAGGCTTTAAAAGCTGATTATCCTTAAATTGATAGGATAAGATGATCCCAATGATCACCGAAACGGCGAGCGCCAGTCCGCCCCGGTAAAAGACAACGCTCCATCTATTCCCAAACGCAATATAAGTGGAAAATAAAACGATAGGGTTAATGATAGGCGCGGTCAGCATGAAAGCGACGCCCGCATGCAGAGGAACCCCCTTTAACAGAAGCCGCCTCGTAATCGGGATGATACCGCATTCGCAGGCAGGAAATAAAACCCCGGCCAGCGCACCGAATAAAACGGCGAGAAAGCGGTTTTTCGGCATGATCCTCGCAATCATTTCTTCAGAAACAAACATTTGAATGATTCCGGAAAGTATGACGCCAATCAGAATAAACGGAATGGCTTCTATTAAAATGCTGATAAAAATAGAATTCAGCTGAAGAAAAGATGATTGTGCTGTCACAATAAAACCTCCGCTCATGTTAAGCTGCCTCTTATGTTACCAGAAAAAAGGCACTGCTTGTTTGACGGAGGAGGGGAAAGGATTGTTTCACCTTGTTTAGGATTCCAAAAATTCGAGTATGATTCTGTCTGTTTCAGCAGCTTCTTTCCCAAGCCAAATCAAGTGCCCCCATGAGTGAATCAAACAGAGAGCAGCGTCAGGAATGTGTTCTTTTGCATGATGTGCATGTGACAAGTCGACAAATCCATCGTAAACGCTTTGCATAATCAGTACGGGGCATGTGATGGCCTGCAGCTCTTTTGAAGAGACAGCGGCGGTTTGTGGCAAGTCGAGCAGAAATCCTTCACCTGAGCGCTGCCTGCTGTTCATTTTTCGAAATGCTTCTATGTCTTTTTCATCCATCATGGACTTGATTCGCTGAAACGAAAGCGTGCTGAATTGCGGACTCATAACTCAAAACATCAAACGCGGGAAGGCGTTATTCAGAGAAGAAGCCAGCTTCCACAGCCACTTTTCCACCGGAGGGCGGAAGAGGATTCTCCCAACTTTGTATTCCGTGTCTTGAGGGGTGAGCCATTCTTTGGTGATCGCGGATTGCAGGGTCAGAGTGTTTGTCCTTTCTGGATGATGTGAGGCAAAGCATATGCCGCTCGGGCCGCCTGCTGAGATGGCAATCACATGGACGCTGTCGATTTGTAAATGATCTAACAGCTTCACATAGAAACGGCAGGCGTCGGCAAGACTTTTTCCAATCTCTTTTGACGTTCGTCCGTAGCCGGGCCTTGAAGGCGTGATGATGGAGTACCCATGCTCGACCAGCGACGTGTACCCGAATTCCTCGTAGCAATTTGAATGCCCGCCATGCATGACCATAATGGGGGCTCCCTTGCCTGTCACAGAATATTCTAGTGTAAGTCCTTCGAAAGTGATCGTTCTGACTCGTCTTTTCATCTGTTTCTCCCATTTGTTTTTTGCCTATTATAGGGTTTTCAACAATTTACCACAAGAAGAAGAAATGAATAAACAAAGGCACGTAAAATATGATATACTTTGTATTGATATTCATTCTCAATTAAAATGATTTGATATAGATGTGTACGGGAGGCAGGACGGATGGCTGAGAATCAAGAGGTATATGACGTTACGATTATAGGCGGAGGGCCGATCGGGCTGTTTACGGCTTTTTACTGCGGGATGCGGGAGCTGAAAACGAAAGTGATCGAATTTTTGCCGCGGCTTGGAGGGAAGGTGTCTTTATTCTTTCCTGAGAAAATCATTCGCGATATCGGCGGAATACCGGGGATTGCGGGAAAGCAGCTGATCGAACAGCTGAAGGAGCAGGCGGCGACGTTTGACCCTGACATCGTGCTGAATCAGCGCGTGACCGGCTTTGAACGTCTTGATGACGGCACTATTGTGCTGACAGGTTCTGAAGGAGAAAAGCATTATACACGAACCGTCATTTTAGCTGTCGGCATGGGGACACTTGAGGTCAATGAGTTTGACAGTGAGGATGCGACCCGGTACGCGGGCAAAAATCTTCATTACGGGGTTGAGAAGCTTGATGCGTTTAAAGGCAAGCGGGTCGTAATATCAGGCGGCGGAGATACTGCGGTTGATTGGGCCAATGAGCTGGAACCGATTGCGGCGTCTGTGACTGTCGTTCACCGGCGCGAGGAATTCGGCGGAATGGAAAGCAGCGTGACGAAAATGAAACAATCATCGGTACGGGTGCTTACTCCTTATAGGCTGGAGCAGCTGAGCGGTAATGATGAGCGAATCCAAAGTGTGACCGTTTGTCATACTGCGTCTGGCCATAGGGAAGACATAGAGGTTGATGAGCTGATCATTAATCATGGGTTCAAAATTGATCTCGGGCCGATGAAAGAGTGGGGGCTGGAGATTGAAGAAGGCAGGGTGAAAGCTGACAGACATATGCGGACGAATCTTCCGGGCGTGTTTGTAGCGGGTGATGCGGCTTTTTATGAAAGCAAGCTGAGATTGATTGCCGGCGGCTTTACGGAAGGCCCGACAGCGGTCAACAGCGCGAAGGCTTATTTGGACCCTAAGGCCGAGAATATGGCGATGTATTCAACCCATCACAAAAAATTGGTGCATAAATAAAACAGCCCTTGAGAAAAGGGCTGCTTGCAATCAGCTGTGAAGGAGCTTTTTTTTCGGTTGTTGATTCTGAATGAGAGCAAACAATTCCTCCTGTTCTTGGACAGTTGTGAATCCATAAGCACCGGCAGCTGAGTCATCGCCTATGCAGACGATGGGAGGTCGGCTTGCTGACGGTTCCGGCGAGATGCCAATTTGTTCGCCTGCGCTGATCAATTGCTGAACGGACGGTTTGCTCGGACAAATGATCATGTGCAACGGAGATTCACTGATGGTTCGCTGAATCATGTGGGTGAACCGGTCATCTATAACATTTTCATGGGTGACATAAAACGAACAGGGCTTCTGCGTCTGCATGTTTTCCACTGCATGGCGGCTCCCGACAACAAGACGTTTTTCAGATTCAGGCTGACTGGCGGAGACGCGAAAACCTCGTTTTTCAAGCTCTGTCTCTGCATGTTCAGATGCCGCACTCAGTCCGGCTGTCAGCTGGCGGATGTCGATTTTCTTGGAAGCAAGTGTTTGGAAAAATTCACAAACCGCACGGCGCGATGTGAAAAAAATGTCTTCAAAGGTGCCGATCTTTTGAAGAATCTCTTCATTGACGGGCGTATTCTCAGTCCGCCATTTCGGCCATTCGATGACATCGGCACCGGAATCGCGCAGCTTGTCTGCAAGCGGGTCTTCATCTTCGCCATGAGTGACAACCATCATATGCTGTCCGATGAGTGGTTTGCTTTCAAACCAGCTGTGTGTTTGAAAGTTGACGATATCTCCGATGACGATAATCGCAGGGTTTGTGATCTGGTGTTCCTGAACTTTTTGCTGAATGTTCTCAAGCGATCCTTTCACACTCCGCTGTCGGCCCCATGTTCCCCATTGGACCACAATGACAGGGACGGAAGGAGATTTTCCGTACGCAATGAGCTGCTTGCAAATATAAGGTAAATTCTTGACGCCCATGTAAAAGACAAGGGTTTGAACGCTCCGGGCAAGCCCTTCCCAGTCAAGATTCGGCGTGCCTTTTAATGATTTATCATGCGCTGTAATCATGGCAAAAGACGATGCGAAATCCCGATGCGTGACAGGGATGCCCGCATATAGCGGCGCTGCAATTCCAGAGGTGATTCCCGGCACCATTTCATAGCGGATGCCGTGCTCATGGAGAGCATCTGCTTCCTCGCCGACTCTGCCGAATACGCTCGGATCTCCGCCTTTTAAACGGACGACGGTTAACCCCTTTAATGCTTTTTCAACCAGCAGGGCGTTAATTTCTCTTTGTTTCATAAAATGGCGGTCTGGCAGTTTTCCGCAATAAATAAACTCGCAGTCCGGTGATGCAAATTCGAGCAGCTTCGGGTTGGCGAGCCGGTCATATAAAATGACATCTGCTTCCTCCAGCGCCTGTTTTCCTTTAATGGTGAGCAGCCCTGGATCGCCGGGGCCGGCTCCCACGAAATATACGATTCCGTTCTTCATGGTCATGTCATCCTTCCGTCACTGTAAAAAATGAAGGGATCACTTGAAAAGTGATCCGGTCTTTTGATCAATATACGAGATAAACATGTTCTCCTTCGATCAGCGTTTCGTATGTTTTAACGCATCCGTGATCAGGTTCTTGGACAATTCCGTCTTCTAAGGAGATTTTCCAGTCGTGCATCGGGCAGAAAACATATTCGCCGCTGACGATGCCTTCTGCCAGAACTCCGCCCTTATGCGGACAGCGGTTTTCGATGGCGCGGATGCTTCCATTTGAAAGCTTGAAGACTGCAAGCTCCTTATCTTCAATATACACTGTTTTGCCTAATTGTTCAGGCAATTCTCCAATTTTTCCGATACATACTTTTGTTACGTCTTTGTTCACCATGTCCGTTCCTCCTCAATGTTTGTTTTTTGTCATTATGATGTCGTCACGACATTTTCAAATAATTCTTTAGAGGTTTGTTTGTTTTCCAGGAAATTCTTCCACGGATCCTTGTGGACAGAGAGTGTTTCATTCATTCGGTCGTTCAGCTCCTGCCGTTTTTCCGGATCGTTTAACACGGATTGGACATGGGATAAACCGACGCGCTCAAGCCATGCGGAAGTACGCTCCAGATAGTTTGCGGTTTCCCGGTAATATTGCAGGTAGGCGCCTGCGTATTCTAAGACTTCTTCATTTGTTTTCACCTTCATCAGCAAATCACCGGCGCGCAAATGGGTTCCGCCGTTCCCGCCGACGTAAAGCTCCCAGCCTCCGTCAATGCCGACAACGCCAAGGTCCTTAATGCCGGATTCCGCACAGTTCCGCGGGCAGGCAGACACGGCCATTTTGACTTTATGAGGCGTGTTCAGCCCTTCGAATTTTTTCTCAAGCGCAATGCCCAGTGCCATGGAGTCTTGTGTGCCGAAACGGCAGAATTGCTCACCTACGCACGTTTTTACTGTGCGGAGTGTCTTTCCGTACGCGTAGCCTGACGGCATATCAAGATCTTCCCATACCTTCGTAAGGTCTTCTTTTTTCACGCCGATGAGATCAATTCGCTGGCCGCCGGTCATTTTCACGAGCGGGATCTCATATTTGTCGACGACATCTGCGATCTTGCGCAAATCTGTGGAGTTGGTCACGCCTCCGTACATCCGGGGAACGACTGAGTATGTTCCGTCTTTTTGAATGTTGGCGTGCATTCGTTCATTAACAAAGCGGGATGTCCGTTCATCCTCGTATTTGGTTGGATTGATCATGCCTAAGTAGTAGTTCAGAGCAGGCCGGCATTTGGAACAGCCTTCTGGTGTTTTCCAGCCGAGCACATTCATGATTTCTCTTGTATGTGACAGCCCTTTGGCTTTGATTTCTTCTACGACTTCATCTCTCGACAATGTGGTGCAGCCGCAAATCGCTTCTTTTTGCGCTGACGCATCAAAGTCTGATCCGAGCGTATGCTGGAGGATTTCTTCTACGAGCGGCTTACAGCCTCCGCATGAGCGGGATGCACCGGTGCATGCTTTGATCTCGTCCGTTGACGAGCAGCCCTTTTCCTGTATGGCTTGAATAATGTCACCTTTTGACACGCCGTTGCAGCCGCAGATGATTTCATCGTCGCTCATCGCTGCGGTAATGCTTGTGCCTGCTTCTTGGTTGAGAGGCTGTAAGATTGATATTTTAGAGGTTTCAGAGATATCGGCTTCTTTTTGAATCATAGAAAACAGGCGGTTGCCCTCGCTGCTGTCGCCGAATAAAACAGCACCGACAATTTGGTTGCCTCTCAGGACGATTTTTTTATAGATGCCGTCCTGCTCATCGAATACTTTAATCGCTTTTTTGTCCTCTGATTCATCAAAGTCACCGGCAGAGAAGACCTCGACGCCTGATACCTTTAACTGAGTAGAGAGAACGGAGCCTTCATACGGTTTTGTTTCGATGCCGCACATATGCTTCGCCAGCACTTTGGCCTGTTCATAGAGCGGCGCCACGAGCCCGTATGCGATTCCCCGGTGCTCAGCACATTCACCGACTGCATAAATGTGCGGGATTTCAGTTTGCATATAATCGTTGACAATGATTCCGCGGTTAACCGGAATGCCGCTTTCGGCTCCAAGTACTGTATTCGGGCGGATGCCGACAGCCATGACGACTAAATCAGCTTCAATGCTTGTGCCGTCTTTGAATCGGACGCCTTCGACACGGTCATCACCGACAATTGCTTCGGTTTGCTTTTCAAGTAAAAAGGTCATTCCTTGTTTTTCTAACTCGTTTTGCAGCAGGCGTCCTGCCGTTGCATCAAGCTGGCGTTCCATCAGGAATGGCGCGAGATGGATGACGGACACGTCCATGCCGAGATTCAGCAATCCGCGAGCGGCTTCCAAACCGAGCAGGCCTCCGCCGATGACGGCTGCTTTTTTATATTGTTTTGACGCGGCGAGCATCGTGTCTGTATCTTTGATGTCCCGGAAAGCCGTGACGCCTTTTTTGTCTGCGCCCGGAATCGGAAGGATAAAAGGGACAGAGCCTGTCGCCAGGATCAATTCGTCGTAAGGCTGGATTCGGTCTGCGTCTGTGATGACCGTTTTGTTTTCTGTGTCCACTTTGATGACTGTTTCATTTGTATACAATTGAATATTGTTTTCTTCGTACCAGTCCCAATCATTTAACGTAATATCTTTGATGTCGGTATCGCCTTGAAGCACTTTTGACAATAGGATTCGGTTGTAGTTGGGATGCGGTTCGGAACCGAAAATAGTGATCTGAAATTCATCTTTTGCAACACTCAATATCTCTTCAATGGCCCTTACCCCGGCCATTCCATTTCCAACAAGGACTAGCTGTTTTTTTCCCATCAGATGATCCGCTCCTTATCAATGTTTTTTCCAGCGTAGCACAGCAAAAAGGAATATTTAAGATACATGTTATAAAATGTAACAAAATATACGAAAAGTTCTAAAAATTTTATGAAAAATTAAATAGGTTTGATTCGGACCGCGCATATCTTAAAACCGGGCATTTTACAGGCTGGATCTAAGGCTTCTCCGATTAAATCATTCACGTTTTGAGCATCCGCCCAATGGATGGGAACAAAAACGGTATCTTTTCTGATTTGTTCCGATAATTTGCTGCGGACAGTGATGCTTCCCCGCGGGGATTCTATTTTTACGAGAACACGGTCTTCAATATGGAAGGACGCCGCTGTTTGCGGATGGATTTCCATAAATGATTCAAAATGTCTCGCGGCAAGGGCGGCGCTTTTTCTCGTTTGGACGCCTGTTAAGTAGTGAGACATGACCCTGCCTGTCGTTAAATACAGCGGATAATCGGCTGTCGGCTTCTCTTTTGGAACAGCCGGTTCGTTTGGAATCACACTTAATGCCGCTTTTTGGTCCGGATGTGCAAATGAGTCCGCAAACAAGCGTCCGGTTCCGGGGTGATCAGGTTCCGGACACGGCCAGTGAATGCCGCCTTCACGTCTGAGCCTGTCGTATGTGATGCCTGAATAATCGGCAATTCCGCCTCGGCTTGCTCCTCTTAATTCATTAAAAATATCCTCTGCTGACGTGTAAGAAAAGTAACGGCCTTTCCCGAGAGCGGATGCGATCTTACAAATGATCTGCCAATCATGCTTTGCTTCTCCGGGACACGGCCGGCTTGCTTCTCTTAATGTCACGCGGCCTTCGACATTTGTCATGGTGCCCTCATCTTCTAAGTAAGAGGAGGCGGGCAAAATCACATCTGCGTATGTTGCAGTTTCAGAAATAAACAAATCGATTGCGACAAAGAAAGTCAGTTTTCTTAAAGCTTTTTTCACGAGATTTGCATTTGGACTGGAAACAGCAGGATTGGAGCACATGAGGAACAGTCCTTTGATGTCGCCGTCATTGATTTTTTCCATCATTTCATAGGCTGAGACACCTTTTCGCGGGAGTTCATCCTGATGGATTCCCCACACTTTCGCAATATGCGCCCGGTGTTCTTCATTTTCGATAGAACGGTAGCCTGGAAGCTGATCGGCTTTTTGGCCATGCTCTCTGGCGCCTTGCCCGTTGCCTTGTCCGGTGATCGCCCCGTAGCCCGAGTAAGGTTTGCCGATTTTTCCTGTGATCAGCACCATGTTTAAGAAGCCTTTCACAGCCGCTGTTCCATCGGTTTGCTGTTCGATCCCGCGGGCTGTAAACAGCATGCCGGACGTTTCCTTGGCAAACTTCACGGCCGCTTTTCGCATGTGCGCCAGCGGGACACTCGTCTGTTCGGAGATATCATTCAGGCTCAGCGCGTCAGTATGCTGCTTCAGCTCCTCGAATCCATTTGTTCGTGAGCGAATGAAATCCTCGTTAATGAGCTGTTCGTCGATGATGATTTTGACGAGACCGTTGGCAAGAGCGGCGTCTGTGCCGGGTTTGATTTTCAAATGAAGATCTGCGATTTTCGTTGTCGCTGTTTCACGGGGATCAATGGCAATGATGTAAGCTCCGTTTTCTTTCGCTTTTTCAAAATACGGCATAATCGTAGGCTGGCATTCCGCAATATTGGTGCCGGCCAGTATGATCACACGGGTGTGGGGGATGTCTGATAATGGATTCGTTAAGCCTCTGTCCGCGCCGAATGTTTGGTTGGCTGCGGTTGCTGCGGCGGACATACAAAGTCTCCCGTTGTAGTCGATGTATTTTGTCTGTAAGCCTACCCGCGCGAACTTCCCTAACAAGTACGCCTCTTCATTTGTAATCGAGGCGCTTCCGTATACAGCCATGGCGTCATGTCCGTGTTCAGTTTGGATCATTGTCACTTGGTCTTTGATATGATTCAGTGCTTCTTCCCAGGAAACAGACATAAACTCGCCGTTTTTCTTCAGCAGCGGCCGGGTGATGCGGGAGGAGTTCAGTGCATGCTGATGGGCGTTCATGCCCTTCATGCATAACCGGCCCTGTGACGTAGGATTATCAATCCCGATCGCTGTGTACTTTTTCCGTGTAACGATGGTTTGTTCCACGAGCTGCATTTTGCACTGCATGCTGCAAAACGGGCATTGGGTGTCATACGTTTTTTCTGATTGGATGTCTTGCTGTTTCTCGCGGAAATATCTAAGCAGTCGTTCAGTCAAAATGCCTCATCCTTTCTTATGTGCGCCTGCCTCTATGGGCGTGTTTTGAATCAGTGACAGGTCTGTTTGGAGGCTTTCCAGCAGCTGTGTCCTTAGATCCTCTTCAAATAGCACTTCTCTGATATGCACGATCCCGAGACGGTCCATCCACTGATGCACGGCTTCCTCGTAATGAGCCGTTTCACGATAATACTGGATCAGTCCTTTGATCATGCCGGCAGTGCTGTCTGCGTTGTCTGTCACGCAAAACAGGGCTCCAGTACGGGCATGAGTTCCCCGAACACCGCCGATGTAAATGTCCCAGCCAGCTTTCGTCCGAATCGCGCCGACATCTTGTATGGCGGCATCGATGCAGTCTGTTTCACATGATAAGCTGATAGAAATATAGGCGGGCATGGAAAGCATCTCAAGATGTCTCTCGATCTGGGCTGCAAGCTGCTGAATCGATCGGTTTTGTCCGCATGTACATGCTCTGACACTTTGCAGTGCGCGGCGGTGTTCATTGGAGCAAACGTGCACTTTCAGGTCTTTTTTGATGTTCGGGAGATCCGCAGGTTTGATCCCGGAAAGCTTCAGTCTTTGGCCGTGAGTGATGGATACGCCAGGGATGCTGTATGCCTCGATGGTGTCAGCGATATTTCTTAGTTGCTCCGCGTTCGTCAGCCCGCCGTACATTTGCGGAACCAAGGTGTATGTATCTTCGGCGGCTGATTCAGGCTGAACAAAACCAGGGTGCAGCATTTCCAGGTAATATTGAATCGCCGGGACACACTTGCTGCATCCGTTTTTCGTTTTCCAGCCAAGCTGGCTCATCGCTTCTGCCGGATCAGTGCATGGTCTGCGCTGAAGCTCAGCAATGATGTCGTCTTCCGTAAAATCGGTGCAGTCGCAAAACGCAGGTGGGCCGGCGGGCTCTGTATATTCGCCGCTGGTCATGTGCTTCAAAAGATCTTCAACGAGCGGCTTACATCCTCCGCAGGAGCCGGATGCTTTGGTGCAGTGCTTGACTTCCTCAACAGTTGTTAAGCCTTTCGTGTGCACCGCTTCTTCAATCCCGCCTTTTGTCACTGAGTTGCATTGGCAAATTGTTTCACTGGAGGGCATGGATTCAAATAATGTGTCGGTTTTCTCGGGTTCGATGATCTGCTTTTTGACAATGGAGATGTCTCTTTGTTTGAGCAGGCTGTCGAGAAATCGTTGCTTGTCACGTGTGTCTCCGAATAAAATAACGCCGGCCAGTTTGTCATCCTCAAAGAGTGCTTTTTTATAAACGCCGGCTTGCTCATCGTAGATGTTGATGCTCGTCGTGCGTTCATCTTCGTGAATCTTTCCGGCTGACCACACATCAATTCCAGCTATTTTTAAAGCTGCAGATGGTGCTGAGCCTTGATATCCCTTACATAGAACGCCGCAAATATGTTTGGCGAGAACATTTCCCTGCTCATAAAGCGGGGCTGCCAAACCATATACCGTTCCGTTATGCTCGGCGCATTCCCCGACGGCATACACATTCGGTTCGCTCGTCTGCATGTAGTCATTCACGATGATCCCGCGGTTTACTGCAATTCCGGCTGATACAGCCAATTCAATATTCGGCCTCACGCCAGCCGCCATCACAATCAAGTCTGCTTTCAGTGAAGATCCGTCTTTAAAACGGATTCCGTCTGCCCGCGAGGTGCCAGAAATGGATACGGTGTCTTTCTCTAAAAGAAAGGTTAAGCCTTTTCGTTCCAGCTCCGTCTGCAGCAGCCGCGACGCCGTTTGATCGAGCTGTTTTTGCATGATGCCGGCGGAGTGGTGAATGACGTTGACATCCATGCCGAGATGCTGTAAACCGACAGCAGCTTCCAGTCCTAATAAGCCGGCTCCGATCACCGCTGCCTTTTGATAGTGTTTGGCCATGGTCATCAACGCCTGGCAGTCTTCTATTGTTCGAAACCCGTATACGCCTTCTTTGTCTGCCCCGGGGATGGGGAGAATATGAGGGGAGGAGCCTGTTGCCACAATTAATTTGTCATAAGACAGCGTGCGCTTCCGATCCGTGATGACCCTCTGCTGATCTGTATCAATTTGGACAACCGTTTCGCCCGTGTAAAGGGTAATCCCATGCTTGGCGTACCAACCCTTGCTGTTTAATGTAATGTCATCGAGTGACGCCTCACCCTGCAATACAGAGGATAAGAGAATGCGATTATAGTTGGGATGCGGTTCGCTTCCGAAAATGACAATCTCGAACATTTCGCGATTCAGCTTCAATACTTCTTCAATACAGCGGATTCCGGCCATTCCGTTCCCTGCTAACACCAATCTTTGTTTCTTCATGTGCCAGACCTCCTTTGATTCTCCTATTAAAAATTATGTCACAACGCATTGTTAACGCATTAAACGTGTCACAAAAACTTACACATGTCTTTTCCAGAAAAAAATGGTCATATATCCTTAATTCAGAAAATTTAAATTAATCAAGGGTCAAGAAAGGGGAAACTTATGAAGCTGTCGGAACTGAAAACTAGCGGTCATCCACTCACTTTGCTCTGTTCCTTTTTATACTTTGATGTGAGTTTTATGATATGGGTTATGCTTGGGGCGCTGGGTGTTTATATTTCTCAGGATTTTGGCCTGTCTCCTTTTGAGAAAGGGCTTATCGTGGCTGTGCCGATTTTATCAGGATCTGTGTTTCGTATCATTTTAGGAATATTAACGGACAGAATTGGACCGAAAAAAACGGCAGTGATCGGTATGGTGGTGACAATGGTTCCGCTGCTTTGGGGGACATTTGGCGGCCGTTCGCTGCCTGAGCTGTATGCCATCGGAATTCTGCTTGGCGTGGCGGGGGCAAGCTTTGCCGTTGCGCTGCCTATGGCAAGCCGTTGGTATCCGCCACATCTGCAGGGGCTTGCGATGGGGATCGCCGGCGCGGGGAACAGCGGCACCTTGTTTGCAACCCTGTTGGGCCCGCGTCTTGCAGAGCAGTTCGGCTGGCATATTGTCATGGGAATTGCGCTTATTCCTTTATTGATCGTCTTTGTTCTTTTTGTATCCATGGCAAAGGATTCTCCTGCACAGCCGGCGCCGCAGCCGCTCAAAAACTATCTCCATGTGTTCAGGCAAAAGGAAACATGGTTTTTCTGCCTGCTGTACAGCGTCACATTCGGAGGATTTGTCGGGCTATCAAGCTTTTTATCTATTTTCTTTGTCGATCAATACCAGCTCTCAAAAATTCACGCTGGTGATTTCGTTACATTATGCGTGGCAGCGGGGAGCTTTTTCCGTCCTGTGGGGGGCTGGATCTCGGATCGTGTCGGCGGCACGAAAGTTCTTTCTGTATTGTTTGTCATCGTGGCCCTGTGTATGGCCGGGGTCAGCAGCCTGCCGTCTCTTTCAATGGTCATCGTTCTTTTGTTTGTCGGAATGATGGGGCTCGGAATGGGGAACGGAGCCGTATTCCAGCTCGTACCGCAGCGCTTCCGCAAAGAAATCGGCATGGTGACCGGAATTGTCGGCGCGGCCGGTGGCATAGGAGGATTTTTTCTGCCGAACATCTTAGGATCGCTAAAACAGATGACAAGCACATATGCTATCGGTTTTATCACGTTTTCCTGTATCGCGCTGCTGGCGTTTGCGCTCGTGCTTGCCGCAGGCTATTACTGGAGAAAAAGCTGGAGCACGGAAAGCAGCCCCGCTGATATTTAGGCTTTGACGGACACGCATTTGTGCGTGTCTTTTTTATTTTCTCTTGATTTTCATCAGTGAACCCATCAAAATAAATAGTAATTATTACGATTTGTTAATGAGAGGAGTTTTCTGATTGAATCAACTTACGCCGCTTCCGGGAAAACCGGAACGTCTTCAATACTTTGGGTCGGTCAGTCCGATAAAAGGCGAGAAACCTGTAGAAAAAGAGAAAATGAAGGATCTGCAAAATATCAGGAAGGATTATTTTTTTGACATTCAGCATGTAGGTGTCGCTAATGTATCCCATCCGGTCACAATCACTTCTGCTATGACGCCTGCTGAGCAAACAACGGCTGCAAAATTTACAATGACTTGTGATTTGCGGAGAAATCAGAAGGGGATTAACATGAGCCGGTTAACAGAGCTTCTGCAAGTCTATCATCAAAACGGCTGGATTCTCTCATTTTCCTCACTTCAGCAATTTACGAAAGAGCTTGCGGAAAACATGGGCCAGTCCTCTGCTTCAGTCGAAGTGCGGTTTCCATGGTTTTTCGAACGGAAAAGCCCGAAGCTTGAGAAAGCGGGTCTGATGCATGCTGATATATTGATGTCTGTCACCTATCGCGAAGATCAGCCGTTTGAACAGCGTGCAGGCATTTCAGCGAAAGTAACGACTCTGTGCCCTTGCTCCAAGGAAATCAGTGAATACAGTGCCCATAATCAGAGGGGAACGGTCAGCATTTGGGCTGATATTCATCCGGCCGCATCGCTGCCAAGCGATTTTAAAGCCGATTTGCTTCACGCCGCAGAATCAAATGCCTCTGCGAAGCTGCATCCGGTGCTGAAGCGCCCTGATGAAAAAGCCGTGACGGAAACAGCATATGAAAACCCGAGATTTGTTGAGGATCTCGCCCGGCTGATTGCCGCGGATTTGTATGAGCTTGAATGGGTGTCAGCCTTTGAGATTGAATGCCGCAATGAAGAATCGATTCATCTCCACGATGCCTGCGCGAAGCTGCGTTTTTCGAAACAGGTGGATAGAATATGAAACGCTCATTATTAATTGTTGCAGTTCTTGTGCCGGCCAGCCTGCTGTCAGCGTGTTCTTATCATACGGAAGAACACGCAAGTTCAAATACGAAGAAAACGGACGAGCACATAACGGCCGCCCGAAAACCAGAAAAAACAAGCATTGATTGGACAAAGCCTTCAGGCGGTGAATACCCGGATATTAAGCAGAAGCATGTCTGGATTGATGTGGACGTGAAGGAACAGAAGGCTTACATCAAAGAAGGAAGCAAAACCATCTATACAATGATCGTCTCGTCAGGACTTGATCAAACAAAGGACGACACTACGCCAAAGGGCACCTTTCATATAGAGCCTGAACGGGGAGAATGGTTTTTCTCCGAAGGATATCAGGAAGGAGCGGAATACTGGGTTTCATGGAAAAACCATGGCGAATTTCTATTTCACAGTGTGCCGATGACAAAGGATAAAAAAGTCATCGATAAAGAAGCAGAAAAACTAGGGGCGAAAGCATCTCATGGATGTATCAGGCTGACCATTCCAGATGCGAAATGGATATATGAAAACATCCCCGAACATACAAAAGTTGTGATCAGCTGAAATAAAAGCGGTTGACAAAAAGGAAAAAAGAACATACGATTTAAATCGTAACAATTACGTTTTGTAGAGAGGAGATTCTCCCATGTATAAATGGCTGATCATTGGCGGCGGCATCCAAGGCACTACCTTGGCTGTGCATCTGGTGAAAAGCGGAAAGGCATCGATTAAGGATCTTGCTGTCATTGATCCCCATGAACGGCCTCTTGAATGCTGGAAACGAAACACTGGCCGCATTCAGATGAAATACTTGCGTTCTCCATCGGTTCATCACGTGGACACAGAGCCGTTCAGTCTGCAAATGTATGCGGATAAAAGCCAATGGCCGGAAGTGTTCTTTGGAAGGTATAAGAGGCCCTCGCTGTCGCTCTTCAATCAGCACTGCGAGACTGTGCTGGATGAGATACATATTGAGCAAGCATGGAAAACAGGCACAGTGACAGATTTGAGAAGGACAAACGGGTTGTGGGAAGCGGAGACAGATGCCGCCGGAACAATTACGGGTGAACGAGTGGTTTTAGCCATGAGTTTTTCTCATCAGCCTTCATGGCCGGAGTGGGCAAAACCATTTCAGAATGACGGCATTTATCATGTGTTTGATAGAGATGTGGACGATGTAAGGAATGAAAGTGTGCAAATGGCAGTTGTAGGCGGGGGGATAACGGCGGCTCATTACGCCATAAAACTCGCAGATGACGGCCATGATGTCACGATGCTAGTGAGGCATCCGTTCCGAATCTATGACTTTGACAGTGATCCGGGCTGGCTTGGTCCGAAATATATGAAAGCATTCAGTAAAACGTCAGACTATCAAAAGAGAAGGCAATGGATCACAAGCGCGAGACATCGCGGCTCTTTTCCAAAGGACATTTCAAGAACGCTTGCTGTCTATAGGGAAGAGGGCAGAGTAAAAGTTATTCAGGATGACATTGATTCTTGCCAAAAAACAGTTGATGGCAAGATACAGATACACGGTAAGAACAGCGAATCGCCATACGAATATGAGCGTATCGCACTGGCAACAGGTTTTACCTCGGACATCAGCCGGTTCGAGTGGGTGCAGAGAGCGGCGCAAGCCGAGCAACTGCCTTATGCAGGCTGCGGTTTTCCGATTGTCGGCCAGGATTTGCAATGGGGAAAAGGATTATACGTAATGGGAGCCTTTGCTGAATTAGAAATCGGGCCGACAGCGAGAAATATTTCCGGAGCGCGAAAAGCTGCTTACACCATTGCACATACGGCGAAGCATACATTTTAAATCGTAATCATTCTATTTTATAAGGAGGACATTACCATGAAAAAAATTCCGGTTACCGTACTGAGCGGTTATCTTGGAGCGGGAAAAACAACATTGCTGAACAGCATTTTGCAAAATCGTGAAGGCTTAAAAATAGCAGTCATCGTCAACGATATGAGCGAGGTGAACATTGACGCGGGCTTGGTGAAGCAGGAAGGAGGCCTTTCAAGAACAGATGAAAAGCTTGTGGAAATGTCAAACGGCTGTATTTGCTGTACGCTTCGTGAAGATTTATTAATTGAAGTCGAGAAGCTGGCAAAAGAAGGGCGGTTTGATTATATCGTAATCGAATCAACGGGAATCAGTGAACCGATTCCGGTGGCCCAGACTTTTTCTTATATCGATGAAGAGATGGGAATCGACCTTACAAAATTCTGTCAGCTGGATACGATGGTGACAGTCGTTGATGCCAACCGTTTTTGGCATGATTATCAGTCAGGCGATAGCCTTCTGGACCGCAAAGAAGCACTGGGGGAAGGGGATGAAAGAGAAATTGCCGACCTCTTGATCGATCAAATCGAGTTTTGCGATGTTCTGATCTTAAATAAATGTGATTTGGTCAGCGAGCAAGAGCTCGAACAGCTTGAAAAAGTGCTTCGCACACTGCAGCCAAGGGCCAAATTCATTCGTTCTGTTAAAGGAAATGTAAAACCCCAAGAGATTTTACATACAGGGTTATTTAACTTCGAGGAAGCGAGCGGATCTGCCGGCTGGATTCAAGAGCTGACGGCAGGACATGCGGAACACACCCCGGAAACAGAAGAATACGGCATCTCATCATTTGTGTATAAGAGACGTTTGCCGTTTCATTCCACGCGGTTTTATCGCTGGATGGATCAAATGCCAAAGAACGTGGTTCGCGCAAAAGGAATCGTCTGGTGCGCATCTCATAATAACCTCGCTTTACTAATGTCGCAAGCCGGGCCGTCGGTTACGATTGAGCCTGTATCCTATTGGGTGGCGGCACTGCCAAAGCTTGAGCAGGAGCAAGTCAAACAGCAGGAACCGGAAATTTTGGAGGACTGGGATCCAGAATTCGGCGACCGCCTGACACAGCTGGTGTTTATCGGAACAGACTTGGATGAAGAAGCAATCACGAAAGAGCTTGATCAATGCCTGCTGACTGAGTATGAATTTGATTCCGACTGGTCGCTTTTTGAGGACCCGTTTAAATGGAATCTGAATCAATAGAAAAAAAGCCGTCTCCTGCGGAGCGGCTTTTTTTAATGAAACGTTTGTTTAAACATAGTGAGCGTATTTTTTCTCAAGGATATTCTGAAAAGCCGCGGCAATTGAGCAAATGGCCCAATAAATGAGAGCGGTCAGAATATACATGGTCATGTAATCAAACTCTCTGCCGCCGATGATTTTCGCATGCTGGAGCAATTCCGGCACTGTAATCATCGCTGCGAGAGAGGACGCTTTGATTAAGTCGAGCAATACATTGGCAAGCGGAGGCAGCGCAATACGGATCGACTGCGGCAAAATGATGCCTCTCATCGTCTGCCAATAGGAAAGGCCGAGCGAGGATGCGGCTTCCCACTGTCCTTTTTCAACGGATGAAATGGCTGAACGGTTAATTTCCGCAATGTAGGCGGCGCTATTAAGGCTAAAACCGATTAAAGCGGCCGTGACGGCGGAAAATTCAATGCCGATGTAAGGAAATCCGAAATAAAGGATAAACAAGATCACCAAAATCGGAACGCCCCGCATAAATGAGATATAGAGCTTCGCCGGCCATCTTAACAAGGCAAGCTGAGACATTCTGGCGAGTGATATGAACAGGCCGATCACCGTTCCCGCAAACATGCTCACAAAAGAGATGAGCAGCGTATACCCAATGCCTCTTATGACATAAGGAAACGATTCAATTGCCAGCTTCGTGTTAAAAATATATTCCCACTGAATGCTATTAATCATGGCGTCCGATTACAAATCAACGTCCTGAACGTCGACATCCAGTTTCTTTGATACATCTGCTTTATTGAAGAATTGTTTCGACAGCTTAGTCAAAGTGCCATCCTTGCTCATTTCTTTCAATGTTTCGTTCATCTTTTTCTGAAGTGCTGCATTGCTTTTTTTCATGACAAGCGCCTGTTTGTTCGGCATGTACTTGATGTCAGGGTGGATCGTAATGTTGAGATCCGGGAATGCTGCGAGCGCAAGTGTCTGCAGGTAATAGTCGTTTAAAATGACATCAGTGCGTCCGTTGGCGACATCTTTTAAATACTGCTCGTTGGTCGCATTATCATAAATCACTTCTTTGGCGCCGTATTTTCTCGCAACATCCATGTAAACTGTCGTTGCCGCGCCAGCTGCTTTCTTCCCTTTTAAATCCTTTAGCGTTTTAATCCCTGATAAATCGTCTTTTCGGACAATTGCTGTGCCGTATGAATATTTATATGGAGTGGAAAACGCGAACTTCTTCTCGCGGTCCTTTGTCACATCGATGTCATTTGCGGCTGCGTCAACCTGTCCGCTGTTCACCGCTGTCAGCATCCCGTCAATGCCCATCTCCTTGAACTCAACCTTCAGCCCCAGGCGTTTTGTCGCTTCACGAACGACTTCAACCTCGTAGCCTGTCAGCTTATCGGAACCAGAATCGGTATCGTGGTAAGAAGTAGGATAAAGCGTGCCGGATGTAGCGACAACGATTTTCCCTTTGTCTTTGATCTGTTCCCAGCCTGTATCCTTGGAACCGGCTTCATTTTTGCCGGAACAGGCTGCCAATATAAGAAAGAAAGCCATTGTAAAACTGAATATAACGGCTTTGGATTGCATGAATGATTTCACCTTTGTTTCCCCCAATCTGTTAATCAACTAAAAAGATAGCATTGAACATAAGGGGTTGCAATATGTTGATGACGTTTTCAAAAAGTTCGAATTGTGTGTACAAAAGCGTGTGAGCGTTTAAAAGCGGCTATGAAGGGAAGGAGTGATAAAAAAGGAGTTGTCTAAGGATGAAAGCACTGACACATCAAGGGAAAGAGCATGTGAAAGTGAAGGAAGTAGCAGGCCCCGAAATTAGCCAATACTGTATGAAATGGTGAAGAAGCATGTAGTTGATCTTCTGCATAATTTAAGTCTTGCTGATGTCCATAAGGCATATGATATATTCAATAAGAAAAAAATGGAAACCATCAAAGCTATATTGAAAACATAATGGGGGAGTCAAATGAATATTTACAAACCAGCCGGATTCTGGATCAGACTGGGAGCTTCATTGCTGGATTACATTATTGTCTCGGTGCCTCTTTTGCTGATCTATTGGCTGATTACAGGAAAAGACCCGAATGACAGCATGTTCATCAGTTTGATTGTTCTGCTGTACTCTATTTTGCTGCCGGTGTTTTGGAACGGCTACCTTATCGGAAAAAGAATCTGCGGAATCAGAATCGTAAAAAAAGACGGATCACAGGTCAGCCTGTTAACGATGTTTTTGCGGGTTATTGTTGCCAGCCTGGTTTACGGCATCACCTTCGGACTCGGCTTGATCGCCAGCCTGATTCTCATCGGCGTGCGAGAAGACAAACGGACACTGCATGATTTAATCGCGGGAACGTATGTCACTTACGCGTCACCGGGTGAAGAAGAACTTGATAATGACGAACAGATCAGAAAGAGCGAATAATGGTTCGCTCTTTTTATTTTGTATGCATAAAAAATGAAATGCAGCAAAACATATGAAAAATAGGATTGGAGGAATAAATTGGATGAAACGAATGAAAATCAATATCATCACAATGTTCATAGCCGCGGCTGTCATTTCTCTGACCGGCACAGCTGAAGCCGCTGAAAAACAGCAGCAGCCTCCCGCTAATGTTTCACTGACAGATCAGCAAAAGAAAGAAATTGAACAGCTGGAAGCAGACATACTAAAAAAGCGTAAAGACGTAATCTCAAAATATGTGCAATACGGCGTCCTGCCTAAAGAAAGAGGAGAACACATCAAAAATCACATGGACAAACACTTTGAAATGATGAAACAAAACGGCTTTGTTCCAAAGCCCCATCCTCATGCGCATAAATTTGAAAAAAGGCATTAAGACGGTAAGCATCCAATGGAAATTGGGTGCTTTTTTATTGTGAAAAAGTTGTAATTTAGAAAATAACATCGTTCAAACCGTTTATATCGTATAATAAGATATAAAGGAGTGATATGATGGAAATGGATTTCATAGCTAAACTAAATCAGCAGTGGACAGATATTTATTATTTATTACATTACAAACATAAAGATAATATTTCTCACCAGGCAATACGGCTCATGCAGCATATTGAAAAGCAAGGCGAAGCAACAATAGGGGCTTTGGCTGAATACTTGTCTGTCTCTCACAATACAGCGTCAGAGCATACTAAACGTTTAATTCAAAAGGGATTTGTAGCTAAACGGCGAAGTCAGCAGGATGAACGAAAGGTTTTAGTTTTCTTGACACAAAAAGGAAGATCTGTTCTTGAACAGCATACACAGCTAGATAAAGAGAAGTTAAAAGATATAATTGAACGAATGAGCACATCAGAAAAGGAATTACTTGAAAAGGCATTTGAACTTTTAAGTAAGGAAGCTAAACAATGGTAGTTTTAAGCAAAGTAATCATCTCTGCGTTGATTATCGGTTTTGTTACTGAAATAGCAAAAAGACATCCGACCTACGGGGGAATCATCGCTGCTTTGCCCCTAGTCAGTTTATTAAGCCTTTTTTGGATGCAATTACAGGGTGAAAAAACAGCACAATTAAGTCAATTTGCATCTGGTGTGCTTACAGGAATCCCTGCTACAGTTTGTTTACTCGCTATTTTGGCGTTTTTGCTGAAAGTTCATGTACCGTTCTGGTTAGCATTCTGCGTTGGAATACTAGGATGGGCTGTATTTTTATGGATGCAAAAGATTTTTCTCAATATATTATGTAACTGAGTGATAGAAAGGAGATGCTATGTTTTTAAAAAAGGTTACCCTTCTTCGAGATAAGATTTCGGACTTTGACAAATTTCCATTTTCTATTCCGGCTATCAGTCAATTAAATGAAATTTTATTTACTAGCCCAGTGACTTTTTTTGTAGGAGAAAATGGATCTGGCAAGTCTACTTTGCTTGAAGCGATAGCAGATAAGTGTGAATTCAATACAGCGGGCGGAAGCCGGAATAATGTCTATGAATTACAGGAGTCAGACTCTCATTTAGGAGATTACATACGTTTATCTTGGCTCCCAAAGGTAACAAATGGCTTCTTCTTAAGAGCTGAATCGTTTTATCATCTTTCTCTTCATCTGGATGAGAAGGAATTAGATGCTGCGCAGCCATACCGTTCTTATGGAGGGAGGCCGCTGCACAAGCAATCACATGGAGAGTCCTTTATGTCTCTATTCTGTCATCACTTTAAAGAAAAAGCGATTTATCTTTTAGATGAGCCAGAAGCAGCACTTTCTCCAGCCAGGCAGCTGGCTTTTTTGAGAGTTATATATGATTTGGTGAAGGGTGGAAATGTACAGATGATCATTGCGACTCACTCTCCAATTCTGTTGGGCTATCCCAATGCTAATATTTTAAGCTTTGATGGTGGAAGAATACATCATACAGAATATGAGGATACAGAACATGTTCAATTAACACGATATTTTCTTGGACAAAGAGAAAAAATATTGGCTGAGCTGTTCCGCGACTAATATCGAGTTGATCTGAAACGCGTTTCATAACCTATGATAGGTTTATCAATAGTTCAGGAGTGATAAACACTATGATCCACCAGCATCCAGAATCTTTTCCGAAACATTTTTTGTGGGGCTCTGCTTCGGCAGCGTACCAGATTGAAGGCGCTTGGAACGAAGATGGCAAAGGCCCTTCTGTATGGGACGTGTTTACGAAAATACCGGGCAAAACGTTCAAAGGAACTAATGGCGATATTGCGGTTGACCATTATCACCGTTATAAAGAAGATGTCGCTTTAATGGCTGAAATGGGCTTAAAAGCGTATCGATTTTCCGTCAGCTGGCCGCGGATTTTTCCAAAAGGACAAGGGGAGGTCAATGAAGCAGGCCTTGCGTTTTACGATAACCTGATTGATGAATTGCTTTCTCATAACATCGAGCCTGTTCTGACTTTATATCACTGGGATTTGCCTCAGGCGCTTATGGACGAGTATGGCGGCTTTGAATCAAGAAATATCATCGAGGATTTTAATAATTACTGTATTACTCTTTATAAACGTTTTGGAGACAGAGTAAAATATTGGGTTACGTTAAACGAACAAAACTACAATTTTAATCACGGATTTATTACAGCCATGCATCCGCCTGGAGTGAAAGACAGAAAACGATTTTACGAAGCAAACCATATAGCGTTCCTGGCTAATGCGAAGGCCATTGAATCTTTTAGGGAATATGTGCCTGAAGGCAAAATAGGTCCAAGCTTTGCTTATTCTCCGGCATACCCTTTATCTAGCCATCCAGAAGACATACTGGCTTTTGAAAATGCTGAAGAGTTTATGAACAATTGGTGGCTTGACATGTATTGCTGGGGAACCTACCCGCAAATTCCTTTCCGCTATTTAGAAAAACAGGGCTGGGCGCCGACAATCGAAGCGGGAGATATGGAGCTGCTTGCCAAAGGGAAGCCTGATTTTGTAGGTGTCAATTATTATCAGACCATCACCTACGAACGAAATCCGCTTGATGGTGTGTCAGAAGGAAAAATGAATACAACAGGACAAAAGGGGACCAACCAGGAAACAGGGATACCCGGAGTATTTAAAACGAAAAAAAATCCGCATCTGACAACGAGCAACTGGGATTGGACAATTGACCCAATTGGATTGCGTATCGGCCTTCGACGAATTACAAGCCGCTATCAGCTTCCAGTGTTTATCACAGAAAACGGTTTGGGTGAGTTTGATAAGGTTGAAGACGGCACTGTACAGGATGATTATCGAATTGAATATTTGCGTTCGCATCTTGAGCAATGCAGACAAGCCATCAGCGACGGTGTCGATTTGATAGGCTATTGCAGCTGGTCGTTTACTGATCTGTTAAGCTGGCTGAATGGCTACCAAAAAAGATACGGATTTGTATATGTCAATCGCGATGAAGAAAATACACATGATTTAAAACGTTTGAAGAAAAAAAGCTTTTATTGGTATCAGGATGTAATCAAGACGAATGGAGAAAGTTTATAAAGAGTCCCTGAGAGTCACTCTCTCAGGGCTTTTTCATTACACAGAAACAGCATCAATAATATAAGTGTCGGCGTGCAGATCTGACTTCTCAGCCGGCACAGTCCAGCATGTCAATTGATAGTCCCCTTTAGGAAGATCAAAGGACAGCCTTTTAGACATAATGCTTTCAATCTCAATTCCGTTTTCTGTGACATGAAAAGGAACAGTCACTTTTTTTTCGTAGGAGTTTACAGTTTCTGAACTGTTAAGGCGCAAAAGAATAAATGCCTTTGTATTTCTCTGAGCCTCAAAGGAAATTGCTCCGTCCGCCGCAGCATATCCTTTTTCAATCGCTTCGTCAGTCCAATCCATGACAGGAGGTGCGGAATCCTTTTGAAATACAGTAAATTGATGATATGAAATCGACAGTTCTTGCGGCTTCCATGACTTGATCAATGTGCTGTTCCTCCTCTTTTAACTGTTTACTGAATCGTGAATAAAACCTTTGTGCCGTCAGGGTAATCGGTAAGCTGATGCCCGACCCAAGAACCTGCACCGCGGTTGTCAGCGGGAGAAATATATTCTACAGAAGCTCCCTCACCGCCTTCTTTGCACATGGCCATTGGCCATTCATCTCTGTCATACCCCGTTTTAGGCGGTACGTCTTTTAATGATTGCTCACGGCGTTCCTCAGCTCCGTCCCTGTCGATGGTACACACATCTGAGTGCCCCTCATTTATCGCATCCTTTATATGTTTTGCCGTTTCGGGATAACGGTCAGAAGGGAAGGCGATTGTTTCGTCATATTGTTTCGTTTGAGACGTTTTTTGATCAGCTGAGAAAAAGTCTCCCTTTATCAGGCTGACAGCTGCAGCTGCTATGACGACGATGACGAGAAGTATCGTTTTTATGATGTCCATCGTGATGTTCACCTCCCGCAATTAGCAACTTTAAAAACTGATCCAAGAGTAATCCAGAAAGCGTTTGGTGTAAAGGTTAAAATTTTATTTTTTACACTCAGTTTATTGCAGAAATCGTAATTTTAGCTGGTCGAAATATTTGTTTTCAGTAAAATACCGTTGCCAATTTACAATAATGATAGTAAGTCATCGGCCGTTTTCAGGTTGATCAATCATTTTAAATTGGCTTATGATACCGGTAAGCTCCTCAGCTAATTGAGATAGCGTTTCAGAAGCTGCAGTAATCTCTTCCATCGCAGCAAATTGCTCTTCTGTTAATGCAGCGGCCTGCCGGGTATTTTCTGTAGATTCTTTAATGTCAGCCGTATTGGCTGCGAAGGAATCGTTTATTTGATGCGCACTGGCTGAAATGTTTGATACAGATGCTGATAAATCACTGATCTCGGCACTGATTTCACCTGTTGCGGCTGCAATTTCCTTAAATGCATCTTTTGTGCGCTGGATCATGGTAACACCTTCGGCAGCCTCTGTTTTTACATGCTCAACTGACCTTGCAGATTGGTTCATATCTTTTTGTATCTCTGTAATTAATGTTGAAATTTGTCCTGCAGACTGTTGAGACTCTTCCGCTAATTTACGTACTTCATCGGCAACAACAGCAAAGCCTTTGCCATGTTCACCGGCTCTGGCAGCTTCAATCGCTGCATTCAGTGCAAGCAGGTTTGTCTGATCTGCAATTTGGGTGATGACGGATAAAATTTGTTCAATTTGTTTAGAGCGGCCGTCCAGCTGCTGTATGATCTCTCCGCTTTTCTGAATCGAATGGTGTATCGCATCCATTTGTGCCTGTACATCTGCAATTTCCTTTTGCCCGATGTCGGCTTTTGATTGCGCAAGCTGTCCTTTGTCAGCAATAGCAGCAGTATTTGAAGAAATATCTCGTATGTCTGCTGAAGCTTGTTTCAGCGAGCTTTCACTGTTTTCGATTCGGGTGATCTGATGCTGGGCTCCATTTGCAATGTGCTGTACAGCTTCTGTGATCTTTTCTGAAGCTTGATTTGTTTCCTCTGCTCCGGCTGAGAGCTGCTGGGAGGCTGACGCAAGCTGAAGGGCTGATTGCTGCACGGTTTGAATGGTATTGTTCAGTTTCATTCTCATCTTATTGTAATAGACGCTGAGTTCTGATAGCTCGTCACCGGATTTGTCTGATACCTCTATTGTCATATCTCCGTTTCCAGCACTTTCAAAGGCACATTTTAAAGCGTTGAGCCGCTTATTGATTCTTCTGGTGAAAAGCAGGACAAGGATGACTGATACAATAATGACGATAGCAAGAACGATAGCGAATTGAGTGAAGAGTGACTTGGTAAGCGATGCTAAAATGCTTTGGTTGGCTCCGGTATACAGCATGCCGATGATGTCCCCGTTTTGATCTTTTAAAGGCATGTATGCCGTCTGATAAGAGGAGCCTGCTACGTCTGCTTGTCCGTAGAATGATTTTCCGCTCTTTAAAACAGCGTCAGTAACTTCAGAAGAAGCCTGAGTGCCGACAGCTCTTTCTCCGTTCTTCATGACATTGGTTGCAACACGAGTATCTCCTTGGAAAATGGTAACCGTATCACCTGTTTTTTCACCAAGCAGATCAACAATATCTTCATTTCCGTTGATTTGGATCTTGCCTTTATACAGCTTATTGTTTTTTACCTGCCAGTCCCCTGAAATGACATCATCAATATAAGCGCTGCTTAAAGCGAGATCGCCTTTCGCTTTTTCAGTCGCCATTTGTTTCATGCTTTCTGTAATTTCCTTAAGCATTACAGTACCGACTGATACCGAAAACAAAAGAATAATCACGAAAACCATGCAGAGAATTTTTGTTCCTAGCTTAAGCTTTAGTTGTTTTATCAACATAATTCCTCCTTTTTGTGATTTGTAGGTCATATTACTTATCGGGTTTTTGGGTTTAAAGCTTTATTTAGAAAATAATAAAACCGGCCTGATCTACAGGCCGGTTGTGTGACGCTATTCAAGGTTTGCGTGGTGGGTGAACATGGTTTCAGAATCGAGTCCTTTTTTCTCCATGAGTTTTAAAATCACTGCATCATAGAATAGCAGCAATGTTTGCTCAAATAAGGAACCCATTGGCTGAATGGTTTTATAGCTTCCGTTTGACCGGTCTTTAGGGGACCCGGGCATTTTGACGATGAGATCCGCTTGTTTTCCGATGCTTGATTCCGGATTGATGGTTAAAGCGGCAACGATCCCGTGTAAGCTTTTTGCTTTTGCTGCTGTATGGATTAAGCTCTTTGTCTCGCCGGATCCTGAGCCGATAATGACGAGATCTCCCTCGCGGAGCGGCGGAGTGAGAATCTCACCGGCAATATGAGCGTTGAAGCCCATGTGGATCAATCTCATCGCGAAGGATTTTGCCATCAGGCCAGACCGCCCCGCCCCTGCAGTGAAAATTTGATGGGACGAAAGAATGTGATCGGCGAGCTGATCAGCTTCTTCATTAGAAATATAAGCCGCTGAACGGTGTAACTCGTTTAGAATTTCCGTTACGAATTCAGTCGTTTTCATATGATTTATCCTTGGGCAATAAGCTGTTTCATTTTTGAAGCTGTTTCCGCTTTATCGGCTGCGCTTGTAATTCCGCCCCCAACAATGACAAGGTCAGGATTTTGTTTGATCACTTCTGGCAGTGTATCAAGTTTGATCCCGCCCGCAATTGCGGTTTTTGCGTTTTTAACGGTATTTTTGATTGTCGTTAATTCTTCGAAAGAGTTTTTGCCCTCTGCTTGAAGATCATATCCAGTGTGGACGCAGATGTAGTCAACACCGAGTGCGTCAATTTCTTTCGCACGGGATTCAATATCTTTCACGTTAATCATGTCTACTAAGATTTTCTTCTTCTGTTTTTTGGCTTCTTCTACTGCGCCTTTAATCGTTGCATCGTCTGTAGCCCCTAAAACGGTGATAATGTCAGCGCCTGCTTCAGATGCTTTCATGATTTCATATCCGCCGGCATCCATGATTTTCAGGTCTGCTAAAACCTTCAATTGCGGAAATGCTTCTTTTATTTCTTTAACGGCTCTAAGGCCCTCATTAATGACAACCGGTGTTCCGATTTCAACCACGTCGATGTATTGTTCCACTTCTTTGACAAGCTCGATGGCTTCCGGGATGTTGACGAGGTCTAATGCCAGCTGTAATTCCATTGTTGATCCACTCCCTTTTTCGAATTATTTTTCATTCTATAGGTTCACTCTTTTGCTGAGAAGTAGGCACTTTGAAGTCAACTAGTTACTTGGAGGATACTGTGAGTAGAGGCAATCAGATTTCTTTCGCTTGGTTTTAGGAGTGAGTATAATAAAAAGGAGTCTGCAAAAAAGTAAGTAAGTGATGATACGTATCTAACATACAAAAAATATACTAAGGGGGGATTTCTTTTGAGCCGGATGGACGACAAAAGGTTTAATTGTGAGAAGGAATTAACGCTTGCGGTGATCGGCGGTAAATGGAAAATGCTCATTTTGTGGCATTTAGGAAAAGAAGGCACGAAACGGTTCAATGAATTAAAAGCTTTGATTCCTGATATTACGCAGAAGATCCTCGTGAATCAGCTGAGAGAGCTTGAGCAGGATATGATTGTTCACAGGGAAGTGTATCCAGTTGTCCCGCCGAAGGTTGAATACTCCTTGACCCCGCAAGGAGAAAGCCTGATGCCTATTCTTGATGCCATGTATGAGTGGGGGAAAGGCTATATGGAGCTGATTGACATCGATAAAAATGTCATAAAGGAATCATTGTAGGCGCTCTTGAATAAGGGTGTCTTTTTTTTGCCTGTTTTTCGGTTTTTGCGCGGTAAACATATGGGATGTAAAGATTGTAAATGGCTTTCAACAATAAATGGGATGAAGCGGAAAGGATCATTTTAAAAATTTTTATTTTTCTGTAAATAATGTTTAGTGGAAATTATTGCGGCATCCCGCAAAAATATCCCAGTAAATAAACTGGAATCTTTCGGTATCCCGCATGAAACTTTTCACCCATTTTTCGGTGATAAAAACATTTTTTTCATTTAAAGTGAACGGTAGTAAGGTAAAAAAATATTGAAAACAATGAATAATTAGCCAAAATTGTATCGTGTTTGGATGAGAGATCTTGCGGTCTTTATTTGCTTGTGTTAAACCCCGCAATGATGATTGATGGCAGTTGTTTTGACAGCGGCAATCTGTTTTTTTGTTTGGATGCACTGTTTTTTAAACGTAGTACTTTGGGCTTTTTCGGCTGTTAGTTCATAAGGATTAAAAGCTTATATGGATAAGAAAGGGAAAATATGCTGCACATGTTCACTGGTTATTGAAGATTAGGGGAGGTATGACAATATGGAAATAACTTTTTACCCTTTAACGGATGCACAAAAACGAATTTGGTATACAGAAAAATTTTATCCTGACACGAGTATTTCAAATCTTGCGGGGATTGGTAAGCTGGTTTCAACTGAAAAGATTGATTGGAAGCTTGTGGAGCAGGCGATTCAAGCGTTTATCCGCAGAAATGACGCCATGCGACTTCGTTTGAGTCTCAATGAAAACGGAGAGCCCGTTCAATATATTAGCGAGTATCGGCCTGTTGATATAAAACATACTGACACCACTGGAGATCCGAATGCGATAGAGTCTATTTCACAATGGGGCCGGGAGGAAACGAAAAAACCTCTGCCGCTGTACGATTGTGACTTGTTCCGTTTTTCCTTGTTCACCATAAAGGAAAATGAAGTATGGTTTTACGCAAATGTTCATCACGTGATTTCTGATGGAATATCCATGAATATTCTCGGAAATGCGATTATGCACATTTATTTAGAATTAGCCGGCGGCTCAGAAACAAAAGAGGGCATTTCGCATTCATTTATCGATCATGTTTTATCTGAACAGGACTATGCTCAATCAAAACGGTTTGAAAAGGACAAGGCGTTTTGGAACAAGCAATTCGAAACGGTGCCTGAACTTGTTTCCCTGAAACGGAATGTCTCTGCAGGAGGAAGTTTAGAGGCTGAGCGGTTTTCTAAAGATGTGCCTGAAACGCTTCATCAGCAGCTTCTATCGTTTTGTGAGGCAAACAAGGTCAGCGTTCTTTCGGTGTTTCAATCGGTGCTCGCCGCCTATTTGTACAGAATCAGCGGCCAGAATGATGTCGTGACGGGAACCTTTATGGGCAACCGGACAAATGCGAAAGAGAAGCAGATGCTTGGCATGTTTGTATCAACGGTTCCGCTGCGGACGAACATTGACGGCGGGCAGGCGTTCTTAGATTTTGTCAAAGACCGGATGAAGGATCTCATGAAAACACTTCGTCACCAAAAGTACCCATATAATCTCCTGATCAACGATTTGCGTGAAACAAAGAGCTCTCTGACCAAGCTGTTTACGGTTTCTCTTGAATATCAGGTGATGCAGTGGCAGAAAGAAGAGAATCTGGCCTTTTTGACTGAGCCGATTTTCAGCGGCAGCGGATTAAATGATGTATCAATTCATGTAAAGGATCGATGGGATACTGGGAAACTCACCATTGATTTTGATTACCGCACTGATTTATTTTCACGTGAAGAAATCAAAATTGTTTGTGAACGCATGATTACGATGCTGGAGAACGCATTATTGCATCCAGATCATACCATTGATGAATTAACGCTGATTTCTGCAGCGGAGAAAGAGAAGCTGCTTGTGAGGGCCGGCGGTGAATCTGTCAGCTATCGTAAGGATATGACGATTCCAGAGCTGTTCCAAGAACAGGCTGAGCAGCTTTCTGATCATCCAGCGGTTGTATTTGAAGATCGCACATTGTCCTATCGAACGTTACATGAGCAATCTGCACGCATCGCCAATGTGCTGAAACAGAAAGGCGTTGGCCCTGACAGACCTGTTGCGGTTCTGCTTGAACGCTCTGAACGGATGATTACGTCTATCATGGGGATTTTAAAAGCCGGCGGAGCCTATGTGCCGATTGATCCCGCTTTTCCTGCGGAGCGCATTCAATATATTTTGGAGGACTGCGGGGCGGACTTCATCCTGACTGAATCGCAGATTGAAGCTCCTGCGGCCGATGCTGAATTGATTGATTTTGATCAGGCGATTGCGGAAGGTGCTGGCGAAAGCCTGAATGCAGATGTAAACGCACGGAACCTTGCCTACATTATTTACACATCAGGAACAACCGGACGTCCGAAAGGCGTTATGATCGAGCATCGCCAGGTTCATCATTTGGTTGAATCTTTGCAGCAGACGATTTACCAAAGCGGCAGCCAAACACTGCGGATGGCATTGCTTGCGCCATTCCACTTCGATGCGTCAGTGAAGCAGATTTTCGCGTCGCTTCTTTTGGGACAAACCCTTTATATTGTACCGAAGAAAACAGTGACGAACGGATCTGCCCTAGCTGCGTATTATCGCAGGCACTGCATTGAGGCAACGGACGGAACACCGGCCCATCTGCAAATGCTGATAGCAGCTGGCGATTTTGAAGGCTTAAAGCTGAAGCACCTGCTGATTGGAGGAGAGGGTTTATCGTCTGTCGTTGCGGACAAGCTGCTGAAGCTGTTTAAAGAAGCCGGCATAGCGCCGCGTTTGACCAATGTGTACGGGCCGACCGAAACGTGTGTGGACGCATCTGTTCATCCGGTTATCCCGGAGAATGCTGTTCAATCAGCGTATGTGCCGATCGGGAAAGCGCTGGGGAACAACCGCTTATATATTTTGGATCAAAAAGGCCGGCTGCAGCCGGAAGGCGTGGCGGGCGAGCTTTATATCGCTGGCGATGGTGTTGGCCGAGGTTATTTACATCTGCCTGAATTGACGGCTGAGAAGTTTTTACAAGATCCATTCGTACCAGGCGATCGGATGTACCGGACCGGAGACGTGGTGCGTTGGCTTCCAGATGGAACAATCGAATATTTAGGAAGAGAGGATGACCAGGTCAAAGTCCGCGGATACCGGATTGAGCTCGGGGAAATTGAAGCCGTTATTCAGCAGGCGTCTGACGTTGCAAAAGCCGTTGTTTTGGCACGTCCTGACGAACAGGGAAATCTCGAGGTCAGTGCATATGTTGTGCAGAAGCCTGGAAGCGAATTTGCTCCAGTCAGCCTGCGGGCACACGCGGCCAGACAGCTTCCTGACTACATGGTGCCGGCTTACTTTACGGAAATCACAGAAATTCCGCTCACGCCAAGCGGCAAAGTCGACCGCCGCAAGCTGTTTGCACTAGAGGTGAAGGCGGTCAGCGGAACGGCCTATACGGCGCCGCGAAATGAGACGGAAAAAGCAATCGCAGCCATTTGGCAGGATGTGCTCAATGTTGAAAAAGCGGGGATCTTTGACAATTTCTTTGAAACGGGCGGGCATTCATTGAAGGCAATGACGCTTTTAACAAGGATTCATAAGGAAACAGGCGCTGAGATTCCGCTTCAATATTTGTTTGAACATCCGACAATTGCCGCTCTTGCAGAGGAAGCTGATCACAGAGAAAGCCGGGCATTTGCAGCAATTGAACCTGCTGAAAAACAGGAGCATTACCCGCTTTCATTAGCACAGCAGCGAACATATATCGTCAGCCAGTTTGAGGATGCGGGAGTCGGATACAACATGCCGGCGGCAGCGATTTTGGAAGGACCTTTAGAGATTCAAAAGCTGGAGCGGGCATTTCAAGGGTTAATCCGCCGCCACGAGTCTCTGAGAACGTCATTTATTCTTGAAAACAACACGCCTAGACAGAACATTCATGACAGTGTCGATTTCAAAGTCGAGTTGATGGAAAGAGGCGGCCGCTCCGATGAGGAAATTATGACTTCATTCGTCCGGAAATTTGATTTGGCGAAAGCGCCGCTGTTCAGAATCGGCTTGATGAAGTTAGAAGAGAACCGTCATATGCTGCTGTTTGACATGCACCATTTGATTTCTGACGGTGTGTCCATCGGCATTATTTTGGAGGAGTTAGCACGGTTATATAAAGGCGAACAGCTTCCTGAGCTTCGTCTTCAGTATAAGGATTACGCCGTGTGGCAAAGCGGACAGGCTGCTGAAGGGTACCAGAAGGACCGGACGTATTGGAAGGAAGCCTTTGCGGGCGAGCTTCCGGTGCTTCAGCTTCTGTCCGATTACCCGAGACCGCCTGTTCAAAGCTTTGAAGGAGACCGGGTGTCAATCAAGCTGGACGAGGGATTGAAGAATCGCTTAAATCGTTTGGCTGAACAAAACGACGCCACGCTTTATATGGTGATGCTGTCCGCTTACTATACGCTTTTGTCAAAGTATACAGGACAGGATGACATTATTGTCGGCACGCCGTCAGCGGGCAGAAACCACTCCGATACAGAGGGCATTGTTGGGATGTTCGTCAATACGCTCGCGATTCGCAGCGAAGTGAAGCAGGATGAGACGTTTACCGATTTGATCACGCGTGTCCGCAAACAGGTGCTGGATGCTTTTTCTCATCAGGATTATCCGTTTGAGTGGCTTGTTGAAGATTTGAACATTCCACGTGATGTAAGCAGACATCCGCTGTTTGACACGATGTTCAGTCTTCAAAATGCGACAGAGGGCATTCCGGCTGTCGGCGATCTGTCCTTGTCTGTTCATGAGACTAACTTCAAGATTGCAAAATTTGATTTGACGATGCAGGCAAGAGAAACCGATGAGGGCATTGAGCTTGATTTGGACTACAGCACGAAGCTGTTTAAACAAAGCACGGCAGACAGGCTGCTTACGCATTTTGCGCGTTTGCTTGAAGATGCTGCTGCTGAGCCTGAGAAACAGATTTCTGAGTACAAACTTCTTTCCGAAGAGGAGACTGCTTCGCAAATTCAGCAGTTCAACCCGGAAAGAACACCTTATCCGAAAGACAAGACAATTGTTCAGCTGTTTGAAGAGCAAGCGGCGAAAACGCCAGACCAGCCGGCACTTCAATATGAAGGCGAATCACTTACCTATCGTGAGCTGAATGAACGGGCCAATCGGTTAGCGCGCGGCATTCTTTCTCTTGGGGCAGGCGAAGGCAGAACAGCGGCTGTCTTATGCGAGCGGTCAATGGACATGATTGTGTCGATCCTCGCGGTATTAAAGACAGGTTCGGCTTATGTTCCGATTGATCCGGAGCACCCGATTCAGCGGATGCAGCATTTCTTCCGCGACAGCGGAGCGAAGGTGCTTCTAACTCAGAAAAAATTAAAGGCTTTAGCAGAAGAAGCGGAATTTAGCGGCGTTATCGTGCTTGCAGATGAGGAAGAAAGCTATCATGCCGATGTGCAAAATCTTGCACTGCCTCTTGATTCTGCGGCGATGGCCAACCTGACGTATACTTCCGGAACGACAGGAACACCGAAGGGAAATATCGTGACACATGCTAATATTCTGCGCACGGTGAAGGAAACGAATTATCTCAGCATTACAGAACAGGATACGATTCTTGGACTTTCCAATTACGTATTTGACGCGTTTATGTTTGATATGTTCGGTTCTTTGTTAAACGGTGCCAAGCTTGTGCTGATACCGAAAGAAACAGTTTTGGATATGGCTCGCCTGTCTCGCGTTATTGAGCGGGAGAACATCAGCATTCTTATGATTACAACAGCTTTGTTCCACCTGCTTGTGGACTTGAATCCGGCGTGCTTGTCAACGCTGCGCAAGATTATGTTTGGCGGGGAGCGGGCTTCAGTTGAGCATGTAAGAAAAGCTTTGCAAATTGTCGGAAAAGGCAAGCTCCTTCACATGTACGGGCCGTCTGAAAGTACGGTTTTCGCGACGTATCATCCGGTTGATGAATTGGAGGAGCACACGCTGTCTGTTCCGATTGGAAAACCGGTCAGCAATACGGAAGTATACATTCTTGACCGGGCGGGACACGTGCAGCCTGCCGGGATCGCCGGGGAGCTATGCGTCAGCGGCGAAGGGCTCGTGAAAGGCTATTACAACCGTCCTGAACTGACTGAGGAGAAATTCGTTCCGCATCCGTTTGCATCCGGCGAACGCATGTATAAAACGGGTGACCTTGCCAGATGGCTGCCGAATGGCGATATCGAATTTATCGGGCGGATCGACCACCAGGTGAAAATCCGCGGACAGCGCATCGAGCTTGGAGAAATCGAACATCAGATGCAAACCCACGACCGCGTGCAAGAGAGTGTTGTGCTTGCAGTTGACCAAGGCGCGGGAGACAAACTGCTCTGCGCGTACTTTGTCGGAGAGGGAGAAATCTCATCTCATGAGCTGAGAGAGCATGCGGCGAAGGATCTGCCGGCTTATATGGTTCCTGCGGTGTTTATCCAGATGGACGAGCTGCCGCTGACCGGGAACGGAAAAATCGACCGGAGAGCGCTGCCGCTTCCTGATGCCAACGTCTCAAGAGGTGTTTCATATGTTGCGCCTCGCAATGAAACGGAACAAAAAGTCGCAGACATTTGGGCGCATGTGCTTCAGGCTGAACAAGTCGGCGTTTATGACCAATTCTTTGACATCGGCGGACATTCATTAGCAGGCATGAAGATGCTTGCCTTGGTTCATCAGGAACTGGGCGTTGAGCTGTCACTCAAAGATCTCTTCCAGTCACCGACGGTTGAGGGCTTGGCACAGGTGATTGACTCTGCTGAAAAAGGGACAGTCATCAGCATCAGCCCTGCAAAGAAACAAGATACGTATCCTGTTTCTTCACCGCAAAAACGGATGTACGTGCTCCAGCAGCTTGAAGGAGCGGAAACGAGCTATAACATGCCGGCGGTTCTGCGCCTTACAGGTGAGCTTGATGTTGAAAGGCTTAACAGCGTGATGAAGCAGTTAATGCAGCGTCATGAAGCCTTTAGAACCACGTTTGAAATAAAAGATGGAGAAACGGTGCAGCGAATCTGGGAAGAAGCTGAATGTGAGATGGCATATTTCGAAGCCGCAGAGGAAGAGACAGAGCGGATCGTTTCTGAGTTTATCAAGCCTTTCAAAATCGATCGGCTTCCGCTGTTCAGAATGGGGCTGATCAAGCATTCAGACACTGAGCATGTGCTGCTGTTCGATATGCATCATATTATTTCTGATGGGGCGTCTGTCGGCGTGCTGATTGAGGAGCTTTCAAAGCTGTACGACGGTGAAACCCTTGAGCCGCTCCGCATTCAATATAAGGATTATGCCGTGTGGCAGCAGCAGTTCATTCAATCTGAGCTTTACAAGAAGCAAGAGGAGCATTGGCTGAAGGAGCTGGACGGAGAGCTGCCGGTGCTGACGCTACCGACTGACTATAGCAGGCCTGCCGTTCAAACATTTGAAGGGGACCGTATTGCATTTTCATTAGAAGCAGGCAAAGCTGAAGCTCTGCGCAGACTAGCAAAAGAAACGGATTCCACACTGTACATGGTGCTTCTGGCTTCATACAGTGCGTTTTTATCAAAATTGAGCGGGCAAGACGATATCATCGTCGGTTCACCGGTAGCCGGACGATCCCAAGCTGACGTCAGCCGCGTCATCGGAATGTTCGTCAATACGTTGGCGCTGCGCACGTATCCGAAAGGTGAAAAGGCGTTTGCTGACTATCTTAGCGAAGTGAAAGAAACGGCACTCAGCGCTTTTGATGCGCAGGATTACCCGCTTGAGGACTTGATCGGGAACGTACAGGTTCAGCGTGACACGAGCAGAAATCCGTTATTCGATGCAGTGTTTTCAATGCAAAATGCGAACATCAAGGATCTAACGATGAAAGGGATTCAGCTGGAGCCGCATCCGTTTGAACGGAAAACGGCCAAGTTTGACATTACACTGTCCGCTGACGAAACCGATGGAGGGCTTACGTTCGTACTCGAATACAATACAGCGCTGTTTAAGCCGGAAACGATTGAACGATGGAAGCAATACTGGATGCAGCTTCTAGATGCTGTCACAGGCAATCCGAACCAGCTGCTTGCCAGCCTGTCAATCGTCACGGAAACAGAAAAACAAACGCTTCTCGATGCATGGAAGGGCAAAACGCTCCCTGTGCCGACAGACAAAACCGTTCATCAGCTATTCGAAGAGACCGCTCAGCGCCACAAAGACCGCCCGGCTGTCACATTCAACGGACAATCATGGACGTACGGGGAGCTGAATGCGAAGGCAAACCGTCTTGCGCGGATTCTGATCGACTGCGGCATCAGCGCGGATGAGCGCGTCGGCGTTCTCACGAAGCCGTCGCTGGAAATGTCCGCTGCGGTGCTCGGCGTCTTAAAGGCGGGGGCGGCGTTTGTGCCGATTGATCCTGACTATCCGGATCAGCGGATTGACTATATTTTACAAGACAGCGGAGCGAAGCTTCTCTTGAAACAGGAAGGCATTTCAGTTCCGGATAGCTTCTCAGGAGACGTCATTCTTCTCGACGGGGATCGCACGATTCTAAGCCTGCCGCTAGATGAAAACGATGAGGAAAATCCAGAGGCGGATACAAACGCGGAGAACCTCGCGTACATGATTTACACGTCTGGAACGACCGGACAGCCGAAAGGTGTCATGGTCGAGCACCATGCGCTTGTGAACCTGTGCTTCTGGCACCATGACGCGTTCAGCATGACAGAGGAGGACCGCAGTGCAAAATACGCGGGCTTTGGATTCGATGCCTCCATTTGGGAGATGTTCCCTACCTGGACAATCGGCGCCGAGCTTCACGTCATCGATGAAGCGATCCGCCTTGATATCGTCCGCTTGAACGACTATTTCGAAACGCACGGCGTAACGATCACGTTCCTGCCGACACAGCTGGCGGAACAGTTCATGGAGCTTGAGAACACATCACTCCGTGTCCTCTTGACTGGAGGAGACAAGCTGAAGCGTGCGGTCAAACAGCCGTACACGCTCGTCAACAACTACGGGCCGACAGAAAATACGGTCGTTGCCACGAGCACAGAAATCAATCCGGAGGAAGGCTCGCTTTCCATCGGGCAGGCGATCGCCAATACGAGAGTGTACATTCTCGGCGAGGGCAATCAGGTGCAGCCGGAAGGCGTAGCCGGAGAGCTTTGCGTGGCGGGACGCGGCCTGGCGCGCGGCTATCTGAATCGAGAAGACGAAACCGTGAAGCGGTTTGTCGCTGATCCGTTTGTGCCAGGTGAACGCATGTACCGCACCGGCGATTTGGTGAAATGGGTGAACGGCGGCATCGAGTACATCGGCCGGATCGACCAGCAGGTCAAGGTCCGCGGCTATCGGATCGAGCTCTCAGAAATCGAAGTCCAGCTCGCCCAGCTTTCTGAGGTACAGGATGCGGCGGTGACAGCTGTCAAAGATAAAGGCGGCAATACAGCGATCGCGGCGTATGTGACACCGGAAACAGCTGACATAGAAGCATTAAAGTCTTCGCTTAAAGAAACCCTGCCGGACTACATGATCCCGGCGTTCTGGGTGACGCTGAACGAGCTTCCAGTTACGGCAAACGGAAAGGTTGACCGCAAAGCGTTGCCGGAGCCGGACATCGAAGCGGGAAGCGGAGAATACAAAGCGCCGACAACGGATATGGAAGAGCTGCTTGCAGGCATCTGGCAGGATGTGCTCGGCATTTCGGAGATCGGTGTCAGTGACAATTTCTTCTCGCTCGGCGGAGATTCCATCAAAGGAATCCAAATGGCGAGCCGCTTGAACCAGCACGGCTGGAAGCTGGAAATGAAAGATCTCTTCCAGCACCCGACGATCGAAGAGCTCACCCAATACGTGGAACGTGCCGAAGGCAAACAGGCGGACCAAGGGCCTGTGGAGGGCGAAGTCATTCTGACGCCGATTCAGCGCTGGTTCTTTGAAAAGAACTTCACGAACAAGCACCACTGGAACCAATCGGTGATGCTTCATGCCAAGAAGGGCTTTGATCCTGAACGGGTGGAGAAAACGTTGCAGGCGCTGGTTGAGCACCATGATGCACTCCGTATGGTCTACCGTGAGGAGCTGAAAGACGTCGTTCAATACAACAGAGGACTTGATGCTGCTTCAGCTCAATTAGAGATCATTCAGATTGAGGGTCAAGCGAAAGATCATGAAGACCGCATAGAGAGAGAAGCGGAACGGCTGCAAAGCAGCATCGACTTGCAGGAAGGCAGCTTGTTAAAAGCAGGCTTGTTCCAAGCAGAAGATGGAGACCACTTGCTCCTTGCCATTCACCATTTAGTGGTTGACGGCGTGTCGTGGCGGATTTTACTGGAGGATTTCGCCGCGGTTTATACACAGCTTGAGCAAGGCAATGAACCGGTTCTCCCGCAGAAAACACATTCATTTGCGGAGTATGCGAAGAGATTGCAAGACTTTGCGAACTCCAAGGCCTTTTTGAAAGAAAAAGAGTATTGGAGACAGCTTGAAGAACAGACTGTCGCGGCAAAGCTTCCGAAAGATCGCGAATCTGGTGATCAGCGAATGAAACATACAAAGACAATCGAATTTTCGCTGACTGCTGAAGAGACAGAGCAGCTTACCACAAAGGTGCATGAGGCATATCACACAGAAATGAATGATATTTTGCTGACGGCATTCGGGTTGGCGATGAAGGAGTGGACAGGTCAGGATCAAGTAAGTGTTCATTTAGAGGGGCATGGGCGTGAAGAAATCATAGAAGACCTGACCATTTCCCGCACAGTCGGCTGGTTTACGAGTATGTACCCGATGGTGCTCGATATGAAGCATGCGGATGATCTGGGCTACCAGCTGAAGCAAATGAAAGAAGATATCAGACATGTGCCGAATAAGGGAGTCGGATACGGCATTCTGCGCTATCTGACGGCGCCGGAACATAAAGAAGATGTGGCGTTCTCGATTCAGCCGGATGTCAGCTTCAACTATTTAGGACAGTTCGATGAAATGTCGGATGCAGGCTTGTTCACGAGATCAGAGCTGCCGTCAGGACAGTCGTTAAGCCCGGAAACAGAAAAACCGAACGCGCTCGATGTTGTCGGATACATCGAAAACGGAAAACTGACGATGACACTGGCCTATCATTCTCTTGAATTTCATGAAAAAACGATAAAGACATTCAGCGACAGCTTTAAAGCCCATCTTCTCAGAGTCATTGAACATTGCCTATCTCAAGATGGAACGGAACTGACGCCGAGTGACCTTGGCGATGATGATTTGACGCTGGATGAGCTGGATAAATTAATGGAAATTTTCTAATAGAGGTGGCATATGAGCAAAAAATCGATTCAAAAGGTGTACGCACTGACACCGATGCAGGAGGGAATGCTGTATCATGCGATGCTTGATCCGCATTCTTCCTCGTACTTCACACAATTAGAGCTTGGGATTCACGGTGCTTTTGATCTTGAAATCTTTGAGAAAAGCGTCAATGAACTGATTCGGTCATACGATATTCTCCGTACGGTATTTGTGCACCAGCAGCTGCAAAAACCGCGTCAGGTTGTATTAGCGGAACGCAAAACAAAGGTGCACTATGAAGATATCAGTCATGCGGACCGAGACCGCCAAAAAGAGCACATCGAGCGTTATAAACAAGACGTGCAGCGCCAAGGTTTTAACCTGGCAAAAGACATTTTGTTCAAGGTGGCGGTTTTCCGTCTTGATGCAGAACAGCTGTATCTTGTCTGGAGCAATCATCATATTATGATGGACGGCTGGAGCATGGGCGTACTCATGAAAAGCCTGTTCCAAAACTATGAAGCGCTCAGAGCAGGCCGGACACCGGCAAACGGCCAGGGCAAGCCTTATTCCGACTACATCAAGTGGCTTGGAAAACAGGACAATGAAGAAGCAGAGAGCTACTGGAGCGAACGCTTGGCGGGTTTTGAACAGCCGAGCGTGCTCCCAGGCCGCCTGCCTGAGAACAAAGATGAATACGTCAATAAAGAATATTCATTTACATGGGACGAAACACTGGTTGCCCGCATTCAGCAAACCGCAAACCGCCATCAAGTGACGGGGCCTAACCTGTTTCAGGCTGTTTGGGGCATTGTTCTCAGTAAATACAACTTTACGAAGGACGTGGTCTTCGGCACGGTCGTATCGGGACGGCCGTCTGAAATCAACGGGATTGAAACGATGGCGGGGCTGTTTATCAACACCATTCCAGTGCGGGTAAAAGTAGATCAAGATGCTGCTTTCGCTGATATTTTCTCAGCTGTTCAGCAGCATGCAGTAGAGGCGGAGCGTTACGATTACGTGCCGCTCTATGAGATTCAAAAACGCTCAGCGCTCGACAGCAATCTCTTGAATCATCTGGTCGCGTTTGAAAATTATCCGCTTGATCAAGAGCTTGAAAACGGCAGCATGGAAGACCGCCTCGGATTTTCTATCAAGGTAGAAAGTGCATTTGAGCAAACAAGCTTCGATTTCAACCTGATTGTGTATCCGGGCAAAACGTGGACCGTCAAAATCAAATATAACGGAGCTGCCTTTGATTCCGCTTTTATCGAACGGACAGCGGAGCACCTTACCCGCATGATGGAAGCAGCTGTCGATCAGCCAGACGCTTTTGTGCGTGAGTACGGGCTTGTGGGAGACGAAGAGCAGCAGCAAATTGTCGAGGTCTTCAACCGCACGAAAGCCGAACTCCCTGAAGGAATGGCCGTTCATCAAGTGTTTGAAGAGCAAGCGCAACGGACGCCGGCGAGCACTGCCGTCGTATATGAAGGAACCGAGCTGACGTACCGCGAGCTGAATGCAGCTGCTAACCGTCTGGCGAGAAAGCTTGTCGAACAAGGTCTTCAAAAAGGAGACACAGCCGCGATAATGAACGACCGCTCGGCAGAAACCGTTGTTGGCATGCTGGCTGTGTTAAAAGCAGGCGCCGCCTATGTGCCGCTTGATCCAGCGCTTCCTGAGGATCGTCTTCGTTTCATGGCGGAGGACAGTTCCATTCGGATGGTATTGGCCGGAAAGTCTTATACAGAGCAGGCACATCAGCTGCAAGTGCCGGTACTTACACTGGACAGCGGTTTTGAAGAGAGCGAAGCGGCTGACAATCTCAATCTGCCATCCGCACCGACTGATTTGGCGTACATTATGTACACATCTGGTTCGACGGGCAAACCGAAAGGCGTCATGATTGAACATAAAAGCATTCTTCGTCTCGTCAAAAATGGCGGGTATGTTCCTGTCCATGAAGAGGACCGCATGGCGCAAACGGGAGCTGTCAGCTTTGATGCCGGAACCTTTGAAGTATTCGGCGCACTGCTGAATGGCGCAGCGCTTTACCCTGTCAAAAAAGAGACGCTGCTTGATGCGAAACAATTTACAGCATTTCTGCGCGAACAGAGAATCACGGCCATGTGGCTGACATCACCTTTATTCAACCAGCTTGCCGCAAAGGATGCCGGCATGTTCGGCACACTGCGCCATTTAATTATCGGCGGAGACGCCCTCGTGCCGCATATTGTCAGCAAAGTGAAACAGGCATCGCCGTCGCTTTCATTGTGGAACGGATACGGCCCGACTGAAAACACGACGTTTTCAACAAGTTTTCTGATCGACCGTGAGTATAGCGGCTCTATTCCAATCGGGAAACCTATCGGAAATTCGACTGCCTACATCATGGATGAGCAGCAGCGCCTGCAGCCAATTGGCGCGCCCGGCGAGCTGTGCGTCGGCGGAATCGGTGTAGCGCGAGGATATGTCAATCTCCCTGAGCTGACGGAGAAGCAATTTCTCGAAGATCCGTTCAGAGCGGGTGAAAGGATTTATCGCACTGGCGACTTGGCGAGATGGCTGCCGGACGGCAATATCGAGTTTTTAGGAAGAATCGACAATCAAGTGAAGGTGCGCGGCTTCCGAATTGAGCTTGGCGAAATTGAAACAAAACTGAACATGGCAGGGCATGTGACAGAGGCAGCCGTGATCATCCGCAAGAACAAAGCAGACGAAAATGAAATTTGCGCATACTTTACGGCGGACCGTGAAGTGTCTGTGAGCGGGCTGAGAAAAACGCTGTCTCAATCTTTGCCTGACTATATGGTTCCTGCCCATTTGATTCAGATGGACAGCCTGCCGCTCACGCCAAACGGAAAAATCAACAAAAAAGAACTGCCTGCGCCTCAATCAGAAACCGCGCAGCCGGAGTACGCAGCACCAGAAACAGAGAGTGAAAAGAAATTAGCGGAGATCTGGGAAGGGATACTCGGCGTCAAAGCAGGCGTTACCGATAACTTCTTTATGATCGGCGGTCATTCTTTGAAAGCGATGATGATGACGGCGAAAATCCAGGAGCATTTTCATAAGGAAGTACCGATTAAAGTGCTTTTTGAAAAGCCGACCATTCAAGAACTGGCGCTGTATTTGGAAGAGAACGAAAGCAAGGAGGAGCAGACGTTTGAACCGATCAAGCAAGCACCTTATCAGCAGCATTATCCTGTATCCCCGGCCCAGCGGAGAATGTATATCCTCAATCAGCTTGGACAAGCAAACACAAGCTACAACGTCCCCGCTGTACTTTTGCTGGAGGGAGAAGTAGATAAAGACCGGCTTGAAAATGCGATTCAGCAATTAATCAACCGGCACGAAATCCTCCGGACATCGTTTGACATGATCGACGGAGAAGTTGTGCAAACCGTTCATAAAAACATATCGTTCCAGCTGGAGGCTGCCAAGGGACGGGAAGAAGACGCGGAGGAAATGATCAAAGCGTTCATTCAGCCGTTTGAACTAAACCGCGCGCCGCTCGTCCGTTCGAAGCTTGTCCAGCTTGAGGAAGAACGCCACCTGCTGCTCATTGATATGCACCATATCATCACTGACGGCAGTTCAACAGGCATTCTGATCGGTGATCTCGCCAAAATATATCAAGGCGCTGATCTTGAGCTGCCGCAGATTCACTATAAAGATTACGCTGTTTGGCACAAAGAACATGCTGATCATCAAAAAGATGAAGCATACTGGCTCGAAACCTTTAAAGGCGAGCTGCCGATTCTTGATCTTCCGGCGGATTTCGAACGGCCTGCTGAACGGAGCTTTGCGGGAGAGCGCGTAATGTTCGGGCTCGATAAGCAAAGCACGGCTCAAATCAAATCACTCTTGGCAGAAACGGATACGACAATGTACATGTTTTTGCTGGCAGCGTTCAATGTACTCCTTTCTAAGTACGCGTCACAGGATGATATCATTGTCGGCTCGCCGACAGCGGGAAGAACACATCCTGATCTGCAAGGTGTGCCGGGCATGTTTGTCAACACGGTGGCACTAAGAACGGCTCCTGCGGGAGATAAAACCTTTGCGCAATTTCTGGAAGAGGTCAAAACAGCCAGCCTTCAAGCATTCGAGCACCAGAGCTATCCGCTTGAGGAGCTGATTGAAAAGCTTCCGCTTACAAGGGACACAAGCCGAAGTCCGCTGTTCAGCGTGATGTTCAACATGCAGAACATGGAGATTCCTTCATTGAGATTAGGAGATTTGAAGATTTCTTCGTATTCCATGCTTCATCACGTGGCGAAATTTGATCTCTCCTTGGAAGCGGTCGAGCGTGAAGAGGATATCGGTCTAAGCTTTGACTATGCGACCGCTCTGTTTAAGGACGAAACCATCCGCCGCTGGAGCAGCCACTTTGTCAATATCATCAAAGTGGCCGCGGCTAATCCGAACGTTCGGCTGTCTGATGTAGACTTGCTTTCACCAGCAGAAACGGCTGCTTTGCTTGAAGAAAGACATATGACTCAAATTACTGAAGCAACCTTTGCAGCTCTTTTCGAAAAACAGGCCCAGCAAACACCTGATCATCCTGCGGTGATATCTGGCGGAAATCTGCTGACCTATCGCGAGCTTGATGAACAGGCGAACCAGCTGGCGCATCATCTTCGTGCGCAAGGGGCAGGAAGTGAAGACATCGTCGCGATTGTCATGGATCGGTCAGCTGAGGTTATGGTATCGATTCTCGGTGTCATGAAGGCGGGTGCGGCTTTCCTTCCGATTGATCCTGATACGCCTGAAGAACGAATTCGCTATTCGTTAGAGGACAGCGGAGCGAGAATTGCGGTCGTGAACGAAAGAAATATGACGGCCATTGGGCAATATGAAGGAACAATCGTCAACCTTGATGACGCAGCATGGAGAAATGAAAGCAAGGAGCGCCCATCACCGATTTCCGGATCTCGTAATCTTGCATACGTCATTTATACGTCAGGTACGACCGGGAAGCCGAAGGGGGTGCAGATCGAGCATCGCAATCTGATAAACTATGTTTCTTGGTTTAATCATGAGGCGGGCCTGACGGAAACCGATAAGTCTGTTTTGCTTTCGTCCTACGCATTCGACCTGGGCTATACGAGCATGTTCCCTGTTCTTCTGGCAGGGGGCGAGCTCCACATCGTGCCGAAGGAAACCTATACGGCACCGGATGAAATTGGGCGTTATATCAAGGAACACGGGATCACATATATCAAACTGACACCGTCTCTGTTCCATACGATGGTGAATACGGCCAGCTTTACAAAAGAGCCAAACTTTGAATCTTTGCGCTTGATTGTCTTGGGAGGAGAAAAAATCATCCCGGCGGATGTTCTCGCCTTCCGCAAGGTGTATGGGCATACCGAATTTATCAATCACTACGGCCCGACTGAAGCAACGATCGGCGCCATCGCCGGACGGGTTGATCTGTCTGAACCGGGCGCATTCGCGAAACGCCCGACAATCGGACAGCCGATTGCGAATGCCGGCGCGCTTGTCTTAAATGAGGCGTTAAAGCTTGTGCCTCAAGGAGCGAGTGGCCAGCTCTATATCACGGGGCAGGGGCTTGCGAGAGGATATCTCAACAGGCCTCAGCTGACAGCCGAGAGATTTGTAGAAAATCCATATTCACCGGGCAGCCTCATGTACAAAACCGGAGATGTCGTACGAAGACTTTCTGACGGTACGCTTGAATTTATCGGCCGGGTTGATGATCAGGTGAAAATCCGCGGCTACCGCATTGAGCCGAAAGAAATTGAAACGGTTATGCTCAGCCTCAGCGAAATTCATGAAGCGGTTGTGCTAGCGGTTTCCGAGGGCGGACTTCAAGAGCTTTGCGCGTATTATACGGCGGATCAAGACATTGAAAAAGCAGCGCTCCGGAACCAGCTTTCACAAACACTGCCGTCTCATATGATTCCTGCTTTCTTTGTGCAGGTGGACGCGATTCCGCTGACGGCAAACGGGAAAACCGACAGAAACGCATTGCCGAAGCCGAACGAGGCACAATCCGGACGCAAGGCCTCAGTTGTACCGGAAACAGCGCTTGAAGAGAGCCTATGCCGCATTTGGCAGAAAACGCTTGGCATAGAAGCGATCGGCATCGACGACAATTTCTTCGATTTAGGCGGCCATTCATTAAAAGGAATGATGCTCATCGCCAACATTCAGGCCGAATTGGAGAAAACCGTACCGCTTAAAGCACTGTTCGAGAAGCCGACTGTTCGCCAGCTTGCGGCTTATATGGAGGCATCGGCAGTTTCAGGCGGCTATCATGTGCTCAAACCGGCTGACAAACAGAATATGTACCCATTGTCATCCGCGCAGAAACGGATGTATGTACTGAATCAGCTTGACCGGCAGACGATCAGCTACAACATGCCATCTGTTCTTCTGATGGAAGGCGAGCTTGATATTTCACGTCTGCGCGACTCACTGAATCAGCTTGTGAACCGCCACGAGTCATTGCGCACATCATTTATAGAAGCCAATGGTGAGCCTGTTCAGCGCATTATTGAGGAGGCGGTGATTGATCTTCATGTGTTTGAAGCGGAAGAAGACGAAGTGGAACAAAAGATCAAGGAATTTATCCGGCCATTCGACCTAAACAATGCGCCGCTCATTCGTGCGGCTTTGCTTCGAATAGAAGCGAAGAAACATTTGCTGCTTTTGGATATGCATCACATCATCGCAGACGGCGTATCAAGAGGCATTTTTGTGAAAGAATTGGCGCTGCTTTACAAAGGAGAACAGCTTCCGGAGACGGCGCTTCATTATAAGGATTTCGCCGTTTGGCAAAATGAAGCTGCGCAAAAGGAACGGATGAAGGAGCATGAGGCGTACTGGCTCTCGGTTCTTTCAGGCGAGCTGCCGGAGCTTGATCTTCCGCTCGATTACGCCCGTCCGCCTGTGCAAAGCTTTAAAGGAGACACGGTCCGTTTCCGTACGGGAAGCGAGACGGCAAAGGCGGTAGAGAAACTGCTTGCAGAAACCGGAACGACCTTGCACATGGTGCTTCACGCTGTTTTCCACATCTTTTTAAGCAAAATTTCCGGACAGCGGGATATCGTCATCGGCTCCGTCACTGCCGGCCGGATGAATGCCGATGTCCAAGACATGCCGGGGATGTTTGTCAATACGCTTGCCTTAAGAATGGAAGCGGAAGAACAGCAAACCTTTGCAGAGCTTCTGGAGAAAGCGAAGCAGACGAACCTGTCAGCGCTTGAACATCAGGAATATCCGTTTGAGGACTTGGTCAATCAGCTTGATCTTCCTCGGGATATGAGCCGAAATCCATTGTTTAACGTAATGGTGACGACAGAAAATCCTGATAAAGAACAGCTTACATTGCAGAACCTAAGCATTTCACCTTATGAGGCCCATCAGGGAACGTCTAAGTTTGATCTGACATTAGGCGGATTCACTGATGAAAACGGCATCGGCCTGCAGCTCGAATATGCGACTGATCTGTTCTCAAGAGAGACGGCTGAGAAATGGAGCGAATACGTTCTCCGTTTACTAAAGGCTGTTGCGGAAAACCCGAACCAACCGCTTTCCAGCCTGTCAATCGTCACTGAAACAGAAAAACAAACGCTTCTGGACGCATGGAAAGGCAAAACGCTCCCTGTGCCGACAGACAAAACCGTTCATCAGCTATTCGAAGAGACCGCTCAGCGCCACAAAGACCGCCCGGCTGTCACATACAACGGCCAGTCATGGACGTACGGCGAGCTGAATGCGAAGGCAAACCGTCTTGCACGGATTCTGATCGACTGCGGCATCAGCGCGGATGAGCGTGTCGGCGTTCTCACGAAGCCGTCGCTTGAAATGTCCGCTGCGGTGCTCGGCGTCTTAAAGGCGGGAGCGGCGTTTGTGCCGATTGATCCTGATTATCCGGATCAGCGGATTGACTATATTTTACAAGACAGCGGAGCGAAGCTTCTCTTGAAACAGGAAGGCATTTCAGTTCCGGATAGCTTCTCAGGAGACGTCATTCTTCTCGACGGGGATCGTACGATTCTAAGCCTGCCGCTAGATGAAAACGATGAAGAAAATCCAGAGACGGATACAAACGCGGAGAACCTCGCTTACATGATTTACACGTCTGGAACGACCGGACAGCCGAAAGGTGTCATGGTCGAGCACCATGCGCTTGTGAACCTGTGCTTCTGGCACCATGACGCGTTCAGCATGACAGAGGAGGACCGCAGTGCGAAGTACGCGGGCTTTGGATTCGATGCCTCCATTTGGGAGATGTTCCCGACCTGGACAATCGGCGCCGAGCTTCACGTCATTGATGAAGCGATCCGCCTCGATATCGTCCGCCTGAACGACTATTTCGAAACGCATGGCGTGACGATCACCTTCCTGCCGACGCAGCTGGCGGAACAGTTCATGGAGCTTGAGAACACATCACTCCGTATCCTATTGACTGGAGGAGACAAGCTGAAGCGTGCGGTCAAACAGCCGTACACGCTCGTCAACAACTACGGGCCGACAGAAAATACGGTCGTTGCCACGAGCACAGAAATCAATCCGGAGGAAGGCTCGCTTTCCATCGGGCAGGCGATCGCCAATACGAGAGTGTACATTCTCGGCGAGGGCAATCAGGTGCAGCCGGAAGGCGTAGCCGGAGAGCTTTGTGTGGCGGGACGCGGACTGGCACGCGGCTATCTGAATCGAGAAGACGAAACCGCGAAGCGGTTTGTCGCTGATCCGTTTGTGCCGGGAGAACGCATGTACCGCACCGGCGACTTGGTGAAATGGGTGAACGGCGGCATCGAGTACATCGGCCGGATCGACCAGCAGGTCAAGGTCCGCGGCTACCGGATCGAGCTCTCAGAAATCGAAGTCCAGCTCGCCCAGCTTTCTGAGGTGCAGGATGCGGCGGTAACAGCTGCCAAAGATAAAGGCGGCAATACAGCGATCGCGGCGTATGTGACACCGGAAACAGCTGACATAGAAGCATTAAAGTCTTCGCTTAAAGAAACCCTGCCGGACTATATGATCCCGGCGTTCTGGGTGACGCTGAACGAGCTTCCGGTTACCGCAAACGGCAAAGTAGACCGCAAAGCCTTGCCAGAGCCGGACATCGAAGCGGGAAGCGGAGAATACAAAGCGCCGGCAACGGATATGGAAGAGCTGCTTGCAGGCATCTGGCAGGATGTGCTCGGCATTCCGGAGATCGGTGTCAGTGACAATTTCTTCTCGCTTGGCGGAGATTCCATCAAAGGAATCCAGATGGCGAGCCGCTTGAACCAGCACGGCTGGAAGCTGGAAATGAAAGACCTCTTCCAGCACCCGACGATCGAAGAGCTCACCCAATACGTGGAGCGTGCCGAAGGCAAACATGCGGACCAAGGCCCTGTGGAGGGCGAAGTCATTCTGACGCCGATTCAGCGCTGGTTCTTTGAAAAGAACTTCACGAACAAGCACCATTGGAACCAATCAGTGATGCTTCACGCCAAAAAAGGATTTGATCCTGAACGGGTGGAGAAAACGTTGCAGGCACTGATCGAGCACCATGATGCACTCCGTATGGTCTATCGCGAGGAAAACGGAAACATCCTTCAAGCGTATAAAGCTATCAGCGAAAGCAAAGTCAGCTTCGAAATCGTGGATCTGTATGGCTCCGATGAAAACATGCTGAAAAGCCAGATCAAGATTCTCGCGAACAGGCTGCAAAGCAGTCTCGATCTGCAAAACGGACCGCTACTCAAGGCGGAGCAATACCGTACGGAAGCTGGCGACCACCTGCTCATCGCTGTACACCATCTCGTGGTCGACGGCGTGTCATGGCGGATTTTGCTTGAAGATTTTGCTTCAGGCTACATGCAGGCTGAGAAAGAAGGGAACATTGTCTTCCCGCAAAAAACAAATTCCTTCAAGGATTGGGCGGAAGAACTGGCGGCATTCAGCCAATCAGCGCATCTTTTACAGCAGGCTGAATACTGGGCGCAAATTGACGCTGAACAGGTTTCTCCTGTGCCGAAGGATTATGAAACAGTGCAGCGGATGGTCAAACATACATCATCTGTCCTCTGTGAATTAACGGAAGAAGACACCAAACATCTCTTAACGGATGTTCATCAGCCATATGGAACTGAAATCAATGATATTCTTCTCAGCGCGCTCGGTCTAACAATGAAAGAATGGACAGACGGTGCCAAAATCGGCATTAATCTGGAGGGACACGGACGGGAGGACATCATTCCGAATGTGAATATCTCCAGAACGGTCGGCTGGTTTACGGCGCAATATCCTGTTGTGCTCGACATGTCTGAAGCAGACGCCTCAGCCGTGATCAAATCAGTCAAAGAAAACCTGCGCCGCATTCCGGACAAAGGTGTTGGCTACGGCATTCTCCGTTATGTCACAGAAACAGCGGATACAAAGGGCTTCACGCCAGAAATCAGCTTTAACTATTTGGGCCAATTCGACAGTGAAGTAAAAACCGACTTCTTTGAGCCGTCCGCTTTCGATATGGGGCGCCAAGTAAGCGAGGAATCAGAAGCGCTGTACGCTTTAAGCTTCAGCGGCATGATCAGGAACGGTCGATTTGTGCTTTCCTGCTCCTACAATGAGAAGGAGTTTGAAAGAGCTACGGTCGATAAGCAAATGGAACGGTTTAAAGAAAACCTCTTGATGCTGATCCGCCATTGCACGGAAAAAGAGGACAAGGAATTCACGCCGAGCGACTTCAGCGCCGAGGACCTTGAAATGGACGAGATGGGCGAAATCTTTGACATGCTTGAGGAGAATTTAAAATAAAACGCAAGGGAATTACAGAAGGCGGGAGCGAAGCATATGAGTCAATTTAGCAAGGATCAGGTTCAAGATATGTATTACCTATCGCCGATGCAGGAAGGGATGATGTTTCATACCATCCTGAATCCCGGCCAGAGCTTTTACCTTGAACAAATCACGATGAAAGTAAAAGGCAGCTTGAATATCAAATGCCTTGAAGAAAGCATGAATGTGATCATGGACCGGTACGATGTATTTCGTACCGTGTTCATTCACGAAAAAGTAAAAAGACCTGTCCAAGTCGTATTGAAAAAAAGGCAGTTTCATATAGAAGAAATCGATCTGACACACTTAACGGGCAGCGAGCAAACAGCCAAAATCAATGAATACAAAGAACAAGATAAGATCAAGGGATTTGATTTGACGCGGGATATCCCAATGCGGGCAGTCATTTTCAAAAAAGCTGATGAAAGCTTTGAATGGGTGTGGAGCTACCACCACATTATCTTGGACGGTTGGTGCTTCGGCATCGTCGTGCAAGATCTGTTTAAAGTATACAATGCCCTGCGCGAACAAAAGCCGTACAGTCTGCCCCCTGTCAAACCGTATAAAGACTACATCAAGTGGCTTGAAAAGCAGGATAAACAAGCATCACTGCGTTACTGGCGCGAGTACTTAGAGGATTTTGAAGGACAGACAACGTTTGCGGAGCAAAGAAAGAAACAAAAGGGCGAATACGAGCCGAAAGAGCTGCTCTTCTCACTGCCGGAGGCGGAAACAAAGGCCTTTACCGAGCTTGCAAAATCGCAGCATACCACTTTGAGTACGGCGCTCCAGGCAGTCTGGAGCGTATTGATCAGCCGCTATCAGCAGTCTGGCGATTTGACCTTCGGCACAGTCGTTTCCGGGCGTCCCGCGGAAATCAAAGGCGTTGAACATATGGTCGGACTGTTTATCAACGTTGTCCCAAGACGGGTGAAACTGTCTGAGGATATCACATTTAACGGTTTGCTCAAGCAGCTGCAGGAGCAATCGCTTCAGTCTGAGCCGCATCAATATGTGCCGCTCTATGACATCCAAAGCCAAGCCGATCAGCCGAAACTGATTGACCACATCATTGTCTTTGAGAATTATCCGCTTCAGGATGCAAAAAATGAAGAAAACAGTGAAAACGGCTTTGATATGGAGGATGTACATGTTTTTGAGAAGTCGAATTATGATCTCAATCTAATGGCTTCCCCAGGGGATGAGATGCTGATTAAGCTTGCCTATAATGAGAATGTGTTTGATGAGGCGTTTATCCTGCGCTTGAAATCTCAGCTTCTCACAGCGATTCAGCAGCTCATCCATAAGCCGGATCAGCCTGTCAGCACGATCAACCTCGTTGACGACAAGGAGAGAGAGTTTTTGCTTACCGGCTTAAACCCGCCGGCTCAAACTCATGAGGCAAAGCCTCTGACGGAATGGTTCAAGGAAGCGGTGAACGTTAATCCTAATGCACCGGCGCTCAAGTATTCCGGACAGACTCTTTCCTATCGCGAATTAGATGAGGAAGCGAACCGCCTTGCACACCGTTTGCAAAAGCAGGGCGCCGGCAAAGGCTCCGTTGTAGCTTTGTACACGAAACGTTCGCTTGAACTGGTGATCGGCATTCTCGGTGTATTAAAAGCGGGAGCGGTCTATCTGCCGATTGATCCGAAGCTGCCGGAGGAACGAATCTCGTATATGCTGACTGACAGCGCCGCAGCCTGTTTGCTGACACATCAGGAGATGAAAGAAAAAGCGGCTCAGCTGCCGTATACAGGAACAACGCTCTTCATCGATGATCAAACACGGTTTGCAGAACAGGCAAGCGATCCTGCAGTCGCGATTGAACCCGACGATCCGGCATATATCATGTACACGTCCGGTACAACCGGAAAGCCGAAAGGCAATATCACCACTCATGCCAATATTCAAGGATTGGTCAAGCATGTAGACTACATGGCATTTTCCGAAAAAGATACGTTCTTATCTGTTTCGAATTACGCCTTTGACGCATTTACCTTTGATTTCTACGCTTCAATGCTGAATGCGGCACGGCTCATTATCGCAGATGAACATACGCTGCTTGATACAGAACGTCTAACCGATCTGATTCATCAAGAGAATGTCAATGTCATGTTTGCGACAACTGCACTATTTAATCTTCTCACAGATGCGGGAGAGGATTGGATGAAGGGGCTTCGCTGCGTGTTATTCGGCGGAGAGCGCGCGTCTGTGCCTCACGTCAGAAAAGCGCTGCGGGTCATGGGGCCGGGCAAGCTGATTAACTGCTATGGGCCTACTGAGGGAACGGTGTTTGCGACAGCTCACATCGTGCATGATATACCGGATTCCATCTCCTCATTGCCGATCGGAAAGCCGATCAGCAATGCCAGTGTTTATATTCTCAACGAGAAAAACCAGCTCCAGCCATTCGGAGCGGTCGGTGAACTGTGCATCAGCGGAATGGGCGTGTCAAAAGGGTATGTAAACCGTCATGACCTGACGAAGCAAAAGTTTATTACGAACCCGTTCAAGCCGGGAGAAACGCTTTACCGCACAGGGGATTTAGCACGCTGGCTGCCGGATGGAACAATTGAATACGCCGGCCGTATTGACGACCAGGTCAAAATACGCGGACACCGGATTGAGCTTGAAGAAATCGAAAAGCAGCTGCAGGAATATCCGGGTGTGAAAGATGCGGTTGTTGTTGCAGACCGCCATGAGTCTGGCGATGCATCAATCAACGCCTACCTCGTGAACCGGACGCAGCTTTCAGCTGCAGACATAAAGACACACCTGAAAAAACAGCTTCCTGCTTACATGGTGCCGCAAACCTTTACTTTCATGGACGAGCTTCCTTTAACGACAAACGGGAAGGTCAATAAACGGCTGCTGCCAAAACCGGATCAGGATCAGCTGGCGGAAGAATGGATCGGGCCCCGCGACGAGACGGAAGAAACGATCGCACAAATCTGGTCCGAGATTCTCGGCAGACAGCAAGTCGGCATTCATGACGATTTCTTTGCGCTTGGCGGGCACTCCTTAAAGGCAATGACCGCGGCTTCCCGCATCAAGAAAGAGCTCGGGATTGATCTCCCGGTAAAACTTTTGTTTGAAGCGCCGACGATCGCCGGCATTTCAGCGTATCTGAAAAACGGGGGCTCAGATGGATTGCAGGATGTAACGATAATGAATCCCGATCAGGATCAGATCATTTTCGCATTCCCGCCGGTCTTGGGCTATGGCCTCATGTACCAAAACCTGGCCAGCCGCCTGCCGACATACAAGCTGTGCGCCTTTGATTTCATTGAGGAGGAAAACCGGCTTGACCGCTATGCGGATTTGATTCAGAAGCTTCAGCCGGAAGGGTCTTTGACACTGTTCGGGTATTCAGCGGGGTGCAGCCTGGCGTTTGAAGCTGCCAAAAAGCTTGAGGAACAAGGACGCATTGTTCAGCGGATCATCATGGTGGATTCCTATAAAAAACAAGGTGTCAGTGATCTGGACGGACGCACGGTTGAGAGTGATGTTGAAGCGTTGATGAATGTCAACCGGGACAATGAAGCGCTCAACAGCGAAGCCGTCAAACAAGGCCTCAAGCAAAAAACACACGCTTTCTACTCATACTACGTCAACCTGATCAGCACAGGCCAAGTGAAAGCGGATATTGATCTGCTGACTTCTGGCGTTGATTTTGACATGCCGGAATGGCTTGCATCGTGGGAAGAGGCAACAACAGGTGCTTACCGTGTGAAAAGAGGCTTCGGAACACACGCTGAAATGCTGCAGGGCGAAACGCTAGATAGGAATGCTGGGATTTTGCTCGAATTTCTTAATACACAAACCGTAACGGTTTCTTAAATGAAGTGATGAAAGGAGGAGACGGCCATGAGCCAACTCTTCAAATCATTTGATGCGTCGGAAAAAACGCAGCTCATCTGTTTTCCGTTTGCGGGCGGATACTCAGCGTCGTTTCGCCCTCTCCATGCTTTTTTGCAGGGGGAGTGTGAGATGCTCGCTGCCGAGCCGCCGGGACACGGCACGAATCAAACGTCAGCCATTGAGGATCTCGAAGAGCTGACCGATTTGTACAAGCAAGAATTGAACCTTCGTCCTGATCGGCCGTTTGTGCTGTTCGGACACAGTATGGGCGGAATGATCACCTTCAGGCTGGCGCAAAAGCTGGAGCGTGAAGGCATCATTCCGCAGGCAGTTATCATTTCTGCGATACAGCCGCCGCATATTCAGCGGAAGAAAGTGTCTCATCTGCCTGATGATCAGTTTCTCGATCATATTATTCAATTAGGCGGAATGCCCGCGGAGCTCGTTGAAAATAAGGAGGTCATGTCCTTTTTCCTGCCTTCCTTCAGATCAGATTACCGGGCTCTTGAACAATTTGAGCTTCACGATGTGACCCCGATCCAATCGCCTGTTCATGTCTTTAACGGGCTTGATGATGAAAAATGCATTCGGGATGCGGAAGGCTGGAAGAAGTGGGCGAAAGACATCACATTCCATGAATTTGCCGGCGGACACATGTTTTTGCTGTCACATACGGAAGAAGTGGCAGAACGGATTTTTGCAATATTGAATCAGCATCCAATCATTCAATCGTGATCAAAAGCGGACAGCGCCTGCTGTTCCGCTTTTTTGTTGAGTGGCAATTTTTACATGATATAATAGTCGCAATACTCAAACAAAGGTAGGTCGAAACATGCGCGCGTCTCCTATGATGAAATGGTTTGTATTGCTGTTTACGTTTGTTTTCGCCATCGGATTGAACTCATTCAGAAATTCCTTTCAATTTTTTATGCTGCCAATGGCGGATACCTTCCATGCCGACAGGTCGCTGATCTCGGTTTCTGTCAGCATTTTTATGATTACAACGGGCATCGTTCAGTTTTTTGTCGGTTTTTTTATTGACCGGTTCAGCGTCAGAAAGATTATGGCGCTTGGAGCTGTTTGTATCAGCGCAAGCTATTTGGTGCTTCCGTATTCACCGAATGTTCATGTGTTTTCTGCCATTTACGGCGTGCTCGGCGGAATCGGCTATTCCTGTGCGGTCGGCGTGACGACCCAGTATTTCATCAGCCGCTGGTTCGACACGCACAAAGGCCTGGCGCTTGCTATTTTGACCAATGCCAACTCAGCGGGCCTGCTGCTGCTCTCGCCCATTTGGGCCGCGGCTCCGTATCATGCTGGCTGGCAAAACACCTATACGATATTGGGCATCGTTATGGCGGCTGTTCTGCTGCCGCTCCTCGCCTTCGGGATGAAGCACCCGCCGCATGCGCAAGCGCAGTCTGTAAAAAAGTCTTATGACTGGCGGGGATTTTGGAACGTGATAAAGCAGTCCCGCCTCATTCATATCCTGTACTTCGGCGTGTTTACATGCGGATTTACAATGGGGATCATTGATGCTCATCTCGTTCCGATGCTGAAGGATGCGCATGTCTCTCATGTCAACGGAATGATGGCCGCGTTCGGGGCGTTTATCATCATTGGCGGATTATTGGCGGGCTGGCTGTCAGATCTCCTCGGCAGCAGAAGCGTGATGCTATCTATCTTATTTTTCATTCGGCTGCTCAGCCTGATTTGCCTGCTCATTCCCATTCTCGGAATCCATCACAGCGAACTTTGGTACTTCGGTTTTATCCTGTTATTCGGACTCAGTTACACAGGCGTGATCCCGCTGACCGCGGCGTCTATTTCAGAAAGCTATCAAACAGGATTAATCGGCTCGCTGTTAGGCATCAATTTCTTTATCCATCAGATCGCCGGTGCTCTCAGTGTGTATGCGGGCGGTTTGTTTTATGACATGACTCATGATTATCTGCTGATTGTTGTGGTTTGTGTGGTGCTTGTCGGTTTATCAGCTTTATTGGAGCTGGTGCCATTCAAAAACATTCATTTTCAACACAAAGAGAGAATTGACATTTAATAAAAAAAAAGAGGGGACACCCCTCTTTTTAAGATTGCAACTTTACTTTTTTGGCGGGCACATGTTCTTTCACAAGCTGTCTGAACGAGTGCCGCTCATTTTCGAATTTGAAAAAACGTTGAGGTATCAAAATCAGCTGGTGACTGGAGGTTTTTATGGAGAATAAGTGTCTATATTCTGCCGCTCCCTTTATTTCATTCCATTCAAACAAGGCATCATAGTTTTTGGATTGAATTTGAATGCCTTGCCGATTAATGGTATATGTCCTTTTGCGTTTTAACCGCTCACTGTTCTTATAGCCGGTACGCAGCCGCAGATATAAAAAGGCAGTGAAGATCAGTGTGAAGATCAGAGATACAACTGCTATGAAAATACCATTATAAATCAATTCTAATGTTTCGTTGTTATAAACGGTAAACGGAAATCCATATACGGAATACACCAATGCAGATAGGAGAAAAATATAAATATAACAAATCACCGCCGCTTTTCTTTGCCGGTATATAAAGTAATATCTCATATCTCGTAATGAAATGGCTCCCTCTAGAAAGACGCTATGTTGAATCATTCTTACAATGCACCTCAAATATATTTTCCTTCAACCCTAACATAAATTTTCATTTGTTCATAGAAATGGTTCCTCTTTGATGTTTCTTCTTTTTCTGCAGATTGATATTGCTCCCCAGCACGCCAATAATAATACAAACGGCACCGGCAAGATGATACCAGGCCAGGCTTTCGTCTAGAATCACGACTCCTGCAATCATCGTCACGATGGTGGAGACATGATTAAAAGCGCTCATTTTAAACGCCTCAATCCGAGACAGCGTATAGTTGGACAGAAACGAAGTGACGAGTGAAGACAGCACGCCCAAATACACAATTGCGAGAACAAAGCCGGGTTCCCGGAATGGCTGAAAATAAGTGCCGGCAGTTCCAGCCGCTCCGTGGCGCACAAGGGCGATGGCGTTGAAGGCGACAAAGCCGATCGCTGACATGATGTAGGTGAGCTCGGTCAGCTTGAACCGCTGCGTCATTTTTCTGGCAGCGGTATTGTACATCGCGGAGGACAAGGCGGACAGCAGGATCAGCAAAGATCCTTTTAAGCTGGCAGATTCCACATCAACGCCTTTCATCACAAAAATAAACATGACGCCGGCAACGGATAAAACCGTGAAACCCTTCTGCGTCAACGTCGAGCGTTCCTTTAAAACATAAGAGGCAAAGACCATCGTAAAAATCGGAATGGCTGCCTGAATAATTCCCGCTTCAGAAGAGGACGAGTATACAAGGCCGAATGCCTGAAAGCTGAAAAACAACGCCGGATACAGCAGGGCGAGCGGCAAAATGGCAATGACGTCCTTTACACGGATTGATAGCTTTACCCAGCCGAATAAGACGGGTACAGTGGCCGCAGCAAACGCAATGGTGAACCGATGCGCCAGAATATCAAACGGTTCGGCTGTTTGCAGTGCGATTTTTACGAATAGAAAGGATAAACCGATAATGAACGAATATAAGATAGCCGCCATATAAGCGGAGGCTTGCTGTTTTTTTAACATAATGGGAGGTGCTCCTTTACCTGAATTGCAGCGCCGGTCGCTTTATTTTATTGTATGGCTGTGATCAGAGCGGTACAATGAGAAAAACAATGAACTGTACCGGTACAAAACAGGGGGAGAAAGCATGGAGAAGTATATGAGCCTATTGACGAGAATAGAGGAGATGATGCAAAGCAGCGCTTATCAAGAAGGTGACAGGCTTCCGTCCATCCGTCAGCTGTCCGTCCGTTATCAAGTCAGCAAAAGCACTGTGATCCGCGCGCTGCAGGAGCTGGAAAAGCGTCACCTCATCTACTCCGTTCCGAAAAGCGGCTATTATATTGTGAAAAAGACGGGAAAAGCAAAAAGCGGACAGCAAGGCCTCATTGACTTTGCCACATCTGCGCCGGACCCCGATGTATTTCCGTATCTTGATTTTCAGCACTGCATCAATAAAGCGATTGATACATACAAAAACGATTTGTTTATTTATGGGACGCCAAAGGGGCTTCCATCACTCATCCGTGTACTCCGAAAGCTGCTCGCCAATCAGCAGGTATTTGCGGATGAACGGCATATTTTCATTACATCAGGTGTCCAGCAGGCGTTATCCCTGCTTTGTGCCATGCCGTTTCCAAATGGGAAAGAGAAGATCGCCATTGAACAGCCGGGCTATCATTTGATGATTGAACAGCTTGAAACGCTTGGGATACCCGCCGTTGGAGTGAATAGAACGGAAGAGGGGCTAGATATAGCCGAGATTGAGCGGCTGTTTCAGACAGAATCAATCAAATTTTTTTATACGATGCCGCGTTTCCATAACCCGCTAGGCTGTTCTTTATCAGAGCGTGATAAACAAGAGCTTGTGAGGCTCGCAGAAACGTATGATGTCTATCTCGTTGAGGATGATTATCTCGGTGATCTGGAGGAAAATAAAAAGGCAGATCCGCTGTACGCATATGATCTGTCCTCGCATGTCATCTATCTGAAAAGCTTTTCAAAAATGATGTTTCCCGGTCTTCGCGTGGGGGCTGCTGTTTTGCCGGATGCGCTGATTGACACGTTTCACACGTACAAAAAGCTGAACGACATCGACTGCTCGATGATTTCTCAAGCGGCGTTGGAAATTTATCTGAAAAGCGGCATGTACGGCAGGCATAAGGAGAAGATCCGTGCTTCCTATAAGGAACGGTCACTAAGGCTTCATCAAGCCATCCAAACACATAGGCAGCTGGGGCGCGGCCGCTTCACGTTTTCCAGCGGGCAGGCACCCTGCATGCACACCCATCTGGTGCTTCCTCAGGATCTGCCGGCCTCAAGGGTGATTCAAAGGCTGAAAAAACAAGGGGTTCTCCTTGAGGCGATAGACCGTCATTATTTATCAGATTATCCGAAAGAAAATCTATTAAAAATCAATATTTCCAATGTGAAAACGGAAGATATTGAACACGGCGTCAATCTGCTGCTGAGCCACTTATAAAAGCGCTTCGTACGAAACCATTGTGATATCCTCGGGGAAATCAGGGTGCGCGGCGCATACGGCCATTTTGTAGCCGGGATCCACCTCATAGGTTTTGATATAGCATGGTGTATGGCTGTCCGGAAGCTCAATGGATACTTGTCCGTCCTGATGCAGGCGCACTGAAAAGGAGTCAAGCGGAAGCGATAAGCCTTTGCCTTCCTGTTTGATAAAGCTTTCTTTCATTGACCATAGATGATAAAAATAGTCTGTCTGCTCGTCTTTGTTTTTGGCTAAAAGATCGCTGTACTCTGTTTTTGAAAAGAAACGTTTGGCGATCTCAAGGCTGATCGGTTTCGCTTTTTCAATATCAATGCCGATCGGCTGTGAATCAAACGCACAAATGACCCAGCGGCCGGAGTGCGAAATGTTGAAATGGGCGTCAGGAAGATCAGGGATGCAGGGCTTCCCATATTCCTGCGTGCTGAAGCGGATATCAGCTTTGTCCAGCTGATACTGACCGCTGATGACTGAGCGGACGAGCACATCTCCCAGCAGGGTGCGGTGAGCATCTTCTTTATGGTAAAATCTCCGGCATTTCTCTCGTTTTTCAGGCGATATGAAAGACATGAACCGTTCAGTCTCTTCCTGTGAAAGCGGGCGGTCCATATAAATTCCGTAAATCTTCATTCTAGATCCTCCGTCTGCAAAAGATTGTCAAAACCATCCTATCATACTTCAATTAGACTCATATAGAGGAGAAAATAAAAAACAAAGCCGGGGGCTTTGTTTTAATGTAAGGGCGGAGTTGCTTTCACAGCGGCTGTCCGCCTTGCCACAGCATAATTCAGCAGCTGGATTGACTGCGGCAATGAAAAGCGCAATATGAGTCCGGTGAGGATAGCAGTCAAAATAGTACCTAAACCGATCGGACCGCCCATGCCCCATGCAGCAAACAAAATCGTTATTTCAATGCCGTTCCGCACCCATTGCACATTCCAGCCGGTTTTTTCTGATATCAGCATCATCAGCGAATCACGCGGCCCCGCGCCAAGGCCTGCTGATACATAAACACCGACGCCGTAGCCGATCAGCAGCACACCGAGCGAGAAGACGATGACGGATCCCGTGTAGGTGGAGGGGGCAGGCAGAAGAAAATTGAAAAAATCTATGAAAACACCTATGAGCACCATGTTCAGGATCGCCCCAATTTTTGGCCAAGCCCTCGTAAACAATGATGTTAATCCGACGATGAGCGCTCCAATAATGATGGACCACTGGCCGACGGTAAGCCCGAAGTGCTGAAACAGGCTGTAATGAAATGCATCCCACGGACTAATGCCGAGTGCTTTTCCTTCTATCGTCAGGGATACACCAAAAGCCAAAATGATCAAACCGGCAAAATAAAATGTCCAGCGCAGAACAAGTTCTTGCTTCACGTGAGGTCCCTTCTTTCGTAAAAATCAGTCGATTGTCATTGTAGCACATCTGACAAAAGGGCGGAATAGGCGAAAGGGGCTCAACAAAAAAACAGGGCCGCCGCAGGCGCCCTGTTTCAGCGTGTTGGCAAACCCTTGCATTCGTTGTCAGGCCTGCGCTTCGGTGCTCACGAATTTAACATTCGCTGTGCTCCAATGCTGGCCCTTCCTAGACTTCAAAGGTTTTCAATCACGCTGAAAATGACAAAATCCTAAAACGAAAATCGTTTTAGGATTTTGTCAACAATCTGAAACAGGGCGCTGACGCCCTGTTTTTCTTTTTACAACGGGTTCAAAATCCGGTTTAAGAACCGCTGTGTCCGTTCTTCTTTTGGTGCGGAGAAAATTTGCTCCGGCGGTCCCTGTTCCACGATGACGCCGCCGTCGATGAAGACGACTTCGTCCGCCACATCCTGGGCGAATTTGATTTCGTGGGTCACGACGACCATGGTCCAGCCTTCGTTGGCCAAATCCTTGATAACCTTCAGCACATCTCCGACAAGCTCGGGATCAAGCGCTGAGGTCGGTTCGTCAAACAGCATGAGCTCAGGCTGAATCGCCAATGCACGAGCGATGCCGACGCGCTGCTGCTGTCCGCCGGAAAGCTGGAACGGATATAAATCCATTTTGTCCTTCAATCCGACCTTATCAAGAAGCTGAATGGCTTCTTTTCTGACTTCCTCTTTGTTCCGTTTTTGCACCTGAACAGGGCCTTCCATCACGTTTTCGAGCGCTGTGCGGTGCGGGAACAGGTGATACGCCTGAAACACCATGCCGGATTTCCGGCGAAGCTTTAGGATATCCGCCTGCTTCACCTTTTTGGAGAAATCGATGGAGAAATCATCAAATGCAAGCTCCCCGCGATTCGGAATCTCCAGCGCGTTCAGGCATCGGAGCAGCGTCGTTTTCCCTGAACCTGAAGGCCCAAGTATGGCGATGACTTTCCCTTTTTCAATCTTCATATCTATCTTTTTTAAAATTTCATTTTCACCGAATGATTTGTTTAATCCTTTAACGGTAAGCATACTCGGAACCTCCTTATTTGGCCACGTAGCGGTCAAGACGCCGTTCGATGACATGCTGGACGAGTGAAAGCAGGAAGCAGATAATCCAATAAATAAAGGCTGCTTCAATATAGATCACTAAAATCTGATCAAGATTCCGCGCGCCGATTTCCTGAGCTTTTCTGAACAGCTCAGCGACCAAAATCTGAGAGGCGAGGGATGTATCTTTGATCAGGCTGATAAAGGTATTGGATAATGGCGGGATCGACACACGAAACGCCTGCGGCAAAATCACGCGGAACAGCGTTTTCTGATGCGTCATGCCGATTGTATAGCCGGCTTCCCATTGCCCTTTCGGTACGGATAAAATAGATGCCCGAATGATTTCAGATGCATAGGCGCCGACGTTTAATGAAAAGGCGATAACTGCGCTTGGAAATGGATCTAATGTGACGTTAAAGGCCGGGAACAGATAGAAAATGATGAACAATTGAACGAGAAGAGGAGTGCCCCGTATCGCGGATACGTATACGCTGAACACCCATCTCAAAGGTCTCACTTTCGACATTCTGGCGAGCGCTGTAAGCAGCGCGATGATCATTCCAAATATAAAGGAAAGAATGGTAAGGGGAATCGTATAGTAGATTCCCCCTGAAAGTATCGGCCAGAATGACTGCTGCACCAGATCCCACGGGATCGCCGTGCCAAGCGTCAATGCCGGCAGATTATTTAGAAACATCTTCGCCGAACCATTTTTTAGAAATTTTAGAAAGAGTCCCGTCCTCTTTCATTTCTTTTAATGCTTTGTTGACTTGATCAACAACCTCGCCGCTTCCTTTGCGGAACGTGAAATATGTTGATTGCGGATCGCCTGTTTCAAACGCGATTTTCACGTTTTTGTTGCCTGATGTTTTTAAGTAGTTCAATACGGCAAGTTTATCGTTGTATGTCATATCGACGCGGCCTTGCTGGATCAATTGAAGGGATTGTGCCAAGCCTTCAACGCCTTCCACTTTCGCGCCCGCATCTGTAGCTAATTTGTTGTAGTTGCTTGTCAGTGATTGAGCTGATGTTTTTCCTTTTACATCTGCTTCTGACTTAATATCGTTGTTGTCTTTTTTCGTAACGACAACGGCTCTTGATGTTGTGTATTTATCTGAGAAATCATATTTGTCTTCACGATCTGTTTTTCCGACTTGGTTGGCAATGACGTCAAACCGTTTGGAATTCAGGCCGGCAAACATGCTGTCCCATTGAGTTTCTTTAAAATCGGCTTTCAGTCCTAGCCGTTTTGCGACTTCTGTGATGACTTCCACATCATAGCCAGTCAGCTTGTCAGTATCTTTGTCGTGGTAAGTGAACGGTTCATATGTTCCTTCCGTACCGACTGTCAGGACACCTTTTTTCTTAATTGAAGCCCAAAGATCGCCGTCTTTGGCGTTATCTTTTGACTGATTGTCATTTCCTGCTCCGCAAGCTGCGAGAACTGCAATGGTTACGACCATGAATAAAGCCAATAATGCTTTTTTCATCTTATTCCCCACTTTTCTGGTTGATTTTATTGAAATAAAAAAATAGCTTACAAATCTAAAGGATAACTTTTTTTTAGTATGAGTCAAGTAATTGGTTTTCATAAGGCAAAATCTTTTAAAATAAATTCAAAAATTGCTGTACCGGTTTTGGCAAATAACTGTCCGTTCTCCACATGACAGCCGGTGTCATAATGAAGGGATTGTTTTCGATATGCACAGTGTGAACGTGGTTTCTCATATGAACGGGAATCATCGTGACGGGCAGAATGGACGCGCCAAATCCGGAAGAAACGAGACTGAGCAAAGTTGCGGAATCGTGGCATTCACAAACAATACGCGGCTCCAGATTCAAACGATGAAATTCATTCATGACCTGATTATAGACGCCTTTCCCGTTGACAGGCCGCAGCAGAATCAGCGGAAAGGAAGGAATGTCCTCCATTTTAATGGTGTCACCGCACGGATATCCGGCCTCTTCTGAAAGCACGAGCACACATGGAATGTCATCAAGCTGTTTAAATTGGACTGTGTCGCTTTTGATCAGTGTCGTCGTGACCGCCGCATCGATTTGACGGCTTTCCAGCAGCTCTAACAGCGTCGCAGGCTCATTCTCCCAAATATTAAAGGTGAGGTGCGGGTATCTTTCTTTGATCTGTGTTACTTTTTCAAGCATCAGAGCGGCACAATAAATCGTTGAACCCACGGCCAGCGTGCCTGCCACCTCCTCCTTCAGCTCTTGTACCTCGATGACGGCATCCTCAAACCTATGCAAAATCTCCTTGGCTCTTTTCAGAAAAACAGTTCCTTCATATGTAAGCGTCATTTGCTTTTTCTTATTCCGGTCAAACAAAACGACACCAAGCTCGTCCTCCAGCTGTTTCAGCTGCCTGCTTAAAGGCGGCTGCGCCATGTGGAGCTTTTTGGCGGCGGACGTGATTTTCTGTTCTTGAGCTATGGTAATGAAATATCGAAGCTGGCGAATGTCCAAAAGAAAGCGCCTCCTTACTATACCTTTTAGGTATTAAATATAGATTTAACAGATATTTTTCATATGGATATATCAGGAGTATGATGGAAATGAAAGCAGAATTCAAGCGTAAAGGAGGGGGCAAAGTGAAACTCGTTGTCGGAATGACAGGGGCAACAGGGGCCATTTTCGGGGTCAGGCTGCTGGAGTGGCTGAAGGCCGCCGGAGTGGAAACCCATCTCGTTGTGTCTCCTTGGGCTAACGTCACGATCAAACACGAAACAGGCTATACCTTAAAAGAAGTAGAACAATTGGCCACATTCACATATTCGCATAAAGATCAGGCGGCAGCCATTTCAAGCGGTTCGTTTGATACCGATGGAATGATTGTTGCGCCGTGCAGCATGAAATCACTCGCAAGCATTCGCACCGGGATGGCTGATAATCTGCTGACACGTGCGGCGGATGTCATGCTCAAGGAGAGAAAAAAACTCGTCCTCTTAACGAGAGAAACGCCTTTGAACCAGATTCATCTCGAAAATATGCTAGCGCTTACGAAAATGGGCACCATCATTCTTCCTCCGATGCCGGCATTTTATAATCAGCCGAGCAGCTTAGATGAAATGGTCGACCATATTGTATTCAGAACATTGGACCAATTTGGCATTCGCCTTCCTGAAGCGAAACGCTGGAATGGGATTGAAAAACAAAAAGGAGGAGCTTGATCATGGCTTATCAAGATTTCAGAGAATTTCTCGCTGCCCTTGAAAAAGAAGGACAGCTGCTAACAGTGAATGAAGAGGTAAAGCCGGAGCCGGATTTAGGAGCCGCAGCACGCGCAGCCAGCAATCTTGGCGATAAAAGCCCCGCGCTCTTATTTAATAACATTTACGGCTATCACAACGCACAAATTGCGATGAATGTGATCGGCTCTTGGCCGAACCATGCAATGATGCTGGACATGCCAAAAGACACGCCGGTAAAAGAACAGTTTTTTGAATTCGCGAAGCGTTATGACCAGTTTCCGATGCCGGTCAAACGTGAGGAAACAGCGCCGTTTCATGAAAATGAAATCACAGAAGATATCAATTTGTTCGATATACTGCCTCTTTTCAGAATTAACCAAGGAGACGGCGGTTACTATTTAGACAAAGCGTGTGTCATTTCCCGCGATCTTGAAGACCCTGACAATTTCGGCAAACAAAACGTCGGCATTTACAGAATGCAGGTCAAAGGAAAAGACCGCCTCGGCATTCAGCCTGTGCCGCAGCACGATATTGCGATCCATCTGCGCCAAGCCGAAGAACGCGGCATCAATCTTCCGGTCACCATTGCGCTCGGCTGTGAGCCGGTCATTACAACGGCGGCATCGACTCCGCTTCTTTATGATCAATCAGAATACGAAATGGCAGGCGCAATTCAAGGCGAACCATATCGCATCGTTAAATCAAAGCTGTCTGATCTTGATGTTCCATGGGGCGCTGAAGTTGTGCTTGAAGGCGAAATCATTGCCGGAGAGCGTGAATATGAAGGCCCGTTCGGTGAATTCACAGGCCATTATTCCGGCGGACGCAGCATGCCGATTATCAAAATTAAACGCGTGTATCACAGAAACAATCCAATTTTCGAACATTTATACTTAGGCATGCCTTGGACAGAATGCGATTACATGATCGGCATCAATACTTGTGTGCCGCTTTATCAGCAGTTAAAAGAAGCATATCCGAATGAAATTGTGGCAGTAAACGCCATGTACACACACGGTTTGATCGCGATCGTTTCCACAAAAACACGCTATGGCGGATTTGCAAAAGCGGTCGGCATGCGCGCACTCACAACACCGCACGGACTCGGCTACTGCAAAATGGTCATTGTCGTTGACGAGGATGTCGATCCATTCAACCTGCCGCAGGTCATGTGGGCGCTTTCGACCAAAATGCATCCGAAGCACGATGCGGTTATCATTCCGGATTTATCTGTCCTGCCGCTTGACCCGGGATCTAACCCATCAGGGATCACTCACAAAATGATTCTTGACGCCACTACACCGGTTGCGCCTGAAACAAGAGGCCATTATTCACAGCCGCTTGATTCACCATTAACAACGAAGGAATGGGAACAAAAACTAATGGACTTAATAAATAGGAAAGGATGATTGATATGCATACATGTCCTCGATGCGATTCAAAAAAGGGAGAAGTCATGAGCAAATCGCCTGTAGAAGGCGCATGGGAAGTTTATCAGTGCCAAACATGTTTTTTTACATGGAGATCCTGTGAGCCGGAAAGCATTACAAATCCGGCGAAATACAACCCGGCGTTTAAAATCGATCCGAAGGAAACAGAAACAGCAATTGAAGTTCCGGCTGTGCCTGAACGAAAGGCCTGATCAGCGTGAATTGTATATCAGACCGTCTCTTTGAGCTGCTTGACGGGAAACGCCTGAAGGAGAAGCGGCATGAGGCTTTCGTTCTCCAAACGGTATCGGAGGACGGCTGGCCGCACGCCGCCATGATCAGCGCGGGAGAAATCATTGCTCTGAGCCGAACGGATATAAGAATCGCGCTTTGGAAAAACACAGCGACTGCCGCCAACATCCTTCGCACAGGGAAAGCGCAGTTCACGGCATGGTGGGAGGGAGCCGCTCATTATGTGAAGCTGCAATGCGAGCCTTTGCCGCCTTTGAAGGAAGCCGAATATGACAGAGACCGTTTTGCCTGCCGCATCGTTTCGGTGAAGGAGGACGTTGCGAAATATGCTGATTTGACTTCTGGTGTCCATATCCAGCTTCACAGCCCTGAAGAGGTGCTGAACAGATGGGAAAAGACGCTTGAGGAATTGAAGCGATAATATTAAAAGCCTGACGCCATGCGTCAGGCTTTTATTTTTATATAATGAAAACAAAGGAGGCGAGAGAAATGGAACGTACGGGGATCTGTCACTCAGACGGTTTTGATTTATCATATCGAATCGAGGGAGAGGGCGCACCCATTCTTGTGATCGGGAGTGCGGTTTACTACCCGCGTCTTTTTTCCGAACACATCAAACAGAAATATCAATGGATATTTGTCGATCATAGGGGATTTGCTAAACCCAAGAGGGAACTGCGGACAGAAGATCTGAGTCTTGATACCGTCTTGGCCGATATTGAAAGGATGAGAACATCTCTTCAGCTTGAAGATGTCGTCATCTTGGGCCATTCTGGGCACGCTTTTATGGCTTTAGAATATGCCAGGACATATCCTGAGCATGTTCGGAAGGTTGCGCTTTTCAATACCGCACCTGATAACAGTGAAGAAAGACAGCGAAAAAGCGAATCGTTTTTCATGGAGACCGCCAGTCTCGAGAGAAAGAAACGCTTTGAAAAAGACATTGCGAATTTGCCGCGGGACATAGAGATTGATCCCGAAAGACGCTTCGTGCACATGTGTATTCGCGCTGAAGCGAAAAGCTTTTATCAAGAGCGTCCGCATGCTGCTGCTTTATGGGACGGCGTTTTCACGAATATGCCGATTATTGATGAATTATGGGGACATACATTTGCCCAGCTTGATCTTATTAAGCGGTTAGCTGACGTTCAAGTGCCGGTGTATATCGGCTTAGGCAGATATGATTATCTGGTTGCGCCTGTTACGCTGTGGGATGCTGTTGAGGGGTCATATCCCCATGTGGAGAAGGTTATTTTTGAGAAGAGCGGCCATCAGCCGATGCTGGAAGAACCGCAAGCCTTTGATCAAAGCTTCAGCAAATGGATGGACAAATAAAAAAACAGCCCGCGATCAAAATCCGCGGGCTGTTTCTTATTATAAGACCCCTTTCATCGCGCGTTTGATAATCGGCGATAGCAGCAGGAGAATGCCGCCAAGTACGATTGATATCAAACCGATGGTGCCGAAGTACATTGTTTCAGGAATTTTATCAAACAATCCGGCTACTTGGGCATTGATCGCTTGGGCTGCTGCGTTAGTCAGAAACCACATACTCATTGTCTGTGCAGAGAATGCAGCTGGCGCCAGTTTCGTTGTTACGGATAAACCGACTGGAGACAGGCACAGCTCTCCAAGCACGACAAGCAGGAAGCTGAGGACGAGCCAAAGCGGGCTTACGAGTGCTTCTTTTCCTTGCATTGCAGGGAATACCATAATGATAAATGACAAGCCAGCTAGAATAATTCCGATTGAGAATTTAACTGGTGTGGACGGCTGGCGTTTGCCAAGCTTCATCCATAGCCACGCAAAAATTGGCGCAAAAATGACGATAAACAATGGGTTTAATGATTGGAACCAAGATGACTGAAGTTCAAATCCGCCCAATGAAAGCCTTGTGCGTTCATCAGCGTATACCGCAAGAATGGTTGCTCCCTGTTCCTGAATGGCCCAGAACATGACAGCGGCGATAAACAAAGGAACGTAAGCGGCAAGACGAGATTTTTCTGTTTTGTCCGCTTTTTTGCTTGTAAACATGATAATGAAATAAACAATAGGAATCAAAATACCGAGAATACTTACAAGGTCGATGAACCGATTGATCGTCAGCACGCCTGTTCGTACAGCAATAATCGCCGCGATCGCTACAATGATAACCCCGATTCCGGTGCCGATCGCTGATTTTTTAGACAGCGGGTTCGGCACATTTGAACCTGCAATCCCGAGGTTTTTCTTTCTTGTCAGAGCAAATACGATAAGTCCGAGAAGCATTCCGACTGCGGCAGCTCCGAAGCCGAGATGGTAGTTGTACTTCTGTCCGAGTGTTCCGACAATTAACGGCGCGAGTAAACCACCGAGGTTGATCCCCATGTAGAAAATACTGAAACCTGAGTCGCGGCGTGTGTCTTCTTTCGTATAAAGATCTCCAACCACGCTGGAAACGTTTGGTTTTAATAAGCCTGTTCCGATAATAATAAGCGCCATGCTGATATAGAATGCTGTCGCGCTGCCCGGATAGGCGAGTGCAATGTGGCCGAACATAATGAATATGCCGCCGTAAAATACGGTGTTTGCGGTACCGAATACCCGGTCAGCGAGCCATCCGCCGATAATACTGGACATGTATACGAGAGATCCGTAAATTGACATAATGGCAACCGCTGTGCCTTTGTCAAAGCCGAGCCCTCCGTTTACTGTCTCTGTATACAAATAGTAAAGCAAGATTGCTCTCATTCCATAGTAAGAGAAACGCTCCCAAAATTCGGTGAAAAATAGCGTAAATAGTCCTCGCGGGTGACCAAAGAACCCTTTTTGCGGGACGCTTTTAATGATACTTTCGTTATCAATCGAAGCCATGTCAGCCAAACCCTTTCTTAAAAAAGTGTATTATAAAAATCATATTCTTATATAATACTTGTGTCAATATAATTTATACTCATTTCAAGAAGTTCCAGAATAGAAAAAATATAAACGTATGAAAATAGTGAATTTATACTGGTTTTTAGGACTTTTTTCGTGAGGTTTTCTTACAAAACTATTCCTTTATATTTTTTTAATAAAATTTTAGAGAAATGTACAAGCGGATCGGGCCTTTGTGAGTATCATGATACTAATCATGGAGAAGGAGGCTCGCAATTGGCTGAATTCATATTAAATGCGGCGGATTTTGGTATTTCAGGAGATGGTAAAACGGATTCAACAGAATTGATTAATCAGTGCCTCAGTACGGCTGTTTCGAAAGGATATCATACTGTCTGGTTCCCAAAAGGGACATATTTAATAGACGGGACACTTGGAGGAGATTCCAATCAAAAGTTTCGAAACGCCGGAATTATTGTTCCCGGCAACCTTGAGATTATGATGGACCCAGAGTGCATCATCAAAGTCATTCCGAACAGTTCGTGGGGGTATTCCGCATTTTATGTAGGCAGGCAAGAGAATATAACCATTTCCGGGGGACAAATTATCGGCGAGCGGGATGAACATACGTATGCGTCCGCGGGGATAAGGTCAACCCATGAATGGGGCTTCGGCATTTGCATTGAAGGATGCTCGAATGTTGTCATTGATGATGTCAAAATTTCTGATTTCACCGGGGACGGGATTATTGTCAGTCCGTTAGGCTTAAAGACATCTAATAATTATCGAACGTCAGAGCATATTACCATCCGCCGCTGTGAGGTTCGGCGGTCGAGAAGAAATAACATTTCCATAACCGGATGTGACATGGTCACAGTGGAGGAATGCGTGATTGAAGATGCCGGGACGGGAAATGGAACAGCGCCGAAATTCGGAATTGATATAGAAGGATACGGTGAAGGCGATGTTGACTATGAAGAGCCGATCAATGTATCCATTCGCAATAACCATTTTAGCGGAAACGTTTCAAGTTCTGTGACCAATTTTAACGGGTACGGCATTTCAATAGAAGGAAACCATTCAGACAATACGATCAGCTATGGATATGGAACTCAAACGGTGATCAAGGGAAATATTCTCAGACGGGCGGAAGACGCGGCTGCTGCACCTAGAGTCGGGATTACCGGACTCGGTGTGTCACAAGGAAAAGAGAGCAGTGATGCGGTGATCGCCGGCAATCTTATTACCGGGTTTTCAACCGGGATTGATGTCAGAGGAAAGAGCGTTCTTGTCACGAACAACAAAATCAGTAACTTTGAAAACACAGGGATATTGGTTTATCAGTCTTCCGACGTGAAGGTAGACGGCAACCAAATTCAAAGCGGACTGTCTGAAACAAGGCGCAGTACCGGTCTTCGCGCAGTGCTGTCAGATGATAGCGCATTTCTGAATAACTGCCTCATTGAAGTCATTGACGGTGTGACCATAACCGGCGGCGATATGATCATAAAAGATAATGTGCTGAGAAAATTCAGCCGGGGAATTTGGATCGCTCAAGGAAACGCGGTGATTGAAGGAAATACAATGATTCCCGATGCGTTCGAAGGAGCCTTGGAATCGTATACCGTTTCCGTCACGAACAATGCTAACGCCGTCATCAAAAACAATACATTTAAAAATTTTAAAAATTATCCGATTTACTGCTCCACAAGTGCAAAAACCTCTATTATCAGCAACCACTTTGAAAGATCTCCGCTTTTGGTCACCATCTATATCAGCGCCGGTGTACATGAGATATTTGATAATACCATTTCAGTCAACAGAACGGCCGGGAATCCGATTGTCATTTATGTCAACGGTTCTGCAGGTTCTATCATCTCCGGAAACACCATCAATAACCTCTCCGCAGGCACGGCGGTAGCCATCCAAACAAACACCTCAACCAATTCCAAAATCATCGGCAATCGCATCTTCAAAGGAACAATCAACAAACATACTAGCGATACAGCAGACGGCAATATTATCGCCTGAAAAAAACGCCCCGCTCTAGGGGTTCTTTTTTTTCGCTTTATAGAGCATATATATTTCCCTCACCAGTATCAGAACAAAAAATAAAAGCACGACCCATTCTGTAAACGTCGTCATTTTAAAGCTGGACATATTGTTATAAATGGCTTTTGTCAAACTGAAACCTTGAAGCATGTCCATGAAAACAGAAATAGTTAATAAACAAATTAATATGATCCCTGTCACGCCTAATATTTTCATGCTTCATCACCCTCCGCTTTTAGTGTCTATCTTTATCAGAGAAGTTATACCGCAGCCATCCGAATGCATAATCTCAACTCTCAAAGGAAGAATATGAGAAAACGACAAGGAAAGGTATTTGTGTATGCCTTTATTTTTTAAGCGAAAGAACAATACCGGTTCAAAAGACAAACAGAATATGGAAGAAAAGAATCAGAACCAGCAACAGGAAAAAGAAAGGCCGGTTCTCGTTTCCCCAAGTTTGGCAAAAAACATAGCTGAAACGAAAAAGGAAGTCGGAAGCAGCTCCGACGTCATCATTCGCGAGATCAAAATCGGGGAACAGGATCGTGTCCACCTCGCTGTTATTTATATTGCGGGTCTGGTCGATAATAACACGATTCATGAATCTCTAATCGAGCCCTTGGTTCAGGACGAGTCCATCCAAAATTCTCATGCCATCCAGCAGATTCTTGAAAAAACGCTCCCGCTGGGCGGAGTGAAAGCAGAAAAGGGCTGGGACAAGCTTTTTTCTGAATTAATGCTCGGCAATTCACTGATTTTCGCAGACGGTTCAGAAGAGGCGCTTATTTGCAGCACACAAGGGGGAGAGAAACGCTCCATCCAAGAGCCGAGCACCCAGGTGTCCTTCCGCGGTCCGCGCCAAGGGTTCACAGAGTCTCTGCAAACCAATATTTCCATGATCCGCCGATACATCAAAAATCCGAATGTATGGGTAGAGAAAATGAAAATCGGATCTGTGACACACACGGATGTCGCGCTCATGTACATTCATGGCATTTGTGATGAAAAGGTGCTGAAAGAAGTGCGCTCGCGCCTGAAAAAAATAGATATTGACAGTATTTTAGAGTCTGGATATATCGAGCAGCTGATTGAAGATGAAACATTTACGACGTTTCCGACCTTGTATCATACAGAACGCCCGGATGTTGTGGCGGGAAATCTGTTAGAAGGAAGATTTGCGATCGTTGTGGACGGAACGCCGTTTGTTCTCATTGCGCCGGCTTTATTTATTCAATTTTTTCAGTCCGTTGAAGACTATTATTCGCGTTTTGACATTGCGACAAGCATACGGGTTCTGCGGATTTTAATCTTTTTTATTTCACTTGTCGCGCCAGCAGTTTATGTGGCAGCCACGACGTTTCACCAGGAAATGATTCCGACTCAGCTGTTAGTGGTTATTGCGGCTCAGCGGGAGATTGTCCCTTTTCCGGCTGTTGTCGAAGCAATCACGATGGAGGTTGCTTTTGAGATTCTGAGGGAAGCCGGCGTCAGGCTGCCGCGTGTTGTTGGCTCGGCGGTATCGATCGTAGGTGCGCTTGTTATCGGCCAGGCTGCCGTACAAGCAGGCATCGTCTCTCCGGCTATGGTCATTATCGTTGCCATCACCGCGATTGCCAGCTTCGCGACACCCGCATTTGCCATGGCCATTTCAGCCCGTCTCATTCGATTTATCTTTATTATTGCATCTTCTATTATGGGGTTTTACGGGCTGATTTTAGGGATCATTATGATGTTTGTTCATTTATGCAGCCTGCGCTCTTTCGGTGTTCCTTATATGTCGCCGCTTGCTCCCTTTTCTTCTCAAGGGGTAAAGGACACACTGTTCAGGGTTCCATGGTGGGCTGATCAAAAAAGGCCGGAATCAATCAGCAAGGAAGATAAGGTGCGGCAGGCGGAAGATCAGCGACCAGTGCCTGATGGTTCACGCGGAATGGTGAACAAAGACTTGGAAGAAGGGGATAAGAATGGTACGTAAACGTGTATTAGCCGTTCTCATGCTTTTGAGCGTCATTGTGCTGCCCGGCTGCTGGGATAAGCGGGAACTGACGGACCTTGCGATTATCTCAGCGATTGGCATCGATCGGACGAACGAAGGCAACTACGTGCTGCATCTTCAAATTATCAATCCCGGAAATGTTGCCGGCGGGCTGCAGGGCGGCGGTGCTGGAGACAGGCCGCCTATCTCGGTCTATTCCATTGAAGGCGATAATATGACGGAAGCACTCAGAAAAGCCTCCATGAAAGTATCCCGGCGGCTTTACTTTGCCCATACCAATCTGGTCGTGATCAGTGAAAAGCTGGCGAGAGAGGAGGGCTTGGATTTTGTGTTAGATAACCTTGACCGCGATACGGAATTTAGGACAACAGCGACAATGGTCGTTGCCCATAAGACAAAAGCGGAAAATATCGTAAAAATCCTGACGCCGATTGATAAAATTCCGTCAAATAAAGTCAATAAAACACTCGACTTCACGGAGGCGCAATACGGACGGGTGGTCAAAACGAATATTCAGGACGTCCTGAAAACACTTGCCATCACCACAAAAGCGCCGGTTATCCCGGGATATATGATGATTGGTGATGATAAAAAAGGAATCAGCATGGAAAACACGCAGGCGACAGATCCGAAAGCCATTCTTCAGGCAGACGGTTTGGCGGTTTTTGATAAGTCAGGCCATTTAAAGTATTGGATTGAAGACAAGGAAAGCGTTGGAGCCGTCTGGCTTATGAATAAGGTTCAGCATACATTTGTTAATGCTGACTGGGGCAAGACGAAGGACGCGGTCAGCTTACAAATCACCCATCAAACCACAAAGCTGGTACCTGAGATGCGGAACGGGCGTCCTCACATCCACGTTCATGTGACGGTTGAAGGAATTGTGGATGCTGTCAAATACCCTTTCCAATTGTCTAATCCAAAGGTACTGGCCGATATTGAAAAAGCTCTCAACAAAGAGCTGGAAAAGGAAATCAGCCATGCTGTGAAAAAGATCAAAAAGAACAAAATTGACTTTATCGGTTTTGGTGACACGATATATAGAAAGTATCCGAAGCAGTGGGAAAAAATGAAGGACACATGGGACAAAGAGTATTTGCCGGAACTGCCTGTCGATGTGAAGGCGGAGACGTATATCAGAAGAACGGGGTTGCGAAACAATCCACTCAGGCACCAGCTTAAAGGTGAGTAGGGCTGGAGAAAGGGGAAATGGCAGATGGAAAAAGCCAAAATCAGCATCAGGCAGCTGTTTGTCATGATTATCATTTTTGAGCTGGGCAGCGCCTTATTGATTACACCTGGATCAATGGCCGGCAGGGATGCTTGGATAGCAGTTCTATTGGGCTGTGCGGTCGGTTTGTTTCTTTACTATTTGTATCAAGGCATTTATCAATGTTACCCGGAATATTCCCCGAAAGAATATATGGATGATATGCTGGGAACCAAACTGAGCTGGCTGTTTTCATTTCTGTATATCCTGTACTTTGCCTATATTGCCGCCCGGGTGCTGCGTGACTTTGGGGAAATGCTGCTGACGTTTGCTTATCATGATACGCCGATTCTGATTGTGAATGCTTTATTAATGATTGTTAGCATATATGCCGTCAGAAAAGGAATTGAAGTGCTCGCCCGCGCGGCGGAGCTTCTTTTCGGAGCCATGTATTTACTGGGTGCGATCGGCCTCGTGCTAATTGTTGTTTCAGGTTCCATAGACCCGCAGAATTTAAAACCGGTTTTAGTAGATGGCATTCCTCCTGTCATTCACTCTGTTTTTACGCAGACCATGTACGTTCCGTTTGGTGAAGTCGTTTTATTCGTGATGATTTTCCCTTATCTTAATGACCGAAAAGATGTGAAAAAAAAGGGGATGATCGCCATGGCCATCAGCGGATTGGTTGTGGCGCTTACCGTGGCGATTAATATCAGTGTACTTGATGTTGATCTTACACTCAGATCCCAGTTTCCGCTTTTAAGTACGATTCAGACGATCAAGGTTGAAGAATTTTTAGACCGGCTCGATGTCTTTTTTATGCTGGCACTGATCATCGGCGGCTTCTTTAAGGTTAGCCTCTACTTATATGCAGTGGTAGTGGGCACGTCCACGCTTTTTAAGGAAAAGAACCCTTCTCAATTGGCTTATCCGATGGGACTGGGCATTTTAATTCTTTCTATTACGATCGCGACTAACTTTTCAGAGCATTTGAACGAAGGCCTGAAAGTGGTGCCGCTGTATATTCATTTGCCTTTTCAGGTATTGTTTCCGCTCTTTCTGTTTATTCTTGCCGTTTGGAAAAAGAAGCGAAGAGAGAAATCAAATGGATCGGGAAGAAAAAAACAATAAATAAAAAGAGCGGGGGGATGCAGCCGCCGCTCTTTTTATGTTCACTTCTATATAAAAGGGGGATATAGGTTGCGCCCCTGTCTGCACTGGCAGAGGCGCGCTTTTGTTATACGACTGCGGTGTTTTCCTTCACAGTAAAGCTTCCTCTTGAAAGTCTGATGTTGATGTCCGATACTTTTGCAATTTGCTCATCGTGCGTCACCATGATGACGCATTTATTTTCCTTGTGCGCCAGATCTTGAAAGAGGCGTACGATTTCTTTTGATGTATCTTCATCAAGGTTTCCGGTCGGTTCATCGGCTACGATGAGATCCGTGTCACAGCAGAAAGCTCTTGTAATGGATACCCGCTGCTGCTGTCCGCCGCTCAGTGTCAGCACTTTTTGCCGGGCTTGTTTTTCGCTGATGCCGACCTTCTGCAGCATTTCCAGCGCATACGCTTCTTTGTCCTTTTCTTTAGAACCTGTGATTTCCATGGCGGTTGTGACATTCTGCAGAGCCGTCATATATGGAAGCAGGTTGTACGCCTGAAAGACAATTGATACACATTGATTTCTGAAATTTGTTAAGCCGATTTTGGAAACAGCTTTTCCCTCGTAAAAGATGGTTCCTTCTTTTGGCGCGTCTAGTCCGCCTGCCAGAGACAGGAAAGTGGTTTTTCCTGTCCCTGATGTGCCGACGATTGTATAGAATTTTCCTTTTTGAAAGCTGATGTTGATATCCTGAAACAATGGCTGGCTTTTGTCTTTATACCAGTAGCCGACTTGTTGAAATTCTAATAAGCTCATAAATTTCGCCTCTTTCTATTCCTGTTTTGTCAATATCGTTTTCGGATGGAGCCGCAGTACTGAAATTGACGGCAGCAATGTTGCGATGATGGCGATGAAGATGCCGATTCCGCCAAGAACAAGCATGTCGTTCATAGAAACCGCAACGTTCAGTGAATCAATGACATCTACGTTTGCTGAGCTGTGTCCGAACATTCCGCCGCCCATGCCGCCACCGCCGCCGGGCATTTGTCCGCTAGCGGTTTGTGTTGAATCAGTTGATGAACTGATCTGCTGGGTTAAAAGCTGATTTCCGAGCTGGTTTGCAACTAGATTTCCCGTCAATGATGCAATGCCGATCGCGATAACAGCCACGATCAGAATCTCAGTTAAGAACTGTCCGATCAGTTTCCAGCGTTTTTCACCGATCGCCATTAACACGCCCATCTCATATTTGCGCTCTCTGATAGACATCATGACAATCAGGCCAAGAATGACAGCGCCTGCCACAGACACAAGATACACGACATTTTTAGAGAAAGAAGCTACATTTTCAATCGGGCCGACCATTTGCTGGTAAAGCTGATCGTTTGTATTCAATGTGAATGTATCAAAATCAATTGATGTTTTCTTCGCTGCTTTTACGAAGACATCGATATTTTTCGCATCATCCATATAGTAAACGGCTGAGTCAATCGTATTTTTATAATCGTCACCTTTCAGCGCTGCTGTTGCTGTGTAAGGTGTGTAAAGCTTGTTGTAAGGATTTAAGAAAGAGAAATTCTGGGCTTGGTCATCGCCTGAAGACGTTGTTTGATAGATACCGACAATCTTCAGCTTTACCGTTGTATCTTCATCCGTTGCTGATTCAATTGTGATCGAATCGCCAACGCTTAAATCATTTTCTTCCGCTAATGTTTCGTTGATCACTGTTACTTTTTTGCCGACATCAGATTTTGTAATCGCTCGTCCGTCTGTGATTTTTGAATCTCCGTCAGAGAAATCATCGACTAACGCTGTGCTGATGACACCTTCGATAGAAAGGTCGGCTTGAACCATTTGTGGCCCGCCTTGTCCGCCGCCTTGGCTGTTTTTATTATTTGAGCTTGAACTGCTTGAGCTGGAATCACTTGAACTAGAGCTTTCAATCGCATCAAAGTTTCCTGCGTTGGCTGAAGCTGATGTGGTGTAGTTGTAGCTCTTCACATGATCAAGCGCTGCAAGCTTATTCGCATCAGATACTTTGATCGGTGTTGATTCGAAGCTGCGTTTTTCTCCGCTGTCCTGCTGTTTTTCCATTTGCTTTTGGCGGTCAACCTGGAGCGTCACGCTTCCGCCGAGCTCCTGTCTGGCCAGTTCGCTTGATTTTTGTGCTGCCGACTGGATTGTGAGGCCTGACAGAACAAAGACACATATGACTGTAAACACAAATAATTGCAATAACGTTTTTCCCTTTTTAGCCTTCATATTCCAAAAGGCCCGTTTGATAAAGTTCATTTATGTTCCTCCGTATAGGTATTTATATTGTTAAGACCGCCTGTGGGGCGGGCCCGCTTGTTGATAAATTAATAGTAGTCCAAAGGTATGAAAAAAGTATGAACAATCTATTTCTAGTTGATTAAATAAAAACTAACAATTGTGAAACACAAATGCATCTGTATAAAATGGTGCTATTATATAGAAAAGCATCAAAACAACCGGAGGATACAATGAAAATATTAATGATAGAAGATAATGTTAGTGTATGTACGATGACGGAGATGTTCTTTTTTAAGGAAGGTTTTGAAGCGGAATTCGTTCATGATGGGTTAGAGGGATACCAGCGTTTTACGGAAGAAAATTGGGACCTGATCATTTTGGATATTATGCTGCCATCCATGGACGGCGTGACCATCTGCAGAAAAATAAGAGAGACAAGCACGGTGCCGATTATCATGCTGACTGCCAAAGACACTGAATCAGATCAGGTCATCGGTTTTGAGATGGGAGCGGACGATTATGTCACGAAGCCGTTCAGTCCGCTGACATTGGTTGCCCGCATCAAAGCCGTCATCAGAAGATATCAGGCGACAGGCAAAGCGGTCATTGATGAAGATTTGATCGAATCGGAATGCTTTACCATTAATAAGAAAACGAGAGAAGTATTTTTAAACGGAGAGCCTGTAGAAAACCTCACGCCGAAGGAATTCGATCTGCTGTACTACCTTGTCCAAAACCCGCGACAGGTGTTCTCCAGAGAACAGCTGCTTGAGCAGGTATGGGGCTATCAGTTCTACGGAGATGAGCGAACGGTTGATGTTCATATTAAACGGCTGCGGAAAAAGCTTGCCAGCGAAGACAAGCCTTTCCTATATACGGTGTGGGGAGTAGGGTATAAATTTGATGAAGATTAAATATTTATATCAGCTGCTGCTGAGCCATATCAGCATTTTGCTTTTAGCGTTTGTCATTATCATTTCTCTGTTTTCCCACTTTGTGAAAGAGTTTGCCTATCAAAACAAAGTAGAGGAATTGACGTCATATGCGGTACAGATCGCAAACGAATTCCAGGGCGGCCAGGTTGATATGCACAGGCTGTACCCGTATCAGGATTTGCTGAGCACAAGAAAGACACAGTTTATGCTTTTTGATGAAAAGCAGCGTCCTTATTTCATGCCCGAAGGCTTTCCGCCAAGGGAAAAGCTGAAGAAATCAGAATGGAATAAGCTGAAAAAAGGGCAGACTGTCATGATCAGAGCTGATGGCCGTTTTGATGATGAAGTGTCCCTTGTGGCGCAGCCTATTTTTGTTCAGAACGAATTTAAAGGCGCCGTTCTGCTGATTTCTCCGATCAGCGGTGTTGAACAGATGGTCAATCAGGTCAATCTCTACATGTTTTACGCTGTGATCAGCACACTTGTGATTACCATTCTCGTCAGCTGGCTTCTGTCCAAATTCCATGTGAAACGGATTGAAAAGCTGAGAGAAGCGACAGATAAAGTGGCTTCCGGCGATTATGATATCCACTTGGAAAACAGCTATGGTGACGAAATCGGCGTGCTGGCGTCTGACTTTAATATCATGGCGAAAAAATTAAAGCAATCAAGGGATGAAATCGATCGACTTGAGAAGCGGAGAAGGCAGTTTATCGCTGACGTGTCTCATGAGTTAAGGACACCGCTGACGACGATCAACGGTTTGGTTGAAGGGCTGAACAGCCATACGATTCCTGAGGATAAGAAGGAAAAATGCTTCTCGCTCATCAGTGAGGAAACGAAGCGAATGCTGCGGCTCGTAAAAGAAAATCTGGATTATGAAAAAATCAGATCCCAGCAAATTACCTTGAACAAGCTCGATGTTCCGCTGATCGAGGTTTTCGAAATTGTGAAAGAGCACTTGGAACAGCAGGCGGAAGAAAAGCAAAACAAGCTGACGATTCAGGTAGAGGATAACATTATCGTCTATGCCGATTATGACCGGTTAATTCAAATTCTCGTCAACATTACGAAAAACAGCATCCAATTTACGCAAAGCGGCAACATTTGGCTGCGCGGATTAGAAGGATATAAAGAGACGATTATCGAAATCCAGGATACGGGAATCGGCATTTCAAAAGAGGATATTGAGCATATTTGGGAGCGGTTCTACAAGGCTGATATTTCAAGAACGAACACGGCATACGGGGAATACGGACTTGGTCTCTCCATCGTCAAGCAGCTCGTTGAAATGCATCAGGGCACAGTAGAAATCAAGAGTGAAGAAGGAAAAGGCACGAAATTCATCATCCGCCTTCCTATTAACGGCAAAACAGCAATAACATAAAGGGCGGCGGCATCGTCAAATGCAGCCGCCTTTTTTGCACATCGCTTCGGTTTATTGCGTGCTCCCGAAACAAAGATTGCGTGTTTTTCGGGTCGGGACAGCCTGTAAACATGATAAAATATGACATAAACAGTTTTTGATGGGAGAGGGTGAAGGAATGAAGAGCGGGGTAATTCCTTCTTCAGCGGTCGGTCAAAAAATTAACGAATGGTACAAATATATCCGGACATTCAGCGTACCGGATGCCGAAGTGTTAAAAGCTGAAATCCAGCAGGAACTGAAACACATGCAGCACGATTCCAACTTGCTGCTCTATTATTCACTAATGGAATTCCGCCACCAGCTTATGCTTGATTATCTAGAGCCGTTAGAGAAATTAAATATCGAAGACCAGCCAAGCCTGTCTGAATTATCAAGAAACATCGACAGCAACCAGGCAGATCTCAAAGGGCTGCTCGACTATTATGTGAATTTTTTCCGCGGGATGTATGAGTTTGATAAGCGGGAATTTATTTCTGCCATTACATATTATAAACAGGCGGAGAAAAAGCTTTCCTTTGTTGCAGACCATATTGAACGGGCTGAATTCTATTTTAAAATCGCGGAAGCTTATTATTATATGAAGCAAACATACTTTTCACTGATCAATATAAAAAACGCCTATGAAATTTATGTGGAGCAGGAAACCTATAATGTGAGAATTATTCAATGCCATTTCGTATTCGGGGTCAACCTGATGGATGAAAGGAATTTCGAACAAGCCGCACGCCATTTCAAGTTGGCGCTCGAAATGGCCGAAGCAGAACAAAAAGCCCAGCTGGTTGGAAGAGCGTACTACAATCTTGGGTTATGCTATTACAACCAAGAGCTTCTTGACCCTGCCATTGACTACTTTGAAAAATCGGTTTCCACGTTTGAAAGCAGCAGAATCATCAATTCGCTGCCGCAAGCCTATTTTTTAATCACCCTGATTTATTATAAACGGGGAAAACATGATAAAGCTTCGGAATATCACAAGCGGGGCTATGAATATGCTAAAGAAACAGACGATGCAGACTACGCGGTAAAATTCGAGTTTTTGCAATCCCTATATCAGGATCAGCCCAATGAAGAAGGAATCGAACGATGTTTCCATTACTTAAAAAATAAAAATATGTACGCTGATATAGAGGATTTAGCCCTAGAAGTAGCAAAATACTACTATGAACAAAAATGGTTCAAACTGTCTGCTTCCTACTTTCTAAAAGTTGAAGAGGCAAGAAAACAAATACAAAGGAGTGAAGGTTTGTATGAAATTGAAATCTAAGTTGTTTGTTATTTGTTTGGCCGCAGCCGCGATTTTTACAGTGGCTGGCGTTTCTGCTAACGCCGAATCACTCGACTTTCATGTAACGGAAAGAGGAATGACGTAAGAACCAGCCCCTTCTCATCAAGAGAAGGGGTGTTTCTTTTTTAATCAGCGCCGCAAGAGGTAGAGCTTACGGCGCCCGCAGAGACGGTCAGCTGCTTAGTAGCTGCCGAAAAACGCAGTCCCTACGATAATTAAAAGAATAAACAATACAACGATTAAAGCAAAAGAACTGCCGTAACCGCCGCCGTTAGAGTATCCTGACATAAGGTTTCACCTCCCTATGAAGGATACTATAAGATATGCAGAAACGATCAGCTTGGCAGGGATAATAGTGGACAAGAAAAAAATTGAACAATTCGGCTATACTGAGGTGATATAAAAAAAGCGGGCGCTGCCGCCCGCTTTTTATGTGCATTAAGAGACCAGCACGCCCGCGAAAAATTCCTGGTATAACGCTTGAACGGCTTTTCGTTCTTCGGCTTCTTTCACGCCGAACATCATGCTTACCTCAGAAGATCCTTGGTTGATCATTTCAATATTCACTTTTGCCTCTGATAATGCTTTGGCCGCTCTTGCCGTTGTGCCGACATTATGGCGCATCGCTTCTCCTACAACCATAATCAGTGCGAGATGATGCTCGACAATCACTTCATCGGCTTGCAGATCCTCTTTGATCCGTTTGATGACGCTGCGCTCAGTGGCCGCGTCCATTTGCCCTTCCCTTAAGACGATGGTCATGTCATCAATTCCCGATGGAACATGTTCATACGTCAAACCGTGCTCCTCCAGGATTTGAAGGGCTCTGCGGCCAAATCCGATTTCTCTGTTCATTAAATACTTGCTGATATAAATGCTGCAAAAGCCGGTATCGCTGGCTATGCCGACGACAGGCCCGTTTGTGTTATCCCGTTTGCTGACGACGCGGGTCCCTTGTGCTGACGGGTTGTTCGTATTTTTGATTTGAACAGGAATCCCCGCTCTGAATGCCGGAATGAGCGCTTCATCATGAAACACCGAAAAACCCGCGTAGGACAGCTCCCGCATCTCTCTGTAAGTCAGCTCGCTGATTTCCTTTGGATTCTCAACAAAAGACGGATTAACAGAGTACACAGCATCCACGTCCGTAAAGTTTTCGTACAAATCGGCTTGAAGTCCGTTGGCAAGAATCGAGCCGGTAATATCAGAACCGCTCCGTGAGAAAGTGATCACATCGCCATCCTTGCTGAATCCGAAAAAGCCGGGAAAAATGATGAGGCCGTCGCGTTCCCGAAGACGATAGAGGTTTTGATAGGATTCAGGAAGAACTTGCGCGTTGCCGGGTTCATTTGTCACAAAAAGGCCGGCATCCTTCGGGTTCACATATTCTGCTTTCACACCCTTATGGCGGAAATAGGCGGCAATCAGCTTGGCGTTGTTATCCTCTCCGCTGGCTTTGACGGCGTCAAGATACTGCTCGGGATTGCTTTTATCTCCTTCTAAAAGCGTAAACAGGTCATCGCGTATTTTTTCGATAATGCTTTGCTCCAGCTGAAGCTCATTTGCGATGAGGGCATACCGTTCCACCACAGCTTCCGCCAGCTCAGGGGCGCTGCCTGCTGCCAAATATTGTTCTGCACATGCGATTAAGAGATCAGTCACTTTCGTATCCTCGGCATAGCGTTTTCCGGGAGCTGAAACGACTACAGCTTTCCGTGCCGGGTCTGAGGTTACGATGTGAAACACCTTTTCAAGCTGGGCGCCTGAAGCGAGTGAGCTGCCTCCGAATTTAACGACCTTCATGTTTACATCTCCTAATGTTTAAAATTTTCACACAAATTTAGTACTTATTATCTCTCTTTCAGTCCTGTAAATCAAGGGAAAATTTCTTTCTGGAACGAACATTTGTATTTTCCACAAGGAATGGCGTTAGGTTTGCTGACCGTATAATTGCGATATGAAGTTCATTATGGTAAACAATCTACGATTTGGGATGGAAAATGGTTAGAATTATTAGTAAAATTGAATAAATGACTAGGTTAATATTTTGAAAGAATATTGACTAACACTAGAAAAATGGTAATATGTAAATGATAATGATAATCAATTACTATATGGCCATATTGTTTTGAGTCCTTGCGGAGTAGGAGATGCGTTCTTTTTGCTGTAAGGATGTAAGGAGGCAGCATGAAGCTACGTTACTTATTTATTCTACTTATCATATTAGCAGTCACATCTGTATTTATCGGCGTGGAAGATCTGTCGCCGCTTGATCTCTTCGATTTAAGCAACCAAGAGGCGTCAACGCTGTTTGCTAGCCGTTTGCCGCGATTGATCAGCATTATCATCGCTGGCTTAAGCATGAGCATCTGCGGTTTGATTATGCAGCAGATCAGCAGAAACAAATTCGTGTCACCGACGACGGCGGGCACGATGGATTGGGCGAGGCTCGGCATTTTAATTTCCCTGCTGCTGTTTACATCCGCCAGTCCTTTAATGAAAATGCTGGTTGCATTTGTCTTTGCCCTTGCAGGAAATTTCTTGTTTATGAAAATCCTTGAAAGAATCAAGTTTAACGACACGATCTTTATTCCGCTTGTCGGGTTAATGCTCGGGAGTATCGTCAGTTCAATCGCGACATTTATCGCATATAAATATGACTTGATCCAGAATGTGTCATCATGGCTTCAAGGAGACTTCTCTTTAGTCGTGAAAGGAAGATACGAGCTTCTTTATCTGAGTATTCCGCTCGTCATCATTGCCTATATTTATGCGGATAAATTCACAGTGGCCGGTATGGGAGAAAGCTTTTCTGTCAACCTCGGCCTGAAGTACAAACGGGTTGTGAACATCGGGCTCATTATCGTGTCCCTGGTCACGTCTCTTGTCATTTTGACTGTCGGTATGCTGCCGTTTCTCGGTTTAATCATCCCGAATATTGTATCGATTTACAGAGGAGACAATCTCAAGAGCAGCCTGCCGCATACTGCGCTATTGGGAGCGGTTTTTGTGCTGTTTTGCGATATATTGGGCAGAATCATTATCTTCCCTTACGAAATCTCGATTGGCCTGATGGTCGGAATCATCGGCAGCGGCATTTTCCTGTTTATGCTGTTAAGGAGAAAAGCATATGCGTAACCAGATGAAAATTGCGTTGCTCGTTGGTTTAGCCTTGATATGTATCGGCTTGTTTCTGTTTTATGACTTAGGCAATTGGGATTACACCCTGCCGAGACGAATCAAAAAGGTCGCTGCCATTGTGCTGACGGGGGGAGCGATTGCGTTTTCGACCATGATCTTTCAAACGATTACGAATAACCGCATCCTGACGCCGAGCATCTTGGGCCTTGATTCTCTCTACATGCTGATTCAGACCGGCATTATCTTTTTGTTCGGTTCTGCGAATATTGTCATCATGAATAAAAACATCAACTTTATCATCTCTGTTCTGCTGATGATACTGTTTTCCCTTGTTCTTTATCAGATCATGTTCAAGGGAGAGGGGAGAAATATCTTTTTCCTTCTGCTCGTCGGAATCGTGTTTGGCACGCTGTTCAGCAGCCTGTCTTCCTTTATGCAGATGCTGATTGATCCGAATGAGTTTCAAGTTGTGCAGGATAAGATGTTTGCCAGCTTTAACAACATCAATACGGATTTGTTATGGCTCGCGTTCATCATCTTCCTGCTGACAGGCGCTTATGTCTGGCGTTTCACAAAATTTTTCGACGTGCTGTCGCTCGGACGCGAGCACGCCGTGAACTTGGGCATTGACTACGACAAAGTGGTGAAGCAGATGCTGGTCGTGGTTGCGATCCTTGTTTCTGTTTCAACCGCGCTAGTCGGGCCGATTATGTTCTTAGGCCTTCTTGTCGTCAATCTGGCGAGAGAATTCCTGAAAACATATAAGCATTCATACTTAATCGCAGGCTCCGTCTTCATCAGCATCATTGCGCTGGTCGGAGGGCAGTTTGTGGTTGAGAAAGTGTTTACCTTCTCAACGACGCTGAGCGTCATTATTAATTTTGCCGGCGGGATTTATTTTATCTACTTGCTGTTAAAGGAGAATAAATCATGGTAGAGGTCAAAAATGTAAGCAAACAATACGGCGGGAAAGTTGTCCTTGAAGAGACGTCAGTCACGATTCAAAAAGGCAAAATTACCTCGTTTATCGGTCCTAACGGCGCCGGCAAAAGCACACTGCTGTCTATTATGAGCCGCCTGATCAAAAAGGATTCCGGCGAGATTTTCATAGACGGACAAGAGATTGGAGCCTGCGACAGCAAAGAGCTTGCCAAAAAAATGAGCATTTTGAAGCAGGCGAACCAAATCAATATCAGGCTCACCATCAAAGACCTCGTCAGCTTCGGCAGATTTCCGTACTCACAAGGCCGGCTGACAGAGGAAGACTGGGTTCATATCAATCAGGCGCTAGGCTATATGAAGCTGGAAGACATTCAGGACAAATACCTGGATCAGCTGAGCGGCGGACAGTGCCAAAGGGCATTTATCGCAATGGTCATTGCCCAGGACACAGATTATATTTTTCTGGATGAGCCGCTGAACAACCTGGATATGAAACATTCAGTTGAAATTATGAAACTGCTGAAACGGCTGGTAGAGGAGCTTGGGAAAACAATCGTGATCGTTATTCATGATATTAACTTCGCATCCGTCTACTCCGATCATATCGTTGCCTTGAAAAACGGCCGAATCGTAAAAGAGGGGCCGCCTGAGGAGATTATTGAAACCTCTGTGCTTGAGGAAATCTACGATATGACCATTCCGATTCAGACGATTGATAATCAAAGAATAGGTGTTTATTTTTCTTAATATATAGAAGAGGTGAAGAGCATGAAAAAATTCGCATTACTATTCATCGCTTTGGTGACGGCAGTTGTCATTTCTGCATGCGGAAACCAAAGCACAAGCAGCAAAGGTTCTGATTCAAAGAAAGAGCAAATCACAGTAAAACACCAGCTGGACAAAAACGGCACAAAAGTGACGAAAAATCCTAAAAAAGTAGTCGTATTTGATTTTGGCAGCTTAGATACGTTAGATAAACTCGGTCTTGATGATAAAGTAGCGGGCCTTCCGAAACAAGCCCTTCCAAGCTATCTGTCTAAATTCAAAGATGACAAATATGCTGATGTCGGAAGCTTAAAAGAGCCGGACTTCGAAAAAGTGGCGGATATAGACCCTGACCTGATCATTATCTCAGGCAGACAATCTGAGTCTTACAAAGAATTCTCTAAAATTGCGCCGACGATTTACCTTGGCGTAGACACAGCGAAATACATGGAAACATTTAAATCAGATGCACAAACAATCGGAAAAATCTTTGATAAAGAAGATGAAGTAAAAGACGAACTTGCAACAATTGATAACTCAATTGCAGATCTTAAGAAAAAAGCTGAAAAGCTGAACAAAAACGGTCTTGTGATTATGGCGAACGACGGCAAAATCAGCGCCTTTGGTTCTAAATCAAGATACGGCCTGATCCATGACGTATTCGGCGTGACACCGGCTGATAAAAACATCAAAGCGTCTACTCACGGACAAAGTGTTTCTTATGAGTACATTTCAAAAACAAACCCTGATTACCTGTTTGTTATTGACCGCGGTACAGCGATCGGAGAAACATCGTCTACTAAACAAGTCGTTGAAAATGATTATGTGAAAAACGTAAACGCAGTGAAAAATGATCATGTCGTTTACCTTGATTCTGCTACTTGGTACTTATCAGGAGGCGGACTTGAGTCTATGACGCAAATGATTAAAGAGGTAAAAGACGGTTTAGAGAAGTAAAACCAAAAAGAGCCTCCGCTAAAAAGCGGGGCTCTTTTTTTATGATCAGCGTGCCGGCTGCTGTTCGGCAGGGCGCTGAGGTTTCTTTAATGTAAAGGAGAGAAGGAAGCCGACAAGTGCAATGCAGGCTGCCACGATAAAAGCGGCGTTCATGCCGTGCAGGGCGGCGTGCTTTACATTTGTCGTGCCTGCGTGTGCCGCCTGGTTGCTCATGACGGAAACCAATAGTGCGGTTCCGATGGAGCCGCCGACTTGGCGAATGGTATTGTTCATCGCTGTTCCGTGCGGAATCAGGTGGCGCGGCAGCGCGTTGATTCCAGCTGTCGTCACCGGCATCATGATCATGGCGGTACCTAAAAGACGAACAGTGTATAGAACGACAATCCAAGCGAGTGACGTATGGTCAGTCAGCTGCATAAACGGCAGCGATGTCAGGAAGATGATACAGAAACCTGCAATCGCCAGGCCTCTTCCGCCGACACGGTCAAAGATTCTGCCGATAATCGGTGACATGAAGCCCATCACGACGGCTCCCGGAAGAAGCATGAGCCCTGTATCAAAAGCTGTGACGTCTCTGACGTTTTGTGTATAAAGCGGCAGGATGGTTTCCGTACCGATCAATAATGCAAAGACAAGTGTTCCGAGCAGTGTTGTTAAGCTGAACACGCCAAACGTAAAGACGCGGAATTCCAGCATCGGTTTTTCAAGCTTCATTTGTCTTGTGATAAACAGGAGCAGTGCGATGACACCCACCAGCAGTGAAATCAAGACGGTTGAACTGGTCCAGCCGTAAGAGCCGACGCTTGAGAAGCCGTACAGAAGGCCGCCGAATCCAAATGTCGATAGGATAACTGATAAAATATCAATCTGTGTTTTTCTTAAAGTCGTCACATTCTTCATCAGGATGCTGGCAAGAATTAAATCAATCACAGCAAACGGAAGAATGATATAAAACAGTGATCTCCAAGAGAAAGCTTCGACTGCCCATCCGGAAAGAGTCGGTCCGATCGCAGGCGCAAACGAGATGACCAATCCGACCATACCCATGGCCTGGCCGCGCTTTTCAATCGGAAAGATCGTCAGGAATACGGTCTGCATGAGCGGCATCATAATGCCGGCTCCGGCCGCTTGAATGATACGCGCTGTCAGCAGAACCGGGAAGTTCGGCGCGAACGCTCCGACGATTGTTCCGGCAGTAAAAATGCTCATTGCTGTAATGAGCAGCGCCCGGCTCGTGAATTTCTCAATTAAAAACGCGGTAATCGGAATTAATATTCCGTTGGTTAACATAAATGAAGTGGTCAGCCATTGCGCTTGGTTGGCATCGACATTGAAATCCCTCATGATATGGGGAAGTGCAGTAATTAACAGCGTCTGATTCAAAATCGCGACAAACGCCCCGGCTAACAAAATGCCGACAATGACAGAACGGTTAAAAGGTTTTTGTTCAATACTTGTGTTCAATACATATCCCTTCTTTTCTCTAAGTAATTAACAGTGTTTTTAACATCGAAACGGGCTGTGTTAAAACACCGGTTTGTTCCAGATAGCCAATCAGTGATTTGAGCAAAAAAGCGCGGGGTTCTTCCTTCTTCGCTTCTTCCTCCAGCATGGCGGCTGCTGATGTCAGTTCATCTACGTCATAGTCCGCGGCAGGCAGGGAAGAGATGCCTTTATGTAATTCCTTCAGGCTTTCCGACAATAGGGCTGATTTATCCTTTGGTTTGTAGGAGGATGCTGAATGAATATAAAGCTCGATGGCTTCTTGCGGAAGAAGAGACTGCCGGGTTTCCTTGTTTTTGACAATCTGATTGAGGGTGCTGATGATAAACTCTGCAATCGGGTCAAGCTTAAGCGGTTTTTCCTCTATTTTGATCAGCATTAAAAACTCACGCATCATGCCGTGAAGAATGATGACCAAATCCCACACAAACGGGAGAATGGTTTCTCCGTAAGCCTGGATCAGCGAATCGCGGTGCCAGCAGATAATCGTTGATCTGGTCTGATGGATATGCTGTTTGACCCGGTCATTATGCAGCTTGGGGTTTCCGTAGGTCAGCATATTGAAAAACTGCTGATTCCGCCTGAAGCCTTCCAGCTCCATTTTGACCTTTTGCATCAAACGTTCCTCCGGTGTCAGCGCGGTATTTTCCTGAAGTCTTGAGGCCGCGGCCACCATTTGTTTCTGGTTAAATGACAGCAGCTCCAAAAGCAGATCTTCCTTAGATTGAAACAGCTTATATATCGAAGCTTTTGACATCTTACATTCTTCTGCGATCGCCTGCATGGAAACCGACGTAAAATCCTTTTCCGAAAAAAGCTTTCGCGCGGCTAACAAGATATCAGTTTTTTTATCAAGCATCTCATGGCTTCCTTCTTTCTTGAACATTAGAAAACCCATTGGTTCACAGAAAACCAATGAGTAACAATGAAAAAATTTTACCAAATAAACTAAATAGAAGTCAATGGATTTTAACCGGACAATCGAAAGGCCTGCCGGAAAATCCGACAGGCCGGGTGAGACTTATTTTTCAACTTTAAATCCTTGTTTCTCAAGCATTTCACGGATATGCGGATAGTACAGGCGCTCATAATAGGAAGCGATGCTCTGTGACCAGTTTCTTGTTTCTTTTCCGTTTGTCCGCTTATTCATGTATTCAGACATCTGCTCATCATATGCCTGAATATGAGAAGTCAGCTCATCTTGATTCAAATATGTTTCCTGATGATTTACTGCTTCCTGCGGAAGGCGCGGTTTTTTCGCTGAACGGTCGGCAGGATGGCCAATGACAAGGCCGGATAAAGGAAACACGTATTTCGGAAGCTCAAGCAGTTCGATCAGCTCTTGAGGGTTTCCGCGAACCGCACCGATCGGAACCGTGCCAAGTCCGAGTGATTCAGCCGCTGCTGTCGCTGTTCCTAGGGCGATACCAGCGTCTACTGCGCCGACAAGAACAGATTCTAAGCCATTTGTGATTTCCATTTTGAAATCATTCAGATCCTCAAGCGCGATTTTGGTCCGGTTGAAGTCTGCGCAGAACAGCAGGAAAACAGGAGCCTGGTCAATCCAAGGCTGTCCGCCTGCCAGCTCGGAGATTTTCTTTTTGCGCTCTTTATCCTGCACTGTGATTACAGTCACTTGTTGCCCGTTGATAGAAGATGGGGCTGATTGTACTGCTTGAATGATTTGGTCCAATTGTTCCTGAGCTACAGGCTCATCTGTATAGCTGCGAATCGAGCGGTGGTCTGTTAATGATTTGATGACTTCATTCATATGGGACACCCTTTCCTTACTCGCTAAGCTCTGTGCGGACAACATCAAGAGGAGCGCTCAGCAGTTCTTTTCCTTTTGCTACAAATCCTTGGAAATGCGCAGTTTCATTGTGGAATTTCATCGCCGCTTCATCTTTCCATTGTTCAAGCATCACAAATGTATTTTCTTCGCCTACTTTTTCAAATAGGTCGTATTGCGCGTTGCCTTCCTCAGCTCTTGAATGCTGAACAAGCGATTGCGCCTCGCTCAAAAATTCCTCGCGTTTTTCTGGTTTTACTTTGATATAAGCTTGTAATACGATCATGTCAATCTCCTCCATCGTTATACTGATTATTGTTCGAATTTCATCGAACTAACTGTAACATGTATTTAAAATGAGGTAAAGGAAAAACCCTTAAATAGTAAAATTGTCATTCTAATTGTTGTGTGATACATTTGTGTCATGAACATTCCAAACCATCCAGAAACAGAAACGTTGCAGCTGACAAAGGTTCTTCACGCACTGAGTGATCCGCTTCGTTTAGAGCTCGTCAAGCAATTAGCTGAAGCGAAAGAAAAAACGTGCGGCACCTGTGCGGATGTACAGGTTGCCAAATCGACCTTGTCACATCATTTTAAAGTATTGAGAGAATCAGGCATCGCTCAAGTTCGCATAGAAGGAAAGCGCCGGTATTATTCGCTTCGGGCTGAAGATCTTGAAAAGGCGTTTCCGGGCCTGCTTGATGCCGTGCTGAATGTGGACCAGGACCGCTGGTGAATCAATCCCCTGTACCGGGGATTTTTTTATGTCCGTAAACAGCACGGAAAAGCCTCTCGACACCCTCCTGAATCTCTTCTTCCTTCAGCCGGGCGAAGCCGATAATGAGAGCGGGCCTGCCCGTTTGCCGCTTGTTTTCCTTCAAATCAAATCGGCTCATTCCGAAGATCTCAAGCTGCTGGCCGGCGGCATGTGCCAGGATGTCTTGTTCGGTGCGGCTGGTATCAAATTCGGTGACAAAATGCAGTCCCGCATTTGCCCCTTTTACGGTAACCTCTCCGCTGAACTCTGCTTCTAAAGCAGTGATCAAGCGTTCTCTCTTTTCTTTATAATGCTGCTTCATTTTTTTTATATGCTTCTGATATTCTCCGGACTCGATAAATTCCTGCAGGGTGAGCTGCGTCAGAGACGAGCATGTCTGCAGATCGTAGCCCCGCTGTTTGTATGTCCTCAATAGCTCAGGCGGCAAAACCATATAGCTGATCCGCAAGCCGGGGAGAAGGGACTTTGAAAAGGTGCCCATATAGATGACATTTTGAAAACGGTCGAGGCTTTGAAGCGCCGGAATACTGTCTACATCATATGTAAATTCACTATCATAATCGTCTTCAATAATATAGCGGCGCGGCTCCTCGGCCGCCCAGTTCAGCAGCTGAATTCTTCTGGATACAGGCATAATCGTTCCGGCCGGAAATTGATGCGATGGGGTCGTCACCAGCACATCAGGCTGCTGTCTGCTGATTTCATCAATCGACATGCCTTTTTCATCCAGCATGATCGTCTTCACTTGTTTTCCGGCATGTTTTAAAAGCTGGTACATGCGCCTGTAACCGGGCTCCTCCATTGCATATACTGCTTCCTGAGGCAAAAGCTCAGTCAATAGCTGCATGAGCACCTGTGTGCCTGCCCCGATGACGATTTGTTCCGGCCGGCATTTTACGCCCCGCGTCAGGGAAATGAGCCTGGTGATGGCCGCTCTCACTTCATATATCCCTTGCGGATGCGACATATCGCCAAGCGTGCGGTATGAGCGGGAGGCCGCTTTTTGCTCGCAGCGAAACCAGCTTTTGATCGGGAAATGGTCTGTATCAGAACTCATGTGTGAAAACGAAATCCAATCGCTCTGATCTGTGTGAACCTCTTTCAGGTCATCCGGCAGTGCAAATGGGGGGTGCTCCTCGGCAGAAAACATGTCCAGCTTCTCAACGAAAAAACCCTTTCGCTCAATGGCGTACAAATATCCCTCAGCCAGCAGCTGCTGATAGGCTGAATTCACTGAGTTTACGCTGACCTTCAGCTTTTCAGCCAGCTCCCGTTTGGAGGGAACCTTTGAGTGTGGAAGCAGATTGCGGCTGAGGATTTCTTTTTTCAGCTTTTGATAAATTTGCTGATAAATATAATCGGCTTGTTCTGAGCGGTCGAGTGTGATTGTGATGTCCATATGCGGCTTCTCCTTCTGATACCATCAAAAAGTTATAATTGGTACTTTTCATCATACCAAAAAGAAGTCAGAATGATAAGAAAATAGCGACAGGGGGACATTCACATGAGTCAAACAACAGCAAACATTACGACTGCCCAGTGGCAGCAAAAACGGGATCAATTCGTATCAAAAGGTGTGAGCAACGGCAACCGCAGTCTGGCGGTAAAAGGAGAAGGGGCTGAGCTGTATGATCTGGACGGCCGGAGATTTATTGATTTTGCAGGCGCCATCGGAACGTTAAACGTCGGACACTCGCATCCGAAGGTGGTTGAGGCTGTGAAGCGGCAGGCGGAGGAGCTGATTCACCCGGGCTTCAATGTCATGATGTACCCGTCTTATATCGAATTAGCGGAAAAACTTTGTGGGATTGCGCCGGGCAGCCATGAGAAAAAAGCGATCTTCCTGAACTCAGGGGCGGAAGCGGTAGAGAATGCTGTGAAAATCGCCAGAAAGTATACAAAGCGCCAAGGGGTTGTCTCGTTTACACGCGGATTTCATGGGCGCACGAATATGACGATGAGCATGACGAGCAAGGTCAAACCTTATAAATTCGGCTTCGGCCCTTTTGCGTCAGAGGTTTATCAAGCGCCGTTCCCATATTATTATCAGAAGCCGGCCGGCATGAGTGATGAAAGCTATGACGACATGGTCATCCAAGCGTTCAATGATTTCTTCATCGCTTCAGTCGCGCCTGAAACGGTAGCCTGTGTCGTGATGGAGCCAGTGCAGGGAGAAGGCGGCTTTATCATTCCTTCGAAACGATTTGTGCAGCACGTCGCATCATTCTGCAAGGAACACGGCATTGTCTTTGTCGCTGATGAAATTCAAACCGGATTTGCCAGAACCGGCACTTATTTCGCAATTGAGCACTTTGATGTAGTGCCTGATTTGATCACGGTCTCTAAATCACTTGCAGCGGGATTGCCGTTAAGCGGTGTGATCGGCCGCGCGGAAATGCTTGATGCAGCAGCGCCAGGGGAGCTGGGCGGCACGTATGCCGGCAGCCCGCTCGGGTGCGCGGCAGCGTTGGCTGTATTGGATATCATTGAAGAAGAAGGGCTGAATGGGCGATCTGAAGAAATTGGCAAAATCATTGAAGACAAGGCCTATGAGTGGAAACAAGAATTCCCGTTCATCGGTGACATCCGCAGACTCGGGGCAATGGCGGCAATCGAAATCGTCAAGGATCCTGACACGCGTGAGCCTGATAAAGCGAAAGCGGCAGCGATCGCGGCGTATGCAAATCAAAACGGATTGCTTTTGCTGACTGCGGGAATTAACGGCAATATCATCCGCTTTCTGACGCCGCTTGTCATCTCGGACAGTCTTCTGAATGAAGGGCTCAGCATCTTGGAGGCAGGCCTGCGAGCTTAATCATTGGAAAGAAAACGGCTGTGTCTGCTATCATTTTAAGTAATCATGAAAAGAAAGGAATGTTCAATATGCCAGATCAATTAACGGTCTACAACCCGGCTACGGGCGAGGAGATCAAAACGATTCCTCAACAATCGGCCAAAGAAGTAGAAGAAGCCATTGAACGTTCACATCAAGCGTTTAAAACATGGTCTAAAACATCAGCGAACGAAAGAGCGTCTCTTTTGAAAAAATGGTATGAGCTGATTGTTGAGCATAAAGAAGAACTTGCAGATTTAATTACAAAGGAAAACGGAAAACCGTATCAGGAAGCAGTCGGTGAGGTACTGTACGGCGCAGGCTATATCGAATGGTTCGCAGAGGAAGCGAAGCGTGTGTACGGAAGAACGGTCCCTGCTCCGACAACCGGTAAACGAATTGTCGTCACACGCCAGCCGGTCGGCCCTGTTGCCGCCATCACGCCTTGGAATTTCCCGAATGCGATGATTACACGCAAAGCGGCGCCTGCTCTTGCTGCCGGCTGTACGTTTATCATCAAGCCGGCACCGGACACACCGCTGTCTGCATATGAGCTTGCGCGCCTCGCATATGAAGCGGGTATTCCGAAGGATGTTCTTCAGGTTGTGATTGGCGACGGAGAAGAAATCGGGAATGTGTTCACAAGCAGCCCGAAAATCCGTAAAATCACGTTCACAGGATCAACGCCAGTAGGGAAAATCCTCATGAAAAACAGTGCGGACACTGTGAAACACATCTCTATGGAGCTCGGCGGACATGCGCCGCTCATCGTGGATGAAGATGCAAACATTGACCTTGCCGTTGAACAAGCGATGGTGTCTAAATACCGAAACGCAGGCCAAACTTGCGTATGTGCTAACCGCCTGATCGTCCATGAATCCATCAAAGATGAATTTGCTGCGAAACTGAGCGAGCAAGTGTCTAAGCTTAAAGTCGGAAACGGACTTGAAGAAGGCGTCAATGTCGGCCCGATTATCAACAAAAGAGGTTTCGAAAAAATCATCAGCCAAATTGATGATGCCGTTGAAAAAGGAGCGAAAGTTCTCGCGGGGGGCACGTATGACCGAAACGATGACAAAGGCTGCTACTTTGTCAATCCGACAGTGCTCGCCGATGTCGATACGTCCATGAATATCATGCACGAGGAAACATTCGGCCCGGTTGCACCGATCGTCATGTATTCTGATATTGATGAAGCAATTCAGCTTGCCAACGATACACCGTACGGCTTGGCTGCTTACTTCTTCACAGAAAACTACCGCCGCGGCATCTATATTTCCGAGAATCTTGAGTATGGCATTATCGGCTGGAATGACGGCGGACCGTCAGCGGTTCAAGCCCCATTCGGCGGAATGAAAGAAAGCGGCATCGGCCGTGAAGGCGGTTCGGAAGGCATCGAGCCGTACCTTGAAACAAAATATATGTCCATCGGTTTGTAAAAGAATGCAAGCTCCTGAGAGCTGCCGGATCTTCCGGCAGCTCTTTTTGTTGTTCTGGCGAATAAACACAATAATTCCAGCCAAAATAACAGCAAATACATTTTGAAAGAAGGTTCCCCAACAATGGATTTATTATTGGCTCTTCTCCCGGCTTTGTTTTGGGGGAGCATTGTTCTCTTCAATGTGAAATTAGGCGGCGGGCCGTACAGCCAGACACTGGGAACAACGATCGGAGCGCTTATTGTTTCTATCGTGATTTACTTTTTTGTTCAGCCCGTTCTGTCATTGCGCATTTTTATTGTTGGCATCGTATCCGGCTTATTTTGGTCCCTTGGACAGAGCAACCAGCTGAAAAGCATTGAATTGATGGGTGTGTCCAAAACAATGCCGATTTCCACCGGAATGCAGCTCGTTTCGACCTCGCTGTTCGGTGTGATCGTGTTCCGCGAATGGTCTACACCGATTGCGATTACGCTTGGCATTCTCGCGCTGATCTTTATCATTGTGGGAATCATCCTCACGTCATTGGAAGATAAGAAAGACAGGAAAGAGGGAGAGCCAAGCAACTTAAAAAAGGGTATCTTGATTCTTCTTGTCTCGACGCTCGGTTATTTGGTTTATGTAGTCGTCGCCAGATTGTTCAATGTGTCCGGCTGGTCGGCTCTTTTGCCGCAGGCGATTGGGATGGTGATTGGGGGCGTTGCTTTAACCTACAAGCATAAACCCTTTAACAAGTATGCGATCAGAAATATTCTCCCGGGCTTAATCTGGGCAGGCGGAAATATGTTTTTGTTTATTTCTCAGCCGAGAGTCGGTGTCGCAACAAGCTTTTCTCTCTCTCAAATGGGAATTGTCATTTCTACGCTCGGCGGTATTTTCATCCTGCGTGAAAAGAAAACAAAACGCCAGCTCATTGCGATTGCCATCGGGATTGCCCTGATTATTGCGGCCGCTGTATTTTTAGGAATTGCCAAAACAAATTCATAACAATGGAGGAGGATGTATATGTATCCAGATTTAAAAGGAAAAGTCGTCGCTATTACAGGAGCCGCTTCAGGACTTGGAAAGGCAATGGCCATTCGCTTCGGCAAGGAGCAGGCAAAAGTGGTCATCAACTATTATAGTGATAAACAGGATCCGAACGAGGTAAAAGAAGAGGTCATCAAGGCGGGCGGTGAAGCCGTTATCGTCCAGGGAGATGTCACGAAAGAGGAAGATGTAAAAAATATCGTGCAAACTGCCATTAAAGAGTTCGGCACGCTTGATATTATGATTAATAATGCCGGACTTGAAAATCCTGTGCCGTCTCACGAAATGCCCCTGAAAGATTGGGATAAGGTCATCGGCACGAACTTAACAGGCGCCTTTTTAGGAAGCCGTGAAGCGATTAAATATTTCGTAGAAAACGATATCAAGGGAAATGTCATCAACATGTCCAGCGTACATGAAAGGATTCCATGGCCGTTATTTGTCCACTACGCGGCAAGTAAAGGCGGAATTAAGCTGATGTCAGAAACATTGGCTTTGGAATACGCGCCGAAGGGCATTCGCGTCAACAATATCGGGCCAGGTGCGATCAACACGCCAATCAATGCTGAAAAATTTGCTGACCCTAAACAGAAAGCAGATGTAGAAAGCATGATTCCGATGGGATATATTGGCGAACCCGAGGAAATCGCCGCAGTGGCAGTGTGGCTTGCTTCGAAGGAATCCAGCTACGTCACAGGCATCACGTTGTTTGCGGACGGCGGAATGACGAAATATCCTGCCTTCCAGGCAGGACGCGGTTAATCAAAAAAAGCGACCCAGACATGACATCTGGATCGCTTTTTTGATTAGGCACGCTTTTTCTTTACCAGTGCCGCTATAGATAAGATAATGGCAGCCGCAGACAGCACAATCGCTGTGATGTCCAGAGCTGAAGAACCTGAGTCTTCGGAATCGTCTTCTGTTTTCGTCGCGCCGTGCTCATCTGTCACTTGCTTTGCAGCGGTGATTTTTGTAATGGAGTGAGGTGTATCCGCATCCTCGTCACCTGTCCACTCAACAATGCTACCGTCTTTGTAATATTGGTAGGCGTCCCAAGCAGCTTCCTCGGCTTTTTCAGGGTTTTTGGCAACAAAGGTAAACTGCTGGAATTGTCCTTCCTGAATGCCGCCGTCAGTTGCTTCCCACGTCACGGACACTGATTTGTCATCATGTTTCTGAGTGGATACCTTCCAGCCCGGAATTGGCTCGTATTGCTGGAATTCAACATCCTTTGGCATCTTGAGGACAACCTTCGTTGTGGGCAGATTTTTCTCAGAAGGAACCTTCATTGTATAAGTCTCCCAAGAGCCTGCAGCGGATTCAGCAGGCTTTACAGTAACGTGCGCGCTGGCTGGGGCCGTAAAGAATAAGAGAGAGCCGATAATAGCCGGACATAGTGTGAATGCGATTTTTTTTAACAACTCAAACACTCCTTTAATTGGTCTTTGTAAAGATGATATTGATTTCGTTAAAGTCTCCGGTCAGCCCGTGGACTTTGATTTTCCAGTTTCCCTTTTCATTAATGGATAGGTTTTCATCCTGGAAGACGCCTTTTGTTTTCTCTTTTAATTGAAACGTGCTTTTGTTTTCGCTTCCTGACAGGCCTGTTTTATAAATGGTTAACGTGATTTGCTGAATGTTTTTCACCGGGTCGCCGTTATGGTCAGTGACCCGCAGCTCAAATACGTTTTTGCCTGGCTGGTTCGGGCTGATGCTGAGAGACACGCTTTGCCCGTTTTCAATTGCTTTGGTTTGATAGAACGGTTCCGGCGCCGGCTCAGGCGGGCTTGGCAGGCTTGTAAACACGGCCGCTGTGATTAAGACAGCGATGCCGATTGCCCATTCCGCTTTCAGTGTTCCGCTGATTCCTTCATGGCGCCGTTTTCTGGTGAGCAGAAAATGAATCGCGCCTAAGATCAGCATCAAAACAAACAGTCCGCTTTTCACTAAAAGAGCCTGGCCGTACGCTGTATGGAACAGTGAATCCATGGAACGAATGATGAAAAATCCATTGAGCAAGCCTGAAAACAAAATGACGCCGACTGCAGTAAGTGCCCACGGGGAGAACCGGCTTACCGTTTCCCATGCGAGCGTTTTGTCAGGCTGCTTCCATTCTTTTGCGAGCAGCAAAACAAGTGCCGCAACCCCGCCGACCCAGATGGAAGCGGAAGATAAATGAAGGAAATCCATCAAAATGCCGATCGCTTTTTCTTCAACGACAGCAGCATGCCCGGTAAACGCTTTGGCAAGCAGGAGACCGAAAAAGAAAATGAGCGGCGCTGTCCAATAGCCGAAGGACGAAAAGCGGTTTTTGCGTATCGCAGGGATCACAGACAGTGCAAGCAGCACATACAGCACGGCCTGTATGATCCAAATGGTGCCGCCGGCAGTCTCAAGCAGTGTTTCTCTGATGTAGCCCGGCTGGAAGGCGCTGCCCCAGCCGCCGCCCGCGTTTGCTTTTGTCTGAATCGGAAGCTGAAGCAAAAGCGCCAGACCCAATGCGGCGATGGAAACGATCAGGATACGTCTTGTCCGTTTGGTCAGCTGTTCTGAATCCCCTTTATACCAGAAGAGATGGAAGAAAACCGTTCCGATAAACAGAGATAAAGCTGTATACAGTATCGCGCGGTCTGCGGCTGTTGCCGGATTCAGAGCTGAGCCGGCTGCTTTTTGGCTGCTGAATCCGCCGTCCGCTTTCCCGATGCTGAACGGAATGACGCCGGAAACGGGATGCCCGTCCGCGGACACGGCATTCCATTCCGCTCTGTACACATCATGCGGCAGCTTCTTTTTGAGCTTTACTGTCATGATGTGATTGTTGTCTTTTTTGATTTCGGTCTTGTCTGTGTCCACCCGGTCGCCGTTTGAATTATAGACTTTAATGTAATGAAACCCTTCTTCAACCGGTTCATTAAATTCGATCTCCACCTGTGCAGGGGCGCTTTTTAATTCGCTGTTTTCCCCAGGTGAAGATTTGACAATATAGGCGTGAGCAAAGCTTGTTTTCGGCAGGAAAACAAGAAAAAGCAGAAGGATGATCCACCATCTGTTTTGCTTCATCACTCAGACACCACCTTCCGCTGTATATGTTGTGTTATGTCTTGGTGCAGGTGCAGCGCTTTTTTCTGTCTTGAAGCATGTCCTCTAGCGCCTGGTCGAAGGTGCGGACGGCTCCGCCGAATCCTTTTTGAAACCGTTCGGCATGGTCGAGTGTCGCAAACGGAATCGCCTGCGGCTGGCAGCAGTGCAGGTTTAATTCAGCGTTGACGACGAAATAAGCCGAACCGGCACTGACCGTTGTGTGTAACAGAAAATCTCTGCAAATCAAGTGTGAAACCTCTTCCGTTTTATCTGCGTAACGCAAAAACGCGCAATGTGCGCAGCATAGCTGTTCGATGTCTTGATTTACCGTAATCAGCTGAACCGAATGGGCCTGATTGACCGGCTTCAGGCAATAGCTGCACATATGATCCGCTTGAGGTGTTCGGGCTGGGAGCGTGATGCCGCCTGCTATTTTGATGACTTGGTTTGACTGGACAAGCTGATTGACATCTCTGTATACCGTCATTTCCGAAACGCCGAACCGTGCGCTGATGTCAGAAATTCTGAGCGTGCCTTCTTCATTCAGCCACTTCAGTATGTGTTGCTGTCTATTAATCGGAAGCATTCATACATCCCCTCCATTAAGATCTATTTAAGCGTAGAGGATTTTAGAGACAGAGACAAGTAAGCTGATGATAAAAAATGTGAAAATGTGTTGAACAGCAACAAAACGAAACAGAAGGGACTCTGGTATAATAGACATATGGAATGGAAAGTGAGGAATACCCTATGAAAGAAACAGTATGCCCGAACTGCGGCAAACCTTTGACAGGCGACATGGTCAGATCGTCAAATGTGCCTTGTCAATTTCGCTGCGGACACTGCCGGGAACGGCTTTATGAATATAAAGTATCAGCACCGATTATGCTGGTGTCATTAGCAGTCATCGTGCTGCTCATTTATCTTTTGCTGCTCCTCCGCAATGCGGCAGGCTCAATGATACCGGCCGTACAGCACGTGCCGATGGCTGTATTTGCGCTTGTGTGCGCCTATCCCGTTTTTATTGTGAGTGAGCGGATGATCGCCAAGTACGTGATTCAAAACGGAAACATTATTTATAGAGGAAAGAGAAAAGGCTCCTGATATCAGGGGCCTTTTTATTTTTAACAAATTGTCACACCCGTGTGACAAAGTCCTCTTTACTTTCAATTGTATAGGGACTGTAAGCGTTTTAACATAGAGTCAAAGGGAAGCATGATTCTCTGAACATCTTTTTATATCTTACAGCGACAAACAAAAACAGGGAGGGTTTATATATGCAGCAAGAACAGCAGCAAGGCGGCATGAAAGTGAAAGTGCAGCGCTTCGGCAGTTATTTGAGCGGAATGATCATGCCGAATATCGGCGCGTTTATCGCGTGGGGCATCATTACCGCGCTATTTATTCCGGCGGGATGGTTTCCGAATGAACAGCTGAATACACTTGTCAGCCCGATGATCACGTATTTACTGCCGCTTTTGATAGCGTATACAGGCGGAAAAATGATTTACGACCATCGCGGCGGAGTCGTCGGGGCAACAGCGGCAATCGGGGTGATTGTCGGGTCGGATATTCCAATGTTTTTAGGTGCAATGATCATGGGGCCGCTTGGCGGATACCTCATTAAACAGACTGATAAATTGTTCAAGGATAAAGTCAAACAAGGCTTTGAAATGCTGATCAACAACTTTACGGCAGGGATTGTCGGCGCGGCTTTAACGATTCTCGCGTTTTACGCCATCGGTCCGGTTGTCCTGACGTTAAACAAACTGCTGGCAGCCGGTGTGGAAGTCATTGTACACGCTAATTTACTGCCTGTAGCCAGCGTGTTTGTGGAACCGGCGAAAGTGTTGTTCCTAAATAACGCCATTAACCATGGAATCTTAAGTCCGATCGGAATCGAGCAAGCAGCCCAAACGGGAAAATCGATTCTGTTCTTAGTAGAAGCAAACCCTGGACCGGGGCTCGGCATTTTGCTGGCGTACATGTTCTTTGGCAAAGGTTCTTCAAAGTCAACGGCTCCCGGCGCGGCGATTATTCATTTCTTCGGCGGGATTCACGAGATTTACTTCCCGTACATTTTGATGAAACCGGCCTTGATTCTGGCGGCCATTGCCGGCGGAGCAAGCGGACTCTTAACGTTCACGATCTTTAATGCCGGACTTGTCGCAGCATCGTCACCGGGAAGCATTATCGCATTGATGGCGATGACGCCAAGAGGAGGCTACTTCGGCGTATTGGCGGGTGTATTGGTCGCTGCAGCTGTTTCGTTCATCGTATCAGCAGTGATCCTGAAATCCTCAAAAGCAAGCGAAGAAGACCTCGCTGCAGCAACAGAAAAAATGCAGTCCATGAAGGGGAAGAAAAGCCAAGCAGCTGCTGCTTTAGAAGCGGAACAAGCAAAAGCTGAGGAAGCGTCTGAGCTGTCTCCTGAAAGCGTAAACAAAATTATCTTTGCGTGTGATGCGGGAATGGGATCAAGCGCCATGGGAGCATCCATCTTAAGAAATAAAGTGAAAAAAGCGGAGCTTGATATCAGCGTGACCAACACGGCCATTAACAATCTGCCAAGCGATGCGGATATTGTCATCACCCATAAAGATTTAACAGATCGCGCGAAAGCGAAGCTGCCGAACGCGACGCACATATCAGTGGATAACTTCTTAAACAGCCTGAAATACGACGAGCTTATTGAAAAGCTTAAAAAGTAACCTCATAGAAAGAGAGTGATATTCATGCAAGTACTCGCAAAGGAAAATATTAAACTCAATCAAACGGTATCATCAAAAGAAGAGGCCATCAAATTAGCAGGCCAAACGCTGATTGACAACGGCTATGTGACAGAAGATTACATTGGCAAAATGTTTGAACGGGAAGAAACGTCTTCTACGTTTATGGGGAATTTCATTGCAATTCCTCACGGCACAGAAGAAGCGAAACGTGAGGTGCTTCACTCTGGAATCTCAATCATACAAATTCCAGATGGTGTCGAGTACGGTGAAGGCAACACGGCAAAAGTGGTATTCGGCATTGCTGGGAAAAATAATGAGCATTTAGACATTTTGTCTAACATCGCGATTATCTGCTCAGAAGAAGAAAATATTGAACGCCTGATCTCTGCTAAAAGCGAAGAAGATTTGATTGCCATTTTCAACGAGGTGAACTGACATGATCGCCTTACATTTCGGTGCAGGAAATATCGGGAGGGGGTTTATCGGCGCTCTGCTTCACCACTCCGGCTATGATGTGGTGTTTGCGGATGTGAACGATACGATGGTCAGCCTCCTTAATGAAAAACGGGAATACACGGTGGAGCTCGCTGAAGAAGGTCATTCATCAGAGGTGATCGGCCCGGTCAGTGCCATTAACAGCGGCAGCCAGCAAGAGGAGCTGTATCGGCTGATCAATGAGGCGGCGCTCATCACAACGGCGGTCGGCCCGAACGTGTTAAAGCTGATTGCACCAGCTATAGCAGAAGGTTTAAGACGAAGAAAGGCTGCAAACACACTGAATATCATTGCCTGCGAAAATATGATCGGCGGCAGCAGCTTTTTGAAGAAAGAGATATATAGCCACTTAACGGAAGCAGAGCGGGAATCCGTCAGTAAAACGGTCGGTTTTCCGAATTCCGCAGTTGACCGGATCGTGCCGATTCAGCATCATGAAGATCCGCTCAAAGTATCGGTTGAACCGTTTTTTGAATGGGTCATTGATGAATCAGGCTTTAAAGGGAAAACGCCGGCCATTAACGGAGCGCTGTTTGTTGATGATTTAACGCCGTACATCGAACGTAAGCTGTTTACGGTCAATACCGGACACGCGGTGACAGCGTATGTCGGCTATCAGCGCGGACTGAAAACGGTCAAAGAAGCAATCGACCATCCGGAAATCCGCCGTGTCGTTCATTCGGCGCTGCTTGAAACCGGTGACTATCTCATCAAAACATATGGCTTTAAGCAAGCCGAACACGAACAATATATCAAAAAAATCATCGGACGCTTTGAAAATCCATTCATTACGGACGATGTGACCCGTGTGGCGAGATCACCTCTCAGAAAGTTGGGAGAGAATGATAGACTCGTAGGCCCGGCAAAGAAAATAAAAGAGCCGAATGCACTGGCGGAAGGGATTGCCGCAGCACTGCGCTTCGATTTCACCGATGACCCTGAAGCGGTTGAACTGCAAGCGCTGATCGAAGAAAAAGGATACAGCGGCGTGCTTCAAGAGGTGTGCGGCATTCAGTCTCATGAGCCGCTGCATGCCATCGTTTTAAAGAAACTCAACCAATAACCGACCCGTGACAGCATGTCACGGGCTTTTTTTACCATCTCGCAATCTAGTATAATAGAAAACGCTTACGATAACAGGGGGAGGAGAATGACGATGAAACAATTCGAGATTGCGGCAATACCGGGAGACGGAGTAGGAAAAGAGGTTGTGGCGGCTGCTGAGAAAGTGCTTCATACAGCTGCTGAGGCGCACGGAGGTTTGTCATTCTCATTTACGTCTTTTCCATGGAGCTGTGATTATTACATGGAACATGGTGAAATGATGCCTGAAGACGGAATACATACGCTTACTCAATTTGAAGCGGTTTTCTTGGGAGCAGTCGGAAATCCGAAGCTGGTTCCCGATCATATTTCGTTATGGGGGCTGCTGCTGAAGATCCGGAGGGAGCTTGAGCTTTCCATTAATATGAGACCTGCCAAACAAATGGCGGGCATTACGTCGCCGCTTTTGCATCCAAATGATTTTGACCTTATGGTGATTCGCGAGAACAGTGAAGGTGAATACAGTGAAGTCGGCGGACGCATTCACAGGGGTGACGATGAAATCGCCATCCAGAATGCCGTGTTTACAAGAAAAGCGACAGAGCGTGTCATGCGTTTTGCCTTCGAATTGGCGAAAAAACGGCGCGGGCATGTGACAAGTGCGACAAAGTCTAATGGCATTTATCACGCGATGCCGTTTTGGGATGAAGTCTTTCAGCAGACTGCCGCTGATTACAGCGGGATTGAAACGTCATCTCAGCATATTGATGCGTTGGCCGCTTTTTTTGTGACGCGTCCGGAAACGTTTGATGTCATTGTGGCAAGCAACCTGTTTGGTGATATTTTAACCGACATCAGCTCAAGCCTGATGGGAAGCATCGGCATTGCGCCGTCTGCGAACATCAACCCGTCCGGCAAATACCCGTCCATGTTCGAGCCGGTTCACGGCTCAGCTCCCGACATTGCCGGACAGGGCCTAGCTAATCCGATCGGCCAGATTTGGACAGCGAAGCTGATGCTTGACCATTTCGGAGAGGAAGAACTGGGAGCGAAAATCCTCGATGTGATGGAACAGGTAACAGCTGACGGCATCAAAACACGCGACATTGGCGGACAAAGCACAACAGCTGAGGTCACTGACGAAATCTGTGCGCGTTTAAGAAAACAATCATAAAACAGGGCGGGGCAGTTTTGCTGCCTCGTTTTTTATGATGGAAAGCGTCTTGAAGAAGACTGCCCTGTCAAAATAAACCGAATCAGGATTGGCAAAGCCATGAAGAGCATCAAATTGATAAATCTCCAAATCGGGCTGCTGTTTTTCCTGCAGTTTTTTGATGAGAACCGTAACATCAAACGCCGGCTCATATGAAGGGAAAAACAATAGAACCGGGCAGACTGGCACGTGATCAAGGGAATCGCGTATCCGGGAACCGTAATAACAAACAGCTCCGCTCACCTCAGGCATACTGCTGCATTTCCATGCGATCGTTGCGCCCGCGCTGAATCCGATCACAAAGATGCGCCGTCCCGCATGTTGCCTAATCAAGCTCTGAATGATGGTTTCTCCCGTTTTCATCCGTTCATGTTTTGTAAACTGTTCGTATGCGGTTTTTTCCTCTTGCAGTCTGTAGACTTCACCATCCTCGAGCAGGTTAGGTGTCACCACCTCATATCCAGCCGTTTTGATCAGCCGGGCGATTTTTTTCATATGGCTGTTTACACCGTATATTTCGTGTACGAGAATGACGAGCGGTTTTTGGGACATAATGGTCTCCTTTTGCGTTTTTTCCATTATATCCTATCGTTCAGATTGAGGCTGATATATAATGGTCAAAAAAGGAGAAATAGAATGAACTCATTATCTTTGCCTCACCGCTATCCGTTTTTATTTATTGATGGCGTGACGGAAACCGAGCCCGGCAAACATGCAGCCGCTTATAAGCTGGTCAGTGAAAACGACTGGTTTATCACTGACACGCAAACAGAAATGCCGTTTTCACTTGTGATTGAAGCACTTGCGCAAACCGCGGCTTTTACAGGGATTACAGATGAGAACAGCTTGGGCTTATTGTCATCCGTGAAGAAAGCGGAAAAGCTGGGCGCGGCCATACCTGGTGACCGGCTTGATCTTACGTTTGAAGTCACGCGCAATCGGCGCGGGTTTGTGTTTGGACATGCCAAGGCGTCAGTCGGCGGGCAGCCTGTTGCTGAAGCTGAAATCGGCATCTATATTGAAAAATGAAAAAAACCCTTCACAACGATTTGTGAGGGGTTCTATTATTTCGTATCGTAATCTCGTTCGCTTTGTGAGTGATCTCTTTGCTGGCGTTTGTGTTTTTCATCATTCATGTTTTCCTTCAGCTCTTCATTCGGAATCGGATCGGTTAAGTCATTGTGTTCGGGGTTTTCATTTGGTTTGTTTTTCTGTTTTCTTTCTGTCATGTTTGATCACCTCACCGTTTGTTTTCCTCTTATCAGTGCACCTCAAACATGCGAAATCGCATTTTTGTTCCGCTGGGTATAATGTATTAGAATAGAAAGAAGCACAATTAAAAGATAAAGAGAGGTACATATATGTCTATTCAAAGAGAAGATGTGGATATCAAGCTGATCGCTATTGATATGGATGGAACGCTGCTGAATGACGAGCAGCTGATTTCGGATGAAAACCGTAAAGCCATTCGTGAAGCAGAGGATAAAGGCGTGTATGTGGTGATCAGCACAGGCCGGACGCTGATGACGTGCCGGGAGCTGGCGGAATCGCTGAAGCTGTCTTCCTTTTTAATTACGGCAAACGGCAGCGAAATCTGGGACTCGAATTTTAATTTGGTGGAACGAAAGCTGCTCCATACGGATCATATTCAGATGATGTGGGATTTGCGGAATAAGCACAACACCAATTTCTGGGCTTCTACAGTAAATAAAGTATGGAGAGGCGAGTTTCCGGAAAACATTACGGACCATGAATGGCTCAAATTCGGCTTTGACATTGAGGATGACGACATCCGAAACGAAGTGCTGGAGGAGCTGAGAAAAAACAAAGAGCTCGAAATCACAAATTCAAGCCCGACAAACATCGAGGTCAACGCGCTCGGCATCAACAAAGCCGCAGCCCTTGCGAAGGTTTCTGAAAAACTCGGCTTTACGATGGAGAATGTGATGGCAATGGGCGACAGCCTTAATGACATCGCGATGATCAAAGAAGCGGGTCTGGGCGTCGCAATGGGCAATGCGCAAGACATCGTGAAAGAAACGGCTGATTGGGTTACGGAGACAAATATTGAGGATGGTGTCGCTAAAGCGATTCGCCATTGGGTACTATAAAAAAAGGGAGTCCTAAGATGGACTCTCTTTTTTAGTTTGGTAGGTTTTCTTCTGGGACCATGGTAGGTTTTCTAACAAAAGTATTTCACAAACTTATATGATTGAATTATAATGAAACAAAGTTCAAAAATTCGGAATAGTCATTCCGAATTGCGGAACAATAAATACATAAAGCAATTCGTTTGCTTTGGCAGGAGGGATTCTGTGTTTCAAGTTGATTTGAACTGTGATTTAGGAGAAAGCTTCGGAGCCTACACGATAGGCCTTGACCAAGATATTTTAGAGTATGTCACATCTGCGAACATCGCATGCGGATTTCATGCAGGAGATCCCGGTGTCATGAGGAAGACCGTCGCGCTTGCGGCAGAAAAAGGCGTAAAAATCGGTGCCCATCCGGGTTTGCCGGATTTACTCGGCTTCGGTCGCCGCAATATGGCAATCTCCCCTGATGAAGCGTATGACCTTGTTGTTTATCAGATTGGCGCGCTCTCTGGTTTTCTAAAAGCAGAAGGCCTTCACATGCAGCACGTCAAACCGCATGGTGCTTTGTACAATATGGCGGCAGTCGATCAAAAGCTGTCGGACGCCATTGCGAAAGCTGTCTACAAGGTTGATCCCGGCCTGGTTCTTTTCGGTCTTGCTGAGAGCGAGCTCGTAAAAGCGGGGCAACGGATCGGACTGCAAACAGCGAGTGAAGTGTTCGCCGACAGAACGTATCAAGCGGACGGCACGCTCACACCGCGCTCCCAGCCGGACGCACTTATTGAAAGCGATGATGCCGCTGTCAGCCAGGTGATCAAAATGGTGAAAGAAGGGGCGGTCAAGTCTCAGCAAGGACATGATGTGTCCTTAACAGCAGATACGGTTTGCATTCACGGAGACGGGGCCCACGCGCTGACATTTGCGCAAAAAATCAGAAAAGAGCTAAAAGCGGCAGGAATTGATGTAACCGCTATTTCAGCACAGAAGTAAAACATAAAGGAGGAGCAATAGATGGAGCAGCAGAAAAAAGCAGCGGGGAAAAAAGCAGGCAGCTGGTCGTTGCTGATGGGTGCCGCCTTTTTAATGGCGACATCAGCGATCGGCCCTGGTTTCCTGACACAGACCGCTACATTCACAAACACACTCGCGGCAAGCTTTGGTTTTGTTATTTTAATTTCTATTATTTTAGATATTTTTGCCCAAACCAATGTATGGCGCATCATCGCGGTTTCTGGAAAACGCGGTCAGGAAATTGCGAATATGGTGCTTCCCGGACTGGGGTATTTCATCGCCATTCTCGTCGTGCTTGGCGGACTGGCTTTTAATATCGGGAATATCGGGGGTGCCGGGCTGGGGCTTCAGGTGTTGTTCGGCATTACACCAGAAACAGGCGCCTTAATCAGCGCCGTGATTGCCATTTTGATTTTCGTTATCAAGGAAGCAGGAAAAGCGATGGACCGCTTTACGCAAATTGCGGGCTTTGTCATGATTATTTTAACGGTCTACGTTGCGGCGACAACAGCTCCGCCGGTTGGACAGGCTGTTACACATACATTCGTCCCGGAACATATCAGCATATTTGCTATTGTCACACTGGTGGGCGGAACCGTCGGCGGATATATCACATTTGCCGGGGGACACCGTTTGCTCGATGCAGGAATTAAAGGGAAGGAATCAATCCCGCAGGTGACAAAAAGCTCGGTTGTCGGCATTTTAATTACATCTGTTATGCGTATCGCTCTTTTCCTTGCGGTGCTTGGCGTTGTGTCAAAAGGCCTGCACATCGATGAAAGCAACCCTGCGGCGTCTGTCTTCAAGCTGGCTGCTGGAAATGTCGGTTATAAAATTTTCGGATTGATCATGTGGTCTGCGGCGATTACATCTGTTATTGGGGCAGCCTATACATCTGTTTCGTTTTTCAAAACCTTTTCTCCAAAAATCGAAAAGAATTCGCGCGGTATTATTATCGGATTTATCGTGATTTCTACGTTAGCTTTTGTCACAATCGGACAGCCTGCGAAAATCCTCGTGCTTGTCGGATCTCTGAACGGCTTGATTTTGCCGATTGCACTCGGAACGCTGCTTATTGCCGCATATAAGAAAAACATTATCGGTGATTATAAGCATCCGCTTTGGCTGACCGTTTCAGGTGCACTTGTTGTTATCGTAATGGCTGTTATGGGAGTCTACACGTTATTTACACAACTTCCTCAATTGTGGAGCTGATGAAGGTGGATCAATTAAACAAAATGGCGCCGAAGGATGTGCGCGCCCTGATACGAGAGGGAAAAATAAACGGGCCGACCGCAGGCATGTCCGGCGGCTATGCCCAAGCGAACCTTGTGATTTTGAAGAAAGACCTTGCTTTTGATTTTCTGCTGTTTTGCCAGCGAAATCAAAAGCCCTGTCCTGTGCTGGATGTGACAGAAGCAGGTTCGCCTGTGCCGTCACTGGTTGCGCCGGATGCTGATATCAGAACGGACTTTCCGAAATACCGTATTTACAGGCACGGTGTCTTGACGGAAGAAGTATCTGATATCACGCCGTACTGGGAGGAAGACTTTGTCGGCTTTCTGATCGGATGCAGTTTCTCCTTTGAACAGGCGCTGATCAACAATGGAATAGCTGTCCGGCATATTGATGAAGGGACAAACGTCCCGATGTATAAAACGAATATCGATTGTGTTCCGGCGGGGCCGTTTCAAGGACAAATGGTTGTAAGTATGAGACCTGTTCCAGAACGGCTGGCTGTACGCACCGCTCAGGTGACCTCACGTTTTCCGGCTGTGCACGGAGGACCAATCCATATCGGCAATCCGGGAGCAATCGGGATTCGCGATTTGGACAAACCGGATTTTGGAGATGCCGTTTCCATTCATGAAGGCGAGGTTCCTGTTTTTTGGGCATGCGGAGTGACCCCGCAAGCCGTGGCTATGAATGTAAAACCTGAAATGGTCATCACACATGCGCCGGGGCATATGCTCATCACAGATATTCGAGACGAGTCACTTGCGGTGCTGTAACCTCTCGTCCTCCTGATGAACGAGAAATAAAAGAGGTGAGAAAGATGACTGTACGATGCCAAATCGAACAGCTCGGTGATTCTGCAATGATGATCCGATTCGGAGAAGAGATAAACGAGCAGGTCAACGGCCTTGTCCATGCCGCGGCCGCTTATATAGAAGAACAGCCATTTCCGGGATTCATTGAATGCATCCCGGCTTTTACAAGTCTGACGGTATTTTATGATATGTATGAAGTGTACAAGCATTTGCCTCAAGGGATAAGCTCACCTTTTGAGAAGGTCAAGTGCGATGTCGAAGAGCGGCTGAAGGAAATAGCCGCAGACTATGAAAACAGCCGCCGTATTGTAGAAATTCCTGTCTGTTATGGCGGTGAATTCGGGCCGGATTTAGAAGAGGTGGCGAAGATCAATCAGCTGTCACCGGAGGAAGTCATTGACATTCATACAAGCGGCGAATATGTTGTGTATATGCTTGGCTTTGCTCCAGGTTTTCCTTTCTTAGGCGGGATGTCCAAACGCATTGCCGCTCCAAGAAAATCATCACCAAGACCGTCGATTCCCGCAGGTTCAGTCGGAATTGCGGGATTGCAGACAGGCGTTTATCCGATTTCGACGCCGGGCGGCTGGCAGCTGATCGGCAAAACGCCGCTGGCTCTTTTCCGGCCGCAGGAAAACCCGCCGACATTACTGCGGGCGGGAGACACTGTGAAATTCGTGCGCATCTCAGAAGAAGACTATCACGCCTATAAGGAGGAGTCCAATTGAGCATGAAAGTGTTAAAGCCTGGACTGCTCACAACGGTTCAGGATATAGGCAGAACGGGTTATCAAAAATACGGAGTTCTGGCAAGCGGCGCCATGGACACGGTTTCGCTGCGCATTGCAAATCTGCTGATTGGCAACAGCGAAAATGAAGCCGGTCTTGAAATTACGCTGATGGGGCCCGGACCGTCATTTTATTTTTCGAAAACGACGCTGATTGCAGTGACAGGGGCGGACTTCACCCTGCGTATTAACGACGAGGAAGCGCCTTTATGGAAGCCTGTGCTCGTCAAGGAAAACAGCACAGTCAGTTTTGGCCCCTGCAAACTTGGCAGCCGTGCTTATTTAGCGGCAGCCGGCGGCTTCGATGTGCCTGCCGTCATGGAAAGCAAAAGCACGTACGTCAGAGCAGGCATCGGCGGACATCATGGCAGAGCGCTTCAAAAGGAAGATGAACTGTCCATTAGAGAGATGTCATCCCTTTCGCAAACCATCCTTTCCCGATTAAGCCCTCAGCTTGGAAAGCAAGGATTTGCAGTACCGAAATGGTCCGTCAGCCGCGGCAGGTTTCTGCCATTGAAAAAGAATCCCGTCATTCGGGTGCTGGAAGGAAAACAATTCGGTTTTTTTACAGAAGAATCAAAAACACGTTTTTATGAAGAAACGTTTCGTGTCACGCCGCAATCCGACCGTATGGGCTACAGGCTCAAAGGAGAACCGCTCGAACTGAAGGCGCCGCTTGAGATGGTGTCGGAAGCGGTTTCATTTGGAACGGTTCAGGTGCCGCCTGATGGCAACCCGATTATTCTGCTTGCAGACCGGCAAACGACCGGCGGCTATCCGAGGATCGCGCACATCATATCCGCTGACCTTCCGATTGTCTCGCAAATCATGCCGGGCGAGCAAGTCCAGTTTGAGCCTGTATCCCTTCAGGAAGCGGAAGCACTTGCGATTGAACGGGAACAGCATATAAAAGAACTGAAAACGAGAATGAAGATGGAATGGCTGACATAACAAAGGGGATGAATGATGCAGAATAAAAACAAAACCGTAGTCAAATCTATGGCTCTGCTTAATTTGTTTTTGCATGAACCAAGCCTTACCTTAAGTGAACTGGTGTCGCTGTCAGGAATGCCGAAAACCTCTGTTCACCGTATGGTCAGCTCTTTAGAGGAAATGGGATTCCTCAATCGGGATTCGTCAGGCGCTTATTCGCTGGGACTGGTGTTTTTGGAATTCGGCCAGCTCGTCGCTGACAGGCTAGATATCAGAAAAATAGCGAAACCGGTGATGGAAGAGCTGTGCAGTGAAGTGGATGAGGCCGTGCAATTGATCATGAGAGACGGCAATGAAGCGATATACGTTGAGAAAATAGAAGGGACGCAGACTGTGCGGCTGTACACGGCGATCGGCAGGCGTTCTCCTCTGTATGCGGGAGCGTGCGCCAGAAGCATTTTGTCCTTTCTTCCCCGTGAAGAAATTGAAACATACATCAAACAAACGGAACTCATTTCAATTGGGTCCGGGACGATTACTGATCCCGAAAAACTGCTGCAGGAGATTGATGCCTCTGTGAAAAATGGCTATACCGTCAGCTATTCAGAGCTCGAAAACTATACAGCGGCTATCGGTGCCCCGATTTTTAACCATAAGCGGCAAGTCGCAGCCGGCATCAGCATTGCAGGCTTTGAAGCAAGGTTTACCGAAGACAGGCTGCCTTATTTAACGGAAAAGGTGAAGGACGCCGCTTTGCAGATTTCCAGAAAAATAGGGTATTCATAAGTAGCCGATCTTTTCTCTACTGCGTACATTAACGTATCGACGTTCAGGAGTGGAGGAAAGAACATGGTGCTTCAATATACAGCTCTGGGGGATTCTTTGACGACGGGGAAAGGCTCCGGGCTGTTTTCTCCCGGCTTCGTCCAGCGTTTCGGAGACATGATGGAAGCCGACTTGCAAACAAAAACGGCAATATCCATCTTTGCCAAATCAGGTTTAAATACAGAAGAAATTCTGGGGCTCCTGTCATATCCCTTTGTGCAAAAGTGCATTAAGGGCGCAGACATGATAACAATCACAGGGTGCGGAAATGATCTGATCGATTCAGTCTTAGCCTACCAAACGTCTAAGGATGAAACGATTTTCAGCCATGCATCTGCCCATTGCCATGAGAATTTTGAAAAGATGATTGCCAAAATCGCCGAAATCAAAGGAGAAAATCCGTCCCCGTACGCGATCCGTGTATTCAACTTATATAATCCGTTTCCCGGCATTGAAATCGCTGGCAAATGGATCACATCTTTTAATTCACATTTAGAAACACTTGCATCAGCACCCCATGTCAAAATCGCGGATGCCTACAGCATCTTCAAAGGAAAAGAGCAGGAATATCTGTCCTTTGACGGTGTCCATCCGAACAGCAAGGGCTATCAAGCGATGGCTGAAGCCGTTCACAAGTTAGGCTATAAAGAATTGTCAGTTTCATAAAAAACGCGCCTCATGACAGGGCGCGTTTTTTATGTGTGATTGAAATATTAAAAGAAACTTAAAATTCTCTGTCTTCTGTTCTACAGACAAACAAAGTGCGCTAGAATAATGGAGGACGTAGGCAAATATAGCCATAACGTTCAATATTTCGTATATAAGGAAGGATGGTCCTTTTGTTTCGCATTTTTAAAATGTCTTTTGCGGTTATCATTATTATACTGGCGCTTATTGCTTTTAACTATACGGAACATACCTCTGTTATTCAATCGGTCATGCTCGTCTTTCTTGGCGCAGTCATGTTTATGCAGGGGCTTGAAGAGCGCAAAAAAGAAAACGACGGCTCAGGCGCTTTTAATATTTATACCGCCGTTTTCGTATGGTCTGTCTCTCTCATCGGTTTTACACTTCATATTATATAAATCTATTACACATCCTGAAAATGCTCGACCGTCGGGAACGGGGTATAGAACCGATGAAGCAAGGCTTTCCACTCCTGATATTCTGAAGAACCGCGAAAGCCTTCCGTATGGTCCTCAAGTGTTTCCCACTCCACAAGCAGCAAATATTTATGCGTTTCTTCCATGCATTTAGATAACGAGTGCGTAATATAGCCCTTCATGCCGGAAATGATCGGCGCCGCTTGCCGGAACGCCTCCTCAAACTCTTGTTCAAGCCCTTCTTTAATGTGAAGCATTGCTGCCTCTCTGACCATGTCATCCCTTCTTTCCGTCTTTTCAAATAGTCTACAGCAAACGACAGGAGATTTCTGCAAAATCGGTGAACCTTTTCCTTCATTTTCAAAAAAATCTTGCACGCACCAATTCATTTAAGAGAAAATAACAAATGGAAGGCAGGGGAAAGTCATGTTAAAAAAGTGTATTCTACTAGTATTTCTATGCGTCGGATTGATTGGTTTAATCGGATGCTCCAAGACAGATTCACCAGAGGATCGCATGGAAGCATTTGTGAAACAATGGAACGATCAGCAATTCGATGACATGTATCAAAGCCTGACCAAAGATGTTAAAAAAGAAATCTCCAAAAAAGATTTCGTCAACAGGTATAAAACCATCTATGAGCAGGCAGGCGTAAAAAATCTGAAAGTCACTGCGGGAGAAGTGGATAAGGACGATAAAGACAACGAGACAATGAAGCACATCCCATATAAAGTCAGCATGGATACTAATGCGGGCAAGGTCAGCTTCAAAAATACCGCTGTGCTGAAAAAACAAAAAACAGATGATGAGGAGTCATGGAATATAGATTGGGATCCGTCGTTTATTTTCAAGCAGCTGGCTGATGACAAAACAGTGCAAATCGCCAGCATTGAACCGAAACGCGGCCAAATCTACGATAAAAATGGGAAAGGCTTAGCCATCAATACAGATGTTCCTCAAATCGGAATTGTTCCCGGAGAGCTTGGCGATAAAAAAGAAAAAGTCATAAAAGAGCTCGCGAAAAAACTTGATTTGACTGAAGATGACATCAAGAAAAATCTGGATCAAAGCTGGGTGAAAGACGATTCGTTTGTGCCGCTCAAAAAAGTCAAGCCGGACCAGAAAAAATTAGTGTCTGAGGCGACGTCATTACAAGGAGTGACAAGAACGAATGTCAGCTCCCGCTATTATCCGTATGGCGAAAAGACAGCCCATTTAACAGGCTATGTCCGCGCTATTACTGCAGAAGAATTGAAGAAAAAGAAAGACGGAACGTACAGTGATACGTCTAACATCGGCATCGCCGGACTTGAAAATGTGTATGAGGACAAACTAAGAGGCACAACCGGATGGAAAATCTACGTGCCGCAAACCGGAGAAGTCATCGCTGAAAAGAAAGCGAAGGACGGCGAGGATCTTCACCTCACAATTGATATCAACACGCAAACGAAGCTGTATGATGAATTGAAGGATGACAGCGGCACGGCAGTTGCGCTGCAGCCGAAGACAGGCGAAACACTCGCTCTTGTCAGCGCGCCTTCTTACGATCCAAACGGATTTATTTTCGGCTGGAGTGATAAGGAATGGAAAAAACTAAACGAAGATAAAAATAATCCGTTTTCAGCGAAATTCAACAAAACATACGCACCGGGTTCTACGATTAAACCGATTGCGGCTGCAATCGGAATCAAAAATGGCACCCTTAAAGCAGATGAGAAGAAAACAATCAAAGGAAAAGAGTGGCAAAAAGATTCAAGCTGGGGCGGTTATTCAGTGACACGTGTGTCTGAGAGCCTTCAGCAAGTCGATCTGGAAAATGCCCTCATTACATCAGACAATATTTATTTTGCACAGAACGCGCTTGATATGGGGGCAGACAACTTTACAAAAGGGTTGAACACGTTTGGCTTCTCAGAGGACATTCCATATGAATTCCCGACCCAGAAGTCGTCTATCGCAAATGACAAGCTCGATTCAGACATTTTGCTTGCGGATACAGGGTACGGACAAGGGCAAATGCAAATGTCTCCGCTTCACTTGGCAGCTTCTTACACACCATTTGTTGACAACGGGGATCTTGTCAAACCGACATTGATCAATAAAGACTCACAAACAGCTGATGTCTGGCACAAGCAAGTAGTCACGAAGGAAGGAGCGGCAGACATTACTAAAGGTCTGAAAGGCGTTGTGGAAGACGAGCGCGGATCAGCGTATCAGCCTGTCGTGAAAGGAATCACTGTTGCCGGAAAAACAGGAACAGCTGAGCTGAAAACATCAAAAGATGATAAAGACGGCGCGGAAAATGGCTGGTTCGTCGGCTATGATTACAAAAACAAAGACCTGCTTGTCGCCATGATGATTCAAAATGTGCAGGACCGCGGCGGCAGCCACTATGTTGTGGAGAAAGCGAAGAAGCTATTTCAATCGAATTAAAATGCCTTTTTGACGGGAGCGAAAGGAAAAAGGGGATCTGAGGCCGAATGAACTAGTAAGGGGCAAGACCCGGTTTATACAAGGAAAAGAGGGATTTTGCATGCAGCGTATTCAATTGGCGGAGGATCTTCAATTTTCAAGAGTCATACACGGGCTTTGGCGGCTGAATGAATGGAACTATTCAGATGCTGAACTGCTCAGCCTCATTGAATGGTGTATCGATCACGGCATCACGACCTTTGATCATGCGGATATTTACGGAGGCTATACGTGCGAAAAGCTGTTTGGAAACGCCCTTGCCCTTTCGCCCGGATTAAGAGAAAACATAGAGCTGGTCACAAAATGCGGCATCGTTCTTGAATCACCTGAACGTCCCGCTCACAAGTCGCATCATTATAATACAAGCAAATCACATATCCTGGCATCCGTTGAGCAATCCCTTCTAAACCTTAGAACGGATTATATTGACGTACTGCTGATTCACAGACCGGACCCGCTCATGGATCCGGAGGGAGTAGCAGAGGCGTTTCAGGCGCTGAAAGGCTCCGGCAAGGTCAGGTACTTCGGCGTTTCGAATTTTAAAGATCACCAGTATCGCATGCTGGAATCGTATTTGCCTGAGAAGCTCGTTACCAACCAGATTGAGCTTTCCGCATATGAATTAGAAAATGTTCTGGACGGCACTCTGAACCTGTGCCAGGAAAAACGGATTTCACCGATGGCTTGGTCACCGCTGGCAGGCGGCAGAGTATTCACTGGTGACACGGAAAAAGACCGCCGTGTCCGCACGGCGCTTGAATCCGTTCAGGCGGAAATCGGCGCCGCTTCATTGGACGAGGTGATGTATGCATGGCTGTTCACGCATCCGGCCGGCATCATGCCGATTGTCGGAAGCGGAAAACGCGAGCGGATATCCGCCGCAGTAAATGCGTTGGCATACAAGCTTGACCATGATCAGTGGTTCCGTATTTTTACAGCTGCACAAGGTCACGATATTCCATAACAAAAAGCATCAGCTTAGCAGCTGGTGCTTTTTCAATATTGTCACACCGCTTAGTGCCAAATTCCCATTTATAAGTGATTGAATCTCATTTGAAAGCGTTTTATATTATAAAGAAACCTCTCTTTTTTCCTCTCATGAATCTCCTTGCAACTTCATCCGCACAACACGACTGTCTAGGAGGCCTTTTTTATGTATATGACTGCCAGAGAACAAAAGCTTTTAAAGCACTTATTATTACAAAGCCGATATGTAACCGTAACTGAGCTTGCTGAGCTGATGGAAGTCAGCACGAGAACCATCCACAGGGAGCTCAAATCAATTAAGCCGCTGATGGAAACCGTCGGGCTTACGCTCGATAAACAGCCTGGCAAAGGGCTGAAGGCAGTGGGAAGTCCCGAGGATAAACAAAAACTGCTTACCGATTTATCATATGAACAGCATGAATATAGCGCGGACGAACGAAAACTGCTCATTCTCTGTTCGTTATTAGAGTCTCAGGAGCCCGTCAAGCTGTACTCGCTAGCCCATGATCTGCAGGTGACGAATGCCACGGTCAGCTACGACTTAGACGAGCTCGAAAAATGGATTTCTCCCTTCGGTTTGACACTGATCCGTAAAAGAGGCTTTGGCATCCAGCTTATAGGGCCGGAGAATGCGAAACGTAAAATTGTCGGCAACCTGATTGTGAATCGCCTCGACATCCAAATGTTTTTGGAAGCGGTTGAATTAAATATCAAAGGAAAAGCAGATTCTTCAGAGAAAATGTTCGGCGTAGTCAGCAAAGGCGAGCTGTTAAAAATGGAGCGTATCTTGTTTCAGCTGAAAGAAAAAATCGCTTTTTCATTGTCCGACAGCTCCTATATAGCGCTCGTCGTCCATCTGACGTTTGCGATCGAACGGATCCAGCTTGGGGAAACCATCACCATGGAGCAAAATGAGCTTGAGGAACTGAAAAATGCGAAAGAATACAGCTCCGCTCTTGAAATCGCGGGCGAGCTTGAACGTGCCTTCAGCGTGACGATTCCGGAGGCGGAGGTCGGTTATATCACGATCCACCTTCGAAGCGCCAATCGGAAATACAAAACAGAATACAAAGCGCAGGAAATCGAACTGGAAACAGCTCTGCAAACAAAGCGGCTCATTGCTTTTATTTCAGACAAAATCAGAATGGATCTCACGAAAAACTACTCTTTATATGAAGGCCTGATTGCCCATTTGGAGCCGGCCGTCAGCCGCATAAAAGAAAATATCGAGATATACAATCCGATGAAGGAACAGATCAAACGCGATTATTTTCTGCTCTATATGGCGATCGAAGAAGGCGTGGAAAAGTATTTTCCGGGCATGTCCTTTTCTGATGATGAGATCGCTTTTATCGTGCTTCACTTCGGCTCGGCCCTTGAAATCAAAAAAGAAGAAGCAAAAGTGAAAGCGCTTGTCGTCTGCTCAAGCGGGATCGGCTCTTCGAAAATGCTAGCTTCCAGACTGAAGAAAGAGCTGCCGGAGATTGAATCGTTTGACATGTCATCCCTGATCGAGCTGAAGGGCAGGGAAGTTCAGTCCTATGACATGATTGTTTCCACCGTTCCGATTCCTTACGAAAACATTGATTACATTATGGTCAGTCCGCTTTTAAATGAGGAAGACGCAAACCAGGTGAAGCAGTATATCAAGCGAAAAATTCCGCTCATTCTTGAGAAAAATAGAAGCCCGAAGGAAGAGGCACAGCAAGCTGATGTACCTGACATGCTGGCAGCGTCGGAAAGCATGGGGCGGTATATGGCTGTCATCCAAGATGTGCTGCGACACTTTACACTTACACACATCAAAACGAAACCCGATCATAGCATGCTCCTGTCAGAGCTTTTCCAGCAGCTGAAGGAGGATGGCTTGATCCGTGATCCGAAAAAAGCCGCGGTTTGCCTGGCGGAGCGGGAGAAACAAGGGGGGTTGGGAATCCCGGGGACAAACATGGCGCTCTATCATCTCAAAAATGATGAAATCGTCCTGCCTTTTTTCAAAATGTATGATCTCAGCACCTCTTATGAAGTGAATGGCATGGACGGAAATACCCTCAGTATGACACGCATCCTCGTGATGATGGCGCCTGGCTCATTATCTGCTGAAGGATCGGAGATTTTAAGCGCGATCAGCTCCGCCATTATCGAGAGCAGCGAAAGCATGGCGGGGTTTCAGGAAGAGGGAGAACAAGAACTGTATCAGCGGTTAAACCGCATATTTTTCACTTGGATGAAAGAAAAAAACATACCATAACAGTACATGGCACACGTCAAAAAATTGGCGTGTGTTTTTATGTGAATGGGGTACAAGATAAGAAAATGCGGGACTATTTTATCATTCAGTAATAGAATAATTCCAAAATGAAATTGTTTTACAAGTGATCTTTTTTGGGTTAAAATGGGTGAGGTAAGGAAGGAAATCTAACAAATTATTGAAGATTCAAGAGAATATAGGAGATGACGATATGGAAACATTACAGCATCTTATTCTGCATGACATGCCGGATAGCGAAGAAATAGAGGCTGTAAAAAGCGGAGCCCATACACTGACGTATGCAGGTTACCGCAAACGGATTAACCAGCTGGCGAATGCCCTGCTGAAAAAAGGAATTCAAAAAGGCGACCGCGTTGCATTGCTTTGCAAAAACGGCCATCCCGCATCAACTGTTATGTTCGCCGCGCTTGAAATAGGTGCTGTTGTCGTACCTGTCAGCTGGCAGCTGAAACCATATGAAATGACAGGCATTTTAAAAGCAAGTGAACCGAAAGCGATGTTTTACGGAGCGGAGTTTAAAGAAACACTGGACGAAGTTCTTCCTGAACTGTCCACACTCCGGATTACGATGGAAACAGGAACAGCTTACGAAACATCTGCTGAATTTGAAGCTCTGTTTGCCGGTCCTGATCATTTGCCGGAAACTGAAATGGTTTCTCCTGACGATACGGCGCTTCTGATGTTTACGTCTGGAACGACAGGAAACCCGAAAAGATGCATGATCACACATGGCGGCATATACAGATACGTAACAAGATCCAACAGCTCAACAACACGCATGAAGGGCCTTCGTTTTCTCGCGTGCCACCCGATTTATCATACGAGTGCGCTCATTTGCATCATGCTTGGAACCTTTGCGGGAACAACCTTCATTTTTACAAAGGATCAAGATCCTGTTCATATGCTGAAGGTCATTGAAGAAGAAAAAATTCAAACCGTGATGGCTCTTCCTGTGTTTTACACGTATTTGCTTGAAGCGTGGGAAACGCATCAAACCGACTTATCTTCGCTTGTGATTTTAATGACAGGCGGAACAAAAGTGCCGAGCAGCCTGATCCGCCGCTATCTTGATATCGGCATTCCGCTCGCGCACGGCTATGGAAGCACTGAGGCTTGGGGAATCAGCACATGGCTGCCTGAGATGGGAATGGATAAAGCGGCATCTGCGGGGAAACCTGTGGAAGGCGTTAAAGTCAAAGTCGAAGATCCTGAGACGGGAGAAGAACTCCCTCAAGGAGAAATCGGCGAAATCGTTGTTCACACGCCATTCTTATTTAAAGGCTATGAGGACAACCCTGAAGCGACAGCAAAAGTGCTGCAAAACGGCTGGTTCAAAACCGGAGATTCAGGCTATGTAGATGAAGATGGTTTTATTTTCATCACTGGACGCTACAAGGATGTCATAATTTACGGAGGCGATAACGTCTATCCGGATCAGGTTGAAGAAGTCATCCAGCAGATCCCGGGAATCCTTGAAACAGCGGTAGTTGGTATACCAGACCCGCTGTACGGGGAAAAACCGAGAGCTTTTATCGTGACAAACGGCGGCCAGCGTATAACGGAAGAGGATGTCATCGCATTTTGCCAGGAACGCCTTTCCGCTTACAAGATACCTGAAGTTGAATTTGTTAACGAACTGCCGAAAAATAACCTCGGCAAAGTAAAAAAAGACGTCTTGCGCAAGCAGGCCGTACATTCGTAAAAGAAGAAGCCCGTCACTTATGTGGCGGGCTTTTTTGCAGTAACACAGACAGAAAGCTCAGGCTTAATGTTTTTAAATTGCAACTCAATGTCTTCGAAGCCGGCTGCTTTGAAGTCAGCAATCATCTGTTTCCCAAATGATTTGGTTTTCTTAGGACTGGCGTCTGCTTCCCTCGGCTGCATCGTAATCGCTGCTTTGCCGCCGGGCTTTAGCACCCGATAAATCTGTTTCATGCCTTTTGTCTGGTCATTCCAGATGGTGTAGTTGTTAACGGAAATCACTTTATTATAAAACGAGTCGGTGAGAGGAAATGTCTCGACGCTTCCTTGTATCAGGCGCACAGGCTTCGATTTTACTCTGCGGGCGGCCAGCTTCAGCATCACCTCTGACACATCAATCCCGTGAAGATCAACGTCCTTTTCACGCTTCAGCACCTGCTGCATGCAGTATCCCGGCCCAAACCCCACTTCTAAAATACAGTCCCCGCGTGTGATCCCCAGCTGATCTATTGTCCACTGATTCAGTGTTCTATTTTCAGCAGCCATGATGTACCCGGCAATCATGCCGAATACGCCCTTTGGCTTGCTGAATTTTTTAGAAAGCATGTTAATCATTCAGCAACCCCCTTTGCAAGTTATTTCCTCCTTGCGTTTCATGTGAAACATTTTTCTGATAAAGCAATGCGAAGGTGCCAATCCATGTTTATCCAAAGAACGTGTGAGGTACACAACAAATAGACATGAAAACAAAGGAGGAGAATCATCATGGCCAATTATCCAAAAGAACTGCCGGCCCAAACCCAAAATCGCCAGCCGGGAATTGAAAGCGAAATGAATCCAAGTCCGGTGTATGAGTATGAGAATTATAAGGGAGCGGACAAATTAAAAGGAAAAGTAGCGCTCATTACAGGCGGCGACAGCGGGATCGGACGCGCGGTATCCGTCGCTTACGCAAAGGAAGGCGCTGACATCGCCATTGTGTATAAGGATGAGCATGGGGACGCCGAAGAGACGAAGAAGCGTGTAGAACAAGAAGGCGTAAAATGCCTGCTGATCGCTGGTGACGTAGGCGAAGAGGAATTCTGCAATGAAGCGGTTGAAAATACGGTCAAGGAACTAGGCGGCCTGGACATCCTTGTAAACAATGCCGGTGAACAGCACCCGAAGGAAAGCATCAAAGACATTACTAGCGAACAGCTTCACCGCACATTCAAAACAAACTTTTATTCTCAATTTTATTTGACTAAAAAAGCAATTGATTACTTGAAACCAGGCAGCGCCATCATCAACACGACATCTATCAATCCGTATCGCGGGAACCCGACGCTGATTGATTATACAGCGACAAAAGGCGCGATCAATGCCTTTACAAGAACAATGGCGCAGGCGCTTGTCAAAGACGGCATCCGCGTAAACGCAGTGGCACCGGGTCCAATCTGGACACCATTAATCCCATCTACGTTCTCTGAAGATAAAGTCGCTCAATTTGGGCAAAATACCCCGATGGGCCGTCCGGGTCAGCCTGTTGAGCACGTCGGCTGCTATGTGCTGCTGGCTTCAGATGAGTCATCTTACATGACAGGCCAGACGCTGCATGTCAACGGCGGAGATTTTGTGACGACGTAAGAGGGAGTGAGACACATGAGCATCACGAAAGAGGAAGTAAACAGCTATTATCAAAAGGCCGGTATTGTATTAACGGATGAGGAAGTAGACCAAATCCAGCTGATGGACTACGGCTTAGGAAAAGAAAGAAAAGTCGGGCTCCAGCTCTTCATCTACGTCAATACAGACCGTTATTGCTCAAAGGAGCTAGTGCTGTTTCCGGGACAGACTTGCCCGGAACACCGCCATCCGCCTGTTAATGGCCAGGAAGGCAAGCAGGAGACATTCCGCTGCCGCTACGGAAAAGTGTATCTTTACGTAGAAGGAGAAAAAACGCAGCTTCCAAAGGTTCTCCCACCGCAGGAGGACAGAGAACACTATACGGTCTGGCACGAAATTGAACTTGAACCGGGCGGGCAATATACGATTCCGCCGAACACCAAGCATTGGTTCCAGGCCGGGGAAGAAGGTGCCGTGGTGACGGAAATGTCTTCGACGAGCACAGATCAACATGATATCTTTACAGATCCAAGAATATAAGGATGAGGCGTAACAGCCCATCCTTTTTTGTATTGAAAAAAATGAAATCGCCGCTATAATGGGTAAAAAAGGAAAGAGGGCGAGGGAATGTTTACCTGCAAGGTAAATGAGCACATCACCATTCGATTACTGGAGCCAAAGGATGCGGAGCGGCTTTCCGAACTCATTATCGAAAATCAGCAGCGGCTCGGCCAGTGGCTGTTTTGGGCGGAAAATCCAAGCAGCGCTGAAACGTACAGAGAAACGATCATTCCAGGTTGGCGGCGGGAGTATGCCGACCTAAGCAGCATCGAAGCGGGGCTTCTTTATGACGGCACCCTATGCGGCATGATCGGCCTCCATCATCTAGATCAGATCAATCAAAAAGGGGAAATTGGCTATTGGATTGCCAAAGAGTTTGAAGGCAAAGGCATCATCACCGCCGCCTGCCGAACTCTCATCACATATGCTTTTGAAGAGTTTGGACTGAATCGCGTTGCTCTCTGCGCGGCTGCCGGGAATCAAAAAAGCCGAGCGGTCCCGGAGCGGCTCGGCTTTCAAGAAGAAGGAACGGCACGGGACGGCTTATTCGTTAACGGCAGGCATCATGACCTTGTCTATTACAGCTTGCTAAAGCGTGAATGGAAAGGATAAAAACATAGCGCGCGCATTTTCTTGTTTAAATCTTCCCCGGATGTGGAAAAGTAACAGCGGAGACGTTAAAAAGGAGTGATTCGAGATGAATCAGCAAGACATTAAACAAAAAGTGCTTGATGTTCTAGATCACCATAAAGTAGGCTCGCTAGCAACGGTTGAAAAGGGCAAGCCGCATTCCCGCTACATGACTTTTTTCCATGACGGGCTGACGATTTACACACCGACGAGCAAGGACACTCATAAAGCCGAAGAAATTGAGAATAACCCCAATGTTCACATTTTATTAGGTTATGATTGTGAGGGCTTTGGCGACGCGTATGTTGAAGTTGAAGGAAAAGCCAAAATCAACAATTCGGCTGAACTGAAGGATAAAATATGGAGTTCCAAATTAGAGCGCTGGTTTGACGGTAAGGATGATCCGAATCTGGTGATTCTTGAAATTGAACCGGAGGATATCAGATTAATGAATGCCGGAGAGAAAACACCGGTCTCACTCGATCTATAAGAAATTTGTGTTTTCAGGGGCGATATGTTATCATGAATAGCTAGTAAGAAAAATAAGCAAATAAAAAAGAAAGTAAACTTCTTTTTTCTGTTTGAGAGAGAAGCTTACCGCTTCCCAAGCAGCATAACCAGCTGCCCTTATTCTTTTCCTTCATAACAAATCGCCCCTAACGATGAGATGGAAAAAAGACTTTTTTGTTTTACAATTCACACCGGCGCGGCTTCGGAGCCGCAGTGACGATTGAGAGGTAGGGCTTTCGTTGTCTTGTGTTCAAGAAATTTCCATGGTGTTTACTTTCCAGAATGATTCTTCGGAACAATGCTTTATGAATCTACCCCGCCCGACTTGGCGGATGATATAATCTTTATTTGCGTATAGAAAAGAATAAGACAAACCGCTCGGCGTACGCCGGCGGTTTTTTTATTGTGAAAAACACATTGCACTGAAACCTCTTTGGCTTCTTTCCAGTCTTATCTCTAGGATGAAATTGGAGGAAGAATAACGTGCATGTCATTACAACACAAGTACTTTTTATTTTCTGTTTTTTATTACTGATTCACTCGATAGAAACGTTAGCTTACGCCACAAGGCTTTCCGGGGCCCGCGTTGGATTTATTGCGTCCGCGCTTTCCCTGTTTAATGTCATGGTCATTGTGTCCAGAATGTCGAACATGGTGCAGCAGCCCTTTACCGGACATTTAATTGATGATGCGGGAAAAAACGCCCTGGCGATTGTCGGCGAGCAGTTCCGCTTCTTGATTTTCGGATCGACAGTCGGCACCATCCTGGGCATTATCCTGCTTCCGTCTTTCGTCGCTCTTTTTTCACGGGCGATTATTCACTTGGCGAGCGGCGGCGGCTCCGTTTTTCAAGTGTTCAAAAAGGGACTCTCCAAACAAGGATTCAAAAATGCCCTTTCCTATTTGCGTCTGCCGTCTATTTCGTATGTAAAAGGATTTCATATTCGCTTGATTCCTAAGCGTTTATTTGTGATCAACATGCTGATCACATCCATTTATACGATTGGCGTGCTTTCAGCTTTGTACGCAGGCCTTCTGGCGCCGGAGCGCAGCACGACAGCCGTCATGGCATCGGGCTTGATCAACGGGATTGCGACGATGCTGCTGGCCATTTTTGTTGATCCTAAGGTATCCGTTCTTGCCGACGATGTGGCAAAAGGAAAACGAAGCTATACGTATTTAAAATGGACCTCTGTAACGATGGTCACATCAAGGGTGGCGGGCACACTCCTCGCCCAGCTGATGTTTATTCCGGGCGCCTACTATATCGCGTGGCTGACAAAGTGGTTTTAATAAGAAAGGCTGGATCATAAAGATCCAGCCTTTTTCGCACTTACTTATTTATATTTCCTTAATCCGCGGTCGTACAAAAAGTTTCCGAATGGGACAAAAGCGGCGATGAAGCCGGCGGCTGACCATTTCAGCGACCATTTGACAGAGAGGGTCGCATACGCCAAAACAAGCAAATACAAAATGAACAATCCGCCGTGAACCGAACCGACAATTGTTACCGCAAGCGGAAGGCCCGCCCAATATTTTAGCGGCATGGCGATGAACAGCAGGATTAAGAGTGACATTCCTTCAATAAAACCCATCGTGCGAAGTCTTCCGATCGGCGTTTGCAGCATAAATCGCCCTCCTTGTGGACACGTTTTCATCTATACTATAAACAATCCGGAGGGTACATATGACAGCTTTTAGAAAATGTTCGGAAAACATTCATTTTTAATTGCTTTTTCTCGGGAACTGTACTTGTCATTTACAAAAATACCCGAGATAATGTGTACAAAATCATAAAAGAAGGATGTTGAAATGAAACTTGACCAGATTGATCTGAATATTATTGAGGAGCTGAAGAAGGACAGCCGTTTGTCGATGCGGGAATTAGGCAGGAAAATTAAGCTGTCGCCGCCATCCGTGACAGAACGGGTGAGGCAGCTTGAATCGTTCGGCATCATCAAGCAATACACGCTGGAGGTCGATCAGAAAAAGCTGGGGCTTCCCGTTTCCTGCATTGTGGAAGCAACCGTCAAAAACGCGGATTACGAGCGGTTCAAAAGCTATATTCAAACATTGCCGAATATCGAATTTTGCTACCGGATTGCGGGCGCAGCCTGTTATATGCTGAAAATCAATGCTGAAAGCCTCGAGGCGGTAGAAGATTTCATTAACAAAACATCGCCATACGCGCAAACCGTCACTCACGTTATTTTCTCAGAAATTGACACGAAAAACGGACGCAGTTAGAGAGTGCTTGTTCAAGTCTGTTATAATAAAAGGATGAGCGTGAAAGAAAGAGAAGTGATCAAGCATGTCAAAAACAGTTGTACTAGCTGAAAAACCTTCAGTCGGCCGGGATTTGGCCCGGGTGCTGAAGTGCCATAAAAAAGGAAACGGTTATCTCGAAGGCGATCAATATATTGTTACATGGGCTTTGGGCCATTTGGTGACACTTGCTGATCCGGAAGGCTACGGAAAAGAATTTCAATCATGGCGGCTGGAGGATCTGCCGATTATCCCAGAACCATTAAAGCTTGTTGTGATCAAGAAAACCGGAAAACAGTTCAATGCGGTCAAATCCCAGCTTACCCGTAAAGACGTCAATCAGATTGTCATCGCGACTGATGCAGGCCGGGAAGGGGAGCTTGTTGCGCGCTGGATCATTGAAAAAGCGAATGTCCGCAAGCCGATCAAGCGGCTGTGGATTTCATCTGTGACGGATAAAGCAATCAAGGAAGGCTTTCAAAAGCTGCGCAGCGGCAAAGAATATGAAAACCTGTATCATTCTGCCGTCGCCAGAGCGGAAGCGGATTGGATTGTGGGAATTAATGCGACCCGTGCACTCACCACAAAATTCAATGCCCAGCTCTCATGCGGCCGTGTGCAGACACCGACGCTTGCCATGATTGCAAAGCGCGAGGCGGACATTCAAGCGTTTACACCGGTTCCATACTACGGCATCCGCGCGGCGGCCGATGGCATGACGCTGACGTGGCAGGATAAAAAATCAAAGCAGACGAGAACGTTCAATCAAGACGTAACAAGCCGTCTGGTAAAAGACCTCGATGGAAAGCAAGCGGTCATTGCTGAGCTGAAAAAAACAGCGAAAAAAAGCTTTGCACCTGCCCTTTATGATTTAACGGAGCTTCAGCGTGACGCCCACAAGCGCTTCGGATTTTCTGCTAAAGAAACGCTTTCTGTGCTGCAGAAGCTGTATGAACAGCATAAGCTCGTCACATATCCGCGGACGGACTCAAGATTTTTATCCAGTGATATCGTCCCGACGTTAAAAGACCGTCTGGAAGGCATGGAGGTAAAACCATATGCCCAATATGTCAGCCAAATTAAAAAACGCGGCATTAAATCCCATAAAGGCTACGTCAATGACGCGAAGGTGTCAGACCACCACGCGATTATCCCAACCGAAGAGCCGCTCGTTCTCAGCAGTCTGAGTGACAAAGAACGAAAGCTGTATGACCTGATTGCGAAACGTTTTCTTGCTGTATTAATGCCTGCATTCGAATATGAGGAAACAAAGGTCATCGCAGAAATCGGCGGAGAAACCTTTACGGCGAAAGGCAAAACCGTGCAGTCACAAGGATGGAAAGCCGTTTATGACATGGCGGATGAGGATGATGAGCAGGAGGATGACAGAGATCAGACACTCCCGGCCCTTCAAAAAGGCGACACTCTTGCCGTCCGCACGTTGACTGAAACAAGCGGACAAACGAAGCCGCCTGCCCGCTTTAACGAAGGAACCCTGCTGTCAGCGATGGAAAACCCAAGCGCCTTTATGCAGGGAGAAGAAAAAGGCCTCGTCAAAACGCTTGGAGAAACAGGCGGCCTCGGCACGGTGGCAACGCGTGCCGACATTATTGAAAAACTGTTCAACAGCTTTTTAATAGAGAAAAAGGACAAAGATATTTTTATCACATCTAAAGGAAAACAGCTCCTGCAGCTTGTTCCGGAGGATTTGAAATCACCGGCCTTAACGGCAGAATGGGAGCAAAAGCTGTCTGCGATCGCCGCCGGAAAACTGAAATCGGCTGTCTTTATTAAAGACATGAAGGCTTACGCTAACCAAACGGTAAAAGAAATCAAAAACAGCAGCCAAACGTTCAGACACGATAACATCACGGGAACGGCATGTCCGGAATGCGGCAAAATGATGCTGAAGGTAAACGGCAAACGCGGCACGATGCTCGTGTGCCAAGACCGTGAATGCGGAAGCAGAAAAACGATTGCCCGAAAAACAAACGCGCGCTGCCCGAACTGCCATAAAAGAATGGAGCTTCGCGGCCAAGGAGAAGGCCAAACCTTCGCGTGTGTCTGCGGGCACCGTGAAAAGCTTTCCGTATTTGAAAAACGAAAAAACAAAGACAAAGGGCGCGCTTCCAAACGGGACGTGTCCTCTTATATGAAAAAACAAAATAATAAAGATGAGCCGATTAACAACGCGCTGGCAGAACAGCTGAAGAAACTCGGTTTGGATAAATAACAGAAAAACCTGTGCATATCGCACAGGTTTTTTATTGGACTTAGGTCCCGTTATTTGAATGTTTAAAAAGGGGAAAAAAAGCTAGCAATCTGCATTTTTTTCTTTTATAGTAAATGTAATTTGTAACATGGCAGTAATATTTTCGTCATAATTGCTGAGCGTCTGATTCGCTTCAGACGATAAAGGGGGATTTGCCTGTGAGGCATGTGTTGATCGCTGTCATCTTATTCTTCTTATCTATCGGACTTTCCGCAGGGTGTGTTGAAGCTGGGAATAAATTCTTAAATCAATCTGGGGCTGATGTGAATACCAGTCCGCTTCAGCCGGCAGAGTATTTCATCTATCACAATCTAATGAATGACCAAGGGCTGATCAAAACCGACTTTTCAGACCAGTCTTCGTATTTATCAGAATCTCTCGGCTTGTGGATGGAGTTTTTGGTCAGCAAAAATGACGCCCCGCATTTTCAGGAGCAATATCAGCATCTGACTGATTCATTTCTGCTGAGCAATCACTTGGTAACGTGGAAGATTCAAAACGGCCAAGCGAGCGGGACGAATGCGCTGATAGATGATATGAGAATTATGCTGTCTCTTGACCAAGCCGCCGCAAAATGGGGCCGCAACGACTACGCGCAAACGGCCCGGAATATCGGCACAGCTTTGAAGACATACAATATGAATAACGGGTTATTTACAGATTTTTACGACTCACAGGCCGCTTCAAAGGATGTGACGATTTCATACGTCATGCCCGATGCATTAGCTGTCTTAAAGAAGAATGGAATCATAGACGAAGAAACGGAACAGCGGAATGCCAATGTTCTCTATTCAGCTCCTTTAAAAAATGGCTTTCTGCCGAAGACCTACAGCTCAGACACGAAGGAATACAAATATGACAGTGAAATCAACCTCATTGATCAGCTGTACGCTGCTTGGCATTTGCCGGAAGGGGATAAAAAAGCCGCTGTTTTAGCGGACTGGATCAAGCAGGAATTTCAGACAAATGGAAAGCTGTACGGACGATATTCGGCGGATACGAAGGAGCCTGTCGTCCAATATGAGTCGCCATCCGTATACGCATTAGCCGTATTATTTTTAACGGAACAGCATGAAAACAGCTCTGTCATCAAAGCCATATATGACAGGATGAATGACTTTGAAATTCTTGATCCGGTGAAATCGTATTATGGAGGCTATATGAGCGGCACTCAGACGCATTCTTTTGACAATCTGCTGCCGCTGTTAGCCGAAAGGGAGCTTTTTAATGAAAATATCATTCAATGAATCACAAAAATTATTTGCTTATTTTTCAGGGCTGATTGCAGCCCTGTCTCTGTTTATTTATTATGTGACAGCTCAGCAATCGGAAGGCGCTCTGATCCTTTGCATCACGTTTGTCGTCATCGCCGCAGGCATATGGTTCGGCCCGATTTACGCGCTGGCAGTGACCTTAATCGTACTCTTTGCCCTCGGCACTTTAATGATGTTTTTCCAGACTGGACAGGCTACGCTATTTCCGGCTGAAGAAGGGCTGCAAATGCTTGTCATGTGGGGAATCGCGCTTTTGCTGTTTTCTTTTATAGCTGGAAGAATCCACGATATTGCAGCAGAGCTTCGGCGCTCAGTTACACGGCTTCAATCCGAAATCAAAAGCTTTGTCGCTGTGGACAGAGTAACCGGCTTTGATAACAAGCAGAGGATGAAGCTGGAGCTTTCAGAAGAAATCAAGCGGGCGGAGCGCTACGGCAATTCTTTCGTGTTTTTGCTGCTGCATATGCATTATTTCAAAGAGTTTAAGTCTTTGTACGGTGAAAAAGAAACCGACCGCCTCTTCCAATATGTCAGTCAGCAAATCAGGTCAAGCGTCAGGGAAACGGATAAGAAATTCCGCCCTTCTGACGAGCGTATCGGAATCGTTTTGACGCACACGCCCGCTGAACATATGCCGGCCGTCCTGACAAAGCTGAAAAAACAATTGGGTACGTATCAGCTGGAAAATGGAAAGTATGTGTCGCTCACGTTCCACGTCTGTTATTTGCCTTACCGCAAAGATATCAAAACAGCTGATCAATTTTTAGAAGAACTGGAAAACGAGATGATGATGAATGAACTATAAAGGAATCACGCTGCTCTGCGTCACAATGCTTCTGTTTTCAGCCATTGCGGCTTTTCCCGTTTCGGCACAAGCAAAAGAGCGGGATGCCGGCATTCTCATCATTTATTCAACCTTGGACGGCAAGGAGTCTTCTCAAGTTAAAATGCTTGATTTGCTTGCGGGCCACTTTACATCCCATGTGACAGCCAAAAATGATTTGGATGTTGAAGCGGCTGATTTCAATGGCAAAGACCATGTGATTTATTACGGCCAAACGAAAAGAAAGCTTAGCAAAAAACTGGTGTCTCTTATCAGCAGTGTAAAAAAACCTGTTGTCGCCATAGGCTATAACGCAGGCCAAATCAGCCAATTTTCCGGGCTTTCATTAGCCCGGAAAGAAAATGTGTTTCAGGTCCACAGCAGGTCGGAAAAGACCGATGTGTCTCTGGAGAGCGGGCTTAACGTGCTGAGCGTATCAGGCCTGAAAGGAAAGGCGCTTTATACCTTTAAAGCCGATGACGGCAAAACGCATTCTTTTATATGGAAAACAAAAAAAGCGAATGTGTACATTGGATTAACGAATTTGTTAAACGACAATTTGATCGTGGCGAAACAGCTCAGAGAAGCTTTTGGAGAGAAGGCGGGGACGACGCTTTTGTATTTGCGTCTCGAGGATATCAGCCCGATGTCTGATGAAACATTGCTGCTTCAAGCCGGTACATATCTGCATAAGAGGCATGTTCCTTTTATGCTGGCAGTGATACCGGTTTACTTGAATCCGGAAACAGGCGACAAAGTGTATTTGTCTGATAAACCGAAGATGGTCAAGGTGCTGAAAAAGCTGCAAAGCATGGGCGGCAGTATCATTGTTCACGGCTATACACACGCCTATCGCTACAGTGAAACAGGAGAGGGCTTTGAATTTTGGGATGCAAAGGCGGATCAGCCGATTACATCCGGAAATGCCGAAGACCCCTCGTCCATTTTGGAAAAAGAACAGGATTTTCCGAACGAACAAGCCTATAACAGATATCTAAAACCATTTCGGGAAAAGGAAGAAACGTATACAAAGCAAAAACTGACGCGCGCTATTGAGGATTTGACATCATCGGGTCTCTACCCGCTGGCGTTTGAAGCGCCGCATTACACGATGTCCGAATATGGCTATCAAATCGCTTCGCAGTATTTTACAAGCATTTTTGGCCAGGTCCAGCTCAGCGGCACAACGTGGAAAACATCAGGTGCATCTCCGTATGTGACCGCTCCTTCGATGCTGCATGGCATGACGCTGTATCCGGAAACGATCGGCTTTGTCGATACATCAAAGCAAAACCCGCTCGGCGATATGGAGGAGCACATCTCCCAGATGATTGATTTTGAAGGCGGAGTAGCCGGAGGGTTTTATCATCCGTATCTCGGGATGAAATATCTGCCGGAGCTGGTTGATGAGATGGAACGCATTCCGGACAGTGAATGGCTTGATTTAAAGAAAACGAAACAAACCGTCAAAACAGACAAAGTGGAAATTCATACAAGCGGTGACGGAACGATTCAGGTGAAAAACGGCGTAAGCGCCATTGACGAGTTTTTCGATCATCATCGGCAAACCCCTCTGGAAAAGGCGTTATGGATTCTCTCCGCGGTCGTGCTCTTATTTGTCGTCATGTTTGTCAGTTATACGTTTTATTTGAGAGCCACATTGAAAAAACGAATTTTTAAGGAGAGAAGAAGCCTTGGGTAATACGCTGTTCTTTATCTCGCTAAGTTTAATATGGGTCATGCTTCTCTACCACATGTTTCTCATGCAGGGCGGGTTCCGCCACTATATGACCTTCGAACGGAACATCCCGAAGTGGAGAGAAAACATGAAGGAGCTGCCAAAGGTCAGTGTTCTCATCCCGGCGCATAACGAGGAGGTTGTGATTCGGCAGACGCTGAAGGCGATGGTCAACCTTTATTATCCGAAGGACCGGCTGGAGATTATCGTCGTTAATGACAATTCATCAGACCGGACGGGTGATATCGTCAATGAATTTTCCGAGAAATACGATTTCATCAAAATGGTGATTACGAAGCCGCCAAACGCAGGAAAAGGCAAATCCTCTGCACTTAACTCTGGTTTTGCCGAATCGAACGGCGATGTGATCTGTGTATATGACGCCGACAACACGCCTGAGAAAATGGCCGTGTATTACCTTGTGCTCGGCCTGATGAATGACGAAAAGGCAGGCGCCGTAGTAGGGAAATTCCGCGTCATCAATGCGGCAAAAACGCTCTTGACGAAGTTTATTAATATCGAAACGATCTGTTTTCAGTGGATGGCCCAGGGAGGCAGATGGAAGTGGTTCAAAATCGCCACCATCCCAGGCACCAACTTTGCGATCCGCAGAAGCATTATCGAAAAGCTCGGAGGCTGGGATGACAAAGCGCTCGCTGAGGATACCGAGCTGACGATCCGGGTGTATAATCTCGGCTATCACATCCGCTTTTTCCCTGCCGCCATTACTTGGGAGCAGGAGCCGGAAACGTGGAAGGTCTGGTGGCGCCAGCGCACCAGATGGGCGCGTGGCAATCAATATGTCGTGCTGAAATTTTTGGCTCAGTTTTTCAAGCTGAAACGAAAACGGATTATCTTTGATTTGTTTTATTTTTTCTTTACGTACTTCTTGTTTTTCTTTGGCGTGATCATGTCAAATACGATATTTGTCGTCAATCTGTTTTATGATTTGCATTTGTCGGTCGGGTTCTTGGCAATGATTCTCTGGATCTTGGCATTTTTCTTATTTATGACAGAGGTCATGATTACGCTAAGCATTGAAAAAACAGAAATGAACAGGCAAAACTTTTTTATCGTATTTCTCATGTACTTTACATACTCGCAGGCATGGATTGTGCTGGTCATCTATTCTTTATTCGTAGAAATCAAGCACCGTTTATTCAAGCAGGAGGTCAAATGGTACAAAACAGAACGATACAATCAACATAAAAGCGGGTGACCTTTTTGAAACAAATAATGATTTTTCTCACTAGCCTCATGCTGCTGGCGATGACTGGACAAGCGGCTTTTGCCAAGGAGGTGGAGGTCAGCGGTTCGTTCCTCGGAAAAAGCAGCCAAGAACAAGCCAAACAGCAGGTGCTGACAAGCGACCTGATTACACTGTACGGATCAAAAGACAGCGCTGAGCTGACGTATCAGATCCCGGCAGGCGCCTCTTCCGGCAGCCAGCAATTGGTGATTGAATACGAGGCATCAAATCTTTTAATTTCTCCATCATCGTTAACGGCTGTCATTGACGATGAACCGGTCAAAACGTTAAAGCTTGATGGTGATTCCAAACGGAAAACAGTGAAGCTGAACCTGAATAAAAGCCAGTCTGCCCAAGGCTATCACAACGTATCGCTGAAATTTTACGGCGTGATGAAAGAGGGCGTCTGCGTCAGACAGGATACATCCGGCAACTGGATCAAAATTTATCCCGACAGCCGCCTGACGCTGGCGGACAGCAGTGAAGCGAAGGGAACGTCGCTGGACCATTATCCGTATCCTTTCGCCCAATCGGGAAATACAGCGGAGAAAACCGCCATCGTCATTCCGGATGACCCAAGTTCGGCGGAAATTGAAGCTGCAGTGAAAACAGAAGGCTATTTGAAAACGGTGGACAGCAGTATCAGCATTTCGTATGTCACGGAATCTGAACTGAAGAAAATCGACAAGCCGACGATTTTCATAGGAGTGGACAAGCATTGGAACGGCAAGGTGAAAAAGCTGATGAAACAAGCCGGCTTACAGGCAAAAGGAGAAAAACTCCTGCTTGCGGAGCGGGTGCTGAAAGCAGAGGGCAAGCAGCAGCCGGTTCTATTCGCACAAGCGGCATCCGCTGACGTGCTCACTGAAAAAATCAGCGTCATCACGGATCAGACTTACACAGGCCAGCTCAGCGGCGATACACTTTCGATCAGCAAGCTTCAGCAGGCTGAAAAAAAGGAAAGCAATAAGCTGACCCTCGAGAATTTTGGAGCGGATGATATCACAATTGGAGCTGACAAAACATCTTCAGCTCATTACTTTTATCCTGCATCAGCGGTTTTAGATCAAAATCAATCAGCAAAGCTGTCGCTTAAGCTGAAAAAGTCCGAAACGATTCAAGCCTCAACGGCCGAAAACGGATCAGCTTCTCAGGCAGCAGAACTGAAGGTCATGATCAACGGCCAGCCGCACTCGGTCGGGCTTGATGAATTAGGAAAAGAAGATAAAAACGGGTTCTATCATGTCACGGTAAAAGTGGACCCTAAGCTGCTGCAGAAAAACCGCTACATTGATATTCAGTTTGTCACAACTGGGCTAAAGGAAAACAATCCTTGCAACACCACTGATGAAGAAAAGTGGGTCTTTATCGATAAAAGCAGTACATTGTCATACGCCATCAAAGGCATGTCTCCGTCAGCGGATTTTCAAGAGTGGCCGCTTCCTTACGCCGGAAATCAGGAACAGACAACGCTAATCGTGCTTCCTGACACGGTAAGCCAATCAAAGCTTGAGGAGCTTTCTATCGTAACGGAGTCCTTTGGCAGCGAAGCGCAGCATTCATATACGATAAAGAAATCATCTGACATAACAGCAAATAATGCCAAAGGACGGAACCTCATTTTCTTAGGGGGCATCAATCAATTTTCTCTTCTGAAGGAGAGATCATCAGATCTGCTTGTACCGCAAGCAAAAAACGGTTCGTTTGATGTATCAGGTTTTGAGATGCTGAATGAGACTACAAAACAAGTGGCATTTACCCAAGCCTCTCTTTGGGATTCAGGCTACACGATGGCTGTCTTTGCACCGTCAAAAGGAAATGGCACGGCCGTCACAAAAGAGATCATCAGTTATCTGAACAGCACCGATGACTCGGCAACCGTCGTTAATGAAACAAACAGCCATCAGGTGTTTACAAACCATCAGCAGCTTAAAACGGAAACAAACCGTTCCAGCGCAGAACAGCCATCGCAGGATCATAGCCAGAAATGGCTGTATATTGGCGTGCTGGCACTCATTATGGTGATTGCGGCAGTGTTCATTTGGAATGCCGTAAGACGCAGAAAAAGAAAGACTGATACAGAATAAAACAGAGGCAATTTAGCCTCTGTTTTTTTATTTTTGGTATGTAAATTCCATTTGTGGAACCTGTCATTTTATTTTTTCTCGTCCAGCCGAAAGCCCCTTTACAACGCGCGTGAACGGGAGTATGATCTCTTTTATAAAACAAATCGCTTAATCTGAAATCAGAGCGGGGGACCCAATAGAACGGCTTTTTTGCCGTTGGGGTGAATCCTTTTTAGGTAGGGCTAACTCTCATATGCCCGAATCCGTCAGCTAACCTCGTAAGCGTTCGTGAGAGGAGATGAATGAAACCTGTGTTCGATGTAATGGCACAGGGGCATCCGTTTGCCTCTGTGTTTTTTGCCGTTCATTTTTTTAGAATGTAAATCGCATACAGAGACATCATAGCAGAAAGGACTATTACAAAATGTGAGAGCAAGATGCTGATGTTTTATTGTTTTAATTGAAAAATGAGAAATTAAAAGGGGAAGACATCGATGTATCATTCAATCAAACGTTTTTTGATTGGGAAACCACTAAAATCTCAAGCAGCTGGAGAGCAAAAACTGACGAAATTAAAAGCCTTGGCAATGCTTTCCTCAGATGCGCTGTCATCTGTTGCATACGGGACAGAACAAATTCTAATCATTTTGGCAACAATCAGTGCTGCTGCATTTTGGTACTCCATACCGATTGCGGTTGGCGTTCTTATATTGCTGCTCGCACTGATTCTTTCATACAGGCAGATTATTTACGCTTACCCGCAGGGCGGCGGGGCGTATGTCGTTTCTAAAGAAAACCTCGGTGAAAAGCCGGGATTGATCGCAGGCGGTTCACTGCTTGTCGATTATATTTTAACAGTAGCGGTAAGTATCTCCGCAGGTACGGATGCCATCACGTCGGCCTTTCCTGCATTGCATGATTATCATGTGCCGATCGCTGTTTTTCTGGTGTTAGTCATTATGATTTTGAACCTGCGCGGGCTATCGGAATCGGCATCGATTCTTGCCTATCCGGTTTACCTGTTTGTGGTGGCGCTTTTGGTTCTGATTGCAGTCGGGTTGTTTAAACTCATGACGGGGCAAATTGATCAGCCAGTCCATCATACACCGCTCGGCACACCGGTAGCCGGTATTACGCTGTTTTTACTGCTTAAGGCTTTTTCTTCCGGCTGCTCGGCGCTGACCGGGGTTGAGGCCATTTCTAACGCGATTCCGGCTTTCAAAAACCCTCCAGCGCGAAACGCGGCAAGAACGCTTGCGATGATGGGAATTTTGCTGGCGATTCTGTTCGCCGGCATTACGGTGCTCGCATACGGATATGGAACGGCGCCGAAGCCCGATGAAACGGTGGTTTCACAAATTGCGTCCGAAACCTTTGGGCGGAATGTGTTCTACTATGTCATCCAAGGCGTCACATCGCTTATTTTGGTTCTTGCGGCAAACACGGGATTTTCAGCTTTCCCGCAGCTTGCCTTCAACCTGGCGAGAGACCAGTATATGCCGCGTATGTTTACAGTCAGAGGCGACCGCTTAGGCTTCTCAAATGGAATTATCTTTTTAGGCGTTGCTTCCATTGTGCTCATCCTGTTATTTGGAGGACAGACAGAACACTTAATCCCGTTATATGCTGTCGGCGTATTTATTCCATTTACGCTTTCGCAAACCGGCATGTGCATCAAATGGATCAAGCAAAAACCAAAAGGCTGGATCGGAAAAATGCTGATCAACTCCTGCGGCGCTTTGATTTCGTTTATGGTTCTGTCGATCCTGTTCGTGACGAAGTTTAATGTCGTATGGCCGGTTTTAATCTTTATGCCTATCGTCGTTCTGTTGTTTTACGTAATTAAAAATCACTATACAGCTGTCGGCGAACAGCTTCGCATTGTAGACAAACAGCCGGAAGAAATCAAAGGCACGGTCGTGATTGTGCCTGTAGCCGGCGTCACGACCGTCGTGCAAAAATCGATTCAATATGCGAAGTCACTGTCCGATCAGGTCATCGCCGTTCACGTGTCATTTGACAGAGAACAGGAAAAGAAAGTCGAAAAACGCTGGGAAGAGCTCAATAACGGAGTGCGGCTCGTTACGCTTCACTCCTCGTACAGAAGCCTTGTCCATCCGTTTGATAAGTTTTTGGAAACAGTAGAAGCAAAAGCGAAGAAGGAGCAGTTTTCCGTCATGGTGCTGTTTCCGCAATTTATTACGAAAAAACGCTGGCACACCATTCTTCACAATCAATCAGCCTTCCTCCTAAGAGTCCGGCTGTTCTGGAAAAAGGACATAATCGTTGCCACACTGCCGTATCATTTTAAAAAATAAAGCTCTAGGACCAAGGGAACCCACCTTGGTCTTTTTTTGGCGGGATAAGGAGACATGCAATGTATACGCAAGGCGCATTTGTCATTGTATTGAACGAAAATCAGCAGATTCTGCTGGTTAAATGAAAAGACGTTCCTTTATGGGATCTGCCGGGCGGCAGGGTTGATCCCGAGGAAACAGCTGAGGCAGCGGCAGTCCGGGAGGTATTGGAAGAGACGGGATACACAGCAGCGCTTTCTGCGAAAATAGGTGTCTATCAAAGGCCAAAGTTTCAAGATGAACAGCATGTGTTCGCCGGAAACATAACAGGCGGACGAGCGATAGCGAACGGCATGGAGACGGCGGGTTTGAAGTGGTTTTCTCCGCAGCGTTTGCCGTTTTTTATGGTGCCGAACCGAAAAAAGCAAATCAGTGATTTCAAGAACGGCGATCGAGATGTAAATGTCACCCTCAAGGACAGCGGCATGCTTGCGGCGATTGACCTGTTCAAAAGAAGACTGGGCAAGTGATAAAGGTCTCCGGGTTTTAAAGCCTTTCTCCTGTGGTATTGAAAAAAGGAAAAAGGAGGATACGGCATGGCACACAAAACTGCAGGACAAGCAATGACAGAACTGCTAGAACAATGGGGAGTTGATCATGTTTATGGCATCCCCGGAGACAGTATAAATGAGTTTATTGAAGAATTAAGACACGAAAGAAATCAATTGAAATTCATTCAAACCCGCCATGAAGAGGTGGCAGCGCTGGCAGCCGCGGCTGAGGCAAAACTCACCGGCAAGATCGGCGTCTGCCTGTCGATCGCAGGGCCGGGGGCGGTTCACTTATTAAATGGTTTATATGATGCAAAAGCGGACGGCGCCCCTGTGCTGGCGATTGCCGGACAGGTCTCATCAGGCGAAGTTGGACGGGATTATTTTCAGGAGATCAAGCTTGAGCAAATGTTTGAGGACGTGGCTGTGTTCAACAGAGAGGTACATAGCGCGGAATCACTTCCGGATCTCTTGAATCAGGCCATCCGCACCGCCTACAGCAAAAAAGGCGTCGCGGTATTGAGCGTGTCAGATGATTTGTTTGCAGAGAAGATCAAACGCGAGCCCGTGTACACTTCACCAGTGTATATTGAAGGGAACCTTGAACCGAAAAAAGAACAGCTCGTCACTTGCGCACAATATATTAATAATGCTAAAAAGCCGATTATCTTGGCGGGGCAGGGAATGAAAAAGGCGAAACGGGAGCTGCTGGAGTTTGCGGACAAAGCCGCCGCTCCGATTGTTGTCACGCTTCCGGCAAAAGGCGTTGTTCCCGATAAGCACCCGCATTTTCTCGGCAACCTCGGGCAAATCGGCACAAAGCCGGCTTACGAGGCAATGGAGGAATGCGATTTATTAATCATGCTGGGGACTTCATTCCCGTACCGTGATTATTTGCCTGATGACACGCCGGCGATCCAGCTCGATTCAGACCCGGCGAAAATCGGAAAACGCTATCCGGTGACAGCGGGCCTTGTCTGTGATTCGGCCCTCGGCCTGCGCGAATTGACGGAGTATATTGAACGGAAGGAAGACAGAAGATTCCTGAATGCCTGCACGGAACATATGCAGCATTGGTGGAACGAAATTGAAAAAGATGAGACAGAGGCGGCAACACCGCTTAAACCCCAGCAGGTCGTGGCACGTCTTCAGGAAGCGGCAGCAGATGATGCGGTGCTCTCTGTAGATGTCGGCACTGTGACAGTCTGGATGGCGCGGCATTTCAAGATGAACGCGAACCAGGATTTCATTGTTTCCAGCTGGCTTGCGACTATGGGCTGCGGCCTGCCGGGAGCGATTGCGTCAAGCTTAGCCGAACCGGAGCGTCAGGCGATCGCTGTCTGCGGGGACGGGGGCTTTTCCATGGTCATGCAGGATCTTCCGACCGCCGTCAAATACAAGCTCCCAATCACCGTCGTCATTTTAAACAATGAAAACCTCGGCATGATCGAGTATGAGCAGCAGGTCAAAGGCAATATCGACTATGTGACAAAACTTCAAAATGTCGACTATGCCGCATTTGCAGAAAGCTGCGGAGCAAAGGGCATCAAGGTGACCAGAGCGGAAGAGCTTGCACCTGCTTTCCATGAGGCATTACACGCTGACCAGCCGACCGTTGTGGACGTCATGATCGGAAATGAACCGCCGCTCCCTGGCAAAATAACCTACGGGCAGGCAAAAGGCTTCAGCAAGTACATGCTGAAAAATTTCTTCGAAAACCAAAAAATCGAAATGCCGTCACTGAAGAAAAGTTTAAAGCGGTTATTCTAAAAAAACAGGGGCCTGAAAAAGGCCCTGTTTTTGTGTTGGAAACAAATGTATTTTTGGTAATCATAGCATTATATTGCCTGTTAGGAGGAAACCATGTTTGAATTCATAAAATTATCGGTGTACTTATTAGGATCCGCAGGAATGATTTATGCAGCCTGTCATGATGTTCGCCATGCTCAAAACGGCCACAAGGACAAATGCATCTTCTTTCAAAGCAAAAAGATCAGCGCATTTGTCCTTGTGTGTTTCATATGTTTATTCTTATCAAATCTTACAGAATTAATGCCTTCATAAGCTTATTTCTCTTTTTTCTTCAGCCCGAAAAAGAAAGGAAAAGCAGAACCGACCAAGAAGGTGCCGAATAAAAACATGCCGCCGATAAACACGTGGAAATTCGTGTGTCCGGCCGTAAACGCGGTGATCAAGGAGATAATACTGAGCACGATCATGGCAATGCCAGGCGCGACTCTCATTTTTCCTTTGGATTTATAGGCAGCAACAGAACATAAAATTCCGATTACAATAGGAACAATCCACAAATAAAACAAAATAAATACTGACATCATCAAAACTCCGATTTTTCTTCTATCATAACAAATTTCTGTCAAAAAGGATATCAATGAGCTTTTCCGCAAAATCAAAAACCGGCTTAGCAGCCGGTTTTTTCTAACGAAACGTATCGACAATTAAAAATACATTCAAAGCAACGATCAATACAGCTATCAGCCAAGAAACCACTGTGACCCATTTAGCGTTGATCAGTGACCCCATAATCCGTTTATTGCTTGTAAACATAATAAGCGGGATTAAGGCAAAGGCGATGCCGAAGGAGAGCACAATCTGGCTCAGAACGAGAGCGGTCGTCGGATTGACGCCTGACGCGATGATCAGGATCGGCGGAATGATCGTGATAAAACGCCGTACATACAGCGGAATGCGGTAGTTGATAAATCCTTGCATGATCACGTCGCCTGAAAGTGTGCCGACAGACGAACTGGATAGTCCCGCAACGAGCAGCCCGATCCCGAATAAAGCCGCTGACACAGGGCTGACAAGATGTCCGAATTGTTGAAATGCGACATCAAGATCCTCGACAAACAGCCCGTTTTTGAAGAATAGTGCGGCAGCCACAATCAGCATACTCGCATTAATAGCACCTGCAATCAGCATCGCTATTAAAATATCAATAAATTCGAATCTGAAGATTTTTTTCCGTTCCGCATCCGTTTTGCCGACCACCCGCCGCTGTGTAAGGGCTGAGTGTAAATAAATCGCGTGCGGCATAACGGTTGCGCCGAGAATACCCGCTGCAAGAAGCACACTGTCAGTGCCGTGAAACGTCGGGACAAAAAGGCCCTTCATCACTGACGCGGCATCAGGCTTTGCGAAAAAGGTCTGCAGTGCAAAGGCGATTACCACTACAAACAGCATACCGGCAATGCCGGCTTCAAGTGAGCGATAACCGCGGCGCTGAAGCTCCAATATCGCGAAAGAGCCGATCGCCGCTATAATAGACGCTTCGAGCATCGGGATGCCGAACAGCAAATACAGTCCCAGAGCCGCTCCGATAAATTCCGCCAGATCAGTTGCAATAATGACCAGCTCGCCCTGAATCCATAAACCGATGGAGACAGGCTTTGGGAATTCTTCGCGGGCAACCTCAGGCAGGTTTTTGCCTGTCGCAATACCGAGTTTGGCGGATAATGATTGGATTAAAAGCGCCATGATATTAGAAAATAAAATCACCCATAGCAGCATATATCCGTATTTAGAACCTGCCGATATATTCGTTGCGAAGTTGCCGGGATCAATATAGGCGATGGCTGCTATAAACGCAGGGCCCAGAAAAGGGAGCAGCCCTCTGAATCCTCTGATTTTCCCGTCAAGCGCATCTTGGACTGCTTTGGAACGGGGAGATTGTGCTGTGATGTCCTTGTTCATCATGTCTCACCTGAATTCTGATTGTTTTTGCCATACAACAAAGAGTTTCCTTAAACCAAATTATTTTATCTACATCATATGACCATCCCGGTTTCTTGTCAACCGAAGATGTTTAAAATACACTCTCAAATTTTTCCCTGTTATGTAACATGATATGTAGGGATTCGGATAAGGTCCCATATAAAAAGACATCGTTTCAGTTCGAAACGATGCCTCCTATATCAAATGAATTTAGGCTTCCTTCCGCAGCCCGCGGAACACGAGGCTCAGCAAGAACACGAAGATGGCGGCCCCGATGATAGCCGGGAAAATAGCAAAGCCGGCGAGGCTCGGTCCCCAAGTGCCAAGGAGTCCGTGTCCGATCCAAGCGCCGATCAGCCCGGCAATCATAGAGCCGAAAATTCCTCCCGGCATCCGATTTCCTACGATGGCGCTTCCGATTAATCCGATAACGATAGCAACGACTAATGAAACCAAAAAGCTAATCATCATACTCACCTCTCATAAATGATTTATCAATCAATAACCGCTTATGCCAAACCCGAAACATTGAAAAGCATATCGCGTTATGAAACTGTTTTGATTTTTCGCTGCACGCTTCCGTCAGCCAAATGAACAATGACCTCAGTGCCTTTATGCGCTGCGATTTCCTTTGCCCGTTCAATCGCTTCTTTCTTTGTATCCTTGATCTCAGACACACGTTTGGCACCCTCGGCTTTGACCGCCCAGCCGTTTTTATGCTTGATGACATGCTCTGCTTTATCCATGAGCTCAGGGTCTCCGCCGCTGTTTGAATCTTCATCTCGCTCTGTCTCATCATCATGCTTGAGGAAATCATCAATTTCTTCTTTAGAGGCGTTTTCCGCCCATTCCTTTGCTTTGCTTGTCGCAATCGGAATTGCGCGTCCATCCTCATAGCCTTCATCAATCATCGCATTCGCAATGTCAATGGCTTTTTTCTTCACCGGCTTCTCAAGATTTTTCAATGAAGCGGGATAATCCTTCATCGACCAAGGCATGTCCATCACTCCTTTTCCTTTTATAAAAATGATACCCGCAGGTGAAAAATAAAAACGTTTCCGAGAAAATGAAGGTATACTATATAGTAGAAAAACGGAAGGGAAGTGCGAGTTGGGTGACAACAGAACGAAAAGAAGACTTACATCAGCAATTAAAAGAAATAGAGAAATGGGAAAAAGATCAGCAAAAAGTCTGGTTTTGGGAAAAGCTCAGCCGTCTCCCGTTTCAGCTGCTGGACAAGCTGACGCCGGAATTCATTCAGAAAAAAATCGGTAAGCTCTTGGATGAGGTCGGCAGCTTTGTTCAAACAGGAGGACAGTACCTGACATCTCAAAAACAGATTATCAATATGTTTCAAAAGAAACTGCCGGAGGAGATCTTCGAATCACTCGAAGACGTACAAAAAGCGCCTCTTTCTGTCATGGATGAAATTGCGGAAGGAATGGGCAAAAACAGAATTAACGCCGCAACCGTTCAAGGCGCGACAACGGGTGTGGGCGGTGTGTTTACGCTGGCGGCAGACATTCCGGCCGTGCTTGGCCTGTCGTTAAAAACGTTACAGGATATTGCGGTTGCTTACGGCTATGACCCAAAGGAGAAAAAAGAGCGTGTCTTCATCGTAAAATGTTTGCAGCTGACATCGGCTGATGTAGTCGGCAAAAAATCGATTTTGCAAGGATTAAAAGACTATGATCAAGATCGTACATATAAGAATGTCGCTTCAGAAATCCAGGGCTGGCGTGAAGTCGTTTTAGGCTATCGCGACACGTTTGGCTGGAAAAAGCTTTTTCAGCTGGTGCCGGTCGCAGGAATGGTCTTTGGCGCGGCAGCCAATCGCTCAACATTAAACGACATTACCGAAACGGGCATGATGCTGTATAAAAAGCGGCGCATTCTTGCGCGGCTGAAAGAAACAGAACAAGGGATGGAATAGCAGAAAGCAGACGGACACCGCGATCCGCCTGCTTTTTTTAGTGGAAACACACCTAATGTGTTTTGTTTGTTTAAAAGAATTGATAGCGGGAATACAACAACCAACACCAATTAAAGGAGGAATTCAAAATGGCAGACGATAACAAAATGAGCAGAGAAGAAGCAGGTAGAAAAGGCGGAGAAACAACAAGCAAAAACCATGATAAAGAATTCTATCAAGAGATTGGCAAAAAAGGCGGAGAAGCCACTAGCGAAAACCATGACAAAGAATTCTATCAAGAAATCGGTGAAAAAGGCGGGGAAGCCACTAGCCGAAATCATGACAAAGAGTTCTATCAAGAAATCGGTGAAAAAGGCGGAGAAGCCACTAGCGAAAATCATGACAAAGAATTCTATCAAGAAATCGGCCGTAAAGGCGGAGAGGCAACAAGCAAAAATCATGATAAAGAATTCTATCAAGAAATTGGCTCAAAAGGCGGAAACGCCCGCAACAACGACTAATCATAAGCATAAAGGCAGACAACCTGTAGATAAAAAGCGATCCGGCGCATCAGCTGGATCGCTTTTTATTTTGGAAATTTCTCAATCTACACTGGTATTGCGATACAATAAGTGAAAAAGGGGTTTTTGCTAATGTCCGAGATGCAAAACTTGCTCGCCATCGCCAATGAAGTCAAAGAAAAACACGCCAATTTTTCAATCTCAGAGGTCAACGACCACTGCGTGCGCCTCGCAGTGTTTACAGGAGAATATGACTGGCACCATCATCCTGACTCAGATGAATTATTCATTGTTCTTGAAGGTGAGCTGCTGATCGATTTTAAGGACAAAGAAACCGCAGTGCTCAAAGCAAATGACAGCCTGCTGATCCCAAAAGGAACCGTTCACCGCACGCGCTCTTACGTCAGAACCGTGAATCTTTGCGTCGAGCATAAACAAGCGAAAACAGTCATCCTGGAAGAATCACCATGCTGATCAAAAAGATTGTATGTGAAGTAGACGCAGCAAACGCTGAAGCATTTTCAAAAGCGCAGTCACAGTGGGGAGCATTGTCACATGTGAACGGCTTTGTCAAACAGGCCGGTGGCTGGCGGAAAACTGCAGATGGGCTGTTCACCGCAGAAATCATCAGCGTTTGGGAAAACAGAGCTGCCTATGATCATTTTATGGAGAATGAACATGACAGCATTTACGAAGAAAACGAACAGAAGGCTGTAATTCTTTCGATAGATGTGACGCTGTATGAAGAGGATGAACCGTTCATTCACGATCTGTTACATAACCCTGACATCCGGTACGAACCAGACTGGACAGTTCTGAAGGCATAAACAAAGCCCAAAACATCATGTTTTGGGCTTGTGTTTTTACTCGCGTCCAGGAAGCGTATTATGAACAAAAGGCGGTGCTGGGTTTAACTCCGGTTTTTCTCCAAACGCTTTTGCTTCTTTCACATATTCAAAGGCTTCTCCATCCGGCGCTTTTTCGTTCAGCCAGGTTTGCCCGGCGCTTTCTTCGCCTTCAGAGAAATTGATCAGCTGATGCGAGAACTCTTGTTTTTCGAGTGCTTTCGGGAATGTCCCCGGCACAACCGGGCCTTCCTGTGCTTCTAATTCTTTAATGGCGGCTAGCCATTGATTTTGGTGCATCGTGTCACGTGCCAGCAGGAAGCTGAGCATATCTTTGACGCCTTTGTCATCCGTCATTTCAAATAGGCGTGCGACCTGCAAACGGCCCTGTGATTCTGCATTCAGATTGGCACGGAAGTCTGCCAGCAGGTTTCCGCTTGCAACGATATAGCCGCCGCTCCAAGGGACGCCTGTACTGCTTTCCGGCATGGCGCCAAGTCCTGACACAATTGCATGGTGAGGGTTCATGCCGCCCAGGATAGAGCCGATGACCGGATCTTCAGCGGCTTTTTCCTGCTGATCGAGCGGGGCATCCTCAAGAAGTCTGGCGATCATTGTGGCGATCATTTCAACGTGCCCGATTTCCTCAGTTGCCGTATCCATCAGCAAATCCTTGTATTTTTCATTTCCTCTTGTATTCCACCCTTGAAATAAGTACTGCATGGCAACAGAAATTTCTCCGAATTGCCCGCCTAAAATTTCTTGCATTTTTTTAGCGAATAATGGATCTGGACGATCTGGTTTAGCAGGATGCTGCAGCATTTTTGTGTGCTTAAACATGTACCCATCTCCTTTTTTCGTTTCTCTCTTTCTATATTTCCGATCGATTGAAAGATAAACGAAAAGCAGCGTATCGAGATGGGGACTACGAATACGAATCCTCTCGCAGCTCTAAAAGCTCCTGAATCAGCTTCTGGCCGAAGATTGGCTCATACTGCCGGTAAACAGGATCAAGGCGCTTCATCCATTCTTTTTTCTCTTTATCCGACAGCTCGTAGATGTTAATAGAAGAATTCTTTTTGATTTCTTCCAACTGCTCCTTGTTCATTTGTTCGGCATACGTTTCATTCCACTCGGTCGTTTCCTTCATTGCTTCAGTCAAAATGCGCCGTGTTTCCGGTGTTTGTGTGTTCCAGAAATGCTCATCAGTCATGACAGCATAGCCGAGATAACCGTGGCTGCTTATTGTCAAATAGTCCTGAACATTATAAAATTTTTTAGAATAGATGTTTGAGATTGTATTTTCTTCGCCATCAACTACATTTTTTTCTAACAGCTGAAAGGTAGAATTGAAGGATTCCTGATGAGGTGTTGCGCCAAGCAGCTTGAACTGATCCTCTATCACATCACTTTGCATAATGCGGAGATCCTGTCCTTTTAAATCATCCGGGGTTTTGACCGGTCCTTGATTCGTCGTGATTTGTTTAAAGCCGTTTGTCCAATAGGCGAGTCCTTTTAATTGGTTTTTCTTTAGAGAATCAAACAGCTGCGTGCCGATGCTTCCGTTCAGCCCTTTTTTGACGGCATCGTAATTTGTAAATGCATACGGCAGATCGAGCACTCCCCATTCGGGCGAGAGTATGCCGAGCTTCGATGTGGAGGGGGCGATAAATTGAACTTCGCCGTTTTGCAATGCTTCAATTTCTTCAATGTCCGAATACAGGCTTCCATTCGGGAACACTTCAATTTTCATTTTCCCGCCTGATTTTTCGTTCACCAGCTCTGCAAACTTATTGGCAGCAAGCCCTTTCGGCGTATTTTCGGCAACCACATGGCTGAATTTGAACACGATTTGATCCTGTAAGCCTTCCTGATCGTCATCATAAACAATCTCTTCACTGCTGGAACGATCATGGAATCCGATAAATAAAGCGGTTGCAATTCCGGCGATCATCAGTGCGAGACATGCAAGTAAACTCTTCATGAAAAGCCCTCCCCTATGTTTAGGATAATCGGGGCCATGCCATTCGTAAAGACCTGAAAGGAGAAGCTGATGAACAAAAAGAAGCTCTCAATCCGTTGGAAAATCACGATCTTATCCTATATACTCGTCATTTTCTCCTTTTTGATCGGCGGTATTGTACTCATCGGCAATATCCAGCATACAGAGGAGCGGGAGCTGAAAAAACGCCTGATGAATACGGCCCGGACAGTGTCGGAGATGACTGAAGTGAAAGAGGCTTTGGCGCGGAAAAAACAAACAGAAGCTGTTCGCCACGCGGTTGAAGAAATCAGGATGATTAATGAAGCAGACTATATTGTCGTCATGGATATGAATCATATCCGCTACACGCATCCTGTCAGTACAAGCATCGGCAAAAAATCTGAGGGGGCAGACGAAGAGGCGGCGTTTGCGGAGCACATTTATTTCTCAGAAGCAAAGGGCGAGATCGGCACGGCGGTCCGCGCTTTTTATCCGGTGAAGGATCACGATCTGAATCAGATCGGCGTGGTGCTTGTCGGGAAAACACTGCCGGGGATCGCCGACATCCTCCTTCATTTAAAGCGTGATATCGCATTCATCGTTGTGCTGACACTCGGCTTCGGCCTGGCAGGCTCCTTTCTGCTGGCCCGCCATATCAAAAAACAAATGTTTCAGCTTGAGCCCCATGAGATTGTCCGAATGTATGAAGAACGGACAGCGACGTTTCACTCGATGAATGAAGGCGTGATTGCCATTGACAATCGGCTGATCATCACGATTTTCAATGAAAAAGCGAAACAGATTTTTGAAGTGCAGGGGGATCTGGTCGGAAAGGTGATCTGGGAGGTTCTCAAGGATTCGCGCCTGCCCGAAATCGTAGAGCGAAACAAAGCAGTTTATAATGAAGAAATTCGCGTCAGCGGAAAGGTGATCATGAGCAGCAGAATTCCGATCGTCATGAAGAAAAAAGTCATCGGCGCCGTCGCGATTTTTCAGGACAGAACGGAAGCGGCCAAGATGGCAGAGGAATTGACTGGCGTCAAAAACTTTGTGGAGGCGCTCCGCGTCCAAAATCATGAGCATATGAATAAGCTGCATACGATCGCCGGCCTCATCCAGCTGGGTAAATCTGAAAAAGCCTTGCAGCTTGCATTTCAGGCATCAACTGAGCAGGAAAATGTGACTGAATTTCTGCACCGCTCGATTCAAAATGACGCGGCGGCGGGCCTTCTATTAAGTAAAATCAGAAGAGGAAGAGAGCTCGGCATTGCAGTTCATATTGATGAAAACAGCAGCCTCCAGCAATTTCCCGAGCATGTTGATCAGCATGATATCGTCGTCCTTCTCGGCAACCTGATTGAAAATGCCTTCGGTTCATTTGAAACGGTTCAATCTGATGATAAACGAATTGACATCAGCATCGAGCAAACGGATGATGTCCTTGCCATTTTAATAGAAGATAACGGCTGCGGGATTGAACCGGCACATATGCTGCACCTTTACGACAAAGGATTTACGGTTAATAAAACAGGAGGCACAGGCTATGGCCTGTATTTAGTGAAACAAATCACAGATAAAGGATCGGGTACGATAGAAGTTGATTCACACGCGGGACAGGGAACATCTTTTTCTATCGTTTTTCCAATGAAGGGGGAGGAAGCACAGCATGGCTCATAAGGAATGGAAGGTTCTGCTCATTGAAGACGATCCGATGGTTCAAGAGGTAAACAAGGATTTCATCACAACTGTCAAAGGTTTTACTGTCTGTGCAACAGCGGGAAACGGAGAAGAAGGCATCAAGCTGATTAAAGAAAAACAGCCCGACCTCGTTATTCTCGATGTATACATGCCGAAAAAAGACGGAATCAAAACGTTACAGGAGATCAGAAAGCAAAAGCTTGAAGTCGATGTCATTGTCGTCTCCGCCGCAAAAGACAAAGAAACGATCTCTCTTATGCTGCAAAATGGAGCGGCTGACTATATCTTAAAACCGTTTAAGCTTGAGCGAATGAGACAGGCCCTTGAAAAGTACAAGCAATATAAACAAAAAATCGAAGCAAATGATACGCTGTCCCAGGAGCAGCTCGATGCAATCCTGAATATCCCGCAGCAGGCCGTACAGGATCTGCCGAAAGGATTGAATCACTTCACGATGAATGAAGTCACTGCTTTTTTGAAACAGCAAACCGCATCACTTTCTGCAGAAGAGGTCGCCAAGGCGCTCGGCATCGCCAGAGTGACAGCCAGACGATACCTTGATTATCTTGAAAAAAACGGAATGATTAAGCTGGACGTTCAATACGGCGGAGTCGGCCGGCCCGTCAACCGCTACGTGTTTAAAGGATAAACCTGAGACCAAAAAGACCAAAATGTCCGTTATGATCATAAACTTCCCCAGACTGTATGAAAACGCTATCATTCTAGTAAGAAAGACACAAAGGCGAATAGGACAGGGGGATGAAGGATATGAAACTGTTTAAAAATTTAACAGTTCAGGTCATAACCGCGGTCATCATCGGGGTCATTGTCGGGCTGGTCTGGCCGGATGTCGGCAAAGAGATGAAACCGCTTGGCGATACATTTATCAACGCTGTTAAAATGGTGATCGCTCCAATCATTTTCTTCACAATCGTTCTCGGGATTGCAAAAATGGGCGATATGAAGAAGGTTGGAAAAGTAGGGGGAAAAGCGTTCATTTATTTCGAGGTTGTCACCACCCTCGCACTCATTATCGGTTTGTTTGTCGTCAATATCATGAAGCCGGGAGCAGGCCTTGATTACAGCAAGCTTGAAAAGGGAGATGTATCACAATACACGCAAAATGGCGGTCAGGGAATCGACTGGATTGAATTTGTCACACACATTGTTCCATCCAACATGGTTGATGCCTTCGCAAAAGGGGACATTTTGCAGGTCTTATTCTTTTCAATTCTTTTCGGAGTCGGTCTCGCGGCATTAGGTGAAAAAGGGAAAAGCGTCATTGATTTCTTCGACAAGATTTCTCACGTCTTTTTCAAAATTATCGGCTACATCATGCGTGCGGCGCCAATCGGGGCATTCGGGGCGATGGCGTATACGATCGGGCACTTCGGTCTCGATTCCATCAAGCCGCTGGCAAGCTTAATGATGTCTGTTTATATTACGATGTTCCTGTTCGTGTTTGTTGTTTTAAATATCATCTGCAAGCTTTACGGATTCAGCCTGTGGAATTACCTGCGTTTCATTAAAGATGAGCTTCTGATCGTGCTTGGCACAAGCTCTTCAGAATCAGTGCTTCCGCGAATGATGGATAAAATGGAGCGCTACGGCTGTTCGAAATCCGTTGTCGGGCTTGTCATTCCGACGGGTTATTCGTTTAACCTCGACGGCACATCCATTTATTTATCAATGGCGACTGTCTTTCTGGCACAGGTGTTTGGAGTAGACCTCAGCATCGGCCAGCAAATTACAATTATCCTCGTTCTGATGCTGACATCGAAGGGAGCGGCCGGTGTGACGGGAAGCGGATTTATCGTCCTGGCCTCAACGCTGTCAGCGCTTCAGGTCATTCCGCTGGAGGGCCTTGCACTCCTGCTTGGGGTTGACCGTTTCATGAGTGAAGGAAGGGCGATTGTGAATCTGATCGGAAACGGAATCGCCACGATCATTGTTGCAAAAAGTGAAAATGAATTCGATGAAGCGAAAAGCATAGAGGCTGTTGAAGGCATGAAAAAAATGAAAACAGCAGTCTGAAAAAAGAGCGGCCCATCAGTGGGCCGTTTTTTTAATTGTTTAAGAATTATTAAGGTAAGGACAGAGACCTCAGCATTTTTTTGTTATATAATTTACAAATGGATACTATATTGAATGAAGGACGTTTGTCCTAACAGGAGTGTATAAATGGCCGCTTTAGTTAAATTTTTTCAGCACCCGGGAGTAAGGCGTTTCTCCGTCTTTGTCGTGTTAACTGGTGTGTTATATCTATTTAAGAGCATGATCAACTTAATATTGCTTACCTTCATCTTCACATTTCTCATGGATCGTTTGGAGCTTGTCGTACGGCAGTTTGTCAGCCGCTTCTTCCGCGTGAGCCAGCGGATTGTCATTACGTTTCTGTACATGTTGCTGGCTGTGCTCCTTACAGTCGGTGGATTTGTATTTTATCCGGTCGTCGCGGCGCAGATTCAGCAGCTGGTTAAGCAGATTAAACATATTGCGTATCACCCGGACAGCATTCCTTTCTTTGATGAGATCACCAGTGTTTTCGGTGATATTAATATCAGTTCATATGTCAAAGAGGGTTTCAATGTGGTGTATACGTATCTGGCCGATATCAGCACGTTCGGCTTGCAGATCGTAATGGCGCTCATTCTCAGCATGTTTTTCTTATTTGAGAAAAAGCGGCTTTCTGAATTCATGGCGAAATTTAAAACGAGCAAACTGGCGGTCTTTTATGAGGAAATTGCTTTTTTCGGAAGCAAATTTGCAAGAACGTTCGGCAAGGTGCTTGAGGCTCAATTTATCATTGCGCTCGTCAACTGTATTCTGACGTTTATCGCGCTTTGGATTATGCATTTCCCGCAGCTGTTTGGGCTTTCTATTATGGTGTTCTTCCTTGGATTGATCCCTGTAGCAGGCGTCGTCATTTCTCTGATCCCGCTCAGTATTATCGCTTACAGCACTGGCGGCGGAATGTATGTGCTCTATATTGTGCTTGTCATATTCGCTATTCATGCGATCGAAACCTATTTCTTAAATCCGAAGCTGATGTCTGCGAAAACAGAGCTGCCGATCTTTTTCACCTTTACAGTACTCATTTTCTCTGAGCACTTTTTCGGCATTTGGGGTTTAATTATCGGGATTCCGATTTTTGTGTTTCTCCTTGATATTCTTGATGTCACCAACAAGGAAGATGGACCCAAAAGATTCCGAGAGAAAAGTAACAAAAAATAGTTTACAAAATTGGATCTTTTCTGTATAAATAAACTAAATCTACAATAGTAAGCCACACGCTTAATCCTTTGATAAGGAGTGGGGGACCCAATCTTTTGGGGTTAATTTTTCATCTGAAAAACGGACATCTCTTCGTCCGAACCCGTCAGCTAACCTCATCAGCGTGAAGAGAGAGTCCTGTGGTTTGATGATACATCCAAAGCCTGCGGGAGTCTCTCGCGGGCTTTTTTTCAAAAAAGGGAGGAATGCGGATGAAGCTGGCAAAAAAAATCATTATTGCATTGGTTCTTGGCGCGGTGACTGGATTGGTCCTCAACCTTACATCACCTGAATTATTTGAAAATTTGAATAAGTTTGTATTTGGTCCGCTTGGCACCATCTTTTTAAACCTCATTAAAATGCTTGTCGTGCCGATTGTCTTTTTCTCACTGACACTGGGAGTAGCCGGGCTGGGTGATCCCAAGAAGCTTGGCAGAATCGGCGTGAAGACGATTTCTTATTTTCTCATCACGACAGCAGTGGCAATCACGATCGGGCTTATTCTTGCTCTTGTGATTAGACCTGGTGAGTTTGGGACTTATGATGTTTCATCTGCCAAGTTTAATGCTGAGGAAGCCCCAAGTATTGCCGACACTCTTCTGAACATTATTCCTGCGAATCCGGTTCAAGCGATGACAGAAGGAAATATGCTGCAAATCATCGTATTTTCTATTTTTGTAGGGCTCGGAATCACGATGCTCGGAAAAAAAGCGGATATGCTTCTGAAAGTCGTTGAACAGGGGAATGAATTGATGATGTATCTCGTCAACCTAGTCATGAAGTTTGCGCCATACGGAACGTTCGGTCTGATTGCGACTGCTATCGGCAGCCAGGGCTTCAGCGCGATTAAGGCGATGGGACTTTATATGATTGTTGTTACGCTGTCCCTGATCATTCATGCAGTCGTGACGTACGGTTCAACGGTTGCTCTTTTGGCAAAACGAAATCCGTTTACGTTCTTTAAAGATTTCTCAGAGGTTATGGTCGTCGCGTTCAGTACCTCCAGCAGCAATGCGACCCTGCCGGTATCAATGGATGTGGCGCAGAAAAAATTAAAAGTGCCTGAGCCGATCAGCAGCTTCGTCCAGCCGCTCGGCGCGACAATTAATATGGACGGAACAGCCATCATGCAAGGGGTAGCAACCGTCTTCATTGCGCAGGTGTTCGGGCATGATCTGACATTTACGCAGCTGCTGATGGTGATACTGACGGCTGTGCTAGCAAGTATCGGCACCGCGGGTGTACCGGGTGTAGGCTTGATTATGCTCGCCATGGTGCTTCAATCTGTCGGACTCCCTGTTGAGGGCATTGGGTTAATACTCGGAATTGACCGCCTGCTTGATATGCTCCGCACAGTGGTGAACACAACAGGAGACGCGGCCTGCGCCGTCATCATTACAGAAACCGAAAAGAACAAACAGCCTGAGCAAACCCCGACTCTATCGGTTTAACCAAACATTTGGAAGCAACAAATGCTATAATACAAACAGTGCCTAATTTTAGGCACTGTTTATTTTTTGTTGAAAAAGGAGGAAGGCTTTATGGCTGAGCCGATTTTACATATTGAAGGCCTCGATAAAAAGATTGGGTCTAAACAGATACTAAAACAAATCAGCATGGACGTCATGGAGGGAGAAATCATCGGCCTGCTCGGTCCGAATGGTTCCGGAAAAACAACACTCATCCGTATCATCGTCGGACTGTTAAAACAAAACAGCGGAAGCGTGACAATCAGCGGATTCCAGCATGATACAGAGTTTGAAAAAGCAATGGAAGCTGTTGGAGCGATCGTCGAAAATCCCGAGTTCTATCCGTACCTGACAGGCTGGGAAAACCTCAAGCACTTTGCGAATATGCACAAAAAAATAGACGAAGAACGGCTTGATGAAGTGGTGGAACGTGTCGGGCTGACGTCAGCGATTCATGATAAGGTGAAAACCTATTCTCTCGGCATGCGCCAGCGTCTTGGCATTGCACAGGCGATTCTTCACCGTCCGAAGCTTCTTATTTTAGATGAACCGACAAACGGTCTCGATCCTGCGGGTATGAAGGATTTTCGCGATCATATTAAGGAGCTCGCAGAAAAGGAAGGAACGGCAGTCCTGTTCGCCACTCATTTATTGCGAGAAGTTGAAGATCTGTGCGACCGTGTCATCATTATTCAAAAAGGTGAGATCAAAGCGGAAGTCAGCCTACATGGAACAAATCAAAAAACAGAAAAAGCGATCATTGAAGTGCAGCCGGAAGAAAAAGCCCTCAATTGGCTGACAGGCAATCAATATCAAGCTGAGCGGCAAGGCGGGGCGATAGTTGTTGAGGTAGCAAAAGAAAACATTCCGGAGCTGAACCGCTCACTTGTCGGACAAGACCTGAATGTATTTTCCATTACGTCTTACACGCAATCACTGGAAGACGAATTCATAAAAGCGACAACTGCTCATCAAGAGGAGGGAGAAGAGCTTGTCTAAATTAATTTGGAATGAACATATGAAACTTTTTAATCGGAAGGTCACGTTGGTTTCTCTTATCCTGATGGCGGTCTTTCAATTTTTCATGGCTTTGATCATTAAACGGATTGTCATCAGTGCCGGAACAGATGAAAACTTCATCGGCTATTTATCGTATACACCGAGCCTGAACATCCTGCTGCAGGCTTTAACAATCGTGATTGCAGCGACAATTGTTTCGATGGAATTTGATAAAAAGACGATCAAATTTCTGCTCATTCGCCCGGTTAAACGCCAAAAGATTTTTTGGTCAAAATTAATCACAGTCGTGATGGTCAGCTTTTATTTGTATCTGGCATACTACATTTTGGCATTATTATTCGGTCTCGTCTTTTTTGGCACGTCGGTAACCGCGGAATCAAAGACATTGCTTATCAACACTCTGGAGCTGATCGGGTCAAATTGGCTTGAAGCCGTAATGATGGGATTATTCGGGCTGCTTTGTTCTTCGCTGTTCCGGAACAGTGCGGTAGCAGTCGTCGTTTCATTTGTCGTTTTATATGGAGCGAGTACACTTGTTCAGCTCATGAAGCTATTTGAAAACAAATGGGGCAGCTTTTTGCTTTTCGCGAACACTGACTTTACCCAATACAGCAGCGGGGAGACAGCGTTATTTTCAGGCATGACGCCATTGTTTTCAGCGGGGATTATCATCATACATGCCATATTCTTCATCGCCGTTGGCTGGTGGTGCTTCTGTAAACGGGATGTCCGGGTGTAAAGGCAAGGAATGACATTTTTGTGAAAAAGCTCACGTGAATCAATATCATTTGATATTTTGGTTTATACTAAAGGTACTGACGGAGGTGTCTCGATTGAGGAACTTTATTACCGCTTTACCGATTGTATTACTGCTTGGATTCTCATTTGTGTCATTCATGTTTCAGTTTGAACATCTTGTTTATTTCAGACTCGCGCTTGGGTTGTTCTCTCTCGCGGGGCTGTACATGATATATAAAATAAAGACGGGCATCCGTTATTTTATCATCTATCTGTATGCCAGCTGGATTGTGCTTGCTGCAGTAACTGCTTTTGAAGAGCCGATTTTCTCGAGCTTTTTCTTTGGCGGCTTGGTGATGACAATGGGTTACCTGACATATATGCTGATTTATCTCGGCATGAAACAAGACCGGGATGCAAATCCTGTGTAATCGCGCTGTTCCCTGGGGGAACGGCGTGTTTTTTTATACCGGACAAAAAGGAGTTGCGGAATGGTGGCAGGAAATCTATAATACATATTAAATTTATCGGAATTAAAACCTTGGGGGGCTGCCGGATGTCATTATTTATACAAAACGATCAACAACGGCAATGGATGGAGAAAATCGGACGGCTTGCGGATGAATTTCAGCAAACAGCCGCTGAAGATGACGAACAGGGACGTTTTCCTGTAGAAAAAATACAAAAACTGCGTGATGCCGGGTATACGGCACTAACATTGCCAGCATCCCATGGAGGAGGGGGCATTTCTGTTTACGACATGCTTCTGTTTCAAGAACGGCTTGCACGTGGAGACGCTCCTGCAGCGCTCAGCATCGGCTGGCATTTGAGCGTAATCGGGGAGCTCGGAGAAGGCAACAGCTGGGATAAAGACGTGTTTGCGTTTGTTGCAAAGGAAGTCCAAAACGGAGCCGTCATCAACAGGGCGGCGACAGAAGCGCAAACCGGAAGCCCGACAAGAGGAGGGCGTCCCGGTACAAACGCCGTCAAAAAGGATGGTAAATGGGCAGTAAACGGTAGAAAAACCTTTACGACGATGTCACAAGCACTGGATTATTTTTTAGTGACAGCATGGATTGAAGAAAAACAAACAACAGGCGTGTTTCTCATTCATAAAGATGATCCCGGTTTGTCGATTAAAGAAACGTGGGATATGATGGCGATGCGGGCGACTGGAAGCCATGACCTTGTACTGAATGAGGTAATGCTTGATGAGGAGAAACTGGTGGAATTGCTTCAAGGACCTCGGGGAGCTAAGCCGAATGGCTGGCTGCTTCATATTCCGGCGATTTATCTTGGCGTTGCTCAAGCAGCACGAGACTATGCGGTGCAATTTGCATCTGAGTATTCTCCAAACAGTTTGAAGGGACCGATCAAGGATGTCCCAGCCGTACAGCAAAGAACAGGCGAAATGGAGCTTGAACTGCTCAATGCCAGACATTTTCTTTTCCATATCGCTCAATTGTATGACAATCCGGAGCGCCGCCCTCACTTGAAAAGCGAGCTTGGTGCGGCGAAACATATCGTCACAAATGCTGCGCTGTCTGTTGTCGATAAAGCGATGAGAATTGTCGGGGCCAAAAGTCTTGAACGAACCAACCCGCTTCAGCGCTATTATCGTGATGTACGCGCCGGTCTCCATAACCCGCCGATGGATGATGCGGTGATCCAAAAGCTGGCCGCAGAAGCGTTTGAGTCATGAAAAAAAGAGCCTTTCGGCTCTTTTTATGTATTGTTTTGCTCTTGGAGATTCTTTTGATGCTTGCGGTCGATCCTGTCATAAATGACGTTCATCAGCTTTGGATTGCCCATAATCGCCTCTTTGTTTTCCTGGATCAGCTGCTGGTAGGTTTTTACTTTACGCTTCGGCATGCTCCGGCGCCCTCCTGACATGTTTGTATTCACTTTCTAACTCCGTCAGCGACAATTCATACAAATGACGCTTTGACTTTTTGTATATACCATTCTGTATTAACAGATGAATGAGCTGTTTTTTTCTGGTTTCTGCAGACTGAGGTGTCATTATGTCACCAACCTCCAATCAAACGATATTGATAATCATTATCAATTAACTTCAGTATACAATGTCCGCAATAGCCTGTAAAGGTGAAAACAGTCCTATTCTTTCCCAAATATGCAAACATTCAAAAGATCGACAAAAAGTTTCCCGGGGAATAATTTGCTGTCGAAATGTCCCTCTTCATTGAATGCTGCCGCTGCTATTTTTCATGTTTTGAACCATACTATGTAATAGAATGGAGGCTGGTATTCAATGGAGCGGACAGAAAATCTGAAAAAGGGAGAAAAAGGGGCGCTCCTCAATATTTTTGCTTATGTCATCCTTGCTGTTGTGAAGCTTGTCATTGGGATCCTCTATCATTCCGAAGCGCTGAGAGCAGACGGATTAAATAATGGAACAGATATTGTTGCGTCAGTGGCGGTGCTGATTGGATTGCGTATTTCCCAAAGACCGGCTGACAGCGATCATCCATATGGCCATTATCGGGCTGAAACAATTTCGTCTCTTGTTGCGTCTTTTATTATGATGGTTGTCGGCATTGAAGTGTTAATCGGCGGAGGAAAAGCGATTGCGGGCGGAACTACGGAAACGCCAAGTCTTATAGCGGCATGGACGGCGTTAGGCAGTGCCTTGTTTATGTATGGCATCTACTTATATAACAAAAGGCTGGCGGCATCGATTAAAAGCTCTGCCCTGATGGCAGCGGCAAAGGACAGCAGATCAGACGCTTTTGTAAGTGCCGGAGCGTTTATCGGTGTGATGTCATCCCAGCTTCAGCTGCCGTGGATCGATCCGGTAACAGCTTTTATCATCGGCATCATCATTTGCAAAACGGCATGGGACATCTTTAAAGATGCTTCACATTCTTTAACAGACGGCTTTCACTTAAAAGATCTTGAGCCTTACAAACAGACCGTCGGCAGGATTGAAAGTGTACATCGTCTAAAGGATGTGAAAGCCCGGTATTTAGGCAGCACAGTTCATATTGAGATGGTTATTACGGTTGATCCAAAGCTTACAGTAGAAGAAGGCCATGGAGTGGCGGATGAAGTAGAGGATAAAATAAAACATGAACACGATGTCACTCATGTTCATGTTCATGTAGAGCCCGACGACATAAAATAAGGCTGTTAAACGAATTAGCTTATATGTTCAGATAAAAATTCAGTCACTTCTTCAGGCGTTTTGGCATTGGCGCTGTGAAGATGAGCTGTTTTTTCACCGTTTTTGAAGATAAGCAAGCTAGGAATACCCATTACTTGGTATTTTTCAGCCAATTCAGGAAGCTCGTCCTTATTCAGCTCATACCAATCGTTTTGATTGTACTCTTCCAAAATATCGCCGATGAACATATTCATGCGTGTGCAGTCTGGGCACCAATCAGCATAAAACTTTACGATAATTTCTTTATCGGATTGAATCAGTTCATTAAATTGTTCGTTTGTCGTGATTTTTTTCATATGTCACATCTCCTTTTCAATGCCATTTTAATATAAAATAAAAAGGAATTACATACAAATGCATTCAGCATCAGCATGCCCAAAAATAATTAGATCATTTTCTCGTGAAAGTGATAAGATAGTAAAGATGAATTTGTAGTGGGGGGAGTATCCATTGAAAACAAGTCTAGGATTAGTGTACGGAGGAAAGTCAGCAGAACATAATGTATCACTGCAGACAGCTCTGGCTGTAATCAAAGCGCTAAATACTGAGAAGTTTGATATACATCCGATTTATATAACTGAAAAAGGCGAATGGGTAAGAGGCGCCCGTTTATCTGAGCCTGTTTCAAACGTGAAAATGCTTCAATTTGAGCAAGGAGGCAGTGCTTTTTCTCCAGCTGCCCTGAACCAGGAAATGTTTCCGCAGGAAGCGCCAGAGCAAAATGAAGCCATCGACGTCGTATTCCCGCTCCTCCACGGACCGAACGGAGAAGACGGTACGATCCAAGGAATGCTCGAACTGTTGAATATTCCTTATGTCGGCAACGGTGTGCTTGCTTCCTCAGCAGGCATGGATAAAGTCGTTATGAAACATTTATTCGCGCAGGCCGGCCTTGCTCAGGCTAAATACGCAGCTTTCCTTAAGAAAGATTGGACTCGTTCTCCGGAAGAAAGCTGCAAGCAGGTAGAAGAGGAATTAGGCTACCCTTGCTTCGTAAAACCGGCAAATCTTGGATCAAGTGTCGGAATCAGCAAATGCCGAAACCGTGAAGAACTGCAAAAAGCGTTTGAGCTTGCATTCCAATATGACCGCAAAGTCGTCGTTGAAGAAGGAATTAACGGCCGAGAAATCGAGATCGGCGTTCTTGGAAATGACGATCCTAAATGCTCTGTTGTGGGAGAGATCGCACCAAAGACAGATTTCTACGATTACAAAGCGAAATATGAAGATGGAGACACTGATCTGATGATCCCGGCGAATGTGTCCGATGAGGAATACACAAAAATCAGTGATATGGCGATCAAAGCGTTTAAAGCGATCGACGGTTCAGGACTTGTCAGAGCGGACTTTTTCCTGACAGCTGACGGCGAAGTTCTGATCAATGAAGTCAACACAATGCCTGGCTTTACACCTTTCAGCATGTTCCCGCTGCTCTGGAAAGAGGCCGGAGTGGAATACGCTGATCTGATTGAACAGCTTGTAGAGCTTGCAAAAGAACGCCACGCTGAGAAACAATTAATTAAGCATACATTCTAATGAAGATGGACACTGCCGGTAAGAGGGCAGTGTCTTTTCCCGTATATACAAAAGAAAGAGAGGGACCTCACTTGATTAAGCGAACAGTAAAGAACATTGCCAAGATGGTCAAAGGCACACTGACAAATCCGCAATATGAACAAACAGTCATTCATGGAGTGGCAACTGATACAAGAAAACTCGAACAGCATCAGCTTTTCATCCCGCTGAAAGGTGAACATTTTAACGGCCACACTTTTGTGCCGCAGGCTTTTGATGCAGGTGTTGCGGCCGTTCTTTGGGATCGGTCAGAACCAAATCCGCCCGAGAATCAAGCCGTCATCTTAGTGGACGACACCCTTTCCGCTCTTCAGCAGCTTGCAAAAGCTTATTTGCAGGAGCTTGGCACCCGTGTCATCGGGGTAACCGGAAGCAATGGCAAAACGACAACGAAAGATATGATTCACGCCGTCCTGGGAACCCGGTACCGTGTCCACAAAACAGGAGGAAACTTCAACAATCACATCGGTCTGCCGCTGACGGTTTTAGCTATGCCTGAAGATACGGAGATCGCTGTATTGGAGATGGGAATGAGCGCCAAAGGAGAAATTGATCTCCTGTCCCGCCTGGCAAACCCGGATGCGGCAGTGATTACGAATATCGGCGAATCCCACATGCAAGACCTTGGCTCAAGAGAAGGCATCGCGGAGGCGAAGCTTGAAATCATTAACGGGCTTAAAGAAGACGGAGTGCTGATATATATCGGGGACGAACCGCTCCTTCAAAAAGCATACAGCTGCCAAACGAAAACGTACGGAACGGGAGCTCAAAATGATTATCAGCTTCAGGATGTCAGCCAGAGTGAAGCAGGAACTCATTTTACAATCAAAGGGATGGAAAAAACGTTTTTTATTCCGATACTCGGTAAGCACAATGTCATGAACGCCATGGCTGCGATCGCTGCGGGGGCTTATTTTGGCATCACGACTGAGGATGCGGCAAAAGGACTGAGCGGACTAAAGGTAACCGGCATGAGACTTGAACTCATCAAAACAGACAGCGGCATTTCGATTATCAATGACGCTTATAATGCGAGTCCGACATCCATGAAGGCTGCCATTCAATTGACAGAAAGCCTTGAAGGCTATGGGAAAAAAATGCTCGTGCTCGGTGATATGCTTGAACTCGGTGATCTTGAAGAAACGTTCCATAAAGAGTGCGGCGCTGTGATCAGCCCTGAGAAAATCGACCACGTCTTTACTTACGGAAAACTGGGAGCATTTATTGCGGAAGGCGCACTGAAACACTTTGAGAAAGAACGCGTCAGCCATTTTACTGAGAAAAAGGATCTCCTTCAAGCTGTGAAAGAAAACGCGTCAAAAGGAGATTTGATTTTATTCAAAGCGTCCAGAGGTATGAAGCTTGAAGAAATCGTTAAAGATTTAATAGAGAGCCCGCTTTCGTAAAAAAATCTTGCGGAAAAACCGCATATTGCATCATAAAATAACATGATGTGCAAACACTAATCTATGCCGGCCAGAAATTATGTATATCTGGCCGGCTGCGGCTATGATACAATAAATACAGGTTATTTCGCGATACGAACATATTCGTCCGGCGTTTCATCCGCCGACCCGAAGTTCTCCGCCGGACACATGGGAGCGGATGGAGCAGCAGCCGGCATATTCGAGAAGCTGATCTGCTTCTCATCTTATTGAAAAACAAATAGTGTAATGGTAAGATAAAACTTAAAGTAATTCGGGCTTTGTATACGGATGGATCCTGTCCTTTTTGTCTAAAGGGCAGTTTTATAAGTGGTAAATCACGACATTACTGAAACAGCAATTAGAAGGAGTTTGAATAATTTGACTATAACGTTTCAAGATTTTAATTTAAGTTCTGATCTCATGAAAGCAATTAATCGTATGGGATTTGAAGAAGCAACACCGATTCAGGCACAAACGATACCGCTCGGACTTTCAAATAAAGACGTCATTGGACAAGCGCAAACAGGTACAGGTAAAACAGCTGCGTTTGGTATACCCCTTGTTGAAAAAATTAACCCCGAGTCTCCTAATATTCAAGCAATCGTAATCGCGCCAACCCGTGAATTAGCCATTCAAGTATCTGAAGAATTATATAAAATCGGACAAGATAAGCGTGCGAAGGTTCTTCCTATTTACGGCGGACAGGATATTGGACGGCAAATCCGGGCGTTAAAGAAAAATCCGCATATCATTGTCGGAACACCTGGACGTCTTCTTGACCACATCAACCGCCGCACAATTCGTTTAAACAATGTAAACACTGTAGTAATGGATGAAGCGGATGAAATGCTGAACATGGGATTCATTGACGACATTGAATCTATTCTTTCAAACGTGCCGAGCGAGCATCAGACACTTCTGTTCTCTGCGACAATGCCAGCGCCGATCAAACGCATTGCAGAGCGCTTTATGACTGAGCCGGAACACGTAAAAGTAAAAGCAAAAGAAATGACGGTTTCTAACATTCAGCAGTTCTATTTAGAAGTGCAAGAACGCAAAAAATTCGATACACTGACTCGTCTTCTTGACATTCAGTCTCCTGAGCTTGCGATCGTATTCGGACGCACAAAACGCCGTGTCGATGAGCTGGCTGAAGCCCTGAACCTACGCGGATATGCGGCTGAAGGAATTCATGGTGACTTAACGCAGGCGAAACGTATGGTTGCGCTTCGTAAATTTAAAGAAGGTGCAATCGAAGTTCTTGTCGCAACTGATGTTGCCGCTCGCGGACTTGATATCTCAGGCGTAACACACGTGTACAACTTCGACGTGCCTCAAGATCCTGAAAGCTACGTTCACCGTATCGGAAGAACAGGCCGTGCAGGAAAAACAGGTATGGCGATGACGTTCATTACACCGCGTGAGAAAAGCATGCTTCGCGCAATTGAACAAACAACAAAACGCAAAATGGACCGCATGAAGGAGCCTACACTTGATGAAGCGTTAGAAGGCCAGCAGCAGGTTACAGTTGAACGTCTTCGTACGACAATCAGTGAAAACAACCTGAACTTCTACATGACAGCGGCAGCTGAGCTGCTTGAAGATCATGATGCAGTAACAGTGGTTGCGGCGGCTATCAAAATGGCTACAAAAGAGCCGGACAACACACCGGTTCGCTTAACTGACGAAGCGCCGATGGTCAGCAAACGCTACAAGAACCAGCGCTCTTCTAAACGCAGAGACGGACAAGGCGGCGGCTACCGCGGCGGAAAAGGGAAAAGCAACAACCGTTCTTCCTACGACAAAAAGCGTTCAAACGATCGCCGTTCTTCAGGTGACAGACGCCAGAAAAAATCTTACTAATTCTATCGATTAAGTGCCCAAAACATAACGTTTTGGGCTTTTTTATGTTCATGATTTGTTATTCAGCAAACTTTCAGCTGACGGATGCCATTTTTCTATGTATGCTTAAGAATGAAACCTTTCTGTATAAGAGACGTATAAGTAACGACGAAAAAACGGGAGGTAGGTATTTTGAGAGAGCAGCCAAAAAACCAAATCAGTCCAGACGGATTAAAGGTTTGGCGACTTCAAGAGATCATCGTATCTGCTGTCTGCTTGCTTATTGTCATAGCAGTTGCAGTGTTAAGCTATTATTTTCATTGGCCGTACTGGATCAGCGGCGTGCTCGGCGCGGTTTGGCTGCTGGGTTCGGTTGTGACGGTCTTTATCATTCCAAAGATCCGTCATAAAGTATGGCGCTATGAAGTCCATGAACATGAAATAGATATTCAGTCAGGTATTTTTGTGGTAACGCGTGTGATTGTCCCGATGGTCAGGGTTCAGCACGTCGATACGTCACAAGGGCCGTTATTGAAAAAGTACAACCTGGCAACCGTAAAAATTTCCACGGCCGCGACCGTTCATTCAATCCCCGCTTTAGAGATGGAGGAAGCGGATCGGCTGAGAGACTCCATTTCCCGTCTGGCAAGGGTGACTGACGATGATGTCTGAACCGAAACGCCTGCATCCGGCGGCAGTAATATTGAATTTATGCCATACCATTATTCAAACGATAAAAAATATCATTCTGCCATTCTTTTTTGTGTATATCGTCAATTCGAACAATACTGTCCGTTTTTACGGAGCCATTGCGCTCGGTGTGCTGTTCATCTGGCTTGTAGCCGCAAGCATCATCAAATGGAGAAGGTTTACCTATCGAATCGAAGATGACGAATTTAGAATTGAAGAAGGCTTGTTTGTCACGAAAAAGCGATACATATCGATTGATCGGATTCAAACGATGAATACGAGCGCGGGCGTGATCCAGCAAATCTTTAAGCTTGTGAAGCTGCAAATTGAAACGGCAGGCGGAGGCAAGGAGGCGGAAGCTGTTCTTTCTGCTATTTCTGTTGAAGAAGCCGAACGGATTAAGGAAGCCGTCTTTAAGAAAAAAGCACAAAGGCACGAAAGCGAACACGATAAAGAATGGCTTGAAGCTGAGCAGGAGCTGATTCCGGCGGTTGAGCCGGAAGAGCACTATCGGATGAACATGAAAGAATTGCTCATGGCCGCCTCTACCTCCGGCGGAATCGGAGTGATTATCTCCGCTGTATTTGCGCTTATTTCTCAGCTTGATGAAGTGCTGCCGATGGATTGGTTTTTCAATAAATTTTCCTTTCTTCAGCACGCCAGCATCGGCATTTACGCGGTACTCATTTTTATCGGTTTATTTATCGCCTGGATTTTCAGCATTGCCGGTATGATGTTTAAATACGCGAACTTTCAAATCATTAAAAAAGAACAGGAACTGGTGATTTCAAGAGGGATTATTGAAAAACATCAAGTCACGATTCCGCTCCGAAAAATACAAGCCATTAAAATAAAAGAAAACATCATCCGCCAGCTTTTCGGCTTTGTGACGGTGTCTATCGTCAGCGCGGGCGGCGGCGACCGGGAAAAAGAAGAAGGTGCTTTGACTATTCTTTTTCCGATGATTCATAAAAAAAAGCTTCCGCACATGCTGCGGACATTTACGCCGGATTACACGCTGGAAGAAAACTTCCGCCGTCTGCCGCGGCACGCGTTGAAACGCTATTTATTCCGTTCCGTCATTTTTTCAATCTTTTTGATCATTCCGTTATGTATCTTCTTTCAGCCATGGGGCTATCTGTCGATCATCCTGCTGCCGATTGAATTGATCTTCGGCTACCTCGCATATAAGGATGCAGGATGGACGATCAACGGGGATCGTCTTCAATTGACGTCCAGATTTATCAGCAGAACAACGGGAATTGTGTTAAAAAGACGAATGCAGGTTTGCAAGTTCAGCCAATCCTATTTTCAAAAGAAGGGCCGTTTGTATACCATTTCTACCTCGGTAAAATCATCGAGCCTTATGGAAGAATTATCGGTGAGGGATGTAGGTGAAGAGGATGCAGACTTCATTTTAAACTGGTACTCATATGAAAAAGCGGACGGTTAATACCGCCGCTCTTTTTTTTGCACACATAAAAACGAGAGAAGAAACCCGCCGCAAAGTCCAAACAGATGGGCCATCATGTTAATATTGGAGTTGATAAACGACATGAGAACGGCAAATGCGAGCAGTGTGAGAATCATTTTGGAATGCTCCTGCCCGATCAGTTCTTTGCGAAAAAGAACCATAAACAGATACACGCCGAACAGCCCGAAAATCGCTCCTGAAGCCCCGACATGCACGTAATCAAGCGGCTCTGTAACATATGTGCCGATATTGCCGATGATGCCGGAGCCAGCGTACACAAGCAGGAAACGCGCTTTTCCCAGCATGCGTTCCAAAGCAGGGGCAAATAAAAAGATGGACATGGAATTAAACAGCAGATGGGTAAAACCGGCGTGCAGCAAAACCGGTGTGATCAGCCGCCACCATTCACCGTTAGCGACGCCTAAATTATAGCCTGTGACGGCATCTCTCCATAATACGACCGAATGGACAGGAAGTGAAAAAAACAGCCAGAGAACAGCTTGCAAGGCCAATATAAAGGTGACAACGGGATAAAGCCTGATAAACGTTTGGAAATTTTCAGTCCGTATAAACATTCCGAGCCCCTTTTCTTCATTTTGGTATTTCTATAGTAACACGTTTATGAGACAAACCATCCAAATAGTACGTACGCAAAGGAGGTTATCACACATGATTTACGGCATTGGACTAGACATCACCGAGCTTAAACGGATCGCTTCTATGGCCGGCCGCCAGAAAAGGTTTGCTGAGCGGATTTTGACGCGAAGCGAGCTTGACCAATATCATGAGCTTTCAGAGAAAAGAAAAATAGAATTTCTTGCGGGGAGGTTTGCAGCAAAAGAAGCTTTCTCGAAAGCGTTCGGCACCGGTATAGGAAAACAGCTCAGTTTTCAGGACATTGAAATTAAGAAAGACCAAAATGGCAAGCCCTATATCATTTGCGCGAAGCTGAGCCAGGCCGCCGTTCACGTATCAATCACTCATACAAAGGAATACGCGGCCGCACAGGTTGTGATTGAAAGGTTGTCAAGCTAGTCTGCATATTAGCGAAACCCCACTCATATATTTGATAATGCATTAAGGGAGACAAGTTGTTTGAGGCTTTTATGGTACGCATCCGTTCTGCCTAACGTGTACCGAGCGTACCGTTAAAGTCAAACAAGCGATTTCTTCCTTTTACATCAATTGAGAAAAAGGGGTTGAAAAAGGTGAGAAAAAGCTTTGTTTTGCTTTTAACGGGACTGCTTGCTGTCCTTATTCTTTCTGCCTGCGGGGAAAAAACGCAGCAAGATATTGTGACCGGGTTAGATGAAAAGGCGAAAGAATACACCTCGTACAAAGCAAAAGCGAAAATGACCATCGAGACAGGGAGTGAGCCTCAAGTATACAATGTGGAAATCTGGCACAAAAAGCCATCTCTGTACAGGGTTTATCTAGAAAATCCGAAAAAGGACCAAAACCAAGTTATTTTACGAAATGAAAACGGAGTATTTGTTCTCACGCCGTCTTTAAATAAGAGCTTCAGATTTCAAAGCGACTGGCCGAACAACAGCAGCCAGGTCTATCTGTTTGAATCGCTCGTAAAGGATGTTCAAAACGATTCAGATGCAGTCTTCACTGCGAAAGAAAAGAAATACGTATTTGAAACAAAAACGAACTATCAGCATAACAAAATGCTCCCAACGCAAGAAATCACGTTTAACAAAAAAGATATGAGCCCGTCATCTGTTAAAGTCATGGATACTGACCGAAAAGTGATGGTGAAAGTAGAATTCAGCAGCTTCGAATTTAATAAACAATTCGACAAAGAATCATTTGACGAAAAGAAAAATATGACCCTTTCTCAAATGGATGTTGCCACAAGCGCGAAGCCATCCGATACATTCGCGGTCAAAACGCCGCTTGAACTGCCGCTTGGCGTAAAGCTGCTTGAAGAAAAAGATATTTCAACTGAAGACGGGAAGCGGATCATCATGACCTACGGAGGAGAAAAATCATTTACCTTAATTCAAGAAAAAGCCCAGATTGCCAAGGCTTCCTCCTCAGTTACGCTGAACGGCGAACCGGTAAATCTCGGCTACACCATCGGCGCCTTGTCGGATGCCTCATTATCATGGACATATGACGGCGTAGATTACCTTCTCTCATCAAAAGATCTTTCTAAAGAGGAAATGGTGACAGTCGCGAAAAGCATGCAGGGACAATCATCTAAATAATTGCCAAAGGCCAAACATAATTTGGCCTTTTTTTCGTCAGGCATCGTTTCCCTTTGGACTATAATTTTAGTATGATATGTAAATGATATTGAATAAAAGCTAGGAAGTGTCATTATGAGCACAAAACCTTTTTACAGAGATACGTGGGCGGAAATCGACTTGTCCGCGATAAAGGAAAATGTCAGCAATATGAAAGAACACATCGGCGAACATGTCCATCTGATGGCAGTTGTAAAAGCGAACGCCTACGGACATGGTGATGCAGAAGTAGCAAAGGCTGCTCTTGACGCAGGTGCTTCATGCTTGGCCGTGGCCATTCTGGATGAAGCGATCTCACTGCGCGAGAAGGGCCTGAAGGCGCCTATATTGGTGCTTGGCGCGGTTCCCCCGGAGTATGTGGCAATCGCGGCGGAATATGACGTGACATTAACAGGTTATTCTGTTGAATGGCTTCAGGAAGCAGCCCGCCACTTGAAAAAAGGTTCCCTTCATTTTCATTTGAAGGTCGATACGGGGATGAACAGGCTTGGTGTAAAAACGGAAGAAGAAGTTCATCACGTGATGGCGATTCTTGACCGCAACCCCCGTTTCAAATGCAGAGGGGTATTTACGCATTTTGCGACAGCGGATGAAAAAGAAAGAGACTATTTCTTCATGCAGTTTGAGCGCTTTAAAGAACTGATTGCTCCGCTGCCGCTAAAAAAAATGATGGTGCACTGCGCCAACAGTGCCGCCGGCCTCCGGCTGAAAAAAGGCTTTTTCAACGCGGTCAGATTCGGCATCGGCATGTACGGTCTCCGTCCGTCAGCCGACATTACGGACGAAATACCGTTTCAGCTGCGCCCCGCATTCACCCTGCATTCGACGCTGTCGCATGTCAAATTGATCAGAAAAGGCGAGAGCGTCAGCTACGGAGCGGAATACACAGCGGAAAAAGACACATGGATCGGGACGGTGCCTGTAGGCTATGCGGACGGCTGGCTTCGAAAATTGAAAGGAACCGAAATTCTTGTGAAGGGAAAACGGCTGAAAATCGCCGGCCGAATCTGCATGGACCAATTTATGGTAGAGCTGGATCAGGAATATCCGCCAGGCACAAAAGTCACATTAATTGGCCGGCAGGGGGATGAATATATTTCCATGGATGAGATTGCAGGCAGGCTCGAAACCATTAACTACGAGGTATCTTGTACAATAAGTTCCCGGGTTCCCCGTATGTTTTTGGAAAATGGGAGTATAATGGAAGTGAGAAATCCTTTATTGCAGGAAAATGCAAGCAAATAGCATCTCATAATGAGAATTCATAAAACAGCTTTGCTTGAAGAGTGAATAATGGTATCATTATCACTGGATGGATAAAAGAGTCGTATCCGTAAGTTTGGTGGAGGTGTATGTTTTTTGTCTGAATCCAGCGCAAGAACCGAAATGAAAATCAGCTTGCCCGAAAACCTAGTAGCTGAATTGGATGGTGTAGCGATGCGGGAGAAACGAAGCAGAAACGAACTGATATCACAAGCAGTGAGAGCGTATGTCAGCGAACGAACAACTCGTCACAACCGTGATTTGATGAGACGCGGCTATATGGAAATGGCGAAAATCAACCTGAATATTTCTTCTGAGGCTCACTTTGCGGAGTGCGAGGCTGAAACGACAGTTGAGCGCTTAGTCAGCGGAGGATAATCATTTGATTGTGAAACGCGGCGATGTTTATTTTGCTGATTTATCTCCTGTTGTTGGCTCAGAGCAAGGCGGGGTGCGCCCGGTTTTAGTGATCCAAAATGACATCGGAAATCGCTTCAGCCCAACTGCTATTGTTGCAGCCATAACAGCACAAATACAGAAAGCGAAATTACCAACCCACGTCGAAATCGATGCAAAACGCTACGGTTTTGAAAGAGATTCCGTTATTTTGCTGGAGCAAATTCGGACGATTGACAAGCAAAGGTTAACGGATAAGATTACTCATCTGGATGATGAAATGATGGATAAGGTTGATGAAGCCTTACAAATCAGTTTGGCACTCATTGATTTTTAGACATATGTGCAGGTTGCTCAAATAGAGCAACTTTTTTTGTTTTCAAAAAACATTAACGATATAATAATGTAATAACGAAAAAATATGTTGCTTTTTATCGGGAGGTAAGCGAATTTGATGTCGAATCAGACTGTATACCAGTTCATTGCCGAGAATCAAAATGAACTGCTCCAACTGTGGACTGACACACTAAAAGAATTAAGCGAGCAAGAATCATATCAGCTGACTGACCAAGTGTATGAAAATATATCTAAAGAGTATATCGACATTCTTCTTTCATCTGTTAAGGATGACAGTGCTGCTGAAAGCCAAATCAGCGAATTGGCGCTGAGAGCTGTCCAAATCGGACTTTCTTTGAAATTTCTGGCTACGGCGCTAGCTGAATTCTGGAAGCGTCTTTACACGAAAATGAATGATAAGAGATTGCCAGATCAAGAGAGTACGGAATTAATCTGGCAGATCGACCGCTTTTTCAGCCCGATTAATACAGAAATTTTTAACCAATACTCAATCTCATGGGAGAAAACAGTATCCCTGCAAAAAATCGCGCTGCAGGAGCTATCTGCGCCGCTCATCCCGGTGTTTGAAAATATCACCGTGATGCCGCTGGTCGGAACAATTGATACCGAACGCGCAAAACGAATTATGGAAAACCTGCTTAACGGCGTCGTCAAACACCGATCACAAGTCGTGTTAATTGACATTACGGGCGTTCCTGTAGTCGACACGATGGTTGCCCATCATATTATTCAGGCGTCTGAGGCGGTAAGGCTTGTCGGAGCGAAATGCCTGCTAGCCGGAATCCGTCCGGAAATTGCACAGACCATCGTCAACCTGGGGATAGATTTATCCCAAGTTATAACTAAGAATACCCTGCAAAAAGGAATTCAAACAGCATTGGAAATGACAGATCGAAAAATTGTTTCATTGGGGGAATAACATTTTGAGACATCCGAAAATCCCGATCTTGAAACTGTATAATTGCTTATTAGTGTCCATTCAATGGGAACTTGATGACCAAACCGCATTAACCTTTCAAGAAGACTTATTAAATAAAATATACGAAACAGGTGCTAACGGGGTTGTCATTGACCTGACATCTGTGGACATGATTGATTCCTTTATCGCTAAAGTGCTGGGCGACGTGATCACGATGTCTAAACTAATGGGCGCAAAAGTAGTCTTGACGGGAATTCAGCCTGCTGTGGCAGTTACGCTGATTGAACTTGGAATCGCACTTGAGGAAATCGAAACCGCGCTCGACTTAGAGCAGGGGCTTGAGACATTGAAGCGGGAATTGGGGGAATAGCGAATGAACGACCAATCCTGTGTAAAAATCATGACAGAATGGGATATTGTGGCCGCCAGACAACTGGGACGAAACGTTGCAAAAGAACTGGGTTTCGGCACTGTAGACCAAGCTAGAATTACAACGGCTATTTCAGAATTAGCCAGGAACATTTATTTATACGCCGGTAAAGGCCAGATTGGAATTGAACAGGTCGCAGACAGAGGAAAAAAGGGCCTGAAAATCATAGCGGAAGACCAAGGGCCGGGAATTCCTGATATCCGCAAAGTCATGGAAGACGGATTTTCAACGTCTGGCGGACTCGGAGCGGGACTTCCCGGCGTGAAAAGGCTGATGGATGAATTCAGTTTAAATTCCGTATCGGGGGAAGGAACAGAGATACAAGCCATTAAATGGCTTCGGTAGGAGGTAAGAACGTGGATTTTAGGGAGGTTATTGAGCAGCGGTATCATCAGCTGCTTAGTCGATATATAGCCGAATTAACAGAAACATCTTTATATCAAGCCCAAAAATTCAGCCGAAAAACAATCGAGCATCAAATTCCTCCGGAAGAAATCATCAGCATTCATCGCAAAGTGCTGAAGGAGCTGTATCCGAGTCTCCCGGAAGATGTTTTTCATTCGCTGGATTTTTTAATAGAAGTCATGATTGGATATGGAATGGCTTATCAGGAGCATCAAACCCTCAGGGGGATACAGCAGGAAATCAAATCAGAAATTGAAATTGCGGCAAATGTCCAGCAGACGCTGCTCGGAACAAAGATTCCGCAGGAAGAAGCACTGGATATCGGCGCCATCAGTGTGCCCGCTAAACAGATGAGCGGTGATTACTACCACTTTGTCAAAGACAAGGAATCGATTAATATCGCAATCGCGGACGTGATCGGAAAAGGCATTCCGGCGGCACTTTGCATGTCCATGATTAAATACGCGATGGACTCTTTGCCGGAAACGGGTATACACCCTTCTCAGGTGCTGAAAAATTTAAATCGGGTTGTTGAACAAAACGTTGACGCAAGTATGTTTATTACGATGTTTTATGCAAATTACAATATGGACAAGCATCGATTTACATACGCTTCAGCAGGACATGAACCGGGATTCTATTATTCTCAGAAAGACAACACGTTTTACGATTTAGAGGCCAAAGGGCTCGTTCTTGGTATCTCGCAGGATTATGACTACAAACAATTTGATCAGCATCTGGAAAAGGGAGATATGATTGTTCTCTTTTCTGACGGCGTCACAGAATGCAGGACGGAAAACGGCTTCTTGGAGCGTCATGATATACAGAAGCTCATTGAGGAACATATGTGTGGCTCTGCGCAGGAAATGGTCAAAAACATTTACGACAGCCTCCTCAAATTGCAGGATTTTCAACTTCACGATGATTTTACGTTAATTGTTTTAAGAAGAAAGGTTTAGCGTTTGCGAGCCGAGGGTATACAACAATTAAAGATTTGAAGGATAATTTGAGGTGATACGAATGAATATAAATGTTGATGTGAAACAGAATGTGGATGATATACAAGTAAACATTGCAGGAGAAATCGATGTGTATTCAGCTCCGGTGCTCAGAGAGAAGCTTGTTCCTCTAGCAGAACAAGGCGCTGACTTAAGGATTTGCCTGAAGGATGTCAGCTACATGGACAGTACCGGACTTGGCGTCTTTGTAGGGGTTTTTAAAACAGTGAAAAAACAAGGCGGTTCCCTCAAGCTTGAAAATCTGTCTGACCGGCTGATCCGTCTATTCGAAATTACTGGTCTTAAGGACATCATTGATATTTCTGCAAAGTCAGAAGGTGGAGTGCAATGAAGAATAACGCAGATTACATCGAAATGAAAGTGCCGGCCCAACCTGAATATGTAGGGATTATTAGGCTGACACTGTCAGGCGTCGCGAGCAGAATGGGCTATACGTACGATGAAATTGAAGATCTGAAAATCGCAGTCAGTGAAGCGTGTACAAATGCGGTTCAGCACGCTTACAAAGAAGATAAAAATGGGGAAGTGTCAATACGATTCGGTGTGTTCGAGGATCGTTTAGAGGTCATTGTGGCGGATGAAGGCGACAGCTTTGATTTTGATGAAAAGCAGCAGGATCTTGGGCCGTACACACCTTCACACACAGTCGATCAATTATCAGAAGGAGGGCTCGGTCTATATTTAATGGAAACGCTCATGGATGAAGTCAGAGTGCAAAACAACTCCGGCGTCACCGTAGCGATGACAAAGTATTTAAATGGGGAGCGAGTTGATCATGACACAACCATCAAAAACTACGAAACTAACTAAGGATGAAGTCGATCGGCTCATAAGCGATTACCAAACAAATCAAGATGAACAGGCGCAAGAAACGCTTGTGCAGGTGTATACAAATCTGGTTGATATGCTTGCGAAAAAATATTCAAAAGGCAAAAGCTTTCACGAGGATCTCCGCCAGGTCGGCATGATTGGGCTGCTCGGCGCGATTAAGCGATATGATCCCGTCGTCGGCAAATCGTTTGAAGCTTTTGCCATCCCGACAATTATCGGTGAAATTAAACGTTTCCTCAGAGATAAAACGTGGAGCGTTCACGTGCCGAGACGGATTAAAGAACTGGGACCAAGAATCAAAATGGCGGTTGATCAGCTGACGACTGAAACACAAAGGTCGCCGAAAGTAGAAGAGATTGCCGAATTCCTTGATGTTTCAGAAGAAGAGGTTCTTGAAACGATGGAAATGGGCAAAAGCTATCAAGCCTTATCCGTTGACCACAGCATTGAAGCGGATGCGGACGGAAGCACCGTCACGATTCTTGATATCGTCGGATCACAGGAGGACGGATATGAGCGGGTCAACCAGCAAATGATGCTGCAAAGCGTGCTTCATGTCCTTTCAGACCGTGAAAAACAAATCATAGACCTTACGTATATCCAAAACAAAAGCCAAAAAGAAACTGGGGACATTCTCGGTATATCTCAAATGCACGTCTCGCGTCTGCAGCGCAAAGCTGTGAAGAAGCTCAGAGAGGCCTTGATTGAAGATCCCTCCATGGAGTTAATGTAATGATCCAGGTTGAAGAAAACGAGCATATTCAAACTCTTGTATACCAACTGAATAAAGAAGGAAAATCGATTTGCGGCGACAGCTTTTTTATGAAGGCTGATGATCAAGAATTAATTTGTGCGGTAGCTGACGGACTTGGAAGCGGATCGCTTGCCAACGAATCTTCTTCAGCAATCAAAGACTTAGTGGAAAACTATGCGAACGAAGACGTACAAAGCATTATCGAACGCTGTAATCAGGCGATGAAAAACAAAAGAGGCGCAACAGCATCTATCCTGAAAATCAATTTTGAACAAAGGCAGTTTACGTACTGCTCTGTCGGAAACGTACGTTTTATTCTGCATTCCCCGTCTGGTGAAAGCTTTTATCCTCTGCCGATTTCAGGCTATTTATCAGGCAAGCCGCAAAAATACAAAACGCACACCGCCACTTATGAAAAGGGTTCAAAGTTCATTATACATACAGATGGACTCAACGTGCCCGACATCCGCTCCCATTTGAAAAAAGGCCAATCGGTAGAAGAAATATCGAATTCGCTGAAAATGTATACGACATCGAGAAAAGATGATCTGACCTATATTCTTGGACAGCTGTCCTAATAAATCAGAAAAAGAAGCTGGACATCCGGCTTCTTTTTTTGCGGTGAGGATTAGAATTACGATGTGTGTTTGAAAACATTCTAAGCGACCTGCAGGAATCATAAAAAATGAGTAAACACGGGCAGCGCCAGCTGTCTTTTTTTATGTGTTTTTTTCGGTTTTTGATACACTAGAGAAAGAACGACAAAATTGGAGGCTTTGGTTACATGGAAACGTCAGCCCTTTTAAAACAGCAAATTGCGAAAGAAATAGGTTTATCACAAAAACACGTTGAAAGTGTCATCCGCCTGCTAGAGGACGGTAACACAGTCCCGTTTATCGCCCGGTACCGAAAAGAGCAGACGGGTTCAATGGATGAGGTTCAGATTCAGACGATTTCTGAACGCTGGCAATACATACAAAACCTGAATCAGCGAAAAGAAGAAGTCATCAGGCTCATTGCAGAGCAGGATAAACTGACAGATGACTTAAAACGAAAAATTGAGCAATCGGTGAAGCTTCAAGAAGTGGAAGACCTTTACCGCCCGTATAAACAAAAACGCAAAACAAAGGCGACAGTCGCGAAAAGCAAAGGCCTCGAGCCGCTTGCTGACTATATCTTGACACTTCCGCAGGATGATCGCCTGGCAGCAACTGCAGACCAATACATCAGTGAAGAAAAAGAAGTGTTCACAAGGGAAGAAGCGATTGAAGGCGCCAAGCACATTATTGCGGAACAAATCTCAGACGAGCCGAATTTCAGAAAGTGGATTCGCCAGGAAACTTTTAAAAAAGGAACCATTAAGTCTGCATCCGGTAAGTCGGCAGACACCGACGAGAAAAATGTTTATGAAATGTATTACGAGTATGAAGAGCCAATCGCAAAAGTCGTTCCGCACAGGGTGCTGGCGATGAACCGCGGCGAAAAAGAAGACATTTTAAAGGTATCTATCGAACCGCCTGCGGATCACATCAAGGCGTATTTAGAAAAACAGATCATCAAGAACCGCTCAACATCCGTAAAAGAGATTTTGCAGGAGACGATTGAAGACAGCTATAAAAGGCTGATCCAGCCGGCAATAGAGCGTGAAATCAGAAAAGAGCTGTCAGAAAAAGCGGATGAACAGGCGATTCATATTTTCTCTGAAAACTTGAGAAAGCTTCTGCTTCAGCCGCCGATGAAAGGCAAAACCGTTCTCGGTGTTGACCCGGCCTTCCGAACTGGCTGTAAGCTCGCTGTGTCAGATGAGACCGGAAAAGTCTTGAAAATTGATGTCATCTACCCGCATGCGCCAGTCAAAAAAACGAAGGAAGCCCATGAAAAAGTCAAAGCGATTCTTGAGCAGTATCAAGTCGAGATGGTGGCGATCGGAAACGGCACGGCGTCCAGAGAAACGGAGCAATTCATCGTCAATGTACTGAAGGACATGTCGCGTGAAATTTATTATGTGATCGTCAATGAAGCGGGAGCAAGTGTATATTCGGCTTCTGAGCTTGCCAGAGAAGAATTCCCTGAACTTCAGGTTGAAGAGCGCAGCGCCGTATCTATTGCGCGAAGACTTCAAGACCCGCTCGCGGAACTCGTCAAAATCGATCCAAAGTCTGTGGGTGTCGGGCAGTATCAGCATGACGTCAGCCAAAAACGCTTAAATGAATCTCTGCGTTTCGTCGTCGAAACGGTCGTTAACCAGGTTGGAGTAAACGTCAACACAGCATCCGCCGCGCTGCTTCAATATGTAGCGGGATTATCAAAGTCTGTCGCAGGCAACATTGTCAAAAAACGTGAGGAAATCGGGAAGTTTTCGAATCGAAAGGAATTGAAGGACATCCCGAGACTCGGTGCGAAAACCTATGAGCAGTGTATCGGTTTCTTAAGAGTGCAGGAAGGGACAGAGCCTTTGGACAGAACAGGCATCCACCCGGAAAGCTACAAAGAAACAAAAGCGCTATTGAAAAAGCTCGGCCTTACAACAGAACAAATCGGCACGGCGGAATTGAAGGACAAAATCAATCAGCTGGCGCTTTCTGAAACGGCAAAAGAGCTGGGAATCGGAGAAATCACCCTGAAAGATATTTGTGAACAGCTGACAAGGCCGGAACGTGATCCTCGCGATGAGGTGCCTAAGCCTTTGCTGAAAACAGACGTCCTTCAGCTGGAAGATTTGAAAGAGGGAATGGAGCTGCAGGGCACCGTGCGCAATGTAGTGGACTTCGGAGCGTTTGTTGATATCGGAGTCAAACAAGACGGGCTTGTGCATATCTCAAAACTCAGCAATCAATTCGTCAAGCATCCTCTTGATGTCGTATCTGTCGGCGATATCGTGACAGTTTGGGTTGACGGCGTAGATGTACAAAAAGGCAGAGTATCGCTGTCTATGGTAAAATAAAAGCACTGCTTACGAGCAGTGTTTTTTCCTATAGAAATACCAGCATTGATTCAGCAGTTTAATTTGGTAATTATCTTTTTCAAGGAACGCTTTTTGCATCTGCTTTTTAAGCCAATTTGGCATAGGCTCATTCCTCCTCAGCTTTTATCATAAGAGGGACGGTGATTACCATATTGTATGCGAACGGTGAATTGTCCCGTTCAATGTTTTTTAAGTGAGGTGCACCATGGATAACAAAGAGCTTCAAAAGCTGACAGAGGATATTTCTGAAACGTATTTTAAAAAGCCGTTCCGCCATCAGGCGCTTTTTAATGACCGGCTCAAGACCACGGGCGGAAGGTACCTGTTAACCTCTCATAACATTGAATTGAACAGGAAATATTTGATTGAGCACGGCAGGGAGGAACTGATCGGCATCATTAAGCACGAGCTCTGCCATTATCATCTTCACCTTGAGGGAAAAGGGTACAAGCACAGAGACAGAGATTTTCGAGTGCTGCTGCAGCAGGTCAACGCGCCAAGGTTCTGTACACCCCTTAAGAAAAAAACAGAAAGCAAAAAAACTTATATGTATATCTGCACGGCCTGCGGCCAACAGTATATAAAGAAGCGTGCCATGAACCCTGACAGATACAGATGCGGAAAATGCCGCGGAAAAATAAAAAGAATTTTTTCGTGAAAAAGGTTGACGAATATGGCAAGCCTATGTTACATTATAAAAGTCGTCACGAGAGATAAATAAAAACATTTACCTCTTGACACTGTAAATTGAGGCTGATATAATAAGTCTTGTCTCATTATTCCACAGTAGCTCAGTGGTAGAGCTATCGGCTGTTAACCGATCGGTCGCAGGTTCGAATCCTGCCTGTGGAGCCATATTGGAGAAGTACTCAAGTGGCTGAAGAGGCGCCCCTGCTAAGGGTGTAGGTCGCGTAAGCGGCGCGAGGGTTCAAATCCCTCCTTCTCCGCCATAAGAATTCGATATAAGTTCTCAACCATCGGCCCGTTGGTCAAGCGGTTAAGACACCGCCCTTTCACGGCGGTAACACGGGTTCGAATCCCGTACGGGTCATTCCATTTTCGTTGGGCTATAGCCAAGCGGTAAGGCAACGGACTTTGACTCCGTCATGCGTTGGTTCGAATCCAGCTAGCCCAGCCATTTTTATTTTTGAAATTGAATAGTAAGAGCCATTAGCTCAGTTGGTAGAGCATCTGACTTTTAATCAGAGGGTCGAAGGTTCGAGTCCTTCATGGCTCACCATTTGTCTTTTTGCGGGTGTGGCGGAATTGGCAGACGCGCTAGACTTAGGATCTAGTGTCTTACGACGTGGGGGTTCGAGTCCCTTCACCCGCACTTTATTTACAAAGTGCACGCAAATCAGTTTTACTAGGTTAAGAGCCTACTAAACCAGCACAAACAGTTTAATGATCACGCGGTCGTGGCGGAATGGCAGACGCGCTAGGTTGAGGGCCTAGTGGGTGAATAACCCGTGGAGGTTCAAGTCCTCTCGGCCGCATCCCAATAATACCAAGGGTTTAACCACCTTTGGTATTATTTTTTTGTGCGGAAAATACGGCTAGAAGTAGAGAAAGAATTGCTAAACATGGAAGAAAACCAAGATGCCCTGTTATAGTTATATTATCAGTCGCTGATTATTTTCATGAACAAGGAAATTTAATGCTCTCTAATCAGCCGGATTCTATTGGCAGCAGTCATTTTAAGTAGTGTGTTATCAATAACTTATTTGCAAAGTGATCATAATACTGAGATCAAAGTCGCTACAGTAGGGTAGGGGCATAGGTTACTAAAATAATTAGAAAAAGCTTAATCTTTTTGATTAAGCTTTTTTTAAAAGTTCTGTTAAAGTTTAATGTTAATTTATAGTCTAAGTAAAACTCTTCTCAAACTTTATTCATTTTAATAAACCATATTTATTTTTAATCACGGTTATTTAGAGCTATTGCTATAGTGTCTAGGCGAAAATACGTTTTTTAATGCACTTATTATTCCAGGCACAAGAAAGAAGACGCCAAAAAAGACAGTAAGTAAATTTAATTGTGGTGTTTCATAAAAAGTAAACCATTCTATAAAAATTGATGATTCCGTAATTCTCCCAAATAGTGTTCCATCAATCTCTTTATAATTAGGTAACCATCCTGTTGTTTCAAATGTAATAAAAATTATCTGTGACAATAAAAATACACCAATTTGAGAAACCCAATATTTTTTCAAAGATGAAACACTTTTTTGCTTTTCAGCCAACTAAAATCCCTCCCTGCATTAGATTCCATTTTATATTGATATACGGAAAATTAAAGTTCAAAATTTAACATCTTTTTCTATTGTTTATTTTGTTATTGAACTCAACTGCATGTTTAGTTCAATTAAACTGCCCGTTAGTTGAATAAGAAATAATGTTTATATCGTAAATCTAGATATCCTTAGTATATCATACGTTTCCATATTTTGTATTAATTTTCTTTTATCAAGTTATTTATAGTAACAGTATTCCTTTGATGTTGAATGGATTCTAACACTTGAAACCAAGCTAGATAATTGTTCAGATATTGAAGGAAGTTGACGCGGAGAGATACCTGTATACACTGCAAGAATGGGAGCAATATCAAAGAGATTTAGAATTGTTTTATTACGACAGGGCAATGAGTGACATATCACTTGATGAAATGTAGAGTTCCGTTGGTCTCTCATAGGTGCCCAATTTGTGCCCGGAATTCATAAAAAATGATGAAAATAGGTGTAAATAAAATAAACAGATGCTTTGATTAAAAGCCTTTGTAACCCATGATACGTTTTCACTATGTTGAGGGACTCGATTTAATGAAGGTACAAAACCATATTGGTATCTTTTAATTTTTGCCTTATCGTTATTCGTCTCGTTGTTTATCAAGACCTAAATTGTAAAAAGTCATATAAAATAAGGAGTGAAACATGTTATACATGAATAATATGTTTCACTCCTTATACTTTTTGTTCAACAATCGCATCGGTTTCTAAAAGAAAGATATACCATTCTTATGTCACAAACGGAGCAGGTTAGCTGAAGAAGAGCAATCAATGTAGAAACGTTGACAACTAAAACACAACCATGATATATTTAGCCCGCTAAATATTTTTTGGCTAGAGGAGGTTTATCTTTGAAGATTAGTGTGGACTGTGATATTCGTATGTCCTTGGATAAAGTTTCTTCCCAAATGCGTCGGAATTATAGTGAGAGCCTTAGAGAACTCAATCTTTATGTCGGCCAAGATAATTTACTCTCGCGTTTGTGGTTAGGTGATGGAATAACACAAATGCAGCTATGTGAACATTTAAAATGCGAACCGCCTACGGTAACAAATATGGTTAAATCGCTAGAGCAGAATGGTTTCATATACCGTAAACGTGATGAAGAAGATGCAAGGGTTATGCGAATTTATCTAACGGACAAAGGCAAAGAATTAGAAGAACCCGTTAGAATTAAATGGAATGAACACCAAGAAAAATTACTACAGTCAATTTCAGCGGAAGAACGCTTAATATTAAGGGATTTAATAAAGCGTATGGAGAAAAACTTATCTTAAGTTTTCTCTCAAATGTATATTTAGTACCCTAAATAAATATTTAGTAACCTGGAAGATACTCTGCCCAAAATATTGTACTAATAAGTAAGCCAAACTGAAAATTATTTAGTAAACTAAGTATTTCTTTAAACCAACTGAAGGTTGAAAATAATCTAAGCAGGAGGATTCAATAATGAATAATAGAATATGCAAAATATTAAATATAGAAAAGCCGATTATACAGGGCCCGATGTCTTGGGTTACTAATGCCGAATTTGTTGCGGCGGTAAGCAATGCTGGTGGATTAGGATTTCTAGGTCCAAATGCCGGTCAGGTTGATATAACTCGTTCACCCGAAATAAGTGCGGAAAGAATGAGAACTGAAATACAAAAAACAAAATCATTAACTAATAAACCATTTGGAGTACCTGTAATCGTAAATCGTGATTTAGCTTACACATGGCCAATTTTAGAAACAGTTATTGACGAGAAAGTTCCTGTTGTTATTGTGAACGATATACTGGATGAAAGAATCTTTAAACCATTAAAAGAAAACGATATTAAAATTGTTTATAGACCACTTACTCCTACTATTGAAAATGCAAAAGCTGCAGAAGAATTTGGAATAGATGTTTATGTAGCGACTGGATTTGATGAAGGTGGTACGGTTCCAGAACGAGTTATTGGAACATTTTCGATTGTTCCAATGATTGTAGATGCTATAAATACCCCTGTAATGGCAGCTGGTGGTATTGGAGATGTTAGAGGAGTGCGTGCCGCATTTGCTTTAGGCGCTGAAGGTGTGTTTGCTGGTAGTGTCTTTATTCCAACAAAAGAAAATCCAGCAGCAGAAAACGTGAAACAAATGATTGTAGATGCTACAGCAGAAGATTTACTAATGTTCCGTACTTTACCAGCATACTATCGTTCTTTACCTACTAAATTTGCGAATGAACTAGTAGAAATGGATAAACAAGGTGTTAGTCGTGAAGAAATAGCAAAAATGATGCGTGGATCAATTGGAATGCGTATCGGCATGCTAGAAGGCAATACAGATGAGGGCTATATTTCTGTGGGTACTGGAATTACGCCAATTAAAGAAATCAGAACTGTAAAAGAAGTGGTTGATACTTTAATGCAAGACTTTAATTAAAATATTAGGGTCTTCGGAATATTTAATGGAATTCCCTTTTCAATAGTTAAAAACATTTACTTATAACTCGGACTATTTGGCGGTATGTTAGTTCAAACACTAGTTAAATTAAATTCGATATTCGAATGCATCACGTGCAAAATAAATTTCACCCTAAACTAAGAAATAGTTTAATGGAAACAGAGTCTCTGAAGTGAAGTAATTTTAATTAATATTTATTGTAGGAGAGATTCGTATGGAAACAAAGATTAATATTGTAGCCCTATCAGGAAGTAGCCGGAAAAAATCATCAACTCAAAAAGCACTTAATAGCCTAAAAAAATTCATGCCCAACGGTGTTGAATATGAAATATACAATGGTATTGAAAAACTTCCGCATTTTAATCGTGATTTAGATAGTGATAAACCACCAGTAGAGGTGCAAGTATATAGAGAATCGCTTTCAAGAGCCGATGGAGTCATTATCTGTACACCCGAATATATAAAGGGTGTACCTGGTGTCTTGAAAAATGCTTTAGAATGGTTGGTGTCGTCTGCAGAGCTTTATTCGAAACCAGTAGCGGTTATTACAGCTTCATGTGATGGGAAAAATGCGCATCAAGCATTACAACTCAATCTAAGTGTGTTAAATGCGAATGTATTCGATGGTGGAGCGTTATTAATTTCAGGAGCAAACAATAAATTGAACGAAGACGGGGAATTTATAGAAAATGAGGTTAATTCCTCACTAGAGTTATTAATATCTAAATTGCTTGAAGAAGTCAATAAGAAAGGTTCTTTTTAGAACAGGTGTTTAGATAAATAAAAAGGACAACGGGTAATTGCCGACAGATTAGTTAGTATGCTTAGTTTTTTGTTTTCTTCGATCTGTTTGGTTTTCAGCTTCAGATAACAAAGACTTTACTTCAAATACCTTCATTGTCCAATCCTTTCAGTGATTTTATATCTAAATATTACCATGGAATAGATGTGAAAGTTTCAAAAATTGTTGTTTAAGAAGAAGTAACGAATGTTAAAACATTTGATCCTAGTGAGATTTGGAGAAGTGGGGGAGTATAGGGTGATTTTTGCTCACCAAATATTAACCATAATTCATACAAACCTATAGAAATGATGTAAAGTGAAGTTAGAAAGTGTAATGAAAATAAGCTTTCATAACCAGTGATACTGATTTACAATGTTGAGGGACTCGATTTAGATGAAGATACCAAATCATATTGGTATCTTTTTTGCTTTAGATTTATTAAATCTCCTTTAGGAGTTCATGACTTGCCACCAAATACAAGTTGTGTTCCTGAGGTTAATCAACTTTATTATTTTTGCATTCTTTCGTTTTAAGTCTTGAATAACACCTTATATGTTTACAAACCATTTTTCTTTGTCGTCGCCCAATATAATGAGCTTCACTTTAAAATTTGCACAAAAACCTTAATTAAATACTTTTCATAGCCTTTAACTGATAGCTCATCTAACATAACTTCCTCATAGAAAAAGCCTTGCAATTGTAGGCCTTTGTCATAAGAAAACTTTAATAATCTGTTATAAGTTTCTTTAATACGTGAATACCCGTCTGAGTGATACGCAGTTAAATATGTGCCTTTGCTTCGGACATAATTATAATGATTCAGTGTTTTGTCAACCCTAGTATAAAGATGATCATAACTAAAAGGTTTACCACTTACTATTTTCTTAATATCCATCATCCAACCTGGTGAGTGATGAGTATCTATATTGTAAGTGTTTAAGTACTTATTATGATTTATCATGGAATCATAAATGCTTTTATCTCCTGTAAAAGGTTCTGCTTCAGTTAATACTAATGCTTCTTCTTTCCTTTCTTCAAATATAATAGCTGAACGATCTATTTTGGCTGCTTTCTTCGTAATACTTGATTTCTCCGAGATGATTTTTTTCATTTTTTGAAGCTGTTTAATTTTAGCGTCAAGAACTGCTTCTTTACTTTCAAGAAGATAAATAAGTTCATCGGGAGATCTTTTATTAAGATATTCCTTTATCTCCTTTAACGGCATTTCTAATTCTTTTAGGGTTGATATTACTTGAAAAACATCGATTTGATTTATTGAATAATATCTATACCCGTTATCAGCTTTCAATTCCGGAGAAAAAATCCCAATTCGATCATAGTAAAATAGTGTGTCTTTGCTTACTCCCATTAACTTGGAAAATTGCCCAGTCGTTAAATGAGTTTGTAAATGTAAGTCCATTAAAACATCTCCTTGACTATGGTGTTACACCACCCTTTATTATAACCAAGAAGGGCAGAGATGAGTAGATATGGAGTTCATTTTATATATTCATTTCATTGATTATTTCGATAATTTTCTGAGTCCTTCAAATTTAAAATGTGATTTTGGGAGGAAATAAACATGACAATCTTAGTTACAGGAGCTACGGGAACAGTAGGCTGCTGCATTGTGGGGCTTTTACATGAAAAAGGAGTTAAGGTAAGAGCGTTAACAAGAGCTATAAACAAAACAAATCTGCCTGCTGAAGTTCAAATTGTCTCTGGAGATCTTGATAAACCTGAATCTTTACAGCCTCATCTTTATAAAGTCGATAGTTTATTTTTTATCACGCAAAGTGATCAATCAGACACTAAATTCATGACAAATAAAAAAATTGTTCAAATGGCTGAAGAAGCTGGCGTTAAAAGAATAGTTGCAATAATGGATTTTGAAGGGAACCCTATTGAAGAAGTAATTAAGAATAGCGGAATGGAGTGGACGATATTAAGGCCTGTAGAATTTATGAAAAACGTCCTTTATGATTGGGCAGAATCTATCCAAAAAGAAGGAATAATTCGAACTGCATTCCCTGATAGTCTAAGCGCTAGAATCCATGAAGCTGATATTGCGGCTGTTGCAGTAAAAGCTCTCACGGAGGAAGGACATCATAGACAAACATACGATTTGACTGGACCAGAAGCATTAACTCCTAGAATTATGGTTAAACAAATTTCTGAAGTTATTCAAAAACCTATTGAGTTGATTGAAATGACAGAAGATGAAATGAAAAAAGAATGGAAGAGCAAAGGATATGAAGAGGAGTTTATTAATTATTTCATCATAGAAATGGGAAAAAACCCGCCAAAACAAGTTTATACAGTTTTACCAACAATAGAACTGGTCACAGGAGAACCAGCAAGAACATTTGCACAATGGGTTAAGGAAAATAAGCATCACTTTGAGTGAAGTTTAGAAATAATTCTCTTAAATTAACAGGATATTTGTCAATTGCTAAAGCCGAATTTTTTTATAATATGAAAAAATCTGCAAAAGAACAAAACCAGTGGGAAATGAATGCCGCCCACTGGTTTGTGTGTTACTTAGTTGATAATTTCTTTAATTGTTTTGGAAATTTGATTGATTTATTCTCACTAACAAATGTTGAGCCTAAAAGGAGTGCGCCACCTAGCATTTGAACAATGGTCATTTGTTCTTGTAGGATCATTGCAGAAATTAATATAGCTACAAATGGATCGACATAGCTTAGCATAGCAATACTCTGCCCTTTTAATTTTTGCATACCCGAGAAAAATAACCAAAATCCTATACCGGTGTTTACAATTCCTAAAATGATGATAAAAGGGACGGATGATCTAGATACTCCAAAGATACCGAATCCTTCTGTGAAAAACACATATGGCAAGAGCAGTAATGCTGTTATTCCAAGTTGGATGATTGTAATTTCTAACCTGCCCATGTGGTGAATAAATTTATTGATTAACATCAATGCAGCGTAAAATGCAGCTGCAACTAACCCGAAAAAGATCCCAAGTAGATCCTCTGTTCCAGATGCACTTATGCCGTTTCCAACAACTAATAACATTCCTATTATCGCTATACCAATACAAACAATTTTTTTGACAGGTAGTTGTTCCTTAAGGATAAATGGTGAGAGAATCATGACAAACACCGGTGCAAAGTAATACCCTAATGTTGCATTAGTAAGTGTTGTATGATCGTACGATTGATAAAGAAATATCCAATTTCCGCCTAATGCAATACCAGATAGAAATAAGATATAAGCATTAGCTTTTACTAATTTCCACGGAATGGTTTTCTTCATTATAAAAAACACGATTATTAAAAATAAACATCCAATTGAACTACTTAGTAAAGCTGTTTCACTCGAAGATAAATCAATGTATCTTACAACTAAACCCATTGTACCGAAAATAATCATTGATAATATAAACTGTATCTTAGATTTCATTGTCTACTCCTTCGAATCTGCGAAACAGCTTATATTTCGCAGATTCTTAATCTGTTTTAAATATAAGCTTATTCACTGCTGATTCAACAGCTGGAGTAAACGGCGGTGGCGGTGATGTTGAAAATGGCTTCCAGACGTAAAGATTTATATCTGAGAGTAGCATGTTAATCCCCCTATTTATACTGTATTTTCAAAAAGTTAGATATTACGAAAAGATGGTTCTAAATAGATTATACATGAAACATTTTCTTGAAGGATACGAATGTTTCATATTTAATTATAAATACTTGGAAGACCGACTGGGGTTGTCGAAGAAACACCAGACTTAAGGGAAAAGAGACAGAAGTATGAAGAGTAGACACAATGTGTTTGCTCCTCTTTTTTTCTGTCTTGAAAGGGATCATCGTGATGGTTGGCGTCAAGTCGCCAAAGTATTGCTATAACCGCAAAAAAAACCGCAAAGGAGTAGATAAAATGTACCTTTTTGTAATTCGTATTTGTAAAATAAAGGATGTTCTGACATAATACAATTAATGTAAATGTTCTCACAATTTATGTAAGGATGGGGCAATTTTCTTGCGGGGTGTTTTCTTAGATAAAGATAAAATTCCGTACGACTTAGTCACAAAAAAATTAAATGAATGGTATACATCAATAAAAAATGATCAAGTTGAACAAGCAGAGATTATAAAAACAGAAGTAGAGAAAGAGTTGCTAAACATGGAAGAAAACCAAGATGCCCTGTTATATTATCAGCTATTAGAATTTAGACACGAGATAATGCTGAGTTATATGAAATCTAAGGAAATAGAAGATCTCCATGTAAAAGGATACGAACAAAAACCGATGTCCCGCACATATAGGAACATCGGTTTTTTCTTTATTGAGGACTTGTGATCACTTATATTAAATACGATTAAGAATCTTCGAAATATAAGCTGTTTTGAAGATTCTTAGGAGTGGACGATGAAAACATTCAGTCTATATTATCAATGATTACTTTAAAAATTTGGCCTATTTTCACTTGTTTTTTGGGATGAAATCGCAGCATGAAAGATATTACATAATGTTGTAATTCCATGTTTCAATAGTTCCTCATTTATATATGAGTAACTAATACGCAAATGATTATTTTCTTGCCCTACTGGATAACATGCTGATCCTGGTAAAAATGTTATCTGTTGTTTTTTTGCTTCTGATAAAAGAAGATGACTATCAATCCAAGAAGGCAAACTGATCCATAAATTTAATCCTCCTTCTGGTATCGTCCAAGATACACCCTCAGGAGAAAGACTTGTAAGTAAATCAAGAGCTAAATCTCTTCGGATTTTTAGAGCCGTCCTCAACTTCTTTGAGTGATCTATCATTCTTTTAGAGTTAATCAAGGGAAGAATAGCCTTTTGTGTAAGTAAAGGACTTCCTAAATCAGCATTTGCTTTTGCAGCTAATAAACGATTGAAAATAGAGCCAGAAGCTGTTAATATTCCTATTCTACAACTCGGAGCAATCGTTTTGCTCAATCCTCTTAAATAAATTACATTACCAAACTGATCCATGCTTTTAAGGGTGACAGGTGGTTTCTTTTCAAAATAAATCTCGCTGCATGGATCGTCCTCCACAATAATACTATGAATACTCCCGGCTATATCAAGTAACTGCTTACGTCGTTTTAGAGACATAACAAAACCTGTTGGATTATGAAATGTAGGAATCGTAAAGATAACTTTGGGCTTATGTTTTTCACATACGTTTTGGAGTATATCTATTCGCATTCCATCTTTATCAACAGGCACCGTAAGTATGGTAGCACCTCTTCCCCGAAAAATATCAATTGCCCCCGGGTATGTCGGTGCTTCCATTACTACCACATCCCCAGGTCCAACAAATGTACGAGCAACAAGATCTATACTTTGTTGAAGACCACTTGTAACTAAGATATTTTCTGGTGTAGAAGTAACCCCTGACCTTTTTAAATAGGCAGACATTTCACTCCTTAGTTGATTATCACCTTGAACATTCCCGTATATAGACAATAACTCTGGATTCTCCGAAAGAACCTGTTGTACCTCATGCTCAAAATATCTGTTTGGAAGTAGTTTAGGATCTATCATGGACGATGAAAGATGAACTTTTTGAGGAGCAATATGATAACGAGCAAACTGGGATCTTGGTAGATAATCTTGAAGTGATAATTGCCAATCGTATGAAGGTATTGCTTCTACTTTCTTTTTCTCGCTTATTTTTGCTTTTACAAAAGTACCTTTTCCTTGGATAGAGGTAGCAAATCCATCTTGTTCTAATTGTTTGTACGCCTTGACAGCTGTAACCAAACTTACTTCCAGTTGTTTGGAAAGACTACGTACAGAAGGCAATTTCGATCCCTCTTCCAAAAGTCCTGAACGGATTCGGTCAACAATAGATTGATATATTTGTTTAGATAGTGATTCCCTTTTATTTCTTTGAATATCAATTTGCACCATAAATCCTCCTAAGTGTTATACATTTGGTTAGTGTTATAGACTTATTTCATATAGCAGATTTTAATATATTTATTTTAACCCTTGAATGAAAGTTATTCACACATAAGAATAAAACGCTATTAAGTAAGTCTTCATACAGTAGTTCCACAGATGAAAACACAAGGTTAAGTGTTATAGAAATGTGTTGAGTGTTATACAAACGTTAAAGTAATATGGCACTTATAGTTGAACATAGCATTACACTTGGAAAATGGAGGAGTAACTTGTGAATCAAAAACGCTTATTACTAACTTACGGTTTAGTGTTTTTTGTTACAGCTATTTGGGGACTTAATCTTGTTATAATTAAAGTATTGGTGGAAGATTTACCCCCTCAAACAATGACAGCTTTTCGAATTATGATGGCTGGGATTACAGCATTAATCATGATCGTTCTGGGGAAATCATTTCGTCGTTTATCGAAAAAGGAATGGATTTATACATTACTTGGAATGTTATTCGGTGTCATCTTACACCATTCGCTAATAGCAGTAGGCTTAACAATGATTGATGCTTCGAATGCTTCTTTAATTCTTGCATTAGTTCCACTCACAACTGCAATACTTGCTGTTCTCTTTTTAGGTGAACAATTAACAAAATTACGAGTGCTTGGTTTTATTCTAGCATTAACCGGCGTCTTCTTTATTCAGGGTGGATCATTCAGTAACATGCAATTATCTCAGGGAGAATTAATTTTAATTATTGCCATGTTTGTCCAAGCCATTAGTTTTATTTTCGTAAAAAAGGCAACAGAAACACTTGATTCAAAACAGGTAACAACAATAATGTACCTAGCTGGCTCAATTGGATTGTTGATTATTAGTTTTATAACCGAACCTGGAGGGGTCAGTGAAATGACTTCTGCATCTTTATTTACTTACTTTTTATTTATCGTATCAGGGTTAGTGGCAACGGGAATTGGATATATTGTTTTTAATGCAGCTATTCAGCAGATAGGTGCAGGTCAAACAGCCATATTTAACAACTTTGTTCCATTTTTTGGTCTTGTTTTTTCCGCTATTTTTTTAAATGAAACAATTACAACTTCACAATTAATCGGATTTGTATTTATTGTGGCTGGTGTTCTATTTGGTACAGGTTATATTGGTAGACTATGGGCGAAAAAACATAGACGGATTAACAATACTAAAAAGAGTGTGGGATAAACTATCTCTCGCCAGCTTTTTTAAATTGGATGGAAACTTTTGAATGTGGAAAGTGATATAGTGGTTATTGGCAGAGTGACACGTGCAATACCATAAAAATATTCAGTGGTTTAATAACCTAAAAACAGAGCCCATTTTATTGAGGTACTTGAAGAAAGAGGATACCAAATGAACAGGTAGGTATCTTTATCGTTTTAGCTCACCATTTTTTAACCATATTTCATATAAACGTATAGAAATGGTGCAAAGTGAATATACAGAGTGTAATGAAAATAAGCTTTCATAACCAATGATATGGATTTACTATGTTGAGGGCCTAGTGGGTGAATAACCCGTGGAGTTCAAGTCCTCTCGGCCGCATCAATGATACCAAGGGTTTTGACGCCCCTGGTATTTTTTTGTGCTTATTTTTATTGTCTGCTGCCCACAAACTGCCCACTTACCTAAAGGAAGTCATCACAAGAAGAGTTGTTTAATGAATTAGGTATTAGACATTCACATGATACCTATATCTTTCAATATAAAGATATACCTTCAAGAAAAGATATATTCAGTCGAAAGATTAAATACTTTTGCAAGGACAGCGATCTTACTCCTCCTCTCCAATGTTCTAGTAGCTTAAGCAATTTTTTATTGATACTAACTCGTCGAATCGAATTTTTGGAACAACATATTGACCATCAAGCCAGGTACACGATTTATTCACATCTATTTCTAATATGATTTTGTCAACTAAGGAGATAAATACGAGAAGATGACCGGTATGCCGGGAAATGGAGAAAATGATCGTCTTGGCTTGTCGAAGAAAACACCAGACTATGAAGAAGTAAAAGGTTAAGGGACAAAGTTAGAGGAGTAAACAATGTGTTTACTCCTCTTTTTTTCTGTCTATAAAAGGATTTGCACGATGATACCGTTAAGTGCAAAAGTATTGTTGTAATTGCTTACTGATTAATAAAAAAATCCTTCATTGTAATGAAGGATTTATAAGGTGATTCCATAATTTTTTTCTTTCGTAGATGGGCTGATGCCATGTTACACATTTTCCTTCTCCATATATCATTTTTGATGACTATTAGAATATTTCACAATTGCTTTTGCCAATTTTTCCGGAGCCATTATATCTGCTGAGTGATCTTGCCCCGGAAGCGTTTCGTATTTAGAATTAACAATTGTAAGTGCACATAATCAAAATAATCATGAAGATAACAAACCATATTGGTATCTTTTTTGTTTATGCTTTAAAGTTATAAGTTGTTTTTCAAATTGTTGTGCTCTCCATCACCCGATTTCATTACTCTAACCGTTTTTTGCACTACTGAATATCATAAAACGCACCACCAAAAACCAAATAACACCAGATTGATAAGTGAACCTGACAGAATCATGAATTTCATCAGGTTCTTTCTGCATTCTGGTTCTTAAATCAAAGTAATCTAAGTAAACATAAAGGTATTTTATATTTTTGTATAAGTTTACTTTACTTTTGTATAAGGTAAGTTTATAATTTGGTTCAAGAGGTGATGGTCATGAAGAAGGATTTTGGTGATTCGATCTCAAATAAGGTTTATGAATATCGTGTACTTGCCAGATTGTCTCAGCAAGAATTAGCAAAGAAAGTCGGGGTTTCCAAACAAACCATCTTTGTAATGGAGAAAGGAAATTATGTTCCGACTCTGCTGTTAGCTTTTCGAATTGCCGAATTTTTTAATGTGGATGTAAACGAGATTTTTACTTATGAGAAAGGAAATGATCAAAAATGAAAATGAATTCGATCACAGATACTATCACTAACGCAATTTTTTCTCCTTTAAAGTCCTGGGCTGAACATTCTCCGGGAAATTGGAATATTCTTATTGGCAGTGGGTTTGTATTGCTTGTAGTCGGATTGTTTCTGACATTCGTATTTACTAAAAAAATGGGTAAGGCTGACGAAAGAACAAACCAAATCGCTTTAAAAGGTAGCCTCTGTACGTTATATGCACTAATTTTTTGCGACTTGCTTTTCCCAAAAGAATATATGTGGCACGTTTTCTTCTTATTTAAGTATTCTATTGCATTCGTCGCTTCAGGAATCTATCTAGCCGTTCGATATAAAAAAGATTTTTTAAACTAAAGAACTAAATTAAACTTATAGAAGTGATGGAAAGTGAAGTTAGTAAGTGTAATGAAAACAAGCTTTTATAACCAATGATATGGATTTACTATGTTGAGGGGCCTAGTGGGTGAATAACCCGTGGAGGTTCAAGTCCTCTCGGTCGCATCAATAATACCAAGGGTTGTAGACCCCTGGTATTTTTTTGTTTATAGAATATTGATCTGTTACTGCCCACTTACTTATAATAAGTCGTCTGGTTTGTCAGCAAATTTAGGGCGCTTTTTTTCCGTTAAAGCGCCCCTGTGGTAGTACATTATCCTCAATTACTTCTTTGGATTATAAGTTTATAATTAACCTCCTCGCATTATTTTTCTTTTAACTTGTAAAGTTTAATCTTCCCAATCCTGATCTTCGTCTAAGTCCTCTTTACCTTTTTTCAGTTGCTGAAAAAGAAATTCAGGAAAATTATTTGCAGCAGTATAACCATATCCTTCATGGTTGTCCCAAAGGATAACAGGACATTCTCCATTTATTTCGGATCAAAAAGTCATAATGAGTCAATCTGAACCACAACATGGCTTTGAAAGCCCTCAACCTACAAAAGTAGAGGATCAACCTATTGTTCATCACAAACCATTAGACGAACTGAACAAAGTGTAAATACATTCGAGCAAGTGTCTTTAAATGATATAGCAAGACGCACTTCTTCAAAAGTAGAAGATCGACTGAGAAGGGATAAAAGAACAAGATGATGAGTAAATAGGTAGTTCTTTCTTTAGTATTCTCGGCTACTTATCTTCTTTTTTGCTATGTATCGTAGTGGTCATGACGATTTCAAGAGAAAATCAAGTCGGAGACGATTTTATAGGCGGCGGGGATGGCGAATATGAAACAGTAGGCATTGCACCGAAAGTGGGACGATGTAGGGCGGTATTTGAGAAATACGCCCGTCAGAAAGGCGTTTTTGACCAAGTGAATATTATTATGGCGCTCACCATGCAGGAAAGTGGTGGGCGTTCTTTAGATATTATGCAAGGTTCCGAGAGTATCGGCTTACCTCCTAACTCCATAACTCATACAGAATATTCGCTTGTAAATTTAAATAAAGGCTCTGCCATTTTGCTGTTAAATTCTATATCATCACCATGAGCATCGGCATTCCCTGCCTCTTTAATTACCTTCTTATTTTGTTGTCTTAATTTCATAGGTGTGATAAAATACCAATTAACCAAACATCCTATGTTTGATAAATGCATTACAGGAGGATAGACACATGCTTCAGAAAACAAACCGGCAGACGCTGGTTGAGCAAGTCGCTCTACAAATGGAAAGTTTGATCGAATCAGGCAAGTGGGGTGTCGGGATGCGCATTCCGGCCGAGCCGGAGTTGATGAACGAGCTGAATGTTAGCCGCAATACATTAAGGGAAGCAATTCGGGCATTGATACATGCGGGACTCTTAAAGACGAAACAAGGTGACGGAACTTATGTCTGCTCTTCAAGTGCTTTGGGGGCCGTGTTGAAAAAACGTATTTTGCGCTCCGATACGTTGCAAACATTAGAAGTCCGGTATGCACTCGAACGTGAGGGAGCCCATCTAGCTGCACAACGCAGAACCGACGACGAGGCCCGCGAACTTCTTCTCCAACTTGAACGCTGCGAGGCAGCGGCAGAACTCGGTAACATTGATGGCTTTGTAACGGCGGATATTCATCTGCATCAAAGCATCGTCAAGGCGTCGCATAATGAAATATTGATCGAAATATACAACCATATCGCTGAAGCGTTGCAAGATTCGATTACAAGCCTGACTCGTTATGAAGTCGATGCGGATTTTTTGGAAATGCACAGACAGCTGGTGGAAGCGATTGTCGGTCAGGACGCCGATCGTGCCGTGGAAGCAGTTCATCGCTATATCCAGGAATCGAAGGATGTTATCGCCGTTGAAGAGGGGGAGCGGCCATGAGCGTACAAAGTGGTACGAAGCCAACTGGGTTAAAGCGTTCGCTCTCATTGAGTTGGCCGATCATCATAGGCATCGTCCTTATATCACTGACGATGCGGTCACCGCTAACGTCGGTAGGCCCACTGGTAGGATCGATTCGTGAGTCCCTTGGATTATCGAATACAGCGGCAGGCTTGCTCACGACATTGCCGTTGCTTGCTTTCTCGCTTCTTTCCCCCTTCGCGCCTATCTTGGCGCGCCGCTTCGGGATGGAACGGATCATACTTTATGCATTGGTTCTTCTCATGGTAGGTATTGCTGTCCGCTCGCTGACTGCAACAGTTCCTTTGTTTGCAGGCACCGTTTTGCTTGGACTCGCGATAGCGGTGTGCAACGTGCTAATTCCAAGTCTTGTTAAACGGGATTTTTCTCATAATGTCGGTCTTATGACAGGGCTGTATTCAGTGTCGATGAATTTATGCGGTGCGGTAGCCTCCGGTGTAAGTGTCCCGCTCGCCCGCAATCTCGGTTTTGGCTGGAATGGCGCACTTGGAATCTGGGGCCTTCTTGCTCTGGTAGCCGCACTATTCTGGTTTCCTAAAGTGCGGGCGAGTCACGCGTCAGTCATGATAACAACTAGCGGTGCGTCGACGCGGCGAAGTCTGTGGCGTTCACAGCTGGCATGGATGATTACACTTTTTATGGGATTGCAGTCTCTGCTTTTCTATGTTTTGATCGCTTGGTTACCTGAAATCATGACAAGCCGGGGCTTGAGTGAAGACAGCGCTGGTTGGATGCTATCGCTATTTCAATTCGCTTCGCTTCCTGTATCATTCATCGTACCGATCGTTGCGGGACGCATGAAGAACCAGCGTTTACTGGTTGTCATAATGACTGTCCTGTTTTTTGTTTCATTGAGTGGCCTTTATTTCGGCGATAATGCACTTATTTTGTTATGGACAATTTTACTCGGAATTGCTGGGGGATGTGCGTTCAGTTTGGCTATGATCTTTTTAAGTTTGCGGACGAAGGATGCCTCCGATGCGGCTTCTTTGTCCGGTATGTCGCAATCTGTTGGATATTTGCTGGCTGCAACAGGACCGACCTTGTTTGGTTTGCTCCATGACGTCACGGCAAGCTGGAACCTCCCAATATCATTGTTGCTTATGGTCAGCATTCTGCTGTTCATATTTGGCCTGGGTGCGTCAAAAAATCACACGGTATAAGGGGCTTTGTTTCAGTAAAGCTCTTTCTAGAGGAACCCATGAACTGCCTATGCCGTTGGGTTTAATAAAAAAGGCGAGTTGGTGCATAACATAGTTATGAATGTATTTCTAAAAAAAGACATTATGTTTCATGTTCAGTTTTTCATTAAACGGTATTTAAATTTTATAAGGACAAATTTAAAATAAGTTTTGTAAACAGAATCAATTATTTTATTGACAATTAACATTTTTTGATTTTATAATACTGTTAAATTTGAATAATAAAATCTATTTTAGAGCGTGGATTTTTCTAGAGGAAACTCTATTTTCGCCACACTACTGTCAATTGATAGTAGTGTGGTTTTTTTTATGAAAAAAGGAGGGAGAACTTTTGAAAAGTTGGCATTATGGATTAATTGTATTTTTAGGTGGGTGCTGTTATGGGATATTATCTACATTCGTTAAGCTAGCCTATTCAGCTGGTTATTCGGTCACTGAGGTGACAGGTGGGCAGTATTTATTTGGCACACTGATGGTCTGGATACTAGTTTTGTTTACAAAAAAGCGAAAAGTAACGCGAAGTCAAACTATTAAGTTACTACTATCCGGCATCCCTTTTGGTTTAACAGGAGGATTTTATTATCAATCGTTACAATCACTTCATGCATCACTGGCTATCATTTTACTTTTCCAATTTGTTTGGATTGGTACATGTTTCGAGTGGATGTTTTATAAGAAAAAGCCTACAAAAGGGAAAATAATTTCGATAGCTATCCTGCTAGTCGGGTCTATCCTAGCAGCTGGGATTATTTCAGCGAAGGGAATGAATATGTCTTGGCAAGGTATAGTCTGGGGACTACTCGCTTCCTTAACGTTTTCAACCTTCATCCTTCTTAGTGGTTCAGTTGGGAAAAATACTCCACCCTTACTAAAGAGTGCTCTGCTTTCCACCGGGGGTTTAGTCGTTGTATTTCTATTGTTTCCCCCTATATATCTATTTGATCTTCCTGTTTTAAAGGGCGTGGCACCCTATGGTTTGCTTCTTGGTTTTTTTGGAGTTGTCCTTCCGCCTCTTTTGTTTACCATTGGGATGCCACATGTTGGACCAGGACTTGGCACCATATTAACAGCATCTGAACTTCCAGTAGCTGTTTCAATGGCAGCACTAGTGTTAGAAGAGCATGTGAGCATAGTACGATGGATGGGAGTCATCCTCATATTAGGTGGAATTGCCGTCGGTAATGTACGTGTAAAAGCTAAACTGGATTCTGGCCAGGCACAACGAGATTCTTCTTCGCAACATTCTTGATTGCGTTTAACTAAGGGGTCAATGCATTAATGGCGCTCATCAATTAAGAGACTAACTCTTTTTACTAATACATTGAAAAGGAGTATTATCATGACAAAGTATAGAGATTTCCTGAAGGTTTTTTAATGGGGTATTGACATCGCAACACACCAATATTCTGTGTCCTCTTCTTTTTCTAATGAGGACGTACCATCGATAACTCCATTATTCATTAATTAAAAAGGCAGATTATTTATGGGCAAGTTTATTTTTTATGAGCATCTTAGCAAATGGGGATATACCATGAGTGACCGTTTGGAAGCATCTGCAGAAACAAAGCTTGAACCGATGCGAAATTATTGACATTTTCTATTTTTGCTTATTGCTTCTGCACTGATATCCACATGTTTAATAAATAATGCCATTAATAAAATGATAATATTAATTTGCAGTTATTTCCGTTTCGTGTTAAGATAAAGAAGAATTATTTTTGTTCGGTGTAAAGGATAGTATGAATATCGACTTTTCGTCTTGATGATACTTTGGGCAGGGATAGTAAAACAATGTGTGGTAACGCACTAGGAGGCAACAAAATGGAACAAGGTACAGTAAAATGGTTTAATGCAGAAAAAGGTTTTGGATTTATCGAACGTGAAAATGGAGACGATGTATTCGTACACTTCTCTGCAATCCAAGGTGACGGATTCAAATCTTTAGACGAAGGTCAAAAAGTAACGTTTGACGTTGAGCAAGGTGCTCGTGGAGCTCAAGCTGCTAACGTTCAAAAAACTGCTTAATCTTCAATCGTGTATACAAACAGGCTCTTTATAGAGGGCCTGTTTTTTTATGTTCTGCTGTATAATACTCAATAAAAAACCCTACTCAACGTTCGAGTAGGGAGATGCTACAAGGTAATAGAAAAAGATTTAACACTTCAAAGGTTTGTTTACAGTATAACATACTTGATTGACAATATGCGGAATGTATATAAATTAATTACTTTTCTTTTCGTATAGACCTACATTTAAGATAAACAATTACTATTCACTGTCGCAATGGATATAAGAAATTCTTAAAGATAGAGGTGAGATTGATTGTACTTTCTTCCAGAAATAATCACTTAGATATACCTAACTCAATGAAAGCCCTGCCTCTCTTCCATCCTTACGGCTCCTTGTCCGTGCCAGTGTGAATCAGGATTACAAAAATCGAGTGACTATTTTCTCGAGTTTTTTGATAAAACTTTAAATGTTCGTGAAGACATTTAAATAATAAAAATGGATTAGAAGGAATAACAAAAGAGGTTAATGTTCTAAAAGTAAGTTGAAGAAGTTGAACGTTTTTGAAATGGATTTACTTTTTATCATAATATTATCGGAAAATTCAGGGTATTTATGCAATACATGATCTATAATTAATCTTAACAGAAACTTTTTATTTGTTTTTCAGTGATTCCTTTAATTACTTCCAGTTCACTAATCAAAAATTCATATGCATTATCCAACATTTTTTTTTCGCTTGCATTAAGTGCTTTTTCTTTCTTCATACGCATTAAATCACGTACAACTTCAGCGCCTTCTTGTATTTCACCCGTTTTTATTTTGTTCGTGTTTACTATAAACCTTTGCTTATACGGCAGTAACCTATCTGATTCTCCATGCTGAAAAATGTGTATAATGTGTTTTAATGCACGTATATCAGTAACTGGTCGTATACTTGAACTCAATATTTTACGCGTTGGAATCATAACTTGCATATTACTAATAGTCATTTTTATGACATAATACTGTTGTTTTTTTCCTAAGATTTCTTTTTCTTCTATGGCTTCAATTATACCTGCTCCGTGCATTGGATAAACAATGTTATCGCCAATTTGAAACATATAATCCACCTCCATATATGGTAACCTTCTTAAGGTTACCATATATGGAGGTGGATTATCAAACTTTTAATAATAACATGATTAATTTTTTGTTGTCAATAACTTTTTTTATAAAATCAGATCAAGCAAAAATAACATCAAAACAATAGGGAACTTGTCGGATTTCCAATAAAGGAAATGTCAATGGGTCCATGTATATAAATCAGTTTTTCATTAAAAATGAGTTATTAAAGCTCCTTTAGGAATTCATGACTTGGCATCAATGACATGTTTGCTGATCTATATGGGCACAAATTTAATCACCAATTTTCAACCATAATACGTGAAAACTTATAGAGTGGAGGATAGAGAGTGTAATGAAAAACATGCTTTCATAACCAGTGATATGGTTTTATAATGTTGAGGACCTAGTGTTAGAATAATTCACCCAGCTTATGAAATGTTTGCTGACGTTGAAAGAGGAAGGGGTTAGACCCCTTCCTTAAAGAACCTTTAGTTCCTCTTATTTCTCTTTTTTGAAATTGGTATCCAAATTTCACTTTTAAAAGATGGTGATGTTACATCCTTATGCTCGTTCCACAGTATTTCTGGACCTTCTATTTGTTCATAATTTGACGATGGAAACCATTCGGAATAAATGCGTCCCCATACTTCTTGCAGTGTATCCGGAAATGGTCCGATTGCTTCGAATACAGCCCACGTTGAGGCAGGAACTTCAAGCTGTGAGAGGTTATTTGGACACTGTTTCGTTGTGGCTACGCCAATATAGTGATCGAGCTCTCCTTTTTCCTCTAACCGACCTTCAGAAAAGTTCGTGGATGCACTAATCAGACCCAAAGGCGCTACATTAGAAAGCTTTTTAAGTTTATTGATTGCCTCTTCATCTAAACTGTTCCACATAGATGCAATTTCCGGATTAACCCCTTTAAAAATAATGGGAACTCTTTTTTTAATGCCAACGATGCGAAATGCCTCTTTTTCTTCAATACGATAGTTCATTTCACTTCCTCCTTTGATTGATAATTGGAAGGTCATTCGTGGATAAGCTTTAAGTGAATGGCCATTATTTCTAGCTTCTGATGGTCTTATGCCATGCAAATTTTGAAATGCTCGTGCAAAGGAATCTGGTGAGTTATAACCGTACTTTATTGCAATGTCAATAACCTTTACGTTGCTGTCTTTAAGTTCAAAAGCTGCAAGAGTAAGACGTCTGCGACGGATATATTCCGATAATGAAATACCTGCAAGGAAGGAAAACATCCTTTTAAAATGATAATCAGAGCAGAAAGCAAGCTTCGCTACTTCTTTAAAATCAATATCATTAGTGAGGTTTTCTTCAATATACGTTAATGCTCTATTCATCCTTTTAAGCGAATCCATTTATTTGACCTCCTTTAACAAAAGAATAACAGGAGTGAAAAGTATCTACCCGACATTCCGTGCACAGTTTTGCAGGATAACTTATATGTAATAAAGTATGTTATTCACCTGTATTTGTACAGGTATTTTTTTGGTTTCTTAAAACATTCTATAAAGACATATGCATACTACAACAATTATTCGGTGGTTTGTTTTGAAATTTCTTTTTTGAAGCGCTGTAGGTTTTGAATTGTCTGATTTCCATGAATTTGTTATGTTGTTAGATAAAGGTTACATTACAGTAATTGGCGAAAAAGGAGTGAAGTTTTCAGGAGGTCAACGTCAACGAATTGATATTGCAAGAGCTTTATCAGTTCACTAGAAGAATTAATGAAAAATAGAACTGCATTCATATTTTTTCATTGAATAACATAAAGTGGTTATGGAAATTGAAAAAAAGCAGGATACCCGTTTTTAGTACGTTTAAAAAAAAGGAGTCATAACGTTGTTAAAAAGGTTTTCTCTGGTTTTTCTTACGCTAATTATGTCTATAATTGTTGTACTTGTGGCCGCTAAAAATTTCCCTGGAGATAATGTCATTTCATTTGATGAGCCTATTATTTTAATGATATCAATTGGGATCGTTGTATTTTTATTCATCCCTCCTTTAGTCATGTCCTTTTTTGGTAACTGGGTTGTACGAATAATATCTGGAGTATACCAATGTTTTATTGTTTTAACTTTTATGGGGCTCATTCCAATTGGATTTCTTATTCCCAATGGCTTTTTGACAATTCTTCTTTCTATTGCAGGAACTTTAGTTAGCATAACTAGTGTTGCAGTAACCTTATTAATTGGTAAGAATAAAGAAGTTAAATACTAATAAAATAGTTACATTTAATGAACTATCCCTGCCAAGTTGACGGTGAAATAATAAACAAGGTTAGAAGGCTTTATTCCAAATTTCGATGGAAAGAGGCCTTCTCTTTTTTTTGTAGGTTTTTTATGTTATGAACATGGATATAGCCCTTGATGACTTGGGTGTAGCACTTGAATAGCAAAGTGTACCGGGGCATATCTTATAAGATTTCCTGCATTGATAACGTTTATTATAAATCAGGAGATGTATTTCGACGTGAAATGCAACAGCCCGCAAATTTCCTATTTACCTCAAAGTAAGTCCTCTAAACGGTCAGCAGTTTCTTGTCCAAGCCTTTTTTTATGGTTGCATAATCTTCACCGTAAGCTTAATCTATTGAATAAATCATATAGTTTGAACCTATACAATGGATGATAGGAGAATAAAACAAATACCGTGATGTCAAAAATAAAATTGACAGGGCAGGGGGAGGGGATGAAGAAAAACAGAGCGTGATATCTATGTAGAATCGGGAAGAGCCTAAAAAATTGTTAGTGGAATAATGCAAAGGAATAAACCGAACTGCTCCGGAAAGAGGGGGATCATGATGTCATATAGCAGAACGAATCCTAAGGTTGATGAATTTTTAAATAAAGCTACAAAGTGGAAGGAAGAATACGAGAAGTTAAGAAATATCTGTCTTGACTTTGAGCTGACCGAAGAATTTAAGTGGAAGCATCCTTGTTACACGTTTAATAGTAAAAACATCGTTTTAATACATGGATTTAAAGAATATTGTGCGCTTCTGTTTCACAAAGGTGCCTTGATAAAGGATGACCATGGGATTCTCATCCAACAAACGGAGAATGTACAGGCGGCACGCCAGATTCGGTTCACCAATGTTCAGGAAATAGTTGAAATGGAAACGATCTTGAAAGCCTATATTCATGAAGCCATTGAGGTTGAAAAAGCCGGTTTGGAAGTGGATTTTAAAAAGGATACAGAATATAAAATTCCTGAAGAACTTCAAAATAAATTCGATCAAATCCCTGCCTTGAAAGCTGCTTTTGAAGCATTAACCCCGGGGCGGCAAAGAGCATACATTCTTTATTTTTCTCAAGCCAAACAATCCAAAACACGAGAGTCAAGGATTGAAAAATATATGGAGAAAATCCTCAATGGAAAGGGATTAAAGGATTAGTGTGATCGATGAGAACATACATGGAACTTGTTCACAATGCTGAAGGTCTGCCTAAACAAGAAAAACATACCAAATAATATTGGTATGTTTTTAAATTTCACCTACCATCCGGGTGTACAGTTCATCTGAAAAATTGTTTCGCGGGACTATACAAAGAAGTTCTTAGTAAAATTGATATCAAGCTTAATATGACTGATAAAAATCCCACTAATACAACGTATTGCATACCAAATACTGATATAAATAATCCGCCTGCAGCTGTACCAATGGTTGTTCCTAAGTTAGCGGATGTTAAAAATAATCCATTAGCGAAATCAGGAGCTTCTGGAGCTGCAGATGTAATCCAATATTGATTGATATTATTTCCTATCCCAGCTACTATTCCCCAAACTAAAGTAATGATAGCCATAGGTAAAGTAAACTGCCCTATTAAAAATAATATGATGTACACGATTCCTAATATGAATGGATAAAAAATGACAGATTTGATGGGGTTTTTAGTGAGTAACTTACCTGCCGCAATGTTTCCAATCATATTCGCCCCGCCGAAGATGACTAATATTAAACTAATTGTATTTGGAGACATTTCCGTAACTGTTTTCAGATATTCCGCAAGATAACTATACACCCCGAATATTGCTGAGTTTATTAAAATAACAGCGATAATGGAAAGCCAAGTAACTGTTTTTTTTAATACGCTTACCTGTGCTCCATAAGAAAGTCTTTCTTTTACAGGCATAGAAGGGAAAAATACGAATGTAGCAATGAATGTTAGAGCATTCACGATAGCAAAGAATGACATGGCCATTTGAAGCGAAAGCGTACTAGCAAGAAAACTTGCGATTGGCACACCAAGCACCATACCTGCAGACACTCCCATAATTACCTTAGCAACAGCCTTTGGTGATTCTTCCTTGGGAACTGAGTGAGCAGCTATTGTAAAAGCCGCTGAAAAATAAATGGGATGAAAAATGGCTGGAATCACTCGAGCAATTATTGCGATCGTAAAGTTTGTTGCAAATAGAGAGACTATGTTACCAAGAACAAAAATACCAAGTACAAGCAACATTGCCTTCTTGCGGTTTATCCCGGAAAATAATAACGGCATAGTTGGCCCGCATATAGCAACAGTAAGTGCAAAGAGGCTCACCAGCCATCCTGCCTTAGATACACTAATATGAAAATAATCAGCAATGAAAGGTAATATCCCGATAACTCCCATTTCGGTGTTTATAATGCCAAAAGTTCCAACGGTCAATATAAATATTAATAAATTATTTCGTTTGGTCAAACAAGCAACCCCTAACTTCAGTATTTAATAATTAGGCTACAGGTTTACATTTTTTAGGGTATATATATCCGGTCCACCTTTGATGGGCGGACATCAAGTTTCCTGTACATAATCTCTTTTTATTAAATAATCTTTAATGAATTGTATAGCCTGCGCCTCGTCCGCTCCATCAGCCTGTATATATATTTGGGTTCCAGGTTTTATTCCTAAGTCCATAATATCCATTATGGATTTAGGTGAGTGTTTTAGATTAACAGTTTTTCCTCGATATTTAAGAAAAATATCTGATGTAAATCGATGAGATAAACTTACTAACAAGGTTGCTGGTCTCGCAAATCCTGTTTCCTTAATGATCGTAAATTGTTTTTTAATCATTCTTCACCTCATATGATCATGATTGACACCAATGTAACCTTTAATAAAACCTTTTTAAAAAGCTAAGAGAGGAGGTTTTAAAAGCCTCATTTTTTCTTCAGATTCTCTTCGAAGAAGGACTCAAGCTTGTAAAACGGGATGTACTGCTTTTTGTCGTACAGATCCACATGCCCTGCATTGAGTTTGCCGCCAATTTGTAAGTATCTTCGCTGAAGTACCTGGAGTGGCATTTTCACCTGCGATGAACAGAATAGGATTTTGTAACTAAAATGGACATTGACGTCATTTGAAAAGGAAAAGCATTATTGATTAATGAATCAGCAGTTGTTTATTATTGTAAATAGAAAAATAGTGTGTACAATGGTTAAATTCATGCAATTTGTTGATTATTCAACATTTCAAACGAAATTGTTGATTATCTTAAGAAAGTTTGGTGACCAGCTATGACCAAAGTGGATAGAAGAATAACAAAAAGCCAAGAAGCTATTAAGAGGGCTCTGATTGAGCTGATGACTGAAAAAAGTTTTGATAACATTACAATTAAGGATATTGCTGACAGAGCAAATGTTAATCGAGGAACCATCTATCTTCATTATTTAGATAAATTTGATCTGTTGGATAAAATCATGGAAGAACATATAAATAATATGGGGGATTTTTGTGAATCGGCAGCTGAAATGGATTGGATTGAATCGACTGTACACTGCATGGAATACCTTGAGAGTAATTATTTATTCTTTTCAACGATGTTAGCCAGTGAAGGAGCGCGATATTTTCGCAGCCAGTTCCTTAAGTTTAATATCGAAGAGTTTAAGAAAGATGTCGATATAACGAAAGGAAAAAATCACGGCCAAAGTGAAGATGTCATTGTTGAATTTGTTGCAAATGCTTACGTAGGGGTAGTGGAATGGTGGTTAAAAAACGAAATGCCTTATCCGCCTCGTGTCATGGCAGAAAAAGTGGGGGAATTGTTAGAGAGGATTGTATAATTTATCTACTTCTAGGATTCTCCAAGGAGTTGTCAGTTTGCAAGAGTTAAGCAAAGAAAAATATAATGGCTTGATAACATTGTTTCAAAACAAATGTTGCCCAACATTTGTGTATTCAATATTAGATCAAACGATTCCGGGAGTTGTTTATGTAGATGATCAAACATTGCCTAAATCGTTTTTTATAGGGACTGAATCAGGAATTTATTATATTGCGGGAGAACACGGGAATCAAGAATTTAACGATTTCATTGCTGGATTTTATGAAGCACAATCGAAATCAACAAAAAGATTTACCTTGTTTTCTTCTAGCGATACATGGGATAGAGTAATGAAAACAATACTGAAAGATGAATTGAACCAAATGAAAAGAATGGCATTTTCTTTTCAGCAAAAACCTTCTAAAACGGTTTTGAGACTTCCAAAGGGGCTTATATTGAAAAGAATAGACGAAGACATCATTTCTAACAGCACAGCTTTTAACAGAGCTTATTATAAGGAGTACTGGGATTCTGTCTCACATTTTTCTGCAAATGGCTTTGGATTTGCTGTAGTACATGGCAATCATGTTGTAAGTGAGTGTACCTCTATATTTTTAGGGCATAATCATGCAGAAATGGATATCTATACACTTGAAGAATATAGAGGCATGGGTTTAGCTTACTGTGTTGGAAGTGAATTTATAGAATTTTGTCTGAAAAATGGGATTATTCCTAGTTGGGATTGTGATGTTTATAACAATTCGTCCATCACTTTAGCAACTAAACTAGGCTTTAAGGCAAAAAACGAATATTCTATTTTCTATTCTGGATAACCGTATATAAGCAGTAAAGCAAGATGAACAATTAAAAAAGGGGAGAGTACCGGTGAAAATCAGTCGGATTCTATTGTCAGCGGTGGCCCATATAGAAAGTGATTCGTTTGTAAAAGAAGTTAAAATAGCGGGACGCAGTTGGGGCATAAAACGAGATATAAAATATTCACGAAAAAATGAGAGAAGAGATAAAAACTCTTCTCTATACCTGAGTAATAGGTCATGAATTTATTTTAAGATTCTAGATTCAGTTGCTGGCGAAGTTTTTTCGATAAGTCCTTTCTCGTTTCATCAGTTACAACATGGAACCATAAGTGATCTATTTTTTTATCATCACCTTTTATTTCTATCTGATGAATATTGTTAACGGCTTCTTTATAAGAACGTTGAATATCAATCATTTTATCAAGTGTTAAGTTCGTTTGAATATTTTCTTCTAATGCGGTTAAAATCCCTTGGTAATTTGCTAATGATTTTAATTGTGCACCTTCGTGAATAATTTCGTTAATGATTTCACGCTGCCGCTGCTGCCGCCCAAAATCACCGCGTGGATCTTCTTTTCTCATCCGTGCATATTTAAGAGCGATCTTTCCATCAATGTGCTGTTCCCCTTTTGGTATATGTACGCCTTCAAGGGTGAAAGGGAAATCATTATTCACTTTGATACCGCCAATAGCATCTACAATATCTTTAAAACCTTCCATATTCACTTTGATATAATAGTTGATTGGAATGTTTAAAAATTGTTCGACGGTTTGAACGGTACCTTCAATTCCTTCATAAGTATAGGCTGCGTTTATTTTAATATTGGTATTCTTTGATTGCATAAATACTCTGGTATCACGCGGTATGCTTACCATTGTTGATGTTTTAGTCTCTGGATTTACAGTCAGTACGATCATCGAATCAGTGCGCCCCTTATCACCGGGGCGCTCATCTACTCCCAGCAAAAGAATGGATATAGGATCATGCCCAATACCATCATCTTGTTGCTTGGAATCTCTATGTAGAGGCTCATACATATGATTGACTGATTTTGCTACGTTGCGGTAAATACTGTAGCAAGTCAGGCCTCCAATGGTTAACAAGAGGGCTAGAATAAACAATATAATACTTTGCATTTTCAGTTTCCTTCTCCCAATTTTCACTATCATAATCCTTTCTAAACAAGTTGGTAGATTCCTATACAAGTTGTTATGCACTGTATCTTATGCTTCGTATCTCAGATATTTTTGGAATGAAATTGTGTTAAAAAGGTTAACGGTTCCCTCATAAATAATTCCTTCATCTCTGTGATATTTTTAAGCTAATATAAGATACCTTAATCATGATTTTATTGTTAGACTTTTACTTCAATTGAATCTGAATTGTACCGGTTTTATTGAATCATCAATTGCTTTCATTTCGTAGCCGCTTTCCCGGAAATATTTTAATAATTCTTCTAGATATGCCGCAGTAGTCGGTTTTTCATGCATTAATACAACAAGCGGCTCTTTCCCGACAAGATTGTTTACTTGTTGAATTGTATTTTTTACAAATTCGCCGTGAGAGTACTTCCAGTCCTCTGAGTCTACTGTCCAATCCCATAGATTAAAATGATCGCGCTTAACAACTTCTCTAAATGGGCCGGTAATGTAGGGCTTTGACCCGTAAGGTGCTCTTATCAAATGTGTGTTGATTTTGGTCGTTTCATTGATAAAATCAAGCGTGTCGTTCATTTCTGTAGCAAAGCTTTCAGGGGATTTATAGATTTCGGAAACCTGATGCGTCACGCCATGAGACCCAACAGAGTGACCGCTTTCCACCATTTTTCTCACAAGATCAGGATTTCGCTCGAGATTAGGTTTTAACATAAAAAACGTTCCTTTTGCATTGTATTTATGGAGCAAATCCATAATTTTTTCTGAAGCAGCAGGGTTTGGGCCGTCATCAAAAGTTAAATAGACCACCTTTCCGATTTCAGATGATGATTTTTTTTCTTCCTTTTTTTCTGCTGCATTTTTGTTCTTTTCTTTGTGCATCTGCTCAGAAGCAGCAGCACTTTCTTTTATGGGTTCCTGCTTTGGACCGGCAAGTGCTTTCCAAGAAATGCATAATAAAGCTATACCTAGAATAATCAATATCCCAAAACCTATTTTGCCTATTTGATTCAATTTACGGTCCCTTCTTGGTGAATTTGACACTTTTTCCAACTCCTCAATTGTAGATATCAAAACTAGTTTTTTTAAAACCAGTTACATCGATTAGAAAGTCAATTAAACTCCGGGGCAAAGTTTGATAGAAATGATGCTCTTTTAATATAAAGAGAAGATATCGCAGAAGTTTGATCAACTTGTAAACAAAATGTCAAAAAAGAAGGAAACAGCATATAGACTAGCAGATTGCAATAAAAAACCTTATTTCCGTCTTCAACAGAAATAAGGTTTTAAGCATAAAGCGGCAGATTATTTAAATGTTATGATATAAGAGTGATCATCAAAAAATCGGGCCGATGAACTTTCCATAGCGGAATATGGATTTTGGTTATATACGAGCAGATTGCTGCCATCCGGACTCCAATATATTTCTGATGGATTGGTGCCATGGTATATTGGCTCTGCGAACAGGATATTTTTCCCTTGCAGCTTTCCTGCATACGTATTGTCCTTGTCATATAAAGAGTAAGCAATTTTCTTTCGATCATTTGATATTTTGAAAACCGCTACATTTTCGAGCAGAACAGAAAGCTCACTGTTTCTGAGATCGTATTCATACAAGGTTTCTCCGGTACTTAAAAATACAAACTGGTCATTGTTTAACCAAACAGGTTCGGCATAGCTGTTCTGGCGCTTTTTCTGAACAGTGATGCCATCATCGCTAACGTTCCCCGTCATAATGCGATATTGTTGCCCGTGTAACGCCGTAAGCAGCACCTTGCGTCCATCATCTGAAATAGAAACTGCTGTAAGCGACTCTTTTTCATCCACATTCTTCAATGGATACGTTTTGAGCGTTCCGGAATCTATATTGTATACATTGACTGCAGTCTGGCCATTTTTCGCAGGATCTATGACAAGATAACAAATGGATTTGCTATTATTTGACCATGAAACATCCTGTACAAAGGCATTTTTGTTAGATGCAAAGCTGGCGATTTCCTTTTTGTTTCTGTTCGTCAATGACATCAGATTTAATGTTGTCCTATCCGATGACATTGTTGATCCGACGATGTTCTTTCCATCTGGAGACATCTTTAAGTTGATAGTGTTGCTTTCAATGCTTTTCAGCGTCTCAGGTTTTTCAAAAGGGAAGGAAAGACGCTGAAGCTGATGCGTTTCATGTTCAGTTGTGTCATCTCCTTTGAAAAAACCGACTATAGAGTTCGATGAAGACCATCCAAGCAACTCGTCAGCTTTGGGGAGGCGATATATCTTCTTCACTTGAAAGGAGCCTGACTTTTGATTATCATCAATATGATTCTCTTCCTCGTTTGGAATAATAATCGTTTCCGATTTCTTTCCCACATTATAACTGGATACAAAAATCAAGAAAATCAATAATATGCCTAATAAAATAATAAACTGTTTGTTCTTCATGATGATTTCTCAACCTTCATGTAAGCTAGTTCAATGGTGATATTTGTATGGTTTTCTTTGTAGAACATTTTGATTGTTCCCTCATGTTCCTCAACAATTGTTTTAACTATACTTAAGCCCAAGCCTACACTTCCTTCTTCTGAGACCTTTTGGTTTACCGAATAAAAAGGCTGAAACACTTTTGTGTATTGGTTGTCATCATACGGATCACTTGGATTCTTGAATATAAAAAGAACCTGGTCTCCAATAACGTTAGCCTTAATTATGATATTTGAATTCGATAAACTGTATTTGATCGCATTATCCAGAAGATTAATAAAAAGCTGGCGCAGTCTATTCATTTGACCATAAACATAGAGGCCTTCTTCAATTTCACAGATGATCCTTTTTTTATATCGTTCTGCACGAATTCTCATAGATTCGCATACATCTTTCAAAACGGTTCCAGCATCAATCCTATCGAAATTACGATCTTTAGATGTTTCTCGAGATACCTCAAGAAGTTTTATGACCAAATTGTGCAGGCGCCGGCTTTCATCAACAATATGATTCATTCCTTTATCAAAAAACTTCTGATCCGATTCCCCTTTTTCTTTTATGATCTCGGCGTAGCCTTGAATAGAAGTCAAAGGTGTTTTTAGCTCATGCGTCATATTGTCAAAAAAACGTTTTTCCTGTTCGTTAAGTTCCTTTAACCGATCCCGATCTTTTTCGATGGTTGAAATTTGATCTCTAATTGTGGTAATCATGTCATTGAAATTACTAGTAAGCTGGCCGATTTCATCTTTTCTAGAAAAGTGAATATCAACATCCAGCTTTCCCTTTTTGACTTCTGAGGTGGCCTTTGTCAGCTTGACAATTGGAATTGTGATGTGTCTGGAGAGTATATAAGAGAATAGGAAGGCCGCCACAAAAATAGCAAGTGCGATATAAAAAATAATATTTAAAATCTCTCCGCTTTGTTTGTAAAGCAGATTAAAATCTTTAGAAAAGCGTAATATGCCAACTTTTGCACCATCAATGATAACTGGATAAGAGAAAGACACCTGTGCTTTATTTCGATCATAGGTGATATGGTAAGCATTCTTTCCGTTAACCGCTTTTTTTAGGTCCTCATCACTGCCTTGCGAAAACACCGTTTTATTAGAAGAAGACAACAAAGTGCCATCCACGGTATAAACACCTACATTGCTTCCAGTTGAATGAGTTAAACTCTCCACGATTTCTTCGGCCATATCGCCGAAATAAAGTTCATTGTTTTTATAATGATTGATTAAAAATGCTTGGTTGATATACACGATACTGTTTTTTTTCAATTCTATTAAATCTGAGGTCACAATTTTTTCATTACTAGACCAAATGACGCTTTTGACCGTTTGATTAAGCACGAGGAAAGAGAGAGAGAAAATCAGAAAAAAACCAATAATGAATTTACCCTTGATGGTCCGAAACACTCTCTACTCCTCCTGCTTCTCAAATTTATATCCGATGCCAAACACTGTCTTAATCAAGTCACTTGCATCCAGTTTTTTACGGAGTCTTTGAATATGAGTATCTACCGTACGTGTATCCCCGGCAAAATCGTATCCCCAGACGAATTCCAACAGCTCTGAACGTGTAAAGATTTTCCCCCGATGGTCAATCAACGTCTTAAGCAGATCAAATTCTTTAGGAGTCAAATCAACAATGATCCCGTCTTTTTTAACTAATCTCTCATCTGGGGTGATCACAATATTCTTAAACTGAATATGATCCTCATTAGACGTTCCTCGGTCGTTTACGTGGTTAGCTTGTTCAAGGCGCCTAAGTATCGTACGAATTCTGGCGATAACCTCGCGCAAGTCAAATGGCTTTGTAATATAATCATCAGCCCCAAATTCCAACCCAAGTACTTTATCAGTGATGTCTGACTTTGCGGTGATCATAAGTATAGGGATATTATATTGATGGGTTACTTTTTTACAGATATCCAATCCGCTGCAATCTGGCAGCATCCAATCGAGCAGCAGAAGATCGGGTTTGAATTGGTCTAGTTGTTTCATCCCTAAATCTCCGTTAGCCTCAGTACACGTGTGGAAACCTTCTTGCGTAAGTCCGTATGAAAGCAGATCAGCTATTGCTTCGTCATCTTCGATAATAAGTATTTTAGTTTTATTCATTATTTCATTCATTCCCTATTTCATCATTATATTTATTTATTATATGTCTTAGTTTACAATATCAATTTATTATAGCATCCTTTCAATAGAGTTTAACTTCAGATCATACAACACTTGGAGATTGTGGGGAATCATTGCCTGCAAAGAAAAACTTCGCTTCAAACTCCAAATGAAATTAAAGATTGAAAGAGACAGAAATTCTGGATAAAAAGATGTTTATTTCTGTCCCATATCATGCATTCATTGATTATATAATTAAAGGATACGGCATCAACGCTCATCGTTCAGCATTACTCCTATGACAATCCGCATTTATAGATATCAAGAATAAAGAGTTGAAAAGAAAACTATATCTTTATGCAAATAGCCAACATGACCTTGAACTTGTATGGAATAATTCGGAAAAACTATCTTTGGAAATTATATAGCTAATAATCTTATAAAAAATGATTTGTATTTCATAGAGTAAAACTATTAGTTATACCCTTGTGGAAATGGCGGAAGGAAATGGACAGGCGCTTACTTTAACAGACATGGCACCAAGGACATGTGCATAATCAGTGGTTTATTTATAAGTGGAGGTAATGAATGATTTCAAACGCTTGAAATATTTAGGGAGGAGTGAGCTTTTTAATAAGCACTCCTCCACTCTCCATCAAAAAGTTAATAGCAGCAAATAAATTAAAAATCTGTTTATTTAATTTGCCTTTTTAGCTAACTTATTGTTCATCAATCCGAACTTCCCGCCTACCGCTTCTTTCACTTCATGAATAACGATAAAGGAGTTTGGATCAATGTCTTGAACACTCTTTTTAATTTTTAGCAGCTCGTTCTTTTTAATGACAACATAGATAATACGTTTATCCTTATTAGCATAATAACCATATCCATAAAATATAGTTGCGGCGCTGCCGAACTCACTAGTAATGAACTGTGCAATTTTTTCATATTGATCTGACATAATGGTCATAGCTTTCTTATTATGAAAACCTTCAATCATTATATCGACGATCTTGACGCACAAATAAACAAAAATAAACGTGTATAATGTGTTATTAATTCCCACAGCAAATATGGAGGCAAATATAATGAAGCTATCCATATAGAATAAGCTTTTTGAAATACTATACCCTTTAGTATAATTTAATAAATAAGCCATAAGAGTGGTTCCTCCGGTAGAACCATCTGCAATAAAAATCATGGCGAGCCCTGCCCCCATTAATAAAGCTCCAAACACAATACCTAAAATGATGTCATGGATGGCAAATGGAATAAAGCTTACAATCTTAAGGAAAACAGACGTCATAATGGCCCCGAATGTGGTATAAAGGATCGTTTTCTTTGTTAAGAATTTATAAGCTGCAGCTATAAAAACAAGGTTTATTAGAAACGTACTTATACTTGTTGGTATATGAAATAGATAATATAAAACTAAAGCAATACCAACTGTGCTTCCATCACCTAATTTATTTGGAATAACAAAAAACTCAATAGATGCAGCAATTAGAAATGTTCCAATGATAATTAAAAGGACATCTTTGTAAATATTTTTCATTATAAAAACCTCCTTTTCTATAGGATTTGCATAAAAAATAATAAAAAACGTCTCAGATATTGTTATGTTAAAAACATAATCAATTTCTAAGACGAAAGAATTACGATACTTATTTATTTCTCTACTTTCCTCAAAATAATTTATTCAATTAAAAGTACATCTTAAAAAATCATTTGAGAGGATTGCTCGATATCCCCGATGATTATATAAATTTCCCTGATTGATGTCAATATTAATTGTAAATAGATTATTAGTACACACGTAATCAAAATTTATATAGTTTTTCGCTGTATAAGCTATATGTTGCTTCGATCGTGATCAGATGTGAATACGGTTATGAATAGGAGTTAAAGCAGATTATCATTATATTTTAATATTATATTGTTTTATCTTGTTATAAAGACTCACCCTTGAAATCCCAAGTATTTTTGCTGCAGCACTTTTATTTCCATATGTTTCTTTTAAAACTTCCCTGATCTTATCTTTTTCTAATAAAGCTTTCTCATGGGCTAGTCCTTCTTTATTTATATTTTTATCTATGGTCACCACAGGAAACACATTTTTAATATCCTCAGCGCTAATATTTAGTTTATCCGTAAATATAATCATTCTTTCTACTACATTCCTAAGTTCTCTAACATTCCCAGGCCATCTATAGCTTGTAAACAATTCCATTGCGCTATCCATTAAAGCCGGTGTTTCTTTTTGATATTTTGTTGAATATTCTTGTGCAAAGTTTTTAACCAATAGAGAAATATCTTCATTTCTATCTCGGAGAGGAGGAATATTTAGAGTAACAACATTTAAACGATAATATAGGTCTTCACGAAATGCTCCTTTTTTGACCATTTCCTCTAGGTGGCTATTAGTTGCCGCAACAATTCTGATATCAACTTTTATGGCCGTATTTCCTCCTATCCGATACACTTCTCTCTCTTGCAATATCCTTAATAATTTTACTTGCATATCGAGCGGCAGCATGCCAATCTCATCTAAAAATAAAGTGCCGCCATCAGCCATTTCTACTTTCCCTTGTTTTCCAGATTTGTGGGCACCAGTAAAAGACCCTTTTTCATAGCCGAAAAATTCACTTTCAAAAAGGGCTTCTGGGATCGCACCGCAGTTAATTGGAATAAATGGTTGCTCCTTTCTTAAACTGGCTTCATGGATGCCTTGGGCAAAAAGTTCTTTTCCAACTCCACTTTCCCCATAAATTAAAACCGTAGCATCAGTTTTTGCCACCTTCAACGCCAATCCCTTTGCATTTTGTATAGCAGCACTATGTCCTTTTATTTCAGATAAAGGATCTAAATGTTTTTGTAATTTATATTGCTGCTTTATTTTCTGTAGCTCCGTAGTCCGCAATGTCAATTTTTCGTTTAACATTACAATATTTGTTATATCTTGATCTATTGAAATGGCTCCTATTAATTCTTGCTTTTCATCGAAAATAGGGGAAGAGCTTATTAATACATGTTTATCAGGCCTAGGCTGATGATAGACATTAAAGACCGGTTTATTGGTTTCAAGTATTTCTAACAGTTTCAAATCCTCTTTTTTGAAAAAATCACTAATCTTCTTATTTTTGATATCTTCAAGCGGTATCCCGTACATTTCCTGTGCATGTGAATTCCAATAAACTACTTTTCCGGACGAATTGATAATTGTAATCGCATCAGAGCTGGTTTCTATTAATGTATTCAAATAATAGAGCAAATGCTCGTTTGATATATCTTTCATGGCATACATCCTTTTGAGGAAATGGTTGTAAAGTGTAAATGTCACTTTGTTTACAATAATGTAAAGTTAATTAACGATTTTATTGTAATCAATTGGCGAAAGAGTTGCAATTACGCTACTAATAACAATACTTAAAATTGGCACAATATTTGCATTATTAATTGATATCCTTTTAAATTTGTAAATTGGAGGTTATCGATTAATGGAATTACTGCAAAGTTATATTGAGACTATTGATGCTCATACCATGGGAGAAGCAGCAAGAATAGTAGTAGGGGGAATACCAAAGATCCAAGGTAAGTCCATGATGGAAAAAAAGCATTTTATGATAGCTAGAATGGATCATATCCGTAAACTTCTTATGCATGAACCAAGGGGGCATCTCAATATGTTTGGAGCCATCTTAACTGAGCCGTGTCATTCAAAATGCGACCTGGGTGTTTTATTTATGGATAGCGGCAGTTATTTGAATATGTGCGGTCATGGAACGATTGCATCTATTACGATTGCTATTAATAATGGCCTAATTGACAGAAAGGACAAAGTTTTACTTGATACGCCTTCTGGAATAGTTGAGTGCCATGTAGTCTACGAGAAAGAAAAAGTGAAAGAAGTATCTTTCATTAATGTTCCAGCATTTTTATTAGAAAAGGATATAAGCGTATACGTTGAAGACATTGGCTATTTAACGATAGATGTAGCCTTTGGAGGAAGTTTTTTTGCAATAGTCGATGCCGAACAGTTAAGTCTCGAACTTAACATTGAAGAACAAGACAAAATAGCACCGCTCGGTATGGCCATTAGAAGGGCTGCAAATGAACAATTAAACATCAGGCATCCTGACATACCAGAAATAAATAAAATTGATCTCGTCGAATTTAGTTTAGAGTTAGGCAAGAATCATTATAAGAATGCAGTTGTGTTTGGAGATGGACAAATCGACAGGTCCCCTTGTGGAACAGGTACATGCGCCAAGCTATCAACATTAGAGCTTAAACCAGGTGAGTACATCATTCAGGAAAGCATCATTGGCTCCAAGTTTAAAGGCACAGTAATTGATTATACGAAGGTTGGGGATTTTAGAGCTATCATACCTAAAATTACTGGAGCTGCGTGGATGACTGGTATTCACAAGTTCTCATTGGAGGCAACTGATCCGTATAAGGAAGGCTTTTTATTTAAATAGGTAAATTGTTTATCGCTGGTGTCACGAGTTTAAATGGGGGACTCACAAAAGATTTTTTGTTATTGCCTTCTCAAAATAAATTGCTTAATAACTGTGCAAAACGTTGGGGCTAGCTTGGAGCGCAGTCTGTTGTTGCCGGTACAATTATTGAAGAAATGGTTGTAAGGCAAGGCATTAAATGCTCAGGGTATTTCTGCAACGATTGACAATCTGGGTGTATTTGTTTTTGACAAACAGGAAGCAATTAAGGCGCAAAAACAGATATCGGAACACATGACCACAAAATTTCCTTTATAGGATGATAAAACTACTATTTTTAGATTCCGTTTCAATCATTTCCATTACCTCAGTCTTTTGTTTTTGGATCATTATCGGTAATAGAAAATACTGATTTATCTTTTAGATAGAGAATATAGATTTATTTCGACAGAGGGGGAATAATAATGAAGAAAAGCCTGCCTTTTTCACAGGTTCTTGCAATCGGATTGATGCTTTTTTCCATGTTTTTAGGTGCAGGAAACGTCATTTTTGCTCCGATGGTAGGTCAACAAGCAGGAACAAATACTTGGATTGCAATGAGTGGATTCTTAATAACTGGAGTTGGGCTGGTTCTGCTTGCAATTATTGCTTTAACTCGCGGAGGAGGAACTGTCGAAAAACTTGCAGAGAGAGTACATCCGCTTTTTGCCTCAATATTCGTATTATTGCTTTTCCTTATGCTCGGTCCTATTTACGTTATTCCGCGGACAAACTCTGTCTTATACGAAATTGCTATAAATCCATTAGTTGATACAAAAACGAATACAAGTATTTATTTACTTATTTTCTCTTTTGTATTTACTTTTCTAACAATCATTCTCTCATGGAATACAACAAAGTTTGTGGGCCGGCTAGGTAAGATTATCACGCCAGTATTTTCAATATTAATAATCATTTTAATTTCAAAATCGCTTATTACCCCTATGGGAAGTATAGGTGAGCCTCAGAAAGAGTATATGAGCGGAGTTTTTTTAAAAGGAGTAACTGAAGGATATTATACAATGGATGTTCTCGCAGCTTTTGTTTTTGGAGGGATATTCATTAAAAGTATCAGTTCCTTAGGTATTAGTTGTGAAAAGGAAGTATCCACTTTATTTATTAAAGCGGGGATTATCACAATAATTGGTTTAGTCGCTTTGCAAATTTCAATGGCATGGATAGGAGCTTCTAGTGTGGAGGCGATTGGTTTTAAAGAAAATGGCGGAGAAGTGTTAGCACAGAGCGCGATTACTCTATTTGGCCCGTTTGGAATTTGCATCATTGGAACCGTTATTTTTTTAACGGGGATTACAACCAATATTGCCTGTTTAGCAGCTGTATCTGAGTATTTCGAAAGGATTGTCCCTTCGGTCTCGTATAAAAAATGGTTGATCATATTTTCTATTTTAAGTTTTGTTATTACAAACTTTGGTCTCAGTACTATACTGACATTCACATTTCCAATACTATTATTACTCTATCCTATAGCGATTGCCTTGATTGTATTAATTTTCACAAATAATTTGTTTAGCGGTCATAGATCAGTTTATATAGCTACAGTAATTGGTGTAGGATTTGTCGCAATCCTCGATGCCCTAAAGGAAGTGAATTTTTTAACAGAAGTCGTCAATCATATCTTTGGATTTATTCCGTTATTTGAAAATGGAGTAGGATGGATGACTACAGGCTTGATAGGATTTATTATAGGGCTGCTAGCCGCAAAAGCAAGAAAAGAACCGGCCATTTTGATTAATAAACCGGGAAGAGAGATCACTAAAATTTAAGTAACACCTTATGCAAATCGAATATGCTCGTAAAAGGCAGCAGAGGGATAAATTCAATACAGGGAATGGTGCTTTGGAGTGTAAGCCATAAAGTAACTAAACGTGTAACCTGGTTCAGTATTGATTTGTAAAATGTTTAGGGAACAAGCCGATTTTTAAAATTGCCTTGTTTTTTTATAAGTTTATTACTGTGAATAGGGCAGCATTTTTTTAACCGAAACCTTGGTTTATCTTTTTTCGAAAATGTTTTCAAGCGGAAAAATGGTGAAGAATTTGGAGCGTAAACATCCAGATTAAAAAAAATTATTGGAGACTTACAATTATAAGTTTTTGGCATTGGGGATGATTTGTCCGATAGCCCCAACAGATGTCGTGTGTTTTTTATCAGCAGCCGTTGGGTTAAAGTATCGTGTTTACATTTTAACTGTAATTATTACGAATATCCCTCTATTAATATTTTCTAGCTTTATTGTGATCAACTTCAGTGAGTCTTTAGTGGGTACTGTATTAGTTATCGTATCATTTGTTTTGATTTCTTTTGTATCCATTAAAATGTGGAACATTCTTAAGCAGAAGCAAAGGGTGTAGGGATAAACTATAGATCGTATATGACGTGATGTTCAGTAAATACAGGAGCGCAATAAAGAAAGGATATATGAAAGAAGATACCATGCAAAACTGGTATCTTTTTTATGTGAGTTTTTCTAGAGTATCCTGTACATTCCAGCAATGACAGTAACTTAATACTATATCGAATCTATTTGAGGAAACTGATTGATGATATATTGCTTGAAGTTTTCAGTGACAGGTGATAGATACTTCCCTTCAATCCAAGAAATACCGACTACACGCTCAAACCTTGGCCAACTAATACGTACCTTTACGATATTTGTTTGGTCTAAGCCTTTAAAATCAGGAAGAATTGAAACGCCAAGACCCGCTGCAACAAAACCTGCGATTGTAGCAGCTTCTTCACCTTCAAATACAATGTTTGGGGTAATATTAACCTGTTCAAAAATATGATCTATTGTCACTCGAAGAGCGAAACCTTCTTTCATTAAAACAAAAGGCTCATTAGCAATTTCGTTTAACGTAATATCCTCACGAGTAGCTAACACATGATTTTTTGGCAAAAATAAAAAGAGCTCCTCCTTCCATAAGGGTTTCCACATTATATTTGATTCGGCTGGAAAAGAAGCAAGTAGGCAGAGATCAAGTTCACCTGATTTTAGTTTATCTAAAAGCAAATTAGAGTGAGACTGGTTTAGTTGAAAATGAACTTTTGGGTAATTATTTTTAAATGTTCCAATTAAATGTGGGACGATTGTTGTACCCAGGGTATGTAAAAAGCCTAAAGACACTTCACCTTGATCCGGTTTTAAAAGAGATTGAATTGCTTCCTTTCCTTCAGTAAATTCTTTAATTATGGAATCAACCCTCTTGAGGAATATTTCCCCATACTTATTTAATTTAATGGACCGGCCTTGTCTATCAAAAAGCGGAACACCTAAATGATTTTCTAATCTAACAATAGATCGAGAAAGTGCTGGCTGTGTAATTGATAAAGTTTCAGCAGCTTTCGTTACATGCTGTATACGAGCAAGAGTTTGGAAGTACTCTAATTGTTCCCATTCCATTAAAAAAATCCTCTCTTTTTATAAATCATTACATAAATGAATTAAAATCATATTTATTATGCATTATACATCATAATTTATGAGTGTTATGATAAATTCATCGGCAAAATAAATAAAATTTTATATAAATATTAAATTAATTAGGGTGTTCAAAAGGAGGAACTATTAAATGAGCTATCGAATTGAAAAGGATACTTTTGGAGAAATAAAGGTGCCTGCTGATAAGTTTTGGGGGGCGCAAACACAACGTAGTAAAGAGAACTTCAAAATAGGTTCTGAAAAAATGCCTAACCGTATTGTTAAGGCTTTTGCTATATTGAAGCGCAGTACAGCTATTGCTAATAATCGTCTAGGTAATTTGGATAGTGAAAAAACAGAGGTTATTACAGCAGTTTGTGATGAAATTCTTGAAGGCAAATATGATGATAATTTTCCACTCGTTGTTTGGCAGACGGGAAGCGGAACACAAAGCAATATGAATGTTAACGAAGTTGTAGCAAACATTGCAACAGCTTTATTAAAAGAGAAAGGCTCTATACAAACCATACATCCAAATGATGATGTCAACCGCAGTCAAAGTTCGAATGACACTTTCCCAACAGCGATGCATGTTGCAGGTGTATTAGCTATCTATGAACAATTAGTTCCTGCACTTGATCAACTTCGGAACACATTAGATGAAAAAGCAAAAAAATTCAATGACATTGTAAAAATAGGACGTACACATCTTCAAGATGCTACACCTTTAACTCTTGGACAAGAAATTAGCGGTTGGGTATATATGATTGACCGTTCGAAAGAAATGATATTGGAAGCAACTGAAAAAATGCGTGAGCTTGCTATCGGGGGTACGGCTGTAGGGACAGGCATTAACGCACATCCACAGTTTGGAGAGGTTGTCTCAGAGGAAATCTCGAAGTTTACAGGCCAACATTTTAAAAGTTCACCTAATAAGTTTCATGCCTTAACTAGTCATGATGAAATAACGTATGTACATGGTGCTATGAAGGCATTAGCTGCTGACTTAATGAAAATTGCGAACGATGTTAGATGGCTTGCAAGCGGTCCCCGCTGTGGTATCGGGGAAATTTCAATCCCGGAAAATGAGCCCGGCAGCTCCATTATGCCCGGTAAAGTTAACCCTACACAATGTGAAGCCCTTACCATGATTGCGGCTCAAATTATGGGGAATGATGCAACTATTGGTTTTGCTTCAAGTCAGGGCAACTTTGAACTCAATGTATTTAAACCAGTTATCATCTATAACTTCCTTCAATCCGTACAGTTACTGAGTGATGGAATAAAATCTTTCCATGATCATTGTGCGGTTGGTATTGAACCTAATAAGAAAACCATTGAGGAAAATCTTTCCGGCTCTTTGATGCTTGTCACAGCATTGAATCCTTATATCGGATATGAAAATTCAGCAAAAATTGCCAAGTTTGCTCATAAAGAAGGCTTGACGTTAAAAGAGGCTGCTGTGCAACTCGAATTATTAACGGAAGAACAATTTGATGAGATGGTTAAGCCAGAAGATATGGTGAAACCAAACATTTAAATCTTTTAAGATAAAAACTAGTTACTAATCAGTAACTAGTTTTTTATTTCAATTGTGATGAAACCATTGACATAAGTTTCAATAGAGGAAATTTTAAATACTCCAAAGGAATCATGAGAGAAAACATAACGGATTTCCCCGTTTATTTTTTCAGATTCTATTAAATCTTTGCACCAGGAATCAGTCTATCTAATTGCGGGTAGAATACAAAGTTTATTAGGGCAGAAGTCTTTTTCAACCGTTTCAAAAAAATTGTTTTCAATGCCCATTCTGTCCTTCAATAAACATTTATAATGAATATGATTCACCATCATCAGGCACTAAGACACGAGAGGAGATTCCTTTTTCATGAATAAAAGATTTTAATTCAGCTCTTGATAATCCCCAATGGTTGACAGCCTCCATGTGGCTCACGATGATTTTTGCTTTTGCAGCAGCCTTATACGTTTCATAGATATCTTCTTTACCCATGACGAGAGAACCGCCTTCAAAGAATTGATTATCTCCGCCGTTCACTACAATGATGTCCGGCTGATGTGTATCAATCTCTTCTTGAACCGCATCATACCAGACTGTATCTCCGGCGATATATAATGTTTTCTCACTTTGGTGTTTGAACACAACACCGCATACAAGACCTGCAAGTTTTAGAATTTCTCCTCTTCCGTGTTCGCCTTTTGTTTTAATTAACTGAATGCCTTCAAAGACTGTGTCTTTAGTTAAAACCTCGACGTTTTTAAAACCGGCATTTCGTATTTCTGTTGCATCTTCTTCATTTTGGGAGAACAGCTTGATATCTTTTGGCAATACCTTTTTAGCCGCCTCATCCCAATGGTCGAGGTGTAGATGGGTAACAATAACAGCATCAATATCGTTAATAATATGGTCTACAGAGGCTGGCAATTCAACTAAAGGGTTGTTTTGATCCTGTCTTGGCGCGTTTGGAAATGGCGGATAAGCACCCTTCTCAGCCAACATGGGATCTATTAAAAACGTTTTGCCTGCATATTTGACAACAAGTGTGGCATTACGGATTTGTTGAATGTTCATGTATAACACTCCTTTTTTTTTAGATGTGTATAGTTTACGGGCAGCCGCTGAATAAATACATGGAACAAATCAAGTCTTTCTGTCGATTGACTTGATTTTTGAAAGTATGTAATTTATTTTGTATAAATTGTCATTAAGGCAGAATCAGGTTAATTAAATGAAACGAATGTTAAAGTAATGTGCAGGACTGCACCTTTTAGAGAGATGATGAACAGAAAGATTTTAGAAGGGATTTGATTTCATGTTGGATCACACAGACATGCAAATATTAGAGGAGTTATCTCAAAATAGCCGTATTACAATGAAAGAATTAGGTGAGAAAGTTCATTTAACAGGTCAAGCAGCAGCCTCAAGGGTTGCCAAATTAGAAGACAACGGTGTCATTGAGGGATATACAATTAAAGTGAACCAAGTGAAATTAGGGTGTTATATACATGCTTTGCTTAATATCTATACAAAAAGCACCCATCATCAGCCATACCTGTCATTTATCAAAACACAAGAGAAATATGTCATCAATAATTATAAAATCAGCGGTGATGGCTGTTATCTTCTTGAATGCAGATTTCCGTCTAATGAAGCGTTAGATCAATTTTTAGTGGAATTAAACAAGCATGTCAATTATAAATTATCGATTGTGATTAACAAGTAGAGGCTCTTTCTCTTTAATAGCTAAATAATCTGTGAGGTCTAAGTCCTCTCAGCCGCATCAAGATACCAAGGGATGCAGCCCTTGGTATTTATTATGCCTTCATTTATTTTTGAAGTTTACTCATCCAGCCTAAATCGTCTTCCTTACTTTGCAAATCGCCGGGCAGCTGCCACGCACATGATAACGGCAATATTCACTGTAACGAGTGCCCAGCCCACTTTCTCGTGCAGAATTACTGAGGCAAGCAGCAGTCCAAAGAAGGGCTGAAGAAGCTGCAGCTGCCCAACCGCCGCAATTCCGCCTTGGGCGAGACCTCGATACCAGAACACGAAGCCGATCAGCATGCTGAATAAGGACACATAGGCAAGACTGAGCAGCGCAGGCACGCCGATGCCCGACCATGAGTCTGGTGTAAAAAAGAACGACAAAGGCAGCATCAGAGGAAGCGACAGAACAAGTGCCCAAGAGATCACCTGCCAGTTCCCCAGACGCCGTGAAAGCCTAGCCCCTTCTGCATAACCAAGACCGCATACGACGATAGAAGCCAGCATGTACGCGTCGCCAAGCGGGGATGATCCTCCCCCCTGGATCAGGGCGAAGCCTGCTACTAGTAAGCTGCCAGCAGCTGAAAAAATCCAGAAGACTGGACGGGGACGTTCCCCTCCGCGCAGGACGCCGAAGATCGCCGTCGCAAGCGGAAGAAGCCCAATGAAGACAATAGCATGTGCGGATGTGACATACTGAAGCGCTAAGGCTGTCAGCAACGGGAAACCGATCACCACGCCGAATGCTACCACCAATAGTGAAATGATGTCTCTTTTGGCAGGATGCTGCTGCCGGAAAATGAGAAGGAGACCCCCAGCCAATACACCAGCTATCGCAGCGCGGCATACGGTGAGGAACAATGGGGTGAAGTCCGTCACAGCTAAGCGGGTTGCAGGCAGCGAGCCGCTGAAAATGAGTACGCCTATAAAACCATTTATCCAGCCATTTGTTGTTTTGTTCATTGCAATCACTCCAAATATGGTTCTTTTTAATGATCTGGATTTTCTTAACAAAACCAGTATCTAAGGATTACAATGACTATAAACTGGAATTGGCCTTTTATAAACAGCCAGTTTTCATAAAAAAATGCATACCAGTTAGGAGAACAACGTGCAAATGGATATCACGCCTTTTTTGAATAGAAATCTGGATATTCCGCTTTATCAGCAGCTTTATCGGTATTTCAAAGAAAACATGCACCAGGGGCGTATTCAAAAAGGAATGAAGCTCCCTTCAAAAAGACTCCTGGCGAGTCAGCTTTCCATCAGTCAAACGACTGTAGAACGTGCCTATGAACAGCTTGCCGCTGAGGGCTATATCGTGAGTAAGCCAAGAAGCGGATGGTTTGCTGATTATCATGATTCTGATTTTGCCTATCGTAAAATGCCAAGCGCATCACTAATTAAAGAAAAAGCACAAGAAAATAAACAATGGATTGATTTTCACTATGGAAATGTAGATTCTTCTTACTTTCCTTTTTCCGCATGGCGAAAAAGCATGGTCAATAGTTTAGACCAATATGGCCACGAGCTTTATCGTCCGGGAAATGATTTAGGAGAGTTTGAGCTGAGAACACTCATTGCAGAGTACCTGTATCAATCACGCGGTGTTCATTGTATCCCCGAACAAGTCATCATAGGTGCCGGGAACCCGATTCTTCTGCAAATCTTGTGCCAAGTTTTTGAGCCGAATATTTCCATAGGATATGAGGATCCCGGTTATCCAAGAGCACGCAAGATTTTTGAAGCCAATCGCATGAATATTCTTCCTATACCAGTTGATGATGAAGGAATCTGTATACAGAAGATCAAAGAACAGCAGCCAAACCTTGTATACGTTACGCCTTCTCACCAATTTACGCTGGGAACCATTATGACGATTAACAGAAGAATTCAGCTGCTCAAATGGGCGGCTGAAAATCAATCATTTATTATAGAGGATGATTATGATGGGGAATTTAGGTACACAGGACAGCCGGTTCCTTCCTTGCAAGGGCTTGACCAGCATAACCGTGTCATTTATATGGGCACTTTTTCTAAGTCTCTTCTTCCCTCGCTGCGTATCAGCTATATGATTCTTCCTTCGCCTCTTTTAAAAAAAGGCCATGACATCACGTCATTATATAAGCAAACGGTGTCCTGCCATAGTCAGCTGACGCTAGCTGAATTTATAAAAAATGGAGAGTGGCAAAAACACATCAACAGAATGAGAAAGCTTTACCGTAAAAAAAGAGCCATTTTATTAGAGGCTGTGCAAAGAGAATTAGGAAAGCATGTCAGGATTCGCGGAGAAAACTCCGGGCTTCGCATCTTACTTGACGTTTATTTGCCATTTAGCGAAAAAGAGTTAATTGAGAAGGCAAAGGAGCATGGCGTGAAAATTTATCCTGTTTCTCTTTCTTATAAAAACAATCCTCCTACAAAAACGGTCTCACTTGGATTTGCAGGGGTTTCTGAATTCAACATACGAGAAGGCATAAAAAAACTGAAAGCTGCTTGGAAGATATGAGAGGTCTTTCAGCTTCGTTTAGAAAATAAAGATGCTTTAATATTCGAAATGGTTAAAGACGACTAGTTTTTATATGATAAAAACCAAATAGTTATTGTTTTACGTTTTAACAACTTAAACTCAGTAAAGATCGATAATCGCACCGTAAGTATCTTTAGTATAACTAGGGAAGAGTGAAGTCAAGTTGAGATACCTTAGGAATCATTAGGGGATGACGGCTTTAAAAATATCAACAGCAATGAATGACAATACTGAAGATATGAGTGCCTTCAGTCTCCAGCTCATAATAAGTATTGGATGATTTTTTTATTGATCCCCTTTTTACAATACCAATTAGAACCTTCTGCATCATAGGCAATTGATGAAGCTGTAGATGAAATTTTTTATTTGCTGATGTCGCAGTGCTACAATAAACAAGTACACAAATGACAAAATAGAGGTGTAAGCATGAAGTTAGATGAGTTTACAATTGGTCAGGTATTCAAAACGAAATCTTTAAAATTAACAAAAGATGATATTATGCGGTTTGCAGGTGAATTTGACCCTCAATATATGCATTTAGATGAGGAAAAAGCGAATAAAGGCAGATTTAATGGCATTATCGCTTCTGGCATACAAACGCTGGCCATTTCTTTTAAACTTTGGATTGAAGAAGGGTTCTATGGAGACGATATTATTGCCGGAACAGAAATGAATCATATTACATTCATAAAACCCGTTTATCCAGATGATGAACTGCATACAATTGTTGAGGTTCTTGATAAGCAGCCAAAGAGAAACGAAATGGGAATACTCACTGTATTGTTATCTACTTTTAATCATAAAGAAGAAAAAGTATTTGAAGGTGAGTTATCGGTATTGATTAAGCAATAACGCAGAAAGCCCGCTTTTCTAAAGCGGGCTTATTTAAATACTAAGAATGTTTTAGCGGGTTTCTTTTGAAAAATAGGAGGTTAAAATATCATGAACAATAGGTAAAGAAGTAAATCCCTCATTTTCTAAAAAATGACCCCCGTGTTGGACTTCATAAAACGCAGCGTCAATTTGTTGTGCCAGATCCTTGCTCCATGCAAATGGCACAATTTGATCGTCCTTAGAAGCAATGACAGCACGGTGCTTTGCGGACCTGATGATTTTTTGATCATCAAATGATCCCTGTGTAAATTCATCTAACATCTTTAAATTGGACAATGATTTGGCAAAGCCGGAAACAAGAATGATTCCGCCAAGCTGTTCGCGCAATTGAGTACGTTCCAAAAACCTCAAAATGGCAGGGCACCCTAAGCTGTGTGCAACCAAATACGTATTCTCATGTAAATGGTGTTGATACAAAGAGAGTGTATCCAGCCAATCTTCAAGTCTTGGCTCAAGCGGATTAGGCATGTCCAAAACTTCTGCTTGAATCCCGTCTGCGAGCAGGCGTTTTTTTAGCCATGGAAACCAATGGTTTGCTGAGGAGGCTCTGTAGCCATGAATGATATAGACTTGTTTTGTCATCTTTTTCTCCTAATAAAATATTTTTATTTAGTATAAAATTCCTCTCATTGGGAGACAAGTACGCACTTTTTTGTAAGTGGTTTTTATTCATGAGGTGCGCCTTGTGTTATTCCCCACTTGCACATTTCATCTATGAGGGGATACAAAGACAGCCCTCTGTCTGATAACGAATACTCTACTTTGAGGGGGATTTGAGAAACCTCTGTCCGATGAATAAGGCCGTCGGTTTGTAATTCCTTGAGCTGTGCGCTTAACATTTTATGGGTGATTAAGGGCATAGCCCGTTTCAGCTCTCCGTATCTCATCGTTTTTTCACATCCTAACTCATAAAGAATTCTCATTTTCCATTTGCCCCCTATAAGAGATAAGGTGTATTCAAATGGGGCTTGTTTGCTGCGGCATAAGCTATTCAATGTAATCAAACCTCCTCTTTTAAAAGTATAATATCAGAATGAATCAGGATTTTCGGTGTTCTGATCTGGAAGCGTACATGTTTGATCTCGTTTGTATGAAGGATACCGAGGAATGTAAGTTCCTTGGTATTTGTATTTTAAACGGACTGCTAAATCTCATCTGCATCGTTGAATGTTCTAAGTCATAAAGGGTTACCTTATCTTTAAGATTTGATATTCTTCGGTTTGTATATGGGATAAAATGTTATAAGAAGCAATCCTCTTACAAAAATTCCTGATTAACCTTTTTTAAAAGCATGTTTTTAGCTGAAAAAATCTATTATGGTATAGTTAAATATAACGAAATATTTAAGAAATGAGGAATGGTATGGATACAATCAAAAAACGTAAGAAATTTAAGGCGAAAATGATTCTGCAAGTCATCATGGTTATAATCGGAGGAATTATAGCGGCATATGGACTAGAAACAGTGCTTATTCCAAACAGTGTATCTGATGGAGGGGTGACTGGTCTTAGCATCGTTGGTTCACAGCTATTCAATTTGCCGCTGGGAATTTTGATTGCTGTTATTAACATTCCGTTTGTGTGGTTAGGATATAAGCAAATTGGGAAAAGCTTTGCGTTATTATCAATTATCGGAATCGTATCACTTGCTGCGGGTACAAGTTTTTTCCACCATACCCCGGCTATCATAGAGGGAGATACCTTGTTAATTACCGTTGTTGGCGGGATTATCCTTGGATTCGGAATGGGGTTAGCGCTGCGTAATGGCGGCGCATTAGATGGAATTGATATGCTTGCTGTGCTGCTTTCCCGAAAACTGCCATTTGGAACGAGCGATCTCATTCTATTCTTAAACTTATTTGTGTTTATTTTTGTTTCCACAGTATTTGGTTTGCAAGGGGCGTTGCTTTCAGTCATTGCTTACTACATTGCATCCAAAGTCATTCATGTGGTTGAGGAAGGTTTAAGCGGTTCTAAAACCTTTCAAATTATTACCGCCGAACCTGAATTAATGGTAGAGACCATACGTGATCAATTAGGCCGAAGCGCCACATATAAAGACGCTTACGGGGGATTTTCCCACGAGAAGTTTAAAGAAATCACATGTGTCATCAACCGCTTAGAAGAAACCAAACTAAAGGAAATTATTAATGATATTGATAAAACCGCCTTTGTTACCGTATATGACGTAGCTGAAGTGAAGGGCAGCAATTTTAGAAAACTTAATCATCATTAGAAAAAAATGACCTTTCACCATCATCTATTGGACATGTAATCATCAGTCGTATCATAGAAATACCAAGGGTTTTGCGCCCTTGGTATTTTTTGCATTTTACTGATTTAAAGCAATTTAAATCTTATCTTCTGCTTGTTGTTTCAATTTTATTGATTCTGTCTCTATACTTTTCTCCCCAGTCATTCATATGCAGGATAACACGTTCTAACGTTCTGCCAAACTCAGTTAGAGTATTCCACTTTTGGAGGGACCTGTTTATAAACCTCGCGGTGAATCACGCCATCCCGCGCACCTAGAGGGTAAGATCTTTAGTGCGGGCAAAAACAGCAGAGAAACAAATTTAAATGGCATTCTTTAACTCGAATTTATAAGGAGCAGCTTTTGACTTTGGATAAAGGTATATAAAGTGAGACTTCTCATAATGGGACTTGACACTAAGAAAATAAATTTCATTTGATGTTTCGAATATAAGTGATTGATTATATAAATAAAAACTTATATAATCGCGGTGTAACAAAATCTAATGATTTTGGCGCTTTGGGGCGTGACTCAGATTTTGTTTTCGGAGTTTATTTTGTCATCGCAATTTATGTGTTTGAAATACTTGAAATCACTCATAATGGAGGATTATTCAATGAAGATGATTATAGTTGGTTCGGTTGCAGCTGGTACGTCTGTTGCGGCAAAAGCACGAAGAAATAATGAAAACATTGATATTACAGTTTATAATGCAGATTATGATATTTCATATTCAATTTGCGGTATTCCATACTTTTTAGGCGGGGAAGTAGAAAATCTGAGTTCCCTGACTCCTAGAAGTGCTGCATGGTTTAAAGATCGATATCATGTTGACATCTTTACCCGCCATGAAGTGACTCAAATCAATATTGAACAAAAGAGCGTTGTGGTGAAGGATCTTGAAACGGGAATTGAAAAGATTGATTCATACGATTCGTTAGTTCTCGCCACAGGCGCATCGCCAATCACTCCAAATACCCCTGGTGTTGATAGAGAGCATGTCTTTCAAGTAAGGACGATACAGAATACTGCTCAAATTGATCAGTATTTGACAAAAGAAAATCCTAAAAGAGCAACGATTATTGGAGCGGGCTATATTGGACTGGAGTTAGCTGAACAGCTTACCCGCAAAGGGTTGGACGTAACCTTGATTCAACGCAGTCACCAAGTTATGCCACACCTTGATAAGGATATGGCGTTTAGAGTTGAAGAAGAACTTCGAAGAAATGGAGTGCACTTGTTATTAAATGAAGAAGCCACATCCATAGAGGAAAAATCAGTTCATACAAGATCAGGGCAGTGCATTGAATCAGATATTGTGATTTTAGCTGCCGGTGTCCGGCCTAATACGAAAATTGCAGCAGACGCTGGTGTTGCCCTTGGTTCAACCGGTGCGATTGCAGTGAATTCAAAAATGCAAACGAACGTAAAGGATGTCTATGCAGTGGGTGATGTTGCAGAAAGTTATTCCTTGATTACAGGTGATCCGGTTTATCGCCCGTTGGGATCTACTGCAAATAAGATGGGACGGATTGCAGGGGATGTACTTACCGGCGGGGATCTGGAGCATCGCGGCATCCTTGGAACAGGTATCCTGAGAGTGTTTGCCTTAACTGTAGGGCAAACCGGGCTAAGCGAAAAAGAGGCAAGAGAGCATGGGTATGACGTTGAAGTTCTATATAATCTCAAACCTGCGAGAGCTGACTATTTAGGCGGCAAAGAATTGGTGATAAAGGCTGTAGCAGATAAATCCACGGGGCGTATTCTCGGTGTCCAAATTGTTGGGGAAGAAGGCGTAGATAAGCGTATCGATGTGTTTGCAACAGCTATTACGTTTAAAGCGAAAGCAGAGGACTTATTCCATTTAGATTTGGCATATGCTCCGCCATTCAGCACCACCAAAGATCCAGTTATGTATACGGGAATGGCTCTTGATAATGCAATCAAAAACAAAAATCGTTTAATCACGCCAAATGAATTAACGAAAAGGATGGATAATGGAGAACGTTTGCAAATTATCGACACAAGGGCTGAAAAACAGTATCGCGTCTCACACGTGCCTGATGCATTGAATATTCCTTTGTCAGAACTTCGGGAACGTGCAAACAAACTAGATCCTGATCTCACCACAATCACTTATTGCAATAGCGGGGTAACAGGAAATGCAGCCCAAAACATTTTGATCAATATGGGAATAAAAGACGTTTACAATCTTTCCGGAGGAAACAAAAACTTTCAAACATATATCAAGCTAAAGGGTAATGTATAATCAATTAGCCTATATAATGATTTAATTATATATTGATTTAAAGGAGGGACTCATATGACTGTTGATACAAAAATAGGAGTTGCTGCGATGACCCGCTGTTTAAAAACACTTAGTGATCAAACAAGGCTTATGATGATGAAAATATTTCTTGAAAAAGAATATTGTGTCTGTCAATTGGTTGATATGTTCGAAATGAGTCAGCCTGCTATCAGCCAGCATTTGCGAAAATTAAAAAACGCGGGATTTGTGAACGAGGACAGAAGAGGGCAATGGCGTTATTATTCAATAAATAAATCATGTCCCGAGTTTGATACACTGCAATTACTCTTACATCAAATCGATCAGGAGGACGAATTGTTAAAGCACATTAAACAAAAGGAAACTCAAGCGTCTTGCCAGTAAGGAGGTATTAGATTGACTTCAGTCATTTTGGCGTTATTCATCTTTTTATTAACTTTAGTATTAGTCATATGGCAGCCGAGAAACTTGTCTATAGGATGGTCAGCCTGTGGAGGAGCTGTTTTGGCTCTAATAGCCGGGGTTGTGAATTTTCATGATGTGTTAACTGTGACAGGGATTGTTTGGAATGCGACATTGGCTTTTGTAGCAATCATTATTATATCTTTAATCCTTGATAACATCGGTTTCTTTGAATGGGCAGCGCTACATATGGCAAAGGCTGCAAAAGGAAACGGTGTGCGCATGTTCGTTTATGTATCTATATTAGGAGCGATAGTAGCTGCTTTATTTGCAAATGACGGTGCGGCTCTTATATTGACACCGATTGTATTAGCGATGGTCAGAGCTTTAAACTTCAATGAAAAATTGGTTTTTCCTTTTATCATTGCCAGCGGGTTTATTGCAGATACGACCTCGCTTCCATTAGTAGTGAGCAATTTGGTCAACATCGTTTCAGCAGACTATTTTCATATCACGTTTATTGATTATGCATCCAGAATGATTGTCCCGAACTTGTTCTCGTTACTGGCAAGTATCATTGTACTTTACCTTTTCTTTAGAAAAAGCATACCAAAACGTTATGATCTGACTGAGGTAAAAAAACCTGTTGAAGCCATAAAAGATCAGAACATGTTCAAGCTATCATGGTATATCTTGGGGTTGTTGTTAGTTGGATACTTTGCAAGTGAATTCTTATCTATCCCTGTATCAGTGGTAGCGGGTATCATTGCAATCTTTTTCTTAATTGCTGCACAAAAGAGTCCAGCCGTTCATACAAAAAAAGTGCTGAAAGAAGCGCCGTGGGCTATTGTGTTCTTTTCAATTGGCATGTACGTTGTTGTGTACGGTGTCCGTAATGCTGGATTGACAGATGTCCTTTCAGATGTGATTCAAGCCATGGCTGATCAAGGAGTGTTTGCAGGTACGATTGGAATGGGCTTTATTGCGGCGATTCTTTCTTCCGTTATGAATAACTTGCCGACTGTCATGATTGATGCACTGGCTATTGCCGGCACAGATACACATGGGATGATGAGAGAAGCGCTCATATATGCAAATGTCATCGGTTCAGATTTAGGACCTAAAATAACACCGATTGGTTCCTTGGCGACACTATTATGGCTCCATGTCCTTTCACAAAAAGGTGTGAAGATTTCCTGGGGCACGTATTTTAAAACAGGAATCATTCTAACAATCCCAACACTATTTATTACACTTGTCGGCCTGTACATTTGGCTGATGATTATTCATTAACCGGAAAATCGTAATGAAAAAGAACCTATAAAAGGTTCTTTTTTTCATTACATGGCTTGTTGTTTTTAGTCATAAAAGGTGAAATGAATGTGTTGACTCTTACCTTCGAGGATACCTTAGTATAAAGAACACGGAAAGGAGGAATTGAAGTGTATACCGTTCGTGAAGTTGCAAAGTTAGCTCACACAACAGTGAAGACGTTACATTACTATCACAAATTAGGCCTTTTGATTCCGGAGCAAACGACGGAAGCAGGCTACCGTTTATACGGAAAAAAGGATATCGAACGATTACAGCAAATCCTTTTTTACAAAGAACTGGATTTTCCTCTCAAAGAAATTCAACAATTATTAGATGGAGAAACTGATAGAGAAAATATGCTGATCCAGCAAAAATATTTATTAGAACAAAAAATCGAACGATTTAAAGGACTGGTCAAGACAATCAATTCCTCTATCAAAAGTGCCAAAGAAGGAGTCGATTTAGATATGGAAACAATGTTTAAAGGTTTTGAAACTGAAGATGAATGGGAAGAAGCCTTAAAAGACCAAAATGAACATTTGAAAAAAGAGTATGATTTTGATTTATCCAATCAAACAATTGATGTAGAAGCAATGAACGATTCTGCCATAGAAGCGCAGTCATTTAATGAAGATATGGTTCGATTCTTGCAAGAAGGCTTCTCGGCAAACGATCCAAACGTTATGGATCGAGTAAAAGAACACTTAGCCTTTTTGAGAAAAAAGGGGCATCCATCAACACCGCAAGACTTTCTAAATCAGACAGAGTTTTTCATCGCTGATGAGTTTCATAGAAATATGCTTGAGCAATTGCAAACAGGTTACGCTTATTTCCTGAATAAAGCAGCAGCTACTTATTTGGCAAATATAAAATAGCATTCAATCATAAGCCATTTATTGCCCAGTTTCAAAAAGAGGTTATAAATGAAAATATGTTTTTACCAGGTAACGAATAAATGAGATACCAAACGATGTTTGGTATCTTTTTTGCTTTAGAGTTTGTTACCCCTTTTAGAAGAAAAATGGGGGATTAAAATCTGATTCATTTTATTTCCTTTTAGGTAGGTGAAACACACTCCGCTGATTGTCACCACCCCGCCTAGCAGGGAGAAGAATACGGGTATTTCACCTATCCACACCCAAGAAATGATCAAGGCCAAAGCCGGTGTTACATAAAGTGAAAGGGTTGCTTCAGAAGCACCGACGAGTGAAGTGACATATGCAAGTGCAAAGTATGGCACAACTGTTGGCAATAAACCTAAATAAACAATAGACAATGTTGCGTTCATGGATGCGTTTATCATCTCTCCGCCTAAGCCTGGCAAAAAAACAAGCATAGGTACTGTTCCGCCCCAAATTGTAAATGTAACGAATGGAATAAAACCATATTTTTTGATGTAACGGGGTTGAAAAACGAAGTAAATGCTTTCTGAAAAAGCTGCCAGCAGAATGACCACAATACCTTTCAATGAATATGTATAGTCTCCTGTCCCAAATGCAATTAATGACACACCGAATAAACTGATGATAGAGCCTATCCATTTAGTAAATCCAAAATGCTCCCTAAAAAACAGGCAGGATAACATAGCAGAAAAGATTGGTGCTGTGGTGACGAGTAAGCTTGCAACTCCGGCACTCACTGTTTTTTCACCGATATTCAGCAAGCTGTGATAGAGTGCAAAACCTAAAATTCCTAAAAAGAAAATGGCAGGAATGTCCTTCATGTCAGGTAAGCGCATCTGTGTAAAAACCGCAAAAAGCAACAATGCCAGAGAGCCGACTAATAAACGAAATAAAGCAAGATGTTCTGGTGTGTAATCTTCCAAGCCTGCGCGAATCCCAGGAAAAGCTGATGCCCACAAACCGATCATCAGACTGTTAGATATGATCATTTGAACTGTTTTCTTTCGCATATTTCTCCCTCCTCTTTACAAAAACCAACCAGTTATTTAATGTGTTTCTATACTAATAAAGATTTGGTGATATGGCTTCAACCAGTTAAACGGATTTTAACCCAACCAATTTAGTTTGAAGGAGACTGCTTATCATGAGCTTTCCAGAAGAAAAAAAGATGAAAAAACTTCCTAAGTACATACAAATCATTCATTTTATAAAGGAGAAAATAGGAAATGGAGAGTGGCCGATTGGAAGCAAGATTCCAAGCCAGCGCACGCTTGCAAAAGACTTTCAGGTAAATCGAAGCACAGTGATTACAGCCTTAGAGGAATTAATGGCAGACGGGTTAATAGAAGGCAGAATGGGGAAGGGCACAGTTGTTATCAACAATACATGGACACTACTGGCTAAGAATTCTGCTCCTAATTGGGATCAATATGTAACCTCTGGAATCCAGCAGCCTAGCCAAAAAATCGTTCAAGAGATAAACCAATCCGAATCAAATACGGATCTAATACAGCTCAGCAAAGGCGAACTTTCAACTGAGATTTTTCCTTTGGCTGCTATGAAAGAGATGATGGGCAAGGTATCTCAAAACATGGAAGCATTCGGATATGAGGAACCAAAAGGTTATTTCCCATTGAGAGAGGCATTAAGCAACTATTTAAGAACTATTGGAATTAATGCTTCACCTTCTTCCGTTCTGATTGTTTCTGGAGCGTTGCAAGCCTTACAGCTGATATCAATGGGCCTTTTGCAAAGAGGATCAACCGTTTATCTTGATCAGCCATCCTACCTTTATTCATTACACGTGTTTCAATCTGCCGGTATGAAACTGACTGGCCTTCGTATGGATCGAGACGGGCTTTTACCGGAAAATATTCATATGCCTAGAGGGGCACGGGGAAGGGCTATATTATATACAAATCCATGTTTTCATAATCCGACCGGTATTTTAATGTCCAAAAAGCGACGAGAAGAAATCTTAGCAGCAAGTGAGAATACACAGCTTCCCATTATTGAAGATGACATTTATCGTGAGTTATGGATCGATGAAGTTCCGCCATATCCTATCAAAACAATAGATAAAAGTGGACATGTGCTATACATAGGCAGTTTATCGAAAACGTTAAGTCCTGGCTTGAGGATCGGATGGATCGTCGGACCGGAACCTGTGATCGAACGTTTATCCGACATTAAAATGCAAACAGATTACGGATCCAGTTCATTATCACAGAGAGTAGCGGCAGAGTGGTTTACATCCGGCCAATACCAGCGGCATGTAGAAATCGTTAGACAGCAATTAAAGGTGAGAAGGGAATTGGTCTTGAGTGCTTTAGAGACCCATTTGAAGAATGTTGCAACATGGAATGTTCCTAAGGGAGGATTCTTTGTTTGGATAAAAATACTGCCTACTATATCAATGAAATTACTTTATACGAAAGCCTTATCAAAAGGGATTCTTCTTAATCTCGGCAGTATCTATGCTCAGGAGAAGGGGAATTATGTACGCTTATCATATGCTTATGCATCCCTTGAAGACCTTCAAAAAGGGATTTATGAATTGGGTTTGATGATAAAAGAATTGGCAAGTAAGTAACTCTATATCCTTAAATAGATGTTCACTAAAAAAGAGACCAAGCCTGATGATGGCTTGGTTTTGAAAAGGTAAAAAAGATCATGTTTCTGAACGAAAGGTCTTTCCTATTTCTCTTCCTAAACCAAAATAATGTCTAAAATTATAGATAAGCGGACTCCATTTTGAAGGGTTTATATGGTTTTCGTTCAATATGATCCTTTCCTCGGCGTGAAAATGTAATGCTTGTGTCTCTACAATCGCAAATGATGGTTCATATTCTGGGATCCGAATATGTTTGACTTCGGCTTCGATGTGGATAGGGCATTCTTTAATTCGTGTTGGTGCTACCGTCTTTGATTTCAAAGGTGTTAAACCCGCTGCCTCATATTTTTCTTTTTTATATGTAAACCCGAGCTGTTTCTTCAAAGGCGGCACATTCTTTTTTCCGCTATAAGACGAAATTCTTTCAACGTGTTCCCATAAATCCGGGCCAGGCAAATTTATGACACATTCTTTGATTCTTTCCAAATTTTCAATGGCTTTTCCTCCCAGGCCTACTCCAAGCACAATATAGTTTCCAAGAGCCCAAGAAGAAGACATAGGACTAATATTAGTGGTGCCATCCTCATTCAATGTGGAAAGAAGAAATGTTGAGGACCCATAATACATGATTTTTGGTTTGATTTCTTTAAAATGAGTGTCTTGTTCAATGTCCAACGCTTATTCCTCCTTGTCATCATTACATACATATTGTAAAGGTTTAACATTTCAACTATCATCGAAATATGAATGTAAGGAGGAAAAATCATGAATCCTAATATTGCAAAAATCTCTTCGTTGCTATCTGATCCCTCTCGTTCTTCCATTCTTCTCAGCCTAATGGATGGAAGGATACACCCTGCGGGAGAGCTTGCATATCTCGCTAACATTAAACCTCAAACTGCAAGTTTTCACCTGAATAAATTGCTTGAAGCAAAGCTGATTAGCGTAGAGAAGCATGGAAGACATCGGTATTATAGGTTGTCTAACTCAGAGGCTGCCAGCGTGATCGAACAGTTGCTTAGTATTGCGCCTAAAGAAAAAGTCACGTCTTTAAAAGATTCAAAAGAGAAAAGTGACTTGCATTTTGCCCGCACCTGTTATGATCATCTGGCAGGTTATGTGGGCGTACAAATCACAAATTCACTAGTTGAGCAGGGGATGTTAAAAAAAGTCGATTTAAACTTTGAGGTGACGTCAGAGGGCTCTTTGTTCTTTTCGAATTTTGGCATCAACGAAGAGCAGCAGCGAAATAAGAGGAGGGCATTTGCCCGCTGCTGTTTAGATTGGAGTGAGCGGCAGCATCATCTTGCAGGAGCGTTAGGAAATGCCCTATTGGTACGCATGTTAGAAGAAAAATGGATCGTTCGTATGCCGAAAACGAGAGCGATTAAGATTACACAAAGCGGCAAAATCGCATTTGAGAAGTATTTGAAAATGTATATTTAGGGTTTGAGTATTGGAGGAGAGGCATTTTTACTCACATATAATAAAGAAGGAGTGGAATTCGATAATATCTTACTCCTTCTTTTTATGTTTAAGTTGCTTTATTCCCCATTGCAATAGAGATGCGATTCCAACTGTTTATCTGATTGATGATGAGAACAAGGTCAACATATTGTTTTTCATTATAATGCTCCCGCACTCGATGGTACAGCTCATCAGGAACCCTTTTAGATGGAATGAGGGTGATGTGCTCAGACAGTTCGAGAGCCGCTTTCTCTTCAGGTGAATAAAAATCACATTCATTCCAAGCGCTTAAACAGTAAATTCGCTGTTCAGTTTCGCCCATTTTGCGGGCATCGGAAGTATGCATATCTAAGCAAAAAGCACAGCCGTTTATTTGAGAAACTCTGATTTTGATCAGTTCTCTCGTGGTTCGGTTAATTGAGGATTGTTTCGTGTATTTCTCCATATCCATCATCATCTTCATACCTTCAGGTGCAACATCATAGTAGGACACTCTTTGACTCATAAGGCAAGACTCCTTTCCTTAAGATACTTAGATTGTATCCCGGTATTGATCATTTTACCAATGTGCAGTTTGTATGGCATTATATTTCACTATCTTTTGGCAAGAAGCTGCTTTGAATAAAAATAGGGATAGCCCAAAATGATGAGTGGAGCTGCTAATGCAAGCAGGATCCAAGAGCCTGAGTGACTGTCTCTAATGACTCCAATGAATATACAAGTACCGATAAGAAAATATAATAAAGCACCTAAAAACCAATACATGTTCATTCCTCTTTTTCTTTACACGTGATCTTTGATTGAGTATTTTTGTCTTTCTCATTGCTTAATCTATCAGGGCACTGATTTTTTAACACTTTTTCAGTTCGGATGCCTTTTCTTTTTAATGATAAAATTGTGAGATCAATCGATTTCATGATGATCATTCCTTCAATGAATAGTGGGTTCCTCATTATTTTAAATGTAAATTTGGAAAGATAAAACGTACATAAAGGCAGATCGATTATGTACGTTTGGGCAATGATTACATGTTGCGAACCTCTAATGGTTCAATGCACCTTGGTATTGTTGTGTTCCTTCTCTTCCTATAAAATGATTGGATAAAAGTATGAGTTGCACGTTCAAATAAATGGTGTGCCGCTTTCATTAGGAACGGTTCAGTTAAACTGTTAAAGGAAGTGGATGAGGTTTGTTTAGAAGGAATCCTTTCAAAGAAAAATACTACTCACATGATAGGCGCGCATTAAATATGCTTGCACTCAGAGTTCCAGGACTAGCTTTTATTCTCATGATCTACATAGCCTCTATCGTGCTGCAATTTATTACTGGGAGCTGGTCCATTTTATTGCTTCATGTGTTTACAATATTGACAGCTATTTTTGCTTTGCTGCATTGGCACTCATATCGCTGGGTGAAGAAAAGGGTCATTCTCTATTTTGTACTGCAAGGTTTGATCACTTTTTCACTTGCTAATCTCATGACTGGCTTCTTAGTGCTGATCATCATTGGCCTTTATGCATTTTTGATTGGACAGATTATAGGAATGGCAGACAGAAGAAAGACTTTCCTCATTCTTTATTTATTGCTTCTGCTGTCAATCAATGTTCCATATCAGATTCACAAAGGTGAATATTTGCATTTTCTTGTCATTGCCGTACCTATTATGATTGTGATTATCACTTATGCCGCTACATTTTTTGCCCAAGTCGATGAAAAAATAAAAGCGCAGCTGACTCTTGAAAGGCTGGAGCTTGCCCATCAGCAGGTAGAACAGCTGACACTGCAAAACGAGAGACAGCGTATGGCCCGGGACTTACACGATACGCTTGCTCAAGGTCTGGTTAGTTTAAATATGCAGCTGGACGCTATTCATGTTCATCTCGCCAAAGACAACACAGAGAGAGCAAAAGAAATCGTTCAACAATCTATGAATAGAGTCAAAAGCACATTAGCTGATGCACGTTCAGCGATTGACGATCTGCGCAGCAAATCTGAAGAAATCGGTTTTTTAAAAGAAAGAATTACCTCATTAATGGATCATTTTCAGGAGTCAACAGGCACGGCTTGTTTTTTAGACTACAGGTTACATCAGGTGCCAGACGTTCGTACAGCTGAAAACTGCTATTACATCATTGGAGAATGCATAACGAATGCAGCAAAGCATGCCGAAGCAGAAACGATCTGGGTAGCCATTTGGGATGATGAAAAAGGGAGACTGCATTTAACTGTCAAGGACAATGGCAAAGGATTTAATGTTGAAAAGGGAAAGAAAAAGAGAGGACATTATGGGCTTCTTGGTATACAAGAACGCGTCAGAGCAATGAATGGCCAATTCAATATAAAGAGTACAAAATCTATAGGAACACACATCGAGATTAACGTACCAATTCAGGGAGAGATGCAGGATGAATAAGGTTTTAATCGTTGATGACCATCTTGTCGTGAGGGAAGGTCTGAAGCTTTTAATTGAAACGAATGATTACTACACCATCATAGGAGAGGCGGAAAATGGCAAAGCAGCAGTCCGCCTTGCAGATGAATTAAAACCGGATATCATTCTCATGGATTTGTATATGCCTGAGATGAGCGGATTAGAAGCCATAAAACAAATAAAAGAAAAACACGACATCCCCATCATTATTTTGACTACGTATAATGAAGATCACTTAATGATCGAAGGAATTGAATTAGGAGCGAAAGGATATCTGCTGAAGGATACGAGTTCAGAAACCCTATTTCATACAATGGATGCAGCGCTAGGAGGAAATGTGCTGCTGCAGCCTGATATTTTAAAACGTCTGCAAGAAATCCAATGGGAGCGGATGAAGAAGCAGAGCAGTGATACGCAGCTGACAGAAAAGGAAGTCATTGTTCTAAAAGCAATTGCGAAAGGTCTTAAAAGCAAAGCGATCGCCTTTGATTTGGGCGTCTCTGAGCGAACCGTAAAGTCTAGATTAACGTCCATTTACAATAAATTAGGCGCGAATTCAAGAACTGAGGCAGTGACGATTGCCATGCAAAGAGGCATTCTGACATTAGATGAATAACATCATATATTTGAAATTTGCCCAAACGTACATGCCCGAATGTACGTTTTTTTTATTTCATTGTCAACTACAATGAGAAAGCAAAGAATGTGATCAAGCAATGTGCTGAAAGGAGATTATCATGTCAAGAATGTTATATAAATTAGGAGGATGGGTTGCTCGCCATCGCATAAAAGTAATATGTGCGTGGATCGTTGTGTTAGTTGCTTCGATAGGGCTTGCCATCACGTTAAAACCAAGTTTTTCTGAGGATATGTCCATACCTGACACACCTTCGGAAAAAGCGCTGGATGTCATTCATAAAGAATTTCCTCACGGTCCTGATAAAGGGAGCATACGGGTTATTTTCGGTGCTGAAGATGGAGAGAAGCTTACTGCAAAGTCAGCGAAAAAAGCAATCGGAAATACGTTCAAGGAAATCAATAAAGATGATTCCGTTGACTCGATTGCGAGTCCTTTTGTTACAGGAACAATCGCGAAAGACGGCACAGTTGCCTATGCTGATATCAAGTATAAATCTTCAGCAGATGATATCAAAGATGACTCTATCAAACACTTAAAAGACAGTTTGAAAATGGCTGATGATGAGGGATTACAAACGGAACTTAGCGGAGATGTGCCAGGAGCCGAGATGGAGATAGGCGGAGTATCTGAAATTGTCGGCATTATCTTGGCCTTTGTCGTGTTAGCCATTACTTTCGGCTCTTTGTTAATAGCAGGTTTGCCGATTTTAACTGCATTAATCGGTTTAGGTGTAAGCATTGGTCTGGTGTTGATTGGGACACAAGTATTCGACATCGCTTCCGTCAGTCTTTCATTAGCCGGAATGATTGGCCTTGCGGTTGGTATTGATTATGCTTTATTTATTTTTACGAAACACCGCCAGTTTTTAGGTGAAGGTATACAAAAAAATGAATCGATTGCGAGAGCCACGGGAACAGCAGGAAGTGCAGTCGTTTTTGCCGGACTTACTGTTATCGTCGCGCTTTGCGGATTGACTGTCGTTAACATTCCGTTTATGTCTGCAATGGGGCTGACAGCAGGGCTTAGTGTACTGTTGGCTGTTCTCGCTTCAATCACGCTTGTGCCTGCCGTCTTATCAATAGCAGGAAAACGGATGATTCCGAAACCAAACAAGAAAAAAGAAAAACAAAGCTCTGAAACAAATGTCTGGGGACGCTTTGTCACAAAAAATCCTATCATGCTAAGTGTATGCAGCATTCTCATTTTGCTCGTCATTAGTATCCCATCTATGCATTTAGAACTGGGCTTGCCTGATGCAGGGATGAAAGCGAAGGATAATCCTGATCGCCAGGCTTATGACTTGCTTGCCGATGGTTTTGGAGAAGGATTTAATGGCCAATTAACACTTGTAGCGGATGCCACAAGTGTGACAGGAAATAAGGCGGAAGCCTTCGCAGATGCAGTGAAAGAAATAGAGGAACTAGACCATGTATCAAGTGTCACTCCTGCAATGCCTAATAAAGAAGGGAACTTTGCCATCATTACAGTAGTTCCTACAACAGGGCCAAATGATGCAGCAACGAAGGATTTGGTAAAGGATGTACGCAGCTTATCAGATAAAAACGGGGTAGATTTGCTCGTTACTGGATCAACTGCAGTGAATATTGATATTTCTGATCGCCTGAATGATGCGATACCGGTGTTTGCTGTACTCATTGTCGGTTTTGCGTTTGTGCTGCTGACGATCGTTTTTCGTTCGCTGCTGGTGCCGCTTGTTGCGGTTGCAGGTTTCATATTGACGATGACAGCCACTCTCGGAATCTGTGTATTTGTCTTACAAGACGGGAACCTCATCGACTTTTTCAAAATACCTGAAAAAGGGCCGATACTCGCGTTCCTGCCGATTTTATCTATTGGGATTCTGTTTGGATTAGCGATGGATTATCAAGTGTTCCTTGTAAGCAGAATGCGTGAAGAATATGTGAAAACAAAAAATCCGGTACAAGCGATTCAAGCTGGATTAAAACACAGCGGGCCTGTTGTCACTGCGGCCGGCCTGATCATGATATTCGTGTTTGCTGGATTTATCTTTGCTGGTGAAGCTTCTATTAAAGCCAACGGATTGGCTCTTTCCTTTGGTGTGCTCTTTGATGCATTTATTGTAAGAATGACACTGATTCCAAGTGTGATGAAGCTGATGGGGAATGCAGCCTGGTATTTGCCAAAATGGCTGGACAAGATCATTCCCAATGTGGATATAGAAGGGCATCAACTCACAAAGGAGATACAGCCGGAAATAGATCATGAACAAAAGAAACAAATCAGTGTGTAGTAGAAAAAGCAGATCTTTCATGATCTGCTTTTTTGTTTAATATTTAAAATAATTAAAAATGCAATCCAAATGCCTGAATCACAAAAATCACAATAGGCGGTATTAACAGGGAAGGCAGCAGATTCAGCGTTTTACATTTCTTGATTCCCAGAATGCTTAACCCTGAGCTGAGGATAAGTATGCCTCCTACAATTGTGATTTCGTTTATAAGGTCTGTATTGATTGCGCTCTCCATTACTTTAGCAAATAAATAGATGGAGCCCTGCCAGGCAAATAACACAATGGCAGCCGCTGCTATTCCAAATCCAAAAGTCGAAGCGAGCACAATGGAGGTAATCCCATCTAACATACCGTTTGTCAGGAGGTACGTATAATTTTTATTCAGCGCGGCTTCAACAGGGCCCAATATTGACAGCGAACCTATACAAAATAATAAGATCGCAGTTGATAAACCTTCCGCTAAATTGCTTTTAGAGAATTTGTTCACCAGCTTGTTGAATCGCAACTCCAGATCGATGCTCTGGCCAATCAATCCTCCAAGGGCTAAACTCACGATAAAAAGAATGGGGTATTTACTATCAGGCAAATGCTGTGTAATGGCATTGATCCCTAACGCCATTGCAGCGAATCCCATTGCCTGCATCAGAATATCCTGGTATTCATCTTTAATGCCTTTTTTGAATATCCCTCCGATGATACTTCCTGCAATGATCATAACTGTGTTAAAAATAGTTCCAAACATAAGCTTTCTCCTCCAATAATGATTCCTGCATAAAAAATAAACCCTCTAGTTAGTAGAGAGTCAAGGGATATTGACAGCATATTCTTGGGGTTTACTTGATGGGCAGCAGGATTTCAGTCACATAATTGTCCAGATTATTCGTAATCCCATAATCAATGAGTGTGATTTCGATTGAGTCCCCCGCTACCTCATAATGATGTTCTTTCATATATGCCAGTAACTTTTTGTAATAGGGTTCGGCTTCTGGATGTGACCCTTTAAACCTAATTTGCAGATATTCTCTTGAAGGAAAAATGATTTCTGATGAAGTGTTTTCATTTTCATCTTCAAGAATCATGAATATGCTGGAATATTTGTCGAACTGATTTGCTTTTACATTTGCTGCTGAAATGGATAAACCTATCTTGCCTATAAATATATCCTCGTTCACATTCAGATGAGTTCTCAATGCTGCCAATGAATGTTCGATATCATGGCCGAGAATATACTCATGCTGTAAATAAGCCACACGTAATGCGGGAAGTTTGATTTTTGAAATGAGATGTAATGGCGTGTTGACGGCATCTTCTATTTGGATGATCCGGCGGGAGATCTTTTTTTCAATGCGTTCCAATTCTTTCTTTTTGCGATCAATTTCAGTTTGCTGGCTTTTCAGTAAATGAATCAGAGTGTTTGTATTTTGGGAATTGTAAAAATCAAGAAGTTTATTGATGGGCAGGCCTAAAGCTCTCAAATACTTGATGGTGTCCAGCCGCTCAAACTGTTGGGTAGAATAATATCTATAGTTTGTTTGCTCGTCTTTATATTCCGGTTTCAAAAGACCGATTTCATCATAATACCTAAGCGCAGAGATTTTCACATTGAATAACTTTGAAACTTCTCCAATCGAAAAAAATTCCTTCATTCTAACAACCTTTCTGTACATTTGTTTGATTTATTCTTTACATACATCCACATTATATATGATGAAGGAGCCCTAAAGGTAATCGGGGTTAGAGGCTGAGGGTAGAAGGCGGATAATGCAGTGAAAAAAGCCCCTTTTTTTTGAAAGGAGCTTTTCTATTCTTCAAAATAAGGATTCACATGGATAAGCACTTCTTCAACATCTGAAAACTGTCTTTTGATTTCATTTCGGATTTCTCGGGCAATATCGTGTCCCTGCTTAATCGTCAAATCATAATCCAAAGATAAACGGACATCAAGCAATTTATAGTGGCCATGTTCTCTCGCGCGAATTTTATCGAGCCGTTTTACTTGAGGACAATGCAAAATAACAGCTTTATACTCCTCTATCAGCTCGGGATCAACACTTTTCTCCATGAGAACATCAACAGACGGCCTGATTAATTCCATTGAAATCTTAAAAATGAGGTAAGCCACGATGGCGCTGGCAATTGCATCGGCGTACAACAGAAAGGACCATCCGCGGGTGTTTCCGATAATCGCCAATAGGACGCCGATAAAAGCGGCGAGAGAGGCAACGATATCGCCTTTATGATCGTATGCAATCGCTATAATCGCTTTGCTGTTCCATTTTTCCCCCTGCTTTATGGAATAACGATATAAGATCTGCTTAGCCACGTACGAAATCAGAGCTGCAAACAATGCGCTGTATTGCGGAACGCTTGGCCCTTCAACAAAGGACAGAATCGCTTCTATTAGGATGTAAACGGATACGATCACTAAGATAATTCCTACAATCGCCTCACTAATGACCTCAGCTTTTCCATGTCCAAAAGGATGGTCTTGATCAGGCGGTTTATTGGAAATGCCGATGACTGCCAGGACAGCAATCGAAGCAACGACATCCGCTGCGGAATGGATTCCGTCTGCAAAAACAGCTTCACTATCGCCTATCAGCCCAAAAAAGACCTTTCCTGCCATTAAGATCAGATTGGCTATCAATGCAATCAAAGCAACCTTTTTGCTTATTTGTTCTCTTTCACTTGCCATTTTTTCCTCCTATAAAACTGCACAAAAAAATAGGAGTGCTTTGTTCGCTCTCCGTATCCTTTCTTGTGTAATCACTTTGCTTATCATACCAATTGAATTTCGAGTGGGTCTATAGCAACGTTGTTTCCTGTTTACTAATAAATAAGGTGACAGAAAAAAAGTTGGTGCCAGGCTAAAGATCACACGGCAAACAAAGGAGTTTTTAGGAAACAAGCAGTGATTATCCACAAACTAAATTCAGTTTTAGTGAAAAATTTCCACCTATTTTTAAAAAACTGTTGACATGAGAACATTCGTATTTTATTATTATCTCATATTCAAGATATTTTAATTAAAGATATTTAGTTTGGATTTCAGAATAAAACATGCAGGACTACTTAAAAAAGCGTGTTGCTGAATAATGTAGAGCAATCTCAATCATTGTCATTCTTTTGCATCATATGCAATCGATTTTTTATAAAATAATATCTCGAGTTCGAGATAAAAGGGGTGTTCATAAATGGCTGAATTTTCACAGTTAGTTAATGAAAGAAGATCTGCAAGCAATTTCCTTCCAGATCATCCAATCACGAAAGATGAACTCAATGAGATGTTTGAATTGGTTGCATTGGCTCCATCGGCTTTTAATTTACAGCATACAAAATATGTGACGGTACTTGACCCGGATGTAAAAGAAAAGCTGAAGCAGGCCGCAAACGGACAATATAAGGTATTGAGCTCATCGGCAGTTCTTTTGGTATTAGGGGATAAGCAGGCATATCAGCAAGCGGCTGACATTTATGAAGGATTAAAGATGTTGGGGATATTAAATAAACAAGAGTATGATCACATGGTTCAAGACACAGTTTCGTTTTATGAAAACAGAGGAGAGCCATTTAAGAGAGACGAGGCGATAAGGAATGCTTCACTTTCTGCGATGATGTTTATGCTGAGCGCTAAGGAAAAAGGCTGGGACACCTGCCCTATGATCGGCTTTGATGATGAAGCCGTGAAACAGATTTTGAATATAGATGACCAATTTGAGATTGTCATGATGATTACAATTGGGAAAGAAAAAACAGAGAGCAGAAGGCCGCGCGGCTACCGGAAGCCTGTGAATGAGTTTGTTGAATATATATAAATTGAACGTTTAAAGGAGCGGGTAAAAATGGCTAAAAAAACGATGGGAATACATCATATTACAGCAATTGTCGGTCACCCTCAAGAAAACACAGATTTCTACGCAGGAGTGCTGGGGCTTCGATTGGTCAAGCAAACGGTCAATTTTGATGACCCGGGTACGTATCATCTTTATTTTGGGAATGAAGGCGGAAAGCCTGGAACAATCATCACCTTCTTTCCGTGGGCAGGAGCCCGCAAAGGCATCATTGGAGACGGTCAAGTAGGCGTGACCTCTTATGTCGTGCCGAAGGGGGCCATGGCATTTTGGGAAAAGAGACTTGAAAAGTTCAGCGTTCCATACACAAAAATCGAGCGTTTTGGAGAACAGTATATAGAATTTGATGATCCGCATGGCCTGCATTTAGAAATCGTGGAAAGAGAAGAAGGAGAAGCCAATACTTGGACTTTCGGAGATGTAACACCTGAGGTTGCCATTAAAGGTTTTGGGGGTGCAACTTTGTTATCAGCACAGCCTGAAAAAACAGGTGAACTGCTAGAAAACATTATGGGGCTGGAACGAGTCGGCAAGGAAGGAGACTTCGTTCGTTATCGCTCTGCCGGTGATATCGGAAATGTGATTGACCTAAAATTAACGCCTATTGGCCGCGGGCAAATGGGAGTCGGCACGGTGCATCACATTGCTTGGCGAGCTAGCGATGACCAAGATCAATTAGATTGGCAAAGATATATTGCTTCTCACGGATATGGTGTGACTCCTGTTCGGGATAGAAACTACTTTAATGCGATTTACTTCAGAGAGCATGGGGAAATCCTGTTTGAAATTGCAACGGATCCACCGGGATTTGCCCATGATGAATCACAAGAAACAATGGGTGGAAAATTGATGCTGCCTGTGCAGTATGAACCGCATCGAACACAAATTGAACAAGGGCTGCTGCCGTTTGAAGTGAGAGAGTTAGATTGATTTTAAATAATGCTGACGCATGAAGAAAATAAAGAGGCATATATTCAACAGATGATTGCTAAGACGGTACTGGCGGCAAAGAATCAGACTGGTGCCTTTCAGCATATCATGTTACATCAAAAATAAGGAGAGATAAAAATGGAAGATGCAGGACTGTTGCTTATTCGTATTATAATTGGTGTGGTGTTTCTGTTTTATGGATCACAAAAGTTATTCGGCTGGTTTGGCGGATACGGGATTAAAGGAACCGGACAATGGTTCGAGTCAATTGGGGTTAAACCAGGTAACGTCGCGGCCGCTTTATCAGGTCTTGGGGAATTAGTAAGCGGAATTCTATTTATTTTAGGTGTATTTCTCCCGCTTGGAGCTGCTATCATAACGATTATTATGTTAGGTGCCATCGTAAAAGTCCATGGAGCGAAAGGATTTGCAAATGGCGCCGGCGGTTTTGAATATAACGCAGTGCTGATTGCAGTCTCCATTGGGGTTGCACTCATCGGTTCAGGGGCTTACGCTTTGCATTTTTAATATACAAGTATTTAAGAACAGTTACTGCTCGCCAGTAACTGTTCTTTTGTTTTGAGATTTTTGAGCATAACTTGCGGGTACTCTGCAAAGCAAAAAAGCGGATATTATAAATATAAATGTGTATAGTGAATGATACGCGTATAATGAGCTTGGTCATGAAAGGCAGACCAATTTGAAGGGGGAATTTGATGAAAGAGATGACAAAATTACATTCATTGGATTCTATAGAGAATTTTATCAAACAGCACCAATTCAGTTTTCTCTACATTTCAAGGCCCGGCTGTACAGTATGTCATGCTGTTCTGCCGCAGCTCAGAATATTATTGGAGCAGTTTCCAAACATCAAATTGGGGTATATCAATGCTGACGCTGTAGAGGAGGTTGCCGGCAGATTTTCAGTCTTCACTGTCCCTGTGCTTCTTTTGTTCATTGATGGGACTGAGTTTCTGAGAGAAGCCCGTTTTGTTCATTTTGAACAGCTCGAAGAAAGGCTGAAAAGGGTTTATCAGTTATATCAAGATGAATAAAGTGTTTATACCTTTCAAATAAAAAGCCCCCTTTTAAGGGGCTTTTTGTCATAGAAAGGGACAACGTCATGCCGTCCCCCATGCTTGTTTTAAAAGCTGGACGCCATGTGTTATGTCATCAAAGCCAAGATGTCCGAAACCCAATTTAATCAGCGGATGATCAGAAGCGTTGTTTACAAAATAGAGCGCGGTAGGATAGACTTTTACTCCGTATTCCAAAGCACGCTGAATCAGCGATTCTTCTGAACAATTCTCATGAACCTTTACTAATATGTATAACCCGGACTGTTCACCTATTACGGATACATGATGTCCGAACTGATGCTTCACACTTGCAGCCAAGTGCTGCATTTTGCGTTTGTAGACAACGCGCATTCGTTTGATATGACGGGTCCATTCTCCTTCTTTCATAAACTCTGCCATGGTGAGCTGGCTCAGCAAAGAAGCGGTGCTTTCGAATTGATGAAATCGATGCTGATAGCGCTGTAAAATGGGCTCCGGCAGCACCATATAGCAGAGGCGAATGCCTGGGAGAAAAGATTTTGAGAAATTCCCCAGATAAATGACTCTTTGTGAATGAATAGAGGCCAGTGCAGGGAAGGGCTGCTGTGTGTAACGGAATTCACTGTCATAATCATCTTCAAGAATATACCCGTCTTTTTTAGCCGCCCAATGAATCAGTGCTTGCCGCTCCTGAATAGACATGCTTACCCCATAAGGGCTGTGGTGAGAGGGTGTTACATAGATTAATCTTTCATTCATTTGATGTAATGCTGAAAAATCGGCGCCTGTCTCATAAACAGGCAGCGTTTCGAGAGTAAAACCTTGCATCTGAAAAGCTTCTCGTGCCCCAACATATCCAGGATCCTCTACGATGATGCCGGAAAAATCATTTTTTAAAATCTGTCCAAGATAAATAAGCATTTGCTGTGTGCTGCTGCCAATCATAATCGAATTTGCATCTGTTTTTACGCCGCGGGATTCTAACAGGTATGCCGCGATTTGTTCACGAAGGCGTTTTTCCCCGAATGGTTCCCCGTATAGATAGCTCTTCTCTAAAGTCAGCATTTGATTCGACAGCCTTCTCCATATTTTAAGCGGGAAATGAGTTTGATCTACAGCGCCCGGACGAAAATCAATGAGAGCTTGCAGAGGTGTTTCTGTTTGCTTGTTTTGAGAAAGCGTCTCTTTCCCCTGAAATAAAAGAGGCTCGATTTCATTTGCAAAATAACCTTTTCTTCTTTCTCCTCGAATGTAGCCTTCCGCTATCAGCTGATCATATGCCATCAAAGTTGTATTGCGGCTCACCTGCAAAGAATGGGCGAGCTCACGAATGGAGGGCAATTGTTCATTCGCTTCTATATGCCCCTGTTCAATTAATGATTTAAACTGCTCATAAATTTGTATGTATTTAGGACGATCATGATGAAAAGCAAAAATCATATTTTTCACTGCTTTCACCTCTGACATGCATATTTGTTTAAAACTGTACCTTTGAAAATGTCAGTTAGTATCATATTATACCTTATAAATAACTGATCATGGAGACAGTTTCCTGTTCGACAGTGATCGGCTTAATCAGAAGGGAGATTGGTTTATGTTTATTCCTGCCCCATTTAAACTTAACGAATCAGACGCTTATGATGTCATCCGGGAAAATGGTTTTGCGACGTTGTTCTCGATGCATGAAGGCATGCCGTTTGCAACCCATTTGCCGCTGCTGATAAGTGATGACAAAGCCTGCTTATACGGTCATTTTGCTTTGCAGAATCCTCAATGGAAGGACATCGTCGGCCAATCCGTTTTGGCTGTTTTTCATGGTCCCCATTGCTATATCTCGCCATCGTGGTATGAGACGAATAAAGCCGTCCCGACATGGAATTACGTTACGGTCCACGTTTATGGAGAAGTAGAGCTTTTAGAGAATGAAAAAGAATTAGCAGACTCTATGAAAGACTTGGTATTGAAGTATGAAAGCCCGGATAGCTCATACAAACTAGAAGATGTCGATCCTGCATTTTTGGCGGGCATGAACAAAGGAGTGAAAGGGGTCAAAATCAAAATCAGCAAAATAGAGGGGAAAGCGAAGCTGAGTCAAAATCATTCACTGCTACGGCAAACGTTAGTGATGAATCAGCTTAATCAGATCCCGCATACCGATGAACAGAAAATCTCCGGTTTGATGAAGGAAAATATCAATAAAAAAGAAAGAGAAGGCGTCTCAGGGAAATAGCCTGTTAAGACAAATTAAAGGATTGTATCGGTCATGAACTTTTCAATAAAAAGGAGCTTTCTGAAATTGAGCTGGAGCGAATGGATCAATATTTTCTGTATCATAGCATGAGGATCAATCATGGGATATCAATGATTGACCCACTAGCATATCAGTATTCCTCACTTCATCATAATGCAGTGCAAAACCCCTGAATAAAGGAAGTTGGTAAACACGATCAGTTTGAAATTCATTGACATAAAAGCCAACGGCATGAAATAATACTCACAAGTAACATTACTTGTGAGTATCTTTTTGTAGGGGATGATCCTAATTGAGAAGCAAAAAAGGACGTAAAGGGGAAGAAAGCCGGAAACGATTACTCAAAGCTGCTGCTAATGAATTTTCGATTCGGGGATTCCATGAGACGAAGGTAAGTGAAATTGTGAAAAGAGCCGGACTGACGCAGCCTTCTTTTTATCTGTACTTTCAAAGCAAAGAAGCCATTTTTGAGGAGTTAATCACCGATTTTTACTCTCGTGTAAGAAAGCTGACAGCGTCACTTCTTCTGGAAAACGGATTAAATACGAATGATGTATCAAAGCGGGTGCTGTCTGCTGTGGAAACTGTTTTTCAATTTCTGGCTGAGGACAAGGATTTAACCAAGATCGGCTTTTTTCTTAACCCAGAAGCGAAACAAATGAAAAAAGACTTGGCGATGGGTTTGAAAGAGAACTTAGAAGCAGAACAGCGGCATGGTTATTTTCGTTCTGACCTGGATATGGAAACGGTCGCTGAGTGTTTGATCGGCATGATCGAACATTTAACCGATTCATTTTTGTTAACCGGAATCAAAGATCCGGCAAGCCTCGCAGCACAGGTTGTGAATCTTTTAATATACGGGATGCTTCCGAAAGGGAGTGACGTAAGATGATATCTATTATTATGAAGGCCAGTTTGGCAGCTTTTATGCTCGCGGGAGGCATCATAAAGGTGTTCCGCGCTCCCTTTCAAGTTGAGCATTGGCGGCATTATCAATATCCATTATGGTTTCTGACTGTTACTGGCATTCTTGAAATAGCCGGGGCACTTGCTATGACAGCGGGAATTTGGAATCGGTATGCAGCGTTTGGGGCAGGTGTGTTGTTTGTCGTTCTCATGGCGGGAGCAGTTCATGCACACGTTTTTCGAGCACGCCAATCGGTCCTCATGACGATCCCTGCGATGATCTGTTTGATTGTTTCTATCATTATAATCATTTGGGAGTCCACGTAAGCTATTTACTTAACAAACCAATTTGCAGGAGATCTCCTCCTCTTATCGAATAATAGAAACAGGTATAAACCGAATAATAGAAATAGATCTTCATTTGTACGTTATTCGTCCGGCACCGGCTGGACTTTTTTTCATAAAGGAGGAATGCAGGATGGCGTTAACTTTGGAAGACATGAGTATGGAGGAGTTCGAAGCATTTCGCGGGATGTCCGTGCAAAATTATGCGAAACAAAACATACAATCGGGAACTTGGACGGAAAAAGAGGCGCTTGAGAAATCGGAGCAGGCATATGAGAACATGATTCCGAATGGACGAAACAGCAGCAATCATTTCTTTTGGAACATCACAAATGAACAAGGGGAAAGGATGGGCTGGCTCTGGCTGTATGCTGATCCGCTTCATCCGCAAAAGGAAGCGTTTATCTATTCCTTTGGATTGTATGAAGCCTTTCGCGGTAAAGGGCTGGCTCAATTGGCGCTTCAAAGTCTGGATGAAAGAGCAAGAGAGCTTGGTGCGGAAAGACTTGCTCTCCATGTGTTTGCGCATAACGAGACAGCCGTCTATCTTTATCAGAAGATGGGATATGCCATGACCAATATACGTATGCGGAAACAGCTGTGCTGATAATAGCTGCTTACTTAAGCGGTTTCCCAAACACAATATGCCAATGTAAATGTGGTAAGCCCCTAAGTTGGTGATCACACGGCATGCGCCCTTTTCTTCCATCACCATGGAAGCGACTTTTGATTCGCACCCATTAATTCAAGAAGCAAGTCATGGTCGTTCTCTTCCAGGGTGATCATGAGGAGATATGTTTCTTCGGGACAATATGGACTGGATAAAAAGGGTTTGTATGATAGTAAGCCAATACGTTATCTGCCTCTAATACCTTATTTGCTTCGTTTTGCCGCTAAATACTTCATCACAGTAAAAGTCTTCAGTCATATGATCCATCCTCACTTTGTTTCATTTACTCTTCTGCTTTTCTTCATTACCTCCCTTCTATATATGAGAAGTTTCCATTTGAACCATCAGGGGCCGCACACCCTTGGTATTTTTTTGCCCCTGAACCCTTAGTCATTGCAGGCTTGATCGACGGCTAAAGGATAGGTCTGCTTTAAACACAGCAAAAAAAGATTGACCTTAAATAATGTAAGGGGTTACAATTGAAAGCAATTAGGAAAGACTTTCCCTATCTTGAATGTGTTTTATAAATATTTTAGGGGTTATTTTTTATTATGTAATGATATTTAAGAGAAAGACTTTCCTTATTTTCGCAGAATGGGAGTGGTACTGATGGGAAATGTACAGGTTGGGCTATTAGGTGCGGGACGGATGGGAGCTTTTCACGGAGAAAGTATTGCGTTCCGTGTGAAAGGAGCAGATTTGTATGCAGTTGCAGATCCGGTTCCGGGGAATGCAGAAGCATTTGCAAAAGCAATCGGCTCAAATATTAAAGCGTTTACAGATCCGTTAGATATGCTGGAGCATCCTGATATTGATGCGGTCATCATTGCTTCGCCGGCAAGGACGCATGCCGCAAACATTATTGCAGCGGCAAAGAAGGGGAAAGCTGTATTTTGTGAGAAACCGATGGCTGTCACGCTGGAAGAAGCGGATGAAGTCATAAGGATAGTAAATGAAGAGTCTATTCCGCTTCAAATCGGTTTTAACAGACGTTTTGCTAAAGGCTTTCGCAGTGCGTATGAGGAAATCCGTGCAGGAAAAATTGGCACGCCTCAGTTAATGCGTTCCATCACAAGAGACCCGGCACTCGGCGATCCGACACCAATTCCACAATGGACGATCTTCTTAGAGACGCTGATTCATGACTTTGATACGTTACTCTACCTCAATCCAAATGCGAAGCCGATTGAAGTCTATGCCGCGGCTGATGCGCTTGTCAGACCTGATTTTAAAGACAAAGGATTTTTGGATACTGCAGTTGTCACGATCAAATTTGATAACGGAGCGATTGCAACGGCGGAAGCGAACTTCCAAGCCGTTTATGGATATGATGTCCGCGGAGAAGTGTTCGGATCTGAAGGCATGCTGACCATCGGAGATATCCGCCATACAAACATGACAAGGTATAACAAAGACGGAGTCAGCTACAACACGATTCGCTACGATCAGGACTTATTATTTGATGCTTATGTTGATGAGTTACAATCATTTGTGGATGCCGTTCGAAATCATAAGCCAACCTTAGTTACAGGCGAAGATGCGCGTGCAGCACTTGCTATTGCCGCAGCTTGTATAGAATCTTGCAAAACGAAGCAGCCTGTCACATTAAAAGACGGAGTGCCGCAAACGGTTTGAGTTTTTGATAGAAGAAGCACCTTTTTAAAAAGAAATTCTGGTAAGCATTCGTTTATACTAGAGAGGATCTATTTTATAAAGGTGGCCTTCTTAATGAAAACAACCATTTATGATGTTGCTAAGGAAGCAAACGTTTCAATCTCTACCGTTTCAAAGGTTCTTAATAATACCGGCAATATAAGCGAAAAAACGAAAAATAGAATTTGGAAAGTGATTGAGGAGCTTCAATATCAGCCAAGTGTTGTGACTTCAGCGAGAAAAATGATGAAGACCATCGGGCTGCTCATTCCTGACATCGCCAATCCGTTTATGGCCGAACTGGCCAGAGCTGTGGAGGACAGCGGCCGTAAAAAGGACTTCAGTGTCATCATATGCAGTACGGACAATAATTCGCTGAGAGAAGAAGAATATATTACCATGCTGAAGCAAAAGCATGTAGACGGCATTATTGTGGCGACGGGTCTCAAAAACAGTCAGGCGATACGCGAACTGATTGAAAGCGACATGCCGGTTGTCATGCTGTCGAGAGATATACCGCATCTGCCTGTAGACACTGTAGTGGCGGATGATTTTAAAGGGGGATACGAGGCAGCTGTCCATTTAGCCCAATTAGGGCATACAAATATAGCTGTCATAGCAGAAAAGATTAACAATACATCAATCAAAAATCGTGTCATTGGCTTTAAAGAAGGACTGCAGGTTTCAGGAATCCAAATTGATGAATCAGCTATTCTGGACTGTCCATATGACTTGTCAGCCAGTAAAGACATCAGTTTAAAGCTGCTTAATCAAAAACATAGGCCGACGGCTGTCTTTGTGACGACTGAGCTGCTTGCTTTAGGCGTTTTGCAGGCTGCAAGGCAGCTTCATATTTCTATTCCTTCATCCCTTTCTCTAATTGGGTTTGACAACAGCGTCCTTGCAAAGATCAGTGATCCCCAATTGACGACTATCGCACAGCCGACTGAAGAAATGGGAGAAAAGGCAATTGAACTGCTGATGGACGGCATGGCCAATTCAAAACAAAAGAAAGTGATACAGCGCGTGATGCTGTCTCCTTCATTAATAGTGCGGGATTCAACGGCGTCACTGTTATGACCCTTTTGGTATTTTGGGGGATCTTTCTCTTAAACGAAGGGATCTCCCTTACTTAAACGTTAAATACAATCAGTCGGAGGTGTCTTGATGACATCCAAAAAGGTCTATATCAGTTTTATTTATTTTTTCGGCGCATTAGGAGGTTTGCTGTTCGGGTACGATACGGGTGTAATATCCGGCGCGTTGCTGTTTATTAGAGAAGACATGGAGCTGACTCCATTTTTAGAAGGATTGGTTGTCAGCGGAGTACTGATTGGCGCTTTAGCCGGAGCAGCCTTTTGCGGAAGATTTTCCGACCGCTATGGCAGGAAAAAAACAATCATCTGGCTCGGTGTGCTTTTTACAATTGGAGCCATTGGAACAGGCTTGGCTCATAATATCGGAATATTATTACTATTCAGAATAGAATTAGGTGTAGCGGTTGGAGGAGCTTCGGCAATTGTTCCTTTGTATCTGTCAGAAATGGCGCCTGCCGCGATCAGAGGCAGAATCGCTTCATTGAATACATTGATGAATTCTTTCGGGATTCTCATGGCGTATATTGTAAACTTTGTTTTTTCATCTTCCGGCAGGTGGGATTTGATGCTCGTATTAGCAGTGATTCCCTCCGTCATTCTCATGGCCGGCATGTTTTTTATGCCTGAAAGCCCGCGGTGGGTGCTGCAGAAAAGAAGTGAGGATGAAGCGCGCCATATTTTGCTTCTGACTAGAGATCCGAAAACAATCGATGCTGAGATCCGCAGTATGAAGGAGATCAAGACGGAAGAGCGTGTTTCAATATCAACATTATTATCTCCGGCAATCAGGCCGATCTTATTTATCGGTATTGGGATCGCCATCTTTCAGCAAGTGATAGGCACGAATACGATTATTTATTATACACCGACCATCTTAGAAAATGCGGGATTCGGCGCTGCCAGTGCCATTGCAGGAACCATAGGCATCGGCATTATCAATGTCTTATTTACGATCATTGGCTTGCTGCTGATTGATAGGATAGGGCGAAGAAATCTTATGCTGATCGGCAATGTCGGAATGTCTTTGGCACTTGGTATTTTGGGTGTCAGTACGCTATTCTTTCATGCACCCGGGTGGCTGCTGTTATCCTGCTTATGCTTGTTTATGGTAGCGTATTCAGCGAGCTGGGGAATGGTCGTTTGGGTAGTGCTGGCTGAAATTTTCCCGTTACAGATCAGGGGGACGGCGCTGGGAATCGCAAGTACCTGTCTGTGGCTGGCGAATATTGCAGTGTCGCTGTCCTTTCCGCTGCTTTTAAATCTGATCGGTACAGGTTCTTTATTTCTCATGTACGGCGCCATTGGCGTTCTTGCCTTTCTCTTTGTTTATCAATATGTGCCGGAGACTAAAGGCAAATCATTGGAACAGATTGAAGGAGAAATCATGTCAAAGAATACAGCTTCATCTTTCTAAAAGGGGGATTTCAATATGGGAAGAGAATATGGGTTATGCTTATGGACTTTCGGCAGCATTCCATTTGAACAAAAATGCCGGCTGGCTGCAGAAATCGGAGTAGATGGGGTTGAGGTCGAAGGGGATATTTCGCTGAATCCGAAAGACATTGCCGAAACATTGGCTGCTCATCAAGTAAAGGTTTTATCGGTAACGCCAAGGAATGTGGATATTTCAAGTGCGAATGAAGAAGTTCGGTCAAAGGCTGTACAGTATTTCTTGGATTTACTAGATTGGGCTGTGGATGCAGGCGCCCCCCGTATCTGTCTTCACGGCGATGTCGGTAAAGTGAGAGGGAGCGGTGATGATGCGCGGGATTGGAGTTTATTGGTCGAAGGCGCTAAAAAAATCATGGCCAAAGCGGAGGAATTACAGATTCAGGTCGTATTCGAAGTATTAAACCGGTACGAAAATCATCAAGTGGTCACTGGCAAAGAAGCGTTACAATTCATACGTGATGTCAATAGCCCCAATCTCGAAGTTCTTCTCGATGCGTATCATATGAACATAGAAGAAGCTGATCCTGTGAAGGCCATTAAATTGGCAGGTCAGAAACTCGGAGTCTATCACGTGGCCGATTCAAATCGCCAGGCGATCGGAAACGGCCATGCGAATCTCAAAGAGCAAATCGAAGCGCTCAATTTTATCGGTTATAAAGGCCCGATTATTATGGAGATGGTGGCGGCTGGACCGGATCCGTTTACTCCGATTAAAGGAAATGCCTATTTGGAAGTAGTGGCAGGGTATTATAAGTCATCATTAGAGACATTAAGGTCGTGGGAAGGCTTGAAAATATAAAGAAAAAAGGACAACGGCTGTTGTCCTTTTTAATAAAAATCAACATATTGCCTTGCGTTAACTTAGGCATTCTGACGACCAGTACTCCATTCGTGTAGGTTGCTTTTACGCCTTCGTGAGAAACAGCTGCCGGCAGTGTCACGGTTCTGTGGAAGCTGCCCGCGTAACGTTCTTTTCGATCCCGGGAATATCGGAATGTAGCCACCACTTCATTTTTAGTTTGGTGTACATCCACTTTTATGCTGCCTAGAACCTCCTGTGTGTCTATTTCGTTTGTCAAAATTATTTGCTTTTTTGTGTTCTATATTGTTTTAGAGGTCCTCACGGCTTCAATCCAGCTCTTTAATCCGTTTCGTAAGCTCATTGAAAGCCTGATCCAGCTCCTTGTACCCTTTATCATTTGGCATCATAAAACTGAGCTTTCCCAGTACTTCTTGTCTCTCTGTCTCAAGCTTTAAACGAAGCTCCTCCCGCTCATTTCTTTCTGTTGGAACGTCATTCAATTGCTTTTCGATGCCATTGTCCGAGATGACGAGTTTACTGTTTGTTGTTTTTTCGAGAAAGTATCGGTCATGTGAAACCGCCAGCAATGTACCGCTGTATTGTGACAGTGTTTCTTCCAGCTGTTCGCGTGACGGCAGATCGAGATGGTTTGTCGGCTCATCTAAAATCAGCACGTCTTTTTCCTCCAGAATATATGCCATCAGCTTGCACTTTACACGCTCACCCATACTCATATGCTTGATCGGCTCAGTCCATTGGGAAGCTGTAAAACCCAAGTGCCTCATCAGGCTTTGAACATGCCCTCTTGCTTTGTATGTTTCATTATCAAATAACTCTTCCGGTGTTTGTTCTAAAGGCAAATCAAACACTTCCTGCGTTAAATAGCCGATATTTGCGGACGGCGACACCCATACACTTCCCTCAGCTGTTTCCTGTCCCAGAATGATTTTCAGTAATGTCGTTTTTCCGCTGCCATTGGGGCCTATGATCGCAACCTTTTCGCCATGCTGAATCGTAAAGTTTGCGTTTTTAAAGAGGGTTCTTTCGCCAAAAGCCTTCGTTATATGCTGAACTTCTAAAAAACGTTTTCCTGTTTTTTTGGTTGTGTCAATTGAAAAGTGTACAGTGTATTCCGGCTTAACGGGTTCCGCCTTTGCTTTTTCCAGTTCTTTTTCAAGCCGCTTCTGCTTGGATTTAATTTGGGCATCCGTACGCTTCGCTTTTACACGGTGATATTCTTTAAACCCTTCCTTTTTCGTCGATTGGTCATGGGCTTTTTTCGACCATGAAGCAAGCTCATTCATTTGTGCTTCAATCCGTTCAACCATTTTTTGCTGCTTTTCATATTCACGCTGCTGGGCGAGTCTTTTCTTTTCACGGAACTTCATATATCCAGAGTAATTCCCTTTGAATTCGATCAGCGTTTGGTCTTCAAGCGACCATATTTTTGTGGCAGCTTCGTCTAAAAAATATCGATCGTGAGAAACGAGAATCACAGTGCCTCTATAACTTTTCAGCTGTTGAATGAGAAACTGCAGGCTACTTTCATCAAGGTGGTTTGTCGGTTCATCTAACAGTAAAAGATCTGCATCCTCCGACAGTCCTTTCGCCAGCCGCGCTTTCAGTTTTTCACCGCCGCTTAACTGTTGGAAATCACGGACGGGCACACGCCATTTCTCCAATAATTTCTTTTCGGCAGGCGTCTGATCCGCGAAGGAATACGACGCGGTTTCCTGTTCAACCATCGTCATTTTTATATCCTGCCGAAGGATTTGTCCCTGTGCAGGGGCTAAGTCATTGTGTATGAGGTGCAGCAGCGTAGATTTCCCAGCGCCGTTTTTGCCGATAATCCCAATGATATCTCCTTGCTGAACACTTGCATTTACGTTTTTAAAAACAGTCAGATCCTTCACTTCATAACTGACGTTTGTTAATGTTACGATCTCTTTCATCCATATCCCTCGCTTTAAAGGGAGAATAAAAAAATCCTCCCAAAATGTGTTGGAAGGATTAGCCGCGCCTGTGCATGATCAAATAAGCTATTTTTCACAAATAGCAGTGTCGTATATATAGAAAATGGGCAGACTAATCCTATTTTTTCTGATTTGAAATATTGATTTCAAACGGTAAAAATAAGATTAGTTAATCATTGTCCACCCATCATCCCTTCTTGTTTTGATTACAAATACTATAGCATACCTTCAAATTCGAAAGCAAAGGTCATTTTCATCAAAAAAACTCCTGCTCTCATTTCTGAGGCAGGAGCTGCGAATCTTATTGATGCTTCGCTTTTCTTACTTTATAAATCACAATCAGCAAAATAAACCAAACCGGTGTAACGAATAGCGAAACTCTGGTATCCTCAGCCAATGCCAGCACAACAAGGATAAACGCCAGAAACGCAAGAATCAGGTAATTTGTAAACGGATAAAGCGGAAGCTTAAACTTATTTGTTTTTGCTAGTTCAGGTCTTGTTTTCCGGTATTTCATATGGCAGATGACCGTAATACCCCAAATATAGATAAAGCATAAGGTTGAAATGCTTGTGATCAGGGTGAATACGCCTTCTGGCATGATGTAGTTTAACGTGACACCGATTAAAATCACGATAGCCGAAAAGAACAATGCATTTCTAGGTACTTTACGCGGAGTCAGTTTCGCCATTGATTCAGGCGCATTGTTATCTTTCGCCAGGGAATAGACCATACGGCTTGTACTGAATACAGCGCTGTTGCATGCTGAAGCAGCGGATGTCAATACAACAAAGTTGATAATGCTTGCTGCCCCGACGATGCCCACCGCGACAAATACTTGTACGAATGGGCTCTCGCTAGGATTGACGACATCCCAAGGATAGATGCTCATAATCACAAGAAGAGCACCAATATAGAAAAGCAGCACCCGGACAGGGATATTGTTGATCGCTTTAGGAATTACTTTTTCAGGGTTTTCTGTTTCACCGGCTGTAAGTCCGACCAGCTCAATGCCGACAAAGGCAAACACAACCATCTGGAACGAGAGGATAAACCCGTGCATGCCATTCGGGAACATGCCTCCGTGGCTCCAGAGATTTGTGAAACTGGAGACCCCTGAGCTTGTGGAAAAACCTTTGAAAATCATCACAAGGCCAATGACGATCAGGGCCAAAATGGCAATGACTTTAATTAAAGCAAACCAAAATTCTAATTCTCCAAAAAGCTTGACGGTTGCCAGGTTCATAATCAGTAAAATAATCAGAGCGATTAAGCCGGGCACCCATTGCGGCACACCTGGGAGCCAATATTGGGTGTAAAGCCCGACGGCTGTCAGATCAGCCATCGCAATGGAAATCCAGCAGAACCAATATGTCCAGCCGGTGATAAAGGCTGCCATATCGCCTAAATAGTCTTGCACAAAATCAACAAAAGAGTGATAGTTCAAATTCGATAACAACAGTTCACCCAGAGATCTCATAATTAAAAAGCAAATGATCCCCGTGATCATGTAAGCAAATAAAATCGACGGTCCAGCAAAATGAATCGATTTTCCAGAGCCGAGAAATAAGCCTGTCCCAATGGCTCCGCCGATGGCGATGAGCTGGATATGCCTGTTTTTCAAGCCTCTCTCCAATTTTTGCTGATTTATATTGTCTTTCGTCATGTCGTCTGTCACTTTGTGTGTTCCTCCATTGAAAAATGTTTATTGAGTCAGCAATATGTTTTTAATGATTATTATAACACTAAAATTTCTATCTTTTTTACTATAAAGGATATATGAAAAGAAATTTTAATGTGATTTGGACTATTTCTCATAAAAAAAGCGGCTCCATTTAGGGAGCCGCTTTTTCTTATGCCATTTCTGTTTTTTTTATATACAGGTAGAGCCCGTAATCTGTCGGAGCTGATGCATATCCTGCCTGCCGCAGCATTGCCGTGATATTGCCGCGGTGGTATGTCCCGTGATTGACAACGTGGGGAACCAGTTCAGAAACAGTCGTTTTCATGATTCCGCCAGAGGGGTTTTGAATCTGGAGGGGCTTATTGAGCTGTTCTTTTTGCTTTAAAAATAATGTATAGCGCTCAGATAACGTTAGAAACAGGGCTTCCATTTCCCCCATTTCTTTTGCCTCTGTCTGTTCTTTAAGCTGTTCAGCTAACGCCATAGCATCACTCAAGCTTTTGCCGGAAAACACTTCAATCCAGCCTAAATCAGAAAGATAAACATGAGACAGCACATGGGATATCGACGGAAACACACTTTGCATGTCTTGGCGATATACCTCTTTTGGAAGCTCTTTTAATCGGCTGAATATTTGCTGATTGGCCCAGACGTTATATTCATACAATTTTAATGAAAAATCTGACATGTTAATTTACCCCTTTCGCGTTTATAACTTCTATTGTACACGAACGGGTGTTCTTTGTGGAGGTTCGTGAATAAAATATGTTGACAGACATAGTTTAGGGGAATAAACTAATTGACATTGATCATAAAGTTTACAGGGGTAAACTATAATGAGGAGGGGAAGATGTTGAATGAACAAAAGCTATGTCAGGCGATAAACCTGTTTGTAGAAGTATTACTTGAAGGGACAGAGTTTGTGCATCGTGAAATCAATCAGGATGTCTTCAAACATATCTCAAGGGAACAGGCGGACCTGTTAAAAATTTTAAAAGTTAAGGGCCCAACCTCTCCCGGCAGCCTGGCCATGTATCAAAATGTACATAAGAGCGCGATTTCGAACAGACTGAAAAAGCTGCTCGATAAGGGATTAGTTGAATGGGATGACTGTCCGGCCAAGAGTGATAAGCGCTCTAAGCTAATTAACATCACAACCAGCGGTGAAACCATACTAGAAGAATTAGATTCAGCCATCTTTAACGCTCTCAAAGGGCTGATCGATGATATAGATGAGGAACACTTAAATTCCATCATAGAGATATTCACCATTCTAAAAAGCAAATTTAAAGGAGGAGATCCTGCCGAATGAGAGCAATCATCAAATTCAAGTGGGCAATTGCAGCCGTTATATTAGCACTTACCGTTGTATTGAGTTTGTTTTCTCCGAACTTAACGGAGCTGGCCAATCAAAAGGGGCAGGCCCAGCTTCCCGCTGATGCCGTTTCAGAAAGAGCAAACGCCATTTTAAAACAAGCGGGAGAAGACAATAATTCGATCAGTGTTGTCTTTACATTAGACCACGCTTTGAAGAAAGAAACAGAGGATCAGCTTCGCACAATGGTCGATAAAATCAAAAAGATCGACGGTGTAGAAGAGGTAACGTCTCCTTTGACAGCTGAAAAAGAAGTCAAAGACCAATTAATTTCAAAAGATAAGAAAACCGTCCTCATTCCTGTCACGATTACAGGTTCTGATAAAAAGGCGGAAAAAATCGCGGATGACATTTATAAAATCGTTCCTGATGATTTGACCGCATATATTACGGGAGCTTCTCTCATCAATCAGGATTTCGCTCACAGCTCAGAGGAAGGGCTCAAGAAAACGGAAGTAATCACCGTCTGCCTGATCATCGGTTTACTGCTGATCGTGTTCCGATCTGTTGTGACGCCTTTTATCCCGATTGTGATTGTCGGTTTCTCTTATCTGATCAGTCAATCCATTTTGGGGATCCTTGTGTACAATGTTGATTTTCCTATCTCAACGTTTACGCAAACCTTCTTAGTCGCCATCCTGTTCGGTATCGGAACAGATTACTGCATTCTGCTTCTTACCCGATTCCGTGAAGAATTGGCAAACGGGCATGACAAAAAAGAAGCGGCGCTTATCGCTTACCGTACAGGAGGAAAAACCTTATTTATCAGCGGATTTGCGGTATTGATCGGATTTTCCGCCTTAGGATTTGCGAAGTTTGCGATTTTCCAATCCGCAGTAGGAGTCGCAGTCGGTGTTGGAATCTTAATGATCATCCTCTACACACTGCTGCCATTATTTATGGTGACGCTGGGTGAAAAATTATTCTGGCCTTCTAAGAAAGTGCTGTCCCACAGTGACAATAAATTATGGGCGTTTCTCGGGAGACATTCCGTTGTACGTCCGTTTCTGTTCATTGTCATCACGGTAATTATCACGCTTCCGTTCATTCTGACCTATGATGACCAGATTTCATTTGATTCGACTGCGGAAATCAGCAGCGATTATAAATCAATCAAAGCTCTCAAGGCCATCAAGGACGGATTCGGTGAAGGGAAAGCGTTCCCGATCAATGTTGTCGTGAAAGGAGACAAAGATCTCACAACAGCTGATACAATCCCTTATCTCGGAAATATCAGCAAAGCGATTGAGAAAGTCGATCATGTTGACTCTGTCATGACCATCACGCAGCCGACTGGTGAAAAAATCAAAGATTTATATATTGATAAACAGCTAGGCTCGGTTTCAGACGGGCTCGATAAGACGGTAAAAGGAATTGCCGATGTCCAAAGCGGTTTAACGGATATAGAAAACGGACTCAATCAAATGGCGGGGCAAACCGGCTCAGCCTCAAATAGCAGCTCCGGCGGTTCACTGGGCGATGCGGCAGACGGCTTAGGCAAAATCAATCAGCAGCTGCAGCTAGTGGGCAAACAGATTTCCCAAACCGGCAACACCGCACAGACCGTACAGCAGCTTACGGCAATCAGCGGACAGCTTGGTCAGATTCAAATCGGCCTTGAACAAGCAAACCAGCAGCTCTCAGGCCAGCAGGCACAAGCCGGAACGCTGGCGGAAAGCCTGAAGAAGCTTGCCGAAGGCGTCAAGAGCGCAAATGATGGCCTGACGAAAATCACTGACGGCATAACAGCTTCCAGTGATATGTTAGAGGATATGAGTAAAAGCTCAGCCGTAAGGGATACAGGGATATTCATTCCTGATCAAGTGATGAAAGATAAAGACTTTAAGAAGTCAATTGACCAATATTCCTTTGCAGACGGCAAAGGCGTGCAATTAAGCGTCGTCTTGGATTCCAATCCTTATTCAGAACAAGCCATTACGACAATAAATCAAATCAAAAAAGCTGTAGCAAACGAAGTTGACGGCACTTCTCTCGAGGATGCACAGATTGTATACGGCGGGGTCACGAGTATGAATGCGGACTTAAAAGAGCTGTCCACAACGGACTTCTCCAGAACAATGGTGATCATGATTATTGGCCTGTTTATTGTGTTAACCATTTTGTTCCGCTCAATGATTATGCCGATCTATATGATCGCGTCACTGCTGCTCACGTACTATACGTCGATATCCATAACAGAATTGATTTTTGTAAACGGCTTAGGAAACGCCGGCGTCAGCTGGGCAGTACCGTTCTTCAGCTTTGTCATCTTGATCGCGTTAGGGGTAGATTATTCGATCTTCTTGCTGGACCGATTTAAGGAAGAGGTGCATATGGGCATTGAGCAAGGTGTTATCAGATCAATGAGCAAAATGGGATCCGTCATTATTACAGCGGCCATTATTTTGGCTGGAACGTTCGCGGCGATGATGCCTTCAGGCGTCAATACGCTGATGCAGGTGGCAAGTGTCATCATTATCGGGCTCTTGCTTTACGGTCTTGTCATCCTTCCGCTCTTCATTCCGGCAATCATCGCGACCTTTGGCGAAGGCAACTGGTGGCCGTTCGGCAGGAAGAAAACAAAAGAATAACCAAGAGAAGAGTGATGAATAGTTCATCACTCTTTTTTTATGACAAATGACAAAAATAAATATTTGTCATTTGTTTGCGGTTTTGCTAAGATGTCCTCAAGGAGGTGTCTCATGCGGCCCTGAAAAGCCGCAGCACTATGAACAGATCTTCAGATGGTGACGTGTTAACCAAAAAACAAATACTGATAGCGACAGAAGAAACACTAAGGCGTTTTGGTGTCGCCAAAACATCAATCACAGATGTAGCGAAAGCATTACATGTAAGCCATGGAACGATCTACCGCCATTTCAAAAGCAAAAAAGAGATTCTGGAAGCGGCGACTGAAATGTGGCTGAATGAAAAGATCAGCGTGCCTCTTACCGCTGTATATGAGGATTCTTCGCTAAAAGGTGCTGCGCATGTGAAAGCTTATATCAAGAAATTGTTTGATCTAAAGCGGTATTATGCTTCAGAAGATGAAGAATTATTTGCCATGTATGCGAAAGTAACGGGTGAATGCTCTGAGATGGTCAACAAAAGTATTGTTCATATGGTCAAGCAATTGAGTGTTCTTTTGAATGACTGTGACACGAAATCAAATGATCATGAGGAACTGGCACGAGGCATTTTTTACGCTACAGAACGTTTTCATCATCCCGCTCATGCGTACGAGTGGAAAAAAGATACGATTGAAGAGGAATTTGAAAGTGTTTGGTCATTGCTTGAAAATGGTTTTTTAGCTTTCACGGAAAAATCGTAATCAATCGGAGGGTGACATACATGGAACGGGTAAAAGGAAAAACAGCGATTGTAACTGGAGCTTCAAGGGGAATCGGTCGGGCAATTGCCGAACAGCTGGCTGATCTCGGCATCAAAGTAGCAGTCAATTATTCAAGCAGCCCGGAAAAAGCGGAAGAGGTTGTGGAAGGCATCAAGAAAAAGGGCGGAGAAGCTGTAGCTATCCAAGCCGATCTCAGCCGGGTAGCCGGCGTCGAGTCGTTATTTACAAAAACCATCGAGGCCTTTGGAAAAGTAGATATTCTCATCAACAATGCGGGCGTCAATATTTATCAGCCAATCGAAAAAGTAACAGAGGAAGACTTCGACAAGCAGTTTAATCTCAATGCTAAAGGAACGTTTTTCGCCTGCCAGCAAGCGATGAAATACATGGAGGAGAAGGGGAGAATCATCAACTTCTCGACATCCGTCGTCGGTCAAATGTTTCCGACATACAGCGTGTATGCGGGAACAAAAGGTGCGGTTGAGCAATTCACCCGCCAGCTTGCAAAAGAATTAGCAGTAAAGCAAATCACCATTAACGCGGTTGCGCCGGGGCCGGTGAACACTGAGCTGTTTACTGTAGGCAAAACCGAGCAGCAAATTGAAGGTTTGAAAAAGACCATCGCACTCGGCCGTATTGGTGAACCCGAAGATATTGCAAATGTCATCGAGTTCCTTGTAAGTGAAAAATCACAATGGATCACAGGCCAGACGATCCGCGTGAACGGCGGCTTTATTTAAAACAAAGAGCCCGGAAAATATTCCTGGGCTCTTTGTTTTATTTCCATTCTGCAATTGTATCAATCGGCAGACGGTAGGAAGCATAGCCTTCGTCTGCTGCTTTTCCGATAGAAAGAAGCATAACCGGTACATAACGTTCTTTATCTAATCCAAATGTTTCTGCGATGTTTTCTTTATCGTATCCGCCGATCGGGTTTGTATCGTAGCCGTGTGCGCGTGCAGTCAGCATTAGCTGCATCGAAACGAGGCCTCCGTCAATCAGGATCGTTTCGCGGTTCACCTGTGCAGGAAGCTTTTCAAAATGAGCGGTCAGCGCAGCGATTTGTCTGTCTTTGACCTCCTGCGGCATGTAACCGAGTTCCACAGCTTTTGAATAGATTTCTTCTAAGTAGTCTGCATTGTTCATGTCTGCAAATACAGCAATGACAGCAGATGATGTTGTGACTTGTGTTTGGTTAAAGCTTGCAAGCGGTGCGAGCTTTTCTTTTCCTTCCGGGCTGTCAATGACGAGAAAACGCCATGGCTGCGCGTTAACAGAAGATGGCGCAGTTGTTGCTTCCTCTAAGATTTCTGTCATCTCTTCTTTAGTGATTTTTACTGTCGGATCATAGTTGCGAATGGAACGGCGTCCTTTCATAATCTCCATAAAATCATTTGTTTTGATCATGTTGATACACTCCTCTTATGCTTCAATATTGTCTATGTTGTTCCGCATGCGCGCCAGCACATCAATGAGCAGGCGGCGCTCTTCTGTACTTACATTTGCGAGCATTTCCTTCATGAAACGCTCCTTTTCTTTCTTAGAAGACTCGATTCGCTCTCTTCCTTGGTCTGTTAACCGAACAAGGGTGATGCGATTGTCCTCAGGCTTGCGCCGTCTTGATACCATGCCTTTGGCTTCCAGCTGTTTTAGGTGTCTAGTGACGGCTGCGCTATCTATATTTACTTTCTTTTGAAGGTCGCTTTGACTGATCTCATCTGCATGATAAAGCAATGTCAGCAATTCCAAACGAGATTGGCTGATGCCCGTGCATGCCTCGAACTTCATGCCAATCACCTTGTTCACGCCTTGCAGCTGATATAAAATCTCGGCTTCCTCTGAACAAAATGATGCCAAAACCCATCCCTTCTTTCTTGTCAAAACTATTAATTGATATATCAATGATTGACACGTCAATTAATATACAACGAATGCTTTCATCTTGCAAGCCATTTGCACATATGAAAAACCTCCCAGCGATTTAAGCTGAGAGGTTGTTTGTCACCCTTGCGGCTCAGGATAAAACATCAGCAGAAAAAAACTGGCCGTTTCTTCAGATGAATTGATGTAGCTGTGCGGGGTTGACCCTGTAAACTGCAAGGCGTCTCCGGAAGCGAGCATATGCTCCTGACCCTGCAGAATGACTGTTAATTCGCCTTCTTTAATTAAAATATATTCTTCTCCTAAATGTGTTTTTGCTTCATGTATACATCCAGGTTTCAGATCCACAACGTAAATTTCAAACTTTGTTTCAGGATTGTAAGGGAAAAAAGGGTAGACGCTGTAGTTTTCTTCATTATCTGTAACAGGTTCGATATCCTGCAGGTTGATTTTTCTAACTTTTGGTTTGTCTTCTTTTAGAAATACAGAAAAGGATACTTGAAGCCCGTTTGCGATCTTCCATAGCGTGGTGACAGTCGGGGTTGATTTCCCTTTTTCGATTTGTCCGAGCATCGCTTTGCTGACACCCGTTAATTCAGAAACTTGATCAAGGGTCAGGTTTCTGTTTTTTCTAAGTTTGACTAGATTCATTGCGATAATGGCTTGGATATCATCCATACATGTATCTCCTTACGTCCATATTCGCTTTATTATAACATATGGAAGTCTGTTATCACATTCTATTGTCAGTTATAACATACGTGTGTATAATATGTTAGACGAGGAGGAGAACAGAATGATATCTGAAAAAGAAATGACTCATGCAAAAACTGACGAGCCAACATTCCTGCAGGGATTTCAAGATTGTGTTCCGACGCTGGTCGGTTACATCAGTGTAGGCTTGGCTCTTGGAATCGTGGGGGTTGCGTCGCATTTAAGCGTAATGGAAATTGTGTTAATGTCAGGATTGGTTTTTGCAGGCGGCGCCCAGTTCATTATGTGTGCGTTGTTAGCGGCGAACAGCCCAATGTCAGCCATTATTCTGACAACGTTTATTGTGAATTTGCGGAATTTTCTACTAAGTGCCGCGCTTGCTCCTCATTTTTCAAAGTATTCACTGGCGAAAAATGTAGGGATCGGCATGATGGTAACAGATGAATCGTTCGGTGTTGCTTCAAATAAGATTGTTAAAAAAGAGCCGATTAACGACCGCTGGATGTTCGGTTTAAATCTTACTGCGTATGCATGCTGGGTGCTTTCCTGTGTGGCAGGTGCTGTTTTTGGCAAGTGGATTACCGATCCGGAATCGTTCGGACTTGATTTTGCGGTGACGGCTATGTTTTTAGCGCTGCTGGTTCTTCAACTGGAACATGTTGTGCCGGCGAAGCTTAAACATTATGTATCTCTCATTATCTATATGGTGATTGCCATGGTTGTTTTTTCTTTCTTTATGCCGTCTCATCTTGCTGTCATCATATCAACGGTCATCGTAGCAACAATCGGGGTGGTGACTGATAAATGAGTGTCAATACATACATCTTGATGGTGATTATCGGCTGTGCGCTGGTCACGATGATTCCCCGCGTCATTCCCTTTTTAGTTGTTCGGAATATCACTTTGCCGGAGCCCGTGCTCAAGTGGCTATCCTATGTGCCGGTGTGTATATTGACAGCACTTGTCGTAAAGGATTGTATGATTCAGTCAAATGATTCTCTTCAATTGAATTGGCCTGTAGCCGTCATCCTGATCCCGACTCTCTTGATTGCGATGAAAACGAAAAGTTTATCCATTACTGTGATCAGCGGTGTTCTTCTTATGGCGGGTTTGCGGTTATGGGCATAGAACAGAGCTATATCGGAACTCAAAAGATCAGGGCAGCAGATCCTGATCTTTTTATGTCTTTCGTTCAAGCTTTAAGCGGCTTTCACAGACTGAAAGTTATGATACAATATACAAATGTTTTACAGCTTCAATCCATCGTTGGAGTTGACATCCATTTTATATAAGGGACTAGGTTGAAGGGAAGGTTTGATAACATGCTGCACAATCCAACTGGAAAAGAACGCTTGGCATTGGCGTTTCTGCTCGGCATGCTTGCTATATTGGGCCCGCTTAATATAGATATGTATTTGCCGAGTTTTCCTGAAATCGCGGATGATTTATCAGCAAGTGCTTCACTTGTACAGTTAAGTTTAACAGCCTGTCTGGTCGGGCTTACCATCGGCCAGCTGATTGTCGGGCCGGTCAGTGATGCGCAGGGAAGACGGAAACCGCTCTTAATCTGTATATTTTTATTTGCATTATCTTCTCTGTTTTGTGCGCTATCGCCCAATATTACAACATTAGTGGCTGCGCGTTTTTTACAGGGGTTTACCGCTTCCGCAGGGCTTGTGCTGTCTCGGGCCATCGTTCGCGATGTATTTTCCGGCAGAGAGCTTTCTAAATTTTTCTCGCTGTTAATGGTCATTACAGCTGTTGCGCCAATGGTTGCGCCTATGACAGGCGGTGCCATTTTGCTTTTGCCATTTGCAACGTGGCATACGATTTTTCATGTGTTAACGATTATCGGATTTTTACTTGTTCTTCTGATTGCATTGAGATTAAAAGAAACGCTGCCGCCAGAAAAACGGATTCCAAGCTCAATCGGCACATCTGTTAAAACGATGGGCAGCCTGCTGAAGGATCGATCCTTTATGGGGTACGCGTTAACTGTCGGATTTATTCACGGGGGAAGCTTTGCTTATGTATCTGGTACACCATTTGTATACCAGGATATCTATGGGGTGTCTCCGCAGGTGTTTAGCATTCTTTTCGGCATTAACGGCCTGGCAATTATATCGGGCAGTTTTATTATCGGGCGCTTTGGCGGAATCATTCATGAAAAGAGCCTGCTTCGCATGGCGGTCATTACGGCTATGATTGCGACTGCTGTGCTTTTGACCATGACCATGATTCACGGCCCTCTTGCCACATTAGTCATATCCATTTTCATTTACATGATTACAATCGGCATGGTTCTGACCAGCACGTTTACGCTGGCCATGGAGAAGCAGGGGCATCGTGCCGGAAGTGCAAGTGCGCTGCTAGGAATGCTGCCGCTGCTCCTCGGTTCGATCGTGTCGCCGCTTGTGGGCATTAATGAGACAACAGCCATCCCGATGGGAGCGATCATGTTTGTGACAGCTGTCATCGGCTCGCTGGCGTTTTTTGGATTAACGAAAGAACGAGCAGAGCAGAACCAATAAATAAAAAACCTGACAATATGTCAGGTTTTTTTGTCTTATTAGAATAACAACAGCAGGCCCGCAATCGCCGGGGTCAAAAAGATGGCCGATTTCAGGACCACCTTTGGCATAAGGTTGGTGAATTTCGCACCGACATAGGCACCGCACATTGTGCCGACCAGAACCTTGATCAGCAATACATAATCAACAAATCCTTCTGTGATATACCCGATGCCTCCTCCTACCGCGAGAGGGATGATTACAAGCATCGTCGTTCCGACAGAATGGCGGATGGACAGGTTCAGCATAATCATTAAACCGATTTGAATAAAAGGCGCTGACCCGATGCCGAATGTGCCGGAAAGAACGCCGGCTACAATTCCTAAGATGACCGCTCTCGTATACGTTGAAAGAGTGCTTTGATTCACTTGTGCCTTCTCTTTTAAAAGAAACAATCTGATTAAAATGAGAATCGCTGATAAAAATAACATCCCAGCCGTCAAGTAATGAAGCAAATCAGCCGGAATGAAAGATGTCAGCTTGGCGCCGAAAAATGAGCCGACCGCAGCAAAGCATCCGACTGTTAAGCCGATTTTCATTTGAATGTTCCCTTCACGATAGTGGCTGTACGCCCCTGATAAGCTGGTGAAAGCCATCCCGGCGAGGGAAGTGCCTAAAGCCGTATGAATCGGGACGTGGAAGAGAAGAGTTAAAAGGGCAATGACAAAGCCTGCTCCTCCGGCACCAATAAAGCCTAAAATAATACCGAGAAGAAACATAACAAAAATGATGAGCATATTTTTTCCTCCATTGAAAAGATCTAATAAAATAAGTGCGCTATTCTGGCGGAGGTATGGTGTCCTATTGGCGATGAAAAACAGTTGCCAGTAGTCCGTCGACCGTCGTTCAGCAAACATATCGTACCTCAAATTTTGAGATCTGACAAGGCAGTTTGTTGCTTCCCTTTACCATCTGTTATATGATTTTGATGAAGAAAAGCCCCTGAATATATTCAAAAGAGGTATTATATATGGACGATTTTAAATTAGACAAGCCGACTCCTTACTACCTGCAATTTTATAACCAGCTGAAAAAAATGATTTTCAACGGGACTTTTAAGCCGGGGGAACGGATAAACGAAACACAGCTGGCGAAAAGCTTTGGCGTCAGCCGCTCTCCGATAAGGGAAGCCATGCGGCTGCTTGAGAAAGACGGGTTGTTAAAAGCAGATGACCGAAATGGATTTTCTATCACGTCGTTAACGGCAAAAGATGTAGATGAGATTTATAAAATCAGAATTCCGCTGGAGCAGCTGGCAGTCGAGTTAGTCATAGACGAAGCGAGTGAGGAAGAGCTTGCCATACTTGAAAAACAGCTTGAAGAAACAGAAAAAGCCATTCACAACGGAACGGAAGATACGGAAATCATCAGTTTAAACCAAAGGTTTCATGAGCTGCTTGTCGATTTTAGCCATAACAGACATTTGAAAAATTTGCTTGAGCATGTAAATGATCTGATTCACTTTTGCAGAATCCTTAATTATACTGGTGACCACCGTGCAGAAACGATCCTGAGTGAACACCGCAAGATATTTGAAGAAGTGAAAAAGAAAAACAAAGAAGCAGCCAAACAGTATGTGATGGCTCATTTCAATCATGACTGTGAGCATTTGAAGCGTGTGCTTGAAGAAGGAAAAGAGAATTGATATGCGTGATCCGGTACCAAGGGGGGAGCTGACCCCTTGGTATTTTTTATGTGTTCACCAACATATATAAGGAAACCGATTAATAAGATTTTATGATGGATTGACTAACGAATAATGGGGGTTAAACATGTTTATCCATATCGTCGGGCCTGGTGATTCTCTGTTTTCCATAGGCAGAAGATACGGTGCTTCTGTTGATCAAATCCGGGGTGTGAATGGTTTAGATGAAACGAATATAGTGCCGGGGCAGGCTCTCCTTATCCCTCTTTATGTATATACCGTTCAGCCGGGAGACACGCTGACCGCCATTGCGGCAAAAGCGTTTGTTCCACTAGAGCGGCTGCAGGCCGCAAACCCGGGCATCAGCCCAAATGCTTTACAGACAGGAATGAAAATAACGATTCCATCTATCTCAAATTATATTGCGGGTACGTTAAGCTTTTATGTTCTCCGAAGTCCTGAGCTCGACCGGGCGTTAATCAATGATTATGCGCCATACTCGTCTTCGATTTCGATTTTCGAATACCATATTGCACCTAACGGCGACATTGCAAACCAGTTAGATGATGCGGCCGCTATTGAGACAACATGGCAAAGGCGAGTGACACCGCTGGCCACCATAACCAACCTTACATCGGCAGGGTTCAGTACAGAACTCGTTCACCAAGTCCTGAATAATCCGACAGCGAGAACCAACCTGGTCAACAATATTTATTACTTAGTTTCCACAAGGGGATATGGGGGTGTGACAATCGATTTTGAACAGGTGAGCGCCGCAGATCGGGATCTTTTCACTGGTTTTTTACGTCAGCTGAGAGATCGCCTTCAGGCTGGAGGCTATGTGCTGACGATAGCTGTTCCGGCAAAAACAAGCGATAATATCCCATGGCTGAGAGGCTACGATTACGGAGGGATTGGAGCGGTTGTCAATTATATGTTTATCATGGCTTATGATTGGCATCATGCCGGGAGTGAGCCGGGCCCTGTAGCTCCGATTACTGAGATCAGGAGAACCATTGAGTTTGCGATTGCGCAGGTGCCGAGCAGAAAAATCATTATCGGAGTCCCGCTCTACGGGTACGACTGGATCATCCCTTACCAGCCGGGCACAGTTGCTTCAGCCATTTCAAATCAAAACGCAATCGAAACAGCGATGAGGTACCAAAGCCCGATACAATATTCAACCGAATATCAATCACCTTTTTTCCGGTACAGAGATCAGCAGGGGCGAACGCATGAGGTATGGTTTGAAGATGTCAGGAGCATGAGCCAGAAGATGCTGATCGTCCGCGAATACGGGTTGCAAGCCATAGGCGCTTGGCAGTTAACCTTGGGCTTCACGCCAGGCCCGTGGCTTCTGCGGAAATTTTTTACAATCAGAAAGGTATAAAAAAGACACCAAAGCTCGGTGTCTTTTTTGGATTTTTAGTCCAGAGCAGCAGAATTGTTCAATCATTTGTCCCTTGCATGGCGATACGTCCCCATTTTACGATTAGTAGTGTAGTCTGATCAAACAAAGTTTCAGAATACGATATGAGAGGGAGTTGTCAAAATGAAGACAGTATTGATTTTAAATTTTCCTGCGGAAGGCCATGTGAATCCTACCTTAGGCATCACAAAAGCGTTTTCCGATAAGGGATATGATGTCCACTATATTTCCACTGAAAAATATAAAAAACGATTAGAAGCGGCGGGAGCAACTGTCCATCTTCACCAGGATCTGCTGCGAACAACACCTATTCATATCGGTTCGCCCAATGGCATTCTTGATTTCTTGAAAATCCATATCAAAACCTCGCTGGACATTTTACATATTGTGAAAGACTTATCTAAGAACATTCAATTTGATTTTGTGTATTATGATAAATTCGGTGCGGGTGAATTGGTGAGGGATTTCTTAGATATTCCAGGGGTCTCTTCATCAGCGTCCTTCCTGTTTGGCGAAGAGCATCTGAAAATCCTGCCGCTGCATCCGGAATCTGGAGCGCCGCTTGAATTGGATCAAGAGTGCGAAGATCTTTTAGAAAGAATGAAAGAAACGTACGGTGTTGTCCCGAAAAATCTGGTTCAATTCATGAACAATAAAGGGGAATTGAATGTAGTGTATACAAGCCGTTATTTTCAGCCTGAAAGCGATCGTTTTGGGGATGAATGTTTGTTTATCGGCCCCAGCTTTCCAAAGAGAGCGGAAAAAACAGATTTCCCGATTGAACAGTTAAAAGATGAAAAGGTTATTTATATTTCAATGGGGACTGTTCTGGACAATACGGAGGAATTTTTCAACCTCTGTATTGATGCATTTTCTGGCTTTAACGGAAAAGTCGTCATCGCTGCCGGAGAAAAAGCGGATCTGACCAAATTAAAGCAGGCGCCGGAAAACTTTATCATCGCCCCGTATGTCCCTCAGCTGGAAGTGCTGGAGCAAGCTGATGTCTTCATTACACACGGCGGAATGAACAGCGTAAATGAAGGAATTCATTTCAACGTGCCTCTGGTTGTAATGCCTCATGACAAGGATCAGCCGATGGTGGCGCAGCGCCTTTCTGAACTCCATGCAGGCTATGTCATCTCTAAAGATGAAGTCGATGTACAAAAATTAAAACAGGGCGTAGAGGCGGTTATACATCATGATCAATATACGGAAGGCATTAAAAAAATCAATCAAAGCTTCCAAGAGTGTATGGACATGGATGAAGTGATGGAGCGGATTGATGAATTGATTCGCCAAAAAAACAGATAAGAAAAGAACTCCCGTACCAGGTACGGGAGTTCATCATTTAAAACTTGATTTTGATCTTTTGAGCATCACTGATTTTCTTATGATTTTGGTCAAAGACGTCACTTGTTGTAATTTCGATCCACTTGATCTCTTTTGCTTTCTTCTTATCATCAGCATCTTCGTCATGAGCATGGCCGCTTGATGCGTTCACAATAAAGCCGAGATTTCCGGACTTTTCGGCTCCGCCTTCCAATTCGCCATTTAACTCTTCAAGATAAATATCTTTGTTCCAATCAAAAGTTTCCCCTGTATTTGTTTTCATCAAGGCAATCGGCGCAACATTTACTTTCTTTGAAGATGTGTTCTTGATGTCAACAAAGACCTTAACGAAATCAAACTCTTCATCGTGTGTTAACACATGAAAGTAATCAATCATGCTGTAGTCCGGGCGCAAATGGATCAGCTTCATTTCTTTTACTGTTAACTCCACGTCGCCAATCTTATATGTTTGATTCACTTGCTTGATATCCTTTAAAACAGCTTTTCCCTTATCATCAGAAAACGTTTGGCCCACCTTCAGCAATGACCGGTCATCGGTTACTTGGGAATTAGGCTGATACTCATCTATGCTGTCTTTTTGAGATGATGTGCTTTGCGGTGTGGCTTTTACCGCTTGCTCCCCGCCCGCACTTTGTTTTTCTGTATTGGCGTTCGATGAGCAGCCCGCGAGCACGATGATAAAAACGAAGATCGAAAGAATTCCTCTCATGATGATTCCTCCATTAATAAGAGAGCCCGTTACTTCATACAAGCAACGGGACACCTTGTATTCTTTTACTTATCTTTAATCTTAATGTTGTATTGTAAAGAGTTGAAAACATTTTTGGCAATTTCAGTATTATCAATTTGGCCTGCAAAGTCTTCGCTAGACGGTCCGTACGCATAGACCGGAACATCTTCACCAGTATGTCCGCCTGTCGTCCAGCCGGTGTGGGAGCGTTTATTGAAAATTTCCTCGATCGCATTATCGATTTCAAGCACTTCTTTCGTTTTTGCGGCTTTTTCAACAGATTGAATTTCTGATTCAGTTAAAGCTAATTTCTTTTGATCAATATACGTTTTTAATGTTTTTTCAACATTTGCGCCGTCAACGATTTTTTCTGCCATAAAGTCAGGTGTGCGCTTTGCGGCTTTTATGGGTTCACTGAACCAGTTGTAGATGCCGTCAGCACCAATGGAATATCCGCCGGTTGAGTGGTCAGCCGTTGCGACAACCAATGTATGCTTGTCTTTTTTTGCGAAATCAAGAGCCGCCTTATAAGCTTGTTCGAAGTCTTCCATCTCGCTCATGGCGCCGACGATATCATTGTCATGGCCCGCCCAGTCAATCTGGCTGCCTTCCACCATGAGGAAGAAACCGTCTTTATCCTTGCTTAATTTTTTAATCGCTGTGTTTGTCATGTCTTTTAATGAAGGAATATCCTTCGTGCGGTCAATCTTTTTAGGCAGGCCGCCGTCCGCGAATAGTCCGAGAACTTGGCTGTCTTTATTCTTCAGCATGTCCTTGCGGTTATCCACATAGCTGTAACCCGCTTTTTTGAATTCCTTGATCAAATTGCGGTCCTTGCGGTCAAAATTGCTTTTTCCTCCGCCTAGAAGGACATCAATTTTGTGCTTGCCGTTGACCATTTCATCAAAATAATCATCGGCAATCGAGTTCATATTTTTTCGGCTGTGATCGTGTGAACCGAAAGAAGCCGGAGTGGCATGTGTAATTTCTGAAGTGGCCACAAGTCCTGTTGATTTTCCTTTTTCTTTTGCCGCTTCAAGTACCGTTTTGGCCTCTGAACCGTCGTTATCCACCGCAATCGCATTGTTATATGTTTTGATCCCGGCAGACATAGCCGTTGCTGCAGATGCAGAATCTGTTACGTTTTGTTCTGGATCTTCAGGGTAAGTCGTTTGCTGGCCGACAAGGTATTGATCAAAAGCGGTAGGCTCTACAAACTTTGTCTTTTTATTATCTTTTAAATAACGATGAGCGGACGTATAGGACACACCCATACCATCACCAATCAGAACGATCACATTTTTAATTTCGTTTTGATTCCCCTTTTTCTTTTCCTGGGCGCTGGCTTCAGGCACACTGCCGCTGGCTAAGCTGCTGAACGCAATAGATGATAAAACCGCAATAGGCAGTAATTTCTTCGGGAATTTTTTCAACTGGATAACCTCCTAGAAATATATGAATCTCAATGACAAACCCATTATATTTTTAAAGTGTTAAGCTAGTATTAATCGATTTTAAAGATTGGATTTACAAGACGAATTGACTGCTGGCTATCCTTAAAGAAGCAGTTCTATTCTGAGAACTTTTAGAAGGAAAGAGCGATAGTGCTAAAGAATAAATTGGAGGAATAGCTTCTGTGGGGAGGCGGACTGATAACTGCTATAGTCACATAGAAACAACCCGCTTACTTCTTGAACAATCAGGATTCTTTTAAGTATTACATTTGGAAATAGGATTGTTTAAGTACGTGTCTGGTCGGTTCCGTTTGGAGTTTTAATGAACTTCTCTGAACGGTATCATTTTATTTGAGGAGGGAACAACATGGATGTTTTTTCTGAATATGTAGCGGGGATTGATGACCCGTTCCACCGAGAAAGAACGGAAGAAGTGTTGACTTGGATAAAAAATAAATATCCAAATTTACATACACAAATAAAATGGAATCAACCAATGTTTACGGATCATGGTACATTTATTATTGGCTTTAGTGTATCTAAAAAGCATTTAGCTGTCGCCCCTGAAAGTGTGACGATAAGGCATGTACAGGATGATATTATAAAGGCCGGATATGACTATACCAAGCAGCTGATACGTATCCCTTGGAATGGCCCAGTTGATTACCCGCTACTTGAAAAAATGATTGAATTTAATATTCGAGACAAGACTAACTGCTCCACTTTTTGGCGGAAATGAAAAAAAATAGCTTTAGGAATGAATGATATGTCATTGTAAAGAAGAAAGGCATAACCTATTAGTTATATGAAATATGTTATGCCTTTTAATTTGTATTTTTTAAATTTCGCTCCTGATAAATTATTGTTGCTTTTAGTCAAACAAGGTTTTTTCATTAAGCGTAAACTGACTTGCGGAATAATGATCACCTTGCTTCCACTTCACTTCAATCGTAATCTCATGGCCTTCAAGCTCATGTTCATCTAATCGCTCTAAAAAAGAAACGGACTTCTCTTTTGCGCTTCCATCGCAAAAAGTCCCGCTAGAGTAATCTCGTATGGGGATTTCAGTATAAGAGCTCAGCAGAACCTCATCATCCTTTTTTACAATCAGTGATTCCATATAGGTGCTGTCTGCTTTATCTGTATCTCCGATCCAATAAAGATTGCCGCTATATTCATTCGGTGCATCTTCATGTTTGGAAAACACTGCTTCCCAATTTCGATCTTTGCTTTCTCCCTGCCATTTAGGGTACTCCAATCGCACATGATGGATCAGCTGATAGGAAAAAAAGATCAAGCAGAAAGCGAATAATAGGGAAGAGGTGAAAATGAGAGGGTATTTATAATGACTGGACATAAAAAACTCCTATTCGTTTTCAGCGATTATCTTTGAGAAAAGGATTTCATCCCGTATCAAAATGCCGTTTTCAGCTTTCACAGGGATCTCTGGCTTGATTTGTCGCGCTTTTTCAACTGCGTTCGGAAACAATGCGGCGAATTGATAACCTCTTTTTTGATAAAACGCCATTGCATGTACATTATCATTCGTTGTGATAAGCTTGATTCGATGACAATGTGCATGTTTAGCTGTCTCTTCAACCTGCTGCAGTAAAGCAGTGCCAAACCCTTTCTTTTCAATGATACTATCTAATGAAATAATTTCACAATCTTTCCCGTCTATCACGTATGTAATACAACCGATGATTTCGCCGCTCTCATCTACAGCGGCATAACCATCTAATTCATTACAACGAAAAATGCCGCTGGAAATCACCATCTCGGGTGTACCCCAATGCTTGGCAAAAAAATCGGCCATCATCTGTTTCGGTAATTCATTGTTTCGGATGATGATCATCGTAACACTCCTCTATTGAAAGATTGCATGTGTACTATCAATATACAATAAATAACAATAAGAAAATAGATGTAGAGGTGAAGGCATGAAAATCAACGATGACATTTACGGACAGCACGATATAGACGGAGTGCTGGAAGAGCTTATCAAGAGCGCTCCTGTGCAAAGATTAAAAGGAATCTATCAAGGCGGAGCAAGTTTTTTAGTCAATCGAAAGTGGGATGTGACTCGGTATGAGCACTCCATCGGCGTGATGCTCCTCATCAAACAGCTAGGAGGAACAATAGAGGAACAGATAGCAGGCCTGCTCCACGATGTGTCACACACGGCTTTTTCCCATGTGGTTGATGTTGTGTTTGAAAATGAAGCGGAAGACTATCATGAAAACATCTTTCAACAAGTCATTGTTCACTCTGAGATTCCGGGAATTCTAAAAAAACACGGTTATGATGCCGAAGAACTTCTATCAGACAATACGAGATGGACATTGCTCGAACAGCCCGCACCGGAGCTCTGTGCCGATCGGATAGACTATACGCTGCGCGATATGTACCGATATGGCCACATTAGTCTGCACGAAGCGCAAACCTTTTTGGATCATCTTATTGTGAGAAACGGTAGGATGTTTCCGGACGGTATCGAAGCCGCCGAATGGTTTGTCGGGGTGTATTACAAGGAAGTGATTGATTTCTTTTTGCATCCCGTGAATGTATTTGGATATGAATATTTAGCACGAACGTTGAAGGCTGCGTTGCGGCACAATGTCATATCCGCAGAAGACTTGCTGAAAACGGATCAAGAGGTACTCAACATCCTGCATGCCTCAAAAAATGAAGAAGTACTGAGCTTGCTTAAACCTATTCATCCCCGCGTTCAAGTAAAAGAAGATGACATCCAGTACGATTTCCATCAAAAGAAGAAAATGCGCCTCATCGATCCATCCATTTTTCATCATGACGAATGGGTCAAAGCCTCAGCTGTATCGGAAAACGTCAGAAAAATGGGAGAAGCCGCTTATCAAAAAGCGAAAAAAGGTGTGTATATAAAAGTGTTACATCACTAATTGCCGCGTAACAGCGGCTTTTTCCATGTTTGGCCATGCAAAGCAAGGGGAATAGGACAAACTGCGGGAACATTTTATGAGAATATCAGCGTATTTACATACCATTCGGGGGTATAGTATTATCGAGAGGGCATGTTTGCTTGCAGATATGCGGTTTTATGGTATGAGGGAAAATTACAGTGAAAAATGAAGCAAAGGAGAATGAACATGAAAGTCTCTAAAAAAGCACTGGGAATTCTGATGTTATCTCTTGTTTTTGTTTTATCTGCATGCGGCAATAACAATAGCACGAAAGAAAACACTCATGAAAATCATTCAAATTCCTCATCACATGAAGAAATGGAGCATTCCGGATCAGCTGATGTTCCAGAGGGATTACAGGAATCTAAAAATCCGAAATATAAAGTAGGCAGCCAAGTGATCATCAATACATCTCATATGAAAGGCATGAAAGGCGCCGAAGCTACAGTGACAGGCGCCTATGATACAACGGCGTATGTTGTCTCTTACACTCCGACAAACGGAGGACAGCGCGTGGATCATCACAAATGGGTGATCCAAGAAGAGATAAAAGATGCGGGAGATAAAACATTAAACCCCGGAGATCAGGTGATCTTAGAGGCTTCTCATATGAAAGGCATGAAGGGAGCAACAGCCGAGATCGACTCCGCCGAAAAAACAACCGTATACATGGTTGACTATACATCGACAACTAGCGGTGAAAAAGTGAAAAACCACAAATGGGTCACAGAAGACGAGCTTTCAGCTAAATCATAAAAAAATCCTCCTTTTACAAGGAGGATTTTTTTGCTGTCTGAACAGGTCTTGTTAAAGAAATTAAGGCAAACAGGACAGCAATAATGACAATTGAACCGCCGCACCATGCCGTTGAGACAACAGTACCTGTCTGATCCAAAACAACACCGCCAATCGCTGAGCCAAGGGCAATCCCGACTTGGAGGGCAGACGTATTAAAGCTTTGCTGAATGTCAGACGAATCTGGTGCAATTTCAATTAAATAGCTTTGCTGAGCGGGGGCGAGGCTCCAGCTCAGAAGTCCCCAAATCACCATGACAGGCAAAAAGAAAAACATAGACGATGTTGACAGCGGCAGTAAGAACATAATGATGGCAAAGGAACCGGTCACCAGCAAAATGCTCTTAAAGGAACCAAGCCGGTCAGAAAGCGCTCCTCCGAAAGGGCCTCCGCATACAGCAGATATCCCGAAAAGGAAATAACAAATGCTGACCCAGAAAGAGCTCAGGTGAAGAGTTTCTTCTAAAAACGGTGCAAAATAAGCGTATAGCGTGTAGTGCCCCGCTAATGTAAACATCGTGACGAGGTGTGAACTCGCGATTTTTAGATTGCCAATCGTCTTGAGCTGATCCCGGAAAGGAATCATTTTCTCCGTCGGTATCTTTTCAAAGAAGATTGAAATAATCAGCATGGAGACTAGCGCCAGAAGTCCGATGCCAAGGAACAAAATGCGCCATCCGAAGGAATCGCTGATTAAGATTCCGAGCGGCACGCCCAATGCGATAGCAGAACTGAATCCCATAAAAATAATTCCGATTGCGCGCGCTCTGTATTCAGGCGCTACAATTTTCGGGGCGATCGTTAAGGAAAGCACAACAATCAGCCCCGTACTCATCGCAGCCAATACCCTTGACACCATCAGCGTCGCAAAATTAGGGCTGAAATAGGCCACAAGATTGCTTAGGAAGAAAACAAATAAGGCAATTAAATATAAACGCTTTCGCTCAATCTTCGCAGTCAATGCCAAAAGCAGCGGCCCTGACACTGCATATCCCAGCGCAAACACACTGATCAGCTGCCCGGCTGAGACAATGGAAATGTCTAAATCATTTGCGATCTGAGGAAGAATTCCTCCCACAATTAACTCAACCAATCCGACTGCAATCGTAGAAGCTGCAAGCAGGAAAACTTTAAAATTCATAACAAACTCCTTTACATAAATGTTTTGATAAATAAAAAAATCCTGATTACAAAAAATGTCATAAACAATTTTTGTAATCAGGATTTTACGGTTCCTGGTAGACACCCTCAAACCATATTATTGAGGTTATACAAGTGATAATAGCTATTTAATTGATTCGTTTCCGTTGATGAGTGTAACACATTATGAATGAATCTTCCATAGAAAAATTTACAAAGCGATGAACTCTGAAAATATATGATTATATTTATTTTCTAAAAGTATAGACATTTAAAAATAAATGACTATAATAACAATTGTAAGCGTTTTAATCACAAGGGGGGATAGCAGTTGAAAAAAATTTTACTTGCGTGCAGCTCTGGAATGTCAACCAGTCTACTGGTGACAAAAATGAAGGAATATGCACAATCCATCGGAGAAGAAGCAGAGATTTGGGCTGTCGGCCAGGATAAGGCGAAAGAAGACATGAAAAAGGCGGATGCTGTTTTGATCGGCCCGCAAATGAGCTTTCTTAAAAGCGAACTGCAAAAAGAGGCAGATCAATACAACATTCAGGTTGAAGTCATTGACATGATGGCCTACGGAATGGCAGATGGCAAAAAAGCATATGAGCAGGCATTGTCCTTAATGGAGAATCAATAATGGAACAGATGAAAATTACGAATTTAACTGACGAACAAATCAGTTTTCAGCTTATCCTGCACAGCGGCAATGCCCGCAGCGCCATCATACAATCACTGCGCACCTATAAGGAAGGGAACAAGGAGGAGGCTGATGCCCTCATTACCAAGGCTGAGCATGATTTATCCGCAGCCCACGATATTCACTTTCAAATGATACAGAAAGAATCCGGCGGAGAAGCAGCCGCTTTCTCCTTACTGCTCATGCATGCGGAGGATCATTTGATGTCAACATTGACCATGAAAGAACTAGTGAAAGAGCTGCTTGATCTCTTTAAAACAAAGAATCTATAAATAATCGGGGTGGATAGGGTGTTCGAGAAAATCAGCCAATTCCTTGTTCCAATTGCAGGGAGGTTAAACAATAACCGCTATTTGCAAGTGCTGCGTGATGCATTTATGCTGGCTTTCCCGCTTACGATATTCGGGTCCATTTTTGTGGTGTTGACGAACCTGCCGTTCTTAAACAAAATCATGAATGCTTCAATGCTTACGGCGTTTCAGTCTCATTTCGGCATTGCGTCTACGGCGACAATGGGCATTATGTCTGTCTTTGTTGTCTTCGGGATAGGCTATTACCTGTCAAAAAGCTATCAGGTCGAAGCTGTATTTGGCGGCGCAATCGCTTTGGTTTCCTTTTTGCTCTTAACGCCATTTGTCGTTCAGCCGGAAACAGGGGATGCCATTACAAGCGTTATCCCGGTCGACCGTCTCGGTGCAAAAGGGATGTTTCTTGGCATGATTACGGCATTTCTTTCTGGTGAAATCTACAGAAGAATCGTTCAAAAAAACCTGACGATCAAAATGCCTGCAGGTGTTCCGCCTGCTGTAGCAAAATCATTCGCCGCACTTATTCCGGCATTTATTACATTGACCGTGTTTTTGCTGATTAACGTTCTGGTGACTCAGCTTTTTAAAACAAATATGCACGATGTCATTTATCATGCGATTCAGGCTCCGCTTGTCGGACTTGGAAGCGGTATCATTCCGACGCTGATTGCGGTGTTTTTTATTCAAATCCTCTGGTTTTTCGGTCTGCACGGACAGATCATTATCAACTCCGTGATGGACCCGATTTGGAATACACTGCAGGTAGAAAACCTTGCTGCTTACACAGCGGGAAAAGAAGTTCCTCATATTATTTCAAAACCGTTTATGGAGATTTATACAGTAGGGATGGGCGGAACCGGGATGACGCTAGCGATTGTGTTTACCATTCTCATATTCATGAAAAGCAGGCAGATGAAGCAAGTATCAAAGCTTGGCCTTGCTCCCGGTATTTTTAACGTGAACGAACCGATTATCTTCGGACTTCCGATTGTCATGAATCCAATCATTATTGTGCCTTGGGTGTTGGCACCGATGGTTGTTACGCTCGTCACCTATCTGGCCATGTCAGCGGGGCTCGTTCCGCCGCCGACCGGTGTGACGGTGCCGTGGACGGTTCCATTATTCATCAATGGCATTATGGCGACGAACTCGATCATGGGGGGCGTGATGCAGCTTGTCAATCTGCTGATTGTCTTCGTGATATGGTTTCCGTTCCTGAAAGCAATGGATAAATTAAATCTGGCAAAAGAAAAAGAACAGGCTGTTCAGGAAACAGCTCAGCAAAATGATAACAGTATTAAAATGTGACATAAGGGGAGAGAGACCTTGACACAAACAGAACAATATCGTTTTCCGAAAGATTTTTGGTGGGGATCATCCGCTTCAGCAACACAAACGGAGGGTGCCGCCGATAGAGACGGGAAAGGGCAGAATATATGGGATTATTGGTTTGAAAAAGAGCCGCATCGTTTTTTTGATCATGTCGGACCCGCAGCCACATCTCAATTTTACGACAACTATAAAGAAGATATCAGGCTGATGAAGGAACTTGGCCACAACTCGTTCCGGATGTCGATTTCCTGGTCGCGTTTAATACCGGACGGAACAGGTGAGCTCAATGCCAAAGCCGCGGAGTTTTATCATAGCGTCATTGATGAGTTGATCGTTAACGGAATAGAGCCTTTTGTCAATTTGTTTCATTTTGATATGCCGATGGAGCTTCAAAAAATCGGCGGCTGGGTAAACAGAGAAACGGTTGACGCTTATGAAAACTATGCAAGAACGTGTTTCCGTTTGTTTGGCGGCCGGGTGAAAAAATGGTTCACGCATAATGAACCGATCGTGCCTGTAGAAGGCGGATACTTATATGATTTTCATTATCCAAACAAGGTGGATTTTAAAGAGGCCGTCCAGGTCGGTTTTCATACGATGCTGTCAAGTGCCCGTGCGATTCAGGCTTACAGGGAGATGAAGCAGGACGGAAAAATCGGCATCATCTTAAATTTGACGCCTTCATACCCGAGAAGCAGCCATCCGGCAGATGTGAAAGCAGGGGAAATAGCTGACGCGTTTTTTAACAGATCCTTTTTAGACCCATCTGTCAAAGGTGAATTTCCAAAAGAGCTGGTTGCCATTTTGAAGAATGAAGGCTTTGTGCCTGACTATAAGAAAGAAGATCTTGAGGTCATCAAACACAATACGGTTGACCTGTTGGGCGTGAATTATTACCAGCCGAGACGTGTAAAAGCAAAAGAACATCTTCCAAATCCCGACGCTCCTTTTTTGCCGGACAGGTATTTTGATCCTTACGTCATGCCGGGCCGCAAAATGAATCCGCATCGCGGCTGGGAGATCTATGAAAAAGGCGTTTATGATATTTTGATCAATTTAAAAGAAAACTACGGGAACATCGAGTGCTTTATTTCCGAAAACGGCATGGGAGTCGAAGGCGAAGAACGCTTCAGGGATGAACAAGGCATTATTCAAGATGATTACCGGATTGAATTTATCAAAGAGCACCTCAAATGGATTCACCGTGCCATACAGGAAGGCTCAAACGTAAAAGGGTATCATTTATGGACGTTTATGGACAACTGGTCTTGGACAAATGCCTATAAAAACCGCTATGGGTTTGTATCAGTCAATCTCGAAAAAGACGGAGAAAGGACCGTCAAAAAGAGCGGAAATTGGTTCAAAAAGGTTGCTGAGCAACACGGTTTCTAGATGTACAGGTCTTCCGGCAATCATCATGATGAATAGAGATCACGAACAGCCGCAACATTGATGAAATAGGGAAAAGAACTTATGATATCCGTAAAGAAGCTTATGTGATATCAAACTTTAACGCTGCCGGAGGATACCAATGAATAAATACGAAATCATTGCAAATGAAATGAGAAATAGAATCAAAAATAACGTCTATCCGATCGATCAGCCGATTCCCGATGAAGTTTCTCTTGCCAAAGAGTTCAACTCAAGCCGCATGACGATGAAAAGAGCTTTGGATAATTTAGTTGCAGAAGGGCTGCTGTTCAGAAAACGAGGCCACGGCACGTTTATTATTCAGTCAGCGATACAGGATGACCATGTCCATGTGGTGAGTAATGAAATCCTCGGATTGACCAACTTGCTGAAAGATAAGGAAATCAAAAGCAAGGTCATTCAGTTTGAAGTGCAATTTCCCACAGAGGAAGTGGCTGCCCATTTGTCTATTGATCAGAAAACACCCGTTTATTATGTCGTTCGGCTGCGGATTGTAGAGGGAGAACCATATGTATTGGAAAAAACTTATATGCCGACTCATTTAATACCGGGCATTAATGATGATGTCCTTCATGATTCGATCTACAACCACATCACAAACGAGCTGCAGCTCAAAATCGCCGGAACGCATCGGAAAATCAGGGCCTGCAAATCTGATCATATTGACCAGCAGCATCTGGGTTGCAAACAGGATGATCCAATTCTGGAAGTCGAACATGTAGGCTTCTTAGATAACGGCATGCCATTTGAATATTCCTTTTCACGTCATCGGCACGACAAATTTGTTGTCACCTCGGTAAACATTCGGCGCTGATCGCGGAGATAACAAGGAGGCCATCTGCATGCTTGGCGGTATTGAAGCAGGCGGCACAAAATTTGTTTGTGCCGTCGGTAAAGAAGATGGAACGATCATTGACCGAGTAGAGATTGCTACAACGATGCCGGATGAAACGATAGAGAAAGTGATTCAATATTTTCGCCAATTCTCATTACAGGCCATCGGCATCGGCTCCTTTGGTCCTGTAGATACCGATAAAACCAATAAAACATACGGAACCATTACGGCTACGCCGAAAGCGGGCTGGAGACATTATCCCTTTTTGCAAACCATAAAAAATGAAATGAAAATCCCAGTCGGATTTAATACGGATGTCAATGCTGCGGCGCTGGGGGAATTCCTTTTCGGTGAAGCGAAGGACCTCGACAGCTGCCTGTATATGACGATTGGCACTGGCATTGGTGCAGGGGCAATTGTAGAGGGCCGGCTTCTTCAGGGGCTGTCACATCCAGAGATGGGCCATATTTATATCCGCCGGCACCCGGATGACGTATACCAAGGGAAGTGCCCATATCATAAGGACTGCTTTGAAGGCTTGGCTTCCGGTCCTGCCATAGAAGCGCGCTGGGGAAAAAAAGCTGCTGATTTAGCACATATCAATCAAGTTTGGGAACTGGAAGGGTACTATATTGCCCAAGCGCTGGCTCAGTATATTTTGATCCTTGCACCTAAAAAAATCATTCTTGGCGGCGGCGTCATGAATCAGAAACAAGTTTTTCCTTATATTTATCAATACGTACCGAAAATAATGAACGGCTACTTGAATTTTTCTGAATTATCAGAATTGATAAGTTCGTATATCGTTCCTCCCCGTTTAGGCAGGAATGCCGGAATCATCGGCACGCTTGTTTTAGCGGATCAGGCCTTACAAGCAGAAACAGCATCTGGGGAGGTACGGTCATGAAGCACCCTTTATTTTTGGAGCCTGTCTTTAAAGAAAGGATATGGGGTGGAACAGCGCTTCGTGATACCTTCGGCTATGCGATACCTTCAGAAAAAACAGGTGAGTGCTGGGCTGTTTCTGCACATGCCAATGGCTCGTCGGCTGTTCAAAACGGCCTACTGGCAGGTAAGACACTAGACCAAGTATGGCAGGATCATCCGGAGGTTTTCGGTTTTCCAGATGGAAAGGTGTTTCCGCTGCTGGTGAAGCTGCTTGACGCCAATATGGATCTCTCCGTGCAAGTACACCCTGATGATGATTATGCGATGCTGCACGAAAACGGTGATCTTGGGAAAACGGAGTGCTGGTATATTATTGATTGCAAAGAAGACGCAGAACTGATTTTGGGCCATCACGCAAGCACAAAGGAAGATTTTAAACGGCAAATGGAAAGCGGCGATTGGAACGGTCTGCTGAGGCGCATCAAAATCAAGCCCGGAGATTTCTTTTATGTGCCAAGCGGTACGCTCCATGCTTTATGTGAGGGAACCCTTGTCCTTGAAATCCAGCAAAACTCTGATACAACGTATCGTGTATACGATTATGACCGCTGTAATGACCAGGGCCAAAAAAGAACTCTTCATATAGAAAAAGCCATGGAAGTCATAACGATACCGCATAACGATAAAGTGCATACACCGGAAGTGAAAGAAGTTGATAACGCGGTGATCACTGTTTATGTACAATCGGATTATTTCTCAGTGTACAAATGGAAGATTAGCGGCCGAGCTGATTTTCCTTCTCATCAAACCTATTTGCTGGGGAGTGTTCTGAACGGATCAGGACGAATCGTAAATAATGATATTCAGTATGAGTGTAATGAAGGCTCACACTTTATTTTGCCTGCGCATTTTGGCGAGTTTTCAATAGAAGGAACTTGTGAGTTGATGATATCTCATCCTTAATGAACGGGGGAATGACATTTGTTTAAGAAACATACGATCTCTTTGCTCATTTTCTTTTTACTAGCGTCTGCTGTTTTGGCAAATCCAATTGAAGCGCACACTGTGTCGCCTGTAAATCCTAATGCACAGCAGACAACAAAATCAGTGATGAATTGGCTGGCTCATCTGCCGAATCGAACAGACAACAAAGTCCTTTCAGGAGCGTTTGGAGGGTACAGTCATGACACATTCTCTATGACTGAGGCTGAAAGAATCCGAAGCGCTGCCGGACAATCACCTGCTATTTACGGCTGTGATTATGCCAGAGGGTGGCTTGAAACGACAAATATTGAAGATTCAATAGATGTAAGCTGCAACAGCGATTTACTTTCGTATTGGAAAAGCGGAGGAATCCCGCAAATCAGTATGCATCTGGCAAATCCGGCTTTTCAGTCAGGGCATTTTAAAACTCCGATTACTAATGAGCAGTATAAAAACATATTAGATTCTTCAACAGCAGAAGGGAAGCGGCTGAATGCCATGCTCAGCAAAATTGCTGACGGACTTCAAGAGCTGGAGAATCATGGCGTGCCTGTTCTGTTCAGGCCGCTGCATGAAATGAACGGTGAATGGTTTTGGTGGGGACTTACATCATATAATCAAAAGGATAATGAAAGAATCTCTCTATATAAACAGCTCTACAAGAAAATCTATCATTATATGACCGATACAAGAGGACTTGATCATTTGCTTTGGGTCTACTCTCCCGACGCCAACCGAGATTTTAAAACCGATTTTTACCCGGGTGCATCTTACGTGGATATTGTCGGATTAGATGCTTATTTTCAAGATGCATATTCTATTGACGGTTACGATCAGCTAACAGCGCTTAATAAACCATTTGCCTTTACAGAAGTCGGTCCGCAAACAGCAAACGGCAGCTTCGATTACAGCCTGTTGATCAATGCAATAAAACAAAAATATCCTAAAACGATTTACTTTCTGGCTTGGAATGATGGGTGGAGCCCAGCTGAAAATAAGGGTGCTTCAGCTTTATATAATGATCGCTGGACACTCAATAAGGGAGAGATATGGAACGGTGATTCTTTAACGCCTATCGTTGAATAAATACGATGCATTGTCACACTTTAAGAAGGTGCCCAAGAAGTTTCTTGAGCACCTTTATACTCTAATCAGGCATTCATATCGCCTAACCCAGGACTGTGTTCATTTGGCATTTCCGGAAGCATTGGTACAGGGAACCCTGCCGGAGGCTCTATTACTTGTAACTCTCCGCCATTTCTGCTCGGAGATGTTCCTTGATAGATTTCGCCGATTCTTGTCTCATCCAATCTGAAATTAAATTGTGCATTGTGATAGCCTAATTCGACATATTTTCTGCACTCAGGATATTTATTAATGTCGTAATTCGGCACAGGCAAGAGCTTAGCCCACTCAACGCCCAATGTCTCGAGCGCTTTCGCAAACGCATTCTGGTGAGCATTGTCGCGTACAATCAGGAAAGCAAGTGTCTCCCGAAACGTCTGATTAGAACTCATTTCATAAATCCTTGTTTTTTGCAGCACTCCTGTTGACTCAAGAAGCAAGTTATCCAACAGGTCGGTGATTAAGTTTCCGTGGTTATACACCCATGACCCATTCCACGGATTGCCCCCTGCATCAACAGGAAGGGAACTTTGCGCCCCGATAATATAATGATGAGGATTAGCATGTTTAATCGCTTCATCAAGTGGTGCCTGATCTGCACCTTGACTGCCGACACCTGCACCGCCTGATTCATCTAATAAAGCATTAATTGTGTTTTGCACCAGTTCAACGTGGGCAATCTCCTCTAAAAAAATGCCACGGAGCAGATCGCGGTACTGTTTCTGTTTTCCTCTGAAATTAGAGCTTTGGAAAAAATACTGCATCATCGTACGCATTTCACCGTAATGTCCGCCTAATATTTCCTGCAGCACCTTAGCGGCTGCCGGGTCTGGCTTGTCCGGCTTAATGATATTTATCAGTTCTTCTTTGTAGTAATACATAACACGCCTCATTTCTTTTCTAGTGATTGATTTCTTATATCCTTTGTAAAGGGAGATAAAATATACGCATATCTAAGCCCGTAAAAGAATTCAATAAAAAATATAGAAAAAGTATTGACCGCAGAAATTACACATGGTATATTATTAAATGTCGCTGATGAACAGCACACAACAACACGAAAAACAAAAAAGTTTTTCTAAGGTGTTTACAAGTTTTTAAAAATGTGTATAATAAGTAAGGTCGAATTAAAAAGTTTCGAACTTCAAAAAACATTTTAAAAAACTTCTTGACTTCAACATCAAATGATAGTATGATAGTTAAGTCGCTTGATAAGCGCCCGTAGCTCAATTGGATAGAGCGTTTGACTACGGATCAAAAGGTTAGGGGTTCGACTCCTCTCGGGCGCGCCAATAAAAATACCACGCGGGTGTAGTTTAGTGGTAAAACCTCAGCCTTCCAAGCTGATGTCGTGAGTTCGATTCTCATCACCCGCTCCATTGTTGAATGATCTTTGAAAACTAAACAAGACAAAACGTACCTGTTAATTCATTTTTAAATAAATCGCACAGCGATGTGCGTAGTCAGTCAAACTAAGGCCTGCACGATGCAGGTCACACAGGTGTCACCGCAGGATGCGGTGGACTTAACCTGTGATCCATTTATCGGAGAGTTTGATCCTGGCTCAGGACGAACGCTGGCGGCGTGCCTAATACATGCAAGTCGAGCGGACAGATGGGAGCTTGCTCCCTGATGTTAGCGGCGGACGGGTGAGTAACACGTGGGTAACCTGCCTGTAAGACTGGGATAACTCCGGGAAACCGGGGCTAATACCGGATGCTTGTTTGAACCGCATGGTTCAAACATAAAAGGTGGCTTCGGCTACCACTTACAGATGGACCCGCGGCGCATTAGCTAGTTGGTGAGGTAACGGCTCACCAAGGCAACGATGCGTAGCCGACCTGAGAGGGTGATCGGCCACACTGGGACTGAGACACGGCCCAGACTCCTACGGGAGGCAGCAGTAGGGAATCTTCCGCAATGGACGAAAGTCTGACGGAGCAACGCCGCGTGAGTGATGAAGGTTTTCGGATCGTAAAGCTCTGTTGTTAGGGAAGAACAAGTACCGTTCGAATAGGGCGGTACCTTGACGGTACCTAACCAGAAAGCCACGGCTAACTACGTGCCAGCAGCCGCGGTAATACGTAGGTGGCAAGCGTTGTCCGGAATTATTGGGCGTAAAGGGCTCGCAGGCGGTTTCTTAAGTCTGATGTGAAAGCCCCCGGCTCAACCGGGGAGGGTCATTGGAAACTGGGGAACTTGAGTGCAGAAGAGGAGAGTGGAATTCCACGTGTAGCGGTGAAATGCGTAGAGATGTGGAGGAACACCAGTGGCGAAGGCGACTCTCTGGTCTGTAACTGACGCTGAGGAGCGAAAGCGTGGGGAGCGAACAGGATTAGATACCCTGGTAGTCCACGCCGTAAACGATGAGTGCTAAGTGTTAGGGGGTTTCCGCCCCTTAGTGCTGCAGCTAACGCATTAAGCACTCCGCCTGGGGAGTACGGTCGCAAGACTGAAACTCAAAGGAATTGACGGGGGCCCGCACAAGCGGTGGAGCATGTGGTTTAATTCGAAGCAACGCGAAGAACCTTACCAGGTCTTGACATCCTCTGACAATCCTAGAGATAGGACGTCCCCTTCGGGGGCAGAGTGACAGGTGGTGCATGGTTGTCGTCAGCTCGTGTCGTGAGATGTTGGGTTAAGTCCCGCAACGAGCGCAACCCTTGATCTTAGTTGCCAGCATTCAGTTGGGCACTCTAAGGTGACTGCCGGTGACAAACCGGAGGAAGGTGGGGATGACGTCAAATCATCATGCCCCTTATGACCTGGGCTACACACGTGCTACAATGGACAGAACAAAGGGCAGCGAAACCGCGAGGTTAAGCCAATCCCACAAATCTGTTCTCAGTTCGGATCGCAGTCTGCAACTCGACTGCGTGAAGCTGGAATCGCTAGTAATCGCGGATCAGCATGCCGCGGTGAATACGTTCCCGGGCCTTGTACACACCGCCCGTCACACCACGAGAGTTTGTAACACCCGAAGTCGGTGAGGTAACCTTTTAGGAGCCAGCCGCCGAAGGTGGGACAGATGATTGGGGTGAAGTCGTAACAAGGTAGCCGTATCGGAAGGTGCGGCTGGATCACCTCCTTTCTAAGGATATTTACGGAATATAAGACCTTGGGTCTTATAAACAGAACGTTCCCTGTCTTGTTTAGTTTTGAAGGATCATTCCTTCGAAACGTGTTCTTTGAAAACTAGATAACAGTAGACATCACATTCAATTAGTAAGACAAGATATCACGTAGTGATTCTTTTTAACGGTTAAGTTAGAAAGGGCGCACGGTGGATGCCTTGGCACTAGGAGCCGATGAAGGACGGGACGAACACCGATATGCTTCGGGGAGCTGTAAGCAAGCTTTGATCCGGAGATTTCCGAATGGGGAAACCCACCACTCGTAATGGAGTGGTATCCATATCTGAATTCATAGGATATGAGAAGGCAGACCCGGGGAACTGAAACATCTAAGTACCCGGAGGAAGAGAAAGCAAATGCGATTCCCTGAGTAGCGGCGAGCGAAACGGGATTAGCCCAAACCAAGAGGCTTGCCTCTTGGGGTTGTAGGACACTCTGTACGGAGTTACAAAAGAACGAGGTAGATGAAGAGGTCTGGAAAGGCCCGCCATAGGAGGTAACAGCCCTGTAGTCAAAACTTCGTTCTCTCCTGAGTGGATCCTGAGTACGGCGGAACACGTGAAATTCCGTCGGAATCCGGGAGGACCATCTCCCAAGGCTAAATACTCCCTAGTGACCGATAGTGAACCAGTACCGTGAGGGAAAGGTGAAAAGCACCCCGGAAGGGGAGTGAAAGAGATCCTGAAACCGTGTGCCTACAAGTAGTCAGAGCCCGTTAACGGGTGATGGCGTGCCTTTTGTAGAATGAACCGGCGAGTTACGATCCCGTGCAAGGTTAAGCAGAAGATGCGGAGCCGCAGCGAAAGCGAGTCTGAATAGGGCGCATGAGTACGTGGTCGTAGACCCGAAACCAGGTGATCTACCCATGTCCAGGGTGAAGTTCAGGTAACACTGAATGGAGGCCCGAACCCACGCACGTTGAAAAGTGCGGGGATGAGGTGTGGGTAGGGGTGAAATGCCAATCGAACCTGGAGATAGCTGGTTCTCTCCGAAATAGCTTTAGGGCTAGCCTCAAGGTAAGAGTCTTGGAGGTAGAGCACTGATTGGACTAGGGGCCCCTACCGGGTTACCGAATTCAGTCAAACTCCGAATGCCAATGACTTATCCTTGGGAGTCAGACTGCGAGTGATAAGATCCGTAGTCGAAAGGGAAACAGCCCAGACCGCCAGCTAAGGTCCCAAAGTATACGTTAAGTGGAAAAGGATGTGGAGTTGCTTAGACAACCAGGATGTTGGCTTAGAAGCAGCCACCATTTAAAGAGTGCGTAATAGCTCACTGGTCGAGTGACTCTGCGCCGAAAATGTACCGGGGCTAAACGTATCACCGAAGCTGCGGACTGTTCTTCGAACAGTGGTAGGAGAGCGTTCTAAGGGCTGTGAAGCCAGACCGGAAGGACTGGTGGAGCGCTTAGAAGTGAGAATGCCGGTATGAGTAGCGAAAGAGGGGTGAGAATCCCCTCCACCGAATGCCTAAGGTTTCCTGAGGAAGGCTCGTCCGCTCAGGGTTAGTCGGGACCTAAGCCGAGGCCGAAAGGCGTAGGCGATGGACAACAGGTTGATATTCCTGTACCACCTCCTCACCATTTGAGCAATGGGGGGACGCAGGAGGATAGGGTAAGCGCGGTATTGGATATCCGCGTCCAAGCAGTTAGGCTGGGAAATAGGCAAATCCGTTTCCCATAAGGCTGAGCTGTGATGGCGAGCGAAATATAGTAGCGAAGTTCCTGATTCCACACTGCCAAGAAAAGCCTCTAGCGAGGTGAGAGGTGCCCGTACCGCAAACCGACACAGGTAGGCGAGGAGAGAATCCTAAGGTGATCGAGAGAACTCTCGTTAAGGAACTCGGCAAAATGACCCCGTAACTTCGGGAGAAGGGGTGCTCTGTTAGGGTGCAAGCCCGAGAGAGCCGCAGTGAATAGGCCCAGGCGACTGTTTAGCAAAAACACAGGTCTCTGCGAAGCCGTAAGGCGAAGTATAGGGGCTGACGCCTGCCCGGTGCTGGAAGGTTAAGAGGAGCGCTTAGCGTAAGCGAAGGTGCGAATTGAAGCCCCAGTAAACGGCGGCCGTAACTATAACGGTCCTAAGGTAGCGAAATTCCTTGTCGGGTAAGTTCCGACCCGCACGAAAGGCGCAACGATCTGGGCACTGTCTCAACGAGAGACTCGGTGAAATTATAGTACCTGTGAAGATGCAGGTTACCCGCGACAGGACGGAAAGACCCCGTGGAGCTTTACTGCAGCCTGATATTGAATGTTGGTACAGCTTGTACAGGATAGGTAGGAGCCTTGGAAACCGGAGCGCCAGCTTCGGTGGAGGCATCGGTGGGATACTACCCTGGCTGTATTGACCTTCTAACCCGCCGCCCTTATCGGGCGGGGAGACAGTGTCAGGTGGGCAGTTTGACTGGGGCGGTCGCCTCCTAAAAGGTAACGGAGGCGCCCAAAGGTTCCCTCAGAATGGTTGGAAATCATTCGCAGAGTGTAAAGGCACAAGGGAGCTTGACTGCGAGACCTACAAGTCGAGCAGGGACGAAAGTCGGGCTTAGTGATCCGGTGGTTCCGCATGGAAGGGCCATCGCTCAACGGATAAAAGCTACCCCGGGGATAACAGGCTTATCTCCCCCAAGAGTCCACATCGACGGGGAGGTTTGGCACCTCGATGTCGGCTCATCGCATCCTGGGGCTGTAGTCGGTCCCAAGGGTTGGGCTGTTCGCCCATTAAAGCGGTACGCGAGCTGGGTTCAGAACGTCGTGAGACAGTTCGGTCCCTATCCGTCGCGGGCGCAGGAAATTTGAGAGGAGCTGTCCTTAGTACGAGAGGACCGGGATGGACGCACCGCTGGTGTACCAGTTGTTCTGCCAAGGGCATCGCTGGGTAGCTATGTGCGGACGGGATAAGTGCTGAAAGCATCTAAGCATGAAGCCCCCCTCAAGATGAGATTTCCCATTCCGCAAGGAAGTAAGATCCCTGAAAGATGATCAGGTTGATAGGTCTGAGGTGGAAGTGTGGCGACACATGGAGCTGACAGATACTAATCGATCGAGGACTTAACCACATTTTGAATGATGTCACACCTGTTATCTAGTTTTGAGAGAACACTCTCAATTTGTTTGGTGGCGATAGCGAAGAGGTCACACCCGTTCCCATACCGAACACGGAAGTTAAGCTCTTCAGCGCCGATGGTAGTCGGGGGTTTCCCCCTGTGAGAGTAGGACGCCGCCAAGCTTTTATCATAAATTATTATCATCGCGGGGTGGAGCAGTTCGGTAGCTCGTCGGGCTCATAACCCGAAGGTCGCAGGTTCAAATCCTGCCCCCGCAACCAAAATATATAAATGAAATAAGGAGTGCCCGAAGGGTGCAGCCAAAATCATTTTATACAAATATGGTCCGGTAGTTCAGTTGGTTAGAATGCCTGCCTGTCACGCAGGAGGTCGCGGGTTCGAGTCCCGTCCGGACCGCCATTATTGTAAACGAAACGATCATGTTTTCGTTTTTTTTGTGTTTTCTTTTACTGTATCTTCTGCTTGGTGTCATAGCCAAGCTTTCTTTATATAGGCAACACCTTGGATATTCCAGCAAAATTCGATACACTAGGAAGAGCACATATAGGCATAAGCAGGTTGAAAGGGGGTTTTGTTCATGGATGAATTTGATTTGATACATAGCATTACTCCGCGGACCATTCACCATTCTTCCGTTGATGTAGGAATTGGTGATGATGCAGCGCTCTACACTGCGAAACACGGTGTTCAGGAAATTGTTTGTGTCGATACTATGGTAGAAGATGTGCATTTTAAATTACACTATTCCTCACCTGAAGATATCGGGTATAAAGCGTTAGCTGTTAATATAAGTGATATTGCCGCGATGGGAGGTATTCCAAAATTTTATTTGGTATCACTTGCGGTACCTTCAAAATGGACGGAATCTGAAATCAAGGCGATGTATGAAGGAATGAATGAACTGGCGAAACTATATCATATGGATCTGATTGGCGGTGATACAGTCTCTACCTCTGACAAATTAGTCGTTACAGTCACTGTAATCGGTGAAGTTGAAAAGGGACGGGCCTGTTTGCGCAGCTTGGCAAGACCGAATGATATTGTGTTTGTAACCGGTGAAATCGGTTCATCTGCAGCAGGACTTTCTTTATTATTAGATGAGACTAATCCTCAAAACTCAGCTATAGACACGGCTTACTTTATCAACAGGCATAAAAGGCCTCAGCCAAGAGTAAGCGTCGGCAGATTATGCTCGAGTTTTAAGCGGGTAGCTTTGAATGATATCAGTGACGGATTAGCTAGTGAACTGAATGAACTTGCAGAAGCCAGCTGTGTTTCAATTGAAATTGATGAAAGCATGCTTCCAGTCCATTCAGATTTGCCCAAGCTTCATCCTAACTGGAAAGAATGGGCTTTGTTTGGCGGTGAGGATTTTGAGCTGACAGGGACGGTTTCAAAGGAGGAATGGGAAGTGTTGAAGCAGAAGTGCGAAACATGTCAACTGCCCATTGCAAAGATTGGCCATGTCAGAGAAAAAACAGAATCCAATGTGATCCTAAAAACAGATAAAACAACAATGACCTTAGAGAAAAAAGGATATAATCATTTTAAATAAGACGGGTGACTCGTGTGAAGCAATTAAAGTGGAGAACTGTAAATCCTGAAGAAACAAAGGCGATTGCTAAGCTGACGGCAACGTTTGCTAAACCGGGAGATGTCCTGACATTAGAGGGCGATTTAGGAGCCGGAAAAACGACTTTTACGAAAGGTTTTGCGGAAGGACTTGGAATTACACGTGTTGTAAACAGTCCGACTTTTACAATTATAAAAGAATATAACGATGGTACACTTCCTCTTTATCATATGGATGTGTATAGAATGGAAGACGAAAGTGAAGATTTGGGGCTTGATGAATATTTTCACGGACAAGGTGTCTGTCTTGTTGAATGGGCCCATTTAATTGAAGAACAGCTGCCGCAGGAGCGACTGCAAATTGTCATTAAAAGAGCTGGTGATGATGAGCGGGAAATGACCTTTACTGCTGTCGGGAATCGGTATGAAATGCTTTGTGAGGAGATAAGTAGACATGACAATATTAGCGATTGACACATCAAATTATACGTTGGGCATTGCGCTGCTTCGAGGAGACACCATCATAGCAGAACACATTACATATTTGAAAAAGAACCACTCTGTAAGAGCGATGCCTGCTGTTCATTCATTGCTGAATGATTGTGATATGACACCGCAGGATCTTTCTAAAATTGTCGTTGCCAAAGGCCCTGGTTCATACACAGGAGTAAGAATAGGTGTGACGCTTGCCAAAACACTTGCCTGGTCTTTACATATTCCGATTGCTGCTGTATCAAGCCTTGAGGCGCTAGCGGCAAATGGACGGCATTTTGACGGTCTGATCAGTCCTATCTTTGATGCAAGACGGGGACAGGTGTATACAGGTCTGTATGAATACAAAAACGGGCTTTTGGAGCAAGTTGTTGCTGATCAAAATGTGATGTTAGCCGAGTGGCTGGAGATGCTAAAAGAAAAGGATCGCCCAGTTTTGTTTTTAGGTCATGATACTTCTATTCACAAGCAGTTGATAGAGGATGTGCTTGGGACAAAGGGTATCATTGGAGCGGCTGCTCAGCATAATCCGCGTCCTTCAGAATTGGCTTTTTTAGGGGCGGAAAAAGAAGAAGCTGATGTTCACGGGCTTGTCCCGGAGTACTTGCGGCTGGCAGAAGCTGAAGCGAAATGGATTGAAAGTCAAAAGTAGGGTGATAGGATGAAAACAAAAGCAGCGGTCAGAAACATGCAGCTTGATGATATTGATCACGTATACGAAATCGAAACATCCTCTTTTACGTCTCCTTGGACGAAGGATTCGTTTTATCATGAGCTGATGGAAAATCCGTATGCTCATTATCTTGTGGTTGAAAAGGACGGCCATGTTGCTGGGTATTGCGGGATTTGGATCGTGATGGACGACGCCCAAATAACAAATATAGCAATAAAACCGGAGTATCGCGGCCAGTCTTTAGGAGAAACGCTTTTTCGCTCAGCGATTGAACTGTGCAAAGAAAAAGACGCGAGACGGCTTTCGCTTGAAGTGAGGGTTTCTAATCATCCTGCTCAAGGCTTATATAAGAAGTTCGGGATGCAGCCCGGCGGAATAAGAAAGAACTATTATACTGATAACGGGGAAGATGCGTTAATTATGTGGGTGACGATAAATGAGTGAGCAAAAAGAGATTTACGTATTAGGAATTGAAACAAGCTGTGATGAGACAGCGGCAGCTATCGTAAAAAACGGAAAAGAAGTCATTTCGAACGTAGTGGCCTCACAAATTGAAAGCCATAAGCGCTTCGGAGGCGTTGTTCCGGAAATTGCTTCAAGACATCATGTTGAGCAAATCACTTTGGTCATAGAAGAAGCTTTTCGTAAAGCCGGCATGACGTATAGTGATATTGATGCGATTGCAGTAACTGAAGGTCCGGGACTGGTGGGAGCGCTTCTTATCGGAGTGAACGCTGCTAAAGCATTGAGCTTTGCGCATAACATTCCGTTAGTTGGCGTCCATCATATAGCCGGTCATATATACGCGAACCGTCTTGTAGAAGAGATTGTGTTCCCGGCACTGGCATTGGTCGTTTCAGGGGGCCATACGGAATTGGTTTATATGAAGGAACACGGATCATTTGAAGTTATTGGGGAAACTCTCGATGATGCAGCAGGAGAAGCTTACGACAAAGTGGCGCGAACGATGGGACTGCCGTATCCGGGAGGACCGCAAATTGACAAGCTTGCTGAAAAAGGGAATGACAATATTCCGCTTCCTCGCGCATGGCTCGAAGAAGGCTCTTACAATTTCAGCTTCAGCGGGTTGAAGTCTGCGGTGATCAATACGCTTCATAATGCGTCTCAAAAAGGACAAGAGATTGCTCCGGAAGATTTGTCTGCCAGTTTCCAAAATAGCGTGATAGATGTCTTGGTGACAAAAACGGCGCGTGCGGCAAAGGAATATGGTGTCAAACAGGTCCTTTTAGCCGGAGGGGTAGCTGCAAACAGAGGCCTCAGAGCCGCATTAGAAAAGGAATTTGCCCAGCATGAAGGGATTAAGCTCGTCATTCCTCCGTTAGCGTTATGTACGGATAATGCTGCAATGATTGCTGCGGCTGGTACAATTGCTTTTGAGAAGGGCATTCGCGGTGCATATGATATGAATGGCCAGCCTGGCCTTGAATTGACTTCTTATCAAAGTCTCACGACATAATGGCGTGAGACTTTTTATCTGTTATTAACAGATAATTCTCAATTTATCCACATATCTGTTAGTAATTATGAAGATATCGATGGATAAAGGGCTGAAGACACTGTTAATAAAGTGGATAAATTCAGAATATTTTGTGGATAATGTGTATAAAGCGCTTACTTCGTTTGTTTGTAAGGTTATTTTCTGTGGATAAAAAGCACCTCTAAAAAGAGGTGCTTGACTTTTTTTAAGCTTCTTCTGTGGATAGTTCTTCCCATTCAGACAAAAGAGTTTCCAGCTCCTGATTGAGCTTCTCGTTGTCTGCATGGATCGCTTGTACCTTTTCATGGTCTTGATAGACTTCAGGATCACAAAGCAATTCATCATTGTGACTAATGTTTTCTTCAATGTTTTGAACAGCGGTTTCAATTTCTTCAATCCGACGGAGCCGTTGGCGCTCTTTCTTTTTCCATTCTTTTTCTTCTTCATATGAACGTTTTGAGTCGGACTTAACCGCAGCAGGAGTTTTTTCGGTTTCCTCTTGCTGATTCATTTTCTCCAGTTCAAGCTGCTCTGTTTTTTTCTCGGTATAATAATCGTAATCTCCCAGATACTCCTCTATATGGTTTGGAGAAAGCTCCAATACTCTTGTGGCGATTCTGTTAATAAAATATCTGTCATGTGAGACAAATAACAGTGTGCCTGGATAATCAATCAGCGCGTTTTCGAGAACTTCTTTGCTGTCTAAGTCCAGGTGGTTCGTCGGTTCATCAAGGATAAGAAAATTGGCTTTTTGCAGCATCAGCTTAGCAAGAGCCAATCTTGCTTTTTCGCCTCCGCTCAGTGAATGGACGGGTTTCAGCACATCATCTCCGGAGAATAAGAAATTGCCGAGACAAGTTCGGATTTCTTTCTCCGGAAGACCAGGGTACTCATCCCACAGCTCATCAAGGACGCGTTTAGAGGAAGTCAGTTCAGCCTGCTCCTGATCATAGTAGCCGACACTGACATTCGAGCCGTATGAGATTATTCCATGATCTGGCTTTAGGGTGTCCATTAATGTTTTCAGCAATGTCGATTTACCGATTCCGTTAGGGCCGACAAGCGCGGCGCTTTCTCCTCTTGTGAGCATGAACGACACTTCTGTTAAAAGCGGCGGCTGGTTTTCATAGCTGATTGTGAGATCTTGAACGCGCAGGACTTCGTTTCCGCTCTGTTTTGTAATATCAAAATGAAAGTTTGCGGATTTTTCATCGCCGAGCGGTTTTGACATGACTTCCATTCGCTCCAGCTGCTTTCGGCGGCTTTGTGCTCTTTTTGTGGTAGAAGCTCTCGCCAGATTTCGGTCTACGAAGTCCTGAAGCTTTGCGATTTCAGCCTGCTGCTTTTCATACATTTTAATATCTTTTTCATACTGCGCGGCTTTTTGGTCGAGATAAGCGCTGTAGTTGCCGTGATACTTTTTGCTTTCAGCTCTTGATACCTCGTATACTTGGTTTACCACTTTGTCCAAAAAGTAGCGGTCATGCGAAACGATCAGAATGGCGCCTGAATATCCCTGCAAATAATGTTCAAGCCAGGTTAGCGTATCAATATCGAGATGGTTTGTCGGCTCATCGAGAATGAGCAAATCAGGCTGTGTTAACAGAAGCTTACCAAGGGCCAGCCTTGTTTTCTGACCTCCGCTGAGGCTTTGCACCTGTGTTGAATCGTCAAAATGGCTGAAGCCGAGACCATGCAGCACAGATCTGACATCTGCTTCATATTGATAGCCGCCTTTATCTCTGAATTCCTGCTGAAGCCGGTCATAGGTTTTCATGATGCTTTCCAATTCACCGGGATCAGCTGCCGCCATTTTTTCTTCGATAACCCGCATTTCCTTTTCCATTGCTTTTAAGTGGTCAAAAACAGTCAGCAGCTCTTCTTTTATGGTAAGCTTAGAATCCAAGCCCGTATGCTGGGCAAGATATCCCATTGTAATATCTTTTGGTTTAATGATTTCGCCCTTTTCATACGAAAGCTGGCCTGCGATAATTTTAAGCAGCGTAGATTTTCCCGCGCCATTTCTTCCTACAATGGCAATGCGATCACGATTTCTGACTTCCAGCTTTATATTGTTTAAAATAGTATCAGCGCCAAACGATTTGGACAGCTGATTAACTTGTAAGATCATCATATTATTTCACCTCTGCTATAATAAGTTAAGTGTAGCTTATGAACCAGAAGTCAGCAAACAATACATTGGCCGAATAAGACATAGAGAAGAAAATAGTGTATGATCTGTTTAAGGAGAGTTTTAATATGAATGGATTTTCTCATTTTAATGAACAGGGCAGAGCCCAGATGGTGGACATCAGCGAAAAATCTTCGACTGTCCGTACTGCGGCAGCTGTTTCAAGCGTACACATGAAGAATGAAGTGTACGAGAAAATACAAAGTCATGATATCGGCAAAGGAGATGTACTGGCTGTTGCTCAGGTGGCAGGCATTATGGCCGCAAAGCAAACGTCGAATATCATTCCGATGTGCCATCCGCTTTCACTGAGCGGGGTAGATATATCGTTTGACTGGAAAATAAAAGAAGCAGAAGTTATACTTCATATAAAAGCACAGGTCAAAACGAAAGGGAGTACAGGTGTGGAAATGGAAGCGCTCACTTCTGCATCGGTGTGCGCTCTTACCGTTTACGATATGTGCAAGGCCCTTGATAAGGGAATGGTCATCGGCCCTACTTTCTTGCTGGAGAAGACAGGCGGGAAAAACGGTGACTTTAAAAGAGAACTATCCGAGTATAATTTGGAGGACCAAAAATGAATAAGGATCAATCAAAAATTCCGCAGGCGACGGCAAAACGGCTGCCGCTTTACTATCGCTTTTTAAAGAATCTGCATGCGTCAGGAAAGCAGCGTGTATCATCCGCTGAACTCAGTGATGCCGTAAAGGTTGATTCTGCCACGATTCGCAGGGATTTTTCCTATTTTGGAGCTCTTGGCAAAAAAGGATATGGATATAATGTGGATTATTTGCTGTCATTTTTCCGAAAAACGCTTGATCAGGATGAGATGACAGACGTTATCTTGATTGGTGTCGGAAACTTGGGAACAGCATTTCTTCACTATAATTTCACAAAAAATAATAACACAAAAATTTCTATGGCTTTTGATATAAATGAGAGTAAAATAGGAACTGAGGTAGGCGGCGTGCCTGTCTATAACCTTGATGACCTTGAACAACACGTAAAAAATGAATCAGTTGCCATTCTTACAGTGCCAGCAGTTGCCGCTCAATCCATTACAGACAGATTGGTCGCGTTAGGAATCAAGGGAATTCTTAATTTTACGCCGGCCCGTTTGAATGTGCCGGAACACATTCGAATTCATCATATAGATTTAGCTGTAGAGCTTCAGTCACTGGTTTATTTCTTGAAGCATTATTCAGTTTTAGAGGAAATCGAATAGAGGGAAAGGAGGAGCCCAAATATGCCGATCGGTCCTGGAAGCCTTGCTGTTATCGCAATCGTTGCTCTGATTATCTTCGGTCCCAAAAAGCTGCCTGAGTTGGGGAAAGCTGCGGGAGACACACTTCGTGAATTCAAAAACGCTACTAAAGGATTAACGAGTGATGACGAGGAAAAAAAGAAAGAAGATCAGTAAGTTAGGATGACACGAATGAAAGTGAATCAAATGTCGCTGCTGGAGCATATTGCTGAGCTTCGAAAACGGTTGCTGATTGTAGCGCTGGCGTTTGTCGTTTTCTTTATCGCGGGATTTTTTTTAGCGAAGCCGATTATTGTATATCTGCAAGAAACAGATGAAGCGAAGCAGCTTACGCTTAACGCGTTTAATCTGACAGACCCGCTTTATGTGTTTATGCAGTTTGCGTTTATCATCGGCATTGTCCTGACCTCGCCGGTTATTCTTTATCAGCTTTGGGCTTTTGTGAGCCCAGGCCTCTATGAGAAAGAGCGCAAAGTAACGCTCAGCTACATTCCGATCTCTATTTTGCTGTTTTTAGCGGGCTTATCTTTTTCATATTATATTTTATTTCCTTTTGTTGTTGATTTTATGAAGCGGATTTCTCAGGACTTGAATGTCAATCAGGTGATTGGAATTAATGAGTATTTTCATTTTCTCCTGCAGCTGACGATTCCGTTTGGACTGTTGTTCCAAATGCCGGTCATCCTCATGTTTTTGACCAGGCTTGGAATTGTGACACCGATGTTCTTAGCGAAAATCAGAAAGTATGCGTATTTTACGCTGCTGGTGATCGCTGCCCTGATTACTCCGCCTGAGCTTTTGTCTCATATGATGGTCACTGTCCCGCTTTTGATTTTATATGAAATCAGTATTCTTATATCGAAGGCCGCTTATCGGAAAGCGCAGAAAAGCAGTGCTGCCGATCAGGACGTGTCTTCCGGGCAATAATAAAAAATCCATTTCTCATTGAGAAATGGATTTTCTTTACTTCTGGTTCTTTTTGATTTTAAAAGAAAAGGCGAACATCTTAAAAGAAATGCTGATGTTGTAAGCGGCGAACACCATCAGCAGGATGGAGTAAAATGACCACATGCTGCCTGGTGAGCTTGCGGCAAGATAAGTAAAGATGCACCCTACGGCAAAATAGATCATTCCCCAAACTACCGGGTTTCTCATAAAAATAATCCTCCAATAATCAATTGCATTTGTGTGCTCTGCTGTTCAAGGTACTTCTGAACAGGCTCAAGCTGCATGATGACGACAAAGGTATTCATCATGACATGGGCGAATATCGGCACCCATATCCGTTTTGTTCTCGCATACAAGAAGGCAAAGGTAAAGCCCATTGCTGTATAAAGAAGAAGATGCTTTAAATCAGCGTGAACAATACCGAAAATAACCGAGCTGATCAGTCCGGCAAAGAAGAAATTCGTTTTTTCGTACAGTGTGCCGAAAATGATTTTTCTGAAGATGATTTCTTCTAATATAGGCCCGACGACAGAAGAAACCATAATCATGAGCGGGACTGCCTGAATGACATCCAGAATAGCTTGTGTATTTTCTGATTCTCTTCCGATGCCAAATACATAATATTCAATAGAGCCTGCTAATCCTTGCGAGAAGAGGGCAATGAAAAAACCGGCTATCGCCCAAAGGATAGAAAGTCCGACTGAGTCTTTCCGGCCGTTTCGCAGCGTTGTTTTCGGAACAGTTCTCAGAATGAGCAGGACGACAACGAGACAGGCGATAAAGCTGATAACGGACCATAATCCTTGTGCGTGTAGCATATTCTCATTTGTAGGCTGTCCTCCGGCATAACCGAATTTAAATAACAAGGGAATCCCGATTAATGCGGAAAACTGCATGATGATATATGTCAAAATAATAAACCAATACTGTTTTCTCAAATGGTATGTACTCCTTTGTTAAATGGGTTTCGTTCATCTACAGCTATTGTAACATAATCGGAACGGCGGTGAAAAAGCTAAGGGAAAAGGGAGCTGAAAAGAATCATGTAAGCGTGAAAAAATTTTTATCTTATCACTTGAAATTGGAAGGGAGATTCTTTATTATAAGAATTGTGTTAGCACTCTTTAGTGTCGAGTGCTAAAATTACATATTCATACTATTGAGGAGGTTATTACATTGTTAAAGCCATTAGGTGATCGCGTTGTCATTGAACTCGTAGAATCTGAAGAAAAAACTGCCAGCGGAATTGTGTTGCCGGATTCTGCAAAAGAAAAACCGCAAGAAGGCAAAATCGTGGCAGCTGGTTCAGGTCGCGTGTTAGAAAGCGGAGAGCGCGTTGCTTTAGAAGTAAAAGAGGGCGACCGCATTATCTTCTCAAAATACGCAGGTACTGAAGTGAAATACGAAGGTACTGAATACTTAATCTTACGTGAAAGCGACATTTTAGCTGTTATCGGCTAATTCTTAAATAAACAATACTTAAAACATTTGAGGAGGTCTTGTAAACATGGCAAAAGAAATTAAGTTTAGTGAAGAAGCTCGCCGCGCAATGCTTCGCGGTGTCGATGCACTTGCTGATGCTGTAAAAGTAACTTTAGGACCAAAAGGACGCAACGTGGTTCTAGAGAAAAAATTCGGTTCTCCGTTAATCACAAATGACGGTGTAACAATCGCTAAAGAAATCGAACTTGAAGACGCGTTTGAAAACATGGGTGCTAAGCTTGTTGCTGAAGTAGCCAGCAAAACAAACGACGTTGCCGGTGACGGTACAACAACTGCGACAGTTCTTGCGCAAGCTATGATCCGTGAAGGCCTTAAAAACGTAACAGCAGGCGCTAACCCTGTAGGCGTGCGTAAAGGTATGGAAAAAGCTGTAGCGGTTGCGATCGAAAACTTAAAAGAAATTTCTAAGCCGATCGAAGGCAAAGAGTCTATCGCTCAGGTTGCTGCGATCTCTGCTGCTGATGAGGAAGTCGGAAGCCTTATCGCTGAAGCAATGGAGCGCGTAGGAAACGACGGCGTTATCACAATCGAAGAGTCTAAAGGCTTCACAACTGAGCTTGAAGTTGTTGAAGGTATGCAATTTGACCGCGGATATGCGTCTCCTTACATGGTAACTGACTCTGATAAGATGGAAGCGGTTCTTGACAATCCTTACATCTTAATCACAGACAAAAAAATCACAAACATTCAAGAAATCCTTCCTGTGCTTGAGCAGGTTGTTCAGCAAGGCAAACCATTGCTTCTGATCGCTGAGGATGTTGAAGGCGAAGCACTTGCAACACTTGTTGTGAACAAACTTCGCGGCACATTCAATGCAGTTGCTGTTAAAGCTCCTGGCTTCGGTGACCGCCGTAAAGCAATGCTTGAAGACATCGCTGTCCTTACTGGCGGAGAAGTCATCACAGAAGATCTTGGCCTTGACCTGAAGTCTACTCAAATCGCTCAATTGGGACGTGCTTCTAAAGTTGTCGTTACAAAAGAAAACACAACAATCGTTGAAGGCGCTGGCGAAACAGACAAAATTTCTGCCCGCGTGACTCAAATCCGTGCTCAAGTGGAAGAAACAACTTCTGAATTCGACAGAGAAAAATTACAAGAGCGTCTTGCGAAACTTGCTGGCGGCGTAGCTGTCATCAAAGTCGGCGCTGCGACTGAAACTGAGCTGAAAGAGCGTAAACTTCGCATCGAAGACGCCTTGAACTCAACTCGCGCAGCTGTTGAAGAAGGCATCGTATCCGGTGGTGGTACAGCGCTTGTAAACGTATATAACAAAGTGGCTGCAGTTGAAGCTGAAGGCGATGCTCAAACAGGTATCAACATCGTGCTTCGCGCACTTGAAGAGCCAATCCGTCAAATCGCACACAACGCTGGTCTTGAAGGATCTGTCATCGTTGAACGCCTCAAAAACGAAGAAATCGGCGTAGGCTTCAACGCTGCAACTGGCGAATGGGTAAACATGATCGAAAAAGGTATCGTTGACCCAACAAAAGTAACTCGCTCAGCTCTTCAAAACGCTGCGTCTGTAGCTGCAATGTTCTTAACAACAGAAGCCGTTGTCGCTGACAAGCCAGAAGAAAACGCTGGCGGCGCAGGAATGCCTGACATGGGCGGCATGGGCGGTATGGGCGGCATGATGTAAAACCGACAAAAAAACCTTGATTTCTAAGGGTTTGTCGGCAACGGACGTCATTTTTGATGCCCTTTTGATGCCATTTATAAATATTCGAAGCTTCTCATGAGTTCACCGAACTTGTGAGAGGCTTCTTTTTTTCTGTCTTTTGTAGTTTGATTTTTTCAGCACTGTTCTATATCGATTTTTAATAGTATTGATAAATGGTAGGTAATCCCGATATGAACTATTCAATTGACCAAAATACAAAATTCTACCGGCTCAGGTTCCTGCTTACGTCTTCTTTGACAAACGGCTTACTGTTACTTCAGTAAACTGCGTTTCTGTTATGATTATAAAAAGGGTTTGAAAATTATTCGTCCAACCCCTTGTTACTTCTCTCTCTATTGCAGACAGGAGACCATATTGGTATCCTCTCATATGACAAAAAAGACCCAGTTATCTAAATAGTGCCACCAACACTCTTAGGCGGTTTCCCCTAGGAAAGCTCTTGTCAAAGAGAAATCCTGTTAAAATGTCTATTTGTGCTGCTTTTTTTAGCTACTAAAGACGTTATTTTCCTTGCAATAAGGAAATCGTCTTTTATGTTAAATATAAAGAGCGACAGAATAATGACATCTGATCCCCAAAAATTCACTGTCGATAGAGTTAGATTCTTCCAAAAAAATCTTGATAAAACCCGTCCCGACTCTATGGAGACAGACAACCCAATTATCAACTCTGATATTATCAAGGAGGACTTAATAGTGCATTTCTCAAAAATTATAGATCGTTTGGCTTTATATGATTTACACAGAAAAAGAAGCAAAGATAAACATTTTTCTGTTGCTTGTAAAGCCGATGTAGTTGATAGTGAGGAATTTTACAGTGCAAATATAGCTGATGTTTCAATTGATTTGAATGAATCTAAAAAAAATTATAGGGTTGGAACATTCAGTTATGAATCCTTAATTCAATCTGGGAATCCTATTAATGATACTTTAAAAGGGAAGGTTTTTTTAAATGAGAATGATATAGATCCACCCAATGTCATCTTTGTACACGGCTGGCGCATGGATTCGTACAATAGGATCAAAAAAATATTTCATAATCGTATAATGAACGATTTAGGCTGGAACATGTATTATTATTCCCTTCCATACCATTTTGAAAGAGAACCGGAAAATTCACTGTATAGTGGCGAGTTGATGATTAGTGCAAATATTGATCGTACAATTGAGTCGACAAGGCAGGCCATTGTCGATTTACGGGCGTTAATTCACTGGATAAAAGCAAATAAAAAAGGCCCTGTTTTCATAGTGGGAGTAAGCTTAGGGGGGTGGGTTACTAATCTAATTGCTACCCTAGAATCCCAAATTGATGTAGTGGTATCAATCTTTTATGCCAATCGCCTTTCTTATTCGATATGGAACACAATTCCAGGTAAATACATAAGAGAAGAATTAGAACAAAATGGTGTGACCTATGAAGATTTAGTGAAATGCTGGAATATTACAGATCCTAGTCAAGCCTTGCCGAAAGTTAATAAAGATAACATTCTGCTGATTTCTGCTAAACACGATCAATATATTGACTTAAAAGATGCAGATTATTTATGGGAAAGTTGGGGGAAACCCACAAGATATGTTTACAATTGTGGTCATTCTGGTATTGTTCTTTGTCGCAAAAAACTGGCAAATGATACGCTTTCCTTTATACGAGAAAGGATACATACGAGAAAAACTGATTCAGTACATTTGTAGACCTTATAAGAAACGATAGGCCAACTAAAGTCGCAGTTGGCCTATTCTGTTTATTAATAAAGAAACTGAGTGAGATTGCTGACAGAACTACTATGCGTACTAGTCGTTTTCTTTAATCACCATACCCAGTTCTTCCACCTCTCCCCGAATCCCAATAGCAGGCTCCCAAGAATCAATTAAACGAATCGCTTTTTGATTGAATTCCATCGCTTTCGTTTTCTCTCCTTTACGGTTCAACAGCTGCGCCATCCCGTAAAAATAATAGATCAACTCAACCTGATTCGCGTTTTGTTTGTCATAGAGCATTTGCTCAAAGGCTTCTTCTGCTTTCTCAAACTGACCACACTTCACGTAAGCCACACCCAGATTAAAATAGGCTTCTATCGTTTTTTCGCCGCCGTACGTGGAGCTGATTTCATTTGCCGATTCGTATAATTGAATGGCTTCTTCATCATGACCTCTTGCAAAGCTTAAGTCACCGCGAACCAATAGAACCCTGTGTTGAATGGTAGGGGAAATCGGATGATCTTCGATTTCGTTTAAAATGGTTTCTGCTTTTTCCTGTTGCCCGGCTTTTAAAAACAGCCTTGCTTGCAGTGCGTGTCCCCATACGTTTAAATCGTCGGCGTCATGATCTTCAGTATCTGATTGTTCCAGAATCCTCAATCCAGCTTCAATTTGCTGTAATGCCTCGCCTAAATCATTAACTTCCATCAGGGCCCAGCCTGCTGTGTCGATTCGGAAGAATGCTTCTCGTGTGTGTTGGCCTAATTGGTGGGCGGCATCGGCGGCTTTGCGTCCGTATTCGATTCGCAGGGGCAGGTTGATTCTGCTTAGAAAATGGCTGATGCGGGTGATGAGTTCGATTAGGGTTTCTTTTTGTCCGGTTTCACTTGTCCATTGGATGACCTTTAAGATGTTTGGCCATTCTTTTTTCATTTGATCTAAATTCCGTCCCAGAAGGTAGCTCCAATAGATAGAGTTGGGCCGTTCCCGTTTTAAATGGGTTTCGGCATAATCAATATAATAGTGAGCCCAGCGGCTGCGGGCTTCTTTTTCATATTCATGCTGTTCGGACAAGTGCTGTTCTCCGTAAGCGACAACGGTTTGATGCGCTAAGTATTGTGTCCTTCCCTCGCTTCGTTCCGGCTGAATCAGGGCATATGACCGCATTTGTTCAATCGCGTAATGGAAACGGCGGGCGTCTAATCCGGCCGCTGCCGCCAGGCTTTTTTCATCCGGTCGCTTGCTGAAAAAGCAAAGTGCCTGCCATAGCTTTCGCGTATCTTCGTTGCATCTTTCCCAAGTGCGGCCAAAGAGGAACTCAAACAATTCCAGCAGTGAGTAGCCCGCTTTTCCAAGTTCATGAATCAGCTGCTGAGCGGGAATGTCATCGTCTGACATATAGGCGATGCTGAGTGCCATGGCTTTCGGGTTTCCGGCAGTTGCTGAAATGAATTCGTTCTTCAGTTCAGACGATAGATGGAACAGCTGCTCCAGCTTTTCCCGTTTATGTGGAAGGTTGCATGTTTGTAAGCAGCGGTGCACTTCTTGCTGAAAAAATTCAAGGGCATCTGTTTGGTCAAGGCCGCTCAGCTGGATGGCCGCCATTTCTCCGAAGCTTTCTCGATAGGTTTGCTTTACGTTTTCCCGTGCTGTAAGGAGAACTTTTACGCCTTGCGGAAGGCTGGTGATAAATTCGTGAATGTCACGTTCTGCGGTATCGATGCTGTCAACGATCAGCAGTACTGGTTTTTCTTTTGTGTAATTGGCTAACGCATTGCGGACGACGAATCGTTTTTCATTGATTGATTTATCGATTTGTTCAGCGCGTCCGAGCTGATAGGCGATCGTATTTAAAAAATCGCTAAAGCTTAAACCTTTCCAATCGGCGCTGACCCAGATGATGCTGTTGAATGCCGGCCAATCTAAAGAATTGCCGACACAGGAATAGGCAGCTTCAAGAGCGATTGTGGTTTTACCCATGCCGGCCCAGCCTGTGATTAAACAGACTGGTGACGGAGAAAGCATCCATTGTCGTATTGCTTCCATATCAAAGCTGCGTCCGATAAAGTTTCCGGACCAGCGTGATGGTAAGTTATGCATGATAGGCTGTTCTGAAAGCGTATTCGTTTCTTGGCTGGTTCTGTCATGAAACAGCCGCTTTACTGCTAGTTCAATATCGTTATCACTTGGAGCTCCGAATGACCCGTCTTTTCGCAGCGTTTTAGCTTTTTTCAAACAAGACGCTGCCCATACAGGCAATGCGGGTTTGATAACAGGGATGGTGGTGGTTTCCAGCAGGCCGGTCAGCCACTCGATATCCAAGTCGGTCTTTTCGAGAATGATCCAGATCATTCCGAACAGTTTTCCGTCGTCAATTCTTCCGGGAATATAGTTTGCACCCATCTGTCCGATCCAGCTTTTGATCGTGTTAGAGGAGACCCCCAGCTGGAGTGCGATTTTATCTATATAAGAATGTCCTGTTTTTTCATTCTTTTTCCTTCTGACTTTATAATCAGGATGAAGTTTTAGTGATTTGACGCCAGGTGCCAGCAGTTGTGCAAATTGTTTCCGGTTTTCAAGTTCAGCCATAAGCCTGCACCTCCTATTAGTACTATTTTATCAATCCAGCGTTTTTTGTATATGAGAAAATAGTAAAGTACAGTGCGGCTGTCCTTTTATACAGCAGAAAAGGCTGTTGAACGTGCTGAAAAGCAGATAAAATGAGGGCAGTAACAGAGAAAACAAAAATGTATGCACTTACATTTTTGTTTTTTAAAGAAAGGAATTTGCCAAATGACTCACACAGTACCTCAAAGCATGAAAGCGGCTGTTATGCACAACACAAGAGAGATCAAAATCGAAACATTGCCTGTGCCTGACATCAATCATGATGAAGTGTTGATTAAGGTGATGGCTGTCGGGATTTGCGGATCAGATCTGCATTACTATACAAATGGCAGAATAGGCAACTATGTAGTGGAAAAACCATTTATCCTTGGCCATGAATGCGCGGGAGAAATTGCCGCTGTCGGATCGTCTGTCAATCAATTTAAGGTGGGAGACCGTGTCGCTGTTGAACCGGGTGTCACGTGCGGACGCTGTGAGGCGTGCAAGGAAGGACGCTATAACCTTTGTCCGGATGTACAGTTTTTGGCTACACCGCCGGTAGATGGCGCGTTTGTTCAATATATTAAAATGCGTCAGGACTTTGTTTTTTTGATCCCAGACTCACTTTCCTATGAAGATGCGGCTTTGATTGAACCGTTTTCTGTCGGCATTCATGCAGCGGCGAGAACGAAGCTTCAGCCGGGATCAACAATTGCGATTATGGGAATGGGCCCTGTGGGGTTAATGGCTGTTGCGGCAGCTAAAGCATTTGGGGCAGGCACAATTATCGTGACCGACTTAGAGCCGCTGCGGTTAGAAGCTGCGAAAAAAATGGGAGCGACTCATATTATCAATATCCGTGAACAGGACGCGCTTGAAGAGATTAAAACGATCACAAATGATAGAGGCGTTGATGTTGCTTGGGAGACAGCGGGAAATCCTGCGGCATTGCAATCCGCACTGGCTTCTGTGCGTCGGGGCGGGAAACTGGCGATTGTCGGTTTGCCTTCTCAGAACGAGATTCCGCTCAACGTGCCGTTTATTGCGGATAATGAGATTGATATTTACGGGATCTTCCGTTATGCCAATACGTATCCAAAGGGAATCGAATTTCTTGCTTCAGGCATTGTGGACACGAAGCATCTTGTAACGGACCAATATTCACTGGAGCAGACACAAGAGGCGATGGAGCGGGCGCTTCAATTTAAGAATGAATGTTTAAAAGTGATGGTGTATCCAAATCGCTGAGTGAACAGGGAGGGTCTTTGTATTCTCCCTCTTGTTTACTGGAAATGAAAACGGATTCTTGGGGTGGGAAATGATGATTGAAACAGAAAAAGCAACGACATTGAAGGCGAAGCATCACGGTCTGTCCTGGTTTGAACGAATCGGATATGGTTTCGGTGATATGTCGTATAATATTGTCTTTCAGTTTGTAAACGCATACTTATTATTCTATTATACAGACGTCGGCGGCATTCAGCCTGCGGTGATCGCCACTTTGTTCCTTGTTGTGCGGGTGCTGGATGCTATTTTTGACCCGATTATGGGATTGATTTTAGACAAAACGAACACAAGGTGGGGAAAGGCAAGGCCATATCTGTTGTGGGTGGCATTCCCTTTTGCGCTTTTTACCTTTTTATGTTTCACGACGCCTCATTTCGGTGAGACGGGGAATATGGTATATGCGTACATCACCTATATTCTGCTTGGGATGTCCTTTAGTATGCAAACGATTCCGGTGAACAGCTTAACGGGGCGGATGACGAATTCTGTGGAGGAACGAACGGTTCTGACAACAACCCGGATGATTTTGGTGTATATCGGCATTCTTTTATCTATTTCCTGTGCGACACCGCTTGCAACTGCTATCGGAGGGGAAAATCAGGCGTTTGGGTTTCAAATGACGGCGCTCATCTATGCGGCGGTCAGCATCGTTTTGAATCTATTCAGTTTCTTTACTGTGCGGGAGCGGATTCAGCCTAAAAAGAGAAAAAAACAAGGGATCAAAAAGACGTTATCCGTTTTATTCCGAAACAAACCTTTGCTTATATTAATTTCATCATTTTTGGCTTTTGCGATCGGGTTTAATATTAAGCTCAGCACGATGGTGTACTATTTTACGTATAACGTAAACCATAAAGAATTTGTATTTTTGGGAACCGTTTTATTTTTCGGAGCAGCGCTGATCAGCAATTTGTTTATCCCTTTCTTTTCTGAGAAGTGGGGCAGAAAACAAGTCATGATCATCACGGCAGGTCTATCGCTTATTTCTTATGCCGGCCTGCACTTCACGCCGTATTCTTCTATTACACTCATTTTTATTTGGCTTTTTGTTTCCGGATTTTTCACAACGCCTTTAAATACGCTTGCTTGGGGGATGGTTGCGGATTGTGTCGATTATGCGGAATGGAAAACCGGAGTTCGCGCGGATGGTGTGGTGATTTCCAGCATGAGCTTTATTAATAAGCTGGGTGTTGCGTTAGCCGGGTCATTTTCGGCCATTTATTTAGGAATTGCCGGATACGTCGCGAATGCAGACCAGACAGTCACGTCATTGAATGCGATTAAAAATATGAATGCTTTAATTCCGGGATTATTCATTTTGCTTTCTATTATTCTCATTGCCTTCTATCCTTTAACTGAAAAAAGATATAAGCAAATCATCTCTGAGCTGGAGAAAAGGTCTGCAAAATAAATATATGTAAAATTTTTAATATTCAATGTTGTATTTATGGCAGAAAGTAATATACTGAGACTGTAATCTAGACTTTATAAATGAGTGTGATAATATGCGTAGTCATTCTGTTGTTTGTATTGGAGAATTGTTGATCGACTTCTTTTGTACCGATGTTGATGTTGATTTAATGGAAGGGCGCAATTTCTTAAAAAGTGCCGGCGGTGCTCCGGCGAATGTGTCAGCAGCCATTGCCAAGCTGGGCGGAGACGCCGCTTTCAGCGGAAAAGTAGGCAAGGATCCGTTTGGGTATTTTCTAAAGCAAACATTGGATGCTGTACAGGTCGATACCTCTATGTTGGTCATGGATGAGAAAGCGCCTACAACTCTTGCTTTTGTTTCATTAAAACAAAATGGGGAGCGCGATTTTGTTTTTAATAGAGGCGCGGACGCTTTGTTTACGCTGGATGATATTGACCAGGAAAAACTAAACGAAGCGAAAATCCTTCATTTCGGCTCGGCAACGGCATTGTTATCAGATCCGTTTTGCTCAGCCTATTTACGGCTTATCTCGATTGCAAAAGACAATGGGCAGTTTATTTCGTTTGACCCTAACTATCGTGAGGATTTATGGAAGGGAAGGGTCTCAGAGTTTGTAAGTGTCGCAAAAAAAGCGATTGCTTTAAGTGATTTTGTGAAAGTCAGTGACGAGGAGCTTGAGATTATCAGCGGTGCGAAGGATCATGAAGAGGGCGTTGCGATCCTTCATGAGATCGGTGCTAAAATTGTCGCTGTGACACTTGGGAAAAGCGGAACGCTTCTTTCGAATGGAAAAGATCATGAAATCATTCCAAGCATTCCGGTTACATCAATTGACTCAACAGGAGCGGGAGATGCTTTTGTCGGTGCGGCTTTATATCAATTGGCAAACACGGATCAGATTCAATCTGTTGATGCTGATTTTGCGAAGCTGCGTGAGATGGTGTTATTCGCCAATAAGGTGGGCGCTCTTGTGTGCACTAAAATTGGAGCGATTGATGCACTGCCCAGCATGAAAGAGATTGAAGTTTCTCTTTAAAGATGAGGATGTTTCTTGAAAGTCTTTGGACTTTTGGGAAGCATCCTTTTTTTTGTTTGCCTACTCTCGTTCAGGCCATTTTCGGGCACCGGCTTGGACAATTCCCAGCAGCAATTGACGCTGTTCCTTTAAAGAATTGATGGCAGTTTGGAATGTTTGCTTTGATAAAGTTGGTATGCCTGATTCTTGAAGCTTTGTGATATCTGGTTCCGGCGGTGCTTGTTCAGCCGGATGGATATAGGCTGTATGGACGGTATCCAAGTAGTTTTTGATACTTGACCGCGTTTCTTTGATGTGAAGCTGGTTCGGCTGATATTGATCAGGAATGCCGTATTTCAAAATGGTTAATGCTTCATCCAATACGGTGACAGCTATAATGGATGATTCCTCACGCTGCGTGCTATGGTAAAAATGAAGGATAGGGAAGGCGTTATGCTGAGCGGTCAGCTTACCCAGCTCTGATGAGAATGTGATAAGAAGGAAATCAATGTCGTGAAAATCTTTACCGTTCCATGCAGTCTGGACAATTTCTGTTCCGTCATGCCCAAGACTTAATACACTTTGGGCAAATGACCGCTTTTGATTAACCGCACTCAAGACGGAAATTAAATACGTGACAGAAAATGTGATAGTAAGAAGGCCTTGAGCTGTTTCAATGACAGTGACAAGCCTCCAGAGGTCCCCATTCGGTGCGAGGTCGCCATTTCCTAATGTAAACATGACATAGCCGGTAAAATAAATTCGATCTGGCCAGGATGCCGGTTCTTTCGATTGAGTTCCGACGAGTGAATGAGGGTCACTCGAGAAAATCAAAACCCACCCGCTCCAAAATAAACTGATCCATATCACTAACGTTAGGCATAACAGCAGAGGACCTGCCGTGCTGAGAACCTTTGCATGGTCTCCGCTGATTTTGCGGCAGCCTTTCCACAGCCATGCAGACAGACATCTTGTGATGGGGCCTGCACCGCTCTCTAACCATAATGTAGTCCATAAAAAATCAATCATTCCCGCTGTCAACAATATAAGGCCTGCAATGACATATACCTCATTCAATTTTGTTGCCTCCCCTAAGCCAGCCATCATTTATTTTCCTTTTCTATTTCCTTTTGTCTCGATTCTGAAACAATTGTTCGGATGTTTGATAAGAAAGTCATTGCAGAAAAGATAGGAGAAGTTACTCAAAACTTACTCATTTTGTCGATATGAGCAGATGAACAGAAACTCACAGGAATTTTGACTTGATTTCCACATTTTTATGAAGAAAAAAGTTCATTTTCCCCTTGAATTGGTCATTTTGCTTTTATTGAGTAAAAAATTTTCAGAAATTTATATTGACTGAAAGCGTTTTTATAATTATGATAATATCAGATGTAACAAAAATGTCACTATAATATCACTACAATAGAACTATGAAGTGACTATAAAATAACAAGTTATGAAGTATATGTGCAAAGAAATACCCACTGTTCTTTTAGCGGAAAATGAAATCGCTTCCAAGAGAACTGCCATGCTAAGAAGAAGGGAAGGTTATGAGGCCATTGGAGAAAAACATGATGAACTTTTTTCTGCAGCCTGCTTACGACATGTGAGGAAGGCAGCAGCCCTAGAATAAGTTTTTGAAATACGCATTGACCGATTTTGAAAAAGACTGGGGGAAACAGTATGAATAAACAAGGCAATCAAATGTCATTTTTACGTACAATTATTTTAGTCTCGACTTTCGGCGGTCTCCTCTTCGGTTATGATACCGGCGTGCTCAATGGAGCTTTGCCGTATATGGGAGAGCCAGACCAGCTTAACCTCAATGCCTTCACAGAGGGGCTTGTCACCAGTTCACTTCTTTTTGGAGCCGCGCTCGGTGCTGTGTTTGGCGGCAGGATGTCTGATTTTAACGGCCGCCGCAAAAATATTTTGTTCCTCGCTGTTATATTTTTCATTTCAACGATCGGGTGTACGTTTGCTCCAAATGTAACGGTCATGATTATTTCCCGTTTTGTGCTTGGCATTGCAGTCGGGGGTGCATCAGTTACGGTTCCTGCTTATTTAGCGGAGATGTCTCCTGTGGAAAGCAGGGGGCGGATGGTGACGCAGAATGAATTGATGATTGTATCAGGACAGCTTTTAGCCTTTGTTTTTAATGCAATCCTTGGAACAACAATGGGAGACAACTCCCATGTGTGGAGATTTATGCTGGTCATTGCGTCGCTTCCAGCTGTATTTCTTTTTTTCGGCATGATCAGAATGCCTGAGAGTCCTCGCTGGCTCGTTTCTAAAGGGAGAAAAGAAGATGCTTTGCGGGTATTGAAAAAAATCAGGGATGAAAAGCGGGCTGCATCTGAGCTGCAAGAAATTGAATTCGCTTTCAAAAAAGAAGATAAGCTTGAAAAAGCGACGTTTAAAGATCTTTCAGTCCCATGGGTGCGCCGGATTGTGTTCATTGGAATCGGGATTGCGATTGTACAGCAAATTACAGGTGTAAACTCGATTATGTATTATGGGACTGAAATTTTAAGAGATTCTGGTTTTCAAACGGAGGCCGCTTTAATCGGAAATATCGCGAATGGCGTGATCTCGGTATTGGCAACATTCGTTGGAATCTGGCTGTTAGGGAGAGTAGGCCGCCGGCCGATGCTGATGACAGGCTTGATCGGTACGACAACGGCATTATTGCTGATCGGGATATTCTCACTTATACTCGAAGGATCACCGGCACTTCCATATGTGGTCCTGTCATTAACGGTTACATTCCTTGCTTTCCAGCAGGGGGCAATTTCACCAGTGACGTGGCTGATGCTTTCTGAGATTTTCCCGCTTCGCCTTCGCGGTCTGGGAATGGGCGTCACGGTATTCTGTCTGTGGATGGTGAATTTTGCAGTCAGTTTCACTTTCCCGATATTGCTGGCCGCCATTGGCCTGTCCACAACGTTCTTTATCTTCGTTGGATTAGGCATTTGCTCTGTCCTGTTTGTGAAGAAGTTTTTACCGGAGACGAAAGGGCTTTCGCTAGAGCAGCTGGAGGATAACTTCCGCGCTTATGATCGCGGCGGGGCGAAGAAAGAGTCTGGCGCTGAAGTGATTGGATAAGATAAAAAAGAATCCGCATACGGGCGCGGATTCTTTTTAGTTTCAAATTAGTTAGGTCTGACAAGGATTTTGACTTGGTTTTTCTCTTTTATAAGAGACCCGAAGCCTTCCTCGATCAAATCGTCTAACACGATTTTTTTCGTTACGAGTTTGTCAGCTGAGAAATAGCCTTCTTTCATTAATGACAATACAGCCGGGAAGATGTCGCGGTATCCGATAATTCCTTTTACTGTACGTTCTTTGATTACGATATCGTTCGGGTGGATTTCAGCGCCTTTTTCCCAAATGCTGACGATGACTGTTTCACCGGCAATTGTAGTGGATTGGATCGCTTGCCGTAATACAACTGGAACGCCTGTGACTTCGAATGATACGTCAACACCGCCGCCGGTACGCTCTGCAATCTCAGCGACTACATCGTCTGTTTTGGACGGATCAACGATGATGGCTCCAAGCTCCTCAGCTTTTTGCTGGCGTTCAGGTGAAAGCTCAACAGCGTAAATATCAGTCGCACCAGCAGCCTTCAGCGCTTCAATCACAAGAAGTCCGATCGGGCCGCAGCCGAATACAGCCGCTTTGTCGCCGGCTTTGATTTTGCTTGAGCGGACAGCATATAAAGCGACCGCAGAAGGCTCAACGAGCGCACCTTGTTCATATGATAATTCATCAGGAAGCTTGAACAACAGCTCTTCATCTACAGAGACGTATTCAGAGAAACCGCCGCCTCCGCCGGCTAAGCCGAGGAATCCCATTTGTTCATCAAGGTTGTAGGCGCCCTGGTGGCCGTGTGTGGCAAAAATCGGTTCGACCACAACGCGGTCTCCTGCTTTATAGTTTTCAACGCCTTCTCCGACTTCAACAACTTCACCGGAGAATTCATGGCCCATTGTGACAGGTGCTGTTTCATTCGTTAACGGATGCGGTTTGTCAACCGGAATAAAGATCGGGCCGCCTAGATATTCGTGTAAATCACTGCCGCAGATGCCGCACCATTTGACTTTGATCTTTACTTTTCCCGGTTCCGTTTTTGGCTCTTCGATATGTTCAATACGGATATCCTTTTGGTTATGCCATCTTGCTGCCTTCATGGATTACCACTCCTATAACTTTTGATGTGAGTAATTCCGCACCGGTCAATATGAACTGTTCACAAAATCGCCATTTTTAAAACCAAAAAAGAAATGAAACTTTTATATAATATAATCTACGTTTTTTTGAAAAAAGAAATTTTGAAGAAAAAAGAGTCTCGCACACTCTTTTTTCTTTATATGAGAGTATGAATCGTTTACATAGCTATGAATTTGGTTTGAACAATACGGTAATGGTTCGTTCATATTGAATGCGACAACTACTCTATCAACAATTATAACGCTAACACTGCAATTATAATAGGATAATCTTCCATGGTTTATTTTAGCAGAGGTAACTTTTCAGACTTTGTAACATTACTGTAAGGATATTGAAATAAAAAATCCCTGGTTCATCGTGTATAATTTTCCTAGATGTTAACAAACAGGGGGACGAAATGTTGAAGAAAGTCATTTTAGCCGCTTTTATCTTAGTAGGAAGTACTTTGGGAGCTTTGAGTTTTTCATCAGATGCCAGTGCGAAACATGTGAACGGAAATATTACTTGGTATAATGGAGTCGGGAAAAAAGGCTCTTCAGGTAAAAAACTTGGACATTGGGACTGTGCGACCAAGATCGGATTTGACGTTCCTAAAAACGGGACAAAAATCAGAGCTTATGCAAAAGCGAAACCTAAAAAGGTGATTACGGTTTACAAAAATGATGTTGGCAGAATGCCTAATGCAGTCCTCGATGTAAGCCCTAAAGCGTTTAAAGCGCTTGGATACCCATTAAGCAAAGGAAAAGTAGCGGGACATTACAGCTATTAATCTACATATATAATCTGTAAAGCAAGAAGTCACATTCTTGCTTTTTCTATTGGTGGAGATAAAAGATGAAAAAAAGAATCATATTATTGTTAACTGTTGTGATAGCAGCCGCTGTGGCGGGTTTTGCGTTTTATGTTGTAAAGGATAAAGGCCATGAGACCGCTGCTGATGTTTCAGTAAATACGGAAAGCGGTGATAAGCTGCTTGTTTCGATTACGAATACCGATCTGCTGACGAAGTATTATGAAAATGATAAGGTGATCCATGAGGAGATGCTGACCAGCTATCCGGCATTTGCCTTGGATCAAAAGCAGCAGGTGCTCTATTATACGGGCAATAATGATCAAAATGAAATGAGGCTTTTTAAGCTGGATCTAAAGTCTAATAAAAAGACGATGCTTTATAAAGGTGCGGAGAGTGCCGACAGCCTGTTTTTATCAAAGGATCGTTCAACCATCTATTTCCGTTTAGGAAAAGCGGACGAAAGCAATTTCCGGATCGCATCCTTTGATCTGAAAACAAAGAAGTATAAAAACCTTTATCCTGCCGCGAATGATCAGGATGACAGCGTCAGCAGCTTCTTTTATAACAAAAAAACAGATTCATTTGCATTGCTTCATTATTCTGTAGAAGAAGACTACAAGAAAACAGATGAAGCGAACGAAAAAGGGATCGATCCTGAACCGACAACGATTCATTTTGCTGCAGGCCATCAAAACAAATTTGATGAGCTGAAGAGCCTTGACCAGTTTATCAGCGATATTGCTGTTTCTGATGATGATAAACGTATATTGTTTACATCATATACACAAAAAGGCACGGAGCAAACCGCTTCTATTCAGATGTTGAATGCGGACACGAAAAAATATGAAAACATCATTTCAAATCAAAAATCATTTAAGCTGTTAATGGACGCACAGCCGCAGTTCTCTAAGGATGGAAAGAACATTTATTTTCTTGCCGAAGCCGAGGGGGCTAAAAAGCTAAAGGATGAAACAGGGCGTGAAGCCAAGGTGCGGACGATTTATTCCTATAATCTTGAAGATAAGACGTTCAAAAAAGTGTGGGAAAATCCAAACGGCATCATCAACAGCTTTTCTGTCATCAACTAATAAAAACCACTCGGCATGGGCTGAGTGGTTTTTTAATGGACGAGGTGCAGGGCTAATGATCCGAGCCATTTAAAGAGATGGATAAGAGGTATCGACAAAAACAGAAGTTCAACATAAGAGTTGATTGCAAGGTTCAGCTTTTTGAACGTAGCCTTTTTTTTAGGTCTTTTTGCTGCTGGTTTGTGATCACGTTATCACCCCTTCTGCATCCATATTATACCATAACGAAAAAATAAAAAGCCCTAAACATTTACAGTTTTGGGCTTCTTTCTAATCTGCGGCCTCTTGCAATGAGAGGCCTTCATTCTGGATATAGAATCTGCGTCTCCGTTCGGGGATTGTTTGCTTGCAGGAGACTGCATTTATTATAGGGAAGAGCTAGCTTGTTTTCGTTTGGCTGTTGTTTTGGAGATTCACTAATGAACGGATGCCGTCGACCATTTTACTTCCGCACAAAGGGCACAATGGCGTGTCACTGCTGGCGAAGTTTTTTCGGGTCCAGCCGTTACAGTCTTCTTTTGTGCATTCCCAAGTACTCACATCTTCTTTAGGCAGCGGTTCTTGATTACGTTTGTTATAGTAAGACATAAAGTCACTTCTTCCCTCATGTATTTTACTGCACATTTCTTATTGTCTCATACTTTTCCCTAATCTCCTAATTCCTTTTTCTTTATGACTTTCCAATCAGTCCATCTAAGAAGGAGAGGAGTGTGCTGTTAAAAGCGTCCGGTTCTTCTAAAAACGGGCAATGGCTGCTTTTTGAAAAGGTGACGAGCGTCGAATTTGGAATGAGGTCATGCAAGTGTTCTCCAGCAGCAGTAGAGAAAAATTTGCGGTCTTCCCCGAAGCACAGCAATGTCGGCACATTGATGTTTTGAAGGGTGCCGCGGTAATCAGCAGCCGTTTGGTTAAATAAAATCGTGCTTGAAATCGCAGCCGGCTGTTTGAGGATTTCTGCCAGCATCCATTCTGTTTCTGTCTCGGCAGGCGGTTCTGCGAACATATTATGGATGAAGTTTTTGTAGAATGGCAGCGGTTCAGTCTGAATGGCGTGCATCGCCGTTTTTAGACCGTCAAAATCAAACGGACCGTGCTCCCAGCCCTCCCATTGGTAGTCGGAAGCTGATTGATCAATAATGACAGCGGCTTGTATGTTATCATTCCCAAATTGATTGAGATAATCCCATACGACAAAAGCACCCATTGACCAGCCGGCAAGCACGGCACGGTCGAGCTCCATTGCTTTTAGAAATTCCCTTACGTCACGGGCATATTGGGAAATGGTGTGTCCGTGCAGGACTTTGTCGGATTCGCCGTGTCCTCTAAGATCGAGACGAATACACTGATAATTGGCAGAGAGTGCTGAGAACTGTTTGTGGAAAAATTGTCCGCTCATCAGCACTCCGTGTATAAACAGGATCGGTGTACCGCTCCCGTGCGTTTCATAGTACAGTCGTGTCTGATCTTCTAATGTGATGTAGGGCATTTTTACTCCTCCTCTAGTTTCCGTCTTGAGAATGACTGGCTGCTGTTGAACTGACGATGACAGCTGTCGCGGCTGCCTGCTGTGCCTGAATGGCGGTTTCGATGGCTGTGTACAGTCCTGATTCCATCAGCAGATTTTTCTCCATATGCTCACTGAGATATAGGCTGACAGCAATTTTGTAGTTCAATTCCTTTTTCCATTTGAATCGTTTATCTTGGTTCAGCTCGTCTGTGATGGCCAGAACAGTTTTGATATCAGGCTCTTCCAGAAATGTGAGCAGGGCAAGATCAGGGTAATGTACATCCTTTGGTTTTTTGTGAGATTCAGTGATGGTTTGGAACAGCTTTCTGCATTGTAAAACAAGCGTTTCAGCTCCTTTTTCATCGTGCAGGGCTAGGATGTGGCTGGTTTGGTGTAAGTGCTGGCCTTTGCGAAATCCGCCAGCTGCCAGCTGCTGATAGCACGCTTCTGCTTTATTCAGCGCCTGTAATCCTTTCCCGTTCCCGGCAAGCAATATGGCAAGCGGGACATTTTGAGTTGACGTGAGGAAATAGTGATGTTTTTTCATCTGCTGATAAACAGAGAGCCCCATGTTCATCTGTTCTTTTTGATTGATCGCTTCGGACTTGCCGGTGAGTATGATAAGGGCGGAAAGGTAAGTGAAAATGTCCCGTTTGTATCCAAGCCTCACCATCTCATTGTATCTGTCAATAAAAGTAAGGAATGCTTGTTTGGCTTCCTGCTGAAAATGAATGTCCAGAATGGAAGCAACAGTAAAGCGGTGGTGTGAATTGAGTGTTGAGAAGCTGCCGATGTTTGATTTGATATAGCTGCTCAAATCATAAAAGCGCTGAAAATCAAACTCTCTTTTATTCACAATATATGCAGAAGAAATGAGCATTAATATCTGATCGTGTGAAACTTTCCATTTTAATTTTGATTTTAATTCGGCATAAATGGAAATGTATCGCTTTGTTTTTTTATTTAGGTCGTTTGTCAGCATAAAAAGCAGCTCCTTTTTGCTGTTTTTACGTTATACGATAAATGGGGCCAAAAGTTTCATAAAGAAAAAAACTTGCCTGCAAGAGGCAAGTTTGTCGGGTTATTTACGGGGATCTGTTATATCCATCGGTCTCATCATGTCATAGTCTTCATGCTCGAGAATATGGCAGTGCCATACGTATCGTCCGCTGTACGGCCCGAATGTCACGGCGATTCTCAGGACTTCACCGGCGTGAGCTTGAATGGTGTCTTTCCACCCCTTTTCACTTGGAGGCGGCGGAACAGCCGGGCCGGTATAGGACAATTCCCCTCTTTCTTGATAACGTGCGATATCAAACGGACGCCGGTCTAATACACGGAAGGAGACCAGATGCAGGTGGATTGGATGTGTTCCGCGTGTCGGGTTGATGATGGACCATATCTCAGTTGTGCCGGCTTTTGGTGCTTCTGTAACAGGATCGTGCCAGCGTTTGTTATTGAGAAGAAGGACGGGTCTGCCGTATTCGTCCTGAGTGCCTGCCAGTTTCAGTGTTCTGATGTTTTGTATTCTTTCATTCTGCACTGAAGGGTATGAGGCGAGGTACTTCGGCTTTCTGCTTTCGTCTTTTTGTTGCAATGGCTTTGTGACTCTGAATTGCATGACATTCGCATCTGTTTCGGGATTGACGTCACCGCCGCAGCCTTCGCTGTTTGCCAAAATGATCGATTGTCCTTCATAGGCTGTGAAGTCAATGATGATATCATAACGCTCAGCAGGCGCAAGACTAAAAGAGTTCAGTTTAACAGAACGAGGCAGAAGCCCTCCGTCTGAACCGATCTGAATAAATTCTCCGCCATTATCGAGTGACAGGTTATAGGTTCTCGTATTAGAGGCGTTGATGACGCGGAAGCGGTATTTCCTCGGTTCGACCTCCAAGTATGGCCATGCCTTCCCGTTGACGAGTATGGTTTCTCCGCAAAAAGCCGGAACGATTGATGGGTTAGGCAGTGACGGGGAAGGGTTTTCAGGCCCGCTTGGATAAAACAAAGAACCGTCCTCATTGATCGTGCGGTCCGTGATAAGAAGCGGGACGTCGTATTCGCCGGAAGGCAGCTTTAAGCGTTTTTCCTTTGGATCGTGAATAATATAAGCGCCGACAAGTCCGGCATAGACATTCAGCCTGGTCAGCGCCATGGCGTGATCGTGATACCACAAAATAGCACCGCGTTGCTGATTCGGATAATGATAAACCTCTCGTTTAAAATAAGGGCCTGTTTGTTCAAAGTCTTTGGAAAACCAGGCCTCCGGATACCCGTCACTATCATCAGGCGTGACGCCTCCGTGTAAATGAACGACAGTCTTTACCTCGGGCTCTTCATGCTGGCTGTCACTATGATGAATGGTGTGGTCGATCGGAAGAAAATGCTCTGACGGAAGGTTGTTCATCCATTTCACATAAACGTTTTCGTTTCTTTTAACCTCAATGGTAGGCCCGGGAAATAAGCCGTTGTAGCCCCACAGGCGGGTCGGGGGGAGATCGCGGTGAAGCTGATGAGTGCATTCCTCCATGGTGACTTCGTAGTAAGTCTTTTCTTTTGTTTGCTGCACCGGCTTTAGTGTATCTGGGATTGGGAGAGCATCCGCAAATTTTTCAAGTGTCATTTTCATCGTCCTTATCTAAATTTTCCAAATTGGTACTATAGTTAATGACAATAAGGACGTGATGGTTACAAAAAAATTTGTGTGTCGCTGCCTGCTCGAAGAAGAAAATAACAAAATCCTAAACGGCAGACCGTTTAGGATTTGATCAGCATTAAGGCAGGATGTCGGGCTGCTGCTGTGTGACTGGCTTGGCTGTCGCTTTCTCGCTCACCTTGCGTTTTCTGAACGCAAGATAAGAAATCAGAACGATTCCCGTGATGACGCCTGTCAGCAGCAGCTCGTCTCTCATGGAATCAATAAACGCCATAGATACTAAAATTCCGCAGATGGCGATGATGGTCAAGTAGGTTAGGAAAGGAAAGAGCCACATTTTGATCTTCAATGCTTCCGGGTTTGTTTTTTCGAGTTTTTTTCGCATTCTCAGCTGGGAAACAGCGATGACGAGATAGACGAGCAAAGCAATGGCGCCTGATGAGTTCACTAAGAATAAAAAGACGGTGTCCGGTGAAAAGTAGTTCATTACGACCGCGATATAAGAGAAAAAGGTTCCGGCGACAATGGCTTGTACGGGAACGCCTTTTTTGCTCAATTTCATAAAACGGCGCGGCGCTTCGTTTCTTTCTGCGAGTGAATACAGCATTCTGGATGTGGTGTACAAACCTGAATTCAGGCAAGAGAGTACGGCTGTGAGGACGATAAAGTTCATAATCTGCGCGGCTGCCGGCACTCCAATATGCTCAAGTACAGCGACGAAAGGGCTTTCTAATATATTCGCTGAATTCCAAGGTAAAAGCGCCACAACAACGGCGATAGAGCCAACGTAAAAGACGATGATGCGCCATACAACGGATCGGGTCGCTTTTGTCACGGATTCGATCGGATTGGATGTTTCTCCCGCTGCAATGGCAACAATTTCTGTTCCCATAAAGGAAAAGATGACAACAACAATACCGAGCAATACGGAGCTGATGCCTTCCGGGAAAAATCCGCCTTTGCCTGTAATATTGGATAAACCGACTGGCTCACTGCCTGGCGCAAAGCCAAAAATAAAGGCAAAACCAACGATTAGAAAAGCGATGATGGTAACAACTTTAATGAGGGAGAACCAATATTCGAACTCACCGAATGACTTAACGGAGTAGATATTTGTCAGGGTGAGCAAGATCGTCAAGATCAAACTTGTCAGCCATAGCGGAATATCTTGGTACCAGTATTGAATAATGCCTGCGCCGGCGATTGCTTCGATCGCGATGACAATCACCCAGAAAAACCAATACAGCCATCCGATTGTAAATCCTGCCCACGGTCCGATGGCATCGTGAGCGTATTGAGAAAACGATCCGCTCGTCGGGTTTACGGCAGACATCTCGCCGAGCATTCTCATGATAAAAATCACCAATAATCCGGCTAGTGCGTAAGAAATAATGGCACCGGGCCCAGTAGAGTGAATCACTGAACCGCTGCCTACAAATAGGCCGGCTCCGATCACGCCGGCGATCGAAATCATTGTCATATGGCGGGTCTTTAATTCTTTTTTTAATCCTGATTGAGACTGGTTCATAGGTTGCCTCCTTTAAGAATGAAGTCATTACTGAATATTATGATAATTGAAACTCTATCATAAATATACAGTTTGTCGAAAATTCGTGTAAGAAAATATAACAGCTTATTTCAAATTTGTAGTGTTTTGTTGGCGATGTTTTCAGCAGATATGCTTGGAATAAAAGAAAAAATGTTCCGTTAATTATTCATTTTTGCAGTTTAGTATAATTTTAAAAATATGGAAGGGTGCCAGAAGCCTTGGCATCATTGAATTTGAAGGGATTTTCAGATGAGAAAATAAATTGGTTTAGAGAAAAAGTGTTCTATCGTCACTATTTTTCTGTGGCTGGTGAATCATGTTTCTGTAGACCCACTGCGGTTCAGCTTTGTATCATAATAATAGGAATACACGTGCGGAGAGGAGGTTTTGTATGGAGAGATATGATGAACTGAAAAAGGGAGAATCCGGGGCGCTGGTCAGCATTGCCGCGTATCTTGTCCTGTCCGCGATTAAGCTGATTATCGGTTATCTTTTTCACTCGGAAGCACTTACGGCAGACGGGTTAAATAACACAACTGACATTATTGCTTCTGTTGCTGTGCTGATCGGCCTGCGTATCTCTCAAAAGCCTCCTGATGAAGATCATCCATACGGCCACTTCCGTGCGGAAACAATTGCATCACTTATCGCATCGTTTATTATGATGGTTGTCGGACTGCAAGTGCTATTCAGCGCCGGAGAATCTATTTTTTCTGCTAAACAAGAGACGCCGGATATGATTGCGGCTTGGACGGCAGCGGGCGGGGCAGCCCTGATGCTTGTGGTCTACCAGTACAATAAAAGGCTGGCCAAAAAGGTGAAGAGCCAGGCGCTCCTTGCCGCAGCTGCTGATAATAAATCAGATGCGTTTGTCAGTATCGGCACGTTTATCGGAATTATAGCAGCGCAATTCCACCTTGCTTGGATTGATACTGTGACGGCGTTTGTGATCGGTCTTCTCATTTGCAAAACGGCATGGGACATTTTTAAAGAATCATCTCACTCATTGACAGATGGCTTCGACGTAAAGGACATTTCGGCTTATAAACAGACGATCGAAAAGGTCTCCGGAGTGAGCCGGTTAAAAGACATTAAAGCGAGATACTTGGGCAGTACTGTTTACGTAGATGTGGTAGTTGAGGTATCAGCAGATTTAAATATTACGGAAAGCCACGATATTGCCAATGAAATTGAGCGGAGAATGAAGGAGGAGCATGCAATTGATTATTCGCATGTTCATATGGAGCCTTTAGAACGCAAATAATTGAGCTTCCTGTCACAGGAAGCTTTTTTTGTGTGTTTTGGCCTGCTTTATTGGAAACAATTTGCTAGAATCGTTTTTTTATACAGATTGTTTTTTGTGGTAAAGTTAGGTTACGATATGATGAATTTTGTAGATGACTAGGAGGAAAAGAATGGCATATCAAGAAGACCTGCATCCTTTGCTGGGGAAAGCAGTTGACCATATTAATAGAGTAATGGTTGGAAAACGAGACATCGCCATACTCAGTTTAGCAGCCATTCTTGCCAAAGGGCATGTGCTGCTTGAGGATGTGCCCGGAGTCGGAAAAACGATGATGGTCCGCGCGCTGGCAAAGTCAATCGGCGCCGATTTCAAAAGAATCCAATTTACTCCAGATTTGCTGCCATCTGATGTAACAGGCGTATCCATCTATAATGCGAAAACGATGGAATTTGAATACCGTCCGGGCCCGATTATGGGAAACATCGTGCTTGCCGATGAAATCAACCGTACCTCTCCGAAGACACAGTCGGCTTTGCTTGAAGCGATGGAAGAGGGAAGCGTAACGGTAGATGGCCATACGATGCCGCTTGCCGCCCCGTTTTTTGTGATGGCAACGCAAAACCCGGTCGAATATGAAGGGACCTATCCTTTGCCGGAAGCCCAGCTTGACCGTTTTTTATTCAAACTCCGCATGGGTTATCCGTCCTTTAATGAGGAGCTGGACGTCTTATCTCTTCAGGAAAAAAGCCATCCGATTGAGACACTTGAACCGGTTATTACAAAAGAAGATTTCATCCGTTTGCAGCGGGAAGTTCAAAATGTCCGCGCTGATGACAGCATAAAAGAATATATTGTTGAAATTGTGCAGAAAACGAGACAGCATGGCTCTGTTCAATTAGGCGTGAGTCCGCGCGGATCAATTGCTCTCATGAAAGCGGCCCAAGCATACGCGCTGCTGCATCATCGCGACTATGTCATTCCGGATGATATTCAATATTTGGCTCCTTTTACGCTTCCGCACCGGATGCTGCTGCAGCCAGAGGCGAAATTTGAAGGGATCCAGGCAGAAGCGATTGTACGGGAGATCATGTCAACTGTGAAGGTGCCGGTTCAAAGGTCGTCGATCCGCTGATGAAGAAGAAATTGCAATGGCTGGTATATGGGTGGAAGCTGATTGTATTAACGTTATTGACGGGTGCTGTTTTTTCCTACGCAATGTTTCAGGGCGGCTTTGTCAGCTGGTTTTTGTTTTACGCATTTCTCCCTTTTGTGGTGTATGCCGGGCTGCTGGCGCTGTACCCGCTCCGCTCTTTTCAGGCTTCACGGCAAATGGTCAAAACACAATTGCATGCGGGGGACAGGCTGGGCGTGTCGGTAACGCTGAGAAGAAAGCTGCCGTTTCCCCTGATGTATATGGTGATTGAAGATTGCCTGCCAGAAGGAATCGAGTCATTGAACCGAGACGAAGCCGCGGCCAAACGGCTCGTTTTTCCTTGGTTTAAACGGAGTATGACAATGTCGTATGAATTAGCTCGGGTACCGCGCGGGGAGCATCATTTTCATGCTGTCAGGGTGCGAACAGGGGATGTTCTCGGTCTGATTGAAAAAACAGCTTTTTATGAGCTGAATGATACCCTGTTTGTTTATCCATCCTTTCAGCGTCTTCCTTATCAGGTGAATGAGAAGCATCAGGAAGATGGAGTAAGCGGTTCTTCTCCGATTCATCAGCACCATTCCGCAGTCGCAGCAAGTGTGCGGAATTATCAGCCGGGAGACCGGTTTGCTGCATTAGATTGGAAGACTTCTGCACGGCGAAACCAGCTGATGACGAAGGAATTTGAACCGTCTCGAAGCAAAAACCTGTTTCTTCTGATGGACCGATTTTCCTCGGAAGCATTCGAAGAGGTCGTTTCTGTGACAGCTTCGATTCTTCATTCTGTTTTAAAAAACGGCGCGGGGGCAGGCTTGGCCTCAGTCGGAAAGGAAAAAAACATTTTTCCTATTCAGGAGGGGGAGCAGCATTTTAAGCATATGCTTCGTCATTTAGCCGTCGCTCATTGTGATGCGGCTGACCCGGTAAGCCGATATGTACGGGAGGAGCTGGGGAAGCCGTCTGTTCGCCAGGCTGACAAAGTGATCGTCACGGGACATTTCACGGAAGATTTGCTGAACATAGCAGAAATCGGGGGCGGCCGGGTGACAGTGATACTGGCAAAAGAGAAAGCTGCTGAGCTTTCTCAAGCTGAAAACGTCATGATCGAACGCATGATGAAACGTCAAATCAGAGTTCAGGTCATGAGGTGCGGACAAGTTTCGCGTGTTGTTTAGAAAGAGAGGTGACGGGTGCACATGCCGCACGATGACCAGAAGGGAAGCCGTTTGAGCTTGCTGTTATTTTATTTTCTGGCGTTTTTATTGCTGTGGGAGTGGCTCAGGCCGCTTGACAGTTTTACAGATACGAAACATACGGGCTTTTTTATTGTGTTTATCGGCTTGACGTTTCTGCTGACCTTTTTCAGGATGAGGTGGTTTGTCACCGTTCCTTTTTGTGTCATATTTACGTTGATCTCGATACACATCCTGTTTTATCAAGGATCTATATTTGACTTGAGCTGGGTCAGCTCTTTTTTTAAGGATGTCTATTTGAATATCACGCTGATTCAATCAGGGCAATGGAATGACATGATTCCTTCGTTTCGGACCCTGCTGTTTTTTGTGCTGCTGTGGCTGCTGGTCTATCTCCTTCATTATTGGGTGATTTACCAGAGAAGAATCTTGTTTTTCTTTATGATGACAGTAGCATATATTACGATTCTTGATACCTTTACACCATATGACGCCACTTTTGCCGTCATCCGTATCGTGCTGATCGGCTTCTTTATGCTGGGTCTTTTATACTTAGAACGCATCAAGCTGATGGAAAGAATCAAGCTGTCAAAAACATCTGTCTTGAAATGGTTTCTTCCTTTATCTGTATTGATTTTGGCTGCGGTGGGATTCGGACTTTCCGCTCCGAAATCAGATCCGGCTTGGCCTGATCCCGTACCTTTTCTCAAAAAAATCACCAATCAAGACCGTGTGTCGGCTGGAGAAAGCAAAATCGGATACGGGAACCATGATGAATCACTCGGCGGCCCGTTTCAGCAGGATAATACCCCTGTTTTTACATGGCAAGGAAAAGAGCGAACGTATTTCCGCGTGGAAACGAAGGATACGTATACAGGAAAAGGCTGGATTGAAACAGACACAGGCATGTCATATCAGCTAAGCGGAGGAAAAGTTGAAAATCTGTGGTTTGACCACAAGGTTTCGACAGACCGCAGCACCGTCCGAGTAAAAGTCGATGATCACTACGGGTATAACCATGTGATGTATCCGATCGGTGCGGTAACCATTCAGCCAAAGCAGGCTGTCTCACTTGAAATGAACGGGAACACGGAACAAATTTCTCCGATCAGTGAACAAGCCGGTGAGATCAGAAATATGGGAAGCTATACAGTAACGTACAATTCTCCGGTCTACAAGCTGGATGAGCTGAGAAAGGTAAAAGTGAGAAACAACAGTGAGGAATACACATTCAGCGACCGCTATATGCAGCTGCCGGATTCACTGCCTGAGCGGGTGAGAACCCTTGCGATCGAGCTGACCCAGGATCACGATAATATGTTTGATAAGGTGAAAGCGGTTGAGGAATACTTAGGATCAAATGAGTTCACATATGAAACAGAAAACGTGACCATCCCTAAGAATGATGAGGATTATGTCGATCAATTTCTGTTTGAAACAAAGATGGGCTACTGTGACAACTTTTCTTCCGCTATGGTGGTGCTCCTGCGTTCGGCCGGCATTCCGGCCCGCTGGGTAAAGGGGTATACGTCCGGCGAATATAAAGAAGCAGGAAACAAAAACGGCAGCATCTACGAAGTGACAAATAACAACGCCCATTCCTGGGTAGAGGTGTATTTCCCGGAACAGGGCTGGGTCACATTTGAGCCGACTAAAGGGTTTACAAATCCGGCTGAGTTTACTTCTACTGACACAAAGGATTCCGGCAGCGAAAGCAGCAGCTCGCCGGAGAAAACAAAAGAGGAGCAGAAAGAAGAGAAAAAACAGCCGAAAAAAGAGGAAAAACAAAAGGATAAACGGGAGCCAGTTGGTTCTGAAAAGTCGTCCGCTTCACATGCAAATGCCGGTGCAGGATGGTATGTAGCGCTTGCACTTCTTGCAGTCCTCCTGTTGGCAGCGGTATTGCTGTATGTTTTCCGTTCGTTATGGATGCCTGTTTTCGTTGTGAGAAAATTGAAGCGGCGCAGCGATCAGCACGTGTTTTTTGAAGCATATGGTGCTCTCCTGAAACAGATGAAGAGAAGAGGACTGCCGAAACAAGGCAGTGAAACGCTGCGTGATTATGCGAAACGAATCGATGGAAAACATGGCTCAGAAGACATGTCAAAGCTGACATCAAGCTATGAACGGGCACTGTACAGAAATGAAGATTCGGCGAAGCTTTGGAATGAATCCAGAGAGTTATGGGAAAATTTAATTAAAAGAAGATGGTCTTGACCGCTTATCAACGTGTTGTTAGAATTAGTGAATATTATCGGAGTCTGGGAGCGAGTTGCCGGACTCCGGCAAACGGCCTTGCCAAAGAGGGCGGAGCGGCTTCATATCTGTCCTCGTTTTTTTCTGTGTCAAAAAACTTAGAGGAGATTAGGTGACAACCATGACAAAGTTAGTGAATGAAATGATTCTTGTCCTTGATTTCGGCAGTCAGTATAACCAGCTGATTACACGCCGTATCCGTGAATTCGGGGTATACAGCGAGCTGCATCCCCATACATTGACGGCTGAAGAAATTAAAGAAATGAATCCAAAAGGAATTATTTTATCCGGCGGTCCAAACAGTGTGTATGATGAAAACTCTTTCCGCTGTGACGAGAAAATCTTCGAGCTTGATATTCCTGTTTTAGGAATTTGCTACGGCATGCAGCTGATGACTCATTACCTTGGCGGTAAAGTTGAAGCGGCAAGCCAGCGTGAATACGGAAAAGCAAACATCCGTATCGAAGGCACACCTGATTTGTTCAAAGATCTTCCGAACGAACAAGTGGTTTGGATGAGCCACGGCGATTTGGTTGTAGAAGTTCCTGAAGGCTTCACTGTTGACGCGACAAGCCATCACTGCCCGAACTCAGCGATGAGCAAAGCGGACAAAAAATGGTACGGCGTTCAGTTCCACCCGGAAGTGCGCCACTCTGAATACGGCAATGATCTTCTGAAAAACTTTGTATTCGGCGTTTGTGATTGTGAAGGCAAATGGTCAATGGAGAACTTTATTGAAATTGAAATGCAAAAAATCCGTGAAACGGTCGGAGACAAGCAGGTTCTTTGCGCGCTAAGCGGCGGCGTTGATTCCTCTGTTGTTGCTGTTTTGATTCATAAAGCGATCGGCGATCAGCTGACTTGTATCTTTGTAGACCATGGTCTTCTCCGTAAAGGCGAGGCCGAGGGTGTTATGAAAACATTCAGCGAAGGCTTTAACATGAACGTGATTAAAGTAGACGCAAAAGACAGGTTCTTAAATAAACTAAAAGGCGTTTCTGATCCTGAGCAAAAACGCAAAATCATTGGTAATGAATTCATTTACGTGTTCGATGATGAAGCGGACAAGCTCAAAGGCATCGACTACCTTGCACAAGGAACGCTTTACACAGATATCATCGAGAGCGGTACTGCAACGGCGCAAACGATCAAATCTCACCACAATGTCGGCGGGCTTCCTGAAGACATGCAGTTTGAACTGATCGAGCCATTAAACACGCTCTTCAAAGACGAAGTGCGCGCGCTTGGCACAGAGCTCGGCATTCCGGATGAAATCGTATGGCGCCAGCCTTTCCCAGGACCGGGACTCGGAATCCGAGTTCTCGGCGAAGTAACAGAAGAAAAACTGGAAATCGTTCGTGAATCAGATGCGATTTTGCGTGAAGAAGTTGCAAATCACGGGTTAGAGCGTGATATCTGGCAATACTTCACTGTTCTTCCTGACATCCGCAGCGTTGGTGTTATGGGTGACGCGAGAACATATGATTACACAATCGGAATCCGCGCAGTTACATCAATCGACGGCATGACATCTGACTGGGCGCGTATCCCGTGGGATGTGCTTGAAGTCATTTCTACACGTATCGTGAATGAAGTGAAGCATATTAACCGCGTGGTGTATGATATTACAAGTAAGCCGCCTGCGACGATTGAGTGGGAGTAAGTAAATAGCTAATAGAAAAACGTCCCTTTTATAAAAGGGGCGTTTTTTTGTTAACTTTTTGAAACCGTTTCGGCAGTTTTCATATCTAACAACATAGGAGGTGGATAAGGTGAAGGAAGAAAGATTGATTACAAAGGCGAGAAAAGGAAATGCTCGGGCCTTTGAAAAGCTTATGATGGCACATCAGGAGACTTTATACAAAACAGCCTATCTCTATTTAAGGAATAAAGAAGATGCACTTGATGCTGTACAGGAAACGGCTTATAAAGCTTTTATCAGTATAGAAAAATTAAAAGAGCCAAAGTACTTTTTAACGTGGCTTACTCGAATACTGATTCATTCCATTTTTGCCATGAATAAAAAGAAAGGAGAATTGGTCCCATTTGAGAAACATCATGATACTGGAACCGATCAAGCAAATATTGAGGAATACATAGATTTGCGAAATGCGATTGATTCACTTGATGAACATGTTCAGCTCACGATTCAGCTATATTATTTTCAAGATTATTCGATTTCAATGATAGCTGAACAAACAGGAATGGCAGAAGGCACGATTAAAACACATTTACATAGAGCGAGAAAAGCATTGAAACAGGAGCTGGAAAAGGAGGATCAAAACATATGGACAAACACCAAGTGAAGCAGATATTTGATGACATAGAAGTGCCAAAGAAAGAGCTAAAAAAAGCAATACATCAAGCTGTCGTCCGTGCTGAAAATGAAAATAACACAAGGCGCCGTTTTAAATGGGGACGAACAATTACAAATGGAATCGCTGTTGCTGCTGTGGTATGTATACTGTATTTAACGTCCGGTCTTTTTCTGCCATCTGTAAACAAAGCGATGGGAAGCATACCCATTGTCGGCCAAATTTATAAGGAGTTTCAAGATAAAGTTGGCCTATCATTGTTTAAAAGCAATTTGGTCACAGCTCTGAATCAAAAAGCTGAGTCAAGGGGAATCACTGTGTCTGTAAACAGCTCCTATTACGATGCCGGACAGCTTGTCTATAATTTCACTGTTGATAACTTCCAGTCTGATGAAAAAGAGATCAGCTATAATGTGGACGAAGCGAATTTTAACGACAATGTTTCAATCAACTATGATTCCTTAATGCTCAAAAAATTAAATAACAAACAATACGCAGGACAATTAAGGATTTATACAAATGGTACTGAAATAAAAAATGGGGATACCGTGCCTTTTGTTATTACTCATATCAATGAAATACAGGGAAATTGGAGATTTAAACTGCCTATTACCAAAAAGAATGCGAACTATTTAGAAAGCTCAAAAGTTGTATCGGCTTATCATAATCGTTATCAATTTTCCAATATTCAAGTGGAAAACGGGAAACTTGGATCTGTCCTTCAATTTACAATAGATTATCAAGGCATAGCAAAGCATGATACGGTTGAAATTAACGAAGTCAAAGATGATTTAGGAAACACATATGAGATGTCAGCGTCAAACATCGAACTTGGAGAACGCAAAAAAGTAAACGAGAGAACGGTAAGAGCAAAAGGCCAAACACAGTTAAAATCACCAATCAATCCAAAAGCGAAAAAGCTAACATTAATAGCAGATATTAGATCTGAGGCTGAGGGTAGTGAAATAGTCCCGCTAAATGCAGGGATGCCGTATCGTCTTTCTGAAACAAAACATCAAAACATAGGGATTGAAATCAAGAACATTAAACAAGAAGGGAGGAAAGTATTGGTTCATTACCGCTTCACAGGAGTTGATACTTCAAGTATGTCAAAAGATGACTTAGTGAATATAGGTGAAATGATTGGCCTTGGTGATATGAAAAAAATGCAATCATGGTCTGATCCAATGGCTTATTATGAAGAAGGTTATTATTTGAAATGGAATAAAGCTGAAGTGCAAAATATGGACACAGCCGAAATGCTATCTACTTTTGAACTGGATGACGCATATCTTGATAAGCTGTCTTTAAAGCATTTTGAGTTTAATGAATACGGTCTGTATATTGATAAAGGCGTTTTAAATGACCTGATTCAACTAAAGCCATTCTCGTTTACTGTACCAGTGCATCAGGTGAGTCAGCCTACAAGATAAAATCATTTTTAGTTGAAAAACCGTATGAAGTCATACATACGGTTTTTATCATTGTTGCCAATTTAGTCAATAGACGAATAAACCAATTTTTTTAATAAGTAATGTTCGTTATTTATATTGTCAATTCAAAATGAAGTTGGTACAATAGACACAGAAATCAAATAAGATGAATTCGTATAATCGCGGGGATATGGCTCGCAAGTCTCTACCAAGCTACCGTAAATGGCTTGACTACGTAAACATTTCTTTCGTTTGATATAAATAAAACACGTTTATTTATTCAAACTGAAACCCATCTGTAGTCAAGCGTCCCAAAATGTATTGGGGCGTTTTTTATTTGGCGTTTTCAGGGCAGGATAAATAGCAAAGAGTGAAGGGAGTCAAATAGCTTGAAAAAGTTTTTTCAGTTTGATGAGCTGGGCACCAGCTATCGCAATGAAATCATTGGCGGATTAACGACTTTTTTATCTATGGCATATATTTTGTTCGTCAATCCGATTACGCTTGCTTTGGAGAGCGTGAAAGATTTTCCGGAGGCACTGAGAATTGACCAAGGTGCGGTCTTTACAGCGACAGCGCTGGCGTCAGCAGCAGGCTGTATCTTAATGGGATTGATAGCGAGATATCCGATTGCCATCGCGCCCGGTATGGGGCTGAACGCGTTTTTTGCGTTTTCTGTTGTCCTCGGTATGGGCATTTCATGGCAGGCAGCTTTGTCTGGTGTTTTTATTTCAGGTCTTATTTTCGTTGCTCTTTCTTTAACAGGTTTTCGTGAAAAAATCATCAACGCCATTCCGCCTGAGCTGAAATTGGCAGTCGGCGCGGGTATCGGCCTGTTTATTACATTTGTTGGATTACAAGGTTCAGGAATCATTACAGCGAATCCTTCTACACTCGTCACCATCGGAAACATTCACAGCGGCCCTGTGCTGTTAACAATTTTCGGTGTGATTGTAACGGTTATTTTAATGGTGCTTCGCGTGAACGCAGGCGTGTTTATCGGGATGCTGTTAACAGCGGTGGCCGGCATGATTTTCGGATTGGTTCCGGTTCCGTCTCAAATCATCGGCAGTGTGCCGAGCCTTGCGCCGACGTTCGGACAAGCATGGATTCACCTGCCGGATATTTTCTCCGTCCAAATGCTGATCGTCATTTTAACTTTCTTGTTTGTCGGATTTTTTGATACAGCGGGTACACTTGTTGCTGTGGCAACTCAAGCTGGTTTAATGAAGGAAAACAAATTGCCGCGTGCGGGCCGTGCGCTTTTAGCTGATTCATCTTCCATTGTAATCGGTGCCGTGCTTGGTACGTCTACTACAACTTCCTACGTTGAATCAAGCTCAGGTGTCGCTGCGGGCGCCCGTTCAGGATTTGCGGCTATTGTAACAGGTATTCTCTTTTTACTGGCTACGTTTTTCTCACCGCTTCTGTCAGTCGTTACATCAAATGTAACAGCTCCGGCGCTGATTATTGTCGGTGCATTGATGGTGGCGCCGCTTGGCAAAATCGCTTGGGATAAGTTCGAAGTGGCCGTTCCTGCTTTCCTTACCATGATCATGATGCCGTTAACGTACAGCATTGCGACTGGGATTGCCATCGGATTTATTTTCTACCCGATTACGATGGTGTGCAAAGGAAAAGCCAAAGAGGTTCATCCGATCATGTACGGACTGTTTGCCGTATTTATCCTGTACTTTATCTTCTTAAAATAAGGAATGAAAACCAGCTGCCGGTGCAGCTGGTTTTTTTGTTGCAAAAGGTAAAACCATTTCATACGATATACCGTCATGTAGATGTGCCGCCATGCTTTACTTAAATGGAAATGACTTGACTGTTCAGGAAGGCTTCGGTACCTTATATAAGTGTTTTATTTTCTTACTGAATGGTATTCCGCCGTATTTTTTTGATAGGAGTTGCTGACATGACGGAAGAAAGAAAAGAAACGTTTGAAGAAGAAGTTAACCAGAGTGAAAGAATAGATGCAGATGAAGAACCGCTATCGAGAATGTCCAGAAAGGCGAGCCGACAAAGCAAGCAGAAGCAAAAACAAAAGCAGAAACCGCACCAGGAACGCGGTGAATCAACTGCTAAAGAAAAGTTTGCGTCTGTATGGGCAGCCATCAACAGATATTGCGGTTTTGCGTTCTCGATTTTAAAATCACCGGCGAAAACCGTCGTGGCGGATGGTTTTTCTCATTATAAGTATGGGCTGATTTCAATGCTTATATTCAGTGTGGTCTTTTCAATCGGGAACTGGTTTCAGTTAAAGGCGAGCTGGAATCGGCCGCTCGGGTTTGGAGAACGCCATCACGCTTTCTATGACGGATTTTTAGTCGTTCTTGTGTATTTGCTCCTCTTTTTCGCGGTAATGGTCTTAGCGGTATGGGCCGTCTCCCGCTATATGATGAAGCAGAAGGTGACGTTCAGAGAAGCGGCTGCCGGTTTGGGTTCATTGCTTGTACCGGTGATTGCTGTTTCAATCCTTTGGCTGATCTTTGCGATCGTGAATATCCCGATGCTGACAGTTCTGTTTACAGTGCTTATCTTGTTTTCGATCTTTTTTATGATGGCGCTGTATGTGCAGCGTTTGTATCAGGCGGCACACGATGCACCGATTGACTATATCTATTGTGTATTTGCTGTGGTTGCGGTAGCGCTGCTGTTTACGGCGGTGACTTGGCCGTTGATTTCTGAGTATTTCACGGCGTCGCTGATTCCGCTTTAATGAAAAAAACCGGCTGTTTATAGCCGGTTTTTTTATGTCACACTTTTTACAAATATATCTAAAAAACACAGTTGATTTGTAGGATTAATCCATGTATGATAGGGAAAATGCTGTAAACGTCCAGCGCACAAACCTTTATGTTTAAGGAGGATGATGGACATGGCCGATTTACTTCGCCGAGCGATTAATCGGAAGAAACAATTTTTAAAAACCAAATTACTGCTCTCGGAATTTTATCAGGGAAGAGGGGAACAGCTGGCTGATTATACGCTGAGTGAGCTTGAAAAAGAATACAAGTCCCTTCTGAAAATGAAAAAAGAAATCTGACAATATATGAGAAGAGGTGAGTCTGCTGAAAAGCGGGCTTTTTTGTTTTGATTTTGAAAAGGTGAGAAAGAGGGTAAACTACTACTGTTCAACCTGACAAAGTGTGTCGAAATATTTTCCTTAGGCTTACGGCCGCAACGGATTGTAAACGACTCGTTTCTCTAGTAGAATATGAATGCTTTATGCAAGCTGAAGAGTAGGGGGATGAAATAAAATGATGCAAACCATCTTATCAAATGGGATAGCCATGGTTCTCATAATTCTCATTATTAATATTGTCTATGTGTCATTTTTTACGATAAGAATGATTTTAACGCTGAAAGGCCAGCGGTATTTAGCGGCCGGCATCAGTACGATTGAAATACTGGTTTATGTGACAGGACTGAGCCTGGTGCTCGATAACTTAGACCAGATTCAAAATGTAATCGCGTACGCGCTCGGTTACGGTCTTGGCGTGATTGCCGGCATGAAAATAGAAGAAAAATTGGCGCTTGGCTATATTATGGTCAACGTGATTACGAAGGAGCTTGATCTTGATCTTCCGAAGCAGCTTCGTGAAAAAGGCTATGGCGTGACGAACTGGGTGGCAGGCGGGCTTGAAGGCGACCGCACAGCCCTTCAGATTCTGACACCGAGAAGATATGAACTCCAGCTGTATGATACGATTAAAACACTTGATTCAAAGGCATTTATTATTGCATATGAACCAAAAACAATTCACGGCGGCTTCTGGGTTAAAGCGGTGAAGAAGAGGAGAATTAAAGAATAATGGCAAAGCCGAAGAAGAAAAAGTTTGAAGTGACAGAGCAGCAAACCATTGATGCGGTGCTTCAGCAAATGAAAGAAGAAGGATATCTGCCTGTACGGCGAATGGAAGAGCCTATTTTTATGGAAAAAAAGGAAAATGGGTCAATTCAGATCGTTCCGTGCGGGAAAAAAATCGTATTTGAAGGGAAATTGATCTAAAACACGAACATTAGTAGAATGAATTTTTGTATCGTTCGATAATATCGTTGACATTATCCATGTCCGTTGTTAAGATAAACATGAAATCAAAACACGACCTCATATAATCTTGGGAATATGGCCCATAAGTTTCTACCCGGCAACCGTAAATTGCCGGACTATGCAGGAAAGTGATCGATAAAACTGACATGGATATATCGCAGAAGCGAACGACTGACGATACATGTACCATGCCCGGTTTGTATTGCTTCCTCATAAGTGCAATGCAGAGCGGGTATTTTTTATTTTCTGAAAACTAAAGCATTAGAAGGTGGGAACAGAATGCAGCCGCTAGTAGGAATCATCATGGGAAGCACTTCCGATTGGGAGACAATGAAAAACGCATGCGATATTCTTGACGAACTCAATGTTCCGTACGAAAAAAAGGTCGTTTCCGCTCACCGGACGCCTGATTTGATGTTTGAATACGCTGAAACTGCCAGAGAGAGAGGCATCAAGGTGATTATCGCCGGTGCCGGAGGAGCAGCGCATCTGCCGGGGATGACGGCGGCGAAAACAACACTGCCGGTCATCGGAGTTCCGGTTCAATCCAAGGCGCTAAACGGAATGGATTCACTTCTTTCCATCGTCCAAATGCCTGGAGGCGTGCCTGTTGCGACAACAGCCATCGGCAAAGCGGGCGCTGTGAACGCAGGCCTGTTAGCGGCGCAAATTTTGTCAGCTTTTGACGAAGATCTTGCCCGTAAGCTGGATGAGAGAAGAGAAAATACAAAACAGACGGTGTTAGAAAGCAGTGATCAGCTTGTCTAATCAAATCATCTATCCGGGAGCTGTAATCGGCATTATCGGCGGCGGCCAGCTTGGAAAAATGATGGCTGTGTCCGCCAAACAAATGGGGTATAAAGTCGCAGTCGTTGATCCGGTGAAAGATTCGCCGTGCGGGCAGGTTGCGGATGTCGAAATTACCGCTCATTATAATGACCGTGAAGCGATTCGAAAATTGGCGGAAATCAGCGACATCATCACGTATGAGTTTGAAAACATCGACTATGATGCGCTGCATTGGCTAAAAGATCATGCGTATCTCCCGCAAGGAAGTGAGCTGCTGCTCATTACCCAAAACCGTGAAACGGAGAAAAAAGCAATTCAAGCCGCGGGCTGTGAAGTAGCGCCGTACAGCATCGTCAAAACAAAGGATGAACTGGAACAGGCGGTACAGGAGCTGGGGCTTCCCGCAGTGCTCAAAACATGCCGCGGCGGATACGACGGCAAAGGACAATTTGTCATCAAGGAAGAGGCGCAAATTGAGCAGGCTGCCGCTCTTTTAGAGCACGGAACTTGCATTCTTGAAAGCTGGGTTTCTTTTGAAATGGAACTGTCGGTTATCGTCGTCAGATCGGTAAACGGCGAAATTTCAACATTTCCGGCAGCTGAAAACATTCACCACAACAATATTCTTTTTCAAAGCATCGTGCTTGCACGGGTGGAGGAAGGAATTCAGAAGAAGGCTGCCGAGCTGGCCGTTAAGCTTGCAGAAGAGCTTAACCTTGTCGGACCGCTTGCTGTTGAAATGTTCCTGACAGAAGACGGAGAGCTCTTGGTCAATGAACTGGCGCCAAGGCCGCACAATTCAGGGCATTATACGCTGGACCTTTGCGAAACGAGCCAGTTTGAACAGCATATCAGAGCGATATGCGGCCTTCCGCTTGGGAAAACAGATTTGCTGAAGCCAGGCATGATGGTGAATCTTCTCGGTGATGAAGTGAAGCTTGTGGAGGAAGAGCCGGAGCTTTTAAAAGAAGCAAAGCTATATATATACGGAAAACACGAAATCAAAAAAGGCCGCAAAATGGGGCATATTACATTTATGAAGCAGCCTGAAGACCACTGGATTCAGGAGATCACAAATAAATGGATGAATAGAGACGGAGGACAAGCAGAATGATCGAACGTTATTCAAGACCTGAAATGTCCGCGATTTGGACGGATGAAAACAGATTTCAAGCGTGGCTAGAGGTGGAGATTCTTGCCTGTGAAGCATGGGCGGAGCTTGGCGTCATTCCGAAAGAAGACGTAAAGGTCATGCGCGAGAACGCGTCATTTGACATTAACCGCATTTTAGAAATCGAACAGGACACGCGCCATGACGTTGTCGCTTTTACACGCGCCGTTTCCGAATCACTGGGCGAGGAAAGAAAATGGGTGCACTACGGCTTAACGTCAACTGACGTTGTTGATACTGCTCTTTCTTACTTATTAAAACAGGCAAACGATATTCTGCTCAAGGACCTTGAGAGATTTGTTGACATTATAAAAGAAAAAGCGAAAGAACATAAATACACAGTCATGATGGGGCGCACACACGGCGTACATGCTGAGCCTACAACATTCGGCTTAAAACTTGCGCTTTGGCATGAAGAAATGAAACGCAATCTTGAGCGTTTCAAACAAGCGAAAGAAGGCATCGAGGTTGGGAAGATTTCCGGCGCTGTCGGCACATATGCGAACATTGATCCATTTGTTGAGCAATATGTATGTGAGAAGCTCGGATTGAAAGCAGCACCGATTTCGACTCAAACCCTTCAGCGTGACCGCCATGCTGACTATATGGCGACACTTGCTTTGATCGCGACAAGCATCGAGAAATTCGCAGTGGAAATTCGCGGACTGCAAAAGAGTGAGACACGCGAAGTTGAGGAATTTTTCGCGAAAGGGCAAAAGGGTTCATCTGCAATGCCGCACAAACGCAATCCGATCGGCTCTGAAAACATGACAGGCATGGCGCGCGTCATTCGCGGCTACATGATGACGGCTTACGAAAATGTTCCATTATGGCATGAGCGCGATATTTCTCATTCTTCAGCAGAACGGATTATTCTTCCGGATGCGACAATCGCGCTGAACTACATGCTGAACCGCTTCTCTAACATCGTGAAGAACTTAACGGTCTTCCCGGAAAACATGAAACGCAACATGGACCGCACACTCGGCCTTATCTACTCTCAGCGCGTGCTGCTTGCTTTGATTGACACAGGCCTGACTCGTGAAGAAGCCTATGATACAGTGCAGCCGAAGGCAATGGAAGCGTGGGAAAAACAAGTGCCGTTCCGTGAGCTTGTGGAAGCGGAAGAGAAAATCACTTCCCGTCTTTCTCCAGAAAAAATTGCTGACTGCTTTGATTACAATTACCATCTGAAAAATGTTGATCTGATCTTTGAACGTTTAGGTTTAGCATAGAAGAAGCTGTTAGGCGGCTTCTTCTATGCCGCTGCAGTTTGAAAATTCCCAACATTCGGGTTAGGAGGCCTTCCGTGAATATTGTGAAAAAAGAACTTTTATACGAAGGAAAAGCAAAAAAGATCTACAAAACCGATGACGAAAACACGCTGTATGTCGTGTATAAAGACTCCGCCACTGCCTTTAACGGCGAGAAAAAAGCAGAAATCAGCGGGAAAGGGCGCTTAAATAACGAGATTTCAAGCTTAATTTTCAAACACCTTCATGCTAAAGGCATTAACAACCATTTTATCGAGCGCATTTCAGAAACAGAGCAGCTCATTAAAAAGGTAACGATTGTGCCGCTTGAAGTCGTCGTCAGAAATGTTGTGGCAGGAAGCATGTCCAAACGTCTCGGCATTCCAGAAGGCACGGAGCTTGAACAGCCGATTATCGAGTTTTACTACAAGGATGACGCGCTGGGTGATCCGCTCATCACAGAAGATCATATTTGGCTCTTAAAAGCGGCGACTCCTGAACAGGTAGAAACCATTAAGTCCATTACAAAAACAGTAAATGAAGAGCTTCAAACCATTTTTGACGATTGTCATGTCAGATTAATAGATTTCAAGCTTGAATTCGGTTTAGATGCAGACGGGCAAGTGCTTTTGGCGGATGAAATTTCACCTGACACATGCCGCTTGTGGGATAAAGACACGAACGAAAAGCTGGACAAAGATTTATTCAGACGCAATCTGGGAAGCTTAACCGACGCATACGAAGAGATTTTCAAAAGACTGGGAGGCATTCATCATGTATAAAGTAAAAGTTTATGTCAGCTTAAAAGAAAGTGTACTAGATCCACAAGGGAGCGCTGTCCAGCATGCCTTGCACAGTATGACTTACAACGAGGTTCAAGATGTGCGCATCGGGAAATACATGGAGCTTACCATTGAAAAATCAGACCGTGATCTTGACGCGCTCGTAAAAGAAATGTGCGAAAAACTTCTTGCGAATACAGTGATTGAAGATTACAGATACGAGGTTGAGGAGGTAGTCGCACAGTGAAATTTGCGGTGATTGTGTTACCCGGCTCCAACTGTGATATCGATATGTATCATGCTGTAAAGGATGAGCTCGGCCATGAAGTGGAATACGTCTGGCATGAGGAAACAAGCCTTGACGGCTTCGACGGCGTATTAATCCCGGGAGGATTTTCTTACGGCGACTACTTGAGATGCGGCGCTATCGCCCGATTTGCGAATATTATGCCAGCTGTCAAACAGGCGGCGGCTGAAGGAAAACCTGTTCTTGGCGTCTGCAACGGATTCCAGATTTTACAGGAGCTTGGCCTTCTGCCAGGCGCAATGAGACGCAACAAAGATTTGAAGTTCATTTGCCGTCCGGTTGAATTAATTGTGCAGAACGACAAAACATTATTCACATCTTCCTATGAAAAGGGACAATCGATTACCATCCCGGTTGCCCATGGTGAAGGAAATTTCTACTGTGATGATGAAATGCTTGCTTCATTGAAAGAAAACAATCAAATTGCTTTCACATACGGCTCCAATATTAACGGAAGTGTCAGCGACATTGCCGGTGTCGTGAATGAGAAAGGCAACGTATTAGGCATGATGCCTCACCCTGAGCGCGCGGTCGATGAACTGCTTGGAAGCGCCGACGGTCTTAAATTGTTTCAGTCTATCGTGAAAAATTGGAGGGAAACTCATGTCACTACTGCTTGAACCAAGTAAAGAACAAATAAAAGAAGAGAAACTGTATCAGCAAATGGGTGTCAGTAATGATGAGTTTGCATTGATTGAATCCATTCTTGGAAGATTGCCGAACTACACAGAAATCGGGATTTTTTCTGTCATGTGGTCAGAGCATTGCAGCTACAAAAACTCAAAGCCGATTCTGCGTAAATTCCCGACAAGCGGAGAGCGCGTGCTGCAAGGTCCGGGGGAAGGCGCCGGAATCGTTGATATCGGTGATAACCAAGCGGTTGTGTTCAAAATTGAATCACATAACCACCCATCAGCTCTCGAACCTTACCAAGGCGCTGCGACTGGCGTAGGCGGCATTATCCGTGACGTATTCTCAATGGGTGCCCGTCCAATCGCTGTATTGAACTCTCTTCGATTTGGTGAACTGACTTCACCGCGCGTGAAGTACTTGTTTGAAGAAGTAGTAGCGGGAATCGCCGGATACGGCAACTGTATCGGGATCCCGACAGTCGGCGGAGAAGTGCAGTTTGACAGCAGCTATGAAGGAAATCCGCTCGTCAACGCAATGTGCGTCGGATTAATTAATCATGAAGACATCAAAAAAGGCCAGGCAAAGGGTGTCGGCAACACAGTGATGTACGTAGGAGCGAAAACAGGGCGTGACGGAATCCACGGCGCTACGTTTGCTTCTGAAGAAATGTCTGATTCGTCTGAAGAAAAGCGCTCTGCTGTTCAAGTGGGCGACCCGTTTATGGAGAAGCTTTTGCTTGAAGCTTGTCTGGAAGTCATCCAATGTGATGCGTTAGTCGGCATTCAGGATATGGGAGCTGCCGGTTTAACAAGCTCAAGTGCCGAAATGGCAAGTAAAGCCGGTTCTGGTATTGAGATGAATCTTGACCTGATTCCTCAGCGTGAAACAGGCATGACCGCTTATGAAATGATGCTTTCTGAATCACAGGAACGGATGCTTTTGGTTATCGAACGCGGACGTGAGCAGGAAATCATCGATATTTTTGACAAGTACGATCTTGAAGCGGTTTCTGTCGGACGTGTGACAGATGATAAAATGCTTCGCCTGACACATAAAGGAGAGGTAGTGTGCGAGCTGCCTGTTGATGCCTTGGCAGAAGAAGCACCGGTTTACCACAAGCCTTCTCAAGAGCCTGCTTACTACCGCGAGTTTTTAGAGACAGACGTTCCGGCTCCTCAAATTGATGATGCCAATGAAACGCTGAAGGCCCTCCTCCAGCAGCCGACGATCGCAAGTAAAGAATGGGTTTACGATCAGTATGACTACATGGTGCGGACGAATACAGTTGTCGCTCCTGGGTCTGACGCAGGTGTTCTCAGAATCCGCGGAACGAAAAAGGCGCTGGCGATGACGACAGATTGTAATGCCCGTTATCTCTATCTTGATCCTGAAGTCGGCGGAAAAATCGCTGTCGCTGAAGCAGCGCGCAACATCATTTGCTCAGGTGCAGAACCGCTTGCCGTCACAGATAACCTTAACTTCGGAAACCCGGAGAAACCGGAAATCTTCTGGCAGATCGAAAAAGCGGCTGACGGCATCAGTGAGGCGTGCAATGTTCTCAGCACACCGGTTATCGGCGGAAACGTATCGCTTTATAACGAATCAAATGGCACAGCGATTTACCCGACACCTGTTATCGGCATGGTCGGCTTAATTGAAGATACAGCACACATTACAACACAGCATTTCAAACAAGCGGGAGATCTCGTTTACGTGATCGGTGAAACAAAACCTGAGTTTGCTGGTAGTGAGCTGCAAAAAATGACAGAAGGCAGCATTTACGGCAAAGCGCCGCAAATCGATCTTGATGTAGAGCTGTCACGCCAAAGAGCGCTGCTTGACGCGATTAAAAAAGGCTTCGTTCAATCTGCGCATGATGTGTCTGAAGGCGGCTTAGGCGTAGCGATTGCAGAAAGTGTCATGACGACGGAAAACCTTGGCGCAAACGTGACTGTTGAAGGAGAGGCAGCGTTATTATTCTCTGAATCTCAATCCCGCTTTGTTGTTTCTGTGAAAAAAGAACATCAAGCAGCGTTTGAAGCAGCGGTAAAAGATGCGGTTCATATCGGTGAGGTAACAGCTGACGGACTTCTGGCGATTCAAAACCAAGACGGACAACAATTGATTCATGCGCAAACGAAAGAGCTTGAGCGCGCATGGAAAGGAGCTATCCCATGCTTGCTGAAATCAAAGGCTTAAATGAAGAATGCGGCGTTTTTGGGATTTGGGGACATGAAGAAGCCCCGCAAATCACATATTACGGCCTCCACAGCCTCCAGCACAGAGGACAGGAGGGCGCGGGAATTGTAGCAACTGACGGTGAAAAACTGACGGCGCACAAAGGCCAAGGCCTGATCACTGAAGTGTTTCAAAATGGCGAGCTCAGCAAAGTAAAGGGGAAAGGCGCAATCGGGCACGTTCGGTACGCGACGGCTGGAGGCGGCGGATATGAAAATGTTCAGCCGCTCCTCTTCCGGTCCCAAAACAACGGCAGCCTGGCGCTTGCCCATAACGGAAATCTCGTCAATGCCACTCAGCTGAAGCAGCAGCTTGAAAATCAAGGGAGCATTTTTCAAACCTCTTCGGACACAGAGGTTTTGGCTCACCTGATCAAAAGAAGCGGCCACTTCACGCTGAAGGATCAAATTAAAAACTCGCTTTCCATGCTGAAAGGCGCTTACGCGTTCTTGATCATGACCGAAACAGAAATGATTGTCGCGCTTGACCCGAACGGGCTTAGACCGCTGTCAATCGGAATGATGGGTGATGCTTATGTTGTCGCATCAGAAACATGCGCATTTGATGTGGTCGGCGCAACGTATCTTCGTGAGGTAGAACCGGGCGAAATGCTGATCATCAATGATGAAGGCATGAAATCAGAGCGTTTTTCCATGAATATCAACCGTTCCATTTGCAGCATGGAGTACATTTATTTCTCAAGGCCTGACAGCAACATTGACGGCATTAACGTGCACAGTGCGCGTAAAAACCTCGGGAAAATGCTGGCTCAGGAATCCGCAGTTGAAGCTGACGTCGTAACAGGGGTTCCGGATTCCAGTATTTCTGCGGCAATCGGCTATGCAGAAGCAACAGGCATCCCGTACGAGCTTGGCTTAATCAAAAACCGCTATGTCGGGAGAACGTTTATTCAGCCGTCTCAGGCTCTGCGCGAGCAAGGCGTCAGAATGAAGCTGTCTGCGGTGCGCGGGGTTGTGGAAGGCAAACGCGTCGTCATGGTAGATGACTCTATCGTGCGCGGAACAACAAGCCGCCGGATTGTCACGATGCTCAGAGAAGCGGGTGCGACAGAGGTGCATGTCAAAATCAGTTCACCGCCGATCGCTCATCCTTGCTTTTACGGCATTGATACGTCCACACATGAAGAACTGATCGCATCTTCCCATTCTGTTGAAGAAATCCGTCAGGAAATAGGGGCTGACACCCTCTCATTTTTGAGTGTGGAAGGGCTGCTGAAAGGCATTGGCAGAACATACGATGACTCTAATTGCGGACAGTGTCTCGCTTGCTTTACAGGAAAATATCCGACTGAAATTTACCAGGATACAGTGCTTCCACATGTAAAAGAAGCGGTATTAACCAAATAAAACTTGAAAATGACATAAAGGCAGCGCAGTTCGGCTGCCTTTCTCATTCTGCCCTCGTTCGGGGAGATATTTTGAAAAGCGCCTTAAAGGAGTGAATAGGATGTCTGAAGCATATAAAAACGCAGGAGTTGACATCGAAGCCGGATATGAAGCTGTAAAACGAATGAAAAAACATGTGGAGCGCACAAAACGGCTTGGCGTAATGGGCAGCCTTGGCGGTTTTGGCGGCATGTTTGACCTGTCTGAGCTTTCTTATCAAAAACCTGTTTTAATTTCGGGAACGGACGGTGTCGGCACAAAATTAAAGCTAGCTTTTTCCATGGATAAGCATGACACGATTGGCGTGGACGCTGTTGCAATGTGTGTCAATGATGTGCTGGCACAAGGTGCAGAACCGCTGTTTTTCCTCGATTATTTAGCGGTCGGCAAAGCGGACCCTGTGAAAATTGAGCAGATCGTACAAGGTGTGGCAGACGGCTGTGAGCAGTCAGGTTCAGCCTTAGTTGGCGGCGAGACGGCTGAAATGCCGGGACTATATACAGCTGATGAATACGATATTGCCGGTTTCTCAGTCGGAGTGGCGGAAAAGGACGAAATCGTGACTGGAGAAAACATCAAAGAAGGTCATCTTTTGATCGGCCTGAGCTCCAGCGGCCTTCACAGCAACGGATTTTCCCTTGTCAGAAAAGTGCTTTTGGATGATGCGGAGCTGGATCTTGATAAAACATACGAACCGTTTGACCGCCCACTTGGCGAGGAGTTGCTTGAACCGACAAGAATTTACGTGAAGCCTGTGCTTGCGGCGGTGAAAAGCGGAAAAGTCGACGGCATGGCGCACGTGACAGGCGGAGGATTCATCGAAAATATCCCGCGCATGCTTCCAGAAGGCTTAAGTGCGGAAATCGATAACGGCTCATGGCCGATCCCGCCAATTTTCTCTTTCCTGCAAGAGTATGGCAAGCTGAAGGAAGAAGACATGTTCAACGTCTTTAATATGGGAATCGGCTTTGTTTTGGCAGTCAAAGAAGAGCATCTGACAGATGTGATCGGAACGCTTGAAAGCCACGGCGAAAAAGCCTATTTGATCGGGCGTGTGAAACAAGGAGAAGGCGTCACATTCGGCGGTGCGGCACTTTCATGAAAAAGTTTGCGGTATTTGCATCCGGAAACGGTTCAAACTTCGAAGCCATCGTCACGCGTTTGAAAGAGGAGAACTGGGATGCGTCCGTATCGCTCCTCGTTTGCGACAAACCGCAGGCGAAAGTCATCGAACGGGCGGAAACGTTCCATATTCCATCCTTTGCATTTGAGCCGAAGTCTTATGAAAACAAGGCAGCATTTGAACGGGCCATTATTGAACAGCTTCGCCTTCATGACGTTGAATTGATTGTTCTTGCCGGATATATGAGGCTGATCGGTGACACGCTGCTTCAGGCATACGGAGGAAAAATTATCAACATTCACCCGTCGCTTCTTCCCGCGTTTCCTGGGATTGATGCAGTCGGGCAGGCGTACCGCGCGGGTGTGAAGGTTGCCGGAATCACCGTGCATTATGTCGATGAAGGAATGGATACAGGCCCGATCATCGCTCAAAAGGCAATCGAAATTGACGAACACGATACATTGGAAACAATCGAACAGCGGATTCACAAGCTTGAGCATAAATGGTATCCGAGTGTGATTAAACAGCTATTAGGATTAAATAACAGAGGTGAAAAGGCATGACCATTAAACGTGCATTAATCAGTGTTTCAGATAAAACAAATCTCGTTCCTTTTGTAAAAGAACTGACAGAGCTTGGCGTTGAAGTCATTTCAACAGGCGGAACGAAAAAGCTTCTTCAAGAAAACGGTGTGAATGTCATCGGAATTTCTGAAGTGACAGGCTTTCCTGAAATTATGGACGGACGGCTAAAAACACTTCATCCGAATATTCACGGCGGTCTTCTGGCAGTTCGCGGCAATGAAGAGCATATGGCGCAGATCAATGAACACGGGATTCAGCCGATTGACCTCGTTGTCGTCAACCTTTATCCATTTAAAGAAACGATTTCTAAAGAAGATGTCACATATGAAGATGCGATTGAAAATATCGACATCGGCGGCCCGGGCATGCTGCGTGCGGCATCAAAAAACCATCAGGATGTGACGGTTATCGTTGATCCGGCGGATTACAGCCCAGTGCTGAATCAAATCAAAGAAGAAGGCGGCGTATCACTCCAGAAAAAACGCGAGCTGGCGGCAAAAGTATTCCGTCATACTGCGGCATATGATGCACTGATCGCTGATTATCTGACAGATGTTGTCGGTGAAAAAGAACCGGAACAATTCACTGTAACATTTGAGAAAAAACAATCGCTTCGCTACGGAGAGAACCCGCATCAGGAAGCAACATTCTACCAAAGCGCGCTTCCTGTTAAAGGATCTATTGCGCAAGCAGAACAGCTCCACGGAAAAGAGCTTTCTTACAACAACATTAAAGACGCGGATGCAGCAGTTCAAATCGTTCGTGAATTCACTGAGCCGGCTGCGGTTGCCGTAAAGCATATGAATCCTTGCGGCGTAGGAACAGGAAAAACGATCGCAGAAGCGTTTGACAGAGCATTTGAAGCGGATAAAACATCTATCTTCGGCGGCATTATCGCGCTGAACCGTGAAGTGGACAAAGCAACTGCAGAGGCGCTTCACAACATTTTCTTAGAAATCATCATTGCGCCTTCATTCAGCCAAGAAGCGCTTGACATCCTGACTGCGAAGAAAAATCTTCGTCTGCTGACGCTTGATGTGACAGCTGCCGTTCAAAAAGAAAAACAGCTGACATCCGTTCAAGGCGGGCTGCTGATTCAAGATTTAGATATGCACGGCTTTGATGATGCTGAGATCAGCATTCCGACAAAAAGAGAGCCGAACGAGCAAGAGTGGGAAGACTTGAAGCTTGCTTGGAAAGTCGTAAAGCATGTGAAATCAAATGCGATCGTTCTCACAAAGGACAACATGACAGTCGGCGTTGGAGCAGGCCAAATGAACCGCGTCGGATCAGCGAAAATTGCCATTGAGCAAGCAGGAGAAAAAGCGAAAGGCAGCGCACTTGGATCTGATGCATTTTTCCCAATGCCGGATACTGTTGAAGAAGCGGCAAAAGCGGGCGTTACGGCTATCATTCAGCCGGGGGGATCTGTACGTGATGAGGATTCCATCAAAAAAGCGGATGAGTACGGCATTGCCATGGTATTCACCGGCATTAGACACTTCAAACATTAAGGGGATGAAAACGACGTGAATGTATTCATTATCGGTAAAGGCGGAAGAGAGCATACGCTGGCATGGAAGGTGGCGCAAAGCAGCCTCGTTGATACGGTATTTGCCGCTCCGGGAAATGACGGCATGGCAGCTTCCGCACAGCTTGTAAACATTGAGGAAAGCGACCACGCCGGGCTTGTCTCATTTGCAAAAGAAAATCAGGTCGGCCTGACCATTGTCGGCCCTGAGGTTCCTTTAATTGAAGGTCTGATTGATGAATTCGAAAAAGCCGGTTTGCGTGTATTCGGCCCGTCAAAAGCCGCTGCGATCATCGAAGGAAGCAAACAGTTCGCTAAGGATTTAATGAAGAAATATGATATTCCGACCGCAGAATACGACACGTTTACATCCTTTGAAGAGGCAAAGGCATATGTGCAGGAAAAAGGCGCTCCGATTGTCATAAAAGCGGATGGACTTGCGGCTGGAAAAGGCGTAACCGTTGCAATGACAGAGGAAGAAGCGATTGCATGTCTGCATGATTTTCTTGAGGATGAAAAGTTCGGTGATGCGAGCGCGTCTGTTGTCATTGAAGAATTTCTTTCCGGCGAAGAGTTTTCTCTTATGGCATTCGTCAAAGGAGAAAAGGTGTATCCAATGGTGATTGCCCAGGATCACAAGCGAGCGTTTGACGGAGACAAAGGCCCGAATACGGGCGGAATGGGCGCTTACTCTCCAGTTCCGCAAATTTCGGAAGAAACCGTCCGCCATGCCGTAGAAACAATCGTCAAGCCCGCTGCAAAAGCAATGGTACAAGAAGGCCGTTCCTTCACTGGCGTTTTGTACGCGGGATTGATGCTCACCGAAACCGGCTCGAAGGTCATCGAATTTAATGCCCGCTTTGGCGATCCTGAAACACAGGTCGTACTTCCGCGCATGGAATCTGATCTGGTACAAGTGCTTCTTGATCTTTTAGAAGATAAGGAAGTTGACTTGAAATGGAAGGATACTGCGGCAGTAAGTGTTGTGCTTGCTTCAGAAGGGTACCCGGAAAGCTACGCAAAAGGCACGCCGATCGGCAGCCTTGCAGCGGAAACTGAGCAGGTTGTGGTCTTCCATGCCGGAACGAAAGCAGAAGGTGGAGAGTTCGTCACAAACGGCGGCCGCGTCGCCAATGTGACTGCTTTTGATGAAACGTTTGAAGCGGCGAGAGACCGAGTGTACAAAGCCGTTGATGAGATCATCAAGCCGGGACTCTTTTTCAGAAAAGACATTGGGGCACGCGCTTTAAAAGCTGCCCAAAAATAAAATGTAGAAAACCCGCAGATTAAGCTGCGGGTTTTTTTATACAAAAGCGGGGTGGTGAGCGGAAGAAGAAAGCACAACCAGCGTAGTCGGTTTTCCGTGGGCCATCGAAGCGTCAATAAAATCTTCAAGCGTATGTACTGATTCTGTCACCACTTTTGTCACATAGCTGTACATCCCTGTAATGCGGTGGTTTTCTGCCACATCCGGGTGCGCTGCAGCAAAGGCGGCATAGTGTTTACAGCTTTTCGGCTCCATCAGAATAAAAGCCGTTACGTGCTTGTTTAGTTTTTCGTAACAGATATTCGCGCTGTAGCCGGTAATCACTCCTCTGTCTTCCAGCTTCCTGACACGTTCCGCCGCGCTTGGCGAGCTGAGTCCGACAAGCTTTCCCAGCTCAACCATCGTTAATCTGCCATTTCGCTGCAAATGCGAGAGAATTTGAAGGTCTGTATCGTCCATTTGTCTGGCTCCTTTACATGTTTAAGCAAATTCGTGAAAATTCCTTTTATCATAAGGTGATGCTGTTGATTTAACTTAATTGTAGCATATGGATGCCGTCTTATTTTTCCTATAATAAAGCCATCAACGGAAGAGGAGGCATCATGTTGCCAGAATTGCAGCGTTCTATCACTTGGATTCAAGGGACGGCATTAACGATTGGGGCCGTTTTAGGCTGCGGGATATTAATCCTGCCGTCTGTCACTGCTGACGCAGCCGGTCCCGCTTCTTTATTTGTTTGGGTGTTCATGTCTTTCTTATCTTTTCTTCTCGTCGGCACGCTGGCCCGGCTTGTGAAAATAGCGCCCAGCGCGGGAGGAATCACGGCTTATGTGCAGCTGGCTTTTCAGAAAAAAGCCGGAGCGATTTTGGGCTGGATCATGTTAGGGTCCGTTCCGATCGGCGTTCCTGTCATCGCTTTGACTGGCGCGCATTACGTCAGTTACGTTACAGAGGCTTCGGATTGGCAGATTACTTTAATTGCAGGTTGCATGCTGGCTGTCTCCATTTTGCTTCATATGAGAGGCATTCAACTATCTGCAAACATCAGTACACTCGTCATTTGTGTCATCGTATTTCTGCTTGTCGCTTCTATTGCCGTGTCATTGCCTCATGTCAGGATAGCAGAATTTAAGCCGTTACTTCCGCATGGCTGGTCTGCCGCAGGGTCTGTTTCTGTTATGATTTTTTTCTCTTTTGTAGGCTGGGAAATGATTACCCCATTGGCTGAGGAATTTCATCGCCCTGAGAAAGATGTCCCGCTCAGCTTGTTCTTGGCAGCGGCGTGTGTGGCAGGGCTGTATATCATGCTGTCTTTTGTGACGATAGGGACTCATTCCTATGGAGAGAATGGAGAAATCGCATCGCTTGCGATGCTTATCTCAAAAGGGGCCGGGGAAAGCGGAGTATATGTAACGGTATGTTTAGCACTGTTTATTACATTCGCCACCATTCACGCCAATATTGCGGGTTTTTCCCGAATGGTATACGCATTAGCGAGAGAGGGGCACATCCCCTTATATTTCGGGAAACTCAGTGAGACAAAACATACGCCTATCCGTGTATTGATAGTGCTGGCCGCAGTGTTTGGCTTAGTGCTTGCGGCGCATGGTTTGTTTCAAATCGATTTGACGGCTCTGTTAAAAGGGCCGAGTGCGGCATTCATTGCCTCTTACATATGTACAATGGCAGCAGCACTGAAACTGCTGAAATGGAGAGATTCAGGCTGGTGGATGGCGCTCGGGGCGTTTGTGGCGTGCGCAGTGATTTACACGTTCAGCGGCTGGGCAATCCTTTATCCGGCAGCGCTGGCAGCCGCAGGGTATCTCTATATGAAGACAACGGGATGTCATGAGAAAAAGCTTGATCATGTTTTGTGATCAAGCTTTTCCGTTTATCTGTCTTGATGCTCTTGTTCGTTATTTCCGAAAGCGCCGTTTTGAAACATGTAGGTCACAGGGCAGAAGCGCAAGATTCCCGAACCTGCTTTCAAGGCCCCCATAAAGATGTAAAAGAGGTGCATTCTGCACCAAGGCTTTTTCGTAAACTTTGCGCTGGCGGCTGACATAATCGTCAGTCCGCAGGCGATTCTGAAGACGGCATTGATGAGACTGATGTTTGGCTTCATGGAAATCCGCTCCTTTTTACTTGAAAAAGTTTTTTAAATTGAACCTTCAAAAATTTGTAACGTTTTTATCGTGCGTGATGAGTAAGGATGTGATAACATGAGTCTAATACATGTAAAGGAGAGTATGTGAATGTCCGAACGCACCTTTAACTGGAAAAACAAAGACATCAGGGCACAGGTTGATGTTGTAGACTCAAAGCTGCTTCCAACGCTCCTTTTACGGAATGCTCTCGTCTTAAATCCATATGTAAAACAATGGCTGAAAAAAAACATTTGGATTTATCAGGACCGTATTGTTTATGTAGGTCATGAACTTCCGAATAGAGCCGAAGAAATTCATACGATTGATTGTGAAGGAAAATACATTGTGCCAGGGTATATCGAACCGCACGCACATCCTTTTCAAATATATAATCCCCAAACGCTGGCGGAATATGTGTCTCAATACGGAACAACGACATTTGTGAATGATAACTTATTTTTGCTTTTACAAAGCGGAAAAAAGAAAGCGCTTACGATTTTAAATGAACTCAAAAAGCAGCCGGTCCAGTATTTTTGGTGGTCACGCTATGACCTCCAGACCGAGGTTCTGAACGAGGATCACGTTCTTCCGTTTGACGTCAGAAAGCAGTGGATTGAACACCCGGATGTCATTCAAGGCGGAGAAATGACCGGATGGCCTCGTTTGGTAGATGGTGATGATTTAATGCTTCACTGCATGCAAGCTACAAAGAAACAGCGGAAACGCATTGAAGGGCATTTTCCCGGCGCTTCAGATAAAACGCTTACAAAAATGAAGCTGTTCGGAGCGGATTGTGATCATGAAGCGATGACAGGTAATGAAGTGATGAGAAGGCTGGAACTGGGCTACTATGTTTCCCTTCGGAACTCTTCCATTCGCCCTGATGTAAGAAACATATTGCAGGAGCTGCATGAGAAGGGCTTCCGCTATTATGACCACTTCTTTTATACGACAGACGGCGCGACGCCGAATTTCTATAAAGGCGGCATGACAAACGAGCTGATCCGCATCGCGTTAGAAGAAGGAGTTCCGGCAATCGATGCCTACAATATGGCATCATTTAATATCGCGAAGTATTACCAAATGGATGACTATTTAGGAGTTGTCGGACCGGGAAGACTGGCATCGCTGAACATACTTGAAGATCCGTTAAATCCGAATCCTGTGACCGTTCTGTCAAAAGGGATTATCCTTCGTGAAGACGGTAGTAATATGAAGGCGTTTACAAAGACGGACTGGAACAAAGGCGGTCTTGTCCCGCTTGAGCTTTCATATGATATGACGATGGATGATTTGCAGTTTTCGATGCCGATGGGCGTGAAAATGCGGAATGCGGTCATTATGGAGCCGTATATGATTGAGATCGACAATTCGATGGAACAGCTCTCGTTTGACCATGATGAAAGTTATTTGACGATGCTTGACAAACATGGGAAATGGCGCGTCAATACGATGATAAAAGGGTTTGCCTCAAGCGTGCAGGGATTTGTGAGCTCCTTTACGACGACGGGGGATATTGTCGCGATTGGAAAAAATAAAGCGGATATGCTGCTCGCTTTCGCTCGCATGAAAGAAATCGGAGGAGGAATTGTTCTTGCGGAAAACGGGAACATTCTGCATGAAATTCCGCTTGCGCTGTGCGGATGCGCCTCTTCGGAAACGTATGAAGATGTACTTGAGAAGGAACAAAAGCTGAGAGATCTTTTGACTGAAAGAGGTTACGAGTTTTGTGATCCCGTCTATACGCTGCTCTTTTTGCAAAGTACGCACCTTCCGTATATACGCATTACGCCGAGAGGAATCTTCGACGTCATGAAAAAAACTGTACTCTTTCCATCGATAATGCGTTAAAATATAAAAGAGCGGGGAGCCGACATATGAAAAAATGGATGACAGTTTGCGTGCTGTGTTTCGTGTTTTTTCTGCTTGTATCCTGTCAGCAGAAGGATGCTGTCCCTGATTCTGCAAAGAAGCCGAAAGCTCCTTTGACGGGACTGGCGACTGAACAGAAGGTGACTGAACGCCGGCCTGTTGCTGTTGTGGTGAACAATCACCCGAAGGCGAGGCCGCAGTCAGGACTGTCTAAAGCCGACATTGTCATAGAAGCGCTTGCCGAAGGGCAAATTACAAGATTTCTGGCCATTTTTCAAAGCCAGATGCCTGAAACTGTCGGCCCTGTGCGGAGCGCGCGGGAATATTTCGTCACTCTCAGCAATGGCTTTGACAGCATATTTGTCCATCACGGCTGGAGTCCCGGCGCCAAAGAGCAGCTGGAATCCGGAGCTGCCGATTATATTAACGGATTGGATTTTGACGGAAGCTTATTTTGGAGAGCCGATTTCAGCAAACCGCCCCACAATTCCTACACGTCTTATGATTACATAAAAAAGGCGGCGGAACAAAAGGGATATGAGCTGAAGCGGAAAACAGATCCGCTGCTGTTTCAAACATCAGAAGCAAAACCTGTAAATGAATCTTACAATGTTCGGGTAGATTATGGAACAAAGAACGTTACAAATCTTGTCGAATACAACTATGATAAAAAAGCTGAAGCTTATAAAAGAAGCTCTGATGGTGTCATAACGACAGACCGGGAAACCGGAAAGCCGGTTGCAATGCAAAATATTTTCATTGTTGAAGCCAGCCATCATACTATTGATCAAGATGGAAGGCGGGACATCGATCTGGAATCAGGAGGGAAAGGTCTGTTGTTTCAGCACGGAAACGTCATTGAAACAGACTGGAAACAAGTAAACGGAAGAATTGTGCCGGTGAAAGACGGCAAATGGCTGCCGTTTGTGCCAGGAAAGACTTGGATTAATATCGTGCCTGATCTCGATGCAGCTTCCATTAGTAAAGGAGAAGGTGTGTAACGATGCAAATCGATAAATTACGCGGCAAAGAGCTGGACCAGTTATTCAACTCGATCTTATCGCTGAAAGACCTGGAGGAATGTTACCGGTTCTTCGATGATCTTTGCACAATTAACGAAATTCAATCGCTGGCTCAGCGCCTTGAAGTGGCGCGCATGCTTCGCGAAGGAAACACGTACCATAAGATTGAAACAGAAACAGGCGCTTCCACGGCTACGATTTCCCGTGTGAAACGCTGCTTAAATTACGGTAATGACGCTTATGAAATGGCGCTTGACCGTGTGAAGGAGACGGAAACAGAGTCTTCTTCGAAATAACAAAGAACCGCCCTGCCGTTCGGCAAGGGCGGTTTCTTTATGAAACAAGTTGGTGAATGAGTTTGTCGATGTCGACGATGCTGCCATCCTCTTTTCGATAGACAACATGCTCCTTGGAAAAGTGGATCGGCGAATTAATGCCGGCTGCGGCAGCGAGGTTAAACAGCCCCTCGCGCAGCGAAATGACGTAGTTGCAGACACGGTGCTGCTTTTCCTCGACGCTTAGTGCTTTTTGCAGTTTGGGATCTGTTGTCGCCACACCTGCCGGACAAGTGTTGGTGTGGCATACGAGAGCGCGGATGCAGCCGACCGAAAACATCATGCCGCGTGCAATGTTAACAAAGTCAGCGCCGAGGGCTAAGGCAACCGCGATTTTGTCAGGAGTCAGGAGCTTCCCGGAAGCAAAGATCTTCAGCTGGCCGCGCAAGCCGTATTGTTTAAGCAGCGTATCAACAAGAGGCAGTGCTGTCATAATCGGAAGGCCGACTGTGTCAGCGAGCTCATAAAAGGAAGCGCCGGTACCGCCTTCACTCCCGTCGATCGTGATAAAATCTGGATGCTTTCCGCTTTTCTTCATATAAGAAAAAAGCTCGTGTAATTCGTCAGGATGGCCTGCGACAAGTTTGATCCCGACTGGCTTTTGTCCGACATCTCTAAGTTTCTCAATAAAGTCGAGCATGTCAGGAACGCTTGAAAATTCATGAAAGCGGTTCGGACTGTCAATCGACTTCCCGGGTTCAACATTCCGTATGTCTGCCACTTCCTCTGATACCTTGGCGCCATCCACATGGCCGCCGCGGGTTTTGGCTCCTTGCGCCAGCTTTAGCTCAAACGCTTTAATTTGGTCAAGCCTGCTTTTTCTTTTAAACTCCTCCCATGAAAATTCCCCATTTCTTTTGCGTACGCCAAAAAGCCCCGGCCCGATTTGGCAAATGATATCGGCTCCGCCCTTTAAGTGATACTCAGACAATCCCCCTTCACCGGTATTCATCCAAGTGCCGCCTGCCTGATGAAGCCCTTTTGAGAGAGCCGTAATCGCCCGTTCTCCAAGGGAACCGTAGCTCATGGCAGACTGGCCGACTAATCCCTTTACATAAAAAGGCTGCTCGCATGTATGCTCGCCGATCACCTGTACATCATCAGGGTGGAGAAAATACGGATCGGCCTTGATGTGCTCGGCGTGTTCCTTGCGTTTGAACAGATTGTCAGCATCGAGTTGATAGATTTGAGTTTCAATTTTAGGCGTTTGGTTTACACGCATTTCTTCTTTTTGTTTCGGAAACAGAGCGTTACGGATATAATAGCCCGGTTTATCAAAATCTCTTACAGATCCAAAGCCCATCATTCTGCTTTTGTATTTGCCCGAGATGACGGTTTGCTCATATTCCTTTCGTGAAAAAGGCTGCTCCTCGTTGTCATTGCTGTATAAATACTGCCTGAGCTCCGGCCCGATTTTTTCAAGGATATATCGAAACCTTCCGATCACAGGATAGTTGCGAAGGATCGAATGCTCCTGCTGTTTTTCATCCTTTATGTAGATCCAGACAAACAAAATGATGGGGATGGCAATGATCCCGATGATAAATGCGATGAGTGCAATGATGATGGTTTCCATCTGTCAGCCTCCCTTTTTTATGTAATCATTTCCACAGTTGAACGCTTTCCAAACAATAACAGTTTGGACGGAAGAAATTACAGAAACTCTTTTGGGGGACTTACAGCGCAGGTGCTTCCGCATGTCATACGAATGCTCATGAGCGCTCTCTTTTTTTATGAAAAAAGAATCAAAACACCTTTTTCAGTGAATAACGAGATTAACGGCTTTTTCCGTTTTTCCGCGCTATGTGAATTTGTTATAATGTTTAAATGGTAACAAACGAATGGAGGAACGTATGACGTGTACGATGTAACGGAGTGGAAGCATGTCTTTAAACTCGATCCAAATAAAGATTTGCCTGATGAACAGCTGGAGATTCTTTGTGAATCAGGAACGGATGCGGTCATAATCGGAGGAAGCGATGGTGTGACAGAGGACAATGTTCTGCGGATGATGTCTAAGGTGAGACGGTTTTTAGTGCCGTGTGTCCTTGAGGTGTCAGCGATTGAAGCGATCGTTCCCGGCTTTGACTTATATTTTATTCCGAGTGTATTAAATAGTAAAAATGCGGACTGGATTGTCGGAATGCACCAGAGAGCCATGAAGGAATTCGGAGAACTGATGTCTATGGAAGAAATCGTGGCGGAAGGCTACTGCATTGCAAATCCGGATTGCAAAGCCGCGGCATTGACTGAAGCGCAAGCCGATCTGAGTATTGACGATATTGTCGCCTATGCGCGTGTGTCTGAGCTGCTGCATCTTCCGATTTTTTATTTAGAATACAGCGGCGTGCTTGGAGACATAGAAGCCGTAAAGAAAACGAAGGCTGTATTGGAAACGTCCACCTTGTTTTACGGCGGCGGCATCAAGGATGCGGAAACGGCAAAGCAATATGCAGAGCATGCCGACGTGATCGTTGTAGGCAATGCGGTGTATGAGGATTTTGACCGGGCTTTGAAAACAGTAGCGGCTGTGAAAGGCGAGTAGTAAATTGAACGGATTTGGTTTATGATAGAACATATGTTTTGTATAGGCGGGTGAACAAATTTTGAATTACATTAGCAATCAATTATTAAGCGGACTAAACCCTGTTCAGCAGGAAGCTGTCAAAACAACGGACGGGCCTCTCTTGCTGATGGCGGGAGCGGGAAGCGGAAAGACGCGTGTCCTGACACACAGAATCGCTTATTTAATGGCGGAAAAGCATGTGGCGCCGTGGAATATTCTGGCGATCACATTTACAAATAAAGCGGCACGCGAAATGAAAGAACGTGTGGAAAGCATTCTTGGACCGGGTGCGGACGATATCTGGATTTCCACATTCCACAGCATGTGCGTGCGGATCTTGCGCAGAGATATCGACCGGATTGGGATCAACCGCAATTTCTCCATCCTTGATACGGCTGACCAGCTTTCAGTGATCAAGGGAATTTTGAAGGAGCGCAATCTTGATCCAAAGAAGTTTGACCCAAGAAGCATCCTCGGCACGATCAGCAGTGCCAAAAACGAATTGACCGAACCGGAGGAATTCTCTAAAGTTGCCGGCGGCTACTACGATCAGGTGGTCAGCGATGTGTATGTTGATTATCAGAAGAAGCTTTTAAAAAACCAGTCGCTCGATTTCGACGATTTAATTATGACAACGATTAAACTGTTTGACCGTGTGCCGGAAGTGCTTGAATTTTATCAGCGCAAATTCCAGTATATCCACGTCGATGAGTATCAGGATACGAACAGAGCCCAATACATGCTCGTGAAGCAGCTTGCGGAGCGCTTCCAGAACCTTTGCGTTGTCGGGGACTCTGACCAGTCGATCTACAGATGGCGCGGCGCGGACATCGCCAACATTCTTTCCTTTGAAAAAGATTATCCGAACGCAAGCGTGATTTTGCTCGAACAGAACTACCGTTCAACAAAACGGATTTTACGCGCGGCTAACGAGGTCATCAAAAACAACTCAAACCGCAAACCGAAAAATTTGTGGACGGAAAACGATGAAGGCATCAAAATCTCCTATTACCGAGGAGATAATGAGTTCGGCGAAGGACAGTTTGTGGCCGGTAAAATTCATCAGCTTCACAGCTCAGGCAAGCGGAAGCTGTCGGATATCGCCATTTTGTACCGGACAAATGCGCAGTCGCGTGTGATTGAGGAAACGCTTCTCAAAGCAGGCTTGAACTATAACATTGTCGGCGGCACAAAGTTCTATGACAGAAAAGAAATTAAAGACATTCTCGCGTACCTGCGCCTCGTATCCAATCCGGATGACGATATCAGTTTCACGCGCATTGTCAATGTGCCGAAGCGCGGAGTCGGCGCGACATCACTTGAAAAGATCGCTTCGTATGCGGGGATGAACGGCTTGTCCTTTTTCCAAGCGATTCAGCAGGTCGATTTTATCGGCGTCAGCGCCAAGGCGGCCAACGCGCTCGACAGTTTCAGGCAGATGATTGAGAACCTGACCAATATGCAGGATTATTTATCAATTACAGAGCTGACAGAAGAAATTCTTGATAAGACGGAATACAGAGAAATGCTGAAGGCCGAGAAATCAATCGAAGCCCAAAGCCGTTTAGAAAACATCGACGAGTTCCTGTCCGTAACGAAAAACTTTGAACAGAAAAGCGAAGACAAAACACTCGTTGCGTTTTTGACAGACTTGGCGCTGATCGCAGACATCGATCAGCTTGATCAGAAAGAAGAGGAGTCCGGCGGCAAGGATGCAATTACCCTGATGACACTGCACGCCGCAAAAGGACTGGAGTTCCCGGTTGTTTTCTTGATGGGGCTTGAAGAAGGCGTCTTCCCGCACAGCCGTTCTCTCATGGAGGAAGCGGAAATGGAAGAAGAACGCCGTCTTGCTTACGTTGGGATTACAAGGGCGGAGCAGGAGCTTTATCTGACCAACGCTAAAATGCGCACCTTGTTTGGCCGAACAAATATGAACCCGGAATCTCGCTTTATTGCTGAAATACCGGATGATTTATTGGAAAACCTAAATGAGAAAAAAGAAACGAGAGCGCCGTCTGCGAGAAAAATGCAGCCGAGACGCGGCCCTGTTTCACGTCCGGTATCCTACGCCAGCAAAACAGGCGGCGACACCTTAAACTGGGCAGTCGGAGATAAGGCGGGCCATAAAAAATGGGGAACAGGAACTGTCGTCAGTGTGAAAGGCGAAGGAGAAGGAACGGAGCTCGATATTGCCTTCCCGAGCCCTGTCGGCGTGAAACGCCTGTTAGCAGCATTCGCTCCCATTGAAAAGCAGTAATTGAAGAGGAAAGGAAGAAGCAGATGGACAAAGAAACAGCGAAGCAGCGGGCAGACGAACTGCGCCGCACCATCAACAAGTATAGCCATGAATATTACACCTTAGATGAACCGAGCGTCCCTGATGCCGAATACGACAGATTGATGCAGGAGCTGATTGCGATCGAGGAGGAGCATCCAGACCTCAGAACGCCTGACTCTCCTACGCAGCGTGTCGGCGGAGCCGTGCTTGAAGCGTTTCAGAAAGTCACCCACGGCACGCCGATGCTCAGTTTGGGCAACGCCTTTAACGCAGATGATCTCCGTGATTTCGACCGCCGGGTGCGCCAGGCCGTCGGTGACGATGTGGCGTATAATGTGGAGCTGAAAATAGACGGTCTTGCTGTTTCTCTCCGTTATGAAGACGGCTATTTTGTCAGAGGGGCCACAAGGGGTGACGGAACGACGGGAGAGGATATTACGGAGAATCTGAAGACGATCCGCAATATTCCGCTCAAAATGAAACGTGATCTGTCAATCGAAGTGCGCGGCGAGGCGTATATGCCAAAGCGTTCGTTTGAAACGCTCAATGAGGAACGGATCAAAAACGAAGAAGAACCGTTCGCCAATCCGCGAAATGCCGCCGCGGGATCACTCAGACAGCTCGATCCGAAAATTGCAGCGAAACGAAATCTTGATATCTTCGTCTACAGTATAGCGGAGCTTGATGAGATGGGTGTGGAGACGCAAAGCCAGGGGCTTGATTTTCTCGACGAAATCGGATTTAAAACGAACCAGGAACGAAAAAAATGCGGCAGCATAGAAGAAGTCATTGCGCTGATCGATGAGTTTCAGGCTAAGCGCGCTGACCTTCCGTATGAAATTGACGGCATCGTGATTAAGGTAGATTCCCTTGATCAGCAGGAAGAGCTTGGTTTTACGGCGAAAAGCCCGCGCTGGGCCATCGCGTATAAATTTCCTGCTGAAGAGGTCGTGACAAAGCTTCTCGATATCGAATTAAATGTCGGCAGAACGGGTGTGATTACGCCGACTGCGATTCTTGAGCCGGTAAAAGTTGCCGGCACAACGGTCTCAAGAGCATCCCTTCATAACGAAGATTTAATTAAAGAGAAGGACATTCGGATATTGGATAAGGTCGTCGTCAAAAAAGCGGGCGATATCATTCCGGAAGTCGTGAACGTCCTCGTTGAACAGCGCACAGGAGAAGAAAAGGAATTCAGCATGCCGACGGAATGTCCTGAATGCGGAAGCGAACTCGTCCGTATCGAAGGAGAAGTGGCACTTCGCTGCATTAACCCTGAATGTCCGGCGCAAATCCGAGAAGGGCTGATCCATTTCGTTTCCCGCAATGCCATGAACATTGACGGGCTTGGCGAACGAGTGATCACACAGCTGTTTGGGGAGAACCTCGTCCGCAATGTCGCGGATTTGTATAAGCTGACGAAGGAACAGGTCATTCAGCTCGAACGCATGGGCGAAAAGTCCACAGAAAACCTGATCAGCTCCATCCAAAAATCAAAAGAAAATTCGTTAGAGCGCTTGCTATTCGGACTCGGCATCCGCTTTATCGGTTCAAAGGCTGCAAAGACGCTCGCCATGCATTTTGAAAGCCTGGAGAACCTGAAAAAAGCCTCTAAAGAGGAACTTCTCGCGGTAGATGAGATCGGTGAAAAAATGGCTGACGCGGTCATCACCTATTTTCATAAAGAAGAAATGCTTGAACTCTTGAATGAACTTCAGGAGCTGGGCGTAAACACACTCTACAAAGGCCCGAAAAAAGTAAAAGCAGAGGACAGCGATTCTTACTTTGCCGGTAAAACAATTGTTCTGACAGGAAAGCTGGAACAACTGTCAAGAAACGATGCCAAAGCGCAAATCGAAGCGCTCGGCGGCAAGCTGACTGGCAGCGTCAGCAAAAACACAGACTTGGTCATCGCCGGAGAAGCGGCGGGAAGCAAGCTGACAAAAGCGCAAGAGCTGAACATTGAAGTATGGAATGAAGAACAGTTAATGGGAGAGCTAAAGAAATAAGAGGAGTGTTTTCTATTGAAAAAGACGTTGGTAATGGCGGCAACGGCGGCAGTATTAATGCTGTCTGCCTGCTCGTCAGGTTTTGGGGGGGAGAAGGAGGAAGAGATCACGCAAAAGACGGCGAAATCGTCAGAAAAAGCGATTGTCCCGAAATATAATATCTCTGACTCCTATTACAAAATGGTGCTGCCGTTTAAGGCGGGAAAAGCGCGCGGCTTGACGACGGAACAGTTGAATACAAGACTGGACATTGATGAGTTTGAAACAGGGCTGATGCGTCTTGCCCAAGATTCTTTCTCTACTGACGATTATCTGTTCCAAGAAGGGCAATATTTAGATGAAGATACAGTATTAAGCTGGCTGGCACGGAAAAAAACAGGCTCTGATCTGAAAAAAGCCCAAAAAGAAGATAAAAACTTCAAAAATGAAGGCTTGAACCCAGCGCTTCCGAGCTCCGGTTCAACAGAAGAAAAGAACGAAAGCAGCCCGGTTTATTTAGCGTCCATGCTGGAGCACGATTATTTAGTCAGAAAAGACAAGAATTCCATCCAGCTTGGGGGCGTGATGATCGGACTGGCGTTAAACTCCGTGTATTACTATCGTGAAAAAACAGGCGACCCTCAAAAAGAAGTGGAGATTAAAGAAAGCACGCTTCGCGAGCAGGGTGAAAAAATCGCACAAGAGGTCATTAACCGCCTCCGTAAAAAAGATAACCTGAAGAATGTGCCGATTACCGTCGCGCTCTACAAGCAGGCGTCAAAAACATCGATTGTGCCGGGGAACTTCATCGCCAAAACAGAAGTCAAAGCAGGCTCCACGGATATCTCAAACTGGGATGACATAAACGAAAAATACGTATTCTATCCGGCGGATACAACCACAGCAGAAAAATACCCGGATGATACCGAGGTCTTTAAGCGGTTCAAAAACTCAATTGAAGAATATTTCCCGAACTACACTGGTGTTGTAGGGACTGCCCTGTATGAAAAAGATGAAATGACGAAAATGAAGATTGATATTCCAATGCAATTCTACGGAAAAAGTGAAGTTGTCGCGTTTACCCAGTTCTTAACGGGTGAAGTGATGGATTACTACTCCAAGAGCTCAGTTGATGTCGAAGTCAATATCACATCCTCAGACGGACAGGAAGCGGTCATTATCCGCAATGCGGGAGATAAAGAGCCGACTGTTCACATTTATGACTAATATTGGATGACCCCTTGTGCCGCTGCGGCGCAGGGGTTTTTTGCGTTTTTTTGAAGGTTAAGTAGCATTGGAGAGGGTATTTATTTATGTTATGATGTTCTAAAAATAGAAAAGGGTTGAAATTATGAAAAATAAATCCTTTTATTTCATATGGGCGGGCCAGTCAATTGCCAATTTAGGAGATTCTTTATACGTGCTGGTACTGACCCTGTTTACGTATCAAGTCACAGACTCGGCCTTTTTGGCTTCGCTGGTAGCCATGATGCAGTTCGTGGGTCAGTCATTAAGCGCAGTATTTATACCGGTTTTTATTCATAAATATAGATTAAAGCACATTTTGATTTTTTTACAGTTAACGCAAACCATTCTGTTATCTTTGTTGCTTCTCATATTTATGATAGATTTTAAATCTATTTTTATTTTTTTCTTTATTGTATTTTTAATGTCGCTGTTAGATGGAGGAACTATTCCGGTCAGAAATTCAATGATTCCCCGTTTTGTTCCAAAATCCATGTTGTTGAAAGCAAACAGCCTGGTGCTGACCTCTGATCAAATCGTGCTCCTGCTCGGATGGCTGCTCGGCGGTATTTTGATCAAATGGCTCGGGCCGCAATTGCTTCTATTGTTGACTTTTGCGCTTTATGGCACCTCTACAGTATCTTTATTTTTTGTCAAGGATGCGGGAAAAGGAGATGCCGAAAAGGAAGAAAACGAGTCCTTTATGGATAAAATTTCTTCCGGGTGGAAAGCAATTTATCAAATGCCCGTTATCAGAATGCTGACTGTTCTTGAGCTTTTATCCATGTTCGGCAGAAGTATTTGGACAGGAGCCATTATCCTTGTTTATGTCGATGAAGTGCTGCATCAAAACGAAACATGGTGGGGGTTTATTAACGCAAGCTATTTCGCCGGCACCATTACAGGCGGTTTAATCGTTTGGAAACTTTCAAAAATAATGAATGGAAAACTGTTCTCGATGATTTTATGGACATCACTTGCCATCGGGGCTTGCACACTATGCCTTGCGCTTAACAAGTATGCGTTGGCATCGCTGCTTTTTGTCTTTATTTTAGGACCTTCATTTCAGCTCCGGGGAATTGCGATCAGAACTTATGTGCAGGAAAACATAAACGAAACTTTGCTTCCGAAAATACTGTCGGCTCAGCATACAATAAGTACATTTGTATACGGAGCATCGATCTTAATTATGAGCAGCCTTACTGATTGGCTGGGTGTTCAATATGTATTTTTCTTGAATTTTATCATTTTTACCGTTTCAGCGCTTTTATCTTTAAAACTAAAAAATGAACAAATATAGACAATGTTTTATAAATATTTACAAATTATTTGTTGTGTGTTTAAATTGGTGATGTAAAATACTACTTGTAAAGAGGTGGATATGTTGAATGGTAACTTGAATTTATTTCCTCTTTCTCATCATCAAAAAAGGATATTAAATATCGAAAATTTATACCCAGAAACAGCTATTAATCATATTGGCGGCCTCATCCAAATCAATGGAAAACTTCATCTTGAGACGTTAAAAAAAGCCATTCAGCATTGTATCAGACAGACAGAGTCCCTCAGAATACGCCTCATGAAGCAGGAAGGATCAGTTCTTCAATACATAGACGAAAAAGCGCAGGCCCGTGTGCCATCAGTCGATTTTACTTCAGCAGACCATCCATATGAAAGAATGCTAGATTGGGCCGAACAGGAATTTAAAATACCTTTCTCTTTATATGATGGCGCGCTTGTTCAATTTTATGTTTTCCAAACAGATGAAGCAACCTGCGGGTATTTAATCAAATGCCATCATATTGTTGCTGACGGCTGGTCTATGAAAATCATCATTGATAAGATTAAGGATCTGTACATGCTTCTGGCAAATGGAGAACTGCCTGAAGAAGCCGCTGACGACTATTCGATTCTTATAGAAAAAGAGAAAAAATACCTTTCTTCGCCACGATATCGAAAAGATGCCGTATTTTGGAAAGAGGAATTTTCTCATTTGCCGGACAGCTTCTTGTCAAAAAGTTCAGCGAACATTGCTGGAAAACGCAAACGATTTAAACTTGACCAAGAACATTCTGCTGCCGTTTATGAATTTATTCAAAAGCAAGGCTCTTCGTTAAACGCATTGTTTACCGCATCGCTGTTTTGGTATTTAAGCAAAGCAACGGGAGAGAATGATTTCATTATCGGCACGCCGGTACTAAACAGGTCTGGAAAGAAGGAAAAAAGCACGGCGGGGATGACTGTCAGTACGATGCCGTTCAGAAAGAAAACAGACCTGAACCAGCGTTTCTCAGACTTTTTACAAGAAGTCAATTCAGACTACCTGAAATACTTTCTCCACCAACGGTACCCCTACGACGAACTGATAAAGGAATTACAGCTGGCAAAACAGGGATACGACCAGCTCTTCCAAATGTATATCAATTCATACAACACCGATCTTGCTTCTGATATAGATGGATGCCATGTCGAATATGATGAATTATATAACGGATCACAGCCTTATTCCCTTCAAATTGCAGTTAAAGAATGGGACGAAGGCGGAGCAATCGAATTGCAGTTCGACTACAAGGTTGCGGATTACAGCGAAGCGGAAATTCAGCAATTGAAAGACCGTTTACTCCGCCTGATTTTATTGCTTATTGAGGATCCAGACATTCAATTCAGACATTTGTCTATATTAACTGAACAAGAAAAAAGGGACGAGATATTTAAGTGGAATCAGACGCAGACCGAGTATCCGAAAGAGCAGACAATCAATCAATTAATTCAAGCAACAGCCTTGCAGCATCCGTTTCGCACAGCGATAGAGGATGGGGGCAGACATGTTTCTTATCAAGAACTGGATGAACGCTCCAACCAAATTGCTCGCTGCCTTATACATAAAGGAATAAGCCGCGGTGATTTTGTTGCCGTGAGCATGAAACACTCACCGGAGTTGATTGCTGTTTTACTGGGCATTTTAAAAGCAGGCGGTGCTTATGTGCCGATCGACCCCGAGTATCCCGCGGAACGAATCAAGTATATTTTAGAAAATAGTGAAGCGGCGTTTTTTATTACAGACCCTCTTTTTAAAATAGACTGCCGTTTGCCAAGGCACGTAAAACAAATCAGTATTGACTGCACCATGTTTAATGATTTAGATACGGGACAGTTAGACATCAGGAACGATCCTTCCGACATCGCATATATGATTTACACTTCTGGATCAACAGGGCAGCCGAAAGGCGTGATGATCGAACATCAAAGCCTTGTGAACTACATTACATCAGCCTCTCAGAATTATACTTCTTCCCAAGAGGACAGCTTTGCGCTGTACTCATCCATAGCTTTTGATTTAACCGTTACATCCATTTACACCCCATTAGTGACAGGAAATAAGATTATCATTTACAGACAAGAAGATATCCCGGAATTTATACTTCATCAAATCGTAAAAGAAATGAAAACAGCTGTCATCAAGCTGACACCAGCACATTTAGCGTTGCTGAAAGATGCAAACTTAAAAGATTCCTCTATAAAAAGAATGATCGTTGGCGGAGAGCAGCTGTCTGTTTCTTTAGCACGCCAAATAACAGAAGCATCAGATCACCGCATCGAGATCTTTAATGAATACGGGCCGACAGAAGCGACCGTTGGGTGTATGATCCACAAATATGACCGAGAACAGGATCAGCAAGCTTCGGTTCCAATTGGGGTTCCGCTGCAGAATACAGAAATTTATTTATTAGATGAACAGCTGCAGCCTGTATTGCCGGGAACTCAAGGTGAAATGTATATTTCAGGCGATAATGTTGCCAGAGGATATTGGCAGCGTCCGGAATTGCAAACCGAGCGTTTTCTGGATAACCCTTTCATGAAGGGCAGAAAAATGTATAAGACAGGCGATCTGGCGAAAAGAACGAATAATGGATTGCTTGAATATGCAGGGCGTAAAGACCATCAAATCAAATTGAAAGGCTACCGTATAGAACTGGGAGAAATTGAATTAGCCCTGCTTTCTCTCGAGGAAATAGAAGAAGCGGTTGTCATTGATTTTGATGATTCACAGGGCAGAAAGCAATTGGCGGCATATGTAGTGAGCTCTGCACCTACGCCAGTGCTGGAGCTTAGGAAAAAGCTTTCTGGCAAACTGCCCGTTTTTATGGTTCCGGCCTACTTTATCAAGATGGACCAAATTCCGCTTACGCAAAATGGAAAAACAGACAAGGAAGCGCTTCCTGATCCCTTACTGTATCAAGAACAGACAGATTACGGATTGTTAAATGAAGAGCAGAAGGAAGCAGAGGCGGTTCTTTTGGAAACCGCGAAGGAGATACTCGGCCAGACTGATATTTGCCCAGAGGATCATTTTTATCAGCTTGGCGGAGATTCTATCAAAGCCATTCAATTCGTTTCGAAAATGAAAGAAAAAGGTCTTTTTATCAAGACTCAGGATATTATGACTTATCCCGTATTTAGAGAACTTGTCAGTGTTGTGACTAGCAAACAATCGCCTGCAATTTCTCAACAACAAGCAGAAGGCAGAGTGATGGGCACGCCGATTACCCAATGGTTCTGGTCTTTGGATTTAAAGTGTGCTCATTTCTGGCATCAATCGGTTATGCTAACTGCTGAAAAAGAGGTTCACCTTGAAGATGTAAAGGCGGTTCTGTCTCTTTTAATCAATCATCACGATAGCTTGCGAATGAATGTAGAAAAAGAAACGAATACCTTGGTCTATCACAATACAAATATCGAACCTTATATCGAATACCATGATCTGTCTAATGTTTCCGAGGAAGAGCAAACCAAACAAATAGCGGTGATCGGGCAGGAAATGAGAGAAAGCACGGACTTATACAATGGAGTGCTTTTTAAAACCGGTGTGATCAAGGCAAACGAAAAAACGCATTTGTTATTTACAGCCCATCACCTGATCGCGGACGGTGTATCATGGCAAATCCTGATTGATGATTTTCTTGCTCTTTTACATTCAATAGATAAGAAGGAAGAGAAGAGACTGCCTTTAAAGACACATTCTTATCAGGAATTTTCAAATTCGATCCATGAATACGCTTATTCGCGTGAGGCGGAAGAAGAATGCAGCTATTGGAATAAAAAAGTGAAAAAGATTGAGCCGCTCTATGGGATTTGTCCGGAAAATTCCAAAGTTGAAAATAGCATAAAACTGAAACGGTCTTTGAGCAGCCAGATGACTCAAAAACTGCTCAGTGAAGCAAATGAGGCGTATCAAACCCAAACAAATGATTTACTTATCACTGCGTTAATCCGGGCTTGCCATCATTGCACAGGCAAAGAGGTTATTTCTTTGGAATTGGAAGGTCACGGAAGAGAGCCATTAAAGGAAGACTTAGATTTTTCAAGGACGTTCGGGTGGTTTACAGCGATGTATCCCGCCGTGTTTCAGGCAGAGGCTGATCTGCCGGCGCAAATCCGTTCAGTAAAAGAAAACCTGCGGAATATCCCCAATAAGGGTATTGGCTACGGCGCTCTCACCTATTTGATTAAACGAATGCCGGAGCACAGGAAGCCTGAGCTGCGCTTTAATTATCTGGGAGAAGTTGACCGTTTTTTAGCAGACAAATCAGAATACCGCATGACTTATTTAAATTCAGGCGCCGAGTCATCACCTGAAAATAGTCTGACAGTCAGTCTTGATTTGACTGCGGGAATCTATGACGGACAGCTAACGTTGGATTTAATTTGCAGCGATCTTTATCAGACAGAGGATATGGAACAGCTTTTAGATGAATTTTTTGTACAGCTGAAGGAGCTGACTGAACATTGCTGTAAACAAGAGTCTGTCGAATATACGCCATCAGATTTTGAAACCGCCTCATTATCTATTGAAGAATTGGATTCCTTGTTCAAATGATGAGAAACGTATGGCTGATTTTATGCCTTTGTATCCTGTCAATTCAAATCTGGGGTGGCGGACAGGCAAGCGCTCAGACGCCAGTTGATAAGCGCATTGACGCTCTGATCGAAAAGCAGATGAAGGAAAGCGGAATACCGGGGATCTCAGTGACAGTGGTAAAAGGAAATGATGTGGTATACGAAAAGGGGTTTGGTTATGCCGGTGAAAGACATAGCCGCCCTGTAACCGCCTCGACATTGTTTGAGATGGGCTCAACCTCTAAAGCGTTTACTGCACTGGGTGTGCTTAAGCTTGTACGTTCGGGGGCAATCAATCTAAATGACCCTGTCAGCCGGTATATCAGCGGATTTTATGCAGTTTACAACGGAAAGAAAACAGATATCACCATTCAACAGCTGCTGCATCATACAAGCGGAATTCCTTTTTTATCGATAGCGGATATCAAAGTTGATTCAAAGGAAGATGCTTTGGAGAAAACGGCGAAGGGATTAAAGGGAGTTGAACTTAGTCATAAGCCGGGAAGCACATTTGAATATGCCACAATCAATTATGATGTGCTGGGATATATCATTGAACAGGCATCAGGCCGGCCGTACGAGCAATATATGGCTGAGCACGTTTTTAAGCAGTTAGATATGTCAAACACGTATGCTGGGCGGCACGCTGGTCATGCCGGCGATGTATCATCAGGTTTTAAAATCGGATTTTTAAAAGCCAGAGCCTATAAAGCGCCTGAGTATAGGGGGAACACGCCTGCCGGATATATTATCACGAACGCAGAGGATGTATCCAAATGGCTTCGATTTCAGCTGAATCAAAGTGACGGTGATATAAGCCGCTTGATTGAGCAGAGCCACCTGCCTGATAAAAGCGTAAAAACCGACGAGCCGGGCGTGTATTATGGTGCGGGATGGTCAATTTTTGAAAAAAAGGGCAGAGTCAAAGAAGTGTTCCATGCCGGCTCTAACCCCAACTTTTCTTCGTTTATTATCGTCAGCCCTGACGATAATGCGGCTGTAGGGGTTTTGGCCAATATGAACAGCGCGTATCCTGAGAAAATCGCTCGTTCTGTTTTACAAGTGATTGCCGATCCAAATCAAAAACAGGACGGTTCTGTCACTGATCCGTTCCAGGTCATTGATAAAGCTGCGGCTGCCATGCTGGTTTTATTCAGTTTATTGCTTATTGTTCTGCTGTGGAGAATTTTTATTTTTCTAAAAAGCGTAAAATCGAAAAATGCTCCCGTTCAGCAGCGAACAAGAATAAAGGCGCTGCTTTGGGGGATTTTGCTCGCAGCTGGAATAGTGGCGCCTAAGCTCATTTCAGTCTTCGCCTTTAATGGCTTGCCTTGGAGCATGATATTTATTTGGGGGCCCGGTTCTCTTCTTTATTTGGCGGCGGTTTATTATATGCTGCTCCTTGCCTCCTGTATATTCGGTTTAACCGCTTATTTTTTCAATCACCGTGCCGCAAGAAGGAGTGAGACGCATGAAATGTGAAACATCCATCCCTGGTATTCAGCCGTTTAACGACCTATTTTATCGCAGCTGTTTTTTTAACTGTTATTTTTCAGTGGTTCGCTCGTTTCAGCAAGAAATCTATCCTTATCTTTTAAATGACATATATTCGTATCAATTGGATGAAGACGGTTATCCAATGATTGATCGGACTGAAGTTTATGATCCTGAGTATGTCATGAATCAGCAGGGAATAAGCGCGGATAAGCAATCGGTGAGCAGCAGTCTCATAGATGATGTGAAACGGGATGTTCTTGAAAATAAACCCGTCATCATTTGGTTGGATACATATGCACAGCCTTATAGACAGGAATATATGTCTAAGCATAACCGGAACAGCATACTGATTTATGGCTTTCATGACGTAGATCAGACTGTTCTTGCTATTGAAAACCGTTATCCCGATAACTTGTCATATGAAGCCAGACATATTTCATATCAGCATTTGGCCAAAGCCTATCTAGGCTTTCACAGTTATTTTCAGCCTCCTGCCGCTTTTCATTCTTATGCCTCCTTTTCTTATGATCCGGGCAGGGATCGCTCAGGGCAAAGCATTTTCAAGGATGCGGCTGCCTTCTTTGTTCATAACATCACCGAGCATGTAGATCGGATGTTATCCGGTTTGGCGTCCTTCAGCCGGTTTACTGAGCAATTTCACAGCATAAGAGACAGCGAAAAGCTCCTTCATTCATTTAATGGAATTTTAAATGTGAAAAAAACAGAGCAATACCGCCTCGCATTTCTTCCGGCGTTTGAACAGCTTGCCGCTGTGACGTCTGACATTATTGATAAGTGGGAAGCAGCGCGGCATCTTGCGGCTAAGCTTTATTTTTCGGGAGGATCTTCTTCTGGTTATAAAGACCGGATCAAAGATTCACTGAAAAAAGTGCTGGAACTTGAAGCAGCCCATATTGAATGCCTGAAGGATATTGGTAAAGAGGAGAGGGTCAAATGATCAAATTATTCTGTCTGCCGTATGCCGGGGGTTCGAGCACCATCTTCAGCGGGTGGAAAAGATTTCTTGATGCATCAGTTGAACTGGTGGCCTTAGAGCTTCCGGGACATGGAACGAGAATGTCTGAGCCATTGCTGAATCATGCAGGATCCGTGACGGAAGATCTTTTTGAGCAAGCAAAATCCCATTTGGATGATTCGGATTATGCCATTTTTGGACACAGCATGGGATCGCTGCTTGCATACGAATTGCAAAAGAAATTAACCATGGAAAATAAACAGCCGATCCATATGTTTTTTTCCGGGCGTTTCCCGCCTCATATCCCGGAAAAGAAAGTGCTTCATCAGCTTTCAAATTCCGCTTTAAAACAAGCGATTATTGAGATGGGGGGTGTACCCGAAGAATTCAGCAAAAATGAGCAGGTGCTTGACTTTTTCCTTCCTATTTTAAGAGCTGACTTTGAGTTGCTGGAAACATACAGGAATACAGCTGTTGCTCCTTTATCGTGCGATATTTCGGTTTTTTACGGAAAACGTGATCTGCCGTCAGTGCTGTTTGATTTATCTGATTGGAATCAGTACACCGATCAGACATGCAGATTTTACGAATTTGAAGGAGATCATTTTTTCATTAATCAGAAGATAAAAGAAGTGACAGCTAAAATCAATCATATTTTGAATCAGACAGGAGTGGTATGAAATGGATTTCAGAACTGCCGGTGTTATCGGAGGAGGCGTCATGGGGGCCGATATGGCTCTTGATTTATCTGCGAATGGGTATCAAGTGATTTTGCTGGATATCAGTGATGAAAAACTGAAAGCCGCAGAGGAAAATATTAAAAAGACATTCAGGCTTGTTCAACTGATGAGGAAAGAAAAATTCAGCATGTCACTTGAAGATGTGCTTGATAACATTCAATTCACGACTGAGCCGCACAATGTGAAGCCGGCTGATATCATCATTGAAAACGTAACAGAAGATTGGGAGATAAAAAGGCAAGTGTATTTACAATTAAAGGATATCTGCCGAGAGGATACCATCTACCTTGTAAATACAAGCTGTATCTCAATTACGAAGGTCGGTTCACTGATGCATCGTCCTGAAAAGGTAATTGGAGCACATTTCATGAATCCTGTTCCTCTGAAAGAACTTGTAGAGGTGATTCGGGGCGATGCCACCACTGATGAGACTGTCAATGCAACCGTCGAGTTTTTGAAATCTTTCGACAAAAACCCTGTCGTTGTTCATGATTTGCCTGGCTTTGTGTCAAATCGTGTGTTAATGCTGACCATTAATGAAAGCATTTGGACGGTTCAAGATCAAGTGGCGACACCAGCCAATGTGGATAAAATCTTCCGCGGCGGGTTTGGGCATAAAATGGGTCCGCTCGCGACTGCGGATTTAATTGGTCTTGATACGATCCTTAACTCCTTGCTGGTTCTATATGAAAGCTACAAAGATTCAAAATTCAGGCCATGTCCGCTGCTCGTGAAAATGGTAGACGCAGGAAAGCTAGGGAGAAAGTCAGGACAAGGATTCTTTCAATATAGTTAAAGGAGGAGCAGACCATTGAAAAAGGGAGTTAAGTGTGTTGTCTGGGATTTAGATCATACGCTATGGGATGGTATTCTGCTTGAATCTGATGATGTAAAGCTGAAGGACAATATCAAAGAAATTTTGACTGAGCTTGATGAACGCGGCATATTGCTGTCTGTCGCAAGCAGAAATGACGAAGCTGCTGTTATGGAAAAATTAAAGGAATTTGGAATTGACCATTTCTTTTTATATCCGGAAATCAGCTGGAATGCCAAATCAGTTTCTTTGGAAAAAATCAGCAAAAACCTCAATATCCATAAGGATACGCTTCTCTTTATTGACGACCAAGCATTTGAAAGGGAAGAAGTGCAAAATGCCCATCCGGAGATTTCGTGCTGGGATGCCGTTCGGTATAAGGATCTAATCGTCGATCCTTTGCTGAAGCCTGCATTCGTAACGGAGGATGCCAAAAGACGCCGGCAGATGTATCTGGAGGATGATCGCAGAAAAGAGGACGAAGAGCAGTTTGAAGGACCGTCCGAACAATTTCTTGCCACTCTGAATATGAAGTTTACGATCAGCCATGCGCAAGAAAGCGACTTGCAGCGGGCAGAAGAGCTTACGGTGCGTACAAACCAGCTGAATGCAAGCGGAAAAACATACGATTATCAGGAATTAAATTATTTCCGAAAGTCAGATTCTCATATGCTGCTAGTCTGCGAGCTTGAGGACAAGTACGGCTCTTATGGAAAGATCGGACTCTCTTTAATAGAAGAAAAGGGAGATGAATGGCATATTAATCTTCTTTTAATGTCATGCCGGGTTATGTCCCGCGGTGTCGGTACGATTTTACTGACAGCTATTTTAAATGAAGCGAAACAAAAAGGGAAAAAACTGTTTGCTGATTTTAAACAAACAGATCGGAACAGAGTCATGTATATCACATATAAATTTGCCAATTTCAAAGAACATACGAAGGGCCCGGACGGCTTCATTTTATTTGAAAATGACCTGAGCCGGATTCAGCCGTATCCTGCGTATGTCGAGGTCAAAACGGAATTCAGCCAATCACCTGTTGCGGGAAGCAGCAATTAATCTAAATAGCGGGGAGAGCAAATAGATGAATCTTCATGAACAAATTAGAGAATATATTGAACAAAATTTGGTGGTCTTTGACGATGAAATCGAATTAACCAATGATGATCACATTTTTGAAATGGGATTTGTGAATTCTTTATTTGCGATGAAGCTTGTAACATTTCTTGAGCAAAACTTTGGGTTTCAGCTTGATAACGAAGATTTAGATATTGCTAACTTCAGCACAGTAAACCGAATCGTCAGCCTAATTGAAAAGAAACAGAACGGAGCGCTTGCTAATGAAAACAGCTGAGATGAAAGCCGACATCATTCAAGATTTCCGGGGTTACTGTGACGAAAAAATCAGACCTTTTGCAGGCGAGTTTGATGAGAAGGAATGCATCCCGGCAGAATTAATAAAAGAGTTAGGGAGCAAATCTTATTTTGCTGCGGGTATTCCGGAGGTCTATCACGGATTGGGATTGAACCCTGTCGAGTACGGTTTGTTTACTGAACAAGCAGGTAAAGCGTGCTGTAATATTCGAACCCTTTTGACTGTGAATTCGTTAGTCGGTGAATCTCTGCTGCGGTACGGTACTGAGCGCCAAAAAGAAGAATGGCTTGTCCCCATCGGAAAAGGAGAGAAAATCGGAGCGTTTGCATTGTCTGAACCAAACATTGGTTCAGACGCAAACCACATTGAAACATCGTATACAAAAAACGGAAACTGCTATGTCATCAACGGCAGAAAAAAATGGATTTCCTTTGGGGCCATTGCTGACTTTTTTCTGGTTATAGCCCGTGATGGAGAAGTGGTTACAGCCTTTATTGTAGACAGCCGCCAGAGCGGCGTAACGGTAAAAAAAATGGAAGGCATGATGGCCAATAGAGCTTCTTATCTTGCGGAAATAGAGTTTGACAGCGTCGAGGTTTCTGATGACCAGATATTAGGGCCAATCGGGGGCGGTTTTAATTACATCGTTAACTTGGCTTTGGATCATGGCAGATACAGTGTAGCATGGGCCGGATTGGCGATTGCACAGGAAGCCGTCGATTCTTTAGTAACATACTCACGGAAGAGAAGCCAATTTGGAGAGAAACTCTACAAACATCAAATGATTAAAGGAATGATCGGTGATGCCGTAACACAGCTGCATGCAGCCCGCGCCTTATGTATGAAAGCCGGCGAAATGCGGATGAAACAAGATCCAGAGGCCGTGACGGAAACGTCTATCGCGAAATATTTCACTTCAAAGGTTGCTGTTGAAATTACCAATTCAAATGTGCAGATCCATGGAGGAAGCGGCTTCAGCAGAGATCATTCAGCTGCCCGCCTGTACAGAGAAGCCAAAGTATTGGAGATCATTGAAGGAACATCTCAAATTCAGCAGCAAGTTATAGCGAATTATGGATTGAGACGATATTTTGTCAAACATATATAGGCAGAGGATGGAGAGGATTCTGTGAGTGAGCAAATGAATAAAATAGATAAAAATAACATAGCCAACATTCTCGGACTGACAACCATTCAGGAAGGTCTGCTTTTTCATCATTTAATGGAGCCGGAAGGTAATGCTTATTTTGAACAAATGCTGATAAAACTGGAGAGCGAACCAGCCCGCGATCTTTTTGAAAAAGCATGGCAGCAAACGGTTCGGCAAAATGAAATGCTGCGGACGGTGTTTAGGTGGAAGGAAACAGCTAAGCCCATTCAAGTTATATTAAAGCATCATAAAATAGATATCCGTTATCAGAGCATCTCGTTCGAGAAAGGCATTTCCCAGGAAAAGCTGAAGGAGGAGCTTGCGGCGCGTGATCGGAAAGAGCCGTTTCAGCTTCAAGAAGTACCTTTTCGTGTCACGCTTTATCAAATAGAAGAAAACGGGATCTGGATGATGATCAGCTTTCATCATATCCTGATGGACGGCTGGAGCATGGGGATTGTCCTCAAAGAGTGGATGGAGTCATATCAAGCGTTATCCATGGGTCAAACACCTGTTATTTCTCAAAAACCGTCATATCAAGCATTTGTGAAATGGAAGCAGGAACAGCAGCGTAAAACAAAAGACAGCCAGGCGTCATTTTGGAAAGGGTTATTGAAAGACTGGGAGCCTGTACAATTGCTGCCGAATACAGAAAGACCAGGGAAGCGAAATGCTATTTTTTCTAAACATGAAATACAGCTTCCGGTTTCAGCAGGGAAAGCTCTGCGCTCACTCGCTGCTGAACGGCAAGTTACGCTTGCTTCAATTCTATATAGTGTCTGGGGTCTGCTGCTAAAGAAATATTCTGATCAAGAAGAAGTGGTGTTCGGGACAACCGTGTCAGGAAGAAGCGCCGATGTACCGGGAATAGAACAAATGACGGGGCTGTTTATTAATACCATTCCGCTTCGTCTTCGCTTTGCGCCTCAATCCACGCCTTTAGATGTGATTCAGCTTGCACATGAGCAGATTGCCAAAAGAAGTGAATATGAACATACACCGCTGTCTGATTTAAAAACATATGCGGGGCTGACGGCTGAGCAGTCATTATTTGACACGATTGTCGTGATTGAAAATTATCCGCTTGATCAGATGCTTAAGTCAAACAGTCTTCCTCTTTCAATCGAACAATATGACATGTTTGAGCAAACTGAGTTTGATTTGACATTGAGTGTACAAGCTTTTGATGAACATATCCATTTTTCATTTATATACAATCCTGGTGTCATGTCTGCTCTTCAAGTGAAGCAGCTGGGGGATCATTTTCTCAACCTGTTATCGGAAGTGATTGAGTATCCGGCAGACAGATCTGTGCATCGCTTGAATATGCTTTCACAAGATGAAGTGCATTATCAACTTGAAGAGTTTTGCAATTATAAAGGTCTGACCGGCAACAAACATCAAACTGTTATTGATTTGTTTGAACGGCAGACAGAAAAGACGCCGGACGCTCTTGCTGTGGAATTTCGCTCGGAATCCCTGACCTATGATCAATTAAATAAAAAAGTGAATCAGCTTGCCCGCTTTTTAGAAAGTCAGGGAGTCAAACCCGCACAAAGAGTCGGTATTTTAACAGAACATTCAATTGAAATGGTGATCGCGTGTCTCGCTGTATTAAAAGCGGGCGGCGCTTATGTTCCGGTTGATCCCGATTATCCTCCGGAAAGAATTGAATATCTTCTTCAGGACAGCGGGGTAAACCTGCTGCTGACAGAGGATATTGAGGGGCTGGTTTACTCGTACGATGGTGTGAAAATAGATATTACCGATCAGAGCCTTTATCAAGGAAACGACAGCAATCTGGTGAAACATTACGGTCCGCAGGATATTGCGTATTGCATATATACCTCTGGAACAACAGGCAGGCCAAAAGGGGTGCTTGTTAAGCATCTTGGTCTTGAAAATTATATTTCCTGGGCCGCCGAGCAATATGTAAGAGGTGATAATAGAGATTTTGCCCTTTATACGTCTTTATCTTTTGATTTAACAGTAACTTCTATCTTTACCCCGCTTATAACCGGAAACGCAATTATTGTGTATCGGGATACAAACAAGCAGCTTCTTGTGGAACAAATTCTGAAAGATAATCGAGCCCACGTTATGAAGTTAACGCCGTCCCATCTGCATTTCATTTCCGGGATGCCGTTTCAGGACAGTGTGATGAAGTGCCTGATACTGGGGGGAGAGCAATTAGAAACCTCCTTGGCGGCGAAAATTGAAGAGAACTTCGATGGGAAAATTGAAATTTTTAATGAATATGGCCCGACGGAAACGGTAGTCGGCTGCATGATTCACCGCTACTCATCTGAAAGGGATAAAGATCTGTATGTGCCGATCGGCCGGCCTGCAGCACATACTGATATATACATTCTTGATTCACATATGAACCTGCTGCCCCAGGGAGCAGCGGGAGAACTATATATTGCCGGAAAAGGAGTGGCAGAAGGCTACTTAGGCCGGAAGGAACTGACGGCAGAGCGCTTTGTGGCTCATCCTTTTAAACCCGGAGAAAAAATGTATAAAACAGGAGACGCAGCCCGCTTTTTACCGGATGGAACCATTCAGTTTTTAGGCAGAAACGATGACCAAATCAAACTTAGGGGCTATCGGATTGAGAGCGGGGAGATTGAACACTGGCTCTGCCGGTACGGACGTATAAAAGGGGCGGCGGCTGTCGTGAAGAAGGACGCGTCCCAGACACCGTGCCTGGCTGCTTATCTTTTCACTGATGAGACGATTGATGAAAAGCAGCTGCGTGAATACTTGCGCCGTCATTTGCCGGAATATATGATTCCATCCCGATTTATTGTGATGGATGAGATGCCGCTGACGGCCAATGGAAAACTGGATAAAAAAGCACTGCCGGAGCTTGCTGCAGAGACAAAACGAAAGGCACTTGCGGCAGCACCAGCTTCTGAAACAGAAAAGATGGTGCTGGAGATTTGGAAACGTGTACTTGGTCAAGACAGCATCGATGTTCAGGATAAATTTTTTGAAATCGGCGGCACTTCCCTGCATTTGATCCAAGTCAATCAGCAGCTTTCTAAGGAAACGGGAAAAAGTATTCCGATGGTTGAGATGTTCCGCCGTCCAACAGTTCAGATGCTTGCTGAATTCTTATCAGGTCATGATGAAGAGCAATCAAAAAAGAAAACACCATTCATATCAAAGCGGAAGGATCCTTCAGATGACAGCATCGCCATCATCGGGATGGCCGGGCGTTTCCCCGGAGCTAAAAACATAGATGAATTTTGGCATAACCTGCAAAATGGCAAGGAATCCATCTCTTTTTTCACTGATGAAGAGCTGTTTGCGGAAGGCATTGATGAACAAACATTTACGAGAACTGATTATGTAAGGGCGAAAGGAATCATCGACGGCCCCGATTTATTTGACGCCTCCTTCTTCGGCTATTCACCGGGACAGGCAGAGGTCATGGATCCGCAAATCCGTCTTCTTCATGAGTATGTATGGAAAACGCTGGAGGATGCAGGGTGTGTTTCAGCTGATTATGAAGGAAAAATCGGTTTGTTTACAGGAACAACCTCAAATTTTCAATGGCTCCAGCATTTCGCTGACTCATTAGACGGCAGGATGTCAGAGCTGTTTGAAATCGGCTCTTTAAATGATACCTATACGATCAGCACGCGGGTTGCTCATAAACTTAATTTAAAAGGTCCAGCCATTACCCTGCAGACAGCTTGTTCAACCTCCTTGGTCGCGCTGCATTTGGCTTGCAAATCAGTGCTGAATGGAGAATCTGATATGGCTCTCGCAGGCGGCGTGTCCATTCTCCATCCGGTTAAGTCAGGCTACATCTATCAAGAGAATATGGTGAAATCGCCAGACGGCCATTGCAGAGCCTTTGATAAAGACGCGAAAGGCACTGTAGGAGGCGATGGTGTCGGATTTGTCGCAGTGAAATCGTTGAGCCGCGCTTTGGCTGACGGCGATAGGATCTATGCGGTTGTAAAAGGATCTGCGGTCAACAATGATGGTGACCAAAAGGTAGGCTTCAATGCGCCGAGTGTGGAAGGCCAGACAGAGGTTATAAGAGATGCGATTGCCGACGCGGGGATTGAACCGGAAACCATCAGCTATGTGGAAACCCACGGGACAGGCACAGCTCTCGGAGATCCAATTGAAATTGAAGCCTTAACTAAAGCGTTTCAAACAAATAAGACCGCGTTTTGCCGGATTGGTTCCGTAAAAACGAATATCGGACACCTTGATGCTGCTGCCGGAGCGGCGGGTCTCATTAAAACAGTTCTCTCTCTGCAGCATCAACAACTTGTGCCTAGTCTTCATTTTAAAGAAGCGAATCCGAATATTGATTTTCAAAACAGTCCTTTCCTAGTGAATGACAAGCTCCGAATGTGGAAGAAAACAAATACCCCAAGACGAGCAGGCGTGAGCTCGTTCGGTATGGGCGGCACCAATGCCCATGTGATTCTGGAGGAAGCGCCTGTCAGTGAACGTGAAAAACATTCGCGTTCGTATCAGCTGTTTCCTCTTTCAGCAAAAACGATGAATGCTTTAGAAAAAACGAAAGACCTTTTGCTCGAACACATGGAAAGGAACTCTGAGCTTAATGCAGCAGACGCCGCTTATACGCTGCAGGCCGGAAGACAGCACTTTGATTATAGGCAAATGTTTGTGGCAAAGGACAGACAGGATGTCATCCGCCTGCTTTCCGAGAAGAAGGACAGAGGACTCAGCCGAATGTCGCGGATTCAGGAAAAAAAGGAGAAAAAATTGATCTTCATGTTCTCGGGCCAAGGCAGTCAATATGTGAACATGGGCAGAGATTTGTACACGGAGGAGCCGTTTTTCAAAGAGACGATGGATCACTGTTTTCAAGAATTCTATGAAGCGACCGGTGAGAGGCTTGAGGATATTCTATACCCTGACCAGCAGGATGAAGACGCTGCCGCGATAAAGATTCAAGAGACGAAATATGCCCAGCCGGCTATTTTTATGCTGGAATATGCGCTGTCACTTTTGCTGATGAAGTGGGGGCTGCGGCCATGGACTATGATCGGCTACAGCTTCGGTGAATTAACGGCTGCCGCGGTATCGGGAGTGTTTACGCTAAGCGATGCCATCAAGCTAATCAGCTTGCGTGGACAAGCGATGCACGAAGCGCCGTCAGGCATCATGCTAAGCGTGCCAATGCCAGAGGAAGAACTGAAAGCGATTCTCCCTGATTGCATTTCATTGGCTGTTGTTAATGACGCTTCTTGCATTGTGTCGGGGCTTGAGTCTGACATTTCCGCATTTGAAGAACAGTTAAAAGCCAAAAAAGTGCTTTGTATGAGAGTAAAAGGTTCAATTGCTGCTCACTCACACGTCATGGCTTCCGCCGCTGAACGATTTGGAAATACGGCTAAGCGCATTTCTTATCAAAAACCGGATGTTCCTTTCTTTTCGAATTTAACGGGAGACTGGATAGCGGATGAAGAAGCTGCGGACTATGACTATTGGAAACGGCACATGACTGAGACTGTTCGCTTTGCCGAGGGTATTGGCGTGTTAACGAAACAGGAAGATGCTATTTTTATCGAAATCGGCCCGGGACAAGATTTAAGTGTGCTGGTGAAGAGATCGATTAACGATGAGCTGCGCCAGCATGCTTGCAATGTGCTGAAACACAGCAGACAGAGTATGTCAGATGTCCAATTTTTACTCAGCAGAATTGGCACGCTGTGGATGTATGGCGCGGACATTGATTGGCGCGGGCTGCACGAGGGCAGACATCCTGAAAAAATTACTATGCCTCAATATCCTTTTGAAAAGGAATCCTTCTGGCACAAACGGAAACATACTGCCAGCGGAAAAGGCAAAAAACATTCAGGAGGAAAGCTCCTGCTTCAGGAGTGGTTTTATCTGCCGCAATGGGAAAAAGAAATCCTGCCGATTTCCCGCGAGATTGAAGCGACGGAACAACGTTTGCTTGTCTTCATGGAGGATGGAGATTTTTCCTATAAGCTTATTCAGGGGCTGCAATCCACCTGTGCTTCTTGTGTCATCGTTAAAAAAGGGCATAACTTTCAGCAGGTTGAAAAAGGAGTGTACACACTCCGCCCAGACTCTGCGGAAGATTACTGCCGTCTTTTTGAAGTGTTGGAGAAGGAAAAGATTCAGTACAGCCGGATTTTGCACCTCTGGGGGCTGGCAGAGAAGAATGAAACCGCTGATGCCGAGTGGATTGAGCAGATGCAAAACGAATCCTATTACTCTTTGCTTTACTTAGGCCAAGCTTTGAAAAAGAAAGGAACAAATCAGGACATTTCGATCTTTGTGTTATCGACCCTTACGTATCAGCTTGGCGGAGAAGACACGTTGTATCCAGAGAAAGCCGTACATCTGGGGCCGAGTATGGTCATATCTCAGGAAACACCGTTCCTTCGCTATCGAGTGATTGATATAGACAGACAGAAAGAAGATTCCTGGAAAGAAGACAAGCTGCTGGGACTCATCAGATCAGAGCTGATGACCGAATCAGGCAATCTCTTAACGGTTTACAGAAATAATAAAAGGTACACCAGGAATTTTATTCACAAAGCCGTGCCTGCAGAATCATCGCAGGGGCACCTTCGTCCCGGAGGCGTATATATTCTGATTGGCGGGCTGGGCTTCATCGGTTTACATGCTGCAAAAACCATTGCTGAGAAAACAAAAGGAAAACTGATTCTGACAAGCCGTTCCGGCCTACCGCCGCGGAGTGAATGGGAGTCCTTAATCAGCACGCATGCTGAGGATGATCCAACCGTTAAAAAAATAAAATCAATATATGAGATAGAAAAAACAGGCGCAGAAGTCACTGCTGTTGCTGCGGATGCAAGCTGTGAAGCGGATATGTCTGAACTGGTTCATCTGGCTGAATGTAAGTACGGCTCCATTCATGGTGTAATTTATGCAGCTGGAATAACAGGCGAACAATCATTCAGGATGATGGAACAAACGGATAGAAGTTTTTCGAATACTCACTTTCAAGCAAAAATGACGGGCGTTGCGGTATTAGAAAAAGTGTTGGCCGATCGACCGCTTGATTTCTGCTTTTTGATTTCGTCCTTGTCTCCGATATTGGGAGGACTTGGATTTACCGCCTATACTGCGGTTAACCAGTTTGTTGATGCCTTTGTATATAAACATAATGCGCAGCATCCTGTTCAGTGGACAGCCCTAAATTTAGACGGCTGGGAATTTGAAGACGGCAAAAAACCGGATATTCCAGTCGGAGGGGATTTAGAAAATACCCTGATTCGTGCGCATGAGGGCAGAGAGGTTTTCGAGAAAATTTTCACATTTGATCTTATGGATCAGATTGTAGTGTCTGCCACGGATCTGCAGGAGAGGATACAAAAATATGTGAATCGTCTGCAGCAGCCTAACGGTGAAGAGCAAGAGGACGTTTCGCTGTACGGGCGGCCAGAACTTACTGCTGAATATGTTGAACCAGTAACTGATATGGAGAAAGAACTCCTTGTTCATTGGCAGTCATTTTTCAAGATTGATCAAATCGGCATAGACGATGATTTCTTTGAGATGGGCGGGGATTCGTTAAAGGCGATTACTTTCATTTCCATTATTCATCAAGCATTCAATGTGGAAATTGCGCTGCCGGATTTCTTTAACATTCCGACGATCAGGCAGATGGCCGAATTTATCAGCCAAGCCGACAAGAAGATGTACAGAAAGATAGAAAAAGCTGAAAAACGGGATTATTATCCGTTGTCCTCAGCGCAAAAACGGCTTTATCTTGTTCAGCAGTTAGATCAAACAAGCACTGGCTACAATGAGTTCACTGCCGGCCGGATTGCAGGAAAGCTTGATATGCAAAGGCTTGAGAATGTGTTCCGGCAATTGATTAATCGTCATGAGAGTTTAAGAACATCCTTTAAAGCAATAGATGGTGTTCCTATGCAGTGCATAGCTGAGCATGCGGAATTTCATGCAGACTTTTTTGACCTATCAAATGTGGCAGGACAGGAAGGGCAAAACCAAAAAGAACAAGAAGTCATCAGCAGCTTTTTAAAGCCGTTCCAGCTTGATCAGGCTCCCCTGATGAGAGCTGGTGTTATTAAGAACTCTGAAAACGAGTATATTCTGATGCTCGATATGCACCATATTATTTCTGACGGTTTATCTCAGGATATCTTGGTCAGCGAGTTTATGGATCTGTATGACGGCAAGGAGCTTGCACCACTAGAGCTGCAATATAAAGATTTCTCAGAATGGCAGAATCAGATGCTTCAGTCTGAAGATCTGAATGAGGTGAAAACATATTGGCTGAAACGGCTTGACGGCTTCCGGGAGCTTCAGCTGCCGGCTGATTACCAGAGACCTGATGTCAAAAGCTTTGCCGGCGCCCATTATCGTTTTTATATAAGCAAAAAAGAGCTTGAGGCGTTTAAATCCATTATGGCCGATGAAGATGCCACGCTGTTTATGGGACTTTTATCAATCTATCAAATCCTGCTGCACAAGCTCACTGGACAGTCCGACATTGTAGTCGGCGTTCCGGTCGCAGGGAGAAGGCAGGAGGAACTGCAGCGGATCATCGGTATATTCGTTAATATGCTTCCGCTTCGGTTTTATCCGAAAAAAGAGATGACGTTCACTCAATTTCTGCACCATGTCAAGCAGCTGGTGATTGATGACTTTGATTATCAAGATTATCAGTATGAACATATGGTTCAAGATTTGAAGTTAGATAGGACGTTAAATAGGAACCATATTTTTGATACCGTTTTTGCTCTGCAGAATCTAAGCCAGCCTGCTTTAGAGGTAGACGGGATCACACTAACCGACTATGAATATGAAACAGCGGTTTCCCGGTTTGATTTGCTTTGGATCGCTTCAGAAGACGAAAACGGTTTATCTTCTGTCATTGAATACAGCACTGAGCTGTTTACAAGAGAAACCATTGAAAGCGTTGCGAAAGGGATTAAAAAGGTGCTGTCAGCCGTGATTGATTGTAAGCAAACCGCTCTCAAGGATATTGACCTGACTTCAGGCATCAATGATTTAGAAAAGGTATCGTTGCTGGAACTAGACGATCTGAAAATCTAGCAGAAATAGGTGAATAACAATGAACCAAACCGATGTCTTTCAATTGAAAACCGCAGCTCTTGAAAAAGTGAAGGAGCGGCAATATTGGACTTCTCTATTATCTCAAATCCCGTCGGACTGCCGTTTTCCTTATGATTCACAGCTTCTTGATCAAAACGATGAAGAAGCTTCATTCACTTTTTCATTCCCGGCTCAGCTGGAAAAGGCCATCTTAAAGGCATCCGGAGCTTCAGATTTGCGTATGTTTATCATTTTTATGACTGCGGCAGTCACATTGCTGCACAGGTACAGCGGAAGAACGGATATCATGGCGTCGGCCCCTGTGTTGAGACAGCGGGAAACACAGCCGGTGATCAATGATCTTCTTCCGCTGCTGGTGAAAATCAATCCTTCTATGAGTTTCAGAGACTGTCTAGAGCATGTGAAACAAGCTTTTCAAGAAGTGTATGCCCATCAAAATTATCCTGTGAAAATACTATTGGACGAGCTTCATCCTTTGCATAAAAAAGAGGAGCCCCGCTTCGGCGTTTCCCTTGCTATGAATGGTCTTCAGCAGCCGTCCTCTTTGAAAGCGCTGGACACGAATATACTTATTTCCATTCAGCGTGATGAAGGGACATTGACTGGAAAGTTGAGCTGGAATTTGAAGCATTACACATTTGATACTGCTGAACGGATAGCGGGCCATTTTTGCATGCTGGCGGACCGGGCTTTGTCGGCGCCTGAGACTCTGGTCTCTGAGCTGCAGTTACTTTCTCATGAGGAGAGAGAGAGAATCATCACGACATTTAATCACACAAATCAGCCCTATCCGAAAGAAAAATCGATTGTCGATCTCTTCAAAGAACAGGCAGCTCTCAAACCTAATCAGCCTGCAATTGTGTATGAAGATGTCAGCTTCACATACGGTGAGGCTGATGAATTGTCAGACCGGGTTGCTGCTTTTTTGATAAAAGAAGGTGTTCGTCATGAGGAGCCTGTGGGGCTGATGGTTCATCGCTCAGCAGAAATGGTTATTGGCATATTAGGCATATTGAAAGCAGGATGTCCTTATTTGCCGATAGATGTAAATATGCCGTCCGAACGGATGGATTATATGCTGAAAAACAGCGGTTCGCGGTTTGTGATCACGAATGAGGATTATGACATTTCTGCTGAGAATCAAAAAAGCTTATTTATAGAGGAAATGATGAAATTTGAAGGGGCGGCGGAGCATGGGCGTCTGCCGTCTCCTGAAAATCTCGCTTATGTGCTGTATACATCAGGGACAACAGGAAAACCGAAAGGAGTGATGGTGGAGCATCGTCAAGTCATCAATTTAGTATATGGCATTGACAGCCTTCATTTTGAGCCGTTTTCACAAGAGCATCTCCGCATCGGCATGCTTGCTTCACATATTTTTGACGCATCCGTGCAAACGATATTTCCGGCAGTGCTTCTTGGACACACCTTATATATTGCACCGGATCATGCAAGGATGGATGGAAAGCAGCTGTGGTCTTTTTATGAGGAGAACCGCATTCATATTTCAGATGCGACACCTTCTCATTTGCGCCTAATGCTCAAAGCCGCTGAGAAAGAGCCGCATCACGTTGACGAATTGAAGTTAATAATGGCTGGCGGCGAAATATTGCCGCCCCAATTGGTTCAGCAATATTTACAAACGTTTCGTGCTGATAAGCCGGTGATGACAAATAATTACGGTCCGACGGAATGTACTGTACAGTCAGCGGCTTTTACCATACCTGAGCATTGGAATGAAGCTGTCGTACCGATCGGCAGGCCGATGCCGAATGAACAGATTTATATTTTGGATCATTGCGGACAGCCTGTGCCCATTGGCGTATACGGAGAACTGTGCATTGCCGGAGACGGGGTGGCAAGAGGATATATCTGTCAGCCAGAGCTGACGGTAGAAAAATTTACAGAACCGCAGCATATTCCTGCCGGCAAGCTTTATCATACCGGCGACTTGGCGAGATGGCGTTCTGACGGCTTAATCGAATTTTTTGGCAGGTATGATGATCAAGTGAAAATAAGAGGATTCAGAGTAGAGCTTGATGAGATTAGAAAAGCCTTGCTTGATTACCGGGAGTCGGGACAAATCATTCATGACGCGGTGATTATTCCAGTTCAAAAGGAATCAGATGATCAGTTTCTTGTGGCGTATCTCATTTCCGATCAAAAACTGAAAACTCGAAAAATGAGAGGGTTTTTAGGAGAAAAGCTGCCGGGTTATATGATTCCGAGACGATTCATCCGCGTGGACTCATTTCCAATGAACCTGTCAGGGAAGCTTGATCTCAAGGAGCTCCCAGATCCTATGGAAGAGCCTGAATCTGACGAGCAGGTCATAAAGCCGCACAATGAAACTGAGAAAAAGCTGGTTTCCATTTTTGCTGGCATTTTGAATATACCTGAATCTGATATCAGCATGGAAGATAACTTTTTTGATATCGGCGGAAACTCATTTCACATCGTAGAATTATCGAACAAATTGAAAGAGCAGTTTGGACAAGAGCTGTCTGTTGTTCAGCTGTTTCAATATACCTCCGTATCGGCAATAGCTGCCCAGCTCAGCCGGCAAACGGAGTCTGAGGGTTCTCAGGCAAATGCTGAGAGTGGGGAAGAGGCAGCGGAGGATTTAGAAAATGTCGCACAACTGTTAGGCGGGATTTCTGATGAGTAAAACAACAGGCTTAGAAATAGCGGTTATCGGAATGGCTTGCCGTTTCCCCGGTGCCAAAAATATTGAAGAGTTTTGGGAGAATATCAAAACGGGCACGGAATCCATTACATTTTTCTCAAAAGAAGAGCTTATGGAAGCCGGTGTGCCTAAAGAACAGCTCGATCATAAGAATTATGTCAGGGCCAAAGGAAAAGTAGACCGGCATGACCACTTTGACGCAGCGTTTTTCGGCTACTCACAGCGCGAAGCTGAGGTAATGGATCCGCAAGTGCGGATGTTTCATGAAGTCGCGTGGGAATCCCTTGAAAACGCCGGCTATAATCCCGAAACCTATTCACAGCCTATCGGCTTATTCGGCGCTGCGTCTGCGAATTTGTACTGGCAGGCAAGTTCAATGCTGCTGAGAAGCAGCAGTTCTTCTGAGCAGTTTGCTGCTGTTCAGTTGACGGACAAGGATTTTATGAATACACAAATTTCATACAAATTGAATTTGAAAGGGCCGAGTATTGCAGTGGATACAGCCTGTTCATCTTCTTTGACCGCTGTGCATCTCGCATCCAGAGCTTTGCTTACCGGCGACTGCAAAATGGCGCTGGCCGGAGGAGTAACGGTGACTTGTCCCCATAAAAAGGGCTATATGTATCAAGAAGGGATGATTATGTCGCCGGACGGCCGCTGCCGCGCATTTGACGCGGAAGCAAAAGGGACAGTCGGGGGTGAAGGCTGCGGTGTTGTAGTGCTGAAAACTTTAAAGCAGGCGCTGAAGGATCAAGATCATATTTACGCTGTCATTAAAGGATCAGCATATAACAATGACGGCAGCCGTAAAGTCGGTTACACCGCGCCAAGTATCGAAGGGCAGGCAGATGTCATTAGAAAAGCACTGAACATCAGCCGTGTAGAGTCCGAAAGTATTTCTTATGTCGAAGCGCATGGCACGGGTACCTCGTTAGGAGATCCAGTTGAAATAGAGGCGCTTAAACAAGCGTTTCAAACAGAAAAGAAGCAATTCTGCGCGATCGGCTCTGTTAAAACAAATATCGGTCATTTGGATTCCGCCGCGGGAATTGCGGGGTTTATTAAAACGGCGCTGAGTCTCAAAGCGAGAACCCTGCCGCCAAGCCTTCATTACAAAAAGCCCAATCCTAAAATTGATTTTGAAAACAGTCCTTTTTATGTCAGCACATCAGCAAAACAATGGACAGCATCTGACCGGGTGTTTCGAGCGGGCGTCAGTTCCTTTGGGATCGGCGGCACGAATGTTCATGTTGTCATGGAGGAGCCTCCGATGAAGGAAAGACGTCATCAAGAGGATCATGAAGACTGCCTTATGCTTATTTCTGCCCGATCTGAAAAAGCTGCAATGAAGGCCGCGGATCAGGTCAAGCAATTTATAAAAGAGAATGAAGAGGTACCGCTCCAAGACGTTTCATATACACTGCAAGAGGGCCGCAGGCATTTTCAGTATCGTCAGGCATTTACGGCTGGTCCTTTAGGGATAACAAGCGATATGGCAAATTCTTCAATGGCGCTGGAGAAGCCGGCAGTTGTCTTTATGTTTTCCGGGCAAGGCTCTCAATACGTCAATATGGGGAAACAACTGTATGAAATGGAGCCCGTATTCCAGGAGGAGCTGGAGCGCTGTTTTACCATTCTGCAAGCTGAGGAAGGACTCAATATTAGAAGCATCATGTTTCCGGCTAATGAAGCAGAAAGCAAAGAAGCCGAACAGCTTATCCATGAAACCTCATATACGCAGCCTATTTTATTTTCTTTTGAATATGCGCTGGCGTCCTTCTTGATCAAAAAAGGTTTAAAACCGCAATACATGATTGGCCACAGCATAGGGGAATTAACGGCAGCCTGTCTGTCAGGCATTTGTTCATTGGAAGACGCGCTTCATATGGTTGCGATGAGAGGCCGATTGATGCAGGAAATGCCGGAGGGAGAAATGTTGAGCGTCAGACTGTCTGGCAGAGAGACAGAAATGGAATTGACAGAGGGGGTTGAGCTGTCGGCTTCAAACAGCTCTGATTTATCGGTTGTATCAGGTCTTATGGAGCCAATCAATGCTTTTGCCGCGCGCCTTCAGGCGAAAGGAGTGGCAATTCAGCACTTAAAAACGTCCCATGCGTTTCATTCAAGCATGATGAAGCCGGCAGCATCTCGTTTTGCTGATATTCTGCAAGATATGGAATTCAAAGCACCAGGCCTTCCGTTTATTTCAAATGTGACAGGCGATTGGATACAAGCAGAGCAGGCCGCAGATCCGAAATACTGGGCTTCGCAAATCATGGAAAAGGTTGATTTTCATTCAGGGCTGAACACACTTTTACAAATGGGCAATGTTGTATTTGTTGAGATCGGGCCAGGAAACACATTGACGCAGTTTGTGAGAAAACATGAGGGTTTTATGACGGAGCAACATGCTGCGGTAAACATGATCAGGCATCCAAAGGAAGTATCATCTGATCGTGTCTATCTGTTAAACCGCATCGGCAGGCTTTGGACGCATGGTGTAAACATGAACTGGGAGCACTTTCGCCAAGGGGGCTCATACGAAAGGGTCCCGCTTCCGACTTATCCTTTTGAGCATCAAGTATTTCCTGATCCGCAAACATCTCAGGGCGGCATGGAAGAAAAGATCAAAAACGAATTGAAATTAAACGTTGCTTCAAGTGAAAAACAGCTTCCTTTTGATAAGTGGTTTTCCGTACCGTTCTGGGAACGAATGGAACCAGTCAATGAGACATTCACTCATCAAGGAAAGAGGATACTTGTCTTTGAAGAAAACAGTAATGTCAGCCAATATCTCCTAAAACAGCAAGCGGAAGCCGTGTCTGTCCAGCCGGGTGATTACTTTGCGGAAACAGACAGAAACACGTTTACGGTAAATCATCGTGATACGGCCCACTTTCGGAAGCTGCTGGATGAACTGAATGCAAGAGGGTTTATCCCTGATGAAATCATCTGGATGTGGCTGCAAGACTGTGATTGTCGTGATGGAGATATTGCAGAGCACACAATAGCCGGTTATCTTCCTCTCCTTGATCTTGTCCGTTTACTTGGAACAGAGAGCAACAAAAGGTTAAACATGACCGTAGTGACCAATCAAGCTCACGATGTGACGGGAATGGAGGATCTTCAGCCTCATCAGGCTGCGCTGACCGGAGTCTGTTTGACCATTCCGCAAGAGTATAAGCAGATCAGCTGTAAAGCTGTTGATCTTTGTCCGGACCCGCGACTCGGTCAATCAAGCTGGCCTGAAATGATTTCTTATGAACTTAAAAAAGAGGATGATCAGCCTATTGTGGCTTATCGCGGAAACAGCAGATGGATTCGGCAGGCGAAGCAGCCGGGCAAGCAAGATGAGATTGATATGGCCGGCAATCTCAGGCATAAAGGAGTTTATATCATTACAGGCGGCCTTGGGGGGATTGGATTATCTCTTGCATCTCATTTAGCTGAAACAGTTCAAGCAAAGCTTGTGCTGCTAAGCCGGACAGGACTGCCCGATAAACTAAGAGCAAATGGCGATACAGCCAAAAAACTCAAGGCTGTGGAAGAGCTCGAGAAGGCTGGAGCTGAGGTGCTGGTATTGCAGGCGGATATTTCAGACGAGGCAGAGCTTCAAAAAGCCTTGCAAACGGCAGAATCTCGTTTCGGACAAGCCATTCATGGCGTTATTCATGCAGCAGGCATTCCTGATGGCAAAGTAATTCACGCAAGGACACCAGACGATGAGAGGCATATGGCGAAAGCCAAAATAACAGGAACCGCTCTGTTAAGAAAAGCGCTTAGAAACAAACAGCCGGACTTCTTCTTCATTTGTTCCTCTCTTGTTTCATTTTTAGGAGCGGGGGGCCAAGTCGGCTACGCTGCATCAAACGCATTCTTGGACAGTTATGCTCACGCATGCCGAAAAGAAGGTGAAAACATGGTGACGGTTAACTGGGACCGTTGGGAACAAGTAGGGATGGCATATGAATCAGAAACGGCAGCCATTCTTTCGAAGATAGCGGACAAAGAGGAGCAACACCAAGGAATCCTGCCGGCTCAAGGAGCGAAAGCGTTTATGAGAGCTTTGCAGCTGCGCTACCCGCAAGTCCTGATTTCGCTGCAGGATGTAAACAAACGAATGAAAGACAGCTATGTGAAAGAGGACAGACAAACCGCAGCGCATGTGCTGACAAAAGACCGCTTGGACACACTTGAAGAAAGGTTAATGAATATTTTTAAAGATTATTTTCATTCTGAGACAGATGTAAATATGAATTTCTTTGAATTAGGAGCCTCTTCACTTGATCTGCTTCAGGTGAGCGGGAGAATCAAAAACGAGCTTGGCGTGGATATCCCGGTTGTGATGATGTATGCCCACCCGACGGTTGCATCATTAACCCAAGCCGTCAAAGCACAGCAAAGCGGTGATGACTTACACATAAAAGGAATAGAGCCAGATCGCCAAAAAGCCATAAATGAAGGGAAAAATCGGCGAAAACAGCGAATGAGACGAAAATAGATGGGAGGCTGATTTCCATGGCTGACGAGAAACAATGGACAGAAACAGGACTGGAAATAGCGGTAGTCGGTATGGCGGGCAAGTTTCCAGGCGCGGCAAATATTGATGAGTATTGGAGCAACATTTCAAAAGGAATAGAATCGGTCACTCAATTTACCGATGAAGAACTAAAAGAAGCCGGGGTAGATGAGACGCTGCTTCGTCAAGAGGCATATGTAAAAGCAAAACCGATCATTGATGAGGTTTCTGAATTTGATGCGGAGTTTTTCGGCTATTCACCGAGAGAAGCTGCCTTGATGGATCCGCAAATCAGACTCATGCATGAATGTACCTGGGAGGCGCTGGAGCATGCGGGCTGTGACGCTGAACGGTTTAACGGGCTGATCGGGCTGTATGCTGGTGCTTCCAGCAATTTGTCCTGGATGGGCCGTCATATGTCTTCTCTTCATAAGAATGAAGACGCTTTTCAAATCATGCATTTAAATGATTCGTCGTTTGCGTCACGGATCGCTTATAAACTTAATTTGAAAGGGCCGAGTGTATCAGTTCAAACCGCTTGCTCGACTTCTCTTGTCGCGATACATATGGCGTGCCAGGGTTTGATTGGAGGAGAATGTGACCTTGCATTAGCCGGAGGTGTTACCCTGAGCCTGCCGCATATATCTGGGTACCTTTATCAGGAAGGAATGATCTATTCAGCAGATGGTCATTGCCGTCCGTTTGACGAAAAGGCGAACGGAACCATTTTTGGTGAAGGAGCCGGAGTGGTGGCGTTAAAGCGATTGAAAGACGCACAAGCTGACGGTGATGTGATTTATGCGGTCATCAAGGGCTCTGCAATTAATAATGATGGAAACAATAAGGCTGGGTATACGGCTCCAAGTGCTGAAGGCCAGGCGAATGTCATTGCCACAGCTATGGAGATGGCGGAAACGGAACCGGAAAGCATTGGTTATGTTGAGGCCCACGGGACAGGAACGCCTGTCGGAGATCCGATTGAAATTGAGGCGCTGACCCGTGCTTTCAATACAGATAAAAAAGCATATTGCCGAATTGGTTCTGTCAAAGCGAATATCGGGCATCTGGACGCCGCCTCCGGGGTAGCGGGATTTATAAAAACCGTTATGATGCTCCATCATAAAATGCTGCCGCCCGCTTTTCACTATCAAAAATCGAACCCGCGCATCAAGTTTGAGAACACGCCGTTTTTTGTCAATACAGAGCTGACTGAATGGGAATCTCTGCAAGGGCCGAGAAGAGCCGGCGTGAGCGCCTTTGGAATCGGCGGCGCTAATGCTCACGTTGTCCTTGAAGAGCCCCCATCTTATACTGATGAAATGCCAGCCGGCGGTCCTGAGCTCGTTGTTCTTTCTGGGAGAACAAGGCAGGAGCTTACCCGTTCAATGGATCAATTGGCTGATTTTCTTCGCCGGAACCCGGAAGCGCCGCTGCCAGCCATAGCCCGTACGTTACAGCTTGGCAGAAAGCAATTCCAGTACAGAATCTCCTTTGTTGCTTCACATCAAAAGGATCTTCTTGATCAGCTTTCTGAACATCGGCATAAAAAACAAATCACCGAATCGGCGGTTGTTCCAAGCAGCACCATGTTTGTATTTGCGGGAGACGTTCAAGAGGGCTTTGGCCGATATGCGCAGCTGTACCGCACGGAAAACCTGTTCAAAAAAGAAGTCGATGCTTGCCTTGAAAAGGTGCAAAATGCTTTTCAGCAGGATGTACTCAGCTTCTTTAAAGCATGTATTTCTGCTCCAGAAACGTACCGGGAAGAGGGAAATCTGGGATTGGTCCATGCGGTGTCGTTCATCATGGAATACGCCGCAGTCCGTTTCTTACAGCACATCGGCATAACACCAGACCGCTTTATCGGACGGGGATTCGGGGAGTTTACGGCGGCCTGCGCGGCAGGGATGTTTTCCTTTGAAGAAGGGGCCGCAGCCGCATATAAACGCGGAGAGTTAATCAGTATGTCGCCGGCAGGAAAAATGCTCGGTGTCAGCCTGTCAGAACCGGATATCGTTCAATACTTAGAAAAATCATTATCCCTTGCGCTGATTGATGAGCGGTATTGTGCCGTCTCCGGTTTGCCAGAGGATGTGTATCAGCTGAAGGCGCGGCTTGAACAAAAAGGGATAGCTGCTGAGTTATTTGATGGGGATATCGCGTATCAATCGGATCTGCTGGTCGACGCTGCGGAAGAATTCATGCACTTCCTTGGCACGCTGGACAGGAAGTCACCAGACATTCCAGTCGTTTCATCTGTCACTGGAAAAGTGATAACAGATGACGAAGCAGCGGATGCCAGTTATTGGGCCGGCCAAATCTGCAAGCCGATACGGTTTTTTGAACACATCTCGTCTTGTTTGCGGGAGGAACCTGCTATTTGCATAGACCTGCGTTTGACTCAGGGGGCATCAGTGTTTACAGAGCGCCAATCAATTGGCATGACAGGTGATCTCGGCACACAAGGACACACAGACGTTTTAAAGTTACATATATACGGAGCGTTGTGGAGTCTCGGGTCTGAGGTTGATTTCAGCGTCCTGCATGAACCTCAGCATAATAAAAGGTTAGCTCTGCCGACTTACCCTTTTACAAAGCAGCATTTCCCGTTGCCTGACGGCTTAGCACTGGCTGAACTTGAAGAAGATGAGCCTCGCCAGCCGGCAGAACCGTTTCGTGCAATGCCGTTATCTGCTATTGAAAAGACAATCAGAGAAATTGTCATAAAGCATTTTGGATTCAATGAGCTTGACGATGATGCGCCGTTTTTTGAGCTGGGGGCTACGTCGCTTGATATCTCTCAATTAGCGGCAAAATTAACAGATCATTTGAATTGGAAGGTGGAACCAGTTCTGCTTTATCAATTTGCCGCAGTTCGCAGCCTGGCGAAGCATCTTCATCAACAGGTTCAAACGAAGGCCGGGCAGCCAGAAATGACGCAGCATCAAAAGGTGTCGCAAAGCCGTCAGGGATCTGATATCGCGATTATCGGTATGGCAGGGCGTTTTCCGGGAGCCGGCAATTTGGATGAGTTTTGGAATAATCTCGTAAACGGCAAAGAAACTATCAGCTTCTTTACGGATGAAGAATTAAAAGCGTCAGGCATTGATGACCAGCTCTTGCAGCACCCCGATTATGTAAAAGCGAAGGGGATCATCGAGGACTCTGATATGTTTGATGCGGATTTTTTCCAATATTCCTCAAGAGAAGCAGAATTGATGGATCCGCAATTCAGGCTTTTACATGAATGTGCTTGGGAGGCCTTAGAAGATGCGGGCTGCGACCCTGAACGGACAACAGGGAAAATCGGCGTCTACACTGGGACAAGTCCGAACCTCGAATGGATTACCCGTTTCGCAGGGAAACTGGATGGGACTGAACAGTTTAGCTCCATGCTGTTAAATGACAGAGAATTTTTCAGTACCCAGCTTGCTTATAAATTAAACCTGCATGGGCCGAGCATCACAATGCAAACAGCCTGCTCCACTTCTTTAGTCAATATTGGAGCGGCATGTCAAGCGCTGCAAAACGGAGCATGTGACGCGGCGCTTGCGGGAGGCGTAACTGTCAGCACCCCTTTGCGGTCAGGCTATGTTTATCAGGATGGCATGATTCAATCACCTGATGGGCATTGCCGTCCTTTTGATGAGGATGCAGGCGGAACAGTTTTTGGCGATGGCGCGGGGATTGTCGTTTTAAAAAGATATGAGGACGCCGTTAAAGAAGGGCATACCATTTATGCGGTCATAAAAGGGGTCGGAATGAATAATGACGGAAGCCGAAAAGTCGGTTTTACCGCCCCGAGCGTAGAAGGCCAGGCCGAAGTGTTAAAGAATGCATACGAGAATGCAGGGATTGATCCGAACACAGTAGGGTATATCGAAGCTCACGGAACCGGTACAAAAATGGGTGATCCAATCGAAATGGAAGCGCTGAGCCAGGTTTTTAAAAGTGGCAGGCCAATGTCAATTCCAATCGGGTCAGTGAAAAGCAATGTCGGACATTTAAACAGCGCCGCCGGGATTGCCGGGCTCTTTAAGGCCGTTTTATCGCTAAAACATAAAACAATTTTGCCAAGCTTGAACTACACGACACCTAATCCGCATATTCATTTTGACCGGACGCCATTTTATGTCAATACCGAGGCGACATACTGGAAGGAATCCGCTGATCCAAGGCGTGCGGGTGTCAGCTCCTTCGGAATTGGCGGCACAAATGCGCACATTGTACTGGAAGAAGAGCCGGAGTCAGGCAGAGAAGCTTCCGAGAGCCAGCGGCATTTGCTAGTTCTGTCAGCAAAAACAGACACAGCCTTAGAGCGGATGACAAATCGATTGAAGGAATTTCTTCGAACGCATCCAAACGTTCCGTTAGAGGATGTGGCATACACCTTGCAAGTTGGCAGAAAACAATTTTCATACCGAAAAGCGGTCGTGCTCTCAAAATCAACGGAATGGGAAAGCGGTGCAGAGCTCACAGCCTATCAAAGACACAGCGGGCGCCCGACTGCCTTTATGTTCTCCGGGCAAGGCTCTCAGTATATTGATATGATGAAAGATTTATATGAAGCTGAACCTGTATTTCAGAAAGAAGCGGACCGCTGTTTTGCCTTCGCACAGAAGTCACATCAAATTGATTTGAAGGCGATCGTCTTCCCAGATTCAAATGATGGGGCGAAGCTGACGGAGACCGCTGTTGTGCAGCCGCTGCTGTTCATCTTTGAATACGCGCTCGCAAAGCTGCTGCAAAGTGCAGGCATCTCACCGGATTATATGATTGGACACAGCATTGGTGAATACACTGCTGCATGCCTGTCAGGCGTGTTTTCATTAGACACGGCTTTAACGCTCGTAATGGAGCGGGGAAGGCTGATGCAGCAGCTGGAATCTGGAGCAATGATGAGTGTTCAGCTATCAGAGGAAGAGCTGCAGCCGCTGCTTACGAACAGTCTGTCACTTGCGGCTGTCAATGCTCGTGATTTATGCGTAGTATCCGGAAAAAGCGAAGACATTGAGACGTTTGCGGTTCTCCTTGAAGAAAAGGGCATTGCCGGCCGCCAGCTGCATACTTCTCACGCTTTTCATTCTTATATGATGGAACCCATTCTTGAGGAATTTGCCGCGATTGTAAAGCAACAGGATATGAACACCCCTCGGATTCCATTTGTTTCGAATGTAACGGGAACTTGGATAACGCCGGAACAAGCAGCAGACCCGGCTTATTGGACTCAGCACTTAAGAGGCACAGTCCGCTTCCATGAAGGATTAGAACAGATTTTGAGTGATGATAACGTTCTGTTAATAGAAGTCGGACCGGGCAGCACATTAAGCACGTTTGCCAGAAGGCACAAGAAGAGATCCAGCCAGCATGACATCGTCAATCTCGTCAGACATGTTCAAGAACCAGCGCATGATCATTCCTATTTCTTGAAGAAATTAGGTCAGCTTTGGGTCTGCGGATGTGAAATTGACTGGAGGCAGTATGGCGGTGATAAGCCTAAGCGTCTGATATCGCTTCCGCCTTATCCTTTTGAGAAAAAACGCTATTGGATAGAAGCGGCTGACAATGCGGCTGCTTTCACCGCAGTTGATGAATGGAATAAAAAGAAACCGATGGATCAATGGTTCTATCTGCCGTCATGGGAAAGAAAGATTAAGTCCGCTGACAGCCGAAAGAAAGAGCAGCCAGCTGAAAGCGGAAAAACCCTGGTTTTCCATGAAGGAACAGCCTTTGGAGATCGGCTGGTGCAAGCGATACGCCGCCAAGGACATGAGACCGTAATTGTCACGAGAGACCGGCAATTCAAAAAAATAAACAGCGGATTGTATGTCATCAATCCAGCTGATGGGACACATTATGAGCGTTTATTTTCTTCACTTGCTTCAGACGGGCTTCTTCCAAACTGTATGATGCATCTGTGGAGCGTTTCGGAGCAAGGGGAATCCTTCAAAACTTTCAGCACGTACAGTGAAAACGGCTATTATAGTTTGATTTTTACTGCACAGGCGGCATCTAATCGAAAACAAATGAACGAATGTAATATGTTTGTGCTGACAAGCGGGATTCATGAGGTGACTGGAGAAGAACAAATCAATGCTGAAAAATCGACGATTTTGGGGCCGTTGAAAGTCATCCCGCAGGAATATAACCATTTGAAGTGCTGGAACATCGACATTCCTCCTTTACCGGATACATTGACATGGAAAGAAGAGGAGTTGATTGACCAAATCCTGACGGAAACTGATGCAGCGGGCGAGGATCAAATTATCGCATACCGAAACCGCCGCCGATGGGTGCAGATGTATCAGCCTGTTCAGTTAAATAAAGCGTCCGGCTTGCCGAATATGATCCGCCCGAAAGGTGTTTATCTTATTACGGGAGGGCTTGGCGGAATCGGATTTGTGTTATCAAAGCTGCTTGCACAAGAAGGAAACGTCCGTCTGATTCTGACAGGAAGAAGTGAACTTCCGCAGCGCAGCCAGTGGGAAAGCTGGTGCGAGAAACATGAGGAAGATGATCCGATTACCGTGAAAATCATGAAAATAAAAGAATTGGAACGGTTAGGCGCAAAGGTGACAGCTCTTCAGGCAGATGCGGGAAGCCTGTCGGATATGCAGGCTGTTATGAGAAAGGTTCATACTGAGTTTGGACAGCTGAACGGCGTCTTTCACGCTGCGGGGCTTCCGGGAAGTTCGTCTTTCAGGGCGATTACAGATATACCTGCAACGATTGAAGGCGGAGAAGACCAGTTCCAGTCTAAAGTCAGAGGATTGAAAGTGCTTGAATCTCTATTAGAAAACGAAAATATAGATTTTTGTTTCTTATTTTCATCGATTAGTGCTTTGCTTGGAGGTCTCGGTTTCTCAGCTTACTCTGCAGCGAATATTTATATGGATGCTTTTGCGGCGAGGGTGAATCAGCGCAGCAAGACTCCTTGGGTTTGCGTGAACTGGGATGCATGGAACTTCTGGGGCCAGCTTGAATCTACTATCGGAGAATCTATTGCTGAACTTGCCATTTTGCCTGAAGAAGGAGCAGCTCTTTTTCAATATGTGCTGTCAGATATCAACAATCGCCATTTATTAGTTTCAACAGGTGATTTGGGACACAGAATGAAGCAATGGATATCCATGAATGCCGATAGCATAGCGAAAGAGGAGAAGAAGACGGGCGCCTTACACACCCGACCTGAATTGAATAATCCGTATGTCGCTCCCCGCAACAAAACAGAACAGGTCATATGCGGCATTTGGCAAGATTTCATGGGTCTGGAGCAAGTCGGCATACATGATAACTTTTTTGATTTGGGAGCCAGCTCTTTAGACATTGTACAAGTGACAAACCGTTTAAATAAAGAATTGGGAACCAACGAGGCTGTGGTGACTTTATTCACATACCCGTCTGTAGCTGCTTTAGCGCAATTTATCAGTCCTGATCAAGAGGAAAGTGAAGAGGATAAAGAAGAAATGGCAGCTGTATCCAAGGGACGGAGAAAAACGCGGATACGCAATCAGCGAGATAAAAGATTGAGAGGCGGCGAATAGAATGAGTAATTCTCATTATGCGAATCATGGAGCTGAAATTGCGGTAATCGGTATGGCAGGCCGATTTCCGGGAGCAAAAAACGTGCAGGAGTTTTGGAGCAATTTAAAAAATGCGAAAGAGACGATTTCTTTTTTCACTGATGAGGAGCTGAGAGAAGAGGGAGTTAATGAAGAGCTGCTGAATGATCCGCGATTTGTCAAAGCAAAAGGAATTGTGGAGGATGTAGATCTGTTTGATGCCGGCTTCTTTGATTATACGCCGAAGGAAGCTGCCATGATGGATCCGCAGTTCCGTATCTTTCATGAATGCGTGTGGACGGCCTTGGAAGACGCCGGCTACGATCCTTTCACTTATAAAGGGCAGATCGGCCTTTATACCGGAGCGGGCCTCAATGCAGAATGGGTGCTAAGGGCTCTTCAGGGGGCAAAGTCTGGAGAAGACTCAAAGACGCTGGAAACAGCCGTTTTGAATATGAGAGATTACATGGCAACACTTATTTCTTATAAGCTTAACCTGAAAGGGCCGAGCATGATGGTGCAGACTGCTTGCTCAACCTCGATGGTCTCTATTCACCTTGCTGCTCAGGCTTTGTTAAATGGGGACTGCCATATGGCGGTTGCAGGCGGAGTCTCTATCCGCCTCCCACAAAAATCCGGGTATCTCTACCAAGAAGGTATGATCCATTCTCCAGACGGGCATTGCCGCGTCTTTGATGATGAGGCGGCAGGCACAGTATTTGGAGACGGGGCAGGAGCGGTCATTTTAAAAACGCTTGAAGATGCTGAAGCAGACGGAGATCATATTTATGCTGTAATAAAAGGTACTGCGATCAATAATGACGGCAGCAGAAAGGTTGGATATACAGCGCCGAGCACCAAAGGCCAGGTAACAGCGATTAAAACAGCCCTGCACATGGCCGAGGTGGAGCCTGAAACCATTACCTATGTCGAGGCTCACGGCACAGGGACGACACTCGGTGATCCGATAGAAATTGAAGCATTAAAACAAGCTTACCAAACGGACCGTCGCGGCTACTGCAGAATTGGTTCTGTCAAATCCAACATCGGTCATTTAAATGATGCATCTGGTGTAGCTGGATTTATGAAAGCAGTTCTAAGCTTAAAGCATAAAGTGATTCCGCCGACTCTGAATTTCGAAAAGCCAAACGCCAAAATTGATTTTGAGCAATCACCATTTGTCGTCAATACGAAACTCACCCCTTGGGAAGAAAATGAGTTCCCGCGCAGAGCGGGCGTTAGCTCATTTGGCATTGGGGGAACAAATGCCCATGTCATTTTAGAGGAAGCGCCGGCACAGCAAAAGGCAGCGGAAAGACATGACGCTGAACTCTTATTGCTGTCAGCCAAAACACCTGCCGCTTTAAACAACATGACAGACCGGCTGTCAAACTATTTCGTGAAAAATCCGCAGGCCAATTTGGCAGCCGCGGCATATACCCTCAAAGTAGGGCGTCATTCGTTTCCTTATAAAAAAGCGATTGTGGCAGCGGATGTGCCTGAGCTTCTTCAGGCTATTCATGAAAATGACTATGAGTCTGTTAAAACCGGCAGCTCTCAATCTGCAAGCCGGCCCGTTGTCTTTCTTTTTCCGGGACAGGGGGCGCAGTATGTTGATATGGCTAAAGGGCTTTACGATACTGTACCGATTTTTAAGGAAGAGCTCGATGCCTGTTTTGACATATTAAAAAATCATATGGACACAGATCCGCGCACGGTGCTTTTCTCTGACAATAATCAGCATGATGCAAAACTGATTAACCAAACTGAATATACGCAGCCTCTTCTGTTCTGTATCGAATATGCACTTGCAAAAATGCTGATCCACTGGGGAATTAAGCCGAAAGCAATGGCGGGACACAGCATCGGTGAGTATACGGCTGCAGCCATTTCCGGTGTGCTCTCATTGGAAGATGCTCTTGACATCGTCAGCTATCGAGGGGCAGCACTCCAAAATCTGCCGTCCGGTTCTATGCTTAGCGTTTCCTTAAGCGAAGCAGACATCAAACCGTATACAGACGGAACCATTTCAATCGCTGCTGTGAATGCATCGGATTCATGTGTTGTATCAGGAGAATCAAGTGCGATTGATGCATTGGAAAGGAAGCTGAACGCGGAAGGACACGGCTGCAGAAAGCTTCATACATCACATGCCTTCCATTCGTATATGATGGAACCGGTTTTAGAAAGCATGAAACAAAAGCTCTCAGCCTATCAATTTAAAAAACAAAAGATCCCGTTTGTCTCAAATGTAACAGGAGACTGGATCACTGATGAGGAAGCTGGAGATCCGTCATATTGGGCTGATCACTTGCGGGGAACCGTCAGATTTATGAACTGCGCAAAACGCTTAAAAGAAGAGCTGGATCCAATTTTTATAGAGGTCGGCCCTGGAAATGCGCTGCGTTCGTTTGTCAGCAAATTGTATCAGGCAGAGGACGAGCAGCACATTGCAATCCAGCTGATGAGGCATCCAAAGGAGGCAGCTTCTGATTACCGTTACTTGCTGAGCAGACTGGGTGAGATATGGCTGCACGGGGTGCCGGTCGATTGGACAGCTTTTTATGATCAGGAGCAATGCCAGCTTATTCCGCTTCCAACGTATCCTTTCGAAAGAGAAAGATATTGGATTGGCCGGACAAATGAACAGTCGGGAACACTGGTGGCAGAAAATTTTCAGCTTTTGGTGCCTGAGCAAGCAAATGACGGGCAGACAGCGGATACAAAATCAGATGTTCAATTTAATGAGACAGAGGCAGTCTTGGCTGCTATGTGGAAGGACATTCTCGGAGTCAAACGTGTCACATTAGATACCCATTTCTTTGAAACAGGCGGGCATTCATTGAACGCCACTGGTCTGATTTCCCGCATTCACAAGGAATTTGGAGCGGAGCTTACGTTAAGCGATGTGTTCCAGCACCCGACAATCCGTGCGCTTGCCGCACTTATTGAGCGCTCTGACAGAAATCAATATACATCCATTCAGCCTTCAGAGAAAAAAGACGTATACAGGCTGTCAGCGGCACAGCGGAGAACGTATTTGATTCATCAGAGAATCGGGCAAGTCACCACATATAACATGCCGATGGCTCTTTTGTGCTTCGGAAAAATTGATGCCGCCCGCTTTGAGGACACATTCAAAAAGCTGATCGAAAGGCATGAAACACTGCGTACAACGTTTGAAATTAAGGATGGAGAACCTGTGCAGAGAATCCATCAGAACTTTGATTTTTCGATTGAACAAACCGAAGCGAAAATGGATGAGCTTGATGACGAAATCAGTTCATTTATACGGCCATTTGATCTTAAGGTCTCTCCATTAATTCGGGTGAAATTCGTCAAAATTGAGGAAGAAAAACATGCGTTGCTTGTTGATATGCATAATATTGTGGCGGACGGCGCCTCGATGAATATTTTTATAAAAGAATTTACCCAATTATATAGAGGGGAACAGCTCCCGGAAAAAATCATTCAGTATAAAGATTATGCGGAGTGGCAGCAGACATTTTTTAATAGTGACATGTTTAAACGCCAAAAAGAGTATTGGCTGAAGCAGCTTGAGGGCGAAGTGCCTGTGCTGAATATGCCTCTTGATTATGAACGAAAGGAACAAAGCTTTTTAGGCAGGGCAATTAAGTTTACAATCCTGCCTCGCGTTTTAGAAAAGCTTGAGAAAATCGGAGAGGCGCAGCAGCTGACCAACAATGTCATCCTGTTTCAGCTCTATGCCATGCTTTTGTCCAGCTATACAAAACAGCAGGAGCTGATGATTGGGTCATTGGTGGCAGGCCGGCGTCATGCGGATATTGAGAATACGATCGGCATGTTTACAAACTTTTTGCCGATCAAAATTCATTTGAATCCTGAAGAGTCGTTTGCCGGCAACCTTCAACACACAAAACAAACTCTGCTTGAAGCTTATGACCATCAGGATTATCCATACGATCAAATGGCAGAAGCGCTGCAGCCGGTGATCAAGCCGAACCGCAACCCTTTCTTTGATACCATGCTGATCTATCATAATGAGTATGACCCGAATATAAAAATAGAGGCTGGCGGATTAACATTTGAAACATACGAATTCGCAAAGGGCATTTCAAAGCTTGATATGAAAATGGACGTCGTGAAGGAAGTGACGGGAGAGCTTAAATGTGTGCTTCAATACAACCGGTCCCTTTTCACTCATGAATCCATGCAGGCATTTGTTTCTCATTTTATCTCTCTTGCTGAAAAAGCTGCAGAAGAGCCTGAAAAACGCATAAAGGACATTCCGGTGCTGAGCCAAAAAGAGCAGGAAGAGGCCGAGCGGAAAAGGGAGAGAGAGTCAAACCGAGTCATCTCGTGCCCATTAACCATCTGTTCCAATTTTACAGCTGATCCGATTGTGCCTTACCTAAAATGGTGGGGCGAACAGTTTGATATCAATCTAGATATAAAGCTGTCTCCTTACGGTCAGGTGTTTCAAGAATTGCTTAATGAAGAAAGCTTGCTGTCACGGCAAAAAAATGGTGCCAATCTGCTGTTGATTCGCCTTGAGGATATGGCAGGGGATTCAGGTCTTTCTTTGGAAGAAAGAATGGCTCACGTTCAATATAATTCAGATGAACTGCTCGCCATCATGAAACAAAAGAAAAAGGAAGTGCCTTATTTCATTGGATTGCTTCCGCTGGAAAATGTGAAAGAGCAGGAGCTCCGGGACATCCTTGTGCAATCCCAGCAGAATTGGATCGCGCAGCTTGCTGGAGAAACGGATGTACATTTGATTGATCTCCGCCAGCTGCATCAAACATACCAGCTTGATGCCATATTTGACCCGCAAAGTGAAAGAGCGGCAAGAATACCGTTTACTAAAGAATTTTATGCGGCGATGGGAACACGGGTGGCACGTGAGTTTGCGGCATGGCTCAAACCGCCATTTAAAGCGGCCGCCATCGATTGTGACGGCACTTTGTGGAGCGGTACCGTGTCTGAAGCTGGTGCGGAAGGGGTCATGATTACTCCTGCCCACCGAGCGCTGCAGCAATTTTTAAAGAGAAAACAAGAAGAGGGTCTGCTCCTTGTGCTTTCAAGCAGAAATAATGAAGAAGACGTCTGGAATGTGTTTGAACGTCATCCAGATATGATTTTGAAGAAAGAGGACTTTGTCCTGTCCCGCATTAATTGGAATGAGAAAGCCAGAAACATGAAAGAAATGGCCGATGAGCTGAACATTTCAGTGGATCGGTTCATATTCTTAGATGATGATCCGGCTCAATGCCTGGAAATGAACGAACGCCTGCCAGAGGTTCTGACCTTGCTTCTGCCGTCTGATACAGATTCTATTCCGATGTTCTTAGACCATGTCTGGGCATTTGACAGGTTCAGAGTGACAGAAGCTGATCAAAAGCGCACGGAACGATATTTGGCAGCGCAAGAAAGAAAAATAGATTTGAATACGTCCCGTTCGCTTGAAGAATTTCTTTCCGGCTTACACTTGCGTATCGCCTTGACTGAGATGACAGAAGAGCATTTGCCGCGAGTTGCTCAGATGAGTGCGAGAATTAATCAGTTCAATATGAATCCGTCAGTCTATCGTGAAGAGCAGCTTGCCCAGCGGCTCAATACGGACGGCCATATCGGCTGGATCGTTGAAGCAGCGGACAGATTCAGTGATGAAGGCATCGTCGGTGCAATCATGGGAATCCGAACAGAAGATTCATTAAAGCTAGATACTTTTCTGCTTAGCTGCCGCGCACTAGGCAAAGGAATTGAACATAAAGTGCTGTCAGGCCTTGCTTCATATGCACGGGATAAACAGCTTGCGACGTTGTCCTTGGAGTATAAGAAATCAGAAAAGAACCGGGCTTTTTCTGAGTTTTTGGCTGAGCATCGCTTTAAGGAAGAGGCTGGCCCCTTAAAAACGGTTTATCACATAACCGTCGATGAGGTAGAGGATCAAAGCGGACATATCGAATGGGCATCCTCTTTACAGCCCGCGCCTCGCAAAAAGGAGAAAGTGATTGCTGATGGTGTATTGCAATCCGCTTTAATGGAAAACACAAACGCTCATTGGGAAGTGCTGCATGCTGAAAAATCCTTGCATTCTCCATATTTAATGGCCTTAGATACCAATCAGCCAGAGCATTTGCGGGCTCTGTTAGTGAAGGAACATTTAGGGGCTGAAACAGAAGATAGCGGGCCGGAGACAGAACAGCAAAAAATTCTCTTAGATATTTGGAAGGAAATTCTTTACCTGGATTATGTAGGAATTGACAACGATTTCTTTGATTTAGGAGGAAATTCGCTGCTCGCTGTCAAAATGGAAGTAGAGATGGAAAAGAAAGGCTGGTATGTTGATGATTTGAATCTTGCGAAAAAACACACGATAAGAGAATTATCTAAATATATGAAGAGGGAGAATCAGCATGCATAAAGATATTAAAGCAATATTTGATGAAGAAAAGGTTTTGGCAGAAGCTGCCGTTATATATGGATTTACTAGAGATCAAGTGCAGTTTTTAGCGGATGCGGAAAACTATGTGTATGAGTTTGCCAAAGACAATGAATCTTATATTTTAAAGATTACACACACCATTCGCCGGTCGCCGGATTACATTATGGGAGAAATGGAATGGCTCCATCATCTTGCTGAAGGCGGGCTTTCAGTCGCCAAACCAATCCCGTCGTTAAACGGTAAGGATGTTGAGGAAGTGCCGGACGGAAACGGCGGAGCATTTTTATTGAGAGTGTATGAAAAGGCGCCGGGTCATAAAGTAGACGAATCTGAGTGGAACGAAACCCTATTTTTCGAGCTTGGCAGATATACAGGGAAGATGCACAGCCTGACAAAAAGCTATAAACTGAGCAATCCAAGATTTAAAAGACAAGAGTGGGATGAAGAAGAGCAGTTGAAGCTCAGAAAATATGTCCCTGAAGATCAGACAAAGGTTTTTCAGCAGGCAGACGATTTAATGAATGAGTTGCGGCAACTGCCAAAAAAACGTGACAGCTACGGCCTTGTTCACGCAGATCTTCACCATGGTAATTTTAACTGGGATCATGGGAAGATCACTACATTTGATTTTGATGATATCGGGTACAACTGGTTTGTGAATGATATCAGCATTCTCCTCTACAATGTACTATGGTATCCGGTTGTCCCATATGAAAATAAAGCAGCCTTTACAGAAGAATTTATGACGCATTTTATGAAAGGGTACAGGGAGGAAAATGAAATTGCCGCCGAATGGCTCAAGAAAATCCCGGATTTCCTCCGCCTGCGCCATATGCTGATTTATGGATTGCTCCACCAAATGTTTGACCTTGATTCAATAGGAGAAGAAGAAAAAGAAATGCTGAAGGGATTCAGAAACGATATCGAAAATCAAACGCCGATAACCGAATTTGACTTTTCGAAGTTAGCTTAAGAAATTTGCGCCGATCCTTTCTGGGGCGGCGCTCCTTAATAAAAAAACTCCGGCAGTGAGCCGGAGTTTTTTATTTTTGTTCTAAAATGGCAAAAATGTTTTTTGCCTGCTGCGTATTGTCGATAAGCCCCTTCCATTTTTCTTTTCCCGGACCGTAAGCATAAACCGGTACGTCTTCCCCGGTGTGGGCTAACGTCGTCCAGCCTGAAAAAGACCGTTTATCAAAAATCAATTGAATGCTTTTTTGGACAGCAGCTGTATTCGATTGTGAGGCTGCGTTTTTAACCTGATTGATCTCATTTTCCGTCAGCTTTATATCAATATAAGTGCTGAGCACTTTTTCGGCATCTTGGCCTTCAGCGATCTTCTCTGCCATATAGCCCGGCGTTTTTTTAGCGGCGATGATTGGGGAAGGATCCCATTTATAGCCGGTCTCGCGCGTCATTCCCTCTGCGCCGTAAGAGAACCCGCCTGTAGAGTGGTCAGCTGTAATAATAACCAGCGTTTCTTTATCTTTTTTCGCAAAATCCAGAGCAGCTTGAACACCTTTCTCGAAATCTTCCATTTCGCTCAAAGCGCCCACCACGTCATTTTCATGGGCTGCATTGTCAATATTGCTTCCTTCCAGAAGCATAAAAAAACCGTTTTCGTTCTTCTGTAACTGAGTGAGTGCCGCTTCTGTCATGTCTTTTAGAGAAGGTGTACTGTTCTCTCTGTCAATCGCTTTATCTAATTCTACTTCTCCAAACAGTCCGAGCAGCTTATCGTACTGATTTTTTTTCAGGTCTTGCTTTGTGGTCACATAATGATAGCCGTCTTTTTGGAATTCTTCAGCAAGATTTCGGTCATTGCGAATGAAATACTTCGCTCCGCCTCCCAGTAAAACATCAACCTTATGAGATCCATTAATCCGTTCATCATAGTATTGGTCAGCAATTTCAGTGTAGTTTTTCCGTGAGACGTTATGTACGCCGAAAGCAGCGGGAGTGGCGTCGGTTAAGTCCGAAGTCACGACGAAGCCGACGGACTTCTTATTCTCCTTGGCAGCTTCTGTTACGCTTTTGAGCTGCTGATGATTGTTGTCTACAGCAATGGCATCGTTATATGTTTTCGTTCCGGTTGCCATGGCGGTTGCAGCAGCCGAAGAGTCAGTAATATTGTCTCTGGGATCGTTAGGATGTGTCATCTGCATGCCTGTTAAATAAGAGTCCCATGCTGTTTGGACGGGGGTGTTCAGCTTTTCGCTTTTTAATGTCCTATAGCTGTTAATCATTGGCATACCCATTCCGTCTCCGATAATTAAGATAATATTTTTAGGATTCTTGCTGCTGCTCTTGGATGATTGAGATTGAGGAGGGGACATGAATTCTATTATGGCAAAAATACTTAAGAAAGCAGTCAAAATGAGGGCGACAGTTACTGTAAACCGGGCTTTGGTAATGAGGAACATCTCCTTTTATTATATTTATTTACTAATATGTATTTTATTTGAAAGTAATAGAGACTTCAATGTTTTTTTCGATGACAGCGAAAAGCCAATGGGATTCATGTCCCATTGGCTTTTATAATGTATCACACTTTACGCCGACTACGCCTTCAATGTCTTTAATGTCATAGTAGACATCGGTCGTGTATCTGTTTTTATGGACGCGGACCTTTACTTCCATGATCGGAAATTCCTTTTCGCCCAGGTCGTCGATCCGGACGGAGTGTGTTTTGATATCTCTTCTTTTCATTTCTTTTAAAATCTCTGTCATTTTGTCCTTATCAGAAAGCGACATTCTGATGCGGATGTCTTTTTCCTGCAGGCGGTCGGGACCGATTTTTCTAACCACCCATGGCAGAAATTCTACGCTGATCAGGATGAACAGAAGACTGGCAAACGCTTCTTTATAAAATCCGGCTCCCGTTGCCAGCCCGAGCCCCGCAGCCCCCCAGATCATAGCCGATGTCGTTAGGCCGGAAATGACATCGTTGCTTTTCCGCAAGATGACACCGGCTCCGATAAACCCGACGCCGGAGATGATTTGTGCCGGCAGACGCAGCGGGTCCATCATGATGCGGTAGTATTTAGGGAAATGATATGCCGCATTAATACTGACGATCGTCAGCATGCATGAGCTGACGGCGATAACGATACAGGTTTTTAATCCGAGCGGCTTATTTTTTAATTCGCGCTCAAGCCCGATGACCATGCCAATCAACGTGGCAATGCCCAATTTTAATAAAATATCAGGATCAATGTACCAGCTCAACAGCAACTTCCCCCTTATCTAAGGTGTTTTTAAATAAATATGATTTTCTCACAGTATTTATAGCAAAACAAGGGCACAAAAGCCACCAAGCTGCGCTTGATGGCTTTTTGATTACTTTTTGCGTTTTAACAGCTTTTCCATAACACCAAATAATCGGTAAGAGGCTTTTGCAGGACGCTTTGTAATCATGCTGACTATGATGCCGGCAATCATACTGAGGATGAACCCAGGGATGATTTCGTACACGCCGGTTGATTTTGCCAGGCCGGTTGTAATCCAGATCAACACGGTCACAGCCCCGACAATCATCGCAGCAAGCGCGCCCCATTCGTTCATCCGCTTCCAATACAGGCTGAGCAGAATCGCAGGCCCGAAAGCTGAACCGAAGCCGGCCCAAGCATATCCGACTAAATCAAGAATGGTGCTGCTCGGATTCAATGATAAGAGAACCGCTATAACAGCAATCACTAATACGGACAGACGCCCGATCATGACCAATTCTTTATCGGAAGCCTTTCGTCTGAAATACGTCCGGTATAAATCCTCTGTCACAGCACTTGCTGTTACCAAGAGCTGTGAGGAGATGGAACTCATGATCGCAGCTAAAATAGCTGACAATAGGAATCCTGTAATTAAAGGGTGAAACAAGATTTTAGAGAAGATTATGAATATCATCTCCGGATCTTTTACAGCAACTCCGAATTTATGGGCATAAGCAACACCGATCAAACCTGTCAGCACGGAACCGAGAACTGAAATGATCATCCAGCTCATTCCGATTCTGCGCGCAGGCTTTAAATCTTTAATGTTTTTAATGGCCATAAATCGGACGATAATATGAGGCTGACCGTAGTAGCCCAAGCCCCAGGCTAAATAGGAAATAATGCTAATGACGCTCGCGCCTTTAAAGATATCCAATAAGTGTGGGTTAACAGCGCTGATTTCATGGAAAGTCGGAGTAACGCCGCCCACATGGGTAAAAGCAACGATCGGCACAAGCACTAGTGCTGCAAACATGATCGCACCCTGCACGAAGTCAGTCAGACTGACAGCAAGGAAACCGCCAAACAGTGTATATAACACGACTACTGCGGTAGTCAGAAACAAGCCTAATTTGTAATCCGCGCCAAAAGCAGATTCAAACAGCCGTCCGCCAGATACCATACCCGAAGAGGTATATAATGTGAAAAAGATCATGATAACCAAAGCAGATACGATTTTCAGCAGTGATGAAGAATGCTGGAATCGTTTATCAAAGAAATCAGGAATCGTAATGGCGTCATCTGCCGCTTCCGTATAAGCTCGCAGTCTTGGAGCCAGCAGCAAGTAGTTTGAGTACGCCCCGATTGTAAGCCCTAAAGCAAGCCATAAGGTTGACAGCCCTGTCGCAAACATCGCGCCGGGAACACCCATCAGCATCCATCCGCTCATATCCGCCGCGCCGGCAGACAAAGCAGTGACAAACGGTCCGAGACCTCTTCCTCCAAGCATGTAATCGTTGATGTCAGTGGTTTTCTTAAATGCATACCAGCCGATTAACAGCATGGCAATAAAGTAAATTCCTAACGATATAATAATTTCAATACTCACGTTTTACCCTCTCTTCATTTCTAATAATGTTGCATCACCTCTCAAATTGATGGTGCCAGTTAAGCAGCCTGGCGCAAGTGCAAACCGAAAGCAATTCTTTTGCGGGTGCACTTGGTAACTTAACCTAACAAAGTATTCCCGGCCATTCAAGCGATGAAACATGGATCATCAGTGGGAAATACCGCTGCTAACCTAGAAGGGAATAAAGATTAAAACGCTTTCAAAAAATAATTAAAGTAAAAATTTTCAGAAAAATATTTCGTTTCTCCTTCGCCTCTTTTTAGTATAAAATATATAGGGTATTGTCTCGAAAACACAGGCCTGTCCTAAGGCGTTTTGTTGCTTTAAAGGGCTTGTTTTTGATATGATCAGTATTATATGACTTAACGGAGAAATATGTGGAGGTGGATCATATGTCACGAATTTCAATAGAAGAAGTAAAGCACGTTGCGCACCTTGCAAGACTTGCGATTACTGAAGAAGAAGCAAAAATGTTCACTGAACAGCTCGACAGCATCATTTCATTTGCCGAGGAGCTTAATGAGGTCAACACAGACAATGTGGAACCTACAACTCACGTGCTGAAAATGAAAAATGTCATGAGAGAAGATGAAGCGGGTAAAGGTCTTCCGGTTGAGGACGTCATGAAAAATGCGCCTGACCATAAAGACGGCTATATTCGTGTGCCATCAATTCTGGACTAAAGGAGGGACACAAGAATGTCATTATTTGATCATAAAATCACAGAATTAAAACAGCTCATACATAAAAAAGAGATTAAGATTTCTGATCTGGTTGACGAATCTTATAAACGCATTCAAGCGGTTGATGATAAGGTACAAGCCTTTTTGGCATTAGATGAAGAAAGAGCGCGCGCGTACGCGAAGGAGCTTGATGAGGCGGTTGACGGCCGTTCTGAGCATGGTCTTCTCTTCGGTATGCCGATCGGCGTAAAAGATAATATCGTAACAAAAGGGCTGCGCACAACATGTTCCAGCAAAATTCTCGAAAACTTCGATCCGATTTACGATGCTACTGTCGTTCAGCGCCTTCAAGACGCTGAAGCGGTTACAATCGGAAAATTGAACATGGACGAATTTGCCATGGGATCATCTACCGAAAACTCAGCTTACAAGCTGACGAAAAACCCTTGGAATCTGGATACAGTTCCCGGCGGTTCAAGCGGCGGATCAGCGGCTGCGGTTGCTGCGGGAGAAGTTCCGTTTTCTCTTGGATCTGACACAGGCGGTTCCATCCGTCAGCCTGCATCCTTCTGCGGCGTTGTCGGATTGAAGCCTACATACGGACGTGTATCCCGTTACGGGCTGGTCGCATTTGCGTCTTCATTAGACCAAATCGGGCCGATTACCCGTACAGTTGAGGACAACGCATTCTTGCTACAAGCGATTTCCGGTGTAGACAAAATGGACGCTACAAGCGCAAATGTGGACGTGCCTGATTTTCTTTCTTCATTAACTGGCGACATCAAAGGACTGAAAATCGCAGTTCCGAAAGAATACCTTGGTGAAGGTGTCGGCAAAGAAGCGAGAGAATCTGTTCTTGCCGCGCTGAAAGTGCTTGAAGGCCTCGGCGCTACATGGGAAGAAGTGTCTCTTCCGCACAGCAAATATGCGCTGGCGACATATTACCTGCTGTCATCTTCTGAAGCGTCAGCCAACCTTGCACGCTTTGACGGCATCCGCTACGGTTACCGCACAGATAACGCTGAAAACCTGATCGACCTTTACAAGCAAACGCGCGCCGAAGGTTTCGGAAATGAAGTCAAACGCCGCATCATGCTCGGAACGTTCGCTTTAAGCTCAGGCTACTACGATGCGTACTACAAAAAAGCGCAAAAAGTGCGTACTTTGATTAAGAAAGACTTCGAAGACGTATTTGAGAAATATGACGTCATTGTCGGTCCGACTACACCGACACCTGCATTTAAAATCGGTGAGAACACGAAAGATCCGCTCACAATGTACGCAAACGATATCTTAACGATTCCGGTCAATCTTGCCGGCGTACCGGGAATCAGCGTGCCATGCGGATTAGCAGACGGACTTCCGCTCGGCCTGCAAATCATCGGAAAACACTTTGACGAAAGCACTGTATACCGCGTTGCTCATGCATTTGAACAAGCGACAGACCATCATAAAGCAAAACCTGAACTGTAAGGGGTGAAAAGAATTGAACTTTGAAACGGTAATCGGACTTGAAGTCCACGTTGAGTTAAAAACAAAATCAAAAATTTTCTCAAGCTCTCCAACGCCATTCGGCGCGGAGGCGAATACGCAGACAAGCGTTATTGACCTCGGATATCCGGGCGTCCTGCCTGTTCTGAACAAAGAAGCCGTTGAATTCGCAATGAAAGCCGCTATGGCGCTCAACTGTGAGATCGCAACAGATACGAAGTTTGACCGCAAAAACTATTTCTATCCGGACAACCCGAAAGCGTATCAGATATCTCAATTTGATAAGCCAATCGGAGAAAACGGCTGGATCGAAATTGAAGTCGGCGGAAAAACAAAACGCATCGGCATCACACGCCTTCACCTAGAAGAAGATGCCGGAAAACTGACGCATACAGGCGATGGCTATTCTCTTGTTGACTTCAACCGCCAAGGAACGCCGCTTGTTGAGATCGTGTCAGAGCCGGATATCCGCACGCCGGAAGAAGCGTACGCGTATCTGGAAAAGCTGAAGTCCATCATCCAATATACAGGCGTTTCTGACTGTAAAATGGAAGAAGGCTCACTTCGCTGTGACGCCAATATCTCTCTTCGCCCGATCGGCCAAGAGGAATTCGGCACAAAAACAGAATTGAAAAACTTGAACTCCTTTGCGTTTGTTCAAAAAGGCCTTGAGCATGAAGAAAAACGCCAGGAGCAGGTTCTTCTCTCCGGCGGCGTTATCCAGCAGGAAACTCGCCGTTATGATGAAGCAACGAAGAAAACCATTCTCATGCGTGTCAAAGAGGGATCTGACGACTACCGTTACTTCCCGGAGCCAGACCTTGTCGAGCTTTACATTGACGATGAATGGAAGGAGCGCGTAAAAGCAAGCATTCCTGAGCTTCCAGATGAGCGCCGCAAGCGTTATATCGATGAGCTTGGCTTGCCTGCATATGACGCGATGGTTCTGACGCTGACAAAAGAAATGGCTGATTTCTTTGAAGAAACCGTTCAAAAAGGCGCTGAAGCCAAACAAGCATCTAACTGGCTAATGGGTGAAGTGTCAGCTTATCTGAACGCCGAGCAAAAAGAGCTTGCTGACGTTGCGCTGACACCTGAAGGCCTTGCCGGCATGATCAAATTGATTGAAAAAGGAACCATTTCTTCTAAGATCGCGAAGAAAGTGTTTAAGGAATTGATTGAAAAAGGCGGCGACGCTGAGAAGATTGTGAAAGAAAAAGGCCTCGTGCAGATTTCTGACGAAGGCGTGCTTCTGAAGCTTGTCACAGAGGCGCTTGACAACAATCCTCAATCAATCGAAGACTTTAAAAACGGGAAAGACCGTGCGATCGGCTTCCTTGTCGGACAGATCATGAAAGCGTCCAAAGGACAAGCCAACCCGCCGATGGTCAACAAAATCCTGCTTGAAGAAATTAAAAAACGCTAATAAAAAAGCAGCCCGCAGGGGCTGCTTTTTTGATGGTCAAAGCGAGATGAAGACAGAGATCAGAGCCCGAAGCTTTTCAACTTCTTTGTCATTGGTCCCGGTCAAATTGGACAGCATGCCTTTAATAATCGGCTTGCGCGGTTTATCCTGAGACAGTTCTTCCTCGATGACATCCAGCGACACGACGATATCCTCAGGCAGCGTGCTGTTTTCTTTCGCTTTCTGAATGTCCTCAAGCAGCTGATCTTTCCCCACAGGCATCGGGCTGAAAATGTCTTTTGGCACAATGGGATTGAGGGCTGAACGGCTCAGCCCCTGTACGAGGTCATCCAATCTCTCGATGATAAAAGCTGAGATTTCTTCTGCATCGATGTTGAGCTCTCCGTTAAAAACCATCACATTCATATAGGAATGCACAATGCCTCTTGCCATGATGGAGAGGTCTGCGACGTACCGCTCGATTCCTTCGCCATAAGACGCCAGCAAGGCGTTCCGGTACAGTTTATCCGTCTCCATGGTTACTTTGTAAAAGTATTGCTTGATTTCTTGATTCTCCGGAATGATATTTTCGGTAAGCAAAAGAACGATAAAATCTTTATGATCGCGGAAATCTTCAAATTGAGCGCCAATTTGCTTTTTCAGCACTTCCTTAGGCGGTTCTCCGGCGAGATCTTCTTCTATATTCTTCATTTTTTTCATAGACATGCCAATGTAATATTCACAGGCAGATAACAGCAGCGCTTCTTTTGATTTGAAGTGCAAATAAAAAGCGCCCTTCGAGATACCGCATTCACTGGCGATTTCCTGAATCGTCGTAGCTGCGAATCCTTTTTTCGCAAATAAATGAATGCTGGTTTTTATGATTCTCTCTTTTTTTTCATTCATGACGTGCTTCCCCTTAATCCTTGAAAAATTTAGTAAAATTTTCTGGTATATGAGTTGACGTTGTTGCATTATAACGTTTAGTATTATATAGAATGACCAGTCAGTCAATAAAAAATGTAATGGAGGATATGATGAATCACGTTATTAATTTCGTTCTGAAAAACAAATTCGCCGTATGGCTGATGACGATTATTGTAACAGCAGCCGGCTTGTATGCGGGTATGAATATGAAGCAAGAATCCATTCCTGACGTGAACATGCCTTACCTGACGATCAGCACGACATATCCGGGTGCGACCCCAAGCCAAGTGGCTGATGAGGTGACCAAACCGGTTGAACAAGCGGTGCAGAATTTGGACGGAGTCAGCGTTGTGACGTCAACGTCCTACGAAAACGCATCGTCGGTCATGATTGAATATGACTATGAGAAAGATATGGACAAAGCGAAAACAGAAGCGGCTGAAGCCTTAGAAAACGTCAGCCTGCCTGATGACGCGAAGGATCCGGAAATTTCACGCTACAGCTTGAACTCTTTCCCGATTCTGACGCTGAGCGTGTCCAGTGATAAAGACAACCTGCAAGAACTGACAAAACAAGTGGAAGACAGCCTCGTTTCTAAGCTTGAAGGCATAGAAGGCGTTGCTTCAGTCCAAGTATCAGGCCAGCAGGTGGAAGAGGTTGAATTCTCTTTCAAAGAAGACAAACTGAAAGAATACGGCCTAGATGAAGATACAGTCAAACAAGTAATTCAAGGTTCAGATGTGACAACTCCGCTTGGATTGTACACATTCGGAAATGAAGAAAAATCTGTCGTCGTCAGCGGCGATATCGAAACAATTAAAGATTTAAAGAATATGAGAATCCCGACGGCATCAGCTTCAAGTGCAGGCAGCAGCGCAGCATCACAAGCGGCGGCGCAGAGTGCACAAGCAGCTCAAAGTGCGCAAGCGGCAGCACAGTCGCAGCAAAGCGCAAGCACAGATGTGCCGACGGTTAAGCTTTCTGACATTGCCACAATGAAAGATGTGAAAAAAGCTGAGTCTGTTTCACGTACAAATGGCAAAGACAGCATCGGCATCAACATCGTCAAAGCAAACGATGCGAATACTGTAGAGGTTGCTGACGATGTCAAAGATGAGCTGAAGCAGTTCAAAGAAGACCATAAAGGCTTCGACTATAGTGCAACACTCGACATGGCAGAGCCGATCACACAGTCAGTTGAAACGATGTTAAGCAAAGCCATTTTCGGTGCTATTTTTGCGATTGTGATTATTCTCTTATTCTTAAGAGATATCAAATCAACATTAATTTCGGTTGTTTCTATTCCATTATCACTGCTCATCGCACTTCTTGTGCTGCAACAGCTTGATATCACATTGAATATCATGACGCTCGGCGCAATGACTGTTGCGATTGGACGGGTTGTCGATGACTCTATCGTTGTTATCGAAAACATTTACCGCCGCATGAGACTTAAAGATGAGCCGCTCCGCGGAAAAGCCTTGGTTCGTGAAGCGACGAAGGAAATGTTTAAACCGATCATGTCATCAACGATTGTGACAATAGCGGTATTCCTGCCGCTCGCACTTGTAGGCGGACAAATCGGTGAGTTGTTTATTCCGTTTGCCTTAACGATTGTTTTTGCGCTTGCCGCATCCCTGGTGATTTCGATCACGCTTGTGCCGATGCTGGCGCACAGCCTGTTCAAAAAATCATTAACGGGCGCGCCAATCAAAGCAAAAGAACACAAACCTGGCAGACTTGCAAACATCTATAAAAAAGTATTGAACTGGGCGCTGAGCCACAAATGGATCACGTCTATCGTCGCCATTCTGATGCTGCTTGGAAGCTTGTTCCTCGTACCGTTAATCGGTGCCAGCTACCTGCCGTCCGAGGAAGAAAAAACGATGCAGCTCACATACAGCCCAGAACCGGGTGAAACGAAAAAAGAAGCCGAAGATGAAGCTGAAAAAGCGGAAAAAATCCTGCTTGACCGCAAACATGTCGATACGGTTCAGTATTCATTAGGCTCTGGCAGCCCGCTTGCCGGAGGAGATTCCAACGGCGCGTTATTCTATATCAAATATGAAAGCGACACGCCTGACTTTGATAAAGAAAAAGACAACGTGTTGAAGGAAATTCAAAAGCAATCTGACCGCGGAGAATGGAAGTCACAGGACTTCAGCTCTTCAGGCAATAACAATGAATTAACATACTATGTGTATGGTGATTCTGAAAACGACATTAAAGACACGGTCAAAGACATTGAAAAAATCATGAAAGATGAAAAGGATCTGAAAAACGTAAACTCAGGCCTTTCCAGCAAATACGATGAGTACACATTTGTCGCTGACCAAGAAAAATTAAGCAAACTCGGTTTAACTGCGTCTCAAATTTCTCAGGCCTTAATGACACAAACATCACAAGAACCGCTCACAACCGTGAAAAAAGACGGCAAAGAGCTTGATGTGAACATTAAGACGGAAAAAGACGAGTATAAGAGTGTGAAAGATTTAGAGAATAAAAAGATCACTTCTGCGACTGGCCAGGAAGTCAAAATCGGCGATGTCGCAAAAGTGAAAGAAGGATCAACATCTGATACCGTGTCAAAACGTGACGGCAAAGTCTATGCAGATGTCACGGGTGAGGTTACATCTGACAACGTCACAGCCGTATCAGCTGATGTCCAGAAGAAAATTGATAAGCTTGACATGCCTGATAACGTAACGATTGATACAGGCGGGGTATCAGCAGATATCGCCGATTCCTTTACGAAGCTTGGTTTAGCGATGCTGGCAGCAATAGCGATCGTTTACCTCGTGCTTGTGATTACATTTGGCGGAGCACTAGCGCCATTTGCGATTCTGTTCTCATTGCCGTTCACAGTCATCGGTGCCCTGGTCGGACTTTATGTATCAGGTGAAACGATCAGTCTGAACGCAATGATCGGTATGCTCATGCTGATCGGTATCGTTGTCACGAATGCCATTGTCTTAATTGACCGCGTCATCCATAAGGAAGCGGAAGGACTGTCTACGAGAGAAGCGCTCTTAGAAGCCGGCTCTACACGACTCCGTCCGATCCTGATGACAGCCATCGCGACAATCGGCGCCTTGATTCCGTTAGCGCTCGGCTTCGAAGGCGGAAGCCAGGTCATTTCAAAAGGACTCGGCGTAACGGTTATCGGCGGGTTGATCAGTTCAACGCTTCTGACGCTCTTGATCGTGCCAATCGTATATGAAGTATTGGCGAAGTTCCGCAAGAAAAAACCGGGAACGGAAGAAGAGTAAAAAAACAAAAAGCCTCAGCTCTGCTGAGGCTTTTGTGCGTTTTCACCTGTAAGATTATGTACATTTTGTTGCGATTTTTTTAACTCATAGTATAATTAAAGGTTGTTAGTGTAAAAATGGATCGGATACTCTTAAGTAGGATGATGAGATAATGAAACGTGCACGCATAATATACAATCCGACTTCAGGACGGGAGATCTTTAAAAAGCATCTTGCCCAGGTCCTGCAAAAGTTTGAACAAGCCGGCTATGAAACCTCCACCCATGCCACGACATGCGCAGGAGACGCAACGCACGCCGCCAAGGAAGCGGCATTGCGTGAGTTTGACTTAATCGTTGCAGCGGGCGGAGACGGAACGATCAACGAGGTCGTCAACGGGCTTGCGCCTTTAGACAACCGTCCGACACTCGGTGTGATTCCTGTCGGCACAACGAATGATTTTGCGAGAGCGCTCAATATTCCGCGTGAGGATATTTTAAAAGCGGCAGATACGGTCATTAACGGCGTTGCCCGCCCGATTGATATCGGACAGGTGAACGGCCAGTATTTTATCAATATCGCCGGTGGAGGCCGTCTGACGGAGCTGACGTACGACGTGCCAAGCAAACTCAAAACGATGCTCGGCCAGCTTGCCTATTATTTAAAGGGAATGGAAATGCTGCCTTCACTTCGTCCGACAGAAGTCGAGATTGAATATGACGGCAAGCTGTTTCAAGGCGAAATCATGCTGTTTTTGGTCACGCTGACAAATTCCGTCGGTGGGTTCGAAAAACTCGCGCCGGATTCCAGCCTGAATGACGGCATGTTTGATTTGATGATACTCAAGAAAGCAAACCTTGCTGAATTTATCAGAGTCGCCACAATGGCGCTCCGCGGCGAACACATCAACGACCAGCACATTATTTATACAAAAGCGAACCGCGTGAAAGTCAATGTATCAGAAAAGATGCAGCTGAACCTGGACGGCGAGTACGGCGGCATGCTGCCGGGCGAATTCGTGAATCTGTATCGACACATTCACGTCGTCATGCCGAAGGAGAAAGCGGAACAGCTGGATGACTAAAAACTTGGCTTTTTAAGCCAAGTTTTTCTTTCGCTTAAAACAAGAGGTGAACATAGATGAAAATGAAACCCCCAGTAGAAAAAAACGAATACTACGATGTGACATTTGAGGATTTGACTCACGAAGGAGCGGGCGTCGCAAAGGTGCAGGGATTCCCGATCTTCGTGCCGAACGCCCTTCCGGAAGAAAAAGCCCAAATCAAAGTCACCCGCGTCAAAAAAGGTTTCGCCTTCGGCCGCCTGATCGAGCTGAAGGAAGAAAGCCCGCACAGAACAGATGCCCCTTGCCCGATTTACAAACAATGCGGCGGCTGCCAGCTTCAGCACATGACCTACGAAGGTCAGCTCTTGTTTAAACAGAAACAAGTCAAAGACGTGTTAGAACGGATCGGCAAGCTGGACCTGTCCAACGTCACCGTGCACCCGACACTCGGTATGGAAGACCCGTGGAACTACAGAAACAAAGCGCAGGTGCCGGTGGGAGAACGGGAAGGCGGACTCGTCGCCGGATTTTATCAGCAAAGAAGCCATGACATTATCGACATGAGCGCCTGCCTGATCCAGCAATCCAAAAACGACGAAGCCGTTCAAGCCGTCAAAGACATTTGCGCCAAATACGGTGTCAAAGCGTACAACGAAGAACGCCACAAAGGCTGGCTCCGCCACATCATGGTAAGATACGGTGTCGTTACAGGTGAGATGATGATCGTCTTCATCACAAGAACAAACGATTTCCCGCACAAAGCGAAGATCATCGAAGACATCACAGCGCAATTCCCGCACGTCAAATCCATCGTGCAAAACATCAACCCAAACAAAACAAACGTCATCTTCGGCAACGAAACAAACGTTATCTGGGGCGAAGAATACATCTACGACCTCATCGGAGACGTAAAATTCGCCATCTCCGCCAGATCGTTCTATCAGGTTAACCCGGAGCAAACAAAAGTGCTCTACGACAAAGCGCTGGAGTACGCGAAGCTTCAAGGGGAAGAAACCGTCATCGACGCCTACTGCGGCATCGGAACGATTTCTCTCTTCCTGGCTAAGCAGGCGAAAAAAGTGTACGGTGTAGAAATTGTGCCAGAAGCGATTGAGGATGCGAAACGAAACGCTGAATTAAACGGCATCACAAACGCTGAGTTCGCGGTTGGGGAAGCGGAAACCGTGATTCCAAAGTGGTATGAAGAGGGTATCACTGCTGATACGTTAGTCGTCGACCCGCCAAGAAAAGGCTGCGACGAAGCTCTCCTGCGGACGATTATAGAGATGAAGCCGAAGCGGGTGGTGTATGTGTCGTGTAACCCTGGCACGCTTGCGAGAGACTTGCGGGTCCTTGAGGATGGCGGGTATGCGACGCGCGAAGTGCAGCCTGTGGATATGTTTCCGCATACGAATCATGTGGAGTGTGTATCACAGTTAGTTTTAAAAAATGATTGAGGGAATTATAACCCCTCAACCTGTACAATTTATAGTAGATATTAACATCTTTGTTCGATATTACCGATTTTATCAATAAAACATAAGTAATATTCGGATGCTAACTTATTGAACTATAAAAACTTTTAAGCTGTTCTATTATGACAGAAATTTACATGTTTGTAACTTTCTGTCATCACCTTTTTTATCTCTACTTTATAATCAGGTTTAGATACCTCCTCGTTAATGAACTTTTTACTGCGTCCTCCTTAAATTAAATTTGTTCCTGAACCAGCTTTTCAGTGAACTTAAACTTTCTTGAATAACCCCTGATGAGCCACCGATTTTTAACAGCTCCCCGATCTTAGCAAGTACATAGCCTATCCTTTCAAAGTTATGTTCATTAACAATAGATGTAAAAGTTAAGTTTAAAAAATGAGGTGCAGAGAGAACAAGGGTTGCGGTTATTGATTAGAACATAATACTATTTTATCCATAGAACAAACAATAGGAACTAATGGTTAATTCGTTCTGCAAAACTATAACTATTTATGTCAGATTATACAGATTTTTGTGGTATGATGAATTTAGGAAGTATATTACTTTTGTAAGGGAGTTAACAAATGCTTTTTTCTGAACTGTATAGTGTAATAAAGAGTCAAGATGAAATATGGTTTGATCCTATTTTAGATGTGGACACTAAATTATTTATTGATCCTTTTCTGCTATTTAGTTCTTCAGAAGAACACTTTAAAAATGCACATTCTAAAGTAATTCAGTTTTTTAATGAGGCATTTATATTGGCGGCAAAGAGTAGTGGAGTGCCTTCAAGCTTATATTACAAAAAATTAATATCAATGCTTACTTTTCCAGAGGTTGAGGAAATTTGTCTAGGTTATACCAATAAAAGTACTGGGGGTTCAGGTGGTGGTGAGGGTTTTTCTCACTCTATAGCTGCAGCACTAATAAAATCTATTAGAGTTGGAATTAAAGAGATTAATCATTTTGAAGAAATTGGGATACTCGAGAAAGGTATTGGACGTGATAGAATAAGCGATATTTGTGCAAATATTATTAAAGAAGAATTGATTGCGTTTACTCAAGATATTTGCGCTAAACATGAAATACCACTTAAGCAATTTAAGGTTAAAAATTCAAGATTTAATTTTGAATTTAAGAGATGGGAACATAATATTGTTTCTCTTCCTTTAAATCCAACTAATAACAAACCCATTCTATTAGTACCTGAAAGTATTTTAAGAGAGCTTCCTAGTATTAACGCAGATGGGTTCCTTGATTGGGCTTGGTCGAATGAAAATGAAACCTTGAGAACTGATTTTAATTTTGAAATCAAAAGTAAAATAAATAAAGAAGACATTATTAAGGTTGCTTCAAATAGGGTTGACTTTTTGGAAAGGTATGTGAATTATGTAGAAAGTAAAGTTTCATTACCCTACGATATAGATAAGGATCCAAGTGGAATTTATAAATGGTATGAACAATCTCAAAAAATTCAACAAATGAAACCTATAGAACTGCCAATTCCTAACGATCATGTTGAATTAGCTGCCTTAGTTAAATTACTTATCGAAAGCTTCAATTCGTTTATAATTAACAATTCAGGTTATAAACTATTGTGGAATGAAACACCTCTAACACCAAAAAGAGAAGAAGCTTCTCAATTATTATTCTTTGGATTAGTTAAGGAACACTGTAAGGCGAATAATATTGATTTTTCTAGGGAAGTCAATCAAGGAAGAGGCCCTGTAGACTTCAAATTTTCAAATGGACACCAAGATAGAGTATTAATTGAGGTAAAAAGGGCAAGTAGTTCTAAATTAAAACAAGGTTTGCTAAATCAATTACCCCAGTATCTAGATAGTGAAGATATTCAAATTGGCTACTATGTTGTAATTGTACAAAAAGAAGAAGAGTACAAAAAAATTAGTGGTCTTAAAGGAGAAGCAAAGAAATTAAGTGAAGAGTTAGGTAAATTTATAGATGTTTTTGTTATTGACGCAATTTATGATAAGCCCTCAGCTTCTAACATTAAATAAATACAACTACATTTTGACATATAACTTATATAAAGAAGTCTTAAAAGCATTTAAGACTTCTTTATATGTATTGAAAAGCTAATTCATTAGCTATACTGTTCAATTAGACTTTAATATAGAAGAAAAAATGGTAAGATATTATCGGCAGTAAGGGTGTGTTAATATGTGGGAAAATCCATGGTTTGTTGGTATTGGAGGTGGAATAATAAGTGGTTTATTTGTATTTTTTATGACTAATTTTATTTTTAATAAAATAAGTAAAAAAGACTACTTTAAAAAAGTACATCAAAGTAATAAGGAAATGATAAGCTTATTAATACTCTCCATTTCAGAAGGAGAGCTTCCCTCCTTAAAGATACTCAATTCATTATTATCGTCATTATCTAGAAAATATAATGTTAAACTACAAGATATGAATAGTATAAAGGAAAATCTTGAGGATCTTATAAGAGAAGTTTTTGATACTAACTTTATAGCTATTGATAAAAAAATTAGCATATCAGAGAGTCTAGAGAAGATGATAATACAAATTGAAAGAGAAGATTTTAAAAAGAAAGAAGAAAAGAAAGTGGGACGAAATACATACATAAATACTAATAAATTATCTTTATTTGTACCAACATCAGTTATGGCAATGACAGTAACTATTGGTTTAAGTTTCGCTCTAATTTACACAAAGGATAATCAAGTTAATTTATTATTTGATAACGATATTTCCTTTATCACGTTGTTATTGGGAGTTACATTAACAATTGTAGTTACACTCATGTCATTTATATCAACTAAAATAAGCAAAGAAAAACAATTAAAATTAAATGAAATGTATAAAAAAACTCTATTATTAAAAAAAAGACCAGGTATAACCGATAAAGAAGATTGTTGAGAATAGAAGAATAATTCTCTGTTTATAGGGGCTTATAATAGTAATTTATAAGATTTTAAAAAGTAGAGAACGATCCCTATAAAAAAGGAACTATATTAATTTCAATTATTCAACACTGGGTAGGGGAGAATGTTAGTAGTATGGAAGGAAATATTTTAAGAGAAGTATTATTTACAGCTTTTCGTTTTCAGTAGTTTAAGTCTTATTAGAATAACTAAATTGGTTATTATGTTATTCTCTTTGCTTTAGGAATGGGATCGGTGTATTTAAATCAATTTTAAGACTGTAGTTACTTACTGTTCTAAAAAAGTTTTTGCAGACTCTCACTTAGAATAGATCCCTAAGTGTTCATAAACCCAAATTTGTTTCCGTTGAGAGATTGTGTATTGAGAATGTAAAACATCCTCGTAATCGTATTCTATTGATAACTTTCCGTTTATCTCTAGCTGAAGTGTCAAGTTCGTCCAGACATCTTGGTTATTTTCTTTGAACTCATCTCGTAATTCCTCAAATGAGTCATGTGATTGTAATAATAATTCATCATAAACGTCCTCACTAACATGAAAATGTTCAGGGATATTATGAGAATAGATATAATCCTCACTTTGCGGAGGATTGAAATAAAAGAAAACTTCAGAAGAATCGTCGAGTACTTCTGCATAAAGAGTGACTTTATTCCATTCAGAAGGTATGATTTCGTTAATGCCTTCTGCTATCTGTTGATATAATTCACCCATTTTTTCTGTTTCCATACTAACCTCCAGTTTTCAAGAACTATATCAAATTTAGATTCAGGTAGCTAATTAAAAATTCTTTATCATCCTCGTCTTCAGGCAAAATACCAAGAGTGTTGTACTCCCATAATGCAATTCTTTGATACCCATCTAACTCAGATGCCAAAATATCGTCATCATTATAATCAAGTTGGAATTGACCATTGCTCTCCAATGTCAATGTAAGGTTAGTCCAAATCTGATCAATATTCTTTTTATGCTCAACTCTTAATTCCTCAAAAATTTCACGGATTTCCCTTAATAAAGTTTTGAAGATATCTTTACTTACGTTGTATTGGGCAGGTATATCTTGTGAATAAATAAGTTGATGTTTTTCTGATGTCTTGAAGTAAAAGAGAACCATGGTAGAGTCATTTAATACTTCTGCATAAAGATAAATTTTTGTCCATTCACAAGGTATGATGTCATTTAATTTCTGACTAATAAGCTGGTACAAATCTTGCGTTTTTTTAGTTTCTAATCTTTCACCTCCAGCCGTCGAGAAATCCTAGTTATCAAAAATAGCTCAGCAGTGAAGGCTGAGCTATTTTTGATTTATAGACCGAAGTAGTTTATTACAAATTTTTTGTCGTCCTCATCTTTAGGCAATATCCCTAAATTTTGATATTTCCAAACATCTCGTCTTTGAAGGTCATCAAGTTCAGACGATAAAACATCATCATAATTATAATCAATTGAAAACTTTCCGGTGTTTTCTAATTTTAAAGTGAGATTTGTCCAAATATCTTGATTGCCTTGCTTAAATTCTTCTTTTAGTTCTTCAAATAGCTCTTGAAGTTCAATTAGCAGTTGATCGTAAATCTCTTCCCTTACATTAAATTGTTCAGGTATATAATGAGAATATAAATAATCACTATTATTTGGTGTTGTAAAATAAAAGTATATATCCGCTGAGTCATCAAGTATTTCAGCATATAAAACGATCTTTTCCCATTGAGATGGGATCATTTCATTTAGATATTCAGCAATCTTTTGATATAGTTCACCTATTTTTACAGTTTCCATTAAATTAACCTTTAACTTTGAATTGTTGATGGCATTATTTAATATTTAAATAATCCTTAACAAATTCTTTATCCTCTTCGTCTTCAGGGAAAATACCCAATTGTACTCCCAAATCATTTGTCTTTGGTATTCGTCCAAAGTAGATTCAATAACATCTTCATAATCATAATCAATTGAGAACGTTCCATTGCTTTTAAGATTCAGTGTCAAATTTGTCCATGCTTCAGGATTATTTTCTTTAAACTCATTGTGTAACTGTTTAAATAACTCTTGAAGATCTATTAATAGTTCGGTATAAATCTTTTTACTGACTTGAAATTGTTCTGGAATGTCGTGAGAGTATATATATTCATCGTTTTCTGGTGTTTGAAAGAAAAAATACACTTCTCTGGAGCCGTCTAGTATTTCGGCATAAAGAACAATTTTACTCCAATTAGCAGGAATTATTTTTCCTATGACATCAGTTATTTGTAGAGTGCTTTCTAACATCATTATTCCAACTTTATTAAATTGGATTTTCAGGATATTCTTCTAAATATTTTTTTATTAATTTTTGTAATGATGGATCCTTAGGTTCTTCCCCTAAATATTTAAATTTCCAGATGATAAGCTGATCACTGAAACTATAATCTGTCCTAAACCAATCTGTATAATCAAAGTTGACAGTTAATTTCCCTGATCTCTCTAGGCTAAGAGTGAAGGAATAAAATAATTCTTGATCATGATCTTTGAAAACATCTCTCATTTTTTCGCTTAGTTTAAATAATTCCATCTCATACTGATCGAATTCATTTTCGTCAATATCAAATTGAAACGGAATTTCAAGACTGTACTTAAAATGCTTAGGTTCATTTTGAGAATTATAAAAAAAGTAAGTGCCTCCGCCTGTCTCTGAAACCTGAGCATAGAACAAAAATTTCTCCCATGGTTCTGGTATCATTGTTAACGGTTTCAGCTATGCTTCTATATAATGCATTTAATTCATTTCCCAAAAAAGGCTCATCCACCAGCATTGCTACTCTGGACAAAGCTCTAGCAAATCATGAAATAATGCCAGTTCTACCGTAATTTGGGGACCGAATAAAGGCTCTGTTTTTATATCAAGATCACAAATGATTTCGTTCATTTCTTGATAATCAAGAGCGTTGTATCCCATTTGTTTTAGAGTTTGGTTCACTTTTGCATCGAATTCCTGTTGAGGCATAGAATATGTTTGTGTACTAAAACCATCTAGGATTGGAGTTGTTCTCTTTGGATCAATGTTTTCTAACTCAAATTCATGTTGTATGTAAAAGATAGGGGCCAACTTAGAAATCATTAGTTTGCTGCTATAGCTTATATTAAAATCATTTTTTACAAATGGTTCAAATTCAAATCTAAATGTAGCAGAAGGCCAAATTTCATCCTCATTTGTATTTTCATAACTTATTTTTTCTGTTTTTAAATAAGACTTTAATGAGTCAGAGAGGATAATTTCTTGTTTACATAAAGATAGATACTCTTCTTGTGTAGACTCTTTATTGTAGAATTTATTAATAGCATCAGCAATCAATTTATCCATAAGGGTACCTCCCAAAATATCTATTTTATTCTTAAATCATGTCCGCCTGATTTGTCCGCTTCTTTAGTAGGATTAAGGTTAAAATCGACTTCCCCTTGATGTTTCCCTCTTTTATTTAGGACTTCAAAGCGTCCATGTTGTGTATCTAAAGCATAATATGTTTTACTTTTTGAATCGTAGTATACATCTCGTTTATTAATTGTGGATAGTTTAGAATCTTTTTTCCAGCCATTCTGTTTAGCAATCGGGGCGGCGGTTTCTCTTATAAAAGCAATTTTTTCATTGATGTTCATGCTATACATTTTCTTTTCAAAAGATGTAACATCAAAAGTACTACTGTTCGAAGGTGATTTCCCACTATTTGATTGAAATAATACACTTTCTTTTTTTGATACATCTCTAAGAAGTTCAGTATTTAGAACGTTATGAACATCTTGTATTTTTTGTAAGTCACCCGCAAAAGCAAATTGATTTGTTCTATTAGAAAGCATGTTACTGAACATTTCTGAGGTAGTAACAAGTGCTTTACTGCCTTTTGTAATAGTTTTTTGAGCTGTGAGTGTTCCTAGCTTTCCAACTTTATCTATACCTTTAGTTCCAATAAGTGCTGTTACAACAGTGGCCAGGGAATAGGTGATCCAACGTGATCTTGACTCTGCGTCTCCGTTTACCATATCACGCTTCCATGAATCGGATAACGCTGCCCATATATTAACTCCCGTAAACGTAACTGTTGCGAGTTGCTGGGTGGGAGAGGAGTTTAAAAATTTGTATACACTGTTAATTGTCTCTGGTGCATGTAAAATCATATCCTTCACACCAAGAGCAGTGTCTTTTCCAAAGTTGTATAATCCCTCACCAATTCCTTTTAAAATTTTAGCTTCCTGCTTAGCCGTTTCTAATTGTATCACATACTGTTGTTGATAAGGCTCAAGGTTCTCATACCCAATCTTCTTCGCAATTTCTAAGTACTCATCCGGGTCAGACACACCATCCGCAAGCTTTTTCTTCAAATCTTTGATCTCGCGTTCCTTCGCTTCCTCTTTCTTAATCTTCAAGTAAGCATCCGTCCGCTTCTCGATGTCGCCTTTTTTCTTATGTATGTCGCTCTCACGGTACGCCTTGGCGTTGTAGTGGATGGGTGTGGCGTTTTTTCCTTTGCCCGTTGCTTCTTGGAGCTTTTGGAAGTCGGACTTGATGAATTGTTCGTTTGGTTCTGACAGGGCGTATTCTGTCTTCAGGTCTTCGTCCAAGGCGTCCAATTTTTCCAGTGTTTTTTTGCGTTTGTCGTTGGCATCGGCCAGCTCGTCTTTGAAGGTTTCTGTTGAAAAAAGGTCGAGCGGGAGGATGTTGTCGATATCGTTCAAGATGTCTTTCATCGCTTTTTTCTGTTCGGACATGATGGATTTCGATTTTTTATGGGCATTTGCCAGTTCGTGCTCCAGGAAGGATTCTTCGATGTATGCGTCTGAGAGGTCTTTGTCTTCGGCGGCTCCGGCGATGCTGTTAAAAAATGCGATTTTCATGTCGATGTAGTCGATCCATTGGTCGGTGACGCCAACGTGGTCGTGGTAGAAGGCCTTGATGTTGCTGGCGCCTTTTCCAGAGAATTCGCTGTCGTCAAGATCGGCGACGCTTTTTAAAGCTTTTCTCAAGTTGACCATTTGCGTTCTTAGTTCTTTGTACTCTTTTGCACGGTCTGTCGCTTCCGAAAGCAGTGTATTCGCTTCAAATACTTTCATGACCATTTCCCTTCTTTTGTTCGCTCAATATCAAAATTTTACCACGGTGCGGGATAAGGGTGGGGGTGATAACGTGTTTTGGTGGAAAAATGAGTCATTTGGCATGTGTCTTTATTCGTGAAGGGATTGATGGAAACATGGTCGAAATGATATTGATCACTAAACATTTTTTGGAAGTTAGGATTCTATATTGTATTTTTAAGGAGCATGTTGATGAAGAAAAAACGGATTACATTTGGTTTATTAGGGTTAATGGTATGCGTCATACTGTTTGCTCTGTATGGTCAGTTACACAATAAAGACAATATTCCTGTCAAAGCTTCCGCCATCCACCCCGAAGAAGACCGCATCTTTTTTATCTACTCCAATCCTTTCATAAAAGAAAGCACGCTTCTTTCGACCTCAACAGGCGAAAGGTTTAATAGGCGCACGTTCAAGGTGGCGGATGTGCCTTATATTCAAACGAAATCTGTCGCATCAACAGACATTGTATTATTAGCGGAGCACGAGCCTTTTTACTATACGCTGGAGAAGGATGTGATCAAAGAGCATCTGCTGTCAGATCCATTTGCGTTTTGGTATGAGGGGGAGGATGTATCTGTTAAGGCCTATAACGTTGATACGGCGGGGAATGAGATACACATAAACGACAGAAAAACGAAAAAGGAATATCAGCTCACCTTGCCTTCGCTTGTCACGATGGGGGCCAGTGATGAGAACTATATTTATATCATTCAAGGCATGTCTATTTATGTGATCGATAGAAAAACAGAGGAAATCATTGAAACCCTAGGTTTAGCCTCATACGCAGATAAATTCGCAGACTCGGAGGAATTTATTGTCGCGAGCTCGCAGCATGAACTGACTGTGATTGAAAAAGGAACATGGAAGACGAAATATATTTCGTATCCTGATGAGCTTGAATACGCTGATACCGTGTACTATGACAAAGAAAGCGGCACCTTTTACGTGACGTATGAAGACAAAGAGGGTGAAGCGAACTTGCTGGAATATGGGAAGGATTTTTCTTTTCACACATACGGCTTGAGATTCCCTTATATGGATGCAAAGTTTAAGGGGAATCAACTGTATATTGTTGCCCAGGAAGAGCATAAAAAGGGCATTGGCGGGTACGTGGGTGTGTTTGATATTCAATCTAAGAAGAAGCTTTATCAGTTTGATTTGCCTGAGGAACAGGTGAAGGTACAGGATTTTGTTGTGGTTGATTAAAGCTATAGATTCTGAAAGCTCATCATTGCTCTTAGCGTCTTTTTCTTTTTTGTTCAAGAGTTGATCTTTGCTGATAACGGTGTCGAAATTCTGTGAAACTTTCATTCAAAGTACTCGTATATGAAACAAAAGGAGGACGATGAAGCGATGGGTGGTTCATATTTGAGTGATTTGTGTTCAATGTATCAAAAAGATAAGTTCTTTACCGGGTTTGTTCCTGAGGAGCTTTTGACATATGCGTGTGAGCTATTCCCGTTATCGGAGAAAGAAACGGTGACGGCCTTACTGAATTGTTCCATGGGAAATAAAGCGAAAAGCTTTGTTATGTTTACGAGTAAGGGATTGTACTGGAAGAGATTTGGAGAACAAGAGGGATGTGTGACCTGGGGAGCATTCACTGATATCCAATCGATTAAATCGACGGATGATTATGAGATTTGGTTTGATGAAGTAGAGGTTTTTGATGTCGGCTTCAGTTCATATCCTGCGGATCTGTTGGCAGAGCTGTTGAGGGTAATTCAGCAATTTCTTAGTGAAAATGGCTTGGATTTGCTTACGGAACCCCGGATAGATCATGTATCTGTTTCTGCCAGTGAATTGAGGGAAATCAGTATTTTGTTTCAGAACAGCCATGACAAGATGTTCGGTTTGACCAATGGGCTACTGGTCGGTAACGAGATTTCTGAAAAGAGAGAGGTACGATTGAGAAAACGGCTGCACATTCCTAAGGATCAGGAGATGATCTCCTTCTGGAGTACTTTTCCCGTGAAGCAAACAGATGGCATCACATTAACAGACAAAGGGATTTATTTTTCAGATCCTTTTCTCAGGTTATTTTATCCTTGGCATGTGTTTAAGGAAACGCCTGTGATGTTAAGAGATCAGGAGTTAATTGTGGGGAAAGAGAATGTCATTCAATTGCTGGAAAACCTGATGCCTGCTGAAGACGTGTTTGCTTTTATAGAACAAGTAAAACGAAGAATCAGCGCTGTTACGAGCTAGTGAATGCGTATGTGAAATAAGCATGGACCCTTGCGCAAAGGGTCTTTTTTTTTGCGGGGAAAAACAAATTGACAGGATGAAAAAACAATTTCTTCCTTCTGTGTTGTTTTCAAAATATGGGATTGATAGAATATGACATATCTCACAGAGAAGGAGGGAAGCCGTTGAGTCAAGCCATACCGTCTTCGCGTGTCGGTGTTAAGATAAATGAATGGTACAAGATGATTCGCCAGTTCAGTGTTCCGGATGCTGAGGTTCTGAAAGCGGAGGTGGAGCAGGACATTCAGCAGATGGAAGAGGATCAGGATTTGCTGATCTATTATTCTCTGATGTGTTTTCGGCACCAGCTGATGCTGGATTATTTGGAGCCGGGACAAACATACGGGAATCGCCCTACAGTGACAGAGCTTCTGGAAACGATTGAGACCCCTCAGAAAAAACTCACAGGCCTATTGAAATACTACTCTTTGTTTTTCCGCGGCATGTATGAATTTGACCAAAAAGAATATGTTGAAGCGATCGGGTTTTATCGCGAGGCGGAGAAAGAACTGCCGTTTGTGTCAGATGAAATCGAGAAAGCGGAATTCCATTTTAAAGTGGCAGAAGCGTATTACCATATGAAGCAAACCCATGTGTCGATGCATCATATTCTTCAAGCCTTAGACATTTATCAAAACCATCCCCTATACAGCATTAGAACCATACAAAGCTTGTTTGTGATCGCCGGCAACTATGATGATTTCAAACAATATGGTAGAGCGCTGCCGCATTTAGAAGCGGCGCTGGAATTGGCCATGGACATTCAAAACGACCGGTTTATCGCCATTTCTTTGTTGAACATCGCGAACAGTTATGACAGATCAGGAGACGATCAGATGGCTATAGAACACTTCCAAAAAGCAGCGAAGGTAAGCAGAGAAAAGGTCCCTGATTTGCTTCCGAACGTCTTGTTTGGATTAAGCTGGACATTATGTAAAGCAGGTCAAACACAGAACGCGTTTCAGTTCATAGAGGAAGGATTAGGCCATATGAGAACATATCCAAATGCGGGTTCTCACAAATTTTATAAAGAATTGTATATGTTCTTGCAGGCCGTCTACAAAGAGAGTGTTGATGAGACCAGAATCCTTGAGATGTTAGACTATTTCGAAAAAAAGAACCTGCACGCTTACATTGAAGCATGTGCCCGCAGCGCTGCCGCTGTTTTTGAAAGCCGCTGTCATTTTGAGCACGCTGCTGCGTTTTATCGGAAAGTGCTGAAAGCGCAAGAAGATATTCAAAAAGGAGAGTGTTTATATGCTTATTAAGAAAAAAGTGTTGATGTGCCTTGGTGTTACCCTTATTTTCGGAAGCATTTCGTTTCCTTTCTTGGCAAACTCCGGCGGCTTTAAGGAATCAACGGATCGAAACACGACGTATATCGATCATTCCCCTTACAAGCTCATGGATCAGAAGAAGAAAGCCCTTAGCTAGGGCTTTTTTCTTGCTTTACGGAAGACGTTCGATTCTCCACACCGCGGCATTCCTTCTATTTCTAACGCAAGACACTCGAAACAACCAAACCATTTGAGGTATAATGGATAAAGTGAATAACAATATACAGATTGATATATATGAAAGAGAGTGGAGCATCATGGGCCGTAAGTGGAACAATATTAAAGAGAAGAAGGCGTCTAAGGACGCGAATACGAGTCGGATTTATGCGAAGTTTGGCCGTGAGATTTATGTGGCGGCGAAACAGGGCGAGCCTGATCCGGAATCCAACCAGGCGCTGAAGGTTGTGCTTGAGCGCGCGAAGACTTACAGCGTGCCGAAAAATATCATTGAACGTGCGATCGAGAAGGCGAAGGGCGGAGCGGAAGAGAATTTCGATGAGCTTCGTTATGAGGGCTTCGGGCCGAACGGATCAATGATTATCGTTGATGCGCTGACGAATAATGTAAATCGTACGGCGCCGGAAGTGCGTGCGGCGTTCGGGAAAAACGGCGGAAACATGGGTGTGAGCGGATCTGTTGCTTACATGTTTGATGCGACGGCTGTTATCGGTGTGGATGGCAAAACAGCTGACGAAGCGCTTGAAATCCTGATGGAAGCGGATGTCGATGTCCGTGACATTTTAGAAGAGGATGACGGCGTGATCGTATATGCTGAGCCGGATCAATTCCATGCGGTGCAGGAGGCGTTTAAAAACGCGGGCGTTGAGGAATTTACAGTAGCGGAGCTGACCATGCTTGCGCAAAGTGAAGTGACGCTTCCGGATGATGCGAAGGAACAGTTTGAAAAGTTGATTGATGCATTAGAGGATTTGGAAGATGTTCAGCAGGTGTATCATAACGTTGATTTAGGTGAATAAGAAGTGAGCAGACTGTCATGGTCTGCTTTTTTCTTTTTAGCTGGTTTAGGCGGCCGCCCATACGATCTATAAGATCTTCTCATACTCTGGACTGTAACCTATGCGAAGGAGAGAGTGGATGAATATGACTGATATTAGACATATGTATGGAGGACCCGGTTTTGGTTACCCTGGCTGTGGTATTGGCCATCAGGGATACAATATGCAAGATGCAGGCTACCCAGGATACGGCATGTATGGAGGGGCCAGCGGATATCCGGGCCATGGCGCACACAGGGGCTACGGCGGTTATCCAAGCGGCGGCTATGCTGGCTATCCGGGAACTGTAAGTGATCCGAGCTACGGCATGCACCATGAGAACGATGGGCATCACCACTATTATCACCAGCATCATGATGGAAAAGATAATCATCACCACCATCATCATGATGGTAATTACGGCCACCATCACCACCACCATATGGGCAACTGGGGACAAGACGGCTATAAATAAAGATGATGGAAAAAGAGGCACTCTTGCAGTTCAAGAGTGTTTTTTATCTTTTTCTTGACTGTTCAGTCTGGAAACTGGTAACATTTGTTTCAGGAGGTGATAGCCTTTTGGGGAGGAATAAAGAATTTGATACGGCGCTTGTTCTTCACAGGGCGATAGAGGTTTTCGGAGAGTACGGCTACGAAGGCACGTCTCTTCAGGAACTGCTCTCTCATTTAGGCATTGCGCGCCAAAGTTTGTATGATACGTATGGCACAAAGCGTGATTTGTTTCTGTCAGCTGTGAAAACGTATCTTGAGGGGAAAAATGCTGCCGTTATGGAAAGGCTTGAGGCGCCTGGATCTGTAAAGGAAGCCATTCGTGAAATTTTTCATGAAGGCGTCAATGTCCTTAAAGATCCGGAACGGGCGAAGGCGTGTTTCATCATTAACAGTGCGATTGAACAGATCCCGCATGATCCTGAGCTTGCCCGGTATTTTGAGGGACAGTCGAAGCAGCTTGAGGACGCTTTTTATCAGGCGCTTTTAAGAGCGAAGGATCAAGGAGAATTGACTGGCGAAGACAATGATATATCGGCGCTTGCCCGGTATTTGAATCAGAGCAGGCTGTCTCTGACGTTTGTCGCCAAAGTGACGGCTGATATGGGCCGGCTTCAGGACCATGTTGACGTAAGTTTATCGGTGCTTGATTAACATGTGGTAAAGGATTCTTTGCCCATGTATGCACTTTTTGGACTGAATGGTCTAAAATAAAAATGAGGTGATGATGAATGTTAATGAATGAATTTGAAAAGGCATGTGACACATTGAGAAAGTTTATGGCCTATATGCTTGAGAAGGACATGAAGAGCTGGACGGAGCTTTGGGATGAGAATGCCATATTTGAGTTTCCTTATGCGCCAGAGGGGTCACCAAAAAGAATAGAAGGAAAGGCGGCCATTTACGATTATATTAAAGATTATCCTGATCAGATTCATCTTTCTTCGTTTACGGCTCCGACAGTGTACCGCTCAGCAGATACGAATACGATCATCGCGGAGTTTCAATGTGACGGCCATGTGATTGAGACTGGGCTGCCTTATCGCCAAAGCTATATCAGTGTCATCGAAACGAGGGACGGCCGCATTGTGCGCTATAAGGATTATTGGAATCCGCTCGTCGTAAAAGAGGCGTTTGGAGGATCATTTTTGCAAACAGAGGAGAGTGGAAAATGATGAAACAGCAGCCGATTTTAATCACGGGCGGGACCGGCACAACCGGGAGCCGAATCGCCAGCCGTTTAATAGAGCTCGGGTACAGAGTGCGTATTGCAAGCCGGAAAAAGGGCACGCTTTCTGATGCTGAGTATGTGTATTTTGATTGGAAGGACGCCTCCAGTTTTACACCTGCTTTGGAACAGGTGAAACAGATCTATCTTGTTGCCCCGGTCGGTGTATTTGACCCGGCTCCTTATGTGCTCCCGTTTCTAAAGGAGGCAAAGCGGCTCGGTGCGGAGCGAGTGGTAATGCTCAGTGCGTCGGTTGTCCCTGAGGATGGCCCTGTGTTTGGTGCGCTTCATCGGGCGGTACGTGATTTCCCTGAATGGACGGTGCTCCGGCCTTCTTACTTTATGCAAAACTTCATCAATGTCCAGCATGGCATGTCTATTCAAACGGATGGGCGCATCATCACGGCTTCTGGTGAGGGAAAGCTAGGGTTCATCGACGCTGATGACATCGCAGAAACGGCCGTGCGTGCTTTGATAGATGATGTTCCTCATCAAACACATCATATTCTGACAGGACCCGAGGCGCTGAGCTATGCCGAAGCGGCAGAGATCATCGGAGCTGCGGCGGGACGCCGGGTGGAGCACGTCAGCATTTCTCGTTCCGAGCTGCAGAATAGGATGGAGGCAGCAGGTTTGCCGGCGGACTATGCCCGTTTTATGGCGGGGCTGGATGAAGCGATTCGCCATGGTGCGGAACATCGGGTAACGGATACAGTGAAGTGTGTGACGGGAAAAGAACCCCGTTCGCTGACTGAGTTTGCGGCTGCTCATGCTGCATACTGGAAACGCTGACCTCATTTTGGACTGATTGATCTAGAAAGACCTTCGGCGATGCCGAAGGTCTTCTTTTTGAAAAAGCTAAGTCGTGTTTCAGTCATAATGATGCCTCCTGCCTCATACCTATTAAGGTCATTGTTTTTGAGAAAGGAGGAGCCGGAATGAAGGATATGCAGCCGTTTACGCCTATCAAAACATACACGCCCTTTCACAGCCGTTTTGATCCCTGTCCGCCCATAGGGAAGAAATATTACAGAACGCCGCCTAATCTTTATATGACCTTTCAGCCTGAGCATATGGAGCAGTTCTCGCCAATGGAGGCTTTAAGGAAAGGCACCCTTTGGAAGGATCTCTATGATTTTTATGAAAACCCTTATCGAGGGGGAGACGTACATGGCAAAAAAGATTGATGCCGAATATTACCGTCAGCTTGAGCAAATCCAGGCCGCTGATTTTGTGCTCGTTGAGCTGAGCCTTTATTTAAATACACATCCTCATGATGAAGACGCGCTGAAGCAATTCAATCAATACTCCGGTTATTCAAGGCACTTAAAAAGACAGTTCGAATCCTCTTACGGACCGCTTCTGCAGTTCGGAAACAGCCCCGCGGGCGAGGATTGGGATTGGGGAAAAGGGCCTTGGCCGTGGCAAGTATAAGGAGGAATGCCTGAATGTGGGTGTATGAAAAGAAGCTGCAATACCCTGTCAAGGTCAGTACGTGCAATCCGACGCTGGCGAAATATTTGATTGAGCAGTATGGCGGAGCGGACGGCGAACTGGCCGCAGCTCTCCGGTATTTGAACCAGCGGTATACGATTCCTGATAAGGTCATCGGCCTTTTAACGGATATCGGCACGGAGGAATTTGCCCATTTGGAAATGATTGCGACCATGGTCTATAAGCTGACGAAAGATGCCACGCCGGAGCAGCTGCGTGAAGCCGGGCTCGGAGATCACTACGCCAATCATGATGGTGCGCTTTTTTACCACAATGCGGCGGGCGTGCCGTTTACAGCGAGCTATATCCAGGCGAAGGGCGACCCGATTGCCGATTTATACGAAGACATTGCGGCAGAAGAAAAGGCGCGGGCGACGTATCAATGGCTGATCGATATATCGGATGATCCTGATTTGAACGATTCCCTGCGTTTTTTGCGTGAACGTGAAATCGTGCATTCTATGCGCTTCAGAGAAGCGGTTGAGATTTTAAAAGAAGAACGGGATAAAAAGAAGTTTTTCTAATGGGCAGATGGGCCTCTCTTTCATGCACCCCTTTTACATACAGAGAAAATGTCTGTTTTTGCTGTTAGGTCTGCATTATAATCAAGGTGTGTGCAAGCTTACTTTTTGATTGGGAGGCCTTTATGTCATCTTTTAAGATTAAGAGTAAAACGATTGCAGATGGATTTTACGCGTGTCCGGCCGTGTATGAGGATGCGGAATCGATTACTGGATTGCTCGTTCGAACTGCTGAATGGCTTCGGGATCGGGGCTCTAACCAATGGAGCGGACTGCTGGAAGGGCAAGATACACATGATATCACGGGTTCAATTGAAAATGGACATGTGTTTGTGTTTAAAAAAGACGAAGAGCTTGCGGCTGTTGTGATGCTGCTGCCGGAACCGAGCGAGTGGGACAGGACGCTTTGGGGAGATGATGGGCACGAGGAGTCCATTTATTTGCACCGCCTGGCCGTCAGCCGCCGGTTTGCAGGACAGGGGCTTGGCGCGCGTGTTCTTCATTGGGCAGAGACGGGTGTTGACTATCCGGGAAAAACACGGATCCGGCTTGACTGTGTTGCTGATAACGACGCCTTGCACTCCTTTTATCGGCGTATGGGATATGAATTTATGGGTGCTGATCCATCCGGGTATCATTTATTTGAGAAAGAGATTTCGGCAGAATAAGCGTCCTTTGCAGGAGGCTTTTTTGTCTTTTTCTAAAAGGGAGGGCAGGCGATGTGGCCAATTTTTTTGTGATAGGGATCGTGACGGCTTGTCTGTTCGCTAGCGTCTCGTTTTTTGTACGGATGAAGCTTCCTGACAGAAGGTTGCCGGAATGGATGTTGGCCGGGCTGGTTGTCCTCGGCGTGTTTGCGATTTGGTACAGCCTCGTTTTTGTACGCGGCTGGGAGGGGGCAGTGCTCGGAATGCTTGGATTCAATGTCATTTGCGGATCCATTGCCGGATATTTGATCGGAAAAGTCATCCGGCGATACAGGAAAAAATAAGAGCGGCGGCTGCTCTCATGATGTCGAATTTTTCACAGGCGGCAGGAATTTTCTTTCGGAAGGAGAAATACATATTACTTTAAATTGAAAGCGTTTTCTATAGCGGGAAGGTGATGTTGATGCTACACAGTGTGACGAATGGGCTGAATCGTTTTTGTACGTGGGTGATGAGATTAGCCTATTTGAATGTGCTTTGGATTTTGTTTTCCCTTGCAGGTCTGGTTGTATTTGGGCTGATGCCCGCTACTGCAGCGATGTTTTCAGTGGCGAGAGAATGGGCGAAGGGGAACACGGATGCCCCGGTCTTTTCAGTCTTTTTTCGGGCGTTTAAAAAGGAGTGGCGGGCAGCGCAAATCCTCGGGCTTATTGTTGTGACAGCCGGCCTGTTTCTGTTTGCGGATATGCGGATTGCGGCTCAAATGAATCAGCCTGTGCTTGTCAATGTGTTCTTGAGCATCAGCCTGATTTTCGCATTTGTTGTGCTGTATGTGTTCCCGGTGTTTTCTCATTTTGATGTGAAAATCAGAGAGGTGCTGAGCATCAGCTTTTTGATTGCCTTCAGCCGTCCGGCGGTGACGCTCATGATGGCAGCGGGCGCTGTCGGTGTGTTGTTTCTCGTGCTGTTTCATGTCACATTTTTGCTGTTTTTCAGCGGGAGTTTACTTAGCCTGATTATAACGAAGCTATCTTTTAAAGCGTTTCGGTCAATGGATCAGCGGCAGGAGAAAGAAAAGGCGGCATGAAAAAAAGAGTTGCTGGCTGGTACAGGCGGATGAAGATTAAGGATAAGCTGTTTGTGTTCCTTTCACTGATTATGGCCGTGTCCTTTCTGTTTGTATACAGCGGGGTGCAATACGCCTTTCATGTGTATGATGAGCAGATTTACCGCAAATCCTCGGAGGTGCTGCGGATGTCTTCTGAAAGAATCGAAGACGAGCTGAAGAAGATAGAGGATGTGTCATATGAAATTATTACGGACGAACAGATTCAGCGCATCCTGAGCATGCAAAATCGTGATGATACGTACGATCAGTATCAAATGAAGCAGGAGCTGTGGGATCAGATGGCAGAATATGCCAGTGATGAAAAGTACATCGATTCCATTCATTTGATCGATGCCCGCGGCTCAGAGTATTCAGCCGGAAGCAGTTCTTCAGATCTTTTGGAGCAGCAGCAGGAAGAGGTGTTTAAACGAGCCAAAGCGAAAAATGGCAGAAATCTTTGGATGACGCTCGGCGGTTCAGATCCTGTCCTGATTTCAGCGCGGCAAATCAGATCTTATCACCAGCTGAGTTTGAATGGCTTGGGTATGGTGCTGATCCAAGTCAATGTGAAACAGATGATTCGTGATTTGCCGAAGGATTGGGGCGATTCGGTCGGAGACATGATGATCGCCGACCAAAGCGGGAATTTGGTGTATTCGGCACATGGTTCGGTGCTTGCGCCTGAGGCGGCAAAAGAGACGCTAAAGCACCCCGGTTATGACTTGATAAAAAAGAATGGCAAACGTTATTTTATTTCTTTTCTTCAATCATCCTATCAAAATTGGAGCTACTATAATGTCATCCCCTTTGATCAGATGTTCGCAAAAATTTCCTTTATGAAAACGGTGATCGGCACGTGTTTTCTTCTGTTTTTCTGTGTGGTTTTGCTTTTCGGACGGAAAATCGCCAACAGCATTACGGAGCCTATCGAGCAGCTTGTGTCCGCGATGAAATCGGTGCAGCACGGCGGTCTTGAAGCGGGTGTATCTCTATCTCTGCCAGAACATACACAGGATGAGGCCGGCATGCTGAACCGCCATTTTACGGTCATGATGAAACGGATTAATGAACTTATGGAAGAAAATGTGGAGAAGCAGCTTATCATTAAAGAAACCGAATTGAAAGCACTGCAAGCCCAGATTAACCCCCATTTTTTATATAACACGCTCGAGTCCATCAATTGGCTGGCAAAGGCGAATCAGCAAAAGCAAATCTCAAAAATGGTGGAATCGCTCGGTTTTCTTCTGCGTAACAGCATACATATGGAGAAAGATACAGTGACCATTCAGGAGGAGGCGGACATCGTTCTTCACTATATGACCATTCAGCGGTTTCGATTTGAAGAGCGCCTGAACTTCACTTTGGATATCGACGAAGAAGTGAAGCATTGCCTCATTCCAAAACTGACGCTCCAGCCGCTGGCGGAAAATGCGATACAATACGCGCTTGAGCCCTTCACAAGGCCGTGCGCCATCCGCCTTCAGGCAAAAAAGACGAAGAATTGTGTCTGTATTACGGTCGAAGATAACGGCCCCGGCATGGATGAGCGGATCCTCGAAACATCGGGCGGAAGAGGAATCGGACTCTGGAATATCCGTGAACGGATCCGGCTGACATTCGGAGAGCCGTACGGATTGCACATTCAAAGTGAGCAAGGAAAGGGAACGAGGATTGTGATCACAATACCGTGCCGAAATGAGGTGGCGTGATGTATAAGATATTGCTAGCTGATGATGAGAGGATTATTCTTGACGGAATGGCAGGAATCATTGAGTGGGAGGCGCTTGGTGCTTCATTGATCGGCAAAGCGCAGAACGGGATTGAAGCGTATGACAAGATCTTACATAAGCAGCCGCATATCGTCATTACAGATATCAAAATGCCCGGCATGGACGGGCTTGAGCTGATCAAAAAGGTGTCAGCCGTGAGTCCGTCGGTTCAATTTATCGTCCTGTCCGGGTTTGGAGAGTTTGAGTACGCGAAGGAAGCCATGAAATACGGGGTCAAGCATTATTTGCTGAAGCCCTGCAATGAACAGCAAATTATCAGCTCGTTGGAGGAAATCATTGCTGAGCTGAAGCAGCATGAGGTGCGGAAAAAGAAAACCGCCCATCTGAAACATGAGCTCGATCATATCCGTTCCTTTGCTGCCGATCAATACTTGGAGGGTTTGATCGCCGGCGTAGCCCAGCTGTCTCCGCCGCCTTCACTTGCCGAAAAAAAGGTCCGCCTCCTGATTTTAAAAGAGGAACAATCTGTTGATGCCGCGGCCAGAGAGGCATTCGGTCCGGCGCTGACAGCGGTTTGCAGCAGCGGAGAGTGGACCGTGCTCGCCGTAGAGGAGAACGCCGCTGACAAGGCGGCGGACGTTTTCGCGAACCGCCAGATGGCCATCAGTCAGGCGGGAGAACTTCGGAACGCGGGGCAGCTGTTTCGTGACACAGCCGAAGCGTCTGGTGACCTGCACGGGAGCGCAGTGATATCGAAAATGATCAGGCTTGTTGCCGACGAGCTCGGAAATCCGAATCTCTCCTTGAAGTGGGCGGCGAAGGATATGCTGTTTATGAATCCTGATTATCTCGGGAAATTATTTAAGCAGGAAACAGGCGAGAAATTTTCCCAATACGTTACGCGAGTGCGTCTTGAGCATGCGATGAAGCAGATGAAATTAAGGCGGGACGTGAGTGTTTCAGAGATCGCGGAAGAAATCGGGTTTGGCGATAATCCAAAGTATTTCAGTCTCGTCTTTAAAAAATATACAGGTCTGACACCGTCAGAATTCAGAAGAAAACAGGGAGGCGCTTCCGCAGGATAGCCATCTCTGTTTTTTTTACTTTCGTCACTGTTTTTTGAGTGTTTCGCCCCATATGAACGCTTTAAAATAAAATGTAAGCACTTACATTAAAGGGGGGATTGGTTTGAAGAAGATTTGTTACGTGCTGTTATCGCTTGTCTGCGTCTTTATTTTCAGCGGATGTTCTGCGGGGGAAGAGGCATCGGGGAAAAAAGAAGACATTACGCTCAGAATCGCATGGTGGGGCGGGCAGCCAAGGCATGATTATACAACGAAGGTGATTGAACTATATGAGAAAAAGAATCCGCACGTCCATATTGATGCGGAATTTGCGAACTGGGATGACTACTGGAAAAAGCTTGCGCCGATGTCTGCCGCCGGCCAGCTTCCCGATGTCATTCAAATGGATACCGCCTATTTGGCACAATACGGCAAGAAAAACCAGCTGGAAGATTTAACGCCGTATACAAAGGATGGAACGATTGATGTCAGTTCAATCGAGGAGAATATGCTGTCGGGCGGAAAAATTGACAATAAGCTCTATGGATTTACGCTAGGCGTCAACGTGCTGTCTGTAATTGCGAATGATGATTTGCTGAAGAAAGCCGGTGTGTCCATCAATCAGGAAAACTGGAAGTGGGAGGATTACGAGAAGCTGGCGTATGATCTTCAGGAAAAAGCCGGCGTCTACGGCTCTAACGGAATGCATCCGCCTGATATTTTCTTCCCTTATTATTTGCGCACGAAGGGTGAGCGTTTTTATAAAGAAGACGGCACAGGCCTCGCGTATCAGGATGATCAGCTGTTCGTCGATTATTTTGAACGGCAGCTGAGGCTGGTGAAAGCAAAAACATCCCCAACACCTGATGAAAGCGCACAGATTAAAGGGATGGAGGACGACTTTATCGTCAAAGGCAAATCAGCGATTACGTGGAACTACTCCAATCAATATTTGGGATTTGCCCGGCTGACAGACTCGCCGCTGTCTCTTTATCTGCCGCCGGAGCAAATGAAGGAAAAGGCGCTGACGCTGAAGCCGAGTATGCTGTTTTCGATTCCGAAAAGCTCTGAGCATAAAAAAGAGGCCGCAAAGTTTATCGACTTCTTCGTCAACAATGAAGAAGCAAATATGCTGATCAAAGGCGAGCGGGGTGTACCGGTATCCGACAAGGTAGCGGATGCGATTAAACCGAAGCTGAATGAGAAAGAAGCCAACATCGTGGAATATGTAGAAACAGCATCAAAAAACATCAGTAAAGCCGATCCGCCGGAGCCTGTGGGAAGCGCGGAGGTCATCAAGCTGCTGAAGGATACGTCTGATCAGATTCTGTATCAGAAGATATCGCCGGAAAAAGCCGCCAAAACGTTCCGGAAGCAGGCCAATGAGATATTAGAGAGAAATAATTGACGGGAAATGGGGCTGAAGCAATGAAAAAAAGCCGGAGCATGAGAAAAGACAATCTGGCGGGATATGCTTTTATTTCTCCGTTCATTATCGGGTTCCTTTGTTTTACGGTGATTCCGATGGGGGCGTCCCTGTTTCTGTCCTTCACAAGCTATGACTTGTTTACGGCGCCGAAGTGGATCGGGCTCGACAACTACAAGGAAATGTTTACGGGTGACGAAAAGTATTGGCAGTCGCTGAAGGTGACGTTTACGTATGTGCTTGCCGGGGTTCCGCTCCGCCTCGGCTTCGCGCTTTTTATCGCTGTCATTTTAAACAATGCATCAAAAGGAACGGCCATGTACAGAACGCTTTTTTATCTGCCTTCCATCATCGGCGGGAGCGTGGCCGTGGCGATTATGTGGCGCAATATTTTTGGCAATGACGGGGTCATCAATGCACTGCTGTTTTTCGTCGGGATTGATCAAAAAATTCTTTGGTATCAGGACCCGACAAGTGCGCTGTGGACATTGATTCTGCTGTCTGTCTGGCAGTTCGGGTCATCAATGCTGATTTTTCTGGCCGGGCTGAAAAACATTCCGTCTTCGTATTTGGAAGCGGCCAGCGTGGACGGGGCAAATCGGGTGCAGCGTTTCTTTAAGATCACGCTTCCGATTCTTACGCCGATTATTTTCTTCAATCTGGTAATGCAGACGATTTCTGCTTTTATGACGTTTACACCTGCCTATATCATCTCAAAGGGCGAGGGCGGGCCGCTTGACGGGACGCTTTTATATTCGCTCTATTTGTTCCAGCGGGCGTTTAACTATTTTCAAATGGGCTACGCATCGGCGATGGCGTGGGTCATGCTTCTCATTGTCGGGCTGATTACGCTGATTTTGTTTAAAACATCGTCATATTGGGTTCATTACGAGTCAAAGGAGGAATGATGGATGGAGCCGGTCAACCAGCCTGTCAGAGAAGCCCCGGTTTTTGAGAGAAAAAAAGCCGGGCGCGTCAGGCCCAAACGCATACTGTTCCATGTTTTTACCGCATCGCTGGCGGTGTTATTGCTGTACCCGGTCATTTGGCTGTTTGTCAGCTCGTTTAAGGAAAGCGCCAGTATTTTTACAACCTCTCATTCTCTCATTCCCGATCCTTTTATACTCAGTAACTATGCTGAAGGATGGAAGGGGATTGCGGGGCAGCCGTTTCTGACCTTTATTAAAAACTCGGCGATCATTGTCGGGGTGTCAACAATCGGTGCCGTCCTGTCATCTGCTGTCATTGCGTATGGATTTGCCCGTATTCCGTTCAAGGGAAAAAAATTTTGGTTCGCCTGCATGATGGGGACGTTAATGCTGCCGCATGAAGTGCTGATGATTCCGCAGTATATTTTGTTTGCGAAATTAGACTGGCTGAATTCTTTTAAACCGATTGTTGTTCCGCAATTTTTCGGGCATGCGTTTTTTATCTTTCTGATGATCCAGTTTATCCGGACGATTCCCGAGGAGCTGGATGAAGCCGCGCGAATCGACGGCTGCGGGCGCTTTGCCTGCTTTTGGCGGATCATTCTGCCGCTGATTGCCCCGGCGCTTGCCACGTCAGCGATTTTCTCCTTCTATTGGAAGTGGGAGGAGCTGATTCAGCCGCTCTTGTATTTGAATAAGCCGGAGCTTTATCCTGTTTCACTTGCGCTGAAGCTTTTCCTCGATACGGAATCGGCTTCGAACTGGGGCGCGATGTTTGCCATGTCGGCCGTCTCGTTATTGCCTGTGATTCTCGTATTCTTTTTGTTTCAGAAATATATCGTTCAGGGCATCAGTACGACCGGATTAAAATAAAAAGGAGTGTTGCAGATGGCACAGCTTATCTTTGATGAAGAAAAGGTGACGTCCGTCATTGACCGGATCGTGAAACGGACATTTCAGATGGATTTTGCGTGGGATTGGCCGGGCGGCGTCGCGTTTTACGGCGTGGCGGAGGCCTATGAAGCGACGGAAAACGAGGAATATATCAATCTGTTAAAAACGTGGGTGGATGAACAGCTGGAGGATGGGCTGCCGCCGCTTTCGATCAACGGGGTTTCCATCGGGCATACGCTTTTGTTCCTCCACAAGGTGACGGGTGATCACGTGTATTTGGAAACGGCCGGCGAGATGGCGGAATATGTGCTGCATAAGGCGCCGCGCTTCGGTGAGGGCATCCTTCAGCATACGGTGAATTCGGCAGAATACGTGTTTCCTGAGCAGGCATGGGCGGATACGCTGATGATGGCGGGACTGTTTATGCTGAGAATCGGGCGGGTGATGGAGCGCGAGGATTATTTTGAAGACGGTCTGCGCCAGTTTCACGGACATGAAGACGTGCTTCAAGACCCTGTCACGAATTTGTACTACCACGCCTGGGACAACAAAGCGCAAAATCATCTTTCAGGGATTTATTGGGGCAGGGCGAATGGCTGGGCAGCACTCACGATGGCGAAGGCGCTCCCGCTCATTGAGGTGACGCATCCCTCCTTTATGATCATCGACGGATCGCTCAGAGACCAGCTGAGCGCACTTGTCCGGCTTCAGGATGAATCAGGGTTGTGGCATACCATTTTGGATGATCCGGATTCGTATCTCGAGGTGTCGGCATCGGCGGGCATTGCCTCCGCTCTGCTGTCGAGCGGAAAGCTCTATACAAAATACGTGCAGAAATCGCTTTCCGCCATTTTGGATGCGGTGGAAGAGGACGGCCGGGTCAGCAAGGTATCGGCCGGAACAGCCGTCATGAAAAATGCCGAAGGATACAAACAGGTGCCTTACAAACGAATACAAGGATGGGGACAGGGACTTGCGCTGACTTTTCTTGCTGATGTATTGAGAACGAAAAAACGCGTGTATCAGTAAAGACGGCGGCGGGGGGAAAGGGATGAAAAAACAGCCTCAACAGAAGGAACGGGTTTCACGCTGGAAGGGAACGTATTTCAAAAGAAACTTTGTCTTCATTTTGCTGATTGCCTGTATTCCCGGATTGCTGACTGGCGGCGCTATCTACTTTCTTTCGATCGACAAGGTAGAGAAAGAGCTGCAGAAATCGCATGAAACACAGGTGGCGCGTGAAGTCAGCCGGATGGATGAGAAGCTTGGAGTGCTCGAGCTGACTCTCACCCAGATGGCATACGATTCTTCGCTGATGAACGGATTGGCCGAGAGGGATTTGGAGAAAGACTTTACGTTCTCCTATCAATTAACGAAAAAGCTGTTTCTTTTACGGGACCAGCAGCCGCTGATTGAGCAGGCTTCCATCTTTCTGAACAGCCCTCGGCCTCTTGTGATGAGCCCCGAATACAGCGCTTTGACAGAACAGGAGGCACTTCGCAAGTATCGCCCGCTGCTTGCCTCAGACAACAGTATTTATTGGAACCGGTCGGGAAATCAGGCGATGCTGATCCAGCTCATTCCGGGCGCGGCGGAGAAACCGTTCGGCGCGATCATGCTGGCGGTTGATCCGAAAGAAATGGAGTCGATCCTGCAAAGCTTGTCCCCTTATCCTGATGGCAGTGCGCTGCTTCTGGATCAAAATCGGAAGGTTCTATTTCATGAGGGAGAAAAAGATTTTCAAAAGACTTTAATTGAAGAGGTACAAAAACAGCCGGACGAGAAAGGCCATTTTCAGATGGAATGGGACGGCACGGTGTATTCCGTCTCCTTTGGGGATATGAACCGAATGCATCAGAAGTGGACCTTTGTGTCAGCGGCGCCTCTTTCAGCCATTACAGCGCCGATGGTGTTTTTATCAAAAGTGATCATCGTGATGCTTGTCATTTGCATTATCTTAGCGGTGTGCATGACGTGGTATGCATCAAAAAAAATCTATCGTCCCATTCAGCAGTTGCTTGGCTTGTTTACCAGCGGAGAGAAGAAAATATGGGAGGCGTCCGGGCAGGATGAATTCAAGTGGATTGAAAAGAGGTGGCATGATCTATCCCTTGAAAGCCGGAAGCTTCAAGAGCAGCTCCTGCGGCAGACACCCCACATGAAAAAGAGTTTTTTGCAGCACCTCTTGCAGGGCGATTTTTACTATGACAACGAGGAAAGCCTCAGATCGCGGATGGAGGAGGCAGGATGGAGCATCGGAGAAAACGTGTTTCATGTGCTTGATCTTCAGGTGACAGGCCTCCGCTGTGAAAAAAGCATCTTCCGTGAAAAGGATGAACAGCTCGCTGTATTTACACTGACCAATCTGGCCGAGGAGCTTGCGGCAAAACGCTGTTTTCATCCCTCCATACTTGATATCGGCCGGCTTTCCGTCACCGTGCTTGTGATGAAAACAAACAGCTCTGATCTGAAGGAGTATGTAACGGAGCTGGCATGCCAATTTGGTGATGTCACCGGATTAAGCCTGACCGGAACGATGAGCAGGAAGGCGGAGCGTGTCACAGAGATCCCTGCTTTATTTCAAGATGTGAAAAGCGGCAAATCCCGCAGGCAGTTTGCCAACCGGCATCAGGTGATTGATTTGCAGGCAGACTTTCCTCAGGATGAGCAATCTGCCCCTTATTATCCTTTTGAACTGGAAAAACAAATTGTTCAGGCTATCCGGCTGGAAAGAAAACAGGAGGCCGAGGAACTGATTCGTGTATGCATGGAGGAACTGGCGGAAAAGGCGGCTATAGACAGGCATGTGCACTCCGCCCTGATTCAGCTGTTTTCCCGTATTCAGGAGGATATTTTGCATTCCGGGCTCAATCCGAGTGAACTGCTTCAGCATCGGGATCTGCTTCTTGACATTTCAGAACTGCGCGAACCCGGTGAAGCGGCGGCCTGGCTGATGGATGCTGTCGTAACGCCTTATCTTTCCAAGCTTGAGGGCAGAAAAAACAGACAGCAAAAGCAGCTGGCGGAACGTGTCATAGCCATGATTCACGAACAGTATATGGCGGATATTTCACTGGAAAGCTGTGCCGATGCGCTCGGCATGAATTCATATACGTTAAGCAAGGCATTTAAGCAAGTAACTGGCATTAATTTTATTGATTATGTAACCCAAATCAGAATCGAAAAGGCGAAAGAACTGCTGGTGAATACAAATAAAAAAATTCATGATGTGTCAGAAGCAGTCGGCTACCGTCACAATTACTTCAATCGGATTTTTAAAAAACAGGTCGGCATGCCGCCGGGTGTCTTCAGGCAAATGTATCAGGAAACGCCTTGAAAGGAGAGAACATGTGATGGAGAAACCGATTCAAGTGTTTTTAGCGGGGGATTCCACCGTGAGTGACTGCCCGCCTCATGAAGCGCCGATGGCGGGGTGGGGGCAGGTATTCGGGCAATTGTTTTCTGAAGATGTGAAGGTGCACAATCACGCCAAAGGAGGAGCGAGCACCAATTCTTTTGTGGAGGAAGGAAGGCTTCAGGAGATTGCCGAGCGCATCACGCAAGGCGATTATTTGTTTATTCAATTCGGCCACAATGACCAGAAACCGCGCGGGACGAAGCCGTACTCCACGTTTCAGCAATTTCTCACCCTGTTTGCAGATACGGCACGCGAAAAGGGAGCGCATCCTGTGTTTATCACATCAGTGCAGCGCCGACGCTTCGATGAAAACGGGCGGATTGAGCATACGCTCGGCGAGTACCCTGATGCGATGAAAGCACTGGCGAAGGAGCTTGATGTGCCCGTGATTGATCTGCTGGCAAAAACAAAGGAGCTCTATGAAGCATACGGACCGGAGGAGTCGAAGCGATTGTTCGTTTGGTTTCAGCCGAATGAACATCCGAATTATCCGGACGGCATTGAGGACAATACGCATTTTTCGGAAGAAGGGACAATGGAGGTTGCGAAGCTTGTGGCAGAAGGCATTGAAGAGCTCGGCCTTCCGCTGAAGGACCACCTTGTGAGCCGGGAGGGAAAAGAATATGTATAAGGAAGGCGCGTGCCTGTACCGCAATCCGCTCCGGTCAGTAAGCGATGTGAAGGACTGGCGGATGGAGGGAGGCGGACAGATCTCATTTGACGATCACCGCTTGCACCTGTCGCATGTTCAAGACGAAGCACATTTTGTCTTTTGGTGCCCCGAAACCTTTCCAGACGGCGTCATTGTGACGTGGGACTTCTCTCCGATTGAGCAGCCGGGACTGTGTATGCTGTTTTTTTCCGCTGCGGGGATTGGAGGCGAGGATTTGTTTGATCCGAGTCTCAAGAAAAGAACGGGAAAATACCCCGAATATCATTCGGGGGACATCAACGCGCTCCATCTGTCGTATTTCCGCAGAAAATACGCGGAGGAAAGAGCATTCCGCACTTGTAATTTAAGAAAAAGCCGCGGTTTCCACCTCGCCGCGATGGGAGCCGATCCGCTGCCTTCTCCAGACGACGCTGATTCTCCGTATCATATGAAGCTCATCAAAGACAAAGGTTATGTGCACTTTTCAATCAATGATCTGCCCATTCTTGAGTGGATGGACGACGGCAGTACGTATGGGCCTGTGTTAACGAAAGGGAAAATCGGATTCCGGCAGATGGCGCCCATGAAAGCGGCTTATCAAGATTTTGCTGTGCATCAAGCGGTGAGAAGATGAAGACGACGGTAACGGATGCGCTCTATGCGGGCTGCGAAGCGGTGGTGAAAATTGCGTGGCTCAACGGGCTGTGGCTGTTGTTTACGCTTTTGGGCGGCGTTCTTTTCGGCTGGGCGCCGAGCACAGCCGCGATGTGTGCCGTCATTCGGAAATGGCTGATGGGGCAGAAGGATGTCCCGGTGTTTCCGTTATTCCTCGCTACCTACAAAAAAGAGTTTCTCAAGGTCAATGCGATCGGATTGGCGTTTGTTGCTCTTTTGCTCATATTGTCCGCGAATTATCATTATTTTTCAGCCAGTACGGATTGGCTGTCCTTTACCGTGACGAGCTGCACGCTGCTTGCGGGTCTTTTGTATATCGTCGCATTGATGTATGTGTTTCCCCTTTATGTGCACTACCAGCTCCCGCTTCGCAAATATATTCCTCAAGCGCTGCTGTTTGGCGCCATGCGGCCGCTGACGACCGGCTGTATGCTGATCGGGTGCGGATTTGTCCTTTATTTGCTGTATACGCTCCCAGGCCTGATTCCATTTTACGGCCCATGTTTATTTGGGCTTGTGTCGATGTTTTTTGCTTTCAGAGGGTTTCAAAAGACAGAGGCCCAGCACCGCCAAGCCGGGTAACAAAAAAATGACAATCGCGCAAAAAAGTACAGTGTCTGAAAAAGGCAGATGCAAAAAAGTGAAATTGAAGACAGCTCCCGCAGCGCATAAAATCCAATTTAAGTAAGCGCTTACAGATAAATGAGAAGGAGCTGTCTGATGATTACACGAAGGAAACGCATATGTACCGCTGTTACGTTGCTGGTCTTGTTGGTGATGGGAGCCTCTGTATGTCCTGTGAAAGCTGAAGGGGCAGCGCGGCAGATGGAAGCGCTGAACCGGGGGCTTGTGGCGGTCAAGACGGACGGCGGCATTTTTGTCAGCTGGCGGTTTCTTGGCACTGAAAACGCATCGGTTTCGTTCAATGTGTACAGAGACGGGCAAAAGCTGAATGCTGCGCCTGTCAAAACCACGAACTATGTGGATAAAAACGGATCGGCGGGCTCTGCGTATACGGTTCGGGCTATCGTAAACGGAACCGAACAGGCGGCTTCTGAAAAAGCCTCCGTATGGGCGCAGCCGTATCATTCTGTCCGGCTGGATAAACCGGCTGGCGGCACGACGCCAAAGGGTGAAGCTTACACCTACAGCGCCAATGACGCAAGTGTTGGCGATGTGGATGGAGACGGGCAATACGAGCTGATCCTGAAATGGGACCCGTCTAATTCAAAGGACAATTCACAGGATGGCTATACGGGTGACGTGCTGATTGACGCGTATAAACTGGACGGAACGAAATTATGGCGGATCAATCTCGGCAAAAACATCAGAGCGGGAGCGCACTACACCCAGTTTATGGTGTATGACCTTGATGGTGACGGAAAAGCGGAAGTGGCGATGAAAACGGCAGACGGGACAAAAGACGGCACGGGCAAAGTGATTGGAAATGCCAATGCTGATTACAGAAATGAACAGGGGCGTGTGCTTTCAGGCCCTGAATATCTCACTGTGTTTCAAGGTGCAACCGGGAAAGAGCTTGTCACCGCAAACTTTGAACCGGCGCGCGGCAATGTGTCGGATTGGGGAGACAGCTACGGCAACCGTGTTGATCGTTTTCTCGCCGGCATTGCCTACCTCGACGGACAGCGGCCGAGCTTGATCATGACTAGAGGGTATTATGCCAAAACCATGCTTGTCGCCTATAACTTCAGAGACGGAAAGCTGTCAAAGCTTTGGACGCTTGATTCTTCGAAGTCGGGAAATGAAGCGTTTGCCGGACAGGGGAATCACAACCTGAGCATCGCGGATGTTGACGGAGACGGTAAAGATGAGATCATTTTTGGCTCAATGGCTGTTGATCATGATGGCAAAGGCATGTACTCGACTGGCTTAGGCCACGGGGATGCCCTCCATACCGGGGATCTTGATCCGAGCCGGCCTGGTCTTGAGGTGTTTCAGGTGCATGAGGACAAAAACGCAAAATACGGCTTATCCTTCCGTGATGCGGCAACCGGAAAAATCCTTTGGGGCGTTTATGCCGGCAAGGATGTAGGCCGGGGGATGGCTGCTGATATTGACCCGCGTTACCCGGGACAGGAAGTATGGGCAAACGGTTCTCTTTACTCAGCGAAAGGAGTCAAAATCGGAAGCAGCGTTCCATCCTCGACCAACTTCGGCATCTGGTGGGACGGCGACTTGCTGCGGGAACAGCTGGACAGCAACCGAATCGATAAGTGGGATTATCAAAACGGCGTATCGAAAAATGTGCTGACTGCGTCAGGCGCGGCCGCCAACAACGGCACAAAAGCAACACCGGCACTTCAGGCTGATCTGCTCGGTGACTGGCGTGAGGAAGTTGTGTGGCGAACGGAGGACAGCAGTGCGCTCCGCATTTACACCACGACCATTCCGACTGAGCACAGGCTGTACACGCTGATGCACGATCCTGTGTACCGGCTTGGCATCGCCTGGCAAAATGTCGCGTATAATCAGCCGCCGCACACAAGCTTCTTTTTAGGGGACGGCATGGCGGAACAGCCAAAACCGAATATGTATACGCCTTAACAGAAAGGGGGGGGAGGAACGGGCTGTGCGCAGCCCGTTCCCATCAAATGAAACCAAAAAAGAGGCAGATGGAATACTTGACCAGAGGCTTAATTGCGGTCAAGACAGAGCAGGGTGTGTTTGTCAGCTGGCGTTTTCTCGGAACGGATCATGAGACGACGGCTTTTCACCTTTATCGGGACGGAAAGCGGATCACCCGCGAGCCGATCGCGGACAGCACCAATTTTCTTGATCAAAACGGGACGGCGGACTCTGTTTATCAGGTGGCGGCCGTCAATAAAGGACGGGAAGAAAAACTTTCCAAAGAAGCTCCCGTCTGGCGGGAAAATGTCCTAGAGGTTCCGCTTAACAAACCGGAAGGCGGTGTGACACCGGATGGAAAGCCGTACACCTACAGCGCCAATGATGCCAGTGTCGGGGATGTGGACGGGGATGGAGAATATGAAATCATCCTGAAGTGGGACCCGTCCAATTCCAAAGACAACGCCCATGACGGATATACCGGGGAGGTTCTCATAGATGCCTATAAACTGGACGGCACCTTTTTGTGGCGCATTAACCTCGGCAGAAACATCAGAGCGGGCGCGCATTATACCCAGTTTATGGTTTATGACCTGGACGGTGACGGAAAAGCAGAAATCGCCATGAAAACAGCCGACGGCACAACAGACGGGAAAGGACACATCATCGGCGATGAGCATGCCGATTTTAGAAATGAACAGGGCAGAATCCTGTCCGGTCCGGAATATTTGACGGTGTTTAAAGGAGAAACCGGTGAAGCGCTCACGACCGTGGAATATGAACCGCCCCGCGGCAAGCTGGAGGACTGGGGAGACCGCTACGGAAACCGCATGGACCGTTTTCTCGCCGGAATCGCTTATTTGGATGGGGAACGGCCGAGCCTCGTGATGGCGCGCGGCTACTATACGAGAGCGGTGCTCGTGGCATACGATTTCAGAAACGGGAGGCTTAAAAAGCGCTGGCTATTTGATTCCAATCAGCCGGGTAATGAAGCGTACGCAGGGCAGGGCAACCACAGCTTGAGCGTGGCGGATGTTGACGGCGACGGGAAGGATGAAATCATTTACGGCGCCATGGCGGTCGATCATGACGGTACCGGCCTGTACACAACGGGACTCGGGCACGGAGATGCGATGCATGTAGGGGATCTGGATCCGTCCCGAAAAGGGCTTGAAGTGTTTCAGGTGCATGAGGATGCCACAAAGCCGTACGGACTGTCACTGCGAGATGCCGGAACCGGCGAGATATTATGGGGCGTCCATGCCGGGACAGATGTCGGCAGAGGCATGGCGGCTCATATCGATCCAAACTACAAAGGGTCGCTTGTCTGGGGAATTGATCCGCCGGGCAATGACGGAATGTCATACGGCCTTTTTACGAGCAAAGGAGAAAAAATCAGCGACAAAGCGCCTGCCTCAGCCAATTTCGCCATCTGGTGGGACGGCGACTTGGTCAGGGAGCTGCTCGATCATGACTGGGACGGAACAATCGGCAGGCCAAAGATTGAAAAGTGGGATGCCGAAAATCGCTGTCTAAAGACGATTTTTCAGCCGGACGGCGTGCTGTCCAACAACGGCACGAAAGGAAACCCTGTTCTTCAGGCCAATCTGTTCGGAGACTGGCGGGAAGAAGTGATATGGAGAACGGAAGACAGCAGCGCGCTTCGCATCTATACAACGACACATCTCACCCGCCACCGCTTTTACACGCTGATGCACGACCCGGTTTACAGGCTTGGCATCGCCTGGCAGAACACCGCTTACAACCAGCCGCCGCACACAGGTTTTTATCTCGGAACGGGAATGAAAAAACCGCCGAAGCCCGCCCTGTACATAGCGGGCAGCAAGGCGGAGGCGCCGCTATAGGGGGAACGTATGGTGGTATACAAAGCAAAAGCTGACTGCTTTGAAAGGATGGCTTATCAAAGGGCAGGACGAACAATGTTCAGGCGTTGCACTCACCGGTTTTTCAAGGGAAGAGCTGTCCATGATCGAAGCCATATGAAATGAAAAAAACGAGGGGGAATGAGTAATGGCAAATAACATTTATCTTGCCGGAGATTCGACTGTTCAAACGTATGGAGACAGCACAAATCAAGGGGGCTGGGGACAGTTTCTCGGCTCACATCTGCCGGAGTATATTCAAGTGATTAACAGGGCGATCGGGGGAAGAAGCTCGAAAACATTTGTGGAAGAGGGCAGGCTTCAGGCGATTCTTGATGTGATCGAGCCGGATGACTGGCTGTTTGTGCAGATGGGTCATAATGACGCGTCGAAAAATAAGCCGGAGCGCTACACCGAGCCTTATACCACCTATAAACAATATTTAAAGCAGTATATCGCAGGTGCGCGAGAAAAAGGCGCCCATCCGCTTCTCATTACCCCCGTAGCCCGCTTTCATTATGAAAACGGCGTGTTTTTGAACGACTTTCCTGATTATTGCATTGCCATGAAGCAAACGGCTGATGAGGAGAATGTCCAGCTCATTGATCTGATGGAGAAAAGCCTCGCTTTCTTTACCGAAAAGGGAGAGGGAAAAGTGTATACCTATTTTATGGTTTCAGAAGGTATTAACGATTACACGCACTTTACAAAAAAGGGCGCAAATGAAATGGCGAAACTTGTGGCAAAAGGCATAAAGGAGCTCGGCCTGCCATTGACAGAATCGATCATCAAAGAAGGGTGAAAAATGTGAGGGGAAAACTATATCACGGCGCTTGCTATTATCCGGAATTATGGGATGAAGAGACGATTCAGCAGGACATTGACATGATGCGTGAAGCTGGCATTAATGTTGTGCGGATCGGCGAATTTGCCTGGTCCGTCATGGAGCCGGAGGAAGGAAAAATTGACGTCGGTTTTTTCAAAGAGATTATCACCCGGCTGTATAATAACGGCATCGAAACGATCATGTGCACGCCGACGCCAACACCGCCGATTTGGCTGTCGCACGGCAGTCCGGAGCGCATGCATGTAAACGAAAAAAGAGAGGTCATGGGGCATGGATCCCGTCAGCATGCTTGTACGAACAATCCGTATTTCCGAAAAAAAGCCGCCATCATCACCACAAGCATCGCCAAGGAGCTTGGCCAGCTCCCGGGACTGATCGGCTGGCAGCTCGACAATGAGTTTAAATGTCATGTTGCTGAATGCATGTGTGAGACGTGCTTGCGCCTATGGCATGACTGGCTCAAAAATCGCTACGGCGTGATTGAGCGGTTAAACGAAGCATGGGGAACCGATGTGTGGAGCGAAACCTACCAGACATTTGAGCAGGTGCCGCAGCCGGGGCCAGCTCCGTTTCTGCATCACGCCTCACTAAGCACAATGTATCAGCTGTTTTCGATGGAGATGATCGCTTTATTTGCCGATGAACAGGCCAAAATCATCCGCTGTTATTCGGATGCGCCGATCACGCATAACGGCTCTGTTATGTTCAGTGTGGACAATGAGCGGATGTTTCGGAATCTCGATTTTGCCTCCTATGATACGTACGCTTCTCAGGAAAACGCCTCTGCCTTCTTATTGAACTGTGATTTATGGAGAAATTTGAAACAAGGTCGCCCGTTTTGGATATTGGAAACGAGTCCGTCATATGCTGCCTCGCTCGAAAGCTCCGCTTTCCCGCACGCCGACGGGTATTTGCAGGCTGAAGCCGTATCCTCCTACGCCTTAGGAAGCGAGGGCTTTTGCTATTGGCTGTGGCGCCAGCAGCGTTCAGGCAGTGAGATTTCACACGGTTCTGTTCTGAGTGCCTGGGGCGAGCCCACCGTCGGCTACCGAAATGTGCTGGCGGTCGAGCGGGCAAGAAAGGAAATCGAACCGGTCATTCTATTGACTGAACCCGTTCAAGCCGAGGCGGCGATGACTTACTCCGACAGAGCAAAAGCATTTATCAAAACTGAACCTCACCGGGGACTCCAGCACCGTTCGCTAGTGACGCACTTTTATGAACGCATTCTTAACACGGGGATTCACCGTGACCTCATTCCGGAAGGCGTTCCGCTGGACGGCTACCGCTTGCTGTTTACGCCATTTGTGCCGTATCTGTCTGCTGAATTTATCAACAAAGCTTCGGCATTCGCTGAAGCGGGCGGCATCTGGATCGCCGGGCCGCTGACTGGAGGGCGCACAAGCGAACATACCATTCATACCGATGGCGGACTTGGAGAACTTGAGAAAACAGTCGGTATCAAAACGCTGTTTACCTTTCCAATGAACGAGGACATGAATACAGGAAAAGCATTTGGCATCACGGCGCCGCTCGGGCTGTGGAGCGCGGTATTTGATACAAAGAACGGAAACACCCTCGGCACGGTTGAATCAGGACCGGGAGCAGGCCATGCTTTTCTGATAGAACAGAAGCACGGCAAAGGGAAAATCGTCATGCTCGGCTCGCTTCCATCCGGGAAAGAAGGAGATGCGATGCTGGAAGCGCTCGTCAGGCATTACGCGGCTGAAGCAGCCATTTCTGTCCGGTCGGATGTTACACCCGGCACGATCGTTGCCCCGCGCAAAGGCGATAACGGCCTTGTGTGGATCATCATCAATATGGATGGAAAAGGCGGAAGCGTGACACTGCCGGAAGCGGGAATGGATCTGTTGACAAACCGTTCGGCGAAAGCGGGAAGGCTGGCGGTTGGACCGCATGAATACCGTGTGATTCAGTTTGACAAATCGTAGCTGATTCTTTGCATCGAATCAGCTTTTTTCTATGGAGGGAGAGGACCGATGAAAAAGATCAAATGGTTATCAGAACAGCCAAAGGTGACAAGCGGTGTAACGTGGGGCGTGCCATGGAAAAAAGGAGAATTGAAAAAAGGAGATCGACTGGCGCTTGTAAATGAAAATGCGGTAAGCCGATATGTGCAAAGCGAACCGTCGGCCTATTGGCCGGACGGGAGCATCAAGTGGACGAAGCACGCGGCGGTGTTCAGCGGACAGGCAAACCAAAGCTTTACAGTGCAAAAAGGAGAAGCCCCGCAGCCAACCGAATCGCTCAGCATCAATGAGTCAGAGCATCACATCCAAGTCGATACAGGAATGCTCATCTGTACCATCCATAAAACAGGCTCCGACTTCATTCAATCATTGCAGACTAACGGAAAGCCGATCGCCGCAGGCGGGAGGCTCGTTGCCTTAAGAGAAACGAGAAAAGAGACGGCGGCGGAAACGGCTCTTTTTCATGAAACGTCTGTCAGTCTCATCAAACGTGCGGCGATTGAGAAGAGCGGTCCTATCAAAGCGTTGGTCAAGATAGAGGGCGTGCATATTCTCCAAAAAACAAATGAGGAGAGGCTGCCGTTTGTCATCCGATTGACGTTTTATGCCGGACTGTCTGAAATCGGCATCGTACACACGCAGCTGATTGACAGGAATGGGAAACAAGATTTCATTAAGGGGCTCGGCATAGTGTTTGACCTTTTTCTGGAAGGGGAGCCGTACAACCGACATTTCCGTTTTGCGGGAGACAAAGGGATGTACAAAGAACCCGCCCAGCTATTTGGCACACGTAAATTCAGTGAACGGTATCCGCTTTATCAAAAACAAATCAATGGCGAAATACTGTCTCCAAGTGAAGAGCACAAGGAATGGTTTGCGCACGGCACACAGAATGTGATTTGGAACGATGTCAAGCTTGTTCAGGATTCCAGCGATCATTACAGCCTGTCAAAACGGACCGGAAAAGATTATGCGTGGGTCGGCATGCTGCATGGCAGCCGGGCGAAGGGGCTCTGTTATGCGGGCGGCGAAAATGGCGGCATAGCACTCGGTCTGCGGTATTTTTTTGAGAAATATCCGTCAGCGCTGGAAATTACAGGTCTTGCTGGCAGCCATCCCAAAATGACTGTCTGGCTTTGGCCCCCGGATGGAGAGACAATGGATTTGCGGCATTATACAGGAAACACCTATGTGATCAGCGCGTATGAGGGCTTTGATGAAATGCGCTCTGACCCGACCGGTATTGCCAATACAAATGAAATCAGCCTGTCGTGCTTTTCTCGCACACCGTCTGACGATGTCCTCAATACGCTCGCTGACAAATGGCAGGCGCCTCCGCTGCTTGTATGCGAGCCAGACGTCTATTACGAATCAAAGGCGCTGGGGGTTTGGAGTGTCATTGACACATCCCATCCGCTTAAAAAAGAGCTGGAAGAACAGCTTGACGCCGCCTTTCTATTTTATAAAAAGGAAGTAGAGCAGCGCAGATGGTACGGGTTTTGGCATTATGGCGACGTCATGCATACGTATGACCCGATCCGGCATATGTGGCGGTATGATCTCGGCGGGTACGCATGGCAAAATAATGAGCTCGTTCCGACCTTATGGCTGTGGCAGGCGTTTTTCCGCTCTGGCAGAGAGGATATCTTCCGTATGGCAGAAGCCATGACCCGCCACACGAGCGAAACGGACAGCTTTCATCTCGGGGAATACGCAGGGCTTGGCTCACGGCATAATGTTGTGCACTGGGGATGCGGCTGCAAGGAAGCAAGGATCAGCATGGCTGGGCTTTATAAATTTTATTATTATCTGACGGGAGATGAGCGGACGGGAGATCTTTTGACAGAAGTGAAGGACGCCGATTACGCCCTCGTCAAAACCGATCCGATGCGTGCTTTTTACGAAAAAGGCAAGCACCCGACCCACGCGAGAACAGGACCGGACTGGGCGGCGTTTTGCTCGAACTGGCTGACTGAATGGGAGCGTACCGGAAATCCAGATTATCTCAAGAAAATCCAAACGGGCATCAGCTGCCTGAAGCGGCTGCCGCTCCGCTTATTATCCGGCCCGACATTTGAATATGATCCGGCGACCTCGATGCTTCATCACATGGGAGACGGCATAGCGGGCGGATATCATATGATCATTGCCTTCGGCGCGCCGCAAGTGTGGATGGAGCTGGCTGAGCTTCTTCATGACCGGGAATGGGAGGAAATGCTGAGTGAATTCGGCGAATTTTACACACTCAGTGATGAAGAAAAACGGAAAAAAAGCGGAGGCTCGCTTCATGACAGGCATTTTCACTGGCCGATGTTTGCCGCTGCCATGACTGCCTACGCCGCAAGAAACAAACAAGATCCTCATCTCGCCGCCAAAGCGTGGAATCTTTTGCTCGATGATAAGCTGAGCCATACGCCGCTTCCGATCAAACCGGAGAGCATCGAGACATGGACGGAGCTGGAGGAGCTCCCGTGGGTGACAACGAACACTGTCTCTCAATGGTGTTTAAACGTCATTGCGGCGCTGGAATTGATAGGAGATTCCCTTCCGGCAAAAAAAGAAACGTCTGGCAAAAAAGGATAACAGCAGGAATTTCATAGGAGAAATGGTGCAAAAAATGAAGATTGCAAGAATTTATGTAAGCGCTTTATATTGGGAGGGGCAAAGGGGAAATGCAAAATGAAAAAAAGGGGGACTTACGCATCATGAAAAATAGAATGCGAAAAAAATGGCTGGCCTTGCCGCTCGCTGCCATGATGATCGCCGGATGCAGCAATTCGGAAACATCCAGTTCAGCAGGCGGTTCGAAAGACACGATCAAAATTATGGCGCCGCTCTTATCGCCGGAAAGCCCGAGTGAAAAGAGCCCTTCATTAAAAGCGCTCGAAAAATACACAGGCAAAGATATTAAGGTCACATGGGTGCCTGATTCATCCTACAACGACAAATTCAACATCGTCATGGCTTCCGGAGAGATGCCTCATGCCATTGTGATTAAAGATAAATCAGCGGGCTTTATCAAGTCCGTCAAAGCGGGGGCATTTTGGGAGCTGTCTCCTTATTTAAAAGACTACAAGAATATAAGCCAGGCAGATGAAAAGATTTTGAAGAACAGCTCGGTGAACGGCGAGGTGTACGGAATCTACAGAACGAGGGACCTGATCAGAGCGTGTATGATCATCAGAACCGACTGGCTTAAAAACGTCGGTCTGGATATGCCGGAAACGCTTGATGATTTCTATGAAGTGCTGAAAGCCTTTAAGGAAAGAGATCCTGACGGAAACGGCAAGGATGATACGTACGGCATGGTCGTTCCGAAATGGATGGGGCTCGGCAACGGAAGCCCGTGGGATGTTCTGCAAATCTGGTTCGGCGCTCCGAACCGCTACGGCGTTGAAAACGGAAAGCTGATTCCTGATTTTACAACGAAGGAATACATGGAGGCGCTCACGTTTTTTAAAAAGCTTTATGATGAAGGCTTAATCAATAAGGACTTTGCGGTCATGGATTCAGCGAAGTGGAACGATCCGGTTGTGAAAGGAAAAGCGGGTGTCATCGTTGATACAGGCTCCAGAGCGTCGCAAATTCAAAGTGCCATGGAAGAAGCGGATGAGTCGAACAAGGATGTCATTGATATCGTCGGCACAGTAGAAGGACCAAAAGGCAAGCGCACCTTTCCGACATCAGGATATTCAGGCATGATTGCGATACCAAAATCAAGCGTGAAAACGGAAAAAGAGCTGAAAGAGGTGCTGTCCTTCCTCGATAAGATGAATGATAAGGAAGCGCAGATTCTCACGAACAACGGCGTGGAGGGCCGCAATTACGAGCTCAAGGACGGCGTATTCACCTCACTTGAAAAAAACAACAAATCACTCCTCTATGAGCATGAAGGCTTGGCGCAGTTCAGCATGTCGATTCCGAAAAGCGAGTATTACATCGAAGACCAGAAAACAAAGCTCTTCCAGCATCGCAAGGACATCATAACCGAAGGAGAAAAAATAGCCGTCTTTAACCCGGCTGAGTCGCTTGTATCTGATGTGTATACCCAAAAAGGAGCCCAGCTTGACAACATCATTCTCGACGCGAGAACACAATTTATCATTGGAGAAATTGATGAAAAAGGATTCGAGGATGCGGTGGAGCTTTGGAAAAACAGCGGCGGCAATGAACTGATGAAGGACTTGAACAAATTGTATCAATCATCAAAATAAACCGATGCGCCTGCCGTTCGGCGGGCGCCCCGGTATCACGAAAGGAGAACAGATATGGAAACAGTGCCGAAGAAGGGTAATGCACCTGTTCTCACTGCCGGAAAAGGCATCAGCTGGATGGCTGCACTCAAACGGGACAAATGGCTTTATCTACTTCTTATTCCCGGTCTGCTTTATTTTTTGATATTCAAATACTTGCCGATGTGGGGCGTGCTGATTGCATTTAAGGATTATTCTCCATATCTCGGCTTCTGGAAAAGCGAATGGGTCGGCTTTGATTATTTCAAAGACTTTTTTATGAATCCGGATTTTTTTCGGCTGCTGCGCAACACGCTCATGCTGGCGAGCCTGGATCTTTTGTTTGCCTTTCCTGCACCGCTCATTTTGGCCTTGCTTTTGAATGAGCTGAGAAAGGCCGTGTATAAAAGATGCATCCAAACCTTTATTTACGTGCCCCATTTTGTTTCATGGACAATTGTGGTCAGCATCACCTTTGTTTTCTTTACTGTGGATACCGGTGTGATCAACAAAATGGTCATGAGCCTGACAGGTGAGCAGATTTCCTTCTTATCAGACGCGGACTGGTTCCGGCCGATGATCGTGATGCAAAGCATCTGGAAGGAGACAGGCTGGGGAACGATTTTATTTTTGGCCGCGCTGGCGACGGTTGATCAGGAGCAGTATGAAGCCGCCATTATGGACGGAGCGGGCCGGTTCAGAAGAATGTGGCATATTACGCTGCCGGCAATCAGAAGCACCATTATCGTTTTGTTGATTTTAAGAATCGGCAGCTTTTTGAATCTCGGCTTTGAACAGGTGTATTTGATGACGAACTCGCTCAACCGCAGTGTGGCCGACATTTTTGACACGTACGTGTACATGATGGGGATTACCCAAGGTGCGTACAGCTACAGTACGGCGGTCGGTTTGTTTAAATCGGTTGTCGGGATTATCTTGATTTTCGGCGCCAATTACATTGCGAAAAAGTTTGATCAGGAAGGATTGTTTTAGAGGAGGGAGAGGTATGGCTGAAGTTCACACGATGCACAACACAAAAGCCGGACGGGTGTTTGACATCTGCAACATTCTGTTTCTCGGCGGTGTCGGCGCGATTACCATTTTGCCGTTTTTGTATATTATCGCGGGTTCCTTTGCGACAGAAGCGGAGCTCGCCCAGCGCAGCTTCTTTATTTTCCCGAAAACCTTTACACTCGATGCTTACAAGTATGTGTTTTCGACACCGACGTTCATCCGAAGCATGGGCGTATCCATCTTCATCACCGTGGTCGGGACGGCTGTGCAGCTGTTTTTCACCTTCACGATGGCGTATCCGCTGGCGAAGCGGCATGTGAAGGGGCGGAATCTGCTGTTGAACCTGGTGATTTTCTCCATGCTGTTTTCCGGCGGCATGATTCCGACGTACCTTGTCGTGAAATCACTTGGCCTATTGGATACGTATTGGGCATTGATTCTGCCGATGGCGATCAATCCGTTCAATCTTATTATTATCAAAAACTTCTTTCAGCAGCTGCCGCGTGAGCTGGAGGAATCGGCAAAAATTGACGGCTGTTCCGAAATTGGCGTTTTCTGGCGAATCGCCCTGCCGCTGTCAAAGCCGGTTATTGCGACTTTTGCGCTGTTTTATGCGGTCGGGATTTGGAATGATTTCTTCCACGCCCTCTTATATATCAATGACAGTGCAAAATGGCCGCTGCAAATGGTGCTTCGCCAAGTCACAATCTTATCGGATTTAACGGCGACCAATGGCGATACGATGCAAAATACCGTTCCGCCTGAGCAGGGGATTAAACTCGCCGTCATTGTGATTGCGACGCTTCCGATTTTGGCGGTCTATCCCTTCTTACAAAAACACTTTGCGAAAGGAATGCTGATCGGTTCGGTGAAAGGCTGAGAAAGGGAGTGTTTCATATCAGTACGTTAAATCAGATTAAAATCGCCTATATCGGCGGGGGATCTCAAGGCTGGGCCAGAAGCCTGATGAGTGATCTGTCGATTGATGAACGGATGTCAGGCACGGTGGCGCTCTATGATCTTGATTTTGAAGCGGCTCAAAAAAATGAAGTGATCGGCAATTACAGCGGAGACGGCAGATGGAGGTATGAAGCAGTTTCTACTTTGAAAAGGGCGTTATCAGGCGCGGATATCGTCATTATTTCTATTTTGCCGGGTTCACTGGATGACATGGAAATCGATGTCCACTTGCCTGAGCGCTGCGGTATTTATCAATCTGTGGGTGATACTGTCGGGCCGGGCGGGATCATCAGAGGTTTAAGAGCGGCCCCGATGTTTGCGGAAATTGCCCGGGCAATAAGAGACTACGCACCGGAATCATGGGTCATTAATTATACAAATCCGATGTCTGTCTGTACAAGAGTGCTGCATAAAGTCTTTCCCGGCATCAAAGCCATTGGCTGCTGCCACGAGGTATTCGGCACGCAAAAGCTGCTGGCGGAAATGGTCACGGAAAGGCTCGGAGTAGAGGTGCTGCTGCGCGAAGATATCCGCGTCAATGTACTCGGCATTAACCATTTCACATGGATCACGGAAGCCTCTTACCGCCATATTGACCTGCTGCCTATATTCCATGAATTCAGCGCGCATTATGGAGAATCAGGGTATGAGCTGCAGGGGGAAAGCTGGAGGGATAGCGTCTTTCGTTCGGCACACCGTGTCGCGTTTGATTTATTTGAAACGTATGGCGCCATCCCCGCTGCAGGTGACAGGCACCTGGCAGAATTTCTTCACGGTCCTTACCTCAAACAGCCTGAGGCTTGGAAATTTCATCTCACATCTGTATCATTCAGAAAACAAGACAGAGATGAGAAACGAAAAGAAACAGAACGATTGATCGTACAAAAACGGGGCGCTGCCGGGAAAGCCTCGGGAGAAGAAGGCGTGAACATCATAGCGGCTCTTCTCGGATTGGGTGAATTCGTCACGAATGTAAATGTGCCGAATCAAGGCCAAGTTTCGAATCTTCCTTTACAAGCGATTGTCGAAACGAATGCATTGATTACCCGCAACAGCGTCCATCCGATTTTCTCTGGAGCGCTGCCGAAAGGTGTAGAAATGCTGGCGGCTAGGCACGTATCCAATCAGGAGGCAGTGGCGGAAGCCGGTTTAACAAAGGATCGCGCTCTCGCATTTCAGGCGTTTCTCAATGATCCGCTTGTCACAATTGACCGCAGTGATGCAGAGCGGCTTTTTCATGACATGCTGGCAATGCACCAAATGATGTGAAAACGGCAGCCGGCGACGGGCTGCTTTTTTTATCGAAATGTGCAGTTCCGGTTTAGAAATAGTGCAGTTGACCATAATGGTAGTAGCTTTTAAGAAGTAGGTGCTATCAACGTGGGAGATTATCTAAATGTAGCAATAGAATTAGTTTGCGGTCTCGGTATTTTATTTGTCATTTTGAAGTTTCTTGGGAAAACCCAATTCTCTCAACTTACTCCGTTTGACTTTATTTCTGCTTTAATTTTAGGGGAACTGGTTGGAAATGCCGTCTATGATCATGAAATCAAGATTAAAGAAATTATTTTTGCTTCGCTTCTATGGGGCTTGCTTATCTTTTTAATTGAATTGATTACACAAAAGCTAAAAGGATCCAGAAAGTTTCTGGAGGGCGAACCAAATATTGTGATCCATAAAGGAAAGCTGAAATACAAGATGCTGAAGGAAAACAAGCTCGATATTAATCAGCTGCAAAGCCTCCTGAGACAAAAAGGCTGCTTTTCGATTCAGGAAGTGGAATATGCGATTTTGGAAACAAACGGGATGATCAGTGTGCTCCCGAAAGCCGATTTTGATAAACCGACCAGAAAAGATATGAACCTTCCGCCTAAGGATGTGTCTTTGCCGGCTACATTAATACTGGATGGGGAGATTGTGTTTGACAACCTGACGGAAGCAGGCGTGGATGAACAATGGCTGAAACAATCGCTGCAAAAGCATGGAGTTGAAAGGGTTGAGGACGTCTTATATGCGGAGTGGCACGCCAACCAGCCTCTTTATCTCATCACATACGAAGAAAGCAGTTCATCATGACCGCAAAAAAGAGCTTGCAGCTGGTGCAAGCTCTTTTTGTTATTCGTGAGTCCCTTGTTTAACAGCTCTTACATGATACATGCTCACTTCAGTGCTGATCAGATAGTCAGGCTTTGGTTTGCCCTTGTTCGCTTTATGGCCGGCGATATGCGCATCGCTTTTTTCCCATTGCTTCCAGTGATCCTCAGATTCCCAGCGAATCATGACAATAACTTCCTCATCACCGCGGCGGACGTTTTTCTCAAGCACTGTCACATCAATTAAACCTTCTTGTTTTTCAATGATTCCTTCAGCGCTGAAACGTTCTATGACTTTATCTGCATGGCCTTCTTTTACCGTCATTTTTCTCAATTGAACAAACATCGTCTCTCTCCAATCATTCTCATATATGAATGATTGTAAATGAAATTCATTCTCAATGTCAAAGGGAGAGCACGGCGGAATAGAACCGCCGCCGCATCGTTATTCTTTCAATAAAAACACATTGCCGTCTTCGTCCTTAAATTGAACGAAGGTGCCCCACTCCATTTGATTGGGCTCACCGAGAAATTCTACACCGTTTGTTTTCATTTTCTCGTATGTATCAAAGATGTCTTCACATTCAAACACGATAGAAGCCTTCATTTGTTCAGAGCCTTTCATCATAGCTTTCGGGTAAATGACTAAACGAGTCTGGGCTCCTTTTGGCGAAACCTCCAGCCAGCTTGCCTCGGGCCCCATCGGGTGGTCCGCCGCAATATCAAAGCCAACCTTCTCCGCCCAAAATTGCTTCGCTTTCTGCTGGTCTTCAACATATACAGCAACAGTGCCAATTTGTTTGATCATAGGGAAACCTCCAATTTGAAAGATAGTAATACTATAACCTGTTTATGGCCGAAGTAACATAAAAAAATCAGCCGGAAAACGGCTGATTTTCAATTAATACGAGCAGCTCACAACATCTATCAAATTAGTGTCTAAGGCGAAATAAACCCAGCGTCGCCGTGAAGGATCCCAATAAAAGCCGCCGACGGATCTTCTGCCAAGAATGATCGGGAAGAACCAAAATGAGCGGCCATTGGTTAACCAAACATAGGTAAACCGGAAGAGGCAAGGCCGAATGGTGATGGGTTCAACTAAAAAAACAGCTCCTTGAGTACCCTGCGGCTTTTGCGGCTTCGCTGGTATTTGGGAAGGCGGGGGGCCCTGTGGCGCACCGCCGAAACCAGGTACAGCCCCGCCGCCGAAGCCAGGTACAGCCCCACCGCCAATACCAGGGCCAGAACCGCCGCCGAAGCCAGGTACAGCCCCACCGCCAATACCAGAGCCGGAACCGCCGCCGAAGCCAGGCAAAGCCCCGCCGCCGATGCCCGACCATGGGTAACCATTTGGATAACGGTATTCATATTCAAAAGCAGGCCAAGGATCATAAAAATGCCCGGCAAACATATAAGGATCAACATAATACATGTGATAACGTCCTTTCTCATTGTAAACTGTACATTTGCAGTCTATGCATGCGGACGTTTATTGGTGCATTCGCCTATGGATGAAATTGGAATGTGTTCGGGATGCAGAATCATTTCATTTTTCCCTAGTCCCATTCACAATTCCGATTTATCATTTTATAATGAAAGAGCTTCTATTATGAAAAAGGAGACAGACCGTGAATATCGATCAATTATTATATCAATATATCATAGACCACACTGCGGATATTACTGACAAATGGTTCAGTTTGCGATGTCAGCTGAAAGGCGAGCTATATTCCGCCGACCATTTAAGTGAAGAAATGAAAAAGCTCTTAACCGAGCAGCATACGTTTACCAATATAACAATCGCAAGCGCATTTCTGGAGGATCAAACCGAGTTCCAAGAAAATATGACTAAATGGGCGCAAACCGTCGCGAAAAACAGGGTAGAGCAAGATGTTCAGGTGCATGAGGTCGTAGAAGCCATATCAAACTCAAGAATCTCATTCTGGGATGCTGTCGTTGCGTTTATAAAAGAGAATCAGGATATCGTCACAAATGAGGATGCCGACCGGTGGAACCGCATTGTGAATCAGTCGTTCGATAAGCTGATTATTGAATTTTCCGAGCAGTACCAAAAATTTATGCTGATGAGGCTCACGTCTCAGCAGGAACTGATTTCTGAGCTGGGCTGCCCGGTCATTTCCATTGCGGATGGAATCGGGATATTGCCGCTAATCGGCTCCATAGATACGAAACGGGCACAGGTCATTTTAGAAACAGTGCCTGTCCGCTGTATCGAGAGAAAAATTACAAGCCTTGTCGTTGATCTTTCGGGTGTTCCGATTGTGGATACCATGGTGGCGCAGCAACTGTACAACCTGTCAAAAACGCTTGTCTTATTAGGCGTTAAAGCTGTATTTTCAGGGATTCGCCCGGATGTGGCCCAGACATCGATTCAATTGGGGCTAGATTTCAGTGAATATGAAACATACGGCACGCTGAAGCAGGCATTAGAAAATATGGGCGTCCGCTGTATTGTTGAGGAATTGGAAGAAAACAGATAGGAAGTCTGATTAGGCATATGATTGTCCGCCATCGGGTGATCATGTGCCTTTTTGATTTGAACAGAAAACACCATTGATTTATCAAAAAAAACATAATATTATAATTCTTATAAGAATACTGTGAATTAAAATAAATTCAACAGGGGGGAAGGTCCTTTGGTTTCAAAATCAACCATTGATCCGGAAGTGATTGAAAAAATAATCAGCTCGCTGGAAACGCTCGACTTCGGCACCGTTCAGATTACGGTTCATGATTCTCAGGTTACCCAAATTGAGAAAATAGAAAAGCACCGTTTTTCGCTGAAAAGGAAAGAATCAAAGTGATCGCATAAGGGCGTTTGTTTTCATTAAATTCTCCTTAAAACATATACATATTTCATCCAATTTTTATATAATAGACCTTTAAGATCATTTTTTAGGAGGATTTTTGACATGCAAGCTACGGTTCACGAGAGTAAGCAATCGATCATGCAGCGCATCTTGACAGTCTTTGTTTTCACGCTGCTGATCGCGACTGTCGGTCTTTTTATCGGCCAATTTGTTCCTATCGCTTTGATGCTCCCGCTTTCTATTCTTGAAGTGGGGATGATTATTCTGGCCTTCTGGATGCGCAGAAGAAAAGCGGTCGGATATGCGTTTGTATATACATTCGCGTTTGTTTCAGGCATTACCTTATTTCCGATCGTCAGCCACTACGCTTCCATCGCCGGCGCCTATGTCGTGCTTGAAGCCTTTGGCTCTACATTTGTTATTTTTGCTGTTCTGGGCACAATCGGCGCAAAAATGAAGAAGGATTTATCCTTCCTGTGGTCATTTCTGCTGGTAGCGGTGCTCGCACTGGCAGTGGTTGGCATTTTCAATATTTTCAGTCCGTTAAACTCAGCGGCGATGATGGCGTATTCCGTGATCGGAACCATCGTCTTTTCCCTTTACATTTTGTATGATTTGAACCAAATCAAACACCGCCATATTACGGAAGACTTAATTCCCGTTATGGCATTATCGCTGTACCTTGACTTTATCAACTTGTTCATCAACCTGCTTCGCTTCTTTGGCATTTTGAGCAGTGATGATTAATGAAAAAGCGCCTGTCATTGGATAGGCGCTTTTCGTCATACATAAAAAGGCATGCGGAGTTGTTCGGCTGTCATTTTGTCAGGTGTGGAGCCGTTTGAGCTTGTGCATTTGATCGGCATTGCATGTGTCATCAGCGGTATATTTGTTACGGTCATAAAGAAAAAACAGCCGGATATGTATCCGGCTGCAGAAGAAAAGACGCTGTAGCCTGTCCTGGTCGGACGGGTTTTTTAGTCTTTAAACACGCTTAGTTTTTCAAAAAGATCACCAAGCATCTTCACGAACATGTCTTTTTCCTCATCGCTGTAGTTTTCCATCACCGCGGAGATTTTGCTGAAATGGCCGGGCAGAAATTGCTCCAGCCGTTCTTTGCCTTCCTTTGTCAGTTCAATGCTGATTTTTCGTTTATCCTCTGTGTGATGTCTGCGGCTGACAAACCCGTCCCTTGCCAGCCCGTCCAGCAGGCCTGTAATCGTTGCTTTCGTGACGTTGGATTGCTTGGCAAGCTCGGTCGGACTTAACGTGTGGTCCTTGGCATCAAAGAGCAGCATCAGGATTTTGAATTTTCCCTCTGACAGCCCGCGGCCTGCGAAATAATGCTCCATCACATGATTCATTTTTTTTGAGATATCAAAAAGAGATAAAAACAATTCAAGAGAGCCGGCGTCAATATTAGCATACGTCTCGGCGTGCTCTGTTATATGCTTATATTTCGGTAAATGTTTTAATTCCATCGCAATAAGCTCCTGTACATTAGTAGTGACACGATTATAAAGGAGCGAAAATCGTAACGCAACCTGGATTGACAGCTTTTTACTCAACATAGTAAGGTAATATGGTTAGGCACCTAACTAAATACAAAGCTGAAAAGGTGGTATTACATATGAAACATATTTTGATAGCAGGAGGCGGAATCGGCGGCTTGTCAGCGGCCATATCCCTCAGTAAAGCAGGGTTTTCCGTCACTTTGTGTGAAGCGGCTACAGAAAACCGCAAAACGGGTGCGGGGATTCTCCAGCCGCAAAACGCACTGGCGGTCTTGAAAGAATTGGGCATATTCGATGAGTGCTGTAAGCATGGCTTTCAAACACAATGGTTTAAAACGTTTGATGCACAGGGGGATTTGCTGTTTCAAGTCAGTGAATCCTTTTTAGACGATACACTTCCGGGACGAAATAATATTCTGCGAAAGACGCTAAATGACATTCTCATGAAGCATGCCGAGGCGGCGGGTGTACATATCAAGTGGGGGAAAAAAGTTGTTACCTATGAAGAAACGGCTGAATCGGTTACTGCCGTATGTGAAGACGGAGAGAAGATGCAGGCTGACATTCTGGCAGGCTTTGACGGCATCCATTCCGCTGTTCGCGATAAGATGCTGCAAAAGGAAACAGAAAAAGAGCACCTCGGCATGGGGGCATGGCGCTTTTATATCGAACTTCCTGATTTTACATTTGAGGACGCGACATTGATGTATAGAAGCGGAGACACACAAATTGGCGTCGTGCCATTGGCGGAACACGCCGGCTATGTCTTCGTTCTCCAGCCTTGCACGAGCGATTACTGGGATAAAGAAGATACCCGGTTTGATAGAGTAAAAGAGATTCTTTCCAGCTTTCCGGGGCTGGATTTTGTCACAAAGCATATGTCAAAAGAGCATCCTGTCATGTTTAACAAACTGGAACAGGTCGCAGTGCAGGAGCCATGGTACAAAGGCAGCGTCGTCATCGGAGGAGACGCCGCCCATGCCGGAGCGCCGACCTTGGCACAAGGAGCGGCAATGGCCATTGAGGATGCCATCGTCCTCGCCGAAGAACTCAAAAACCACGACGACATCGAAACCGCATTTCATGCGTATTACGAAAGAAGAGCCCCAAGAGCGCTCAAAGTCCAGAACCTATCCTCAGAAATCGTCCGCCGCGGCCTAAAAGGAGAGCCGGGAGCGGAAGAGCTGATTGGGGAGTGCCATGCGGTGTTGAGGGAAGGGTATTAAATAGGAAAAGTCCAGAAAGTGATTTCTGGACTTTTCAAAGTGAGGAAACTAATAAGAATATTGTTGCGCATATCTTTCAATTTTTGTTTTTATCTTTGACAACACATTCTCTGGATATTTGATGCTATTAACTAATCTAAGTGCTTCAGTTAAATTCCCCTTTTTAGCAAGTAGTATTGCCTTATTCTTTAAAAGATTTTTGTAAAACCTACTTCCTTTACCTATCTCTCCCTCTAAAATTTCAATAACATTCTCCATGTCTTGGATTCTGTTGAAACGTTCACAAATTGAAAATTTAGTGAAAAGAGGATAAATATCATCATTAAATTTTTCAATGGCTTGATTTATTAATTGGATGGCATAATCTTCTTCATTTTCAACAAAGGCTTGATATTCAGCATTCAATCTATAAGACATGCTTTTACCAATTTCCGATTCGTTTTTTTCGAGATTTGTTAGTAATTCTTGTAAAATTTGCTTTTTTTCAATATCATTTAATAAAAGGTTTTCATTGTTATTATTGTTAGATAGACAAGTGAAATATCCATGAATATGATAAGGATTATTCTTATTTTGTTCATAATTCTCTTTGGCGAGATTATAGGCTTTTTGATATTCTTCAATATTATTGTATGCGACAACAAGTTCTCTTTTTGCTCTTGCAAAATTAGGTCTTTCTTCTAAAGCTTTGTTAAGCCTTTCAATAGCTTTTATATCATTTCCTGTTAATCGATAGTAGAAACCTAAAAGGAAATTGTGATCGGCACCATTTATTTGTTGAACTTCCTCAAGAAATCGTGGATTCTTGAGGCGTGCTAAGGAAGAGCATAGGTAATATTGAATTTCGTGTTTTATGTTGATATCCATGTAATTTCTGTTTCTAAGTACTTTATCAGCTAAATTTACAACATCACTATCTCGCTTACCTTTATCATAAAGCTCCTTCATGGTCTTTAGGTAATGAGATGGTACGATAAACTTTTCATTGATACTGTTCCCAGACAATAAAGCTTGTTTCATAGAAAAGAAAAAATCTGAAGCATCTTTATCTTCCTGTTGATAAGTCATCAGAAATTGTTTTAAATGAGAATCCAGTTTTTTCTGAAATATCCTTGGTATCTGTAACCGTTGTCTAATAATATGATTCCTTATTGCATCATTTACTCTAACGTATTCAGAATTTGCACCAATGTTCTCACAAATAGCTTTTGCTATAAATTCTTCTAACAATTTTTTATAAAACTTATTTTCTTCTACTACTTCAAAAATCATATCATAACTAATAAAGTCAAACGTTGACAATAAATATAAAAACTCACGCGTTTCTTGATTACTATATTGTTCTAAAATAGATGTTACTTTGTCATCATTGTAGTCTACTATTAAATCTGAATTATTTTTAACATTTGTAATCCCTCTATCCTTAATTAATGATACAGTATAAAATACGTGTTCCGGAAATCCATTAAGTAGTCCTACGAAAAAGTCTAAATCACTTCTCCCAAGATTCAACCCTTCAATTGTTGAATAACGCTTTAGTAATCCTCCACGTTCTTTTATGTCAAGCTCGGGAATATCTAAGGCGAAGAAAAGGTCATTATGTAGTAATTTGGTCCTGTTTATTCTGAATGAAGAAGCAACACATATTGTAATTTGGTTAGTTGTTTGGAGTTTAAGGACTATTTCATTAAACCAATTGCTTATTTCTCTTTGTGGACTTACAATTCCTCCATCATCTACAATCATTAATATCTCTTTTGAAATTTGTAGATCTTTCAATAAATCTACTGCAAGATCAACTTTAGTATTAATATCTTTAAACATTAAATTTCCTAGGTCTTTTGAGTTTGAGAATCCTAAATCATAAAGTTTAATTATAAAATCTTCTAAACTCTCATGAGAATCAAGTGTTATTGATGGCAGAGAATAACTTTCATCCACTATTGTAGCTTTTATAAGACTGTGTTTTATTAAACTTCTCCTCCCAATGTTTTGCAAACCAGATGCAATAACGCATATTGGAGATTGCTTTTCAAAAGAGTCGAGCCTTTCTTCAAACTGAGCGATTAATTCATTTCTTCCTACGAATAATTTTTCTTTCTCTTTATTTCGGGGATTATCCATCCAACTTATTTCCCGCAGTCTTTGTAAAATTCTTCTAGTGGCTACAGTTGGTCTATTAACTGGTTTAAGATTATATTCTTTCCTTAGCCAACTAGGTATTCTGCTATCTAAATGAGTAATCCTATGATCAATAATTATTGGATAGATTCTTTTTAATTTGCCCGATTGGTACAAATCAAAGGCAGAATCTAACTCTTTTTTTACCCATTCAGACTCCAAGGAACTATTTGAAAGGAAAATTACAAATAAATCAGATTTATCTAATCCTTTCTCGATTTCTTCCAAATTACCCATACCTTCTTCAAATGTAAGATTATCATAAACTATTCTTTGTATACCTAATTCTTTTTTTAATTGTTCTACAACAATTTCAATATAGCTCTTTTTGTCGGCGCTACTATGAGACAAAAATACTCTTTTCATGTGCATTCCTCCAAGATATGATTCTCTATAGTATAACATTTATTTAACATGAATTGCCAAAAATCAAAAAAATCCAACTAGCTTTTTTCATGTGTTCCCGTTGCTTCATATGTACTTAGAGGAAGAACTTAAGATCCAATTGTATTAGCCTTTATGTAAATAAATAATCCTATTTAAGGAAATAGGATTATCGCAAAATGTTTTGCCAAACAACTTGTATCGTAATTATTATCTAGTAAGCTTTGGTCACTTATTAATGTTAATTGGATATTTAGTTAAAACCTTTGTTATTAATTTTCTCTATTACCTCTACTAAATCATCAGGCTTATAAAACTCCACCGGCGAACTGCCCTTCTCAAACGAAATTGTCTCGGCTTCAATCAGCGCGACATAGCGCCCGTTTACTTTTGCGAGATGAATTGAATCGCCAAAATCCGCGAGCAATCCCTTAATCTCTGTTTCTCCGACTTTCATTTTCAGTTGGGCCTCTGGCGTGTGCTCGATGATTTGGGCGGTGGCTTCGATGACTTGATGGGTGTCGAGGCGCTCTTGGATTTCCCGTTTTTCGCTTGCTTCCCATATTTCGATGTCGTGCTCGAACTGCTTGAGCTCTTCGCTGTTGTCTTCAAATGTCTCGTAGACGTGCTCCTGCACCATGTTCATGACCTGGTTTTTCATGATTTCCGGCATCGATTCTCCGTACTCGACGAATTTCAGAAAGTCCTCAAAATAGCGGGCGTGCGAGGCCTGGTGGATTTTCAGCTCGCCTTCCTCGACCATCCCTTCCTCCGGCATGAACGGGTATTGGATGCTTTTCATGTTTTTTGTCGTAATCGCCATTTCGACTTTTTTAATAAGAGAAGACGCGTCTGAAATGCGGGCGACCTTTGGCTCGAAATCACATTTCATAATGAAGACAAATGACTCGTCGAAGTATTTTCTCGGCACGGCCGAAGCGACGAGGAACACACCGCCGCGAACTGCACTCGTGTCGAGGTACGTGCGGACGAACTGCTCGCTCAGCTCGTTAAAGTCCTCTTTTGTTTCCGCCAGGCGCGCACGGTTAAACATGTTGTAGTTCGGGTTGGAATCGAGCTCGTGGCCGGGCTCGACGATAAAATGGCCGATTTTCGTCGGCACCTGCTCGGACTGCGGATGGCGGTCTGCTTTCCGTTTGACGATTTTTTTCAGCTCCCCGTCGAGAAAGTCCTTCAGCTCGCTTTCTTCAAATTCACCCGTATCAAGGGTCTGGAAGTGCTTGAACTGCTTGTTTGCCTGCTCGTCCTTGCCTTCCACCTGTATGACATAAAAGGATAAAAATCGAATTTCAAAATCCATATATGAACTCACCTTATTCGCGTATTGTACAGCTTCTCAAGTATAGAAAAAACGATGTTCGTACGTCAATCAGAGGAACGGAATAATCCAGACCATGAAAGGGAAATGTAGTCAGATAGAAGGCATTTCATACGGAAAGGAATGGTTCGATGAAGGAAACAAGCCCGATTCCTCAGCCAAAGACGTTTGGGCCGCTCGGCAACCTGCCTTTAATTGATAAAGACAGACCGACATTGTCGCTGATTAAATTGGCGGAAGAGCAGGGCCCGATTTTTCAAATTCATACACCTGCGGGCACGACGATTGTGGTGTCCGGCCATGAATTGGTGAAAGAGGTTTGTGATGAAGAGCGGTTCGATAAAAGCATTGAAGGCGCCTTGGAGAAGGTTCGCGCGTTTTCCGGTGACGGATTATTTACAAGCTGGACGCATGAGCCTAACTGGAGAAAAGCGCACAATATTCTGATGCCGACGTTCAGCCAGCGGGCCATGAAGGACTACCATGAGAAAATGGTCGATATCGCCGTTCAGCTCATTCAAAAATGGGCCAGGCTCAACCCGAATGAAGCAGTCGATGTCCCAGGGGATATGACTCGGCTGACGCTCGACACAATTGGGCTGTGCGGGTTTAACTATCGCTTTAACAGCTACTACAGAGAAACACCCCACCCGTTTATCAGCAGCATGGTGCGGGCGCTTGATGAAGCGATGCACCAGATGCAGCGGCTTGATTTTCAAGATAAGCTTATGGTCAGAACAAAACGGCAATTTCATCATGATATTCAAACGATGTTTTCGTTAGTCGACAGCATTATTGCGGAGCGGAGATCGAATGGAGACCAGGATGAAAAAGATTTGCTTGCCCGCATGCTGAATGTGGAAGATCCGGAAACAGGTGAAAAGCTTGACGATGAAAATATCCGTTTTCAAATCATTACGTTTTTGATTGCCGGGCATGAAACAACGAGCGGCCTGCTTTCCTTTGCGATCTACTATTTATTGAAGCATCCTGACAAACTGAAAAAGGCGTATGAAGAGGTTGACCGGGTGCTGACGGATGCAGCGCCGACCTATAAACAAGTGCTAGAGCTGACATACATACGGATGATTTTAAATGAATCCTTGCGCTTATGGCCAACAGCTCCAGCTTTCAGCCTTTATCCAAAGGAAGACACAGTCATTGGCGGAAAATACCCGATTACAACGAAAGACAGAATTTCTGTGCTGATTCCGCAGCTTCATCGTGATCGAGACGCTTGGGGAGAGGACGCTGAAGAATTCCGTCCGGAACGGTTCGAACATCAGGACCAAGTGCCTCATCATGCGTACAAACCGTTCGGAAATGGACAGCGGGCCTGTATCGGCATGCAGTTTGCCCTTCATGAAGCGACACTTGTGCTGGGCATGGTTTTAAAATATTTCACGTTAATTGATCATGAGAATTATGAGCTTGATATTAAACAAACTTTAACACTCAAGCCTGGCGATTTTCGCATCAGGGTTCAAACCAGGAATCAGGAAGCCATTCATGCGGACGTCCCGGCAGCTGAAAAAGCGGCGCCTGATGAGCAAAAAGAGAAAACAGAAACAAAGGGTGCATCGGTCATCGGTCTTAACAACCGCCCGCTTCTCGTGCTGTATGGATCTGATACAGGCACTGCAGAAGGCGTCGCCCGGGAGCTTGCGGATACTGCCAGTCTTCACGGCGTAAGGACCGAGGTGGCACCTCTGAACGACCAGATTGGCAAGCTGCCGCAGGAGGGGGCTGTTGTCATTGTGACCTCTTCTTATAACGGAAAGCCGCCAAGCAATGCGGGGCAGTTTGTTCAGTGGCTTCAAGAAATCAAACCGGGTGAGCTTGAGGGCGTCCATTATGCGGTATTTGGCTGTGGCGACCACAACTGGGCGAGCACGTATCAATACGTGCCGAGATTCATTGATGAGCAGCTTGCGGAGAAAGGCGCGACTCGGTTTTCTCCGCGCGGAGAGGGTGATGTAAGCGGTGATTTTGAAGGGCAGCTTGACGAGTGGAAAAAAAGCATGTGGTCCGACGCCATCAAAGCATTCGGACTAGAGCTTAATGAAAACGCCGATAAGGAACGAAGCACGCTGAGCCTTCAGTTTGTCAGAGGGCTGGGCGAGTCCCCGCTGGCCCGATCGTACGAGGCAGCTCATGCATCCATTGCTGAAAATCGTGAACTCCAGTCCGCAAACAGCGACCGCAGCACCCGCCATATCGAAATCGCACTGCCGCCGGATGTTGAATATCGAGAGGGCGACCACCTTGGCGTCTTGCCGAGGAACAGCCAAACCAATGTCAGCCGGATTCTTCACCGCTTCGGTCTGAAGGGAACCGACCAGGTGACATTGTCGGCAAGCGGACGCAGTGCGGGGCATTTGCCTTTGGGCCGGCCTGTCAGTCTGCAAGATCTTCTCAGCTACAGCGTCGAGGTGCAGGAAGCGGCTACAAGGGCGCAAATAAGGGAGCTGGCGGCATTCACAGTCTGCCCGCCACATAAACGCGAATTAGAAGATCTAACGGCAGAGGGTGTCTACCAGGAACAAATATTGAAAAAACGGATTTCTATGCTGGATCTGCTTGAAAAATATGAAGCGTGTGACATGCCATTTGAACGATTTTTAGAGCTTTTACGGCCGTTAAAACCGAGATATTATTCGATTTCAAGCTCTCCAAGGGTGAATCCGGAGCAAGCATCGATCACAGTTGGTGTCGTGCGCGGCCCTGCTTGGAGCGGACGTGGCGAATACAGAGGAGTGGCTTCAAATTACCTGGCTGAACGCAAGGCGGGGGATGATGTCGTGATGTTTGTCCGTACACCGGAATCCCGGTTTCAGCTTCCGGAAGACCCTGAGACCCCTATCATTATGGTCGGGCCGGGTACAGGAGTAGCGCCATTCCGCGGTTTTCTCCAAGCTCGCGCAGCTTTAAAGCGGGAGGGAAAAACGCTCGGTGAAGCCCATCTCTATTTCGGATGCAGGAACGATCGGGATTTTATTTACCGTGAAGAGCTTGAGCAGTTTGAAAAAGACGGAATCGTCACTGTCCACACAGCCTTTTCCCGAAAAGAAGGCATGCCGAAAACGTATGTCCAGCATCTCATGTCTGACCATGCAGAAACATTAATTTCGATTCTCGATCGCGGAGGCAGGCTCTATGTATGCGGTGATGGCAGCAAAATGGCCCCAGATGTGGAGGCAGCGCTGCAAAAAGCATATCAGTCTGTTCATGGCACCAGCGAACAAGAAGCACAAAACTGGCTGAAACATCTGCAGGATACCGGTATATATGCAAAAGATGTTTGGTCGGGGCTGTAAAGACTGGAGACATCCAGTCTTTTTTGGCCTTTCAAAAAAATGTGATGGAGCTGAACGTTAGTGCATACAATAGCCACAGTCCGCCTGAAGGGCGGGCTGTCTGCAAAACCTATTTTTCGTTTTTGCTAGTTTATGTTATTCTTATACTCGGTATCTATTTCTTTTTTCCGCGGCACACATGACAAAAGAAATCCTTTTTTTATTTTGCGAGAAAAAATGTGAAACGAAACGAAGGCTTCTTTCGTCCAGTGTTTGGTTTGAAATAGGTGTAATAAAACTGGTATGGTGCAAAGCGTAAATATTCCGGGGAATACCGCGGTGTATTTATTGTTGTGTGATGCCTTGATTTTGTTTGGAAAGAAGGAATTGGAAGACAGGATAAAGAGCAGGTAAATATGAATGAAGAACTTAAAGTGTTTAAGAAAGTAGAGGTTGCCATGAAGAAACTTTTTTCTTACAAACTTAGCTTTTTTGTGCTGGCTGTTATACTGTTTTGGGCAAAAACGTATTTATCCTACAAGACTGAATTTAATCTTGGGGTAAAAGGCACAACCCAGGAGATCCTCCTGGTATTTAACCCGTTCTCAAGCGCCGTCTTCTTTTTAGGACTGGCTTTGCTGGCGAAAGGGCGAAAATCAGCGATTATCATGCTGATTATCGATTTTGTGATGACATTTGTGTTATATGCAAATATTCTATTCTATCGTTTCTTTGACGATTTCTTGACGTTCCCGAACATTAAACAGTCCGGCAACGTCGGAAACATGGGAGACGGGATTTTCAGCATCATGGCCGGCCATGATATTTTCTATTTCTTAGATATCATTATTTTGATTGCGGTATTGATCTGGAGACCTGAATTAAAAGAATACAAAATGAAAAAACGTTTTGCGTCTTTGGTGATCCTTTCCGGGGTCGCACTGTTTTTCATCAACCTGCACTATGCGGAAAAAGACCGTCCGCAGCTGCTGACAAGAACGTTTGACCGCAATTATATCGTGAAATATTTAGGTCTTTACAATTACACCATTTATGACGGTGTTCAGACGGCTCAAACGGAAACGCAAAGAGCCTACGCGAGCAGCGATGATTTAACAAGCGTCGAGAATTACACGACGTCTCATTATGCGAAACCGAATGCCGAGTACTTCGGCTCTGCCAAAGGCAAAAATATCATTAAGATTCACCTCGAAAGCTTCCAGTCATTCCTGATTGATTACAAGCTGAATGGTGAAGAGGTGACGCCGTTCTTAAATAAACTTGCACACGGCGGGGAAGATGTGACGTATTTTGATAACTTCTTCCATCAGACAGGCCAGGGAAAAACATCTGATGCCGAGCTGACAATGGATAACTCCATCTTCGGCCTTCCTGAAGGTTCCGCGTTTGTGACGAAAGGCGAAAACACATATCAGTCGCTTCCTGCGATTTTAGACCAGAAGGGAGGCTACACAAGCGCCGTCCTGCATGGTGACTACAAGTCGTTCTGGAACCGTGACCAGATTTACAAACATATCGGATATGACAAATTCTTCGACGCAAGCACGTATGATATGTCAGATGAGAACGTTATTAATATGGGACTCAAGGATAAGCCGTTCTTTACAGAGTCGATTCCAAAACTTGAATCTCTTAAACAGCCGTTTTACGCGCATTTGATTACTTTGACAAACCATTATCCATTTAACCTGGATGAAGAAGATGCGTCCATTAAAAAAGCGACAACCGGTGATAAAACAGTTGATAATTACTTCCAGACAGCCCGTTACCTTGACGAGGCGCTTGAGCAATTCTTCAAGGAGCTGAAGGAAGCCGGTCTGTATGACGACTCAGTCATCGTGATTTACGGTGACCATAACGGTATTTCTGAAAATCATAACCGTGCGATGAAAGAAATTCTTGGAAAAGAGATCACAGATTATCAAAACGCACAGAACCAGCGCGTGCCGCTGATGATCCGCGTTCCTGGCAAAAAAGGCGGAGTGAACCATACGTATGGCGGCGAAATTGACGTCATGCCGACACTTCTGCACTTACAAGGAATTGATTCTCAGAAATACATCAACTTCGGTACGGATTTATTCTCTAAAGACCACGACGATACAGTGGCGTTCAGAAACGGAGACTTCGTGACGCCGAAGTACACATCTGTCGATAATGTCATTTACGATACGAAGACTGGTGAAAAACTGAAAGCGAATGAAGAAACGAAGAATCTGAAAACAAGAGTGAACCAGCAGCTGAGTCTGTCAGACAGTGTCCTGTACAAAGACTTGCTGAGATTCCACAAACTCAGCGATTTCACAGCCGTTGATCCGTCTGATTATCATTACGGCAAGGAAAAAGAAATCAAATAAGACGAGAAAGAGCCTTGAGCGGGCACATTGCCTTCGCTCAAGGCTCTTTTTTTTGGTTACATAACCAACTTGAAAAAATAGATTCCATTTGGTCACCAAGGCCGCCTTTCTCTCATATCATTACAGTAGATTTTGAAACCGGTATTGAAGTCGGACAAATTATCGGGGAAACGCCTTGATAGATTGTAAAGATGTACCAGGTTTCGAACTCAATATTCATAGAGATGAGGGGTAGAGATGAAAGCGGTCATTCTCTGCGGCGGAAAAGGAACGAGAATGAGTGAAGTCACGCATGACATTCCTAAACCGCTCGCCATGATAGGCGGCAAACCGATTCTATGGCATATTATGAAAATCTATCAGTACTACGGAGTAAACGAGTTTATTCTGCTTTTGGGCTATAAAGGAGAAAAAATCAAAGAATACTTTCTCGACTATGAATGGAAGCACAACAGCCTGACACTCGACAGCTCTACAGGAGAGGTGCAGATGCTGGGGCAGCCTGAAACGTGGAAAATTACGTTTTTGGAAACAGGGGAAGACACGCTGACAGCCGGAAGAATCTTGCAGGCAAAAGACTATATCGGCGATGAAACGTTTCTGCTCACCTATGGGGACGGGCTGGCCAATATCAATCTTTTCCATCTCATCAGCTATCATCAGACAAAGGGTGCTGCTGCGACTGTCACCGGCATTGACAAAGTCTCGCAGTTCGGCACCTTGACGGTCGAGGAAGGCATGGCGAAAACATTTTCTGAGAAGACATCGAGTGACGGAATCATTAACGGCGGATTCTTCGTTCTCAGTCCCAAGGTTTTCGATTATTTGCCGAAGGACGGGAATATGATGTTCGAAGATGAACCGCTGAAGAACCTTGCCAAAGACGGAGAGCTTGCCGTGTACCGCCATTACGGATTTTGGACGGCCATCGATACGTATAAAAATCTCTTAGAAGTCAACAAAATGTGGGATCAAGGACAACAAGTATGGAAGGTATGGTGAACTGATTTGAGTTTCTGGAAAAATAAAAACGTATTTGTCACGGGGTCTACAGGTCTTTTAGGAAGCTACTTGGTGAAAGAGCTGATCGAACAGGGTGCAAACGTTACGGGGCTTGTCAGAGATCATGTGCCTCAATCCAACCTATATCAGGGAGAACATATCAAGAAAATGAACATCGTACGGGGATCTCTTGAAGACTTGCCTGTGATAGAACGCGCGCTTGGCGAATATGAAATTGACACAGTTTTTCACCTTGCTGCACAAGCGATTGTCGGCGTGGCAAACCGCAACCCGATTTCTACCTTTGAAGCGAATATCCTTGGCACATGGAATATTCTCGAAGCCTGCCGGAAGCATCCGTTAATTAAGCGGGTGATTGTTGCTTCAAGTGATAAAGCTTACGGCGATCAAGAAAACCTTCCGTACGATGAGAATATGCCGCTGCAAGGCAAGCATCCGTACGACGTCTCAAAAAGCTGCGCAGATCTGATCAGCCACACGTATTTTCACACGTACGGGCTTCCAGTCTGCATCACGCGCTGCGGGAACCTGTACGGCGGCGGGGATTTGAACTTCAACCGCATTATTCCGCAGACGATTCAGCTTGTTCTGAACGGGGAAGCGCCGGAAATCCGCAGCGACGGCACGTTTGTCCGCGACTACTTCTATATTGAAGATGCCGTTCAGGCTTATTTGCTTCTGGCAGAAAAAATGGAAGAAAACAATCTTGCTGGAGAGGCCTTTAACTTCAGCAATGAAATCCAGCTGACTGTACTTGAACTGGTAGAGAAAATATTGAAGAAAATGAACAGCAGCCTGAAGCCGAAGGTGCTCAATCAGGGGAGCAATGAAATCAAACATCAATATTTATCCGCGGAAAAAGCGAGAAAGCTGCTGAATTGGTCACCGGCCTACACCATTGATGAAGGACTTGAAAAAACGATTGAGTGGTATACGGAATTCTTCAAAAAGTAATGTGAAACGAGGTGAACATGACTGTGACCAGCGCGTATTGCACCGTTTTATCAAAAGGGAGATTATATCAGGCAGTCGCCTTATTTAAGTCGTTAGAGCAAGTGGATCAAGACAGTCCCATTTTTATACTGTGCATGGATGAAGATACACACCGCGTCTTACAGAAGCTGAAGATGAAGCAGCTGAACCTTGTGCCGGTGGACGCGCTTGAAAATGAAACGCTTCTGAAGCTCAAGGAAACGAGAGATCAAAGCGAGTACTGCTGGACGATGAAGCCGATCTTTCTGCAAGCTGTGCTGAACAGCAACCCCGAGCTGGAGCGTGTGACGTATATTGACGGGGATTTATTTTTCTACGCCGATCCGTCGCCGATTTTTGAAAACCAGCCGGACTGCTCGGTGCTCCTTTCACGGGGTGATATCGTAATCCCTTCCTTTGAGAGAGAGCAGATTGACATGCTGCAGCGTCTTTTAGGCAGATATAACTCCGGCTTTATCAGCTTCAAGCATGATGATGCCGGCACGGATTGCTTGGAGTGGTGGAAGGAACGCTGTCTTGAGGAATGCAAAAATGCCCCGGGTGAAGGGAAATTCGGTGATCAGGGCTATTTGGATTATATGTCTGAGCTGTTTCCGAATGTATGTGACATTACGACACCCGGTGTGAACATCGGCCACTGGAACTACGGGCAGCATACGTTTTCCTGGGAGGATGGCCGGATCGTGCTGGAGGATGGCAGCCCGCTGATTTTTTACCATTTCAGCGGATACCGAATCGTCAGCATCAATGAAATCAAACAGATTCATGAAACAACCCGCACAGACCTGCCGTTTGTGCATGAGCTGTATCAAGAGACACTGCCGCATATCATTCAGCACATTAAAACGTTAGACCCCGAATTTAACGGTTTTGCTTCAAAAGATGATAACAAATAAATGATTAAATACAGGAAGTGAAAATGAAGTGAAAGCAAGCGTTATTATTCCTGCATATAATTCAAAGGAGCGTCTCTATAACAGCCTTCTGTCATTAAACCAGCAGGAGTGCGATGAAGAATTTGAAGTCATTGTAGCGGACAATGGCTCTGAGGACGGGACGCTCTCGATGCTCGAGTCGTTTCAAGCGGATTTTCCGCTGATCTTTACACGGATTAAAGAAAACAGGGGCATTGCGTACGGCCGAAATCAGGCGCTTCGCAATGCCAGAGGAGATATCCTGATTTTCCATGACAGCGATATGCTTGCGGCAAAGGATCTTGTGGCAAAGCATATCAAAGCCCATGAGAACGAAGAGAATCTCGTCGTGTGCGGTTTGTTTTGGAAACGGATCTACAGTTTTTATTATGAACGCTTTGAAGATGAACATAAGGAACAGCTCGCAAAGATCGTAGACGAAATGCCGAAGAAAGACAAACAAAAGCTGCTGAATGAAGCGGACATCAAAAACGGAAGCTTCCTGGACAAAAGTTTTGACCTTGATACCGACTTTATTGACGTGCTCAAGAAGATTTTAGATGAGTACGGCGATGACCTGAAAGGCTATCATATGCCATGGCGCTTTTTTATCACGAATAATTCCTCTGTTAGACGCAAGCATGTGGTTGACCTCGGCTTATTTGATGAAGGCATTGTGCGGTACGGGTTTGAGGATTACGACCTCGGGATCAGGCTTCATCAGGCCGGACTGACCTTCAGGCTGCATCGCGATATTGTCAGTGTTCATCAGGAGCACCCGAGCAATTGTAAGTCTGTAGACGATATTCGGGCAAACATTGCCTATATGTGCGATAAATACAATAACATCCGCTCCTTAGACGTTCATCTCGCTTTTAACGGGCCGTTTCCTCCTGACATGACGAACGGCATCATGACTGATATTCATAAGCTGTTGGAATCTCAGAAATACGACATGCTGCTGAATCTGTTTCTTGAGCTGCTCCATGTTGTCAAAGAGCGCAACATTGACCCGGATTGGCAAAAGAAAGCGCCAAGGGTGACGGCGAAAAACTTTGATTTACAAACTGTCCGCAAGCTTCTGCCAAAAGCGAAGAAAAAGCTTGGCGTGAACGATTTTGCCAATGCGTTGTATGCGCTTGTCAACGATTTGCTGCACGTGGATCTTAGATAATTGGATGTGGTATGATGAGTACTTTTCATTTTTCAACGATAGTGTCAAGGACGCATATCTTTAAGCTCATGCCCATGATTCATTCTCTCCATGAGCATTGCGATGATTTTCATTTGTATGTGCTGTGTGTCGATCAGAAAGCGTATGAATTGCTTCAGCACGTGCCATGGGAGCATGTGACCTTTGTGCAGCTGCATGAAATGGAAGACCCGGAGCTGCTGAAAGCGAAAAGCAATCGAACGTTTCATGAATATTGCTGGACATTGAAGCCCGCCTTTTTATTCCATGTCATGAGCAAGTGGGATGATGCTGAATACTTTGCCCATATGGATACCGATCTGTTCTTCTTTTCTGATCCATCACGTATTTTTGCGGAAAACCCAACGGCTTCTCTGTATTTGACCGATCACCGCAACTCGCCGCGGTTCATGTCCTACTATGAACGGACCGGCCGCTATAACACAGGTTTTGTCGGTGCCGGGAATACGAAGGAAGCATATGAAGCGGTGTGGCAGTGGAGACAGGACTGCATTGAATTTTGTACGGTAGAAATGAATACGGAACGAAAGACGTACGGTGATCAACGGTATGTGGAGAAGTGGCCGGCGCAGTACAAGGGTGTGCATGTTGTCAAATCAATCGGAGCCAATACAGCGCTTTGGAATATCGAAAACTATAAGGTCGGGCAAAAGGATGGCCGCGTGTATATAGATGAAACGCCGCTGATTTTCTATCATTTCTCCGGGTTTACACTGGTGACAGAAAATGAGTTCAATCTTTGCTGGTATTATCGGATTGAAGACGAAGCGGCCATTGAAATGATTTATATGCCGTATGTGTTAAACCTGAAAAGATGGATTGACGAAATACAGTCGGCGTTCCCGGACTTTGCGGACGGCTTTATCCCGAAGCACGCAGTGCCTGATACTCATTTTATACAGCTGGATTAAAAAAACCCTGCCGCATGGCAGGGGTTTTTCAGCTATGCCACTCTCTCAGCTTCTGATCGCTCGGCAATAAGAAGGCTAGGATGCCGAGGACAGGGAGAAAGGCAATGGCGATCATTGTCGGGGTCAATCCCGCGGCGTCAATCAGAGCGCCCAGCGCCACAGCGCCGATCGCGCCCATTCCGAAGGCAAGCCCGACGGTCAAACCGGACATTGTGCCGATTTTTCCAGGAACAAGCTCCTGTGCGTAGACAACCGTTACGGAAAAGCTCGACATCAGAACCAAGCCGATCAATGCGAGCACACCATAGGCGAGCACCGGTCCGGAAAATGGAAGCACAATCGCCAGCGGCGCCGAGCAGAGCAGCGAACCGAGAATCACGAAGCGTTTTCCGAAACGGTCTGCAAGCGGGCCGCCAAGAAACGTGCCGACAGCGCCGAACAGCAAAAAGACAAAAATATAGCTCTGTGCCTGCTGAATGCTTACGTGATATGTATCCATCGCGTAAAACGTGTAAAAGTTGCCGATTGCACTCGTATACCAAGAACGTGCAAAAATGAGAAATATAATAATGATAAGAGCAGATACAACAGACTTGGTGATAGCCGTGTTTTCAGCCGTTTTCTTTTGTTTGCCGGACTTCTGGGCAAGACTTCCGAGACGTGCAGCGTACCATTTCGCAATATACAGCAGAAACATAACAGCGAGCGCGGCGACAAGCGTGAACCAAACAGCGCCGAATTGCCCGAGCGGCACAAGGATCAGCGCGGTGATCAGAGGCGCCATCGCCTGGCCTGAGTTTCCGCCCACCTGATAGATCGACTGGGCGAGCCCGCGTTTTGTGCCGGCTGCCATATACGCCACACGGGAGCCTTCCGGATGGAAAATGGCCGAGCCTAATCCGATGAAAAACACACAGCATAAAATCGTTACAAATGATGGGGCAAATGCAAGGCCTAAAATGCCGAGCATGCTGGCGGTCAGACCGATTGGCAGCGCGTAGGGCCGCGGCCGTTTATCGGTATACCAGCCGACGACAGGCTGCATGACGGATGATACCATGTTTAATGTGAAAGCGATGATGCCGAGCTGTGTAAATGTCAAGCTCATGGAGCGTTCCAAAATAGGGAACATGGCCGGAATCACGGCTTGCAGCGAATCGTTGAGCATGTGGCAGATTCCGATGATAATCAAAATCGGATACACCGTGGTGCCGGGTTTTTGAACTGTTTTTTCTTTTAGCGGGGCGGCAATAGCCAAATGAGTCTCCTCCTTACATATATAGCCAAAGCATATCACCATATTATTCATAAGGTGAAGAATTTATCAAGAGGAAAATAGACTCTTCTAAAAGAAACGCCGTCAGCATGATTAGCAGCTGACGGTATTTTCGATATTCAAAATATGATACAGCTCTTCAAGCTTACGAATTTCATAAGTTGGCATGATTTCTGACTCATTCGGCTTCATGTCAGGGTTCATCCAGCAATTATCAAGCCCGGCGAGCTGTCCGCCTTTGATATCAGCAGTCAGGGAATCGCCGATGATTAATGCGTGCTCTGCTGAAAATTGGGGAATCCGTTCAAACACGTAATCGAAATATTCCTTCATTGGCTTTTGGTAGCCTGTGTCTTCGGAAACGAAAATATCCTTGAAGAACGGAAATAATCCTGAATCACGGAGACGCTTGTATTGTGTCTTAGACACACCGTTTGTCACGATATACAAATCAAACTGATGCTGCAGATTTGAGATAAGATCAAAAGCGCCGTCAATAAGCTGATGCCCTTCTTCAAGAAAGCTGCGGTATTTTTGCTCAAGCAAGGCGCCGTCCGCCTCATAACCGTATTCCTTGAACAAAGCGGAAAAACGGGTGTTCACGACTTCATCCCGTGTAATTTTTCCTTCTTCAAAGGCTCTCCAGAGACCTTGATTGATTGTTTTATACTGCGTCTTCATTTCATCTGTTAAAGGAATGTTCTGATCTTCAAACAGCAAACGCAGCGCTAATGCTTCTGCCGCTTTAAAATCAAGGATGGTATCATCTACATCAAATAATAAAGTGCGGTATTGTTTCATCGATTTGTCTCCCTTTCTCATATGTACTGAAAGTATAGCACATAAAAAAAGGAAAAAGCCGGCGGGTGAGGCACCGCCGGCTGAAAAGAAATTATTTGTTTAATAAGCTGTGTTTTCTTGAATACAGGAAATAAACCAGTGTTCCGACTGCGATCCAGATCACAAATGAAAGCCATGTGACGCCGGGAAGGCTGTACATGAACCAAAGGCAGATGCCTGCGCTGATAATCGGCACAACCGGAACGAACGGCACTCTGAAGGACGCTTTGATTTCCGGATGTTTCTTTCTTAACACAATGATAGCAATTGAAATGACCGTAAACGCGGCCAGCGTTCCCATGTTCACCAGATGGGCCAGCGTTCCGAGGTTAATAAACCCGGCGATCCCCGCTGCAACGATACCTGTCAGCCATGTGTTGCGGAACGGGGTTTTAAATGACGGATGAACCTTTGCGAACAATCCAGGCAGAAGGCCGTCTCTGCTCATGGCAAATGTCAAACGGACCTGAGCGTACAGCAAAGCGAGCATAACCGTCGTAATCCCGATAATGGCACCGACAGAAATAATTCCGGCAACAGCGTCCTGGCCGACGAATTTAAGCGCAAAGGACACCGGATCCCCGACATTCAATTTCGTATAAGGCATCATGCCTGTCAGCACTAGCGATACCGTGATGTATAGAACCGTACAGACGGCAAGCGCTGAAATAATGCCGACGGGCATGTTTTTTTGCGGATTTTTCACTTCCTCTGAAGCGTTAGAAACCGCGTCAAACCCGAGATACGCGAAGAATACAGTTGCCGCGCTGACAATGACGCCTTTCATCCCGAATGGCATAAAAGGAGACCAATTATCCGGTTTGACATAACCGATGCCGACAATGATGAACAATAAAATGATCCCGATTTTCATCAGTACGATGACGTTGTTAAAGCGTGTGCTTTCCTTGACGCCTCTGCTGACAATCGCAGTGATGAGGAGAATGATCACTGCAGCCGGAAGATTGAACACGGCGCCCGGCGTGCTTCCCGGCGCTCCTGTCAGTGCGGCCGGAATATGAAGGTTGAAGCCGGCAAGCAGTGATTGAAAGTATGAAGACCAGCCGGTGGCAACCGCCGACAGCGCAATGACATATTCAAGCATGAGGTCCCATCCGATCAAAAAGGCAAGCAGCTCTCCGAGTGTCACGTAGGAGTATGAGTACACGCTTCCCGAAATCGGAATCGAAGACGAAAACTCAGCATAGCAGAAGGCAGCGAGCGCACAGGCGAGCCCCGCTAAAATAAACGATATGATAAGGGCGGGACCTGCACCGGTCGCTGCCACTGTTCCTGTAATGACAAAAATCCCTGTACCGATGACACAACCGATACCAAGCAAGGTTAAATCAAATGCGCTTAACGTACGGGCAAGGCTTTTTGACTTGCTCTGCGCACTCAATGTTTCAAGCGGTTTTTTTCTAAATAATGAACTCATCAAAAGTTCCTCCTGGAAGATTCAAAATATTCTAATCATTATATACAGTTCTTGTTGTATTATATTGTCGAAATTTGGCGCAGTCAATAAAATATTTTTCCACTTTAAACGATAGAAGCGAAACAGCGTTGTCGTATTATAGGATAGTAATTTTTACTAATAACATATTCAATTTTATGCAGGGTGAACCGATAGAAAAAATAGATTCGCCCAATTTTGACTTGCGGTTAAAAAGGAGATGCTGACCATGTTTCAATATGAAGAGTTGAATAAACAGTTTATCGGCGGGAAATGGCAGGAGGGCAGCAGCCCGAATGTATTGGAAAACAAAAATCCTTATACTCAAAAAACATTTACAACCTTCCAAAAAGCGACTGCTGATGATGTAGATGAAGCGTATCGAGCAGCGGCGCTGGCAAAGAAAAAATGGGATGCGGTCAATCCGTTCGAGAAAAGAAATATCTTAGAAAAAGCTGTCACGTATATTGAAGAGAACGAAGAAGCCATCATTTATTTGATTATGGAAGAGCTTGGCGGAACAAGGCTCAAAGCGGCCTTTGAAATCGGGCTTGTTAAAAACATCATGAAAGAAGCGGCGACGTTCCCTGTCCGCATGGAAGGAAAAATTCTTCCGTCAACAATAGACGGCAAGGAAAACAGATTATATCGCGTGCCGGCAGGCGTTGTCGGTGTCATCAGTCCATTTAATTTTCCATTCTTTTTATCTATGAAATCAGTGGCGCCCGCGCTTGGAGCCGGCAATGGCGTCGTGTTAAAGCCGCATGAGGAAACACCGATTTGCGGCGGTACGCTGATTGCGAAAATTTTTGAGAACGCGGGAATTCCAGAGGGGCTGCTGAATGTTGTTGTTACAGACATTGCAGAGATCGGAGACAGCTTTGTCGAACACCCGGTGCCGCGGATCATCTCATTTACAGGTTCTACGAAAGTCGGCAGCTACATCGGCCAGCTTGCGATGAAGCATTTTAAAAAGCCGCTTCTTGAACTCGGCGGAAACAGCGCCTTTATCGTGCTTGAAGATGCGGATATCGAATATGCGGTTAATGCGGCAGTGTTCAGCCGATTTACACACCAAGGACAGATTTGTATGTCAGCCAACCGCGTACTTGTTCACTCATCAATTTATGATAAGTTCCTTGAACTGTATCAGGCAAAAGTGGAATCGCTGAAAGTCGGTGACCCGATGGACCCTGATACGATTATCGGGCCTCTAATCAACAGCAGACAGACTGACGGGCTGATGAGATCTGTTGAGAAAGCAATTGAAGAAGGCGCTGTTCCAGTGAAGCTTGGCGGATTTAACGGAACGATCGTGGAACCGACGATCTTAAAAGACGTGAAACCGTTCATGAGCATTGCCAAGGAAGAGCTGTTCGGACCTGTCGTATCCTTTATGAAATTTGATTCAGAAGACGAAGCGGTCGATATCGCAAACGAAACCCCGTTTGGCTTGAGCGGTGCCGTACATACGTCAAACCTTGAGCGCGGCGTGGCTTTTGCGAAACGCATTGAAACAGGCATGATTCACGTCAATGACACGACAATCAACGATGAACCGAATGTGGCCTTCGGCGGTGAAAAACAATCCGGTCTCGGCCGTTTGAACGGCGAGTGGAGCCTTGAAGAATTTACGACACTGAAATGGATTTCGGTCCAGCACGAAAAACGCAGCTTCCCTTATTAATGAATAGGAGTGAATGGAATTGAGCATAAGAACGGAAAAAGAAACCGCAGACCTTCTGGACGCGTTTGTCAAAGTAGCCCCTTATTTAAACAGCCTGGTTCAGGATGATATTACAATCGGCATTTACGATACGGAAAAACTGCTTGTGAATATACCTGCCAAAACCTTTTCTCTCAACGTAAAAGCCGGCGATCCGCTGCAGGAAGGGGATATTATTACAGACGCCATCCGCACCAATCAGAAGAAGACGAGCATGGTTCCGAAAGAATTGTTCGGCTTCCCATTGATTGCACGCGCCATCCCGCTCCACGACGAGAATGGAAGAGTGATAGGGGGCGTCGGCCTCGGAACGAGCCTTGAGGAGTCGTCTAAGCTTCATGATGTGGCGGAAAGCTTATCGGCTGTTGTTGAACAAACGGCAGCAGCCATTTCCGATATTTCTGAATCAATCAACGGGTTTTCATCTCAAATGACGGGCATTTCCTCTCAGGCGAAAAAGGTAAGCGAAAGCGCCGGTGAAATCGCCGATATTTCAGTAACCGTGAAAGGCATCTCTGACCAAAGCAACCTGCTCGGCCTGAACGCCGCGATCGAAGCGGCGAGAGCAGGGGAGTCTGGAAAAGGCTTCTCTGTCGTTGCAGATGAGATCAGAAAGCTAGCAACGCATTCGAAAGAAAATGTCGGCCAGATTGACCAGATCACGAAAAAAATCCACAGCCTGCTGAAAGGGCTGGAGGAATCAATCGAGTCGATTAATCAGCATACAGACGAACAAGCCGCTGCCGTTGAACAAATTTCCGCCACGATGCAGGAGATTTCAGGAAGCGCACAGCATCTCGCAAAAATGGCAGAAAAAGCGCTTGAGGAAGAATAAAAGACCAGGGACGAACGTCCCCGGTCTTTTTTCTATCCTGTATTTCCATGAACTTTGTCTGACGTTTTACTAGTTTTATTCCAACGGCTGATTTAAAATGTACACATGAACTTACGTGAGGATTGATAGGAACCATGAGCATACTAAAAGCGGAAAATCTATATAAAACATACGGAGATAAAACATTATTTGATCACATCTCCTTTCATATTGAAGAGAATGAAAGAATCGGATTAATCGGGCCGAACGGAACAGGAAAATCAACGCTGCTGAAAGTGATTGCCGGCTTGGAATCTATCGAAGAGGGAGACATCACGAAATCAGGCAGCGTGCACGTTGAATTTCTTCATCAAGACCCGGAGCTGCCTGCGGGGCAAACTGTGCTGGAGCATATCTATTCCGGTGAATCGGCTGTGATGAAAACCTTGCGTGAATATGAAAAAGCGCTGAATGAACTGGGGGAAGATCCCGAAAATGAACAGCGCCAGAAGCACCTGCTGGCTGCGCAGGCGAAAATGGATGCGAACAACGCGTGGGATGCGAACACCTTGGCAAAAACCGTATTGTCTAAGCTGGGCGTCAACGACGTAACAAAGCCAGTAAACGAGCTCTCAGGCGGTCAGAAAAAACGGGTGGCCATTGCCAAAAACTTAATTCAGCCCGCTGATCTGCTGATTTTAGACGAGCCGACGAACCATTTGGATAATGAAACGATTGAGTGGCTTGAAGGATATTTAAGCCAATATCCCGGCGCCGTCATGCTGGTGACGCACGACAGGTATTTCTTAAATCGTGTCACGAACCGCATTTATGAGCTCGAACGAGGCAGCCTCTACACGTACAAAGGCAACTATGAAGTGTTTTTAGAAAAACGCGCGGAACGGGAAGCGCAGGCTGAGCAAAAGGAAACGAAGCGGCAAAACCTGCTGCGCCGCGAACTGGCTTGGCTTAGACGGGGAGCGAAAGCGCGCTCCACAAAACAAAAGGCGAGAATTGACCGAGTGGAGGCGCTTAAGGAGCAGAAAGGCCCTCAGTCATCTGGCTCACTCGACTTTGCGATTGGCTCCCACCGTCTTGGCAAACAGGTCATTGAAGCGGAGAACGTGATGATCGCTTATGACGGCCGCATACTTGTCGACCGCTTTAATGAGCTGGTCATACCGGGTGAACGGATTGGGATCATCGGGCCAAATGGCATCGGAAAAACAACGCTGTTAAATGCCCTTGCCGGCCGTCATACTCCAGATGGCGGCCATATTGCGATCGGCCAGACCGTCAGAATCGGCTACTATACCCAGGATCATAGTGAAATGAATGGCGAGTTAAAGGTCATTGAATATATAAAAGAAACGGCGGAGGTCGTAAAAACAGCGGATGGCGATATCATTACAGCTGAACAAATGCTGGAGCGTTTCCTCTTCCCGCGTTCGATGCAGCAGACGTATATCCGCAAGCTGTCCGGAGGAGAAAAACGCCGTTTATACTTGCTTCAGGTTCTCATGCAGGAGCCGAATGTCCTGTTTCTCGATGAGCCGACGAACGATTTGGATACCGAAACATTAAGCGTCCTGGAGGATTATCTCGACCAGTTCCCTGGCGTCGTCATCACCGTATCCCATGACCGCTACTTCCTTGACCGTGTCGTCGACCGTTTGATTGTGTTTGAAGGAAATGGCGTCATTTCCCGCTTCCAAGGCTCCTACAGTGATTACATGGAGGAATCAAAAGCGAAAAAAACAGCTGAAAAACCGGCTGCTGAAGCAAAACAGCCCGAAGCTGAGCCGAAGAAAAAACGGAAAAAGCTTTCCTACAAAGATCAGCTTGAATGGGACGGCATCGAAGATAAAATTGCCCAGCTGGAAGAAAAGCATGAGCAGCTTGAAGCTGACATCGCCGCAGCAGGCAGCGATTTCGGAAAAATCCAAGAGCTGATGGCCGAACAGGCGAAAACGGCGGAAGAGCTTGAGGCGGCTATGGACCGTTGGACAGAATTGTCCCTCATGATAGAAGAATTTGAAAGCTAAAAAAGTGCGGCCCGCAGCAGGCCGCGCTTTTTTCACATAATGTACAAAAACGAAACACCCTGCTTATGATAGGATGAAATTGTGTGTCAGCGGCACATGGAAAACTAATGGAGATGATGAAGTATGACATTGACTATCGTGATGTTAATCCTCATGAGTCTGGTGAAAATCGTATTAACCTGTCTTCCAACAGGCGTCATGGAATGGCTGCTCAGCAAATTTGAGGTGCACGCCAAGCTGAGTGACGAAAATGCCGTTCTCTCTCTAGCTGGAAAACGTCTTGAGGGGGAAGAGAAGCAGAAAGTGATTGACCAATTTAACGAAGCTGTCTTCCTGGAGAAGTATTATATTTACCCAGGTGACGAAGAGCGTTATTTATATCCGGAAAACGGCGGTACGCCGCTGGTGATAGATACGAAAAAAGGCAAAAATGATGTGAAGCTGTTTGTGTACCGCTACGACGACCATATTGACGTCGTGAAGCAGTACAAGAAGAAAGTGATTGCGTATCAATTGCTTTCTGAAAGCCTTCAAAAGCAGTCTCTGTCAGTGACAGGAAGTTTGGCTTAAACAGGACAGTGAAAGACGGGTGCTTTATGCACTCGTTTTTTTATTGATTTTCAAACTTTACGTTTACGTTAAGGTTCAAAAGGTGTATAATGGGAACAGAAACGGCGAAGGGGGATTTACCTTGGAATGGATGAAGATTGATCAAGTAGCCAAAAGAAGCGGGCTGACAAAGCGGACCATCCGGTTTTATGAAGAAATCGGTTTGATTCCGGCGCCGAAACGGACAGACGGCGGCGTAAGGCTTTATTCAGAGGATGATATGGAGGAGCTTGAGAAAGTCATCAGCACAAAAGAAGTGCTCGGTTTTTCCCTTCAGGAACTTCAGCATTTCATGGAAACCAGCCGCCAGCTAGAGTTAAACAAAGAGGGGTATTTGTTGTCACTGGATCCTAAGGAACGGAAAGAAAAACTGGAGGAAATTCAGGAAACACTGAATCACCAGCTGGATTTGATTGATGAGAAAATCCGCACATTCGAAAGCTTTAAAGAACGCCTGCAAGGCATGAAAGATAAAGCGGAACGTGCTATTCAATCAATCGAATGAAAAGTTTGCCAAACGCTATTTTTGTAGCGTTTCTTTTAATGGGATAAAGATGGAGGTCAGGTCAAATGGATAAGACAAAACAAGTGAATCAGAAAACGGGCTTGCTCAGTCAGCCGAAAGCGGTATGGGCTGTCGCGTTTGCCTGTGTGATTTCCTTTATGGGAATCGGGCTGGTCGATCCAATTCTTCCGGCAATTGCCGCACAATTACATGCTTCACCTAGTGAAGTATCACTCTTGTTTACAAGTTATTTGCTTGTAACCGGATTTATGATGTTTTTCTCAGGCGCCATTTCCAGCCGTATCGGCGCGAAATGGACGTTAATTCTCGGACTTATTTTTATTATTGTGTTTGCGGGGCTTGGCGGCAGTTCAAGCTCAATTGCTCAGCTAGTCGGCTACCGCGGCGGCTGGGGATTAGGTAATGCTTTGTTTATTTCAACAGCGCTTGCGGTCATCGTCGGCGTGTCTGTCGGGGGCAGCGCCCAAGCGATTATTTTGTATGAGGCGGCGCTCGGTCTCGGGATTTCCGTCGGGCCGCTTGCAGGCGGTGAGCTTGGAAGCATTTCATGGCGCGCACCGTTTTTTGGGGTATCTGTCCTAATGTTTATTGCGTTAATCGCGATTTCTTTCATGCTGCCGAAATTGCCGAAACCGGCAAAACGCGTCGGTGTGTTTGATGCCATGAAGGCGCTCAAATATAAAGGTCTGCTGACGATGGCGGTATCTGCGTTCTTATACAACTTTGGATTTTTTATTTTGCTTGCTTATTCTCCGTTCGTACTGGATTTAGATGAACACGGTCTCGGATATGTCTTCTTTGGCTGGGGCCTTCTGCTGGCTGTTACGTCAGTCTTTACTGCGCCGCTCGTGCACAAAGCGCTGGGCACAGTGCGTTCCTTGGTTGTTCTCTTTATCGCCTTTGCAGTCATTCTCATGATCATGGGGATCTGGACAGACCATCAGACATTGATTATTACATGTATCGTTGTCGCTGGTGCTGTCCTCGGTATGGTGAATACGATCATGACAACCGCTGTGATGGGTTCTGCGCCGGTTGAACGTTCAATCGCGTCTTCAGCCTACAGCTCAGTCCGCTTCATCGGCGGCGCGCTCGCTCCGTGGATTGCGGGAATGCTGTCAGAGCACTTCACAGCAAGCACACCGTATACAGTAGGCGGGATCGTCGTTTTTGTCGGCATGCTTGTCCTTCTCATGGGACGTAAACATCTTGCCGGAATTAAGGCGGGACATTAATAACGAAAGACACTGCGCAGATGCAGTGTCTTTTTTATCATGCAACCTTCTCATTACTACCATATCCATTGCAGCTCATTTTAAAAGACAGAGAGCTGTTGAGAATCGTTCAGAAAAAATGGCAGTAAAAAAACCCGCCCTTCAGCAGGCGGGTTTTCTTCGGTTTAAAGCACTTTCGTCGTCCATGACTCGCAGTTCCATGTTTCTGTCGCGATATCCATATAAAAGTCGGGCTCGTGGGAAATAAGCAGAATGGAACCTTTGTATTCTTTGAGTGCGCGCTTAAGCTCTTCCTTCGCATCGACATCCAAGTGATTTGTCGGCTCATCGAGCACCAGCAGGTTTGTTTCCGAATTGATCAGCTTGCACAATCTGACTTTCGCTTTTTCGCCCCCGCTTAATACGGAGACGCGGCTTTCGATATGCTTTGTCGTCAGTCCGCATTTCGCCAGAGCGGCCCGGATTTCATACTGCGTATACGAAGGGAATTCGCTCCATACCTCTTCGATGCACGTATTGTTGTTTGTTTCCTTGACCTCTTGCTCAAAATAGCCGGTAAAGAGATGCTCGCCGCGTTCAACCGAGCCTTCAAGCGGCTGGATTTCGCCAAGCAGGCTTTTCAGCAATGTCGTTTTTCCTATCCCGTTCGCGCCGTAAAGGGCGATTTTTTGGCCGCGCTCCATGCGGAGGTTCAGCGGACGTGACAGCGGGGAATCGTAACCGATCACCAGATCCTTCGTTTCAAAAATCAGCTTGCCTGACGTTCTCGCCGGCTTGAAGTGGAATTCCGGCTTTGGCTTTTCTGCCGCGAGCTCAATCATATCCATCTTATCGAGTTTCTTTTGGCGGGACATCGCCATGTTTCTCGTGCTGACGCGGGCTTTGTTGCGGGCAACGAAATCCTTCAGCTCAGCGACTTCCTGCTGCTGCTTTTTATACGCTGCTTCAAGCTGCTGTTTCTTCACCTCGTAGACTTCCATAAACTGATGATAGTCGCCGACATAGCGTGTCAGCTCTTGATTTTCAACGTGATAAATCAGGTTGATGACGCTGTTTAAGAACGGAATATCATGGGAAATCAAGATGAACGCGTTCTCGTATTCCTGCAGATAACGTTTCAGCCATTCGATATGCTGTTCATCAAGATAGTTGGTCGGCTCATCGAGAAGAAGAATTTCCGGCTTTTCAAGAAGCAGCTTGGCGAGAAGAACCTTTGTGCGCTGTCCGCCGCTCAAATCAGTGACATCACGCTCTAATCCGATATCGCTCAAGCCGAGGCCGCGGGCAATTTCTTCCACTTTGGAATCAATGATATAAAAATCATTGTTCGTCAGCGCGTCTTGAATCACACCGACTTCTTCAAGCAGCTTTTCGAGCTCGTCGGGATCAGCTTCGCCCATTTTGTTGTAAATCTCGTTCATTTCTTCTTCCATCGCAAATAAATAATGGAATGCGTCTTTCAGGACGTCACGGATGGATTTTCCTTTTTCCAGCACGGTATGCTGATCCAGGTAGCCGACACGGACATTTTTTGACCATTCGACTTTTCCCTCATCAGGTTCAAGCTTTCCGGTAATAATATTCATGAAGGTTGATTTTCCTTCACCGTTTGCGCCGATCAGCCCGACGTGCTCGCCTTTTAACAGGCGGAAGGAGACGTTATTAAAAATGGCCCGGTCACCGAAGCCGTGGCTTAAATCCTTTACAGATAAAATACTCATATTTACACCTCTATCGTTTATCAAACACGCACAATCGGCGTGTATTATTCACCCTTTTGATTATAAAGGAGGAATCGGAATGTTGAAAGGTATAGGAAAGAAAAAGAAAAATTGCGTTCCGGGCGAGGTTTTGAGATACTATGGAGTAGATTTCAGGAATTGAGGAGAACAAAAATGACGCAAACTTGGCCATTTTTACATAATGCACAATCATTTATACAAGAGAATTGGAATGCTTCCGGCTTTCAAAAGCCAACCCCTGTTCAGGAGCAGGCAGCACAGCTGATCATGGATGGAAAGGATGTCATCGCGGAATCGCCGACAGGCACAGGCAAGACGCTTGCGTATGCGCTGCCGGTCTTGGAGCGAATTAAGCCAGATCAGAAGCATCCGCAGGCGGTGATTTTGGCGCCTTCGCGTGAGCTGGTGATGCAGATTTTTCAGGTGATTCAGGATTGGAAAGCGGGCTCAGAGCTGCGCGCGGCTTCCTTAATCGGCGGGGCGAATGTGAAGAAGCAGGTTGAAAAGCTGAAAAAACATCCGCATATCATTGTCGGCACGCCGGGCAGGGTATTTGAGCTGATTAAAGCGAAGAAACTCAAAATGCATGAAGTGAAAACGATCGTGCTTGATGAAACGGATCAGCTTGTCCTGCCGGAGCATCGCGAAACGATGAAGCAAATCATTAAAACGACATTAAGAGACCGCCAGCTTCTATGTTTTTCTGCCACCCTCAAAAAGGAAACAGAGGACGTGCTCCGCGAATTGGCGCATGAGCCTGAGGTGTTGAAGGTGCAGCGAAGCAAGGCGGAAGCGGGGAAAGTAAAGCATCAATATCTGATTTGCGACCAGCGCGATAAAGTGAAGCTGCTGCAAAAGCTGTCAAGACTCCAAGGCATGCAGGCGCTCGTATTTGTGAGAGACATCGGCAACCTGAGTGTGTACGCGGAAAAATTGGCGTATCACCATGTCGATCTCGGTGTTCTGCACAGTGAAGCGAAAAAAATGGAGCGGGCGAAAATCATTGCCGCATTTGAAGACGGAGAATTCCCGCTCTTATTGGCGACTGACATTGCTGCACGCGGTTTGGATATCGAAAACCTGCCGTACGTGATTCATGCCGATATTCCTGACGAAGACGGCTATGTACACAGATCAGGCCGAACAGGCCGAGCCGGAAAAGAAGGCAACGTGCTGAGCCTCGTTACGAAATTGGAAGAATCAAAGCTGAAAAAAATGGCGAAGAAGCTTGGCGTAGAGCTGAGTGAAGCTGTTTATACAGGCGGAAAATTGAAGACGAAATAAAAAGGAGGGCGGTATGCCCTTCTTTTTTGTTGTAAAATAATAGAAAAGGGATCGCGCGGGGTGGGAAGATGGTTTCAATAGACAGATTTCAAGTGATGAAGGAGCCGGAGCTGAAAATCCTTAAACACTGGTTTGAAGATGAGGATACAAGGCGGAGAATGGATGGGATGCTGCCATTAGATGTGTGGTATGCACGAGTGAATAAAGATGAAGACGATACTGTCATGATGGCTTATGACGGGCAGCTTCCGGCAGGGATGGTCGTTATGGAGTTCGGGGAGAAGCGGGCGTATATTGGATTGATCGTAAATCCTTTGTACCGGCTTCAAGGGTACGGAAAACAGATATTGCAAAAACTGCTGAGTGACCCTGGTTTTAATGGTGTGCGGGAATGGGCTGCATGCATTGAAGAAGACAATCGAATCAGTTTGGCTTGCTTTCAAGCAGCCGGATTTACTTTGGAAGACACTGAACCTGATGAAGATGGCTTGCTCACTTTAATTCTTCGCACCTGACCTCAAACAAACACAAAAGGAGGGCAAAAAGCCCTCCTTGTTTTCATTATCATGTCAGCTCGGATCACTGACTTTGATCAGCTGTTTTCCTTTATTTTCGCCTTTAAATAAACCGAGAAACGCGTCAGGAATGTTTTCGAAGCCTTCTGTGATGGTTTCCTCGTAATGGAGCTTTCCATCCTTTAGCCATTCGGCCAGCTGTTTTGCCCCCTCAGAAAAGCGATCGGAGTAGTCGCCTACGATAAACCCTTGCATCAGCGACTTGGTTTTGATCAGCTTCGATTGGACGCGGGGCCCCATATCATCTTCTTCGCTTTCAGCGTTATAGGAAGAAATGGCGCCGCACACCGGAATGCGGGCAAATTCATTGAGCAGGTTCATGACCGCATCTGAGATCGGCCCGCCGACATTGTCAAAATACACATCGACACCATCAGGACAAGCGTCTTCTAGCGCTTTTTGGATATCTTCTGCTGTTTTGTAATTGATGGCTTCATCAAACTGCAGCTCCTGTTTTAAATACGCGATTTTCTCATCAGAGCCCGCGATGCCGACGACTCGCGCGCCTTTGATTTTGGCAATCTGCCCGACCGCTGAACCGACGGCTCCCGCTGCTCCGGAGACTACCACGGTTTCGCCTTCTTTCGGGCGCCCGATGTCCAGCAGTCCGAAATATGCCGTCAAGCCGGTCATTCCCAAAATGCCGAGATAGGCCGAAGCGGGAGCGAGGCTTGTATCAATTTTTCGCAAGGCAGACTCGCTGACAGCGGAAAATTCCTGCCAGCTGAGGTTTCCGATGACGATATCGCCTTTTTTCAGATGATCGCCGTCTGATACGACTTCAGCGATGACCCCGCCAGAGAGCGCTTCATTCAAGGCGAACGGCTCAACATATGACTTCGTATCCTGCATACGGCCGCGCATATAAGGGTCAACTGATACATAAAGCGTTTTGACAAGCACTTCCCCTTGCTTCGGCTCGGGGACCGGAATGGTTTCAAAGCGAAAATCTTCATGAACGGGAACACCTTGCGGGCGTCTTGCTAATTGAATTTGCTGCTGAGATGCTGTCATTTTCATCCTCCTATCACTTGATTGACACCACTGTAACATGGAGAGGAGGAGAAATACAAAAGGTAAGCCGGCATACAAAAAAGGAGAGGGGGTTCCTCTCCTTTTTATCACGCCCGTAATTTCGGACACAGTCCCGTCGGCAGGCACATTGGCTTCTGGTCGATCGGGCTTCTCATGATGCAGCATTCCAGGCCGAAGACTTCACGGAAAAATGGCTGGGTAAATACATCTTCCGGTGTTCCGGCATTGTATATTTTTCCGTCCAGCACACTGATCAGATAGTCAGCATATTGAGCGGCCTGGTTTAAATCATGGAGCACCATCACAACGGTGCGGCCATGATCACGGTTCAGCTTTTTCAGCAGCTCAAGCACTTCAATCTGGTGTGAAATGTCTAAATACGTGGTCGGTTCATCAAGCAAAAGCAAATCAGTTCCTTGAGCAAGCGCCATGGAAATCCATGCTCTTTGTCTTTGGCCGCCTGAGAGAGCATCCAGTGTCCGTTCCTTCAGTTCTATCATTCCCGTTGCTTCCAGCGCCCACTCTACCATATCGTGATCCTCTTGGGTATGCTTGGATAACAGTTTTTTATGAGGATGTCTGCCGAAATAGCACAATTCCTCTACCGTCAATCCTTCAGGCGCCTGAGGAGATTGAGGAAGAATGGCCAGTTTTTTTGCGACTTCTTTTGACGGCTGGCGGTGGATATCTTTTCCTTCTAATAGTACCGTACCGCTTTTTGGCGCCATCAGCCTGGCGAGTGATTTGAGGATTGTTGATTTCCCGCAGCCATTGGCACCGATGAGTGCAGTGATTTTTCCCTCTTCTATCTTTAAATCGACTCCGTCAATAATCACTGTGCTGTCATATGAAAGAGTGAGCTGGTCTGCAGCCAGTTTTCCCATGATATCCTCTCCCTACTGTTTCCTCGCTTCGAATTTCAATAAATATAAGAAATAAGGCGCGCCGATCACGGCTGTCAATATTCCGGCCGGTATTTCAACCGGAGGCATGATGCCGCGCCCTAACGTATCTGCAATTAATAATATAATAGCACCAATCAATGCCGATGCAGGCAGTAAATATTTAGCTTTTTCTCCGGTAAGCCGTCTGGCGATATGCGGAGCAAGCAAGCCGATAAAACCGATTGAGCCGACGACGGCTACACAGCTTCCCGCCAGCGCAACCGCGGTGAAAATCAGGATGAATCTCAGCCGGTTTGCGTTTTCGCCGAGACCCTGCGCAAGCTCATCGCCGAGTGACATAAGATCCAGCTTCGGTATGAGAATGCAGACGATCGGCAAAAGAATCAAAAGCCATGGCGCAAGCAGCTTGACTTCTTCCCAGTTTCTTCCCCAGAGGCTGCCTGTCAGCCAAATGAGTGCAGCATTCACGTCGCCCGGAAACTTCACCATCATATATTGCATCCCGGCGTGGCAGACCGCGCCTAAGGCGATGCCTGATAGAGCCAATGAAGAGGGCTGAATGCTTTTTTTGCGGGCTATCATTAATAATAGTACAGCAATAATGGCGGCTCCGGCAAATGCAGAGAACGGAAGCACGTACACTGGCGATTTAGGTAAAATCAGAATCACAGCCATGGCCGCAAGTCCGGACCCTTTTGAAATGCCGACAACGTCCGGGGAAGCGAGCGGATTGCGGATGACACCCTGCAAAATCGCACCGGCCGCGGCAAGCCCGGCACCGGCCAAAATCGCTAGTATAATCCGGGGAAGGCGGTATTGCTGGATGATGAATTCAAAGGAATGATCCAGTCCCAGCAAATTTGTCACCACCGCATCCGGTGAAATGTATAATGCACCGAAGCCGATGCTGATGACGGACAGAACGATCAGAAGCACGGCCAATATGAGTATCGCCAGCAAGGGGCGTTTTTGTTTTCTGGTTGTTTTCTTCATTTCAGATTTCGCCCTTTCCTTGCCAAATATAAGAAAAACGGTGTTCCGATAATCGCGGTGACAATGCCGACCGGTGATTCATAAGGAAACGCAATCCATCTGGCCAGAACATCTGCGTACACAAGCAAAATGGCACCGAACAGCGCTGAAAACGGAAGCACATATTGATAATGTTCTCCGATCAGCTTGCGGACAATATGCGGAATGAGCAGTCCGACAAAGCCGATCGGCCCGGCGACGGCTACGGAAGCGCCGGAAAGAATTAAAATGATAAAGCTGATCAGAATCCGGATGCCGTTCATGTTTTGCCCAAGCCCTTTTGCTGTCTCGTCCCCAAGACCGAGAACAGAAACAGAACCGGAAAACACGAGGGCAAGCCCGATGCCGATGACAGAAAACGGAGCGATGGTCATGACGTCCTGCCAATTGCTTCCGTCAATCGCGCCTGTCATCCAGTACAGAACATCTTCTCCCGACTCATTTAAAATAATGACGGCCTGTGTCATGGAGGAGAGGAACAAATGCACCGCCATTCCCGACAGCGCCAGCTTGACTGGTGTCATTCCGCCGGATGAGGCAATCATATACACAATCGCGCCGCCTGCTGCCGCACCCGCAAAAGCGAATACAACGGAAGAATAGGTCGATGCCGGCAGAATGACGAGAGAAGCAACGACAAAAAGCGATGCGCCCGCATTCACACCGAAAATTTGAGGTGAAGCCAGAGGGTTTCTAGTCATGGCCTGCATCAGCGCCCCTGCTACGGCAAGGCTGGCACCGACGAAAACGCCGATTAATGTGCGGGGAAGGCGAAGAGTAGAGATGATGAGCTGTTCCTTTGAACCGTCCCATACAAAAAGATATTTCAATGAATCTATGATGCCGATGTCTGAGGCTCCTACTGATAGATTCAGCCCAAGCCCGAATATAAAAATGATCAGTGCGATGATAAATATCATCAGTCTCGATGATAAGCGCCGTTTGGCTGAATGATACAACAGTCTCACTTCCTTACTGCGTCTGATTGCAAAAACGAAGAAGCAAGGATTTCCCCTCGCTTCTCATAGTCTTACTTATTATACACTTTTTTGAGGACGTCTTTGGCGCTTGTTTCACTAGACTTGATCCCTCTGAATCTTGTCCAAGTGTCACGGTCTGCATCATAGACTTGTCCGTTTTTCACCGCTTTGAGATTTTTCCAGAGCGGGTTCGTTTTCCACTCGTCTACAATTGTCTTGCCTTCGTTGGCTGAGATGAACAAAATATCTGGATCGATTTTGCTCAATTGCTCAAGGCTGACCTCTTGATAGGCTTCATTTGATTTCACTGCGTGCGTAAAGCCGAGCATTTTAAAGATTTCTCCGTCATAAGATGAGGACGTATGAAGCTGGAATGAATCTGCTCTAGCAACCCCAAGAACGATGTTGCGGTTTTCATTTTTCGGAAGCTCCGCTTTTAGATCGTTGATGACTTTGTTGTGCTCTGCAAGCTTTTCTTTTCCTTCATCTTCTTTATTTAACGCTTTAGCAATGGTTGTAAAGCTGTCGATCGTTTCGTCATATGTCGCTTCCCGGCTTTTTAATTCAATCGTCGGGGCGATTTGTTTCAGCTGTTTATAAATGTTTTTATGGCGTTCAGCATCAGCGATGATGATATCAGGCTTTAAGGAACTGATGACCTCTAGATTCGGTTCGCTGCGTGTGCCTACCGATGTATAATCAATTGAGCTGCCGACAAGCTTTTTAATCATATCTTTTTTGTTGTCATCGGCGATGCCCACCGGCGTAATGCCGAGGTTGTAGACAGCATCCAAGAATGAAAGTTCAAGGACAACCACCCGCTTAGGTGTGCCGCTTACTGGCGTTTTTCCTTCTTCGTGCTGGATCACTCTTGAATCCTTAGACTTGCTTTCGCTGCTTCCGCTGTTATTCTGGCTTGATGAACAGCCGGATACAATGAAGCAGGCGATTAATAGAACACTCATGATGGCAATCAACTTGTTAGAATAGGTGCGCATGTCATTCTTCCTTTTTTTAGATTTAGTAATGAGAATCATTATCACATGTAAACACTATAATAGCATGGCTCATCATGTCAATATTTTTTTAGTAAAGAAAGCGTCGGTTTTACTGCTTTCTCATGAAAGCATCATCAGACACAAATAAATGGTATACAGCATCGCCGTGTCTCCGAGACAAAAACGCTTGGGCATTAGCTTTAGAGTTTTTAAGCATATCAGCATTAACATAAGGAAGGAGAGCGCTGAGATAACCGGACAATTTCTTTTCTATTTCTTCTGCGAGCGCGAATTCAATGTCGCCGATATTCATGATAATCGAGAAGACAAAGTCGATATCGATATGAAAATGTTCCTCAGCAAAGACCGCAAGCTCGTGAATTCCGGGTGAACAGCCGGCGCGCTGATGGAAAATCTGTTTGACTAAATCACTCACAACCCATGCATTGTATTGCTGTTCTGGTGAAAAGTATTGCATTAGACATACCTCCTGCTCGTACGGATAAAGACAGCAATTCATGATCGTTTGCTCCGTGCAGCGGTTTCTCTTTGATTTTGATTTTTCTGAAAATATTCCCCGTTCCTATCACTTTACCATGGGCGGAAAATAAATGGCTACTACCATTCTTCCTGTTTTTCGCTTCAATGTTCTGGGATCTGTTTCATCTATATGCGACCGGGTATGAAAGAAATATAGTAATCATGAAGGAGGAATGTCGGAATGAAACCAGTTGTAAAAGAGTATACAAACGACGAACAGCTCATGAAGGATGTAGAAGAATTACAGCAAATGGGTGTTGCGAAAGAGGATGTATACGTCTTAGCTCACGACGATGACAGAACGGAACGGCTGGCAGACAACACGAACGCCAACACGATCGGAGCCAAAGAAACGGGTTTTAAGAATGCGGTAGGAAACGTGTTTAATAAAAAAGGAGACGAGCTCCGCAATAAAATTCATGAAATCGGCTTTTCTGAAGATGAAGCCGCTCAATTCGAAAAACGTTTGGATGAAGGGAAAGTGCTTCTCTTTGTAACAGACAATGAAAAAGTGAAATCCTGGGCTTAATGCAGGGATAGAACCCAAAAGGCAAACTTCGGCCTTTTGGGTTTTTTGCGGTTTTTGCGGTGCATGTTTTGCAGAATGCCGCAATTAGATAGCGGAAGATTTTCGGTTCTGGATGTCCCTCAATTTGCTATTATATTTTTGTGATAAATTGGAATAAAATCTCACAAAATAGAAAATGGGGGTTCATAGTGGATGAAAAAAGTGATGTTAGCTACGGCTCTATTCTTAGGGTTGACTCCAGCTGGCGCAAACGCGGCTGATTTGGGCCATCAGACATTAGGGTCAAATGATGGCTGGGGCGCGTACTCGACGGGCACGACAGGCGGATCAAAAGCATCGTCCTCGAACGTGTATACCGTCAGCAACAGAAACCAGCTTGTCTCAGCATTAGGCAAGGATACCAACACAACGCCAAAAATCATTTATATCAAGGGAACAATTGACATGAATGTGGATGACAATTTGAAGCCGCTTGGTTTAAATGACTATAAAGATCCAGAGTACGATTTGAACAAATATTTGAAAGCCTATGATCCAAGCACATGGGGCAAAAAAGAGCCTTCCGGAACACAAGAAGAAGCCAGAGCACGCTCTCAGAAAAACCAAAAAGCACGGGTCATGCTGGATATTCCTGCAAACACGACAATCGTCGGTTCAGGGACAAATGCCAAAATTGTGGGCGGAAACTTCCAAATCAAGAGTGATAACGTCATTATCCGCAATCTCGAATTCCAGGATGCCTATGATTATTTTCCGCAATGGGATCCAACTGACGGAAGCTCAGGAAACTGGAACTCTCAATACGACAACATCACGATAAACGGCGGCACGCATGTATGGATTGACCATTGTACATTTAATGACGGCTCACGTCCGGACAGCACATCGCCAAAGTATTTCGGCAGAGAATATCAGCACCATGACGGACAAACTGATGCTTCTAACGGTGCTAACTATATCACGATGTCTTACAACTATTATCACGATCATGATAAAAGCTCCATTTTCGGATCAAGCGACAGCAAAACATCTGATGATGGCAAATTGAAAATTACGCTTCACCATAACCACTACAAAAATATCGTCCAGCGCGCACCGAGAGTCCGCTTTGGACAAGTGCACGTATACAACAACTATTATGAAGGCAGCACAAGCTCCTCAGGTTATGCCTTCAGCTATGCGTGGGGAATCGGAAAGTCATCTAAAATTTATGCTCAAAACAATGTTATTGACGTACCTGGACTGTCAGCTCCTAAAACGATCAGCGTATTCAGCGGGGGAACAGCTTTATATGACTCAGGCACCTTGCTGAATGGCACGCAAATCAGCGCATCGGCTGCAAACGGATTGAGCTCTTCTGTCGGCTGGACACCGTCTCTGCACGGCACAATCGATGCTTCAGCGAATGTGAAATCGAATGTTATATCTCAAGCGGGTGCGGGTAAACTAAATTAAGAAATGAAAAAACACAAAGGGCTGCTCACCTTTGTGTTTTTTAATTAATTAAATTGTTTATTAACTTAGTTAAGGAGTAGAATGGGAAAGGGGATCGGAAAACAAGTATATAGGAGGAGACCTATTTATGGCTTCAGAAAAAGACGCAGGAAAACAGTCAGCAGTAAAGCTTGTTCCATTGCTTATTACTGTCGCTGTGGGACTAATCATCTGGTTTATTCCCGCTCCGTCCGGACTTGAACCTAAAGCTTGGCATTTGTTTGCGATCTTTGTCGCGACAATTATCGGCTTTATCTCCAAGCCCTTGCCAATGGGTGCAATTGCAATTTTTGCATTGGCGGTTACTGCACTAACTGGAACACTATCAATTGAGGATACACTAAGCGGATTCGGGAATAAGACCATTTGGCTTATCGTGATCGCATTCTTTATTTCCCGGGGATTTATCAAAACCGGGCTCGGTGCGAGAATTTCGTATGTATTCGTTCAGAAATTCGGGAAAAAAACCCTTGGACTTTCTTATTCACTGCTGTTCAGTGATTTAATACTTTCACCTGCTATTCCAAGTAATACGGCGCGTGCAGGAGGCATTATATTTCCTATTATCAGATCATTATCCGAAACATTCGGATCAAGCCCGGCAAATGGAACAGAGCGAAAAATCGGCGCATTCTTATTGAAAACCGGTTTTCAGGGGAATCTGATCACATCTGCTATGTTCTTAACGGCGATGGCGGCAAACCCGCTGATTGCCAAGCTGGCCCATGATGTCGCAGGGGTGGACTTAACATGGACAAGCTGGGCAATTGCCGCGATTGTACCGGGACTTGTAAGCTTAATCATCACACCGCTTGTAATTTACAAGCTGTATCCGCCGGAAATCAAAGAAACACCGGATGCGGCGAAAATCGCAACAGAAAAACTGAAAGAAATGGGACCATTCAAAAAATCAGAGCTTTCCATGGTTATTGTCTTTCTTTTGGTGCTTGTGCTTTGGATTTTTGGCGGCAGCTTCAACATCGACGCAACCACAACCGCATTGATCGGTTTGGCCGTTCTATTATTATCACAGGTTCTGACTTGGGATGATATCAAGAAAGAACAGGGCGCTTGGGATACGCTCACTTGGTTTGCGGCGCTTGTCATGCTGGCCAACTTCCTGAATGAGTTAGGCATGGTGTCTTGGTTCAGCAATGCCATGAAATCATCCGTATCAGGGTTCTCTTGGATTGTGGCATTCATCATTTTAATTGTTGTGTATTATTACTCTCACTATTTCTTTGCAAGTGCGACAGCCCACATCAGTGCGATGTATTCAGCATTTTTGGCTGTGGTCGTTGCAGCGGGCGCACCGCCGCTTTTAGCAGCGCTGAGCCTCGCATTCATCAGCAACCTGTTCGGGTCAACGACTCACTACGGTTCTGGAGCGGCTCCAGTCTTCTTCGGAGCAGGCTACATTCCGCAAGGTAAATGGTGGTCCATCGGATTTATCCTGTCGATTGTTCATATTATCGTATGGCTTGGGATCGGCGGATTATGGTGGAAAGTACTAGGTATATGGTAGAAAGAAAAAGGCAGACTTCGTCTGCCTTTTTTATTTTCTCTTCATTTAACTATCTGCAAAAAATATTTTGCCCTTCACAAGAGAATGGATTTTGAAAAATAAGAAAATTCCCTATAAAAAATGATATGATCTAGGTAGAAAGGACGGCTGGTGCTGTGGTGAAAAAGCGGTTCCATTTTTCCCTGCAAACAAAAATAATGGGGCTGATTGCGGCTCTGCTGGTTTTTGTCATTGGTGTGCTGACCGTTACGTTAGCCGTTCAGCATACACAGGAAGAACGGAGACAGGCTGAGCAGCTTGCGGTTCAGACGGCGAGAACCATTTCCTATATGCCGCCGGCTAAAGAGCTCATTGAGAGAAAAGGCGGGCATGCGGCTGAGACGCAAGAGGTCATTGAACAAATGAAAGAACAGACTGGCGCGTATGCCATTTATGTATTGGACGAAAAAGGAGACATTCGGAGCGCCTCGGAAAAAAGCGGTCAAAAGAAGCTGGAGCGCAGCAGAGAAATTTTGTTTGGCGGCTCGCATGTTTCTGAAACAAAAGCAGATGGACGAAGAGTCATCAGAGGGAGCGCGCCGATCATTAAAGAGCAGAAGGGATACAGCCAAGTAATCGGCAGCGTGTCTGTTGATTTTCTGCAAACGGAGACGGAGCAAGGCATCAAAAAGCATCTGAGAAACTTGAGTGTGATCGCTGTGCTTGTGCTGCTGCTCGGATTTGCCGGTGCCGCCGCGCTGGCAAAAAGCATCAGAAGGGATACGCTTGGCCTTGAGCCGCATGAGATCGCGGCTCTTTATCGGGAAAGGAATGCAATGCTTTTTGCGATTAGAGAAGGAATCATTGCCACCAATCGTGAAGGCGTCGTCACCATGATGAACGTGTCGGCGGCCGAGATGCTGAAGCTTCCCGAGCCTGTGATCCATCTTCCTATTGAGGACGTCATGCCTGGAGCCGGGCTGAAGTCTGTGCTTGAACAAGGAGACATGCTGCCGAACCAGGAGGTAAGTGTCAATGATCAAGTTTTTATTATCAATACGAAAGTGATGACTCAAGGCGAGCAGGCGTATGGGATTGTCGTCAGCTTCCGGGAGAAAACAGAGCTGAAAAAGCTGATCGACACACTGACAGAGGTTCGCAAATATTCAGAGGATCTCAGGGCGCAGACCCATGAATTCTCAAATAAGCTGTACGCGATCTTAGGGCTGCTTGAGCTCGGTGAGTATGATGAAGCCATTGAGCTGATTAAAGAAGAATACGCGATACAAAATGAACAGCATGATATTTTATTCCAAAACATCCATTCGCAGCAGGTGCAGGCGATTTTGCTGGGAAAAATAAGCAAGGCATCGGAAAAAAAGGTCAAGCTGTCTATTGATGAGAACAGCTCGCTCGCGCCTCTTCCTGCACATATCGGCTTGTCCCATCTCATTACGATTATTGGCAACTTAATTGATAACGCTTTCGAAGCGGTAGCAGAGCAAAGCGTGAAGGAGGTTTTGTTTTTCATCACGGATATGGGCCATGATATTGTCATCGAAGTATCAGACACAGGGCCCGGTGTACCGCCCGATAAGATGGAAGCTGTATTTCAAAGAGGCTATTCTTCAAAGGGGATGAAGAGAGGCTACGGTCTGGCTAATGTCAAAGACTCAGTGCATGAACTGGGCGGCTGGATCGAACTGGCGAACCAAAAAAGTGGCGGTGCGGTATTCACTGTATTTATACCGAAGGAGAAACAAAGGGGGAATCCATTTGATTCACATCGCGATTGCGGAGGATGATTTTCGGGTTGCGCAAATCCATGAGAGATTGATTGAACAGCTTGATGGATTCAAGATTATCGGAAAAGCGGCCAATGCCAAAGAGACAATGGCGCTTTTGGAGGAACAAAAGGCTGATTTGCTTCTGCTCGATATTTATATGCCGGACGAGCTTGGGACCACATTGATTCCTGAGATACGAAGCCGATTTCCTGAAGTGGACATTATGATCATCACAGCGGCAACAGAAACGCGTCATTTACAGGAAGCGCTCAGGGCAGGGATTGCCCACTATTTGATCAAACCCGTAACGGCTGACAAGTTCAGACAAGTGCTGCTTCAGTATAAAGAAAAAAGGAAGCTGCTTTTGTCTCAGCCGGAGGTCAGCCAATCCATGATCGATCATATTTTCGGGAACGGTGTGAAGACATCTTTGCCGGCAGAGAATTTGCCGACAGGCATTAATTCGATTACACTGCGAAAAATTAAGGAAGCGCTTCGAACTGCATCAGAAGGATTGACAGCGGAAGAGCTTGGGGAAAAAATGGGAGCGTCACGAACGACTGCCCGCCGCTATGCCGAGTACCTTGTGGCAAAGGAAGAAGCAAGAGCCGAGCTTGAATACGGGATTATCGGCAGGCCGGAGAGAAAATATTATTTGGCGGCGGACTAAATATGAAAAAATGTATGATTCTATTGATTGCTCTATTGATCTTTATGCAGGGGGACATCAGGCAGGCGGCTGCGCCGCGCCTGCCACACGGGCCGATTGAAATTGTCGTCCCCGCTGAGCCTTCTGGCGGCTGGGATGTCACAGCGCAGGCGATCCAATCTGTTCTGAGGCAGAAGCAGATCGTGAAGGGTGAGGTTCATGTTGTCTATAAACCCGGCGGCGGGGGAGAGAAAGGCTGGAAATATGTCAATGAAAGCAGTAAACAGACCATCAGCATGACGTCCAGTTTAATCCTGAGCAATGATCTTCTCGGGCAAAGTAAATTAAAAACGGACGATTTTACTCCGCTCGCCATTCTCTCCAAGGAATGGCAGACTGTTGCATTGCCAAAAAGATCAGCGTTAACAAACGGCAAGGATTTGCTGAAGGAGATTAAGATGCATCCCGGCAAGGTGAAAATCGGCTTTGCGCCGGGGCTTGGCAATGATGATCAGCTTTCGTTCGTCAGAGCGGCAGATATGTACGGCATTGACCCTTTTGACATTCAATTTTTACAGTATGACAGCAGTGAGCAGCTCATTCAGGCGCTGTTCAGACATGAGATAGAAGCGGCTTCAATGACACTTTCTGAAGCGAAACCATATGAGCGGCACGGCGATATCACTTTAGCTGCTGTAACGTCTGATAAAAGGCTTCCCGGTTTTCCTGATGTTCCGACGTGGAAGGAGCAGGGGATCCCGTTTGTGTTTTCTCATTGGAGAGGGGTTTTGGGCCCGAAAAACATGTCGGAGGAAGAGATTTCTTACTGGGATCAAGCGCTAAAGAAGGTCACCTCCTCGCCTGAGTGGAAGCGGAAAATAAACGAACAGGATTGGGAAAGCTTTTATTTGAACAGCAGGGAAACGAAACGGTTTCTTGACCAGCAATCTGTTTTTTATCAAAGCATTATGACAGGACATTAAGATCCCGGCATTCCGGGATCTTTTTGATATACCCAGAAATGAACAAAAAGAACAAAACGGTTTTAAAAAATTAAAAATACAAAAAAACCAAATTATTTACTTGCGAATGTTTTTCCCATACGATGGCAAAAAGGCAAGACAAAAAGGGGAGTAAGGGAGAAAAAAATGTAAGCGGATTCATTTAAGGGGGAATGGGTGTGTTAGCAATCTTAGGCTTTCTCATGATGCTCGTGTTTATGGCATTGATCATGACAAAACGGCTTTCTGTACTGACAGCGTTAGTTTTGACGCCGATTGTGTTTGCGCTGATCGCCGGATTTGGATTTACTGAAGTCGGGGACATGATGATTTCGGGGATTCAGCAGGTAGCGCCGACTGCGGTCATGATTATGTTTGCGATCTTATATTTTGGGATTATGATTGATACAGGGCTGTTTGATCCGATGGTTGGCAAAATCTTAAGCATGGTCAAAGGCGACCCGTTAAAGATTGTTGTCGGGACAGCGGTTCTTACGATGCTCGTCGCCTTGGACGGAGATGGCTCGACCACGTATATGATTACGACAAGCGCAATGCTTCCGCTCTATCTGCTGCTTGGCATCCGGCCGATTATCCTGGCGGGAATCGCGGGAGTCGGCATGGGGATCATGAACACAATTCCGTGGGGTGGCGCGACGCCGCGGGCGGCGAGCGCGCTGGGGGTTGATCCGGCTGAACTTACAGGGCCGATGATTCCTGTCATCGCAAGCGGGATGCTTTGTATGGTTGCAGTTGCGTATGTGCTTGGAAAAGCGGAACGAAAGCGCCTTGGGGTGATTGAACTGAAACAGCCGGCCAATGCCAATGAACCGGCGGCTGCGGTTGAAGATGAGTGGAAGCGACCGAAGCTGTGGTGGTTCAATTTATTGTTAACGCTTTCTTTGATAGGATGTTTAGTATCGGGTAAAGTCAGTTTAACCGTACTGTTTGTCATTGCGTTCTGTATTGCACTGATTGTGAATTATCCAAACCTTGAGCATCAGAGACAACGCATCTCGGCGCATTCCAGCAACGTGCTGGCTATTGGCTCAATGATTTTTGCGGCAGGGGTTTTTACGGGGATTTTGACAGGCACCAAAATGGTTGATGAAATGGCGATTTCGCTCGTGTCTATGATTCCTGAACAAATGGGCGGATTGATTCCGGCGATTGTGGCCTTAACCAGCGGCATTTTCACATTCCTGATGCCGAATGACGCATATTTCTACGGGGTGCTGCCGATTTTATCAGAAACGGCTGTCGCATATGGTGTGGATAAAGTGGAAATTGCCAGAGCCTCTATCATCGGCCAGCCGATTCATATGCTGAGCCCGCTTGTGCCGTCTACTCATTTGCTTGTCGGACTTGTCGGGGTTTCTATTGACGACCATCAAAAATTCGCATTGAAATGGGCGGTTCTCGCAGTGATCGTCATGACGGCTATCGCTCTATTTATTGGTGCAATCTCTATTTCCATATGATAATTCAAGCGTAATGACACACACTAACGGCATACAACATACCGGAGGTGTCATCATGAGTGATCCTTATATGCCGCTGACTTCGGTCAGAAGCGGAACGGGGTTCGAAGCGGCAAAAGGGGTGCACGGCTTGACCGTGCAAATTGCGAATGTCTACTTTATTCAGCTGCCTTCTGAGCCTCGCTCATTTGTTTTAATTGATGCGGGCATGCCTCAATCAGCCGACATGATTGTAAGTGAAGCCAAACAAAGATTCGGCGGTGATTTTCAGCTGAAGGCGATTATCCTCACACACGGGCACTTTGATCATATCGGGGCAATCGAAGGGATCCTTGAGCATTGGGATGTTCCTGTGTATGTCCATTCTCGGGAAATGCCTTATGTAACAGGTAAAGAGGATTATCCTCCGGCTCGTCCTGACAGCAAGAGCGGGTTGGTTGCCAAGCTGTCGCCACTGTTTCCGCGGCACTCCATCGATATTTCCTCACATGTGCAGACACTGCCGGAAGACGGCTCTGTACCGTTTCTTGACGAGTGGATGTGGATTGCGACTCCGGGACACACGCCGGGCCATATTTCGTTATTCCGCGAGGACGGACGCGTGCTTGTAGCAGGCGATGCTGTCATTACAGTAGAACAGGAGAAAATAGCAGACGTCCTGATTCAGAAACAGGAGCTTCATGGGCCGCCGGCTTATTTCACGCCTGACACAGAGACGGCTGCCGAATCCATTCAGAAGCTTGCCGGCCTTGAACCGGAAGCACTGCTGACCGGGCATGGCATACCGATGACCGGCAAAAACTTTCGCAGTGACTTAATTGAATTGGCAAATCGTTTAGCGTCTCTTTAACACCCGCACACGCGGGTGTTTTTTTATTATATTCCAAGAAGATACAGAAAAATCATTTGTCTTCCGGCTTAAAAACGATACAATGAAAAGCATGAATGCGATTTGAAGGGGAGAGTTTGTTGGAAGAAAAAGAAATACTTTGGAACGAAGCGAAAGCGTTTATTGCCGCATGCTATCAGGAATTGGGAAAGGAAGAGGAAGTGAAAGACCGTCTCGATAGCATTAAAAGTGAAATTGATCGGACCGGAAGCTATGTACATACGAAGGAAGAGCTTGCGCACGGGGCGAAAATGGCTTGGAGAAACAGCAACCGCTGCATCGGCAGATTGTTCTGGAATTCGCTGAATGTCATCGACAGACGTGACGTCCGGACGAAGGAAGAAGTGCGTGACGCCCTCTTGCATCATATTGAAACCGCCACCAATAACGGGAAAATCAGGCCGACCATTACGATTTTCCCTCCGGAAGAGAAGGGTGAAAAGCAAGTCGAGATCTGGAATCATCAGCTGATCCGGTACGCTGGATATGAATCAGACGGAGAAAGAATCGGCGACCCGGCTTCCCGTTCCCTGACCGCAGCCTGCGAAGAGCTCGGCTGGCGCGGAGAGCGAACGGATTTTGACCTGCTGCCGCTCATTTTTCGCATGAAAGGCGACGAACAGCCGGTCTGGTATGACCTGCCGCGTTCACTTGTGATCGAGGTTCCAATCACACATCCGGACATCGAAGCGTTTTCTGATCTGGAGCTGAAATGGTACGGAGTGCCGATTATTTCTGATATGAAGCTTGAGGTCGGGGGCATTCATTATAATGCCGCACCGTTTAACGGCTGGTATATGGGCACGGAGATCGGAGCGAGAAATCTGGCAGATGAAAAGCGATACGACAAGCTCAAAAAAGTGGCGTCCGTTATCGGCATTTCTACTGATTACAATACGGATTTATGGAAGGATCAAGCACTTGTTGAATTGAATAAAGCTGTGCTGCACTCGTATAAAAAGCAGGGTGTCAGCATCGTTGACCATCATACGGCTGCAAGCCAGTTTAAACGGTTTGAAGAACAGGAAGAAGAAGCGGGCAGAAAGCTGACGGGGGACTGGACGTGGCTGATTCCGCCGATTTCACCCGCTGCCACTCATATCTTCCACCGTTCCTATGACAACACAATCGTTAAGCCAAACTACTTTTATCAGGATAAGCCTTACGAGTAAACAACGGAAAAACGGTGATGGCCTTCAAGGCTGCGGGATTCAGTGACAGAGACGTCGGTAACATTTGAGAAAGGGCTGCCTTTCTTTACAGCCTCAAGAAACGACTGTAAGGCGTTTTCCGGACCCTCTGCCAAAATCTCGACACGCCCGTCATCACGGTTTTTGACCCAGCCGGCCAGTTTTCGCTTATCAGCTTCCATTTGAACAAAATAGCGAAAGCCCACACCTTGAACCCGGCCGTTTACAACGATTCGGTATTGAAGCATGTAAAAACCACCTTTTCTTTTTATGATAATCAATCATTTTACAACCTGTAAAGGGGATGTGTTTGTATGAAACCAGAGTGCTATTCAGTTCTTTCTCTTAATCTGGGAAAACCGCAGACGCTTGAATATGACGGAAAGAAAATCGAAACCGGCATCATGAAGCGGCCGGCTGAATCAGACGTCATGCTGTATCGGGAGAATTTTGAAGGAGACGGACAGGCGGACCTCGTCAACCACGGCGGACCTGATAAGGCTGTCTGTGTCTACCCGGCGGAGCATTATCCGTTTTGGGAAGAGTTCCTCTCAAGACCGCTATCAAATGCCGCATTTGGAGAAAATTTGACGGTCGCGGGCCTGACTGAGGAGAATGTTTGCATCGGGGATGTGTTCAGGCTTGATGAAGCTGTTGTTCAGGTCAGCCAGCCGCGCCAGCCGTGTGTAAAGCTGGCGAAAAAGTTTGGTGTAAAAGAAATGGTGCTGAAGGTCCAGCAAACCGGCTATACAGGGTTTTATTTTCGCGTGCTGGAGGAGGGCAGGGTGTCTCCCGGCGCGAACCTTGAATTGCTGTCCAGAGGAGAGAAGGGCATCTCCGTCCAGTTCGCCAACCGCATCAACTACCATGATGCAAAAAATCTCACCGCCATTGAACTGATTTTAAGTGAGGCTGCACTATCGGAAAGCTGGAGAGCGTCCTTTATGAAAAAAAAGGACAGGCTGCTGCCGGTTGAATAGAAAAAAGCCGCGCATATCAACGTGCGCGGCTTTGCCATATTTAAGATTGTTTTTTCTTTGTTTCAAGCAGGTTGGCAAGAAAATAGGTTTTATAGCTTTGAAGCTTTCTTCCCTCATGGTGCGTGATCCCCTGCTTTTTTAGTTCTGCCACATACCAGCCTTTACTGCCGTAATGCATGTCAGAAAACTCCTTTCCCTATCTGATTTCGAAACGATTGGCATTGTAACATCTATAAAAAGATGCTGAAAAGAGATGCGGGGAAAACTGAGCCTTTCGCACTAGATGTACGAATGTTCTTCTGTATGTATATGCGGAGCAAAAGCCGAATATGATTTAATGGCCGGTTAGTTTGATCATGACAACGCCAAATGTCATAATGGCGAAAACAATGCCGATATATGTGAGCATCCCGTTTTTTTTCTTAACGCCGTAAACGGTCATAATGATGCCTTCAATGAAAAAAATGATGCCGAAAATAATAAACCACATGCAGATAAAGGCTCCTTTCACAGACATAATAGTAGTGTAGCATATCTGGAAGAGCCGGGCTGTGACAATATCAAGAAAGCCGGGCAGCATATGTGCCCGGCTCGTGTTTTTATTGTTTATCAACCAATTTGACCAGCAGCTGTGCCAAATGTTGTTTTTCATCTTCGTCCGCAACGCTCCAAAGCTCTTGCAGCAGCATTTCTTCACTGTTTTGCGGCTCTTCATGCTTCTTGAGGTAGTCTCCCAGGATCGCGGCGCTTTTCACAAGCTTGCTGTCATCCAATCCCAGCTTTCTGCCTCGGTTAACTTGTTTTTTCAGGTAGTCTTTAAATTCCTCGAAGTCTTTTAAAATTTCTTCTTTTGTTGTGCCATGCATTGCATTCATTTCGTTTTCAATTTGGATTTTTTCTTGATCTCTGTTCATTGCAATACCTCCTCCTGCAGAATAGTGATGTTTTACCTGCAATTGGCGGAGGTTAAACCATCCGGTAGCCCGGAATGTGTTTTACAATTTTGTCAGGATAATCGGTTCATCTTTTGTGATGACGATGGTGTGTTCAACTTGGGCAACCATGCTTTTATCCGGTGTCTTGAACGTCCAGCCGTCTCCAGCCTCAACAATCGTTTCCGCTTTCGTTGAAATAAAAGGTTCAAGCGCGATGACTGTGCCGTTTTTGAAAAGCGCGTTATCAAACGGATCATAATAGTTCATGATGTGGTTCGGCGCTTCATGCAGGCTTCTGCCGATTCCGTGGCCGGTCAGGGTTTTGATGACGGTAAAGCCTTGAGAGCGTGCTTCATGATAAACGGCTCTTCCGATTTGGTTTTGGCGCTTGCCTGCTTTTGCCTGCTGCAGCCCTTTTTGAAAAGCGTCTTCTGCGCATTGACAAAGCTTATGAAGGCGTTCTTCTCCTTCACCGAGCACAAATGAGATGCCTGTGTCGGCATAGAAGCCGCCAAATTCAGCAGAGATGTCAATGTTCACAAGATCTCCCGCTTTTAAAATTTTCGAGGTGCTTGGTATGCCGTGAGCCACTTCATCATTTACACTGATGCATGTCACGCCCGGAAAGTCGTATTCCTTCTCAGGAGCTGAAACGGCGCCGTGCTCATCAAGCACCGCTTTTCCGATAAGGTCAAGGTCTTTTGTGCTCATTCCGGGCTCTGCTTTCCGTTTCATTTCTTCACGCGCCAGCGCGACGATTCTTCCGATTTTTTTCAGGCCTTCTAATTCTTGATCGTTTGTTACAATCATCTGTCATTCCCGCTTTCTTTTTAAATAATCTAGATTAAGCTTACCACAACTGTCTTAAAAATAGGAAACACACGGACCTGGGAAAAAAGAAATACTCCGGGAAAATTGGTATAGATCACTAGATATCTTATATGGTATATTTGAAAAAAAAGGGTATGAGGGGGATGGGTATGCTTTCATTTTTACAAAAACTCGGGAAGTCATTTATGCTCCCGATTGCGGTTCTGCCTGCAGTTGGAATAATCCTTGCGCTTGGCAGAGAGGATGTATTTAATATCCCGTTTATCTATCAAGCGGGGACGGCGGTTTTTGATCATCTGCCGCTTATTTTCGCGATCGGGATTGCCATCGGCATTTCAAAGGACAGCAATGGGGCCGCGGGTTTATCAGGGGCGATATCGTATCTGATGCTTGACGCGGCGACAAAGACAATTGATAAAACAAACAACATGGCGGTATTTGGGGGAATCATTGCTGGTTTAATAGCCGGTTACACCTATAACCGCTTCAAGGATACAAAGCTGCCTGAATATCTTGGATTCTTCAGCGGCAGACGGCTTGTGCCGATTGTAACAGCCATTATTACGATTATTTTAGCCGGCATATTCGGAGTTGTCTGGCCGCCGATTCAATCGGGCATTAATGCGTTTGGAGAATGGATGCTGGGGCTCGGCGGCATCGGGGCTGGCATATTCGGCCTGTTCAACAGGCTGTTAATTCCGCTTGGCCTTCACCACGTGCTGAACAATATTTTCTGGTTCCAATTCGGAGAATATAACGGAGTGACAGGTGATCTGGCGCGCTTTTTCGCGAAAGATCCGACAGCGGGCACATATATGACCGGCTTCTTCCCAATCATGATGTTCGGTCTTCCGGCGGCATGTCTCGCTATGGTTGTAACTGCAAAGCCGTCAAAACGGAAAGCGACGGCGGGAATGATGATCGGGTTTGCCTTGACTGCGTTTATTACAGGGATTACGGAGCCGATTGAGTTTGCATTTATGTTTTTATCTCCGCTTTTATACGCTGTTCACGCGGTCTTAACCGGGCTGTCTTTATTTATCGTCAACTGGCTCGGCATCCGCACAGGTTTCTCTTTCTCAGCCGGAGCCATCGATTATGTGCTCAGCTACGGAATCGCAGAAAAACCGCTGCTTCTGCTTCTGGTAGGTATATGCTATGCGGCAATATACTTTATCGTGTTTTATGTACTGATTAAGGCATTGAATTTAAAAACGCCGGGACGGGAAGATGATGACATTGATGAAGTGCTGGATGAAAATACAGTTCAGGATGTCAATGAAAACATCATGCTGAAAGGGCTCGGCGGAAAAGAAAACCTTCAAACCATTGATCATTGCGCCACAAGACTGCGGCTGACTGTGAAGGATACCGCTTTAGTGAATGAAGCGCTGTTAAAGAAAGCAGGCGCAAAAGGGGTCGTCAAATCAGGCGGGCAATCGGTTCAAGTGATCATTGGCCCAAATGTGGAATTTGCGGCGGAGGAATTAAGAGCTGCGGTGAAATAAAAAAAGCAGAGAGGCTAGCCTCTCTGCTTTTTCTTATTTATCTTCGTCATCAGTTGACGTTTCGGAAGAATCTTCGCCATGTTTTGTGTAATCATAATCGGAAGGATTCACCTTCGTAAAGCCTTTCGGCTCGTAGAAACGCAGCAGGTCTCCGTTTATGATTTTATCGGACATTTCAAGTTCCTTCTTGACGAGTGAGTCTTCTGACTTGTCGACTTCAGATTCATCAAGCTCTTTTCCGGTTTTCGTATCGTAATACTTGCCGGATACTTTCGTGTACTTCGGTGAAATAAAGTCTCCGTTACGGAACGGAATCACTTCACGGTGTTCTTTAGATAAAATATCAGAACCGGACATCAGATAGTCTTTCGTATCCACTCCGAGCAAATGCAGAATGGTCGGAGCCACATCGACGTCTCCGGCATATTTATGAACTTTCTCACCTTTCACGCCGGCAGCGTGGATAAAGAGCGGCACCCGTTGAAGCTGGGCGTTGTCATAATCGGTAATTTCATCTTTGCCAAGGACTTTGGCCATCGCTTTATTGTGGTTTTCAGAGATGCCATAGTGGTCTCCGTACATCACGATAATCGATTTATCATATAACCCGTCTTTTTTCAGGTCATTGAAAAATTGTTCAATGGACTGATCAAGGTAATTGGCTGACTGGAAGTAGTTGTTGACGACAGAGTCACCAAAGTCTCCAGCCGGGAAGTCTGTATCCCCCTCATCCATTCCGAATGGGAAGTGGTTAGACAGGGTAATGAACTTCGTATAGAACGGCTGCGGCAGGCTTTCTAACAGCGGCATTGATTCTTTGAAGAACGGTTTGTCTTTCATGCCGTAGTTTTTCGTGTTTTCTTCGTTCATGTCATAGTAGGCAGAATCGAAGAACTTATCGATGCCTTCCGCTTTGTACATTTCGTTTCGGTTCCAGAACGTCTGCGTGTTTCCGTGGAACGTAGCAGATGTGTAATCCTTAGACTTCAGAATTGCCGGAACGGATTGAAGCGTGTTTTGCGCTTTGTTTACGAAAACTGAACCTTGAGCCAGCGGGTACAGAGAGTTTTCCATCATAAATTCCGCATCAGATGTTTTACCTTGTCCCGTTTGGTGGAAAAAGTTATCAAAGTAAAACGTTTCGTTGTCATGTGCCAATTTATTTAAGAACGGTGTGACTTCTTTGCCGTTAATTTTATAGTCAATGATAAATGACTGCAGAGATTCAAGAGAAACATAAATAACGTTTTTTCCTTCCGCTTTGCCGAAATATACGTTATTCGGCACGTCGTAATTGGCTTTCATGTAGTTTTCAACTTCCGTCACGTCGCTTGAATCGGCAAGCGCGCGCTGGCTGTTGGATTTGATATTCTGCACAGCGTCATAAATCGTAAAATTGTACGTTCCCAAGTATTTCACAAGATAGTTTCGGTCGAATGATCTTGTCAGCAATTCAGGACGGTCTGATTCCGCAACTGCCAGGTTGATTAGGAAAACCAGAATTGAAGACGCAAGAACGATTCGGAACGATTTTTTGCTCGACGTTTCGGCAGGCTTGTTCACTTTAATCGCCAAGATGATCAGAATGATCGTATCGATAAAGTAAAAGGCGTCAGTCGGTCTCATCAGCGAAAATGCGCTGTCGCCGAGTTGGCCGCCGTTTGTTTTAGCCTGCATAATGACCGGAATTGTAATAAAATCATTGAAAAATCTGTAGTACACAATGTTTGCGTACAGTAAAAAAGACATTAAAAAATGAATCACTATAATGGCTGTCTGCTGTAATTTTTTCTTGAACAAAAGTCCAAAGCCAAGAAAGAACAAGCTTGAGCTGAGAGGATTCACAAAAAGCAATATTTTTTGTATCGTGTTGTCTATTCCTAAGTTGAAGTTAAGGACATAACCGACATACGTTTTGATCCATAATAGGACGACCGCGATTAAGAAGAAGGCCAGTCCTCTTTCTTTAATAAATGTTTTCATTGTTACACTCCTTTTTTCCGATCACAGTTCGAGCGAAACGATAGAAAAAACGAACGTATCAAATATAACACGAATCGGCGGATTAGAAAAGTGAAAATCGTACGATGGTAAAAGTGGCGAAAAACGCCGTCGAATCAACGTTTTTTTGACATATTGCCAAATGTAAAAAGAGGTTTCTTTTTAGAAAATAAGGAATAAAATGGTATTGTGACGGTTGTATGATAAAATATAAGCTATAAATGAAAAGAGGTGGAAGGATGGATTTTTCTCATATTGTGTCTGAAGATAAAATTAAGCGCGCCATCAAAGACGGAGAATTTGAAAACCTCCCGGGAATGGGAAAGCCGCTGCCAAAAGATGACGCGGCACACTTGCCCGAATCGCTCCGCATGAGCTACCGTATGTTAAAAAATGCGGGAATGGCAGAGGACGAGGGTGCGCTCAAAAAAGAGCTTATGACCATCGACCATTTAATCGCAAAGTGCTATGACGACAAAGAACGCGAGCAATTAATGAGAAAAAAAACAGAAAAGCAGATGATGCTTGATAAGCTTGTCGACAAAAAAGGCATGTTTTCAAAGCCAGCGTCCGCTTTTTATAAGAATAAAGTATATGACCGGCTTGGACGAAACAGACCTTCTTCCAGCTGATTTTTCCTGTCTGAAGGATGGCGATTGATAACAGCCATCCTCTTTATGTTCCAGCAGTTCTCAGTCTTATAGGTTTATGTTTTTCCATCTGCGGGGAAATGAACTCATAAACGAAAAAAGGGTGATGGGATGGAACGACTATTGGAATGGATAGAGAGAATATCTGATTGGCTGTGGGGGCCGCCGCTAATCATCTTGCTGACGGGGACGGGATTGTACTTCACCATTTTGCTGAAATGTTTTCAATTTCGCTATCCGTTATATATTTTGAAGCAGACGATCGGCAGCGTAGGAAAAAAGCCGAAGGGAGAGGGCACAGTCACACCGCTTCAGGCATTGACGTCAGCCCTTAGCTCAACAATCGGTGCGGCGAACATTGTCGGTGTGCCTGCTGCTATTATGTTTGGCGGTCCCGGAGCGGTTTTTTGGATGTGGCTTATTGCCTTATTTGCGATGGCGATTAAGTTTTCTGAAAGTGTGCTTGCTGTTCATTACAGAGAAAAAAACGAGCAGGGGGAATTTGTCGGGGGACCGATGTATTACATAACAAAAGGGCTGCGCATGAAATGGCTCGGCGTATTTTTCTCTGTTGCGCTGATCGTGGAGCTGGTCCCGAGCATCATGGTTCAGGGGAATTCGGTTTCAGTCTCACTTGCCGAAACGTTTTCTTTCAATAAAATATACGCGGGAATCGGCATTGCATTTTTGATCGGGTTAGTGGTGATAGGAGGGGTCAAGCGGATCGGAAAAGTAACAGAGTTTATCGTGCCTCTTATGGCAGGGGCATACGCGGGAGCCGGTCTTCTGATTGTTCTCATGAATTTTTCATCAGTGCCGGCATTTTTCTCTCTCATCTTTTCGAATGCGTTTACCTCTTCTTCAGCAGTTGGAGGATTTGCAGGTGCTGCACTGGCTGAAACCGTTCGCTGGGGATTCGCCCGCGGGCTGTATTCTAATGAAGCAGGAATGGGAACAGCCCCGATTGCACATGCGGCGGCTATGACTGATCACCCTGTGAGGCAAGGGTTCTGGTCTGTGATCGGCATTGTCATTGACACCTTGATCATCTGCACCACCACGGCTTTTGTCGTCCTTGCATCCGGAGTCTGGACAGGGAAGAATGCCTCAAATGACCCGGCGGCACTGACGACGGCTGCATTTCAGCACTATTTCGGTTCTGGAGGAGGGTACTTCGTCTCGATTTCCCTCGTTTTCTTTGTTGTCTCGACCATTATGGTTGTCATTTTTTACGGCGTTAAGCAAGCTGAATTTCTGTTCGGGCGGCTGGCAGGACATGTGATCAAATTCGTTTATTTAGCGGCTATTATCATAGGTGCTGCTGGCGGAGCAAAAGCCATCTGGGGCTTTCTGGATCTAGCATTGGCTTTTATTCTCGTTCCGAATGTGATTGCACTGTTGTTATTGAGCAGAAAGGTAAAAGCGTTATATACCGAATTTTTTACATCTGAACAGTATTATCTGAAAGATAGAGGAAAAACAAAACAGAACTCTGTTTATCAGACAAAAGAGGCCAAAAATTCTTAGTGTTTTGCTTTGGCGGCGAACATCGCTTTGCTTTTGATGATCAAAAAGATGAATAAAAGCAGCAAAAAGGAAATCAATACATTGATGATCGGCTTGATTCTGTTAAAGTCGATCAGCTGCTTTGTATTTAGAAAGAACCAAAAGCTGGATACGACGAAAACATGCCGGTTGGTGTTACATGGCTTTCAGGTCGACTTTTGAATGTAATAAGGAAAGTCCGTATCTTCAAGATCAATCATTTTGAATGCCCTCCGGCAAATAAAACCGCGTTTCCCTCAATGATGGATGCAGCCCCTTTGCTTAAAATCGTTTCTGCCGCAACGCTTGAAATCGATAGTGTATTTTGCAGCGCTTCTTTATGTTCATCTATCTGATCCCCATCAAATCCCTCAAGCAAGGTCGGAGGGCGTGAGCCTGTATATGTTCAGATTTTACAATTCCTTCGATATAAACAATAAATCCGCACAGCACGTTTCCAAAGTTAAATTGTCTAAATACGATGTCTGAGCAGCCTTCTGTTAATAAAGTCAGATTATCGAAGTTCTCCTTCAAATTGGGAGAGAGCGGTCTGTCCTGATTTCTTAAGCTCTTTGATGAGCTGAAGCGCTTTTTCTCGCGTTTATCCATGGCTCACCCTGCTTTTTCAATGTCTTATTCAATAAGTGCTTGTGACTTTTTAGGGGAACTTTGTTGTTTTAGATATTCCTGGCCTAGGATGAAAGCGCTATAAAAAGTTGTTGACGACATGTATATACAGGAATACAATATAATCATAAGTTGTATATACAAGTTATAAAACGAATACGGAGGGGTTGGCATGGGGGAACTGAACAAATCGGCACGGCAGATTGTCGAAGCAGTCGGCGGTGTTGAAAATATTGCAGCGGCAACTCATTGTGTGACACGTTTGCGTTTTGCATTAATAGATGAGAGCAAGGTTGACCAAGAGGAACTTGATCAAATTGACGTTGTGAAGGGGTCGTTTTCGACAAACGGGCAGTTTCAGGTCGTAATCGGCCAGGGAACGGTCAACAAAGTATATGCTGAACTGGTCAAGGAAACGGGGATTGGCGAGTCAACAAAGGATGAAGTGAAGAAGGCTTCCGAAAAAAATATGAATCCTTTGCAACGTGCTGTAAAAACGCTTGCAGATATTTTTATTCCGATATTGCCTGCGATTGTCACGGCAGGTCTCTTGATGGGGATCAATAACATTTTAACGGCGCAAGGCATTTTCTTCAGCACAAAGTCGATTGTGCAGGTCTATCCGCAGTGGGCGGATCTCGCTAATATGATTAACCTGATTGCGGGCACGGCCTTTACGTTTCTGCCGGCGTTAATCGGCTGGTCTGCGGTCAAACGGTTCGGCGGCAATCCGTTGCTTGGCATTGTGCTCGGCGTGATGCTCGTGCATCCTGATTTGCTGAACGCGTGGGGCTATGGAGCCGCGGAACAAAGCGGAAAGATCCCGGTATGGAATTTGTTTGGACTTGAAGTGCAGAAAGTCGGCTATCAGGGACAGGTGCTCCCGATTTTGCTGGCTTCCTATATGCTGGCGAAGATAGAGGTGTTCTTAACAAAACGCACACCTGAAGGCATACAGCTGCTCGTTGTCGCGCCGATTACGCTTCTCGTAACAGGATTTGCCTCTTTTATCATAATCGGCCCGGTTACATTTGCGATCGGAAACGTGCTGACTTCAGGGCTTATCTCGGTGTTTGGCTCTTTTGCCGCACTGGGCGGTTTGTTATATGGCGGTTTCTACTCGGCGCTCGTGATTACCGGCATGCATCACACGTTTCTTGCAGTCGACCTGCAGCTCATCGGCTCAAAGCTCGGCGGCACTTTTTTATGGCCGATGCTGGCGCTTTCTAATATCGCACAAGGTTCGTCTGCGCTGGCTATGATGTTTATCGTGAAGGATGAGAAACAAAAAGGCCTTTCCCTCACTTCAGGGATTTCAGCTTATCTCGGCATTACAGAGCCTGCCATCTTCGGGGTGAATCTTCGATACAGATTCCCGTTTATTATTGCGATGATCAGCTCAGGGCTGGCCGGAATGTATATTTCTTCCCAAGGTGTGCTGGCAAGCTCCGTCGGTGTCGGCGGCGTGCCGGGGATTTTCTCAATCATGAGCCAGTACTGGGGCGCGTTTGCAATCGGGATGGCCATTGTATTGATCGTGCCGTTTGCCGGAACATACGCGTATGCGAGATTCAAACATAGATAACCAATGGGGAGCGGGACGTGTTGAACGTTCCCTTTTCCCGTTTTTAATTTAAATATGGTGGTGGAGACAGATGAAAACAGAACAAACGCCATGGTGGAAAAAAGCCGTGGTCTATCAAATTTATCCGAAAAGCTTTAACGATACGACGGGAAACGGTGTCGGCGATCTGAACGGCATTATTGAAAAGCTTGATTACTTAAAAACACTTCAGGTGGATGTGCTTTGGCTGACGCCGATTTATGACTCTCCGCAGCATGATAATGGGTATGATATTCGTGATTATTACTTGATTTATCCTGAATACGGGACGATGGAGGATTTTGAGCGCCTGCTGTCTGAGGCGCATAAAAGAGGCTTGAAAGTCGTCATGGATCTTGTCGTCAATCATACGTCAACAGAGCACAAATGGTTTCAAGAGGCGGTCTCGTCAAAAGACAGCCCGTACCGTGATTTTTATATATGGAAAAACCCGCAGGAAAACGGTTCTGCTCCAACGAACTGGGAATCGAAATTCGGCGGCTCGGCATGGGAGCTTGACGAAGCGTCGGGCCAATACTATTTACATTTGTTTGATGTGACGCAGGCTGATTTGAATTGGGAAAATGAAGAGGTCAGAAAGCATGTCTATGACATGATGCATTTTTGGTTTGAAAAGGGAATAGACGGCTTCAGGCTTGATGTCATTAACTTGATTTCTAAAGATCAGCGCTTTCCGAATGCGGAAGACGGAGGCGATGGCCGTTCCTTTTACACTGACGGGCCGCGGGTGCACGAATATCTGCATGAAATGAACGAAAAGGTGTTTTCGCTTTATGACAGTATGACGGTCGGTGAGATGTCTTCGACGTCTGTGGACCATTGCATCCGGTATACGAATCCTGCCAATAAAGAACTTGATATGACGTTCAGCTTCCATCATCTCAAGGTTGACTATCCAAATGGTGAGAAATGGGCTTTGGCGCCGTTTGACTTTTTGAAGCTGAAGGAGATCTTATCCGAGTGGCAGACGGGGATGCACGCTGGAGGAGGATGGAACGCTCTGTTCTGGTGCAATCACGATCAGCCGCGCGTCGTATCGAGATATGGAGATGACGGCGCGTACAGGGTGAAATCGGCGAAAATGCTCGCTACCGCCATTCATATGATGCAGGGCACGCCTTATATTTATCAGGGTGAGGAGCTGGGAATGACGAATCCGAAGTTTTCGGACATCAGCTCCTATCGGGATGTCGAATCGCTGAACATGTATCACGCCTTTAAGGAAAAAGGAATGGCTGATCAAGAGATCACAGCGATTTTACAGGCGAAATCCCGCGACAATTCCAGAACGCCTGTCCAATGGGATGATACGCCGAATGGCGGTTTTACAAAGGGCACGCCATGGATACCGGTCGCCGGCAACTATCGGGAAATCAATGCCGAAGCGGCGCTGAAGGACCGGAACTCGGTGTTTTACCATTATCAAAAGCTGATTCAGATTCGCAAAACATATGACATTGTGACAGAGGGAACATATGAGTTAATCGCAAAGGACGACCCGAACATTTTTGCGTATCTCAGACACGGCAGCAATGAAAAGCTGCTCGTCATCAATAATTTTTACGGGACAGAGGCAGCCTTTACACTGCCGGACTCTTTAGCGCCTGACGAGTGGAAGGCAGAGGTGCTGTTGACGAACGATGAGGTGAGGGAAGAACTGCAGAACATGACGCTCCGTCCGTATGAGTCCATTGTTTATCGTTTAACGAAACCGTGTTAAACTAAGCTGGGTGGTCCATAATGAAGGTGAACAAATTCATCGCAATCTATAAAGACATTGCACAGCAAATTGAAGGCGGCCGGTGGAAAGCGGAAGAGATTCTTCCGTCTGAACATGAGTTGACCGCACAGTATGATACATCAAGAGAAACGGTCCGAAAGGCGCTTCACATGCTTGCGCAAAACGGCTATATCCAGAAAATCAGAGGGAAGGGCTCCGTCGTCCTCAACCGTGAAAAAATGCAGTTTCCCGTTTCAGGCCTTGTCAGCTTCAAGGAGCTCGCGCAAACGCTTGGCAAAGAAACGAAAACAACTGTACACAAATTCGGACTGGAGCCCCCGTCAGAGCTGATCCAAAAACAGCTCCGGGCCCAGCCGGATGACGACATTTGGGAAGTCATCAGGTCTAGAAAGATTGACGGGGAACATGTGATTTTGGACAAGGATTACTTTTTCAGAAAGCATGTGCCTCACCTAACGAAAGAAATCTGTGAAAACTCCATATATGAATATATAGAAGGAGAGCTCGGTCTTTCAATCAGCTATGCCCAAAAAGAAATTGTAGCCGAGCCGTGTACGAATGAGGACAGGGAGCTGCTCGATTTACGCGGCTATGACCATATGGTCGTGGTGAGAAACTATGTCTTTTTGGAGGATACGAGTCTGTTTCAATATACGGAAAGCAGACACCGTCTCGACAAATTCCGGTTTGTTGATTTTGCGCGGCGGGGAAAATGAGAAAGGCGCCTGCCTGTGGCAGTGCGCTTTTTTTATTTGGTATCAAAATTGATACTATCCAACAAAAATGTGCGTACTTTTACTTTTTATCATAATGGCTACAATAGAGATGAGAGTAACCAAAAGGAGAGGTGTTTAACATGGCAGATCTAAAGAAACAAATTCTCGATGCATACAATTTCAGACATGCAACAAAGGAATTTGACCCAAATAAAAAAGTATCAGACAGCGATTTTGAATTTATTTTAGAAACGGGAAGACTGTCTCCGAGCTCCCTCGGCCTTGAGCCTTGGAAATTTGTTGTCGTCCAAAATCCGGAATTTCGCGAGAAGCTTCGCGAATATACATGGGGCGCGCAAAAGCAGCTTCCGACCGCAAGCCACTTCGTCCTGATTCTTGCGCGTACAGCGAAGGATATCAAATATGATGCGGACTACATCAAACGTCATTTAAAAGAAGTAAAACAAATGCCTCAGGACGTGTATGAAGGCTATCTCAGCAAAACAGAAGAGTTCCAAAAAAACGATTTGCACTTGCTTGAAAGTGACAGAACATTGTTTGACTGGGCATCAAAACAAACCTATATTGCGCTTGGCAACATGATGACTGCCGCTGCGCAAATCGGCGTTGATTCTTGCCCTATCGAAGGATTCCAGTATGATCACATTCACCGCATTCTTGAAGAAGAAGGCCTTCTGGAAAACGGAAGCTTCGACATTTCTGTGATGGTGGCATTCGGCTACCGTGTACGAGACCCTCGTCCGAAAACAAGATCTGCTGTTGAAGATGTTGTGAAGTGGGTCTAAATAAAGAAAGCTGCTCGATAATGAGCAGCTCTTTTTTATGCCTGATTCGCTCTATTCTGTTTTCTCCTCTGATGCAAGTACATTGCCGTTCCGAGCGCGCTGATCAGAAATCCGGCCAAGAGAATCGAGTACATGGATGTGGCTGTATCCGGAAGCAAGCCGCCAGCCGGGCCGTCCGTACCTGATCCACCCGATCCGTTTCCACCAGAGCTGTTTGTCGGGTCTGTGCCAGGAGGTGTATCATTTCCTCCATTCCCGTCAGTCGGCTGTTTTCCGCCTGGTTTATCAGAGCCTCCGCCATTGCTGCCGTCATCACCGCCTGTCGGCTGATCGGACGGAAATTCGGGCGGTTTGTTATTCTCACCGGAATTTAAGATCGTGTATTCGCTGAAGTGGTTTGTGTACCCTGTTATAATATCATCGTCGACTGATCCGTTTTCTGTCTTTGTAAAAGTTTTCTTTTTACGATCAACATGGTAAATGGCAGGGTTATGGGCTTCTTCAATATCAAACATGCGAAGCGATAGCTGAACGGGTTCTTTAAATGATTTCACTTCTTTTCCTTTTTGCTTCACTGTAAAGTCATATACGTCTCCGATGGACACGTCCAATTCACCGGTAGATTTGATTCCAATTGCAGTGTCCGCGGTTTTAAGGTTCGCCATTGGCATCTTCATGCTGTACCAGTAGTTGAACACCGTCAATGAAGGATCTGACTCTCTTTCTTTCAAAAGCTTGACCTGATCTTTTTTCACTTTAAGATTGATAGGCTTCTCTTGAGATCCTTCATGTGTTCCATAATAGACAAAGGGCGTGTTGGCATTTTTCGCATAAATCGCAAATTTGTCTTCATCGAGTGTCCAGCTGCCGTCCTTCTGCTTTGTCGGCAGGAATACTTCTTTGATGCGTCCTTCGATTTTAGGAGAGACCTTGTTTCCTAGTTTTTTCAGCTGTTCAGTGAAAATCTCATAATCCACGTAGCCAAGGTCTTCACCATGGGATGCCTCTGTGAAGACAGAGTATCCGTCTCCTCCGGCGCCGACAAAATTATTCGTTGCCACGCGGTAGGTATCATCCGTATTCAGATCAACTTTGTCTCCGTTAGGCGATTCGAATTTCACGTCTAAAACACGGTGTCCAGGTTCGTTGTTTAATGTAAAGGTATATTCGATTCCGGCCACCTGAGGGAAGGCGCCGCCTCCGTTTTCCACATTGCTTAAGCCTTGTTCAAGGGCTTCTTTGATTTGTTTTCCGGTCAAATCGGCCACGTAAAGCGTGTTGCCGAACGGCATCACGTTCAGCACCTCGCCGAGTGTGATGTCGCCTTTGTCAATGCCGGCTCTGATGCCGCCGCCATTTGTTATCGCTATTCTGGCGCCGGCTGCTTCTTTCGCTTTTGCCAGCATGCCGTCCGCGATGAAGTTTCCGAGGTTGGTTTCCTTCGTGCGCACATGCTCACGCTGGCCGTCAAGCGCGACATCCGTGTAGCCGACTTTTTCATTTTTCACGTCCTCTAATTCACTTTTGAACTGATCGAGCTCTTTTTTGGCTTCTGCGTTTTCTTCTGTATGTTCATCAATCGGCAGTACGCTCAGATTTGATTTGTCTGTTTGCACCACGCCGTTCTCATCAAACGCAACATCAACACGCCCCAAGTATTGGCCGTATTCTTTGGCCTGCGCCACGATCGTCGGCTCTTCGTTGTTCACGACTTCCATTTTGTCAACGAGGGTGTGGGTGTGTCCGCCGATGATCAAGTCAATGCCTTTTACTTTTTTGGCTAGCTCAAGATCACGGTTATGCCCGATATGGGTTAAAGCGATAATTTTGTTTACTTTTTCTTCTTCCTTAATCGTTTTGACAGTGTTTTGCGCTGTTTCAAACGCATCATGAAATACGATGCTTTTGCCCGGGCTTGATGTGGTGGCTGTATCTTCCGTTGTCAGTCCGAATACAGCGACTTTCTCACCATCAACATCTAACAGAATGTAAGGGTGGATGCCAGGCTCTTTCTTTTCACCTGCCGTAAAGGTTTGCGGCTTTTTGACATATGATGTCAGCTTAGGCTCATTTGATACATCTACGTTTGCGCTGACGACCGGAAATTCAGGTGCTTCAAAGTGATAGCGGTTTGCCGGATCGACGGTTGTGCTGTTTCCGCTTAGAAAATCAGAAAGCACTGTCGGACCTTTATCAAATTCATGGTTTCCGAAAGTCATGGCGTCATAGCCCATCATGTTCATGAATTTCAAATCGGCTAAACCGTTCCATTTTGTGAAATACAGGTCGCCCGAAAACACATCCCCCGCATCAAGGAGAATGTTGTGATCTGTTTCGTTTCGTACTTCGTTGATTTTCGTCATTCGTCTCGCTGCGTCATCGAGGTGGGCGTGCGTATCATTCGTGTGCATCACAGTCAGATCCCACAGTCCGTCTTTAGGAGGCTCAGGATTTGAATCATCATCGAATTGCAGCTTGTACACACCGTAGCCATCATTGGCAGACTCGCCTACATATGCAACATCATCTGCTTTATCGGCAAATGGCTTGGCCAAAAGCGAGGATTCGAACGTCAAATTCGTTCCGGAAACAGGTGCGATTGACCAGTTGTTGTCCGCTTTTGGATTGACCAGTTGTTGTCCGCTTTTGGATTGACTGTTTTTTGTTCAATAATGTAATCCATCAGCACCTGTCTGTTTTCAACCGCGGAGCCGTGGACAATCTTATCGCTCGTCAGGTGAGGAAAACCGCCGCCTCCGGATGCGCGATAATTATTTGTGACGACGAGAAATTCTTGGCTTGGGCTGATCGGCTTACCTTCATAGGAAAGGTTGATAATCCGTGATGAATCCGCATTGACCACTTTTCCGTTCTCATTGTATTTAGCCGGTTTTGTAACATCGACCTGATATGTGACGCCGTCAATCACGTCAAAATTGTAGGAGCGGAAATTCTCATTCAGCAAGGCTTGATCGCCGCCTTTTGACGGATCAATGTGATTGAATTGGCCTGCTGACATCTCCAGCCAGTCCTTGACCTCGCTTCCTGTCAGCTTGACGATCTGAACGGTATTATCGTAAAGATACAAGTCACCGACATTTTTAATGGCAAGATCTCCGGCCGGAATGTTCGTATAGTAATTGGCCCCGTTTCTGCCGCCTGCTTTAAACGGCGCTCCAGCGGATAAAATCGGCATGTCCTTGTACTCGGTATCCTTCATTTCTTTTTCGGCGTACCATTTTTGCGCATCGGTCACAACCTGAATGGAAGGGTCATCCTTGACCTGTGCAAAGAAGCTGTTAATATCTGCTTCTGTTTTGCCGACTGGTTTTCTGACATATTCCAGTGTGTTTTGGTGTGTTTGCTGAATGGTGTTTGTGACCGTTTCATTTCGGGATGTGACGGTGCCGGCAATTGATTCAATACTGCCTTTGGAATCTGCCACCTTCCATGAGCCGTCCGTTTTTTCGAGTTTGAGGTCAATCACGCCTAAGTATTTGCCCCAGCTGCTTGGCATGACGACAGGAATGCCGTTAATCGTTCCTTTTTCAACATCGAATTGGGCAGCACCCGCATACTCGGCGGAAGGGAAGAGTCCGTGCTGATGGCCCGAGATGATCGCGTCAATGCCTTTCGTTTTGGTGGCAAGATCAAACACGGCGTTTTCCGCGCCAGACGATTGCGCCTGCTTTTCAATGCCGGTGTGGGCGAGGGCAATAATGACATCTGCGCCTTCCGCCTTCATTTTCGGGATCGTTTCATTGGCGGATTCTACGATATCCTGCACCTGCACCTGACCCTCGAGATTCTTTTTGTCCCATGTCATAATTTGCGGCGGGACAAAGCCTATGTAGCCAACCTTCACTTTCTGCTCATTGCCGTTTTCGTCGGTGACGGTTTTTTCTTTAATGACATACGGCGTATAGCGGTTTTCACCGCTTGTTGTTTTGACGTTGGCATTTACAATCGGAAAATCGGCTCCTTTGATCGTGCCGTCCAGAAAGTCGAGCCCGTAGTTGAATTCATGATTGCCCAGTGTGCCGGCGTCGTATTTCAGCGCATTCATGACGCTGATAATCGGGTGGGTTTTCGCACCGGAAATAATGTCGTCTTTTTCATATTTCACCGCGTATTCGCCCAGCGGATTCCCTTGAATCAAGTCGCCGTTATCGACGAGAAGGGTGTTTGGGTTTTGCTGGCGGTGCTTTTGGATCAGCTGTGCCGTTCTTGCCAGGCCAAAATCCGTCGTTTCTTTGTCGCTGTAGTAATCGTAATCCATCATGTTGGCATGAATATCAGTCGTGGCCAAAATACTCAGATGTACCTGAGGGGCCGCGCTTTCTTCTGCATGAATGGGTGGTGTTGGGAGGATTAGGCTAAGTATCATAATTGGGGGCAAAAGAATACGGAGAATGTTACCGACGTGTGTTCGTCTTTTCTGTATTCTCACCAGTTCTCCACCTTTCAACGAAATTTGTGTTACAGCTCCTATTGTAAGAATATTTTGTAACTATTTGTAGGTGTTTCTTTATGATTATTGTAAAAGGGAGAAAAATGAGTATTATGTAACGGCATCAAACGACAGCTGCTGGGTATTTATGCTTAGCGCTTGTCAGATCTGCGGAATGTTTATTTTAGTGTGGCTGGGGTAGAGTGTTTTATGTAGTCATATTAAGCGGGAGGTTATGAATGATGGGGAAAAACATTGCAGTTGTTTTGACAGATTATTTTGAGGACAGCGAGTACACGGAACCTGCGAAAGCCTTTAAAGAAGCGGGACATGAACTGACTGTTATCGAAAATGAAAAAGGAAAAACAGTAAAAGGCAAGCAGGGGAACGCGGAAGTGACGGTTGACGCGTCCATTGATGACGTAAACCCTTCAGACTTTGATGCGCTTTTGATTCCCGGAGGATTTTCACCAGACCAGCTTCGAGCTGATGACCGTTTCGTCCAGTTTACAAAAGCGTTTATGACTGACAAAAAACCAGTATTCGCCATTTGCCACGGCCCGCAGCTCTTAATCAACGCGAAAGCGCTCGATGGCCGAAAAGCAACAGGCTATACGTCCATTCGTGTTGACATGGAAAACGCGGGTGCCGACGTTGTGGACCAGGAAGTGGTCGTTTGCCAACATCAATTGGTCACAAGCCGCACACCGGATGATATTCCGGCATTTAACCGCGAATCTCTCGCATTGCTTGAGAAATAAGAAAAACGGACGCTCCCGGGCGTCCGTTTTTTATTTAATTACGGCTTGGAGCAGCCGTCAGTTTTTTGTATCTATAATACAAGAAGGCGGCTGCAGCTGTTCCGATGACTGCTATGCCGAAGTCAAACATAAAGATATGGGCGATGCCTCCCGCTTTTGCGATAAGCCCGGTGGCAATCGGCAGCAGAATTGACGCGATGCTTGAAGCGGTCGCTACAATTCCGGTAACGGTTCCTTTTCGCTTCCAGAAAAGCTCTGTCATTAATGTAATGGTAATTTGAAACACACCCGCGGTTGAAAACCCTAAGAAAAAGGCGGTGATGTCCAGCACAATTGGCACATGAACCGTCAGCATGACTGCAAGCGTACATAAAGTAATAACAGGATATAAGAGCGTAATCATGACTGGCTTTACCCATCTGTTCAGCAAAACGGCTAATAATAAAACGGATGTCAGAGATCCTATACTGTAATAGCTCAGCAATTGCACGGATGCTGATTCAGCTAAACCGGCAGCCTTTTGCGCGTAGCTCGGGAGCCAGATTTGAGAAACGGTAAATAAAGCCGTTGATGTAAAACCGATAATGATCAGTGCGGTGCCTTCTTTCTGAAAAACGGGTTCAGACAAGAAAGCGGGAGATTCCTGTTGGCCGCTGCTAGTTGGCATCTTCTGTCTCTTAGGAAACGAAAGCGTTGATAAATAAACGATATTCAGCGCATAGACTGCTGCCGGGAGATAAAAAGCAAATCCGTAAAACAGGCTGTGGTCTGATAAAAATGTGATCAAAAGCGGCAAAAGTGCTGCCCCGACAGACATAAAGGCTTTGACCAAGACATTCGCCGAGCCGGAAGCTGCCGGGAAGAGCTCGGTTAATGCCGGATAGGTTCCGGCGTCCATCGCTGAATTAGCGACTCCGGCTAATAAGGCGAACACAAACGCCAATTCATAGCTCGGTGATAAAGGAATACCGACTAAAAAGACGGCCATAATTCCTGCAGAAGCGACAACAAGCGGCTTTCTTCCGATTTTATCTGATAAAACGCCGGAAATGCCGTATGTCAGCAGCTTGCCGAATCCAATAGCGGCAATCACATAACTGATGCCGGTCGGGTCTGTATTCCACTGTTTCGTTAAAGAGGACATATTGGATGCGAGAATGATATTGACCATTCCGAGAAAGAAGTAGTTGATATACATTCCGGATGCTGTTTTGATAGATGTCGTTTTCATGCTTGTACTCCTTCAAATCTTTTTCGAACATTTGCTGTATGATGTTATAAACAGGCATGTCTTGGCCCGTCCGATATTGGAAAGCGTGGGCGCCCTGCCGCAGTATCATGTTTGGCAGTCTGGATTTCTTAATTCATGACGCCTGTCTTAAGGAAAATTGGTTTTGGGGCAATGATAAAAAAGACTCGCCGAGTTTTCGGCCAGTCTCCATTATTTACGAAGTGAGGCTAGCTCTTGAGCAATCGCCTGCATCTCACTTGGGCTGAATGATTGTTTTTTCATCACCATGCTGTGAAGGTACGTGAGGTCTTCGATCTTTTCATCACTGAAATCCTCCGCTTTAATCACGCCGACGTTCAGCATGTTCAGTTTTTGGGAAATCTCTTCAATCATTTGAGTTAACGTTTCTGTATTTGGGCTGGACAAATGGTTCCATCCTTTCTTTGCGCGATATTGGGTATGTTTTATTCTAACAGAATTCGCTCAGAAAAAAACCCTATTCTAAGAGCTGGCTGTTGATTTCAAAAAAGTGGAGACATCAGTTGAAAAGGAAATGAACATCCTACTAAGATATTGATGAAGGTTTCTTTTTAGAGAAATATGGGCAAAGAATAGGGAGGTTGCGCAACATGATAAGCGTGTTATTTGTTTGTTTAGGAAACATTTGCCGGTCTCCGATGGCGGAAGCGATTTTTCGGGACTTGGCAGCCAAAAAAGGATTAGAGGGGAAAATCAAGACGGATTCAGCCGGTATCGGCGGCTGGCACATCGGCAATCCGCCGCATGAAGGAACGCAGGAGATATTGCAGAGAGAAGGAATCAGCTTTGAGGGCATGCTGGCGCGTCAAGTCAGCGAACAGGATCTGGCCGATTTTGATTACATCATTGCGATGGACGCAGAAAATATCGGGAGCCTCAGAAGCATGGCGGGTTTTAAGAACACCTCGCATATCAAAAGGCTCTTGGACTATGTTGAAGATTCAGACCTTGCCGACGTACCCGATCCTTACTACACAGGGAACTTTGAAGAGGTCTGCCAACTAATCAAATCGGGCTGTGAGCATCTGCTTGCATCCATTCAAAAAGAAAAACAATTGTGAGTGAAAGGAGAATTTGCATGAACAACGAACGTTTAATGCTGAAAGGTATATTTCTCGGAGCTGCGGCAGGCGCGGCGTTATCGCTGCTCCATAAGCCGACAAGACAGGCATGCGGCATGAGATGGCTGACATGCAAGCATAAACTTTCACTGTACAAAAGCAATCCGGAACTGTTGAAAAACACCGTCATCACAAAAGTGGATGAGGCTAAGAAGCTGGCCCAAACGCTGTCAAAGGAAGTCGACTTTGTGAATAAGCAGGTGAAAGAACTGAAGAAAACAACGCCGCAAGTGATGGAGCTCGTACAGCAAACGAAAGAGCATTTTACAAAAAAATAATCAAACATGCGAGGTGAGGCGACATGAATTTTTTAAAAGAGCTTTTCAGCAGATATACCCTTCATGAAGGGCAAAGCAAATCAGCGGAGCTGGCGTATTTTTTTCTATTGTCGTTGTTTCCGTTTTTGATTTTTATGCTGACGCTCACCGCGTATCTTCCGCTTTCTACCGATGATGTTCTGGGAGTTGTCGAACAATATGCTCCCGCCAGTGCGATGTCCCTCGTTGAATCCATTACCCATCAAACCTTAAATAATCGAAATGGCGGTTTGCTGTCATTCGGGATTATCGCGGCTTTATGGTCTGCGTCTAATGGAATGAACGCCATCGTCCGCTCGTTAAATCATGCGTATGATGTGGAGGAAAACCGCTCTTTTATCATTGTTCGTCTAACCTCAATTTTTCTGACAATCGCCATGGTATTTACCATTTTAGTGGCTTTGCTTCTGCCGGTATTTGGCCGGCAGATCGGGATGCTTGCTTCAGACTTTGTCGGTGCGTCGGATCTGTTTTTATCCGTTTGGGAGGCGGTTCGCTGGGGTGTCAGCCCGCTTGTGCTGCTGATCGTTTTTTCCGCCCTGTATGTCATCGCGCCGAACAAAAAGCTGTCCCTCCGCTTTGTCATGCCCGGTGCGGTGTTTGCGACCATCGGCTGGATCGTTGTCAGCACCCTGTTTTCATTTTACGTCAGTACGTTTGCAAATTATAGCGCCACATATGGAAGCATCGGGGGAATCATCGTCCTGATGATTTGGTTTTACTTGAGCGGCATTTTAATTATCCTGGGGGGAGAAATCAACGCTCTTTTACATAAACGTAAAAAGCTTCCTGATGAAAATCCCTATTATTAGTGCACCCTATAAACGAACTTCGGTTCAAAAAGATGTCGGGGGGCTATCGTGATGACCAAACATACGAAAAAAGGCGGAAGCCACAATAAACAAAATTCGAAAAGCAAATCGAGCAATAAAACAAGCGGAAGCGCCAACGGACAAAACGGCTATCATTAGCATAAAAGCCTCCTGACGTCATGTCAGGAGGCTTTTTGATTAGGAAGATGAAGAATAAGTCTCAGCCGGTGACCAGCTTTTGGGTTTGCCCAGGACAAGGGCCAGCCATACAGCGCTAAGCGTAAGGGTAATGAAATAAAACAAGTTTGCGCTTTCAAATGTCTGCATATACCAGCCGCCGGCAATCGGGCCAAGGATGCTGCCGAGACTGAATGTAATGCCGCAAAGCAGGTTCCCCGCCGGCAGCAGGTGGGGAGGAAGAAGATCTGTCATATAACTGATGCCAAGTGTAAAGGTTGATCCGACTGCCATTCCTGCTATAAAAAAGGAGCAGCCGATCACGAAAGGCAAAGGGAATACGCCGGCGATGAAAAAGCAGAGCGCCCCTGTCAGTAAAATGACAAGCAGCACATTCCGCCGCCCGTATTTATCGCTGAGGATGCCGAGCGGAAACTGAAAAATAATGCTTCCAATCGCAAAAGCGGGAAGGATCAGTGCCACTGCATCTACTGATATTCCCAGCCGGAGCGCGTACACAGGAAAGCTTCCGTTTAGGGCCGTCTCCAAAAAGCCGTAGCCGAATGTAGGCATAAAGGCAACCCATCCAAACAGCATGGCTTGATAAAACCGCCTGAAACTATTGTCTGATTTGGTTTCGTAAGGACTGGTTTCCGGGTATGCATTTTGTAGAAAGAAAACAAAAAGCCACGCAAACAGACTGAAGCAGCCGGACACGATAAAAGGCAGCGCCGGGCTCAGCTTGACAAGCGGAACCATGAAAGGGCCCGCGGCAAAGCCAAGACCGAAGGAAAGCCCGTAAATCGACAGGTTTCTTCCGCGATTTTGTTTCGATGACATGGAGGTCACCCATGTTTGCGTAGAAAAGTGAAGCATGTGGTCGCCGATTCCGATAAACAGGCGAAGCAGGAACCAGATCCAAACCGACTGAAGCCAAATAAATCCGAACAAGCTTACAATCACAATGCTTCCGCCAATGACGATCAGCGGCTTGAATCCGAGCTTTCTGAGCGGCGCCTCCATAAACGGCGAAGCCAAAAGCACACCGATGTACAGTCCGGTCGCGTGCAGGCCGTTGATGGCGGCCGATTCCCCATTTGTTTCAAAGATGATCGAGATGACAGGCAGCAGCATGCCTTGTGAAAACCCGGAAATGGAAACGAGCAAAACAAGAATAAAGAAATGAAATCGTGACATCGCGTTTGTTCTCCTTATGTGGAATCTATGTTGATCGTACAATGATTTCCAAAAGCAGGCAACCTGAAAAAAGCCTATATCACAGGTAAACATTTGACCTCGTGTAATCATGATGATTTTTGTGAAGAATAAAAATAAAACAAGTCATATAAAAGGAGCCAACTCACCATGAATCGTATCTTTTTTATTTTAGTAGCTGCGGGGATTCCGCTTTCTGTGATCGGCAGTTTCATGCATTGGCCTTCTGCCATTCTCTTTGCAGTGTATTGCATAACGATTATCGCACTTGCAAGCTATATGGGGAGGGCGACGGAAGCGCTGTCCATCATCGCAGGCCCGCGAATCGGCGGTCTTTTAAACGCCACCTTCGGGAATGCGGTTGAGCTGATTATTTCCCTTTTTGCATTAAAGGAAGGCCTGACCGGAATCGTGCTTGCCTCTTTAACCGGTTCAGTGCTGGGGAACCTGCTGCTGGTAGCGGGCCTATCGTTTTTTGTCGGCGGTTTAAAATATAAGCGGCAGGAATTTAATATCCATGATGCGCGCCATAATTCCGGTCTTTTGATTTTTGCCATCATTGTCGCTTTCGTAATTCCTGAGGTATTCTCCGTTGGTATGGGCGACGTGAGCAAGCTCAATTTAAGCATCGGCATCAGCATCATTTTGATTCTGTTGTATGTGGCGGCTCTATACTTTAAGCTCGTCACGCACCGCGGTGTTTATCAGCCGAATCATGCTGCCCAGCATGTGGAAGAGGAGGAGCCGGAATGGTCAGGGAAGGTTGCCACGATTGTTTTGTTTGCCGCAACGATTGCTGTGGCATACATATCCGAAAACCTGGTGCACACATTCCACGCGGTGGCTGAGCAGTTCGGCTGGAGTGAGCTGTTTATCGGGGTCATTATTGTTGCGATTGTCGGTAATGCCGCGGAGCACGCGTCAGCCATCATCATGGCCTATAAAAATAAAATGGACATTGCGGTTGAAATCGCAGTCGGTTCCACGCTGCAAATTGCTATGTTTGTCGCACCGGTTCTCGTCATCTGTTCCATCTTTTTCCCGGTAAGCATGCCGCTTGTGTTTACACTGCCGGAGCTCGTGGCGATGGTATCATCGGTTCTCTTGATGATCGCCATTTCGAATGACGGTGATTCCAACTGGTTTGAAGGGGCGACACTGCTTGCCGCATATATCATTATGGCGATCGGCTTTTTCCTTCTTTAACCTAAAAAAATGATGGATAACAATAAAGCGGGATGAAAAGACTAAGGGAAAATGCCATAGAAAGAGTGATATGATGAAAAAGCTATTTCATTCCACACTTATTGTGTTGTTATTCTTTGGTTTTTTCGGCGTTCAGCCCATCCACGCGAAAAAGCAGTTTAAGGTTCCTAATTCTGTCGCAAGCATTTCAAAGGAAAATACGTATCCAAATGCTTCACAGGATCAGCCGATGCTTCAGCCGAGCAAGCTGGCAAAGGAACTGCTCGATCATTCTGAGGTGAAGATTGAAAATCCGCACCTCATCAAAATGCTGAATGAATCCAACATATCCGGCACACCGCTTGCGGTTGGCTACCGGGCAACAATATTTCTCGGGAAATGGGCGCTCGGCTATGAATCAAATGAAACAGTTGCGAACTGGGAATATAAAAAAATCAACACAAACCGTGCAGATAACCGCGGCGGGAAAGAAACGGCTGAAATGCATTATGCCCAAGAACAGCAATACAAAGTAAAGGGCGGCCTGACAGCTAAGGTTCCAAATGCGGAAGATGTCAAAAGCATGATGATGCTGAAAGCGATGAAAAAAACGAACCTTCCGCTTGCATTTGATACAGTCGTCGGAGCGGGTACAAAGCGGGATCAGATTTATAAAGTCGCTCCTAAAAAACTCGGTTATTTAAATGCATATGCACCGGCTGTGAATGAAAAAGGAAAAGTGACTTACGGAGAAGTGTACTTAGTGCTGAAAGGGAATAAACGAAAACTTGTCGTAAAAAATGTCACGTCACAGGGTATCGGCGCCTGGATTCCGGTTCAAGACCACGTCACGTTTGGCTTTCAGCTTTCCTCACAGCCAAGATAAACAAAAAACTGATTCCAACTCGGAATCAGTTTTTTTATTTATTGCGTTCTCTCGATTCTGACCGCTTCCTCAAGCATTTGCACATTGTTTTGGTACAGCTGGCGAACGAGTACCCGTCTTACTGCAAGGCTGGCACTGAAATAATCATCATCTTTCACCATGCCTTTTACCGTAAATTCGACGCCGCGATTGATTTTATTCAATGCGGTGATTCCGTGGATTTGAAACGGTTCTGTCGGATTGCCGAATTCATCCCGCTTCAATGAATCCCGAAGCTCTTCATTCAGCATGTCACATGCCTCTTCCAATACGCTGTACACGCGGTCCGGATCTTCTTTAAAGCTGATGAGAAAGGATTCGGTAATCCGCATAAAATCGATATTATAGTTCTCTATCTGTCTGACCTCACCGTTGCTGATGGTGAGAAGCTTCCCGCTCCATTCCCGGATTTGCAGAGAGCGAAGGCCGATTTCTTCCACTGTCCCGTTAAACAAATTGTTGACGGTGACATAATCGCCTTTGTGCAGCTGGCGTTCATAAATTAAGAACACACCCGCCAGCACATCCTTAATCAGCGATTGGGCGCCAAAACCGATCACGATACCGGCTACACCAGCCCCGGCTAATATTTTGCCGAAATCATGCACAAATAAAGAAATAACGTAAAAGATAAAACCAATCGTCGCCGTATACTGGGTGACAGAACGGACAAGGCTTTCAATTGTTTTTTCTTTTCTTTCTTCAATAAAGTCCGTCCGTTTAAAAAATAGCTGCACCAATCGGTTGATGATAAAGACACCGATCCAAAGGATAACGGCAACGAGGAGAATATCGACGATTTTATTCTGAAAAATCTCCGTAAGTGTTTCTTCCATCCGCATCTAACTCCTGGCTTGACGTTTTGTGAAATCTGTATTCTGATAATAACTGTTTTTGACGAGAACATTCGGCCCGAGGCATCGGACATTCGGGCAGTGGCAATTCAGTTCTTTCGCAAGCTTGGTCCCTCTCCATTTTTCATAGGCGGAAGGGAGGCTGTCCGTCTGAATATTGCCAAGCGGCGGTGTATCGCCGAAATCGGTCACGATAATGTTTCCGTCGAAAATGTTCACATTCAGGCGGGAACGGCCGTCAGGGTCATTTCTCACCGTGACGTTTTTCGCCGCGCGAAGCCGGCGAAGCAGCTTTTGATCCTCTTCGTCTGAACTGCAGGCATAAAACGGAAGTGTCCCGAACAGCATCCACGTATTTTCATCACGAATATCCAGCAAGCGGTGAATGGCCTGTCTCATCTCTTTCAGGCTGAGAGATTCAAGAGCGCTTGCGAAATCGCTCGGATACATCGGATGGACTTCGTGACGCTGACATTTCATATCTTCTGTGATTTGGCGGTGAATATGCTCAATATGAGGAAGTGTGCGTTTATTAAGCATTGTTTCCGCAGATACCATCACCCCGGCTTCCACAAGCGTGCGGCTGTTTTCGATCATTTTTTCAAAATAACGCGCGCGCTGTTCGAAGGTGGGTTTTCTGTCCATCATGGCAAAGCCGATTTCAGCAAAATCCTCAACTGTACCCCAGTTATGAGAAATATGAAGCACATCAAGATACGGAATAATCCATTCGTATCGTTCAATATCAAGGGTCAGGTTGGAATTGATCTGCGTCCTCACACCCCGCTCATGGGCGTATTTCAATAATGGAACGACATATTCCTTTACTGATTTTAACGAAAGCATCGGCTCTCCGCCTGTAATACTGATGGATCGCAGGCGCGGGATTTCCTCCAGCCGTTTTAACAGAAGATCTATTGGCAGAGCATTCGGGTCTTTAGGCTGCAAGGTATAGCCTACAGCGCAATGCTCGCATCTCATATTGCACAGTGTCGTCGTTGTGAATTCAACGTTTGTCAGCTGCATTTCGCCATACTGCTCAACATCCATATAGGCTTCCCAAGGGTCAAACTCGGGTGTAATCGGACGCAGCTTCGTGTTTTGTGTCATGACTATCTAACTCCTTTATAAATGGGGCATACTAACGCTGCCAACAGTTAATTTTAGACCTGAATTGACAAGTTCGCAAGTAGCGGAGCGATTGAAAAACGGCAAAAAATGAGCTACCATAATAAAAAATGAATGGAGGAACAGAATGGGGAACGCAGTAAACAATAAGGACCAGCAGCTAGATTATTTGAAGAACAGACTTGATATGTTTATGAACGTCATCGATTCATTAGACCCTGAAGCAACCGACGTTGAAGATATAGACAGGCTTATCAGCATGCTTGATGACCTGGAAGCCAAATACGAACGCTTTAAAAAAGATTGGGAATAAAACCGCGCATGCCGCGGTTTTTTATATTGGCATAAAGCGTCAGTATAAAACGAAGGACCTTTCTGTAAAATAAGAAAAAATGCAGAAGGAGCGCTGGCCATGAAGTGGATGTGTTCAATATGCTGCGCCGCCGTCTTGCTTGCCGGGGGCGCAGCACAGGCGGAAGCGGTGCCGAATGAGCCGATTAACTGGGGCTTTAAACGAAGTGTCAATCATCAGCCGCCTGATGCCGGGAAGCAGCTGAACAGTTTAATTGAAAAATATGACGCGTTTTATTTAGGCAATACAAAGGAAAAAACGATTTACTTAACGTTTGATAACGGCTATGAAAATGGCTATACGCCAAAAGTGCTTGATGTCTTAAAAAAACATCGCGTAACAGGAACATTTTTTGTTACAGGGCATTTCGTAAAGGATCAGCCTGAGCTGATCAAACGAATGTCAGATGAAGGCCATATTATCGGCAACCATTCCTTTCACCATCCGGATTTGACGAAAAAAACAGCTGACCAGATTCAAGACGAACTTGATTCCGTCAACGAAGAGGTCTATAAAATTACGGGAAAGCAGGACAACCTGTATCTGCGCCCGCCCCGCGGCGTGTTCAGTGAGTATGTGCTGAAAGAAACGAAACGCTTAGGCTATCAAACCGTTTTCTGGTCGGTCGCTTTTGTTGATTGGAAAATCAACAACCAAAAAGGGAAGAAATATGCCTACGATCATATGATCAAGCAGGCGCATCCAGGAGCCATTTACCTGCTTCACACCGTATCGAGGGACAATGCCGAAGCTCTGGATGATGCGATCACAGATCTGAAAAAACAAGGCTATACATTTAAAAGTATTGATGATTTGATGTTTGAGAAAGAGATGAAGCTGCCGTCTTTGTAACAAGAAAGCCCCTCCTTAAACGGAGAGGCTTTTCTCATTACTTTATACATTTAATCAGTGCAGCCCAATCCAGATCTCCGAAGCCTTTTTCAATCCCGCTTTCAAAATGGCTCTTGGCCAGCTCGGCAAGAGGGAGGTTTGCAGAGACTCGTTCTGCGGCGGCGAGTGCCAGATTGGTATCCTTGAGACCTAAGGTCATTTTGAAACTGGCCGGCTCAAATTTCTGCTCGGCCATGATGGTTCCGTAATTTTGATAGACAGGAGAGCCAAAGAGCGCGCTGGTGATTTCTAAAAATTGTTTTTGTTCTAAGCCGTACTTTTCCATCAGTAAGAATGATTCAGATAATGCCTCAAGCATAGACACGAGCAAGAAATTGATGCTGATTTTGGCTGCATTTGCAGTCTTGCTTTCATCGCCGACGTCAAATACCTGCTGACTCAGGCTGTCAAGCAGAGGCTTGGCTGTTTGCTTTGCTTCCGCTGGTCCGGCTGTTATGATGCGGAGCGCGGCTTTGGCGGCGGCATCCGGTCTGCCAAGTACAGGAGCGGCGAGAAAGGATTGTCCTTTCTCTGCATGAGCCGCTGCGAGCTTTTCTGAGAACTCAACACTGATCGTGCTCATCGAGATGTGAATGCCGTTCTCTGCTAATCCTTCAATCAATCCGTCTTCTCCAAATGTCACGGCGCTGACAGAATCGTCATCTGAAAGCATCGTTATGACAATATCAGCGGACTCTGCCGCCTGTCGCGGCGTGTCAGCTGCCTGTGCGCCTTCTGATGCAAGTTCTTCCGTCTTTTGTTTCGTTCGATTATAAACAGTCAATTTGTAGCCTGCTTGAAGCACATTTCTGGCAATGGGCTGTCCCATATTGCCGAGTCCGATGACAGCGATTTTCAATCTGATCACTCCCTGAATATTTTTTCCATTATAAACAAAAGAACATGATCTGCCAACATAAAAAGAACAGCTTCACGCTGTCCTCATTTAAATATATTGAACCATCCTTTATGTACAAACCATATCAGCATCCCGATCACAAGCGCGGCCATAAGGCCGAGCACGGCAAAATATCCGTATTTCCAATGCAGCTCCGGCATGTTGTCGAAGTTCATGCCGTATACCCCGGCGATAAAGGTAAGCGGAATAAAAATGGTTGACACGATCGTCAGTGTCATCATAATCGCGTTCATCCGGTTTGAATTCAGTGTCACGTAGCTGTCGCGCAAGTCGGACGTCATGTCACGGTTGGATTCCACAATCTCAGACAATTTTAACAAATGATCGTATATGTCACTGAAGTAGGCTTTCGTTTCCCGCTGCTCTTTCACATGGTCTAGGCTTAAAATCCGATAGAGCAAATCACGCATTGGAATAATTGTCCGTCTCAAGTGCAAAAGGTCTGTCCTGAGATCAAACACCTCATTCATCAGTGTTCCGTACGTTTTGTGGGGCCGGCTTTCTTCAATTTCGTTTAGCCGGTCTTCAATTTTGTACACGAGAGGAAAATACTCATCAACAAGCTGATCCATGATCATATAAGAAATGTGCCCAGGCCCTTTTTTAAATATGTCGGGTGAAGCATACAATCGCTCCCGGACTTTGGCGATACCGGGTGTTTCGTGTAAATGAAAGGTGACGACAAATCTTTCGCCTTGAAAAATATCGACTTCTTCCATCTCAAGCGTTTCGTGGTTCAGCGCATGAATCACGTAAAAGCGATAGCCGTCATAATGGTCAAGCTTCGGCCGTTGCATATGCTGGAAGCAATCCTCTATGGCAAGCGGATGAAAATGAAAAAAATCTCTCAATAACGCCGTTTCCGTATCCTCCGGGCCGTAAAAATCAACCCAGTACCATGCAATATCAGGCTGTTCCACACGTTCGATTGGTATATTTTTCAGCAGCTGATGCTCTGTTGTAATTGCGGTAATGTTGATCATAAACAACCCTCCACCTGCCATTATATCATGCGGCCTTTATGAGAAAAGTATACGGTGTTCTCTGCCTATTTCCAGCGGCGTGTTATACTGAACAAAAAACGGAAAAAGGGTGGATTGCATGTGGAAGGAAAACGTATCTGTCACGCCTCCGTACCATTTTGACCGGGTGTTGGACAGACTGTCTTTAGATCCCCTCAATGCGGTAGATAAAGAAGCGCGGGAAATCCGTGTGCCGATCAGAAACCAGGCGGGGGATGTGTGTATTGTGAAGGTACAGGCGTTAGGCCATGCGGCCGAGCCTGATTTTCTCGTCAGCGGGGAAACGGATCAGGATGAGATGATGAAGGAAATCAAGCGGATTTTTCAATGGGAACATGATTTGCAGCACGTTCTCGATCATTTTTCGAAAACGAGTCTGTCCGCCATTTTTGAAGAGCATGCAGGCACGCCGCTTGTACTGGACTACAGCGTGTACAACTGCATCATGAAATGCATCATCCACCAGCAGCTCAATCTTTCCTTCGCTTACACGCTAACAGAACGGTTTGTCCATGCGTTTGGCGAGCAGAAGGACGGCGTGTGGTGCTACCCAAAGCCGGAAACGATTGCGGAACTCGATTATCAGGATCTTCGCGATCTGCAATTCAGCATGAGAAAAGCGGAATACGCCATTGATACATCAAGGATGATCGCAGAAGGCACACTCGACTTGTCAGAGCTTCCGAATATGACGGATGAAGACATTATGAAGAAACTGATCAAAATCAGAGGCATCGGCCCGTGGACCGTGCAAAACGTTCTCATGTTCGGCCTTGGACGCCCTAATTTATTCCCGCTTGCCGATATCGGTCTCCAGAATGCGATCAAACGCCATTTTCAGCTGGACGATAAGCCGGCAAAGGATATCATGCTGGCGATGAGCAAGGAGTGGGAGCCTTACTTAAGCTATGCATCTCTGTATTTGTGGAGGAGTATCGAATAATTCGTCTGACAATGAAGGAAATCCTGCAAACGTGTTATACTAGAAAGATGTGAAAAAAACATTTCACTTTCTGCCATCTGCAGAAAGCTTCATTATAGAAACGGAGAGAACAACGTGAACCAACAAAAGAAACAGGCGCCCGTCGAACTGAAAGTCGGACAAACCTTTCCGCTGACGATTAAGCGTCTCGGCATTAACGGTGAAGGTGTCGGCTACTTTAAGAAAAAAGTCGTCTTTGTGCCCGGCGCGCTTCCTGGTGAAGAGGTTGTCGTGCAGGCCACAAAGGTTCAGCCGAAGTTTTCGGAGGGGCGCATTAAGAAGATCCGCAAATCGTCGGAGCACCGCGTGGCACCGCCTTGTCCTGTATATGAACAGTGCGGCGGCTGTCAGCTTCAGCACCTTGCATACAGCCAGCAGCTTCGGGAAAAACGAGACATCGTCATTCAGTCGCTTGAGCGCCATACGAAGTTTAAAATAGAGAACATGGAAATCAAAGAAACGATCGGCATGGACAACCCGTGGAATTACCGCAACAAAAGCCAATTCCAAATCGGGCGCTCGCAAAGCGGCAGCATCATCGCCGGCTTATACGGCCTTGATTCTCATGATATTGTGCCGATTAAAGACTGCGTCGTCCAGCATCCGGCAACAAATAAAACAACAGGAATCGTCCGCCGCATTTTAGAGGAATTCAATGTGTCTGTTTATAATGAACGGAAGCGAAAAGGCGACGTTCGCACCATTGTGACGCGAGTCGGCTTTGAAACAGGCGAAGTGCAGGTCGTGCTTGTGACAGCAAAAGAAACGCTTCCGCACAAGGAAGAAATCGTCAAAGCGATCCAAAAGCGCCTGCCAGAGGTCAAATCCATTATCCAAAATGTAAACGGAGCGAAAACCTCTGTGATTTTCGGTGAGAAAACAAAACCGCTCGCCGGAAAAACAGTGATCCAAGAGGTGCTTGGCGACGTATCATTTGAACTGAGCGCCCGCGCTTTTTTCCAGCTCAACCCGGAGCAAACCGTCAAGCTGTATGACGAAGTGAAAAAAGCGGCGCAGCTGACCGGAAAAGAAAAAGTCGTTGACGCGTATTGCGGCGTCGGCACCATCGGAATGTGGGTGGCGGACGGAGCGAAGGAAGTCCGCGGCATGGACGTCATAAAGGAATCAATTGATGATGCCAAGAAAAACGCCAAAAAACACGGCATGACAAATGCCACCTACGTAACAGGAACAGCTGAGCATTGGCTCCCGAAATGGACGAAAGAAGGCTTCCGTCCGGACGTCGTCATCGTCGACCCGCCAAGAACCGGCTGTGACAGCACGTTCCTGGACACGATCAAAAAAGTCAAACCGAAACGCTTTGTTTACGTTTCCTGCAATCCATCCACGCTTGCGAAGGACTTGCAGGCACTGTCAAAGGATTATCGCGTGGAATATATTCAGCCTGTGGATATGTTTCCGCAGACGGCTCATGTGGAAGCTGTGGCGAAGCTTGTATTGAAATCGTCTAACTAAAATAAACAATTCCTAATCAGACTTGGATTCCGGTAAAATAAACAATTTCGGTTTCCGGGTCTTTTTCGTGCGCCGCCCTTGTCCAGTCTGTAATTTCTCGGTTTTTTTCAATAAGAATCCCGGGATTTTTAAGATCCAAACCAATTCAATATCTTAGCGATACTTTCTTTCACAAATTTGGGTAGGGGCGCAGAAACAAGTATGTGATACTCGTCCATCTAAAAAATACTCAGGAGTATACTGTATAAATCTCGATAATATACCTAGCCTATGATCTAAACTGCCTTTTCTCACCGGTTTCTTTACACTTGGTAAAGATTTAAATGTTCAAAATTTACTATAGTTTGATAAGAAGTGCTGAAGCATGCTATAAGTGTAAAAGAAGCATGATCAGCTTTTTAATTTGGGATAAAGATTTGGCCGTCTCCATAATGAAAGGATTTGAATTTGTTATGATAGATAATTTCTGGCGTGAACTACCACGACCATTTTTTGTACTGGCACCAATGGAAGATGTGACGGATGTTGTTTTCCGCCATGTAGTGAGTGAAGCTGGCAGACCGGATGTGTTTTTTACAGAGTTTACAAACTCGGAGAGCTATTGTCACCCGGATGGGAAGGATAGTGTGCGTGGCCGTTTGACTTTCACAGAGGATGAACAGCCAATGGTGGCTCATATATGGGGGGATAAGCCTGAAAACTTTCGCCAAATGAGTATTGGAATGGCGGAATTAGGGTTTAAGGGTCTGGATATCAATATGGGTTGCCCTGTGCCTAATGTGGCAGGGAATGGAAAGGGAAGCGGCCTTATTTGTCGTCCAGAGGTTGCAGCAGAATTAATACAAGCAGCAAAAGCAGGGGGATTGCCAGTAAGCGTGAAAACAAGGCTTGGTTACACGGATATAGATGAATGGCGCGATTGGCTGACACATGTATTGAAGCAGGATATTGCTAATCTTTCCATTCATCTGCGTACAAGAGCTGAAATGAGTAAAGTGGATGCGCATTGGGAACTCATCCCGGAGATTAAGAAACTTCGTGACGAGGTGGCGCCAGATACACTTTTGACGATCAATGGTGATATTCCTGACCGCCAAACTGGTTTGAAGCTCGCTGAACAATATGGTGTTGATGGGATTATGATCGGACGCGGTATTTTTACAAATCCGTTTGCCTTTGAAAAGGAGTCGAAAGAACATAGCAGTAAGGAATTGCTTGATCTCTTAAGGCTGCATCTGGATCTCCATGATGAATATTCTAAAACAGAAGCTCGTGCGTACAAACCTCTTCCTCGCTTTTTCAAGATATATCTCCGTGGATTCCGCGGGGCAAGTGAATTAAGAAATCAATGCATGAACACAAAGTCAACAGATGAAGTGCGTGCATTGCTCGATGACTTTGAGAGAAAGTATCTTGATGGGGTGGAAGAGCAGTAGAAGAGGAAATCTGTCAGATTTCCTCTTCTTTTTTTGATCCATGTCACCTTTAATAAGTCAGATTGTCTGACATTCCGATTGAACCAGCGCCATATAATCAATAAAGTAAATGCAAGAGTTTCTAAAAACGATTGGGGGCTGGAAGCATGATGGATGAATATGCCGCTACGTACAAGAATGTGATTGGATGGAGGAGACATCTCCATCAATACCCAGAGCTGTCCTTTCAAGAAGAAAAAACAGCTCAATTTGTATATGATACGCTTTCTTCTTTTGGCAACCTTGACATCAGCCGTCCGACAAGGACAAGCGTGGTCGCTCGGCTGATCGGTTCCCGGACCGGTAAACGCATTGGGCTGCGTGCTGATATGGACGCCCTGCCGATTCAGGAGGAGCATGAGAACGATTTTTCTTCCCTGCATTCGGGTGTGATGCATGCCTGCGGCCATGATGGGCATACCGCTATGCTGCTTGGGGCGGCTGAGATATTATCTCAGAGAAAGGACGAAATCAGAGGAGAAGTCTATTTCATTTTTCAGCATGCTGAGGAGGTTCATCCCGGCGGAGCGCAGGAAATGGTGCAGGCCGGTGTTACCGATCATCTTGATATGTGCTTAGCCATCCATCTGTTTTCTGCCATGCCATTAGGAAAAATCGGTCTGGCATCAGGTGCTGTCACTGCGAATTCTGACCGCTTTGATATCACGATTCAAGGAAAAGGCGGACACGCCTCCCAGCCCGAACAGTGCGTCGATCCGCTCGTGATCGCCTCTCAGCCTCGAGACATACAGATCCAGCTGAAAGGCTGGTGCTCTCCGTCACGATGTGCAGCGCAGGCTCAGCCTTCAATGTCATCCCAGATACCGTAACGCTGGGCGGGACATTGCGAACGTTTAAGGAAGAAATCCGGGAACAGGCGAAACTGCGGATGGAGCAGATCATAAAAGGTGTAACCGAAGCCCACGGCGCCTCATATGAATTTGATTTTCGCCATGGATACAAATCTGTTGTAAACGATCGGGATATCACCGAGCTTGTGAAACAAGCAGCAGTAAGTCTTTGGGGAGAGGGACAGGTATTTCCGTTAGAACCGATGATGGGCGGTGAGGATTTCTCCGCATTTTCTGAACGAGTGCCGAGCTGTTACATCGCTTTGAGAGCGGGAGGCGAGGAGATGATCTATCCTCATCACCATCCTAAATTCACATTTGACGAAAACGCATTACCAGCAGGCGTTAAATTATTTGTAAATTCAGTCTTTTTTATTCTCAATTCCCATCATACGTTTTCTGTAAAGGCATACTAAAACCGATTATAGGAGGGCGCTATGGCTAAACATCTGCCGGAAATGACTGCTGATTCTTTACAAAAGATTGAGCATAAAGGAATATTAAAGTGGATCGAAAAGGCTGGAAACAAGCTGCCTGATCCTTTTATGCTGTTTATCTACTTATCTATGATCGTCATCGCCATGTCTGTTTTGCTGGCTGGAAACGCAGTAACACATCCGGCGGACGGCAAAGCAATAGCAGTCAAAAGTTTGCTTAGCACCGAGGGCATTCACTGGATGTTGACGGAAGCGGTAAACAACTTTGTTCAATTTCCGCCGCTCGGCCTTGTGCTTACGATGGTGCTCGGCATCGGGCTGGCGGAACGGGTCGGTTTAATTGAAGCTGTGTTGCAGAAGATGATGGCCCACATTCCGAAAGCGATCATCAGCTACTCCGTTGTATTTGTCGGGATTTTAGGGAATCTGGCTTCCGATGCGGCATGGGTGATTATACCGCCGGTAGGCGCGCTGATTTTCATGGCAGCCGGCCGTCATCCGCTCGCCGGATTTGCGGCCGCTTCAGCAGGGGTAGGATCAGGTTTTACGGCCAACCTGATGATTGCCGGGACAGATGCGCTGCTTTCCGGCATCACCACAAAGGTCGCCCAAACGATCGACAAAAATGCTCACGTGTCCGCTGTTGATAACTGGTTTTTCATGTCCGCTTCCGTATTTGTTTTAGCCTTTATCGGAGCATGGGTGACAGACAAAATCGTTGAACCCCGGCTTGGCAGTTACCGCGGCGAATATCAGCCGGAAATGGCGGCTTTAACGAAAAAAGAGATCAAAGCGCTGAAGGGGGCAGGGGCTGCGGCTCTCTTATACGCGGGCATCATTGCGATATTAGTCGTACCGGAGGGAGCGCTCCTGCGAGATCCTGAAAACGGCTCAATTCTTTCCTCACCTTTTCTGAAAGGCATTATCCCAATCATTTTACTATTTTTTATTACCGTATCGGTTGTCTACGGCATCATGGCCGGACGCATTAAGGATCAGGCAGATGTTCCGAAGCTGATGGGTGATTCCGTTAAAGGCATGTCAGGTTTTATTGTGCTCGTATTTGTCATTTCTCAGTTTATCGCCTTTTTTACATGGAGCAATATGGGGATTTTTATGGCTGTAAAAGGCGCAGACTTTTTGGAATCTATTCATCTAACGGGATTCCCTGTATTAATCGGATTTTCGTTGCTGACGTGTGTCGTCAGTCTGTTTATTACGAGCGGTTCCGCGTTATGGGCGCTGCTGGCACCCGTGTTTATCCCGATGCTGATGCTGCTGGATTTCCATCCCGCTTTTATTCAAATCGCCTATCGGATAGCGGACTCCGCCACCAACACTATCACGCCGATGAATCCTTATTTGCCGATGCTGCTGGCGTACTATAAGCGCTACAAAACAGATGCGGGGTTTGGAACCGTGATTTCAACAATGATTCCGTATACGGTTCTGTTCTTCTTGGCGTGGCTGCTCATGATGTTTATTTGGTACGTATTTGGCTGGCCAATCGGGCCGGGGGTCTATGCAAAGTAAAAACAACAAAGGGTGGGAGATATGGATATTATTCAAGTGAGACGAGATTTTCACCGGCATCCAGAAGTGGGCTTCACGGAATTTCGTACAGCCGGAAAGGTTGTGGAAACCCTGCTGGCCCTTGGATACGACGTGACATATGGAAAGGATGCAATTGATGGCGATGCCCGCAGAGGCGTCCCTTCTGAAAAAGACCTGCAGCGGGCTTTTGAACGTGCAATAGAAAATGGAGCGGATCCCGATATCATTGCGCCAATGGAAGGCGGATACACCGCAGTCATCGGCACGCTGGAGGGAAATGCACCGGGACCGGTCGTCGCGCTTCGCTTTGATATGGATGCACTGCCGATTACAGAAAGCGCAGAGGCGGACCATGTCCCGTTCGCCAAGGGCTTCCGGTCTGAATTTGAAGGAAATATGCACGCCTGTGCCCATGATGGCCACACCGCCATTGGGTTAGGTGTGGCAAAAGTTATGGCACACGGAAACTTTGCGGGCACCTTAAAGCTGATCTTCCAGCCCGCCGAAGAGGGCGTCCGCGGAGCGTACGCCGTCACCGAGAAAGGCATGCTGGATGATGTCGACTATCTTCTCTGCCACCATCTTGGCACCAATGTGCCGCTGGGAGAAATATACGGCGGAGCGCAAGGATTTCTGGCCACGACAAAAATGGCAGTCCATTTCCGCGGCGTCTCCTCTCATGCCGGCGCGGCGCCTGAGCTTGGCAAGAATGCATTGCTAGGCGCGGCAACAGCGCTTTTAAACATTCACGCCATTCCGCGTTTCAGCTCAGGAGATACGCGCATTAATGTCGGTGTGCTTGAAGGCGGAACAGCGGCAAATATCATCCCGCAGCACGCCAAAATGATCATTGAAACGCGGTCTGATTCAGAAGAGGTCAATTGTGATCTGGAGGAACGCGTACGAAAGATCATTGCCCACAGTGCAGCCATGCATGAACTTGAATATGACATCGACATCATCGGCGGAGCCATTCCGATCAAATGTGACGAGGAAATGGTCAAAACTGTGCTTGAAGCGGCTGCAGAGGTTGACGGTTTTTCTTCTCTCAAAGGCATTCAAACAGGATCAAGAGGGAGCGAAGACGCAAGCTACATGATCAAAAGGGTTCAAGAGCGGGGAGGAAAAGGAACGTATATGATCATCGGCACCGACATCGCCGCCCCGCATCATCATGAAAAGTTCGATATCCAGGAAGACATTCTGCCGCGAGGTGTCCAGCTGCTGGAGCGGGCTGCAATGAAGCTGTTGAAGTAGAGGGGGAACCCCCTCTATTTTTATTGTATGACATGCAGGAATAAGAAAATAATGGTACATTGATATGAGATACATGATAAAGGGGAGAGAAAAATGAAACGACTATGCATCATCCCCTGCGGCAAGAAAAAAATATGGGACATCCATCCAGATACAGGGCCGGTAAGGGCGGAAGACGCTTATCTCAGCCCGTTTCATCAGGCGTGCGAGCGATATGCGAAAACATTTATCGATGAATGGGTGATTTTGTCTGCGAAGCACGGATTCCTTCGCCCAGATGATATCGTTCCCGAAAATTACGATGTGGCTTTTGGAACCGGTCACCCGGAGATCATGACAGCAGAGGAGCTCCGCCGCCAATTTTGCGAAAAAGGCTTTTCCGACATCGAAGAGCTTGTCATGCTTGGCGGCAAAAAATATCGAAGCGTCCTAAACGCCGTCATCGGCGGGCATCAGCACATCAGCTGGCCTCTGTCATCATACAAAGGCATTGGCTACATGCTTCAAGCGCTGAACCGGGCGGTTGAAGACAAGCATGAACTGTAGCACGTACATACCAAGAAAAGAATGTGAACATGAAAAAACTTGTATTTGGCTTGCTTGTTATTGCGGTATTCGGATGCGGGCTATATATCTATCATGGGTGTTTCGGTGATCCATTTACGAAAAATGCCGCTATTCAGCCAAACGATGCGGAGGAATTAGGAAGTTAAAAAGATTTCCGAGGAAATAAATACGTCGATCATTGTCAAAAGACCGGGTGATGCCCGGTCTTTTTTGCATGCCATAAAACGAGACAAATGGATCAAATCGAGACAAAATGAGACACCTGTCTCGAACTGTCTCCAGTGTAAAAACGGAAAGACTGATTTTACGGGCCCCAAAGGCTGGCACACTTCTTGCATTTAAAAACGTGAACCCTAAATAGAAGGAGGCACACAAAATGGAATTGTTAAAACGAGAAGGCTTGTCATTAACTGAGGAGAAAGCGCTGTGGATGTACCAAAAGATGCTGGAAATCAGGGGCTTTGAAGACAAAGTGCATGAACTGTTCGCACAGGGAGTGCTTCCCGGATTCGTCCATTTGTATGCCGGTGAGGAAGCGGTGGCTGTAGGGGTGTGCGCTCATTTACATGATGGCGACAGCATTACAAGCACGCACAGGGGGCATGGCCATTGTATCGCCAAAGGCTGTGATCTGGACGGCATGATGGCGGAAATTTTCGGGAAAGCGACCGGATTGTGTAAAGGCAAGGGTGGTTCTATGCACATTGCCGATCTCGATAAAGGTATGTTAGGGGCAAATGGAATCGTCGGGGGCGGATTTACGCTCGCATGCGGATCAGCGCTCACCGCTAAATATAAACAGACTAAGAATGTAAGCGTTTGCTTTTTTGGAGACGGAGCAAATAACCAAGGCACTTTCCACGAAGGGCTGAACTTAGCGGCAGTATGGAACCTTCCTGTCGTATTTGTTGCTGAAAACAACGGCTATGGCGAAGCCACCCCATTTGAGTACGCGTCGGCCTGTAATTCAATCGCCGACCGGGCGGCTGCCTATAACATGCCGGGGGTCACAGTTGACGGAAAAGATATTTTAGCAGTTTACCAGGCAGCCGAGGAAGCGATAGAACGAGCAAGAAACGGCGGGGGCCCGTCTTTGATTGAATGTATGACTTATCGAAACTACGGCCATTTCGAAGGGGATGCCCAAACCTATAAAACGAAGGATGAAAGAGCTGAGCACCTTGAAGAAAAGGATGCTATTCAAGGCTTTAAAAACTACCTGTTAAAAGAAACAGATGCAAATAAACTGTCAGACATTGAACAGCGTGTCAGCAAATCGATTGAAAAAGCCGTCTCGTTCAGCGAAGACAGTCCGTATCCGAAAGAGTCAGAGCTGCTGACAGATGTCTACGTGTCATATGAAAAAGGGGGAATGTGAGATGGCGAGAGTCATAAGCATGTCAGACGCGATCAATGAAGCGATGAAGCTTGCGATGAGAAGAGACGAAAATGTGCTTTTGATCGGTGAAGATGTCGCCGGGGGAGCGGCGGTTGATCATTTGCAGGATGATGAAGCATGGGGCGGCGTATTAGGGGTCACAAAGGGGCTTGTACAGGAATTCGGCCGCACAAGAGTGCTGGACACACCGATTTCTGAGGCGGGCTATATGGGGGCGGCTATGGCTGCGGCATCAACCGGGCTGAGGCCGATTGCGGAGCTGATGTTTAATGATTTTATCGGCACGTGCTTTGACCAGGTGATCAACCAAGGGGCGAAATTCCGCTATATGTTCGGCGGAAAAGCGCAAGTGCCGATTACCGTCCGCACCACCTACGGAGCAGGATTCCGGGCCGCTGCCCAGCATTCACAGGCGCTGTATGGCCTTTTCACCAGCATCCCGGGATTGAAGACGGTCGTTCCGTCCAATCCATATGACGCCAAAGGCCTGCTGCTTGCAGCAATAGAAGACAATGACCCGGTGTTCTTTTTTGAAGACAAAACGTCCTACAACATGAAGGGCGAGGTGCCGGAAGATTATTATACAATCCCGCTCGGAAAGGCGGACATCAAACGCGAAGGCGGCGATATTACGCTATTTGCAGTCGGCAAGCAGGTTAATACCGCGCTTGAAGCGGCGGCGAAGCTTTCAGAAAAAGGCATCGAAGCCGAGGTGCTTGATCCCCGCAGTCTGTCTCCTTTGGATGAGGAAGCGATTTTCACATCGTTGGAAAAAACAAACCGGCTGATCATCATTGATGAAGCCAATCCGCGATGCAGCATTGCCACGGATATAGCTGCGATTGTTGCCGACAAGGGCTTCGATTTGCTTGATGCGCCGATTAAACGGATTACAGCGCCGCATACACCAGTGCCGTTTTCGCCAGTGCTTGAAGATCGATATTTGCCGACACCAGATCAAATTGTCAGCGTCATGCTTGAATTGCTTGGCGAGCCGGCAATGAATTAAAGGGGGGACACAAATGGCGGTAAAAGTAGTGATGCCAAAATTGGGAATGGCCATGAAACAAGGGGAAGTATCGATATGGAATAAAAAAGTAGGTGACCCGGTTGAAAAGGGAGAAAGCATTGCCAGCATTCAATCGGAGAAAATTGAAATGGAAATCGAGGCGCCTGAAAAAGGAACGCTGATCGATATCAAAGTGAAAGAGGGAGAAGAGGTTCCGCCCGGCACAGCGATCTGCTACATCGGGGACGCCAATGAATCGGTGCAGGAAGAGGCGAAAGAGCCTGCTTCGGAAGATAGCGCGCCGCTAGCCGTCCAGCCCGTCAAACAGGAAAACAAACCCGCAGCCGCCAAAAAAGAACGAATCAAGATATCTCCAGTCGCCAGAAAAATAGCGGAAAAAGCGGGATTAGACCTGAAACAGCTGAAAGGCACTGGACCAGGCGGGCGAATCGTGAAGGACGACGTGACAAAGGCGCTTGCTGAACAGAAAAAAGATCAGGCTGAGCCGGTTTCTGAGCAGAAAGCGCAGGAAACCCCAGTGACAGGCATGAGAAAAGTCATCGCGGCCCGAATGCAGGAAAGCCTGGCAAACAGCGCGCAGCTGACGATTACGATGAAGGCTGATATCACCAAGCTGACAGCCCTTCAAAAACAGCTTTCGCCAACTGCGGAAGAACGGTACGGCACAAAGCTGACGATGACTCATTTTGTCTCTAGAGCCGCCGTTCTCGCCCTGCAAGCTCATCCTGTGCTGAACAGCTTTTATAAAAATGAACGCATCATCACACATCCTCATGTGCACCTCGGAATGGCTGTGGCCTTGGAAAATGGATTAGTTGTGCCTGTGATTCGCCATGCTGAAAAGCAGTCGCTGATCGAACTGGCTCAATCCATCTCAGAACATGCCAAAAAAGCACGCGAGGGACGGGCGGGAAGCGAAGAACTGCAAGGCTCAACCTTCTCCATTACAAATCTTGGCGCTTTTGGAGTCGAGCATTTCACGCCGATATTAAATCCGCCGGAAACAGGGATTCTCGGCATCGGAGCAAGCTATGACACGCCGGTGTATCAAGGGGAGGAGATTGTCAGAAGCACGATCCTGCCGCTCAGCCTGACATTTGATCACAGAGCATGTGACGGCGCCCCTGCCGCTGCATTTCTGAAGGCGATTAAAACATATTTAGAAGAACCGGCAGCATTAATTTTATAGGAAAAGCAGGTGAAAACGACATGACACTAGCCATTATCGGCGGCGGACCTGCAGGCTATGCGGCAGCGGTCTCCGCGGCACAGCAGGGCAGAAACGTGCTGCTGATTGACAAAGGCCCGCTTGGGGGAACCTGCCTGAATGAAGGCTGCATCCCGACGAAGTCTTTGTTAGAAAGCGCAAACGTTCTTGATAAAATCAAACATGCCACCAGCTTTGGAATTGAACTTCCGGCAGGTGCGATATCGGTCGATTGGAGTAAAATGCAAAACCGAAAACAACAGGTTGTCAGACAGCTTGTCCAGGGCGTTCAATTCTTAATGAAGAAAAATCAAATACAGGTTGTGAAGGGGACGGCCTCCTTTCTTTCAGACAGAAAGCTCTTGATCGAAGGAGAGAACGGAAAAGAAATCAGAGAAGCAGATCAAGTATTGATTGCTTCCGGATCAGAGCCGATCGAGCTGCCATTCGCCCCGTTTGACGGCAAATGGATCATCGACAGCAAGGACGCCCTATCCCTTTCTGAGATTCCATCTTCGCTTGTCATTATCGGCGGCGGTGTCATCGGGTGTGAGTATGCCGGGCTGTTTGCCAGATTGGGATCGAAGGTGACCATCATTGAAACAGCCGGCCAGCTGATCCCGGCTGAAGATGAAGAGATTGCCCGTCTCTTTCAGGAGAAGCTCGAGGAAGACGGTGTTGAAGTGCATACTTCATCCAGGTTAGAGCGGGTGGATCAAACGGCCAAAACAGCAATATGGAAAAGCGGGCAGCGGGAGTTTAAAACGAAGGCTGATTATGTACTGGTGGCGATCGGCAGAAAACCCCGTCTTGACGGATTGCAGCTGGAGCAGATCGGAGTTGATTTTTCTCCAAAAGGCATTTCGGTAAACGGGCACATGCAGTCTAACATACCTCATATTTATGCGTGCGGAGACGCAATCGGAGGCATTCAGCTGGCGCATGCAGCTTTCCACGAGGGCATCATCGCTGCTTCTCATGCTTCCGGAAGGGATGTCAAAATCAATGAGAAACATGTGCCCCGCTGCATCTATACATCACCGGAAATCGCGTGCATCGGGATGACAGAACAACAAGCAAGAAGCGTATACGGGGATGTGAAGATTGGCGAATTTCCTTTTTCCGCAAACGGCAAGGCGCTCATTAAACAGCAAGCGGAAGGAAAGGTCAAAATCGTGGCAGAACCGGAATTCGGCGAAATCGTCGGTGTCTCAATGATTGGTCCTGATGTGACCGAACTCATCGGCCAGGCGGCTGCGATCATGAATGGTGAGATGACCGCTGATATGGCGGAGCATTTTATCGCCGCCCACCCGACACTGTCGGAAACATTGCACGAGGCGCTGTTAAGCACGATTGGGCTTGCAGTGCATGCGTAACACGGGAAAAAGCAGGCGCAGGGATACAAGGTGCCTGCTTTTTTATTGTTGAAAGCGCTTTATTTTTCCCCTACAATAGATGAAAACGGCGTGTAAGGGAGGAGCGATCAAGGAAATGAATTCGATCCCAAACGATTTGCAAACCTGGAAACGTTTTGTGAAAGACGGTGTGCTTGACGAAGCCCGATTAAGAAAACGGATCGCCGAGTCATGGCATCGCTGCAAAAAAGCTGAGGTCAATCCTTATTTAGAAAAAGGCCCGAAGGTTTTACAGCAAACCGAGCTGGATCAGCAGTCAAAAAAGCATTCATTCTTCCTGACGACCGCACAGCCTTACCTCGAAAAACTGCTGCCTGCCATAAAAGAAATGGAAATGATGGCGCTGTTAATTGATTCAGACGGCGTTGTTCTGGCATTGGACGGCCATCCCCGCGCGCTTTATGAAGCCAAACGCATCAACTTTGTTGAAGGCGCATGCTGGACGGAAACGGCTGTCGGAACAAATGCGATTGGCACGGCGCTTCACATTAGTGAGCCGGTTGCGATACAAGGATCCGAACATTACTCTATCGCTTCCCATCAGTGGAACTGTTCAGCCGCTCCGATTCACCATGAGGATGGCAGTCTTGCGGGTGTGATTGACATATCGTGTCCGGCGGCAGGCGCGCATCCTCATATGCTCGGTATTGCTACGGCGATTGCCTATGCCGCGGAACGGGAACTGGCAGCTAAAAGCCGTGAGAAAGAGCTGGAGCTGATCAGCCGTTTTGCTGATAGAGCTGCATCCCGTGTGCCGATGGTGCTCTGCAATGCCAAACAGCATATCATCAGCGCGAGTGAAGCGATTCGAACCTCAATGCCGGATTGGCAGGGCCGGCATCTGTATGAATTGAAGGAACGGGGCTTTTCAATCGAAAAAGCCGTTACCATGGGGGATGGCGGCACTTGTTTTTATCTCGCGGAACAAAAGAAAAAGACGGCGTTTCGATTCAATGGAGTCATCGGGCAAAGTGACCGATCTCAAGCTATGCTGAAGAGCCTTGAACGAGCGGCAGCGGCGGATGCAACGGTCTGTCTGTCGGGCGAAACTGGTACGGGGAAGGAAGTCGCGGCCCGCGCACTTCATGAGAACAGCGAGCGGCGGCACGGCCCGTTTGTTGCTGTCAATTGCGGAGCGATCCCGTCTGATTTGATTGAAAGCGAGCTGTTCGGCTATGCGGAGGGCGCTTTTACGGGAGCGAAACGAAACGGCTACAAAGGCGCCTTTCAAAAGGCGAATCAAGGCACCTTATTTTTAGATGAGATCGGAGAAATTTCCCACCCGATGCAGGTTGCGCTTTTACGGGTGCTTCAGGAACGCAAGATTACGCCGGTCGGCGGAACGAAAGAAATTCCGGTTGATATCAGAGTCATTGCCGCCACACATTGTGATTTGCGCGAGCTTGCCGAAAGAGGGAAAATCAGGGAGGACTTGTTTTACCGTCTTCATGTCTATCCGATTGAGCTGCCTCCTTTACGCGAACGCCCCGAAGATATTCCGGATCTTTTCCAGTACTACAAACAGAAGAATCATTGGCCTGGCGAACTTCCCCCTGCTTTTTTGGATATGCTGAAGCAATGGAGGTGGCCGGGGAATATTCGCGAGCTGTTTAATGTGTTTGAACGTCTTTCCATCAGATTTCCGGACGGCCGGCTGAAGGATGAGCCGCTCACCGCTTTACTGGAAGCTGCAGGACTGCCGATCATCCCGGCGGAAAAAAAGCCGGCTGCTGCCGGCGCGCTGACCCTTCGTGAGCAAATCCAAAAAGATATCATCATCAAAGCGCTTGAATCCGCAAAAGGAAACATCTCTCAAGCCGCCAAAATCAGCGGGATACCCCGGAGCACTTTCTACAAACGGCTGAAAAAATTCAACTTGTCCGCTGAATCATAAAGCATACTTCTTTCAAGAAATGGAAACGTTATGTATGAAGGAGGGTGTTAGAATGAATAGTCAAAGGGCGAAAGAAATTGTAGAATCTCCCGACATGAAGAAAGTAACATATAACGGCGTTCCTATTTACATTCAGCACGTGAATGAAGAAAACGGAACAGCGAGAATCTATCCGCTGGACGAACCTGAGCAGGAGCATGAAGTACAGCTGACCAACTTAAAAGAGGATTAAACAAAAATGGCCCGCTTCATAAGCGGGCCATTTTGTTATGCGCGCGGAGCAAATAAAATCACACAGACGCCGATAAGACAAATGAATGCACCGATCCAGTCATACAGATCAGGTGTTTTCCGGTCGACAAGCCATCCCCATAGAACCGCAAGCACGATGAATACCCCGCCATAAGCGGCGTATACACGGCCGAAGGAAGGGAAGGACTGAAACGTCGGAAGAATGCCGTAGACAATCAGGATCAGCGCTCCGGCGATGCCATAGCCGACTGGCTTTGCCTCTCTCAGCCACAGCCAAACCAAATACCCGCCGCCAATTTCGGCAAGCCCCGCCGCGAGAAATAAAAGAATGGTAATCAGCATCACGCGCACTCCTCAACTTGCTTTTCTCTTTCATTATAAAGGAGGAGTGCTGTTAAAGCTTTGGATGATTCTCCATCTCCTTCAAATACGCGTTTCGCTGAACCTCCGTAAACTGGCCAATCCAATTGCTTTTCGCCTCTTCATTCAGATGGGGAAGGATATAGCGTTCAACCGCTTCGAAAAACGGAGGATACGCGATCATGTTCCAGGTAGGGATGCGAACGACTTTGCCGTCTGTTTTCTCGATGGTAATATCCTCAAAAAAGATTCCTTTCAAACTGTAATGATGCCGTCCCATATAAATCCGTTTTACCTCAGAAAACAGCACGCTGCGCTTTCTCGAGAAGATCTCGCCATCAGGCCCAGTCTTTACGCTGAAAATGACATTTCCCCGGCTTGTGAACGCCGGAAAAGCCATAAAAAATGTGATTAATCCATAAACTATCGCTATTAATCCTCCGCCCAAATAAAGCAGGGCATACTTAGATTCAAATGTGAGAGCTTCAAACACCAGCCACACTCCTGCAATAAAAGCGCCCCCTGTGGCGAGGAACAGCCAGATTCTAAAAAACATTCTACTCTTGACCTTAATTACTTCATTGTTTTTCAATTGCTATTCTCCTTTATCGCTCTTTAGCAAAAAAGTATTCCTTTTACCACATCTTTATTTGCTGGTACGATAGAAAATTCATTTTGAGTGATACCTGTTACCAGCCAAGTATGACGGCTGCCAGGCAAGACGAAAGCCATGTCAGCCACTTCCGGAGAGTTGTCTTTGTCATAAACAAGGCGCATCAGCGTATCCATTTTCCCTTTTCGTGAAGCCAGATCATTTACGAATCGGGTAATATCCTCTTGATGTTCATACTTAACGAGAAACTCTTTCAGATATGTGGGAGTGTCAGAAGCACCTTCCAGAAGCAATTCAAATTCAGTTGATGTCAGAGTAATAATTGATTCTTTGTTATCCTCAGCATCTATTATATTTAAAAACTCGGATGTTTTAGAAAGTAATCCGTCACTTGAATCCATTTTTTTGATGCTATGCACCTGTTCATCAAACAGCAGTTCATGAGAGTAAGTGCCGAACTTAGAAACGTGGCAGGACACATTCTGTTCTTTGCCTTGTTCATCAAATTTGGACAGTTTCACTGTATAATCCGCGTCGTTTAATACATGGATAAACGGGCAGTACTCGTCCTTTAATCGGTATTGATGATTACGGTATTCCGCCGCATCTTTGGCCAAAAGCGAGCGGCATGCCGCTTCGAACAAAGCACCGAGCTGTTCATCTTCTATTTCCGGAAAATAGGCCTGCTTCAAGGCCATTCCCTGTTCAAAAAACCCTTCGCTGTAAAAACAAAATAAGAGTTCTTCTATGCTGATCGTAAACTGCTTCATTGTTTATTCTCCTATCCAAATGAAAGTTTCCCTTTGAGGAAATGGGTTGCGCCGTGTATAAGCGAGTCTGCTGTTTTCTTTGCTTTTTCCATTCCTTTTTTCGCGCTGTCTATCCCTTTATGTATCGTTTTATTCGCCGCATCTATGCCGTCATTCACTGATTTGACGACTTTGCCGGCTGATTCCAGCCCTTTCTTGGCTGTATCGACGACAGCGTGAATCGGTTCTTTCAGCTTTATCGCCGCTTTTTCAGCAAAGCCTGATGTGAATTTTGCGATTTTTTCCCCAACAAAACCTCCTACGGCTGATCCGATTGTGCCTCCGACTACTGTACCAACAGGGCCTAACACACTTCCAAGGGCACCGCCGACGACAGCGCCTGCCGTAGCTCCTCCTGCGATGAAAATAGTGTTATTCACAGCATTCCCGACGGCCTTGGCGTTTTCACGCTTGAGAACTTCGGGTTTGTCTTGGTATTTCGCGTAATTTTCAGCAATTTTCAAGCCCGCTCCGAACGTTTCGGTCGCACCGGTGATCAGTGTGGCGGTAATGGCATTTCCTTTTGCGAATTTCAAGCCCGTTTTTCCGACATCCTTCAAAGTTGAGCGTACGCCGGCTTCATTAAGAAATCCTCTTGTGTAGCTTCTGACGCTGTTTGAAAAATCGACCGTATCCTGAGGGAAGTACTTTGTAAACTTTTTATGTACCAAATCTGAAAATGGCCGGTTTGTCTTTTTAAACAAATATTTAGGATTCATAAGCACTCTAGCCGCTTTTTGATAACGTGAGCTGTCAACGGCTCTGGAAATATCCAATAGAAGTTTTGAGTGCCGGGCGGTATGCAAACCGCTTGGCTGTTTCACAAATTTCGTAAGCCCTAATCCGTAGTATTTTCCTTGTGTCAGCATAAGGGCGGTTAAGCTTGTCATCGTTCCGTATTTGTCGTAAGCATTATAGAGCTTTCGCAGAATATCATCTTGTTCAACAAATTTATCGCCCGTTTTTCTGATAAAAATCTCATTGTCACTCAGCTTGGTGACGAGCGCTTTTCCTGAGCTCCACGCATCGCCGACTCCGGAAAAACAGCTGCTGTAGCGGGGATCGCATTGTAAAATCATCTGCCCCAGCTCCACATGCAGGTCCTTATATTTGCTTTCCATATCGGTTAATTCAGTGACTACATCATTTGCCAGCTGTTCGAGTTTATCCGGATCAACTGCAATGTTTCCTGACACACCATTCACCCCCTGAGTTTATGTCTTTCCTCTCTTGCTTTACGTTCCAGTTCTTCCATTCTGGCAATTTCAGCTTTTCGTTCTTCTATTTTGACGGCGGCTGCCTTTAGCTCCTGGCTTGTTTCAAGCAGCTCCTGTTCGAATTGATCGTAGGCGGCTTTCGTTTCCTCGAAATCCTGGTCGAACGAATCTCTTGCTTTTCCCTGCCAAGCATCCCCTAATGCAGATAACCGGGATTCAAGCAGCATTTTGGAGCTTCTGACCTCTTCTGCGGCCGCACTGTACTTGTTTGCCAGCTCAATGACTTTATATGAGTCCAACTTTTGTCCCCTGCCTTTTCTAAATTCACGCACAAATGGATGTTTTATATAAATGATTATAAATAATTCGGCATGTATCCGAATCGTACAAAAGAACCTTTTCATAAGAAATGGAAGGGCGTATATTCACTTAAATTTCACAGTAGGTGAGACTTTAAGATTACAAAAAAGGTAAAAAAATCAAATCTCCCAGACGTAAGGTAAATGAGAAATTTCCCGCTTTGTGGGAAAAAACACTAAAATTGATCAAATGATCTAAGTGCGCCAAACGTGTTACGGGACGGGCCTTCACATGGTATAAATGAAATGTAAACGTTATCAAGGAGGTCGTCATATGAAGAAAAAATCATTCTCAATCGTAATAGCGGGCGGAGGGAGCACTTTCACTCCAGGGATCGTACTGATGCTCTTGGACCATTTGGAGGAGTTTCCGATCAGAAAGCTGAAGCTGTATGATAATGATAAGGAGAGACAGGATCGCATAGCAGGCGCCTGTGACGTTTTTATCAGAGAAAAAGCGCCGGAAATTGAATTTACAGCGACGACTGACCCGGAAGAAGCTTTTACAGATGTCGACTTTGTCATGGCGCACATCAGGGTAGGGAAATACGCGATGCGTGCGCTGGATGAGCAAATTCCGCTGAAGTACGGAGTTGTCGGCCAGGAGACATGCGGGCCGGGCGGCATCGCATACGGCATGCGTTCGATCGGCGGCGTGCTTGAAATATTAGATTACATGGAAACATATTCGCCTGATGCGTGGATGCTCAATTACTCCAACCCGGCGGCAATTGTAGCCGAAGCAACAAGACGCCTCAGACCGAATTCGAAAATTCTGAACATCTGTGATATGCCGGTTGGAATCGAAGACCGGATGGCGCAAATTCTCGGCCTGTCCTCAAGAAAAGAAATGAAGGTCCGCTATTACGGATTAAATCATTTCGGCTGGTGGACATCGATTCAGGATCAAGAGGGCAATGATTTAATGCCGAAGCTGAAGGAGCATGTATCTCAATACGGGTACATTCCGAAGACGGAGGCTGAAGCTGTCGAGGCGAGCTGGAATGACACGTTCGCAAAAGCGCGTGACGTACAGGCCGCAGATCCTGACACACTGCCGAATACGTATTTGCAATATTACTTGTTCCCGGATGATATGGTGAAAAAATCAAATCCGAATCATACGCGGGCAAACGAAGTGATGGAAGGGCGCGAAGCCTTTATTTTCAGCCAATGTGACATGATCACACGCGAGCAGTCCTCGGAAAACAGCGAAATCAAAATCGATGATCACGCATCATATATTGTTGATCTAGCCCGGGCGATTGCCTACAACACAGGTGAAAGAATGCTCTTGATCGTTGAAAATAACGGAGCGATTGCGAACTTTGACCCGACTGCGATGGTCGAGGTGCCGTGTATTGTCGGCTCAAATGGGCCTGAACCGATCACCGTCGGCACCATTCCGCAATTCCAAAAAGGGCTGATGGAGCAGCAGGTATCCGTTGAGAAACTGACTGTTGAAGCGTGGGCGGAGAAATCGTTCCAAAAGCTGTGGCAGGCGCTGATCCTGTCAAAAACTGTGCCAAACGCACGTGTGGCAAGGCTGATTCTCGAGGATTTAATTGAGGCCAACAAAGACTTCTGGCCTGAGCTTGATCAAAGCCCAACCCGCATTTCATAACTGAAATACCCCCCGTTTTCGAATCTGTTATTGTATATAATAGAAAGAAAATGGGGGGATCTGATATGAAGCTAGACGAACTGATTAATCAGCACTACGGCAAATTAAATGACAACGATTTTCATATTTTAAAATATATATTGAATCACAAGCACACGTGCTACACCCTTGGAATCGATGCGTTGGCCAAAGCTTGCAGCGTATCGCGTTCCTCGATTTTGCGGCTTGCCCAAAAGCTCGGTTTCAGCGGCTACAGTGAATTTCGCGTTTTTTTAAAGTGGGAAGATCAGCCGGAAGAAGGCGAGAGTATGAGTTTTCAAAAGCTGCTTGATGATATTGAATCAAATCTGAAGTTCTTAAGGACAAAGGACATGACAGATATGTGCCAGCTGATTGATGAAGCCGACCGCATTTTCGTGTACGGATCAGGAAATGCGCAAAAGATATGCGCCCGTGATCTGCAAAGAATGTTTATTCCGCGCCATCGGTATCTCATTTTGATTGAAGACAGAAATGAATTTAATCTGATGCGCGATGATTTTAAAGTAAACGATCTGTTTATCATCATTTCTCTTTCCGGAGAAACACCGGAGCTGATTCCTCAGGCAAGAATGCTTTCTGCAAAGGGTATTCCCTTTATTTCCATTACGAATTTAAAAAACAATGTCCTCGCCCAGCTGACTCCGCATAATCTTTATGCGACAAGCAAACCTGTGACATTAAGCGATAAAACGGAAATTGTCGCTTTTGCACCGTTCTTTCTCGTTGGCGAAGCATTGTTCCGCGCATATGTTGATTACAAAGAGGCAGAAAAAAATGACATTGAGTAGCAGGGGGTTCTGGTATGATGCAAAAAATCCAGCGCTTTGGAAGCGCGATGTTTGTACCTGTTCTATTATTCGCGTTCGCTGGCATTATCGTCGGTGTCAGTACGCTTTTTAAAAATAAAACCATCATGGGCCCGCTTGCCGATCCTGATGGGTTTTGGTATCAGTGCTGGTATATCATTGAGCAGGGCGGCTGGACAGTATTTAATCAAATGCCGCTCTTATTCGCCATCGGCATCCCGGTTGCTTTGGCGAAGAAAGCTCAGGCGCGCGCTTGTTTGGAAGCGCTTACGGTTTACTTGACGTTCAATTACTTTGTCAGCTCGATCTTGACGGTATGGGGAGGGGCATTTGGCGTCGACATGAACCAAGAGGTCGGCGGAACGAGCGGGTTAACGATGATCGCAGGCATCAAAACGCTCGATACCAACATTATCGGAGCCATCTTTATTTCTTCGATTGTCGTCTTTTTGCATAATCGTTATTTTGATAAAAAACTGCCCGATTTTCTCGGCATCTTTCAAGGCTCAACGTATATCGTGATGATTTCCTTCTTCATTATGATCCCGATCGCCTTGGCCGTGTCTTATATTTGGCCGATGGTTCAGGCGGGAATCGGATCGCTTCAAAGCTTCCTGGTTGCTTCCGGTGCGGTGGGCGTTTGGATTTACACGTTTTTGGAACGGATTTTGATTCCGACCGGCCTTCATCACTTTATTTACACGCCGTTTATTTACGGGCCTGCTGTAGCGGAAGGCGGGATCGTCACGTATTGGGCACAGCATCTCGGCGAATATTCGCAAAGCGCAAAACCGCTGAAGGAGCTCTTCCCGCAAGGCGGATTCGCGCTCCACGGCAACTCGAAAATCTTCGGCATTCCGGGCATCGCCCTGGCGTTTTATGTCACAGCCAAAAAGGAAAAGAAAAAACTTGTCGCAGGGCTGCTGATTCCTGTCACGCTGACGGCGATTGTCGCCGGTATTACAGAGCCGATTGAGTTCACTTTCTTATTCATTTCTCCTTTCTTATTTGCGGTTCACGCCGTACTGGCTGCAACGATGTCGACAGCCATGTATATGGCCGGTGTCGTCGGAAACATGGGTGGCGGGCTGATCGAAGCGGTGACCTTGAACTGGATTCCGCTCTTTGGCAGCCACGGTATGACGTATGTGTATCAAATTTTGATCGGGCTTTCTTTTACAGCTATTTATTTTTTCGTCTTCCGATTTTTAATTCTCAAATTCAATATCGCCACACCGGGACGGGAAAAGGATGATCAGCAGGAAACAAAGCTGTATTCGAAAAAGGAATACAGAGAAAGAAAAAACAAGGATGAAACGGCCTCCGCTGTTGAAGCGGCAGATGACACCGCTTTTCTGTATATTGAAGCGCTGGGCGGAAAAGACAACATCACTGAAGTGACAAACTGCGCCACCCGCCTCAGAGTCAGCGTCAAGGATGAAACAAAGGTTGAGCCCGACAGCGCGTTCCGAGCGCTTGGCTCACACGGCGTCGTCAGAAACGGGAAGGCGTTTCAGGTGATTATCGGATTGAGCGTTCCGCAGATGCGGGAGCGTGTGGAAAAAATATTGAATCAATAATGCCAGCCCTCCTTTTCGGGAGGGTTTTCGTTTGCCGTCAAAAAGACCGTCATAGTAAAGTAAAGAAAGAGACAATCGAGTAAAAAGGGGTTTGGAGGCTTTTACATGCAAAAGGCTTTATCGTTTTTAAAACCATACTCACTGCTGGTGGGAATTGCGCTGATTCTCATGTTGACGGAGCTTGCGGTTGAACTGATGCAGCCTTTACTGATCGCAAAAATCATCGACGATGGGATTTTAAAGCAAGATCTCCGGCATGTGTGGACATGGGGCGCGGTCATGATCGGACTGACCGTGTTATCATTTGCAGCGGGAATGCTGAATTCCTTTTATGCGGCCCATGTCAGCCAAAGCTTTTCCTACGATACGAGAAAAGGGCTTTTTCAAAAAATCCAGTCCTTCTCCTATTCTACTTTTGGACAGTTCTCGTCCTCTTCTTATATCACAAGGCTGACAAACGATGTCACACAGGTTCAAAACATGATTTTTATGAGTTTGCGGTTTATGCTGCGGGCTCCGTTAATGATTGTAGGCGGTATTGTGCTGTCACTCACCGTTAACGTGAAGCTCGGCTTTTTTCTGCTTGTGACCATTCCGATCCTGATCTTGTTTTTGCTATGGGTATTAAAGAAAGGCGGGACGCTGTTCCGTTCAGTGCAGAAACGGCTGGAGCAGGTGAATACCGTCATGCAGGAAAACTTAACAGCGATTAAGCTGATCAAAGCGCTGCTTCGCGGCAGCCACGAGGTCAAAAGATTTATCAAAGCCAACACGAGGCTGATGGAAAAAACAGTTTCAGCCTTTCAGCTTGTGGAATTCACGATGCCTGTGCTGATGCTGCTGATGAACCTCTGCATCCTTTTGATTTTGTGGGCAGGTGCACACAGTATCACGAACGGAAGCACTCAAGTCGGTGATGTTGTCGCGATTATTAACTACGCAACACGAATTACGGGCGCGCTTTCGATGTTTCCGTTTTTGATTATGATTTTCACCCGGGCGAAGGCTTCAGGGGATAGAATCGGCGAGGTGCTTGAAACGGAAGGCGATGAGCGGGAAGAAGGCATCATACCAGGTCGTTTGTCAGGACGGATTGAGTTTCAGCATGTATCCTTCCGTTATCCTGAAATGGACAGAGAAGCGCTGCGGAATGTCTCATTTTCCGCAAAGCCGAGGGAAACGATCGCGATTCTCGGTGCGACGGGATCGGGCAAGTCCACGCTCTTTCAGCTCATTCCGCGGCTTTATCGGCCGGATTCAGGCAGCATCTACATAGATGAAAAGCCAATTCACGATTTTCCGGCAGAGGGGCTTCGCAAGCAAATTGGATATGTACCGCAGGAAGTGCTTCTGTTTTCCGGCACAATCAAGGAAAATATCGCTTGGGGCAAAGAAAATGCTTCACTTGATGAAATAATGGAAGCGGCCAAACATGCGCAAATTCATGAAACGATTATGAAGCTCCCGAATGGGTATGACACTGTTTTGGGACAAAGAGGCGTCAACCTGTCCGGCGGCCAGAAGCAGCGGATTTCCATTGCGCGGGCGCTGATCCGAAAGCCGGCCATCCTTCTTTTAGATGACAGCACAAGCGCGCTAGACCTGCAGACGGAGGCGAAGCTGCTTGAGGCAATCAGCGCATATGAGTGCACAACCTTGATCATTACGCAAAAAATGACCACGGCGATGAGAGCTGATAAGATTTTGCTGCTTGAGGATGGCGAACTGATTGAAAAAGGCACGCACAGTGAGCTGCTTTCTGAATCTCAGTTATACAAACGCATTTACGAGTCGCAATTCGGAAGGGAGGGGAGCGAGTCATGCTAAAAGACATCCGCAAGCCTTTCCAATATCCCAAACTGCCAATCGACAAAAAAGAAGGTGCAAAAAAGCGGGCGAAAGCAAAGGATACAAAAGGCACACTGAGACGAATCTGGTCTTACTTGGCTGAACGGAAAGGACTGCTTATCCTTGTCATGCTGATGGTTGTCATCAGCGCGATATTCGGGCTCCTCGGCCCCTTTGTGATCGGAAAGGCCATCGACCATTTCATCGTCGGGCGAACGGTAAGCGGACTGATTCCCGTTTTGCTTCTTCTGCTCGTCATTTACATTATTCAGTCACTGTCACTCTGGTTTCAAAACTATTGGATGATTACGATTTCGCAAGGCACTGTTTTCAGAATGAGAAGCGAGTTGTTCACCCATCTGCATGAGCTGCCGATTCCGTTTTTTGATAAACAGCGGCACGGTGAGCTGATGAGCCGGGTGACAAATGACATCGAAAATGTCAGCTCTACTTTAAACACGTCGGTCATTCAAATTCTGTCAAGCGTCATCACCTTTGTCGGAACGGTTGCAGTGATGCTGTACATGAGCCCGCTCCTTACAGTGATTACCCTGACCATCATTCCGGTGATGGCAGTAAGCCTGAAATGGATCACCAACCGGACGGGAAAGCTGTTTAAAGAACAGCAGAAAAACCTTGGTGAGCTGAATGGATATATTGAGGAATCTGTTTCCGGCGCAAAGGTCATCAAAGCCTATTCGCGTGAGAAGCAGATCACTGCCGAATTTCTCAAAAAAAACGCTGCGCTCAAGACCTCGGGCTTCTGGGCACAGACGATTTCCGGGTTTATCCCGAAAGTCATGAACTCTTTGAATAACTTAAGCTTTACAATGATTGCCGCAATCGGCGGTTTGTTCGCGCTGAAAGGCTGGATCTCGATCGGCTCCATCGTCGTCTTTGCGGAGTATTCAAGGCAATTCACACGCCCTTTAAACGATCTGGCCAATCAGTTTAATACGATGCTGTCCGCCATTGCCGGCGCTGAACGGGTGTTTGACGTGCTTGATGAAAAAGAAGAACGCGAGGATGAAAAGAACGCCGTGCATCAGCCGATCCAAACAGGCAGTATTGAATTCCGGGATGTGTCCTTCGGTTACGATGAAGGGCAGCAGACACTGAAGAATTTACAGTTTACAGTGCCTGCTGGACAGTCCATCGCGTTTGTCGGACCGACGGGAGCGGGGAAAACAACTGTCACCAACCTGCTCGCCCGTTTTTACGAGCCTGATGAGGGAAGGATTTTAATCGACGGTACAGATATTAAAACCCTCACTAGAGCAAGCCTGCGGAAAAACATGGGGTTTGTCCTGCAGGATTCGTTTTTGTTTCAAGGAACGATCAGAGAAAATATTCGCTACGGCAGGCTCGATGCATCTGATCAGGAAGTCGAAGCCGCGGCAAAAACAGCGAACGCCCACAGCTTTATTGAAAGGCTGCCAAAAGGGTATGACACAGTGCTCACGCAAAACGGATCGGGCATCAGCCAAGGACAGAAACAATTGATTTCCATAGCGCGTGCGGTGCTTGCCGATCCGGTTCTTCTCATCTTGGATGAAGCGACAAGCAACATTGATACCGTAACAGAAGTCAACATTCAAGAAGCGCTCACCCGTTTAATGGAGGGAAGAACAAGCGTCATCATCGCCCACAGGCTGAACACCATTCAAAGAGCGGACCAGATTGTGGTGCTAAAAGATGGCGAAATGATTGAAAAAGGCAGCCATGAAGAACTGATCCTGCAAAAAGGATTTTACAGTGACTTATATAAAAGCCAATTTGAGAAATAGACCTTTGTCCCGCACAAAGGTCTTTTTTGTTACAGTTTTATAGTACTTTTATTTCATTTTCGTAAAATGTAACAAAATTACTTGACGTAAACAAGTTATGTATATATACTAGCTTACATTAAGTAAGTGATAACATTTATCAAGGAGGATAAAATGAATAAATCATTTGAAATTGGCACATTACTTTTAAGAGTTATTACAGGTATTATCTTTTTTGTTCACGGTTTATCTAAGTTTCAGGGAATGGAAGGAACCATCCAATTTTTCGGCAGCATAGGCCTTCCAAGCTTTATGGCGTATGTCATTGCAGCGATTGAACTCGTTGGCGGAGTGCTTGTCTTCTTCGGATTGGCTACACGCATTGTCGGTGTTCTGTTTGCCCTCACGCTGATCGGAGCCATCATTACAGTCAAGCTGAAAGCGCCATTCATGGGCAATGCAGAATTTGATTACCTTCTGCTTTTGACATCAATCCACCTGGCTCTTTCCGGAAGCCGTTTCCTTGCGCTAGACCCACTTGTGTTTAAAGCAAAAAAGAGCGAAAACGTATCAGCATAAGAAAAGAGGCATACAGCATGACCAGCATTCATGAGGATACAAACATTGGCTATGTCAAACTCACAATCCGCAGTCTGGAGCGCTCCCTTCAGTTCTACTGTAACGTCATCGGCTTTCAAGTCTTAAAAAAGACGGATCGCCAAGCCGAACTATCGGCTGACGGAAAACGCGTCCTGCTTGTTCTCGAAGAAAATCAGAGCGCCGTCGTCTTGCCTGAACGGTCTGTGACGGGCCTCTATCACTTTGCAATTCTTCTTCCAAACAGGAAGGAACTTGGTATCGCGCTCGCCCGCCTGATTGAACACGGCATTGCCATCGGACATGGGGATCATGCTGTCAGTGAAGCACTCTACCTGTCTGATCCTGATGGAAACGGAATTGAAATGTACGCTGACCGCCCCCGCAGCACGTGGCAGCGTGATCGTGAAGGAAACTACGTCATGACGACAACCGCTGTTGACATTGAGGGTCTTCTTGAAGTGGCCGGAGATGAGCGGAAAGCAACGCTTCCGAACGATACAATTATCGGACACATTCATCTGCATGTCAGTGATTTGAACGAAGCAAAAGCGTTCTATACGGATGTGCTGGGCTTTGACATTGTCGGAAACTATGCGGGCATGTCCGCTCTCTTCGTTTCAGCCGGAGGCTACCATCATCATATCGGCTTAAACATTTGGGCAGGAAGAAACGCGCCGCCTAAACCGACAAATGCCAGCGGACTAGACTATTACACGGTTGTCCTGCCTCATCAAGAGGAACTGGATCGAGTGGCAGACCGAGTCAAACGTGCCGGATATTCGATCGAAGAAACGGTAAACAGCTTCCGGGTGAAAGATCCTGTTTCCGGCGCCCATATTAGATTTGTGATTTGACTGTAATCCCTTTGCCGAAAAAACGGCAGGGGGATTTTTTATTTTTGTCCGCCTTGTTATGATGGGAGAACCAACTTGTTAGGAGGCGTTTACATGGAACTCAATCACCTTGTGACGGGCAAAATAGCATTAAATCAATATGTGCATCGCTTAGAGCAAAAGGATGTTTCATTTTACGTCCACTATTGGGGAGCGATGACGAACCACTATAACACACTGCTTCATAAGCATTCCTTTTATGAAGTTTGTTACGTCGTAAGAGGTGAAGGATATTACCTTGAAGGCGATCGTACATATCCGCTTCGTGAACAGACGATTTTTTTGTCAAAGCCGGAGCATTTGCACCAAATCAAAAGTGAAACAGGGCTGTTCCTTTTTTACGTCGCTTTCGAGCTGAGCGAGGATCAGTCAAGCGCCGAATGGATCAAAGTGATGGAAGAAGTGAAACAAAGCCCCTTTATCACAATGCAATTGAAAGATGGCGAACCGCCGGGCCTGCTTTGGAAAACGTTAATGCTGCAAGCAGCGCAGCCTGTCAATGCTTTTGACAAAGAGATCCTATCTCATTTGTCGCATGCATTGATCCTGTCATTAATCCAAACCTTTCTCCCGTCCGCCCATCGCCCGAAACAAAAGCAGCCCATTCACACATCTTCTGCTTTGCTGACAGAGGTGAAACTGCACATAAAAGACAATCTGTCACAGCCGTTAAAGCTGACGGATGTCGCCAGCCACTTTCATATCTCAGGGAGGCACTTATCACGTTTATTTGCAGCAGAACTGGGCTTCAGCTACTCAGAATTTGTCCAAAATGAAAAAATAAACAAAGCTGCCGAGCTGCTGAAATCAACGAATTTGTCGATTAAAGAAATAGCGGAAGAAATCGGTTTCTCAGTACATTATTTCACTCGCGTCTTTTCCGCCAAAATCGGCAGCTCACCAGGGCTTTTCCGCTCCCTTTATAAAGACTCAAAAATGACCGCATTTCAAATCAATAAACCTTTTCAAAAAATCGAACAGGCCAAGCCGCACGAATAAGATGTCCTGAAATGACAAAACAATGTCTTCATATGATAAAGACGCGAGAAATCTCGTTGTCTTATAATCTTTTTAGAAAGCGGTTACAAAAATGTGTGTTGCTGAAGGAGGGATACATTGGCTTATGCTTGGTGTCGGGTGCTCTGCCATTCTTGAAAGAAGGGGAAGAAAGCCGTGAGTACAAAAAAGAAAGAGGCTGTAAAAGAAAAAGAAAGCTTAGCTCATAAAGGGCTTTTACGAACGATTACATTGGTATCTACATTCGGCGGCCTGTTGTTCGGTTATGATACGGGTGTCATTAATGGGGCACTTCCTTTTATGGCAACTGCAGGTCAACTCAATCTTACACCTGTTACAGAAGGACTGGTTGCGAGTTCCCTGCTTCTCGGGGCAGCCTTCGGGGCGATGTTTGGAGGACGTCTGTCCGATCGGCACGGCCGCCGAAAAACGATCCTTTATTTAGCCTTACTCTTCATCGCAGCCACACTTGGCTGTACCTTTTCACCAAACGCGTCCGTGATGATTGCCTTTCGTTTTCTGCTCGGACTGGCGGTTGGCTGCGCTTCTGTAACGGTTCCAACCTTTTTAGCGGAAATTTCGCCGGCAGAACGCAGGGGACGAATCGTGACACAAAATGAACTGATGATCGTAATTGGCCAGCTGCTGGCATACACCTTTAACGCCATTATCGGCAGCACAATGGGGGAGAGCGCAAATGTATGGAGGTATATGCTGGTCATCGCGACACTTCCGGCTGTTGTGTTATGGTTCGGAATGCTCATCGTGCCTGAAAGCCCGCGTTGGCTGGCGGCTAAAGGCAGAATGGGTGACGCCCTGCGGGTGCTTCGGCAAATCCGTGAAGACAGCCGGGCACAGCAGGAAATAAAAGAAATCAAACATGCGATTGAGGGCACAGCAAAAAAGGCCGGCTTTCATGATTTTCAAGAGCCGTGGATCAGGCGCATTCTATTCATTGGGATCGGAATCGCCATCGTACAGCAAATTACCGGTGTCAATTCGATCATGTACTATGGGACAGAAATTCTGAGAGAAGCCGGTTTTCAAACAGAAGCTGCATTAATCGGCAATATTGCAAACGGTGTTATTTCAGTTATAGCGGTCATTTTTGGGATATGGCTTCTCGGCAAAGTCCGCCGCCGGCCCATGCTGATCATCGGACAGATTGGCACGATGACAGCCCTTCTGCTGATCGGGATTTTATCTATTGTCCTTGAAGGAACACCCGCCCTGCCGTATGTTGTGCTGAGTTTGACCGTTTTGTTTCTTGCGTTTCAGCAGGCTGCCATTTCTACGGTGACGTGGCTGATGCTCTCGGAAATCTTTCCTATGCATGTGCGGGGGCTTGGCATGGGGATCAGCACCTTCTGCTTGTGGACAGCTAACTTTCTCATTGGATTCACCTTTCCCATTTTGCTCAATCATATTGGGATGTCGGCGACATTTTTTATCTTTGTCGCTATGAATATCCTAGCGATTCTATTTGTGAAAAAATATGTGCCTGAGACAAAAGGGCGGTCACTTGAACAGCTTGAGCATTCCTTTCGCCAGTATGGCCGCCGCGCTGATCAGGAAATCCAAAATCAAACAACTCACTTATCGTAATCTGCAGATACCAGGAGGAATCTATCAATGAAACTATCTTATGTAACAGACAGCTTAGGACATTTGCCTTTTGAAGAAATGCTCGATTTTGCCGCGGAGCTTGGCATTGATACGCTTGAAATGACAACCGGAGGCTGGTCGCCTGCGCCTCACTTGAATCTTGATGAACTGCTGCAAAGCAGCCACAAAAGAGAAGAGTTTTCAGCAGCGCTGGAAAAGCGGAATATGACACTTTGCGCTTTAAACTGCTCGGGGAATCCTTTGGATCCAGGCGAACTGGGCAAATTGCACAGAGAAGTAACGGCCAAAACGATGGAGTTAGCTGGATTATTAGGCGTCAAAAAAGTGATCATGATGAGCGGCCTGCCAGCCGGCGGCCCGGACGACAAAGTGCCGAACTGGATCACATACACAGTGAGCTGGCCTCCCGTTTTAAAAGATATCCTCAACTATCAATGGGAAGATGTTGCGATTCCTTATTGGAAGGAGCTTGTCCAAAAAGCGGAAGCCTGCGGTGTTGAAAAAATCGCGCTTGAAAATTTCAGCTCTCAATTAGTCTATAATCCTGAGACTCTCTTTCGGCTCAGAAATGCAGTCGGCCCGATGGTCGGTTTGAATCTTGACCCGAGCCATTTATTATGGATGGGCGCAGACCCGATCATCGCGGCAAGGGAGCTCGGAGAAGCCATTCACCATGTTCACGGAAAAGATGTCAGAATTGAAAGACATTTAGCTGCAGTTAACGGGCTGTTAGAAACAAAAGAAGTGACAGATCCTGCAAACCGGGCATGGAATTATGTAGCTGTCGGCTGCGGACAGGATTTACAGTGGTGGAAGGAATTTTTTTCAGTCGTAAAAATGATGGGGTATGACGGTGAGGTTTCCTTAGAAATGGAGGACTTAACGATGTCACCGGAAGCGGGCATCCGCACATCGATAGAAGCTTTAAAACAAACCATCAGCCAATAGGAGGTTTTTCTGATGCTAAATGGAGAAAGAATCATTTCAAAACCGCTGCGCTGGGCAATGGTAGGCGGCGGGCGGCTCAGCCAGGTTGGATATAAACATCGTATTGGAGCGCTGAGAGACAATACTGCCTTTCAATTAATCGCAGGCGCCTTTGATATCGATGCCGAAAGAGGAAAAGACTTTGGGGTGAACCTCGGAGTGGATGCGGAACGCTGTTATCCTGACTATCAAACAATGTTTGCGGAGGAAGCGAAAAAAGAGGATGGCATAGAGGTTGTATCGATTGCCACGCCGAACGGCACTCATTATGAGATCTGTAAGGCGGCGCTTGAAGCAGATCTGCATGTCATTTGTGAAAAACCGCTGTTCTTCACTTCAGAAGAGGGCTATGAAATCAAAGCGCTCGCAGAGAAAAAAGGGAAAATTGTCGGCGTGACATACGGTTTTTCCGGCAATCAAATGCTCCTTCAAATGCGTGCGATGATTGAGCAAGGCAAGATCGGCGATATTCGTGTGGTTGACTTGCAGTACACACACGGTTTTTGTGCAGCAGATGAGGGCGAAAACATAAGCGCTGCACAGAAATGGCGTGTCGACCCTGCGATCGCCGGGCCAAGCTTTGTGCTGGGCGATTTATCTACCCACACGTATTATATGTCGCAGCTCATTATGCCGCAGATGAAAATCAAAGAGCTGCTGTGTGACCGCCAGAGCTTCGTCGGCAGCCGAGCGCCGCTGGAGGACAACGCACATGTGCTCATGCATTATGAAAACGGAGCGGTCGGAACGATGTGGACATCATCAATCAATGCCGGATGTATGGATGGCCATAGAATCCGGATTGTCGGCTCAAAAGCAAGCATCGAATGGTGGGACAGCAAGCCAAACGAACTGACGTATGAAGTGCAGGGAGAGCCGATTCAGACACTCGTTCGCGGCATGCCGTATTTAGACGGTGCGTGCAGTGCTGATGAACGTCTGGGCGCCTTACACAGCGAAGGGCTGTCAGACGCGTGGGCCAATATTTATCTTAAGTTTGCCGTTGCGATTGATGCGAAAAACCGCGAAGATCAAGAAACCTTGAACAACTTGGTGTATCCTGACATTGATGCAGGAATCGAGGGCATCCGCTGGATTGAGAATTGCGTGCGTTCAGCAGACCAAGGATCAGTATGGGTTGAATTCAAATAAATAAACGAAAGCGCCGCTTATGACATTAAGTTCATATGCGGTTTTTATTTTCCAGAAACTCCTGTCAAAAATGACCTGAGGCAGGTATGATAAGAAAGGAATTGGGTAACGGGAGTGATGAGCGTGAAGGCTCTTATATTTACTAGGATTTTCACCTTAATGGTAAGTTGTTCGGTTTACTTTTTTCTTGTAAAAGATGACCGCTGGTTTGAGTATTTGTTCATCGCTGGCGGTGCGGGTGTGTTCTTAGCAAATCATCTCTTATTAAGAGTAGAGAAGTATGCCGTTATTTTTTGTCTGATTGATATTGCAGTAGGCTTTTCATTCGGTTTCATATTTCCGGGTACAGGTTTATATATCACATTGCTCAGCCCGGTTGCTGTTACCTTTTTTTTGAAAGGGTTTGACCGGAAAACAGTATGGTCTGTCCTTTGTTTTTGTTTTATCATGTGGCTGATTGTGCTCATTCGTACATATCGTATGTTCGGCGATGAATATGTGATGGATCATTGTATCAGCATGACATTCGTTGTCTTTTGCGGAGTTGTCGGTAAATTAATCCGCAAGCTGTTGGATACACAGGAAACGGCAAAACAGCAGTTTCAGGAACTGACGGAGTCACACTTGGCGCTGTCTGCTGCGCACCAGGAGCTGCATTTATATGCGAAGCAGGTTGAAGAGCTGACTGCCATTCATGAGCGGAACAGAATGGCAAGGGACATCCATGATACAGTCGGGCACAAAATGACGGCGCTCCTCGTACAGCTGCAGCTTTTGCGTGAATGGCAAAAAAGAGACAGCCAAAAAGCGGAGGAGACGGTCGGGGTATGTGAAACGCTTGCCCGCGAAGCGCTTGATGATGTCCGCTTATCAGTGCGCACCCTGCAAACGGAAAACGATCCTTCATTAATCGAAACGCTGAAACAGCTGACAGAAGACTTTTACAAAAATGCGGGAATCACAACCGATTTTGCGGTCAGCGGTGATCCGGCGGTGATCCCGCTGTCTCTTCATCCGACTCTGGTCAGAACGGTGCAGGAAGCACTGACCAATGCCAAACGGCACGGCGGTGCCACGGCCTGTTCGATCCAGCTTGCCTGCGCACCGGACAGCATCAGCCTTGTCATTAAGGATGACGGAAAAGGAAATCCCGACGCGGCACTCGGCTTTGGTCTCTTGAACATGAAAAAACGGGCAGCGGAGCATGGCGGAATGATCCGCTTTGAGAGCGAACGGGATCAAGGATTTACTGTGATCGCCAAATTTTCACTGGCTAATAAAAAATGGAGCTTCGGGCCCGCGCAGCAAAAGGAGAGTTTATCATGATTAAGATCATCATTACCGACGATCAGGATATCGTCAGAGAAGGGCTGGCATCGCTGCTTCAGCTCAGAGAAGAGCTTGATGTGATCGCAACAGCGCGAAACGGGCAGGAAGCCTTCGAAAAGGCGAAAGAACTTGAGCCGGATATTGTGTTAATGGACATCCGAATGCCGGTCTCCAACGGAGTTGAAGGGACAAAATTGATTACAAGCTCGCTGCCCGGCGTAAAGGTTTTGATGCTGACGACCTTCAAGGATTCAGAGCTGATTGCTGAAGCGCTTGAAGAAGGAGCGAGCGGGTACCTGCTGAAGGACATGTCGGCAGATACGATTGTAAAAGCGGTGATGACTGTTCAATCTGGGGGTATGGTGCTTCCTCCGGAACTGACAGCCCAAATGCTGAATGAATGGAAGCGTGAAAGACAGCTGAAAGGAATAAACGAGAAAGAAAAACCTAAGGAGCTGCACGACCTGACCGATCGTGAAATGGAAGTTCTCGCTGAGCTGGGGTACGGGCTGAATAACAAAGAAATTGCCGAGAAGCTGTACATTACAGAAGGCACAGTGAAAAATCACGTTTCGAACATTATCAGCAAGCTGTCTGTCAGAGACAGAACCCAAGCCGCCATCTATTCAGTCAGATATGGTGTATCTGTCTTTTGACATATGACGTTCAGCATATACATTTCTCTGAAAAGGCCTTTTACAGGCCTTTTTTTCATGCCTTATGTTCTATCCGGCGCTACATGCCGCACGCCCTTCTTTTTTCTACAATGGCAATGGGATTAAAAAAGGAGTGAAACGACGTGCTGCAAGCAGAAAACATCAAAAAGGCCTATGGGAAAAAAACAATCGTGAAAGGCATTTCTTTTTCCCTCCAAAAGGGGGAGTCGTTCGGGCTGCTCGGGCCAAACGGTGCGGGGAAGTCCACAACCATCTCGATGATTTCCGGCCTCGTGCCGCATGACAGCGGGAACATCACAGTGGGCGGCTATGTCATCGGAAAAGAAACAGCTAAAGCGAAACAAAAAATCGGTGTTGTCCCGCAGGAAATTGCTTTATATCCTACGCTGACGGCCCATGAAAATCTTATGTTTTGGGGGAAAATGTACGGACTTACGCACGGAGAGGCCAAAAAAAGATCGGCAGAGGTCCTTGAATATGTCTGCCTGACTGAGCGGGCCAAAGATAAAATTGAAACATTCTCAGGCGGAATGAAACGGAGAATCAACATTGGTGCCGCCTTAATGCACAAGCCTGAGCTGCTGATCATGGATGAACCGACTGTCGGAATCGACCCTCAATCGAGAAATCATATTTTAGAAACGGTGAAACAGCTCAATGAAACGGGCATGACGGTGATCTACACGAGTCATTACATGGAAGAGGTTGAGTATTTATGCGACCGGATCGGCATTATTGATCAGGGAGAAATGATTGCGATCGGCACAAAAACCGATTTGTGCAGCCGCCTTGGAGGCGATACCATCATTCAGCTCACGGTTAGCGGGATCGACGAAGCGTTTCTATTTGCGATCCGTTCTCTGGCTCATGTCAATGATGTAACAGTACATGAGTCAGAGCTCAAAATTGAAATTGCTGCGGCTCATCATGAGAAAGTCGTCACAAGTCTGCTTGCGGAAGCAACCGCCCATCATATAAACCTGCTGTCTCTTCAGGTGCAGGAACCGAATCTGGAGCGCCTGTTTCTGAATCTGACCGGCCGCACTTTGCGGGATTAAGGAGGGACGGCTATGAAAAAAAGCATATGGATCGCATGGAAAGATGTCAAAATCAGAATCACGGACAGAAAAGGGTTTATAATGCTTATCTTAATGCCGCTGATCCTGACCTGTATTTTAGGGGCGGCGCTCGGATCGGTTGTTGACGGAGGCAGCCAGATTGACGACATCAAAGTCGGCTATGTCCAATCAGGCCAGTCAGATGCAGCGAACATGTTCAAAACAGATGTGCTCAAAAAAATGAAGTCGATAAAGGTCACACAAGCCAGCAGTGAAGAAGAGATGAAGAAACTGCTTGATGAAAAGAAAATCGATGTCGGTATCGTTATCCCGAGTCATTGGGAAGCCGGCAAAACGTCAGCTTTTGTCTATGCTGACCCTGATCAAACATTAAAAAGTTCCATCATCGAAACAGCCGCCGGCTCTTTTATAGAGCAATATAAAGCGGTTCGGGAAGCCGCGTCAGCCTCAATGGACTACGTCAGCAAAACGGCAGCTGTAAAGCAAGGAAAACTTGATCCTTCACAGATTGCAGAAAAGCTGGTAAAGACGCTTGAAAAAGAAACGGGTGACAAACTGACTATTGCGGAAAAATCAGTCGGCAGCAAGGCCGTTACGAGTTTTCAATACTATTCGGCGGCAATGCTTTGCATGTTTATGCTGTTTCATATGACAGTCGGGGCGAAATCATTCTTACAGGAAAAGGATACGGAGACGCTTGCCAGAATGCTGATGACGCCTGTGCAAAAATACGCCATTCTCTTCGGAAAATGGCTTGGAACCTATCTGTTTGCCATCATACAATTTTTTATTTTTCTGATCGTCACGATCAATGTATTCGGTGTAGACTGGGGCGATAATCTGCTGTTTGTGAGTGTGCTCGGGCTTTCATACGCTGCAGCTGTATCCGGCATTTCCATGCTGCTTGCGTCGTGCATCAGCGATATGAAATCGGCCGATGCGATAGGCGGCTTCGGCATTCAATTGCTTGCGGTTCTCGGCGGGTCCATGCTGCCGCTGTACCAATTTCCTGACTTCTTGCAGTCTGTATCCAAAGCGGTACCGAATCGATGGGCGCTTGACGGCTTTCTTTCTTTAATGGAAGGGGGAGGCTGGGCTGACCTTCAAAAGCCTGTGCTTCTTTTTGCGGCGATCGGCCTTTGTTCGCTCGTGCTTGGTATCAGACGGCTTCATACAAGATAAGGAGGTACACCAAGGTGAAAAAAATCATAGCCATTTGCGGCATTGAGCTTTCTCTCATTTTCAAGAAACGGCAGAACTATTTGATGATGTTTGCTGCCCCGCTTTTGCTGACCTTTGTATTTGGGGGGATGCTCGGCAGCAATGACGACAAGCTGCGGCTTGCGATCGTTGATCAGGACGACACGATTCTCTCGCAGCATTACATTCGGCAGCTGAAGTCACACGATGATATGTATACATTCGAAAACATGTCTGAAAGCAAAGCGTCAGAAAAGCTGAAACAAAAGAAAATTGCCGGGATCATTATCTTATCCCGCTCATTTCAGGCACAGCTGGAAAAAGGAAAACATCCTGAGCTGATCTTCCGCCACGGCCCGGAGCTGTCGGAAGCGCCGATGGTCAAACAGTACGCGGAAAGCACATTGGCAAAGCTCAATATTCAAGTTGCCGCGGCGAAAACGGCAGCTCAGGCAGCGGGAGAGAACTGGAAGGCGGCTTATAAAACGGTTATCGCCAAAGATCACGAAGATGCAGCGCCAGCCGTAAAACGAAAGACACTCAGCAATCAAAAAGAGGGTGCAGACGCAAGTGACATAGCTTCCAGAGCAGCAGGCTTTTCCATCCTGTTTGTCATGCTGACCATGATGGGGGCGGCGGGAACCATTCTTGAAGCAAGAAAAAACGGCGTCTGGTCCAGGTTGCTTACAGATGTCAGCCGAGCGGAAATCGGTGCTGGGTATGTGCTGTCCTTCTTTGTCATAGGCTGGATTCAATTTGGCATCTTGCTTCTCGCATCCCATTGGCTGTTTGGCATCAACTGGGGGAATCCGGCTGCGGTTATTGTGTTAGTGTCGCTTTTTCTGCTGACAGTTGTCGGCATCGGATTGGTGATTGCGGCCAATGTCAGAACGCCGGAACAGCAGCTTGCGTACGGCAACTTATTCGTCATCGCAACATGTATGGTAAGCGGAATGTATTGGCCGATAGACATTGAACCGACATTTATGCAATCTATCGCTGAATTTCTTCCGCAAAAGTGGGCGATGAGCGGCTTGACTGAGATTATCGCTAACGGTGCGCACGTCACAGATATTTTCGGGATCTGCGGTATCTTGCTTGCTTTTGCAGCAATTACCTTCATAGTGGGGCTGAAAGCGCTCCGCGCCTAAAAAAACATCTGCCCCCGGGGCAGATGTTTTTCGCAATCATTTTGTTTTTTCTGTAAGCTGCAGTCTCTGTTCCAAATGCTGTTTCACGGACGGCCACTCACTGTCGATGATGCTGTAAAATACCGAGTTGCGGAATGTTCCGTCTTTTCTGATCATTTGGTTTCGCAATATGCCTTCTTTAACTGCTCCCAGCCGTTCAATGGCCTTTTGCGATCTGATATTCCGCTCATCTGTTTTGAACTGCACCCGAATCGTGTTCAGCTGTTCAAAGCAATATTGTAACAGCAAATATTTGCATTCAGTGTTGACCGAGGTGCCCCACACTGAAGGGTGAAACCACGTCCAGCCGATCTCAAGGCTTCTTGCAGCAGATGACATATACAGAAATCGTGTCGTGCCGACGATTTTGCCAGTCTCGCGTTGAATAATCACGAATGGACATTCTGCACCCGAATCTTTCGCTTGCAGCGCTTCCTCAACAAAAGCCTCCATATCATGCAGCGTTCTGATGGTTTTCGGTAAATGCGCCCAGATGTTTTCATCATTTGCAGCTTCATATAAACCTTGAATATGGCTTTTATCCATCGGCACCACTCGGATCAGTTCCCCTGTTAATTCACGCAATGTCACCTTCAATTGTCCGTCCCCCCGCATTAAGTATCGGAGCAGCCAGAAGGCCGCTCCCGGTCAATTCTTATCTATCATGGCCAAAATTGACTCCAGCCAAGAAACATAATTTTTCTCCCGCTCCAGCGCTTTCGTCAGCACGAGATAGTGGCCGAAGTCCGGTGAAGAAAACGACATCGGCTCTGCTGAAGCCATAAGCTTTTCATAGCTTCCCTGCAGATCAGACAGCTTGGCCTTGCGTTTCAGCAGCTGGTCTGTGAACAAGTCGGAAGCCTCCTGCCGTGATAGACAAGAAATGAAATAAGCCTTCAGCATAAATTCATCCTTCACCGTCTCTGGTATCGGCTGGTGGCGGATCAGCCAGTCGTGCAGCTCCTGCTTTCCGCTGTCTGTCAGGGTGTACATTTTTTTCTCCAGCTTTGTGCCTTGAATTGTTGTCCGGAACGTGATAAATCCTTCATCTGTCAGCTTTTTGAGCTCAGGATAAATCTGACTGTGCTTGGCGCTCCAAAATTGGCCAAGCTCCTCTTTAAAATAACTCGTAATATCATATCCGCTCAATTCGCCTTTTCGCAAAAGCCCTAATATGGCGTATTTTAATACTCTCATGCTATCCTCCGTGTCTATGGCTGTTTCGCACAAAAGATGAGCAAGTGCTCATCTGTGATCCTAACTGCCTATTCCCCTTATTATAGAAAAGGGAGGAAGGGAACACAACCCGGTCTACTCGTGAAATGAAGATATAAGGTATGTAATGATTTGAGAAGATATCGGATTCATTTCTATCGATCATAAAAAATGATATATGTAATTTTCTGAAAAAATATTAACTATATTGATGTTTTATGTATAATAGGAAATTGGTGGTATAAATATTTTAAGGGGGAATGAATGTGAAAAAAGTATTGATTACATTCGCTATCTGTTTATCGCTGATTCTATCTGTTCTAGCCGCTCCGCCGTCAAGCGCAAAAGCTGAATCAGTACATAATCCTGTTGTTCTTGTTCATGGAATAAGTGGTGCCTCATACAACTTTTTCGCTATTAAAAACTACTTAATTTCTCAAGGCTGGCAAAGCAACAAACTGTATGCAATTGATTTTTATGATAAAACAGGGAACAATCTAAATAACGGCCCGCAGCTCGCTTCATATGTTGACCGCGTTTTAAAAGAAACGGGAGCCAAAAAAGTAGATATTGTGGCTCATAGTATGGGAGGCGCCAACACGCTGTATTATATTAAATATTTAGGCGGGGGCAATAAGATTCAAAATGTCGTAACGCTTGGAGGGGCTAATGGTTTAGTTTCGTCAACAGCACTGCCGGGCACAGATCCAAATCAGAAAATCCTCTATACATCTATCTACAGTCTAAATGATGAAATAGTGGTCAACAGTCTTTCCAGACTGCAAGGAGCAAGAAATATTCAGCTTTATGGCATCGGCCATATTGGCTTGCTTTCTAATAGCCAAGTTAACGGCTATATCAAAGAAGGATTGAATGGCGGGGGACTAAATACAAACTAATGCTTGAAAATCTACGGGTGATTTGAAACCTGCTGTTAGTTAATACAGCAGGTTTTTTTGTTTTCTGATCGATTGAAATGAGGAGGAAGATAGAACGAAAACTGAGTTGATTTTTTGCAGGCTATTATATGAGGTAAATACCTTCTAATACTATCCTAATTGTATATCGCAATTCTCAAAAAAAGATGAGCCAGTGCTCATCTTTTTTGTGTGACCCCGTACAAAATAAATTGAATCGTCCGCTCTTTTTCAAGCTCTTCATCCATTTCCTCTCCCATCAGCAAAAACCGGGTAATGATAAGTCCGATGATAGAAGAGATCGTCGTGCGGATGATGGTATCCGCCGGAAGGTCCCGCAGTTCGCCGGTGCTTTGGAAATGCTCGATAATGTGCTTGAACTTATCGTACACATGTTCATTGAAGACCTGCTTGTACACATTTCTGAATTCTTCCTGGTAGAAGGCTTCCTGAATAAAGATCTTCAAAACGGGGAAGTGCTTTTTAACAAATTCAAAGCGGTTGTTCAGCATTTCCCGAATGAAGACCTCATATGACGGATAATCCTGCTCAAACACTTCTTTGCTGAAATTTTTGGCGAAAGCAGGGGCAACAACCTTTGTCACCGTTGGTATCACAATTGACAGCAGCAAATCCTTTTTCGTCTTATAATGCCTAAAAATCGTCCCTTCAGCAACGCCGGCTTTTTTGGCTATTTCGCTTGTGGATGTCGAGGCAAATCCTTTTTCAGCAAACATTTCAATAGCCGCACTCAGAATGTGCCGCTGTTTTTCGCTCATTTTTATTTGTTCGCCTTCTATATGCAATAATTCTTCAAGAGATTTCGCATCCATTGTTCGTACTCCTTCTGAAAGCCTGTTCCCTTTATTATAGAAAAGGCGGACAGGGAACACAACCAATCCCGCTGTTAATTTGAGATAAAGGGTGTTTTTTGTGAAAAGGAATGACCCTCAATCTGCTGAACTAAAAATGCTGCAATATCTAAATTGGTGATTCTCATTCCCGGCGAATTGAAGAAATCAACTTTTACAGCGCCCTGAGTCTGAGCATCTGTTACAAAAGGAAGTCGGACAAGCGTCCAATCCAATCCGCTGCGTGATAATATATGAAGCTCTTTCTTTTTATCGGCAATCATTTGCGGATAGAGGAGGCGAAAGAGAAGCGCGCCTATTCTATAAACCAATGATTTTCGGTCACCTTCAATATCTAACGAAGCGCCAGTCACTCCGATATATCTGTCTATGTTGCATTCTTTCATGACAGTAACGATGAGTTCTGTCACTGTACTGTATAACGGGACGGCTCTTTCAGGCTGTCCGAACGTATTGACGACGGCGCTGCATCCTTCCAGCAGCGTGCGGATGCTTTGCGGGTGCTGGGCATCTCCGCGAATGACATCAATTCTCTCGTCAATGTGAGGGGGCCGCTCCGGCTGCCTGACGAGCATACGGACTTGATAGCCTTTTGCAAGAGCCTGGCTGGCTATAAAACGGCCTGCTTTACCCGTCCCTCCGATAATGGCGATTTTTTTACTATGATTTGTCAATCATAAAACACCTCTTTTACAGTCTTCGATATTTTTTCAGAATGAGAATGTTTAAGAATGCGAATAAAATGGTGAAGCCCGCCAAGATAAGAAGATCATTTGCGATCTCTGACATGCCTTGGCCTTTCATCATAATCAGCTTCAAGGCGTCTGCTCCGTAGTACAGAGGCATGATCTGCTGCAGTGACTGAAGCCAGCCGGCCAGACTATCCATCGGAAAAAGACCTGAGAAAAACACCTGCGGCACAATGACGAGCGGGACAAATTGAATCAGCTGAAGCTCGTTATTGGCAAACGCTGATAAAAATGTGCCAAGCGTTAAAGCCGTCAAAGAAAGCATTACCGTTACGATTAACACAAGCCAGAACGATCCGCCCTGATACAATCCAAGAATTTGAACAGCATACCAAGTGATCAACACAGATTGGAGGGTTGTAAACAAGCCAAAGCCTAATCCGTATCCGGCGACAATTTCCCAGCGGCGCAGAGGTGTTGAGAGGATCCGGTCAAGCGTGCCGTTCGTCCGTTCTCTTAAAAAAGAAATCCCTGCGATTAAAAAAACAAAGAAGAAAATAAATAAGCCGATTAGTGTCGGACCGGTATAATCAAACGTGCTCAAATCCTCTTTGCCGTAGGCATAAGAGACCTCTGCTGGCTGTTTTTGCTGACTGCCTCCAGTTGTAATGATCTGAAGCAATTGTTTGTTCTTAGACTGGCTGCCATCAAGTGTCACTTTCATATGCTGATTTGTGAATGAAATAAATGCGTCTAGCTGTTCATCATCTATATGCTGTTTTGCATGGGTATTCGAAAATTCTGTCACCTTGATATCTTTTTTCTCCAGTTGCTGCGTCATTTCGTCCGGCAGATGATACCCTCCGACATGAAATGAGTCCTCCTTATGATCAAGGATGAGGTGAACCAAAGTCAAGACCAAAAGCGGAGCCAGCAGCATCAAAAGCAGCGTTCGTTTATCCCGGTAAAATTGCAGAATGATTTTTACGGCAAGTACAGTCACTCTCATGTTGCACTCCCTCCAGAAAGAAGAAAGACATCTTCAATAGATGCTGCTTTGTATTTATTCATCAGTTCTTTAGGCGAACCGCTGTCAATCATTCGGCCATCCCTGATCAGTCCAAGGCGGTCGCATTTTTCAGCCTCATCCATAACATGTGTCGTCACAAGAATGGCGGCTCCGTTTTCTTTCAGACGGCCGAGTTCACCCCAGATCGACCGGCGCAAAACGGGATCAATTCCGACAGTGGGCTCATCAAGAGCAAAAACGTCCGGCTCGTGAACGAGTGTTATCGCAAGGGACAGCCTTCTTTTCATCCCTCCGGAAAAAGCACTTACTTTCTTCTCGGCATGTTCAGTCAAGTCAACCAAGTGAAGAACTTGATCCATCCGTTCACGCTTTCGTTTTCCTTTCATTCCAAACAGCCCGGAAAAAAATGAAAGATTTTCCTTTGCGGTCAAGTCTTCATAAAGCGCGTCAGACTGGCCCATATAACCGATCCGATGAAACATGTTCAAATTTGGCATCGGTGTTCCGCACACAGCAACTGTGCCGGTGGATGGCTTCAGCATCCCGATCATCATTTTAATCAGCGTTGTTTTTCCTGATCCGGAGGGGCCCAGCAATCCAAAGATTTCTCCCTGATTCACAGTAAAGGTAAACGGCTCTAAAACAGTTTTGCTGCTGAATCGTTTGCTGACATCTCGCATTTCTATTACGTCCATATTGATCTGCCTCCTTATTTATTAAAGTGAGTAATCACTCATTAATAAATTACCACGAACAGGGAAGGTTGTAAAGTGAGTAATCACTCACATCAAAATGAAGAATATCGTATTTGAAAAAGCTTAAAAGGGGTGAAGTTCACCAAATTTCGAAAGCCAGTCAGTTATATACACTGGTGGACTCTGAGGTATGGCGGTGAGATCAGGAGGTCTGATATGAAACATGAACGAGAAACCGAGGGCTGCTTCCTAAAGGGTTATAAAAAGCAAAATCGGCTCACGTGTTTTATACGGCTGATGCGCCCGCCTGGTACATGAAACGTGATGCTGATTGGATTATGATCAAGAAAGGCATTTTGCAATTTTTGCGGGATCAAACATGTGAATAGGACTTTGTTTTCACGTGTTAAACATCGCACCCTGAATGTTCGGGACAAATGGCTGGAGAATGTCTATTAAAAAAATCATGGATATGAATGGCTGCTAGTCTTTCATGCATAGAGAAAGATAAGACATCAGTCTCTTTTTTAAAATGAATCGTGTGTGTTAAGGTACAACCATCGATTTCTAAAAATTTGAAATAAAAGGAGCGCAGTTATGCAAATTAAAGAAATTTTTATGATCCGCTGCATTTCGTGCTTAAGTGTCGTCTTGCTCCATATCATTTCAATGGTCCTGATGCTTCAGGCAGAAGCTCTCGCAGATATTTCTCACACCGTAGATTCTTTCCGCACACTCCTGATGTTCAGCACGCCTGCCTTCATTTTTATCTCTGAATTTTTGCTGGCCCGTTCTTATCCTGACGGGGTGCCGGACGGTTTTTTAAAGAAGCGGGGAAAAGTGATTTTCGTTCCTTTTTTATTTATCGCGGCCATCGATGCACTGCTGATGACCAGTGCGATGGGGGGAGAGATCACCTTTCTCGCGATCGTGCAAAAGTATTTGGCGAACGTATTGTTAGGAAACTTTATCGGATACTTTATTCTCGTCATCTTTCAATTTTACATTCTGCATATGATGTTTCATGAGTATTTGAAAAAAGCATCGCCGAAATGGGTGCTGTCCATCTCATTTGTGGTGACAGCCGCCTATTTAAGCTATTTTTCAGCAGTCAGCCCGGCTCCCGCTTCAGAAGAGGGCGGTGGGTTTCCGTTCTTCTGGGTTCCGTTCGCAGGCTGGCTTTTCTACTTTTGTCTTGCCTACTATTGCGGAAAGGAGTATAAACGCTTTTTAGCCTTGCTGAACCAATACCGCATAGTGATATACGGCGCCGCGCTAGCTTCTGCTGCGCTGGTTGTCACTGTTTCTTATGTCGGTGAAATCGGCATGATCAGCTCGAAACGGCCTGATATCATGCTGTATTCGACAAGCATGATTTTCCTGTGCTTTCACTTGTTTTCTAAAATGAAGCATGTGCCGAAAATCATTATGTTTATCAGCAACTATTCCTTTTCGATTTATCTGCTTCATGCTTATTTTATGATCATAGGCTACGTTTTGCTTTTAAATATGCCTGGGATTCCCGCCGTACCGGCTGTTCTCCTGTTGTTTGCCGTGTGCACAGCCGGCCCGATTCTGACCTCATGGGCACTGAATAAATTCAAATACGGTTATTTATTTGTGGGGAAGATCTATCAGCCAAAACAGAAGAAAGCCACATTAGAAGTGCGTGATCACGCAGGGTGAAAACAAGCGGCAGGAGAGAGGTTCCTGCAGCTTGTTGTATGTTTTTTACTGTAGAACTGTTTTAAATCATACAGCATGCACAATCTTTTTCTTGTAAAATAAAGGAGAAGATTGAACAGAAGGGAGAACATACATGACAACAGCCAATCTAAGCTATCCAATAGGAGAATACCAGCCGAGGGAATCGGTATCGAAGGAGCAAAAAGATGAATGGATTCAAGCGCTTGAAAAAGTGCCGGTCAAACTGAAGAAAGCCGTTGAAGGCATGACGGAAAGCCAGCTTGACACACCGTACCGAGACGGGGGATGGACCGTTCGGCAAGTTATTCATCATCTGGCTGACAGTCATATGAACAGCTATATTCGGTTTAAATTGAGCTTGACGGAAGAGACACCGGCCATCCGTCCATATGATGAAAAAGCGTGGTCGGAGCTAAAGGACTCGAAAACAGCAGATCCAAGCGGTTCACTCGCACTTTTGCAGGAGCTTCACGGGAGATGGACGGCTCTTCTCCGCACCCTGACGGATCAGCAATTTCAGCGCGGCTTTTACCATCCCGATACAAAGGAGATCATGACCCTAGAAAACGCGCTCGGGCTGTATGTCTGGCACTCACATCATCATATCGTTCATATTACGGAGCTTTCCAAACGGATGGGGTGGTCTTAACGCTTTTGCCGGCGGAAAGCCGGAATACTGATAGGAGCAATCACCAGCAGTGAAATCACAGCAGCGGCGGCATATAAATGATCATAGCCGCTGGCGACACTCGCATGAATGGCGTCGCTTATCGCGGTTTTGACTTCAGGCACGGGAATCCGTTCGATTTGTTCTTGTAAAGAAGAAACATCAGAACTGTCGATCTCCGGAATCATCTGCATCGCCGTTCCTGAATGTCCGCTGTCCGATAAGCGGCTGCTGATTTCATCACCTATTTGGTCAAACCCGGCTGTGATAAAACCTGCATAAAGAGTAGGCGCCAATGTCAGTCCGATTTGCCTTACCAATGAAAGCGTGCCGAGCGCCGTGCCCTTATTCGTTTTAGCCGCCTCTGATACAAGGACGTTCAGCGGAGCGCCTAACAGGAAGCCAAAACCGATGCCAGCGACTACACTAGCGATTACAAACTCCCATTTTTCCGTCACCCAGAGCGGAAATAAAGCAAATCCCGCACATGAAATGATTCCCGAAAGAATAACGGTTTTCACCGGCCCTTTTTTGTCGGTGAGCGCTCCGCCAAGCCAAGCGCCGATTCCGGAAGCTAACGCAAGCGGTGTCATCCAATAGCCTGCTTTTGCAGCAGGAACGCCCAAATACTGCTCAACATATGACGGGATAAAAATGACCGCCGCCAAGAGTCCGCCGGATAATAAACCGATGATAAGCGTGCGCTGAAACATGTGGTTTCTCAGCAGAGAATACGCCAAAATCGGATCGCCCCCGCGCATTTCAACCCTCTTTTCAAACGAGATAAGCGCTGTAAGACAGAGAATGCCAAAAACAATACATCCATACACTTCTGGATCTCCCAAGCTGTTTAAAAGATTTGCCCCGTCAAGATTCGTCATGCCGTACATCACAGCTAAAATCGACAGGGACAGAAGGAAGATTCCAACCATATCGAGGCGTTTAGCCTCAGGCGCTTTTGTTTCCGCAATAAAACATGCACCGAAAACAACTAATAGCACTGCAATCGGCAAATTAATCAAAAACAGCCAATGCCAAGACCCGGTCCAATCAAGCAGAAAGCTTCCAATATTCGGCCCGAGCACAGCAGCCATCCCGTTCATCGCGCCAAGCAGCCCAAGCGCCTTCCCCTGCTTTTCCTTTGGAAGGGTAGCGAGAATGTGCGAGCTGCCGATAATGAAAATCCCGCCGCCCCCAAGCGCCTGAATCAGCCGAGAGATCAGAAAGAGCGGGAAGCTTTGGCTCAAAGCAACAAGCAAAGAACCAAGTCCGAACAGGCAAACCTCAATGAGAAAGAGTTTCTTTCTGCCATAGCGGTCTGAAAGCTTTCCGACGATCGGCACACTGACGCTAAGACCGAGTGTATAGAGGGTAATGCCCCATGATCCCCAGGAAGGAGAAACGGCGAACGACTCGTTTATCGTTGTTAAAGCAGCCGAAATAATTCCGTTATCCAGCGCAGCCATAAACACACCAATCGTAAACAGGCTGATCGCCCACTTTTGGCTTTTCTGCTCTGTCAATGCTTCAGACATATTCATCAACCCCTTTTTAATTCACTTCGAATATATTATTCATTTTAAGTGAACTAAATGTCAAATAAAAAAAGCCTGCTTCCGCAGTTTGCGGATGACAGACTTAAAGACTTATTCTTTTTTTGCATTCTCCAATGCTTTGGAAAGGATAGAAAGCCCTTCGGAAACCGCCTGCTTTTCTTCAGGAGACAGCAGCTCCAATGAACGCTTTAATTTCAGATGGCCCTTTTCATATAGACCCCGAAAAATATTTTTTGCATTCTCCGTCAACTGAACAACCACTGAACGGCGGTCCTCTTCAGAATGTGATCGTTTGACAAACCCTGATTTCTCTAGACGGTCAAGCAGCCCTGTTGTATTGGACAGGGAAGCCCCCATTTTTTCAGCAATGTCGCTGACCTTCAGTGTTCCATGGTTGTTTAATAGCATCATCACTTTCATTTGCGGCATGCTCATATCAAGCTTCATCCACTCGGACACATCACCGAGACCGGCTGAGGTTAAGACTTTCATATAGAGCACCCATATTTCCCGTTCCTCAGATGAAAGAATGTTTTCGTTTAACACCGTTGTATCATGTAAATTATATTCCATTTCATCACTTCCTCATCATTCGCTCCTCTTACCATATTACTCGATTTTCACTGCTGAAAGAAAGTGAGCAGAAACTGCATCAGGGACTTTGTCCGAAAAATAGAGGTAGTGTATAATGAGTTGGAGATTATTGGGGGAAGAAGATCGAACTAGAATATGATTGGAGAGACCATTGCTGATTAAAAAGAATGCTTTATCAATTTTAAAAATTGTTTTTCCTATTGCTGTTTTACTATTTGTTATTTATCAATCGAAAAAAGAACTGACAAATCTGTCATTCAAACGCACGCTCATGGTCATCAATGGGCTGGAACGAACGGACTTATTCATCCTTGTATTGATAGGCCTGCTGGCTGTTGCTGCCATGTCGCTGTATGATTACGTCCTGAAATACTCACTGCGTCTATCGATCACAAACGGAAAGGTATTCAGGGTTTCCTGGATCGCCAATTCATTCAATAACGTACTCGGATTCGGCGGTTTAGCCGGAGTCGGGTTAAGAATGATGTTTTATAAAGAGCATACGAAAGACCATAAGGCGCTAGTAAAAGGAATCGCCTGGCTTACATCATCTATGCTGCTCGGATTATCTGTTTTCAGCATTTTCGTCGCCGCACGAGTGCTGCCAGTGGATGAAGTGCTTCATGAAAAGCCTTGGCTGTGGGCAGTCGTTATCGGTTTCGCACTGATTTTGCCGCTATCCTTGGCGGTGTCTAAAATCAAAGGCCGCAAAGGCGGAGCCGAAGAGAATGCGGAACAAGTGAAAAATCCGATTTTCGCTTATATTGGCGCTTCCGTTGCCGAATGGGTTATGGCTGGAATCGTCATCTATTTGTCTTTGTTCGCTATGGGCATTCATGCTGATATCAGGTATGTGTTCGGGGTATTCGTCATTGCGGCGATCGGAGGGATGATCAGTCTCGTGCCGGGCGGCTTTGGCTCGTTTGACCTTTTGTTTTTGCTCGGGATGGAGCAGCTTGGCTATCATCAGGAGGCCATTGTTACATCTATTGTTTTGTACAGGATCGTCTATTCATTTATCCCATTCGGCCTGGGACTGTTCTTTGCTGCCGGCGACCTGACTGAAAATACAATGAAACGGCTCGAAACGAACCCGCGCATCGCACCGGCAATTGAGACGACAAACGTTCTGCTTGTTGTCCAGCGGGCGATATTAGTGAGAATTTTACAAGGCTCACTTTCCCTTATTATATTCGTTGCAGGTTTGATTGTCCTGGCTTCAGTATCCTTGCCGATTGACAGGCTTACCGTCATTCCGCACATTCCGCGCCCGGCCCTTTTGCTGTTCAACGGCCTGTCCTTAAGCTCAGCGCTCATTCTGCTGATTTTGCCGATCGAGCTTTATAAACGGACAAAACGCTCGTATACAATGGCGATTACAGCGCTTGTCGGCGGCTTTGTGTTCAGCTTCTTAAAAGGACTCAACATCAGTGCGATATTCGTACTGCCGATGATTATTGTATTGCTTGTGCTTTTGAAAAAACAATTTGTCCGAGAACAGGCATCCTATACGCTTGGACAAATGATTTTCGCTGCAGCGCTTTTCACTGTGGCGCTCTTTAACTACAACATCATCGCAGGTTTCATTTGGGACCGGATGAAGAAGGTGCTGCGCCACGAATATTTCGTCCACAGCGATTCTCATATCACGCATGCGACGATCATGGCAATTATCATTGTGCCGCTGTTCTTCTTCATATTTACAATGGTGTATCATAAGAAGACAAAACACATCGGGGAAAAAGCTGATCCCGAACGCCTTGCTTCGTTTTTAAATGAAAACGGAGGCAACGCGCTGAGCCATCTCGGCTATCTTGGAGATAAGCGGTTTTATTTTTCAAGTGACGGGAATGCATTGCTGATGTTTGGAAAAATCGCCAGAAGGCTGGTCGTACTCGGCGATCCGTCAGGACAAAGAGAATCGTTCCCGCTCGTGCTGGAAGAATTTCTGAACGAAGCACACCAGAAGGGGTTCAGTGTTTTGTTCTATCAAATTGAACGAGAGGACATGGCGCTGTATCACGATTTTGGCTATAACTTCTTTAAGCTGGGCGAGGAAGCCTATGTGGACTTAAACACATTTACCCTCACAGGGAAGAAAAAAGCCGGCCTTCGGGCAATCAATAACCGGTTTGAGCGGGAGGAATATACCTTCCATGTGGATCATCCCCCATTTTCTGATGCGTTCTTGGAGGAACTGAAACAAATTTCAGATGAATGGCTCGGCTCAAAAAAGGAAAAGGGATTCTCGCTCGGATTTTTTGATCCTTCCTATTTACAGAAAGCGCCGATCGCCTACATGGAAAATGCAGAAGGGGAGATCGTTGCATTCGCAAATGTCATGCCGATGTATCAGGAAGGAGAGATATCAGTTGATCTGATGCGCTACCGCGATGACGCCCCGAACGGCATTATGGATGCATTGTTCATCCGAATGTTTTTATGGGCGAAGGAGGAAGGCTGCACGTCGTTTAACATGGGAATGGCGCCCTTGGCCAATGTCGGCACCGCCTTTACATCCTTCTGGTCAGAAAGATTTGCCGCTATCATTTTTAATAATGTCAGATACATGTACAGCTTCAGCGGCCTCAGGGCCTTTAAAGAAAAATACAAACCGGAGTGGCGCGGCAAATACTTGGCGTACCGGAAAAACAGATCTCTTTCTGTCACCATGTTCCTCGTCACGCGGCTGATCGGAAAAAGCAAAAAAGACTCCGTCTAACCAGACGGAGTCTTTTTTTATTTCGCCTTTAAGAAATAGGTTTCAATATCATCAAGTAGGTAGTTTGCGGCTTTAATTCCGCCTGCGGTTGTCCACACGACGTCATCGACTTCATGGGCGTTACCTGACTTCACGGCCTTCAGGTTTTTCCATAGTGAACTGCTTGTCCACTGATTGGCCCATTTTTCATTTTCTTTTGCATTATCGGCTTTATAAGTGAAATAAAACAGCACATCAGCATCCATATCAGGAATGGATTCTTTACTGTCTGTTGAGAATGTAAATTGGTCCTTTTGTTTCTTAAACAGCTCCACTTGTTTTTCAGGGCGTTTGAAGCCAAGCTGGTCTAAAATAATCCCAGGGAATGAATCGGTATAATAGATTCTTGACTCGCCGGATAAAAAGCGTACGACAGAAACGGTTTTGTTTGTCTGGTCGCCAAGCTTGTCTTTCAAATCAGAAACGCGTTTATCAAAATCGGCAATCACTTCCTTGCCTTTGTCCGCCTTATTCACCGCGTTGGCGTATAGAGTCAGGTTATCCTTCCAGTTCCCAGCCAAAGATTCAGCGAAAACTGTCGGCGCAATCGCATTTAACTGATCATAAATTTTTTCCTGGCGCACTTTGTTTCCAATAATCAAATCAGGCTTTAATTCTGCGATGGCTTCCACATTCGGTTCCGTTTCAAGACCGACGTTTTTAACACCTTTCATGTCATCTTTCAGATAGTCATACCACGGGTCGCCCTTCCATGACTTTACGGCTCCGACCGGCTTAATGCCAAGCGCTAAGAGCGCCTCTGTTCCTTCATTAGTTAAAACAACAATCCGTTTTGGATTGGCGGGAATGTTGTCTGATGTCCCCATTGCATGTTTGACCGTTCTTGTTTTGCTGCTTGACCCCTCGCTGTTACTTGAACTTTCTGAACTATTACAGGCAGAAAGTACCATAACGGCCATTAAAAATACGAATAGCATGCTGATATGCTTTTTCATCTTTTTCCTCCCAATATTGAAATTCATTATCATTTAGATCATAATAAGCAGTGTTAAGAGTGTCAATCCCTAATTGAGGATTATTCTCAAAAACAAACATTACATAGTAAATAACTAGGAGAATTAGATCATGATCTGCAAAAAGGCATCTTCAAAATGGATTGTGTTAGTATGTCTGATTTTCATTTTACTGGCGGCTGTCTGCGCAAGCGTCGTTTACGGCTATACAGGTACGTCATGGAGACAGGTCTATCAGGCGTTTACTTCCTTCAACGGAACAAATGAGCATGTCATCATCAAAGATGTCAGGCTTCCGCGCGCTTTGGTTGCGACAGTCGTCGGCGCCTCGCTTGCAGCCGCGGGCGCTCTCATGCAGGCGCTCACAAAAAATCCGCTTGCGTCACCGGGGATTTTCGGAATTAACGCCGGTGCAGGTTTTTTTATTGTTGCCGGATCGTTTTTTCTGCATATACAGTCACCTCAGGCGCTAGTATGGAGCTCGTTTCTTGGGGCAACATTTACCGCTGCGATCGTCTATGCTGCAGGATCGCTTGGAAGAGAAGGGCTGACGCCAATCAAACTGACGCTGGCGGGTGCTGCCATGGCGGCCATGTTTTCTTCTCTGACACAAGGCTTGCTTTCTGTCAATGAACTCGAGCTTGCTCAGGTGCTATTTTGGCTGACCGGCTCTGTGCAGGGCAGGAGTCTGGATCTGCTGATCACGATGCTCCCGTATGCAGCTGCAGCGCTTGTGATCTGCTTTTTTCTTGGCCAAAAAATTAATCTCCTCGTCATGGGAGAAGATGTGGCAAAAGGACTCGGCCAAAAAACGGGCCTGCTGAAATTTGTGATGGCGCTTTGTGTTGTCTTGCTCGCCGGATCTGCTGTCGCCATTGCCGGGCCGATTTCATTTATCGGCATCATTATTCCGCATTTCGCCCGATTTATCGTCGGCAATGATTATCGCTGGGTTCTGCCGTTTTCCGCTGTTTTGGGTGCGATTTTACTCGTTGCCGCGGATATCGGGGCGCGATATATCATTATGCCTCAGGAAGTTCCTGTCGGAGTCATGACAGCCATCATCGGTATGCCTGTGTTTGTCTACATCGCAAGAAGGGGGGCAAAACTATGAAACTTCGTTTTGGCGTAACCGCGGCTGAAAAGAAAGCATGGATCGTCTTTTTGGTTTTACTGGGATTAACAGCAGCAGTACTGATCATTAGCGCTGGTCTCGGACAAAGGTTTATTCCTCCCTGGGATGTAGCAAAAACATTTTTTGGTGCAGGTTCCAAGCTGGATGAGCTGATGATCATGTCGTTCCGCATGCCAAGAATTTTGACCGCTTTATGCGCCGGCGTCTGCCTGGCAGCGGCAGGCGCAATATTGCAGGGGCTCGTCAGAAACCCTCTCGCATCACCGGATATTATCGGAATAACGGGAGGAGCGGCGGTAGCTGTCGTGCTTTTAATGATGTTCTTCTCAGACCGCAGCAGTTCACTTACGATCAGTCTGTCATGGCTTCCGGCTGCTGCATTTATCGGGGCCTCAGCTGTTGGACTCATCGTCTATTTACTGGCATACAAAAATGGTGCCTCCACATTTCGGCTGGTGCTTATCGGAATCGGATTTTCAATGTCGGCGCAGGCGATGACTACCCTGCTGATGATCAAAGGCCCGATTTATCGAGCGTCACAAGCCAATGTGTATATCACAGGGTCTGTTTATGGGTCAAACTGGCAGCATGTGAAAATAGCTGTTATCTTATCTGTCATTCTCTTATTTATTTGTTTTATCGCGCTAAAAAATATGAATATACAGGTGCTGGGCGAAGATATTGCGGCGGGTGCGGGAAGCGCCGTGCAGCGAAATCGTTTTTTCTTACTTCTTTTGAGTACGGCTCTTACGGGCTGTGCGGTTTCGGTTGCCGGCACAATCGGTTTTGTCGGACTGATGGCGCCCCACATTGCAAGGCGGCTCGTCGGCTCATCTTATGGCGCGCTGCTCCCGGCGTCGGCACTCATCGGAGCTTTGCTCGTCTTAACAGCTGACATCGTCGGCAGAACCTTATTTGCTCCGGTGGAAGTGCCAGCCGGCGTCTTTACAGCAGCTATCGGCGCCCCTTATTTTATTTATTTGCTCTATAAAACGAGAAACTCTTAATCTTTACTCCCATTTTCTCAAAAAAGAAAATGGGTTTTTTTGATAATGACTGAAAATTCACAATCATTTTTGCTATACTGACAGAGACATTGATAAAGAAAGGGCGGCAGACAAGTGAAAGAAGCAGAGGTATTAAAATATGAAGCATTTACAAGCAGTCCCGGCAAAGGAAACCCCGCGGGAGTCGTATTGCAGGGCGACGATTACACTGAAGAAGAGATGCAGATCATAGCTGAGCGCGCCGGATATTCAGAAACCTCATTTATCCGGAAAAGCGAGTCGGCTGATCTTGAACTCCGTTACTTTACCCCCGGACACGAAATGAATTTGTGCGGTCATGCAACAGTTGCTTCTCTTTACGCATTATGTGAAAAAGGAATGCTGGAGAGCGGTAAAACGTACAGCATCCAAACGAAAGCAGGTATCCTGCCTGTGAAAATTTCTGAAAAAGGCGGCCGCATACATATTACGCTTGAACAGGCTTCTCCGCAATTCAAACCATTTACAGGCGATCGGGAAAAACTTGCAGGCGCATTGGGAATCACCGAAGAAGACTTTCATGAAGACCTTCCGATTGTTTTTGGCAGCACTGGCATATGGACAGCCATCGTTCCGCTTAGATCATTAGAGGCCTCCAAAAAAATGGTGCCCGATAACAAACAGTTTCCCGACGTGTTAGTCGATCTGCCAAAGGCTTCAGTTCACCCGTTTACCTTTGAAACCGTTCATCCCGGCAGCGACCTGCACGGACGCCACTTTTCATCCCCGTATTCGGGAACGATAGAAGACCCTGTGACCGGCACAGCATCCGGTGTGATGGGGGCTTATATGAAACAGTACGGCAATGCCGAGCAGCGTGAATTTATCATTGAACAAGGGCAGGAAATCGGGAAAGACGGAAAAGTGGAAATCGAAATGAATGAAGACGGCGGCCATGTAAAAGTGAATATGACAGGAACTGCCGTGTACTCAGAAACCCGTATCCTTAAAATCTAATACGGATGATGGTTTACAAAAAGATGCACTTTCCGTTATTATTATGAATGATAATCATTTTCAATTGCTTAGGAAGGTGAGACGGTATGCCTCAATCCGAACAGATAGATCAACATTCAGCACTGCGGGACATTATACGCAGCAGAAGATCGATTCGAAAATTTAAACAAGAGCCAGTGCCTTCAGCAGTCATTCTTGACATGCTTGAAACAGCAAAATATGCGCCAAATCACAGAGTGACAGAGCCATGGAGATTTATTTACGTTTCCAGTGAAACAGGAAAAGCAAACCTGATCAACACATTTGCGGCGTTCTCTAAGAAATCCAAGCCGGATCTGACAGAGGAAAAGCTTCAAAATTTCAAAAACACACTCGGACGCGTCCCGGGATTTCTGCTCGTCGTGTTTCAAGAAGATGAAAACGAAAGAGCGCGAGACGATGATTTTGCGGCAACCAGCTCATTGATCCAAAATCTTCAGCTTCTTGCCTGGGAAAAAGGAATCGGCATGGTTTGGAAAAGCGGAAAAATCCTTTACGACAAAGAAGTGCATCAGGCCTTTGGTTTACAGGATAATGAACGATTAGCCGCCATCATACAAACGGGCTATCCTGACGAAGCGCCGGAAGTAAAAGAACGCACGCCGATTCGTGAACGTTTCACCGACATGTAAAAAAACCCCTGTCTCAAACGGAGACAAGGGGTTTTTCATTAACGTTTTTTCTTTTTCGCTCTGTTGTCGGCTGCTTTCGCACGCTCTTGCGCTTCGCGGTCATCCGCGTCAGCAAGCTCGCTTGAATATTCTTCGTAAACGCCGTCTGTTTCCCTTTTTAATGCATCGGGAACTTGAGGAAGTTTTTGTTTGTTTTTATCACGGTTTTTGTGGATATGATTTCTGCCCATATCAAATTCCCCCTAAAAAGTGATATCAAACAAACATAGTATCTGGCTTTAAGGGGCTATGTATTCCTACTTCCGCTTAGCAGCTTTTTCCGCTTTTTTAAATTCGCCTGAATAAAGCACTTCCTGCATTTTCTTCAGGTTGGCTCCTTGCTGATGCTTCTCCCTCTTCTTTTCCATAAAAAGGACCTCCTTCAACCATGTTATTCTTAAGGTTGACGCTTCCTTCCGTTTTTATACAGCCTTTCGGTCCGTTATCAGCTGTGAGAGTGCGAATTCAAGATCCGAATATGTAAAACGAAATCCAGAGGTCATCGCTTTTTTAGGCAGAGCGCGCTGCCCTTTCACAATCAGAAGACTCATTTCACCCAATGCTTTTGATAAAAAGAATTCCGGAACAGGGAGCCAGTGCGGACGATGCTTCACCCTTGCAATCGTTTTTCCGAATTGCTCCATTTCCACAGGATTAGGCGCGGTGACATTCATTGGACCTGAGATGCCGGCGTTTTCCATCGCATAACAGATCAACTGGGCTGCGTCCTCGACATGAATCCATGACAGCCACTGTCTGCCTGTTCCGATCGTGCCGCCGGCCAGAAGCTTATAGGGAAGAACCATAAGCGGAAGAGCGCCTTTTTCTCCAAGCATTACGCCAAATCTCGCATAAACCGTCCGGATGCCCATCGCCTCAATTTTCTGTCCTTCCTTTTCCCACATATGTGCAGTATGGCTGAGAAAATCCTCATCTGACGTCGCGGAATCCTCTGTAAAGGTTTTTTCAAGACTTGTGCCGTAAATGCCCACCGCACTGGCCTGGATCAGCGCTTTCGGTTTTTCCTTCTGTTTTTGAATAAGCCGCTGCACTTCACGCGTCGCATTGATACGGCTGGAGAGAATTTGCTGCTTCGTTTTTTCTGTCCAGCGGCCAAAAATCGATTTTCCCGCAAGATTTACCCAGACATCTATATGAGGAAGTTCCTGCTCAGGCGCGGCTCCTTCTGTCAGCCATTGGACATATGTGATATTTTTTTGTTCAGTTTCCCTTGCGTTTCTTGATAAAATATAAACATGGTGTCCCTGGCGGGTAAGAATGCCTGTCAGATGCTGGCCGAGAAAACCGGTTCCGCCCGTCATTGCGATATTCATGATTATCTCTCCTCATCGTTCTAATAAATATACTTTACCTCATTTTAATGAAAGAAAACGCGTTTCAGGCCTGAGAAGGGAGATTAAGATGCCATTTATTACAAAAATATCAACGCAAAAAAAGAATACGGAACGGTTCAATATTTTTCTGGATGAAAAATACGCCTTCAGCGTGGACGCGGACGTGCTCGTGAAATTTGAGCTTAAAAAGGGAAAAGAGCTTGATGACCTTGACATCATTGAGATTCAATACGGCGATGAAGTGAAGAAAGGCTTCAACCGTGCGCTTGAATTTTTATCCTACCGAATGAGGTCAACGAAAGAGGTTGAGGACCACTTAAAGAAAAAAGAAACCTCGGCGCCCGTCATTGCGGAAGTCATCCATAAGCTCAACGACTATAAGTACTTAAATGATCAGGAATTTGCCGCAGCCTATGTCAGCACCCACAAAAAAACGAATGGAAAAGGCCCTGACGTTTTGTTCAGAGAGCTTAGAGCGAAGGGGATCGACGACGATACAATTAAGGAGGCGCTAAGTTCCTTTTCCTTTGAGGATCAGACCAGAGAAGCGGTCAAGCATGTTGAAAAGCTTCTCAAAAAAGATAAAAAACTTTCGACAAAAGAACTCAAACAGCGCGCCCAGATGCAGCTTCAGCGCAAGGGTTTCTCATTTGATGTCATCAGCGCTGCGCTGGAGCAGATTGAATATGAAAATGATGAAGACACAGAGAAAGAAGCGCTGCGCCTTCATGCGGAAAAAGCGTTTAGAAAATACCGTTATGACGGCTCATATGAAAGCGCCATGAAGGTCAAACAATTTTTATTCCGTAAAGGATTCTCACTCGATTTAATCGAGCAATTTCTGCAGGAAGAGGAGTAGCTGAAAAAATGGAGAAACGATACAGTCAAATGACACCGCACGAACTCAATACCGAAATTGCATCACTTTCTGAAAAAGCAAGAAAAGCCGAACAGCATGGAATCATAAACGAACTGGCAGTGCTCGAACGGAAAATTACGATGGCAAAAGCATATTTGCTGAACCCGGAAGCTTTCTCACCGGGAGAAACGTATCGTGTGGAAGACTCTGAAGACGAGTTTACCATCAGCTATTTAAATGGCGTTTTCGCTTGGGGGTACAGAACCTCGTCACCTCATCAAGAGGAAGCGCTGCCAATATCAGTATTGCAAGAAAAGAAACAAGCGTAACAGGGAGGCTGAATATCAGCCTCTTTTTTATATGCAGCACATTTACACGAAATCTTAAAGAAAAAATCATTGAATTCACTCCAAAAATCTTTTAAGATGAAACTCGTTGTTTTTTAAAATCAAAGGAGGCGATGACGTTGAGTATCAAAAACCCCTCTGTAAAATTCATTATATTTGTTCTTATGATTTGTACATTTTCAATCGGATACACAGAATACGCGGTGATGGGTATTTTGACGTCGATTGCCAATGACTTTCATATACAGGTTTCATCTGCAGGGCTTCTTGTCACGGCCTATGCGGCAAGCGTCTGTTTGACTGGCCCGATCGTCACCATCATTTCCGTCAAGCTTCCGAGAAAGCCTGTGCTGCTTGGATTGATGGCGGTTTTTATCCTTTCCAACCTGATGAGCGCGCTGGCGCCGAATTTTGCGGTATTGGCCGTCTCAAGAATCTTATCTGCGTCCATTCACGGCGCTTTCTTCGCGATTGCCATGGTATTCGCGAGTGAAATGGTTCCGCCGGAAAAGCGTGCCGCAGCTGCTGCATCAATGAACGGCGGGCTGACAGTGGCTCTGATGCTTGGTGTTCCATTCGGCTCTTATCTAGGAGATGTCCTGAATTGGAGAGCGGTATTTTCTATCATTACCGCACTTGGTGTCATCGGATTCTTAGGCCTCATGGCTGCCGTGCCGAACAGAAAACCAAAAGTGATCCCAATGCTTATGAATGAGTGGGGAGTATTTAAACACAAACAAGTGCTGTATTCCTTCGCGATTACGATTTTAGGCTATTCCGGCGTCTTTATCGCCTACACCTTTATCGAACCGATTTTGAGACATTCAGCGGGATTCAGCACGGTCGGCATTACAGGCGCTCTCTTTGCGTATGGCTTGGGAGGCGTTGCAGGGAATTTCTTTGCGGGAAAAGTGCCGCTTCCTTTGCTGACTCGGACGATGATCGGCGTGATGATCGGTTTGATCGGTGTTCTGGCCGTATTTCCTTACATCGCCATTTACCCGGCCGCAGCTATTGTTGCAACGTTCTTATTCGGAGCATGCGCATTCGGCACGCCGCCTCTGCTGCAAACGAAGGTTATTTCCTCATCTGAGAGCGGCACAACCATTGCCGCGGCTGTCAGTGTGTCAGCGTTTAACCTTGCTAATGCGCTAGGTGCGTGGATCGGCGGAATGATTTTAAGCGGAACAGGTTCTTATTCCTGGCTGTTTGCAGGCGGAGCGCTTATGACCGCATGCGGACTCGTGCTTTCTACCTTCGCACATGTATCAGAAAAGAAGAGCATCTATGAGTATCAAGTTAATAAAGGGTAAAAAACAGCTGCAGCGTATGCAGCTGTTCAAATTGTCGACAAAACCCTAAAGCGGTTCTCGCTTTAGGGTTTTGTCATCTTTTCAGCGTGATTGAAAACCCTTGAAGTCTAGGAAGGCCGAGCATCGGAGCACAGCGCATGCAGCTGTTCTTCTTTACCGTTTGCCGGAGGCTCTCATTCTTTCTTGAGGATGCTGATTGATTGATCCGTCAGCACGCTTTGAAGCATAGTCGTCCTTTGCTCTCGGTTCACCCTGAAATTTGTTTTCGTTTTCGTAAGGAAATCCTTTTTCTTTATTTCGGACCATGTCATTTCCCCCTAGGTTCGAGATCAAAAAGTTGCGTCTTTCCAGATGAAGACGTAAGGTTAGTATATGGAGAACAGCACGTTTTAAAGCGTCATTTTTTTCCTGAAGAAAGGAGACTGCACACATGAATACGTACATTGAGAAACTGACAAATCTGCTTCTGGAAAAGAACGATATGATCAGCTATATACAGGCAAAAACATGGGTGGAATTGCTATGGAGCGATTTCGAAGCAACCTATGCAAAAGCGGGACATGCCTATCAGGGTGAAAAGATGACCGAAAAAATCGTCACACAATGGATCGAAAACTATGGCGGTCAGCTCCACCTTTTCCAAAGCTCCCGTGACGACGTAAATGATTACTTAAACCAAAGCAGAGGCCTTTTGCATTAAAAAACCTGCCGTTATCATCCGGCAGGTTTTTTCATTTCCTTAAAATTACCTTAACAGGCAGAAAAAATAAACAAAACGTGTTTCAACCATTGGTCAATCAGGGAATACCACTTATATCTTGTCAAATGCGAGGAGGAGCTTTATATGAAAAAGAAACAAGTATTGCTCGCTTTAACAACTGCCGCAGGACTGGGTTTGACAGCAACTTATTCTGCCCCCGCAGCAAAAGCTGCGCCCCTTCACAACATATCTGTCAGCATGCCATCATCCGATTCTTACATCATAAAAGCAGGAAAACTGAATGTCCGGACTGAGCCAAATCATAAAGGTGACATTCTCGGCACTATATCATCAGAACAAAAAGTCACAGTCAATGGATTCGCAAATGCCGATTGGGCTCAAATACAATTCAAAGGAAAAAAAGCATATATTTCAACACACTTCTTAATGAAAACCGCAAGCCAAGCGAAAACAGCGAAACAGACAGCCTTCTATGCACCGACACCCGAAAACGGAAAAGCCAAACAGCTCTCTTCCGGAACAGAGGTGACAATACTCGGGTGGGGGTTCAGTGAAAACGGCGGATTTGACTTTACCTGGGCATTCGTTGATTACGGCGGAGTCAAAGGCTATATTCACACAAAGGACTTACAATTATGATAAAAAGGCAGGCCGAGGCTTGTCTTTTTGCCTGGATATGAAACATTTCTTCTTTCTGCACGTAACAATGAGAAAGGGGATGATGATATGGCTGGTTTAATCAGCGGAGGGCTCATGGTCATTGCGGGTATACTGATCAAACTGTTTCCTCCCAAATCCATCAACAGTGTGTACGGATACAGAACGAGACGCTCAATGTCAGATCAAAGATTATGGAATGAAGCGAACCGTTACAGTGCATCATTGATGATCATGTCGGGCTTGGTGATTGCGGCGTTGGGCTTTCTGCTGAGATCAAACTTGATCATTCTTCAGCTGATCCTGCTGCTTGCCGCCTGTGTCATCACGTTTATGCTAACGGAGAAAAGGCTGAAAAACATGACGCACAGTCAAGGGGGAGATATGAGTGGACGGAGTTAATTGCCAGTTTGTCAAAACAAACGGAATCACGCTCCACGTTGCAGCCGCAGGGCCGGAGGACGGCCCGTTAATTGTCCTGCTCCACGGATTTCCTGAGTTTTGGTTCGGCTGGAAAAATCAAATTAAACCGCTCGCCGATGCGGGGTATCGTGTCATTGCTCCTGATCAGCGAGGCTACAATCTCAGTGATAAACCGGACGGTATTGATGCCTATCGGATTGATACATTAAGAGATGATATCATCGGGCTTATTACGCAATTCACAGATGAAAAAGCAATGGTCATCGGGCATGACTGGGGAGGAGCTGTCGCATGGCATTTGGCATCCACACGCCGGGAATATCTTGAAAAGCTGATTGCCATCAACATTCCGCACCCGCACATCATGAAAACCGTAACGCCGGTTTATCCGCCGCAATGGCTGAAAAGCTCGTATATCGCATTTTTCCAGCTTCCCGACATACCGGAGGCATCACTAAAGGAAAATGATTATGAAACATTAGACAAAGCGATTGGATTATCAACCCGTCCTGAGCTTTTTTCGTCTGAGGATGTCAGCAGGTACAAAGAAGCGTGGAAACAGCCGGGCGCCCTGACAGCTATGCTGAACTGGTACAGAGCCCTCAGAAAAGGAAGCCTTTCAGAGAAAACCACTTGCGAAACAGTACCCTACCGGATGATCTGGGGAATGGAGGACCGCTTTTTAAGCAAAAAGCTTGCGAAAGAAACGGAAAGGCATTGCCCGAATGGACATCTCATTTTTGTTGATGAAGCTTCCCATTGGATTAACCACGAAAAACCTGCCATCGTCAATCAGCTTATTTTGGAATATCTTAAAAAACAATAAGTCAGATTTTCTCTCCATTCGTCTGTCATAATGGCAGACTTTTTCTGTGCGTTTTTTTTCATACTCTGTTTTAAACATGACAAAATAACATTAAAAATCATGAATGTCACCATAAAAATGTAACAAAAAACAGGTTTAAACGACTTTAAAAAAAGGAATAGCCTTACTGAAGATTTGTGTGAAACTCCCCTAAGGCAATACTTAAAAAGAATAATAAAAAGAAGGTGCCTTAATGAAGCAAGGATTAATCTCGATTATTATCCCGTCTTACAATGAAGGATATAATGTCAAACTCATTCATGAATCTTTGAAAAAGGAATTCAAGAGCATTCATTATGATTATGAAATTTTCTTCATAAACGACGGAAGTGTTGATGACACGCTTCAGCAGATCAAAGACTTGGCAGCCGTATGCAGCCGGGTAAAATACATTTCTTTTTCTCGAAACTTCGGAAAAGAAGCCGCGATTCTGGCGGGCTTTGAGCATGTTCAAGGCGAGGCGGTCATTGTAATGGACGCCGATCTGCAGCATCCGACCTATTTGCTGAAGGATTTTATCAAAGGCTATGAAGAAGGCTATGATCAAGTCATTGCCCAAAGGAACAGAAAAGGGGACAGCCCTGTCCGCTCACTCTTGTCATCTCTGTATTACAAGTTCATCAATAAAGCGGTGGAGGTTGATTTGCGTGATGGTGTCGGAGACTTTCGGCTGTTAAGCCGCCAAGCCGTGAACGCCCTTTTGAAGCTGAGCGAAGGCAATCGCTTCTCAAAAGGTCTGTTTTGCTGGATTGGCTTCGATCAGAAAATTGTGTTTTATGAAAATGTCGAACGAAAAAACGGCACATCCAAATGGTCATTCAGCAGTTTGTTTAACTACGGAATGGACGGTGTCGTTTCATTTAATCATAAGCCGCTGAGAATATGCTTTTATACCGGCATTTTCATTTTGCTGCTTTCCATCATTTATATCATTGCCACATTCGTTAAAATTCTGACTAACGGCATTTCTGTGCCCGGATATTTCACTATCATCTCAGCAGTGTTATTTCTCGGCGGAGTGCAGCTGTTAAGCCTCGGAATTATAGGCGAATATATCGGCCGAATCTATTATGAAACAAAAAAACGCCCGCATTATTTGATTAAAGAAGCGAATATCCCGAACAAAGACCTGCCTGAAACGAACGAATTGAAAAGCGTGCGGCGTCTGACAAAAATGCACTGAAATCACCAAGCGCCATTGGCAGTGCTTTTTTTGCGTGTCTACCATTTCAAAAGCAAGACTGGAGAAATTATATGAAAAGAAAATATGTCATGATCTATGCGGCCAGTCTGCTGGCATCCGTTCTGGCACATGCTTTTTTTGTGAAAGAATGGACGGACGGCAGATATATGACAGGTCCGGGAGACGGGCTTGCGCAAATGATCGTATTTAAAAAATTACTATTTGAACAATATACCCACGGGAATTTTTTCTACAATTATTCATTCGGACTCGGCGGCGGCACATTCAGTCAGCTTGGCTATTATTTTTCTGTTTCCTTTCTTTTTCTTGCGGTATCCGCCGCCGTCTGGCTTCTTCAAGCCGTTCAGCTGATTGGAGAAGCGAATACGCTTTTTTGGGCGGAGTCAGCTGTTTTTATCAGTATTTTCAAACTGAGCGTGATCATCTTTACGGCCGCTTCTGTTTTTCACTATATTCTCAAACATAGAGCGGCGTCGTTCACGGGGGCTGTTTTATACGGTGTCTCGATCATTTATTTCCGCCACGAAGCGTATTGGGAATTTTTCACCGATACAATGATTTGGCTTCCGCTGCTTGTGCTCGGAGCAGAAAAAATCATTAGAGAGCGGCGTCCGGCATGGTTTATCATTGCGTGCTCGCTCACATTAATCAACAATTTTTACTTTGCATACATAAACCTCATATTCATCGGAATCTACGTGCTGTTCAGATGGCTGATAAGGCTGGACGAGCACGAAGAGAAAAGATGGATTCAATGCAGAATGTTTTTGGTTTCAGGGATCATTTCTTTCGGCATCAGTGCGGCGGCGTTTGTGCCGGTAGTATACGGTTTTTTAAACAACCTGCGCCCTCCGTACAGCCAGAAAATAGAGTGGCTCAATTTCGACGATAATATCTTATTTTCGAGTCGGATCATTATTTTGCCGGCAGCCTTTCTGCTGTTTTTGTTTATTGTTTCTTTTTACAAAAACCGCGTGTTTCGACTCTTTGCCGGATTGAGCCTGCTGTTTATTCTTCTTCATTTCAGTCCGTATGCGGCAAGCGTATTTAACGGCTTTTCCGCCCCTCAAAACCGATTTGAATATGTTCTGGCCTTTACGATTGCGGGAGCAGCTGCGGCGGGCCTGTCACAGCTGTCTGAACTGAAACGGAAAGAACTGCTCCCGGCTGCCGCGGTTGTCCTTCTTCTTTACTTGTATCATATCCAAAGGTATGAACTGGATATATGGAAGCCTGCGAATGAAAGCATTCTATTGCTTTTATTCCTGACAATCGCTGCCTTGTTTGCAGCAGCTTTTACGAAAAAACGGGCAACGGTGGCTGTGCACGGTGTGATCATTCTATCTTCGCTGCTTGTCGCCAACACCTATCAAAAATACACACTCTCAGAAGGCGGCGGCCTGGACAGTGTGACAAAAGCATATCTCACGGGTGAGGAATACAAAGGGCAAGAATCATCTGAGATCATCAGACGTTTACAGAAGGAAGACGATGATCCGCTTATGAGAATCGACTGGATGAACGGGGTCCGCAATAATACGCCAATTATTTATGGGTTTAATGGCTTCAGCGCCTATTCCAGCATTTTAAACAAACATCTGCTGACCTTCTATTGGAATGACTTGAGCATCGATATGGGAAGGGAAAGCGTCAGCCGTTATGCGTCATTGGGAGACAGGGCGAATTTGTACAGTCTGCTTTACGGCAAATATTATATGACGGAAAAAACAAACGAAGCCAATGTCCCGTACGGCTTCAAAAAGCATTTGGAATCGGAGCATTATGTCGTTTATGAAAATCAATACATGCTTCCTTTCATCAAAACAGCCGATGCCATATACAGCGAAAGTGAGCTGGACAAATTGCCTGCTCTTGCGAAAGAACAGGCAATGCTGAAAGGAATTGTAGTAGCGGATCCATCGGAGAAAACGGAGCAGGCACCAAAACTGGCCAATCTGATTCCCAAGTCTGACATCTCCGCAAAACATGCCCAGTATCAAAACGGACTGCTTACTGTAACTGGAGAAAACGGAGGAGAACTGATCATCACTCCGAAAGAGGCTTCATCCGCACCGGGAGACTACTATGTCAGCTTTTATTTGAAAAGCAAAGCAAAAGACAAAGGATTTACGTTAAAGGTAAATGATTATGCCACAACGAGGAAATCGAACCAATCGATTTATAAAACCGGAGTAAATGATATAACGACCAGAGTGCCTAAATCAGGCCATATCTCAATCAAACTTCCGAAAGGAACGTATGAGCTGAGAAACATAGCGCTCTATGAAGAAAATTACCAAACGCTGAAAAGCGCAGCGCTGCAAAATAAAACAGACAAAGCAGACAATCTGAAATGGGATAAAAATAAGCTGACGTTCGCATATCGTCTTCCAAAAAATCAGTACATCATGCTTCCGATCCCCTATGAAAAAGGCTGGGAGCTGAAGATCAACGGGAAACCACAGACGATTGAAAAAGCGGATTATGCTTTCATAGGCTTTAGGGCGCAAAAGGGAGACAATCACATTGAACTGGCCTACTATCCGCCATACTTCAAAATATCGGCGCTCATATCTCTCGTCAGTCTGCTGCTTGCTGTCTTATATATAAGACGAAAAAAGCCCGGCTCTAAATAGAGCCGAGCTTTAATTTTTTCTGAAGCTTTTCTTCGCTGAATATCCATCCCGTATAGGATGAGCGAATCGTGAGATCATGGCCGATATGAACGATGGCCACAAACGGATAATGGCCTTTGCTCCGATAACGCAGGTCAATAAATCTCACCTCATAATGGTCTTTAAACGTATCCACTTCCCACCGGTAAACCGGAGAAAATGAAAGAAACGCTGCGATGTTATCATCCTGCTTTGCCGCTTGCATCACTTCGGTTTCAGGAACTGGCACCCGATTAAACGTATCAAGAATCACTACATGCCCTTCCATGCTTCTTCCTACATAGAAAGCATGGGCTGTCGTCACGGCGATCCGCCATTGCCTGAATTTCATCGTCGGTGAAATAATAATGCTTTCGATCTCATCATGAATCATCTCATGAAGCTTTCGTTTGATTCTCAGCTGCATGATCAGGCGCACCATATAATAGCCAGCCAATATGATATACAAGCTGAGAAACGTGATGCCGGGACTGCCGCCCGCGTACCAAATCGCGATAGCCGCCAGATGGCTGATAAAAATAAACGGATCAAACGTATTAATCAGCCCGAGAGCAACCCATTTTTTCGAAAACGGACGTATCGCTTGTGTTCCGTACGCGTTGAAAATATCAACAAAGACATGCAGAACGACTGCCAGCAGCGTCCACAGCCACAGGTGCAGAAAATCGGCCTGAGGATAAAATAAATACAGAATCGCCGGAATGATGACAGACCAAAACAAAACGGCGGGAATTGAATGGGTAAATCCTCTGTGATTTCTTATATAAACAGCATTATTTTTAAGCTTTAACACAGTATCAATATCCGGAGCCTGAGAGCCCGCAAGCGTTGCGATCATAACAGCGTGAGCCATTGCCGGATCTGCTCCGACAACAGGGTCAAGCGTCGCAATACCGCCTAGTGCGATGCCCATCACGACATGTGTGCCCGTATCCATAGGTGACCTCCTTGCAGAATTGTCCTGCACATTCACTTTTGTAAGATATTCCCCATTTTCATATACCCGATTTTTAAACCGATTCAATCTTTCTCATATGTTTCCGCTTTTTCTTTACTTCTATTTAATGTAACATATTATCGTACTGTGCCCTTAGTGTACAACAAAAAACAGTCTAAAGAAAAGCGGGGCGCGAAAGACTGGGGAGAAACACATATGAACGTACTTGAAGACAAATTAAAACAAAAAGACATACAGCAATTTCGCGATGATTTAATCTCATGGTTCGAACGAGAGCAGCGCATTCTGCCGTGGAGAGAGGACCAAGATCCATATAAAGTGTGGGTATCTGAAGTGATGCTGCAGCAAACGAGAGTAGAGACAGTGATTCCTTACTTTCTGCGGTTTGTGGAACAATTCCCGACAGTAGAAGCGCTCGCTGATGCTGATGAAGAAAAAGTGCTGAAAGCATGGGAAGGGCTCGGCTATTATTCGCGAGTCAGAAACCTGCAAAGCGCGGTAAAAGAAGTGAAACAGGAATACGGAGGCATTATTCCTCCAGACGAGAAAGAATTTGGCGGCTTAAAAGGTGTCGGCCCTTATACAAAGGGAGCGGTGCTCAGCATCGCCTACAATAAACCCATTCCCGCGGTTGACGGAAATGTGATGCGTGTCATGTCGAGAATTCTTTCCATTTGGGATGATATTGCCAAACCAAAAACAAGAACGATCTTTGAAGATGCAGTCCGTGCATTTATTTCAAAAGAAAAACCATCTGAATTCAATCAAGGCCTGATGGAACTTGGAGCCTTGATCTGTACGCCGAAATCGCCTTCATGCCTGCTATGCCCGGTTCAGCAGCATTGCTCAGCATTTGAAGAGGGCACTGAACGGGAGCTTCCGGTAAAAAGCAAAAAGAAAAAGCCCGGGATCAAAACAATGGCCGCGATCGTACTGACTGATGAAGACGGACAAGTGTATATACACAAACGGCCGTCAAAAGGTTTGCTCGCCAACCTATGGGAATTCCCTAATCTTGAAACACAAAAAGGGATTAAAACCGAGCGTGAACAGCTTACTGCATTTTTAGAAAACGAATGCGGGATACAAGCTGATATCAGTGATCTGCAAGGTGTAGTCGAGCACGTTTTCACCCACCTGGTATGGAATATTTCTGTGTTTTTCGGTAAAGTAAAACAAGTGTCGGATACCTCAGAGCTGAAAAAAGTAACGAAAGAAGAGCTCGAACAATTTGCGTTCCCGGTGTCACATCAAAAAATCTGGAAGATGGCAGTGGAAGCAGCCGTATACTCGGCCGCTCCGTAAACATTCTTAATCGTAGGAGACGCGCGTGCCGTGGCTGTAGTCTGCTTCATTGCGCTTCATTCCGCCGCGCGCTTCAATTTCTTGCGTTAATTCCCGGTATTTTGATTGGCCTTCTTCGTTCAAATAAGGCATAATTTGCTGAAAGGCATGATGAAAATAGGCGAGTTCACTGTTTTTCCAATCTTCTTTGGAAACCATGTTTAATTCGCTCATATCACGTCCGACATACATAACAGAAGACCCCCTTTTAAGTTCTTGCCATTATTGTTTGTGGAAATAAAAGAACTATACGCTACAAGGAGATGAGGAAAAAATGGAACAAAATAAATGCGCACTCGTAACAGGAAGCAGCCGCGGTGTCGGAAAAGCGGCAGCGCTTAGACTTGCTGAGAATGGCTATAACATCGTTATTAACTATGCACGCAGCAAAAAAGCCGCTTTGGAAACAGCGGAAGAAATCGAAAAGCTTGGCGTCAAAGTGCTTGTCGTTAAAGCAAACGTAGGACAGCCTGCAAAAATCAAAGAAATGTTTCAGCAAATTGAAGAAACGTTCGGCAGACTTGATGTTTTTGTCAATAATGCCGCTTCAGGCGTTCTGAGACCTGTCATGGAATTAGAAGAAACACACTGGGACTGGACGATGAACATTAATGCGAAAGCATTGCTTTTCTGCGCTCAGGAAGCTGCCAAGCTAATGGAAAAGAACGGAGGCGGGCATATCGTCAGCATCAGTTCATTAGGTTCTATCCGCTACCTTGAAAACTACACGACAGTTGGCGTATCAAAAGCCGCATTAGAAGCTTTAACCCGTTATCTTGCGGTTGAGCTCTCACCAAAACAAATTATCGTCAATGCCGTTTCAGGCGGAGCGATTGACACTGATGCGCTCAAACACTTCCCGAACAGAGAGGATCTGCTTGAGGATGCGCGTCAAAACACGCCGGCGGGACGCATGGTCGAAATTAAAGACATGGTTGATACTGTTGAATTTCTAGTGTCTTCCAAGGCTGACATGATCCGCGGACAGACAATTATCGTTGACGGCGGACGCTCACTGCTCGTTTAAAAATTTTAAAAAAGAGGAATAGCCATACGATCACCTGCACATTCTAATGACCGTGGAGGTGATAACAATGGCTAACTCAAATAATTCAAGCAAAACTAACGCTCAACAAGTTAGAAAACAAAACCAACAATCAGCTGCTGGTCAAGGTCAATTTGGCACTGAATTTGCTAGCGAAACAAACGCTCAGCAAGTCAAAAAACAAAACCAGCAATCAGCTGCTGGCCAACAAGGTCAATTCGGCACTGAATTCGCTAGTGAAACTGACGCACAGCAGGTAAGACAGCAAAACCAATCTGCTGAGCAAAACAAACAACAAAACAGCTAATCACTGAAACAGAAAAAAGCACTTCATCTTCGGGTGGAAGTGCTTTTTTCTGTTTGAAAAACGACAAAACTTGTGAAAGGTCTACAGAATGAGTCAAAGGGTTTGCTTTATTGAGATCGAAATGATTAAAGGAGGAAACGTTTATACTTTCACCAGGCTGAAGGAGGAACCGATGACGGAATTTGAAAAGCTGGTAAGTGAACAGATGAAAACGATGGACAAGCTTCTCGATCTCCAATCAGAGCTCGACCGCTGCAAACAAATTGAAGCAGAACTCCGGCATTTGGAAAGGGATGCAAGGCTGCTCGGAATTCAGAATGAAATTGCGGTAAAACGGAAACATCTTGCCGATATACAGGATATGTTTCAAAAGCAGACAGAGCAGGTGATTCGTTCTTATCGCAGCTCAGAAAAGCCGTCTTCCTTTGTGTAGAGCAGGAATGTGCCATTCCCCGGCCGGAATGGCTCTTTTATTTTCATTTTTCAATTTGTAACGTTATAATAGGTAAAAGACGTTGTCGGTAAGCAAATTTGGACATACTAACTGTAGGGCTTTATAGAAAGTAGGGGAGAAATATGGGCTATCCCAAGGAAGGAGAAACCATTCAAATTCACAGCTATAAGCACAACGGGCTGATTCATAGAATTTGGAATGAGACAACAATCTTAAAAAGTACAGAAATGTGTGTCATCGGAGCCAATGACCGGACGATGGTAACCGAATCAGACGGCCGGACATGGATAACCAGAGAGCCCGCAATCTGTTATTTTCACGCAAGACAATGGTTTAATGTCATCGGGATGCTGAGGGAAGACGGGGTTCATTACTATTGCAACATCAGTTCACCGTTTGCCTATGATGGCGAAGCAATTAAATATATTGATTATGACTTAGATGTTAAGGTTTTTCCTGACATGACCTACAATATTCTCGATGAAGACGAATATGATGATCATCGGAAATCCATGAATTATCCAAAAGAAATCGACAGTATTTTAAGAGACTACTTAAACACGCTGCTCCATTGGATTCACCAGCGGCAGGGACCGTTTGCGCCCGAGTTTGTCGATATGTGGTATGAACGGTATTTGCGCTATACAAAATAATCGTTACGTAAAAACCTGTTGCGGGGTACAACAGGTTTTTCACATGGGCTCACACACATCATGATAAAGAGAGAGGGGGAATCAACGTGGGGGTTATGAAACGCTACATGCAATTCGTCAAACCTTATAAGAAGCAAATTTTCGTCACAGTATTAATTGGGATCGTAAAATTCTCCATTCCGCTTGCTCTCCCATTGCTTCTGAAGTACGTAGTAGACGACATTATTCAAGGAGGCGGCACGGCCAATGACAAAACAACGTCATTGTTCACCATTATGGCGATCATGTTCGCCTTATTTTTAATTTTGCGCCCGCCTGTAGAATATTATCGGCAATATTTTGCCCAGTGGACAGCCAGCAAGGTGCTCTATGATATAAGAGCTAAGCTGTTTGACCATATACAGAAGCTGAGCCTTCGTTTTTATGCGAATACGAGAACAGGGGAAGTCATTTCCCGAGTGATCAATGATGTGGAACAAACAAAGGATTTTGTTATCACAGGTCTAATGAATATATGGCTCGATATGCTGACGATTTTGATTGTGATTTCTATCATGCTGACACTTGACATTAAATTAACACTGATCTCTATCGTTTTATTTCCATTATACGGCATATCAGTGAAGTATTTTTACGGCCGTTTAAGAAGGCTGACAAGGGAGCGCTCGCAGGCGCTCGCTCAAGTGCAGGGGCATTTGCACGAGCGCATTCAAGGCATGCCGGTTATCAGAAGCTTTGCGATAGAAGATCATGAACAGGCTAATTTTAATGAGAAAAACAGCCATTTCTTAGATAAAGCCATCCGTCACACGAATTGGAATGCCAAAACCTTTGCGGTCGTCAATACCATTACAGATTTGGCGCCGCTCATCGTGATTGCGTGCGCCGGCTATTTTGTCATTAATGGACCGCTGACAGTCGGAACAATGGTCGCGTTTGTCGGATATATTGATAGAATGTACAACCCTGTTAGAAGGCTGATTAATTCGTCTACAACATTGACACAGTCAATCGCATCAATGGACAGGGTGTTTGAATTTATTGACGAGCCATATGAACTCACTGACAAACCAAATGCCATTAAGGCCGATCAGATACGCGGAGAAGTGGAATTTCAAAACGTTTCGTTTCAATATGAGAAGGAAAAAGAAAACATTCTCCATGATGTCTCTTTAAAAGTAAATAAAGGAGAAACTGTAGCTCTCGTCGGCATGAGTGGAGGAGGCAAATCAACACTCGTCAGCCTGATCCCGAGATTTTATGATGTGACAACCGGCAGATTGCTGATTGACGGGACAGATATTCGCGATTATGAAGCGAGAAGCCTTCGCAACCAGGTTGGCATGGTGCTTCAGGATACCTTTTTATTCAGTGAAACGATTCGGGAAAATATCGCAATCGGCAAACCTGATGCCACGCTTGAAGAGATTATCGAAGCCGCCAAAGCTGCCAATGCCCATGAATTTATTATGGGTTTTCCTGAAGGGTATGAGACCCGGGTGGGAGAAAGAGGCGTTAAGCTGTCAGGTGGACAAAAGCAGCGAATCTCAATCGCGCGGGTATTTCTGAAAAATCCGCCGCTCCTCATTTTAGATGAAGCGACATCAGCTCTTGATTTGGAAAGTGAGCATTACATTCAAGAAGCGATGGACAAACTGGCGAAGGACAGAACAACTTTTGTTGTCGCCCACCGCTTATCGACCATCACACATGCGGATAAGATTGTTGTCATGGAAAACGGCACAATCATTGAAGTCGGAACCCATGATGAACTCATGGACTATGACAGTCAGTACAAGCACTTATTTACCATTCAAAACTTGAGCTGAACATCAATCTTATATCCTTTTAACGAAGGATATAAGATTTTTTTGTATATAAAAAAACCCGGCTGTTCAACCGGGTTACTCTTCTGTTTCTATTTCGCAGTCTTTCGGATGATACGTTTGAAAACTTGTGATGAGCGTTTCTAAATGTTCAAGCTGCTCGCGATATTCTACGGCACTTGCCATAATATTGAGCATGTTGTAATCAATAAGCTCATCATCCGTGTTTTGCTGATTTTTCAAAAATGACTTTGTTAAAAGCTGCTTATATCGAATGCCTTCTTCATCCGCGTCATCATGCGGCTTGATTTTGCCGACAAACCTCATCAAAATCAGTTCATGCCAGTAAAGCAGGTAATCAAGCTCTTCAGTCAGTGTTTCCTGAAACTCTTCCGGCATATGATAGATGTCGTTTTCCAAACGATGCAGCTTCTTCAATGTATCAAGCGCCCGATTTGCAGTGATAATGGCCTGTCTGAACAAGACAAGCTTTCTTGATTTTACATAGGTCGTTTTCTTAAAGTAGCTTCTTTCTTCTTTATATAGAAGATATGTCTGATCAAGCTTGATCATTTTTTCTTTCAGTTTTTCAATATCCTCTTTCAAAATCGAATGCTCTGTTGACTGCCGCATGGACAGCCTGATCCACTTCATAATTTCTTCTGTGTTTTCGACCGTATTATGAATCAGCTTTGTTTCATACTTAGGAGGCAAAAATACAAGGTTAACGATAAAGGAAGAAAGCACCCCTAAGATGACTGTGCTTGTTCTGACCAGGGCGAACATTAAAAAGTCGTCACCGGCAGATTCTAATATCGCAATAACTGTTACAAGAGCAATCGAAATTGTATGTTCAATTTTAAGTTTCAGCATGATTGTAATGACAATAACTGCTGTCAACCCGATCATGATCGGGCTGGGTCCGAAAATAAGGCCGAACACTGTGGCAATCACAGCTCCGATAATATTTGCCTGAACCTGATCAATAATAATGAGAAAAGAGCGGTAAATCGACGGCTGGATCGCAAATATCGCTGCAATTCCAGCAAAAATCGGCGCGGGAAGCCCGATCCACGAAGCCAAATAAAGGGCGAGTGTAATCGCAATCCCGGTTTTGAAAATGCGGGCACCAAGTTTCATTGGTTTGTGCGTGCATTCCTTTCTATAGTAAATTGTGTGACATAGCAAATGGCTAATCCTTAAAATTCCCGGTTAGTTTATTTGCTAAACAATTAAGTAATATACAGGGATCGATACAAATATTCAAGCTATTTTTCAAGAAAAAGACCAAAATCTTACACGCTGTTTAAATGAATAAAAAAACAGGAGCATAAAGCTCCTGTTCAGGGTGTCTGATTCTAGTTTTTAAGGTGTTTAAAAGCATCCTCGACCGCCACAAGCGTGTCTTTAATATCCTGCTCTGTGTGTGCTGTTGTAATAAACCAGGCTTCATATTTAGAAGGTGCTAAATTAATTCCGCGTTCCAGCATCAGCTTGAAAAACTTAGCGAATGTTTCTCCGTCACTGCGTTCAGCCTGCTCGTAATTTTCGACTTTCTCATCAGAGAAATAAACTGTGAGTGCGCCTTTTAACCGGTTGACGGTAATCGTGATGCCGTGTGTTTCTGCGTGCTGTAAAATGCCTTCCTCCAGCATAGCGCCAAGATGATCAAGCTTTTCATACACGCCTTCCTCTTTGAGCACTTCCAGACAAGCGATGCCTGATAGGATGGAAGCGGGATTCCCGGCCATTGTTCCAGCTTGGTAAGCCGGTCCAAGCGGAGCTACCTGCTCCATGATTTCTTTTTTACCGCCATAGGCGCCGATCGGAAGTCCGCCGCCGATAATTTTTCCGAGAGCTGTTAAATCAGGTTTAACCTGTAAGAGATCCTGTGCGCCGCCATACATAAAGCGGAAAGCTGTAATGACTTCATCGTAAATAACGAGAGCACCCGCATCGTGTGTCAATTCATTTACTTTTTCTAAGAAGCCCTCTTTCGGCTCAACAATTCCGAAGTTGCCGACAATCGGTTCAACGAGAACCGCCGCGATCTCACTGCCCCATTTATCAAGGGCCGCTTTATAGCTTTCGATATCATTAAATGGAACTGTGATCACTTCGTTTGCAATGCTTTTTGGTACACCAGCTGAATCTGGTGTGCCGAGAGTAGACGGGCCAGAGCCGGCGGCGACAAGCACAAGATCTGAATGTCCGTGATAACAGCCTGCGAATTTAATGATTTTTGTCCGGCCTGTATATGCGCGAGCCACTCGGATGGTCGTCATAACAGCTTCTGTTCCCGAATTAACGAATCTTACTTTGTCCATAGCAGGAATGGCTTCTTTGAGCATCTTTGCAAATGTAACCTCATGTTTCGTCGGTGTTCCATACAATACACCGTTCTCTGCTGCTTTTTTAATCGCTTCTGTAATATGCGGGTGGGCATGTCCGGTAATGATCGGACCATACGCCGCTAAATAATCGATGTATTTGTTGCCGTCCACATCCCAAAAATAAGCGCCGTTTGCTTTTTCCATTGCGACGGGAGAACCGCCGCCGACCGCTTTATATGATCTAGACGGGCTGTTTACACCGCCGACAATGTGCTCTAATGCCTCATTGTGAAGTTCAATTGATTTTGTATGCAAGAATAAAAACCTCCTATATCTCCATGCGTCCTTTCTATTGTAGCATGCTTCCAAACAAGAACAATGGATTCAGGCTCAAGTTGCAGGGACGATAGTTGTAATCTGGACAAGAATTGGATACGCTTAATAAAAAAACACTCGGAGGTAACGTAATGACGATAGAAATCGGACAAAAAGCGCCTGATCTTGAGTTAAAAGGCGATCATGGGGAAACAGTAACATTATCGGATTATAAAGGAAAGTATATCGTGCTTTACTTTTATCCAAAAGACATGACACCGGGATGCACAACTGAGGCATGCGATTTTCGGGACAGCCACGAAAGCTTCGCTGAACTGGATGCCGTTATTATCGGCGTCAGCCCGGACAGCCAGGAAAAGCACGGAAAATTTAAAGAGAAGCATAACCTTCCTTTTCTGCTTCTTGTTGATGACGAACACAAACTGGCGGAAGCGTTTGACGTATGGAAGCTAAAGAAGAACTTCGGAAAAGAATATATGGGAATTGAGCGCTCTACTTTTCTGATTGACAAAGAAGGCCGGCTCGTTAAAGAATGGAGAAAGGTAAGAGTGAAAGACCATGTAGCCGAAGCGCTTCAAACCCTCAAAGATATGTCGGAAAAGTAAATTCGTCTCTCAGCCTCAAATGATATGCTTACTTTTGCCCTAATATCAATTGACAAATTATCGTAAAAAGAGTTACACTAATTATAAACATTACAATGTAAGAATTTTTTTTAGAAGAGAGGTGCATGACGGATGGCTGCACATGAACTAAAAGAAGCCTTAGAAACGTTGAAGGAAACCGGAGTTCGCATTACTCCTCAACGTCATGCGATTCTGGAATATCTCGTTAACTCTATGGCTCATCCAACAGCGGACGATATATATAAAGCTCTGGAAGGGAAATTTCCTAACATGAGCGTAGCGACGGTATATAACAATTTGCGTGTGTTCCGGGAATCCGGTTTGGTGAAGGAGCTCACATACGGCGATGCTTCAAGCAGATTCGACTTTGTCACATCCGATCACTATCACGCGATTTGTGAAAACTGCGGTAAAATTGTGGACTTCCACTACCCGGGCCTTGACGAAGTGGAGCAGCTGGCTGCCCATGTCACGGGTTTTAAAGTAAGCCACCATCGTTTAGAAATTTACGGCGTCTGCCAAGAGTGTTCGAAAAAAGAGAACCATTAAAAATAAGCTGACCGCACGAAACGGTCAGCTTATTTTATTTGGACATTTTCTTTTTATTATAAGACTCATCAAATTCTTTTCCTTCTAATCCCTTATCTAAAGTTAGCGGCTCTCTGCAATGCATGCACATATCTACTCTTCCTAAAACCTTTGTCTCTTTTTCACAGCCCGGACATATAACGCGAACCGCTTTGGTCGAAAGCATTCCGATCCAAAAGTAAACAACCGTACTGAGACCGATGGATAAAAGCCCAAGTATCATAAACAAACTAGAAAGCAAAACTGACTCTTTGAAAAAGATCCCGATGTACATAATGATAAACCCAACGAAAACCAAACTTAACGCAAATGTTCTGATTTTATTAATTTTGCTGGAGTATTTCGCCATGTCCATCCCCCTCTGATTTAACTATAGCACAAACCCAATGGGATTTTCTTCATGTTTTCGGTTGAACTGGAATTTACATATGGAGACTTACAGTGAAATTGTTTATAATAGTTCAATGTGTTTAGAAAAAAGGAATTTCGTTTTAACCATAGAATTGAATCAAATAGAGAATAAAAAAATTTGAACAATTGCATTGGAGGAATAGTGATGGATAATCTTCTCCGTCCAATTTACCAAGAAAGAGCAAGTCATCCCAATACATTGGCTGTCATTATGATTGAGAGAAGAAACAAAACATCTTCCTTAACAGATAACTTTGATGCTGCTCTGCTGGTAATTGTAAAGGAGGCTGACGAGCCTGTTTTTATAAAGCATTATGAATTTGATCAAAAAACAGCTTCTTTGCATGTGGTAACAGATTCTCAGATTCAAGAATGGATTTTGCTCGGGACAAATAGAAGAATCATAGATTGGATTGTAAATGGCAGAGTCATGTTTGACCGTAATGAATACATTGCCGAGCTGATTGACAGGCTGAGTACATTTCCGTTTGCCGAACGCAAACTGAAGATCGGACTCGAATACGGCAAATTAATCAGAAGATATGTTGAAGGAAAAGCTTTTTTTGAAGCGAATCAATTTTTAGATGCCTACAACGCGGTTGTTCATGCGTTGCATCATTTAGCGCGTATTGAAGTAATCGATAGGGGATTTCACCCGGAAACAACGGTATGGAGCCAAGTGCGCCAGATGGAGCCCCAAGTGTACAAATTATATTCCGAGCTGATTGAAAGTCACGAGAGCTTGGAAAAAAGACTCGAATTATTATTCTTAGCAAATGATTTTCTCATCCATTCCAAAGCTGAGATCGGTTCAGCACATCTTTTCGAAGTAATGAAAGGAAAAGACATTTGGCAATTTGGTGAGCTTCTTCAGCATCCTGACTTAAAGCACTATACCCAAGACCTTGGCGTTATGCTTGATTACCTGACGGAAAAGGGACTTATCAACGTTTGCCAGATAGAAACGAAAGGACAGGCTGTCTATCACCGAGGATATTTTTTTAAAAAAGATGTTGACTCTGATTCTTGACCATGTTATATTATTAAACGTCGCTGATGCGCTTCTGAAAAAACAAGCTCACAGCGGCGGAGAAATAAATTAAAAAACATTTGACAAAAGAAAGTCGAAATGTTATATTAATAAAGTCGCTTCAACAAGAAGTGAAAATGATCTTTGAAAACTAAACAAGACAAAACGTACCTGTTAATTCATTTTTAAATAAATCGCACAGCGATGTGCGTAGTCAGTCAAACTACTTTATCGGAGAGTTTGATCCTGGCTCAGGACGAACGCTGGCGGCGTGCCTAATACATGCAAGTCGAGCGGACAGATGGGAGCTTGCTCCCTGATGTTAGCGGCGGACGGGTGAGTAACACGTGGGTAACCTGCCTGTAAGACTGGGATAACTCCGGGAAACCGGGGCTAATACCGGATGCTTGTTTGAACCGCATGGTTCAAACATAAAAGGTGGCTTCGGCTACCACTTACAGATGGACCCGCGGCGCATTAGCTAGTTGGTGAGGTAACGGCTCACCAAGGCAACGATGCGTAGCCGACCTGAGAGGGTGATCGGCCACACTGGGACTGAGACACGGCCCAGACTCCTACGGGAGGCAGCAGTAGGGAATCTTCCGCAATGGACGAAAGTCTGACGGAGCAACGCCGCGTGAGTGATGAAGGTTTTCGGATCGTAAAGCTCTGTTGTTAGGGAAGAACAAGTACCGTTCGAATAGGGCGGTACCTTGACGGTACCTAACCAGAAAGCCACGGCTAACTACGTGCCAGCAGCCGCGGTAATACGTAGGTGGCAAGCGTTGTCCGGAATTATTGGGCGTAAAGGGCTCGCAGGCGGTTTCTTAAGTCTGATGTGAAAGCCCCCGGCTCAACCGGGGAGGGTCATTGGAAACTGGGGAACTTGAGTGCAGAAGAGGAGAGTGGAATTCCACGTGTAGCGGTGAAATGCGTAGAGATGTGGAGGAACACCAGTGGCGAAGGCGACTCTCTGGTCTGTAACTGACGCTGAGGAGCGAAAGCGTGGGGAGCGAACAGGATTAGATACCCTGGTAGTCCACGCCGTAAACGATGAGTGCTAAGTGTTAGGGGGTTTCCGCCCCTTAGTGCTGCAGCTAACGCATTAAGCACTCCGCCTGGGGAGTACGGTCGCAAGACTGAAACTCAAAGGAATTGACGGGGGCCCGCACAAGCGGTGGAGCATGTGGTTTAATTCGAAGCAACGCGAAGAACCTTACCAGGTCTTGACATCCTCTGACAATCCTAGAGATAGGACGTCCCCTTCGGGGGCAGAGTGACAGGTGGTGCATGGTTGTCGTCAGCTCGTGTCGTGAGATGTTGGGTTAAGTCCCGCAACGAGCGCAACCCTTGATCTTAGTTGCCAGCATTCAGTTGGGCACTCTAAGGTGACTGCCGGTGACAAACCGGAGGAAGGTGGGGATGACGTCAAATCATCATGCCCCTTATGACCTGGGCTACACACGTGCTACAATGGACAGAACAAAGGGCAGCGAAACCGCGAGGTTAAGCCAATCCCACAAATCTGTTCTCAGTTCGGATCGCAGTCTGCAACTCGACTGCGTGAAGCTGGAATCGCTAGTAATCGCGGATCAGCATGCCGCGGTGAATACGTTCCCGGGCCTTGTACACACCGCCCGTCACACCACGAGAGTTTGTAACACCCGAAGTCGGTGAGGTAACCTTTTAGGAGCCAGCCGCCGAAGGTGGGACAGATGATTGGGGTGAAGTCGTAACAAGGTAGCCGTATCGGAAGGTGCGGCTGGATCACCTCCTTTCTAAGGATATTTACGGAATATAAGACCTTGGGTCTTATAAACAGAACGTTCCCTGTCTTGTTTAGTTTTGAAGGATCATTCCTTCGAAACGTGTTCTTTGAAAACTAGATAACAGTAGACATCACATTCAATTAGTAAGACAAGATATCACATAGTGATTCTTTTTAACGGTTAAGTTAGAAAGGGCGCACGGTGGATGCCTTGGCACTAGGAGCCGATGAAGGACGGGACGAACACCGATATGCTTCGGGGAGCTGTAAGCAAGCTTTGATCCGGAGATTTCCGAATGGGGAAACCCACCACTCGTAATGGAGTGGTATCCATATCTGAATTCATAGGATATGAGAAGGCAGACCCGGGGAACTGAAACATCTAAGTACCCGGAGGAAGAGAAAGCAAATGCGATTCCCTGAGTAGCGGCGAGCGAAACGGGATTAGCCCAAACCAAGAGGCTTGCCTCTTGGGGTTGTAGGACACTCTGTACGGAGTTACAAAAGAACGAGGTAGATGAAGAGGTCTGGAAAGGCCCGCCATAGGAGGTAACAGCCCTGTAGTCAAAACTTCGTTCTCTCCTGAGTGGATCCTGAGTACGGCGGAACACGTGAAATTCCGTCGGAATCCGGGAGGACCATCTCCCAAGGCTAAATACTCCCTAGTGACCGATAGTGAACCAGTACCGTGAGGGAAAGGTGAAAAGCACCCCGGAAGGGGAGTGAAAGAGATCCTGAAACCGTGTGCCTACAAGTAGTCAGAGCCCGTTAACGGGTGATGGCGTGCCTTTTGTAGAATGAACCGGCGAGTTACGATCCCGTGCAAGGTTAAGCAGAAGATGCGGAGCCGCAGCGAAAGCGAGTCTGAATAGGGCGCATGAGTACGTGGTCGTAGACCCGAAACCAGGTGATCTACCCATGTCCAGGGTGAAGTTCAGGTAACACTGAATGGAGGCCCGAACCCACGCACGTTGAAAAGTGCGGGGATGAGGTGTGGGTAGGGGTGAAATGCCAATCGAACCTGGAGATAGCTGGTTCTCTCCGAAATAGCTTTAGGGCTAGCCTCAAGGTAAGAGTCTTGGAGGTAGAGCACTGATTGGACTAGGGGCCCCTACCGGGTTACCGAATTCAGTCAAACTCCGAATGCCAATGACTTATCCTTGGGAGTCAGACTGCGAGTGATAAGATCCGTAGTCGAAAGGGAAACAGCCCAGACCGCCAGCTAAGGTCCCAAAGTATACGTTAAGTGGAAAAGGATGTGGAGTTGCTTAGACAACCAGGATGTTGGCTTAGAAGCAGCCACCATTTAAAGAGTGCGTAATAGCTCACTGGTCGAGTGACTCTGCGCCGAAAATGTACCGGGGCTAAACGTATCACCGAAGCTGCGGACTGTTCTTCGAACAGTGGTAGGAGAGCGTTCTAAGGGCTGTGAAGCCAGACCGGAAGGACTGGTGGAGCGCTTAGAAGTGAGAATGCCGGTATGAGTAGCGAAAGAGGGGTGAGAATCCCCTCCACCGAATGCCTAAGGTTTCCTGAGGAAGGCTCGTCCGCTCAGGGTTAGTCGGGACCTAAGCCGAGGCCGAAAGGCGTAGGCGATGGACAACAGGTTGATATTCCTGTACCACCTCCTCACCATTTGAGCAATGGGGGGACGCAGGAGGATAGGGTAAGCGCGGTATTGGATATCCGCGTCCAAGCAGTTAGGCTGGGAAATAGGCAAATCCGTTTCCCATAAGGCTGAGCTGTGATGGCGAGCGAAATATAGTAGCGAAGTTCCTGATTCCACACTGCCAAGAAAAGCCTCTAGCGAGGTGAGAGGTGCCCGTACCGCAAACCGACACAGGTAGGCGAGGAGAGAATCCTAAGGTGATCGAGAGAACTCTCGTTAAGGAACTCGGCAAAATGACCCCGTAACTTCGGGAGAAGGGGTGCTCTGTTAGGGTGCAAGCCCGAGAGAGCCGCAGTGAATAGGCCCAGGCGACTGTTTAGCAAAAACACAGGTCTCTGCGAAGCCGTAAGGCGAAGTATAGGGGCTGACGCCTGCCCGGTGCTGGAAGGTTAAGAGGAGCGCTTAGCGTAAGCGAAGGTGCGAATTGAAGCCCCAGTAAACGGCGGCCGTAACTATAACGGTCCTAAGGTAGCGAAATTCCTTGTCGGGTAAGTTCCGACCCGCACGAAAGGCGCAACGATCTGGGCACTGTCTCAACGAGAGACTCGGTGAAATTATAGTACCTGTGAAGATGCAGGTTACCCGCGACAGGACGGAAAGACCCCGTGGAGCTTTACTGCAGCCTGATATTGAATGTTGGTACAGCTTGTACAGGATAGGTAGGAGCCTTGGAAACCGGAGCGCCAGCTTCGGTGGAGGCATCGGTGGGATACTACCCTGGCTGTATTGACCTTCTAACCCGCCGCCCTTATCGGGCGGGGAGACAGTGTCAGGTGGGCAGTTTGACTGGGGCGGTCGCCTCCTAAAAGGTAACGGAGGCGCCCAAAGGTTCCCTCAGAATGGTTGGAAATCATTCGCAGAGTGTAAAGGCACAAGGGAGCTTGACTGCGAGACCTACAAGTCGAGCAGGGACGAAAGTCGGGCTTAGTGATCCGGTGGTTCCGCATGGAAGGGCCATCGCTCAACGGATAAAAGCTACCCCGGGGATAACAGGCTTATCTCCCCCAAGAGTCCACATCGACGGGGAGGTTTGGCACCTCGATGTCGGCTCATCGCATCCTGGGGCTGTAGTCGGTCCCAAGGGTTGGGCTGTTCGCCCATTAAAGCGGTACGCGAGCTGGGTTCAGAACGTCGTGAGACAGTTCGGTCCCTATCCGTCGCGGGCGCAGGAAATTTGAGAGGAGCTGTCCTTAGTACGAGAGGACCGGGATGGACGCACCGCTGGTGTACCAGTTGTTCTGCCAAGGGCATCGCTGGGTAGCTATGTGCGGACGGGATAAGTGCTGAAAGCATCTAAGCATGAAGCCCCCCTCAAGATGAGATTTCCCATTCCGCAAGGAAGTAAGATCCCTGAAAGATGATCAGGTTGATAGGTCTGAGGTGGAAGTGTGGCGACACATGGAGCTGACAGATACTAATCGATCGAGGACTTAACCACATTTCTAATCATGATGTCACATCTGTTATCTAGTTTTGAGAGAATAAGTTTTTACAAAAAACACTTGATTTTCTCAAGAATACATAGTATAATGTTAAATGTCACTGAAATTGTCTGGTGATGATGGCGAAGAGGTCACACCCGTTCCCATACCGAACACGGAAGTTAAGCTCTTCAGCGCCGATGGTAGTCGGGGGTTTCCCCCTGTGAGAGTAGGACATCGCCAGGCAGACTTCATTCCGCAGTAGCTCAGTGGTAGAGCTATCGGCTGTTAACCGATCGGTCGTAGGTTCGAATCCTACCTGCGGAGCCATTATTGGAGAGCTGTCCGAGTGGTCGAAGGAGCACGATTGGAAATCGTGTAGGCGGTCAACTCCGTCTCAAGGGTTCGAATCCCTTGCTCTCCGCCACTGATACTTATACATAATCACAATTGAAAGTCTGGGCCCGTTGGTCAAGCGGTTAAGACACCGCCCTTTCACGGCGGTAACACGGGTTCGAATCCCGTACGGGTCATTATATGATGGAGGATTAGCTCAGCTGGGAGAGCATCTGCCTTACAAGCAGAGGGTCGGCGGTTCGAGCCCGTCATCCTCCACCATTATCATCGCGGGGTGGAGCAGTTCGGTAGCTCGTCGGGCTCATAACCCGAAGGTCGCAGGTTCAAATCCTGCCCCCGCAACCAAAATAATTCAATACGGTCCGGTAGTTCAGTTGGTTAGAATGCCTGCCTGTCACGCAGGAGGTCGCGGGTTCGAGTCCCGTCCGGACCGCCATTTAAATAATAAGGCTCGGTAGCTCAGTTGGTAGAGCAACGGACTGAAAATCCGTGTGTCGGCGGTTCGATTCCGTCCCGAGCCACCACCTATGCCGGTGTAGCTCAATTGGTAGAGCAACTGACTTGTAATCAGTAGGTTGGGGGTTCAAGTCCTCTTGCCGGCACTGTTTTTCAAAACTTAATGTGGAGGGGTAGCGAAGTGGCTAAACGCGGCGGACTGTAAATCCGCTCCCTCAGGGTTCGGCAGTTCGAATCTGCCCCCCTCCACCATTTATAGGGGCATAGTTTAACGGTAGAACAGAGGTCTCCAAAACCTCCGGTGTGGGTTCGATTCCTACTGCCCCTGCCAAATTTATGACATCTTGAGATTATGGCGGTTGTGGCGAAGTGGTTAACGCACCAGATTGTGGCTCTGGCACTCGTGGGTTCGATTCCCATCAATCGCCCCATATTATCATTGGGCTATAGCCAAGCGGTAAGGCAACGGACTTTGACTCCGTCATGCGTTGGTTCGAATCCAGCTAGCCCAGTCTCACTTTTATATCAACTGCATATGATGTATTAAGTTCCTTAAGATGCGGAAGTAGTTCAGTGGTAGAACACCACCTTGCCAAGGTGGGGGTCGCGGGTTCGAATCCCGTCTTCCGCTCCAATTACGGCGGCATAGCCAAGTGGTAAGGCAGAGGTCTGCAAAACCTTTATCCCCGGTTCGAATCCGGGTGTCGCCTTTCTTTTGCCGGGGTGGTGGAATTGGCAGACACACAGGACTTAAAATCCTGCGGTAGGTGACTACCGTGCCGGTTCAAGTCCGGCCCTCGGCACCAATTTTACTTACTTGGTAAGTTGAATTGGTGTTTACGTGTTTAAACTATAACTAATCATATTAATGATCTACTCAAGTAGATCATTTTTTTATTGCTTTGATTTATCATAAGCAGCTAAGTTCCGATACATGATCATAAAGCTGCTTGAGCCATTATGTTTAGCTAAGTCTCTTAACACTTTTTTATTATTATATTTCCAAAAAAACTTTTTTGAAATACGTTGACACTTTAAAAGATCCATGATATATTTATATTCGTCGGTTAGATACGACGAAAAACTTGCCGGTGTGGCGGAATTGGCAGACGCGCACGACTCAAAATCGTGTTCCTTCTGGAGTGTCGGTTCGACCCCGACCACCGGTATATACTTGGTATTAACAAGATATATCAGTTTATTATTATGGAATGAAGATAGGTAATTACCTATCTTTTTTTGTTTGCACATAATAATATTAGTAAGGTCGGTGTTACTGTGGCCCACTTACAAAAGCTTCCTTTGTATTGTTATTTTGCAGATTTTCAGTTGCATATCGACTGACTTGTTAGGACGTAGATATCTGGCTACGTTGCCTGTGCCTGTTTCTTACTTGGAAAGGTGAAAAGAGGTACCGCCTGTTCAGTCTCCAAAAAACATGAAACAAACTCTTCCACATATCAAAGCAAATAAAAGTAATATTACCAATTAAAGAAACCTAGGCTTCAACCTTGTATCCTGATATTATGCCCTCTATGTATAGATAATGTAAAGCCACTTATCAGAAGTGACTGTTACTCCATACTTAGAGGCTTTTTTTGAAAAGGATAAATTTTTTAAAAAAACTAAGATTATTGGTCTTCATACATGTTTATGTAAAAGAAACAAAAGGTATAAGCAGGTAACCTTTTAATTTAGCAACCCAATTCTACTGTTTACTTGAAATAGATAAGGCTATCGCAAGAAGCATTCTTTATAACATATAATTACTTAATCTTGTGCGCTTCTCTACATGAAACTTTATACCAGATTTATTTTTAGCATTACTAACAATTTTGTCTTTTACCGTGCATAGTATTATAATTCCTATGTTGTCACAAAGTATCCGTATTTATGAATTTTTCGATATTTCATATTTACATTTAGAAGAATTATTAGTAAACTTTAACTGTAAATGGAATTACAAATAGGATAGAACAAATGTTGTATTACTCATTAAAAGTTTACTTTAAGCTAACTAAATATTTTTGTATACGCTGTGTAATACTTCAACTGTTTTTTCTTTTCCGGGGACCTATACTTGTTCTATTTCACATAAAAAGAACCACAGAAAGTTAATCGTTGTTTCGGCACGTTAATGGACTAAGGGGATAATAGAGAGTGTTAGCGTAGTGCTGGTTACTCCTGGACGATAGGGCGAAGCTATGCCTTTATTCAAATGTTGAAAGGGATGGGTATTTGAATGTCTTGGTATGTCCTTTATGTCGAAACAGGTCAAGAAGAAATTGTGAAATGTTTGATCAAAAAGTATTTTGCTGAATTAATAATTGAGGTAATTGTTCCGAAAAGAAAGATACGAGAAAAGCGACAAGGTAAACTATATGAGGCAAGTAGACTTTTATTCCCAGGGTATGTATTTCTTAATACGTATATGAATATAGACATATACTATGGACTCAAAAAAATACCAAGATGTTTCCGTCTTCTTAATTCATATAAATATAAAACTGATTATCTGGTAGACGATGTGAGTCATAATATAACTAGTGTCTTTTGCACGATTGAAGAAAAAGAGATCGCGCCAATTCTTCAGTTATTGCAACAAAATGAAACAATTGGTTTTTCGCAAATTTATAAAGAAAATTCAGAAATAACTGTCATTTCTGGTCCTTTAAAGGGTCTTGAAGGAATTATAAAAAAAATCGATAAGCGTAAAAACAGAGCCAAAATTGAGTTGAATTTTATGGGAGTAATAAAATTGGTTGATGTGGGAGTTGAAGTGTTAACCAGAGACAGCTAAATAAAGTCTTAATATTTAAAAATTTAAACTTGTAAATTAGCCCCCTTTCCAAGGGAAAATTCATATTTCTCTTGGAAAGGGGACTTTTTGTATGTCAGACTTTAGCTAATTTTATCAGGGGAGTGGTGTCTATTGTTAGGTGTGATGAGGTTATGAAGGAAAAAATCATTTTTATGTTTTCGGGACAAGGCACTCAATACTTTAAAATGGGAAGGGAGTTGTATGAACATGAATCGATTTTCAGTAAAAACATGGGTCAGCTGGATGCGGTATTTCAAAAAGCCACTGGAAAATCGATAATTAATTATATCTACAATGAACATCGTTTAAAAAGCGATATTTTTAGTGACTTGTTCTATACGCACCCTGCAATTTTTATAACAGAAGTTGCTTTGGCTCGTTTGCTGGTTTCAAAAGGGATACGTCCTCATGCGGTAATAGGGTCTAGTATGGGTGAATATGCTGCTGCTGTAGTGGCTGATGTTTTCCATCCAGAAGAGGTTCTAAATATTTTGATAGATCAAGTTCAGCTATTGAATAAGTTCAGTTCACCGGGAGGAATGATGGCGATCCTAGATACACATAAAATTTATGATGAGGTTCCAATTCTTCATCATCATGCCAATCTCGCTGCAATTAACAATGAATCCCATTTTGTAATAAGTGCTAATCAGGAAGGAATAAATACGGTGGAGCGATATCTTCGCTTAAAAGAAATTACTTATCATAAGCTACCTGTAACAATTCCATTCCATTCTGAGCATATTGAATTGGCGAGCGAAGCAGTTCAAGAGAGTTTGTCTCAAATATCATTTAAATCACCGTGTCTTCCGTTTTATTCCTCTGTGACTGGGAAAAAACTAGAACATTTGACTGCTGAGTATTTTTGGAATGTGCTAAAAAAGCCAATCCATTTTATTAGAGCTTTAACAGAAGCGGTGGATCATGGAGGGACAATTTTGATAGATTTAGGGCCTTCAGGCACATTAGCCAACCTAGCCAAAGCTCATTTTAGGAATCGTACAGATATATCTATTTTTAGTATTCTTTCACCATATACTGATAACGTCAGGGCATTAGAAAGTGTGTATACCAAGAGTGTCCAATAATGTGAAAATGAATCAAAAAAGACTAAGGAGGAAGATAATAGAGTGAATAAAAGAATTATTCAGTTGGCCTTTCCAATTTTTATTGAAAGTGCTCTGGTTATGGTTGATGGTCTTATTCATATAATTTGGGTTGGGCAATTAGTTGGCGGTAAGGCAGTAGCTGCGGTAGGTGCTTGCTTTCCTATCATTTTGGCAATGTCAGCAATCGCTAACGGAGCGGCAAAATTAACTTCAACACCCATGTTACAGCGTTTTCTTTCTAAGAAAAATCGAGATGATGTGGTGCAAAAACAAATTAATGTCTCATGGTCTTTTGCCATCTTTATAGTACTGCTTGTGTCAGTGGGAATTTATCTTGGTGCTCAATGGATTCTAAAAATGCTGGGAACACCTGAGGGTATTATTGAACTGGCAATAGGATATCTTCAAATTATGGCCATTGGTTTCACTATTATGTATTTCTCATTTTTAATTACATCCCTGCTGAGGGATGTTGGGTATACGTTTGCACGGATGCTTTTTATTGTGATTGCCACAGCTGGAAATTTAGTGCTGGTCCCCATGTGGATTATAGGGATCGGTCCCTTTCCTAAGTTAGGATTATATGGGGCAGTATTTGCTTCTTTTATTGTTTCGATTATTGCTATCATCGTTTCTGTGGGCTATCTCTTACGACATTATAAAGGCTTACTCATTAAACCGACAAAATTAAGATGGGATCGCGACATCCTAGTTCCATTATTACCGATAAGCATCCCTGTTTTTATACAACAGTTTCTATTGGCTTTGGGGTACACATGCATTATTATTTTTGTCAATCCTTTTGGGATTGATGCGACAGCGGCATTCTATATCATTAGCCGAATTGATTCCCTTGTGGCACTACCGGCAATTGCGGTTATGATTGCTATGACGATCCTAACAAAACAATTGGTGCAGGGGGAGAAACTGGAGAGAATCAAGAGTCTTTTTCATTGGGGGCTACTCATTAATTTTCCATTTACATTTTTAATAGCATTGTCCTGTTTTCTCTTCCCTGAATGGATTATAAGGATCTTTATAACTACCCCATCTATTGTCACGATTGGTGCGGATTATTTGAAAATCATCTGCTTTGGCTATCTCCTTTTTACACTTTTATATGCTTGTAATGGCATCATTAACGGGGCTGGAAAAGGAGGGGTCACCTTAGTTTTTTCCTTAGCTTCCCTCCTTGTAATCAGGGTGCCTGCTGCAGCGATACTTACACAAGCGGGCTTTAAAGTAACGGGCGTATGGTTCGCAGTTCTAACTAGCTTTATCGCGTTGGCAATATGCAGTTGGTTATATTATCTATCTGGTTTATGGAAGAAAAAATTGGATGTTAAAGAAATGAAAACACAGGGAGTTATGCCATCTTAAATGAGTTAGACCGCTGAGCGGCTAACTTTTGAAGCTCAGGTCACAGGAGAAGGGAAAATATTATCTTTGAAGGAGTGATGAGATATGTCTGAAAATCCAACCAAGAGTTACAAGGGACCGGGTATGAACGGTGTTATTGGTACTTGGTATGCGAAGAACACACAGAAAAAAATCGAAAAATATACACGGGATGCGAAAAAGGTTTTAAAGGCCTTATCTGATGGGGATTCTGTGCTGGAGCTAGCTCCTGGTCCTGGCTATTTATCGATTGAACTGGCTAAGTTAGGGAATTTTCAGATTTCCGGGGTGGATATTAGCGATAAGTTTGTACACATGGCACAGAACAATGCCGGCAAAGCAGGGGTGGACGTTGATTTTCGTCATGGTGATGCGGCACAGATCCCGTTTGATGATGAATCCTTTAATTTGGTCGTTTGCCGGGCGGCTTTTAAGAATTTTGCTCAACCGGTCATAGCACTAAATGAGATGAAAAGAGTATTAAAACCGGGAGGTAAGGCAGTTATCATCGATTTTAAAGGGGATGTGCCCAAAGCAGATATCAATAAATTTGTAACGGATGATATGGGATTCAAAGGACTGAATGCCATGATTATTAAGTGGATGTTTCGAAATGTAGTGATTAAGCAAGCCTATACGAAAGAGAAGTTTATGGCATTCGTCAAAGAGAGTAACTTTGAGACATGTGACTTAAAAGAAGGTCTCATTGGAATAGAGGCATGGTTAGAGAGATAGTTGACAGCGTTTGTAAATGAAAATAGATATTGATATTTTGATGGAGTCAAAGGAACTTATTCTTCGAGACTCTCTTTTTTATTTCAAAATCGGGGTTTTGATTATCATGCATTGAAATGATTTTGATAGCTATAAGTTTAGATAAAGCATATTTCACTGGTGAGAAAGGATGAATAGGATGCACAATGAAAACTTGCCGATGCTGTGGACAACCCGCCTGGCTTTTAAAAGGGAGGAAGAACAGGACTTTCCATCGACTTGTTGCCTATGCTATTCAGACTCATTTCACGATTATCTACAAACAAAATCATTTCTTCATCCAAAGGAAAGGGTCTATTTTAGCCAATTGCAGTTTAATAGGAGAATAAAAAGCTACCTGGCGGGCAGATATGCAGGAAAAAATGCTGTATCACTGCTAAGTGGGGAAGAGAAATTAAGTGCAATTGCAATTGAACCGGGGATTTTCCATCAACCGGTTGTTCACTTTCCAGGCAGGTCAGCAATTCAAGTCACCATCTCTCATTGTGATGATTTAGGCATGGCACTCGCATATCCGGATACCTGCCCACTAGGTGTTGATATTGAGCGGCTTCAAGCGGATAAACAAGCGGTATTGGCTGGTCAGATGACGGCTGAAGAGCATGGTTTGATACAATCACTGCCTTTTTCTTCAGTTCATTCGCTCACCCTTTTCTGGACAGTCAAAGAAAGCTTGTCTAAAGTGTTGAAAACGGGGTTTACATCCCCGATTGACATCTTTGCCATTCGTACAGTGGAGGTAGCCCATCCTGTGGTAACAAGCTACTTTGAAAACTTTCCACAGTATTGTGCCACCTCGTTTTTTTTTACATCTTATATTTGTTCCATTACCCATCCAAAAGGAGTTGATTGGCCAAAAGACTCTATTTACCGCTTATTATCTCAGGTAACGCCAGTATTGGAGAGGATAAATACATAGATTGATGGTATGCCAATAACCCGATGTTATATGATTTTGAAAACTAAAAAAGAAGGGGATAAGATAATGACCGTTTATGTTTTTCCAGGACAAGGGTCTCAGAAAAAGGGAATGGGCGAGGGATTATTTACAGAATTCCCTCATTTAACTAAGCAGGCCGATGATATACTGGGGTATTCCATTCAGACATTATGTTTGGAAAACCCAGAGGAGAGTCTAGGGAAAACCCAATATACGCAGCCTGCATTGTTTGTCGTTAATGCATTTCACTATTTAAAAAGGATAAAGGAAGCGAATGAAAAGCCGGATTATTTGGCAGGACACAGTCTGGGAGAGTATAATGCTCTTTTTGCCGCAGGGGTATTTGATTTTGAAACAGGTCTTAAGTTGGTTAAAAAAAGAGGCGAGTTGATGAGTCAATGCTATGGCGGCGGGATGGCGGCAGTTGTTGGCTTGAATGAACAGCAGATTGCCGAAGTTTTGGCCTTAAACGGGTTGGCTCAACTGGATATTGCCAACTACAACTCACCGACACAAATGGTTTTATCCGGTTCACAAGAAGATATTACGCGAGCAAAGGGGATCTTTGAGCAGACACCAAATGTCCAGTTGTTTGTCCCGCTAAACACAAGTGGTGCTTTTCATTCTCGTTATATGCAAAAAGTTAAATCGGAATTTTCTGACTACTTGGATGAATTTTCTTTCTTTGCCCCAGCCATTCCTATCATATCTAATGTTGAGGCAAGACCGTATGGGGAAAATATTAAGGATAATCTCATTGCACAAATTGATCATCCTGTGAAATGGACGGAAAGTATCCGATATTTAATGGGCAAAGGGGAAACGGACTATCTAGAACTTGGGCCGGGTCATGTCTTAACCAATTTAGTTAACCAAATTAAAAGGAAAGCAAGTCCTTTGATCGTAGAGGACAAGCCAACACTAGTTATAGAAGAGATTGAAAAGACGGCTGAAAAAGCGCCGTCGCCTGATATACCCTCCCGCTTAACAGCTTCTTCCCTGGGGAGTGACAGTTTTAAGAAGGATTATAACCTCAAATATGCGTACTTAACTGGCGGGATGTATCGGGGCATTTCCTCAACTAGTTTAGTAGTGCGTGTCGGCAAAGAGGGTATGATGGGTTTTTTTGGAAGTGGCGGGTTGAAACTAACGGAAATAGAACAGGCTATTGTCACGATTCAAAAGGAGTTATATCAGGGGGAACCCTATGGTTTTAATCTAGTTCACCAGTTTAATCATCCGCAAAGGGAAGAAGAAATCGTTAATCTATTTTTAAAAAATGGCGTGAATGTCATTGAGGCCTCCGCTTTTCTAGGTATGACGCCTGCCTTAATCATCTATCGGGCGAAAGGCTTAAAGCCCTCTGCTGATGGCTCAATTGGATGCCACAATCGCATCATTGCCAAAATCTCCCGGCCGGAAGTCGCTGAGGCTTTCTTAAGCCCTGCCCCTGAACGCCTGCTGAATAAGCTGGAAATGGAAGGGGGAATCACTTCCCAGGAAGCGAAATGGCTTCGGCAGGTTCCCATGGCAGATGACATTACTGTAGAAGCTGATTCAGGCGGACATACAGACAGTGGCGTTTCCTATGCGTTGTTGCCGACCATTATTCGGTTACGGGATCGTCTTGTAGAAAAATACGCCTATAAAAAAGAGATTCGTATCGGTGCGGCAGGTGGCATTGGTACCCCTGAGGCTGCTGCTGCGGCTTTTACCCTTGGAGCAGCATATATACTCACAGGTTCTGTTAATCAATGTACCGTGGAAGCGAACACCAGCGATGCTGTAAAAGATTTGTTGCAACAAATGAATGTACAGGATACTGATTATGCGCCGGCTGGGGATCTGTTTGAACTTGGCTCCAAAATTCAAGTGTTGAAAAAAGGAGTGTTCTTCCCTGCCCGTGCCAATAAACTTTGGGAATTATACCGCCACTATGAATCTTGGGAAGCGATTGATGAAAAAACGCGGCACCATATCGAAGAATTATATTTTAAATGCCCTTATGAAGAGGTATATGCAAAAGTAAAACTTCACTACTCGCCGGAAGAATTACAGAAGATCGAAAACAACCCAAAACATAAAATGGCGGCGATCTTTAAATGGTACTTCCACTATAGTAATCAACTGGCTCTAAGTGGTAATCCGGAATTCAAAGTAGATTATCAAATTCATTGCGGACCCGCCTTAGGTTCCTTTAACGAGTGGGTCAAAGGGACGGAGTTAGAAAACTGGCGGAACCGTCACGCGGATCACATCGGAAAATATTTAATGGATGAAACGGCACAGCTATTGACTGAACGTTTTCAGCAGCTTCTGCCTGTAAAAGAATCCCTAGCATATCAAACTATTACATGATAAGGAGAAAAAATAAATGAAAAAAGAAGACATCTTTTCTATATTAGTAAAGCATACACGTGAGATTGTACCGGAACTTGAACAACATCACTTTCAATGGGATGACCGATTGGCGGATTTAGGTGCCAATTCCGTAGATCGTGCCGAGATTATTATGGAGACATTAGAAGCTCTTTCCTTGCAAATTCCTAGAATTGAATTGTCGGAAGCCCGGAACCTCGGGGGTTTGGCGGAAATCCTTTATGAAAAAATGCAGCATGCATGATTTATAATCTATATTCCCTAAAAATGAGCTATCACTTTTTTATCAACTATACCTATCTGATTGTGGAGCCAAACACCAGAAATGCTATTGTAGTTGATCCAGCATGGGAATTAGATAGAATCACCCAGCAACTTGAAAAAAAACATGCTAATCTCCGAGCTATTCTTTTGACTCATTCTCATTATGATCATGTCAATCTGGTACCAGCACTAAGCGATCTTATGCAACCGGATGTATTTTTGTCCCAAAAGGAAATTGATGCATCAGGTTTTCGATGTAAACGATTGAATGCTATCAATGATAATGACCGTCTTTTATTGGGAGAATTGCCGTTTCATTGCTTGCTGACCCCTGGTCATACTATGGGTAGCATGTGTTTCCAACTGGATAAAAGCCTTTTTACAGGTGATACCCTGTTTACAGAAGGATGCGGTGTCTGTCCCAGGCCTGGCGGTTCTCCAGAAGCGATGTATCTTAGCATACAACGAATAAAAGCGGAAATAGAAGATGATGTCCGTATCTTTCCGGGGCACTCGTTTGGTATGTCACCGGGAAAGACGATGGGGCATCTCCGTAAGAATAACATTTATCTTCAACTAAACCGCGAACATTTTATTAAATTTCGCATGCGAAAAAATCAACGTGGCATCTTTGATTTTCAATAGAAAGGAAGGGGCAATATGGGAGAACTTGAAGTCATACATGCAAACCCCACTGGGATGCCTAAAACACCACCACTTCTCTTTGTTCATGGGGCAAATCATGCGGCCTGGTGCTGGAAGGAAAATTTCCTTCCTTTTTTTCAATCTCATGGTTTCCAGTCCTATGCCCTAAGCTTTCGTGGGCACGGCCATAGTGAGGGGCGTGGAAATCTACATACCTTTACGATGGAAGACTACGTAGAAGATGTGTACAACGTGCTAGAAACCCTAGAGCAAAAACCCATTATTATTGGTCATTCCATGGGAGGAGCAGTTGTTCAAAAAGTGATGCATCAGCATCCGGACAGGATTGAGGCAGCTGTACTTATTGCTTCAATCCCACCTGGGGGAATGTTTAAGGATTTTTTTCGGCTACTGTTGATGCATCCTAAGAAATTTCGCCAACTCTCTTTATATAATCAGGGAAAAACCACTGTCTTCCCAGTGGATTTATTTTTGTCTGGCGAGACACCAGAAGAACTGCAGGCTTCTTTAGTCGGGAAGCTGCAACCAGAATCAACAAAAGCTAGCCGTGATTGCCTAAAACGCGTGGTCCCCAAAAATACAGTAGCCCAGGTTCCTCTTTTGGTATTGGGCACTGATGGGGATACCATGATCTCAAAAAAAACTACGCAGTCCATTGGGCGTTTTTATCAAACAGAGCCGGTTATTTTTCCGAAAATGTGCCATGATATGATGCTGGACCCCGATTGGCGGAAGGTGGCTGAACAGATCCTTGCTTTTTCACTTAGAGAGGAGGAGCGAATGGTAGATGAAGCATGATCGAAGGGTACAAAACCCGGTTAAAGAGAAATTAGTTGAAGAGTTTATTCAGGTGGTTGGTGAGCAGGATCAGCCCATTGATCTCAATAAAAGCTTTCTGGAACTGGGTATGAATTCCATAAAAGCAGTTGACTTTGTTGAAGCTGTTAATAACAGTCTGGGATTAGAGTTGGGTGTTGAAGTAATCTTTGATTTTCGTGGCATTCCCGAATTGGCTGAACATATAGCGGAACTATACTCGGCAGAGGAAGAAAAAAACCCTTCTCCTGAGTCTGCTTTAAACAGCGATTCATCTATGGATATTGCGATTATTGGAATATCAGGGAAGTTTGCTGACTCAGAAAATATTGAAGATCTGTGGTCTCATCTCAAAGCGGGGGAATGTTGCATTAAAGAAGTTCGACGCAGGGGGTGGGATGAAAAGACGTACTATACACCAGAGGCAGTCCAGAAAAATCGGTCAGTCAGTAAATGGGGCGGCATGTTGTCGCATATTGATCAATTTGATGCCGGCTTTTTTGATATTTCTTCAGAGGAAGCAGAAAGGATGGACCCGCAACAACGCCTCTGTTTAGAGGAATCCTATAAAGCCTTTGAGGATGCCGATTACCCTGCTGAAAAATTGGCGGGGAAAAAGGTGGGCGTGTTTATAGGTGGACGCACATCCGACTATCGGAAGAGATTATGGAACAAAATGGATACCTTTACCTTTTGGGGCAATGAAATGTCCATGCTGGCATCACGGATTTCTTACTTTTTTAATTTCAAAGGTCCTAGCCTGACAGTTGATACTGCTTGTTCATCCTCCTTGGTTGCCATTCATTTGGCTTGTGACAGTATCCGCAAGGGTGAGTCGGAAATGGCTCTAGCTGGTGGGGTTTTTATTGCAAGCACGCCTGAATTTTTTATGATGTCTTCCCAGGCTGGTTTATTATCGCCAGATGGTCAATGCAAAGCTTTTGATCCCCAGGCTAATGGCATGGTTTTAGGTGAAGGCGTGGGGGTGGCCGTTTTAAAAAGGCTTGATGACGCGGTACGGGACCAGGACCATATCTATGGGGTTATTAAAGGATCTGTTATTAACCAAGCTGGCAGAACGAATGGTATGACAGCACCAAGTGTCACTTCTCAAAAAGAATTAATCCAAGAAGTGTACACCAAATCACAGATTAATCCCGAAACCATAGGCTATATAGAGGCTCATGGTACAGGTACCATGCTTGGTGATTTAATGGAACTAAAGGCCTTGTCAGTAGCATTTAAAGAAATTACAGATAAAACTGAATTTTGTGTTATTGGTTCCCATAAGCCCAACATTGGACATGCCACGCTGGCAGCTGGAATGGCCGGTTTATTTAAGATTCTAATGGCGATGAAAGATCAAGTGTTACCGCCACACCGTCCAACTGGACAGGGTCAAGACCATTTTTTAAATAACAGTCCTTTTGTATTTAATACCAAGTTGCGTCAGTGGAAATCACATCCTGATATGCCATTAAGGGCTGGTTTAAATGCGCTAGGCTCCAATGGGACGAATGCCCATATCATTATTGAGGAATGGGGAGAACAATCAGTACAATCTATATCTCCAATTCAAAAGCCCTATTATTTATTTTTGTTTTCTGCTAAAAACATAGAAGCCTTACATCAAAAGCTAATCGATCTAGCTGATTGGCTAGAGCACGATGGAGAGCAGTACTCCGCAGAAGAAGTGGCGTATACCTTATCGGCGGCACGTAGTCACTTTGATGTTCGTTATGCCTTCATTGCCAGTGGCTTGACGGATCTAAGGCATCACCTGCGTAAAGTGATACAAGAGGGATTCGAGCTAGGAGGATTGTGGCACCAGCGGGCCTCCACTTTTCAACCGGCTTCCGAAAAGCTGAATAACGGGCAACAGTTGATTCATACTTTATCGAATGGTACGGTTTTGCATCGGGATACATATCAGGAATATGTAGCAAAACTATCCGATCTGTATATACAGGGTTATGACCTGGATTGGACCGGTCTATATCATAAAAATAGGAAGGTGCCTCTCCCATCATATCCTTTTTGCAAAACAAGTTATTGGACAACAGAGCAGGAGGATACCGTTGTACAAGAACCTGCTGTTTTCTCATCATATGGTCTGCAAATGCGTGATATGGAGGAACTGCTTGCTAAGTTACTGTTAAAGCAATTGCAGTCTCTGGGTATTTTAGCTGACCAGCGGATGACATTGGCGGATATGCAAAAGAAACTGGGGATGTCTTATATCTATCGTAAATGGTTGGCACGCAGTCTTCAGTTTTTAGTTGATAAGCAATGGGTGGTTTGTGATGAAACCGATCAATATAGCTTGAATCCTTCTATTGAGAAAGAGCAAGATGCATGGGAAGTCTGGGAACGACAAAAACAATATTGGTTGGCAACTCCTGATGCCAAGACGCAGACGATTTTGGTAGAACATACCCTTCGTTCTTTGCCGCGGATATTGACTGGTGAGGTACTGGCAACGGATATTATATTCCCCAATTCTTCGATGGAACTGGTGGAAGGAATCTATCAAAATAATGCAGTTGCTGATTATTTTAATAATCTTCTTGCCCAGAAAGTGATTGATTACATTCAAGAACGCTTACGTCAAAACCCAGATGCACGTATACGTATCATTGAAATAGGTGCAGGCACAGGGGGAACCAGTGTCCGTGTATTGGATCATCTAAAACCCTATCTCGGCCATCTAGAAGACTATTGCTATACCGACATCTCAAAAGCCTTTCTGGTCTATGCAGAAAAAAGGTTTAAAGCAGACTATCCCTTTGTCTCCTATAGGGTTTATAATGCTGAGGCTGAAGCCGCGGAACAAGGCATCTCAACCGATACGTATGATATTGCCATTGCGACCAATGTGCTTCATGCCACAAAAAATATTATGCAAACATTGCGTCGGGTTAAAGCAGTGTTAAAGGCAGATGGTTTGCTGATTTTAAATGAGATTAGTGATAATTCCCTATTCCTTCACCTTACGTTCGGCCTTTTGGAAGGTTGGTGGTTATTCCAAGATGATACACTGCGTCTACCCGGCGGCCCAGCTGTATCTGCGGAGGGATGGAGACGGGTATTGGAGCAGGAAGGTTTTAAACAGGTTCGTTTTCCTGCAGTAGAGGATCATGCAAAGGGTCAGCAGATTATTATGGCTTTAAGTAATGGACACGTGCGCCAAGAGGCGGCACAAAAACAGGTTTTTATTCAACAAAGGGAACAAAAACAACCCGCTGTCACCACAAAGAATCATCACATAGCGGCAGCCTTGAAAAACTGGATGGCCGAACACATATCTCACGCTTTATCGACCGAAGCTCAAGCAATTGATTTTCGGGCTGCCTTTCGCGATTACGGCGTTGATTCCATAAGTGGCAACAATTTGGTGCAGGTGATTAATCAGACCTTTTTCCTTGATTTAGGAACTACCATTCTCTTTGACTATAGCTCTATTGATCAACTAACAAATTTTCTTTTGACCCATTACAATGATGCTATTGCCACTTTTTTTGGGAAGGAGAAACCACCTGCGGAAGAAACCACTGTTGGTCATTTGGAAGAGCGCAAAGAAGAATCGAGTACCCATGAGATGAAACAGGTGTCAAAAGGCAGACAGAAAGGACCCATTGCTATTGTAGGTATCAGCGGCAAGTTTGCCAATTCTGAAAATGTGCATGCATTATGGGAGCATCTGTCCAAAGGAACCAATTTGATTGATCACACATCTCGCTGGCGACGGCCAGGTGATAAAGATGAAACAGTGAAAAATTGGGAGACAGGCAGTTTTATTGAGGATATTGATCAGTTTGACCCTTTCTTCTTTAATATTTCAGGGGTAGAAGCAAGTTATATGGACCCTCAGCAACGCCTCTTTTTAATGGCATCCTGGCAAGCCTTAGAGGATGCTGGTTATGCTGGAAAAAGCATTGAAGGTCGGTTGTGTGGCGTTTATGCAGGATGCAACAGTGGTGATTATCATCACCTTATGAATGATTATCCTTCTCGTGAGGTGCCCCAAGCTTTTTGGGGGAATTTAGGTTCTGTCATTCCTGCTCGGATTGCCTATTATCTCAATCTACAGGGCCCGGCCATTGCCGTAGATACCGCCTGTTCCAGTTCACTGGTGGCTATGCATTTGGCTTGTCAGGGTTTATGGACGGGCGAAATAGAGATGGCATTAGCTGGCGGTGTATCCATACAATGCACACCGGAGTTATATCAAGCAGAGCATCAGGCGGGGATGTTATCTCCAACGGGGCAATGCTACACCTTTGATGATCGGGCCAACGGATTTATTCCAGGTGAAGGGGTTGGTGTAGTCGTACTTAAACGGCTAGAAGACGCCCTTGCTGATGGTGACCACATTTATGGAGTGGTTCGGGGTTCCGGTATAAACCAAGATGGTACTACCAATGGAATTACAGCGCCCAGCCTTCGTTCCCAGGTGCGGTTAGAACGGGCTGTCTATGACCAATTTGGTATCAATCCGGAAGAGATTCAGATGATAGAAGCGCATGGCACGGGAACGAAATTGGGAGACCCAATTGAATATCAGGCACTGACACAGGCATTTCAACATTACACAGATGAGAAGTCATATTGCGCTATAGGCTCGATTAAAACCAATATTGGTCATGCGCAAATGGCCGCTGGAATTGCTGGTGTGATTAAGATTCTGTTGGCATTAAAACACCGTAAAATCCCTCCTTCGCTGCACTTTGAACAGGGGAATAGCAATATTCAATTTAAGGATAGTCCCTTTTTTGTGAATACCGAGCTAAAAGAGTGGGAGGTCAAACCGGGTGCTAAACGCTGTGCCGCTGTTAGTTCTTTTGGTGTGAGCGGCACCAATGCGCATATGGTGATTGAAGAGGCACCCGAGGTGATTCGCAAGCACCCGGTTCAGCCTGGCTATTTATTGGTCTTGTCTGCCCGCTCTGAGGAGGCTTTGCAAAAACAAGCCCAACAACTGATTAATTATAGTAACGAAAATCAGGAGGATGTAGGGGATATATGCTATACCTTATTGGTGGGCCGACAGCATTTTAAACACCGTTTATCCTGTGTAGTACGTGATCAGCATGATATGGTTGCGCAATTAGAGCAATGGCTTGAGAATAAAGCGGTTTCCTCTGTATTTACTCATGTTGTACATGAGAGAGAACATAGAGAACAGCCGGCTTTAAAAAAGTTTGGCAATCATTGCATCCGCCAGAGCGATGTTAACAAGGAAGAGTATATGGACAACCTTTCAACGGTTGCAGATTTGTTTGTTCAAGGGTATGAACTCGATTATCCGGCCCTGTTTGCGAACGGACAATATAGCCGGGTGCCGCTGCCCACCTATCCTTTTGCCCTGGAGCGCTATTGGGTACCGCAACCAGATGAGGCTCGTGAGATGGAGGCTACACCTAAAGCCGCCCCTACGCAGCCTCAAGCTGTCGAAGAGATGGCGGCCTCCACTGAGGAAAGCCAGTTGATGACGTTCGCTGAGAGCTGGCAGCGACAAGACTTGACCGATGAGCGGATGCCCCTGCCTGCGGTATGGGTCTGTTTTCTATCCAATCCCACGCACCAACAGGCGTTGCGCACCGTCCTTCAAACCCGCTATCCGGGGACGGAGGTCATTTTTGTTGCGCAGGGTACGGCGGAGCGCCGGGAAAGCCCGCATCACTACCAGTTGATCCGAGAGGATGGCGTGGCCTATCGGCAAACCCTCCAACGCATAGCGGCTGACTGGGGTCCGGGTTTTGCCCTGCTCTATCTGTGGCCTTTGGAGGATCCGGCTGTCATTAGCGATTATATGCCCCTTTTCCATCTATTCCAGGCTGTGCGGGAAGCGAAACCAGCGCGTTTCCTCTGGGCGGGTGAATGGACTACTCCGCTTGAACGCAGTTATCTGGAATCCTGGATTGGCTGGGAGCGGTCCCTGGGGCTGATACTACCCCAGATGGGGGTGGCCGGGGTGTTACAGAAAGCAGCACCAGAAATGGATATGGCCAAGTGGCTCAATAGGCTAGCTGATGAGCTGGCAAGCCCGGCTATAGAGAGTGTGCTCTATGAGGGAGAGCAGCGGCATGTATGCCGGATGGAGCCGACGGATACCACCGAAGGTGAAGGGCGAGGGCTGATCAAAGAAGGGGGGACCTATCTCATCACCGGCGGTGGTGGGGGATTGGGCCGCCGGTTGGCCGCCAATCTCACCCGCTCGCGATCCGTCAATCTGGTGTTAACGGGACGGTCGCCTTTATCCGCTGCCTTAGCGGCTGAAATCAAACAGTGGGAAGGAACGGGCAGCCACGTGATCTATTGCCAGGCGGATGTCTGTGATCGAGCGGCTATGGCGGATGTGCAACAGAAGGCAAAGACACGCTTTGGCGGAATCGATGGCGTTATCCATGCCGCGGGACTGGCAAGTAAAGAACCATTCTTTGCCAAGTCCGCTGCCGATTTTGCGTGCGTGTTAGCCCCTAAGGTACAAGGGGCGCAGGTGCTGGATGAAGTTTTAGCCCCGGAATCCCTTGACTTTGTCTGTTACTTTTCCTCCTCATCGGCCATTCTTGGGGATATGGGAGCGGGAGACTATGCGATGGCCAACCGCTTCCTCATGGCCTATGCCTATCAACGGCAAACGGTCTATCCCGGTAAGACCCTGGTGATTCAATGGCCGCTATGGAAAGAAGGCGGGATGGGATTAGGAGACGATGAACAGACGCATATGTATCTCGCTTCAAGCGGTCAACAGGCCTTAGAAACGGAAGAAGGCCTGGCACTCTTTGAACGCTTGCTGGGCCAGGCGTCCACCCAACATTTGGTGCTGAAAGGTCAACCGGATCGGGTGCACCGCTTTTTAGGACTGGGCCAGACGGCCGCAGGTGAGTCATCACCAGAGCGGCTGGTTGCCCGGAATTTGCCGGCAGGTCAAGGCCGGCGTGAGGAAATGAAAGGGTTAAGTGTGCGGCAATGTGTGGAGTGGGACCTAAAGGAAATCGCATCGAGCCTCTTGCAGATCCCGCGGAATCAATTGCATCTGGAGAGTAATCTGGCGGACTTTGGCTTTGATTCGATTACACTGGCGACCTTTGCCGAGCGGCTGACGGCCCATTATCAGGTGGAGATCACCCCGGCTCTATTTTTTGGCTACCCTACCTTAGGTAAGCTGGCTGACTATTATCAGACGGAGCATGCGGAGGCAATGGCCGCCTTTTATCGGGAAGGAACGACGATGGAGAAGCCATCATCGCCGATGTCGGCCGATAGGCAGCGAGAGCAGAAGGCTAAGCCACAGCCAGCAATGCCAGAAAAGCGAACAGAGCAACCACCCCAACCGAAGCCTCAGGTGCCGGAGGCACAGCAGGAACTAGAACCGATTGCGGTGATTGGGATGAGCGGCCGTTTTCCAGGGGCACGCACGATCGATCAAATGTGGGAGCATCTGGTCAAAGGAGAAGAACAGGTACAACCAGCAGCCCGTTGGGCAGAAGAGGGGGAACAGTGGCGCTTTGGTGTAGTGCCGGGAGCGAGTGAATTTGATCCCGCATTTTTTGAGATTTCCCCGCGGGAAGCCCAGAGCATGGACCCACGTCAGCGGCTGTTGCTTCAGGAAGCTTGGAGAGCCTTAGAGGATGCGGGTTACGGGGCAAAGCAGATCAAACGCCACCGGATTGGCATGTTTGTTGGTGTGGAAAACGGGGATTACCAGTATCTCAGTGGCTTTCAGGGCCCCATTACCGCCAACCATGATGCCATTTTGGCTGCACGGCTTTCTTATGTGCTGAATCTCAATGGTCCCAATATGGCGATCAATACCGCCTGCTCCTCCGGCTTGGTCGGGTTGCACCAGGCTTGCCAAAGCCTGCGTATGGGGGATTGTGATACGGCCATAGCCGCTGGGGTGAATCTGATCCTGATGCCGCAGACACTGGAAGCGATCGACCAGGCGGGAATGTTATCCCCAGATGGGCGGTGTTATGCCTTTGATGAGCGCGCCAATGGCATGGTGCCAGGGGAAGCGGTGGCGGTGGTGGTGCTGAAACGCCTCTCCCAAGCCGAGGCGGACAAAGATCCCATCTATGCGGTGATTCGCGGCAGCGGCATCAACCATGATGGCAAAACCAACGGCATTACAGCCCCTAATGGGGTGGTACAAGCCCAGCTTTACCGTTCGGTCTATGATCAGTATGGAATTCACCCCGAATCCCTGTCCTATGTTGTTACCCATGGGACGGGCACACGGCTGGGTGATCCGGTGGAAATCAATGGCCTGCGGGATGCCTTTAGAAGCTATACAGACAAAGAAGGTTTTTGTGCGATTACCTCCACAAAAACCAACTTTGGGCATACCTTTGCCGCTTCAGGCCTGGTCAGTCTCATCAGTATGGTGCAGGCCATGCGCCATGAGACCATCCCGGCCAGCTTGCATTGTGAACAGGAAAATCGGTATATCCAATGGAAAAACAGCCCGTTTTATGTAAATAAGACGAATCGGGAATGGAAAGACAGCGCGGGCACCCCCCGCCGGGGGGCGGTAAGCGCCTTTGGCATGAGTGGAACCAATGTACATCTGGTGGTAGAAAGCTATCCTAAAGAGGTTCAGGCAACGAAAAAATCGTCGCTTCCTTATTACCTGCTGGCCCTGTCGGCGAAGACCGAAGAGGCCTTAACAGAAAAACGAACAGACCTGATCGCCTTTTTGGAAAGCCCAGAGGGTCAGGAAGCAGACCTCTCACAAATTAGTTATACCCTTTTGCAGGGTCGCCAGCATTTTCGTCATCGATATGTAGTGGTGGTCAAAGACCAGACGGAAGCTTTATACCTGCTGAAACAGTTTAAAGGCGGGGAGCACTTGCCAAATAGCTATAGCGGTGAGGTATCAGAAGGATTTATGAGTCAAAAGGTCATGGAGTTGTTTGGAAGTGACCTCATTCAGCAGAGCCATAATGCGGCAACATCAGAGCAATATCAGGAAATTTTGCAAGGTCTGTCTAACCTTTACTGCCAAGGCTACGATTTACCTTGGAAACAAATGTGGAAGGAAGAGCCTGAACGGGTTCATTTGCCCACTTATCCGTTTGCGAGGAATTCCTATTGGGCACCCAAAGCGTCAGAACCGGAACAGACACCTGTAGTCGATTCTTCACAGCCTGAAATTGCAACCGCATTATCTGTTGTCGCAAATGATAAAACCATAAGTATCCCCGCTTCATCTCCTGTTGAGATGGTGTTGCCAGATTCTAAACAAGATAGCATAGAAGAGGAGTCTTACGAGGAGCAGGGATTGGAAGAATTGCAGGAAGAATTGGCGGACAGTTTAGCAGAAGCTTTATATATTGAACGTGAGATGATTCTGTCAGGTAAAAAATTTATTGAATTGGGCCTAGATTCTATCGTTGGAGTTGAGTGGATTAAGACCTTAAATAAAACCTATGGAATAGCCATTAAAGCCACCAAGGTGTATGATTATCCGACACTACTTGACTTTACACAATATGTTGCGAGTGAGTTGGGCCGTTTAAAAAAACGACCAAATAAACAGAAACCTTTGTCAGCTGAAGGAAAAGGGGATACGAAAGAGACTTTAAAGGCACCGATTATGAAAATAGATGCGTCTCCCACTTCCATTCATGGGAATAAGAACCCTGCATTGCTTAATCAGAAGCCGGCAAGTCCAGGAGTAAAGAAGAATGTGATCCGTCCGGAAAGCCTGGGAGACAAATTGTTTCAAACCCGCTACCGTTGTAAATGGAACTATATGGCGGGTTCAATGGCTCAAGGGGTCGCTTCAGAAGCATTGGTGATCGCCATGGCAGAAGCTAACTTGCTTAGCTTTTTTGGCAGCGCCGGCTTGGATGGAGACAGGTTGGCGTCACATATCCAACATATTCAATCTGTTGTAGGACCCAATAAGCCTTATGGCATGTGCCTAATCGCCAATGTGAATAACCTGGAAGAAGAGTGGGAGCAAGCCCAGATATTTATAACCCATGGCGTTCCCTTTATTGAAGCATCTGCCTTTTCAAGCATAACGGCACCATTGGTTTATTGCCGTGTCAAAGGGATTAAAAAGCAGAAGGATGGCATCCTCTATTTTCCAAGAAGAATCATAGGAAAATGCTCTCGTTTGGAGATAGCCAAACAATTTATGGCGCCTCCGCCAGAGGATTTAGTGGATCAACTGTTGGAAGAAGGCTTGATCACAGCAGAAGAGGCGGTATTATCCCGATCTATTCCAATGGTTGATGATATTGTTTTAGAGGCGGACTCAGGCGGTCATACCGATCGAGGCGTGCTGTCTGCTCTTGTCCCTTCTGTGCTAGCCCTGCGAAAGGATATACAGCAAACCTACTCATATCCGGAACCCATCCTTGTAGGATGCGGTGGAGGGATTGGTACTCCAGAGGCGGTGGCATCAGCCTTTATGATGGGAGCTGACTTTGTTTTGACTGGCTCCATTAACCAGTGTACGGTTGAAAGTGGCGCACACGATGTAATAAAAGAGTTGCTTAGCACCATTTCCATTCATGATACGGCTGTGACAGTTGCAGGTGATATGTTTGAGATTGGTGCGAAAGCCCAAGTGGTCCGTAAACATACCCAGTTTTATAACCGGGCTAATAGGCTGTATGAGCTGTTTATGCAGTATAATGCCATCGAAGAAATACCACAAGAGATTAAACAGGAAATTGAAATCAATTATTTTAAGCGCACCTTCGCCGAAGTCTGGGATTTAGTTTGCGAATACAAGAAAAAGAAAAACCCTCAGCAATTAACAGAAGCGAGTGTCAATCCTCGCTTTAAGATGGCGCTTATTTTTAAATGGTATTTCGCCTATTGTAACCGGGCCACACTTAACGGCGATTTAACTGAAAAAGATAACTTTCAAATATTTTGTGGTCCCGCCTTAGGGGCGTTTAATCAATGGGTAAAGGGCACGCCATACGAAGACTGGAAAAAGCGTCATGTGGTAGATGTCGCCGTCTTGCTGATGGAGCAGGCTTGCGAACACCTGCAAACCCGATATAGCCCTCGAGCTGTTGCTGTCGAGACACCGTCAATCCAGCAACGAGCTATTGAGGATCCGCGTCTTAAAGAGACGGATATTGCGATTGTGGGTATATCTGGGCAGTTTCCTAAAGCTGATAATATCAACGCATTTTGGGAAAATATTATCAGTGGGAAAGATTGTATTTCAGAGATTCCACCTTCCCGATGGCCAATGGCACACTACTACGATACCGATCCAGAAGTTCCGGGGAAGAGTACTAGCAAATGGATGGGAGTTTTAGAGGATGTGGACAAATTTGATCCGAATTTCTTTAATATCCCACCAGTGGACGCCATCGCAATGGATCCACAGCAAAGGATGTTTCTCGAGAATTGCTGGAGTTGTATAGAGGATGCAGGCATTCGGCCATCTGACCTTTCAGGAAGCCAATGTGGTGTATTTGTTGGATGTGCAACCAGTGATTATGGGCAATTATTTAATGAACAAAACTTAAATTCCCGTATGCTCATGGGCAACACGACATCTATTCTGGCAGCCCGAATTTCTTATCTGCTCAATTTATCTGGCCCATCCTTGGCGATTGAAACTGCATGTTCATCTTCATTGGTAGCGGTTGCAGAGGCTTGTAACAGCCTCGTATTGGGCAATAGTGATTTGGCCCTTGCAGGAGGGGTTTGTATGATGGCAGGTCCGTCTCTCCATATAATGACCAGTAAGGCGGGGATGCTGTCCCAACAGGGGCGTTGCCGGACATTTGATCAACAAGCGGATGGATTTGTTCCTGGCGAAGGAGTGGGTGTGGTCCTATTAAAACGTCTTAGCGATGCTATTCGAGATAAGGATACGATCTATGGTGTCATAAAGGGTTGGGGTGTCAATCAGGATGGAAAAACCAACGGTATAACGGCACCTAATGGGAAAGCACAAACAGATCTGGAAAAATCCGTTTATGAAAAATTTGGAATCGATCCAGCTGATATATCACTGGTTGAGGCCCATGGAACGGGAACCAAATTGGGTGATCCCATTGAAGTGGAAGCACTGACAGAAGCCTTCCAATCTTTTACTACTGAAAAACAGTATTGCGCACTGGGCTCTGTTAAAAGTAATATCGGGCATTTGCTGACAGCAGCAGGGATTGCGGGATTGATTAAAGTGCTTTTGGCTATTAAACACCGGACTCTGCCACCAACGATCCACTATGATCAGTTAAATGAGCACATAGACCTTGCAGATAGTCCCTTTTTTATCAGCAAAAACAAAGAGCCTTGGACAACGCGTCAGGGAAAGCCACGCAGTGCCGCCGTCAGTTCCTTTGGCTTCAGTGGAACCAATGCTCATATGGTGGTGGAAGAGTATTTACCACTGGAAGAATCGGATACTGCCATCAATTATCATGTGGATCAACCAGTATTAATGGTGCTTTCAGCCAAAAACGACAAACAACTGAAACACTATGCCGATCGGATGATCCATTTTATCCAAAAGAATCCCGCCATCGACCTGCAACAGATGGCCTATACCTTGCAGGTTGGACGGGAGCCGATGGAGTGCCGGATGGCGTTCTTGGTTCATTCATCGGAAGAGCTGCTGCAAACCTTTAGAATGTATCGCTTAGGTCAACAACCGTCCAACCTGGTGACAGGCACCTTAACCAGGGAAAACAAGAAGCCAGACAAGCGTCTTAACAAGACTTTTGAAGAAGGACAATGGCACGAGGCAGCCCTTTGGTGGATACAAGGCGGCGAGGTTGACTGGAAACTGTTGTATGGAGACCATCTGCCACACCGTATTAATTTGCCTACGTATCCCTTTGAACGTAAAAGTTTTTGGCCGAAAAAAGACGATAAGACATTGATTGAAAACGTTAAAGTTAGTCCATCGCAGATGCCAGAGCCGGTGGCCAGTCTACCATCTAAAACTAAACAGACAGTTAGCTTGCAAGAGGTTGAACAACAGACGTTAAAGCCGGATCAGATTCAATTAAGAGCATTGAAGAACATGCCGGATTGGCCGGATCACCATCAAGAGCAAGTATTATCACCAGTCACTTTATACAAGATTGACCAGCCTATTGATTACCATCAGGTGTCTCATTATGCGGAAGAAGATGAGGCAGCACTTCAAGACATGTTGATCGATAGTCTGGTTCAGACCTTATTTATTGAAGGGGAAACGGTGGATTTGGATCAAAACTTTTATGATATAGGCTTAGACTCTATATTGGGCGTGGAATGGATGCGTCTTATTAATAAGACGCAGGGGCTATCACTGGAGGCTACCACACTGTACGATTATCCGACCATTCGTGAATTGGCACGGTATATCCTATCTATGCAGGGGGTGGATGCACAGCCACAAGCGAACTCCTATTTAACAACAGAACAAGCGGATGCAGATGACACGGCTTTGATAGTCGAGTTGTCGAAAAGTCTGGCTGAAATTATGTTCCTTGATCCCAGTCGGATTGATGAAGATGTCCATTTTTCAGACTTGGGTCTAGACTCTATTTTAGGTGTGGAATGGATTCGGGTGTTAAATAAACGCTATCGAACCACAATCGAGGCAACGAACTTATATGACTATCCGACCTTACGCGAGTTTGCCGCTTGGATGCAAAAAGATCAAGTCAAACAGAGTATTCCATCCACTGTGGAAGAGGAACCGGCGCTATCCCCGCCCACATTGGAAGAGATTTTGCAAAAAGTAGAGCAGGGCGCATTGGAAGTAACGGAGGCGCATGTCCTGTTACAAAAATACAATCTGGTTTAAGGGGGGAAGGGAAATGGTAAATTCACAAGCCATCTTACGAGCCCTGCAAGCGGGAAAGATATCATCTGAAGAGGCAAAAAGCCAATTGACGAATCCTAAGTCTGGCGAACACCGGGAGGCCATTGCCATCATTGGGATGTCAGGGAGATATCCAGAAGCGGACAATCTCGATGCCTATTGGTCAAATCTTAAAGCAGGCCGCGATTCTATCAGGGAAATACCGCCTTCCCGTTGGGATGTTGCTTCATTCTATCAACCGTTTCCCAGTGATGAAGGGAAAATATACAGTAAGTGGCTAGGTTTGATGGATGATGTGGCCTGCTTTGATCCCCTGTTTTTCAATATTGCGCCTTCAGAGGCAGAAACCATGGATCCGCAACAACGACTCTTTCTTCAGGAAGGTTATCAGGCTTTTGCAGATGCCGGCTATACGCCAGAGGCATTGAATGGTCAGAATTGCGGAGTTTATCTTGGCATCATGGCGAATGAATATTATCGGATGTTGTGTGAACAACAATATGGCTTAACTGATATGACTGGCAATTATGCTTCTATTGCATCGGCGCGTATTGCCTACTTTCTTAATCTAAAAGGTCCGGCGCTTTCTATTGATACTGCATGTTCGTCCTCTTTGGTAGCGATCAACCTTGCGTGTGAAGCGTTACTTAACCGGAAAATTGATATGGCTCTTGCGGGAGGGGTAACGTTGTACCTCACCCCCAAGCCATATATTGAAATGTGCGCGGCACACATGCTTTCACCAGAGGGGCGATGCAAGGCTTTTGATAAATCCAGTGATGGCATGGTTCCCGGTGAAGGCGTTGGTGCTGTCGTGTTAAAGCGTCTCCAGGATGCTGAGGCTGATAATGACTTAATTTATGGCGTGATTATTGGATTTGGTATTAATCAAGATGGAAAAACGAATGGTCTAACTGCTCCTAGTGTGAAAAGCCAGATAGCCTTGGAGCGAAGTATCTACCAAAACTATAACATTGATCCTTCAAGCATTAGCTATGCAGAAATGCATGGCACGGGTACCCAATTAGGTGATCCTATTGAACTTAAAGCATTATCAACTGCATTTCAAGAAAAAACCGATAAAAAGCAGTTTTGCGCCATTGGTTCCGTCAAATCCAATATCGGTCACACATCAGCCGCCGCTGGTGTAGCCAGCGTTCATAAAGTGTTGTTAAGTATGCAGCATCAGCAGTTGGTGCCCACTCTTCACTTTAAAGAGCCAAATGAATACTTTGATTTTAAAAACTCCCCTTTTTATGTCAATACACAGACTCGTCCTTGGGATGCAAATTCACCAAGACGAGCTTGTGTCAGTTCATTTGGTTTTAGCGGCACCAATGCTCATTTGGTTATAGAAGCCTACGAAACAAAGAAAAAAAGAGTGCGGATGCCAGTAACAGATGCCAGCCGGCCGGCTTTATTTGTTTTATCTGCTAAAACGGAGAAACAACTTAAAGTATATGCGGGCATAATGAAAGAATGGATTGAATCACAAGTGGATGTGAATCTCAAAGATATGACCTACACATTACAGACGAGTCGGGAGGCCATGGATTACCGCATGGCCTTTTGGATGGATAGCAAATTTGCAGCCATCGATATGTTGACGGCTTATCTGAATGATGAACAACCGGATGGGTTACACATCAGCCATGTAAAAAAGCGGAAGGGTCAGAGAAATACATCTCTACATACTGATCCTGAAACACTTTTCTCACAGTGGCTGGCCGGTGAATGGGTAGATTGGCAGGTTTTTTATAAGGATGACGAGCCACGACATATCCGTCTGCCGGGCTATCCTTTTGCCAAGGAACATTATTGGCTTCCTAAGCAGGACACAACATCCTCAAGTAACAGTACCTTGCACCCTTTAGTTCATCTCAATACATCTGATCTGTCGACTCAGCGGTTTACGACCATCCTGACAGGAAAGGAAGCCTATTTAACTGATCACCAGGTGAAGGAGAGAAGGGTGTTACCTGGATCAGCCTATCTGGAAATGGCAAGAACGGCCCTTGAGCAAGGGGTGGATCGGGTAACTACCGATACTTTACAACAAGGCACGGTCTTTATTTGCTTACAAGAGCATATATGGATTGCACCGTTGGTGGTGGAAGATAAACCGGTTGAAGTGCATATTACCTTGGCACTAATAGAGAATGGGAATGTAGAATATGAAATCTACAGCGGATCGGATCATCCCGATGATCAATCAGCTATATTGCATGCCCAAGGTGTTTTGAAGGTATCTGAGTTAACCCCCCCTAAAAGACAAAGCCTTCAACAGTTAAAATCTCAGTATCCTTGGCGCACCCTCTTACCGGAGAATATCTATCCGCTTTTTCGTGAAGCGGGCCTATATTATGGTCCCTCCCATAGTGGGATTGAACGTCTTTATCTCCATAAGGATCAGATTTTGGCGAAGATATCAGTACTGCCGGAATCACGCGGAGATAGGGAATGCTACCTTGATCCGGGCCTACTGGATGCTGTTTTTCAAGCGACGGCAGGTTTTGCTATTTCATTAAATGCGCCTTTAGATAGTCTGCCTTTTACTCTTAAAGAAATGTATATCTATCAGCCGTGCCCTAAACAGGTGTGGGCCTACATCCGGCAAAGGGAGAAAGGACGGGTATTTGATATCGATGTCTACGATGAGAATGGCATGGTATGTGTACGTATTTTAGGCTTTGAAACGCGGCGGGGAGCAGGACTAATGTCAGAAGAAGCTTTTTATCGCCATCTATCGGAGAGAATTTGGAATGGTGAATTATCGCAAGAAGAAGTCGAGCGGATTTTAATGGCATCAAGATAAGGGGAGAGGAAAAATGGATGGACAGTGGAAACATATCTATCGGCAGTTAAAGGAAAAGGAGATTACACCAGAGGAAGCTTCATGGCAATTTAAGCAATGGGGCAAACATAAGGAGAAGAATCACGCGGCTAACGATTTATTGCCGGCGTTAAAGGAAATAGCTGCAGAAGTGTTGGCTATTGACGCCAACGAGATCCATCATGATGTCCTATTGGGAGAACAAGGATTTGACCCTTTAAAGCTGAATCAATTGGCGAATCGGCTAAATACTAAGTTTGGACTAGAGTTAACCACTAAGGATTTAGCGGAACAGAACACACTGGATGATCTAGCTCAGTTTTTACAGGCTGCTAAATCATCTCAAGGGGATCAGCGTCTGCGGGAAAAAACCATTAACTATTTAAAAGAGCACCTTTCCTCGGTGTTTAAGATCAATGCCGAGGAAATAGCCAGCGATATAGACTTAGAGAAGTATGGTATTAACTCCATTATGGTATTAAAATTGACCCAGCAGTTGGAAGGGTTCTTTGGCCCATTGACTAAAACCCTGTTCTTTGAATACAAAACGGTGGACGAGCTAACGGGATATTTTCTCCAGCACCATCGTGAGGCATTGACAAAGGTCCTTGGCGACAGCCAGCCTGCGCCTGTCTCTCAACCGGTGGGCACGGAAAAGCGGCACAAGCATTCGCGCAGGCGGCGGAAAGAATTTCAGAAGGCGCCTTCCTTCTCTTCATCCTCATCCACCCCCGATATTGCCATTGTCGGTTTGGCGGGGCGTTATCCCGGTGCCCGGAATATGCAGGAGTTTTGGGCCAACTTAAAAGGTGGAAAAGATTGTATCACCCCGGTTCCTGAGGAACGCCTGGCTCTTTGGCAAACTCCTCAAAAAGGAGAGATGTGGGGTGGTTTTTTACAGGATGTGGATCGATTTGATCCCCTGTTTTTTCATATCTCACCTCGGGAAGCAGAACGGATGGATCCGCAGGAACGGCTCTTTTTGGAATGCGTCTATGAAACCCTCCAGGATGCGGGATATACCCGCCAGTCGTTAGGTGCCATTCAGGGGCAGGGGATGGCTGGCAATGTTGGAGTGTTTGTCGGTGTGATGTATGAGGAGTACCAGTTGTATGGGGCTCAGGAACAGCTTAAGGGCCGGCCGGTGGCAGTCAATGGCAATGCAGCCTCTATAGCCAACCGGGTCTCCTATTTTTGTAACTTCCATGGTCCAAGTATGGCTGTGGATACCATGTGCTCCTCTTCCTTAACGGCCATCCATTTAGCCTGTCAGCACCTGCAGCGGGGCAGCTGTGAGGCGGCCATTGCCGGCGGGGTGAATATCTCCATTCACCCTAATAAATATGTCGCCTTAAATCAGGGGGAGTTTTTATCGAGCAAGGGACGTTGTGAAAGCTTTGGCGAAGGAGGAGACGGCTACGTACCCGGTGAAGGGGTGGGGGCAGTTCTGTTAAAGCCCTTAACCCAGGCTGTGGCCGATGGGGATCATATTTATGGAGTGATCAAAGGAACAGCGATTAACCATGGAGGCAAAACCCATGGCTATACCGTTCCTAACCCCACTGCCCAGACGGATGTGATCCAACGTGCATTGCAACAGGCAAAAGTCGACCCGCGGACCATCGACTACATCGAAGCTCATGGCACAGGCACAGCCCTTGGTGATCCCATTGAAATTGCCGGATTAACCAAAGCCTTTGAGGCTTATACTCAAGATCGGCAGTTTTGTGCCATCGGTTCGGTGAAATCCAATATCGGGCATGCAGAGAGTGCTGCAGGGATTGCGGGCATAAGTAAAATCCTGCTTCAGATGAAATATGGGCAACTGGTGCCATCCCTTCATTCCAAGGTCTTAAATACACATATTGATTTTGCCTCCACCCCCTTTGCGGTGCAACAGACATTAGCTGAATGGGAACGGCCCCCGGAGGGGCCGCGGCGGGCAGGTATCTCCTCCTTCGGTGCCGGTGGAGCCAATGCCCATGTGGTGATTGAGGAATATATACCCGAAGCGGCACAAGAGACGATTGCCGTTTCTCCGGGTCCTTACCTGATTGTCCTATCGGCCCAAAGCGAAGGACAACTGTTGGAGCAGGCCAAGCGGCTGTTGTCAGCAGTAACCGAAGCGGGCTGGACAGATCGAGATCTGGCGGATATTGCCTATACCTTGCAGATCGGAAGGGAAGCAATGGATGAGCGATTGGCAGTGGTGGTGACCTCCATTGCCGATCTCAAGGCAAAGCTGACGGATATTATCGCCCAAACGCCTGATATGACAGATTATTATCGGGGTGAGGTGAAAGCCCATAAAGCGGCCATGGCTGTCCTAGTGGACGAGGATATGGCCGTCACACTGGAGGCATGGCAGCAAAAAGGTAAGTATGACAAGCTATTAAAGCTGTGGGTTAAGGGGATGGCTGTCGATTGGGAACGGTTGTACAGCGAGACCAAGCCGCGGCGGATCAGCTTGCCAACTTATCCCTTTACACGGGACCGGTATTGGATTCCAGTAGAAGAGCCGAAAGGACAGGGAATAACAGAGGCGTTTCATCCCTTATTGCACCAGAATACATCAGACTTCTATGAACAGCGGTTTAGCACCCGCTTCACGGGGGAAGAACCTTTTCTATCCGATCACGTTGTGGGAGGACAGCGAATGTTACCGGGAAGCGCCTATCTGGAAATGGCGCGAGCGGCTGTCTCCCAGGCTGTTGGCGGATGGCTGGGTGAAGGAGAAGGAATCCGTCTCCAGCAGGTAGGCTGGGTGCGCCCCCTTATTGTCGGTGATGAACCGGTTGAGATCCATATGGGGTTAGCGGTTGAAAAGGATGAGACCATCCGCTTTGACGTCTACCGGGAAACGGATGAAGGCGAAGAAGTGGTATATAGCGAGGGGCGGGCTGAGCTGCTGACAGAGAAAGCCCCGCCGCTAGTGGATCTTTCCCGAATACAGCAGGCCTGTGGACAAAAAGAGCTTAGCAGGGAAGCGGTTTATACGGCCTTTGCCAATATAGGCATTCAATATGGCGAAAGCCATCGGGGGATTGAACGGATCTATGTGGGGCAGGAAGAGGTCCTGGCCCGGCTCACGCTCGCATCCCCTTGGGTGCATGGCGGGCTTCATCCGGGAATGGTGGATGCAGCCATACAAGCGGGGGTAGGGTTGCAGGAGGACTTCGACCAGCGTCAACCATCTGTGCCCTTTGCGATGGAGGAAGTGGCGATCTATGGGGAGACTCAGGAAGCCATGTGGGCATGGGTTCGTCGTGAGGATGGGCAGGTCACGATTGTTCTCTGTGATGATGAGGGGCAGATTTGTCTTGAAATCAAGGGTCTCGCAGTACGAGTAATGGAGTCGGCTGGCATGGAGGAATCCATTGACCATCTCTTGCTTCATCCGCATTGGCAGGAACAGTCGGTGAAAGCAACGAGTGCAACTTTTGACGATCACAAGGTCATTCTTTGTGGTATGGCAGATCTCTCCCCAGATCATTTACATGGGTTCCTCGAAGGGGAACAGTGTCAAGTTCTGCAGAGGGTTAAGGGGCATCAGGGTGAATGCTTTCAACAATACGCCCTGCAGTTGTTTGAAGCGCTGCAGCATATGATGAAAGCGGGGCATAAAAAGCAGGTATTGGTTCAAGTGGTTATTCCCCTGCAAGAGGAAGAGCTATATGAGGGTTTGTGGGCAATCCTTCAGACGGCACACCTTGAAAATCCCCATATGATAGGACAACTGATTGCCGTGGATGCAGGTGAGTCAGCTAAAGCGGTCGCTGAGAAGTTAAAAGAGAATGCAGCTTCGTCTCTTCCAGGCCATATTCGCTATCAGAATGGTAGGCGCAATATAGCTCATTGGAAAATACTAGAGGCGCCACCCTCGCATGCTGCCCTCCCTTGGAAAAAAGAGGGTGTTTATTTAATCACAGGGGGACTGGGCGGTTTGGGTCTGCTGTTCGCTAAGGAAATAGCGCAACATGCTCCACAAAGCACGTTAATTCTTACGGGTCGTTCCCCTTTGGATCAGAAAAAAGAGGCAGACATTCAGGCATTGACAGCAATGGATATACAGGTGGTCTATCATCAGATAGACGTAACCGACCGTTTAGCGGTGAAACACCTCGTGGATGACACTCTGAAAGTGTACGGTCAACTTCACGGTGTAATTCACAGTGCGGGCATTATTCGCGATAACTTTATCATTAAAAAGTCAGCATCGCAGTTCCATGAAGTGATGGCGCCTAAAACCCTGGGATTGGTCAATCTCGATCTAGCATGTCAAGCTTGTCCGCTTGACTTCTTTATTATCTTCTCGTCATTGGCAGGCGGGATTGGCAATGTCGGTCAGGCGGATTATGCGGGAGCCAGTGCCTTTATGGATGCCTATGCCCGATATCGTCATCGACTGGTAGTAGCAAAGAAACGGCATGGGCGTACCATTTCTTTTAATTGGCCATTATGGCAGGATGGTGGTATGCACCTCGATACGGAAACGGAAGCTATCATGCGTAAAAGCACAGGTATGGTTGCGATGGAGACTTCTCGGGGGATGGCTGCATTCTATGAAGGACTTGCCTCACCCTACGCGCAGGTAATGGTTATTGCCGGGGAGCGTGGTCGGTTTCAGGAGATTCATTCTCGCCTTCACATTCAGCCCGCCCCTAAAGCGGAGCATACATCGGTGATTACGGCGGGACCGGGTCAGGAAGGACTGCGCGGAAAGGCGACAGATTATATCAAAAGGTTGCTTTCAGTGGTATTAAAGTTGCCTGCTGATCAAATAGAAGCAGATGCTGACTTTATGACATATGGAATGGACTCAGTTATGGTATTAAAATTGACCCAGCAGTTGGAAGGGTTCTTTGGTTCATTACCTAAAACCCTGTTCTTTGAATACAAAACAGTGGACGAGCTAACAGGATATTTTCTCCAGCACCATCGTGAGGCATTGACAAAGGTCCTTGGCGACAGCCAGCCTGCGCCTGTCTCTCAACCGGTGGGTACGGAAAAGCGGCACAAGCATTCGCGCAGGCGACGGAAAGAATTTCGGAAGGCGCCTTCCTTCTCTTCATCCTCATCCACCCCCGATATTGCCATTGTCGGTTTGGCGGGGCGTTATCCCGGTGCCCGGAATATGCAGGAGTTTTGGGCCAACTTAAAAGGTGGAAAAGATTGTATCACCCCGGTTCCTGAGGAACGCCTGGCCCTTTGGCAAATTCCTCAAAAAGGAGAGATGTGGGGTGGTTTTTTACAGGATGTGGATCGATTTGATCCCCTGTTTTTTCATATCTCACCTCGGGAAGCAGAACGGATGGATCCGCAGGAACGGCTCTTTTTGGAATGCGTCTATGAAACCCTCCAGGATGCGGGATATACCCGCCAGTCGTTAGGTGCCATTCAGGGGCAGGGGATGGCTGGCAATGTTGGAGTGTTTGTCGGTGTGATGTATGAGGAGTACCAGTTGTATGGGGCTCAGGAACAGCTTAAGGGCCGGCCGGTGGCAGTCAATGGCAATGCAGCCTCTATAGCCAACCGGGTCTCCTATTTTTGTAACTTCCATGGTCCAAGTATGGCTGTGGATACCATGTGCTCCTCTTCCTTAACGGCCATCCATTTAGCCTGTCAGCACCTGCAGCGGGGCAGCTGTGAGGCGGCCATTGCCGGCGGGGTGAATATCTCCATTCACCCTAATAAATATGTCGCCTTAAATCAGGGGGAGTTTTTATCGAGCAAGGGACGTTGTGAAAGCTTTGGCGAAGGAGGAGACGGCTACGTACCCGGTGAAGGGGTGGGGGCAGTTCTGTTAAAGCCCTTAACCCAGGCTGTGGCCGATGGGGATCATATTTATGGAGTGATCAAAGGAACAGCGATTAACCATGGAGGCAAAACCCATGGCTATACCGTTCCTAACCCCACTGCCCAGACGGATGTGATCCAACGTGCATTGCAACAGGCAAAAGTCGACCCGCGGACCATCGACTACATCGAAGCTCATGGCACAGGCACAGCCCTTGGTGATCCCATTGAAATTGCCGGATTAACCAAAGCCTTTGAGGCTTATACTCAAGATCGGCAGTTTTGTGCCATCGGTTCGGTGAAATCCAATATCGGGCATGCAGAGAGTGCTGCAGGGATTGCGGGCATAAGTAAAATCCTGCTTCAGATGAAATATGGGCAACTGGTGCCATCCCTTCATTCCAAGGTCTTAAATACACATATTGATTTTGCCTCCACCCCCTTTGCGGTGCAACAGACATTAGCTGAATGGGAACGGCCCCCGGAGGGGCCGCGGCGGGCAGGTATCTCCTCCTTCGGTGCCGGTGGAGCCAATGCCCATGTGGTGATTGAGGAATATATACCCGAAGCGGCACAAGAGACGATTGCCGTTTCTCCGGGTCCTTACCTGATTGTCCTATCGGCCCAAAGCGAAGGACAACTGTTGGAGCAGGCCAAGCGGCTGTTGTCAGCAGTAACCGAAGCGGGCTGGACAGATCGAGATCTGGCGGATATTGCCTATACCTTGCAGATCGGAAGGGAAGCAATGGATGAGCGATTGGCAGTGGTGGTGACCTCCATTGCCGATCTCAAGGCAAAGCTGACGGATATTATCGCCCAAACGCCTGATATGACAGATTATTATCGGGGTGAGGTGAAAGCCCATAAAGCGGCCATGGCTGTCCTAGTGGACGAGGATATGGCCGTCACACTGGAGGCATGGCAGCAAAAAGGTAAGTATGACAAGCTATTAAAGCTGTGGGTTAAGGGGATGGCTGTCGATTGGGAACGGTTGTACAGCGAGACCAAGCCGCGGCGGATCAGCTTGCCAACTTATCCCTTTACACGGGACCGGTATTGGATTCCAGTAGAAGAGCCGAAAGGACAGGGAATAACAGAGGCGTTTCATCCCTTATTGCACCAGAATACATCAGACTTCTATGAACAGCGGTTTAGCACCCGCTTCACGGGGGAAGAACCTTTTCTATCCGATCACGTTGTGGGAGGACAGCGAATGTTACCGGGAAGCGCCTATCTGGAAATGGCGCGAGCGGCTGTCTCCCAGGCTGTTGGCGGATGGCTGGGTGAAGGAGAAGGAATCCGTCTCCAGCAGGTAGGCTGGGTGCGCCCCCTTATTGTCGGTGATGAACCGGTTGAGATCCATATGGGGTTAGCGGTTGAAAAGGATGAGACCATCCGCTTTGACGTCTACCGGGAAACGGATGAAGGCGAAGAAGTGGTATATAGCGAGGGGCGGGCTGAGCTGCTGACAGAGAAAGCCCCGCCGCTAGTGGATCTTTCCCGAATACAGCAGGCCTGTGGACAAAAAGAGCTTAGCAGGGAAGCGGTTTATACGGCCTTTGCCAATATGGGCATTCAATATGGCGAAAGCCATCGGGGGATTGAACGGATCTATGTGGGGCAGGAAGAGGTCCTGGCCCGGCTCACGCTCGCATCCCCTTGGGTGCATGGCGGGCTTCATCCGGGAATGGTGGATGCAGCCATACAAGCGGGGATAGGGTTGCAGGAGGGCTTCGACCAGCGTCAACCATCTGTGCCCTTTGCGATGGAGGAAGTGGCGATCTATGGGGAGACCCAGGAAGCCATGTGGGCATGGGTTCGTCGTGAGGATGGGCAGGTCACGATTGTTCTCTGTGATGATGTAGGCCGAATTTGTCTAGAGATGAAGGGTCTGGCCACCCGTATCATGAACCAAGAAATAGAAACGAATGCGCCAACGGGGTATCGTATGCTTGCACCGGTCTGGGAGCGGATTCGACACACCAATGATCAAAAAACAGTTTCGTCAAGTCATCCTGTTGTCTTTACTGGGAAAAAGGCAGATGGGAAAACAGCCATTATCAGTCAGCAATACCCGAAGGCTCGCGTATTGCATATTGATGCAGGGACTACCATTGAAGGTATCATTGCCAAATTCAAATCAATCGAAGAAATGGATGAGTTGATCTGGTATATGCCGGAACTACCGGTATCGTCGGTAGCGGACGAAGGGCTGATTGCCGCCCAGGAACAAACAGTGATTGCCTTGTTTAGGGTAGTTAAAGCGTTACTTAGATTGGGCTATGGACAAAACGCATTACAATGGACAATAGTGACAGGGAGAGCACAACAGGTTCATCCCCAGGAAGCCATACAGCCTGCCCAATCAGCGTTATATGGCTTTGCGGGTTCATTGGCTAAGGAGTATCCACACTGGCAGATTCGCCTCTTAGACATTAATGAGGGAGATGATCTTCAGCCTCTAACCCAAATCCACCACCTACCAGAGAAAGTGCTGGCTTTCAGGGAAGGTTCTTGGTACCATCAGCGCTTAGTTCAGGTCGAGCAAACAGCGGAACTACAGATGCCTTATAAAAAGGGCGGTGTATATGTAGTGATTGGCGGGGCAGGTGGTCTTGGAGAAGTCTGGAGCGATCATGTCATCCGTCACTATCAGGCAAAGGTGGTGTGGATCGGCAGAAGAGAAAAGGATGAGGTTATTCGGTCCAAGATCAGTCGATTAGCTGCACTTGGACCAGCCCCTGATTATATTGCCGCTGATGCTGCCAATAGACAATCTCTAGAAGAGGCGTATCAGCAGATTAAGGAGAAATATGGTGAAATACAGGGTGTTATTCATTCGGCGATTGTCTTGCGGGATCAGAGAATTGCACAGATGGATGAAGAAACGTTTCGGGCGGCATTGACGGCCAAGGTAAATGTCAGTGTTCGGATTGCCCAAGTATTTGCCGATGAATCCCTTGATTTTGTGCTGTTCTTCTCATCCATTCAATCTTTTGCAACATCAGCTGGACAAAGCAATTATGCAGCAGGTTGTACATTTAAGGATGCATTTGCTTTGGCCATGGAGAGAGAATGGACGTGCCCGGTTAAGATAATGAACTGGGGTTACTGGGGCAGTGTAGGTGTGGTGGCTGAAGAAATCTATCAGCAGAAAATGGCTCAAGCAGGAATTGGTTCGATTGAGGGGCCGGAGGGAATGGCAGCAGTGGACTTTTTGTTGTCACAACCGTGCCCGCAACTAGCTTATATCAACACCCTTCGTCCTTTGCATGAGCAAGAAATAGGGCTATCTGAGACCATCGCTATCTACCCAGAGGAGATTAACACCTGTATGGCTAACCTCCTCCAGGAGCAGCCTGCCGAAGAGGACACAGCAGAACAAGCCATCTTGGCGATCACCCAGCGAATGGAACAGGGTCAGCCTTTGCTGGTAAAGTTATTGTGGGGGCAGTTACAAAAGGCAGGCTTGTTTCAGAATAAGCAGGGCAGTCTGACGGAGTTAACCCTAGGACTTCAACCAAATTATCGTCGATGGATGAAAGAAACGGCTACTATTTTTGAAGAACACAAATACCTATCATGGGATGGTCAGGCCTATTCTGTTTTAGAGGACCCGGTCGATAACATGGCGATTTGGCAGGAATGGGAACAATTTAAACAGACCTGGGAAGATAAGAAGGGTTTGCACTCTCATTTAACCTTAATAGAGGCCGCCTTACGGAAACTGCCTGACATACTGACTGGACAAGTTACGGCAACAGATATATTGTTCCCCAATTCTTCAATTGAACTAGTGGAAGGGATTTATAAACAGAATGCGGTTGCAGATTACTATAATCAGCGGCTTGCCTCCATATTGGTTAACTATCTTCAACAGAGACAGCGGCATCAGAAGCCGGTACGAATCCTAGAGATTGGGGCAGGAACGGGCGGAAGTACCGCAGAGGTGTTAAAGCGAATACAGCCATATCATGATAGCATTGATGAATATGCTTATACAGATATTTCCAAGTCATTTTTGTTGTTCGCCGAAAAGTACTTTGGTGACTGGGAAAACCGGATCACTTATCGAATGTTTGATGTGACCAAGCCTGTTGTAGAGCAGGGGATTGATCCGGGGGGCTATGATGTGGTCATTGCCAGTAATGTCCTTCATGCTACCCCAGTATTACGGGAGACATTGCGCAATACCAAAGCTTTGCTAAAAAAGAATGGATTGCTCTTATTAATTGAAACCACCACTCATACGTTATTTAACCATCTCACCTTTGGTTTATTGGACGGATGGTGGTTATATGAGGATGAAGCATGGCGTATCCCAGGGTCTCCACTGGTCACAGTGGATCAGTGGGAACGAGTTCTTGCGTCAGAAGGGTTTCTGACCATGGTGGTTCCCAATGCCAATGGCCAGCAGCATATTATTCTAGCGGAAAGCAATGGTGTCATACGGCAAAAGAAACCAACTGATGAACATCCACAAAAAGTCGAACAGTCGCAACAAGTCGAAAGACCGGTACCAATTGTTGCTGCGCAGCCCATCAGGCTTGGAGAGTCATTGCATACTGCCTGTGTGGACTATATGAAACATCTAGCAGGGGATATTCTTCGCCTATCAGCTGAGCAGATCGATAGTGCAGAGCCATTAGAGCGATATGGGTTTGACTCTATTTTGGTTACGCAAATGACCAGTTTATTACGGAAAGATTTTTCAGATATTAGCAGTACACTGTTATTTGAGTATCAAACGTTGGATGACCTAGCAGACTATTTAATTAAAAATCACTATCAACGGGCGAAAGACTTACTGACTTTCAACCCTGAGACAGATGACCAGCCGGTTTCAGAAGCTCCACCGTCCCGTCCGGTAAAAAAGAAGTTTAGACGGAAAGCACGTAGTTTGCAATCACTGGTAAGTCAGGGGTCTCAAACTGGATCAAACCTGATGGATGTTGCGATCATTGGCATCGCTGGCCGTTATCCTAAAGCAAATAATATCCATGAATATTGGCAATTGTTAAAATCAGGTCAGCAAGCCGTTACTTCGATTCCAAAAGAGCGATGGGATTGGCAACAGTATTATGATGAAGAACCAGGAAAGCCCGGTTATATGTATACGAAATGGGGCGGATTTATTAACGGCATTGATCAGTTTGATCCCTATTTCTTTCATCTTTCGCCTGCAGAGGCCAAGCGCATGGATCCGCAAGAAAGGTTATTCCTGGAAACCTGCTATGAAAGTATTGCAGATGCAGGTTATACACCGTCGAATCTTAGCAAAGACCGAAAAGTGGGCGTATTTGTTGGAGCGATGAATGGGCATTATCCACCTGGGGCGAGTTATTGGTCCATAGCCAACAGGGTGTCCTATATTCTGAACTTTCAAGGACCTAGTTTAGCTGTTGACTCGGCCTGCTCTTCTTCACTTACGGCCATTCATCTGGCGTTGGAAAGCCTCTATAGCGGTACGAGCACCTGTGCCGTTGCCGGAGGCGTTAACTTAATTGTTCATCCAGATCATTTTCTCAAGCTATCCGCTATGACCATGTTATCTCCTGGTGATACATGCCGTCCTTTTAGCCAACAGGCGGATGGGATCGTGGATAGTGAAGGCATAGGTGCAGTTGTCTTAAAGCCATTGGAGCAGGCTGAAGTCGATGGGGATCATATTTATGGTGTCATTAAGGGCAGCACAATTAATGCTGGAGGGAAAACCAATGGATATACAGTACCTAATCCACACTCACAAGCGAAGTTGATCATTGAGGCATTGGAAAGAACCAAGTTGGATGCTCGCACCATCAGCTATATTGAAGCACATGGTACGGGAACGGCCCTTGGAGATCCTATAGAAATCAAAGGCTTAACTACCGCATTTGAAAAGTATACCCATGAAAGGCAGTTCTGTGCTATTGGTTCCGTTAAGTCTAATATCGGTCATAGTGAGAGTGCAGCTGGTATTGCAGGTTTAACCAAGGTGCTATTGCAATTGAAGCACCATCAATTGGTTCCCTCGCTTCACGCCGAGGAACTCAATACCCGTATCGACTTTAGCCAGACGCCTTTTGCCGTTCAACAGAAGCTGGCTGATTGGAAGCGGCCGGTAATTTATAAGGATGGAAAAATGCAAGAATACCCTCGGCGCGCAGGTATTTCCTCCTTTGGTGCCGGTGGAGCCAATGCTCATCTTTTAATTGAGGAATATATTCCTCGAAATGACCAGCATGCAAGTCTGTCTATTACACCGGATCAGCCAGCAATCATTGTCTTGTCGGCGAAGACTGAAGAGCAGTTAAGGCAACAGGCCATCCAGTTACTCACGGCCATTAAGCAGCAGGCATTTACAGATGACCATCTCGCAGATATCGCCTATACATTACAGACAGGGCGTGAAGTAATGGAAGAGCGAATGGCCATTACAGTGAGTTCTATAGAGGCGTTGCGCCAACAACTTGATGCTTATATACAGCAGGTAGAGGATCCACATCGGATAAGTGGACGTTGTTCATCCCGGGGTGTTACTTCTGTTATCCCAGAAAAATCGATCATCCAATGGATTGAAACGGGTGCCTATCAGCCTTTAATGGAAGCATGGATCAATGGGGGTGCCATTGATTGGCACCTGCTCTATCAAAATGGAAAACCATCACGCATTAGCTTGCCGGCTTATCCATTTGCCAGGGATCGCTACTGGATAACGGAAGTAAAGCGGGATACCTACCAGGATTCGGCAATTCATCCCTTGGTGCATCAAAATATATCCGATATTAAGGGCCTTAAATTTAAAACAAAGCTAAATGAACATGCGTTTTATTTCCAGGATCATGCCATAGATAGCATAGGTGTACTACCAGGAGTCGCCTACCTAGAAATGGCGAGCACTGCAGCTAAAGCGGTAAGGAGTGAGCAAGGAAAGGCAGATGTGTGTCTTAAAAATGTGATATGGTCGAAACCTTTTAAACAACAAGATGCACAATCTCCCTTAATCATCGGGATTGTCCCTCAACATAATCAATTGATGGCCTTTACTATCTATCAACCGATAGATGGGGAAGAGACAATCTATTGCGAGGGTGAAATAACATTGGGGGCCTTTACCCAAGCGGCTGATGGTTTGGACTTATCCCAGCTGCAGGAGCAATGCCAACAGCGGGTATTGACATCTGAAGAATGCTATCAGGCATTTCGATCAATGGGAATCGTTTATGGCCCCCATTTTCAAGGTATAGAAAAGATTTATGTGGGGCAAAGGCAAGCCCTGGCAAAAATTCACTTGCCAGTATGCACGGCAGATAAACAGGATGCTTACACATTACACCCGGGTTTGCTTGATGCGGCCATCCAATCCGCCGTGGGCTTGACCTTATCAGATGCGGGACAGGGATTGGCACTGCCATTTGCTATGGATGAATTGGTGCTCATTGGTGACTGCCTAAAAGCGGAATGGGCGTTTGTTCGCCAAAGGGATGAAGGCCGAGGCATAACCAAGATGGATATCGATATATGCGATGAGCAAGGCGATTGTGTCTTACTAATCAAAGGTTTAACTTTAAAATCAAAGCCAGTTCAAGATGCAATACTCTTTTATCCGCATTGGGAGGAAAAAGTGGTTGCACCCTCCGCACCCTCCTTTAAAGAAGAAAACGGGCATGTGATTATCTATGGGGCTGAACCCAAAAAAGCACAGAAAATAAGCGACCAGTTACCGGATGAAGTGTGTCATGTAATTCCTTATGATGGCGACCACTTTGATATTGCAGGTCAGTTCGTCCGTGATGCGCTCCAGGTATTTCACATTATACAGGGGATTCTGAAGGCAAAACCCACCCATGTGGTACCCGTTCAAATTTTGTTGTTTAACCAATCGGACAATCCCTTTGGTAAGGCATTAAGCGGGATGTTGCAAACCGCTCATTTGGAAAATCCGCATATTATAGGACAATGTATAATGCTGGACGGGGATATGGAGAGTGACCATGTATTAACTATTCTTCATGACAACCGGCAGGTAATGGCGACCCCGCAGGTGGCCTATCGAGGGAGCCAGAAACGGCATGCCTTACGTTGGAAAGAAGTACCGCCCTCCGAAAAGAAAGAGTCATTGCTATGGAAAGAAGGGGGAGTTTACCTGATCACCGGTGGAAATGGGGGGCTCGCCAAGATTATTATCCATGAAATAGCCCTGCATATTCAGCGTGGGGTTGTAATCCTTGTAGGGCGTTCACAGCCTACAAAAGATATGCAACAATGGCTAAACGAATGGCAACAGAGCGAGTTAAAGGTCATTTATCGATCGCTGGATGTGACTGATCGGCAAGCGGTTCAGCGTTGTATTAAAGACATAAAGGCGACGTATGGGGATCTAAATGGAATCATTCATGGCGCGGGTGTTACCGATGATCACTTCATGATACAAAAAAAAGCAACGCAATTTACGCAGGTACTGGCACCAAAAGTAGCGGGTGTGGTGCATCTGGATGAGGCCAGCCAGGATTGTCACCTGGATTTCTTTGTGATCTTTTCTTCCATTACTGGTGTGATGGGGAACATTGGTCAGGCCGATTATGCCACCGCCAATGCCTTTGTGGATCAATATGCCTACTATCGCAACTCCTTAGTCAAAAGCCAGAAACGGCAAGGGCGTACCTTCTCGATTAATTGGCCCCTATGGGAAGATGGTGGTATGCAGGTCACATCCCAACAGCAAAGGCAGTGGATGAATGATACGGGCATGGTCGCGTTAAAGCCAGAGGCAGGCATTCGTGCTTTTTACCAGGCATGGGCCTCCCCTTGGCAACAAGTGATGGTCCTTGCAGGGGATCGAGATAAGTTGTGCCGCTTTGTGGGCGAACAGGAAAAAGAACAGGAGAACGATGCTACGTTTTATCTGACTTTAATAGAGCAGATTGCCAGTAATGAACTGTCAGAAAAGGAATTTATGCAACTGCTTCAATCTCACCACCGTCAGGTTAAAACTCTTTAATAAGAGGTGAAGATGACTTGGAACACACGGTTAAGTCCTTATACAGGAAAATTAAAAACAAATCAATAAGCGAGGAAGAGGCCGTTAAGCGAATGACAAAACTCTTTTCATCAACTCCCATAGCTGAGCCGCTAAAAGAGCTGCAGCAAATCCTGATGGATATACTCAATATAGAGACAGTAGATATTAGCGAAGATACGGAATGGTTAGAGTTCGGTCTGGATCAGGTGTCGCTTAAGCAATTTGCCGACTGCCTCTATCACCACTATCATCTGGAGTTGACGCCTGCGCAGATCATGGCACAAGGCTCCTTGAAAGGGCTGGCTTCGTATGTAGCACAGCATATTGATAGTGTACAAAAAGGGCATGCTTTTTACCGAAAAACAGATCAGCTGGGGATAATAGCGGTTGACTATCTTAAAAAGCGTTTATCCGCTGTATTGGAAATACCGCTGGAACGGCTGGCTGCGGATGCGCCTTTAGAGAATTATGGCATTGATTCCGTTATGATTATGAAACTGACCCGGCAGCTGGAAGAGCATTTTGGACCTTTATCTAAAACTCTGTTTTTTGAATACCAAACGATTCAAGAGTTGGCTGACTATCTGGTAAAAGCCCATTCACACACGCTGATTAAACTTTTCGGTATCGAAGAGACGGTGGCTGCAAGGTCATATGAGTTGCAACCGTCGCTCCCTTTAAAAGAAAGGGAGGAATCGGAAAACCATCAGGCTGAAAAAGTCCTTTTGGCGGAGGAGGATGGGATTGCCGTTATTGGGCTGGCGGGACGATATCCCGGTGCCCGTAGTATTAAGCAATTTTGGGAAAATCTTCAGGCGGGAAAAGATAGTATCACCCAAATCAGTCCAGATCGATGGGATCATCGACTGTATTTTGATGAGGACAAGCATAAACCAGGCAAAATTAATAGCAAATGGGGCGGATTTATTGAGGGTGTTGATCAATTTGATCCGCTCTTTTTTAATATTTCCCCCAGAGAGGCAGAAGTGCTGGATCCACAGGAACGCCTGTTTTTAGAATGTGTTTATGAGACATTAGAGGATGCCGGCTACTCCCGGGAAGCTTTACGCTCCACCGATGCGGTGGGCGTCTTTGTGGGTGCGATGTATGAGGAGTATCCATTGTATGGTGCCCAGGAACAAGCTAAGGGGAATGCCCTTGCCCTTGGCAGTAACTTATCGGCAATTGCCAACCGGGTTTCCTACTTTTTTAATTTGACAGGGCCGAGCATGGTGGTTAACACCATGTGTTCATCCTCCTTAACTTCCCTTCACCTCGCATGTCAAAGCATCTTGCGAGGGGAATGTGAACTGGCAATTGCCGGAGGGGTTAATTTATCCATTCACCCCAATAAGTATTTATTGCTTGGCCAAGGAAACTTTGCATCAAGCAATGGTCGGTGCCAAAGTTTTGGGGAGGGGGGAGATGGGTATGTTCCCGGTGAAGGTGTAGGGGCGGTATTTTTAAAACCGCTGGCTCAGGCGATCCGCGATCAGGATCATATTTATGGTGTGATTAAAGGCACAGCGGTGAACCATGGCGGTAAGACCAATGGATATACCGTTCCTAACCCAAATGCCCAGGCAAAGGTGATCGAACGGGCCTTAGCTCAAGCGAATGTCCATCCGCGAACCATCACCTATCTCGAAGCCCATGGCACGGGGACGGCCCTTGGAGACCCGATTGAAATCACCGGGTTGAAAAAAGCTTTTGATGTCTATACCGCTGATCGTCAGTTTTGCTCTATTGGCTCGGTAAAGTCAAACATCGGTCACTGCGAGGGTGCGGCGGGGATTGCTGGATTAACCAAAGTGTTACTGCAAATGAAATATAAGAAACGGGTTCCCTCCCTACATACCCAAGTCTTAAATCCGCATATTGACTTTGACGAGACGCCTTTTAAAGTGCAACAAATCTTAGAGGGATGGGAAAGACCAGTAATAGATTTAGAAGGGGAGAAAAAGAAATATCCAAGGCGTGCGGGTATTTCAGCTTTTGGCGCAGGTGGTTCCAATGCCCATGTGGTGGTAGAGGAATATAATCAAGAAAAAACGATGGATCATCATGGGTATCCCCACCCTGCGCTTATTGTCCTCTCTGCCAAAGATGTCACGGCACTTCAACAGCAGGTTGAGCGCTTACTAGAAGCGATTGAATCTGATAATGATCGCGACTTAATGGATGTGGCCTATACACTACAAGTGGGCAGGGAGGCCATGGAAGAGCGGTTGGCTTTAACTGCAGTCACCATGAGCAAACTTAAAGAGAAATTAAAGGCTTTTCTGGATGGAAAAGAGAACAATGGGGTCTTTCATGGGACAGCCCAGTCAGGCAAAGCTGTATTATCGACGATGTCAGCGGACGATGATATGAAGACCATCATCGCAACATGGTTGCAAAAAGGAAAATATGATCAGTTGCTGCAATTGTGGGTAAAAGGCCTCCATGTGGATTGGAATATACTTTACCCTAATGGTACACCCTATCGCATCAGCCTGCCTACATATCCTTTTGCTCGGCAAACATGCTGGTTTTCGGATGTTGAAAAGGTAGCGGAACAACCTATTAGCACCCGATCCCGAAAGGAAGCATCGAATCAGGAGGTTCAACCCCCTTCTGTGGAAGGGTGCATGTATTTGCCGGTTTGGGAAGAAGCGCAAGCAGTGCCTAATGAACAACATCATCATCAACAGGTGGTTATCGTCTATGAGAAGTCAGCAGCTTCATTAAAAGAGGCAATAATCAATTATTATCATACATGTTCTTCTATGCCACGTATCATTCAAATCTGTCTGGGAACCACCACCGAGCGACGTGCTACTGACCATTGGGAGTGTGACATTCATGATGACACTGCTTTCGATCGAAGCTTGGCTGATTGTGGGGAAATAGACGGTCTCTATTTTCTGGCGGAACATGCTTTAGTGTATGATTCAGTTCACTCTCAAAATATAAAACAAAGCCAGATGCGCAATGAGGTGCCTCTGTTGCGTCTAATTAAAAGACTAAACGACAGTCAATCTACGGGTAAGCCGATCGATTGCTATATTTTGACCTTGGATAATTATTCATTGAGCGAACAACCGGTCAATCCCTATGGAGGTGGCGTTACGGGGCTTGTCTACTCTGCGGCACAGGGTGAGCATCGGTTGCGGATACGCAATTTGGATCTTTCTTTTGTTGATATTCAAGCACCCAGAGCAGAACTCATCGAAAAAATTGTCTGTGAACCGCCCTCTCACCGTGGTGAAGTAATTAAGCTAAAGCAGGGACGGCGTTATCACCAGGTCTTTTATGAAATGGAAGATGTGACGCAACAGGAAACGGGTGCTATTAGGGAAAAAGGTGTATATGTGATCGTTGGGGGAAGCGGCACCATCGGCCAGGTTATCACCCGTTATCTAATGGCAGACTTTGGGGCTCAGGTGATTTGGGTTGGCCGAACACCAGAGAAGGACCATGCGATCCAGACAAAGATGGCGGCCTTTCAAGGCGGATCTGGTTCCCTTTCGTATATTCAGGCGGATGTAACGGATGAGGCGCAGATGAAGCGGGCAGTACAACTGATAAAAGAGCAGTATAAAGTTATTCATGGCGCCATTTTTTCGGGGGTGGTGTTTTCCTTTGAAAATACCATTCGCCAAACGACAGAAGCTGAGTTTTTAGATATTCTTAATGTGAAAACGTTAGGGGGATTATCCTTTTATTCGGCTTTGGCGGGTGAAGATCTGGATTTTATGCTTTATTTTTCTTCTGGGCAAGCCTACGCCTTCTCGGGTGCTTCCAAGTTTTCTGCTTATGCCGCTGGGGTGACATTTGCGGATGCCTTGGTGCGCAGCCTGAAAAATCGGTCAAGCTTTCCGGTCGGTTCAATTAATTGGGGTTTTTGGCAGTCGTCAGTTGCAGGGACATTTTTGGAAGATCGGACTAGCGCTTTGGAAGACAAGGAAGGATTTGACTGTTTTGTTCATAGTGTAGATCTTCTAACCAAAGGTCTGCTTGAACAAAGCCTATGTCTAAGACCGACTCCATCCTTAAAGGAAATGATGAAGGTTAAATCAGGGAGAGTGACGATTTATCCCCCGACGACGGAACCTATGCTCAATGTATTATCGTCACAATGGACGGATAGAATTTATCAAGGAGAACCTCAAGAGGGAAACAGGCTGGCAGCTCAGATGGAAGCAAGAGTGGCAAATGTACTCTTTGTGCAGTTGAGCCGTCTCGGTCTTCCGCCAAAGGGCACAACGATCAATATAACGGATATAATCAACAACAGTGATATAACGGAAAAATATCAGCGCTGGCTAGCCGAGTGTTTACGCATTTTGGCAGATCATGGGTATATTCATTATGAGGCGGATCAGGTGACAACAGTTGCAGATGCAAAGCCAGTGGAAACAATTTGGCAGGATTGGCAGACGACCGTAACCGAATATGCCAATAATCAGGACTGGAAGGTTCAGACAATGCTGTTGGATTCCTGTCTTAGAAAGCTGCCCGATATCCTGACAGGCCGGATTTTAGCGACAGAAGTGCTTTTTCCCAATACATCCATTCAAAGCGTTGAAGGAATCTATAAAGGGAATTCCATTGCCGATTATTTTAATCTTACATTGGCTGATGTTCTGGAGGCCTATATTCAGAGGCGGATCGCTAAGCATCCCCGTGAGCGCATTCGGATTATTGAAGCGGGAGCGGGGACCGGGGGAACGAGTGCCATTGTCTTAAAACGAATTGAGGCTTATTCTACCCATGTGGATTATGTCTATACCGATATTTCCAAATCTTTTCTTTTGTTTGCAGAAGAACAGTATGGTACAACTTATCCTAATTTGACTTTTCAAACTTGGAATGTGGAGCAATCGGCGTCAGCGCAAGGGGTTGCGGCCGGTTCTTATGATATTCTTATCGCTAGTAATGTACTCCATGCTACCCAAGCCATTCGCCACACCCTTCAACAGGTGAAAGCGGTTCTAAAACCAAATGGGTTGATCCTTTTAAATGAAATGACGCAAAAAAATCTATTTGCCACGGTAACCTTCGGCCTATTGGATGGCTGGTGGCTCTTTCAAGATGATCAATTGCGCATTGAGGGATCGCCATTAATCGCCGCCCCAACCTGGCAAAGAGTGATGGAAGAGGAGGGCTTTAGACAGGTAGCCTTTTTAGGGGAGCAAGGACCTAACAATGGTCAGCGGATTATTGTGGCTGAAAGCGATGGTTGGGTTAGACTGCCTGTGACACAAGAAGAAAAATACAAAGAAGAGCCCATGGTACCCATGGATCACAGGGTTATCCCCCAAGCGATCACTAAGGTGAATTTATCGGATAAACAGATCGCCGATTATGTGAAAGCCACCATGATTGAGCAACTGGCCATCGCCCTTAAGGTAAGCAAAGACCGCATTTCACCAGATGTGGCGTTTTCTGAATATGGGGTGGATTCCATCCTGGGTGTTGCCTTTGTCAAACAGTTGAATGAGGTATTCAAGATAGATCTAAATAGTGCGATTTTATTTGACTATACATCAGTTCATCGTCTGGCGGAATATATCGCGGATGTATATCAAGAGCACATAGTAACTCAACTGCAGGTTGGCAGCTCAAGACAGGCACAGGAGAAGCCAACGGTTCCCATTCAAATTAGTTCAGAAAAGCCCAAGCCGGAGAAAGATAACACGCAGGCCATTGCTGTAGTAGGAATGGCGGGTCAGTTTCCTGATGCGCCGGATTTGCACTCCTTCTGGGAACATCTCAAAAAGGGGCATGACGGGGTACATGAACTTCCCGCCAATTACTTGGATCAAGGAAAATATTATGACAAGGTGAAACAGCCGGGAAAAACCTATAGTAAATGGGGTGGGATTTTAGCTGAGAAGAACGCCTTTGATCCGCTCTTTTTTAATATTTCACCCCGTGAAGCGGCGTCGATGAGTCCCCACCAACGGCTGATTTTGCAAGAAAGCTGGAAGGCGCTTGAAGATGCCGGATATAATCCGAAAAGTCTTGCGGAAGTCCCTGTTGGAGTATTTATTGGGGCAGAGCCGGCTAATTATTACCATGAATCTTTTACAGGCTCATCAGATGCTATTGTTGCCTCCCGCCTATCTTATTATCTTAACTTAATGGGACCGGCCATGGTAGTGAACACTGGCTGTTCATCTTCAGCCGCAGCCATTCATCTAGCCTGTGAAAGTTTACGCAGGGGGGAGACTACCTTGGCCATTGCCGGCGGGGTTTATGCCAAGCTGGACACCACTTCGCTTGTTGCTTTGTCCGGCATAGATATGATATCTCCAACGGGGAAATGCTTCACTTTTGATGAAAAAGCAGATGGCACTGTTTTATCAGAGGGAGTGGGGATTGTTGTTTTGAAACCGCTTCATCAAGCTGAAGCCGACGGCGACGCCATTTACGGTGTGATTGTTGGATCGGGTATGAATCAGGATGGGGCTAGCAATGGTATAACAGCACCCAACGGCTTGGCACAGGAGCGGTTGTTGATGGATGTCTATAAAAAATACGATATTCAACCCAGTGATATTTCTTATGTTGAGGCACATGGTACAGGAACCAAATTGGGTGATCCCATTGAAGTGAATGCGCTGATTCGTACCTTTAAGCGCTTTACGTCGAAAGAGCATTATTGCGCCATTGGCAGCACTAAATCCTCGATTGGTCATACCGGCGCGGCTGCTGGTGTCATAGGTTTAATGCGGGTACTGTTATCAATGACACATCGGCAGATTCCTAGGTTAATAAACTTTAACACCTTAAACCCGTTGATTGCCTTGCAGCAGTCCCCATTTTATATCAACACAGAAACGGTGGATTGGGTTCCCCCTCGGGATAAACCGTTACTTGCTGCGGTAAATTCTTTTGGGCATAGCGGAACCAACGTGCATCTGGTGGTACAGGAATATAAGCCAAGTGAAGTGAAGGAATATAAGGATGGGGGCTCTATGTTAATTCCATTATCTGCACGAAAAAAGGATCGTTTACAGGCATATGCTGAGAAGTTATTGGCCTACCTAAACAAGAAAGAGCAGGAGGGGCAGTTGCAACACCTTCGTCTATCATCACTGGCCTATACGCTGCAAACTGGCCGGGAAGCAATGGCAGAGCGAGTTGTGTTTTTGGTAAATGATATGAGTGACCTTATTAGAGCTTTAAGTGACTTTTGCGCAGGAAAGGCACATGCCAGTACCTGGCAGGGACAGCAGCAAAAAGGGGCAAGCACTGCTGGGCTGCTGGAACGGGACGATGAAGACCTAAAAGTAGCGATAATGCAATTGGCGGCAAAAGGCAAGTTGACCAAGATTGCTCAGGTCTGGGCAGAGGGCATGGATATCGATTGGGATGTTTTATATGGATATGAAAAGCCGTTGCGTATTCACTTGCCAGTCTACCCTTTTGCTAAGAAATATTATGAACGGTGGGAGGACACGGAGAAAACAGTGGAAGCAACACAAAGGACTGTCCTCCATCCCCTGCTGCAGGAGAACACGTCTAACCTACAGGGCATTCAGTTTCGTTCCACGTTTGCTGGAAGCGAAAGCTTTCTTAAAGACCATCTGGTGCAAAAGAAGCGGATGATGCCAGGGATGGCTTATTTGGAAATGGCCCGGGCGGCAGTTGAAAAAGTGGCCCAACCGGGGGAGATGACCATCTGTTTACATAAGATGGTCTGGTTAAAGCCTTTCATTGTTGAAGACGAGCCACAAAAGATGCGTGTCACCTTATCGGTTTCGCAGGATGGTGAGATTGTATATGATATGCGTCATGATACGTCTGACGATGTAATTTATCATCGGGGCCGTGCTGTTTTCCATAAAGCTGAAAAAACCCCTACGTTGGATATACCGGCTCTTATAAAAGCTTGTAATCGGAAAATACTATCCCGGAATGAGGCATATAAAGCTTATCAAGAGGCTGGGTTAATGTATGGACCAAGTCATCAGGGAATTGAAGCGATGTATATTGGGGATGATCAGGTCCTTGCCAAACTGGAACTTCCACAGGAGGCGCAAGCGGCATTAAATGATTTTGTATGGCATCCGGGAATGATGGATTCGGCATTACAGGCGGCATTAGGAATGATGGATAGTACCGAGGGTTACCCATCTCCTCGTATTCCTTTTGCCTTAGAAGAAGCGGTGATTTATGGACCGTGTGCCCCACGTATGTGGTCGGTCATTCAGTATAGTGAAGGAAATAAAGCGGAGGATGAAGTACTTAAACTGGATATCGATCTTTGTGATGATGCGGGCCGTCTGTGCGCCAAACTAAAAGGATTCTCCCTAAGAGCGTTCGACCGGGGACAGGGAACCCAGAAGGCTGACACATTGCTATTGGCTCCAATCTGGCATAAACAGCCGGTTGATCCGGATAAAGAAAAAGAAAAAGCACCTTATGAACAACGCATTGTGCTGTTTTGTGGGTTTGAGCAAGCTCCTGGGACCTCGATGGTGAAGCACACTGATTACCGTTGGTTACAATCAGAAAAAGTTGGGGCTGCAGAACGGTATATTGATTTTGCAAATCAGGTACTCAACGAATGGCAATCCATGATTCACGTCGGCCGCAAGCAACGACAATGTATGCAGCTGGTGATTCCCGCAGTCAATGATCAACGATCCCTCAAGGGGCTTGCCGCAATGCTAAAAACTGGTCAATTGGAACATCCCCATGTCTTTGGCCAGTTGATTGAAGTAGATGAGCTCTCCGATATAGAGGATATTCTGGAGGAAAATATAAAATGTCAGGATCAGCATATCCGTTATACACAAGGGCAACGATGGGTTATGAAATGGGATGATATCACTTCCCAGACAAACATGGATACCGTCCCCTTTAAAAATGGCTGTACCTATCTGATTACAGGGGGCACAGGTGGTCTAGGGCTGTTGTTTGCAAAAGAGATTGCCAATCAGGTTGACCAAGCCACAGTGATTCTTGTGGGACGCTCCCCTTTAGATCATCGTCAAAAAGCAGCTCTTATGACTATCCCTTCCAACATTCATGCGGTATACGAATGTGCTGATGTATCGGATGGCAATGCAGTTAAAGCATTAATTAGTGACATACAACAGAAACATGGTGCCATTCATGGGATTATTCATAGTGCGGGTGTGGTTCAGGACAGCCTGATTCGCCATAAGACGAAAGCGGAGCTTCAAGAGGTGATGACAGCCAAAGTAGAAGGATTAATTCTCTTGGATCAGGCCACACAAAACGTTCCGTTGGATTTCTTCCTCTGCTTTTCATCTGGCTCGGCGGTGTGGGGCAGTGTTGGCCAGGCGGATTATGCAGCCGCCAATGCTTTTATGGATCACTATATGCACTGGCGCAGCCGTCTGGTGGCAGTAAAACAGCGTAATGGCCGGACGCTCTCCATTAATTGGCCATATTGGAAAAATGGCGGCATGACTATCGATGAATCAACAGAACAGATGATGCGCGGGCAACTAGGACTTGTCCCCTTATTGAATGAAACGGGTATACAGGCTTTTTATCGTGCTTTCGCTTTAGATATAGCGCAGGTACTTGTGATGTCCGGGAACGCTGAGCGGATGAGGCAGCGAATGATCCCTCCTAAAAAAGAGCCGAAGACGGTTCAGGTTCAAAAGGAAACATCAGTTAGCCAAGCGCAGGCTTCCGTTAATCTGCGGGAATGCATGGAAGCAGCTTTGTTTGATGTAGTTTCTCAATTGATCCACGTTCAGATGGATGAGTTAGATGCGCAAACGGGACTTGATGAATATGGATTTGACTCGATTACCTTCTCAGAGCTGGCAAATGAGTTGAACCAGCGTTATCAGCTGGAATTGATGCCTACCATTTTCTTTGAGCACAATACGCTGCGTGATTTGGCAGACTATTTGAGTCAAACGCATCACGCCGTTCTAAAAGCTCATTTTGACCGTGTGAAAGCTACAATGCCACAAACCTTGCCGGCAGTGACTGAACAGGTGGCGGATCATCATCAACCCCGCTCTTCTGAAAAGAAGGCTGATGAGAGGGTTGCAACAAAGCCTCCAGCTAGACAACAACAGGAAAACAATGATATTGCCATTGTTGGAATGAGTGGGCTTTTCCCTGGAGGAAAAGATTTGGATGACTTCTGGGAAAATCTTGTGGCAGGTAAGGATTGTATAACAGAGATCCCAAATGATCGCTGGGATTGGCGGGAATATGACGGTGATCCTCTTAAAGAGACGAATAAGACTAATGTAAAATGGGGTGCTTTCATTGACGGGGTTAATCAGTTTGATCCGCTGTTCTTCGGTATCTCCCCGCGTCAGGCTGAGTTAATGGATCCGCAGCAACGCCTGCTTATGATGTATGTTTGGAAAGCCATTGAGGATGCAGGCTATGCGCCACAACGTCTTTCCGGTTCAAAGATAGGCATCTTTGCGGGAATGGGATATAGCGGATATGGGAGTGTGATAAAAAAGGCCGAATCAGCCCTTGAAGGTTATTCAGCAACTGGTATGGCAGCGGCTATGGGCCCCAATCGAATGAGCTATTTCCTTAATGTTCATGGGCCGAGTGAACCGATCGATACAGCGTGTTCCAGTTCGTTGGTGGCAATTGACCGTGCCGTAAATGCCATTCAAAACGGGTATTGTGATTCAGCCATTGCAGGAGGTGTCAATCTTATTTTGACGCCAGAATTGCATATTAGCTTTAGCAAGGCCAATATGCTGTCAGAGGATGGCCGCTGTAAAACCTTCTCAGAGAAGGCAAATGGCTATGTACGCGGAGAAGGAATCGGCATGATTTTCCTTAAGAAGCTGGAAGATGCTGAGCGTGCGGGGGATCACATTTATGGCGTCATTAAGGGAACATCTGTCAATCATGGAGGACGTGCCAATTCCTTAACAGCTCCTAATCCCAAGGCACAAAGCGATCTGTTGATTGATGCCTATCAAAAAGCGGGCATTGATCCCCGAACGGTCACCTATATTGAAGCCCATGGCACAGGAACCGAACTTGGTGATCCTATTGAGATCAATGGATTAAAGACTGCTTTTGCCCATCTGTACGCAGCGACTGGTGAGCCAACGGTGAAGGATGCTCATTGTGGATTAGGATCCATTAAATCCAATATTGGGCATTTGGAACTGGCGGCGGGGATTGCTGGTGTGTTTAAACTATTGTTGCAACTTAAGCATAAAAAGCTGGTTAAAAGCCTGCATGCTGATGTGATCAATCCTTATATCCAATTAGAAGATAGTCCCTTCTACATTGTCCAAAGCAATCGTGAATGGACAGCCCTTAAAGATCAAGAGGGAAACGATCTCCCCCGCCGTGCTGGTGTTAGTTCCTTTGGTTTTGGCGGCGTCAATGCGCATGTGGTGATTGAAGAATATATCCCATCAAAAACCGCATCGACTGAGGGCAGTGCTTTATCTCACGCCCCCGCGATCATCCTCCTATCAGCAAAGGATGACAGCCGGTTAAAAGAGCAGGCACAAAACTTATGGTTGGCCATTCACAAAGGAGACTATGATGATGGAGTTTTGGCGGATCTGGCTTATACGCTGCAAGTGGGGCGCGATGCCATGGAGGAACGATTGGGTCTGTTAGTAACGTCCATTCAGGAGCTTAGTGAGAAACTTAAGGAATATTTGAATGGAAAACAAGGGATTGCTGGCTTGTACAGAGGACAAGCTACCAAACAAAAAGGACCAATGGCCGCCTTACAGGCTGATGATGATTTTCATGAGACATTATCCCATTGGCTGCACAAAGGCAAATACCACAAGTTGATCAGTATGTGGGTAAATGGAATGCCTATTGATTGGGACGAGCTATATGCATCAAAAAGGCCCAAGCGCATCAGTCTTCCTACTTATCCCTTTGCCCGGGAACGCTACTGGGTTAAGGAAACAGGGAATGTACAAGCTGTAACTCAACCATCTGCTATAGAGAAAAAGATTTTTCGTAAAACATGGCGCAAAGACCCAGCACAGGGAGAAAGAATGCCATTGATAGGGACACTGATTGTTCTTACAACTTCCCCAACCATTCAGATGATTAAGCCTATGTTGGCAGATCAGGATGTGAATATTATCCCGGTTGTGCATGGTGAAGTAGCTAATCAGGGAGTGGCAACCGATTATTACAGTCAGGAAGCAGGGGAGACACTCTATCAACAGCTAAAACAGATAATTGAGGGGCCTGCCTTCCAAGGAATGATCGATCTAACGGCTTATGATGGAGAATATGAACAGGACACTCGGATCGAATGGGGCAAAATCACCTTTTTGCAACACTTGATTACCCACCAAGGGCAAGCTGGCTGGAAGGTGATGCAGGTCACTTACAGTCTGCAATCCTTGCAGATTGAGCAACCGACCTTACAAGGTGCCCGTCTAGCGGGATTATATCGAATGTTGGGGGCGGAATATAAGCAAACGCCATTTATCACCATGGATAGCGATTGTACCGCAGAAGATTCGCATCGTCTATGGGTGCAAGTGAAAGAGACATTCTGTCAACAAACGGGGATCACAGAATATTGTTACCGTCAAGGCCAACGCTTTTTGCCTGAAATGATGGAAGTATCAAAACCGGAAGAACCAGCTATGACAGCCTATAACGAAGAAGATGTCATTTTAATTACGGGAGGTTCCCGAGGGATTGGAGCACAAATTGCGGAACGGGTTATAAGTCAAGGCGCCAAACATCTGGTGATTATGGGACGAGAGGCCTTGCCAGATCAGTCCATGTGGTCTGAGGTTCTCGCAAAGGAAGAGAACAGTCCCCTTGCCCATAAGGTTCGTCATTTAAAATCTCTAAAGGATCAAGGAATACAGGTGCTTTATGATCATACCGCGTTAACGGATTCTGAGGGCCTGAAGCTGATGGTAAACAAAATTCACCAGCAAATGGGGCCGATAACCGGCGTGTTTCACTGTGCAGGTATAAAAGGAGAAAATCCTTCCTTCATTAAAAAAACGATCCAGGAAATGCAGGCGGTTTGTGAACCGAAAATAATAGGATTAACTCATCTGCACAAAGCGCTGGCAGATGAACCGTTAGCGTTTTTCCTGCTTTTTTCATCGGTCGCAAGTGTCATTCCTTTTCTGGCAGCAGGTCAGAGTGATTATGCAATGGCAAATGCCTATATGGATTTTTATGCCGCTTATCAAGCAGGTCAAGGGAAGGCCTGTTTTCAGTCTATCCAATGGCCGGCATGGAAGGAAACGGGTATGGCGGCAGGCGGTATGGAAACCCCAGCATATGTGATGTCCGGGCTTCAATCCCACAATACGGAAGATGGTTTACACCTGATGGAGGTCGTACGGCAACTTCATGAGCCGGTCTGTATGCCAGCTGTCATTGATCCAGTACGCTTTGCATCGGATGAACTCCTCTATCTAAAAAGACCGGTATCCGGGCATCCAACGGCAATAAGGAAGGAAGTGGCTGGCCAAAGAATGGAGAAGACGGTCATGGGAGAGCGCGCAGGAGTCATGAAATGGTTAAAACAGCTCTTCCAAAAAGAATTAAAGCTAGCAAAAACTCCAGATGAGCAAACTTCCTTTGCTGAATATGGGGTGGATTCAATTATCATAGCCCAAATTGTGCAAATCATACAGGGAGAAATCGGTCAGACACTACCTCCTTCCTTGTTATTGGAACGTGATACTATTGCTGCTTTAGCCGATTACTTAACAGAACATCATGGTGCAGCGTTTCAGACGCAATCGACTACAAAAGCAGATAAGGAAGTAAAAGTATCTTCCGAACCAGCTGTTTCAGACAAGCTTGTGCCTCAACATCAAGAGGATATGGCGATCATTGGCATTGCATCGCGATTCCCTGATGCACCAAATAAAGAAGAATATTGGGAATTACTTAAACAAGAAAAGAGGGCCATACGCCCTGTACCGAAAACACGCTGGACCGCTAAAGATGGCCGGCGGGCCGATGGGGGCTGGATTACGGGTATTGACCAATTTGATCCCGACTTTTTCAACATCAATCCGGCTGATGCCGCGATCATGGATCCTCAGGCACGCTTGCTTTTGGAAGAAAGCCTTAAAACGATCTATGATGCCGGTTATGACCATCGTGACCTGCGCGGAAAAGCGGTAGGGGTCTACATCGGCGGACGCTCGCAGCCAGTAGCGCCGGTGGATCAAGTTTTACAATCTGCCAATCCTATCTTGGGAATGGGCCAAAACTATCTCGCTGCTAATATATCTAAATTTTTTGATTTTAGAGGACCAAGTATGGTGGTTGATACCGCCTGTTCCTCAGGCATGACGGGCTTGCTTATGGCAGCTGATGCCCTACGTGCCGGACGAATTGATATGGCATTGGTTGGGGCTGTCAGCTTGTTGCTAAGTCCAATGGCCCATGACGTCTTTGCCGCTCGAAATATCTTAAGTCGAAATGGCAGATTTGAGATATTCGACAAACAGTCGATGGGGGAAGTTCTAGGAGAAGGTATTGGTTTAGTAATGGTTAAGCGTTTATCGGATGCTATACGAGATGGCAATCACATCTATGGGGTAGTTAAAGGCATCGCCGTCAATAATGATGGTCGCACGCTTGGGCCAGGATCTCCCAGTTTACAAGCCCAGAAGCAGGTGATGAAAGAAGCGTTGGCACTAAGTGGTAAGAAACAACAAGACATTGGCTATATTGAGTTGAATGGAGGCGGGACACCCATCATGGATACCATTGAAATTAAGGCCTTATCCGAAGCTTATGATCTCACTAATCAGGAATTGGACCAAGTTTATCTGGGGGCTACAAAACCTAATATTGGTCATTTGCTTTTGGCATCAGGAATGGCCAGTTTTATTCGCTGTCTTTTGAGTGTCTATCATGGGGAAATTCCACCTTTCCTTTCTGCCAAGGTGCCTTTTGACCATTATGATTTTGCCAAATCGCGCATCCAGTTTAACCGGGAATCAGTGGCGTGGTCAACGTCAGATAATCGGCCACGGACGGCCGCTTTAAGTTCATTTCCAGATGGGGGGACCAACTATCATGTCATCATAGAATCCTTCACGCCAAACAAAGTTAGTCAGCTTTCCCCAAAAACGCCTCCGGTTTTACAGAATAGACAGATTACTGGAATAGCCTCAGTGGAAGAAGAAGTAAAGCAGGAAGAAGTGCAACTTGCAGGGAATGTTTGGGGGGAGATTCGATGACAAAAGTATTTCGTCTGACACTAACAGTGGACCACCCTATCATACAACATCACAAAGTATTTGATCAGCCATTGCTCCCCGGTCTCGCCTATATTGATCTCTTGTATCAATTAGCGGAACGGTTGGGCTTAGGGTATAGAGATTATATGTTAAAGCGTTTATCTATCTTAAATCCCTTAACGGTTAGCGCTGATCGAGCCGTTCCGCTGGCGATTACTTTTGAGGAAAAGGGAAATCATTGGCAAATAAGGGTGGAAAGTGAGTACAAAAACGAACAGGACAATGTAGCGTATATCACGGCGGAATTACATTCTGAAACAGTTACCTTTAATGAGCCGATCGATCTGGGTGGCCTTCAAAAGGCGGTCACCCGCCAATTTGATATTGATCAAGTGTATGAACAGGCCCGTGGGCAGGGACTTGTCCATGGCGGGGCCATAAAAGCGCAAGGTGATATCTATCAGGATGATAATGGGATCCTTATTGCCATCGAGGTGGATGAGGCTCACCAGCAGGAGGCTAACCGATATCTGTTTCATCCAGCTTTAATTGATGGTTCAGCCATGGCGGCAGGTGCGCTTTGGGAACAGCCGGGTCAGGGTGATGATCTCTATTTGCCCTTGCATTATGCCTCATTTTATTGCACTGCTCCTTTACAGAAACAAGGATATGTAAGAGCACTGGCTTCCTCAGTGAAAAAGGTAAATGATATTTGTACGTTGGATATGTTTTTTTATAATGATGAGGGTAAACAGATTGGACAGCTTCTGGGAATTACCAGCAAAAAAATCCGGACAAAAGGACAGATCAATGCTGCTTTACAGGAGCAGGTTCGACCATCCTTTGCTGCAAAAGAGGAGGTAGCAGCAACAGAGCAACCTAAACAGCAGATAAAGTCGAATGGCAGGGAGGCAGCATTTGGGCATATGTTGCGGGATATTTTTGCCCGTCATTTGAATACAGCGTCGATGAAAGTTCGCGCAGATCAAGGCTATTTTGAGCTTGGACTTCAGTCATCTCAGCTTTTAGCTGTCATGCAAGAAGTGGAGTCTGAACTTGGAGTGGCACTCAGCCCCACTCTGTTGTTTGAGTATGCTACGATCCAAGAGTTGTCCCGTTATCTTGCAGAGCATGTCCCCTTGCCATCCGGTTGGGAGGAAGCGGAAGACGATAAGGAAGTACAGGGTGAAGAAGTTAATGATCCTGCTTTTCAAGCAAAAGCAGCACCAAAGGTAAGTATCGGTGAACAGAATGAAGATATTGCGATCATCGGTATGGCGGGACGCTTTCCTGGGGCAGCTACTATCGCTGAGTTTTGGGGTAATCTAGTAGACGGAAAAGATTGCATTACAGAGGTACCTCCATCTCGTTGGGACTGGAAGCAATTTAGCCATCTTACTTCACCATCGGGAAAACCCATTTCCCGATGGGGTGGCTTTATCGATGATGCCGATTGCTTTGATCCCTATTTCTTTAGCATTGCCCCACGTGAAGCAGAAATTCTTGATCCTCAGGAACGTTTGTTTTTGGAGATATGCTGGGAGTGTATTGAAGATGCCGGCTATGTTCCGAAAACGTTGGCCAACGAATCTGGTGGCAATCAGTCACGTCCTGTTGGGGTGTTTGTAGGTGTAATGCATAAAGATTACACCCTGATTGGGGCGGAATCGGCAGCGAAGGGAATGCCGATACCACTTTCGCTTAATTATGCACCGATTGCAAATCGGGTTTCATATTTTTGCAACTTTAATGGTCCAAGCATGGCCATTGATACGGTCTGTTCCTCCTCTTTGGTCTCCGTCCATCTGGCCATCGAAAGTATTCGTAAAGGGGAAAGTGACGTAGCATTAGCCGGAGGAGTGAACTTATCACTTCATCCCAATAAATATCTAACCTATGGTATGGCAAATATGCATGCCTCAGATGGCTACTGCCATACCTTTGGCAAAGGTGGGGATGGGTATGTATCCAGTGATGGGGTTGGTGTGGTATTGTTAAAGCCCTTATCCAAGGCGATCCGGGATCAGGACCACATCTATGCTGTCATTAAAGGAAGTGCTGTTAATCATGGCGGGAGAGCTAGTGGCATTACAGTGCCCAATCCGGTAGCCCAAGGGGATTTGATTGCTTCCTGTCTTGCCGAAGCCAAGATTGATCCACGTACCATCAGCTATGTGGAAGCCCATGGTACAGGCACCTCATTAGGTGATCCCATAGAAATTCAAGGGCTAATCAGGGCTTATCGTCAATATACGTCGGAGAAGCAGTATTGTGCAATTGGATCGGTCAAATCGAACATAGGTCATGCGGAATCGGCAGCCGGTATTATTGGTTTGATTAAGAATGCACTGCAACTTTACCATAAAACGTTAGTACCATCATTGCATTCAGAAGAATTAAATCCTTATATTTCTTTTGGAGAGTCCCCCTTCTATGTGCAACAACAAACAGAAAAATGGGACCAACCCACTATCACAAAAGGGGACGAAACAATCACTTTGCCGCGCAGGGCAGGGCTTAGCTCTTTTGGTGCAACAGGTACAAATGTTCATATCATTATGGAGGAAGGTCCTGTTCCTATGCCACAAAGGGCATCACATCAGAAGGTGCTGGTGCCGATCTCTGCTAAAAGCGAAGAACGCCTCCTGGCTTATGGTGAGAAGCTGCTGAACTATCTCAATCAGTTTGAGGACGATAATCGCCTGAAGATAGCGGATCTGGCTTATACGCTTCAGGTCGGCCGGGTCGCATTGGAAGAACGTGTGGCTTTCATTGTAAAGGACCATGATGACTTTAAACAAAAGCTGGATAGCTTTTTGGCAGGTCAAGAAAATAAGCAGGGTATCTACCGGGGGCATACCCAACAAAAGGCAGAATTACTTGACTTGTTAACCGAGGATGAAGATGGACAAGACGTGATACTAAAATGGCGGCAAAAGGGGAAGCTCAGTCACATTGCCCGGTTATGGGTTAGTGGTATGGATGTGGACTGGCAAAGCTTTTATCCCCAAGATCAGCCGCATCGCTTAAGCTTGCCAACGTATCCTTTTACGCGGGAACGTTTCTGGATTCCCGATGTCCCAAGCGCTACCGATAAACCTACATCCCTTCATCCCTTGTTGCATCACAATACGTCGGATTTATCTGGGGTGCGATTTAGCTCTCGGTTTACGGGAAGGGAGCCTCTTTTAAGTGAGTATATGGTCAAGGGGCAACCAGCCTTACCCGTTCCTACTTTTATAGAAATGGTTCATCAGGCTATCCTGCAGGCGGGAGGAGAGGAAATAACAGATATAACACAAGTGGTGCTTAATGAGGTCTCCTGTCTTGAGCCGCTGTTGATAGAAACCTCCCCACTCGAGGTTCATTTGCGATTATTTATGGAGAAGGATGTCATAAATTTCGTGGTGTCTGATAATACCAACATCGATGAACCGATCAGCCAGGGGCAGGTATTTACCCGCATACCGTTGGAGCCGCCAGTTGTTGCTATTGGAACGCTGATCGCCAGCAGCCAGGAAATTAACAAAAGTTTGGACCCATCGTTAAATTCGATGGGAATAAACTTTGGTCCTGGCTATCAAGTGATCGAAAAGGTGTATCAGGGCGAGAACCAGTTGGTGCTAAAAATTCATCTGTCTAATACTGCTCATCAGTTGCAAGAACATTTGATGACCCAACCTGTCCTGCTAAATGCTTCTTTACAGGCCGCCCGGGTTATGTTGGTAGATACTGATTTTCAGGATAAGCCAATTTTCTGGCAGAGTGAAACCATTGAATATTTTCATGCTAATGAACCTGAATGGGCAGTAATCACCCCAAACAGTCAGCAAGGGAAATGGGATATACAGCTTTGTGCAGGAGATGGACGTGTTTGTGTGCGTGTGACCAGCATTCATTGGGTGAATAAAGATGGATACCAGGTGAAGGGAGCGGATGTTTTATCAGTTGGTGATGAGGTGATGAGGGTGTCTTCGCCTTATGAATCACAAATGGATAATTTACAGCGCCTATTGCCAAATATCCCCTCACCTGCTATTGCTCGGATTGATACGCCAAACGGGCAAAGGGCGCGCAGTAAGACTGCATTTAGCGATTGATAACAGATCGTTGATTCTATCAGACACCCAGACACCGGGCGTGACGGATGTAATATCTACGGCATCGAAATGAATATGCCTTTGAAACGGTGAATACGCATTTGTTTTTTCATCTAAAGTCAGATATGTGCATAGTTGTTGAGTACCAAACCATTCATAATATGGTGATGGCCAGAGTCAAGCATATGAAGAGGGCGATCTTTTCATGAGTCAGGAGGTTTGGATATGGTAGAGTTGGAACGGTTGTTTAGTAAACTGCTCTGGCGACAATTGCAGTCAATGGGCATGTTTACAAACAAGCATTTTCATATAAAAGATGTGGCGAAGCAGTACGGACTGCGTGAAAGTTATAAACGGTGGTTGGAAGCGAGTATCCGTTTTTTAGCCGAGAAGGAATATCTGGCTTGGGATGGTCAAACAGGTGTTGTAATGGACCCTGCCCCACGGCCAATGGATATCGTTTGGAAGGAATGGGATGAACAAAAACAGCCTTGGTTAGCGGAAGCCAATACACGGGCACAGGTGGTTTTAGTTGAGGCGATGATGCGCTCGTTACCAGATATCCTCACAGGAAAGAAACTGGCTACGGATACTATGTTCCCCCAATCTTCCTTTGAGTTGGTTGAAGGGATCTATAAAAACAATGTGGTTGTCGATTATTTTAATGATGTTCTGGCGGCTATATTAGTAAACTATTGTAATTTATTGCGTCAACAACACCCGTCCGCCAAAATAAACATATTGGAGATAGGGGCAGGAACCGGTGGAACAAGTGCGGGCATCTTTGAAAAGTTGGCTCCTAATTCCGAGGCGATTGGTGAGTATTGCTATACGGATATTTCCAAGGCTTTTTTGCTCTCAGCGGAAAAAGCCTTTTATACTGACTATCCGTATACAACCTATCGTACGCTTAATATAGAGGCGCCTATTGAACAGCAAGGATTTCAGCCGGGCATTTATGATGTGGTGGTGGCGGCAAATGTGCTCCATGCCACCCGAGATATAAAGCGAACCCTTGCCAATACAAAATCCCTATTGCGTAAAAACGGGTTACTATTAATCAATGAAATAAGTCAGCTATCTCTCTTTACACATTTAACCTTTGGCCTTACTGATGGCTGGTGGCTGTACGATGATGCTGCCTTGCGCATCCCTGGCTGTCCAGGTTTGTATCCTGAGACATGGCAAAAGGTATTGGAAGAGGGAGGATTCCGTTCTGTTTTATTCCCGGCCGAAGCGTCCCATAATTTGGGGCAACAAATTATTGCTGCGGAAAGTGACGGTGTAATCCGCTTGAAGAAATCCTCCATCGAGCCTTTGCAGAGAAAGGAAAAGGAAAAGCAAGGCAAGGAAACGGTTAAGCCATCGAGCTCTCCATCGCTATCAGTCACAGGGGTGGAAGAGTATATTGCTGATATGATTCTGGAGCAGGTGGCAGATTCCCTTAAAATGAGCCAGGGAAAGGTAGATAAAAATCTTTCTTTTGCAGAATATGGTGTTGATTCCATTATTGGCGTACGACTTATTCAGGCGCTGAATGATGCCTTGGGGATCGAATTACAGACGACAGATTTGTTTGACTATACGTCGGTTAAGTTGTTAACAGACTATATCACGTCGAACTATAAAGAAGAGATTGCTTCCAAGATTACGGTGGAGCAACCGCAGGAAGAAGATCATGAGTATACCCAACCGGTAGTCAATTATCCTGCTACCCCTAAAATCAAGACAAACGGTTATGCAAACCGATCGGCAAACCAAACTAGCAAGTCGAATCAATCATCCAATGGCAATGGACCCATTGCCATTATTGGGATGAGTGGCCGTTTCCCCCAAGCTCCAACAGTGGATGCTTTGTGGCAACAGCTTATTAAGGGAGAAAATCTGGTGAGCAAGGTGACACGCTGGGATTTATCCCAATATTATGGAGAGGGTGCCGCATTTTGCAATTATGGGGCCTATTTGGAGGATATTGATCAGTTTGATCCGCTCTTCTTCAATATTTCGGGTATGGAAGCTACCTATATGGATCCGCAACAGAGGCTTTTTCTGCTAGAGGCATGGAAGGCGATGGAAAATGCCGGTTATGTTGGCGATAGTGTGAAAGGGCGCAATTGTGGTGTTTATGTTGGCTGTGGCGGCGGGGATTATACTTCCTTGTTTGTTGACTCACCTCCGCCTCAAGCTCTATGGGGCGCTTTAAATTCAGCAATTCCTGCACGAATTGCCTATTTATTAAACCTGAAAGGACCAGCCGTTGCCGTTGATACAGCCTGTTCCAGTTCATTGGTGGCGCTACATATGTCATGTCAGAGCCTTTGGTCAGGAGAAACAGAGATGGCATTGGCAGGCGGTGTTTATATTAATAACACACCTCAGTACCATCTTTTAGCAGATAAAGCAGGGATGCTGTCTCAACAGGGGCGCTGTTTTACTTTTGATGACCGTGCCGATGGGATGGTCCCAGGTGAGGCGGTGGGAGCTGTAGTACTCAAACGCCTTGATGATGCTATCCGGGATGGGGACCATATTTATGGTGTCATTCAGGGATCAGGCATTAATCAGGATGGTACGACTAATGGGATTACAGCGCCCAGCCTGAGATCGCAGCAGCATTTGGAAGAGTCGGTTTATGAAACTTTTGATATTAACCCGGAAGAAATTCAGATGGTTGAGGCGCATGGCACGGGGACGAAATTGGGGGACCCCATTGAGTTTCATGCCTTAAACCGATCGTTCCGTTCCTATACAGATCAGAAAGGCTATTGTGCCCTTGGCTCTATTAAAACCAATATCGGCCATACACAGTTAGCCGCAGGCATATCTGGACTAATTAAAATTCTATTGTCACTATCCCATAAGCAAATACCGCCATCGCTTCATTTTGAGAAAGAGAACGCCAACATTCAATTAAAGGACAGTCCTTTTTTTGTGAATACCGAACTAAAAGAGTGGGAGGTCAAACCGGGGATTAAACGGCGGGCCGCCCTTAGTTCTTTTGGAGCGACGGGTACCAATGCCCACATGGTAATTGAAGAGGCACCCGAGTTGATTCGGGAACATCCAGAGAAGCCAGCTTATCTTTTTGTCCTATCCGCCCGCACCGAGGAGCGTCTACATAAACAGGTAGAGCAATTTATCACTTATTGTGAGCATGTAGGGTCTGTGGATTGTGGCAATATCAGCTATACACTTTTGTTTGGCCGTCAACATTTTAAATACCGTCTGGCCTGTGTGGCCCCCGATTTAGTAACCGCCCGACAAGCATTATTATCCTGGGTTCAAAAGGGTTATGCCGACAGTGTTTATGTCGGGAAAAACCAGGAGCAACGGGAAAAACCGACCTTTAAGCAGCTTGGTAATCAATCTATTCGTCAGTGCCAAGTGTCCGATACAGAGTATTTGGACAATCTTTCAACGGTGGCGGATTTGTTTGTTCAAGGGTATGAACTCGATTATCCGGCCCTGTTTGCGAACGGACAATATAGCCGGGTGCCGCTGCCCACCTATCCTTTTGCCCTGGAGCGCTATTGGGTACCGCAACCAGATGCGGATTTGGCTCCTGCGAGGGAGGCTACAGCTAAAGCCGCCCCTACGCAGCCTCAAGCTGCCGAAGAGGTGGCGGCCTCTACTGAGGAAAGCCAGTTGATGACGTTCGCTGAGAGCTGGCAGCGACAAGACTTGACCGATGAGCGGATGCCCCTGCCTGCGGTATGGGTCTGTTTTCTATCCAATCCCACGCACCAACAGGCGTTGCGCACCGTCCTTCAAACCCGCTATCCGGGGACGGAGGTCATTTTTGTTGCGCAGGGTACGGCGGAGCGCCGGGAAAGCCCGCATCACTACCAGTTGAACCGAGAGGATGGCGTGGCCTATCGGCAAACCCTCCAACGCATAGCGGCTGACTGGGGTCCGGGTTTTGCCCTGCTCTATCTGTGGCCTTTGGAGGATCCGGCTGTCATTAGCGATTATATGCCCCTTTTCCATCTATTCCAGGCTGTGCGGGAAGCGAAACCAGCGCGTTTCCTCTGGGCGGGTGAATGGACTACTCCGCTTGAACGCAGTTATCTGGAATCCTGGATTGGCTGGGAGCGGTCCCTGGGGCTGATACTACCCCAGATGGGGGTGGCCGGGGTGTTACAGAAAGCAGCACCAGAAATGGATATGGCCAAGTGGCTCAATAGGCTAGCTGATGAGCTGGCAAGCCCGGCTATAGAGAGTGTGCTCTATGAGGGAGAGCAGCGGCATGTATGCCGGATGGAGCCGACGGATACCACCGAAGGTGAAGGGCGAGGGCTGATCAAAGAAGGGGGGACCTATCTCATCACCGGCGGTGGTGGGGGATTGGGCCGCCGGTTGGCCGCCAATCTCACCCGCTCGCGATCCGTCAATCTGGTGTTAACGGGACGGTCGCCTTTATCCGCTGCCTTAGCGGCTGAAATCAAACAGTGGGAAGGAACGGGCAGCCACGTGATCTATTGCCAGGCGGATGTCTGTGATCGAGCGGCTATGGCGGATGTGCAACAGAAGGCAAAGACACGCTTTGGCGGAATCGATGGCGTTATCCATGCCGCGGGACTGGCAAGTAAAGAACCATTCTTTGCCAAGTCCGCTGCCGATTTTGCGTGCGTGTTAGCCCCTAAGGTACAAGGGGCGCAGGTGCTGGATGAAGTTTTAGCCCCGGAATCCCTTGACTTTGTCTGTTACTTTTCCTCCTCATCGGCCATTCTTGGGGATATGGGAGCGGGAGACTATGCGATGGCCAACCGCTTCCTCATGGCCTATGCCTATCAACGGCAAACGGTCTATCCCGGTAAGACCCTGGTGATTCAATGGCCGCTATGGAAAGAAGGCGGGATGGGATTAGGAGACGATGAACAGACGCATATGTATCTCGCTTCAAGCGGTCAACAGGCCTTAGAAACGGAAGAAGGCCTGGCACTCTTTGAACGCTTGCTGGGCCAGGCGTCCACCCAACATTTGGTGCTGAAAGGTCAACCGGATCGGGTGCACCGCTTTTTAGGACTGGGCCAGACGGCCGCAGGTGAGTCATCACCAGAGCGGCTGGTTGCCCGGAATTTGCCGGCAGGTCAAGGCCGGCGTGAGGAAATGAAAGGGTTAAGTGTGCGGCAATGTGTGGAGTGGGACCTAAAGGAAATCGCATCGAGCCTCTTGCAGATCCCGCGGAATCAATTGCATCTGGAGAGTAATCTGGCGGACTTTGGCTTTGATTCGATTACACTGGCGACCTTTGCCGAGCGGCTGACGGCCCATTATCAGGTGGAGATCACCCCGGCTCTATTTTTTGGCTACCCTACCTTAGGTAAGCTGGCTGACTATTATCAGACGGAGCATGCGGAGGCAATGGCCGCCTTTTATCGGGAAGGAACGACGATGGAGAAGCCATCATCGCCGATGTCGGCCGATAGGCAGCGAGAGCAGAAGGCTAAGCCACAGCCAGCAATGCCAGAAAAGCGAACAGAGCAACCACCCCAACCGAAGCCTCAGGTGCCGGAGGCACAGCAGGAACTAGAACCGATTGCGGTGATTGGGATGAGCGGCCGTTTTCCAGGGGCACGCACGATCGATCAAATGTGGGAGCATCTGGTCAAAGGAGAAGAACAGGTACAACCAGCAGCCCGTTGGGCAGAAGAGGGGGAACAGTGGCGCTTTGGTGTAGTGCCGGGAGCGAGTGAATTTGATCCCGCATTTTTTGAGATTTCCCCGCGGGAAGCCCAGAGCATGGACCCACGTCAGCGGCTGTTGCTTCAGGAAGCTTGGAGAGCCTTAGAGGATGCGGGTTACGGGGCAAAGCAGATCAAACGCCACCGGATTGGCATGTTTGTTGGTGTGGAAAACGGGGATTACCAGTATCTCAGTGGCTTTCAGGGCCCCATTACCGCCAACCATGATGCCATTTTGGCTGCACGGCTTTCTTATGTGCTGAATCTCAATGGTCCCAATATGGCGATCAATACCGCCTGCTCCTCCGGCTTGGTCGGGTTGCACCAGGCTTGCCAAAGCCTGCGTATGGGGGATTGTGATACGGCCATAGCCGCTGGGGTGAATCTGATCCTGATGCCGCAGACACTGGAAGCGATCGACCAGGCGGGAATGTTATCCCCAGATGGGCGGTGTTATGCCTTTGATGAGCGCGCCAATGGCATGGTGCCAGGGGAAGCGGTGGCGGTGGTGGTGCTGAAACGCCTCTCCCAAGCCGAGGCGGACAAAGATCCCATCTATGCGGTGATTCGCGGCAGCGGCATCAACCATGATGGCAAAACCAACGGCATTACAGCCCCTAATGGGGTGGTACAAGCCCAGCTTTACCGTTCGGTCTATGATCAGTATGGAATTCACCCCGAATCCCTGTCCTATGTTGTTACCCATGGGACGGGCACACGGCTGGGTGATCCGGTGGAAATCAATGGCCTGCGGGATGCCTTTAGAAGCTATACAGACAAAGAAGGTTTTTGTGCGATTACCTCCACAAAAACCAACTTTGGGCATACCTTTGCCGCTTCAGGCCTGGTCAGTCTCATCAGTATGGTGCAGGCCATGCGCCATGAGACCATCCCGGCCAGCTTGCATTGTGAACAGGAAAATCGGTATATCCAATGGAAAAACAGCCCGTTTTATGTAAATAAGACGAATCGGGAATGGAAAGACAGCGCGGGCACCCCCCGCCGGGGGGCGGTAAGCGCCTTTGGCATGAGTGGAACCAATGTACATCTGGTGGTAGAAAGCTATCCTAAAGAGGTTCAGGCAACGAAAAAATCGTCGCTTCCTTATTACCTGCTGGCCCTGTCGGCGAAGACCGAAGAGGCCTTAACAGAAAAACGAACAGACCTGATCGCCTTTTTGGAAAGCCCAGAGGGTCAGGAAGCAGACCTCTCACAAATTAGTTATACCCTTTTGCAGGGTCGCCAGCATTTTCGTCATCGATGGGCTATGGTGGTTCAGGGCCGTGAAGATGCACTATTTGCTTTAAAGAAGGCCATCAATAAGGAAGATGCACCCAATCTATTACAGGGTCAGGTGCCCGCTTCATTTACGGGGCAATCGGCCATTAAAAAATATATCGCTAATTTATTGCAGGAAAGCCATGCTGTACGCAAGGAGCCCCAACAATATCAAGAAAATCTAATGGCTTTGGCGTCGATGTATTGTCAGGGATATGAGATGGACTGGGCCGCTTTATTTGCTGGCACTGATCCCCAATGTTTGCATATGCCGACCTATCCCTTTGCGCGAAATACCTATTGGGTAGTGGAGAATGAACAAGAGATGCCGCTCTCCATCCGGAAAAAAATGGCTTTGTCAAGCGAAGAGACCATGCATCCTGTCAGGAAGCAAACGGAGGAAATTGAACAAGAGGGTTTCAGACAACATGTCCTACAACACTTGACAACGCCAAATCCAAATACATGGTCGTCTGAACCAATAGCCAAGCCAGAAGCGATCCAATTAACTGGATTAGCCAAAGATAAAACTAAGGAAGAGAAACGAAATTCGAACAAACGGGATGTCGAGAGCATTGAAGAAACGCTGGTAACGATATTAAAGGAAGTATTGGATCTAGACAACGTGGATCGTAAAATGCCGTTTATTGAAATGGGAATGGATTCAATCGTCGGAGTGGAATGGATCCAGGCAGTAAATGAACGATACCAGACATCGCTTACGGTTAATAGCATTTATGAATATCCCAATATTCACAAATTTGCGAGGATTTTCGTTCGAGAAGACATAAGCGATGCCAAAAACGCTCCTAAGATTGATCCTGCGCCAGCCATCGAACCAACACCTAAACAAGATGAACCGCCAGTCACTAATACTATTGAAGCAATACAATCATTTCTGGTAGCCAGTCTGGCAGAATCTCTTTCCATGGATCAGAAAGATATTGATTTGGATGGTGAGCTGGTTGAATTAGGGTTGGATTCCATTATTGGTGTGGAATGGATCCAGAAGATAAATGAACGATATAGGGTCGAGCTTACCGCCAATACCATCTATGAATATCCCTATCTTCGCGAGTTTGCCGCTTTCATACATGGTCAATTAGCTGAGCAAATGGAAGATAAAACAGCCGATTCGGCTCCCCTCCAATTGCAAAAGCTTATCCAAAGTGTACAGGCTGGTGAGATCGATATAGAACAAGCTGATCAGTTATTGCAAAGGGGAGACATTAGAAAATGAAAACGGAGTTGGTGATTACCGGGATCGGTGTACTATCCGCTATCGGTCAGGGCAAAGCGGATTTTTCTTCATCATTGCTAGAGGGAAAGCATTCCTTTGGTCAAATGAAGAGGCCGGGCAGACAAAAGGAGATAGCGTTTATCGGAGCTGAAATCGAGGAACTGATTTATCAGGATGATAGTGTTAAAAAACGGTGGCGAAGGGCATCCCTTACCAGTCAGGCAGCATTGCTCACATTGATGGAGGCATGGCAGGAAGCGGAATTAGATCACGTGCCAGCTGAGAGGATTGGCTTGATTGTGGGCGGCTCCAATATGCAACAAAGGGAGATGTTTAACATCTTTGAAACCTATCATCATAAGCCGCATTTTATCTCTCCTACATATGGGATGTCCTTTATGGACAGTGATGTCTGCGGTTGGTGCACCGAACAATTTAATATCAAGGGGTTAGCCTGTACCATTGGCGGTTCTTCCGCCAGTGGTCAATTGGCCGTTATCCAAGCCTGTGAAGCGGTATTATCCGGGCAGGTGGATGCTTGTATTGCTCTTGGCGCATTAATGGATATTTCGTATATGGAGTGCCATGCTTTTCGGTCATTGGGGGCAATGGGGACGGATCTCTATGCCCACCAGCCGGAAGAGGCAGCTCGCCCCTTTGATCAAAACCGGGACGGGTTTATTTATGGTGAAAACTGTGGGGCAGTGGTAATTGAACGGAAAGAGACAGCATTAAAACGGGGAATTCGACCCTATGCACGACTGTTGGGGTGGGCCAGGGCAATGGATGGCAACCGTAATCCTAATCCTTCCCGTGAAGGGGAACAACGTGTTATTCAACAAGCATTAGGTCAGGCCAATCTTTCATCTAAGTCTATTGATTATATTAATCCCCATGGGACCGGTTCACTTATTGGGGATGAGACAGAACTGCAGGCGTTGAGAGATTGCGAGCTGACCCATGCCTATATCAATGCGACCAAATCGATTACCGGACATGGATTAAGTGCAGCAGGTGTGGTCGAATTAATAGCCACACTGCTACAGATGGAAGCAGGACAACTGCATCCAACCCGAAATTTACAAGATCCGATGGATGCATCATTTAATTGGGTACGTCAGGAGAAAACTGCAGTGCCAATTATCCATTCACTTAATCTAAGTTTTGGTTTTGGGGGCATCAATACAGCCGTTTGTCTCAAAAATGAAAGATGATCTCAGGAGGAATAGAGGATGAAAACAGTTGGCATTGAGGCGATGAATGTTTTTGGCGGAACGACTTATCTGGATGTGATGGAATTAGCGAAACATAGGTCATTGGATGTGACACGCTTTGAAAATTTGCTGATGAGAGAGAAGGCTGTGGCCCTTCCCTTCGAAGACCCAGTCACATGTGGTGTGAATGCGGCTAAACCAATTGTGGATGAGTTATCGCCAGAGGAAAAGGACCGCATCGAGCTATTGATTACCTGTTCTGAGTCGGGGATTGATTTTGGTAAATCAATGAGTACATATATTCACCATTACTTAGGCCTAAACCGTAATTGCCGTATGTTTGAGCTGAAGCAAGCCTGTTATTCAGGCACGGCTGGTTTGCAAATGGCAGTTCAGTTTATTCTCTCTCAAACCTCCCCCGGTGCAAAAGCTCTTGTGATTGCCAGTGATATCTCACGCTTTTTAGTAGCTGAAGGCGGTGAAGACTTAACTCAGGATTGGTCCTATGCAGAACCAAGCGGTGGAGCGGGGGCAGTAGCGATGCTGATTAGTGAGACGCCCTATCTGTTCCAGATGGATGTAGGCGCCAATGGCTATTATGGATATGAAGTTATGGACACATGCCGCCCTATTCCGGATAGTGAAGCCGGAAATGCGGATCTATCCTTGCTTTCCTATTTGGATTGTTGTGAACAGACCTTTTATGAATACCAACGCAGAGTGGTTGATGTGGATTATCAACAAACCTTTCAGTATCTCTGCTATCATACGCCTTTTGGCGGCATGGTCAAAGGGGCTCATCGGACGATGATGCGAAAAATGGTGAAAGCCAAACCTAAAGAAATTGAGATAGATTTTGAGCAACGTGTCTTGCCAGGTCTGAAATACTGCCAACGGGTGGGCAATATCATGGGGGGGAGTGTCCTCTTGTCTTTGCTAAGCACCATTGACCAGGGGCAATTTGATTCACCCAAGCGAATTGGGTGTTTTTCCTACGGATCAGGCTGTTGTTCCGAATTTTACAGTGGTATTGTCACTCCCCAAGGAAAAGAAAAGCTTAGACGTTTTCGGGTGGAAGAACAGTTGAATGATCGCTACCACTTATCTATGGGAGAGTATGAAGAATTATTAGTAGGAAGCAGTGCGGTTAAATTTGGTACACGCAATGTAAGCCTGGATCTTGATCTTATCCCGGGGGCGAAGTCGTTGAGTAAGGAGAAGGGACTTTTAGTATTGGAAGAGATTCATGAATTTCATCGAAAGTACCGGTGGTTATAATGGACTATCAAACGGTGAATGTCCGGATTGAACAAGACATTTGTTATTTGCAGCTCTATCGCCCGAAGGAAAATAATACCATCAATGACCAGATGATTGAAGAGTGCCATCATGTATTGGATCGCTATGAGGAGTCGATCACTCTGTTGGTACTGGAAGGGCTGCCAGATGTTTTTTGTTTTGGTGCGGACTTTCAGGAAATGCATGACACCATGACAAGGGGACAAGTTCGTGAGCGAAACCCGGAGCGATTATATGATTTGTGGCTAAGGTTAGCTACTGGCCCTTTTATTACTATTTCTCATGTCAGAGGTCGGGTGAACGCAGGCGGCATTGGCTTTGTGGCAGCCAGTGATATTGTATTGGCCGAACGCTCTGCTCAATTTAGTCTGTCAGAGTTGTTGTTTGGCGTTTTTCCGGCAGCGGTACTTCCCTTTCTGATCCGCCGAATGGGGGTGGCCAAAGCCAACTATTTGACCATTATGACAAAGTCCATTACAGCTGAACAGGCGGATGCGTGGGGATTGGTTGATGCCTATGAAGATAATAGCCAGTCATTACTCCGTAAGCATCTGCTTCGTCTAAAACCGTTAACTAAAAGGGCAATCGTACGCTATAAACAGTATATCCATCAGCTCTATATCCCTTTGCAAGAAGCAAAATCTCTGGCAGTTGAAGCTAATAAGGAGATGTTTTCAGACACGCAAAATCTGTCAGGCATCTTCCGTTATATTGAAACTGGGAAGTTTCCATGGGAGTGAAGCGGCATGAGAGAGGAGTGGAGATAGTGACATCTGTTGTACATTTTCAAGAGTTGGGGCCAGAGATTGTCTTACTGAGGATGCAAGATCAGGAACACAAAAATACATTTTCGAAGGCGTTAATTGATGGCCTGCTTGATGCCTTTGAAGCGATACAGGCCAGTGATACCTATAAAGTGGTGATTTTAACCGGTTATGACACCTACTTTGCTTCAGGGGGGACGCGGGAAGGGTTGTTGGCCATTCATGAAGGCAGAGAAAAGTTTACTGATAAAAATGTCTACAGTTTGGCGTTAAACTGTAATATTCCTGTGATTGCCGCCATGCAAGGCCATGGTATTGGAGGTGGTCTCATCATGGGCTTGTTTGCAGATTTTGTTATTTTAAGCAGGGAAAGTGTCTATACAACCAATTTTATGAAATATGGTTTTACACCGGGTATGGGAGCCACCTGCATTTTGCCAAGAAAGTTGGGAATTAGCTTAACCGAGGAGCTGCTAATCAATTCCGGCACTTATCGGGGAGCGGAACTTGAAAAGAGAGGGATTCCATTCCCTGTTTTGCCTAGGGTGGAGGTGTTAGATTATGCCATTGATTTAGCACGTGAGATTGCAGAAAAGCCAAGGTATTCCCTTGTCTTATTAAAAGATCATTTGGTTTCTCCTATCCGAAATGAACTGCCTGCCATTATAGAAAAGGAAGTCCTTATGCATGAAAAAACATTTCATCAACCTGAGGTGAGGATGAGGATTAATAACCTATTTGGAAAATGAGAGGAGCAAATGGCAGACATGGATACAAAGGCGATATTTCGTGCCCTTCAAGCAGGCGATATCACAGTTCAACACGCTTACGATGAACTGGCGTCATTTCTTAATCAGTCACAGCAAGTTGAAGGGGAAGATAGAGGAAAATTGAATGATGAAGAAAAAGGCGTGCCAATGCAAGATTCAGTGGTGGATCTTCAAGAGATTGAACCGGGGATTGTCCAGGTGACTATGCAGGAACGTATACATAAAAACACTTTCTCAACAGAATTGATTACGGGACTCATGCAAGCCTTTGAATCTTTGCGTGCCAATATGGACTGCAAGGTGGTAATCCTTACCGGTTATGATACCTATTTTGCCTGTGGCGGCACACAAGAAGGATTGCTAGCGCTTTACGAGGGAAAGGCGAAAATGACTGATCTCCACCTTTATAGCATGCCGCTGGAGTGTGATGTTCCCATCATTGCTGCAATGCAGGGGCATGGTTTAGGAGGAGGATTATGTCTGGGGCTGTTTTGTGATTTTGTCATTATGAGCCGGGAAAGTACATATGCCTGTAACCATATGAGTTATGGTTTTACGCCTGGTGATGGAGCAACTCTCATTTTACCCCGAGTTTTGGGGCAGCCTTTGGCCCAGGAACTTTTATTTACTGGAAAGAACATTAAGGGCGCTGATCTAGCTGACCGAGGAGCCGTTGTGCCCATTCTTCCCAGAAAGGACGTTTTGCCCTATGCCATTAAGATGGCGAGGGAGTTGGCAGAAAAACCGAGGGAATCGTTGATGCTATTAAAGCAACATATGGTGACCCCCTTAAAGGAAGCTTTAACCGAGGTAGTAGAAAAAGAATGGGCGATGCAAGAGAAAACCCTGGTTAATAGACGGGAAGTGCTCGAAAAAATGTTGCCGGCTTTTGATTCACCTTCCAACAAATCATCCTATCCGGAATTACTCCATTTGAATCAGCATTTTACTGGCAAGCCGGTATTTTGGCTGCATGGTGAAGGTGGAGGGGTTGAAGGATATCAATGGCTGGCAGAGAAAAGCAGACGGCCGTTTTATGGTATTCAGGCACCAGGGCATATGACAGAACATGCTCCCATAAAGGGAGTGAAATCAATGGCCGCCTATTATGTAACATTGATACAAAGCAAACAGGCAGAGGGTCCCTATGATTTAGGCGGTTATTCGTTAGGAGGTGTATTGGCTTATGAAGTGACCCGCCAACTGCAGGAGGCGGGAGAGACGGTTCAAAGTCTGGTAATGTTGGATACGCCTGATCCATTCAGTTGGGAAAAAATCCGGCTTAGTTCCGAAAGCAGGGCATTACAAGCTGTGAATATGGCTTTGTTAAATCGTAATCGGAAAGAAGCAGATGGGATTTTACAAAAGCTGATTCATCATAAAGAAATCCCTGAGCATACCGATGAAGAGTCGCTTTTGATGCAATTGATTCGTCTAGGAAGAGAGCGGGGGTTGTCTTTAACGTTGTCTGAGACAGCATTATTGAAATTGTTTCAACGTCATTTGCGAATGCAGGAGGCTTTTGAACTGAATCAGTATACCCTGTCACCACTTCCCCGTGCTTCTGAGGTTACTTGCTATTATGTCCGCAATCAAAGCGGCTTATTTTATGGTGAACTCATGCCCTATCTAACAACGGATGCAGATGAGATCACTATTGATCATACATGTTACTGGGCGGAATGGGAGAAGTTGTTGCCTCTTTTTCATACGTTGGATGTATCGTCAACAAGTCATATGACAATCTTATTTGATCGAGATGCACAAACAGATATTGGTTTGTTATTCGAAAAACTGTATGACTTATAAAAAATATATATGAGGAGATGAAATTGTGATGAAATTTAGTTTAATGACCTATTCAATGGTTTCTCTTATGCGGTCAGGTGAAATGAATTTGGAAGATGTCATCGCATTTGCTGCAAATGAAGGGTTTGATGCAATTGAATTATTGATGGTTAATTTTAGTCGATCAAGCGATGAGATCAGGAGGATGTTGGAAACGCATCAGATGAAGATTTCATGTATTGATGCCTTTGTCGATTTAGCGGCTCAGCAGGAAGAGAATTTTTTGGAGAATATTTCATTGAGTCAACGGATTATTGATCAGGCGGTGGAGCTTTCCGCACCGATGGTAATGCTAGTACCGGGATTTCCAGACCTTATTGCAAGTGAAAAAGATAAACAACAAGCACTTCCGCGTATTATCTCTGCATTACAGAAAATTACTCCTTATGCGCAATCTAAGGGAATAGTGCTAACCATTGAAAATTACTCAGCACTCCAGATGCCCTTTTGCAGTATAGCCGAAGTATTAACTATCCTTGAACAAGTCCCTGGGCTCAGATTGACCCTTGATTATGGCAATATGTTGGTAGCAGGTGAAGACCCTCTGGAGGCTTATGAAAAGCTGAAGAAGTATATTGTGAATGCACATTTAAAGGATTGGAAGGTTACATCAGATCAAACTGGAACGCGATGTGCGGATGGACGGCATTTCGAACCATCATTGCATGGACAAGGGGTGATAAACTTTAAGTCATTATTTGCAAAGATGGTGTCTAATAATTATAAAGGTTACCTTTCATTTGAATATGAAGGAGATATAAATGCAAAAGAAGCCGTAAGACTAGGGATGATGCATCTGAGAGAGCAATTGAATGAAGTTATAGGGTAAAGCAGGCTTAAATATAGTATTTTATTAACCTGCAAATAATCAGAGGAGGAGAATCATATGTCAAATGTGCTGTTTTTAAACGGCCCTTCGCATGGTCATGTAAATCCAACCTTAGGTTTAGTAAAAGCATTGGTTAATCAAGGAGAGCGGGTGATTTACTTTTGTACAGATGATTTTCAGTCGAAAATAGTCAAAACAGGAGCAACTTTTAGAAGCCTAGGCGAGCATGCAAAACTACCTAAAGGAAATCCTAACTTGAATAAAGACCAACAATTGTTTGACATGGCATTAAGGATGACGCTATCAACAGAAAAAGTTGTCCAGCATATTCTAGATGTAATAGCGTATGAATCAATTGATTACCTAATTTATGATTCTATGTATCCCATTGGTTGCATCATTGGCCAAATTTTAAAAGTGCCAACTGTAGCCTCCCATGCAGTGTTTGCCAAGCCAGAGGAATTGATACCAAAGAATAAGAATATGGTGGGCATGGGTATAGTGAATGATCATCCGGCTCTAAATGAATATAGAGCGATGGTACAGCGGATGAATGAAACCTTTAATATAGACACTCCAAATCTAATGGGAATGACACCGCATTATGGCGACTTGAACATCGCATATACATCAGATTACTTTGTCACTGACCACTCTGATTATGATCAGAGCTTTCACTTTATTGGGGGACCTGTTTGTATGTTAGAGGAAACAATTGACTTTCCCTTTGATCAGCTGAAAGACAAAAAAGTAATCTTTATTTCCTTAGGAACGGCCTTTAATAAGGTAAACCTAGGTATTTATAGTGTATTCTTCGATGCTTTTCGTGAAGAAAAAAATACTGTGGTGGTCGTTGCAGCTTATAATACAGATCTATCTGCTTTTGATATACCAGAAAATGTAATTCTCGAAAACTATGTTCCGCAAGAAGAGATACTAAAATATACGTCAGTTGCTATTACTCATGGAGGATTGAATACTACAAGTGATTTGGTTTATAATGAGGTCCCTTTTGCAGTAATGCCTATTGGAGGAGATCAACCTTATATGGCGGATCGATTTGCTAAACTGGGAGCGACTGTTATTCTAGACAAAGACACACTAACAACAGCCGAAATAAAGGAAGCATTTAACACTGTCCAAAAACCGGAATATCGAAGTAATCTTAAAAAAATAAAAAAATCCTTTGAGGAAGCTGGGGGTTATGAAAAAGCTGTTGAGGTTATATATGAATTTAAGAAGAAAAAAATTCTTTCCTGAGGATTTGCAAAATAAAAAACACATGTTCATGAGGGACTGACCCCCGTTTTTGAGACAGGGATCAAAACACCTTTTAAACAGCCAATTGCCGATAGCTTATCGGTGATTGGCTGTTTAGTTTCGTTTGAATACGAATGTTGTTATAATAATAAATGTATTCTTTGACAGTGCGTTCTACGATGGCGGTCGTGGTTCGATCAATGCTGTTAAGATAGAACGTTTCAGACTTTAGTGAGGAATGAAACGATTCGATGGAGGCATTATCAGCGGGCGTCCCTTTGCGGGACATGCTCATGGTAATGCCTTTTGTTTTAACAGCTTTCTGATACTCATAAGATGTATACACAGATCCTTGGTCACTATGTAACACGCAGTTCTGAGGCAGTGTTGGCAGCTGATCAAGTGTGTTTAAGACAAAGTCTGTGTCCTGCTTATCTCCAATCGTGAAAGCAATCACTTCTCCATTGTATACATCCAATATACTGGAAAGGTACAATTGTTTCTGTCCATAAGGCAAATACGTGATATCCGTTACTAGTTTTTCAAGAGGATGATCAGACTGAAAGTTCCGATCTAATATATTATCGACCACGGCATATGGCTGCCCATTCTTCTTGCGCCTTTTCACCTTAACCCGGCACTGCCACTGATTTTTCTGCATGATACGCTGAACCGTTTTATGGTTAATACGCATTCCCTTTTTTAATATAGCTGTAATTTTTCGATATCCATATCGATACTTGTGCTCTCGGCACAACGTGCCGATTTGTTTTTTCAAATGGCACTTGGGATGATCTTTCGTCAGGTTCTTCTTCCAACGATAATAAGACGCTCGTGAGATACCTAAATGAACACAGATATCCTGTACGGTCATTGTGCTGTGCAATACTTCTACAAGTTCGACTGACGTTTGGCTATCAACTTCCTTTCCAATTCGTTGTACTTTTTTAAAACTTCATTCTGTTGTCTCAGATAACGGTTCTCTGCCTGCAGTTTCTCTAATTCGGAAGCATACTCCGGACCTTTTCCGTAAGTGTATTGCTTACCAACAGGTTGTTCGAATCGATGTGTATCCCCAGCCTTATGCCACCTAACCCATGTCTGAACCTGCGTCTTATTCTTGATATTCAATTCCTGCATGATCTCTTTCATAGGCACGCCTGCCAATCTCATTTCTACAGCCTTCTGTTTGACTTCAATCGGATAACTCACTCTTGTTCCCATACAAAAAACACCTCCAAGTCTTATTTCGGATAACAACTATCCATTTTCAAACTTGAAGGTGTTTTTTATTTGTCTCATCTTATGGGGTCAGTCCCATGATGAACATGTGTTTTTTATTTTTATAATTATAAAACTTAGCCTATTGACATCTATTCACAAATGGGATAAATTTGACATAGGTTGTTCATAATAATTATTGAACCTAATTTTATAATATCATAATCCTTTAAGGAAGTCAACACTTTTTTTGACAGCTATAGAAAGGAAGAAGGACTATGAATTTATCCCGGATTTTCAATGAGATTCAATTATCGCCACAGTCTAAAACAATGGTGGATCTGCTCAAATTAAATGAAAAAACTAAAGAGTACGGATTGGTTTTAAAACCAAATGATGTAAAAAATTTGGTGGTTTCGAGAAATAAAGTTCTCCATGACCATGCACGAGTTGAACTGGGAATTGAAGTGCTAAAGGAGTTAATTGAGGTGTTTTCAACTTCCCCCTATATGGACCAAGATAATTATGTTGAAACGCTTAATGAGCTTCAGGAGATCTTTTATTATCTTAGAAATGAAACGGAAGATAAGATTGGCGATGTGAAACTTATTAATCAGATGATGGATTATTTTAACGGACCGTGTGCAGGATCTATAGAACTATTAAGAAGTAAAATGGAAGAACTCGCAGATAATTTCAGAAGGGATATGATGCGGCGTGAGTCATTATTTGAAGGTGAGGAATAAAAGTGGAATTAGATAACACCCAAAATCGATTTCGTTCGGTTTCTAATAATACTATTGACCGTTCAAAATTAAAGCGAAGTCAATATATGCTGTCTCTGCTGCAGGAAGGTCAACAGGCGGGAGTTATTACTAGTCAAAGGGCTTACCAAATTCAGGCGGAGATTATGCAGATTCTGCAGCAATTGATCCGGCAGTATACCCAGGGGGAAAGTACGTCGGTCACGACAGAAACAGCTGAAGGAATTATGGTTTCCATACTGTACGCCCTAGATGCCTATGCTCTTGATTTTGAAACACCTGAAGAGGTTATTGTAAATTTAAACGCTGAGAGTGTAAAAGATATACATGACAAAGGTGTTAAGTTGCTCCGCCGTTATTTTGATGATGCCAAACAAATGTATAAGGAATTAAAAAAAATTAAATTAGATGTACCTGTTGATGCCTATAATTTAACTATTGAAGAATCATTACCTGTTTTTATGAACAATTATAATATTATTTTTGAAGCCCAAAATACCATGGCAAGTATTGACTACCCTTTAGCCATTGATGACATGCGACTTCAGGGAGTCTTTTATATTAAACAGTATTTAGAAAGATTGCTTATGGAGACAAGATTCTGTCACTTTTTTAGACATAAGGATCTAATGTATGTGTTGGCTAATTTTGGGAAGATATGTCGCTTTAATTATCGAATAGAGTTATTTAACATATTTGAGTTAATGGTAAATAATTCTGTTTTTTCCCTGTTATCCGGTGGGAAAGCGAATCAAGTCAGAATATCAGAAATTCAATATGATCAGTTGTGCCGAATGTTAATACCGTGTCATGCTGATCAAAGGGCGGAGTTAATTCATGAAGCATTTAATCGATTACAGGAGGAACTGCCAACGGATCAAGCACTTATTAGTTATATAAATCTGTACCGCGATGAATTAATTCAAAGAGTTAATAACGCAGCTGAAATTGGTAGCTTTAAAAGGCTGATTATAAAAGAAATGGAAGAAAGCGAAAAACCAATGACTTTATTGCTAAATGAAAATGATCGTATGAGTGATATTCAAATGCGTAAATTGGTCAACTCTATTATGGAAAGTGAAAATACAGAAGAAAAAGTACAACTAATCCGTGATCATTTTGTTTCGCTCCATGATTACCTAGACTTACTTAATTCAGGTACCCTGTTTAATGAAGAATACAATGCGCTTTTTGCAACTTTCGGAGATATTGAATTGGCTATTTTTTCAAAAATAGTATTTTATGAGGAGTTAAGAGGAGGTATTCAGGATTTCTCCGACATTATTTCTGACTGTTCTAAAGCAAAGAGCGAGTGGGAAGAGCATTACATTGAGTTTATGCAACAGTTAGACGATGAGCGCATTACTACAATTGGTCATTTAATCAACGATATTGACTATGAGGAGATATCGTTTTATTGATTAAAATTAAATTTGGAGGGAAAAAATGAATAATACAGATGCATTACGAGAAGAGAATACGCTTAAGTTACTTTTCACTTATTCATTGCCGATGATTATTGGTTTATTTGTAGGAGCTTCCTATAATATCATTGACAGAGCTTTTATTGGACATGGCGTTGGGGACATAGGGATAGCTGGAATTGCCATTTCTTTTCCGGTTATGATGGGTATTATGGCTTTCGCTAATCTCATCGGTACAGGAGCAACTGCATTGACGTCGATTCGCCTTGGGGAGAACAATAATAATGAAGCTGAGCGTGTAATGGGAAATGCGTTAACCCTTTTGATTTTAGTTTCTGTTGGATTTATAGTTTTGTTTTGGATATTTTTAGATCCTATTCTTGCTGCGTTTGGAGCAAATGAAGAAATACTGCCCCATGCTGTAGATTATACACGAATTATCCTTTTAGCTAGCATTTTTATGATTGTTGGATCGGGTATGAATAACTTTATTAGAGCAGACGGCAATCCGAAAAAATCAATGTTTACCTTGTTGATTGGGTCTATTCTTAATGTCATTTTAGCCCCTATCTTTATATTTGGTTTTGATTGGGGGATGAAAGGTGCGGGCTTGGCTACAGGTATTTCTCAGTTGATATCGTTCATCTGGGTAATGTCGCACTTTTTTACAGGTAAGAGCGTTTTAAAGATTCGCTTAAAAAATATGCGGCTTAGCGGTCATTTGGTGGGACGAATCTTTGCGCTAGGTGGGGGGTCCTTTATTACACAGATGGCAACCAGTGTAATGATGATCGTTATGAATAATGTGATGTTAAATCATGGTGGAAGTACGGCGATCGCAGGAATGAATGTAGTTAATGCGGTGCAAACCTTTATAATGCTGCCTATCTGGGGTATTAGCTTAGGAATCCAGCCAATTATAGGGTATAACTTTGGAGCTGGAAATTATAAAAGAGTTAAAAGTATTCTAGTATCAGCTATGGTATTATCCACAGTAATTGCGGTCGTTGCCTCTCTTTTCATTTATTTTATTCCGGATAGCCTAGTGGCGATATTTAATCAAAACGAAGAGTTAATTCAGTTTGGCAGTCATGCTATGGTCATTTTCCTATTCTTTACGCCGTTACTTGGTTTACAAATTGTTGGAGCGGGATTTTTTCAGGCATTGGGCAAAGCCAAACAATCTATTTTTCTCAGTTTAATTCGACAGGTATTGATCCTCATTCCATTGATGCTAATCTTACCCCCATTCTTAGGTCTAAAAGGGGTGTTGATTTCTGGTCCGATCTCAGATTTTTGCTCTGCAGCTATTTCTGTAACTTTTGTCGTCTTTAGTTTAAAACAAATGCAAAAAGAAATGATTCAAGAACAAGATCCTGGGTCTCGTACCAAATCTGCGGATTTCCACGAATCGAACACGTAAGGTACTAGCCTTTTGAAGCAGGGTATTTTATTGGATATATACTGATAATTAAATAATATTTTTGAGTCAATTCTCTTAGAAGGGGGGAAGGCAGGAGTCGCGACTCTTCCTGCTGGAATAATATGAATTCATCTGGCTCTTATCACATTGCAGATATTGCAAATAGTATAGAAGGTGAGATTAACCGGCTAAAGGCCCAGGTTGATCTATTTTGGGCTAACGAATGGAAGCACTATCAGTCGCATGGTTTGACTGGTGCAAAAGCCGTTATTGAACTAGGTTCTGGGCCAGGTTTTCTTTTAGAGAAGTTGTTAACACATATCCCCCACGCGAATGTGACCGGTCTAGAGATTGATCGCTTATTGGTTGATTATGCCACGGATTATTTAAAAAAGGAAAAACAAAGTAGATGGCAAGTGTATGAGGGAGATATTATTCAGACCGGCATGGAGGACAACACATTTGATTTTGCAATTTCACGTTTGGTATTGGAGCATTTGCCAGATCCTACAAAAGCTATTAAGGAAATATACCGAATCTTGAAGCCGGGTGGAAAAGTAATCTTGGTTGATAATGATTTTGAGATGCATATTATGACCTACCCGCATGTTTCAGGCTTAAGAGAGTTATATGATGCCTACTGTCAAGCTAGGTTTGCCGAAGGGGGCAATCCAAAAATTGGGCGTGAGTTGCCGCAAATTCTAAAAGATGGGGGATTTACTAATGTCCAATTTGATATTGTCAATGCTCATAGTACAATATTAGGAGATGAGATGTTTTTCCAATCCGAAGGTGTTGGAATCCCATACAAGCTGGTACAGGATGGTTTTTTATCAAGCAAAGACCTAGGGAAGATATCGGTTAGCTGGAGAAAGATGGTGCAGGATAAGCATCATGCGATTGTCCGACAATTGTGCCTAGCTGTCGGTGAAAAAACTGTATAAACGCTAGTTCAAAATGCTTTTTAAGGATCTAGATAGACATATGTAAATAAACCAAAGCGTAACCCGTATACTGAACCTTGAAGCAGGGTGTTTTAATCTCTTTATATCAATTACAGTCCCTATGATTTTTGGGGCAATCGCTGCTTAAATCGCAAAGAATGGCGGCGGTGGTTCACTGTCACGGGGGGATTGTGACTGTGAACCAAGTGCTTCAAAATGTTAATTAATAATGATACTACATAAAATGTTGTAATTTTTAACATGAATTAAAAAGTTAACATCGTGAAAAAGGTCTGTTAAAGAAGAATAAGGAAACTTTTTTGTAAGTAGTTAAAAACCCATTTCTAATTAGAAGTGCTCTATGTAAAGGTCAATTTTAGAAATAACTATACAGCGTTAAGTAGAAGGTGATCTCTGTATAAGACAGGGATCATCTTTTTTTATACCATTGCATCTATAGTCATTGTAATGCGTCACATGTCACTTCACTTCACTTCTCTTTTTACTACTGGTAAGCTGCTTTCCATCGGTTCCTAGAACCTCCATCTTTTTCTTTCCTATCAACTCTAATTACTTGTTCTTCAAAAATTTGCGCCGGGAATTTCCCTTTCTCTTTTTCTGAATGAATAATCGTTTAAATGTATCTCTATAAGTGATGCCTTATAGGTGTACCTGACTTTATATAAGGATTAGCTCGAATAATTTGTATATCTTCATCGCCAAATAAATGTTTACTCATTGTTTCTCATCTCCTCACTTACTGAATCCCCCCATTAAACACAAAAGTACCCCATAGGATAGACTTTTTCTAAATTGTCTACTTATAGGGTATATTTTAATTAAGAAGTGGGTTTTATTTTTGTAGCTAAGGTAGTGTGTATGACCCCTGTATTGTTTACTCAGCGTATTGGTCTAAAATCTCTTCTAACACCTCTTCAAGCCCTTCTGCATCCTCAAGCTCTGATTGGCTGAAGCGGACGCGTACGAGCTGTTCTCCGTCATTATACATCTCTTCCAGCCATCCTCGCAGTCCTCTTGCTCTGCGGTCGACTTCGAAAATAATGTCTAAACCGTCTTCGTCTAAAAGGAAAATAAGCTCTAATTCATCAAGCATCTGACGATAGTAGCCTGATGTCGGAATGAACTCAAATTCTTGAACGAACGGAAGGCGGCGCTGGAAGTAAGGTGCTTGTTCGCAGTCTGCTTCGTTAAGGCGGAAGCCCAGGTTTTCGATTGCTTTCAGCACACTTTCGATCCAAGGGTGCGCTTCAACGAAAATTCGATCGTGATCTGATTTGTCAATACCGCCTTGAATGTCAAGGTCTGTCACCACGGCGACCTCTACTTTCCCTACAGTGATTGGTGTATCCAGTGGGAGAATGAATGAGAACGGAAATTGATGCTGTTCTCCAGGCTGAATGGTAAATGAACCAGTGACCCGGAAAGAATGAATTGTAGCGTATTTCCGGTGCTCTTCATCGTCTTTTACAATGACGTACCGTGTATTAAGCTGTAAGTCAATATAGCGGATATCCTGAGCGATTTTTCCGCCATTGACATGTACAGTACCCCGCACTTCCTCTCCAGGATAATATGCGTCTTTCTCTAAAATCGTATCTACTTTTGCAGCACCGATTCCGGCACTTGCCGCAAGCTTCTTAAAAAATGACATGTTAAATCTTCCCCTTTTTCTTTTTCTCAACAGGTATACGTAAGAAGGAGGAAAAAAGATTCATTTGTTTCATACTTTTTTCCTATTATTCGTCCGGCCTAGGGACAGACTAAGAATAATATTGAAAGCAAAGGAGCGGATTGAAATGAATAAAGAAAGTATGGTTGCTGATGAATTACACAGAATGTTTTTGGCTGGTGAACTGCAAATCACGGTAGAAGAGGATATAAACAATATATCTGAACGGCTGAGAAACGGCGATCTCAGTTTAGACCGCTTGAGCGGAGAAGATACGTTTATAAAAGAAACGGTAAACGAGGCTTTAAGAAGAGTGGAGCAATAAAAGGAAGAGACGGTCTCTCGTAAATGAGAGACCGTCTTTTTTATATGACTTTGTTACAGTTCTCTGCAAGATAAAAGCGAATCGATTTGCAATTGTTTATCCAGGATCAAGCCTTTTTCCATCAGGAGTTCAGAAAGTTCTCCATGCAGATAAACAGCTGCATCTAATTGATCACGCAATGCTCTTCGGAGGTGAGGGTTCGAGGTTTCTGTCATCGCGACAGTGTAATTGTTAATGCTTGTTTTTATTGTTATTAAGAAATTAAGTACAAATGCAGGTATGTCTTTGGCGTTTATCGGGTTAGAGACATTGTTCAATGGCAATCCACTTCCTTATTTTCTAGTTCCCGTGATAAGAAAGTATTTGGCTTGCTATCTTGTTTTTATACAAAATGCTATAATGAATAACAAATTTTGTCAGGCGGTGAGATGATGAAACAGATTATTGCGATGGGCGGCGGGGGTTTTTCGATGGAGCCGAAAAATTTGTCCCTCGATCAATATATCATCAATCAATCAGACCGGAAGTCGCCTCGCGTTTGTTTTTTGCCGACGGCGAGTGGTGATTCCCAAAACTATGTTCAGCGGTTTTATGATGCATTTCAAACACTGGATTGTGTGCCGTCTCATTTATCCTTATTTAAGCCGCCGTCAACAGATTTAATTTCTTTTGTTATGGAAAAGGACATAATTTATGTCGGCGGGGGAAATACGAGGAATATGCTTGTGCTGTGGAAAGAGTGGGGGCTGGATCTTATTCTCAGGGAAGCATGGAAGAACGGTGTGATTTTAGCTGGTTTAAGTGCAGGTGCGATCTGCTGGTTTGAAGAAGGGGTGACAGATTCAGCCGGACCGCTGACAAGCATGAAAAGTTTAGGTTTGTTGCAAGGGAGCTTTTGTCCTCATTATGACGGTGAAAAGGATCGGAGACCGATATACCACCAGCTGATATCTAACGAATTCTTGTGCGATGGCTATGCGGCGGACGACGGAGCAGCTCTCCATTTCATAAATGATCAGCTGTTTCAGACAGTGAGTTCAAGACCGGGTGCAAGGGCATATCGGGTGATGATGGGTGATCATGAAATATCTGAAACGCCGCTGTCGGTCAACTATTTGGGATGAATTAGCTGAATATTTTCTATATTCCTCTTTTTTTTCGATTGGTTTTATGTTAAGATGAGTCCGAAATTAATAGTTACTGGGGGTGCCCGCTTTCGGGCTGAGAGAGAAGGTAAGCTTCTTAACCCTTTGGACCTGATCTGGTTCGTACCAGCGTGGGGAAGTAGAGGAATTGTTTTTATTATTGTCTTGCTGGGCAATAATATGTTTCTTTCTGACTGTAACCGGGTTCATTCATTTGAATCCGGTTTTTTGTGCTGGTTATGGGCTTGATTTTGTCCTTTCAAACGAAGAGAGGGGAAGGATAAGTAATGCAAAACAATTCAGTGCAGCAAGCCAACATTTCCATTATGTCGAGTTTTTCGGGGAGCAAGAAAGTGTATGTGGAAGGTTCTTCTTCGGACATCCAAGTGCCGATGAGGGAAATCGCATTGAGTCCGACGACAGGGTCGTTCGGCGAAGAGGAAAACGCGCCTGTGCGTGTCTATGATACAAGCGGACCGTATACCGACCCTGATGTGACCATTAATATTCAAGAAGGGTTAAAGCCGCTCCGCCAAAAATGGATCACGGAGCGCAGCGATGTTGAACAATATGAAGGACGAGCTATAAAACCAGAAGATAACGGTTATAAAAAAGCAAATCCAAACGTAAGCTACCCAGGACTAAAGCGGAACCCGCTGCGGGCGAAAGCGGGTCAAAATGTCACACAAATGCATTATGCCAAAAAAGGGATCATTACACCAGAGATGGAGTTTATCGCAATACGCGAGCATGTGTCTCCCGAATTTGTCAGAGATGAGGTAGCCAGCGGCCGGGCGATCATTCCTTCAAATATTAATCACCCTGAAAGCGAACCGATGATTATCGGCCGGAATTTTCATGTGAAGATTAATGCGAATATCGGGAATTCAGCGGTTACGTCATCAATTGAAGAAGAAGTGGAAAAAATGACCTGGGCCATTCGCTGGGGAGCGGATACGATGATGGATCTTTCCACCGGAAAAGACATTCATACGACGCGTGAATGGATTATCCGCAATTGCCCTGTGCCTGTTGGAACTGTTCCGATTTATCAGGCGCTTGAAAAGGTAAACGGCGTAGCGGAGGATTTAACGTGGGAGATTTATCGTGATACGCTGATCGAGCAGGCAGAGCAGGGAGTGGATTATTTTACGATACACGCTGGTGTTTTGCTTCGGTATGTGCCGCTGACTGCCAAACGGACAACTGGAATCGTGTCACGCGGGGGAGCGATTATGGCGCAGTGGTGTCTGGCTCATCATCAGGAAAGCTTTCTGTATACTCATTTTGAAGAAATCTGTGAAATCATGAAAACGTATGATATTGCTTTTTCTCTTGGGGATGGTCTGCGTCCCGGATCAATCGCTGATGCCAATGACGAAGCGCAGTTTGCTGAATTAGAGACGCTTGGAGAGCTGACACAAATTGCCTGGAAGCATGATGTTCAGGTAATGATTGAGGGACCGGGGCATGTGCCGATGCATAAAATCAAAGAGAACGTCGATAAACAAATGGACATTTGCAAAGAAGCGCCTTTTTACACATTGGGGCCTCTGACGACAGATATTGCACCGGGCTATGACCATATTACTTCAGCGATCGGAGCGGCGATGATCGGCTGGTATGGGACAGCAATGCTTTGTTATGTAACGCCGAAGGAGCATTTGGGGCTGCCAAATCGTGATGATGTTCGTGAAGGAGTCATTACATATAAAATTGCTGCGCACGCGGCAGACCTTGCAAAAGGGCATCCCGGAGCGCAAATACGGGATGATGCGTTATCGAAAGCCCGCTTTGAATTCCGCTGGCGAGACCAGTTTAATCTATCTCTTGATCCGGAAAGAGCGCTTGAATATCATGATGAAACCCTGCCGGCTGAAGGAGCAAAAACCGCTCATTTCTGTTCAATGTGCGGACCGAAGTTTTGCAGCATGAGAATTTCTCAGGATATTCGGGATTATGCGAAGGATAAAGAGATTAGTGAATGGGATGCGATTCAAGAGGGGATGAAAGAAAAAGCCGAAGAATTTGTGAATCAAGGCAGCCAGCTGTATAAATAATAGATTGACAGGCGAAATGGAATACGTTTTAATATAGCTAATATACATTTCCAGCATTTGCTGATCGGAACACCGAAGGCTCTTATCTTTTAGATAAGGGCCTTTTTTGTATGAAAAAAGGAGGGAACAGTGATGGGAATCAAAAAAGAGAAGGGGAGAAAGCGATTCAAGAAGCGAAAAACATACGGAAATCAGATTTTACCGCTGGAGCTCCTGATTGAAAAAAACAAACGAGAGATTATGAACAGTGCGGAGCTGATGGAGGAAATTTATATGAAGATTGATGAGAAGCATACGGCAGTGCGTCACTAAATATAAAAAAACCCGCTATTTACAGCGGGTTTTTGCATTTATATTAAGCATCTTTTTTAATTGGCAATCCAAGGCCTTCTGCCACGCGTTTTCCGTATTCAGGATCCGCTTTGTAGAAATGCTCGATTTGGCGAAGTTTGATTTCTTCTTTTTCTACCGGCTTCATGGCGTTAACAATATTTTTAACAAGGCGGGCACGCTCATCCTCGCTCATTAAACGATAGAGATCACCGGCTTGTGTGTAGTGGTCATTGTGATCGTAGCTTACGCTGTCAGCGATTCCTTGTACCGGATATGCAGCTTGTTTATCCTCAGGTGACTCTTTCGGACCGCCGAAGCTGTTAGGCTCATAATAAACAGATCCGCCGCCGTTATTGTCAAAGCGCATTTGTCCGTCACGCTGATAATTGTTCACTTCGTTGCGTGCGCGGTTGATTGGCAGCGCTTGATGGTTTGCACCGACACGGTAGCGGTGTGCGTCATGATAAGCAAACAGTCGGCCTTGAAGCATTTTATCCGGAGAAACATCAATACCAGGCACGAGTGTTCCAGGTGAGAATGTCGCTTGTTCCACTTCTGCAAAGTAGTTTTCCGGATTTCTGTCTAGAACCATGCGTCCGACCTCGATTAACGGATAGTCTTTTTGAGACCAAACTTTTGTAACATCAAACGGATCGAAGCGATACGTATTTGCATCTTCTAAAGGCATGATTTGCACATATAGTTTCCATGCAGGGAAGTCACCATTTTCGATCGCGTTGAATAGATCTTCTGTATGGTAATCAGGGTTTTCACCGGCAATTTTAGCCGCCGTATTGACATCAAGGTTTTTCACGCCTTGTTCTGTTTTAAAGTGATATTTAATCCATACGCCTTCACCTTCGGCATTTGTCCATTTGAATGTATGGCTCCCGAAGCCGTGCATGTGGCGAAGTGTTGCAGGGATTCCGCGGTCAGACATCAGGATTGTTACTTGGTGTAATGACTCTGGTGAAAGTGACCAGAAATCCCATACAGCTGTAGGGTTTTTCAAGTGTGTTTTTGGATCTCTTTTTTGTGTATGGATGAAATCAGGGAACTTAATCGCATCGCGGATGAAGAATACCGGTGTATTGTTACCGACGATGTCGTAGTTTCCTTCTTCAGTATAAAATTTAACAGCAAATCCGCGTGGGTCGCGAACAGTATCAGCCGAGCCAAGTTCACCGGCAACTGTTGAGAAACGGATGAACAAAGGTGTGCGTTTGCCGACTTCAGAAAGGAAAGCGGCTTTCGTGTATTTTGTTACATCGTTTGTCACTTCAAAATATCCGTGTGCGCCTGCTCCTTTGGCGTGAACGACACGTTCGGGAACACGTTCTCTGTTGAAATGGGCCAATTTTTCGAGTAAATGTACATCTTGGATTAAAGTTGGTCCGCGAGAACCGGCTGTCATCGAATTTTGATTATCTCCAACCGGGGCGCCCCAGCTAGTTGTCAGTTTATTTGAACTCATATGATCACCTCTTGGAATTTATAAAAACATAATATCATCTCTAAGTAAAAAGTCAATATTATTTTATAATTATTATAAAATAGTTATCTCTATTAAGGGATATCTAGTATTAAAAATGTTGATAAACCATTGTTATAACAGCTTATAGGAGAGAGAAAAGATTTTTGAAGAAATGATTTTTTTCCTCTCTATTTGCGAAACAAGCAGAGTAAGTGATAAACAAGGCTGACAAAAATCTCGTTTAAAAAATAGTTGACATATCGGAATAATTTGAATTAACATGATATTCAAACAAAAAAACAATTGGGCAGCTGATCGGACCGCCGAAGGCTCTCATCTCTATAAAGAACAGAGATGGGGGCCTTTTTGTTTTTTTAGAAGGCGGGGTTGGCAGAAAGAGAGGGATAAAAGTGGCTGTGACCATCAGCATCAAAGAAAAGGCATTTGTTCAAGAGGGCCGCAAAACAACGGTCTTGGAGAACATTCAATTATCAATCGCACCAGGTGAATTTCTAACGGTCATCGGACCGAGCGGGTGCGGAAAAAGCACTCTGTTAAAGATTATTGCAGGACTTGATTCTGATTATGACGGGAGTGTTGAAATTAACGGACGCAGCGTAACAGCTCCGGGTATTCAGCAAGGATTTATTTTTCAGGAGCACCGTCTCTTTCCATGGCTGACGGTTGAGCAGAATATTGCCGCTGATTTGAACTTGAAAGATCCAAAAGTCAAACAGAAGGTGGATGAACTGATCGAGATTGTCAGATTGAAAGGATCGGAGAAAGCATATCCTCGTGAGCTGTCAGGCGGTATGTCACAAAGAGTGGCTATCGCACGGGCCCTTCTGCGGGAGCCTGAGGTGCTGCTTTTAGATGAACCGTTTGGTGCACTCGACGCTTTTACAAGAAAACACCTGCAGGACGTGCTGCTGGATATATGGCGGAGGAAAAAAACAACGATGATTCTCGTCACTCATGATATAGATGAATCTGTTTATTTAGGAAATGAGCTTGCGATCCTTAAGGCCAAACCGGGGAACATCCATAAGCTGATGCCCATTCATCTGGCGTATCCGCGAAACCGGACGACTCCGGATTTCCAAGCGATCAGACAGAAAGTGCTGTCGGAATTCGAGAAAACAGAAGATCTAGAGTACGCTGAGGGATCAGGGATATAGAAAGGGCGGAAGCAGAAATGAAAAAAGGACTCATTGTATTGGTTACCGTTTTTTTTCTGCTCGCAGGCTGCGGAGCAAATGGAGCCAGCGGTGATCACAAACCATTGAAAGAAATTCGAATCGGTATTCAACAAAGCTTAAGCCCGCTTTTGATTGCGAAGGAGAAAGGCTGGTTTGAGGATGCATTTGAAAAAGAAGGCATCAAAGTGAAGTGGGTGGAGTTTCAAAGCGGTCCGCCCCAATTTGAAGGCCTTGCGGCAGACAAACTTGATTTTTCTCAGGTCGGCAATTCGCCTGTGATCTCAGGACAGGCGGCAGGGATTGATTTTAAAGAAATCGGTTTATCCCAGGATGGGTTGAAGGCGAATGGCATCCTTGTGAATCAAAACAGCGGCATTCAGGACGTCAAGGACTTAAAGGGAAAGAAAATTGCAGTCGCCAAAGGCAGCAGCGGTTTTGATTTTCTGTATAAAGCGCTTGATCAAGTGGGTTTGTCAGCTAATGATGTGACGATCATTCAGCTTCAGCCCGATGAAGCCGCCTCCGCATTTGAAAACGGATCTGTTGATGCCTGGTCCATCTGGGAGCCGTACTTATCTTTAGAAACAATCAAGCATGGGGCAAAAATCCTTGTGAACGGGGAAAGCACAGATTTATATTCACCCGGATTTACTCTAGTAAGAACAAAGTTTTCAGAGGAGCATCCAGACGAAGTGGTCCGTTTTCTGAAGGTGTTTAATAAGGCTGTTGTGTGGCAAAAGGAACATCCGGATGAAGCCGCGGACTTGTATGCAAACATTAAAGATCTCGATAAAAAGGTCGTCAAAAATGTGCTGAAAAATACTGAGCCTCTGAATGAGGTTATCAGTGACGACATTGTGAAAGCGCAGCAGGAGACAGCAGATTTTCAATATCAAACAAAGGCGATAGACAAGAAGATCGACGTGAAAGAGGTTGTGGATAACACATTTATTAAAAAAGCGTTAAAGGAAAATTCCTCCGGAGGTGATCAATGATGAAAGCAGAGGCTGCAGGTTCGCTGCCCAAAACAAATACGGAGGTGGTGCAAAAAAAGCCCCGAAGGATGAAATACGGCTGGATGAAGGGGCTTTTGCTGCCCGTTGTCATCATTGCCATCTGGCAGATCATCGGCGGCCTTGGTGTTGTGTCCGCTACAGTGCTGCCTACGCCCGTTACGATCGTCCTGACGTTTAAAGAGCTTGTTTTTTCCGGTGAGCTGTTCGGCCATCTGCAAATCAGTATCTATCGGGCGGCGCTTGGTTTTTTGCTTGGCGCAGGGCTTGGCTTGATCATCGGGATTTTGGCCGGATTCTCCAAACGGACGGAGCTGTATCTTGATCCGTCATTGCAAATGCTTAGAACCGTTCCGCATCTGGCGGTTACGCCGCTGTTTATTTTATGGTTCGGTTTTGATGAAGTATCTAAAATATTGCTGATTGCGCTTGGCGCCTTCTTTCCTGTCTATATTAATACATTTAACGGCATCCGCGGCGTTGACGCGAAGCTGTTTGAAGTCGCCCGGGTGCTTGAATTTAAATGGCATCAGCAGATTTCCAAAGTGATATTGCCTGCATCTCTGCCGAATATATTGCTCGGCATTCGCTTATCGCTCGGCATTGCATGGCTCGGACTTGTTGTAGCAGAGCTGATGGGCTCCAGCTCAGGAGTCGGCTACATGATCATGGATGCTAGACAGTTTTCACAAACAAACAAAGTCTTTGCCGGGATTATCATCTTTGCGGTGGTTGGAAAGCTGACGGATTCCTTTGTCAGGCTGCTTGAACGAAAACTATTAAAATGGAGAAACAGTTACGAAGGGTAATATACGTGAAGGGGAGATGGATATGGAAATTCTTTGGTTTATACCGACTCATGGAGACGCGAGATATTTAGGATCTGAAAGCGATGGACGGACAGCGGATCATCTTTACTTTAAACAAGTCGCGCAGGCGGCTGACAGGCTGGGGTATACGGGTGTTCTTCTGCCGACGGGAAGATCGTGCGAGGACCCGTGGCTTACAGCATCGGCGCTGGCAGGAGAAACAAAGGACTTAAAGTTTTTAGTCGCGGTAAGACCCGGTTTAATGCAGCCTTCTCTAGCAGCCAGAATGACATCCACCTTAGACCGCATTTCAGAAGGCCGGCTGCTGATCAATGTTGTGGCAGGAGGCGATCCGTACGAGCTGGCTGGAGATGGCCTGTTTATCAGCCATGATGAACGCTATGAAGCGACAGACGAATTTTTAACCGTTTGGCGGAGGCTTTTGCAGGGAGAAACGGTTTCCTATGAAGGTAAGCATATAAAAGTAGAAAACAGCAATCTGCTCTTCCCGCCGCAGCAAGCGCCGCATCCGCCTATCTATTTCGGAGGGTCGTCACAGGCGGGGATTGAGGCAGCCGCAAAGCATACAGACGTGTATTTAACGTGGGGCGAGCCGCCTGAACTAGTAAAAGAAAAGATTGAGAGAGTCAAAAAGCAAGCTGAAAAAGAGGGGAGATCCGTTCGATTTGGCATCAGGCTGCATGTCATTGCCCGTGAAACCGAACAAGAGGCGTGGGAAGCGGCTGAACGCTTAATCAGCCACTTAGATGATGACACCATCGCCAAAGCGCAGGCAGCTTTGAGCCGATACGATTCTTCAGGCCAGCGGCGGATGGCCGTCCTTCACCAAGGCGATCGGACGAAACTTGAAATCAGCCCGAATCTGTGGGCGGGTATCGGCCTGGTCAGAGGCGGGGCAGGGACAGCTCTTGTCGGTGATCCGCAGACTATTGCCGATCGGATAACAGAGTACCAGGCACTCGGCATAGAATCGTTTATTTTCTCAGGCTATCCTCATTTAGAAGAAGCGTATTATTTTGCAGAGCTTGTGTTTCCGCTTTTGCCATTTGAAAATGAGCGGACGAGAAAGCTTCAGAACAAAAGGGGAGAAGCGGTCGGGAACACTTATTTTGTCAAAGAGAAAAATGCGTCAGTTTAAGTAAAATTCAGTCCCCGAACATGGTATTCAAAAAAGGGGGCTGTTTTTCTGAACACATTGATAAGCGCATCAGTCATTTGCCTGTTAGCTATGCTGTAAGCATGCGGACATTCAAAGTAGATGGAAATCAAAGCTACGGACATCTCAGATCTTGAATGGATGCTGCAGCTTCACAGTCATTCATTGCCGTAGCCGTCAATATCAGTGAAGGTATTTCTTCAGCCGACATGTACATCGAACATTATCAAAAGGGGTAGCTAGTTGAGAGGGTTGGTCCGGTAAGTGCAGATTATTCTAAGGAAAAATCCGATACATTACAATTTGTTTATTTTGAAATCATCAAGATGCGATACTGTATGATGTGGAATTGCATCACTAGAAACGGGCGGCTTTCAGCCGTCTGTTTTACAAAGCAGTATGCTTGCTTTTTTTTATTGTGCGTGATACATTTTAAATCGTAATTATTTCGATTTGAGAAGGAGGCTATATCTTGGCTAAAAAATCAAAAGTGGCAAAAGAGTTAAAACGCCAGCAGCTTGTTGAACAATACGCTGCAATTAGACGCGAGCTAAAAGAAAAAGGAGATTACGAGGCACTCAGCAAGCTGCCGAGAGATTCAGCACCGGGAAGACTCCACAATCGCTGCATGGTAACGGGGCGCCCGAGAGGATATATGAGAAAGTTTAAATTGTCCAGAATCGCTTTCAGGGAGCTGGCCCATAAAGGCCAGATTCCCGGTGTGAAAAAAGCAAGCTGGTAAGAAAAAACTCCGGCCGATTACAGCGCGCCGGAGTTTTTTTCGTTTTTCTTGAAAGAAATGACGTAGGATAGATGCTGTATGATCATGATGATAAACACAATAATTATAGGGAAAAACGGAATGCGCGATTGAAAAAGCGGATAAAAAATGAGAAGAACCGCTGCGGCAGGAAGCGAGAAGTAGACGGCGATATATGACGCGCGGCATGCTTTTGCCGTCATCATCTTCTCTCTTTCGTCCTGCTCTTCAAATTCATCAGGAAGAAGAAGCTTTTTTGCAGCAGGGCGGCTTTTCTTTTGTAAGTACAAATAAACCGCAGACACCGCAACAAACAGTATAAAGGGGGTGAGGTTTAATTCAAACACCATCTCGCCGCTCTTTGTGCGGAAAAAGGATGCAATGCCTTCTGAAGCTTCAAAGTACGAAATCAGCGTCCAGCATGCAAGGCCAAATAGAACAAGTTGAAAAGCTGCTTTTGTTTTCATGCTCATCTTAGTTTTCCTCCTCTAACCAAAAGACATCCTCCATTTTCTTGGAGAAGGCTTTGCAGATTTTCAGTGCTAATAGCAGTGAGGGAACATAATCGCCTTTTTCGATAGCTGCCACAGTCTGTCTTGTGACGCCGACCGTTTCCCCGAGTTTTTCTTGAGAATAGCCGAAACGTGCCCTCAGCTCTTTTACTTTATTTTTCATCATGACGTCTGTCCCCTTCACATTCTCGATTGAATATATTGTATAGTATGCTTAACATTATGTAAATGAAACTTAACATCTTTACAAAAATAAAACTTTTTTTCGACAAAATTTTCATATTCCCTTGACGAAAAATCAATAAACGTGTAACATAAGAAAAGTCAGAGCGGTACTGTTGCTGACAATCACAAATGCGGGTGTAGTTTAGTGGTAAAACCTCAGCCTTCCAAGCTGATGTCGTGAGTTCGATTCTCATCACCCGCTCCATACATACGTTATTAACGCAGTGTTTCGTTTCTCAGATAAACGAAGTATTGCGTTTTTTTATGTAAAAAAGAACACGTCATTCGTGTTCTTTTACGTAAGCCAATGTACTGTATGGGAGCCGCCGTGAATTTGTTCGAACATTTTCGTTAATGATGATAAGAGTTTTACAGCACTGTTTTTTTCAATCGATGGCGGGAAAAAGATGATTTGCAGCATGCTCTTGGTCTCATCTATAACGGGACAGCGATTGACGCTTTTTTTAAAATCGCCAAATATGCCGTTTTGATCAGAGTAAAGCAGTATGTTTTCTTTTTCACCCAATGAGATGCGGACTGGCTCATGAAGCTTGCCGGCATCATAAATCATAATGGGCAGAGAATATTTTAATGAAAAAAAATCGATGGTGTCATGGGCTGAATCCTTGCTTTCCATGAACTGTTCTTTGGATATCGGGATCAGCATGTCCTCCATTGGGGTTGTTTCTCCCTCAAATGAAGGGTTAAGCTGTTTAAAAAGTTCCTGCCATTCCTTGGCGAAGGATTCATCGGATATTCCGCCGTCCGCATAGTCGAAAAACAGGGATTCTTGAAATAGGCGAAGCCTGCCTTTCAGCATTTGCGGAGAGGAACTGACTTCGATATTCTTATAAATCACAGCCGCCGCTTGTAAGCCGGCCGCACGTTCAGTAATAACAGAATCAAGTTTGATATTCACAAGCATTCACTCCAGTTACGGGATATCAACCTATTATAAACCCTGTATTGTTTTATCACAAAGAAAGGAGGCTGTGCAAAACATGAACGTTTATCAGCTCAAGGAAGAATTAATTGAATACGCGAAAAGCATTGGTGTGGACAAGATTGGTTTTACGACCGCTGATACTTTTGACAGTTTAAAAGACCGTTTGATTCTTCAAGAATCACTCGGCTATCTTTCCGGCTTTGAAGAGCCCGATATTGAGAAAAGGGTGACGCCGACGCTGCTTTTGCCGAAAGCGAAATCAATCGTCGCGATTGCACTCGCATATCCTTCCAGAATGAAGGATGCGCCGAGAAGCACGAGAACGGAGCGCAGGGGCATTTTTTGCAGAGCCTCCTGGGGCAAAGACTATCACGATGTGCTGAGGGAAAAGCTCGATCTGCTGGAGGAATTTCTGAGAAGCAAGCATGAGGATATCAGAACAAAGTCAATGGTTGATACAGGTGAATTGTCTGATCGGGCGGTTGCAGAACGGGCCGGCATCGGATTCAGTGCGAAAAACTGTATGATTACAACGCCTGAGTACGGCTCTTATGTGTATTTGGCAGAAATGATTACGAATATACCTTTTGAGCCTGATGTGCCGATTGAAGATATGTGCGGCTCTTGCACGAAATGTCTGGACGCCTGCCCGACGGGAGCGCTTGTAAATCCGGGACAGCTTAATGCGCAGCGCTGCATCTCTTTTCTGACCCAGACGAAAGGATTTTTGCCTGATGAATTCCGGACAAAGATCGGAAACCGCCTGTACGGATGCGATACGTGCCAAACGGTGTGTCCTCTTAATAAAGGGAAGGATTTTCATCTTCATCCGGAAATGGAGCCTGACCCTGAGATAGCCAAACCGTTATTGAAGCCGCTCTTGACCATCAGCAACCGTGAATTTAAGGAGAAATTCGGGCATGTCTCAGGTTCTTGGCGCGGGAAGAAACCGATTCAGCGAAACGCCATTCTCGCCCTTGCCCACTTTAAGGATGCTTCCGCACTGCCTGAATTGGCGGAACTGATGCATAAGGATCCGCGTCCTGTCATCAGGGGAACAGCTGCATGGGCAATCGGGAAAATCGGAGACCCCGCATACGCGGAAGAGCTTGAAAAAGCGCTGGAAAAAGAGAAGGATGAAGAGGCAAAGCTGGAAATTGAAAAAGGAATTGATTTGCTAAAAGCTTCAGGCATGACTAAACAAGGCCTGTCTTGACATACGTATAGAGAAGAAGGAAAAAACACTTGAGATGCATCCAAGTGTTTTTTCTCTATAAAAAAGTATGGCGGGTGGGGTGAGCTTGAAGCACATTTTAGAACAATTAGCGGAGGAGCGGCTGAGCTATCTGGTTAACGGGCATGCTATGAGACAGGAGTCTGAAGTCGGAGACCTTGAAGTCATGGAGCGAAAGAAGAAGCTTCTGGAAAAACGTAAAGTTGACATTATAAAAGCGAAAGCGAAGGCCGTCATCGATCATGTACGGATTGAGGATGACGGAACGACCTGCATTACGTATACCATTCATTACGAATACGTGTATAAGGAGCAGGACGACAGCTTGTATATGGAAGAGCAAATAGAGGAGCGGATCGCTTTTCTTTATGATCACATTTTGATTAGTGATCAGGAAATTGCGAAAACACCGGCTGGATTTCATGAAGGCACCAGTATTATTGACTATTCTCAAGAGGACAGGGAAGCGTTTGGCAGAGCCTTTCAATACGATCGCCTTGGTGCTGTGCAATATGCCGAGAAATTTTGGAACAAGCGCAACCCGGCTTATAAAAATTTCAGCGATAACTGCACGAATTTTATTTCTCAGTGTCTCCATGCTGGAGGCGCACCGATGCGCGGCCATCCGAACAGAGGATCAGGCTGGTGGATGAAGCAAAGTTCCTGGAGCTACAGCTGGACGGTGGCTCACTCTATGAAAATGTATTTGGCGAATTCAAAGGCTGGCCTTCGTGCAGTGCGGGTTAAATCTTCGGAAGAGCTGATGCCTGGCGATGTGATTTGCTATGACTTTGAAGGTGACGGCCGGTTTAATCACACAACGATTGTCGTGGCAAAGGACAAAGGCAATATGCCGCTTGTCAATGCCCAGTCCTATGACAGCCGGATGAGATATTGGTCATACGAGGATTCTACGGCATACACGCCGTCAATACGATATGCCTTTTTTCATATTCTTGATGATACGACAAAAGAGTAATTAATGATATAATGATGGGCGGATAAGAAAAACAGAGGTGAACATTGTGGCATTACATGTCGTTTTATATCAACCAGAAATTCCCGCTAATACAGGGAATATTGCACGTACTTGTGCAGCAACCAATACAACGCTCCACCTGATTCGTCCGCTCGGCTTTTCAACGGATGATAAAATGCTGAAGCGTGCCGGACTCGATTATTGGGAGTTTGTGAACGTTGTGTATCATGATTCGTTAGAAGAATTGTTTGAGGAATATCAAAAAGGCCAGTTTTTCTTTATCACGAAATTTGGCCAGCAGCCTCATACATCGTTTGATTACACTGATCTTGACGAGGATTATTTCTTCGTGTTCGGAAGAGAAACAAGCGGTTTGCCAAAGGATTTAATTCAAAATAACATGGACCGCTGCCTGCGTCTTCCGATGACTGAGCACGTTAGATCGTTAAATCTGTCCAACACTGCGGCGATTCTCGTTTATGAAGCGCTGCGCCAGCAAAATTACCGTGATTTAAAATAGTGAAAAAAACCCGCTCATCAATGATGGGCGGGTTTTTTTATGTTATTAGAGATGCTTTGTTTTGTATTTGGGCTTAACAACGTAACAGTGTTATGTTACAATGAATCCATCGAAGGAGCTGGACTTATGGAAGAACAATTAATCTCTAAAAAAGAATTACTTGAAAAAACATCGATTTCTTACGGTCAACTGTATCGGTGGAAGCGAAAAAACTTAATTCCTGAGGAATGGTTTATTCGCAAGTCCACATTTACAGGGCAAGAGACGTTTTTTCCGAGAGAGGATATTTTAAAACGCATTTCAATGATTCAAAAGATGAAGGAAAATTTGTCACTGGATGAAATGAGGGAAATGCTGTCACCGAAAATGAAGGATGTCAGCATGACCGCTGATGATTTGATTCATAAAGGTTTGATTTCAAGGACTGCTCTTGATGTCTTTTCAGAAGGCGGCGAGAATTCGGTTTTTTCTTCCCGCGATCTGCTTTCGCTGTATGTGCTTGAAGGGCTGCTGCAGTCCGGAAATGTCAGCTTGGCAGAAGCGAAAATGGCTGCAGGGGTGTTAAAGCAGCATGATACTGAAGAGATCAAGAAACAGACGGAGCTGATTGTGCTGCGGAAGCTCGGTGTCACAACCTGTTTTATAGCAGCTGCAGCGGACAGCATTCTGTTTGAATCGTCCGTTAAGGTCGTGGAACGGGTAGATTTAGCTAAGGCGTCAGAGGAATTAAAAACAACATATATGCAGGAGGGCCATCAATGGATGTAATGGAAAAGCTGGTGATAAACGGATCAGGAAGTTCAAAGGGAGGAACATTTCAATCAGTTGAAATTAACGGCAGCGGAACAGTCGCCGGGGACGTGGAGTGTGATACTTTTTCTTTTAATGGAACCGGAAAAGCTGACGGCAGCGTCAAAGCGAAAGCGGTAACCATCAGCGGTTCAGGTAAGATACATGGAGACGTTGAAGCAGAATCTATTCGGATTAACGGAACAGGTTTAATTGAGGGAGAGGTATCTGCAAAACAATTGAAGATTGCTGGATCATCAACATTTGGCAGTACAGTCAAGGCTGATGACATTGTCATTAGCGGAAAAGCAGTCATGGAAGCGGATTGTGAAACGGAAACCTTTCAATCGGAAGGGAAATGCAAAGTCAGCGGGCTTTTAAACGCTGACCAGGTGATCATTAAGCTTTCTGCCGGTGAAAGTTATGTACGTGAGATCGGCTGCCGCCATCTTCAAGTGACAGGAAGAAAAGGGATGCTGACAATGCTCAGACTGATGCCGCAGCCTGTTTTAACGGCTGAACTGATCGAAGGTGACGTGATTGAACTGACAAATACAAAGGCGAAAACCGTGCGCGGAAATAAAGTGAAAATCGGACCGAATTGCCAGATTGAAACCGTGGAATACAGCGGGGACTATACTTGTGATCCGAGCGCATCGGTAGAAACATGCACGAAGATGTGAGGAGGATCGTAATGGAGACAACAAAACTGGGAAATTTAAAATTATATGGCGCCGGTCACGCTGCAGGAGGCGCATATCACCATGTCAGCATCAAAGGAGAAGGTGTGGTCGGTGAAGGGCTGTCTGCCGCGGGCTGCCGCATATTCGGAACAGGATGTTTTCTTGGGAAAGCAGAGACTGATCGGCTGCGTGTGTATGGAGAAAGTGAGTTTAAAGGCGATCTGACAGCCGGCAGAATCAATGTATACGGCACAATGAAAGTGAGCGGTTCACTTCAATTTGATCGGTTCAATTTGAAAGGCCTGACTGAAATTGGCGGGAATATGACTGGAGAATCGTGCGATATGAAAGGGAAGCTTAGCGTCAAAGGCGATTGTGAAACAGAAATGTTCCATGTCACAGGCTGCGTTGATGTGTCAGGATTATTGAATGCGGGTGACATTAAGCTTGGATTGAGCCATGATGTAAGCTATGTGCGGGAAATCGGCGGAACAACAATAACAGTGAAAAGACGCGCGAGCTTTTTTAAACGGAAGAATACAAAACTGATTGCCGATGTCATAGAAGGAGATCAGGTTTATTTGGAGAATACCGAGGCGGCAGTTGTCAGGGGAAAAGAAGTGATCATCGGGCCGGGCTGCAGCATCGGAACAATTGAGTACAAAAACAAATACGAATGCGATCATCATTCAGAGGTTAAAGAAAAAATAAAACTGTAAAACACTGTTCTGTTATACAAAAAGGGTGCTCTTATGAGGAGCACCCTTTTTTATTCTTTTCCCGGCTTGCTTTCGTACCCTGCAGTAAAAATTGATACTAAAAAAGTGACAATGACACCCATCATGATGATTGTTTTCACCGTCTCTCCCCCTCTTCAATTTTTCCGTGCTGCCCGAGTCTGGATGATTCTGTATTTTTCTTTATTATGAACGGTCGCGGTCTGCCTTGTCAACGCCGTATAAGTATCTTTATTTTTAAGAAACCAAAGCATGTATCACGAGATGGCGGCATAGATTGTATCAAAGTACCTTATTTGCATAGCGCATCAAACATGATGGAGGAGGTCCTTATGGATATATTAAAGAAAATTGAACAGTACAGAGAGGAAGAGCAGCGGCTGAAATGGGAAGGAACATTCGCCGATTATTTGGAGATTATTAAAGAAAATCCAATGGTCGCGCAATCTGCTCATTCTCGTGTTTTTAATATGATAAAAGACAGCGGGATAGAGGAGATTGACGGACGGAAGAAGTACAGCTTTTTTGACCGCGAGCTGTTTGGGCTTGAGGAATCTTTGGAGCGTCTTGTTGAAGAGTATTTTCATCCGGCCGCGAAACGGCTTGATGTCAGAAAACGGATTTTATTGCTGATGGGACCTGTGAGCGGCGGTAAATCCACGCTGGTCACGATGCTTAAAAAAGGTCTCGAAGCGTATACGCTGACGGATAATGGTGCCGTATATGCGATTAAAGGCTGCCCGATGCACGAGGACCCTCTACATTTAATCCCCCATCATTTGCGAGATGACTTTTACAGAGAGTACGGCATAAGAATAGAAGGAAGTCTTTCTCCTTTAAATGTGATGAGGCTGGAGGAAGAGTACGGAGGAAGAATTGAGGATGTGAAGGTTGAGCGCATTTTCTTTTCAGAAGATAAGCGTACGGGAATCGGAACATTCAGCCCATCTGATCCGAAATCTCAGGATATTGCCGATTTGACGGGAAGTATTGATTTCTCAACCATTGCGGAGTACGGTTCAGAATCAGATCCGCGCGCTTACCGGTTTGACGGAGAACTGAATAAAGCGAATCGCGGGATGATGGAGTTTCAGGAGATGCTGAAATGTGATGAGAAATTCCTCTGGCATTTGCTTTCATTGACACAGGAAGGGAATTTTAAAGCGGGACGATTTGCGTTAATTTCTGCTGATGAGCTGATCGTGGCTCACACGAATGAAACGGAGTATCGCTCATTTATTTCTAATAAGAAGAATGAAGCCCTGCACTCGAGAATCATTGTGATGCCTGTTCCTTATAATTTAAAAGTGTCTGAAGAAGAGAGAATTTATGAAAAGATGATCGCAGAAAGCGATGTGGCGGATGTTCATATTGCCCCGCATACGTTGAAGGTCGCTGCGATGTTCTCGATTCTTACCCGATTAAAAGAACCAAAGCGGTCGGATATTGATCTGGTCAAGAAAATGAGATTGTATGATGGGGAAAGTGTGGAAGGATATAACTCTGTCGACGTTGAGGATATGAAAAAAGAATATAATGATGAAGGCATGAGCGGAATTGATCCGCGGTACGTGATCAACAGGATTTCTTCAACGATTATCAGAAAAAATATGGAATCGATTAATTCTCTTGATGTTCTTCGTTCATTAAAAGAAGGTCTTGATCAGCATCCTTCGATTTCAAGCGAGGACAGGGAGCGGTATTTGAATTTTATTTCTGCCGCCCGCAAGGAATATGACGATATTGCGAAAAAGGAAGTTCAAAAAGCGTTTGTGTATTCATATGAAGAATCAGCAAAAACACTTATGGACAATTACCTCGACAACGTAGAGGCCTATTGCAACAAAAACAAGCTTCGGGATCCTTTGACAGGAGAAGAAATGAATCCGGACGAAAAGCTGATGAGATCAATTGAAGAGCAGATCGGCATTTCGGAAAACGCTAAAAAAGCGTTCCGCGAAGAAATCTTAATCCGCATCTCGGCGTATGCGAGAAAAGGTAAGCGGTTTGATTACAATTCTCATGAAAGACTGCGTGAAGCCATTCAGAAAAAGTTGTTTGCTGATCTGAAGGATGTCGTTAAAATTACGACTTCAACAAAAACACCGGATGAGCAGCAGCTGAAAAAGGTAAATGAAGTCGTGGCCCGTTTAATTGATGAGCACGGCTACAACTCGACGAGCGCCAATGAGCTGCTGAAATATGTCGGCAGCCTGCTGAACCGATAAGCAACGTGACCCGTCCGAATAGGGCGGGTTATTTTGTCCCATTTTCTAAATAGTTTGTCAATTAACCGTGCGTTTGTGCATATGATGAATATAAATCTTTCAAAAGACTTGTTTCATAATCTGGCACAAGCCGGAATACGTATGTATCACGACCACAAATGGTTAAGGAGGGGAATTCATGTCCCAAAATGACAGCGGCCATTTTTTGATTTCTGAGGAAAACTGGTCCCTCCATCGCAAAGGCTTCGATGACCAGCAGCGCCACCAGAAAAAAGTGCAGGAAGCGATCAAAAACAATCTTCCGGACCTCGTGACTGAGGAAAGCATTATTATGTCTAATGGAAAAGATGTAGTGAAGATCCCAATCCGTTCACTGGATGAGTATAAAATCCGTTATAACTATGATAAAAATAAACACGTAGGGCAAGGAGACGGCGACAGCCAGGTTGGAGATGTTGTGGCCCGGGATGGATCAGACAAAAAACAGGGACCCGGAAAAGGGCAGGGCGCCGGTGACCAGGCAGGCGAAGATTATTATGAAGCAGAAGTTTCATTAATGGATTTAGAAGAAGCGCTTTTTAAGGAATTAGAGCTTCCGAATCTCCAGCAAAAAGAGCGAGACAATATCATTCATACAGATATAGAGTTTAATGATATCCGTAAAACAGGGTTAACCGGTAATATTGATAAGAAAAGAACGATGATGTCAGCTTTTAAACGAAATGCGATGACAGGGAAGCCGTCGTTCTATCCGATTTACCCGGAGGACTTGAAGTATAAGACATGGAATGACATAACAAAGCCCGAGTCAAAAGCCGTCGTCTTAGCAATGATGGATACAAGCGGCAGTATGGGTGTTTGGGAAAAATACATGGCCAGAAGCTTCTTTTTCTGGATGACCCGTTTTTTGCGGACGAAATATGAGACTGTAGAAATTGAATTTATTGCCCACCATACGGAAGCAAGAGTCGTGTCGGAAGAGGACTTCTTCTCAAAGGGAGAAAGCGGCGGAACCATCTGTTCATCCGTATACCGGAAGTCGCTTGAGCTGATTGATGAAAAGTACAATCCCGCCCGCTATAATATTTACCCGTTTCATTTTTCTGACGGTGACAACCTGACATCGGATAACGCGCGGTGTGTGAAACTGGTCAATGATATTATGAAGAAGGCCAATCTTTTCTGCTACGGCGAGGTCAATCAATACAACAGGCATTCAACACTAATGTCTGCATACAAAAATGTGAAAGACGAGAAATTTAAGTACTATATTTTAAAACAAAAGTCAGATGTTTTTCAGGCGCTGAAGAACTTTTTCAGAAATGAGGAGTCTGGCGTCAGCCATCAATTTTCGTAAAAAAAGTCCGTTTCAGGGCTTTTTTTTATTTAATAAAAGTAAGAAAACGGTTGCGAAAAAAATACGGGAGAAAAAGAAATTTTTCCTTTGACAAATCTTCTTTCATTTATTAATATTTTATCTTGTGAACTATTATTGAGGAATGAGGTGAAAAGGAGTTGACTGAATCAGAACGTGCTTTGCTCACTTTTGAACAGCTCTTCGATACGTCTCGGTCGATCTATAAAAAACAGAAGAAGATATTGGAGATTGTGCTTGAGCCTTTTGATATTACAGTCCTTCAATATTTGCTGATGTTTAAAATTCATCAAAGCGGAAGCACCCCGCTAAGCAAGCTGGCGATGTCGCTTGACCTTAAGCCCGCTTCTGTGACGCGGATGACAGATATTCTGTATAAGCGCCAATTGATGAATCGATATGACAGTCCGGATGACCGCCGTATCGTCATGATTCAGTTAACCGAAGAGGGGGAAGAACTGATAGAAAAAGCCGCTGTTGAATATGCAAAAATGGGTGCGAGCCTGTATCAGAAGCTCGACACATCCCAGCTGCAGTATTTGCGCAAGCTTGCCGGAAGCTTAACAAAGCTTGCTAAAGGCTGTTCAGAAAAAAGCGGTAATTAAAAACTTCTCACATATTTTCACCAGCTTTCCACAAAATGATAGAGGATGAAACGAAAGGAGAAAACAAAATGAACAGAGGACGTTTAATTCTGACCAACATTATCGGTTTGATTGTTGTTCTTGCAATTATAGGCGGAGGTGCTTACTACTATTATCAAAGCACAAACTACGTAAAAACAGATGAAGCAAAAGTAGCCGGCGATATGGCAGCTATCTCAGCTCCAGCAGCAGGTAAAGTATCCGACTGGGATCTTGAAGAAGGAAAAACAGTGAAAAAAGGCGACACAGTTGCAAAAATCAAAGGTGAACAAACTGTTGATGTGAAATCCATCATGGATGGAACAATTGTGAAAAACGAAGTGAAAAACGGACAAACCGTACAGGCTGGTACAACAATTGCGCAAACAATTGACATGGACAACCTGTACATCACAGCAAATATTAAAGAAACAGATATTGCGGATGTTGAAGTTGGAAATAGTGTAGACGTAGTAGTTGACGGAGATCCTGATACAACATTTGACGGTACTGTAGAAGAAATTGGCTATGCAACTAACTCAACTTTTGATATGCTTCCATCTACAAATTCAAGCGGAAACTACACAAAAGTAACACAAAAAGTTCCTGTGAAAATTTCAATCAAAAACCCATCTGATAAGGTGCTTCCTGGTATGAATGCATCTGTTAAGATTTCTGAGTAAAACAGATCAGTCATCAAACCATGAAAGGAGGTTGTCTTAGATGGCTACAGGCAAAGAAAAAAATACAAAAAGCCCTATGACATTGCTGATTGTGCTAATGGCGGGTTTATTTTTGGCAATATTAAACCAAACATTGCTTAACGTCGCAATGCCGCACTTAATGACTGAATTTGGCGTAAGTGCAACGACGATTCAGTGGCTGACAACAGGTTACATGCTTGTTAACGGCGTATTGATTCCGTTATCTGCCTTCCTGATTACACGTTTTGGCCAACGGAGTCTCTTTCTCGTCGCCATGTTCTGTTTTACGCTCGGTACGTTAGTCTGCGGTATCGCACCTAACTTCTCTGTAATGCTGATCGGCCGTTTGATTCAGGCCGTGGGCGGAGGTATCTTGCAGCCGCTCGTTATGACAACCATTCTGTTAATCTTCCCGCCTGAAAGCAGGGGGAAAGGAATGGGGATCTTCGGACTTGCGATGATGTTCGCTCCGGCGGTCGGTCCGACTCTTTCCGGATGGATTATTGAGCATTACACATGGCGCATCATGTTTTACGGACTTGTGCCGGTCGGCGCAATTGTTATCATCGTGGCTTTCTTCATTTTTAAGAATTTGGTGGAGCCGCAAAAAATCAAACTCGATACACTTGGAGCGATCCTCTCAATTGTCGGATTCGCATCCTTATTATACGGAGTCAGTGAAGCGGGTTCTGACGGCTGGACTGACCCGGTTGTCCTGTCTACAGTTGTAATAGGTGTGATTGCAATTGTTGCTTTTGTTATTCAGCAATTGCGTCATGATGATCCGATGCTTGATTTCAGAGTGTTTAAATACGACATTTTCTCACTTTCAAGTGTCATTAATATCATTATTACAGTAGCATTGTACACTGGTATGTTCCTGTTACCGATTTATCTCCAAAATCTGGTCGGCTTTACGGCGCTTCAATCCGGTCTGCTTCTACTTCCGGGTGCGATCGTCATGCTGATCATGTCACCGATCTCAGGTATTTTGTTTGATAAATTCGGTCCGAGACCGCTTGCGATTATCGGGCTTCTCGTTACAGTGGTGACAACATATCAATATACGCAATTAACGATTGATACACCATATACACACATCATGCTGATCTACTCAATCCGTGCATTCGGTATGTCACTCTTAATGATGCCGGTTATGACAGCGGGTATGAACCAGCTTCCTGCCCGTCTGAACAGCCACGGTACGGCGATGAGCAACACGCTTCGCCAAATCAGCGGATCAATTGGTACAAGCTTAATTACGACGATTTATACAAACCGTACGACGTTCCATTATTCACAAATTGCAGATAAAACAAGCACGGCGGACCCGAACTTCCTCCATGCATTCCAAAATGCAGTTTCTAATTTAATGGTGAATATGAACATGTCTTATGACACAGCGAAAACGTATGTTTACTCTCATCTTTACAAACATGCGTCACTTGATTCAAACGTTATGGGGATTAATGATGCCTTTATGTGGGCAACAATATTCTGTGTGTTCGGTTTGATTCTAAGTCTTTTCTTGCGTGACGTGAGAAGAGATAAAGCACGTGCGGAGAAAAAGAAAAAAGAAGAGCTTTCATTGCTTCCGGCTCCTAAAGAAGTGAAGGAATCTTAATCTGTACAAGGAGGTTTCCTGAATGAAAATTTATGTAGTGTATGACAGTGAAGGTGAACATACAAAGGTTCTTGCAGAAGCGATTGCTGAAGGCGCGAGAGAAAACGAGGCGGCTGAGGTATTGATCGACCATGTCGATCAAGCAGATATCCGCAAGCTGAAAGATATGGATGCGATTATTTGGGGATGCCCGGGGCATTTCGGAACAATCAGCTCCGGTCTTAAAGCTTGGATCGACAGACTTGGCTACTTATGGGCTGAAGGTGAGCTGATCAACAAAGTCGGCGCTGTTTTCTGCACAACGGCAACAACTCACGGCGGCTTGGAAATGACAATGCACAACTTGATCACGCCGATGTTCCATCAAGGCATGATCGTTGTCGGCCTGCCTGGCAATGTGCCTGAAAACGCACTGTACGGCTCTTATTACGGAGCAGGCGTCACTTGTCCGGTTGACAGTGATGAGTTAATGTCTGAGGAAGGTATTCAGTTGGGACGCGCTCTGGGAAGACGCGTCACCCAAGTTACAGGAAACCTAACAGCAGGACAGTAAGGAGAGGTTGAAATGGCCATTATTATAGCAATTATTGCTGCTGTCATTGTCATTGCGGCTCTTATTACATTCAATGTCCGCAACGCCTCTCCTGGACCCGAGAAGCAAGAAGCAACCGAAAGAATCACCCCTCCAGAAGAGGAAAAAAACGAAGCGCAATACCCAGCTGAAGCAAGGGCTGCTGAGCATACGCCAGCTGTTGTGAAAAATGATTCTCCAAAAGAGAAACGAGACACAATGGGTGATGATATTTACAGGCAGGCGCTGCAAAAGTTTAAGCATTCTGATGAACATCAGGCAGAAGAAGAGGTCACTGAGAAAAGTGACAAAATGCAGGACAGCAGCTATCGTGATGCGCTGCTCTCCATGAAAAACAAGAAGAAGTAATGAAAAAGGCAAATCCGTTTACTCATGGCGGATTTGCTTTTTTTTTTGCTGTTTTCATGTATGTATTATGATTTTTTATCAAATAAATCCCTGGAATATGTTGTATTCATTTTTGATCTAGTGTACTATGTTACTCATACACTGAAGAGGCTTCCGGGAGGTAAAGACATGGATTCTTTTTTAGGTCTGTTAAAGAAAGATATAAAAATTTCAAGAATATGGATGCTAGTCTGGATATGCGGAATCATTTTCTTATTTGTGACAGGCCATATTATAGCTTCTCGCACGCAAGAACCTCTTGTCATTTTTGGTTTCTTTGTTGCAGTTGCTTTTTTTCTGCTTTTCTTATCCCCTGTTTTTGTGTTTTATCATCTTCACAAAGAAGGGAAATCACAGCTTTGGCTGTACAATCCAAACGGCGGTTTCTGGCTGCTTTCTTCTAAATTGGCAGCATCTTTGCTCTATCAATTTCTGATTCAATTGGCATTAACTGCTTATGGTATTTGGATTTATCATATGCTCTCTGTGAAAAATCTGCTGGAGCATCAAGTTGATATAACAAGTACAACGGTATTGCTGAATATGTACGGTCTTATTTCCTCGTTATATATGTCAGTGACTGTAGTTGTGTTTTGGACTGTTTTCCACTCACTTAAGAACTGGCACGGAATGCGATGGGCTGCGATGGGGCTGTTGGTCACAGTGTGGTTCTTCTTTGATGAATACATCATAAGCCCTTTAATTGAATCGCAAAAGCATTTCTGGCCTGTAACAGTCTATTGTAATTTTGATTTCCACTTCCGCAACGTTTGGAGATTGGAATTAAAACCGATACACCTGTCCGTGCTTGGGTTTCCTATTGCTATTGTCATCACGATCTTGCTGCTCATCGCGGCTTCAAAACTGCTTGATCGTAAAGTAGAGGTGTGAATATGGACAATTATTTCCAATCCTCGAAACCGATTTATCTGCAGATCGCTGACCAGATCTTTTATCGGCTGGTCAGAAAGGAACTGCTCCCAGGAGACAAGCTTCCTTCTGTAAGAGAAATGGCGATACAAACCAAGGTAAATCCCAATACAATTCAAAGGACATACAGTGAGATGGAAAGGCTGGGTATTGTGGAGACAAGAAGAGGTCAAGGGACGTTTATTGCAGAAAAAGCAGAAATCGTAGATGAGTTGAAAGACAGGCTGACACGAGAAGTGCTGGAAGGCTTTGTGAAGCAAATGACAGAGCTGGGGCTAACGAAAGAAGAAATGGTGATAGGGATAAAAAAAATCACTGAGGGAGGCTAAAATGGAAATCACTTTAGAACATGTATCAAAAAAATACGGCCGCCAAACCGCCGTCAATGATGTGTCGATCACCTTATCATCCGGACGGATTTATGGTCTGATCGGACCGAACGGCAGCGGCAAATCAACGACCTTAAAAATGATGGCCGGCCTTCTGTTTCCGACTTCAGGATTGATTAAAGCGGATGAAAAGCCGGTTACGAGAGATATGGTCCGTCAAACGGCTTATCTCACTGAGCTTGATATGTTTTATCCGCATTTTACTGTTAAAGATATGGTGAACTTTTACCAGTCACAATTTCCTGATTTTCAAACAGAACAAGCTTATAAGCTGTTGAATGAAATGCAGCTTGATCCGAAAAAAAAGATCAAAAAGCTATCAAAAGGAAATCGGGGAAGGCTGAAAATCGTTCTTGCTTTAGCAAGACGGACATCTGTCATCTTGCTGGATGAACCTTTTTCCGGGCTTGATCCGATGGTCAGGGATTCCATTGTAAACAGCCTGGTGTCATACATTGATTTTGAGCAGCAGATTGTTGTGATCGCCACGCATGAGATTAATGAAATTGAAACCTTGCTTGACGAAGTAATCATACTCGCAAATGGAGAAAAAGTTGCTCAACGTGATGTGGAAGATATTCGTGAGCAGGAAGGCATGTCTGTTTTGCAATGGTTTAAATCAAAAATGGAAGTTTGCTAGAAAGAGGAGGAACATGATGACGACAGTATTGGAATTAAAAAATGTGACGAAAAACATCAGAGGCCGAACAATCATTGATCATTTGAGCTTTACGATTCGTGAAGGCGAAGTATTCGGTTTTTTGGGTCCGAACGGCGCAGGAAAAACAACAACGATCCGGATGATGGTGGGGTTAATGAAGCTGTCAAAAGGTGATGTGCTCATTTGCGGCCAATCCATTACGAAGGATTATGCTAAGGCGATTAAGCATATTGGAGCGATCGTAGAGAACCCAGAGCTTTATAAATTCTTAAGCGGATATAAAAATCTGCAGCAATACGCAAGGATGGTCAAGGGTGTCACGAAGGAAAAAATTGATGAAGTCGTTGAGCTGGTCGGTTTAACAGACAGAATCCATGACAAGGTGAAAACGTATTCTCTTGGGATGAGACAGCGTCTTGGCTTGGCCCAATGTCTTTTGCATGACCCGAAAGTGCTGATTTTGGATGAACCGACAAATGGCCTTGATCCGGCGGGGATCAGGGAAATCAGGGATCATTTAAAGAAGCTGACGCGAGAAAGAGGAATGGCCGTCATCGTTTCAAGCCACCTGCTGTCGGAAATGGAACTGATGTGTGACCGAATTGCGATTCTGCAAAAAGGAAAGCTTATCGATATTCAAAATGTAAAAGATGAAATCACTGATGAAAAAGATACATATTTCTTCCATGTTGAACAGCCGAATGAAGCCGCTTCTGTGCTAAAGGAGTATGATTTGGTGAGCAAGACAAACGGTGTGGAAGTCAAACTGTCTAAAGACGAAGTCCCGGCGGCCATTGAATTGCTGGTGATGCAGCAAATCCGCATTTATGAAGTCAAAGCAGTGACAAAATCATTAGAGGACCGTTTCTTAGAAATGACAGGTGAAGCAAAAGAGGAGGTTCGACATGCTTAATTTGATTTACAATGAATGGATCAAAATCTTCAGCCGTGCCGGAACATGGGTGATGATCGGGATTCTGGGATTAACAATGGTTGGATACGCATTTCTGGCGAATCATTTTTCTGCTGGTGAATCAAATCCCCATTGGAAACAAGAACTTCAAGCGGAAAATGCCACATTGAAGAAGGAAATGAAAGAAAATCCTTCACTGAAAGATGGCTATGAAGAAACAATCACACTCAACAACTATCGTATTGAACATAACATCCCTGATGACACTGGCTATACTGTATGGTCTTATGTAACGGATTCAGCAGGTTTTACAATCCTTACCGGACTGTTTACCATTATTATCGCAGCCGGAATTGTCGCGAACGAATTTAATTGGGGAACCATTAAGCTGTTAATGATCCGGCCGCTCAGCCGTTTTCAGATTTTGCTCTCCAAGTATATTACAGTTCTCCTGTTTGGGTTCTTATTGCTGTTTATTTTATTTATGGGTTCTACTTTATTAGGCCTGATCTTCTTCGGGACAGGCGGCGACACTGCTGCGAATGTTCATTTAATCTACAAGGACGGCCATGTATTTGAGCAAAACATGATGGGATATTTGGCAAAAACGTATCTCTCAGAATCTGTTGCGGCTTTAATGATCGCAACGATGGCATTTATGCTGTCCGCTGTATTCAGAAACAGCTCTCTTGCAGTAGGATTTTCCATCTTTTTGTTGGTTGCCGGTACTACAGCCACTGCATTTATTGCAACGAAATTTGACTGGGCGAAGTATATTTTATTTGCCAATGTTAATTTGCTGCAATATGTAGAGGGGACACCGTTAGTGGAAGGGATGACCATGACTTTCTCTGTTGTCATGCTGGCAGTTTACTTTGTTGTCTTCCTTCTGCTCGCTTTCGGAATCTTCATGAAACGGGATATTGCGAACTAATGAAAAAAGCTGTTTTGCATATGCAAAACAGCTTTTTTATCGAAATAAAAACTGCAGGTTTGCACCTGCAGTTATGCATATCAATTTATGCTTACGCTTCTTTAGTTACGTTAGCAGCTTGTGGTCCGCGGTTACCTTCAACGATTTCGAAAGAAACAGCTTGGCCTTCTTCTAAAGTTTTGAAGCCTTCGCCTTGAATAGCAGAGAAATGAACGAATACATCGTCTTGACCTTCTACTTCGATGAATCCGAAACCTTTTTCAGAGTTGAACCATTTTACTTTACCTTCTAACATGAAATTTCCTCCTAAAGCGATCATAACGCTTAAATTCACTATTCTTGCTCTTAACAAACTTCCAAGACGAAAACTCTTACAAAACTTTCTTCTTAAAGATAGTTCGAACAAAAATAATTACCTTTACTCTACCAGTAATCTTCAGAAAAAACAACTGCTAAATGAAACTTTTTTCGGAAAATACCATATTTATTTTTCGATTTGATATTTATTCACGGAAATTCATCTGCTTTCTCGATACGTGATCATACGTTTGCCTTAGATATTCCTGCTTTTCTGGAGAGAATGCAATAGGAATTGACAACCTTATTGTATATGAGTAAGGTAAAAGTTAACCAATATTACAAATGACAACGTTTATCAACTAAAGAGAGCGTATGTTTTTTATGTCTGATATTGCTTGCATGCTCTAATACATAGATAGGAGTATGGTCACAATGAAAAAGTGGCTTATAGGCAGTTTTGTTTTTGTTCTGCTCGTTTCATTCACTGCATGCTCACCGTCAGCAGAACATGAAACGATCAAAATCGGAATTGCTGAATCTGACAAGGCAATATGGAACTATATTGCTGAAAAGGCAGAAGAGGCAGGGCTGGATATTCAACTGATTCCTTTTTCGGATTATGCAGAGTCTGATATCGCGCTTGCGAACAAAGAAATTGATGCTAACGCTTTTCAAACCATTTCATATTTTCAGTCATTCACCCAAAAATACAAACATAAGCTGGCACCGCTCGGTACGACATACATAACGCCTATGGGCATTTATTCAAAACGATATGACCGAATCCAAGATATACCGCGCGGAGCTGTTGTTTCGGTTCCGGATAAAGCGTTCGATTTTGGCAGGGCGCTTACGGTGCTTCAGGAGGCGGGCTTGCTAACGTTGAAAAACGGATTTAACGGAACAGGTTCAGTCGATATGATTAAAGATAATCCGAGACACCTGAAATTGAAAACGGTCCGGCAACAGGATGCAGTGAGCGGTGCCGATGTATTTGTCATGAAACCATCTGACGCAAAAAAAGCGGGGCTGAACCCGAAAAAACACACCATAAAGAGCGGCGGACTAATGTCAGAGGAAGAGATGAATTTGATTGTTGTCAGAGCGGAGGATCAAGATCGGGAAGCACTGCAAACCATTCTTGAACTTTATCAAGCTGATGATACAGCGGCATTTATAGAAAAGGAATACCAAGGGGAACTTGTTCCGGCTTTTCTGCCTTTAAAACGTCTTTCAGATTGGAAGAATGAATTCGAACATTGAATTCATTCTTTTTTTTCTGAAAAACATACTTTGTTCCGTCCCGTTTCTTTCGCTTTGTAGAGCATTTGATCGGCAAGAATCGGCAAGGATTCTGGATGTTCCGTATTATTGGGATAATGAGCGGCCCCCAGTGATATCGTCACTGACAGCTCTTCTCCGTTTGTTAATCTAACTGGTTCGTCACTGACAGCGCGCCTGATTCGTTCCGCGATTTGGACTGCTTTATTAAGCGTACAGTTCGGCAGGAGCACGGCAAATTCTTCACCGCCAATCCGTGCGGCAGGATCAGTATTTCGAATGCTATGCTTCAGACGTGAAGCCAGCTCTTTCAGCACTTGATCGCCTTCATGATGGCCGTATTGGTCATTGATGGTTTTAAAATGGTCGATATCCATATAAATCAGAGCGAATTGAAAATGCGGGGTATTGGCCGCCTGTTGAAACAGAGTTTGTGTGATTTCTTCAAACTTTCTTCGGTTATAAATGCCTGTTAAAAAGTCAAAGTGGGCCTGAAACTTATATTGTTTAAAAAGTAGATGTGCATTTGTTTCATGATCAATAATATATAAACTGAGCATGCCGCCCGCTATTGAGATGATCCAAAAATAAAAGTGAAGTTCATATGAATGTAAATCTATAAGGAAATAAAAGGAAAATGAGATCATGCTATTTGTGATCATTAAAAGGTAGAAAGCATGTTTTAATTGTACTTTTTTTCTTCTAGAAACAATGAGTGACGGGATGGCAGCGATACAAATGGTAATAACCGAGTATAGCGCAGATGTGTTCATCGTGATCAGCATGCGGCCTGCACCGATCATAACCAAGGCCGTTGCCGTTGAAACCCAGCCCCCGTAAAGAGCAGCGATCATAATAGGGATATTTCGAAAATCAATGATTGAATGCTGATAGGTAAATCCAAAAACCATCAGAATAACCCCGAGGAAACCGCAGGCCAGTCCTTTAACAGCTTGGAAGGATATGCTGTCTTTTTTATGTACCAGCCTATCTTTAAACAGGTGGGTGAAGAGATAATTAAATGTGATTAAAATGGTCAAGTTTACAAACAGCTCTTTCAGCAAATATTATCACCCTAATATAAGGTACTAAAGTTGGAAGGGAAAGAAAAGGACAAATAAGGGATTATATAAGTTTTTTTACTTGGATTTTATTGTTTTAATAATTCACACTTGACCCATCGGAATTAGTATAATATAGTATATGAGAAAATTCGAAGGGAGAGTTTACCTGCTTTGGAGACTTTACTAGTCGTATTACATGTATTTATTTTATTTTTACTTATCTTAGGGCTTTTTGTGATGCAGAAAAAACACGTTTCCTTCTCTAAACGTGTATTTACTGCGCTGGGGCTGGGGATTGTATTCGGATTTGCGCTTCAGCTGATTTACGGCCCGACTTCAAATATAGTCATTCAAACAGCTGACTGGTTTAATATCGCCGGGGGCGGATATGTCAAATTGCTTCAAATGGTTGTCATGCCGCTCGTCTTTATTTCAATTCTCGGCGCATTTACAAAGCTGAAGCTGACAAAAAATCTCGGAAAAATCAGCGGTTTGATTATCGGGATTTTAGTTGCGACAACAGCTGTAGCGGCAGCTGTCGGCATTGCGTCCGCGCTTTCTTTTGACCTGCAGGCGATTCAGGTTGACCAAGGGGATACAGAGCTTTCACGTGGACAGGAGCTTCAGCAGAAATCAGAAGATATGACAGCGACAACGCTGCCACAGCAGATTGTTGAACTGCTGCCGGGAAACCCGTTTTTAGATTTTACAGGAGCTAGACCGACTTCAACGATCGCTGTCGTTATTTTTGCAGCTTTCCTTGGAATGGCGTTCCTAGGCGTGAAACGTAAACAGCCGGAACAGGCAGAAACATTTAAAAAGCTGGTTGATGCCGTTTATGCCATTGTCATGCGCGTTGTCACCCTCATTTTGAGACTGACGCCTTATGGGGTGCTCGCCATTATGACAAAAACGATCGCGACGAGTGATATTGACAGCATTTTGAAACTGGGTATGTTTGTAATTGCTTCGTATGCCGCGTTAATTACAATGTTTATTATTCATTTGCTGCTGCTGACGCTCAGCGGCTTGAACCCGATTGTTTATTTGAAAAAAGCAGTGCCTGTACTTGTATTTGCATTTACATCACGGTCAAGCGCGGGTGCTTTACCGCTGAATATTAAAACACAGAGAAGCATGGGTGTCCCGGAAGGAATCGCAAACTTTGCCGGTTCGTTCGGTCTTTCGATCGGCCAAAATGGATGCGCGGGCATTTACCCTGCGATGCTGGCGATGATGATTGCCCCAACTATCGGCCAAAATCCGTTTGACCCGGTGTTTATCATCACAGTTATCGCAGTCGTTGCCATCAGCTCCTTCGGTGTTGCCGGAGTTGGCGGCGGAGCGACATTCGCGGCGCTTCTAGTTTTATCATCATTAAATATGCCTGTGGCACTCGCCGGTTTACTAATCTCAATCGAACCGTTAATTGACATGGGGCGTACTGCTCTGAATGTCAGCGGAAGTATGACATCTGGTCTCATTACGAGTAAGATCACGAAGGAAATTGATCCAGGGGTATTCAATGATCAATCCAGAGTGGTTGAAGCAGAAGAAGCGTAACAACGTATAATCCGCCTAGGATTGATAGTTCATTTCAATAAAAGAACCCATGAACCCTGTAATATAAAGGTTTCATGGGTTCTTTTATTTATGATTTGCTTTTACTCCACTTACTAAAAGTTATTGGAAACAAAGGTTGATGGACGTCTTAAGTGCTGTTTTCACAAAGTTTGTTGTTTTAAGAGCGGTTATTGATTTATTTATCGAATAACATATAATGGAAGTTGAGAGTTCTTAATACAAGTTTTCGTTTGGAAGGAGATTGATATGATAATTAAAATGAATCAATTTAATATGAAAGATTTCAATAAACCAAACGAACCTTTCGTTGTTTCAGGTAGAATTATACCTACATTTGAAAACAATGTTTGGAAATATACAGAGGAACTATTTTCTGAACCTTATTTCAAGAAATATGAAGATGATGAAATTGATGTTAGTTATATTGAAGAAGAGGGGAAAGTTGTTTTCTTTTATTATGTTGAGAACAATTGCATTGGTCGGATTAAGATTCGTTCCAATTGGAATGGATATGCACTAATAGAGGACATTGCTGTTGCAAAAGAGTATAGAAAAAATGGTGTTGGAACAGCATTATTAAATAAAGCCATTGAATGGGCAAAGGAGAATAACTTTAGTGGTCTTATGCTTGAAACACAAGATATTAATGTTTCAGCTTGTCATTTTTATGCCAAAAACCACTTTGTAATAGGTGCAGTTGATACTATGCTTTATTCCAACTTTCCAACAGCAAATGAAATTGCGATTTTTTGGTACTGTAAATTTTAATTTACAATAGCATCTCAACAATCTCAGAGATGGTAATTTAATGTTTCCGTCTTGTTGAAATAATGGGTGTGTTAGTAAATGAAGGACCATCAACGGTGGTCTTTTTATAATGTCCTCAAGAATTCTACTGTGATTTTTTTGCACGCTGAAATAAGCAACTGTTCCACCTGTTTCTTTGTTGCCTCATGCTGTTCTGGGAAGAGTAATTCCAGCTTTCTCAAAAGACCACTGAACAATCAAAATCCAGTTTTCGGATTTGAACCATCTCATGCATACGGTTGCCCTTCATACCTCAATGCTTCTTTCATGACTGTTACATAACAAGTTAAGGGGAATGGATAAAAAGTGGAAAAGAATGAATTGTTTATCTATACTAAAGAAGGAACAGGAATTAGATGTTTATTTTTGAAAACATTTACTCCTCTTTATTCTAGACATGGTCTGAACAGGCAAAAACACACTGTATAACATCGTTGCAACCGTAAGTTGACAAAGTGCATTTGCTGAAAGATAGAACAAGGATCGTTGTTTTCATACAATATAGTCATCAAAGCAAAGGAGTTCTTAACTATGACATTTGGTGAAAAACTTTTTAAGTTGCGAAAAGAAAAAGGACTGTCTCAAGAAGCTTTAGCTGAAAAAGTAAACACGACAAGGCAGGCGATTAGCAAATGGGAAAATGGGCAAGGGTTTCCTGAAACCGAAAAGCTTTTAATGATTGGAAACATTTTTGAAGTATCAATTGATTATTTGTTAAAAGATTCTGTTGAGCCGCGTCGTGACAATAAAGAAGGATATTATGTTAGCAGAGAAATGGCAGGCGGCTTTTTATTGCATGAACGCAAAGTTTCCAAATATGTTTCTTTCGGACTGAGCCTGCTTATTTTATCCACTGTCCCTTATTTGGTTTTTAAACAAGAACCAGCCATCTATACACTCCTTATCATGATCATAGCTGTACTCGGCATTGGGGCTATTGTGACAGGATTGATTTCGGTAGAAGATAAATACAAGGTGCTCAAGAAAGAGGCTCTGATTTTTGACCAAAATCATCATAAAGAGCTGACAGCGAGATGTAAAGATATGAAAAAAAGGTATGCTGCTATCATGGTCGCTGGTGTTTGTTTCATTGTAGCAGGCGGAATTCCTTTTTTTCTTGAAAGAAAACATATAGTCTCAGGTTTCAATGCCTACTATCCGGTTTGTATTGTTTTGATCGCTATTGGTGTCTACATTTTAATTCGCACCTTGCCGATAATTGAGGCTTATCAAATAATGGCGAAAAATGAAGAGTATATCAATAGGTTCGGCTTTAAGCTAAGTAAAAAAGTAAGAAAAAGAGTGGATGATTTCTCATAATAGATACTAACCAATTTGATTCAAGGAAATCATGATTAAAGAGCCTAAAAAGGTTCTTTTTTCATTCACCTGATATCTTTTAGACGAACTAAATCACTAGAAGTGGAAACATAAAAACACATATTGAAATGGGCTTCGGCTTGTTTGTTATTATATTGCTGACAGGATTTCTAACGCTCGAGTGAAAATTATATGTTGAGCGTTGAAGCAAGAAATAAAATTAGATTATTAATGAAACTCACTCGGGTTATATTCGCAGTATTAGTGTTAACTAGTGTTCTGTCCTTTTCAACTTTGTGGGAACTAACAATGAATTGATAAAGATTGCTTCGGATAGAGTGGCGCATTAAAAAAATCCTTCAAGCGTTCTTCATTGAACGAAAGAAGGATTTTTTAATGCTCACCAATTCAAAACAGGCTGAAAAATGCAAAAAACTCCTGAAAAGCCAATAAAATTAACTACTTGAACCATTATGCAATCCGCCTGAGATTACACGTTTTTTTAACGGCCGGGTTCTAAGTCCTCAAGTATTCCCATCATGGTGTTGTCGTCCATCACATTCATTGCGCTTTGTTCAAAATGAATGGGTTCGGCATAATGCGGCTGTCTTTTTTTCGTTGCTGTCTCAGCTTGCCTAGTTTGAGTCTGGGTATGCTGGTGCTGTGTTTGCTGCTGTCCGGCATTCTGATGCTGACGGCCATTTTGCTGCTGGCTTTGATTTTGCGAACGTTCCTGATTATTACCGCCGCCAAAAACTTGTTTGACCATATTACCTACATTAGAAGCATCAAACATCTTATTTTCAGAATTCTGTCTGTTCATTTGACCTGTAATAAATCCGCCGACTCTTTGGCGAATCTGAGGTGATAAAGCAGCTATAAGCATAGTTGACCCTATAATCAATGTTGCGGGGCTGATTCCTTTTCGCTGGTTGAACAACATGATCCCTCCTTCTTAGTGTATTCATATTTTCCCCCTCATTAGACAAATTAACCGTTTTATTTCCCGGGAAAGCATTTCCTTCAGATTTACATGCATATTTAAAGCCATTTAGAAAAACCTATAAGTAAAGTGATAAAGGAGGAATTCACATGCTTGGAAAAAAACAAGTCCTTGCGTCTATGCTTCTTATCCCTTTGCTTATGACTGGCTGCGGAATGGCCAATCAGGGTGAGGGCAGACGTGATAATTTAGAACCAGAAAATGTTAACTATCGCAATCCGGTGAACGATAATGGCACAAGAAATATTAACGATGTCAATAATAATCGTGACAATGTCGATAATAATGTAACTGACAATGTCAACAATAACGATAACAACAATAATAACGGTAATAACAACCGTAAATTAGATGTTGCTGACGACGCTGCCGATAAAATCACTGATATGAAAGAAGTAAAACATGCAAATGTAATTGTTGCCGGAAATCAAGCATATGTTGCAGTTGTATTAACAAATGGAAATAAAGAAGTTGGAAAAGACCTCAAAAAGAAGATTTCAGATAAAGTGAGAGACACTGACAAAAACATGGATAATGTTTATGTTTCTGCAAATCCGGACTTTGTAGACCGAATGCAGGGCTATGGCGAGCGGATACAAAATGGCGATCCAATTGCAGGATTCTTTGATGAATTCAGTGAAACTGTACAGCGTGTATTCCCGCAAGCTGAATAAATGAAAAAAGCCGCATAATTTGTGCGGCTTTTTCTTTGCGTTAATGACACACCGCGAACTCAGGCTGCATAGAGTAAAAATAAAAGGTACAAGACGGACCGGCTCAGGGAGGGAGACGTTTGCGGGATGGCATAGGAAAGCGTGCGGCATCCGCTCTATTCCTGTGCGGAGTCCTTGTGATGCTGGCTGTAAGTTCAGCCATCGTATCAAGCACGATGTATATACTGTCTTTGCCAGGGCAGGCATCTGGTATAACAAAAGAACAAGTGACGAAGCACATGAAGAAAGAGTCATTCAAACAGGCCGATATTTATTACACTTCTAAGGAAAAGTCCTTACTGCCATTGACGAAAGAAACGCTTGAATATGCGGTCAGTATTAATCAGATTATGATTGGATATTCGAATCAAAAGCCTATTGATATTATTTTTTTTCATAATGAAAAACAGATGGAGGCTTACTCCGGTTTAATGGATGTAGTCGGTTTTTATTCTGAGCAGGAGCAGCTGATCGGATTGTTGCCTGAAGAGAAAAAGAAGCTTTTAGAAGGTGACGAGGTAGCGGTTTATTTGTACCAGAGATTGTTGATTCATGAATACACGCACCATGCGTTTCACCAGAAATTGAAGGAGCTTGAGGCTGACCCCGATAAGTTTCCGTTATGGTTTCATGAAGGGTTAAGCGAGTGGATCGCGAACTATGAATTGCTCATAGATCCGATCTCGTTTTCTGTTGTGCCCTTTGACCGTTTGCAGACAGATCAAGATTGGCAGGAAGCCCGAGCTGAATATGAAACTGATGTCTATTTGCAAAGCTTTTATATGATCAATGAGCTGACGGACAAATACGGGAAAGACATTATTTCAGAAATGATAAAGGAAACGGCAAAAAAAGGGGACTTTAAGAAAGGATTTAAATCGGCAACAAAGGAAAGTCTTGATCAATTTGAAAAAGAATTCAAGAAAACATTTGAAGAAAACAGTGCGGCATTGGATAGTAGCTATCCAATGCCTTTGTTATTAATGAAGTCCTTGCTGGCCCATTCCGCCTTGCGTTGGAGGCATTTGTCCTTGTGCAGGAGCAAATGAATTTCTCATTTGTTCCATATCCTGCGCATCAAGCTGAGGAACTTGGTAATAGCCGTGTTTGTTTTGGTATAGGAAAATTTCAAAAGCCATTTCAACATACTCCTGAATTTGCGCTGACAGTACGCGTCTTACGGCTGGGTTTGTCATTTCCAGTGAAGCCATTGTCAGCATAGAAGCCTGTGCTTTAATCGCGCAAAGCATTTGTCGGCTGATGATGCTGTCATCAATATCATTCATGGATTGAACCGGTTTTTTAGGCTGTGACGGCTGCATGCCATAAACAGTCTGATTGTCTTCCTTCATCATATAAGTTGCTGTTTTTTGTGAAGGTTCGTTTCCTGTTTTAAAGCATTCTGCAGTTAAGTTATATTGAGACGTAATGAATTGATATTGACGATCAAGGATGTTTAATAATTCCTGATCCTTACAAAATTGTCTCAGCATCATAAACTGATCAAGTACAGTAAGGGTTCCGGAAAGCACCTCGTGCATATCAAACATTTCATGTCCGCCGTGGTTTTTATGCGGCTTGCCAGGGATACCTTTATTCATTTGGGATTGCTGCTGATTTAACTGATCCAAACCCAATTCCTCCTTTTTTTCAGATCAGCTGTATTTTGTGTCAGTCTGCCGCGTTTTATGCAGAAGCCTGAAAGGAATTAAATGCTGGCTGTCGAAATGTAAAGCAGACAAAGTCGTTGTCATATTGTGTATATTAAGGGAGGAAAAATGATGAGGCGTATTCTGCATATTGTGTTAATCACGACTTTGGTGTTCTTGAATGTGATGTACACTTGCGAAGCAGTAAAGGCAGCTGAGCAGCAGCCGATATCGGTTGATAAAGCGATACAGCAAAAAGAAGGACAGGCTTTTGTCGAAGGATACGCTGTCGGCCAGGCTGTTTCCCCGCAGCATTATAAGCTGGCAAGCCCTTTTTCAAATAATTATAATGTTGCGCTGGCAGACAGTGAAAACGAGACATCGCCCGATCACATCCTTCCTGTGCAAATCCCCTCCGCCTTCAGAAGCCAATTTGGGCTGCAAACCAATCCGCTTCTTCTTGGAAAAAAGATAACGGTTCAAGGACAGCTTGAAGATTACTTTAGCACAACAGGGCTTAAGAACGTCCAGTCGATGGACTTAACAGATGACACGAAAACTCCGCCGGCTGAACAGCCAGTGTCGATAAATGAAGCGCGGGGACGGCTGAATGAAGAAGTAACGATAAAAGGGATCGTCACTGCTGATCAAAGCGCGGTCGGAGGCGGGAAGCTGTCGACCTTTATGCAGGATGAAACCGGAGGCATTAACATTTATTCGTCTGCCCCTGAACAATTTCCTGAATTAAAAGAAGGCATGGACATCACGGTGACAGGGAAAATAGCGACATACCAAGGGCTTACAGAAATTGTTCCTAACTCATCAGGCATCAAAATCAACCAGTCAAATCAATCTCTCCCCGTTCCTAAACATTCAACAATCAATGAACTGGTTAACAGCAGTCTCGGTGATCAGCTCGAAGGCCGTCTTGTGGCACTAAAAGCATATGTTTCCTCAATTCCAAATTCACCTGCCGGAGGCGGTTACAATATAACGGTGATTGATGAAGATCACCATGCTATGATGCTCCGGGTTATGAATGAAACAGGGATAATAGACGGACTTAATGAGGGCAAATGGTATGAATTTACCGGTATATTAAGCAGATACCAATCCTTTCAGCTGCTTCCGCGAAAATCATCTGACCTGAAGCTGCTTGAAGAACAGCCCGCACCTCCGTCTTCGGAGGGTGAATATGAAGGTATTGTTGATCGCGTTGTTGACGGTGATACCATTCATCTCAAATCTCCGGTACTTGGAACGACAAAAATCCGGTTCGTAAATGTAGATACACCTGAAACGTATCACACACCAAAAAATGAAGCAGACGAAAATCAATTAAGATTTGGAAAAATAGCATCTGACTATCTAAAAACGGTTCTGTCCCCAGGAGATAAGATTACTGTCAAGGTCGGAAGTGAAGCCAAGGACAGCTATGGCAGACTTCTCGGGCAGGTCATAACCGAATCGGGTTCAAACGTGAACTTAGAGCTTGTGAAAAATGGCTATGCTCCGACGTATTTTATTTGGCCGGTTGACAATGAAGAGGATTATCAGCAGTTTCAGGCTGCCGCAGCCACTGCGAAAAAAGAGCAAAAAGGCATTTGGAATGAAGCAGATCCGCTCATGGAAATGCCGTTTGAGTTTAGGGCCAGAGAGCAGGGGAAAGGCCTGACAAGATATGTGGGAGATTCGTCAAATAAAACGTATGTGCAGCCGGCTGACTGGAAGCAGATAGCTGTGGAAAACAGAATTTTCTTCGCCTCAGCAAGTGAAGCGGAAAACGCGGGATATCAAAAGAGGCAAACGGCACCCAAAGAAAATGTGCCGCTAAGAATTCTAAGCATGAATGATTTGCATGGCAAGATCGATCAGCAATATGAGCTTGATCTTGATGGAGACGGAACTGCAGACGGCACATTTGGACGCATGGACTATGCCGCCGCATATTTGAAGGAAAAAAAGGCCGAAAAGAAAAACACGCTGATTGTGCATGCGGGAGATATGATCGGAGGAAGTTCTCCAGTTTCATCTCTTCTTCAAGATGAACCGACTGTAGAACTGATGGAGGACATCGGATTTGATGTCGGAACTGTCGGTAATCACGAGTTCGATGAAGGTACAGATGAACTGCTGAGGATCTTAAATGGCGGAGATCACCCGAAAGGCACAAGCGGATATGATGGACAGAACTTTCCCCTTGTATGCGCCAATTGTAAAATGAAATCTACCGGAGAGCCCTTTTTGCCGGCATATGACATCATAAATGTGGAGGGCATCCCCGTTGCTTTTATCGGGGTTGTCACACAGTCGGCAGCGGGCATGGTCATGCCTGACGGAATCAAAAACATCGAGTTTACAGATGAAGTGACAGCGGTAAATGAGGCGGCCGAAGAGCTGAAGAAAAAAGGCGTAAAGGCCATCGCAGTTCTCGCGCATATGTCAGCCGAGCAAAATGGCACATCCATTACCGGGGAATCTGCTGATCTTGCAAACAAAACAGATTCTGAAATCGACGTGATTTTTGCAGCGCATAATCATAAGGTAGTTAACGGTGAAGTGAACGGGAAACTGATTGTTCAGGCGTTTGAATATGGAAAAGCGATAGGTGTTGTTGATGTAGAGATCGATAAAACAACAAAAGACATTGTCAAAAAGTCGGCAGAAATCGAATATGTCGATCAAAGCAAAATAGAACCGGATGCCAGCGCGTCAGCCATTTTAAAGAAATACCAAACACTTGCTGAACCGATTATCAGCGAGGTTGTCGGAGAGGCGGCTGTTGATATGGAAGGCGGGTATTCGAATGACGGCGATACCCCTCTTGGAAACCTGATTGCGGATGGCATGAGAGCGTCCATGAAAACGGATTTTGCCCTTATGAATGGCGGAGGAATACGGGAAGCGCTGAAGAAGGGTCCCATTACGTGGGGAGATCTTTACAATATCCAGCCGTTCGGAAATGTGTTAACGAGGCTTGAGATTAAAGGTAAAGATTTAAGAGAGATTATCAATGCGCAAATCTCGCCGGTTTTTGGGCCTGACTACAGCATAAGCGGGTTTACGTATACGTGGGATAAAGAAACCGGAAAAGCTGTCGAGATGAAAATGGCAGATGGCACCGAGATTCAGCCCGATGCCACATACACACTGACTGTCAACAATTTTATGGCGACGGCGACAGGAACCAAATATCAGCCAATCGGACTGCTTGGGAAAAATCCGGTGACAGGTCCCGAGGATTTGGAAGCGACAGTCGAGTACGTGAAGAGCTTTGATGAGCCAATTGCTTATACAAAAGAGGGAAGAATTCAGCTTGCAAAAGCGGGTGACATTGAAGACCCTGTAACAGAAGACCCAGTTACGGAAGAACCGGGAGATGGCCCGGGGACAGAGCAGCCGGTTAAAGAGGATCCAGAGCCTGTAGAAGATCAGACTGATATAAAAGAGACTCCGGGTACTGTGCCGGTTCATCAACTGACGCCTTCAGCCATTTTGAGATTAGGTGAATTACCGAGCGATGAAAAAAATGCTGACACTGCCGACAAGATCAGCACATTGCCTTTACAAAATGAGACTGCGGAAAGCGGGTCTGGTCATCAGCTTCCGGATACATCAGCGGGCTACTATAACATTATGGTGATCGGTGCGGCGGTGACACTGTCCGGAACTTATCTATATGTCAGAAGAAAAAGGAGTGCCTCCAGAACGTGAAAAAAGTTATTCCACTTGTCATCATTGCGGCCGGTCTAGTGATCGCAGGCTATGGGGGCCTTAAATTAATCGACACGAATATGAAGACCGAACAGACATTAAAAGAAGCAAAACTGGCGGCTGAAAAGCCCCAGGAAGCTTCGGACACGAAAAAAAGTGCAGATCAAGCAAAGAATAAAGCATCATTTAAGCCTGAGACCGGCCAAGCGAGCGGCATTTTGGAAATACCGAAAATCAGCGCAGAGCTTCCGATCGTGGAGGGCACCGATGCAGATGATTTAGAAAAAGGTGTCGGGCATTATAAGGACAGCTATTATCCTGATGAAAACGGGCAAATTGTGCTGTCGGGACATCGGGATACCGTGTTTCGCCGGACGGGAGAGCTGGAAAAAGGGGACCGGCTTCGTATTCTCCTGTCATATGGAGATTTCACATATGAAATTGTAAAAACAAAAATTGTCGATAAGGATGACAAATCCATTATTACACTCCAGCATGAAAAGGAAGAACTCATTCTAACGACCTGCTATCCGTTTTCATACATCGGCAATGCCCCGAAGCGCTATATTATATACGGAAAACGAATCACTTAAAAAGCCGCAGGCTATTCCTGCGGCTTTTCTTCATGAAAAATATGTGTGGCAAAGGCTTTCTATATCAACTGGGAAAGGCGCTTCGGCAACAATTAGCTCGTCGGTTATCGGATGAACCGCTTGTACCTTTTTGGCGTGCAGCGCCTGCCTGTTTAGCAGTTTGCTCCCGCCTCCGTAAAGCAAGTCTCCTGTCAGCGGATGGCCGATGCTCGCCATATGAACACGAATTTGATGTGTTCTGCCTGTTTCCAGCTCTAATTCAATGAGTGACAGCCGCTCTTTCGCATTGCTGGCAATCAACTTGAAATGAGTGACTGCTGCTTGCCCGCCTGGTGAAACCCGGCGTCTTGTCGGGTGTGATCGGTCTCTGCCGATCGGTGAATCAATTGTCCCTTTTTTCGTCTTTAGCTTTCCTTCAGCGATGGCGGTATACGTACGCTTCAGCGTCTTTTTCTCTAACTGCTGATCTAAGATGGCATGTGCCAAACGATGCTTGGCAAAAACGACTGCACCGGATGTATCCTGATCAAGGCGATGAACATGGCGCACCTTGCATGCTTTGCCATTCACCTGATAATGGTATGCGATCAAATTAGCCAGTGTTCCGGTTTGGCCCTCCTCATTGGGATGTGTCGCTATGCCAGCAGGTTTATTGACGATGAGCATGTGATTGTCTTCAAATAAAATATCAAGCTCTCCATACTCCGGAATGACGGAGGATTCTTCACTTTCCTGAAGATCAATGAACACGCGGTCACCTTTTTTAACGATGACGTTGTTTGTGACTGATTCATGATTGACCTTTATCTGGTGATGCGACACCCAGTCTTGAATCACGGGTTTAGAGGCTTTGAGCGATGTTTTCAGTACAGAAAACATCCATTGGCCATCTTGTTTGTCATTGATGAGGAGCTCAAGCCCTCTGCCTTTTTGTTTCATGTTAAATGGCTCCTTTTCGAAGCGGAAGGCCGCTGTTTCTCATAGGAAACACTTACCTTAGCTTTCGTGTTTTTTTCTGTGCTATTCTTGATTAAGACTTAGGATATTCGATGGCAAGAAAGGTGATTGACGTGAGAATTATGAACGCAGCAACTGCAGAACAGGAGAGCTTTATTAAGGAGCTGTCAATGGAGCTATTCCATGATGTATTTCCTCTTTATTTCTCTGAACTGGATATTCAGCGCTTTAAAAAGAAAGGCGTTCTGTCTTTAAATAACCATTATTACCAAGGAACATTAAAAGAAGCGTTTCAAATTATGGCTTGTCTGCAAATGATACATATTATCCTGACAAAGCCTTCGCCGCACTTTGATGAGAGTGATCAGGCGATTTTTGAGAAAAACAGCAAGATGCTGAATGATTTCGGGATTTATTTTCCGTTTGCTTTTTCTGACTTTCAAACGAAAACAAACAAAGCCTTTTTCGGTCACAGAAGGCTGATATAATCTTGCAGCAAGAGCTTTTCCATTTTCAGAAAAGCTCTTTTTTGCCTCAGAGAAATCATATCATAAAACCTTTCCTCTAACTCCCTTTTTAATCGGCACGTGTCTGAACATACTAATGATTGAAAGGGGTGCTGACAATGAGTTCAGTAAAAGATACAATGACAACGCAGGTGGCAACCGTTTCACCGAATCAAACGATTCAGGAAGCGGCTTCTCTCATGAAACAGCATAACGTCGGGGTGATTCCCGTTGTAGAGCAAGGTGTTTTAAAAGGAATGCTGACTGACCGTGACATTGCATTAAGAACTACAGCTCAGGGCCGAGATGGCCAGACACCCGTTTCAGAAGTGATGTCAACAGACCTCGTATCAGGAAATCCTAATATGAGTCTGGAAGACGCGTCGCAGCTGATGGCCCAGCACCAAATCCGCCGCCTTCCTATTGTAGATCAAAACAATCTAGTCGGGATCGTTGCGCTTGGAGACCTGGCAGTCAATCAGATGTCGAACGAGTCTGCGGGAGAAGCGTTGACAAACATTTCTCATCAAAACATTCATTAATAAGAAAGAGCTTGCGGTGTGCAGGCTCTTTCTTCACATAAACCTTACTTTTTGAAAGCAGACATGTTTCGGGGTATAGTGAGTGTATACATATGTCTCAATTCGGACTAAAGGAGTTGTACGCAGTGATTAAAGCGTTAATTTTTGATTTTGACGGACTTATTCTAGATACAGAAACACATGAATATGAAGTCCTTCAGGAAATATTTGAGGAACACGGCTCAGTCCTGCCGCTATCCGTCTGGGGAAAGGTCATTGGAACAGCCGCGGGATTTCGGCCCTTTGAATATTTAGAAGAGCAGATCGGCAAAAAGCTGAACCATGAAGAGCTGACAACATTGCGAAGAGAACGGTTTGCGAAACGCATGGAAACAGAAAAAGCAAGACCGGGTGTCGAGGCGTATCTGAATGCGGCAAAGGATTTAGGCTTAAAAGTAGGCCTTGCCTCCAGCTCTGATTATAAATGGGTATCGGGCCATTTGAAGCAAATCGGCCTGTTTGATGATTTTGAGGTCATTCAAACGGCGGATGATGTGGAAGAAGTAAAGCCGAATCCTGAATTGTATTTATTGGCGGCAAAGAATCTTGGCGTATCGCCATCTGAATGTCTCGCGTTTGAGGATTCTGTCAACGGTTCGATTGCTGCGAAAAGAGCGGGGATGAAGTGTGTCATCGTCCCGAATAAAGTAACAGGCACCTTGATGTTTGAAGATTATGATCACAGGCTTGAATCAATGGCGGAGATGGAGCTCGCCCTATTGCTTGATCAGCTGAACAAACAACACTAGAAAGGAGCGAGTAGATTGTCTGAGAAATTAGATTTGACCCGTTTTGAAAAGAAAATGGTCATTCGCAATATCGAAGAGAAAGACATTGACAAGATTATCGATCTTCAAAAGGATTGCTTTCCGGGAATGGAGCCTTGGAAGCGGGAGCATTTAATCAGCCATCTGGAACATTTTCCTGAAGGGCAGTTTTGTGCAGAATTCGAAGGTGAAATTATCGGTTCGTGCTCAAGTCTCCTGATTAATTTTGATGAATATGATGACCGCCATACGTGGCAGGACATTACTGATGACGGTTATATCACCAACCATAATCCCGACGGTTTGAACATGTACGGAATTGAGGTCATGGTGCATCCGAAATACAGACGAATGAAAATCGGCCACCGTTTGTACGAGGCTAGAAAGGACTTAGCCAGACGCTTAAATCTAAAAAGCATCATCATAGGCGGACGGATTCCGAACTATCACAAATATGCAGATGAAATGACAGCGAGAGAGTATGTTGAACAGGTGACACGCCACCAAATTTACGATCCGGTGCTTTCTTTCCAGCTGATGAACGGCTTTACCCTTATGCGGATTAACCCGAATTATCTCCCGGATGATACAGCTTCGATCAAGTATGCGACGCTGATGGAATGGAACAATGTCGATTATCTTCCGCAGCAGACAAAACGCTATTATAAATCAGCGTTCCCTGTGAGAATTTGTGTGATCCAATACGAAATGAAGAAAATTTATTCCTTTGAGGAATTTGCGAATCAAGTAGAGTACTATGTCGATGTCGCTTCCGACGCGAGATCTGATTTTGCGGTGTTCCCGGAAATTTTCACAACCCAGCTGATGTCCTTCCTTGAGGAACGGTCACCGAGCTTGGCGGTACAGAGAATTACCGAGTATACAGAAGATTACATCAGCCTTTTTACTGATTTGGCCGTGAAGTACAACGTCAACATTATCGGCGGGTCTCATTTCGTCGAAGAGGAAGGCAAGATCTATAATATCGCTTATCTGTTCAGACGGGACGGAACGATCGAGAAGCAATATAAACTCCATATTACGCCGAATGAACGCAAATGGTGGGGAATCAGCGCCGGAGACCAGGTTCGCGTGTTTGATACGGACTGCGGAAAAATCGCGATTCAAATCTGTTACGATATTGAGTTTCCTGAGCTCGCCCGGATTGCGGCGGATAAAGGCGCAAAAATCATTTTTACGCCATTTTGTACAGAAGACCGCCAAGGCTATTTGCGTGTCAGATACTGTTCGCAGGCAAGAGCGGTTGAAAATCAAATTTATACGGTCATCTCCGGAACGGTTGGAAACCTTCCGCAAACGGAAAATATGGATATTCAATACGCTCAGTCAGGCATCTTTGCACCATCTGATTTTGAATTCGCCAGAGACGGCATTGTCGGTGAAACAAATCCGAATATCGAAATGGTCGTCATCGGCGATGTTGACCTGGAAATTCTCAGAAGACAGCGCCAAAACGGCACAGTGCGCCAGCTTAAAGACAGACGGCGTGATATTTATCATATTCAATATAAAAAATAATCCCAAAACCCGTCAACAGGCGGGTTTTTTATTAAAAGCGGAATTGAAACGTTTACGCGCTTTCTTTAAAATAAAAGTAAATTGTATATCAGAAAAGAAGGTGCCTTATGGAGTTTCTGCTTGTTTTAGTTCCTGTTTTCGGAATTTTCGCAATTGGTTATATCGGACAGAAAACACTCGGCTTTGATATTCAAACACTGTCCAAAATGTCCTTATACTTAATGTCTCCTTTTCTGGCGTTTGATACGTTTTATACGAACAAGCTGACGATGGATTATGTCTATCTTTCTATATTTGTGCTGGGGCTTTGCTTGGTTCTTGTTCTATTTGTCTACTTTTTATCTTTTTTTCATAAGTACCCGAATCAAGATCGCTGTGCCATGATTCTGTCATCTGCTTTTATGAATAACGGCAATTACGGAACGCCTGTTGTCCTGCTGGTGTTTGGGACAGCCGGTCTGGACACAGCCGTTGTGTTAATGGTGCTGCAGCAGTTAATCATGAGTACGATCGGCATGTATTATGCAGCAAAAGGAGGTTCGGAGGAAGGCGGATTTAAAACGGTCATGACCCGGGTTATCCGTATGCCTGTTGCGTACGGGGCACTTTTAGGCGCAATACTTCAGCTTATGCATATTTCAATCCCAAAAGAGTTAATGACGGGAATTGAGCTGGTCGGAAATGCGGCCATTCCTACGATTATGATCATTCTGGGCATGCAGCTTGCACTGATTTCTTTCAAGAATATTGAATACAGAAAAATTTCTTATTCATTGCTTTTGAAGCTGATGGTATCGCCGGTGATTGCGCTAGGCTTTACATTGATATTGCCTGTGGATGACATGACAAAACAAATCATGATTCTCGTCGCCGCTATGCCGACTGCTGCCAATACGACTTTAATGGCTGTTCAGTTTAATACAAGGCCGGAAGTCGTTTCGAGCGCTACCTTTATCAGCACGATGCTGAGTATTGTCACCTTGCCTGTTCTGCTTTGGATGCTGCATCCTCTTTCTTCTTGAGAAAGAGGAAGTTTTATTATTTCCGCGGTTTATTGACTCCAACCCCGTCTGGCTTTATATTGAAGGCAGGGAAATCATCACCTAGACATCACATAAGAGAAGGTCTGTTTCAATTGAATTGGCACTTTAGTGAACGCTAAAGAAATGGAGATGATGGGGATGGAAAACATTCAGCAAAATCAGGGATTAAAGCAAAAAGATGAGCAATTTGTGTGGCATGCCATGAAGGGAGCGCATCAAGCGGACAGCCTGATTGCCCAAAAGGCTGAAGGGGCCTGGGTGACTGACATAGACGGACGCCGCTATTTGGATGCGATGTCCGGTTTATGGTGTGTTAATATTGGTTACGGCAGGAAGGAGCTTGCAGAGGCTGCCTATGAGCAATTAAAGGAGCTGCCTTATTACCCGTTAACGCAAAGCCACGCACCGGCAATTCAGCTGGCAGAAAAGCTGAATGAATGGCTTGGCGGCGATTATGTGATCTTTTTTTCCAACAGCGGATCGGAAGCTAACGAAACTGCTTTTAAGATTGCCCGCCAGTACCATCTGCAAAACGGTGACCATAGCCGTTATAAATTCATCTCAAGATATCGGGCATATCACGGCAACACATTGGGAGCGCTCTCAGCAACCGGACAGGCGCAGCGGAAATATAAATATGAGCCTTTAAGCCAGGGATTTCTGCATGCAGCCCCGCCAGATGTATACCGGAATCCTGAGGATGCTGATACGCTTGAAAGCGCAAATGAAATTGACCGCATCATGACATGGGAATTAAGCGAAACAATTGCCGGGGTCATCATGGAGCCTATCATTACAGGCGGAGGCATCTTAATGCCGCCGGACGGATATATGAAGAAGGTGGAGGACATTTGCCGCCGCCACGGAGCTCTTTTGATTTGCGATGAAGTCATCTGCGGGTTTGGACGGACAGGCGAGCCGTTCGGATTTATGCATTACGGCGTGAAGCCGGATATTATTACGATGGCGAAGGGAATCACGAGTGCGTATCTGCCGTTGTCAGCGACTGCTGTGAAACGGGACATTTTCGAAGCGTATCAGGGTGAAGCGCCTTATGACCGTTTTCGCCACGTGAACACATTCGGCGGAAGCCCGGCTGCCTGTGCATTGGCGTTGAAAAACCTGCAAATTATGGAGGACGAACAGCTGATTCAGCGATCCCGCGACCTTGGAGCAAAGCTTTTAGGTGAGCTTCAGGCCTTAAGAGAACACCCGGCGGTCGGAGATGTTAGAGGAAAAGGGCTGCTGATCGGAATCGAGCTCGTCAAAGATAAATTGACAAAAGAGCCGGCTGATGCCGACAAAGTAAACCAAGTGGTTGCGGCGTGCAAAGAAAAAGGGCTGATCATCGGCAAAAACGGCGATACAGTCGCCGGCTACAACAACGTCATCCAGCTTGCGCCGCCATTTTGCCTGACAGAAGAGGACCTTTCCTTTATCGTGAAAACGGTGAAAGATAGCTTTCAGACGATTTAATATAAAAGTGATTTGTTAAAGGAGCACACGATGAGTTTTCACAATCAGCCTATTTTACCGGCTATTCGAAATATGAAGCAATTTGATGAGTTTTTGAACAGTTCATTTTCCTACGGCGTTATTCTTGATATTCATCTCGGCCAGCTGAAGGGTGTGATCAGAGAGGCGCAAAAGCACGGAAAGAACATGATGGTGCACGTCGATCTCATCCAAGGGATCAAGCACGATGAATACGGAGCTGAGTTTATTTGCCAGGACATCAAGCCCGCTGGGATTATTTCAACAAGATCGAACGTGATTGCCAAAGCGAAGCAGAAGAAAATTTATGCGATCCAGCGCCTGTTTCTGCTCGATACAAGTGCGATGGAGAAAAGCATGGAGTTTGTCGGCAAGCATAAGCCTGACTTCATTGAAGTGCTGCCCGGCATCGTCCCGTCACTCATTCGAGAAATAAAAGAGAAAACAGGGATTCCTATCTTTGCTGGCGGTTTCATCCGTACGGAAGAGGATGTAGAACAGGCCTTGAAAGCGGGAGCTGTTGCTGTCACTACATCTAATACCAAATTATGGAAGAAATATGAAAACTTTTTGACAGAAAGTGATTGACACCGCTTTCATCCACTGATACAATTGCACTAGGTTAATACATTGTGATGGAGAACTCGGAGACCACAGCAGCTCTTTACGGTAAATGTTTATGCACCCGTAAAGCGGTTTGTTGTGGTTTTTTTCTTCTCTTCTTCTCTATCATACTTCTTAATCGTGACTCTAGGAGGAATGTGCTATGACAGCATTTTGGGGAGAAGTCATCGGTACGATGCTGCTTGTTATTTTTGGGGCAGGTGTTTGTGCAGGTGTCAATTTAAAGAAATCGCTTTCATTCCAGTCTGGCTGGATTGTTGTTGTATTTGGGTGGGGATTGGGTGTTGCCATGGCGGCTTATGCAGTTGGCGGCATAAGCGGAGCACACTTGAATCCGGCGCTAACGATAGCGCTTGCATTTGTTGGAGATTTTCCGTGGGAAGAGGTTCCCGTTTATATTGCGGCGCAAATGATCGGAGCGATCATCGGTGCGGTGATTATCTATTTGCATTACCTTCCGCATTGGAAGTCAACGGATGATCCTGCTGCCAAGCTGGGGGTTTTCTCAACAGGCCCCAGCATTCCGCATACATTTGCAAACGTTTTAAGTGAAGTAATTGGGACTTTTGTCCTTGTGCTTGGAATCCTGGCCATTGGGGCAAATCAATTTACAGAAGGGCTTAATCCTTTAATCGTCGGTTTCCTCATTGTGGCGATCGGTATCTCTCTTGGAGGCACCACCGGCTATGCGATTAATCCGGCCCGTGACTTAGGCCCGCGGATTGCCCACGCTTTTCTTCCGATTCCGGGGAAAGGCTCATCAAATTGGAAATACGCGTGGGTTCCGGTAGTCGGCCCGATTTTAGGCGGATCATTCGGCGGCGTATTTTACAACGCTGCATTTAAAGGGCACATCACAAGCAGTTTCTGGATTGTAAGCGTTATATTAGTTGTGGTATTGTTAGGACTCTATGTTTATACGAAATCACATTCAGCTAAAACATTATCAAATTCAAAATATATTTAATCAAAGGGGAGACATCTTATGGAAACGTACATTTTATCCTTAGATCAGGGGACGACAAGTTCAAGAGCGATTCTGTTTAATAAAGAAGGCAAAATCGTTCACTCTGCTCAAAAGGAATTTACACAATACTTCCCGCACCCAGGCTGGGTTGAGCATAATGCGAATGAAATTTGGGGCTCTGTTCTCGCTGTTATTGCAACAGTCATTTCTGAATCGGGGATCAGTGCTTCGCAAATTGCCGGCATCGGTATCACGAACCAGCGTGAGACGGCAGTTGTGTGGGATAAGGACACAGGAAACCCTGTCTATAATGCAATCGTTTGGCAGTCCAGACAGACGTCGGGTATTTGTGAGGAGCTTCGTGAAAAAGGATATAATGATCTATTCAGAGAAAAAACGGGGCTTTTAATCGATCCGTATTTCTCCGGCACAAAGGTGAAGTGGATTTTAGATAATGTGGAAGGCGCGCGAGAAAAAGCGGAAAAAGGCGAGCTGCTGTTTGGAACGATTGATACATGGCTCATCTGGAAAATGTCCGGAGGAAAAGCGCATGTGACTGATTACTCCAATGCCTCCAGAACGCTGATGTTTAATATTTACGATTTGAAATGGGACGATGAGCTTCTCGACATTTTAGATGTACCGAAATCAATGCTTCCTGAGGTGAAACCATCCTCCCAGGTGTATGCTGAAACGGTTGATTATCACTTCTTCGGCAAAAATATTCCGATTGCGGGAGCGGCAGGCGACCAGCAGTCCGCGCTGTTCGGCCAGGCGTGCTTTGAAGAAGGCATGGGGAAAAACACGTACGGCACAGGATGTTTCATGCTGATGAATACCGGGGAAAAAGCAATTAAGTCCGAACACGGGCTTTTAACGACAATTGCATGGGGCATTGATGGAAAAGTTGAATATGCTTTAGAAGGCAGTATTTTTGTCGCAGGCTCTGCCATCCAATGGCTCAGAGATGGATTGAGAATGTTCCAGGATTCTTCGCTAAGTGAATCTTACGCGGAGAAAGTGGATTCAACTGACGGCGTATATGTTGTTCCCGCATTTGTCGGCTTGGGAACGCCATACTGGGACAGCGATGTGCGCGGTTCGGTTTTCGGCCTGACAAGAGGCACAACAAAAGAACATTTTATCCGCGCGACATTGGAGTCTTTGGCTTACCAGACAAAAGATGTGCTTGACGCAATGGAAGCTGATTCAAACATTCAATTAAAGACGCTTCGTGTAGACGGGGGTGCCGTGAAAAATAATTTCCTGATGCAGTTCCAGGGAGATCTTCTGAATGTTCCTGTGGAGCGGCCGGAAATTAATGAAACAACTGCGCTTGGCGCAGCTTATTTGGCAGGTATTGCTGTGGGATTCTGGAAGGACCGTTCTGAAATCGCGAACCAGTGGAATCTGGATAAACGGTTTGAACCTGAATTAGAAGAAGAAAAACGAAATGAGCTGTATACAGGCTGGCAAAAAGCCGTTAAAGCAGCTATGGCTTTTAAATGAACTGAGAGTATGATATACTGATTACAAGTTAATAAGAACGGTCCTGAGATGAGGAGAGACCACAGCACCAAAGTGTAAGCATGCACTTTGGCTGTTGTGGTCTCTTTTTCTATTTACACACCGTGACAACAAGGAGGAGCAATAATGAAACATCAATTTTCAAGTCTTGAAAGAGATCGCATGCTGACAGACATGACGAAAAAAACATATGATCTATTTATTATCGGAGGAGGAATTACAGGAGCGGGAACAGCTCTTGACGCGGCATCAAGGGGAATGAAGGTTGCGCTCAGCGAAATGCAGGATTTCGCGGCGGGAACATCAAGCCGATCAACGAAGCTGGTTCATGGCGGCTTGCGCTATTTAAAACAATTTGAAGTGAAAATGGTCGCTGAGGTAGGGAAAGAACGGGCGATTGTTTATGAAAACGGCCCGCACGTCACCACGCCGGAATGGATGCTGCTTCCGTTTCACAAAGGCGGCACATTCGGTTCGTTTACAACATCTATCGGGTTAAGAGTTTATGACTTCCTGGCAGGTGTGAAAAAGTCAGAACGAAGAAGCATGCTTTCAGCAAAAGAAACGCTGCAAAAGGAGCCATTGGTGAAAAAAGACGGCTTAAAAGGCGGCGGATACTATGTGGAATACCGCACTGACGATGCGAGACTGACAATCGAAGTCATGAAGGAAGCGGTGAAATTCGGAGCAGAGCCTGTGAATTATTCCAAAGTGAAAGAGCTCCTTTACGAAAAAGGCAAAGCAGTCGGCGTATTAATTGAAGATGTGCTGACAAAGAAAGAATATAAAGTGTATGCGAAAAAAATTGTTAATGCGACAGGCCCTTGGGTCGATCAGCTCAGAGAAAAAGACCATTCGAAAAACGGAAAGCATTTGCAGCATACAAAAGGCGTTCACCTTGTATTTGACCAGTCTGTCTTCCCGCTGAAACAGGCGGTATATTTCGATACACCTGACGGCCGTATGGTATTTGCGATTCCACGTGAAGGCAAAACATACGTGGGGACAACAGACACCGTTTACAAAGAGGCGCTGGAGCATCCGCGAATGACAACGGCGGATCGTGATTACGTCATCAATTCAATCAATTATATGTTCCCGGAACTGAATATCACTGCGAACGATATCGAATCCAGCTGGGCGGGGCTGCGTCCGCTGATTCATGAAGAAGGCAAAGACCCTTCTGAAATTTCACGGAAAGACGAGATTTGGACATCTGACTCAGGCTTGATCACCATCGCCGGCGGAAAACTGACCGGATACAGAAAAATGGCGGAGCACATCGTCGATCTTGTGCGTGATCGCTTAAAAGAAGAAGGCGAAAAGGATTTCGGGCCATGTAAAACGAAAAACATGCCAATCTCAGGAGGGCACGTCGGCGGTTCTAAAAATCTCATGTCATTCGTTACGGCGAAAACGAAAGAAGGAATCGCAGCCGGTTTATCAGAAAAAGACGCAAAACAGCTGGCGATCAGATACGGCTCTAACGTAGAGCATGTATTTAACCGCGTGGAAGCACTGAAGGACGAGGCGGCAAAACGCCACGTTCCGGTTCATATTCTTGCTGAGACAGAATACAGTATAGAAGAAGAGCTGGCCGCAACACCTGCTGACTTCTTTGTCCGCAGAACGGGACGTTTATTTTTTGATATCAATTGGGTAAGAACATATAAAGATGCCGTTATTGATTTTATGAGCGAGCGATTCCAATGGGATGAGCAGACGAAAAACAAACATACAGAAAACCTTAACAAGCTTTTACACGATGCGGTTGTGCCGCTCGAACAATAAATCATAACGGGCTGCCTGTCAGCCCGTTATTTCTTTTACGAGCCGAAAGTGCCAGATCTCAGGTTATCAAGTGACAGAGGCACTCGCTTCATATAAAATAATGGCATAAGCTGATACATAGGAGGACGAATATGACTTGGAGAAAGAGCTATGAACGCTGGAAACAGACAGAAAATTTAGATCCGGAACTAAAAGAGCGCCTCGCTGAATTAGAGGGGAATGAACAGGCTCTTGAGGACTGCTTCTATAAAAACCTTGAATTCGGTACTGGCGGAATGCGCGGAGAAATCGGCGCCGGGACGAATCGCATGAATATTTACACTGTGCGCAAAGCATCAGCCGGGTTTGCGGCATATATCTTGCAGCAAGGTGAGGAAGCGAAAAAACGGGGCGTTGTCATTGCTTATGATTCCCGACATAAATCGCCGGAGTTCGCGATGGAAGCGGCAAAAACACTTGCTACACAAGGCATCCAAACATACGTATTTGATGAGCTTCGCCCGACGCCGGAGCTGTCATTCGCTGTCAGACAGCTGAACGCCTATGGGGGAATTGTGGTGACGGCAAGCCATAATCCGCCTGAATATAACGGCTACAAAGTATACGGAGATGACGGCGGCCAGCTGCCTCCAAAGGAAGCGGACATCGTCATTGATCAGGTAAATGCGATTGAAAATGAGCTGACGATCACAGTCGACGATGAAAAAGCGTTGAAAGAAAAAGGCTTAATCAAGATCATCGGTGAAGACATTGATCAAGTCTATACAGAAAAACTGACGTCCATTTCCGTTCATCCTGAGTTATCCGGAGAAGTAGAAGTAAACGTTGTTTTCACACCGCTGCATGGAACTGCAAATAAACCGGTTAGACGCGGTCTTGAAGCACTCGGCTACAAAAATGTAACGGTTGTTAAAGAACAGGAGCTGCCGGATTCAGACTTCTCTACTGTTAGCTCTCCAAACCCGGAAGAGCATGCGGCATTCGAATATGCCATTAAGCTAGGGGAGGAGCAGAACGCAGATATTCTCATCGCAACAGACCCTGACGCTGACCGCCTCGGCATTGCGGTGAAAAACGATCAAGGCAAATATACAGTGCTGACAGGAAACCAAACCGGTGCGCTGCTGCTTCATTACTTGCTTTCTGAAAAGAAAAAGCAAGGCATCCTGCCTGACAATGGTGTTGTGCTCAAAACAATCGTCACAAGTGAAATTGGGCGTGCTGTCGCTTCTTCATTCGGCCTTGATACGATTGATACGCTGACAGGCTTTAAGTTTATCGGTGAAAAGATTAAGGAATACGAGGCATCAGGCCAGTATACCTTCCAATTCGGTTATGAAGAGAGCTACGGTTACTTAATCGGGGATTTTGCCCGCGACAAGGACGCCATTCAGGCAGCGCTCTTGGCAGTTGAAGTTTGCGCGTTCTATAAAAAACAAGGAATGTCATTGTATGAAGCGCTCATCAATCTCTTCAACGAATACGGTTTTTATCGTGAAGGGCTGAAATCCCTGACGCTGAAAGGAAAACAGGGAGCAGAACAGATTGAAGCGATTTTGGCTTCCTTCAGACAAAATCCGCCGCAAAAAATGGCCGGCAAACAGGTTGTCACAGCCGAAGACTATGCTGTAAGCAAACGGACGCTTCTGACGGAAAACAAAGAAGAAGCGATCGATCTGCCAAAATCAAATGTACTGAAATACTTCCTGGAAGACGGGTCTTGGTTCTGCCTCCGCCCTTCCGGAACTGAGCCGAAGGTCAAATTCTACTTCGCTGTAAAAGGAACCTCTTTAGAAGACAGTGAAAAGCGTCTTGCCGCGCTTTCTGACGATGTAATGAAGGCTGTAGACGACATTGTAGAGGCTACAGCTAAGTAGTTCAAGCATAAGCTGGATCATTGTAAATGATCCGGCTTTTTTCTTTTCTCATCCAAAAGTCTGAAAGAAAATCATCCCTCAAGCGAAGTAACGAAATACAAAAAACTGGTATAATCTTAAATAACAAGACCAATGCCGGAGTGAGAAACATGAGCAATACGAGGATGGAAAAATTAAAAACGCTGAAAACGATTGCGGAAACCTTAAATCAAGGGCACGATGTCAAAGCAACACTGGATGAGGTTTTAAAAGAATTGCTGAGCCTGACGAACCTTCAATCCGGATGGATTTTTTTGATCGAAGAAGACGGCTCCTATACGTTAGCGGCCGACGCTTATCTGCCCCCGGCTTTAAGCCGCAAGGAAAAAGTACTGATGTGCGAAGGGGAGTGCTACTGCCTGACGAAATTCAATAACGGAGGGCTGAGAAGGGCCGCTAATATAATGAACTGCAAACGCATAGAATCAGCCGAGGAACTGCATTGTTTTGACACTGAAGGGATTACGCATCATGCAACTGTGCCTTTAGAAGACGGGGACAGGAGATTCGGATTGTTAAATGTAGCGGCGGCCGGAAAAACCATGTTTGATGAGGAAGAGCTGCATTTACTTGAGTCTGTCGCCTTTCAGATCGGAACGGCAATCCAGCGCATGAAGCTTTCAGAATATAAACAAAAAAATGCTCTTTTAATGGAGCGCAACCGCCTCGCTCAGGAGCTTCACGATTCCGTCAATCAAATGCTGTTTTCCGTCAGTTTAACAGCCAGAGCGGCAAAGACACTAACAAAAGATGAGAATTTGCAGCAGATGATTGATTTCATTCAAAACCTATCACAGGACGCGCTCGCAGAAATGAAAGCATTAATTTGGCAGCTTCGTCCCGGAGGATTGGAAAAAGGGCTGTCTGAAGCCATTAAAAGCTATGGCGCGCTCATCGGATTAAATGTCATTTTTACACAAAAAGGCTGTCTTGTTCTTACTGATGAGCAGGAGCATATGCTGTGGCGTATTGTACAGGAGGCATTAAATAACTGCAAAAAGCATGCCGGTACTGATACTGCGTATGTCAGCCTGACTGCTTCTTCGTACCATGCGGAGTTGGATATCATCGATCATGGGGCAGGGTTTCGCTATGAAGCGCATGACGGGGTGCCTTCACTTGGCATCAAGGGTATGAAAGAACGGGCAGTAAAAGCCGGCGCGGCGTTTTTGATTGAGTCAGAGCTTGGTGCGGGGACAAAGCTGTCCGTCAGGCTTCCGCTAACCAATCAGAAAGGAAGGACAGTGCAATGAAAATTGTAATTGCGGATGATCACCATGTTGTCAGAAAGGGGCTTCGTTTTTTCTTCGCCACCCAGGATGATATTGAAGTTGCCGGCGAGGCCGCAACCGGAACAGAAGCTCTCCGTGTCATTGAAGAGACAAAGCCTGATCTTGTGCTGATGGATCTGTCTATGCCCGAGATGGACGGCATTCAAGCCATAAAAAAAGCAGTACAGCAATTTCCGGGCATTAATATCATTGTGCTGACGAGTTATTCCGATCAGGAGCACGTCATCCCGGCGCTGCAGGCGGGGGCGAAGGCGTATCAATTAAAGGATACGGAGCCAGAGGAATTGGTAAAAACACTAAGACAAGTGCATGCCGGCGAATACAAGCTTTCTTCAGCTATTATGCCCCATGTTTTGACACATATGAGAAATCAGCACGATCCGGAAAAAGAAAAATTTTATCAATTAACACGAAGGGAAAAGGACGTTCTGAACGAAATTGCCAACGGCAAAAGCAATAAAGAAATCGCGGCAGCCTTGTTTATTTCAGAAAAAACAGTGAAAACCCATGTGTCGAATCTTTTAGCAAAGCTTGATGTAGCCGACCGAACGCAAGCAGCGCTTTTCGCAGTGAAATATAACCTGAATGGAGAGATCACGAAATGAACATGTTAGTCATAAACGGTACGCCCAGAAAACATGGCAGAACAAGAATTGCCGCATCCTATATTTCAGCGCTGTATCACGCGGACTTGATTGATCTAAGCGAGTTTATATTACCGATTTTTAATGGTGAAGCGGAGCAATCCGAACTTTTGCAGGTACTGGAGCTTAAGCAGCGCGTCACTAAAGCGGATGCGATTATCTTATTATCTCCTGAGTATCACAGCGGCATGAGCGGCGCTTTAAAAAATGCGCTGGATTTTCTAAGCAGCGAACAATTCAAATATAAGCCCGTTGCGTTATTGGCAGTGGCGGGAGGCGGTAAAGGCGGCATCAACGCGCTGAACAATATGAGAACAGTCATGCGGGGTGTCTACGCCAATGTCATTCCGAAGCAGCTCGTGCTTGATCCGGTGCACATTGATGTTGAAAATGCTGCAGTGACGGAAAATATAAAGGCCGGCTTAAAAGAGCTTGTCGAAGAACTCAGCCTGTTCGCAAAAGCAGGAAATCCCGGCGTCTGAACGCCGGGATTTGTTTATGTGAGCAAGGCTAATTGATCTTCGTAAGTCAGCTCTGTGGCATGATCAATATAACGGAGAAGGGAATACAGCATCTTTTCAAGAACGGCGTAATCCTGTTCAAAATGATACGCATGCAAAAAATGCTCGATTCGTTTTGATAACAAATCATCCTCTGTACGCACCATTAAAATCAATAAATTATCCCATTGAGAACGGTGAGTGTAATACAGCGCTTTATCGTAATCGGCATAATCCATGAATCGCTTCTCCTTTCTTGTGTGAGAAGTTCATGATTAGTTTATGCCGCATCCTATGTTATTGACGGGGCAAAACTTGGCGTCTGCGGCAGTACAGGGGTAGCAATATGAGGGAGACATAAAATCAAAATGCCTGAATGAAGCCATCGCTTTTGGAAATCCTATGAGAGAACATAATCTGGGTACAGGAGACTGAAAACATGAAATCTCTGCCGTATACCATTGCGCTTCTTTTTTGCGGATTAATCATCGTGTCAATGGCTGCAAAAGGGCATTCAACGGACACAAACGAGTCCGTTCAAAAGTGGGAAAAGCTCGCCTGGAGCAAAATTCAGGATGAATATAAGGGGGCTTCGTTTTCTGATTACGCTTATATGGGACGGACCGAGGTGAATGATGAGCAGACGAAAGATGTCTTTCGGGTGACGGTCAAACAGAATGACGACACATTTTCTGTTCGGGCAGAAGTTTATTTTCATCCGTTGACAAAACATATGATCAGCATCAACGTCTTTAGGCTCTAAGCAAAAAACTGTACAGCCCTGAGGCCATACAGTTTCTGTTTTTAGAAATATCGTTTTGCACCGAGATAGCGCTGTTTCCAGTAAGAGTTGTTCATACTGGAAATGACAACTCCGGAATCATTGGCATTAATGAACTCCCCGTTTCCAAGATAAATTCCGACGTGGGAAGGGCCTGCTTTATATGTTGTAAAGAAAACAAAGTCTCCGACAGCAGGCTGGCTGACAGATTTCATTGTGTTCCAATATCCGGCTGCCGTTAATCTTGATACGGATGTGACTTTGTTCAGTGCATAGTAAATGAAACCGCTGCAGTCAAATCCGGCGGGTGTCGTGCCTCCCCAGCGATATGGAACTCCAAGCTGCTCTTTAGCGGCGGCAATCATAGTGTTGATTTTCGCGCTTGAAGAGCTGGTAGTGCTTGATGACCCGGATGAAGCAGAGGATGAAGATGAGGCTTTTCCGGTAATGACCAGCTTTTGGCCAACCTGCAAGACATCCGTTTTTAAATTGTTTTTCTCCCGAATCTGCTGAGCTGTTACATTAAACTTTTGAGCAATCACCCACAAGGAATCGCCGCTTTTCACCGTGTATGTAGTCGTCGTGCCGGAGCTTGCATTTGACGAAGAAGACGATGAAGATGAAGAAGAGCCTGAAGATGCTTTACCTGTCAGCTTCAGCACTTGTCCGACGTACAGCACGTCTGATTTCAGATTGTTGCTGTTTCGGATTTGCTGTACAGTCAGGTTATAGTTGTTTGCAATTTTCCAAAGTGAATCTCCGCTTTTTACAGTGTATTTCGTTGTTGCTGAAGTTTGGTTCGAATTAGATGAAGTGTCTTTGGAAGACGTATTAGAACCGCTAGATTTTGTTTTTAACACTTGATTCACATAAATGGTGTCTGATTTTAAGTTGTTCAAGACCTTCAATTCAGCGACGGACATATTGACTTTGTTTGCAATTTTCCAAAGCGAATCTCCAAGCTTCACCTTATATGTTCCGGTAGAAGATGAAGAGCTTGAGCTCTTATTGGAACTGCTTTTTTTACTGGTACTAGAGCTGGAGCTTGAGGAAACCGTACCGGATACCTTTAATTTCTGCCCCGCACGAATCATGTCGCTGCTTAGGCCATTTAATTTTTTCAGTTCCTGCACCGTCATTTTATACTCATTTGCGATCAGCCAAAGTGAATCTCCGCTTTTCACTGTGTAAACAGAACTTCCGCTCTTCTTGGTTGTTGAGCTTGAAGTAGATGAAGTGCTGGAATTGCTGCCTGGAATGGTAAGCGTCTGGCCGATCGACAGAACAGTAGTCGAAAGATGGTTGGCGGATGTGATAGCCGCCACACTTGTATTGTAGTTTTGGGCCAGTTTCCATAAAGAATCTCCGCTTTTCACCTTAATCGTTGCTGCCTCAGCTGGTGCCACTGCTAAAGTTGTGCTGACAATCGCAGATGCTGTCAGCCCTGCTGCTAATTTCTTTTTCATCTGAGCTCTCCTTTTTCCCCCAATGATTTTGAATTCGCTGTTTCTTTTTTATATCGGCAGATTTGTCTCATCGTTTTGCCTTTTTTTTAAAAACAGCCATATTATCTTAACAAAAAGGGGGAAAAAGGACATAAAAAAGAAGGAATCATTTTCTATTCCTTCATTCTTAAAAGCTTCATGATATCTTCCTTGTTTTTAACAAGGTCGCGCAGCGTATAGTTGTCTAAAACCGCAAGATAGGCCATAAGCGCTTCATTAAGTACATGTTTTAAGCCGCACACCGGGGAAATAATGCAGAGATTCTTGTTCGCATCAAAACATTCCACAATATTAAAATCATCTTCCGTTTTTCTGACAACCTCACCGATATTGATGTCTTCAGGGTCCATGCCTAAACGTATGCCGCCGCCTCGTCCGCGTATCGTTTCTACGTAGCCGAGCTGGCCGAGCCTGTATATGACTTTCATAAGATGATTTTTTGAAATAGAATATGTTTCGGCAATCTGTTTTATATTTGAAAGTTCTCCGTGACGTTCTGCAGCCAGAAAAATCAACACTCTTAACGAATAATCTGTATAATTTGTTAACTTCATAATAAGACCTCATAATAAGACATTTTCTATATCTTATCATAATCGATTGAAAAATGAAAAAAAAGGAATTTTTCAATAAAAAAACGTACACCCTGCTGGGTGCACGTTTTTTTATTTACATGTGATTCGGTGGATTTTGGTTTTTACGGTTCTTATCGATTTCGGTGTTTTGCATTTTGCGTTCAAATGTAGACAGATAACGTGATGCAAAATCCTTTCCGCCAAGGCCGAAGGATAAACCGAAAGCGAGTGCGAAGCCGCTAAGCACGATAATGAACGCGGAATTGACGATTGTGTCAGCGACACCAAGCTGATCCAGGGCCATAAAGAAAGCAAGTGCAATAATCGTATACTTAGCAATCGCTGCTAAAGACTTGAATTCCTGGCCTTTAATGATGCTGGCGAGCACTTTTCGCACCATTTCTCCGGCGTAAAGGCCGATTCCGAGAATGAATACGGCGACAAGGACATTTGGAAGATACGCGATGATGCCAGTCGCAATCTCTACGAGGAAGTGCAGCTGAACAATTTGCAGCGCCTCGGCTGTAAACAGCAGAATGACAATGATTTGCGCAATCATCCCGACAACTTGAGACAAGGACAGCTTTGCAGGCGTTCCTGTTTCCATGCCCATTTTTCCTAACACAGAATCAAAGCCTGCACGATGGAGCAGTCCGGACACCATGGTGTTCACCCATTTTCCTGCCCACATACCCGCTAAAATAAGCACAATGGCAATGATGATATTCGGAAGCATGTTTAAAATCGTATTCAGCATAGAGACAGCCGGTTTCGAAATGCCGGCGACATCAAGCTGGTCAAGCGCAGAAATGACAACCGGTATTAAAATCAGCACATAAGCGATTGTTCCGATGACTGCAGAAAGGCTTGTATCTTTTAAATAAATAGATAAACCCATACGTGCAGCGAATCTTTCCGTGCCGATGCTTGCTAGGAAATTCGTAATGATGTCACGTACAAGACGGGCAACAAGCCAGCCGATTAAAACGATAAGCGCCGCAGCAAATAATTTCGGCAGAAAAGCGAGCACGCTTTCCATCATATTTGTAAACGGGCCTGAAATGCCGCTGATTTTCAAAGAAGATAAGACCCCTGGGAGGAAAACGAGCAGCACAAGGTAAAAGACAATTTGTGAAGCGGCATTGACTGCCTGATGAATATCTTTCCCTTCAGATACCAAATTCCACTTGCGCACCTTGTCACTCGTGCTCAGCTTCATCCCGATTTTTTTGACAAGGAAGCTCAATACAGCGGCTGCAGCCCATCCTAACAGCAGGATGAGTCCGGCCTTCAGCACGCTTGGGATAGCCGCTGTAATTGCGGAAAGCATGCTGACAAACGGTGATGCCACTGTTGTCAGGTGCAGAATGTTAAAGAATAAAATAAAGACGATAATCAATGCAATAAAATAAACGACCTTGCTTATGACTTTTTCCGAGGAATAGCGTGATGGCTTTTTCCCAGCAAAGAGCTTGTCGTCGATTTTTGTTTTTCTGAGCCCTTTGTATACCGCTTTTTCAATGATTTTAGCGATAGCCCATCCGATTAATAAGACGAGTAAGGCAATGATTAAGTTTGGCAGCTTACTGAGATAAGAAGAAAGCATGTCTGCTACATTCAATTGGTATCGCTCCTTTTTTTCGTAATATGATGTGTTTTTACCCACTGACACAATCGGCAAACAGCTGAATGTGCGGGGCGAATTTTTTTCTTGCCCAAGTGCGGCTATCATCTTTTGTCAGGCGGGCTCATACATTATAGATAAGTCCAAGTAGGGGGGATTCGGTTGAACGCGGAGGAGAAGAAGGGATTACAGCGGGCAATTGAGGAAATTACCGAAATTGCAAAGGGATTCGGCCTTGATTTCTACCCGATGAGATATGAAATCTGCCCGGCTGAAATTATTTATACATTCGGCGCGTACGGGATGCCGACAAGATTCAGCCACTGGAGCTTCGGCAAGCAGTTTCACAAAATGAAGCTGCATTATGATCTTGGATTAAGCAAGATTTATGAACTGGTCATTAACTCAGATCCATGCTACGCTTTTTTGCTGGACAGCAACTCACTGATCCAAAATAAATTGATTGTTGCTCACGTTCTCGCCCATTGTGATTTCTTCAAAAACAACTGCCGCTTCCAAAACACGAAGCGCGATATGGTGGAAAGCATGGCGGCAACGGCCGAGCGGATTAAACACTATGAACAGGTTCACGGGATAAAGGAAGTCGAGGCTTTTTTAGACGCGATCCTATCGATTCAGGAGCATATCGATCCGTCTTTGGTCCGTCCGAAGCTCCTATGGAGTGTGGATGATGAGGAAGAGGAGCTTGAAGAGGCAGCGACGCCTTACGATGATTTATGGTCTTTAGATGAAAAGAAACCAAAAAAACAAGTGAAAAAATCGAAAAAACCTTTCCCGCCGCGGCCGGAAAAAGATATTCTGCTTTTTATCGAGGAGCATTCCCGGGAACTAGAGCCGTGGCAGCGTGATATTTTAACGATGATGAGAGAGGAAATGCTTTATTTCTGGCCTCAGCTGGAAACAAAGATTATGAATGAGGGCTGGGCTTCCTATTGGCACCAGCGAATTATACGTGAGCTTGATTTAACTTCTGATGAAGCGATAGAGTTCGCCAAGCTGAATGCAGGTGTCGTCCAGCCGTCCAAAACGGGTATCAATCCTTATTATTTAGGACTGAAAATTTTTGAAGACATTGAGGAGCGGTACAACAACCCGACTGAGGAAATGAAAAAAATAGGCGTAAAGCCTGACTCAGGCCGGGAGAAAATGTTTGAGGTCAGGGAAATTGAATCCGATATCTCTTTCATCCGCAATTATTTAACAAAAGACTTAGTTATGCGGGAGGATCTTTATTTATTTCAAAAGCAGGGCAGAGATTATAAAATCGTCGATAAAGAGTGGGAGTCGGTGCGCGACCAGCTCGTGAGCATGCGGGTAAACGGCGGGTTTCCGTATTTGACAGTAAACGACGGCGACTATATGAAAAATAACGAGCTCTATATTAAGCATTGGTATGAGGGCATAGAGCTGGATTTGAAATATTTGGAGAAGGTGCTCCCTTATTTATTTCAGCTTTGGGGGAGAAGCGTGCACATCGAGTCTGTACTTGAGGATAAGGAAGTCGTGTTTTCGTATGACGGAAAAGGTGTTCACCGCAGGTACCTTTAAAAAAAGAGGATGCAGCGTTCTGCATCCTCTTTTTTTATTTTCCTGTTTTCAAAATCTTAAAGATGATTTTTGCCTGGTCGGTATTGTTAATCAGTCCGCGGAATTTCTCTTTTCCTGGACCGTACGCGTATACCGGCACTTCTTCGCCCGTATGATCGGTACTCGTCCATCCGCTGTTAGACCGTGTGTTCAGGATCTTGATGATGGCTTTATAGGCGCCTTTGTCCTTGTCAGCCTGGGCTGCTGTTTCAACGCTTTTGATTTCTTCAGTTGTGAAGTCAAGGTCAGTATAGCGGGCGAGCACATCTTTTGCCGGTTTGCCCTCATTGATTTTCTTTGCCATAAATTCAGGGGTTTTTTTGGCGGCGAGAATCGGCTCCGCGTGCCAATTCTTTTCGCCGTTTGCGCCAATGGTAAATCCGCCGGTCGTATGGTCAGCAGCTGCAATGACAAGCGTGTGTTTATCTTTTTTCGCAAAGTCAATCGCGGCTTTATAGGCCTGTTCAAAATCTTTAACCTCGCTCATGGCTCCTACTGTATCATTGTCATGGGCCGCCCAGTCGATTTGGCTGCCTTCGACCATTAAGAAAAATCCTTTTTTATTTTGGTTCAGACGGTCAATGGCTGAAACTGTCATGTCTTTGAGAGAAGGTGTTTTGCTGTCACGGTCCAGCGCTTTAGCAAGCCCTCCGTCTGCGAAAAGCCCAAGCACCTGCTGATCTTTATTTTTCTTCAGCGCTTGTTTTGTTGTCACATAGCTGTAGCCTGCTTGTTTGAATTCCTTCGTTAAATTTCTGTCCTTACGGTTAAAATACGATTTTCCGCCGCCAAGCAAAACGTCTATTTTTTGTTTGCCTTTTATTTTGTCATCCATATAGCTGTTGGCGATTTGGTCCATGTTTTTCCGAGATTCGTTGTGGGCGCCATATGCGGCAGGCGTGGCATGGTTAATTTCAGACGTTGCGACGAGACCGGTCGATTTGCCTTGCTGTTTAGCTTCTTCGAGCACAGATTTTACTTTTTTTCCGTTTTTATCGACGCCAATTGCATTGTTATATGTCTTAACGCCTGTCGCCAATGCAGTTCCGGCTGCGGCTGAGTCCGTAATATTATAGTCAGGGTCATCCGGGTGCGTCATCATCATGCCTGTCAGGTTTCGGTCAAATTCAGTTAACTTCGGGTTATTCGGTGTTTCACCGTTATTTTTCATGGAACGGTAGGCGTTTATGTACGATGCTCCCATGCCGTCACCAATCATCACAATGACATTTCTGATCTCGTCTTTGTTTTGTTTTTTGGCGCTTGCTTTTTCGGTCTGCTGCAGTTCTGCACCGGCGAATATGCCGGCTGTAAGCACGGAAACAGCTGCGATGGGCACAAGTTTTGATTTCAAGTTTTGAAACAGACTCATTTTTTTGCAGGCCTCCTTTAATGTATTCTGTATATTATGTTAGGGGAATTTTGTTAAATGCGGCTGTTGACCGTGTAAACATTAAGTAAAGCATTGTAAGGAAATGAAATACGTCGTTTCGTTATTTTGTCTTATTTGGTTCAAAGCATTCATTTTTCCAGAAAAATCTTTACCTCTCTGTCCTTGCATGATATGTTTGTTTAAATAAAAAAACTGCGGTTCTCCGCAGCTTTCCCCGAATACTCTTTATCACTCATTCTTCCAATATGTGTGTAGACCCCGAAAGTTTTTCATTTATTTCCTTTAAGTTGAAAAACCTCCCAAATCACATGACAAAAGGACTCGTTTTTTGTCACCTTTGAAACGAAAATGAAATATTTAATACCCTTACAAACTTTTTTTTAGAACGAATAATTAAGAAATTTGTCACATGAAGTCAAGTCTATTTCTGTTGGGAATCTATCCTTATAATAGAAAACAATAAGATTAATTTAAAAAAAGAGATCAATATATATAGATATAAATATTTGGGGAGGAAAATATGAAAAAGCAAATCATTACAGCCACAACAGCAGTAGTTTTAGGATCGACATTATTTGCAGGAGCGGCATCTGCACAAAGCATCAAGGTGAAAAAAGGCGACACGTTATGGGAACTTTCAAGAAAATACGACACAACGATCAGTAAAATTAAATCAGAGAACCACCTTCGTTCAGACATCATTTACGCAGGGCAGACTTTATCGATTAACGGCAAATCTACAAGTTCAAAAAGCAGCAGTTCTTCATCTTCTTCTACATACAAAGTAAAGAGCGGGGACAGCCTTTGGAAAATTTCGAACAAATACGGCATGACAGTCAGTGAACTGAAAAAACTGAATGGCTTAAAATCAGATTTGCTCCGCATTGGACAAGTCCTGAAACTGAAAGGTTCAACAAGTTCAAGCAGCTCCAGCTCATCTAAGGTGTCATCGTCTTCAACTTCTACATATAAAGTAAAGAGCGGAGACAGCCTTTCTAAAATTGCGAGCAAATATGGCACAACAGTTAGCAAATTAAAAAGCTTAAACGGCTTAAAATCAGATTTAATCTATGCCGGCCAAGTGTTGAAAGTGAAAGGAACAAGCTCAAGCACAGGATCAAAAAATGTTTCTTCCAGCACTTCATCATCTTCAAGCAGCAAAACGTCATCTACATCACTTAATGTGAGCAAGCTGGTTTCTGATGCAAAAGCGTTAGTCGGAACGCCATACAAATGGGGCGGAACGACAACTTCCGGCTTTGACTGCAGCGGGTTCATCTGGTACGTACTGAATAAACAAACAAGTGTGGGCAGAACAAGCACTGCGGGCTACTGGAGTTCTATGAAGAGCATTGCCAACCCGTCTGTCGGTGATTTCGTCTTCTTCACAACATATAAATCCGGCCCTTCTCACATGGGGATTTACGTTGGAAACAACAGTTTCATTCATGCAGGATCTGACGGCGTACAAATCAGCAGCCTGAACAACAGCTACTGGAAGCCTCGTTACCTCGGTGCGAAAAGATTCTAATTTTAGAAGGAAACCCGTTCATTGGAACGGGTTTTTTTCATTAGACGGAGCTCATCCGTTTTGGTTGCATCTAAAAATGAAAATGTGATAAAAAATCCAAGAATTTTTTTTCTTTCTTATTTTCATAAAGGGCGATTGCGTAAGCGCCGGCATAGGGCAGCTGTACAGATTGATAAGGGATTTTGATCATCTGATTCTCTGCCAACTCACGCTTTACCGTAGATAAGGGCAGAAATGAAACCCCGAGTCCTTCCTTGATAAACCGTTTCGTTATATGTGTTTGTGTGACTTTCATTGTTCTCACAAATGGAAATGTCACTCTGACCTGACGGAGCAAGTCGTCCCAGTAATCAGGATGATTGTGGGTCAAAAGAAGGTATTGCTCGAGCACCTCTTTGGCATCAATTTCTTTGTCTGCCATGAAACGCTGATCGGGCGGGGCAACAAGGACAACAGGGTCTTTATATAAGCAGTGGCAGGTTAAAGAGGAAGACTGCACCTTTAAACAGCTCAGTCCGATATCTGCTTCCCCGGCTTTAATCAGTGACGCGATTTCTGCCGATTCAAAAATCGTTACCGCCATTTCTGTTTCTGTATTCATTGCTGTGTACCGCTTCATGACAGACGGAAGCACAGTATCTGCGATAAGCGGAGAAACCGCGAGCTGTAAGGTTTGACAGTAGCCTTGTCTCACTCTGTGAAGCTCTGCCATGCTGTTTTCGTAATCATCAAGAAGCCTGAGTGCATACGGCAAATAAGCCCTGCCTTCATCAGTCAGCTGGATCTTTCTGCCTTTTCGCTCGAACAGCTTGCAGCTGATTTCTTTTTCTAATTGCTTAATATGCACGGTCACAGTAGGCTGAGATAAAAAAAGCGTTTCCGCTGTTTTTCGGAAGTTTTCATATTTCGCAGCGGTCACAAAGGTGTGTAGCCATTTGAAATCCATTTCTAATCTCCCTCTGATTAATAATTTTAATTAATTCCCTTTAAAATATTCAATATTTTTTAAATATTATATTTACTATAATAACAGAAAAGGATAGGGGGAATACAAATGGTACATTACGGATTAAAGGGAATTACATGTGTAGAAACATCTATCAGCCATATTGATGGCGAAAAAGGCCGCCTGATTTACAGAGGGCAGCATGCTAAAGACATCGCCCTGAATCACAGCTTTGAAGAAGCGGCTTATTTAATTTTATTTGGGAAACTGCCGTCATCTGAAGAATTGCAGACATTTGAAGAGAAGCTTGCTGCGGAGCGGCATTTGCCGGAACACATAGAGCGCTTGATTCAGTCACTGCCAAACAACATGGACGATATGTCGGTGCTGAGAACGGTTGTTTCAGCATTGGGGGAAAATGCGTACACGTTTCATCCGAAAACAGAAGAAGCAATTCGGCTGATTGCAATCACGCCTTCCATCATTGCGTACAGAAAACGATGGACGCGAGATGAAAAAGCAATTGCGCCATCTTCCCAGTACGGACATGTCGAAAACTACTATTATATGCTCACAGGTGAACAGCCTTCAGAGGCAAAAAAGAAAGCGCTTGAAACATATATGATTCTGGCCATGGAGCACGGCATGAACGCCTCCACTTTTTCTGCACGTGTCACATTATCTACAGAGAGTGATTTAGTGTCAGCTGTCACTGCTGCTCTCGGCACGATGAAAGGCCCGCTGCACGGAGGCGCTCCTTCTGCGGTGACCAAAATGCTTGAAGACATTGGAGAAAAAGAAAATGCTGAAGCTTATCTGACAAAAAAACTCGAGAAAGGAGAGCGCCTGATGGGGTTCGGCCATAGGGTGTACAAGACGAAGGACCCGCGGGCAGAAGCTCTGAGACAGAAAGCAGAAGAGGTGGCCGGCAATGACCGCGACCTTGATCTTGCACTGCACGTAGAAGCAGAAGCGATTCGTTTGCTTGAAATCTACAAACCGGGACGCAAGCTATATACAAATGTTGAATTTTATGCGGCTGCTGTGATGAAGGCGATTGATTTTGACGATGAATTGTTCACACCGACCTTTTCAGCAAGCCGAATGGTAGGGTGGTGCGCCCATGTGCTGGAACAGGCAGAAAACAACATGATTTTCCGCCCGTCAGCGAAATATACAGGTGCCATTCCTGAAGAAGTTCTTTCATAACATATTTTGCTGTTTATTCGCTTCTATGACGTGGTAACGTTCAGTATCAACCACATGTCTAGGAGTGAAGAATATGAACCCAATGGACAGACAAACAGAAGGGCAAGAGCCGCAGCATCAGGACAGACAGCCGGGCATTGAGTCACAAATGAATCCGCTGCCTCTGTCAGAGGACGAGGATTATCAAGGAAGCGGAAAACTGAAAGGAAAAGTCGCGATCATTACTGGGGGCGACAGCGGAATAGGGAGGGCGGCAGCGATTGCGTTTGCTAAAGAAGGGGCCGATATCTCCATTCTTTACTTAGATGAGCATTCTGACGCAGAGGAAACGCGTAAACGGATCGAAAAGGAACATGTCCGCTGCCTGCTTATCCCGGGAGATGTCGGGGACGAGAACCATTGTGAACAAGCTGTGCAGCAAACAGTGGACCATTTTGGTAAACTCGATATCTTGGTGAACAACGCTGCTGAACAGCATCCGCAGGACAGCATTCTAAATATTTCAACAGAACAGCTAGAAAAAACATTTCGCACAAACATTTTTTCCATGTTTCATATGACGAAGAAAGCTTTGCCCCACCTTAAAGAGGGGAGTGCCATTATTAATACGACATCGATTACCGCTTATGAAGGCGATACGATGTTAATTGATTATTCCAGCACAAAGGGTGCGATTGTCTCCTTTACGCGGTCCATGGCGATGTCCCTTGCGGATAAAGGCATCAGAGTGAATGCGGTGGCGCCTGGTCCAATTTGGACACCGCTTATTCCGGCGACATTCCCGGAGGAAAAAGTGAAACAGCATGGCTTGGATACCCCAATGGGAAGACCGGGACAGCCGGTTGAGCATGCAGGCGCCTATGTCCTGCTGGCGTCTGATGAATCTTCCTATATGACAGGTCAGACCATCCACGTAAATGGCGGCCGTTTTATTTCAACATAATGAAACGAAAAACCAGCATGATTGCTGGTTTTTTTGCGCGGTAAGATATTTCAAAATAAAAAAATTGTCGATTTTTCTAAAAATTTTGTTTTCATTTTTGTGATTTTATATATAATATTGAGTAGGAGAAAGGAATGATTCGCCACTGGTACAAATAGAATAGAAAAAAAGAAAAATGACCATTGTCACTCATGAATTCAGAAAATTCAAATAAAATATATAAAAATAGATAATTAGTCTAGGAGTTGAAGGGGAATGAAAGGGAGCGTATTTAGGAAGAAAAGCATTCAGGATTTACTCGCTGCGACGAGCGGTGAAAAATCTTTAAAAAGAGAATTAGGGGCATTCGACTTAACATTGCTTGGAATAGGAGCCATTATTGGCACAGGGATTTTTGTACTGACGGGAACAGGTGCAGTCACGGCTGGTCCCGGACTAACCGTTTCATTTGTTGTAGCGGCGCTGGCTTGTTTATTCGCTGCCCTGTCTTACGCAGAATTTGCTTCAAGTGTGCCTGTTTCTGGTTCGGTGTACACATTCACTTATGCGACTTTGGGAGAGCTTATGGCCTTCATTATCGGGTGGGATTTAATTTTAGAGTACATGCTGGCGGTAAGCGCGGTGTCAGTCGGCTGGTCTGGTTATTTCCAATCGTTTTTATCAGGGCTCGGCATTCATCTTCCGGTTGCTTTAACAGCGGCACCTGGGGCGGTAAAAGGTACATTTACCATTTTTAATCTGCCTGCATTCGTGATTGTGATGGCGATAACGTTTTTGCTTTATTTAGGGATCAAAGAATCAAAAAGAGTCAACAACATCATGGTTATCTTGAAAGTGCTTGTCGTTCTGCTGTTTATCGCGGTGGCAGCCGTTTACGTGAAGCCGCATAACTGGCAGCCGTTTATGCCGATGGGCTTTGGCGGCGTATTCAGCGCAGCGGCGCTCGTATTCTTTGCTTTTATCGGATTTGACGCTGTATCCTCTGCTGCGGAAGAGACAAAAAATCCTGCGAAGGATCTGCCTAAAGGCATTATTTTCTCTTTATTGGTTTGCACGGTTTTATATGTCACCGTATCAGCGATCATGACAGGGGTTATCCCGTTTGCCCAGTTTGCGGGTGTGGATCATCCGGTTTCTCTCGTCCTTCAAAGCGCCGGGCAAAACTGGGTGGCAGGCATCATTGATATTGGCGCCGTTTTGGGAATGACAACAGTTATGCTTGTGATGCTTTATGGACAGACACGCGTCATGTTTGCCATGTCGCGTGATGGACTGGTGCCGGGTTCACTTTCTAAGGTGCATCCAAAGCACAAAACACCTTATGTAGCCACTTGGTTTTTCGGAACGATGTCGGCGCTTCTAGGCTCACTTGTTCCGCTGGATGAACTTGCAAAACTGGTAAACATCGGAACGCTGTCAGCGTTTGTGCTGATTTCTGTGGCAGTTATTGTTTTGAGAAAGAAACAGCCGGATCTTCCGAGAGCTTTTAAATGTCCAGGGGTTCCGGTTATCCCAGGCCTGGCGATTCTGTTCTGCCTGTTCTTAATTTTAAATCTTGGATGGGTGACGATTGTCCGCTTCCTTGTGTGGCTGTTAATCGGCTTGGCAATCTATTTCCTGTATTCAAGAAAGCATTCAAAATTAAATCAATAATCTTGTGATTAAGAGAGCGGCCATACAGGCCGCTCTCTCTTTTATGTTCTTGGCAAATGAATATATAGAAATGAAGACAAAAATAAGAGATAATATAGGCTGGAAAGGAAGTGACGTTTATTGTCTGAGCAAAAACCAGTCCAATGGGCTTCGAAAATCGGTTTCGTCATGGCAGCCGCCGGCTCGGCTATCGGCTTAGGCGCGATATGGAAGTTCCCTTATGTAGCGGGGACCAATGGAGGAGGCGCCTTTTTTCTTATCTTTGTGTTATTTACCATTCTCTTGGGCTATCCGCTTTTAGTGGGAGAATTTATTTTTGGAAGACGGAACCAGACGAATGCCATTGATGCATATAAAAAAGAAGCGCCGAGAACAGCTTGGTTTCTTACAGGATGGATCGGCGTGGCCGCATGTTTCTTAGTGCTGTCGTTCTACAGTGTAATCGGAGGATGGATTTTGCTATATATAGTGAAAACAGCGTCAGGATCACTGTCAGGGCTTACCCAAGCACAGTATGGCGCTCTTTTTGCTTCTATTATTCAAAATCCTATGCAGACACTCGCGGCTCAGCTTGTTTTTATGGTGCTGACTGTTATAGTAGTCGCCAGGGGTGTTCAAAAAGGGATTGAACGAGTCAGTGCGGTGATGATGCCGATTTTGTTTTTACTGTTTATTCTGCTCGTTCTTCGGTCTCTCACACTTAATGGTGCGATGGAAGGCGTAAAATTTTTGCTTGTGCCTCATTTCGGCGATCTGACTCCGGAATCCATATTATTCGCGCTGGGACAAGCCTTCTTTACGTTAACACTGGGGGTTTCGGTGATGGTGACTTACAGCTCCTACTTGCCGAAAACACAAAACGTCCCACGCTCGGCAGCCTCCATTGTCGTGATGAATATCATTGTGACTCTATTGGCGGGCTTGGCCATTTTTCCGGCGGTTTTCTCATTCGGTTTTCAGCCAAATGAAGGTCCGACATTGCTGTTTACAGTGCTTCCGGCTGTTTTTGAACAGCTTCCGTTCGGCACCTTGTTTTTTATCGGCTTTCTCGTTGCGTTTTTATTTGCAGCCTTAACCTCCGCTTTTTCGATGGTTGAAATTATTGTGGCTACGATCGGAAAAGGGGACGAAAAGAAGAGAATAAAACTGTCATGGACGAGCGGGCTTTTGATCTTCTTGGTCGGAATCCCTTGTTGCTTGTCTTATGGTGTATTGAGCGATGTACACATGTTTGGTAAAACGTTTTTTGATATTGCCGATTTTACCGTCAGCAATGTTTTGATGCCATTAGGCGCTCTGTTAATTTCTCTTTTTATCCCGCTGAAAATTCCGAAACAAGAGCTCTTGGCAGAAATGAGAAACGGATCAAATGCAAGTAAAGCATTCTTTTATACATGGTTTTATTTGCTTCGTTTTATCGTGCCGCTGGCAATTATTATTGTATTCTTAAATTTAATCGGTATTTTATCATTTTAAACAACAGGCTCCGTTCCCGGAGCCTGTTTTGTTTAACAAGACGAGATCAGCGGAGTCCACGCCGTTTTCAGTTTTTTGATACCGAGCCTAATGTCCTCTTCTGACAATCCGCCATAACCGATTAAAACAGAAACAAATGGCGGCTGCCCTTTATAAGAGGGAGATACGGGATAGATGGTTACGCCATTGTCGGCGGCTGCTTTAATTGCTTCTTCCTCATTTGCTGGAAACAAAAGCCGCAGCACGATATGAAGCCCGGAGTTTTTTCCGAGAACTTCAACGCTGTTTCCTAGTTCAGACCGTATGGCTTCTAACAGGACAGCGTGTTTTTTTCGGTATAAGGCTCTCATTCTGTTTACATGTTTTTGCCACTCTCCGCTTTCGATGAAGTCCGCCAGTGCCATTTGCGAGTGGGAAGAGACCGTTTGCTTCATTAAATGAGCGTTTTTTCCGACCGATTCCATCAGCGCGGGAGGCAAAATCATGAAGCTGAGCCGCAAGGCAGGCAGCAGTGATTTTGAAAAAGTGCCGAGATAGATGACTCTACCATTCGGATCAAGCCCTTGCAAAGACGGAATGGGCTGGCCGCTGTAGCGAAATTCTCCATCGTAATCATCCTCGATAATGAACGAGTGTGCTTCTTTTGCCCATGCCAGAAGCTCCTGTCTGCGAGCTATCGTCATAATGGTCCCTAGTGGAAACTGATGCGAAGGAGTTGTATACACGAGGTGCGGATTCCGGCGTTTAAGCTCACCCGGCAGGACGCCTTCTTCATTAGAACAAATAGGAATGACAGTCATGTGATTTGCTTCAAACATCCTTCTTGAACGGTGAAATCCCGGTTCTTCAAAACCGATTTTTGTTCCGCGCCCAAGCGTAAGACAAAGAATTTGCAGAAGTACGGTGGTTCCTGCGCCGATGATGATCTGGCCGGGCTCGCAATTTACTCCCCGAGACAGCTTGACAAAATGGGCAATCATCTGCCTGAGTTCAGGTTCTCCTAGAGGATCGCCAGAGGTGTGGAACGATCCGGAATAGCGGTCCAGACTTTTTACTATGCTTTTTCTCCATGCGTTAAAGGGGAAGTGTACCGGATCAACATTGCCTTGATGAAAGTCAATAGCAGGTGCGTTTTCTTCATGTATGACCGGTTGCGTAGACTGCTGAAAATGTACAGGAGCCGCTGGGAAGTCTGCTTCTACTCCCGCCGCGAACCAGCCGACTTTTGGCTTGCTTTTGACATAGCCCTCAGCAGTTAATTGCTCGTAAGCACGTTCGATTGTTGCCGTACTGACACCGAGCGAGCCGGAGAGCATGCGTTTTGACGGAAGCTTTGTTCCCTTCGTTATTCTCGCATGTGAAATTTCTTGTTTAAAAAAGGTATAAAGCTGCTCATACAGCGGTATTTTGCTTTTTTTATCAAGAAACGGCGTGATATCCATCGTATATCTCCTTTATATCTGGCATGGTCATTTTTTCTGATATTGGCTATTTGGCAAATGCCATTTATTAGCTATGATCATTGTAACGAAAGGAAAGGGGATTGAGAAGATGATACATATGAAACAACTAACCACGAAAGAAGAATGGGCCGAGTCGTTTCCGGTAATGAGTGAATTGAGAACAGAACTGGATGAAGAGACGTATTTACAAAGGCTTGAAGCCTGTGTGCGGAAAGAATCGTATATGCTGTTTGCCTTATATGAGGATACAGCAATCAGGGCGCTGTGCGGCGCGCTGCCGAGGGTTTCCATTCATAAAGGAGAGCACTTATGGATTGCAGATCTTGTGACAACCGCGCCTTGCCGATCAAAGGGATACGGCAAAATGCTTTTGGATTATGCCGCAGACTGGGCGAGAAAAGCCGGATTTGGCTCTGTCAGTCTTTCATCTGGCCTTCAGCGTAAAGACGCGCACCGATTTTATACAGACAAAATGGGTTTTACTATAGAAAGCTACTTGTTTCGAAAGCCAGTGTAATGAAAAAAGACGCCTCTTCAGGCGTCTTTCTTTTAAAAGCCAAACTGTAAATTGGTATCAACAGATACAATGGTATACACACAAATAATTACAAAGAGATTAAGGACGACGCCGAGCAGGCCGGGGCCTGTGCGCCCTCTCTTGATGAAGAGCTCAATAATGCCAAACGGAACGGCAGCCATGGCGAACGGAAGCATTTGATAGGAATAAATTGTGACGTTGCTGATAATCGCCAAATTCAGCAAGAGCAGGGACAGAATCGCTGTCCCGACTGAAATCCAGCCGAATACATTGTGTTCTTTAAAAATTCTTACCAGTTCCATAATTCCACCTCGCCGACATTCGCTGATTTTACAGATTTGTTTTTCAGCATGCGTTGGATTTCCTTGGTTGGTCCTGTAACGACCGAACCGTATACATTGACACCGTTTTTCTCTACATAATCCAATCGGTTATCCACTTTCAGGTCTTTTCGTTTTGAAATGACCTGTGCCCATTTTTCATGCTTGGACATGAATGTCAGGGCGTTGATAAACTGATCGCCATTTGATTTGCCTTTTGAATTAAGCGCAGCCAAGAACTTTGAATCCTTTCCAGGATAGCCAAGCGGCTCTGCGTATACTGTATCGTTTGTGTTTTTCTCTGTTTCGATTGCATTCCATAAAAAGCTCACATCATAGCCTTTGAACTTGTTATACACTTCTTTTGTCGGGTATGCGCGGTCATATGAGAGGTAGACCTCGGATACAGTTCCTTCAGGCAATGTCTTTAACGTTTTTTCTGCTTTTGCGGTTGTTTGTTCTGACGCACTTGATGGGTGTGTAAAGTAATGGCCGGTTTTATGCACTTCTAGGTCATAGTAGTTAACGGCCGGCGCTTTCACTTTATTATAAAACATCTCAACCCGTTCATTCCCTACTGCGACCGTCTTCGTACCGATCTGCTTTTGCAGCGGGAATTCCGTATTCATGCCAAACAGCTTCACTTGGCTTTTCAGTCCGGATGTATCGACAAGAACATTCGGCATAGTTAGGGCTACAGTGACTGCGGCGGTTTCCATAAACTCATTGCCGGTGCTGTGTTTTCCTCCCATTCCGTAATAGAGGTAGCTTCCCAGCGTACAAAGCGGCAAAATCATCAATGTCGAAATGACGGCAAGCACAGAAATTCGCAAATAAGACTTGCGCTTGCCGTAGGCTAAAATCGCTTTTTGTTTTTCAGGACTGATGCTGACATCCCAATCGTTATCGTCCTGCAGCTCGCTGTCAATCAATTCCAGATACACTTCGAGCTTCTCAAGTTCTTCCTCAAATGCGGTCATTTCCTGGTCGCTCATTTCCCCGTTTTTATATTGATCAAAACGCTTTTTAAATTCTTCATTCATCATTAACACCTCTATTATAAAGTGCTTTCAGCCGCTGTCTGGCACGAAATAAAACACTTTTAAAATTCGCCTCTGAAATATTCATAATATGGGATGCTTCTTTGTAATTTAACTCTTTTAAATAATATAGCGTTAAGGCCTCCCGATAATTATCGGGGAGCTCGGACATATAACCAGTCAGCACTTCCTTTATCTCTACCTGGTGGGCAGGGCTCTGAACAGCATTTTGAAAGAGGCTTCCGATCAAGTCATCAGAAATGGTTACTTCTTTCTTATGCTTTCTGACGTAATCAATGAAGGCGTTTCGCGCCACTTGAAAAAGCCAGGGCTTTACTTTGCTGTGATCATAGGAGTGAATGTGTATGTATGCCCGCATAAAGGTTTCCTGCAGCAAGTCTTCGGCAAGATGCTTGTCTTTTGTCATGGAGAGCAGGAACCTGTAAACATCATTCATGTACATTTGGTAAATTTCATCGATCGTCACTGCCTTTTCTCCCCTCTATCTTATACACGTATAAGAAAGGTTTAAAGTTGCACATTACGTGCAAACGGCTTTTTTATACCTAATCAAACACCATTTATATATAGTAACCAAAAATGGCCGCAAAAGATAGTACCGAGAAATGTTTAACATTTTTGCCAGCGGGGAAAAGATAGTGAAAAAGTGAAGGAGTGGCACAATGGAATATACCAGTATAGCAGACACAGGAATCAAAGCCTCCAGAATCGGCCTCGGCACATGGGCGATTGGCGGAACCATGTGGGGAGGCACGGACGAAAAAACATCAATCAAAACAATCCGCGCCGCTCTTGAACAGGGGATCACACTGATTGACACCGCGCCGGCTTACGGCTTCGGGCAGTCCGAGGAAATCGTCGGGAAGGCGATAAAGGAGCACGGCAAAAGAGATCAGGTGATTCTCGCAACAAAAACGGCTCTGGACTGGAAGAACAACCAGCTGTTCCGACATGCGAACAGAGCGAGAATCATAGAGGAAGTCGAGAATTCTTTGAAACGGCTTCAAACGGATTATATTGATCTTTATCAGGTGCATTGGCCTGATCCGCTTGTGCCAATTGAAGAAACGGCTGAAGTCATGAAGGAATTATATGACGCCGGGAAAATCCGGGCGATTGGCGTCAGCAATTTTTCAGTTGAGCAAATGGATACATTTCGCGCCGCTGCACCGCTTCATACGATTCAGCCGCCATATAATCTGTTTGAAAGAGAAATTGAAGAGAATGTACTACCGTATGCGGAAGACAAACAGATCACAACATTATTATACGGCAGTTTATGCAGAGGGCTGTTAACAGGCAAAATGACCGAAGAGTATACATTTGAGGGCGACGATCTGCGAAATCACGATCCGAAATTCCAGAAGCCCCGCTTTAAAGAATATCTTTCTGCTGTCCATCAATTGGACGAGCTGGCGAAGGCACGTTATGGAAAATCAGTGATTCACTTGGCCGTCAGATGGATCTTAGACCAGCCGGGGGCGGATATCGCTCTTTGGGGGGCAAGAAAGCCTGAGCAGGTTGAGGCGGTATCTGAGATTACAGGCTGGACACTGAGCAGTGAAGATCAAAAAGACATCAATACCATATTGGAAAATACGATATCAGACCCGGTCGGGCCGGAGTTTATGGCACCTCCGACCAGGGAGGAAATATAACAAAAGCTGAGGGCGAATCCTCAGCTTTTTCGCGTTTTAACCGGAGAAATCATAAAAATTAGTACCAGGTAATAAAAAATGTTGTTATAATAAGTAACAGAAAGAATCATTGATTACGACAAAGGAAGTGCGATATGTATAAGTTTTGTGCTAATGCTTTAAAAGTTATTCTTTCTCTTCGCGGAGGAGTGAAGGTGTATAACAAAGAAAACCTTCCGGCCGATTCAGGTTTTGTCATCGCGTGTACACACTCTGGCTGGGTTGATGTGATCACACTCGGAGTCGGGATTCTTCCTTATCAAATACACTACATGGCGAAAAAAGAGTTGTTTCAAAATAAATGGATCGGTTCGTTTCTGAAGAAAATTCATGCCTTTCCGGTAGATCGGGAAAACCCCGGGCCAAGCAGTATTAAAACACCGATTAAGCTGCTGAAAGAAGGAGAGATCGTCGGTATCTTCCCAAGCGGAACAAGAACCTCTGAGGACGTGCCTTTGAAAAGAGGTGCGGTAACGATTGCGCAGATGGGGAAAGCGCCGCTCGTTCCCGCTGCTTATAAAGGACCTTCGAGCGGAAAGGAATTGTTCAAAAAAGGAAAAATGAAGCTTATTATCGGTGAACCTCTTCAACAGGCTGATTTTGCCCACCTGCCGTCAAAGGAAAGACTCGCAGCAATGACAGAGGCTTTGAATAACAGTATTAAAGAGCTTGAAATGAAGCTGGAGCAGTTATAAACCATCATTACTTTCACGCACTGGTTTCCCGATTGTTTATAAGTTCCTCGGCAATTAGCTATACTAATTGAGGAACTGATTATTGGGAAAGGTTACGGAAAATGAAAAAAATCATTGTAGTAGGGGCTGGGATTTTAGGAGCGTCAACAGCATATCAGTTAGCCAAAATGGGGGCTGAGGTTCTTGTTATAGATCGGAAAGATAAGGGACAGGCCACCCATGCGGCGAAAGGCATTATTTGTCCATGGCTGTCACCTAGGAAAAATGAGGCGTGGTACAGGATGGCGAAGGCAGGAGCGCACTTTTACCCCTGTTTCATAGAGGAGCTTAGAAAAGAAGGCGAGAAAGAAACGGGTTATGCTCCTGTTGGTGCTCTTAGTGTACATCACGAGAAAGAAAAGATAGAGAAAATTGAAAAAAGGGTGCAGGAACGTAAACTAGATGCCCCGGAAATCGGTGAGATTTCCTTTCTTTCTGAAATGAAAACCGCTGGCATGTTTCCGATGCTGGCTAAACGGTACCATTCCATTCATATAAGCGGAGCAGCCCGAGTGGATGGTGAAGTGCTGAGAGATGCATTAGTTCGTTCTGCTCAAAGAATGGGAGCCGTTTTTTTAACAGGCGATGCCAAGCTTCAATATCATTCAAAACGAGTGACAGGCGTAACCGTCGGTGATGAAAGTTATGCTGCTGACGAGGTGATTGTTTGTGCCGGTGTATGGGCAGACCAATTGCTGGCACCTTTAGGCATTCACTTCAAAGTAAGCGTGCAAAAAGCGCAAATCATATATGTGCAGGTTCCGGCCGCAAACAATATGGAAAGCTGGCCTGCTGTGATGCCGCCTTCTAAGGAATATCTGTTAGCTTATGCTGACAAGAGAATGGCCATCGGAGCGACTCGTGAAGATAACATAGAAGGACATGATGTACGGATAACGGCCGGCGGGCTGCAGGAGTTGTTGAACAAGGGGTTAGAAATGGCTCCTGGTTTAGAAAACAGCACCTTTCAGGAGGCAAGAGTCGGTTTACGCCCTTTTACCCCAGGTGATGTGCCGGTGATCGGACGTCTTCCCGGCTGGGACGGGATAATAGCAGCAAATGGGCTTGGATCGTCAGGATTGACTATGGGGCCCTATATGGGGCAACAGCTGGCGAAGCTGGCTCTCAAAATGGATGTAGATATCAATTTAGAGGATTATGATATAAAAAAAGCAGCAGAAGTTCATTGAACATCTGCTGCTTTTTGGTGTTTATTTGTTTGACAATGACAGCTGATCCTCTGGCAGTGCTTTGAGTGAACCGTCATTATTTAACACATTACGCCATGTATAACGCGGTTCATAACCAAGGATCTTTTTCGCTTTATCAATTGCCATCAGCGTTTCATATCCTTTTATATCTCTTTTTAAAGAGACATCCGGGAAAAACCGCTTAACTAAGTCTTCGCTCGGTTCTTTCATGATGGTGTCCGGCGCAGTAATATGGAAGACATCGTTTCCGAGATTGTTTTTTTCGACTGCAAGAAGGCAAGCTTGTGCAGCATCTCTGACATCACAATAGGCCCATGCATTTTTCTTTTGTATATCTTTTTGCTGCTCGTTCCAGTGCATGCCAGGGATTTTTTCGTACTCATCAGGCTCGTATATATTCGCAAAACGGAGGGTGACGATTTGTGTATTGGTAAGTTTTGAATACATGTCTGAGAGGATTTCAGTCAGCCGTTTTGCCATGGCATAAGATGATTTTACGATCGTCGGGTGCTCCTCATCTACAGGAAGATAGCTGAGCTCTTTCGGGACAAACGGATATCCCAGCACCGTTTCACTTGAAGCCCATACCAGCTTAGGGATTTTAAAATCTTTACAGGCTTCCAGGACATTAAAATTGACGAGCATATTATTTTCAAATATCGCCTGGGAGGTATTCCTGACATCGGTCGGAATATTCCCAAGGTGGACCACAGCATCACAGCCCATAATAAGCTGACATACCTGGCCATAATCCCGCAAATCTGCTTGAATAAATTTTTTCGATGCTGATTCTTCTCTTAATAACCGATCTGACGCTGTTACATCATGGCCGGCCTCCAATATTGCTCTTACGGCCCACCGTCCTATTTTACCCGCTGCTCCAGTTACCACTACTTTCATGTTTTCACTCCTTTTTCTCGCTTTTAAATGAGATCCAGTCCCCTGATTAGAATTCCCGAGGATTACCGTTTTATTAGCAGCAGTTTTCATAGGAGAAGAATAGGAATGTTAAGACAAAACATAATAAAAAAGACACCTCAATAAAAGGTGCCTTTTTATATTACGCTTCTTTCGGTTCTCCAGCTTCGATCAGCTCTTCTGTCGCGAGCTTTTTCACTTCAATGTAAGCGACGTGGTGGCCGTCGATTTCGTTGATGATAAATTCGCAGCCTTCTTCGATGATAGAATCGTCTTTTTCAACATCGTATTTTTGGGTAAGGAACCATCCGCCGATTGTATCGACTTCTTCGTTCTCTAAATGAATGCCGAGCAGGTCGTTTACTTGGTCGATTAACACTTTTCCGTCAAGAATATAATGGCCTTCGCCGATTTTGCGAATTTCGTTAATTTCATCAATATCAAATTCATCGCGGATTTCGCCGACAATTTCTTCAATGATGTCTTCAACCGTTACGAGCCCGGCAGTCCCGCCGTATTCATCAGACAGGATGGCCATGTGGACCCTTTCTTTTTGCATTTTGACAAGCAGATCTTGGATCGGCGCAGATTCAATGACATGAATGATCGGGTTGACGAATTGTGAAATCGTGGAATCAACTGATACCTCGCCGCTGATGCAGGCGGTCAGCACTTCTTTAATATTAATAACCCCGATAATGTTATCCTTATCGCCCTCTTCCACAGGGTAGCGGGTATATTTTTCAATCTGAATGATGTCCATCATTTCAGAAATTCTTATATCATGCGGAAGGCTGACAATTTCGGTCCGCGGAATCATAATTTCCTTCGCGAGCCTGTCGTCAAATTCAAAGATTTTATTCACATATTTAAACTCTGACTGGTTAATTTCACCGCTTTTATAGCTTTCAGACAGAATGATGCGCAACTCTTCTTCAGAGTGAGCCAGTTCGTTTTCTGAAACGGTCTCCAGGCCAAATGCTTTTGTCAATAACCGTGCGGAATTGTTCAAAAGCCAAATGAACGGAAACATAATGCGGTAAAACCAAATCAGCGGTTTCGCAAACAGCATAGACACTGCTTCCGCCTTTTGGATAGCGACTGTCTTAGGTGCAAGTTCTCCGACAACAACGTGCAGGAACGTGATAATGGCATACGCAAAAATAAACGATATGACATGTGAAAGGGAACCTGGAACGTTTAATTGTACGAAAAGCGGATGAAGCATCCTTTCAATCGTTGATTCACCTAAAACCCCTAATCCAATGGAAGTCAATGTAATTCCGAGCTGACACGCAGATAAATATTCATCAAGATGCGTGGTCACTTTTTTTACGGCTATTGCTGCTTTATTTCCTTCCGCGATCAGCTGATCAATCCGTGAGCCTCTGATTCTGATAATGGCAAACTCAGATGCCACGAAAAATGCCGTCAGGGCGATTAAAACAGCGACAAAAATCAAATTCACTATGTCCAATTAGAACCTTCATCCTAGCAATGAGAATGAAGGTAACACCTCCTGTTAGATAAAATGGTTTTAACTTAACAGCAGCATAAATGATTGGAACACGGCGAGCTTTTCGGGCGGGAGCTTGCTTTTCAGCTTGTCACGCTCCTCGGGCTTCAGCCGTTCAAACCGATGCAAGATTCCGGAGATGTTTTGATTCATATGATCAATTTCTAATGCCAGATTTCCAATTTCATCATCAAGTTTAGCTGAAGAGGGAAACTGGTTCTCCAGTCGATCTTTAATATCGGACAGGGCCAATCGCTGCTTCTTGCAATCTACAATAAATATGAGTCGTTTTAGTGCGTTTTCATCGTAGTAACGGTAATTTGAACAGGATCTGGCCGGCGTAAGCAGACCGAGATTCGTATAATAATCAACTGTTCGTTTCGTTACTCCGGCAAGTGCCGCTAGTTCACTGATACGATATGTCTCAGCCCCATCTATATCCCTCCCAACCATCACGTTATAGTTATGAGAATAGTTTAATATATGAACGGTGTCTTGCACAAGTTTATTGTTTTTACAGACGTATACTGGAAGTTGTGGAATTCATATTCTGATTGAAGTAACATAGAAAGATAGAATTTTCAAATTTTTTATGCGGAAGGGACAGATGAAATTGGCTGGGTTATCCCGGGAAATTGAAGAAAACTTAAATAAAGGATCATGGATCCGCAAGCTGTTTGATGAAGGCGCAAGGCTGAAGAAAGAGTTCGGGGATGACCAGGTATTTGATTTTTCAATCGGAAATCCGGTTGTTGAACCGCCTGAAGCTTTTAAGAGAGCATTAATAGAGGAAGCTGCCAAAGGCAATCACGGATACATACAAAATCAAGGGCTTCCGGCAGCAAGAGAAAAAGTAGCGCAATTTCTGGGGTCACGTTTTGAAGCCGAGTTCTCGGCGGAACGAGTCGTCATGACGGTAGGCGCAGGCGGCGCATTGAATGTCGCGTTAAAAAGTATCGTAAACCCGGGTGAAGAGGTTATTATTCTCGCACCTTATTTTGCCGAGTATAAATTGTATATTGAGAACTACGGGGGAAAAGCTGTAAGCTGCCCGTTGACGTCCCGGTTTGAGATTGATATTGAGGCGGTGAGACAATCGATTACCTCAAAGACGAAAGGGCTGATTCTCAATACACCTCATAACCCGACAGGCACTGTTCTCAGCCAGAAAAATATAGATGATTTAGGCGCTTTATTAAAAGAAATAGAAGAGAAGAGCGGACAGACGATTTATGTGCTGTTTGATGAACCGTACAGTCAATTAATCTATGATGAAGAGCTGGCAAATCCGTTTCAATCGTATCATCGTGTGATTTTGGCGAGCTCATTCAGTAAGGATCTCGGCATAGCCGGAGAGCGGCTCGGGTATATCGGATTAGACAGCAAGATGCCGGATGTCGCCCTTCTGATCAACGCTTTTGTGTTCTGTAATCGAACGCTTGGATTTGTGAATGCGCCTGTCATGATGCAGCGGGCTGTGGCAAGAATGGATGATTTAAGAGTAGACGCAAGCGCTTATAAAGAGCGCAGGGATTTAATGGTCGGCATTTTAAAAGAAGCCGGTTTTGAATTTGAAATGCCGAAGGGCGGTTTTTTCATATTTCCGAAATCGCCAATTGAAGATGAAGTCGCATTTTGCGTCCATGCCGCCCAAAAATACAAATTATTAATCGTTCCGAGCAGCGGTTTTGGAATGAAAGGGCACTTCCGTTTATCCTTCAGTGTGCCGATCGAGCAGATTAAAAACTCACGGGATATTTTCGTTTCTTTATATAAAGATTTTGCTTAGGAAAAAAAAGAAAAAGAAAACGGCTTTGAGTGCTGTTTTCTTTTTTCATATTCACGTTATCTCTCCTTTTCCAATCCAAACAGCCTGCTCCATAATAAAAGTCTAAAAATTAAAAATCATTTTTGGAATGAGTTGTGTTACAATAAAATATACAATTTATAATCAAACTTTGACTTGGAGGTGGTATGATGGGGCCCTCTGCTTAGGCAACAATACACCGCGTACCTCAATGTTAAGGAAAAATGATTATATCAGGAGGTGACTCCTTATCCTTTGATGAGAGGATAAGGTTAAATGGACGATATTGACAGTCTGATTTTAATTGGCGTGCTCATTGCTTTAACCGCGTTTTTCGTTGCAAGCGAGTTTGCGATTGTTAGAGTAAGGAGATCCAGAATTGATCAGCTTATAACGGAAGGAAACAAACGGGCGATACTCGCAAAGCGTGTCATTACAGATTTGGATGAATATTTATCCGCATCCCAGCTGGGCATTACATTGACATCAATCGGACTCGGCGTGCTGGGGGAGCCGGCATTTGAACGGCTGCTGCAACCATTGTTTGAACCGCTCGGCCTGCCGGAATCGGTTTCTCATGCAGTCTCTTTTGCAGTCGCGTACGCCTTGATCACGTTCCTGCACGTTGTTGTGGGCGAACTGGCCCCGAAAACGGTCGCGATTCAAAAGGCAGAACAGCTGACCTTGCTGATAGCGGGTCCATTGCGTTTATTCTATTTGCTCCTGTTTCCGTTTATTTGGATCCTCAATGGATCGGCGCGGCTTTTATGCGGCATGTTCGGTTTAAAGCCTGCGTCAGAACATGATGGTTCCCATTCTGAGGAAGAACTTAGAATGCTGTTGTCTGAGAGTTTAAAAAACGGAGAGATTAATCCGTCTGAATATAAATATGTGAATAAGATTTTTGAATTTGATAATCGGATCGCCAAAGAAATTATGATACCGCGGAAGGAAATGGCCGCTGTATCAACAGAGATGACGATGGCCGAGATGCTTGAAGTCATGCTGAAGGAAAAATACACGCGCTGGCCTGTGACAGACGGGGACAAAGACAGTGTCATCGGTTTGGTCAATACGAAGCATTTGTTTTCTGATTTGCTGTTTATGACAGAAGAGGAACGAATGAAGATGACGATTCATCCGTATGTGCGGCCCGTAATCGAAGTGATTGAAACCATCCCGGTTCATGATTTGCTGATTAAAATGCAGCGCGAACGCATTCATATGGCCATATTGTCGGATGAATACGGAGGGACCTCGGGACTTGTGACGACTGAGGATATTCTTGAGGAAATTGTCGGCGAGATCAGGGATGAATTTGATGAAGATGAACAGCCGCTGATCCAAAAGCTTGGCGACCGCCATTATGTGATGGATGGAAAGGTTCGAATCGATCAGGTGAACAGCCTTCTTGGCGCATCAATTCAAGAAGACGTCGATACGATCGGCGGGCTGATATTGAAAGAAAACATCGATATTGAGGCTGGTGAATCCATCCGCATCGGTTCATATACGATAAAGGTGCTGAAGATGGACGGCCGCTTAATCAAGCAAATCGATATAAAAGAAGAGGCTGGCAACACAATCGGGGTTACTGCGCACCATACGCTGCCGATGCCCGAGCCTGTGATGCTGAACAGTGCAACCTTGAGCGAGAAATAAGCTCAAGGTTTTTTTTACGCTGCGATTGTCCAGCCGCACCAAAATGCCAAAAGCGACCCGCAAAGCGTCAGGGCGATGTACAGGATGCTTTCCATTACGCGTTTGGCCAGCAGGAGCTGAACACTTTCAACACTGAAAGTGGAAAAGGTCGTAAAGGCGCCAAAAAATCCCGTGCCGATGATGAGGGAGGCCGAAGCATTCGTAACGTGAAGCCCTGTAAACATTCCGAGCCCGAGAGCTCCGAGAATATTAACTGTTAATATGCCAATGGGCAGGCTGAGGCCTTTGGTTTTAGCGGTTATGACATTGCCAAGCCAGAAGCGCAGCATCGCACCAAGTCCGCCCGCTATGAAGATACCCGCTAGTGTCATCTTTCCTGCAGCCCCTTTCTTTGCTGAATGCCTGCAATGCGCCGTCCCGCCAGAACGCCAATCAGAGCAAGAACGATTCCTGATATCAATGAGACTGCCATATACAAAACAGCCAGTGAGGATTGTGTTTGCAAAAGCATCACCGTTTCTTTAGAAAATGTGGACATTGTTGTAAAGCCGCCGCAAAAACCCGTGCCTAAAAAAGCCGACAGCAGAGGCCGTTTTGCCCTGACCATAAAAAAGCCGGTCAGAATGCCTAATAGAAGGCTGCCTGCCGCGTTTTCCAGCCAGGTTGCTGCCGGGAACGGACCGGTGTGCATCCACATGTTTAATCCGTATCGGAGGCAGGCGCCAAGCGCGCCCCCGATAAAAACCGCGCTATATATTTTCATGTTTGCCATCCTTTTTGATGAAATCCGGGTAGTCTGTTACGATGCCGTCCACGCCCATGGCTTGTAATTTTGCTGCTGCCTTTTGATTATTGACAGTCCATGCAAATACTTTTAAGCCGCTTTTATGGGCGGAAGCGATCATCAGCCGGTTGAGTCGTGTGTATTTTATATTGACATAGTTTGCGATAGATTGGCAGGCCTTCAGCTGATTTCTGGACAGCATGCCGAAATTGGGCCTTGTAATGACTGCTGTCGAAATCGATGGATAAAGCTCGCGGAACCGCTGGACGGAGCGGAACTGAAAGGATTGGACAATATTATTAATAGAAAAAGAAAATTGCCCTAACAGCTGTCCCACTTCTTCTTCAATTCCGACTTGAGATGAATGGCCTTTTAATTCAATTAAAAGGCCGATTTTTTTGTGGTAGCGCTTGAGCACCGCTTCCAAGGTTGGAATACGCTCTCCCTGAAAAGCGGGGCCGTACCAGCTTCCTGCATCGAGCTTCTGTAATTCCTCCAATGTAAAATCCTTAACAAAACCCGATCCGTTTGTTGTTCGGTCAACCCTGTCATCGTGTATCACAACAATCTGCCTGTCTTTAGTAAGCTGGACATCCAGTTCGATCATATCTGCATTCATTTTCACCGCAAGGTCAAAGGCGGAAATCGTATTTTCCGGAGCGTAGCCGGATGCTCCGCGATGGGCAATGGTGTACAAGCTCAGTCAGCTCCTCGTATGGGCATTTCTGTTATTGTATCAAATCCATATATGCGCGGCGATACAAACTGGTGAATTTTTTCTGCCAGATCGGAATCGTCCGGGCTGAGCGTTGCGTATAACTAAAAAAAGACACTCAGCGTATCAGAGCATATTTCGGCAGAAAATTAGGTCTTTCGACATGTTCACAACAAATTCTGATCCTTTATAATAGCAAAAAAGGAGGCGAGATCATGGGAAAAGGGAGAATTAGAGTGGAGGAAAGAATTAAAGCCGAAACGGATGCTGAAATGCAAAAAGCAACTCTCCTTGATCAGACACAAACGAAAAAAAGTAAGTGACTGTCCCTATTGAATCTGGCTGAAAAGATGAATTGAGAATTGGCCCCGGCGTTCCGCCGGGGTTTTGTGCTGCAAAGAGACATTTAGAAGAGCATCTTTACGAATCTTTTAGTATAATAAACATTCGATTGAGATAGAGGGGAGACTGTCATGCCAGATTATCTGCAGCAATATTTCACGCTTGATAAAATCATACAAATCGGCATCAGCTTGGCGATTTTGCTGGTGTTTCTTATACTTAGAAAACTGTTTACAAGATATTTCTTTAATCTGCTTTTTAATTTGACAAACCGGCCGAAAACAGAAATTTTCAAACAGGTGGTACTTGCGTTTGACAAGCCGGCCAGATGGTTTTTTGTTGCCTTGGGGCTGTTTTTAGCGATCCGCTATTCACCGTTTTTAGACGAGCAAATGCCGGTCATCAGCAAAATATACCGTTCACTGATTGTGGCGCTCTTGTGCTGGGGGCTTTGTAATTTAACCGCAACGTCGTCGTTTATCTTCCATAAGGTGAATCAGCGCTTCGAGCTGGACATGGATGATATTCTGGCGCCGTTTTTATCCAAATTGCTCCGTTTTGTCATTATTGCGCTCAGTGTCAGTGTGATCGCTCAGGAATTCAATTATGATGTCAACGGATTTGTAGCGGGCCTTGGTCTTGGCGGACTGGCTTTTGCGCTTGCCGCGAAGGATACCATCAGCAACTTCTTCGGCGGGATCATTATTATTACTGAGAAGCCGTTTACTATCGGTGACTGGGTGGAGACGTCGACGGTAACCGGATCAGTAGAGGATATTACCTTCAGGAGCACTAGATTCAGAACAGCACAGGGGGCACTTGTAACGGTGCCGAATTCTACGCTGTCGATGGAAGCGATCACGAACTGGACAAGAATGACCAAACGCCAAATTACGTTTTCCATTCATGTGTCCTACGCTACGCCGATTGAGAACCTTGAACGCTCCATTCGTTCTCTCAGAACAATGCTCTTGGAGCATGAAGGCGTTGATAATGAAACGATCATGGTCAATTTTGATACGTTTGCGGACAGCTATTACAATTTATTTTTCAACTTCTATACAAAAACAACGGTTTGGGCTGAAAACCTCGATATTAGAGAGGACATTAACTATAAAATCATTGAAATCCTTGGCGCAGAAGGTGTCGAGTTTGCCTATCCCGGCCAAATGGTTGTTGTAAAGCAAAAGCACCAAAACGATCCGTTCCAAGTGAATCTAAATAAAGAGGAAAAGGAACGGGCTTAAAAAGGGGAAGACTTCGTCTGACAGAGGCGGAGTCTTTTTCATGGTAAAATAAGAGAAAAAAAGGCGGTGTTGAGTTGGAAGCATTCAGAAAGATTTTAAATGAAGCGCAGCGAATTGTCGTGCTGACCGGAGCGGGAATGAGCACAGAATCAGGAATTCCCGACTTTCGTTCAGCCGGGGGCATTTGGACGGAGGATGCCTCAAGAATGGAAGCGATGAGCCTTGATTATTTTTTAAGCTATCCGCGTCTGTTTTGGCCCAAATTCAAAGAATTGTTCCAGATGAAAATGAGCGGCAGCTTTGAACCGAATGAAGGGCACTTGCTTTTAGCTGAGCTGGAGAAGCAAGGGAAGCAGGTTGATATCTTTACACAAAACATTGACGGCCTTCATAAAAAAGCCGGGAGCAGGCATGTGTATGAACTGCACGGCTCTATCCAGACAGCAGCTTGTCCGGCATGCGGCGCCCGGTATGATCTCCCTTATTTGCTGGAGCGGGAGGTGCCGGAGTGTACGGCAGCCGGAAAAGATGGGGAGATTTGCGGAACGGTATTAAAAACAGATGTTGTTCTCTTTGGCGATGCCGTCCTGCACTTTGACACCCTTTATGAAAAACTGGAACAAGCAGATCTTTTATTGGTCATCGGCACGTCTCTCGAGGTTGCTCCGGCGAGGTTTGTGCCTGAGGACGCAAGCCGGATTCCCGGCATGAAGAAAGTCATCATTAACCTCGAGCCGACGTATTGCGACAGCTTGTTTGACATGGTCATCCATCAAAAAATTGGAGAGTTTGCCCGGAGTTTGGGCATAAAAAAGTGAGGCTGCACTTATGCGCCTCACTTTTTTTATTCGTGAACAGGAACCATTGTGTCCTCTAACACTCCGAAGGAATAGCCCTTTTCTTTTAGTTTATTGATTAGTACCGGCAGCGCGTTTACTGTAGCAGGAAGATCATGCATGAGAATCACATACGGCCGGCTTGAATGGCCGTGTTCCATATTCTCAAGCTGTTGTAATACTGCAGTCACATATTTTGAATTGCGGTATTTCCAGTCCATGCTGTCGATCGTCCAATCCCAGTACACAAAACCGTCTTTTTCAAGATTGCGGATTTGTGAGGCGGTCAGTGACGGCTTGCTCCCGTATGGCGTTCGGACAAGATCGGTTTTATAACCTGTAATATCTTGCAGCGTGTCACGCGCCTCCTCCATTTCTTTTAACGGAGATGTCGGCGTTTGATAGAACAATTTGTTATTATGGGTGACGCCGTGTAAACCGAGTGCGTGGCCTTCCTTTTCTGACCTTTTCACAGCTTGTTTGAATTCGTTCATCCGCGGTGACAGCATAAAAAATGTCGCTTTTACATCAGCGCTTTTCAGTACGTCGAGCAAGCGGTTTGTAAAGGCTGACGGGCCATCATCGAAGGTTAAGTAAACCGTCTTATCTCCCATGTTCCGCTTTGTCTGCAGATGTTTTATCAGCAGATCGGGGGAGTCGTTTTTCAGCTTCAGGCTTTCCTTCTCATTGCGAAGCTGGCCGTTTGTTGTGACAGTGACTTCCTTTGCTTTTGATGAGCTGTTGGAATAACCTAAAATCACCATAAGCAAAAGCAGCACACATAAAACTGCTAAACTTGCAAATTTAAAAGCAAGCGAAACTGCAGAAGGAGAAGCGTCTCCTCTCGTTTGTCGCATAACAATCTCTCCATTGGCATAAAATCTCTACATATCGCTGTACAGCAGGCAGCTTATGAAGATGCCATATGTTTACAACCTATGTATTACCAGTCAAGTATACAGGAATAAAACTGGAAAGAACATAGGGAATTTGTCGAAATATCAGATTTTAAGGGAAAAATAAACTCCTTCCCGCTATAGATCTCTTGATCTTTCTGTTTTTCAGCTTGTCCAATATGATAGAATAAGTGACAACAACAGCTTGAAAAGCATCAGGGAAAATCTCGAAAAGGGAGGGCTTTTATGAAGGTTTTAGTCAATGGCCAGCTGATTGGGCGCAGCGAAGCATCGATCGATTTGGAGGATCGCGGTTATCAGTTTGGTGACGGTATCTATGAGGTTATCAGGGTGTACAAAGGGGTATTGTTCGGCTTGCGCGAGCATGCGGAGCGTTTTTTCAGAAGTGCGGCTGAAATAGGGATTTCACTGCCGTTCAGTATAGAAGATCTCGAGTGGGACCTGCAAAAGCTTGTACAGGAGAATGCGGTCAGTGAAGGAGCGGTATACATTCAGACAACAAGAGGTGTGGCGCCGCGAAAACACCAGTATGAAGCAGGACTTGAGCCGCAGACGACTGCTTACACATTTACTGTGAAAAAACCGGAGCAAGAGCAGGCATACGGAGTGGCAGCCATTACAGATGAGGACCTTCGCTGGCTGAGATGCGACATCAAAAGTCTGAATTTACTGTATAATGTTATGACAAAGCAAAAAGCCTATGAAGCTGGAGCATTTGAGAGCATTTTAATGAGAGACGGCGTTGTCACGGAAGGTACATCCTCTAACGTTTATGTTGTTATCAATGGAACGGTGCGGACACATCCTGCTAACCGGCTCATTCTTAATGGAATTACACGGATGAAGATTTTAGGGCTGATTGAAAAGAATGGGATCAAGCTTGATGAGAAGCCTGTCAGTGAGGAAGAGCTGAGACAGGCGGAAGAAATCTTTATTTCCTCAACGACGGCGGAGATCATTCCGGTCGTGACGCTCGATGGAGAGTCGATCGGAAGCGGTAAACCCGGACCGGTGACAAAACAGCTTCAGGCTGCTTTTCAAGAAAGCATTCAGCAGGCCGCAAGCATTTCATAATGAAGCATAAAAAAAGAGCCCGCTTTGCAAGCGGCGCTCTTTTTATTTTTTAACAAATCCAATCAAAATGGAGATCATCGGTGATATATAGAGGAAGAACGTAAACGGGATATAGTCTATGACGGGAACACCAAGCGCGCTCGCCATAAAAGCGCCGCTGACGCCCCAAGGGATCAACGGGTTAATCAATGTCCCGCCGTCCTCCAATGATCTTGTCAGAAATTTTCGCTGGATGTTTTGTTTGTCATATAAGGATTTAAATGATTGTCCCGGTATTAATATTGATAAATACTGTTCGCCGGTTGCAAGATTGACGCCGATGCTTGAGCCGACGGTCGCCGCAACAAGACGGCCTTTTGAGCGGATGCCTTTCATGACGCCTTCCAAAAGTGCAGAAATCAATCCGATTTTCTCCATCAATCCGCCCAGTGCAAAAGCAATCATAATGAGAGAGACAGAGCCCATCATGGATTGCAGTCCGCCTCTGTTGATAATTTTTGCGGCCGCTTCATTGTCAGTTTGGAACGTCGTGCCATTTTGCAAAGCTGTCATAAACGCCTGCAAGCTGCTGTCAGGTACAAAAATAGCAGTCAAAATTCCCGAGGAAATAATTCCGATAGTCAGAACGGGAATTACAGATACACGCTTAATCGCCAGCAAAACGACTAAGAGCGGGGAAAGAAGAGCCCACGGTGTCACGTTTGCGGCATCCTTTATTCCGGTGATGACATGTTGGATATCATCGGTTGAAGCAGCATCCGCTGATACAGATAAACCGAGAAAGTAAAACAAAACGATGGTGATAAGCAAAGCCGGAATGGTAGTGCCCATCATATGGCGAATATGTTCAAAGATCGGTATTTCGCCTATGCCGGCGGCGAAATTGGTTGTGTCCGACATCGGAGACATTTTATCACCAAAACAAGCACCGCATATGACTGCGCCTGCTGTCCATTCAAGGGGAACGCCGGCCGCACTCGCCACGCCGATCAGCGCTACCCCAATCGTGCTCACAGTTGTCAGGCTTGAGCCGACAAGTGTGCTGATGATCATGCATGAAAACAAAGCTGTCAAAAGAAGGTGGCTTGGTTCAATAAAGGACAGGGCATAAACTGTCACGGACGGTATGGCGCCGCTGTACATCCAAGCGCCGATTAAGATGCCGATCAGCGCCAGAACGATAATTGGCTGTACGCCGTTTTTGATTCCCTCTACAATCCCTTTTTCTAGGGTCTTCCAAGAAAAACCGAACCATAAACCGGCTGCTGAAAGCATGACAACACATAGAAACAGCGGGATATGCGGTTCTGTATGAAGAAAGAATAAGCAAGAAATAATGATGCCTAACATGAATATAAATAAACCGACGGCTAACGGAAACGTCAGCTTTTTTTGAGAATCCAAAATAACACCCCATATATCTTTAATGCTTTTGTGCTTTTGGGCACGAAAGCATTATAACAGAAAAAAACGAAAATCTATGTTTTTTCACAATTATGAATATAAAAAAGCGAGCACAGGGCGTGCTCACTTCACGATTAAAACGGGTATATCAGATTTCGCTGAAAGCTTTTCACTTACACTTCCGAATATTAGCTTTTTCAGCCTGTTTTGGTCTCTGCTTCCGGTTACGATCATATCGGCAGAAATGCGGTTTGCATGTTCGATAATCGACTCAGCCGGATCACCTTCTAATATATCGATATCTCCATTTGCCTGCTGGTCATTCAGCATCATTCTGGCTTCGGCGATGACTTCTTCCGTACGGTCTTCATAGATCATTGGCTCAGGTGGTGCAACATCTGATATCAGCGGATCAGGAACACTTGTCATGCTTCCGCCAATATAGCTTGCCCCTGCTGCGGGCCTCGGCGGGTCGATGATGGTTTGATTGTCTTTCATATCATGTGAATGGGCGACGGTAATGGCGGCATTTACGGTTTTAGCAAGATCGATGGCTGTCTGAAGCGCTTTCTTACTATTTTCACTTCCGTCAAACGCGACAATGATACGGTCAGCATGAAACATCATTCTCACCCTTTCAAAAAACGTCTTACAACACAATACCCGGATTTGAGTACAATTAACCTTTTCCTATTCAAGTCATGATTGACAAAAAAAGGTTTTGTTTATATGATGAAAAAAGATGAAATCAGAATGGAAGGAGGGTTTGCTATGCCAAGGAATTTGCGTGTTTATCAAACAGTTTCATATTGGCGCGGCAAACCCTATGTTCTGTTTAATTGAACGGTTTTTTTGGTCGAGCCGCGCGCTGAAAAGCGCTGTGCATATCATATCGGTTAGAAAAGGCATGGAGCTGACGCTTCATGCCTTTTTTATATACAAAATCTAAGGAAAGACAGGTGTATGGGATGTGAAGACAAATACAAAGGCGAGGGCAGCTCATGTCAAACTGAACGAAAAAAGCTGCAAGGAAAAAATAGAAGGCGGCTGATGAGGAGATGGGAATCGATGTTTTCAGTATTGAAAAAGCTTGGCTGGTTTTTTAAAGCTTACTGGCTGCGCTATACGATTGCGATTGTGCTTTTATTAGGAGTCAATGTAATTGAAATGTTTCCGCCTAAGCTCTTGGGGAACGCCATAGATGATATGAAATCGGGGGCGTTTACTACGGAAGGGCTGCTGTTTTATATCGGTATCTTTTTTGTGCTGACGGCGGCCGTGTATATCATGTCTTATTTTTGGATGCATCAGCTGTTTGGCGGAGCGAATGTGATGGAGAAAACTCTTCGTACGAAGCTGATGGGACATCTGCTGGCCATGTCACCGCCGTTTTATGAAAAAAACCGTACAGGCGATTTAATGGCACGGGGGACGAATGATCTTCAGGCCGTCAGTTTAACGACGGGGTTTGGCATATTGACGTTAGTCGACTCTACGATGTTTATGATGACGATCTTTTTGACGATGGGTTTACTGATTAGCTGGAAGCTGACCTTTGCCGCCATTATCCCGCTTCCCGTCATGGCGATTGCAATCAGTCTATACGGAAGTAAAATTCACGAGCGGTTTACGGAGGCCCAAAATGCGTTCGGGGCGCTGAATGACAGGGTGCTTGAATCTGTTTCAGGCGTGCGGGTGGTTCGCGCGTATGTACAGGAAACAAACGATGTCCGCCGGTTTAATGAAATGACCGCCGATGTTTATCAGAAAAATATGAAAGTGGCTTTTATTGATTCGCTGTTTGAGCCGACGGTGAAGCTGCTTGTCGGCGCCAGCTATCTGATTGGGCTCGGCTACGGAGCGTTTCTAGTGTTCAGGAATGAGCTGACGCTTGGCGAGCTTGTTTCCTTTAATGTTTATCTCGGCATGATGATTTGGCCGATGTTTGCAATCGGTGAACTCATTAATGTGATGCAGCGAGGCAATGCGTCTTTAGACCGGGTAAATGAAACTCTATCTTATGAACCGGATGTGACAGAGCCAAAGCAGCCAGCTGAATTGAAAGAGCCTGGAAATATCGTTTTCAGCCATGTCAGCTTTACATATCCAAGCTCAACAAGCAGCAATATTCAAGATATTTCTTTTACAGTGCGAAAAGGGCAGACTGTCGGGATTGCCGGTAAAACCGGGAGCGGAAAAACGACGATTATTAAGCAGCTTTTGCGCCAGTACCCTGCCGGTGAAGGGAGCATCACATTCTCAGGCGTGCCGATTGAGCAGATCCCTCTTGACCGGCTCCGCGGGTGGATCGGATATGTGCCGCAGGATCATTTGCTGTTTTCACGGACGGTAAAAGAAAATATTTTATACGGAAAACAGGATGCAAGTGATGAAGAGGTTAAGCAAGCGATTGCCGAAGCACACTTTAAAAACGATTTACACATGCTTCCGTCCGGTCTGGAGACAATGGTCGGTGAAAAAGGCGTGGCGCTGTCCGGCGGGCAAAAGCAAAGAATTTCGATTGCGAGAGCACTCATGGCGAATCCGGAGATTTTGATTTTGGATGATTCGCTTTCTGCTGTAGATGCCAAAACAGAGGCGGCGATTATCAGCAATATCAGAGAAAACCGAAAAGGAAAAACGACATTTATTTTGACGCACCGTTTATCCGCGGTAGAGCATGCTGATCTGATCCTTGTGATGGACGGCGGCGTGATTTCTGAGAGAGGCACGCATCAGGAACTGCTGGTAAATAATGGGTGGTACCGGGAACAATATGAAAGACAGCAGCTGTTCACTGCGGAGGAGGGGGGAGCAGGGGCATGAAAACAGGGAAAACGTTATGGAGATATGCACTCCTTTATCGAAAATTGCTGATCACAGCCGTCCTATTGCTTGCGATCGCTGTCGGGGCAGAACTGACCGGGCCGTTTATCGGCAAAAAAATGATTGACGACCATATCCTTGGCATTGAGAAAACATGGTATGAAGCTGCGGAAAAAGATAAAAACGCCGTTCAGTTTCACGGCGCCTCTTATGTCAGAGAGGACCGTATGCAGGGACCTGTTTCTAAAGAAAAAGAAGCGCATATTTATCAAGTGGGAATGGCGTTTTATTTTGTTGATCAGGCGGTCAGTTTTGACGGGAACAGAACGGTTTCTGACGGAAAGCTGACGATTACAAACGGCGATGAGAGCCGGACATATGCTGCCGAAAAGCTGTCAAAGCAGGAACTTTTCCAGTTCTATCAACCGGAAATAAAGGGAATGGTGTTTCTGATCTGTCTGTATGGGGGCTTGCTCGTCTTTTCGGTATTCTTTCAATACGGACAGCATTATTTGCTGCAGATGAGCGCCAACCGCATTATCCAAAAGATGAGGCAGGACGTGTTTTCGCACATACAAAAAATGCCGATTCGCTATTTTGACAACCTTCCGGCCGGCAAAGTGGTTGCACGGATTACCAATGATACGGAGGCCGTCAGGGATTTATATGTCACAGTGCTGTCAACATTTGTGACAAGCGGAATCTATATGCTCGGGATATTCACGGCTTTGTTTCTGCTGGATGTTAAGCTCGCGTTTGTGTGTCTGGCAATTGTGCCGATTATCTGGCTGTGGTCGGTCATATACCGAAAATACGCGTCTTATTACAATCAAAAAATCCGTTCGATCAACAGTGACATTAACGCAAAAATGAATGAGTCCATTCAAGGCATGACGATTATTCAGGCTTTCCGTCATCAAAAGGAAACGATGAGAGAATTTGAGGAATTAAATGAATCTCATTTTTACTTTCAAAACAGGATGCTGAATTTAAACTCCTTAATGTCCCATAACCTTGTCAATGTGATCCGGAACCTTGCGTTTGTCAGTCTGATCTGGCATTTTGGCGGTGCAAGCCTGAATGCGGCCGGGGTTGTTTCCATCGGTGTGCTGTACGCGTTTGTCGATTATTTAAACCGGTTATTTCAGCCGATTACAGGCATCGTCAATCAGTTTTCAAAGCTGGAGCTTGCACGGGTCTCCGCCGGCCGCGTTTTTGAACTGCTTGAAGAAAAGAATACGGAAGAAGCGGGTGAACCGGCGAAGGAGCACGCGCTGGGGCGGGTTGAATTTCGTGATGTGTCATTTGCCTATCAAGAAGGTGAAGAGGTATTAAAGCATATTTCCTTTACCGCCCAAAAAGGCGAAACCGTAGCGCTCGTCGGCCATACCGGATCAGGAAAGAGCTCAATTTTGAATCTCCTGTTTCGTTTTTATGACGCACAAAAAGGGGATATTCTGATTGATGGGAGAAGCATTTACAACATGTCAAGACAGGAACTCAGATCCCATATGGGCATTGTGCTTCAGGACCCGTACTTATTCTCGGGCACAATCGGTTCTAACGTAAGTCTGGATGACGAGAGAATGACTGAAGAAAATATCAAAAAAGCATTGCGGCAAGTCGGAGCCGAGCCGCTTCTGGAAAAGCTTCCGAAAGGCATTAATGAACCTGTGATTGAAAAAGGGAGCACGCTGTCCTCTGGAGAGCGGCAGTTAATTTCTTTCGCAAGAGCTTTGGCGTTTGATCCCGCCATTTTGATTTTAGATGAAGCAACGGCACACATTGATACAGAGACAGAGGCCGTGATTCAGAAGGCGCTCGATGTCGTCAAACAAGGACGCACAACCTTCGTCATTGCCCACCGGCTTTCAACAATCAGAAACGCGGATCAGATTTTGGTCCTCGATAAAGGAGAAATAGTTGAGAGAGGGAACCATGAGGAATTGATGGAGGTCAAAGGCCAATATTATCAAATGTATGAGCTGCAAAAGGGTCAAAAGCATTCCATTGCATAACGCTCAAAAACCCAAAACAATCGTGTTTTGGGTTTTTTATATGTACTTAATAAGCCAGTCCGGCACGGTATCCGACATACTCTCCTGTAACGAGCTCACGATAGAGAAAATCAGCAGTATCACCGACCGTAATGCTTGAACCGCCCTCCGGCAAAACGTCACGCTCCGCACGATAAACGCCGGTGGCTGTTCCGTCCGGGAGGTAAGTGGGGCAGATGATGGTCCAGTCTAAAGATGATTCTTTTAGCATTTCGTATACTTTTGCATGCTCCTTGGCTGCGCGGGTCAGCTTTCGTTTTGATTCATTTGTTTCAAACCGGTATTTTCCCGGTTCATATCGGGAATCAAGAATGCCTGCAGTGCCGATTGTAATCAGCCTTTTGATATGCTGTTCCAGCATAATGTCGAGAATGTGTGTCAAAGCTGCTGACAGGGTATCATCACCATCTGTACCGAGACAGCTGATCACGATTTCAGCATCCTTCATAACTTTTTTCACATCTTCCCGGCAGCGTGCGTTCCCTATAACGATTCGGTCTTTTGGAAGGGGAAGTTCAGTAGGTTGAGATCTGACCAGAGCATAAATGTCAAATTGTTCATCTGCGGCAGCTTGTTTTAAAAAAGCTTGTCCGACGCGGCCGCTGGCTCCAAATAAAGCGATTTTCATCAAAAAACCTCCTCGCCCTCATTATAAAAGGATGTTCTCAATTTGAACAGCGCGGGAAAGAATACCTGTACAAATAGACAGAACGATGGGAAACATATTCATGAATCAAGGATATACTTACGAACTGAACCAGTTCCCAATTCACAACGGCGATGAATGACACCCTTATTCCCTCCCTTTTTTTCTAGGATATGTGGATCAGGAAAAAAGGGTGACAAATATAAAGAGAGCGCGGAAACCGCGCCCTCATAGCCATATATTGAGTTGTTATTGTACTCTGCCGCCCATTTGCTGCTGAGCGAAAGATACTAAACGTTTTGTGATTTCTCCTCCGACAGAACCGTTAGCGCGGGAAGTTGTATCCGCTCCAAGGTTAACGCCGAATTCAGAAGCGATTTCAAGTTTCATTTGATCGATAGCCTGAGCTGCGCCAGGAACTAGTAAGTCATTTGAAGAGTTTTGGTTAGCCATGTGTAAAATCTCCTTTTTGTTTAGTATGGTTGGGTTAACTGGAGTTGCACCAGTCTGTGGACCCGTCTCGGGTATCACTGCCGTCTCGGCGTAACCCAATGCTTGCCGGCTTGTTACTAGTATTATGTTAAAATGGCCGGAAACTCATGCGGAGAATTGAGTGGTAAATCTTGAGAAGACATAAAAAAAAGCTTAGCCGTTCAGGCTAAGCTAGTCATAAATATGAAAAAGCATCAGTTCATGTATCTCGTTTTTAAGAGCAGGCTCGTCAGCGCGGGCGGGAAACAAATTTCCCCATTCAATCTCACCGCTTTTATGATAGATGCCTTCATAATGGGTCCCTTTATAATAAAACGAAATTCTCCATCCGGGCAGCTTTTCTTTTTGGAACAAAGGTTTCCAGCTGAAATGAGAAATCATTACGGCCACGCTCCTTAAAATTGATGTCAATTGACCTGGATACGAACGAATTATGTTCATTGTATCACTGTTTCAGAACATCATTGAAGAGGTCTTTGGGATACAGTTTGTCCCAGCTCTAGATAAAGATAGGCCCGCTTTAATAAAAAAAGCGGACAGATTACGAAGGCCACAGCGCTTCATGGGAGGTGATCGCCTTCTCGGATAGATAGGAGGCGTATTCAAAGCTTCTTCGTTTTGTTAAAGAATCAACATGATACAAATTCGGATGAGAAAAAATACTTCGGCCCGGCCGTGAATTCGCTTCAAACATCCATACTTTACCGTTCTGATCAATGCCAAAATCGAAGCCAATCTCCCCGATAAACCCCTCAATATGATCGTGAAGCACATGGCTTGCCGTCAGTGCCGCAGCAGAAAGCTTTTTAATGACCTCAACTCTTTCAGCGGGATCATCGTATACTTCTGCAAGTGTTTTAACAGTTCCGCCATTAGAAAGATGTGTTGTAATGCTGTTTTCTCCGGAAATTTTTACGGCTATTGCTGTCACAGTCCATTTCCCTTTTCTGTTTTTATTGGTATGGACACGAAAATCCGCTGGTTTGCCTTGAAATTTGATCAGATCAACACCTTGCTGAATGAGAAAGTCAGACGGATCGTGCTGTTTTTGAAATTCTGCCAGAAATGCGGCGGCATCGGAATAATCGATTGAAGAAAACGTTTTGGCGTCATTTGTATGTTTCACTGTCAGGCCATCGTCTGTTTTTGTCAGCTGATATATCCCAGTGCCGAGTGCTCCGTTTGCCGGTTTGATATAGACTTTTTTGTATGCACCACAGAGTTCTGCAATTTTCTCCACAGATGGTGTCAGCTCGGATTTCGGCAAAAAAGGGGCGGTTCTCGGATCTTTCTCGAGCAATTGATGAACGCTCCATTTATTAAAAAATGTTTTATTAAACCATGGGATTTGATATTCATCAATCAGCCGTTTTTTTGTATGTTGCAAGAGAAGCGAATCTTCAATTTTTCTGTTTGGCAAACGGTCATAAACGACGTTCGGCAGCGGGACGATTTTTTTCTCCCAGCCGTTTTCTCTGTATAGGAGCCCTTCAATCGTACCCTCCTCCCAATTGATTTGGTGCGCGCCGAAAACGAAGCAGTAGCCTCCTGCTTGCTCGTGTAACGTAACAAGCTTAGAAAAAAAGAGGGAACGATCCTTAAAAGGGCGCTCAAGAGATACGGTAAAACCTGCCGTAAAGATGCCGATTAAAGGCCCGATATGCACCGTATGATCATGAATCAGGATGTCAGCCCTGCTTCGGTGGGGAAGCAAAAGCTCATGAAACAGATTTTCTGAGAGAAGCACGGTTTGTTCTAGATGCCGTCTGTAAGAAACGTGGCATCTGACAACCTTCGTCCCGAATGCGGCATGCAAAAGTCCGTCTCGCTTCATGGAAGAGGGAAGAAACAGGGTATTTTCACTGGTTTTGTCTATGCCGATCAAAAACCGTTTACGATTCACGCGGAAGAACTCCTTTCTGGCTTTGCTCAGAAAACAAATATTGGCAGCGCTTAAGGGGACAGGTATACAGCTGTTCTTTTTGCTCGGGAGAGACACGCAGGATTGATTTCCTGCCCGGTTTGGAATTGATATCTAGGATCCAAATTCTCCCGTCCTTCGCAAGGCATATATCGAGGCCGAGTTCAAACAGCGGCCCGTAGCGTTCGTCAAGGTAATACGGAACCGACTGGGTAATCGAGAACACGTCATCAAGTAAGACCACTTGCTGTTTTTTCGGTATATCTTCAAACCATGAATCGAATGTCAGCGCATCAGATCCGCCTGACAAATTGGCCAAAAGCCCGTGTTTGTATCCGCGTCTCACTGCCTTTCCGACTGTATTCCATTCACCTGCTTCGTTTTTTTCCATGAAGAGGCGGATATCACACGGGTATTGCTCCTTATCTTGAATATTTAAATAAGGCTGAAGCAAATATTGATGCTGAAGCACTTTTTTGCACCATGTTTTGAAAGAAGTTTGGTTGGAAAAGGTTTTTGTCTGCTTATCCTTTCCGATGTGATAAGTAGCGGTTATGTTTTTCTTACCCAGCTCCAAAAGAATCACGCCTCTGCCTCCTGCGCCGAACGCCGGTTTTAAGATGCAGGCTTTTTCTTTGGTTAAAAAGGAGTGGATTTGTTCATAGCGGCTCACCTTCATCGTTTCCGGAATATAGGGGTTGATCACAGCGTGCTGCTGTAGATCATGAAGAACGGTCCACTTATCGGGAAGACCCAGCCCGATGAATTCCGTTTTCGGATATTTTTTGAGCCACTCAACGATCGGTTTTGCTTTTTGGGATTGTGAATCCTTGCCGTAAAAACAGCGGTCATAAATATAATCTGGAATCGCCATTTCAGTTTCGTTCCATGTGCTGCTGGCCGAATGATAGACCGATGCTTTGACACGCAAGGTGTCAGGTAAAATATCAAACGGTGTAAACCGGATGAAACGTATGCCAAATTCGGGTGCTCTTTTGGCCAACTCTGCGGAATAGTCCGCTTCATGCTGGCGGGATAAGGACATAAAACCAAGTGTTATCATGGTGAGACTCCCCCTTTTATTCAAAAGCTGCCGGCGGGTGTCAGCAGCTTTACGCTAAATACGTGTAAGACGAACGCAGCTGACGGTATTCTACTTTACAGAATACGATTCTTCACCTTGCCCTATTCCAAAAGAACAAGCTGATTTTCTGACAACAGGAATTTGTCTCCTCATTTGCTATGTGATTGCATCAGCCTCTATAATACGAATAGGTACAACATCTATATGAAAAAAAGCTGAAGCACAGATGGAGGAAGATGAATAGGAATGGGTATTGCAGGAACCTTTATTTTTATGATCGTGATCGGAGCTGCCATTGGAGCGGTGACCAATCATTTAGCAATTCAAATGCTATTTAGGCCATATAAAGCGTACTATTTGTTTGGTAAACGAGTTCCTTTCACGCCCGGGCTGATTCCGAGAAGACGGGATGAACTTGCAAAACAAATGGGACTGATGGTAGTGAATCATCTCTTAACCCCTGAGGGCATTAAAAAGCGGCTCGTCTCTGATACAGCCAAAGCGCAGGCTCTTCAAGTCGGGGAACAGCTGATTCAAAAGCTGTCACTTTCTGAAATGACAGTAAAAGAAGCACTTGAAAAAGCCGGGGTAAAGCGTCCTGATGAAGCGGCAGACGCATGGATCAGCAACTGGACTGATGATAAGCTGAATGAGCTTTTCCGCCAATACGAGCACCAATCGTTAAAAGAGCTGGTGCCTTTAGAAGTGCAGGAAAAGCTTGAGGAAAAGATCCCGATGATTTCAGGATATATATTGTCACGAAGTGTCAGTTATTTTGAAAGTGATGAAGGGAAAATCCGTCTCGGCAATATGATTGATGACTTTTTAAAAGAGCGCGGCATGCTTGGAAGCATGGTGCAAATGTTTTTGGGCAATACAAGCCTCGCGGACCGCGTGCTGCCGGAGCTGCTGAAGTTTTTGCGGAATGAGGAAACAAATAAACTGCTTTCTGATCTCTTGCAAAATGAATGGGGTAAGCTGAGGGAGTACACGTTTTATGAGGCAGACGAAAAATGGAATGCCAAAGCGCTCATTTTCAGCCTGAAACGAAGAGTGCTGCAAACATTCTCGACTGCTCCTTTCTTTGACAATACGATTGGCACGCTTACCGTGCGCTATGAATCTGAGCTGACCCAGCAAATGCTGCCAGCGCTGTTAGACAAATTGCTTGAAGGGATTTCGGCCAATCTTGAAAGTGTTTTAAAACGGATGCGCCTTGAGGAAATCGTCAAGGAGCAGGTGGATCAGTTCCCGGTGCAGCGTCTTGAAGAAATGGTGCTGTCCATTTCCAAAAAAGAATTTAAAATGATTACCTATTTGGGAGGCCTTCTCGGCGGAATCATAGGTGCGATTCAAGCATTGTTTGTCATCCTTTTTTAAGAAGAAATGGTTTTTGATTAATGAAAGCAGCTCCATAGTCTGTTATAGTGGAGTGGTATGTCAAACGGCAATGATGAAAGGAGCTATACACAATGGCTGTTAATTTTTATGATGTAGCGTATGATCTGGAAAAAGCATTACGCGGGAGCGAAGAGTTCACCCGTTTAAAAAACCTGTACGATGAAGTAAACGCAGATGAATCAGCGAAGCGCATGTTCGAAAACTTCCGTGATGTGCAGCTTAGACTCCAGCAAAAACAAATGGCAGGAGAAGAAATTACACAAGAAGAAGTGACGCAGGCTCAAAAAACAGTTGCGCTTGTACAGCAGCACGAAAAAATTTCTCAGCTGATGGAAGCGGAGCAGCGCATGAGCGTGCTGATCGGTGAATTGAACAAAATCATTATGAAGCCTTTAGAAGAGCTTTACGGCGGTGTCGAAGGCTAAACAGCAAAATCCCTTCTTGGAAAAGAAGGGATTTTTTATTCTTTCAGCAAACTTGGAAATCCAATGAATCTTTTACCTCTCCATTGATGATCACTGATAATGTATGAATTCCTTTGTAATGTTTTCTGGTAGTTAGATCCTTAAAGGATTGAATTCTTGTGTACGGCTTAGTTTCGTTTTTTCTAATATTTGTTTCTGTTATTTTAAATACTTTTTGATGACGCTGACCTCTTGCTTTTACAAAATCAATTGCGTACTCAATTCTTACTTTTTGATCCCTGTCTGAATGAATATAGAAAGAAAATTCAAGGCTTTCGCCAATGGCTATACGGCTGGATTGACATGTTAAATCATGTAATTGTATTGAATCAGCATTTTCATAACCAAAAAGCGATAAGGCCTGTTTATCACCCTTTTTTAATAAGGTCCGATAGGCGTGTTTGATGATCCAATCGGAATAGGGATGTGTTCCGTACCATTGATCTGCGACTTTTCTCAGCAAATGAGGATGCGTTTTTGATATATCATTAAGGTTGTTGGCCACGCTTTTCCTTACATACAAGGACTTGTCCTGCATCAGCTTCTCAAGGATCGGCAGAACGGGGGAAGGGTCTGATTTCAAAGCGGGTATCGATTTTCCCCATGGCAGGCGTGGCCTGCTTCCTTCGCTCGCAAGTCTTCTCACGTGTTCATTTTCATGCTCGGACCATTTAAGCAATTGTGCAATCATTTTTTCTTGATCTAAAAGCAAAAAAGGCCTCACAGCAAATTCTGAGGTTGAATATTGCGTAAAGTATTCCAATGCCTTTATTGATTCTTCCCAATGCGCTAACCCGTACTGTTCTACATAATCAGGGAATAGAATTCCGCTTAGTCCTTTAAAATGAGGGGCTGCATCCCGTAAAATTGTGAGCGCTTCATCGTAATGTTTTGGCAGTGTTTCGTATAAGGAAGCTGTAATGCGGCGCATCCGCTCTTTTAAAGCGAGTTCAGGCCAGTCTTCCTGCAGCAATTGTTCCTCGAATCTGTCTTGGTTAAAATCAGGACAAGATGCCTTTATATGGTGTATCAATTGAGATATCAGTTTTTCATTGTATATTTCTTTTAAGTCAGCCACCTGATCACCGCTCTTTCATTTATTATTTATATTATATGGGAATGTATGTTCTGAATCAAGCGATATATTCCAAAAATTAACAACCAATCCTACCTTAGTATACATCATATGGATACTTTTTTTAGTTAAAAAAACCCTTGTCATCAGCAAGAAAAACTGAGATAATGGCATTGAAAGCGCCTACACTTACCTGATTTCAATTGGATACGGTCGCATATCATGCCGTTATATAGAGGGGATAAGCAACAGAGAGTAAGTGTTCGGAGCGCATCATTGGTCAAACAAGGGGTTCCTGATACATGATTTTTCGTAAATCGAAATAACGATATTAGGGAGAATGGCTGCTTCGATCGTATCCTATCATAATGCCCAAAACATAAAGTCTGCTGAGCCAGGCTTTTTTTGCTTTGCAGAAAAGGTTGTTCTAAACACAGAGACAGGGTCATATTCTATACACAAGTACAGTCATCAAGGAGGGGGACATCTCTGTGTCAAAACAATTGCTTGCCTTAAATATAGATGGAGCGCTTCTTCGGTCGAACGGAAAGATTCATCAGGCAACGAAAGACGCGATTGAATATGTTAAGAAAAAAGGGATTTACGTCACACTCGTAACCAACCGTCATTTTCGTTCAGCACAGAAAATAGCAAAATCGCTGAAGCTTGATGCCAAGCTGATCACTCATAGCGGGGCATACATCGCTGAGAAAATAGACGCCCCGTTGTTTGAAAAAAGAATCTCTGACGATCACACCTTTAATATTGTTCAAGTGCTGGAGAGCTATCAATGCAATATTCGGCTTCTTCACGAGAAGTATTCGATCGGAAACAAGAAAAAGGTGAATTCAAATTTATTAGGGAAAGCACTCATTCACCCGTCTGATCCGATCTTTTATCCAGTCCAGTTTGTTGAATCATTAAGTGATCTTCTCATGGATGAGCCAGTGAGCGCACCTGTCATCGAGGTGTACACGGAGCACGACATTCAGCATGACATTACAGAAACGATTACGAAAGCTTTCTCTGCGGTTGATGTTATTCGCGTAAACGATGAGAAGCTGAATATCGTCCCGAAAGGTGTCTCGAAGGAAGCGGGTCTGGCCCTCGTCGCTTCAGAGCTGGGCCTGACCATGGATGATGTCGTGGCCATCGGACATCAGTATGACGATCTCCCAATGATTGAACTTGCCGGTCTTGGGGTAGCGATGGGGAACGCCGCTCCGGAGATTAAGAGAAAGGCCGATTGGGTCACAAGGTCCAATGACGAGCAGGGTGTTGCTTACATGATGAAGGAGTATTTCCGGATGCAGCAGCGAAAAGGATTTCTTGATAAGTTCCACATGAAACGTGTGTAAAAAAGCCGCTCGCGCCCTGACAGGTGCGGCGGCTTTTTTGCCGGATTGATTTTAACGGTTTATTTCTGTACACTAAAGAAAGTTTTGAATCTGATAAATTAGGTGATGAAGTTGCAAATTAAAATAGAAGGCATACATGATGACCGCCTGCATCGGCCTCTGCAAAATATTGCAAATTTGTTTTATGAAGAGTGCGAGCTTGTGTACGGCGGAGGGGAGCCCGCAGATGTTGTCATTTCTTTAGACTGTTCACAAACGGATGAGCATGTGACGGTTTCGGGAGAAGTGAAGGGAACTGGCATAACGGAACAGCATACAAAATCTTTTTCTCCCGGCATGAATGAAAAAGAAGCTTTTAAGCAAGTGAAAAACACGATTTCTTATGTGTATCTCAATCTTCTTCAAGCGCATACGGGCATCACGCAAAAGTGGGGAATCCTGACAGGGATCCGGCCGACAAAGCTGCTTCATAAAAAGCTGCAAAGCGGAATGCCGCAGGAGCAGGCACATGCTGAATTGAAAAAGGACTATTTAATTCATGATGAGAAAATCGGGTTAATGCAGGAAATTGTTGACCGGCAGCTGGCGGCAGTGCCGGATTTGTATCAAGTAAAGGATGAAGTCAGTATTTATATCGGCATTCCGTTCTGCCCGACAAAATGCGCGTATTGCACATTCCCTGCGTACGCCATCCAAGGGCAGGCGGGCAGAGTCGGCTCATTCTTATGGGGGCTGCATTACGAAATGCAGAAAATCGGCGAATGGCTGAAGGCGCATGATGTGAAGGTTACAACCATTTACTTTGGCGGCGGGACGCCGACAAGCATTACAGCGGAGGAAATGGATCTGCTGTATGAAGAAATGGTCCGCTCCTTCCCTGATGTGAAAAACATTCGCGAGATTACGGTAGAGGCCGGCCGCCCTGACACGATTACGGAAGAAAAACTCGCCGTTTTAAACAAATATGACATTGACCGGATCAGCATTAATCCGCAATCCTATGAAAACGAAACGCTAAAGGCGATCGGACGGCATCATACAGTTGAAGAGACCATTGAGAAATATCATCTTTCACGCCAGCACGGCATGAATAATATTAACATGGACTTGATTATCGGTTTGCCCGGGGAAGGCGTGAAGGAGTTCAGACACAGCCTTTCAGAAACGGAAAAACTGATGCCGGAATCCCTTACGGTTCATACTCTTTCCTTTAAACGGGCCTCAGAAATGACGAGAAACAAGCATAAGTACAAAGTCGCCGGCAGGGAAGAGGCTTCTCAAATGATGGATGACGCGGTAGCCTGGACGAAAGAGCATGGGTACGTGCCTTATTATTTATACCGCCAGAAAAATATTCTTGGAAACCTTGAAAACGTCGGATACTCTTTGCCGGGACAAGAAAGCATCTACAACATCATGATTATGGAAGAGGTGCAGACCATTATCGGCATCGGCTGCGGCGCAGCAAGTAAATTTATAGACCGTGATACAGGGAAAATTACGCACTTTGCCAATCCGAAAGATCCGAAATCGTACAATGAGCGCTTTGAACACTACACGGACGAAAAAATCAAATATTTAGAGCAGATTTTTGAGAGAACGACAAAGCAGCACTGATCACAGTGCTGCTTTTTTTATCCCTGTTTTCTTGCAGGCTGAACATCAGGCTTCCATTTAAATACCTTGTTCAGCAAGCGGTAAATTCGTTTTGATTCCTTTGTTAAAAGCGGCCCTAAAATCGCCAGAATGAGGACATATAATGCGGCAAACGGCTTTAAAGTGGCTGACAGGCCGCCGGCTATCCCGAGATTCGCAACGATAATCGAAAACTCTCCCCGTGATACGATCGTCAGTCCGATATTCGATGAAGCCTTATGGGAAAGCCCTGCGCGTCGTCCTGCCACCATTCCGGCGATAAAGTTTCCGAGAATGGTCAGAATCACTGCTCCCAGTGCAAGCCAAACCGCTTCACCGAGCGAAAACGGGTCGATGCTAAGGCCGAAGCTGAAAAAGAACATCGCGCCGAAGAAGTCGCGAAACGGAACGACAAGGTGCTCAATCCTATCGGAATGCTCTGTTTCTGAAAAAACCAAACCGAGCAGCAGCGCGCCAATCGCTTCCGCTACATGGATCGTCTCTGAAAACCCGGCGATAAAAAAGAGTGCGGCGAAAATGACGATAATAAACACTTCATTTGAGCGAATGTCCAACAGCTTATTCAAGAGCGGCGGGAGCTTTCTGGCTGCGATAAAAAACAGCAGCATATAACCGAAAGCGATCAAAATGGACAAGAGCGCACTCCCGACTGATGTCGCATCACCTAACACAAGGCCGGAAACAACGGACAAATACACGGCAAGGAAAATATCCTCAAACATAATGATGCCGAGAATCAGCTCGGTTTCCGGATTGGCCGTTCTTTTTAAATCGACGAGCACTTTTGCGACAATCGCACTTGACGAGATTGTGATGACGCCTGCGAGGACGAGGACTTCTAGAAAGGAAAACCCGGTGATAAACCCATAAAGCAGCCCGAGGCTGAAATTAATCAAGATATAAATCGTTCCGCCAATTGCAATTGATTTTCCGGATTTGATTAATTTTCCTACGGAGAATTCGAGTCCGAGATAGAAAAGGAGGAACAGCACGCCCATCCGCCCGAAAAACTCGATGATTTCACTGCTTTCTATAAACGTAAGGTCAATAATCCCCACTTTCGGCGCGTGCGGTCCAAGCAGCATTCCAAGCACAATCAGAAATGGAATAATCGAAAATTTAATTTTGTTGGCGATTACACTGGCAATCGCCACAAGAACAAGCGCAGTCCCGACTTCAAATACAAGATGATCCATCGGCCGTTCACACGCCCTCTCCAGAAAGAAAATCATGAATCAGTTTCTTCAGATGCTTTCTTTCACCTGAGAGGACAAGTGTGTCATTTTCTTCAATAACCGAATCGGCTCCGGGATTTAAAAGCTTTTCCTGGCTGTGTTTGATGATGGCAATCACAGTGACATCGTAGTTTTGGCGGACATCAAGCTCCCCGAGTGTGCGCCCGATTGATTTGGCGCCTTTTTCGACCTTAAACCATTCAATAATGAGATCGCTGAAGGCCATTTCGATGGATTCCAGCGCTTGCGGTTTATAGACCATGCCACCTAAAATAGCGGCAATTTGCCTTGCTTCAGAATCATCCAATGAGATATTGGAAAGAAGCTCATCGGGGTCCTGGTCATTAAACCGGTAAATTTCTCTTCTTCCGTCATCATGAATGATAATCGTCATTTTTTCGTGACTTCTCGTTTCGATTTCAAATTTTTTGCCGATGCCCGGCAGATCGTTTTCTTTAATATTCAATGAAAATCCCTCCGAATGTAGTGTTGGCTAAATGGGGTAAGTTAAAAACAAGAATATTTATATTCGGAGGTAATTAGACTGGTATTTGACAGGGACGGCACAAACCTTTTCCAACCTGTTTATCAGCGGTTCGTCAAGAGGTTTGACAGACAGCTGCCTGACAGACTGCGTCAGCGGGCTGTACTCTTTGATCAGCTCTGCCGGGTACATGCTGCCCGGCGACGGTGTTTTGGCCGTTTGTGTTTCCTGCGGATATGAGGACATAGGCACATAGCTGTCAGTGCTTGCTTCAAGCTGGGAAGGCAGAACCACGTCCGAAGGGGGAAAGTACACCATAAATAAACTTAACAGAAAACTGATCAGCAATTTATCCATGTTCCTTTCCCCCTTTCTCATCCTGATAATCCCTTCTTTTTCACTATATAAAACTTTATGTTTTCATTCAAACAATATGCATTTTTCAGTATCTATTGACCTTGAAAAATAAAAAGGTTTATTTGAGGATGGCGGGGAATGTATAGGAGAAAGAAAAAAGCAAGCGCATACATGGAGGTGCTTCATATGGAATTTATTCAATATGAACGGAATGGAGCCGTTGCCGAGATTATCCTGAATCGCCCTGATGCCCATCACGCCCTGAATGAACAGATGCTGTCTGAACTGAAGGAGGCGGTTGATAAGGCGGCTGCAAGCGAGGCGCTTATCGTTCTCCTGAGAGGAACCGGGAAAGGCTTTTCGGCCGGCGGAGACATCCGGATGATGACGTCAGAGCATGACCCTGATCAATTTAAGCAGCTGATGGATACGATTGAGGCTGTCACTTTGACGTTATATCAAATGAAGAAAGTGACAATTGCTGCTATTCACGGTGCTGCTGCGGGACTGGGCCTGAGTTTGGCACTGTGCGCTGACATTGTGCTCGCAGAAAAAAACGCTGTTCTCGCGATGAATTTTATCGGCATTGGGCTTGTTCCGGACGGCGGAGGACATTATTTGCTGAAGAAAAGAATTGGAGAGGCGAAAGCGAAAAAGCTGATTTGGACCGGGAAAAAGCTTTCCGCCGCGGAAGCCGCCGATATGGGCCTCATTGACGGGACATTTGCCGGAGACCCTGCGGAAGGCGCGAGGCCCTTTATCGAAACCCTTTTGGCCTCACCTCTTTTGGCGATGATCGAAACGAAAGCCATCTTTCAGAGCCTCCAGCTTGAAGAACTAAAAAAGGTGCTTTCTCTTGAACGCAGCGCCCAAGAGAAAATGAGAAGGACCAAGGATCACCAAGAAGGAATCCGTGCCTTTTTAGAAAAACGGGAGCCGAAGTTCCAAGTGTAACAGATCAGCCGGAAAGCTGATCATCTGTGAAACAAAATCAGCTTTCCGGCTGCATTGACTAAACGATGGGTATGACTGTGAAGCTCTTTTTCTTTTAACAGGGCCTCACCATGCGTTTTTGCCGTTTCTTCATTTTCTGCCTCGAATCGTTCGTTTACCAGTGTTTTCCCCGAAGGATCAAAAGCTGTAAGGAAATAATCAGCCATCAGGTTTCTCCTCCATTTTCAAGATTTATCGTTCTTTCTTCATTTATATTCTAAATAGGAAATCAAAATCCTTTATTATGTTTCATCCAAAATTAGTATATAATGGGTCAGGGAAGGAGGAGATTCGGTGCTTAAGATTGATCACGTAACGAAGACATTTGGAGATTATAAAGCCGTTGACGGATTGGACTTAGACATTCCGGAACAGCAAATGTTCGGTCTTTTAGGCGCAAACGGAGCGGGAAAAACGACGACGTTTCGCATGATCCTTGGCTTATTAAGCATTACGGAGGGCTCAATCAGCTGGAAAGGCCGTCCTGTGAATTACAGTATCAGCAACAAAATCGGTTACTTGCCGGAAGAACGGGGCCTTTATCCGAAAATGAAGGTAAAGGATCAGCTTGTCTATCTTGCCAGATTAAAAGGGATGGAGAAGCGGGAGGCTGTAAAAGAGCTCGGCACATGGCTTGATCGCTTCAATATAACAGATTACGAGAATAAGAAGGTGGAAGAGCTTTCGAAGGGCAACCAGCAGAAAATCCAATTTATTTCGGCAGTTTTGCATAAGCCGGAGCTGCTGATTCTTGATGAACCATTCAGCGGTTTGGACCCTGTCAATGTGGAGCTGTTAAAAGAGGCTGTAATCTCTCTGAAAAACAGCGGTGTTTCTATTTTATTTTCCAGCCACCGGATGGAGCATGTGGAGGAGCTTTGTGAGAACCTTTGCATATTGCAGAAAGGAAAGCCGGTTGTACAAGGCAGGCTGAAGGAGATAAAGCGTTCCTTCGGCAAAAAGAATGTCACGATTCACTCCGATGATGATCTGCGTTTTTTGCAGTCTCATGAAGGCATTCTTCAATGGAAGGAAACGGCCGGCGGCGTCAAGCTGCAGATTGCCAATGAAGACATCTCTCAAGAGATTTTTGCCATGCTCCAAGGAAAAGGGTTTATCAGAAAGTTCGAGCTTGAAGAGCCGTCACTGCATGATATTTTTATAGAAAAGGTGGGGGCCGTCTATGAATAAATTTTGGATCATGCTTTCTCATACATATAAAAATAAGATTATGGCAAAATCCTTTATTATTTCGACTGTTATCACGGTACTGCTTGTTTTAGTTGTAACGAATCTGGAGTCGATCATTTCTCTGTTTCAAGGTGATGATGCGAAAGAAAAAATCGCCGTTGTTGATGAAACAAACGAATTATATCCGGTTTTCTCGAAGCAGCTGAAAGCGGTGGATACAGACAGCGATCTTGATGTGAAGCAGTCGAAGCAATCGGAGGAAGAGGTCACAAAGCAAGTCAAAGATGAAGCGCTCGATGGCATGCTCATCATCAAACGTGATGAAAAAGGGACCATTTCAGGAACATATAAAGCGTTAACGATTTCTGATGAAAGCACATACCAAACGCTGCAGCAGGCGCTGACGCAAACCAAAACGGCTGTCGGAACGGCGGAGCTCGGCGTTTCGCAGGAAACGATCAGCAGCCTTTATGCGCCCGTTACCGTCGGGCAGGAGGCGCTGAAAGAGGGAGCGAAGTCTGAGGAAGAGCTGGGCCAGACGGTAGGGCTTGTTTATATTATGCTGTTTGTCATCTATTTCTCTGTGATTATGTATGCCAGCATGATTGCAATGGAGGTCGCAACCGAAAAATCTTCGCGTGTCATGGAAATTCTTATCTCAAGCATGCCGCCGATCCAGCAGATGTTTGCAAAGCTGCTCGGCATCGGGCTCGTCGGGATCACACAGCTTGCTGTCATTATAGCTGCCGGCTCATTGTCGCTAAGGTTGAACAAAACGAGCGAAACAGCTTCATCTGTCGGGGGATTTCTTAATCTGACCGACGTTTCAGCAACGACCGTTGTTTATGCTGTTATTTTCTTTTTGCTCGGATACTTTTTATACGCGACACTCGCCGCGTTTCTCGGCAGTGTCGTCAGCAGAATAGAGGACGTGCAGCAAACGATCACGCCGATGACGCTATTGGTTGTCGCCGGTTTTATGATCTCGATGTTCGGCTTGAATGCACCAGACGCAGGATTTATTACGGTAACCTCGTTTATTCCGTTTTTTACGCCAATGATTATGTTCTTGCGCGTCGGCATGCTTGATATTCCGTTTTGGCAGGCGGCTGCCGGAATCGGAATCACACTGCTCACCATTATCATACTGGCCGTCATCGGCGCCAGAATTTACAAAGGCGGTGTGTTGATTTACGGCAATTCAAGCGCGTTCAAAGCGATCAAACAAGCGCTGCGTTTAGCGAAAAACTGATTGGAAAACAGCCTGGGGATTCTCAGGCTGTTTCTTTATTGACAGAACGTGCATTCGCAAGAATTCGGTGCTAAAATAAGGGTACTTCATCCTGGAAAGGAGCAGAATGTTGACTGATCTAACCTTTATTCATGCGGCAGACCTTCATCTTGACAGTCCGTTTTACGGGATATCGCATCTGCCGGAACCGATTTTTGCCCGGATCAAAGAAAGCACGTTTGCAAGCGTGAGACATATAATAGATGCCGCAGTGAGAGAAAACGTTGATTTCATTTTGCTGGCGGGGGACCTGTTTGACGAAGCCAATCGAAGCTTAAAGGCCCAACTTTTTTTAAAAAAACAGTTTGAAAGACTCAGAGAGTGCGGGATTTCAGTTTATGTGATCTTTGGGAACCACGATCATCTGGGCGGGGAGTGGACGCCGATTGAATGGCCGGCGAATGTCCACATTTTTACGTCCGCTGTTCCTGAAGAAAAATCGTTTTATAAGCAAGGCAGGCGCATAGCAAGCATTTACGGCTTCAGCTATCAGGCCAGAGCCGTAACGGAAAACCAAGCCGCCCGCTACCGGAGGTCAACTGATGCGCCGTTTCATATCGGTATGCTTCATGGTACGTTATCGGGATCTGAAGGGCACGATCCGTATTGCCCGTTTACACATGACGATCTCGTAAAAAGCGGGATGGATTATTGGGCGCTTGGCCATATTCATAAACGCCAAATTCTTTCTGCCGGGAACCCGGCAGTCATCTATCCGGGAAACACGCAAGCGCGCCATATGAAGGAGACTGGAGATAAAGGCTATTATCTCGTTCGTGTGACAAACGGAGACATTTCTTATGAATTTCAGAAAGCGCATGATGTCCTGTGGGAAAAAGCCGCAGTTGATGTGACGGAGGCAAAGAATATGACTGCCCTTTTCCAAATGGTTGAGGACGCGTTTTCGAAGCTGCGGATAAAGGGGAGCCCTGTTTGTGTAAAACTCGTATTGCAAGGGCGGGCGCCGGAATGGCTGCTGGAGGCGCCGAGAGGCACTTTGGACGAGCTTCTTGAAGCTTTTCAGGAGCAAGAGGCGGAGGAGGAACACTTCATTTGGCCGCTTTCATTAGAAGATGAGACAGAAAAAGAAACAAACCTTACAAACCTTGACCCTTTTTTCGGCGGTTTATTTGAAGACATTGATGGCGGCGATCTCTCAGATGTGCTGGAAGGGCTTGAGCGTCACCCTGTATATAGAAGGCACGCGGACCGGTTTAGCCAAGAGGAGTTAAAGGAAATAAAAGAGCAGGCACAAATTTTATTGAAAAGACAGCTTAAGGTGCTTGAAACATGAGGCGGTGAAAGCTTTGCGAATTAAATCTTTACATATCTACCATTACGGGAAATTTTCCAATCGGACCTTTCACTTTTCCGCCTCACCTGTCCAATTAATCTACGGATTAAATGAGGCAGGAAAAACGACGATGATGTCATTTATTGAAAGCATGCTGTTCGGTTTTCCGAAAACGAAAAAATATGAACCGAAAACAGGCGGTGTCTACGGCGGTGTTCTTGAAGCTGAACATCCTGAGTATGGGGTGTTGAAGATCGAACGGACGAAAGGGACTGCCGAAAAGCTGAGAGTGTACACAGAAAAGGGCGAAGTGAAGCAGGGAGATTTTTTAAAGCAGCTATTCCAGGGCACGGACAGGGCGCTGTACAAAGCCATTTATTCGTTTGACGTATTCGGGCTGCAGGAAATTCACGCCTTTAATCGGGACAAGATTGGGGAATTTCTGCTGTTTTCCAGCTTGTTTGGCGCCGAGGCCGTATCTAAACTTGATTCAAGACTGGCAAAGGAAAGCGAAAGGCTCTATAAACCAAACGGGCGAAACCCTCAATTGAATCAGGAGCTGGAAACGCTTAAGCAGCTGACAGCGAAGCTCAAACAGGCGGAAGCAGAGGAAGCGGGCTATCATCAGCTTCTTGAGGAAAAAAGAACGCTAGAAGCCCGTCTGGCAGCGGCAGAAACTGAATTAAAAGAGGTAGCAGGACATTTTCGAACGATTGAGGGAGCGATTGAGCTGAAGCCGCTGCTAAATGAAAAAGCGGCGCTGGAACAGGCGATTGCTCAATATCCGGAACAGGCAAGACAATTTCCGGCTGATGGGCTGCATCAGCTGGAAAAGTATGAATCCCATCTTCACCCGAAATCCGCACAGCTTGAGGCGCTTCGGGTGAAGATGGCAGAACTGGATAAGCAGATGCAAAAGCTTAACCCGGATAAAGAAATAGTGGCGAAAGAAACGCTGATACAAGAGCTTTCGGCAGGGTTTCATATGTATCAATCCTGCGGAGAACAGCTCGCCGCCATTCAGGCACAGCTGCGCCAGTCGTCTGCACAGGCAGCGGCCGGGCTGGAACAGCTCAATAAAACGGATGAAAATGAGCTTTTGAATATGAACACGTCATATGACTATGAATGGCAGCTTCAGCAGGCGGTGCAGCAATACGTGCAGGCAAGAGACAGAAAACGGCAGCTTGATGAGACGTTTGAACTTGCCCGGCAAGAGCTGGAAGACGCAGAAAAGGCTGTTCATGCTGCTTCGTCCGCCATCCTTGAAAACAGCCAAAGAAAAGATAAAGAAGCGGCTCTTAAAGCATATGATGAAGCACAGGGGCAGCATCAGGAGCAAGCGAAGCTGAGAGAACAGCTGAAGTTTTTTGAAAGGCAGCAGGCAAAACAGAAAAAGACTGTTATTGCAGCTGGTATGTTGTTCATCGTTCTATTTCTGCTGCTGCAGCAATGGATTCCCGCCATAAGTATCGGCGCTGCTCTTATCGTGTATTGGCTTGCATCAGGGAAAAAAACACCGTCTTCCCGAAACAGCGGGGAGCCGAGACAGCCAATGACGGACATTTCGCCGGCAGAAGCCGAAGCGCTTCGAGAAGCGTTATGGGAGGATGTCCGCAATAAACAGCATCTCATCACACAGCGGGCAGTGCTCCAGCAAAAAGAGACGGCTTATGAAAGGGTCATCCAGCAGTTTGAACAGTGGGAAGCCGATATGGCCCCGTCCTTTACTCAGGTCGAGCGTTTTATGAAGGAGCTCGGATTCAAGGAAGATCCGTCTTTTTTGCTTGATGCTTACAGCTTAATGAAGGATGTCAAAAAAGAAGTGAAGAAAAAGCATGAGCTGACAATTGAAGCGGGACGGCTGAAAAAACACCGGCGCACATTCGAAGAACGCGTCAGCAAGCTTATGTCTGAGAATCATAGTGAGAACATCTCTTTTTCGGACGCCCTTCACACATTGCAAAAAAACGTTGAACGTGAAAAAGAAATCGAGAAGCAAAAAAAGGGAATTGAAACAGATATTCACTATACAAAGGAGCAGCTGCTGGAGCTGGAGCAAGAAATACAGTATTTTCAAGCCCAGATCGAACAGTTATTTGCCACGGCGGCTGCGAAAGACAGAAATGAGTTTTGCGCCATTGCAGACATCAGCAGGAAATTGAAGGATACGGAGATCAAACTTCATCACATAAACGCACAGCTTCAAGGCGGACACCCTGAGGAGATTGAACTGGCGGATTCCAATACGCTTACTGAATTGAAAAACAAGCAATTCGTTGAGAATGAAAGAAAAGAACGGCTGACTGAGGAGATCCAACAGCTTGGGAGTCAAATCGCACTGCTCTTCGTCAAACAGGAACAATTAGAGGCGTCGGGATTGGTCTCAGACCTCAAGCTGCAAACGGAAATGCAAAAAGAGCGTGTCAAAGAAACCGCTAAAAAATGGGCCTCAATACAAATGATCAAACAGGTGATCCGAAACAAATTGGAGCGTCATAAAAAAGTCGAGCTTCCGCGCCTTCTGGAGACCGCCGGAGAATTTTTCCGTCCATTGACTGATGGAAGCTACAAGACGATTTATTTTTCTGAAACGGATGATTCCATTATGGTCATGCATTGTGATGGAACTGTTTATCATGCCGATGAGCTGTCACAAGGGACGTGTGAGCAGCTGTATACAGCGATCCGATTTGCTCTGGCCGTTACACGTCAGGATTGGGCCAGGTTACCGTTCCAGCTTGACGACAGCTTTGTCCATTTTGATCAGGAAAGGCTGAAACGTGTATTAGACGTTCTTTACGATTTATCTGAAGGCGGAAGGCAGATTTTGTATTTTACATGCCATGACCATGTTAAAGATGCATTTCAAAGCAGCCAGATCATCCATTTGGTGTCATAAAAGAGGTTCTATAGCTGTAAATCGGTATGTGATATACTGATATTATGTAAGATACGGAGGGAGCTTTAATAGAATGGCTAAAGGGATTATGCTACATGAGGTTGGCGAACAGGTGGACCAATATCTATTGATTAAATCCTCGACAAAAGGGATTGCAAGCAATGGGAAACCGTTTTTAACGCTGATGCTGCAAGACCAGTCAGGTGATATTGAAGCGAAGCTGTGGGATGCCAAGCAAAGTGATGAAGTGACCTATGCGCCGCAGACGATTGTGAAGGTCGTGGGGGATGTTCATCATTATCGCGGGCGCACCCAGCTGAAGCTGAGAAATATCAGGCCGGTAAGCGAGCATGAAAACGTCAATATTGATGATTTTTTAGAAACCGCACCGATTCCGAAAAATGAAATGATGGATACCATCACTCAATATATATTTGAAATGAAAAATCCGAATATCCAGCGGATCACAAGGTTTTTAGTCAAAAAACACGAAGCTGAATTTATGGATTATCCGGCGGCTACGAAAAACCACCATGAGTTTGTCTCAGGTTTAGCGTATCATGTCGTCTCTATGCTGAATCTGGCGAAATCCATTGCAGATTTATATCCGTCTCTTGACCGTGATCTGCTTTATGCCGGTGTTATCCTGCATGATCTTGGAAAAGTGAAAGAGCTGTCCGGACCTGTTTCCACTTCGTATACGGTCGAAGGCAATTTGCTCGGCCATATTTCGATTATGGTGACAGAGCTGTCAAAAGCGGCTGAGGAGCTTCAAATCGATTCTGAAGAGGTGTTAATTCTTCAGCACTTAATTTTAAGTCACCACGGCAAAGCAGAATGGGGCAGCCCGAAACCGCCGATGGTGAAAGAAGCGGAAATATTACATTATATAGACAACCTGGATGCGAAAATGAATATGATGGACAGAGCGCTTGAGCGCGTGAAGCCAGGCGAGTACACTGAACGTGTATTTGCGCTGGAAAATCGTTCCTTTTATAAACCGACTTTTCACAAATAAACAAAAAAGGACTGATGCTGAAACATTCAGCTCAGTCCTTTTTTATGCGTTATTGCCGCTCATAACTTGTCTCATTCCCGCATATGGTTAAGAATAAAGAATCTATGCAAAAGGGGGAGGAGCCCGTGTTATTTTTTCCATGGTGGGTGTATCTTTGTATTGTAGGCATCATTTTCAGTGCATATAAACTTGTGGCGGCAGCCAAAGAGGAAGAAAAAGTAGACCAGTCCTTTATTGAAAAAGAAGGGCAGATTTATATGGAGAGGATGGAAAAGGAGAGAGAACGCCGCAGTTCTCAGCAGCGTGACGAAGAAAATCCAAACCATTCTATTGCATAAAAAAAGCTGTGCAGCTCAATGAGCGTGCACAGCTTTTTTTTATTATTTAGAACTGTTTGAAGATGAAGAAGTGCTGCTGCTTGTAGAAGATGTATTGAATGTGTCTTTCAGTTCTTTATCTTTTACTTCGATGTCAGCTTTCTTCATGACTTTTTGAACAGCTTCCTGAACGGCATTGCTGTCATTTAGTTTTTGTTCAAGCACTTCAGATTTCAGCTCTTTTTTCATATCTTCGTATTTACCGCGTTCTTCTGTCTTTTTAATGATGTGATAGCCGTATTGTGATTTTACAGGATCACTGACTTCACCTGTTTTTAATTTGAATGCAGCTTTGCTGAATTCAGCCACCATACCGTCTTTTGCGAACCAACCAAGGTCCCCGCCTTTTGAAGCAGAGCTGTCTGTAGAGTATTCTTTCGCAAGGTCTTCAAATTTCTCGCCTTTTTTCAGCTTTTTCTCTACTTCTTCAGCTGTCTTTTTATCAGCGACAAGGATGTGGCTTGCACGGATTTTGCCTTTTAAGCCTTCCCAGTACTCTTTGATATCGGCATCTGTTACTTTGATGTTATCTTTAGCGGCTTTTTGTGTCAGTAATTCATATTTTACTTGCTCTTTAAGGTAATCTTTTCCGTATTGATCTTCGAGGGCAGTATATTGATCGCCAAGCTGTGATTTGTATTCTTTCAGCTTGTTGTCAATTTCTTTATCTGTAACTTTATATTTCTTGTCTAATACTTTTTCTTGCACCAGCTGTGTCAGTACGCTTGCGCCAGCTGTTTTCTTCATGTTTGTGTAAAGCTCGCCTTTTGTTACATCGCCTGCGTCTGTTTTTGCGATGACTTCTTTGTCGCCGCCGCTGCAAGCACTGAGAGCGAGGATGCTTGTAGCGGTAATAGCTGCTATTGCGATTTTCTTCATGGTTTTCAAACACTCCTAATCATTCCAAATTAAATTGCCTATGCGTATCATAACATATTGTGGCTTTCTGTAAAAAGATTTTAAATAAAGGGCATTCGTCTAGTCAAACTTTTGCTGATGACATACTTATATATTGATCAAGAAAAGGAGGTATGTAACATGAGCGGAGGATACTCTAACGGATTCGCGTTGCTCGTAGTACTGTTCATTTTGCTTATCATCGTAGGTGCAGCTTACATCTACTAAGCAGCCCGGGGATCGCTTGCACGATAAGCGATCCTTTATTTTCACTAGCGCCTAATCGTTTCAATCATGAATTGCATAAGATGTAATTGGTAAATAAAGCTTTTTACAGGAGGTGCTTTTCAAGATGGGTGAAGTATTTGCAGGCGGTTTCGCTTTATTGGTTGTTTTGTTCATTTTATTGATTATCATCGGCGCTTCTTGGCTGTACTAATCAAAATAAGAAAGCATAGCTGCTTAATCAGCAGCTATGCTTTCTTTCATATTTACACAGTAAAGGAGATCTCCACAAACGAAGAGATCAGTAAAATTAATATAGATACATTAATAAATCGGAATACCTTATCCTGCCGCTCTTCAGGAATCTCTCTGACAAGGCATAATGTATTGGTGAGCCTGTTTATGAAGTATAAAATAAACATGGCAGCCACGATAAAATAGAATAAAATGATGGGAGATTCCCCCTCTCTCTGAACTGTCCCATATTACATTACCAAATATTTATTAAAAAAGATAGAATGCAAATTGAAAAATCGCCACTAGCGCCAAGGTTTGACTACTTTTCAACAAGAATATCCAAGCCGTCCTCTTCCTGATCAATAAAACAGGCTTTCGGCGCTTGTATCAGCTTGAGAGCCAGCAAAAAGTCAGGCAGACAGTAGCCGGCATGAATGCCCGAAATCATGCAGAAATAATGGGCGTGATTCGGAAATGCCAGCGCGGCGTAAAACAATACAGGCGTAATCAGCAAAAACGGGCTTACGAGCGAAATCAGCATTGTTGTTTTTGGTATTCGTTTCCATGTGCGCATGCGCAATATGTAAAACTTTTTTTCTATTTTTCTTTTTTTGCAGATGATTGGCAGGACATGGATGACTTTATGTGCAAATAAAATAACGACGAGCAAACCGCCAAATAAAGGTACATATTCATCGCTTAAGCTTGTGCCAGGCCGCAGCAGCTCAAATGCTAAAAAGGTAGATATAAAAACCAAAATCATAAAACATACAGCAGTTAATATTATGCGAACGGCACCATAATCCTTCATGAGATTTATGGTCTTCCAGCAATTCATCAAAGTCATCCTTCCATACATCTTGAATAGAATCTCAAAATAATTTACTCCTCCCAAGAGAAAAAATCAATGCTTTTTAAGAAAAAATATCGTGTAGCAGGTATTTTTTTGAAACAAGCAAACAAACTGCGAAATATGGGGTTAGAACTTTCTTCTCAGTGAATTATCAGCTAAAATAAGATTAAAGATAGAAAGAAGTGGTGTGGATGGATTCGATGGATCATCGCATTGAGCGATTAGAATATTACATACAATTATTAGTGAAAACAGTAGATATGGACAGGTACCCCTTCTATGCGCTTCTCATTGATAAAGGGCTGAGCAAGGAAGAAGGGGAAGAGGTTATGAGGATTTGCGATGAATTGTCAGAAGAGTTGGCAACACAAAAAGCGCAAGGATTTGTAACTTTCGATAAGCTCCTTGCGCTTTTTGCCGGACAGCTGAATGAAAAATTGGATGTTCATGAAACGATTTTTGCACTGTATGAGCAGGGGCTTTATCAAGAGCTGATGGAAGTGTTTATCGACATCATGAAGCACTTCGATTAACTGTTTACAGGTTCGAGCTCTTCTGCCGGTTCATCCGCAGCACTGTCCTTTGCTTTTTTCTTCAGTTTTCCGTTTACGCTTTCAAAGTCATTGTCAATATTGGTGAGTGACGTTTCGAAAATTTCCATAAAATCATCGCCGTAGATATGGCGTATCATACACATCATTTCTGCCACTTCAGGGAATTTTCCGAATAAATGATACAGAGGCTGTGACCCTTTAAAAACCGCATTGCGAGTCGGATCAAATTCCTCAAGCAAGCTCCAGAATACCTCAGTGCCTTCCTCTGTCAATTGAACGTATGTGTTCCGTTTATCATTCAGCCGTTTAGAGAACCTTAAATATCCTCGTTCTTCCAGCTTTTTTGAAAAGTTGAATGCGGTTGATACGTGCATGACCCCGAATTTCGCGATTTCAGAAATGGAAGCTCCATTCAATTGATACGCAATCCATAAAATATGATGCTCATTAATATTCAGGTCATACGGTTTGAGCCATTGCTGCCAATCCTTCTCAATTGATTTCCAAAGAGCCTTGCTAAGCTGAGCCATTTTCTGGGTGAAGACCAGAGCCTCTTTCACATCATAGGGCGGTTCCACTCGATTCATTACGTCACCTGCTTCTCTTTTTCTTTTTCTCTATTATGCCAATAAAATAAAGATTAATAAAGATGAAAATTTAAGAATTTTTTAATAAATTCACAATCCATTGCGGTGAGAGGCTTTTTCGGCAAAAAAAAATGCGGGTCCAAGTTTGGCCCGCATTTTTTTCTTTTGAATAGGATATTAGTTTTGTAAGGTTTTCTCCAGCTGTCTGATTTTCTCTTCGATATCAGCGATTTCTTTTTGCAGATCCTGCTGGTGAGGTTTGATCTCTTCCTGCCATTTTTTAATGGACGTTTGAAGCTCGCCGCTTACGTCTTTAATGACATCCGTGCTTTCTTTTGCCGCTTTGATCAGCTGGTCTTTTAATGCAAGCCCGTCTGATTTTAAGCGTTTGATCGTTTCTTCAAAAGAATCATAATTGGTTTTCATTTTTTCACGCAGCTGCTTTCCTGAGGAAGGTGCAGTAAGAAGAACTGCTGCTCCTCCGATGATGCCGCCTACGAATAGTCCTGTTAATAGAGAACGTCCGTCCGCCATTACAATCACCCCGTCTTTTTCTTGAAATAGGATTCATTCAGCATTTTTCATTTTTGTTGAAAGCCTGAACTTCTATACATAGCTTGCTTTATTTTAGCATATTTTTTAAGTGAAAAGGAGGGAGAAGGTTGTCTGTCTTTATGATTGTGTTATCCTGCATCACCCTTGCCTTTGCTTCAGGCGCTGTTTATTATATCAGACTTCTCAGCCAGGCTGCTTCTTATCCGCCCAAGAAGGTTATCCGGCAGAAAGCGCTTGTTTGTTCAACCGGAACCGCCTTTACACTATGTCTTATCTTTTTCACAAAACTCTTCGCTTAAAACATGCTGACATGCTGCGGGCTCTTTGTCGAAAAAACCTCTCCCGGAAGCGGAAGAGGTTTTGGGTGACAATTATTTAGCAGCTTCCATAATACTGGAACGTCTTAAGATGGTTTGCACGATTGGATAAATAATGATCATGGCGATGGTATTCAGCACAGTGGCCGGCAGAACAACAGCCGCGAACAATGCGGTGAAACCGCCAGGCAAACCGACGATCAATAAAGCTGACGTTAAAAATACAATTCCCGATAAGATGGTCCCGATCGCTGTCAGCACTGCGGCTGCACCTGTTTTTTGGCTCCTTCTGAAACAAAGGAACAGGATGAAGAACAGAAACGCTGACACGGGTTTATCGATGATGTTAGGAATCTGTCCGGCTGGGAATGCTGTTGTAAGCGCGGAGATGATTCCAGTCACAATCCCGATGACGAGTACGTTTTGCACCCGCGGGAACAGCAGGATGCCCATGAACATCATGATCAGCATCATATCTGGTTTCATGCCGCCTAAAAAGGGCGGAATAATGGAATGAAGCGCTGCGCCGATTGCGGCAAACAGAGCCATAGTGACTAACTCTTTTGTTTTCATATCTATGCTCTCCTCTGCTAAGCTTTTTGCCCTCCAATAATATGCTCGTCATTTATTGCGAAGGCTTAAAGAATGTGATATGCAAACAGTATACCAAACGAACGGTTTGCATAGCCAGACTTTTTACTCATTTTCCTGCTGGAATTTCTTCATGAACGCAGCTAATTTTTCACAGTCTTCGAGAGATACCGCGTTATAAATAGAAGCGCGGCAGCCTCCTACTGAGCGGTGTCCGCCAAGGCCGACCATTTTTGCTGCTTTTGCTTCCTGAACGAATGTTTTTGTTAATTCGTCATCACGAAGCGTGAAGGTAACATTCATGCGTGAGCGGCTGTCCTTTCTGGCATGCCCTTTATAGAATCCGTTGCTTTCATCAATACAGCTGTAGAGAACCTGAGCTTTTTGTTCATTGCGCTGTTCAACAGCGTCCACACCGCCGTTTTCCTTCAGCCATTCCAGAACAAGGCTCAGCATATAAATCGCAAATGTCGGCGGAGTGTTGTAGAGTGAGTCCGCTTTGACATGCGTTGAATATTTCAGGATTTTTGGAACGTTCGCATTTTCATTTTGCAGCCAAGTTTTTTTCATGATGACAACTGTCACACCGGAAGGGCCGAGGTTCTTTTGAGCGCCTCCGTAGATCACGTCAAACTTGGACACATCGATTTTTCTGCTCAAAATATCGCTGGACATGTCAGCTACGAGCGGAATTGGGGAATTCGGGAATTCCTGCCACTGTGTGCCGAAAATCGTATTGTTGGACGTGATATGTAAATACGCACCGTCTTTTACATCTGAAAGGTCAACCTCCGGAATAAAACTATAATTGTCTGCTTCACTTGTAGCAGTGACAGACGTATTTCCGAACAGCTTCGTTTCTGCCAGTGCTTTTTCAGACCATGCGCCGGTCATCACAAAATGCGCGGTTTTTTCGGGTGTTAAAAAGTTCATCGGAAGCATTGAGAATTGAAGGCTTGCCCCGCCTTGAAGAAACAAAATATCGTAATCTTCCGGGATGCCCATCAGTTCGATTAAAAGGCTTTTCGCTTTTTGGTGCACCGCTTCATACTCTTTGCTGCGGTGGGAAAGCTCCATAACGGACATGCCGGATTCGTTAAAATCAATAAATTCTTTCTGTGCTTTTTGCAGAACTTCCAATGGCAGCGCTGCAGGACCTGCGTTAAAATTCGTTGTACGTTCCATCATGATCTCTCCCTGTTTTCCACGTTAATGTATAAAATAATACAATTATCCTATCACAAAAATTCAGTTTTTTGATAAAAAATTAGAATAATCAAAAGAAATTGACGGATGTTTGCGAAATGTTCACAAATAAAAAAACCTCATCTTATGATGAGGCCAGGCGTTTTGCGATAGAGGAAGAAATGTTCTGCAGATCCTCCGGTTTGTAATCATCAGCATGTGTTTTCCAAACTGCTCCGAATCCGTCTCCTTTTCCGTAGCGCGGGATGATATGCATATGATAATGAAAAACAGATTGTCCTGCTTTTTCGCCGTTATTGTTCAGCGTATTTAAGCCGATTGGTTCAAATTCATCCCGGATGGCACGGGCGATTTTCGGAACGGCGTGAAAATATTGTTTTGCTAATTCATCCGTAAATTCATACACATTTTCGATATGTGTTTTCGGAATGACAAGCGTGTGTCCCTTTGTCACTTGGCTGATATCAAGGAAGGCCAGCACATGTTCATCTTCATACACCTTTGCGGACGGAATGTCGCCGGCGATAATTTTACAAAAGATACAATTCTCTGCACTATGCATGAGGGTTCCTCCTTATGAAATTGTTTAGTATGTATACACTCATCGTACCACAGAAATGCAGAAAATAGAAAACAGGATGAACGGCGAGCGTTCACCCTGAATGCAGAGGAAGAGCTTATATGAAGAAAATGTGATATGCCTTTGGTAAGCACCTCATTTGTCAATAAAATGAAGACTTGTTTAATGCCTAACGATTCCCTGCGATAAACACCTCATTTGACAATTTGCTTCATAGATGAAGAATTCATCAATTCAGTGAAGAGAAATGGTTTGAGCATTGGACATGTTTATTTTCTATCCAACTGTATCTAAGACGTCTTTGACAAACACCTCATTTTTCAGTTGATATGCTTTTCCTCTACGACCATTATGATGTCCAGAAAACTGTCTCTTTATGACAGCAAATTCATCATTTGTTAAAAGGGAATTGTTTCAAATCAGGCCTTGTTTTTGGTACTATGAAGAAAAACAATATAAGGGGAGAAACTATGTCTCTGCTATCGGTAAAAGACTTAACCGGCGGATATACAAGAAATCCGGTTTTAAAAAATGTATCATTCACCCTTGAACCGAATCAAATTGTCGGCTTAATCGGGCTGAACGGTGCGGGTAAAAGTACAACAATCAGACATATTATCGGGCTGATGGACCCGCACAAAGGATCGATCGAATTAAACGGGAAAACCTTTGCTGAGGATCCGGAAGGCTACCGCTCACAATTCACCTATATACCTGAAACACCTGTTTTATATGAAGAGCTGACGCTGATGGAGCACCTTGAATTAACAGCCATGGCATACGGCCTGTCAAAAGAAACGATGGAGAAAAGGCTGCCGGCGCTTTTAAAGGAATTCCGAATGGAAAAGAGGCTGAAGTGGTTCCCGGCTCATTTTTCCAAAGGAATGAAGCAGAAGGTTATGATTATGTGCGCATTTTTGGCAGAGCCCGCGCTCTACATTATTGATGAGCCTTTTCTAGGGCTTGATCCGCTTGCGATTAACGCACTGCTTGAGCGAATGAATGAAGCGAAAAAAAGCGGGGCGAGCGTCCTGATGTCAACACACATTTTGGCAACGGCAGAACGCTATTGTGATTCGTTTATTATTTTACATAACGGCGAGGTGCGGGCGCGCGGCACGCTGTCCGAGCTGAGAGAGCAGTTTGGAATGAAGGACGCGGCGCTGGACGATTTGTATCTTGAGCTTACAAAGGAAGACGCTGGCCATGAATAATATGCTTGATATTTGGCAGTCGCGGCTGCAGGAGCATATCAAAGAAACAAGAACGTACATGAAATATATGCTCAATGATCACCTTGTCATTGTTTTGATCTTTTTTCTCGCGGGCGCTGCAAGCTGGTACAGCAAATGGATACGGGACATTCCCGCTCACTTTCCGTCCTTCTGGGTGATGGCCGTATTGTTTTCGCTCGTGTTGACAAGCTCTTATGTGCGGACGCTTTTGAAGGAGGCTGACCTTGTCTTCTTATTGCCGCTTGAAGCGAAAATGGAGCCTTACTTGAAGCAGGCGTTTGTCTACAGCTATGTGTCTCAGCTGTTTCCGCTGATTGCACTGAGCATCGTTGCGATGCCGCTTTATTTTGCTGTCGCACCGGGAGCTTCGCTCGCATCGTATGCGGCAGTATTTGCACAGCTTTTGCTTCTGAAAGCGTGGAATCAGGTGATGGAATGGCGTACGACCTTCCAGAATGACCGAGGCATGAAACGGATGGATGTGATCATTCGCTTTGCGGCGAATACGCTTGTTCTTTATTTTGTGCTCCAATCTGTTTATATGTATGCGCTTGTGGTCTATGTCATTATGGCTGCTCTTTATCTGTATATGTCTTCCTCAGCAAAACGGAAAACGTTTAAATGGGAGAGCCATATTGAGTCCGAATTGAGACGGAAGCAGCGTTTCTATCGGATTGCCAACCTGTTCACTGACGTGCCGCATTTGCGAAAGCAAGCGAAACGGAGAGCCTACCTCGACTTTTTGCTGCGGCTCGTGCCGTTTGAACAGCGCAAAACGTTTGCCTACATGTTCACCCGCGCCTTTTTGCGTTCAAGTGATTATTTGGGCATTCTCGTCAGATTAACGGTCATTTTCGCGCTGATTATTATGTATGTGTCGGCAAGCCCGCTCATTGCAGGGGTTTTGACTGTGTTTACCATTTTCATTACGGGCGTTCAGCTTCTGCCGCTGTTCGGCCATTTTGACCATCTGGCGCTTCAAGAGCTTTACCCTGTGACAAAAGAAACGAAGCTGAAAAGCTATTTCTCTCTATTAAAAACTGTACTTATCGTTCAAGCGCTGCTGATGTCTGCTGCATCTGCCTATGCTGCCGGCATGACAGGTTTTCTGTACGCGCTAATCGGTTCTGCCGTTCTGATTTTTGTTGTTCTGCCGTCTTATATGACAACCAGACTGAAAAAACATGGCAAGCTGTGAGCTTGAAAAAGGGGTAGGTCAAATGACAGACAATCAGCTGCTGATGCAGGAAGCCCTTCAATGGAAAATGCATTTTTTGCGAAAGGATTCCATGTTTGAACGCTTTTCGAAGCGTGTGCAAACGAAGGTGAATGAGCGGATTCCTGAAAAAATCCATACGGTTGTCACCGAGAGCGTGAAAAAAATGGTGGAAGCGACGATGGCCGGCTCCAATATTATCACCTATAAGAAGGATACAAGCACACTGTCGCTCAGTGAAAAAAACGAACTGGCGAAAAAAACAATTGTTTCTTATCAGAAGGTGGCAGCTGCTGAGGGAGTCGGCACCGGAGCAGGCGGCATTTTTTTAGGCATTGCCGATTTCCCGCTGCTGCTTTCGATTAAGATGAAGTGTTTATTTACTTTATCCTCAATTTATGGCTTTGATGTGAAGGATGCACAAGAAAGAATGTTCTTGCTGCTCGTGTTTCAGCTTGCGTTTTCGAGTGATGACTGCCGCAAATCGCTTTTTTCTGTCATTGAAAATTGGGAGACGGAGAAAAAGAGCATCGACTGGAGAGTGTTCCAGCAGGAATATCGCGATTATATCGACGTCGTGAAGCTTTTTCAGCTTTTGCCGGGAGTAGGAGCGGCAGTCGGCGGTATTGCCAATTATAAGCTGCTTGCTCAGCTTGGCGAGACGGCAAGACACGTTTTTCATCTGAGAATAGTAAAGGAAACAGCCGGAGAATAAACACTCCGGCTGTTTTTTATAGCATATGATATGTGATCGCGGCACCCGCAAGCACCTTGGCCGCTGTCAGCATTGCTTTTTCATTGATGTCAAATTTCGGATGATGGTGGGAATAGACTCGTTCTGGCTGTTCAGGAGCGGCACCTGTAAAGAAAAAAGTGCCTTTGACGTTTTGTAAGTAATAAGCAAAATCCTCACCGCCCATTTGCGGTTCACCGTCAATGACGTGCTGAACGCCCTCAATGTTCTTTGCGATGCTGACCAAGTGGCTTGTTTCTGCAGGATGGTTCACAACTGCCGGATAGCCCCGTTCATAGTTGTACTCATAGGACGCGCCGTGCATGGTGCACACTCCTTTTACAACTGCTTCAATTTCTTTCTCCAGCATGCTGCGGACATTTTCGTCAAAAGAACGCGCTGTGCCAATAAGTACCGCTTGGTCTGCGATAACATTAAACGGGTTGTCGGCGATGAAAGAGCCTGTCGAAATAACGGCGGATTGAATCGGATTGACTTTGCGGCTGACAATGTGCTGCAAAGAGGAAACGATTTGCGAGCCGATCAGGACGGCGTCTTTTGTATCATGCGGATGAGCGCCGTGTCCGCCCTTCCCGTGAATGTTGATCGTAAATCGGTCTGCCGCCGCCATCACGGCGCCGGGGCGGCAGAGAATGGTTCCGAGCGGCTCAGTCGCCCAAAGATGCGTGCCGAATATCACATCCGCGTTTTCGAGACAGCCGTCATCAATCATTGGCTTTGCGCCTCCCGGATAATATTCTTCCGCATGCTGGTGGATCATCACAAACGTTCCCTTCAGCTCATGTCTGTTTTGGTGAAGGACCTTCGCCACTGCGAGAAGAGCTGCCGTATGGCCGTCATGGCCGCATGCGTGCATGACACCTGGTACCTTGGAAGCGTAAGGAACATCTTTTTCATCTTGAATGGGGAGGGCGTCAAAGTCGGCCCGCAAAGCGACGGTAGGGCCGGGTTCGCTTCCTTCTATATATGCTAAAACCCCTCTGCCGCCGACATTCGTGCGGATCGGAACTCCTAACGATTCATAATAGGAAGCAATAAAGGCGGCGGTTTTTTCTTCTTGAAACGAAAGCTCAGGATACATATGAAAATGGCGCCTGATCTCGACCATTTCTTCAAAACAGCTGTCGAGCTGTTTGTTAATCTCTTTCTGCAGTGTGGATATGGACAAAGCCGCTTCCCCCTTTTCTATGCTTTTCCATGATTGTATAGAAAAAGTCTGAATATTTCAACTTGCTTTCAAAGCAGAACCATGGCTGCGATGGTTGTCACTGAAAGGCCAATCACGACGGGGATAAAGTTTTTTCTGGCAAGCTCAAAAGGATCGACCTTGCAAATGGCAGCTGCGGGAATCAGCGCCCATGGGACCAGTGTTCCGCCGCCCACCCAGATGGCAGATATTTGACCGAGTGCGGTCAGAACGGCTGGATCAGCATGAAGAGCGGACGAAAAGAGCTTGGCGATAGAGCCGGCGAGAGAAATACCTGAAAACCCTGATCCGTCTAGGCCGGTTATGGCCCCAGCTGCAGTTAAGGCAGCGGCGGCAAGCTCCTTTGACATGGGCATCGTATGGGATAAAGCGATGCCAAGATCATTGACAATTCCGTGGGAACCTTTAGGGAGTGAAGTGCCCAGTATGGTTTCAAAGCCTGAGTCACCAAGGTAGAAGAAAGCGGCAATCGGGATGACGGGGCCGAAAACCTTAAAGCCGAACTGGAATCCATCAATAAAATAGCCAGTGATTTTCTCAAGTTCTTTTTGCTTATACACGAGAAAATGAACGATCATGAGGATGCAGATCGCAGACCCGCCAATTAACGCGGTCGCATTATTTCCCTGAAGGTTAAACAAGAGCATGCAGGCGATATCAGCAAGAAAGACAAGCGGAATCAAAAGAGCCAGTGTGGATCGCAGACGTTTTGGCAAGTACAGCGAGGTGTTTTGTTCCTCAGAAAGTACGGGGGTAAAAAAAACTGGACGTAACTGTTTTTTGCGTTCGCGCTGAATCATGAGAAATGCCGCAGTCGTTGTGGTCACGCCCATAATGAGCACAAGAGGAATGCTGGCCGAAACGACATCACCGACTGGAATGCCTGCTGCATCTGCTGTCAGCTTTGGTGCCGCCTGAATGACAAAATCTCCTGACAGGGCAAAACCGTGGCCGAATAAGTTCATGGCCATGGCGGAGGCAATAGGCGGCAAACCGGCGCGGGCGGCTGCCGGAAGCAGGACGGCGCCGATCAAAGCGACACCTGGAGAAGGCCAGAAGAAGAGAGAAATGGCGAACATCAGGCCGCCAATCAGCCAGTAGGCGATTACAGGACCTTTCACAAGGCGTATAAAGGGAGAAATCATCGCTTCATTTATCCCTGTTTTCGTTAACAAATCACTCATCGAAACGATAAAGCAAATGATGAAAATCGTGGGCAGCAGTTCGCCAGCCGCGTAGATAAAGCTGTGGAATAAACTGCTGACAGAAGCTGAAAGTGAATGGCTGGCCCATAATGATATGATAAAAATGCCGAATAAGGAAATAAAGGTCGTATCTTTCCGCAGCAGCATAAATAGGATAATCGCCCCGATAAAAAACACATAAAGAACATGGACAGACAAAATCCCGATTTCCATCATTGATCACTCCTTCCGCTTCCTACAGATTATTCATAGGCGGGCGGAAGGTGCCGGGACAGAAGGCAGGGTTATGATGGAAGATGAACATTGATCTGTTTTAGCTGTTCAATCAAATGATGCTGCAACACTCTGTTCGCTTTTTGCTGATGTTCTGGGAAGCATTCAGGAGAAAAAATGACGCTCCCATCAGCAAGCCAGTTTTTTCTGTAGGCGACGATGCTTTCCGATGGCTCGAAATATGAACCATCCTCGCGCTGCATGTCGTAATCGTCAAATCCGAACTGAAAACCGCAGCACGGGCAGATTTCATAAGAATGATTCCCTTCCTTATCATATGCCGGTTCAGCCAGTCCCTTAAACCCGCAGATTGGGCAAGTATACTTCATTTTGCTTTCCTCCAATAAATAAGCTGCCGGACATGCCGGCAGCTATTCGACAGCGAAATATGTGGTGACATACGAAGGCCGGGAGAAGATTGACGTTGTGTCAACTCCGGCAGACGTGCCGCGTTTTTTGTGGGCTTCTTTGTATGAATCTGACTGCTGCCAGTCTTGAAAGGCTCTTTCGGTTTCCCACATGGTCAGAATGACATAGGTGTCACTGTCAAGCGGACGCAGTACGCGAATCGCTTCAAAACCAGGCTCGTTTTCGACTTTTCCCGCTCTGTTTTTAAATCTGTTTTCAAACAGCGGACGTCCTTCCTGAGTGACGGCAATATTGTTCAATACTGCAAAACCGGGATGCTTCATCTCTCCGACTTGGTCAATGACTTCATAAGCGTGGGGTGCCTGGAACACCGTATCTCCGTTTGTTTCGTGGATCAAAATCGCGTTTTCCTGTCCCTGCATCAAAAGGATGTTTTCTGAAGGATGCTTCTTTACGATCGTTTTTAAAAAAACGGCTGTCCCATATGTAATATAAACCTTCATATCAGCCACCTCCTGCTTGCTAGTATATCAAAACAATGGTATAAGTTTCTATTGGCGAGTGCTTCGAACATAATTCCAAACAATTTTTCCCATACTACCTTTAGAAAGGCGAGGTGAGTTTATGTTTAAGGTAAAGAAAAAGAAACTATTTATACCGATCATTATTTTAGTGTTAACTGCTTTTCTCGCTTTAATAGGATATATTTCAATTATTTTTCTCGGGCATTATGTCATAGATGAAAAGAAGCTGATTCTTCATGCCTCTTCTAAAATTGTGGATCAAAACGGAGATGAGGTTGCAAGCCTGTATACAGAAAATCGTGAGCCGGTCTCGATCAATGAGATTCCGAAGCAGGTCAGAGAAGCGTTTATCGCTGTTGAGGATAAACGGTTCTATGAGCATCACGGCATTGATGTGAAATCTGTCGGAAGGGCAGTGTACCGCGATATATTAGCAGGCGGAAAGGTGGAAGGCGGAAGCACGATCACCCAGCAGCTTGCCAAAAATATTTTTCTGACACATGACAAAACGTTTTTAAGAAAAACAAAAGAAGTGATCATTGCGATCAACCTTGAACGGGATTACAGCAAGGACAAGCTGCTGGAAATGTATTTGAATCAGCTTTACTTCGGACATGGGGTCTACGGCATACAAGCGGCATCCCACTATTATTTTAATAAAGAAGTAAAAGATTTGACTGTATCTGAAGGGGCGGTTTTGGCCGCTATTCCGAAGGCGCCTTCTACGTATTCTCCTGTTTTGCATCCTGATAAAAATAAGGAGCGGCGTGATACGATTCTCGGCATGATGAATGACCAAGGCTACATCAGTGCGAAAGACGCTGTCAGCGCGCAGGGCCGAACGCTTGGGCTGCACGTAAAGAAACAGTCGGAAACACCCTGGTTTGACAGCTATATTGACCTTGTGATTGAAGAGGCGGAGGACAAGTACTCCATTTCCGGAGAGCAGCTCCTTCAAGGCGGATACACGATCAAGGTGCCGCTTGATTCCAAGCTGCAGAAGACGGCTTATCAGGTGATGAAGCAGGGAAGCTATTATCCTGGAACAGATCAAAATGCTGAAGGAAGCGCGGTCTTTATCAATAACAAGACAGGCGGTGTGGAAGCGGCGATCGGCGGAAGAGATTACACATCCAAAGGATATAACCGCGTCACAGCTGTCCGCCAGCCGGGTTCCACATTTAAGCCGCTTGCAGTATACGGACCGGCGATGCAGGAAAAGAAATTTAAGCCATATTCTCTATTGAAGGATGAACTGCAATCCTACGGAGATTATACGCCTAAAAACTATGACAGCCGGTATGAGGGCGAAGTGACCATGTCTGACGCCATTACGTACAGCAAAAACGCGCCGGCTGTCTGGACGCTGAATGAGATCGGCGTCGAAACAGGAAAATCTTATTTGAAAGCAAACGGCATTGATATCCCTGATGAAGGCCTTGCCCTCGCTCTCGGCGGCTTGGAAAAAGGCGTTTCACCGCTTCAGCTTGCCGGCGCGTTCCATACATTTGCAGCGAATGGAATGTATACTGAGCCGTACTTTATTTCTAGCATAATGGATGAAGACGGAGAAACAATTGCCGATCATAAAGAAGAAGGAAAGCGGGTATTCAGCAAGCAGACGTCCTGGAATATGACAAGAATGCTGCAGCAGGTGGTCAAAAAGGGAACGGCCACGTCCGGCACCTATCACGGAGACCTGGCGGGAAAAACCGGTTCCACGTCTTATACAGGCGTCTCTGGCGCGACAAAGGACGCCTGGTTTGCCGGCTATACGCCGAAAATAACCGGAGCTATCTGGATGGGCTATGACAAAACGGATCAAAACCATTATTTAAAAGGCGGCAGCGCGTATCCGACGAGACTGTTTAAGGATATTTTGACACAGGCAGGAGAAACCGGTTCTGTGTTTACAAAGCCTAAAAACGTCAAAGAACTGGAAAGCCCGATTGAGCTGGAGCCGGTCAAAACACTGACAGCGGATTACACATTTAAAGCTGCGGGACTGTTTACCATTGAATTAAAATGGAATGCCCAAGAGGATGATCGGGCTGTATACAGAATTTATGTAAATAAGGACGGCAAGGAGACGCTTCTTGATTCAGTTGAAGGAAAGGGAAGCTATGAAATCCCTTATGCCAACTTGTTTTCGGGCGCTTCTTATAAAATTGTGCCTTATAATATACAGACAAAAAGAGAAGGGGAAGGAACCGATTACGTTCAGCCTAAATTGTTTTCCTCTTAATGGAATTCGGCGATTTTTTGAACTTTGAGCCTCATTTCTATACCATTTGCCCAAAACGAGGTATAGTGTAATAAGTCAAGAAATACGAACGTATGGTTGCAGTATGAAAGGTGGAAATCAGATGAGTAAACGAGAAACGTTTAACGAGACGTTTTTAAAAGCTGCACGGGGAGAAAAAGCGGATCACACGCCTGTATGGTATATGAGACAAGCGGGGCGCTCACAGCCGGAATACCGTAAGCTGAAGGAAAAATACGGATTGTTTGACATTACACATCAGCCCGAACTTTGTGCCTATGTCACAAGACTGCCGGTTGAGCAATACGGTGTCGATGCTGCAATCCTTTATAAAGATATCATGACTCCGCTGCCGTCAATCGGTGTGGATGTTGAAATCAAAAACGGGATCGGGCCTGTGATTGATCAGCCGATCCGGTCTCTGGCGGACATTGAAAAACTCGGCCAGATTGATCCGGAACAGGACGTGCCGTACGTGCTTGAGACGATTAAACTGCTTGTCAATGAACAGCTGAACGTCCCGCTCATCGGTTTCTCAGGTGCGCCTTTTACATTGGCTAGCTATATGATCGAAGGCGGTCCGTCTAAAAATTACAATAAAACAAAAGCCTTCATGTACAGCATGCCGGATGCATGGAATCTGCTGATGTCCAAGCTTGCCGACATGGTAATCGTGTACGTGAAAGCGCAGATTAAGGCAGGCGCAAAGGCGATTCAAATCTTTGATTCGTGGGTCGGCGCGCTGAATCAGGCAGATTACAGAACATACATCAAACCCGTAATGAACCGGATTTTTTCAGAGCTTGCGGAGGAGAATGTGCCGCTGATTATGTTTGGCGTCGGTGCAAGCCATCTGGCAGGTGATTGGCATGACCTTCCGCTCGATGTGGTCGGGCTCGATTGGAGACTCAGCATTGATGAAGCCAGATCAAAAGGCATCACCAAAACAGTGCAGGGCAACCTAGACCCGTCCATTTTGCTTGCGCCATGGGAAGTCATTGAGAAGAAAACGACGGAAATACTTGATCAGGGCATGAAATCGGACAGCTTCATTTTCAACCTTGGACACGGAGTATTTCCTGACGTCAGTCCTGAGGTTTTGAAAAAACTGACAGCATTTGTCCATAAATATTCACAAAACAAAAAAATGGGTCAATATTCCTAAGCATATCTTTTGGTATCATGATGATATCCTGTCAAAATGTTTGTATCAGATCATTAAAGAGGGTGTAAACAGTGAGTAGAAAGAAAATGGGGCTTCTCGTTATGGCGTACGGCACGCCTTATAAAGAAGAAGATATCGAGCGTTATTATACACATATCAGAAGAGGCAGAAAGCCTGAGCCTGAAATGCTTCAAGATTTGAAAGACAGATACGAAGCAATTGGCGGCATTTCACCGCTTGCAAAAATCACAGAAGAGCAAGCGCACAAGCTTGAACAGCACTTAAATGAGATTCAGGACGAGATTACATTTAAAGCGTATATCGGGCTGAAGCATATCGAGCCGTTTATTGAAGACGCTGTGGCCGAGATGCATAAGGACGGCATTACAGAAGCAGTCAGCATCGTGCTGGCACCGCATTTCTCCACGTTCAGCGTGCAGTCCTACAACAAACGTGCCAAAGAAGAGGCTGAAAAACTTGGCGGCTTAACGATTACGTCTGTTGAAAGCTGGTACGATGAACCGAAGTTCGTGAAATACTGGGTTGACCGAGTGAAGGAAACATATGCGTCAATGCCTGAGGATGAAAGAAAAAACGCGATGCTCATCGTATCCGCACACAGCCTGCCGGAAAAAATCAAAGAATTTGGAGACCCGTACCCGGATCAGCTTCATGAATCGGCGAAATTGATTGCTGAAGGCGCAGGCGTTTCCGAATATGCGGTCGGCTGGCAAAGTGAAGGGAACACGCCTGATCCTTGGCTCGGACCTGATGTGCAGGATTTAACACGTGATTTATTCGAACAAAAAGGCTATCAGGCATTTGTATATGTCCCTGTCGGATTTGTCGCGGATCATTTAGAAGTGCTTTATGATAATGATTATGAATGCAAAGTGGTTACTGACGATATCGGCGCAAGCTATTACCGCCCGGAAATGCCAAATGCAAAGCCGGAATTTATTGACGCATTAGCAACAGTTGTATTAAAAAAATCAGGACGTTAAAGAAGGCGATGAACATGAGTGACGGCAAAAAACATGTAGTCATCATCGGCGGCGGCATTACCGGTTTAGCCGCCGCCTTCTATATGGAAAAAGAAATCGAAGAAAAAAATCTGCCGCTTGAGCTGACACTTGTTGAGGCAAGCCCGAGAATCGGCGGGAAAATCCAGACTGTCAAGAAAGACGGCTATATCATCGAAAGAGGGCCTGACTCATTTCTGGAACGGAAGAAAAGCGCTCCGCAGCTTGTCAAAGATGTAGGGCTTGAGCATTTGCTTGTCAACAATGCGACCGGGCAATCCTATGTGCTTGTAAACCGCACCCTGCATCCAATGCCAAAGGGTGCCGTGATGGGGATCCCGACAAAAATTGCGCCGTTCGTTTCAACCGGCCTATTTTCTTTGTCTGGGAAGGCAAGAGCCGCTATGGATTTCATCCTGCCTGCAAGCAAATCAAAAGACGACCAGTCATTGGGAGAATTTTTCCGCAGACGTGTCGGAGATGAAGTGGTCGAGAATTTAATCGAGCCGCTCCTATCAGGCATCTACGCAGGCGACATTGATAAACTCAGCCTGATGTCGACATTCCCGCAATTTTACCAGACGGAACAAAAGCACAGAAGCCTGATCCTCGGCATGAAAAAAACAAGGCCTCAAGGCTCCGGCCAGCAGCTGACGGCTAAAAAACAAGGGCAGTTTCAGACACTGACAACCGGTTTGCAGACCCTTGTAGAAGAGATTGAAAAGCAATTAAAGCTGACGAAGGTGTACAAAGGCACAAAAGTGACCAAGATCAGCCGCGGCGGCACTGGCTACTCGCTTGATCTGGATAACGGCGTCACACTTGATGCTGAATCAGTGATTATGACTGCTCCGCATAAAGCGGCTGCGGGAATGCTTTCTGAGCTTCCTGCGATTTCTCATTTGAAAAATATGCACTCTACATCCGTAGCAAATGTCGCCTTGGGCTTCCCTGAAGGCGCTGTCCAAATGGAGCATGAGGGGACGGGCTTTGTCATTTCAAGAAACAGCGATTTCGCGATCACAGCCTGTACGTGGACAAACAAAAAATGGCCGCACGCAGCGCCGGAAGGCAAAACGCTGCTTCGGGCATATGTCGGAAAAGCCGGAGACGAATCCATTGTCGATCTCTCAGATAACGACATTATCAACATTGTGTTAGAAGACTTAAAGAAAGTCATGAACATAAACGGGGAGCCGGAAATGACATGTGTCACGCGCTGGCATGAAAGCATGCCGCAGTACCATGTCGGCCATAAGCAGCGTATCAAGGAGCTGCGAGAATCACTGGCCTCCGCATATCCGGGTGTCTACATGACAGGCGCTTCTTTTGAAGGTGTCGGTATTCCCGACTGCATTGATCAAGGAAAAGCTGCCGTGTCTGACGCGCTTACCTATTTATTCAGTTAAAAACCTCCGCTGTATGGCGGAGGTTTTTTTTATTGTGCAATGGCAATATTGAGTAAAAAAATGATTGAATTGATCAGCAGGTTATGATACATTTGCATATGTACTTAATGACTAAAATGTTCAAACGGTCAGTTTCGAGGTGAATACAATGTCAATAGATCGAAAAAAGCTCATTTTGGAGGCGGCCACAAAGTCTTTTACGCAGTTCGGGTATAAAGCGACGACAATGGATCTTGTGGCAAAGCTTGCGAACGTGGGGAAGGGAACCATCTATACTTTTTTCAAAAACAAAGAAGAGCTGTTTGACGAGATTTTCACTACTTTATTGAAGGAAATGAAACAAAAAGCGGACGAAGCGATGGAGCCGAACCTTCCGTTCCATGAAAATGTGCACAGAGCGCTGTTTGCCATTCTGGAGTTCAGGAAAACACATCAGCTGACGATTAAAATTTTTCAAGAAAATGCTGAGATTGGTACAATGGCAGTTCAGGAAGTGATCCAAAAAATGGAGCGAGGCATTCTGTCTTATATCAAAAATAAGATTGAAGACGGGATCAAGAACGGTGCAATCAAGCCGTGCGACCCTGAACTGACAGCTTTTGTGATGCTGAAGCTTTATATCGCGCTCATTTTTGATTGGGAAAAACAGCATCCCCCGCTCGATAAAGAGACGATTGCGGAACTGCTTGAATTGTATGTTGTCAAAGGGTTGTCAGCTAACTAGATAATCCTTTCTCTTTGCAAGAAAATGACCATTTTTCATGATGAGTCAGTTTTAGAATGGAGGCATCAGGATGAACACAATACGAAGTCAGTGGAAAGACATCGTAACAAGTAAAAAATTATTAATTCCCATCATTGCCATTTTGTTTGTCCCGCTTATTTACAGCGGCGTGTTCTTAAAGGCTTATTGGGACCCATACGGCACAGTTGACCAGCTGCCTGTCGTTGTCGTCAATCAAGATAAAGGAGCAACGTATGAAGGAGAAAAGCTTCAAATTGGTGATGACCTGGTCAAAGAATTAAAGGATAATAAAAACTTTGATTGGCATTTTTCCAGTGATCTCGACCAATCATTAAAGGACTTATTAAATCAAAAATACTATTTAGTTGTCGAGATTCCTGAGGATTTTTCTAAGAATGCCAGCACTGTATTGGACAAAAATCCGAAAAAGCTCGATCTGAAATACCATACGAATGCCGGTTCAAACTATGTAGGGGCAACGATCGGTGAAAAAGCGATTGATAAACTGAAAGCCTCTGTTTCAAAAGAAGTGACCGAGCAATATACGAAAGTCATTTTTGATAACTTTAAAGATATCGCCAAAGGTTTGAGCGACGCGAGCAGCGGAGCGAAAAAAATTGATGATGGCACAAAGGATGCGAAAAACGGAAGCGCCCAGCTGAAAGAAAATCTTGCGAAGCTGAAGGAAAGCACAGCTACTATCAGCGACAAAACGGCACAGCTCGCAGATGGAGCGGCTCAGGTGACGAGCGGCATCCAATCGCTTGACAGCTCGCTCGGTAAATTCCAGGACAGCAGCAACCAGATTTATGATAAATCTGGTCAGCTTGCAGCAGGATCAGGCAAGATAACGGGCAAGCTAAATGAACTGAATGCCGGACTTCAAAAAGTGCAGCAGGGCTTGCCTAATCTGACAAACGGGCTGGATCAGCTCAACAGTAAAGCGAAAGAAGAGTCGGAGAAAGCAGCAAAAGCGGAAAAGCTCATTAATGCGCTCGATTTAACGAAGCTTGAAACAGCTGTGAACAACTTGGAAAAGTCAGAAACTGCGATGAAGGAATTTAAGAAACAACTGTCTGACTTTGAAAACAGTTTGAAAAACCGAGATCAGGCATTTAAAAATCTCATCAACTCGAGTGATTTCTTAACAGCGGAGCAAAAAAGCCAGCTGATCAATTCTGTTGAAAAGCAGCTTCCGAAAGTTGATGCACCTGATTTTGATCAAATGCTAAGCCAGCTTCCTGCAGCTGATCAGCTGCCTGACATTGCAACGATAAAAAGCTCATTGGAAGATGTGAAAGCGGAGGTTGCACAGGTGAAGGCATTGCCGGAAGCTACCTCTAAGCTTTATAACGGCGCAAAAGCTACTCAAGACGCGATTGACAAATTAACTGCTGGATCTGAGAAGCTATACAATGCTTCACAGCAGCTGACAGATGGCCAAAATAAATTGACAGCCGGTATCGGTGAATATAATAAGCAGTTTGCAAAAGCAAAAGCGGGCTCAGAGCAATTGGTAACAGGAAGCAGCCAAGTATCCGGGGGCTTGTTTAAACTGTTAGACGGGTCTAAACAGGTCCAAAGCGGATCATCAAAACTTGCAGACGGGTCTGCGTCACTTGATACAGGTTTAGGCAAGCTATTGGATGGTACAGGAGAGCTGTCTAGTAAGCTGAAGGATGCGGCAGATCAAACAGGAGATATCGATGCTGACGATCAAACATACAGCATGTTTGCTGATCCGGTGAAAACCAATGATGACGCCATTCATTCCGTTCCTAACTATGGAACAGGGCTGACACCTTATATCCTGTCAATGGGCTTGTATGTCGGCGGCATCATGCTGACGGTTGTCTTCCCGCTGAAGGAAGCGTCAGGACGTCCGAGAAACGGTTTTGAGTGGTTCTTCAGCAAATTCAATGTCATGATGCTCGTTGGAATTATTCAATCGCTGATTGTGGCGACGGTTCTTCTTCTGGGAATTGGTCTCGAGGTTGAGAGCACGTGGAGATTTTACGTATTTACGATCATTACGAGTCTCGCTTTCCTTGCGATGATTCAATTTTTGGCAACAACGATGGGCAACCCGGGACGATTTATCGCAGTCATTATTTTAGTGCTGCAGCTGGGAGCGAGCGGAGGAACCTTCCCGCTTGAATTGCTTCCGAATTTCTATCAGGTCATCCACGGCGCATTGCCGATGACCTACAGCATTAACGGATTCAGAGCGGTCATTTCAAACGGGGATTTTGGCTACATGTGGCAGATGGCCGGCGTCTTAATCGGCATCGCCCTCGTTATGATTTTGCTCAGCATTTCTTACTTTACGATTTTAAGCCGGAAGGAAGAATCATCAGAAGAACAGCCGGCTTCATAATGAAAAAGAACTTGTTTCCTTGGAAACAAGTTCTTTTTTTATTACATTCCCCATTTGACAAGCAATCCTGTATAGGTTAAACCGCCGCCAAATCCGAAAAGCATCACGGTTTGATCTTTTTTCAGCTTCCCGGCTTTCACTGCGAGATCTAGCGCCAAAACAATCGAAACAGAGGACGTGTTTCCATAGTATTCGACACTGGTGAGCGTTTTTTCGATCGGGAACGGTGTTTTTTCACAAATCGACTCGATCATGCGCAAGTTGGCGCTGTGAGGGACAAACCAATCGAGCTCGCCGCTTGTCAGCCCTGCTTGATGTAAAAGGCGTTCAAATTCGCGGGGAACGGTTCTTGCTGCCCATTTATACACTTCGCGGCCGTTTTGGACCATTTTACCGGAACCAGCAAGCGGCATCCCGTTCAGTTCATTCCGCAGTGCGGCACGGTACAAAATATCGCCGCCGTTCCCGCTTGTTCCTTGGACAGACGCAAGAAATCCAGGTGTCTCTTCATCTCGTTCTACCAGAAGCGCACCCGCTGCGTCGCCAAACAGAACGCATGTCGTTCGGTCCGTATAATCCGTTACCTTTGACAATGTCTCCCCTGCGATGACGAGAATTTTTTGATGAAGGCCGGATGTGATCAATCCGTTTGCTAAATGAAGGCCGTATGTAAGCCCGGCGCACGTCGCATTAATATCCAGCGCGCCGGTGTTTTCCCAGCCGAAATATTCCTGCACACGGCATGCCGTACTCGGAAAGGCGTAATCTGATGTTGTTGTGGCAACGAGGATCATATCCACATCATCAAGAGTCCCTTCATAACGGCTCTTGAGATCCTTCACCGCTTCTATGCATAAATCAGAGGTAAACTGCTGTTCATCTGCAATCCGGCGTTCTCTCATTCCTGTGCGCTGAACGATCCATTCATCAGACGTATCAACGATCTTTTCTAAATCTGCATTTGTTAAACGTCTGCTCGGTGCATAGGTGCCGATAGCTGTAATTTTTGCTTTTGACATATGAATCACTCCTTATGGTCAGATTATATCACTAGATCTTAGTATCTGGTACTAAAAAGAAGGGTTTTTCATAAAAAAAGAGAAATTGTGAAATAGGGAATCTATGAAATAGAAAAAGGAGGCTGAAAAATGGTCAGTCAAGGAGCAGTAGTCTTTATGGCGATATCCGGGGCTATTGCGTTTTTATTGCCGATCGGACTGATTGTATGGTTTAAGCGAAGGTATGGCGCCTCGCTGAAGGTGTTTTTTATTGGCGCTCTCACGTTTTTTGTCTTTGCCCAGCTGCTGGAGGGCGGCGTTCATGTTTATGTACTGCAAGTGAATGAAATGACGAAAGAAGCGATGCAACATCCATTATGGTATGGCATTTACGGGTGCTTGATGGCCGGGATTTTTGAGGAGTGCGGAAGGTATATTATGATGCGATTTTTTATGAAGCGCCATCATACTTGGGCGGATGGCTTGGCTTTCGGAGCAGGACATGGCGGGCTTGAGGCCATCCTGATTACAGGCTTGTCCTCTATCTCGCTTATTGTATATGCGTTTGCGATCAATAGCGGAACGTTTGAACAGCTTTTGATCAATGACGACATCAAACAGGCACTTTTGCCGATTCAGGAACAGCTGCTGCATACTCCTTCGTATGAGTGGCTGCTGGGCGGAATTGAAAGAATCAGTGCGATTGCTGTCCAGATCGGGCTGTCGCTGCTTGTCCTGTATGCGGTTAAAAGCCGCCGGCCGCTGTTTTTGCTGTATTCTATTCTTTTACATGCGCTGTTTAATGTACCGGCGGTTTTATACCAAAAAAGAATCATAGAACATGCTGCTGCTGTTGAAATCATTGTTGCTCTGATAGCGGCCGTATCAGTTTATTGGATTGTAAAAGCAAAAAGGCTGTTTCAATAAAAGGTCCAAGCAGCAGTAATGCCCGCTTGGAAAAATGTGAATGGAAATATTCATTAAGCATGGGTCATCAGAATATTTCTGATTCAGTCTTTAGCAATGACAGCAAGAGTGTCTGTGTTTTTTACAAGAGAAACAATGGTGTTTCTTTTTCTTCTTCTTCTCGCAAGGGTCATGGCATTCTTTCTTTTTCTTGCAATGGTCGTGGAAATCTTTATCGAACCACTCGTCAAAGAACCAAAAATCATCGAACCAATCGTGACAACGACATTTCTGTTCATGTGAATGACGACAGCACATAGATATCCCTCCTCTTCCCATGCTCTCTACAGCATATGAGAGAGTGATAGGAAAAGATTGGACGGGTCCCTCGGGAAAAGAGTATATTTTAAATAGAAAAATAAAAGGAGGAATGTCCTATGACGTCCGTACGTAAAACGATGGAGCTCATTAAAGAACTTGTATCAATCCCAAGCCCCACAGGAAATACATATGAGGTGATCAATTATATTGAAAGCCTTTTAAGAGAATGGAAGGTAGAAACGGTTCGGAACCATAAGGGCGGATTAATTGCAACGCTTCCCGGACGCGATACATCCCGGCACCGCATGCTGACGGCGCACGTTGACACCCTCGGCGCTATGGTAAAAGAAATTAAAGCTGACGGCCGGCTGAAAATCGATTTGATCGGCGGGTTCCGCTACAACTCGATTGAGGGGGAGTATTGCCAAATTGAAACCGCCTCGGGAAAAACATATACAGGCACAATTTTAATGCATCAAACGTCTGTGCACGTATACAAAGACGCGGGTAAAGCTGAGCGGAATCAAGAGAATATGGAGATCCGCCTCGATGAACCTGTTCACTGCCGGAAAGATACGGAAGAGCTTGGCATTGGCGTCGGAGATTTTGTGTCGTTTGATCCCCGTGTCGAGATCACATCAAGCGGATTTATTAAATCGCGCCATTTGGATGACAAAGCAAGCGTCGCCTTATTGCTCCGCTTAATTCATCAGATTCAAACAGAAGACATTGAATTGCCGTATACAACTCATTTTCTCATTTCAAATAATGAAGAGATCGGATACGGCGGGAACTCGAATATTCCTCCTGAAACGGTCGAATATCTGGCGGTTGATATGGGTGCTATCGGAGACGGGCAGGCGACAGATGAATATTCAGTATCAATCTGTGTGAAGGATGCGAGCGGGCCGTATCATTATCAGCTTAGAAAGCATTTAGTCCATTTAGCCGAGAAGCACCATATCGACTACAAACTTGATATTTATCCGTACTACGGGTCTGATGCGTCAGCAGCGATCAAATCCGGGCATGATATTGTGCATGGCCTCATCGGGCCGGGAATTGACGCTTCGCATGCATTTGAACGCACCCATAAATCATCTCTTCGCCATACGGCTAAGCTTCTGTACTATTATGTACAGTCACCAATGGTTTAAAGGGGAAGGCGAATGAAGATTTATGAGCTCAAAAGCACATTCGGCTGGGAAGGTGATGGCGGCTTGGGGGAACAGCTGATTCAGCAAATCCTCGCCGGAGAAAAAACAGCCACGTGCGCGCCGAAATCATTATATTCAAAAGTTGAATTGAGTGACGTGTATCAAACAGCGGGTCAGCTTGTTACCGTTTATGATAAACATGACAAGCCGAGATGCAATATAAAAGTGACAGATGTGTTTGAAACGACCTTTGGAGCGCCTGATATGAGGTTAGTCAAAGGAGAGGGCAATGGAGATCGAATTGATGAGTTTCAGGAGGACCATCGGATGGCATGGGCGGAACTCATCAAAAACGGTGAACTGGAGCTGAATGAGGATACTGTTTTGATTACAGAGCTGTTTGAGCTCGTTATAGATTAAAAAAGCCTGCGGGGCAAGAACCCCGCAGGCTTTTCATTAACCGGAAATGGTTGCGTTTTGGTCTGCTTTTGCTTGGGACATGACCGTTTCTGCTTTCGCAGGATTAAACATGCCTTCCCATTTAGACATAACAACGGCAGCAAGCGCGTTACCAGTCAGGTTGACAACTGTACGTGCCATGTCCATGATGCGGTCTACACCGGCAATAAAGGCAAGTCCTTCAGCCGGAACGCCGATGGTGCCAAGTGTCGCAAGCAAGACAACAAAAGAAGTACCAGGCACGGCAGCCATCCCTTTAGATGTCACCATTAATACGAGCACAAGCGTAATTTGGTGCCAAATTGTCAAATCAATGCCGTATACCTGTGCCAAAAACAGCGCGGCAATAGATTGATAGAGAACGGAACCGTCTAAGTTAAACGTATATCCGATCGGAATAACAAATGAGACAATGCCTTTCGGGCAGCCGATTTTCTCCATTTTTTCCATGATGCGAGGAAGAACCGTTTCAGAGCTGGACGTACTGAACGCCAGTAAGATTTCGTCCTTCATGTAAGCAAGGAATTTGAAGATGCTGATTCCGGCAATTTTTGCGACAATCCCGAAAATGACAATTAAGAAGAAAGCAAGCGCGACATACACCAATCCGACGAGCTTTCCGAGAGAGAGTAGAGAACCGAGTCCAAATTTAGACACAGTCACTCCGATAAGCGCGAAAACGCCGAATGGCGCTACTTTCATCACAAGGTTTACAACGTGGAACATGGCATGGGATACACCTTCGAAAAAGGCTAATACAGGCTTGCCCCGTTCGCCGATCGCTGAAATTCCCAATGCAAATAGCACTGTAAAACAGATGATGGCAAGAAGATCCCCTTCAACCAAGGATTGGAAGAAGTTTGTTGGCACAATATGCAGGAACGTTTCCGCCACTGATTTATTGCTTTGTTCTTTTTCAGTTTCAACATATTGACTGATGTCCGTTTTTTGAGCTTCGTGTATATTAACTCCTGTACCCGGATGGAAGATGTTTGCAAGGGCTAGTCCGAGAATAATGGCAAAAGTCGTAATAATCTCGAAGTACAGAATCGTTCTGAAGCCTAATTTACCGACTTGCTTTCCATTTCCTGCACCGGCTACACCGATGATTAAGCTGGAGACAACAATAGGAATCACTATCATTTTGATTAAGCGTAAAAAGAGATCCCCGATTGGCTGCAGGTAAGTAGGCAATGCTGGGTTGCCATACCAAATAACGCCAACAATGACACCTAGAATAAGTCCAACGAATATTTGTGTGGCTAATCCAAACTTAATTCTTTTCATAGATTACCTCCCAAAAAACAAAGTATCAACATATATCATGAATAGACATATATTTAATCTCACTATTAGATCAAATTATAATAGATAAGAATCGAATTCGTCTATAGTAAATTATATTTTGAAAATGAAGAATATTCAAAAATATGGCGTGGAACACCAGAATTATCTAAAAACAGGTGAGCTTTGACCCAACAAGACTATTATTTCAAAATAAAGAGATATGAGAAAAATCAAGAAAATCCCGCGCGTGATGCGCGGGATTTTCGCTCATTACAAATCGTTTACTTTTATACAGTCATTGCAGATATTACCATAACACTCATGCTGCTCTTCTATCTTTTTTCCACATTCCGCGCACTTTTTCGAAGGCAGGTTTCTAAAAAATTCTGTGATTTTTCCGAGCATAACCAATCCCTCTTTCCCCTTTGTAGTGTTTCCATTGTAATATAACAGATTATAAAAATCAATAACTGTTTTGATACAATGTTTAAAACATGCTTTTTTTAAGAAAAATGGGTATATTGAAGGAGGATCAATTTTCTTGAAAAGATAGGAGGACATTATGAAAGTTACAGTTATCGGATGCTATGGCGGTTTTCCGGCCGCAAATGAAGCGACGTCGGGCTATTTGTTTCAGTCAGGTGATTACTCTTTGCTTGTCGATTGCGGCAGTGCCGTATTATCTAAGCTGTTCGGATATGTGCCGGCGGAAAAGCTGGATGCGGTGGTTCTGTCTCATTATCACCATGACCATATCGCTGACATCGGGCCGCTGCAATTTGCCAAGCAAGTCGGTTCGTTTCTCGGCAAAGGAGAGCACACGCTTCCGATTTACGGACATGATGCTGATATAGAACAGTTTCAAAAGCTTACATATAAAACACATACAAAAGGGATTGCTTATCAGCCGGATCAGCCGCTGACTGTCGGTCCGTTTACGATCACCTTTTTAAAAACAATTCACCCGGTGACGTGCTATGCCATGCGGATTACGGATGGCAGCCATACTGTCGTATATACTGCTGATTCCAGTTACCAGGATTCATTTATTCCGTTTTCGGAAAATGCCGATTTGTTGATCTCAGAATCCAATTTTTATGCCGATCAAGACGGGACAAGCGCAGGCCATATGAACAGCCTGGAAGCCGGGCGAATTGCAAAAGAAGCGGGAGCGGGAGAGCTGCTGCTGACGCATTTGCCGCATTTCGGCGTGCATGACAATCTTCGCAAAGAAGCGAAAACCGTTTTTAACGGCGAAGTGAATATTGCGAAATCAGGTTTTGTGTGGGAAGGATAAAGGAGGAGCACCATGTTATTTATAGACAATCAAAACATCAATGATCCGCGGATCAATCTTGCTATCGAAGAGTACTGTGTAAAGCATTTAAACCCAGAACAGCCGTATTTGCTCTTTTACGTGAATCAGCCGTCTATTATCATTGGGAAAAACCAAAATACGATAGAAGAAATCAATACAAAATATGTAGAGGAAAACGGAATTATCGTCGTCCGCCGTTTATCAGGCGGAGGCGCTGTGTATCATGATCTGGGGAATTTGAACTTCAGCTTTATCACAAAGGATGACGGGGACAGCTTTCATAACTTTAAAAAGTTCACTGAGCCGGTGATCCAGGCTTTGCACCAGCTTGGGGTTCAAGCGGAATTGAGCGGCCGGAACGACATTGTCGTAGATGGCCGGAAAATATCCGGAAACGCCCAGTTTGCGACAAAAGGACGCATTTTCAGCCACGGCACTCTCATGTTTGACTCAGCCATTGATCATGTTGTGTCAGCATTAAAGGTGAAAAAGGATAAAATTGAATCAAAAGGGATCAAGTCAATCAGAAGCCGTGTGGCAAACATCAGTGAGTTTCTTGACGATAAAATGACCACGGAAGAATTCCGCAGCCATTTGCTTCGCCATATTTTTAACACAAATGACATTCAAAATGTGCCGGAGTATAAGCTGACGGAAAAAGATTGGGAGGTTATCCATCAAATTTCAAAAGAGCGCTATCAGAATTGGGATTGGAACTACGGACGCTCACCGAAATTTAACCTTAATCATTCGAAACGCTATCCGATCGGGTCGATTGATCTGCGCCTGGAAGTCAAGAAAGGCAAGATTGAGGACTGCAAAATCTTCGGAGATTTCTTCGGTGTCGGTGATGTATCTGAAATTGAAAACATGCTGGTCGGAAAACAATATGAACGCAGCGTTATCGCTGATGTGCTGGATGATGTGAATCTCAAGCATTACTTTGGGAACATTACGAAAGAGGATTTCCTTGATCTGATTTATTAAGGCAAAACACATTGTTTGAAAGAGCGATTGTGTTTTTGAAATAATGGAGGCAGGAGGGATTCACATGAAAGTGTTTTTAATCGGAGCGAACGGACAAATCGGTCAAAGACTCGTTTCTTTATTCCAAGACAATCCTGATCATTCCGTCAGAGCGATGGTCAGAAAAGAAGAACAGAAAGCGTCTCTCGAAGCTTCCGGTGCAGAAGCTGTGCTTGCGAATCTGGAGGGCAGCCCGGAAGAAATCGCCGCGGCGGCAAGAGGCTGTGACGCGATCATTTTCACAGCCGGTTCAGGCGGCAGCACAGGCTATGATAAAACGCTGCTGGTGGATCTTGACGGAGCGGCAAAAGCAATGGAAGCTGCGGACATCGCCGGAATCAAACGGTTTATCATGGTCAGCGCCCTGCAAGCCCACAACCGTGAAAATTGGAATGAAGCACTTAAACCTTATTATGTGGCCAAGCATTACGCTGATAAAATTCTCGAATCCAGCGGCTTAACCTATACGATTATCCGTCCGGGGGGGCTTCGCAATGAGCCTGGAACGGGAACTGTTTCAGCAGCGAAGGATCTGGAGCGAGGATCTATTTCCCGTGATGACGTTGCGAAAACGGTCATTGCCTCTTTGGATGAAACCAATACGGAAAATCGGGCCTTTGATTTGACAGAAGGAGATACTCCGATTGCCGAAGCATTGAAGAAACTATAACAGTACGGACACTCGGGGCTTTTTGCTCTTGAGTGTTTTTTTCTGTTTCTCTATAATGAAGGGGAAAGCTTATCTTCAATAATGAATGACTGTTCATTCACTTTAAGGGGTGGGAGAATGAATCTCGTTTCGAAATTGGAAGAGACAGCATCTGAGAAGCCCGACAGCATCGCATGCAGGTTTAAGGATCACATGATGACGTATCAGGAGCTGAATGAAAGCATTCAGCGATTTGCGGACGGCCTTCAGGAAGCCGGTATGAAGAAAGGGGACCATCTTGCTTTACTGCTTGGCAATTCGCCGGATTTTATCATCGCGTTTTTTGGTGCGTTAAAGGCCGGAATTGTGGCTGTACCCATCAATCCGATGTACACGCCGACAGAAATCGGTTATATGCTGACAAATGGCGATGTAAAAGCGATCGTGGGCGTTGATCAGCTTTTGCCGCTTTATGAAAGCATGCATGAATCGCTGCCGAAGGTTGAGCTCGTCATTTTATGCCAGACGGGAGAGGCTGAGCCGGAAGCTTCAGACCCAGAGGTCAGAATGAAATTGACAACGTTTGCAAAAATATTGCGTCCGACATCTGTCGCTAAACAAAGGCCAGAGCTTGTCCCTGATGATACCGCGGTTATTTTATATACGTCAGGAACAACCGGAAAACCGAAAGGCGCAATGCTGACCCATCAGAATTTGTACAGCAATGCCAACGATGTCGCCGGCTATTTGGGAATGGATGAGAAGGACAATGTGGTCTGCGCTCTTCCTATGTTTCACGTGTTTTGTTTAACCGTCTGTATGAATGCTCCGCTTATGAGCGGCGCAACTGTCTTGATTGAACCTCAATTCAGTCCGGCATCTGTTTTTAAGCTTGTTAAAGAGAGGCAGGCGACCATTTTTGCCGGTGTGCCTACGATGTATAATTACTTGTTTCAGCATGAAAACGGAAAGAAAGATGATTTTTCTTCCATTCGGCTGTGCATTTCAGGAGGCGCGGCCATGCCAGTCGCACTGCTGACGGCGTTTGAAGAAAAATTCGGCGTTACCATTTTGGAAGGCTACGGGCTCTCGGAAGCATCACCCGTCACGTGCTTTAACCCGTTCGACAGGGGCAGAAAACCGGGCTCTATCGGGACAAGTATTTTACATGTCGAAAACAAGGTCGTAGATCCGCTCGGACGCGAGCTGCCCGATCACCAGGTCGGTGAATTGATCGTGAAAGGTCCTAATGTAATGAAAGGCTATTATAAAATGCCGATGGAAACAAAGCATGCGTTAAAAGACGGATGGCTTTATACAGGGGACTTGGCAAGACGGGATGAGGACGGCTATTTTTACATTGTTGACCGGAAAAAAGACATGATCATTGTAGGAGGATACAACGTGTATCCGCGTGAGGTGGAGGAAGTGCTGTACAGCCACCCGGATGTCAAGGAGGCGGTTGTCATCGGTGTGCCGGACCCTCAAAGCGGGGAAGCGGTAAAGGGATATGTTGTACCGAAACGCTCTGGTGTAACAGAAACGGACATCATGCAGCATTGTGAAAAACATCTGGCAAAATACAAACGGCCTGCTGCCATTACGTTTCTTGACGACATTCCGAAAAATGCGACAGGGAAATTGCTCAGACGGGCGCTGAGGGATATTTTGCCTCAATAATATGAAAAAGCGAAGCGGCGGAGCTTCGCTTTTTCATTTTTTAATCCTTTGCTTCTTTTTTAATAATGTTTAGCAGCGCCTTTGTATCGCGTTTACTTAATTTGTAGTATGTGCCGTCCTTCAAATAAACGGCTTGCTGGCTGCCGTCAACCCATAGTCTGAATGAGTCGTACCGGTCTTTATGAAACTTGATTGTCCCTTCGTAATCAGGGGTTGATGTTTTTTCTGTCTTCAGCTGTTTTCCCTGATTCATAATGTCCAGCATGTCTTTGACGTGCTGCCTTTTTTCAATCTCGATATCTTCTCGGCCGCTTGAAGACAGCGTAATCAAATCCGCGTCTACCGATTGATACACATCGCCTGACCGGCTGTAAAGATAGAAAAATGCAAGAAACACAAGACCGATAACCACGATGGCTGCCACTATTTTTTTCATTTGCATCACTCCAAACATTGTTAGTTTTCCCAGCGATCGGGCTTTCCATGCTTAAAAGGACGGAAAAGTACGAGCGCATAGCTTGGTTCTAAGAATTTGAATTTATGACTACAATAGAAGTAACGGGTTGATGTGAGGAGTGAGGCGTTATGCGGAAGTGGATTGCGGCAGCAGGGCTTGCATACGTGCTGTACGGGCTGTTCTTTTATTGGTATTTTTTCCTGTCCGGTGATTCCGCAGTACCGGAGGCCGTGAAAGGGACGCAGGCTGATCCGGCTTCTTTCATGAAGCCGTCTGAATTGGCAGTGGCCGAGCAGTATTCGAATGTAAAGAATTTTCTATTTTTTATCGGGATTCCTCTTGATTGGTTTTTGTTCTTTGTATTGCTGGTCAGCGGCGCTTCAAAGAAAATCAAGGGATGGATGGAAGCGGCCTTGCCTTTTCGGTTTTTGCAGATCATTGGTTTTGTGTTTGTGCTTTCGCTGATCACAACTTTGGTGACACTGCCTTTAGATTGGATAGGCTATCAAGTATCGCTTGACTATAACATTTCTACACAGACAGCGGCCAGCTGGGCTAAGGATCTGGTCATAGACTTTTGGATCAGCTTTCCGATCTTTACGCTTTGCGTTCTCGTGTTTTATTGGCTGATCAAAAGGCATGAAAAAAAATGGTGGTTATACGCTTGGCTGTTAACTGTGCCGTTTTCGCTGTTTCTGTTTTTTATTCAGCCGGTCATTATCGATCCTTTATACAATGATTTTTATCCGCTGAAAAACAAAGAGCTTGAAAGCAAGATTTTAGAGCTGGCAGAAGAAGCCGATATTCCGGCTAATCATGTATATGAAGTGAACATGTCTGAAAAAACAAATGCGCTTAATGCCTATGTCACAGGAATTGGGGCCAACAAACGGATTGTATTGTGGGATACAACGCTGAACAAACTTGATGATTCAGAAATTCTCTTTATTATGGGCCACGAAATGGGCCATTATGTCATGAAGCACGTCTATATCGGACTGGCCGGCTATTTGCTCGTGTCGCTCGCTGGATTTTATGTCATTGATAAGCTTTACAAGCGGACGGTCCGCTTTACCCGCAGCATGTTTCATTTAGAGGGAAGGCATGACCTTGCAGCACTGCCGCTGTTATTGCTTTTGGTGTCCGTTTTGAGCTTTGCGGTCACGCCTTTTTCTAATGCCGTCTCGCGTTATCAAGAGAATAAGGCTGACCAGTATGGGATCGAGCTGACGGAAAACAGAGAAGCCGCTGTCAAAACGTTTCAGGATTTGGCCGTGACGGGACTGAGCCAGGTCAATCCTCCGGAGCTTGTTAAAATATTCAGAGGCAGCCATCCTTCGATTATGGAACGGATTCAACGAGCGGAAAAAGAAGAGAATGCGCCAGAACATCCTGCCTCAGAACAGGATGCTGACAAATAAAAAGAAGCAGGTATGGAGGAACCTGCTTCTTTTTTTCTATTATTGTGCAGCTGCTTGTACATTGATTAACCCTTTTCCATAGTAGAAAGAGCTTCCAAGGTATGTTGCAGTGCTTTCTAAACGATCACGGACTTGCGCGTTTGTCCAAGTCGGGTGCTTAGAAAGAATTAACGCTGCTGCTCCGGCAACGTGAGGAGTCGCCATTGACGTTCCGTTGTAAGCACCGTAAGTGCCTCCAGGAAGTGTGCTTTGGATGGACACGCCAGGAGCCATTACATCAAGCTCAGAACCTGCGCTTGAGAATGAAGCTCTTTGGTTGCTGCTGTTTACCGCACCTACCGCAATGGTAGAAGGATATTTTGCAGGGTAGCCGACTGTGCTTGTGCTGCCCGATGAACCTTCGTTTCCGGCAGCGGCAGCAACAACGATGCCGCTGGAAACGGCTTTATCAACTACTGTTTTCAGCGCTGTTGAACCAGAAGGTCCGCCAAGGCTCATGTTGATAACATCCATATTGTTGGAAATAGCCCACTCAATGCCGTTAATAATCCAGCTGTATTGGCCGCTTCCTGTTGAGTCAAGAACTTTTACTGCATATAACGATGCGTTTGGCGCTACGCCCAGAACACCGATTGTGTTATTAAGAGCGGCAATCGTACCGGCTACATGTGTGCCGTGAGAACTGCCGTCCTGATATGGGTTTGTTTCAGAAGGTACGAAGCTTGCTCCGCCTTTGACGTTTAAGTCAGGATGAGAAGAATCAATTCCGCTGTCGATAACAGCTACTTTTACATTAGAGCCTGTGTAGCCTTGAGAGTGAAGAGCCGGCGCTTTAATTTGAGAAATGCCGTAAGGAACAGATTGCGCATATTCATGTGCAATATGATCTTCTTCCACATATGCAACGCTAGGATCTTGTTTCAATTCTTTTACAGCTTTTTCATCCAATGTTGCTGTGGCTGCGTTAACATACTTAAACTGCTTTTGAACTTTTCCGCCTTTCTCAGAAATAACATCCTTTTTCTTGGCGGAACTCATGGCACTCATTGTCTGTTTGAATCCGACAATGTATTTCTTTTCTGTACTGCTTTTTCCGGCAGCCTGCGCAGACATGTTGCTGAACGCCATCGTAAAGATTAACGTTAACGCAAACAACAAGCTGATCCACAATTTTTTGCTTCTCACTCTTTACCCTCTCCTTTTAAAAAAAGATTCAGAGTAGCCCCACTTAAGGGACTATTCTGTTAATTTATTGTAATAGATGGAATAATATTTTAGTAGACCCATTTTTTTGCGATGATTTTATCTCTATTTAGGTATATCATCTCTCGCTATTTCTGTAGAGACTCGAAATAACTAATTTTATACAGAAAAGAACGAAAATAGACATGAGTAAATGTTCATTATGCTGAAATGTCATGCTTTTTCAGGTTAAATGCTCCTGAGTCCCCGCAAATTCCTGTCGAAAAAAATCCTTCAAATGACCTGCATATGTTTCCGTGAGATCAATGGATATTATCGTGATATTTTTTCTATGTATGCTGATAAAAGTATTCTGAAAAACAAACTTTACAGAAAATTCTATTAAAGTTAAAATGAAACGATTATAGAGAGGGAGGAAGAAATGAGATGAACATTCGCCAAGCAAAGACATCAGATGCAGCAGCCATCGCGCCGTTATTTAACCAGTATCGGGAATTTTATAAGCAGGCGTCCGATCTGAAAGGGGCAGAGGCTTTTTTGAAAGCGCGTCTGGAAAATCACGAGTCTATTATTTTGATAGCTGAAGAAAATGGAGAATTCATAGGTTTTACCCAGCTCTATCCAACGTTTTCTTCTGTGTCAATGAAAAGAATCTACATATTAAATGACTTATTTGTCGCTCCTCATTCGCGAACAAAGGGAGCTGGCGGGCAGCTGCTGTCTGCCGCAAAGGATTATGCTGCGGAAAACGGGGCAAGTCGTTTATCGCTTCAGACTGAACGCCACAACCTGACGGCAAGAAGCTTATATGAGCAAAACGGCTATGAAGAGGATACTGCATTTGTCCATTATCGTCTCAGTGTGCCGGCGAAGTGAAAATGGAAGCTTGATGATTTGGTTTTTTGAACGTTCTTCGGTTACGATAGAAACGAAAAGGAGTGTGCCGAATGTCAACGTTATTTCAAGCATTGCTGGCAGAAAAAAATGCCGATGATGTTTCAGTCAATGTAAAAACCATGTCAACAGAGGATTTGCCGAAAGATGGCGTCCTGATTAAAATTGCTTATTCCGGCATCAATTATAAAGATGGCCTGGCAGGAAAAGCAGGCGGAAATATCGTCAGAGAGTATCCGCTTATTTTAGGCATTGATGCTGCGGGTACGGTTGTCTCTTCCAATGATCCGCGTTTTGCCGAGGGAGATGAAGTGATTGCAACAAGTTATGAGCTTGGTGTCTCCCGCGATGGCGGATTAAGTGAATATGCTTCAGTGCCTGGTGACTGGCTGGTGCCTTTGCCAACAAATCTTACTTTAAAAGAAGCGATGGTGTACGGAACGGCGGGATTTACAGCGGCGTTATCGGTGCACCGGCTTGAACAGAACGGCCTGTCTCCGGAAAAAGGGAGCGTGCTTGTCACAGGAGCAACCGGCGGTGTCGGCGGAATTGCTGTATCGATGCTGAACAAGCGGGGCTATGAAGTGGTGGCAAGCACCGGAAACCAGGAGGCGGCTGATTATTTGAAGCAGCTCGGTGCAAGCGAAGTGATCAGCAGGGAAGATGTCTATGACGGAACGCTTAAGGCGCTGTCCAAGCAGCAATGGCAGGGAGCGGTTGATCCAGTCGGCGGAAAACAGCTTGCCTCGCTTTTAAGCAAAATCCAATATGGCGGATCTGCCGCGGTGAGCGGCTTAACGGGCGGGGGAGAGGTTCCTGCTACGGTGTATCCGTTTATTCTTCGCGGGGTCAGCCTGCTCGGAATCGACTCAGTGTACTGTCCGATGGATGTCAGAGCCGCTGTTTGGGAGCGCATGTCTTCCGATCTCAAGCCTGATCAGCTGCTGACAATCGTGGATAGGGAAGTACCATTGGCAGAAGCGCCGGCTGCGTTAAAAGATATTTTGCAAAATCGCATTCAAGGAAGAATCATTGTGAAGCTTTAACAGGCCCAGCTTGCAGAGAAAACTATGTTTTTCTGCAAGCTTTTGTATTTTCAAGAATATGTACAAGGTATTAAGCTGATGAACTGCTGTGTCCCGAAACAATCCGCCATTTGCCATTTTTGTTTTGCCATACGCGTGTGTAAGTAATTTCACCTTCAAAATGTGTTCCGATGCGCTGATCCAAAACATCAATGCTTGTTTAACAAAAATAAGGTCATCAGCCAGAAGTTGATTCAATGCTTCCGTATCACTTGAAAGCATGGCCGTTTTTAACCATTCCTTTTCCTTTAAGAAACCTATTTGATTTTTATCCATACCATTTCCTCCTCTCTTCCTATTAGTTACAGTGAGATATGTTTTTCCTGTAAGCCGGACTTTCTCTTCTCATTTTAAAAATAATTAGTGATAATGATTCTCATTCCGTGTTATACTATCTCTTGGACATCTTACTCTTAGAAACTACATACAGGAGAGACTAAAACGCATGAAGAAAACACTGATTATTCTTACAGTTTTACTTCTTTCTGTCTTAACGGCTGCCTGCTCGTCTTCAAGCGGCAATCAAAACAGCAAAGAAAATAAAGTGGCGGTAACACATGATTTAGGGAAGACAAATGTGCCTAAGCAACCGAAGCGGGTTGTTGTTCTTGAGCTTGGTTTTATCGACACGCTGCTTGATCTCGGCATTACACCTGCCGGGGTTGCCGATGATAATAAAGCGAAGCAGCTGATCAACAAGGATGTGCTGAAGAAAATTGATGGCTACACATCTGTCGGCACCCGCTCACAGCCAAGCATGGAAAAAATCGCTTCATTAAAACCCGATTTAATTATTGCTGATACGACCCGGCATAAAAAGGTATACGATCAGCTCAAAAAAATCGCACCGACGATTGCGCTTGATAATTTAAACGCGGATTATCAGGATACAATTGACGCTTCACTTACGATTGCAAAAGCAGTCGGCAAGGAGCAGGAAATGGAGAAAAAGCTGACGGCGCATGAAGAAAAGCTTAATGAGACAAAGCGAAAAATCAGTGCTAACAGCGCGTCCGTGCTTTTAATTGGAAATACAAACGATACGATTATGGCCAGAGATGAAAATTTCTTTACATCAAGACTTTTAACACAGGTCGGCTATCAATATGCAATCAGCACGTCAGATAACAGCGAATCAGGCAATGGCGGCGACTCAGTGAACATGAAAATGACACTTGAGCAGCTCCTGAAAACAGATCCGGATGTGATCATCCTGATGACAGGCAAAACAGATGACATCGATGCGGACGGCAAACGCCCGATCGAAAAGAATGTGCTGTGGAAGAAGCTGAAGGCAGTAAAAAACGGACATGTGTACCACGTGGACCGCGCAGTATGGTCTCTGCGACGCAGTGTGGACGGGGCGAATGCTATTTTGGATGAGCTTCAGCAAGAGATGCCAGCTGAGAAGAAATAAAAGAAAAGACAGGCGAACGCCTGTCTTTTTCTTATTTGATAAAGCCGGATAAGTGGCTGTTGATATTATAGTCTTTAATTCGCCATTTCTCTTCTGCAAATTCAATGTTGCTGAGGCAGGCGTTGACAAGGCGAGTGCTTTGTAGCTCTGGGTCACCGCCGGAAATTTCCGTCAGCAGTGCGTGAATCGCTGCGCCGTGCGCGACGATCAGCACCTTTTGGTTTGGATACGCCTGATTCACTTTTACCAAACCGCCCATCAGCCTGTCAGTGAGCTCTTCCAGCGTTTCCATATTAGGATAGTTTTTATCCGGATATCGCTTTGTCCGTTCTTCCAGTTGCATGCCCTCCGCATCGCCGTAATCGCGTTCCTTAAAGTCATCCATTTCGACAATTGGAAGATGCAGATATTCATTAATGATTTCCGCGGTTCTTTTCGCTCTTTTCAGCGGGCTCGTTACAATGACATCCCAAGAAAAATCCTTTACGTATTCTCCGGTTTCTCTCGCTTGGCGTTCACCTGTCGCGTTCAGCGGGATATCGGTTTTGCCTTGACATTTTTGCTGCAGGTTCCAATCGGTTTCTCCATGTCTTACTAAGCAAACGGCTGTCATAAAATCCCCTTCCTGACTTTGGTCATATCGCTATTATACTAAATCAAAAGCGCGCATCCTATGAAAAAGCCTATGCCATAATTTCAAATAATAAAGCCAGCCCGATTCCGCCGCCGCTTCCGATAGCAGCAACGGCATATTGACAGTCTGTCCGTCTTTGCGTTTCATAAAACAATCTGGTTACCAGAGCTGCACCTGATGCGCCGTACGGATGGCCAAGAGCTAACGCGCCGCCGCGCACATTGATTTTTGAAAAGGGGATGCCGAGTTCTTGCGAGCAGACACAAATTTTGACGGCAAAGGCTTCATTGATTTCATATAAATCGATATCATCAGGTGTTAAATTGTGTGTGATTAAGAGATTACGGATTGCATCAACCGGTGCAGCGGGCGGATAGTTTGGGTGAATCCCGCTGACGGCGCTGCCGATAAACCGGAGCACTGGCTTAAGCCCTAGGGCTGCCGCTTTTTCTTCTTCCATTACAAGGAGAGCGGCCGCTCCGTCTGATATGCCGCTGCTGTTGGCTGCTGTAACCGTTCCGGAGCTGGTGTCGAAAACCGGCTTTGCACGGGGAATAATTGCTTCCATCGGCCGCTTTTTCAGAAATGCTTCGTCCATCTCCAATTCCCCGAGAGGAACAATCTCTTGACGGTAATATCCTTCATCATGCGCGCTTCTGCTGCGTTGATGGCTGAGAAGCACATATTCATCCTGCTTTTTTCTGCTGATGGAATAGCGTGCTGCCGTATATTCTGCTGCTATGCCCATGTCAGGATCACCGATCGCATCTGGAGAAAACCGGGCCCGCTCTGAAAAGGGCGATTGGCTGCTGCTTTCTGAGCCGCCCGCGATATACATCGTGCCGGCTCCCGCTTGAATGAGACTGCAGGCATAGCGTACAGCTTCAAGGCCGGAGCCGCACTGTCTGTCAATCGTCATCCCGGGAACCGATAAAGGCAGTCCGGCTTGCAGAGCTGACAGCCTGGCGAGATTGCCGCCTCTGCCGGTCGCGTTTCCGAGAATCACCTCGTTGATTTGATCCTCTAGCTTTCGGCTGAGACAGCTGATGATGGGAGCCGCCAAATCCTCCGGGAGAAAGTGGTTCAGCAGCCCGTTTTGTTTTCCAAAGATCGTTCGTTTTGCATCAACAATAACCGCATTCAAGTTACACTGCACCCTCTTCTAGCCATTTCCTCACGCTGGAACGGGCGATTTTTCCGCTGCTCGTTTCCGGCAAGCAGTTTGTAAACACCCATTTTTTCGGGATTTTGTAGGATGCCAGTTTCTGTTTGCATAAAGCTTTCAGCTTTCTGGCATCAGTGTTTCCGTGAATGACAGCTACAGCGATTTCTCCCCAATACTCGTCAGGGATTCCAACGACTGCCGCGTTTTCAACCTCTGGACAGGAGAGAAGCACACGTTCAACCTCTTCTGGGAAAATATTTAATCCTCCGTACACGATCATCCCGTTTTCTCTTCCTGATATGTATAGAAAGCCATCCTCATCGACACAGCCCATATCATCCACTGTCATCCAGCCGGATTCATCTGGTGCGCTGCCGTTGACATAGCCGGAAAACCGCATCGGGCTTTTGACAAATATTTTCCCGATTTCTCCGGGCTGACAGCGTTCTCCCGCAGCGCTGCGGATTTCAATCTGGACGTTGTGAAAAGGGCGGCCGGCTGAATGCGGCTTCCGTTTGCTGTCTTCCGGTGAGGAATATGTCACAAAGCTAAGCTCTGATGTGCCGTAAAAATCGTATAGCTTGAGATGAGGCCATTTTGCGGCCAGCTTTTTCTTAGATTCTGCCGGCCAGTCTGCACCCGATGAAATGATTTTGACAGGACTGTCGGGAAAGCCCTCAATCCGGGCAATGGCATCTGTCATCGTCGGTACGGTATAGAGAACGCTGACTGATTCACGGCTCAGCCATTCCTTCGTTTGAGCAGGGGAGAACTTTTTCAGTAAACAAACGGTTCCTCCGAGAAACAAGGTGCTGACAGCCCCATATAGGAAGTGAGAGGACATTAACGTCCCGGGAATCAGAACCTTATCATCTGATGAAATCGAAAAATCTGTTTCTGTACACGTAAAGCTCTCTATCCATGAGCGGTGAGATCGCGTGAAGGCCTTCGGTTTTCCTGTCGAGCCCGACGTAAATCCCATATAAAAAGGGTGCTCCGGATCAATGGTAGGCAAGGGATCAGCGGATGCCTCAGAAATATCTGCCATACAGTTATCCAGCAAAACAACAGGTGTCTGGCTATCTGTCAGTTTGTTTTTGAAAAAGGCTAAAGTAACCACAAGATCCGCATTGCTTATGGACAGCCGCTCCTTGCATTCAGCCGCGCTCCAGCGTGTGTCGATGGGAACAGCCGTGCATCCCGCCGCTGCAGCTCCGGCAAACAGCTGTAAAAACGCCAGGCTGTTCGGGAGCAGGATCGCCACACGCTTCGGCATGCTCGGCAGCGACCGCAGCCAATTTGCGGTTTGAGAGACAAGAAGAGCCCAATCCTGGTACGTGATTTGCTCCGATTCAGTATGGATCGCCACACACTCGGGCGATTTTTCGGCAATAGATGAATAGGTATGAGTAATTGTCATAAAATCAGCCTCCTTTCGTAAATATCGTATCAGAAAGAGACAAGGCTTGGGTGATTTTAATGGCCAGAAACGCAGATACAGCTGCTTTTATCAAATCACCAGGCACATATGCAAGGCTCATGAAGGCGGCCTGTGACAAATCAATATGCATGATAAAAGCTTGTACTGGTATACCGAGCAGATAAATAAAGATGATGCCGAATACAATATGAGTGAAAAAGAGACGCAATACAGTCACCTTTCGCAGTCTGGAAATAGCTAAACTGATCAGCCATGAGGCGAAGGGATAAGCGATCAAAAAGCCCGCGCTCGGCCCGAAAAAAACGCCAAACCCGCCTCGTCCGCCGGGCAAAAGCGGCGCTCCGAAGGCAACGAGCAGCAAAAAGGCAAGCTGGCTTAAGAAAGCAGACTTAGGCTTGAGGATGCTGCCTGCCAGCATCACACCAAGCGTTTGTAATGTAATCGGAACGGGTGTAAAAGATAAGAAGAGAGGGGGCATAAAGCCAAGCACTGCCATCAGTGCGGTAAAAATGGCAATATGCATCATGTCTATTAATCTCAGCATGTGAAATCCTCCAAACAGTAATAAAATATGGTTATACAATAAATGCAGACAATTATTATGTCAACTTATTTTTAATTTTAGTTAACATACTAAACATGAAAAAACCGGCTGCATGGCATGCCGGTTTTTGATGTTTATTCTTCTGTCAGAATGACAAGCGAATCAACAGATGCTGCCACGTGAGAAACGGCGCGGCTGACTTCCTGAAGCCCTCCAAGAAAGGCCTGCAAATCGACGTCGATTTTGCCTGATTGCTCTTTGCTGATTTTCATGCTGTGGACGATTTCATCGAATAAGCGGTTAATTTGTGTCATTTTTTCTTTGCTCTCGCTGACTAGCCCATTCACGTCTTTGATATGCTTTGAGACGATGTTGATTTGTGTATTCGTATTGTTCACAAGCTCAGACACGGTAGAGACGGTTTTTTTCGTGTCCTCAGAAAGCTTACGCACTTCGTTTGCCACTACGGCGAAGCCTTTGCCGTGTTCGCCGGCGCGGGCAGATTCAATAGAAGCATTGAGTGAGAGGAGGTTTGTTTGTTCAGCAATGCCTGTGACGATGCCGAAGATTTTTTCAATTTGCTGTGCGATTTCATCCAGCTTCACCATTTCCTTTTCGATTTGGACAAGGCTTGTGTCAATTTTGTTCATCTGTTTTTGCTGGATTTCAAGCTCTTTTTTCCCGCCGATAGACTTTTCTTCAACAGTGCTGGATGTCACTGTGCCGGCTTTGGATGCTTCGGAAATGCCTTCGGATTTGTCCACAAGCTCTTGAACAGATCTGCTCGTTTCTGAAAACAGATTGGCAATCGACCCGGAGGTTTCTTGAATTTTCTGATGAAGAAGGTTTTTCTTTTCCTCTTGTTCATCGCGGGTTTGGTTGTACTCGCTTTGAAACGCTTCAAGGACAAGCTGCTGTTCTAAGTTCAAGATTTTAGTTGTCGCTTTAATAGCTTTCAGCAGTTCTTGGTGATTTGTAATAGATGTCTCGTAAATGTCAATCATGGACAGAAGCAATTCTTGAAACGCGCCCATGTACCATTTTGGCAGGAGGCCGATTCTTAAATGAATGGAGGCGATTTTGTTTCGCTTTTCAATGAATTCATCATCGATAACGCCTGCAAACATTTCCTGAATATGCCGTTTTAACGTTTGTTTTAAGCGGTCAACTGAGCTGTGGTCATTAATGATGTCCATCAATGAGCTTTCGTGGTCAAGGTTTTTATAGAACGCATCGACGATGTATACGATGTTTTCTTGAATTAATGGCTGAAGCTGCTCTAAAACGTAAAGCTCGGCATCTCCTAATCTGACCATTTTGAGCTGTTTTTTGACATCTGCATGTTTGTTTGTGAGCTGAATGCGGTTTTTTTGCTGTCCGTTTGAATCAGAAAAATAAGCTGTTTCTTGTTTTCTATCTTTTTTAAATAACAATACAGTGATCCCCCTTGGGAAAAATATAATTTTTACTTTTTGGCTTTTTAAGCCTTTTTCTTTTTTATCGGTCAAGGGGAACATGAATGAAGATACAGATGAAAAATATTTATAAAAACCGTTCATTAAAATGAACGGTTTAATTGAGGTCTATTTGTTTTAATGGTTTAATGGCTGGGCCCTCCACAACTTCTCCGGTTGGCTTAAAGCGTGACCCATGGCACGGGCAATCCCACGTATGCTCGCCGTCGTTCCACTCGACCTCGCAGCCTAAATGGGTGCACGTCGTATCGACGAGATGGAGGCAGCCTGTTTCATCTCTGAATGCTCCCGCACGTCTGCCGTTAATGGTGACGGCTTTTCCTTCACCCGGCGCGATCTCTTCAAATTGGACGTCAGGCTTTTCAAGCTTGCCTTTAATGAAATGCTTGGCGACATCGGCATTGTAAGAAATCACTTTCTGCAGTCCGGGGTTCAGATGGAAACGGGACGGCGTGAAAATGCTTTCGTATGGATTGTCTTTTTTCTCCACAAGGTCTGACAATAGAGTGGCCGCGACAGCTGATGATGTCATGCCCCATTTTTTGAACCCGGTCGCTACAAGAATATTGTCCTCATTTTCCGACATAGGCCCGATAAACGGAATTTTGTCGATTGTGACAAGATCCTGGGTGGACCAATAATATGGGATGCTTTCGATGCCGATCGTGCTTTCTGCAGCTTTTCTCAGTGATTCGTAATGTGTCGACATGTCTTTTCCCTGGCCGGTTTTATGGCCTTCTCCGCTGAAGAGAATCAGTTTTTCTCCGTTTACAAGGGTATAGCGGAGCGCCACTGACGGCTGATCGATACTCAAATACATGCCCTCGGGATATTCGATCTTCGGCTTGATGGCGAGGACATAGGATCTGTCAGCGTACATTCTCGTTGCATATAATCCGCCTCCGTCATAAAAAGGGAAGTGGGAGCAGCATATGATAAAGCGGCTCTTAATGGCGTGTCGGGTTTTTGTAATGACTTCAGGCCTTTCTCCTTTTTTGATATCAAGCGCAACTGTGTCTTCAAAAATCCGTCCGCCTTTTTGAACAATCTGCTCCAGAAGCGCTTTTAAGTATTGCAGCGGATGAAATTGGGCTTGATTCTTCATGACAAGCGCCAGCTTAGAACCTAAGGGAACCGGAAGATCCTTGATAAGGTCTCTTTCAATTCCAAGCTTTGTATATGCCTCATGCTCAGTGCGGATTTTTTGCACAGCGTTTTCATTTGCTGTGTAGAGATAAGCGTCTTGTTCGGTCCATTCGCAATTAATTTGATGTTCATCAACAATTCCTTTTATGTAATCAACTGCGTTTTGATTTGCTTCATAATAAAGCCTCGCGTGGTTCAACCCGAAATTGCGGATAAATTCATCGTAAATCATGTCGTGCTGTGCCGTAATTTTAGCGGTTGTATGGGCAGTGGTGCCGTTGAGGACCTGATTTGCTTCAATCAAGACGACACGGAAGCCTCTTTTCGTGAGTTCATATGCCGTTGTGATTCCCGTAATCCCGCCCCCGATAATGGTGACATCACATTCAGTATCCTCTTGAAGCGCCGGAAAAGAAGGCAGGTCAGTCGATGTTTTCCAGTATGTTTCGGGTGCTTCCTTTGCAAAATATGGATTAGCCAAGCCATTATACCTCCAATCAGATTTATTCTTAATTTTTCCATATTCTATCTTTTCATACATAGGAAGCAGGCATTGTTCATAACATAGTAGGGTTGAAAAGGAGTGATTTCATTGGCGAATCAAAAAAAGAAAACATTGCCGCCTCAGCATCAGAACCAGCAGCCGGGCTTTGAATATCTCATGGATCCCCGTCCGGTTTTTGATAAGCCGAAGAAAGCGAAAAAATTAGAGGGCAAAACCGCTATTATTACTGGAGGAGACAGCGGGATCGGACGTGCTGTATCGGTGTTATTCGCAAAAGAAGGGGCTAATGTGGTCATTGTATATTTGAATGAGCATCAGGACGCCGAGGAAACAAAGCAGTATGTAGAAAAGGAAGGGGTAAAATGCCTGCTGATTGCAGGAGATGTCGGAGATGAAGCGTTTTGTAATAATGTGGTCATGCAGGCAAGCCAAGCATTTCCGTCGATTGATATATTGGTTAACAATGCAGCTGAGCAGCATGTCCAGCCCGGCATTGAAAAAATCACAAGCCACCAGCTGATCAGAACTTTTCAAACGAACATTTTCTCCATGTTTTACTTAACAAAGGCGGTGCTGCCTCATTTAAAAAAGGGAAGCTCTATCATTAATACCGCTTCAATTACCGCCTATAAAGGGAATAAAACGCTGATCGATTACTCAGCGACAAAAGGAGCGATCGTTACGTTTACAAGATCACTTTCCCAGTCGCTTGTTCAGCAGGGCATACGGGTCAATGCAGTAGCGCCGGGCCCCATTTGGACACCGCTTATCCCGGCCAGCTTTGCCGCAAAGGATGTGGAAGTGTTTGGGTCAGATGTGCCGATGGAACGCCCGGGACAGCCGGTGGAAGTGGCGCCAAGCTATTTATACCTTGCGAGTGACGATTCCACATATGTCACAGGACAGACGATTCACGTTAATGGCGGAACAATTGTAAATGGGTAATAAAAAGCCAATCCTTGAGGATTGGCTTATTCGCTCTGCTTGAGCGCTGCATATTCTTTAGAGAGCGTAAGAAACGCATCTTTATCTTTTTCGTCCAAGGCTTTGTTGATTTGGTCCGTCAGCATGGCAAGCCGACGCTTATACAAGGATTCATCGAGCACCATTTGAATGTAGACATCCGTCATTGTGACATCAAATTCTTTTGTTTTTTGCGTGTTGCGGGACTTCATGAGCTCAGTGTACGATTTTTTCTCTTTCATAAAGAATCCCCCCAATGCCTTTTTTATAGTATATGGATATAAGTCGAAAAAATCAATAAATTTTTATAATTTTTAGACAACTAATACTTGGCAATCTATCGACATATCCTGCAAAATGCCGTAAACCGGAAGATCATAAGAAGGTAAAATCGGTTTATTACTAGTTGTTTAGTACCAATAAGTATCATTAAAAGATGATTTTAGCTTATTTGTTAAAAAAACCTGTCGTTTTATAAAAACAGATGATAGATTATTAGTATAAATTTTGCAGAAAAAGGATGGAGGCCATAATATGAGTCAGAAAACTGACGCACCTTTAGAATCGTATGAAGTAAACAACGCAACAATTGCCGTGCTGCCAGAAGAAATCGACGGCAAAATCTATTCCAAAATTATTGAAAAAGACTGCGTGTTTTACGTCAGCATGAAGCCGCTGCAAATTGTCGATAGAAGCTGCCGGTTTTTCGGATCAAGCTATGCGGGAAGAAAAGCGGGAACTTATGAAGTGACAAAAATTTCACACAAACCGCCGATCATGGTGGACCCTTCGAACCAAATCTTTTTATTCCCTACACTTTCTTCGACAAGACCCCAATGCGGCTGGATTTCCCATGTGCATGTGAAAGAATTCAAACCGACTGAATTCGACGATACGGAAGTGACGTTTTCGAACGGCAAAACGATGGAGCTGCCGATCTCCTGCAATTCGTTCGAAAACCAGGTTTACCGGACAGCATGGCTCAGAACCAAATTCCAGGACAGAATCGAACACCGCGTGCCGAAAAGGCAGGAATTTATGCTGTACCCGAAGGAAGAGCGGACGAAGATGATTTATGATTTTATTTTGCGTGAGCTCGGGGAGCGGTATTAGAAAATAGAAAGGAGCTGACCGAACAGGGCAGCTCCTTCTCCTGCTTTAGGCCGTCGGAATTCCGCCGGTGATGCCGTATACCTGGGATGTCACATAGCTTGAATTCTCTGAAGCTAAAAATACATAAACATCTGCCAATTCTGCTGGCTGTCCAGCGCGGTTTAGCGGTGATGGCGGCGTGCCCTGGCCGAATTTCGGGATGTTTTCCGTCGGCTGTCCGCCGGAAATCTGCAGCGGCGTCCAAATTGGCCCAGGTGCAACTGAATTCACTCTGATGCCTTTGGAAGCCAGCTGTTTTCCCAGTCCGACGGTAAAGCCGATAATGGCGTTTTTCGTTGCTGCGTAATCTAACAGCATCGGGCTTGGATTATAGCCTTCTACTGAGGTGGTGGTAATAATCGACGCGCCTTCCGGCAACAACGGAAGAGCCGCTTTTACAACCCAATAAAGGGAAAAGACGTTCACTTCAAATGTTTTATAGATTTGTTCAGTAGGCAGATCTTCAATGTTTTCGACCGCTTGCTGTTTGCCGGCAACCAGCGCCAACACATCCAGTCCGCCGAGTTCCTGATGCGCCTGTTTGACTAGGTCCTGGCAAAAGGGTTCGTCGCTTAAGTCTCCGGGGATCAGCACTGCTTTTCGCCCTTCTGCTTCTATCAGTTCCTTCACTTCTTCAGCATCAGGCTGTTCCGCAGGCAAGTAGTTAATGGCTACATCGGCGCCTTCCCGGGCGTAAGCAATCGCGGCAGCGCGGCCGATACCGGAATCGCCGCCGGTGACAAGCGCTTTTCGGCCGGTGAGTTTACCCGATCCTTTGTAGCTTTTTTCTCCGCAATCCGGCACCGGCTTCATGTTCTGCTGCAGGCCGGGCGGTTCTTGATATTGTTCAGGAAATTCATCATGAAAAAATGCTGTTAAAGGATTGCTAAGATTTGAATCAGACATCGTCAACGCTCCTTTTCTGTTTGGTGTACATTCGTATGTGTACCCCTGAGCATATGGAGAGAAACATGTTTTGGCAGTTTGAACGCTGAAAGACAAGGAAAAACCAGCCCTTCTTCCATATTTATCTTGTAAAATAGGACTGGATGAATTATGATAAAATCCAGCTATAAAACAACTAAATATTGGATAAGAGGGGAGTATATCGTCATGAAAAAAGCGGCGGCGGTCTTGCTGTCACTCGGTCTCGTTTTCGGTTTTTCATACGGGGCAGACCATGTGGCGGAAGCCAAAACAAAGGTGAAGGTCTATAAGAACTGCAAGGAGTTAAATAAAGTATACAAAGGCGGGGTGGCCCGCACGTCGAAGGTGAAAAACAAAGGCGGAAAAACGAAGTACAAGCCTTACGTCTCCAAGGCTCTTTATGATGCCAATAAAAAGAAAGACCGCGATAAAGATTATATCGCCTGTGAACGCTAAACAAGAAAAAGCAATCTGATGTCCAGATTGCTTTTTTTATGCTTATGCCGCCTGATCGGCCGCAGCGCTTTTTGCTTTTCTGGTCATAAGGCTGATTGCCATCATGACCGTGATGTTCAAAAGCAAGGCGACTATGCCGACATTTAAATCTTTTGCGGCTTGCGGCAGCGCCGGAAATAAAGTGCCGATTGTTGTTTCCGTCAATGTAATATAAGAAACGGCTCCGACACCTGTAATAATGCCTGCGAATGCTCCCTGCTTCGTCACTATATGATGCTTGAACAGGCTGAACAGAAGGGCCGGGAATAATTGTGTAACCAGGCTGTAGCCCATCAATAGCAGCGTAACGATGGTATTCCCGCCTTTAAAGGTAAAGTACACCGAAATCAGCGCGAACACCGGCACTAAAAACTTAGCAAGCGCCGATACTTGCTTATCTGTCGTGCGGGGAGCGAACACTTTGTACACATTTTTTGCAAACAGCGTGGAGGCTGACATTAAGATCATAGATCCCGGCACAAGCGCCGTCAGCAGTCCGGCAGCGCCGACGATCCCGACAAACCAAGGATCAAATGTTTGCAGTGACAGTCTCAAAAGTGACAGATCTCCATCTGCGCCTTTCAAACCTGGAACTTGCAGGATAGCCGCAAAGCCGACGAAAAGGACGAAGAGCAGGACCAGCTGGTATAAAGGCATGATAATGGCGTTTTTGCGAAAGACTTTTGGGTTTTCGGCTGAATACGAAGCGGAAAACGTATGAGGCCACATGTAAAAACCAAGCGCTGTCAAGAGCACGGTTGAACTGAACCACGCTGCACTTTGTCCCGTATCGGGAAGCGTAAGAAAGCCCGGCTTTGCCGTTTCAATCTGCTGAAACATGTCTTGAAATCCGCCGTAGTAATGAATCGGCAAATACACACCTAAAAACAGAACGACAACCAAAATCATGATGTCTTTCACAACCGATATCCAGGCAGACCCGTGAATGCCGGATACCATAACGTAAACCGTGATGGAAATGGCGCCGATCCAGATGGCGGCGGCCGGAGAAATTTTGCCGTACGATGTTTCCGATACAATCAGCCCGAGGCCTTTCAGCTGCAGCACAAGATACGGAATGAGCGCTGCGATGCCCACCAGTGAAACGAGCACGCCAAGCAGCGGACTGTTATATTTTTTAGTGAAAAAATCAGACTGCGACATCAGCTTATGATGTTTCGCGTACGTCCAAACTGCCGGAAGTAGCCAATAAGAAAGGATATAGGCCAGACAGCCGTACGCGATGATGTAAAAGGCCGGTCCGCCTTTCCCGTAGGCCCAGCCGCTTCCGCCGAGAAACGTAAATGTGGTATAAATTTCGCCTGCCATCAATAAGAAGACAAACACGGTTCCGAAGCCGCGGCCTCCGACCGTCCACTGCTCAAGGTTCATGTCTTTTCCTTTTTGGGCGCGTATACCGAGAAAAATGCTCAAGAGCAGGACGCCAAAAATGATCATGAGAGCTGCGTTCATTCTGCTCCCTCCTTTTTATTTTCGTTGTCGAGGACATACACAAGCGCCATCAACGCAGAGGTTAAAAGAGCCCACAGCACGATATAAGCAAGAATAAACGGCATGCCGAACACATAGGGAGTCACTTTATTTGCAAAAGGGATGCCGAGTAAAATTCCGATAAAGGGCAAAGCGGCGAGAACGTGAATCAGTTTCATAAAATCCTCCTTCGATTTAGGGTGGGGTGTGCAGCGCACTGAAAATGATGTCGCAGATATGACAGTACATGTCATTTTTTGGGGTGAAAAGGCTGTGGTTCGAATTATAAATAAATTTATTTTGTTTGTATAGTGTGAATTATCTGATATTTATTGTTGGAATCGCCCGAAGAGGGGAGCGGGCAGTCTTGGAAGAGCGCAGAATGATCCAAAAGACTCATGGCCTGTCAGGGGCAAATAGATAGAACGTTAATAATTCGCTGACCTGCTCCCGGATTCGAGGATTAAAATAGCGGTGCTTTTCTTCATAACCATCGATCACAAATACATAAAGCGTAAAGGCCTCATCGCGTTCCGCCTCGTGGATCGCAATTTTTCTTTTCCTCAGTTCTTTTCTGACTTCAATCAAATCCTTTTGTGCTATTTTTAATGATTCGCTGATAAGCTGTTTATAAGGATGCTTCAATTTTAATGTGCTTTGCTCAATTCCGGCGAGATCACGATTAAAAATTGTAATTGCCATGGGCAAAAAGAGAGCCCGTTCAATTAATTCGTATATTTCCTCCTGCAAATTCGGCATTGCTGACTCCTTCTTTCTAACGGGAACGTTTGTTCTATATGTATTCTATATCGGCTGGTGAAATGTTTCAAGACAGAAAAAATCGCCAAAACTTTTTAGTTTTTTGCTGATAATGTGTAGAATAAGGATAGACAAACCCGGTAAGGAGTATAAATGTTGGAGCATTTTTTATCCTATTTTACACAAGAACATTTAACTGAATTATTTCAAAGCTATAGGGCTTTCGGTCCGCTCATAGCTGTGCTGCTGCCTTTAGTTGAAGCATTTCTTCCGTTTTTGCCGCTGATCGTGTTTGTGGTGGCGAATACGAACTCGTTTGGCCTGTGGGAAGGATTCATCCTGTCTTGGGCGGGATCAACTGCTGGATCTATTCTCGTATTTTTGATTGTCCGTCAATACGGACAGAGAAGATTGCTTGGATTTATCCGCAGTCATCCGTCGGTCAGAAAGCTGATGTTATGGGTGGAACGGCACGGCTTCGGTCCTGTGTTTCTTCTGCTTTGTTTTCCGTTTACACCGTCAGCCGCGGTGAATGTTGTTGCCGGTTTGTCAAGGATCGGAACGCGGCCGTTTATTTTGGCGGCTGCCTCGGGAAAGCTTGTCATGATTTTTATGATCAGCTTCATCGGATATGATCTGCACGCGCTGATCACACAGCCGATTCGAACGGTCATCGCCGTATTGGTGATCGCTGTCTTATGGTATGTCGGCAAAAAGGTGGAGCGGTACCTGCATGTGAGAGCTAGTCAGCGTGAGCATGATGGAGGGAGACAGTAACATGAAAAAACGGTTTTGGTTTCTTGCCGGTGTAGTGTCCGTCGTTCTCGCCATTCAGGTTAAAAATGCCGTCTTTATTGATTATAAAGTGGAAGGCGTCAGCATGAACCCGACCTTTCAGGAAGGGAACGAACTGTTGGTCAATAAATTTTCGCATCGATTTAAAACCATCCATCGTTTTGATATTGTCCTTTTTAAAGGCCCTGATCAAAAAGTGCTGATTAAGCGGGTAATCGGCCTGCCCGGTGAATCGATCAAATATAAAGATGATCAGCTGTATGTGAACGGAAAGCAGGTTGCTGAACCATTTTTGAAGCAATTGAAATCAGTTTCCGCCGGAAGCCATGTAACAGGTGATTTTACGTTGAAAGATGTGACAGGAACAAGCAAGGTGCCGAAAGGTCAATATTTTGTCGTTGGAGATAATCGCATATACAGCTTCGACAGCCGGCACTTTGGTCCAATTAGAGAAAAAAATATAGTCGGTGTGATTTCCGATGCTGAACAAAAAGACGCCAATTGAAGCGGCGTCTTTTTTTGTGCTGGTTTGGAAAAATGTGTTGAAGAAAAAATTGTAAGGAGTTATAATCATAATTGTTACGTGTGTAACAAAAAATATTTTATTTTTGGTTTTTCTTTTATTTTTAGTGGTTTTCATTAGTTTTATATGAAACAAAAGGAGTGATTTAGATGAATGTTGAAGCAGTGATTATAGGGGGAGGGCCGGTCGGATTTATGCTGGCTTCCGAGCTTGCGATGGCTGGAGTGAAAACATATGTGATTGAGCGGCTTGAAAAGCCTGTTCCGCATTCCAAGGCGCTGACGCTGCATCCCCGCACGCTGGAGCTTCTTGAGATGAGAGGGCTGCTGGAACGTTTCGTATCCAAGGGAACCAAGATACCTTCCGGACACTTTTCGATGCTGGATACCCGTCTTGATTTTTCAGGCTTGGATACGGGCTGTCCTTACACGCTTTTGCTTCCGCAGGCCAAAACAGAGCAGCTGCTTGAGGAACATGCACGAAGCTTGGGGGCAGAGGTGTTTCGCGGGGCAGAGGTGCTGGCGGTTACGCAAAACGAAGCAGAGGCGCAAACGATTTTCAAGGATCGGGACGGCAGTGTGCGGACGATCACAAGCATGTTTGCCGTTGGTGCCGATGGAGCAGGAAGTACTGTCCGGAAACAGGCTCGAATTGAGTTTCCGGGAACAGACAGCACCATTACAGCAGCGCTTGGAGATGTGGCGCTCCTTTCTCCGCCGCCGTCAGGCGTGCTGTCCCTTTGCACAAAAGAGGGGGGTGTCATGATCGTGCCGCTTTCTCCGGACCGATACCGTGTAGTCGTGATCAGCCCTTATCGCACGCAGACGCCGAAAGATGTGCCTGTCACTGAGGAGGAGCTAAAAACTGATCTCATACGAATTTGCGGGACTGACTTCGGTTTAACCGAGCCTTCCTGGATGTCACGGTTCGGGAACGCCGCACGCCAAGCGAAGCGGTACCGCAACGGCAGAATCTTCCTTGCAGGGGATGCGGCGCATATTCATTTTCCAGCGGGCGGCCAAGGGCTGAATGTCGGCCTTCAGGATGCGATGAATCTTGGATGGAAGCTGGCGGCGGCCGTCAAGGGCGCTGCGCCTTCATGGCTTTTAGACAGCTATCATGAGGAGCGGCACCCGGCTGCAGAAGGGCTCCTGAGGAACACGGAGGCGCAGACAAAACTGATTGATTTCACTCAAGCAGGCCTCCATTTGCGGAGTATGATGTCGGAGCTGCTTGCCTATCCTGAAGTGAATCGATATGTAGCGGGGCAAATTTCTGCGCTCGATGTCAGGTATGAAGCTGATCCAGATATGCCGCCGCATCGCTTGAACGGGTCAAGGCTCCCTGATATGGAGCTGATTCTTTCCGACGGCAGTTCGGAACGGCTGTACAGCTGTCTCCAAAATGGGACATTCGTTTTGCTGTCATTGATGCAAGAAGCTGATGAGCATAGCCGATTGAAAGGCTTGTGTACGGTAACCGCCTCGCTTGCAGAACCGAATGAAGAGTTAAGGGACGTGCATACAATATTAATTCGCCCTGACGGACATGTTGCCTGGGCCGTGGATGCATCGGCGCCTGATTGTGCCGAGTTGATTCAAAAAGGGATTAGCCGCTGGCTTTCCGTCACCAGCCGGGTGTAAGGTAATTCGATTGTTTCATCTGTAACAAAACGGTATGATAGAAGAAACAATCGAATGAAAAAGGATGGAAAACCCGATGAACACAGACCATACGAAACGCAATCTTTTTGAATTGTATGCGGAGCTCATTCATCAGCAGGAGAAATGGGAGGGGCTCATTAAAGCCTTTTTGGCTGACGAATTGAAGAAGCTTGATGCCGAGCACGGGAGTAAATCTCAATTGTCGATGACAGAAATTCATGTTCTATCCTGTGTCGGGGACAATGAACTAATCAATGTCACGTCTATAGCAGAAAAAATGAATACGACAAAAGCGACTGTATCACGCATCAGCACAAAATTGCTCGGCGCAGGTTTCCTTCATAGAACTCAGCTCAGCGATAACAAAAAGGAGGTCTACTTCCGACTGACGCCGGCTGGGAAAAAACTTCACAATTTGCATAAATATTATCATCAGAAGGTCGAACAGCGTTTTCTGTCATTTTTTGACCGTTATACAGAGGAAGAGATTCTTTTTGCGGAACGGCTGTTTCGGGATTTGGTGACAAAATGGTATCCGTCGTCAGAAGAAATGGAAGATGGTCTTCACAACGTATTTAAATAAAAAACACGCACTGAGGTGCGTGTTTTTCACGTTTCTTCTTTCTTTTTCAGGATGGTAAGGTAAATCAGATTTCCTCCGGCTAAAATCGTAAGCGGCAGTCCAGGGGAGCCGGATGTCACCACATTATAAATCAGCCAGATTCCTAAGCATATTCCATAATATAAGTGCATTGTTTTCTCGGGATTGCTGCGCAGCAAAAGAGTCACTCCTTCCCCATCTGCTGTAAGTGTACCATGGGAGGATTGTTTTTCCAATTAGGCATTGCTGCCGCTGATCGAGCTTTCTTTGTCTTTTTTTTCACCATGAAGATGGTGAAGCAGACGATAAAACGGCGGCAACAGGGCAATGACAAGGATGACGCGTATGACCTGAACCGCGACGACAAAGGTGGAATCGGCATGCAAGGTAACAGATGTCGTCGCCATTTCTGCAATGCCGCCGGGGGCAAATGCCAGAACAGAAGTGATGAGCGAGATGCCTGTCAGCTTGGAAACGATCAAGGCGCTCAAAAACATAGCCGCGATTAAACCGACGGATGAGACAAAACCGACGATGATAACACGGGTGACGCCGGAAAACATGCTTTTATACATCTTAGAGCCGATCGTAGCCCCGAGAAATACTTGCGATACGTGGTTAGCTTGTGACGGCCACCAAGCCATCATGTCGTGTCCCGTCACCGCAGCTCCGCCAACGTGGACAAGTGCCACACCGAGCATACTGCCGAGCAGCCATGGAGCCGGGAACTTTAAACGTTTCGCAGCTTTACAAGCTCCCCAGGCAGCGAGAATAAGAACGGCGGTCCACAGAACGGGAGCAAGCCTAAAATCTGCCGTTGCTGAGGAAAGCGTTTCTGCTGCGGCACTTGCGGAAGAATCTTGTTTTGTATAGATCAGGATGACCAAAAATGGAATGGATAGCACCACGAGCAGCACCCGCATCATTTGAACGAGGCTGACAATGGCGGTATTGGCGCCGACCTCTTGCGCGATGCTCGGCATGGCGGACAGTCCGCCGGGAGCTGTACCGACAAAGCTTGTCATCATATCCGTTTTGCTGAAACGCCAAAGCACATATCCTGACAGCAAGGCCAGCAGTATAGACAATATCAGCATAACGCCGACTGAAAACCAATGGTCTTTAAGGACAGAGAGAACGGATAAGTTCAGCTTTTGGCCCAATTCGATGCCGAGGATCATCTGTCCGAGGGCGAGCCATCGGCGGCTAATTCCTTTTTGGTCTGGCGCCATCATGAGCCATGCCGGACGTATCATGGCGAGGCAGCAGGCGACAATCAGCGTTCCGATCATCCATCCAATCGACATTCCGGTTAATGAAAGAATAAACCCCCCGGCTGCACTGATTGCGATAAACCATAGATCTTTGAGGAGATTTTCGTCTTTCTTCAATGTAAAACCCTTCTTCCTTTTCACGTAACACTCCAATTGTTCACGTAGTGAATGTATTATTACTATAGTATATTTTCGTTGATAAAGAAATTATGAATTATTTTCTATTAACCATTCATTTTTCTTATGACCTTGTATTCGAGTCTTTCTATTGTGTAAGTCAGGCATAAACCTGTTGCAAGCAGACACGCGGCAAGGGAGTAAAAAATCACTTCTCCGCCAAACGATGTCAGGATCAGCCCTCCTGCCAGGGGCCCGATTGAGCGGGAGATATCCCAATGCAGGCCGTATACCGCATAAAACCGGCCGAGCAGATGGGGCGGTGCCAATTTCGAAATGAAGGTCTGGATGTGAGTTAATCCGATGCTTTCGCCAACCGTCATCACCGCTGCCGTCACTAAAAGCATTGTCAGGGAGGCTGAGCATGCAAAGCCGGCAGCCGCAAGGGAGTAGCAGATGTAAGTAATGAAAAGGATTGTTTTCATTGAAAGCTTTTCTGTCCCTTTTACAAGAGGAACTTGGAGAACAAAGCTGAATAAAGCTTTTGCCGCCGAGTAGATCGTCAGTATTGACAGATAATCAGAAAACATGTTTTTGCTGAAGAGCCTGTATGTTGTTTCTGTTTGCGCGTATAACATGCTGATGGGGAGAGAAAGCAGCAACAGAAGCAGTACAGGCCTGTATATCGTAAAGCTTGCGGACATTTCCGGTGTAACAGCTGGCTTTAGCGGCTTTGTTTCTGGCAGTTTCAGTGCAGCGATCAGAAAGTAGGTAAACAATGCCGCGGTATCTAAAGCGAATATCCACACGGGATTATAATTGTAGAGCAGCATTCCCACTAGCGGCCCTGCCGTCAGGCCCGCCGAATAGATCGCATTGATGACCGCAAACACTTCCGAACGTTTGCTTTCCGGCGTACTTTCGGCAATTTGGGCGCGGGAAGCAGGTATGTACAACGATCTCCCGATGCCATTCATGACGTAGAGAATGGCGAAAAAATACGCATGCTCGGCAAACACAAACCCCGTCATGGCAGCTGATTGCAGAAGCAATGCGATCAGAATCGCTGTGCGCCGCCCGAGCTGGTCCGTCACTCGTCCCGCAACGAGCGTCAAGCAAATATCAGCTAATGGCTGAAGACTGATGATAAGCATCGGAATCATGACACTGCCGTTTAATTGTTCATGCAGATACAGCACCATGAAAGGACCCATCATTGCACCTGTCAGGCTTGTCAGCATTTCTCCGAAAAAGCGGAGCCAAACGGGAGCAGTGTATCTCGATTTTATAGATTGAAAGCTGGTCAACATGTGATCGCCGCCTTTCGCTGTTTGGTATAGTAGTAGTGTATAGAAGAGGCGGCGGCCCAAAAAGTGAAGAAAAGAAGAGAAAAAGATTCCCCTTTTGTCGGGAGGTGCGGGGATTGAAGCTGATTGAGCACTACGTGGCACTCGTAAAAACAGGAAGCGCTGCGTTTGGGCAAATGAACGAAATGACGCTCACTGAAATGGCTGACAGTTTATTTTGTACAGAAAGAAATGCAAAGCTCATATTACATAAGCTGGAGAACAAGAATTGGATTATCCGGGAAAGCGGGGCGGGGCGCGGCCGTAAATCGAAAATCGCGTTTCTTCGCCAGCCGGAGGAGCTGCTTCTTCAAACTGCCAAGGAATATACAATGGCTGGAAAGCTTATAAAGGCAAAGGAACTGCTTCAGCAGTATCAATCCGCGTTTCCGGGGCTTCAAAACGAATATGACATGTGGTTTTCTGAGGTATTCGGCTTTGTGACAGAGACCGGCTGGGATGGAGAAAAGGATGTGCTCCGGCTGTTCATCACCCCTGGAGCTGTCAGCAGTTTGGACCCGTGCCAGATATTTTTGCGGTCTGAGGGGCACTTCGTCAAACAGATATTTGATACATTGCTTACATTAGATCCGGCTGTGCAGGAGCCGAAGCCTCATTTGGTTCATGGATGGGAAGAGGCGGGGAAAAAACGATGGAGATTTTTTCTTCGAAAGGGAGTGTCTTTTCATAACGGACAGCCGCTGACGGCGCGGGATGTTGCATTTACGTTTCAACGCTTTTTGGCACAGGCTGACAACCCGTATAAATGGCTGTTACACGGAGTGAAGCAAGTCTTAGAAAATGGCCCTTATTGTGTGGATCTCATACTCGATAAGCCAAATGAGCTATTGCCGTATGTTCTTTGTGATGAACGGCTGTCCATTCTGCCGGCGAAACAGGGCGGCGGGATCAATGGATCAGGGCCTTTTCGGGTGATTCAGCATCACCGCCAGATGCTGGTGCTTGAAGCCAATGAACACTACTTCAAAGGGCGGCCCTTTTTGGATCGCGTTGAGTTTGTGTTTTCGGAACAAGCCGGAGAGATGAACGGTTTTACCATTCAAGAAAAACAAACATGTCCTGAGCAGCAAATTGTTTTTGATGAAAGGCATGTTCAGTATTTGTCGCTCAATCTGAAAAAGAAGGGGCCTCTTCAGCACCGAAGCTTTAGAAAAGCGCTCCGCCTGCTGATTTCCTCTCAACGTCTTGTTCGTGAAGCGGGAGGGCACCGCAGAATCCCGGTTACGTCTTTTTTGCATCCGAATCTTTTAGATTGGGGCGGCGTTTCACCTTCTGAATTGCTGAAGCAAAGCGGGTACGAGGGAGAAACGCTGGTGCTGTATACCTTTTCGGAAACGGATCATCGTGAGGACGCCGAGTGGATTCAAAATGTTTGCGCCCAACAAGGTATCAGGCTAGAACTTCAATTCTGTGACCCTGCTGATCTGAGCCGGCCCGAAATCGTGCAAATGGCGGATATCATTCATGACAGTGCGACGTTTTATCAAGACAGTGAGTTTGGTTTTCTGCATTTGCTGCTGTCGCAGAACAGTTTTTTGAGTCAACACCTATCTGAAAAGCTGGAACAGATATGCTCAGGAATGTCAGAACGCATTTTTTCGACGCCTGACCGCTGTTCGAGAATCAATATGCTGCGGGATATTGACTGCCAGCTTATACAGGAGTTCAATGCGATTCCGCTGTATCAAAATGTGCTGCAGGTGACATCAAGTGAGAATGTGAAAGGACTGATGCTTGATGAAGAGGGGTGGATTGATTTGTACTCCGTGTGGCTGTCCAAATGAAAAAGAGGGTTCTTTTTTTTGAACCCTCTCCGTCCTTTATGACGCTTCCATGCTGCGGCATTGTTCAGCGCAGGCAAAGCAGGACTTCGCACATGCCTGGCAATGATCGTGGTCATGCTTTTCGCATTCAGTGCCGCACGCTTCACAAATATCGGCGCAAAGTGCGCAGATTTCTTTCATGAACGGGCTGTCTGTTTGCATGGCTTTGACTGCCAGCGCGCAAATATCCGCGCATTCCCTGTCAAGCCGGATACAGCCGCTGAGATCGTGATACGCGTTTTCTTCCAGGCATTTTGTAAAACAATGATTACAAGCCTCCATACAATCAATGCAAGCCTCAATACAAGCTTCTGAATTTTGCTCCATGGTTGATCCCCCTGTGTGGCAGTGTATAGTTTTATGTTTCCCGGCTTTATTTGAAAAAAACAGGTGAGTGCGTTTTTGGGTGAGGGGATATGTGGGTATTCACTGTGCAGGTATATTTAACGTTTCATCAAGAAGTATAGAAACCAGACAGCGTGATTTTGTTCATCACGGGCGGCGCGCGTAAAGATGCCTTTCGCTTTTAAGTTTGGGGTTTCCTCGGCCGCACGCAAGTAAAAGTCGGCTGTTTCTTGTTCATCTTTAAAAGCGGCGTCCAGCCCTCTCGTGAAAGTGTCCGGGCATTCCTCCGTCTGTTTTGGCATGATGTGTTTGCCGGTAATGGCACCGTACAGTGTGGAAAATTCACGGAGGTGGCGCATTTCGTCACGCCTGATTTCTTCAATCTGTTTTCTGACTCCATCGCGGCAGGTAAGTTCGGCAAGCTTGCGATAGCATTGAATCGCGCTGAATTCTCCGTTAATGGCCTTTTTTAAATTCCGAATCAAAACAGGATCTTCCCGGTATGGCGCCGGATAGGGGTAGTAGCTGTAATACACGAGGGGTCAACTCCATTCCTAGGAATTGGGTTTTCGTAAAAGTATATGTAGGGCGGGGAGACATGTGCGGAGAAATTCAGCTTTTTATATGCGAAAAGGCCGTTTTTACCAATAGATCAGATTGGTCATTTTCGTCAACATTCGATAAAATATATAGAGATAAAAAGAGAGGGGTCTTCTAATTGGGAGCAGAGTTTTTAGTAGGCAGGTCCGGGAGTGGAAAAACGAAGCTGATCATCGACAGCATTCAGGATGAACTGCGCCGGGCTCCATTCGGGAAACCGATCATTTTTCTAGTCCCGGATCAAATGACGTTTTTAATGGAATACGAGCTTGCTAAAACGCCTGATATGGGCGGAATGATACGCGCTCAAGTGTTCAGCTTTTCACGATTGGCCTGGCGCGTCCTCCAGCATACGGGAGGCATGAGCAGGCCGTTTCTTACGAGCACAGGCGTACAGATGCTCCTGCGGAAGCTCATTGAGGAGCATAAACAGGAGTTTAAAGTCTATCAAAAAGCGAGTGACAAAAGCGGGTTTACCGCACAGGTAGAACGGATGCTGACAGAGTTTAAGCGCTACTGTCTGGAACCGGAAGACATCCGCCGGATGGTGGAAAGCGGAACGGCTTCCGAGTATCGCGGAGAACGTATTTTATCTGAGAAGCTTCATGATTTATCGATTTTATATCAACAGATGGAAAAAAGCCTTGCAGGTCAATACCTTCACTCTGAGGATTATTTAACATTGCTGGCAGAGCATGTTCCGCTTGCAGAAGATGTAAAAGGCGCGCATATCTATGTGGACGGCTTTTATCAGTTTACACCGCAGGAATTCAGGGTGTTGGAGCAGCTTATGGTTCATGCAGAGCACATCACGTTTTCGCTGACAGCGGACAAGCCGTCATATGAGCGGGAGCCGCATGAACTGGAATTGTTCAGAATGACGGGAAAAACCTATTACCGCCTGCACCAAAAGGCGAAGGAACTGAATCTGGACATTACGTATAAAGAGCTAAGCGGGACTGAACGGCATACGCGCACACCGGAATTGGCACATTTAGAGGCGCAGTATGAAGCGCGTCCAGCCGTTCCGTACGCAGAAAAACAAGAGGCCTTTACTGTGATGCAGGCCGCAAACAGACGAGCTGAGCTGGAAGGCATTGCCCGGGAAATTCACGCTCTTGTCAGAGAGAAGGGCTATCGCTATAAGGATGTAGCGATTCTTGCGCGCCAGCCGGAAGACTACAAGGATATGGTGAAGGAAGTTTTCGCAGATTACGAGATTCCTTATTTCATTGACGGAAAAGCATCAATGCTGAACCATCCGTTAATCGAATTTATCCGGTCGAGCCTTGATGTTTTGAAAGGGAATTGGCGTTATGAAGCAGTGTTTCGCTGCGTGAAAACCGAACTGCTATTCCCGCTTAAAGAGCCGAAGACTAAGGTGAGAGAACAGGTCGATCAGCTTGAAAATTACTGTATCGCCTACGGGATCAAAGGTGACCGCTGGACAAAGGGCGACCGTTTCCATTACAGACGTTTTGTGTCATTGGATGATGATTTTGCGCAGACCGACCAGGAAATCGAAATGGAAAACATGCTGAATGACACACGCGACTGGATTGTTCCTCCGCTTTTTCAGCTCCAGAAACGAATGAAAAAAGCAAAGACGGTTCAGGAGAAGGCGGAGGCGCTCTACCGCTATCTAGAAGAGACGGATGTGCCGCTGAAGCTGGATCAGGAAAGACAGCGTGCAGAGGAAGACGGCAGAATCATTGAAGCACAGCAGCATCAGCAGGCGTGGGATGCAGTCATTCAGCTGCTTGAGGAGTTTGTTGAAATGATGGGGGATGATGAGATTTCTCTTGATTTGTTTCAGCAAATGATGGAAGCCGGCGCAGAGTCGCTTACATTTTCTCTTATTCCGCCTGCGCTTGACCAGGTGTTTGTCGGCAATATGGATTTGTCCAGAATGTATGGCACCTCCTGTACCTTTGTGCTGGGGGCAAACGACGGCGTTCTGCCGGCGCGCCCAGATGAAAACGGAGTGCTGTCGGATGATGACCGGGAATGGCTGAAAACGGTTGGGGTTGAGCTTTCCTCAGGCGGGCGGGAGCGTCTGCTTGATGAGCATTTCCTCATCTATATGGCGTTTTCCAGTCCGTCTGACCGGCTGTACGTATCGTATCCGATTGCTGATGCGGAAGGAAAAACGCTTCTGCCGTCGATTGTCATTAAGCGGCTGGAAGAACTGTTTCCGCAGCATAAGGAGCGCCTGTTGACAAATGAACCTGAGCAGGTCAGCGATGAGGAACAGCTGATGTATGTCGTCAATAAAAGCGTGGCACAGTCCTTTACCGCGAGCCAGCTCAGGTTATGGACTCGGGAATACGACATCAGCGACGTCTGGTGGAGCACGTACAATGTGTTGATGAGTGAGCCGGACAGGCTGCAATCGAAAAAGTTATTCTCAAGCCTGTTTTTCCGGAATGAAGTGAAGCAGCTTGAACGCAGCGTGTCGAGACAGCTCTATGGTGAACGCATTCAGGGCAGTGTATCGAGAATGGAAACCTTTAACGCGTGCCCGTTCTCCCATTTTGCGTCACACGGGCTGCATCTGAAGGAACGGCAATTTTTCAAGCTCGAAGCACCGGATATCGGCCAGCTGTTTCATTCCAGCTTAAAGCTGATTTCAGACCGGCTGCGCGAGCAAAAAATGGATTGGCGCGATTTAACGAAAGAGCAGTGCGAGCTGTTCTCCCATGATGCGGTAGAGCGTCTGGCGCCGAAACTGCAAAAGGAAATTTTGCTCAGCTCAAACCGGCATTATTATGTGAAGGAAAAACTGCAAAAAATTGTGACACGCGTGTCCGGCATTTTAAGCGAGCATGCGAAAGCGAGCGGTTTCGTGCCGATCGGGCTTGAACTGGGCTTTGGAGGAAAAGGGCCGCTTCCGCCGCTGACCTTTAAGCTGAAAAACGGCTGCACGATGGAGCTCGTCGGGCGAATTGACCGCGTAGATAAAGCGGAAAGCTCAAAAGGCCTGCTTCTAAGAATTGTCGATTATAAATCAAGCGACAAAGGCCTTGACTTAGCGGAAGTATATTACGGACTGGCGCTGCAAATGCTGACGTACCTTGATTTATCGATTACTCATTCAGCCGACTGGCTCGGAATGAGAGCGACGCCGGCCGGAGTGCTGTATTTCCATATTCATGACCCGATGATTCAATCTAACCTCCCGCTTGGGCTTGACGAGATCGAACAGGAGATCTTTAAGAAATTTAAGATGAAGGGCCTGCTCCTCGGCGATCAGGAAGCGATTCGCCTCATGGATACGACTCTTCAAGAGGGACGGTCAAATATCATCAACGCCGGCTTGAAAAAAGACGGCTCTCTCAGATCGGACTCGGCGGCAGTCGGCGAAAAGGAATTTGAGCTGCTGACGAAGCATGTGCGCCGCACCTTCCAAGAAGCAGGCGAACAAATCACCGACGGACGCGTATCGATTGAGCCTTATAAAATGAAGAACAAGACACCGTGCACATACTGTGCGTTCAAATCAGTATGCCAATTTGATGAATCATTAGAAGAAAACGAGTATCGCCCGTTAAAGGCTGAAAAGGACAAGACGATACTTGAGTGGATAAAAAAGGAGGCGGATGGCAATGAACATTCCTAAACCGGCAGACAGCACATGGACAGATGACCAATGGAATGCCATTGTTTCAACCGGCCAGGATATTCTTGTGGCAGCGGCGGCGGGCTCCGGTAAAACCGCTGTGCTCGTTGAACGAATGATCCGGAAAATTACCGCAGAAGAAAACCCGATTGATGTAGACCGGCTTCTCGTTGTGACATTTACAAACGCCTCAGCGGCAGAGATGAAACATCGGATCGCGTATGCCCTGGAAAAAGAGCTTGTAAAGCGCCCCGGCTCGCTGCATATCAGACGCCAGCTGTCTCTTTTAAACCGGGCCAGCATTTCGACACTTCATTCCTTTTGCCTGCAAGTGCTGAAGAAATATTACTACTTGATCGATCTTGATCCGGGCTTTCGGATTGCTGATCAGACAGAAGGCGAGCTGCTCGGGGATGAAGTGCTGGACGAGCTGTTTGAAGACGAATACGCGAAGGGTGAAAAGGCGTTTTTTGAGCTTGTTGACCGCTACACGACAGATCGGCACGATTTGGATCTGCAATTTCTCGTCAAACAGGTGTACGAGTATTCCCGTTCTCACCCAAACCCGGAGGCATGGCTGGAAAGCTTTGTTCATTTATATGATGTATCGGAAAAGAGCGCAATCGAGGAGCTTCCGTTTTATCAATATGTCAAAGAGGATATTGCGATGGTGCTTAACGGAGCGAAGGAGAAGCTGCAGCGCGCGCTTGAACTGACGAAAGCGCCGGGCGGACCGGCGCCGCGCGCTGACAATTTTCTTGATGATCTTGCGCAGATTGATGAACTGATTCAGCATCAGGACGATTTCACTGAGCTTTATAAGCGGGTGCCCGCAGTCTCTTTTAAGCGCGCGAAAGCAGTAAAAGGTGACGAGTTTGATCCTGCGCTCCTTGAAGAAGCGACGGATTTGAGAAATGGCGCAAAAAAACTTCTCGAAAAGCTCAAAACCGACTACTTTACGAGAAACCCTGAACAGCATTTGAAAAGCTTAGCCGACATGAAGCCTGTCATTGAAACACTCATACAGCTTGTCATCAGCTACGGAAACCGATTCGAAGCCGCGAAGCAGGAAAAATCAATCATTGATTTTTCAGATTTGGAGCATTACTGTTTATCCATTTTGACAGCTGAGAACGACAAAGGCGAACAGGAGCCGAGCGAGGCAGCAAGATTTTATCAGGAGCAGTTTCATGAGGTGCTCGTTGACGAATATCAGGATACCAACCTAGTACAGGAATCGATCCTGCAGCTCGTCACAAGCGGACCGGAAGAGACCGGCAACCTGTTTATGGTAGGAGATGTCAAACAGTCGATTTATCGATTCAGGCTTGCAGAGCCGCTTCTTTTCCTCTCCAAATACAAACGGTTTACAGAGAGCGGAGAAGGCACGGGACGGAAAATCGACTTGAATAAGAATTTCCGAAGCCGGGCTGATATTTTAGATAGCACAAACTTTTTATTTAAACAGCTGATGGGCGGCAAAATCGGTGAGGTTGATTATGACGAGCAGGCTGAGCTGAAGCTTGGTGCGGCGTACCCGGACAATGATGAGACGGAAACAGAGCTGCTGCTGATCGACAACTCAGAAGAGACGGATGCAGGCGAGGAAGCAGAAGAGCTGGAAACGGTGCAGTTCGAGGCGAAAGCGATCGCTAAGGAAATTCGTAAGTTGATTTCATCGCCATTTAAGGTGTATGACGGAAAAACGAAAACACACCGCAATATTCAATACCGCGATATCGTGATTTTGTTACGTTCCATGCCGTGGGCGCCGCAAATCATGGAGGAGCTGAGAGCACAGGGCATACCGGTTTACGCCAATTTAACGTCAGGCTATTTTGAAGCGGTCGAAGTCGCGATCGCGCTTTCTGTGCTGAAGGTGATCGATAACCCGTATCAGGATATACCGCTTGCCTCTGTTTTGCGCTCACCGATTGTCGGGGCAGATGAAAACGAGCTGTCTTTGATCCGGCTTGAAAATACAAAAGCGCCGTACTATGAAGCGATGAAAGACTATTTGGCTGCCGGCGACCGGAACGACGAGCTTTATCAAAAGCTGCAAACGTTCTACGGACATCTGCAAAAATGGCGTGCGTTTTCGAAAAACCACTCAGTATCTGAGCTGATTTGGGAAGTGTACCGCGATACAAAATACATGGATTATGTCGGCGGGATGCCGGGCGGAAAACAGCGCCAGGCCAATTTGCGCGTTCTCTATGACCGGGCGCGCCAATATGAATCGACGGCATTTCGCGGCCTGTTCCGTTTTCTGCGGTTTATCGAACGCATGCAGGAGCGGGGCGATGATCTTGGAACGGCGAGAGCGCTCAGCGAGCAGGAGGATGTTGTCCGCTTAATGACGATCCACAGCAGCAAAGGGCTCGAATTTCCAGTCGTGTTTGCAGCGGGTCTCGGACGGAACTTCAACATGATGGACTTGAACAAATCGTACCTGCTGGACAAGGAGCTCGGGTTTGGCACGAAGTTTATTCATCCGCAATTGCGCATCAGCTATCCGACGCTTCCGCTCATTGCCATGAAGAAAAAAATGCGCAGGGAGCTATTGTCAGAGGAATTGCGTGTTCTCTATGTCGCATTAACGAGAGCGAAGGAAAAGCTGTTTCTGATTGGCTCGTGCAAGGATCATCAGAAACAGCTCGCAAAATGGCAGGCAACTGCGTCCCAAACTGACTGGCTTCTCCCGGAATTTGACCGCTATCAGGCAAAAACCTATTTAGATTTCATCGGGCCGGCTCTTGCCAGACACAGAGATTTGGAGGCTTTGGCTGAAAACGGTGCGGGAGCGCATGCTGACATATCAGGCCACCCGGCTCGTTTTGCCGTTCAAATGATCCATTCCTATGATTTGCTGGATGATGATCTGGAAGAAAGATTGGAAGAAAAAAGCGAGCGCCTAGAAGCGATCCGCCGAGGTGAACCAGTTCCCGGCCCGTTTGCGTTTGATGAGAAAGCCCGGGAGCAGCTAAGCTGGACATATCCGCATCATGAGGTGACGCAAATTCGCACAAAGCAGTCAGTTTCTGAGATCAAGAGAAAAAGAGAGTACGAGGATGAATACAGCGGCAGGGCCCCCGTTAAACCGGCAGATGGAAGCATTCTGTACAGGCGTCCCGCTTTTATGATGAAAAAAGGTTTGACAGCGGCGGAAAAAGGGACGGCCATGCATACGGTTATGCAGCATATCCCGCTCACCCATGTGCCGACAATAGAAGAAGCGGAGCAGACGGTTCACAAGCTTTATGAAAAAGAGCTGCTCACTGAAGAACAAAAAGCCGCTATTGATATAGAAGAAATCGTTCAATTTTTCCATACAGAAATCGGCGGACGGCTGATCGGCGCTAAATGGAAGGACCGGGAAGTGCCATTCAGTTTAGCGCTTCCGGCTAAGGAGATCTATCCTGATGCACAGGAGGCGGATGAGCCGCTTTTAGTGCAGGGAATCATCGACTGTCTCTATGAAACTGAGGACGGTTTATATCTCTTGGACTATAAATCAGACCGGATTGAGGGCAAATTCCAGCACGGTTTTGAAGGAGCGGCCCCGATCTTGAAAAAACGATACGAAACGCAAATTCAGCTGTACACGAAGGCAGTTGAGCAAATTGCAAAAACACAGGTAAAGGGATGTGCGCTTTATTTCTTTGACGGAGGGCACATTCTGACATTATAGCGAGATCCGTAAGCTCCGGGAATTCAGGCGGAGCGGATCTCGTTTTCTATACAAAAGAGAGGTGAAAGCATTTGCGGATTTTACATACGGCTGACTGGCATCTTGGAAAAACACTTGAAGGAAGAAGCAGGCTGAGTGAACAGGCCGATGTGCTTGATGAACTGAATACGATTGTAAAGGAAGAGCAGGTCGATGCCATTGTAATGGCGGGGGACGCGTTTGACACCGTGAACCCGCCGGCTTTAGCCGAGCAGCTGTTTTATGAAAGCCTGTCTGCGCTCAGTGACAGGGGGAAGCGCCCGATTGTTGTCATTGCCGGAAACCATGATAATCCTGACCGTTTGTCCGCCGCTTCACCGCTGACACATGAAAACGGCATTTATTTAATCGGCTATCCGACAACAGAACCGCTTCATATTGAAGTGCCTTCAACTGGGGAGCTTTTGGCTGTCGGAGCACTGGCGTACCCATCTGAAGCGCGGTTAAATGAAGTGCTTTCCGATACATTTGATGAAAAGCTGCTCCGTGATCATTATGACGTGAAAATCAGGCAGGCGTTTGAGCATATGACAAGCCGATTCCGCAAAGACGCAGTGAAGGTTGCCGCCAGCCATATTTATGTCGCAGGCGGAAACCAAACGGATTCAGAGCGGCCAATTGAAGTCGGCGGCGCTTATACCGTGGCTGCTGAAAGCCTGCCGGCGGATGCGGCTTACGTGGCGCTCGGCCATTTGCATCGCCCGCAAACGATCAAGCGGGCGCGTACCCTTGCGCGTTATTCAGGATCTCCGCTCGCCTACAGCTTTTCTGAAGCGGGCTACGCCAAATCAGTGACAATCGTGGACGCAAAACCGGGGGAAGAGGTCTCTTGGAATGAGGTTTTATTATCAAGCGGCAAGCCTCTTGTGAAGTGGAAAGCGGCAAATGGCTTAAGCGAGGTGTACAGCTGGCTGGATGAAGGCAGAGATCAGAATGCCTGGATTGACCTTGAAATTCGTGTGGCGGACCAGCTGTCACTTGAAGAAATTCATAGGCTGAGGAAGGCGCACCCGGGCTTTATCCATATCAGGCCGGTTTATGAAGAACAGAACAAAGACCGGGAACGGATCGAGGTTAAGCATGTGTCGATCGAGGACCGCTTTAAGAAATTTTATGAAAAACAAACTGGCGGCGCGGTGCCGGATGAAGAAATGGTGAAGCTGTTTTTAGAGCTTGCATCAGGCGTTGAAGAGGAGGATGCGAAATGAAGCCGATCGCCTTAAGCATTAAGGGGCTCCACAGCTTTAGAGAGGAGCAGACGATAGATTTTGAAGGCCTTTCCGGTGCCGGTGTTTTCGGCATTTTCGGCCCGACAGGAAGCGGTAAATCCTCCATCCTCGACGCAATGACGCTTGCTTTATACGGAAAGGTGGAGCGGGCGGCGAATAATACCCACGGGATCTTAAACCATGCGGAAGATACGCTGTCTGTTTCCTTTACCTTTGCGCTTCAGACGAATCATCAAATCTCTTACAAAGTCGAGCGCGTGTTTAAGAGAACCGATGAAATGAAGGTGAAAACGGCACTCTGCCGCTTTATCGAAATCAAGGATGAGCATACGGTGCTGGCTGATAAAGCCAGCGAAGTGAATAAAAGAGTGGAGGAGCTCTTGGGGCTGACGATCGATGACTTTACGAGAGCGGTGGTCCTGCCGCAAGGGAAATTTGCTGAATTTCTGTCTTTAAAAGGGGCGGAGCGCAGACATATGCTTCAGCGTTTATTTAATTTGGAGCAGTATGGAGACCGGCTTGTGAAAAAGCTGAGACGGCAGGCGCAGGAAGCCAATGCCAGAAAAAATGAAATGCTTGCTGAACAGTCCGGTCTCGGGGAGGCGAGCTCGGAAGCGGTTGAGCAGGCGGAACAGGCTCTCGAACAAGCTGAAGCCCGGCTGGAAGCGATGAAGAAGAATCGTGATCAGGCAAAGGAGCGGTTTACGGAGCATCAGGAGATTTGGAATGTCCAAAAGGAAAAATCCTCTTACGAAGAAGAGAAAAAACGTCTCGAAGAGGAACAGCCGCACGTAGACAGCTTGCAAAAGCGCCTGCTGGAAGCAGAAACAGCCGCCGCTCTGAAGCCTTATGCGGACCGATACGCAGAAGCGATCCAGCATGAGGAGAAAGCTGCAAAGGAACAAACGCTTGCTCAAAAAGAGTTAGCAGACCGGACAGGTTTCTTTCATCAAAAACATGAAGAGTATGAAGCATGGCGCCGGCATAAAAGCGAGAAAGAGCCTGAGCTTTTAACTGAGCAGGAACAGCTTTCCCGCTTGCAGGAGATCGAAATCAAACTGAGCGAGGCCAAGCAAGAGGAAGCTCGCAAAAAGGCTGAACTCCAGCAGAAAGAAGAAGCTCTTCAATCTGTCATGAATGAATTGGAGACTGTAACAGACCGTCTGACACGGGGACAAAACAGGCAGACGGAATTAAAGCAGCAGCTTAAATCCCTGCAGGTGACTTCTGATGAGCGAAAAAGCTGTCAGCAGGCCGCAGAAATGGTATTGCACATCAGACAAACTGAGGAGCAAATCACAAAAGAGCAAAAACGAAGTGACGCATTGAATCTTGCGCTGCAGAAGATGCATGAGGAGAAGAACACACTCGTTCAAAAGATGGAAGCTGAAAAAAACAACATCATTCAGGCATATGAGGCTGTACAAACCGTGTACCATTTGGTATGCGAGACGGAACGGTCATTAACAAATATGACTGACCGGGCTAGAAAAAGACAACACGCGCTTCACTCGCAGCGTGAAAAAGCAAGGGTGGCACTGCTGACAAAAGAGTTAGCCGAAAAGCTGACCGCCGGACAACCTTGTCCGGTCTGCGGCTCAACCCATCATGATCCGTCGGCCTCAGCACATGAAACATATGAGCTCGACAGCAATCTTGAAGAGGACATCAAACAGACAGATGTGTTGCTGACGGAAGCGGCAGCTCTCAGCCAGGAGATTCTTTCAGCTAAAATCACTCTTGAAGAACAGTCCGCGCGCTTTATTGAACAGTGCACATTTTTGCAAACGATTCAAGCGCAGAACCTTGAAGCAGCAGCTTCTTACGAAAATCTGCCGGTGCATGATGCATTCGATCATGCCAACATTGAATGGAAACGAGTCAAACAGGACATTCTTTCTGTTAAAACACGAATGGCACAAATGATCAGTGCCTATCAGGAGTCTTTAAAAAAAGCCGAGCAGCTTAATGAAAAAATCGGTTTTGAAAAAAGAGAGGCTGACCGCATTGAAAACATCATCGCCGAGCTTCAGTCCTCAATGGACAGCCGCCTGAACATGTTTAAAGAAGCATTTCAGGATGAAGCTGTGGATAAAGCGGAAAAATGGCAGCAAGCCATTGAAGAAAAAGACCGGGCTGCAGAAGAATGCGAGAAACGAATTGAGCGCAGCATCGCATTTCTTGCTGAGCATGAAGCACAAAAAGAAAAGCTGCGGGAGTCGGGGCATCAGCTTGAGCGGGAAAAGCTGGAGCTTCATTATGCGGCTGAACGCATCAAGAGCGTGATAGCGGATTATGAGCACGAACTCGGAGATTACGCAAAAGGAGATTCGATCGAAATCAAACTCCGCTCTGTCCAGCAGGATATAAAGCTGTTAAAGGAAAAAGAGCAATCTTTATATGAAGAACTGCAAAACGCCCAGATGAAACTCAATCAGGCGAAAAGCCGCGCTTCAGCAAGCGAGCTCACCCTGCAGGAGGCGAAGGGCAGATTGGAAAAAGCGAAAGCCGATTGGCTTGAGCATGCGAAAAGCACCTGCTTTACCCGGACTGAAGAGGTGGAGCAAAGTCTCATTCCAGCCGATGAGCTTGAAAAGATGAAAGCCAGCATAGACCAGTTTATGGATAAACTGAAGCAAAATGCTGCAAACTTAAAACGTGTAGCAGAGATACTTGCCGGCAGAGCCTTATCAGAGAGCGAATGGAGCGAAACCGTTACGGCATTACAAGAAGCAGAGGACGCATTTGGCGCTGCTATAGAGGAAAAAGGCGCGGCAGCGAAAGCACTTGCCGTCATTCGCGATCATCATAAACGGTTTAACGAAATTGAAGCTGAACTGAAAAAATGGCAAACACATATCGACAGGCTGGATAAGCTGCAAGCTGTGTTTAAAGGCAATACCTTCGTCGAATTTTTAGCTGAGGAGCAGCTTGAAAGCGTTGCGCGGGACGCGTCAGCAAGACTTGGCATGCTGACGAGACAGCGCTATGCCATTGAAGTGGATTCAGAAGGCGGGTTCGTGATGCGGGATGACGCGAATGGGGGCGTCAAACGCCCGGTATCCAGCTTATCTGGGGGAGAGACCTTCCTCACCTCGCTTTCTCTCGCTCTTGCGCTGTCTGCGCAGATCCAGCTTCGCGGAGAATACCCGCTCCAGTTCTTTTTCTTAGATGAAGGGTTCGGCACCCTCGATCAAGATCTGCTGGATACGGTTGTGACAGCCTTAGAAAAACTGCAGTCAGACAATCTGTCTGTCGGTGTCATCAGCCATGTGCAGGAACTGCGGGCGCGGCTTCCGAAAAAGCTGATCGTCCATCCGGCTGAACCGAGCGGCCGCGGTACACGGGTATCACTTGAGTTGATGTAAGGGAGGACCGGATATGGCAAAGCAGACTGCCGGAATATGTGAGCTGTGCGGCCGAAGCGATGTCCAGCTGACAGAGCACCATCTCACACCGAAGGAAGAAGGCGGAACGTTCCTGCCGACAGCGATTCTCTGTATTCCTTGCCATAAACAGATTCATGCCTTATATACAAATCAAGAGCTTGCGGTTCGCTTAAACGGAATAGATGAACTCAGAAGCGATCCGCAGCTTGCCCGGTTTGTCAGCTGGATCAGAAAACAGCCGCCTGAGAAGCTGATCAAAACAAAGAAATCAAATGAACGAAAGAAGAAAAAATGACCAAAAAGCAGCCCTCTCTTTGCAGAGCGGCTGCTTTTATCCATTTCCAACCATATCCTGATCACTGACATCGGGGTCTATATAATTTGTCGCGTTGATTGCATTGTTTAATAGAAGGAAATCTCCCGTGTTTCCTGCTCCCGAACCGAGCGCAGATTTTGAAGAGCTTTTCGGAGAAAGGTAAAAGGAATCACCAAAGTTTACGACTCCGCCCGATATGGAATTGATAGCTATAGGCCCGACAATTGCTGGCATAAACGACACCCTTTATCGAAGTCTCTGTTTATTATATGCTCTTGGCGGGCGATTGTGAGCGCGGTGACTGAATCTGTCTAATATGTTTGATTCTCGCATCGCCGCGGACATGCGAAGCCGCCCCCGCATGAAAAACAGAAGAGGATGAGACCCCTTGAATTTTGATGCTGCGTACATGAATGACCGGCACTTCGTGGCAAAATGCGCTTTGTACACCTGTTTCGGGAATCGGCTTCACTGCCTGCTGCTGAAAGATCTGGTACTCCTTTCTGTTAAATGAACCTTCATTTTCATAAAACGTTGAAAGCGAGCGCTGAACAGCCAGTACTTTTATCTTCATATCGATTTCGTTTGTATCGCCAACTTGAAACACACTTGATATTCCAAGAGAGTTAAATTTAATCAGTCTGATGCGGGAAATACGCTTAAGCATTATTTGACGGCAGCGGAGCAAACGGCCCGATGATAAGAGATTCAGGCGGCGTATCGAAAATAGAAGAAAGATAGATAGATTCAGTGTCTCCGATGTGGAAAACAGAGGAGCTGGATACACCATTCATCCGGATATCCCCGACTTCCAGGTTGCGGTTGATGACTGTAAAGATCATGCTTGCTCATCTCCTTTCATTTCGGATGGGATATGTTCAAGAAAATGTTCTACAGCACGGATCACGTCACGCTTCACATGCTCAGCGATATGTTCTGCATATTGTTTAGGCGGTGTGTTTTCTTCTTTTTTGATATGGGACATATAATAGTGAATCCGGCTGTCCATTTGTTTTCTGATGTCTTCAATGACATGATGCCTGTTTGTATCGTCAAGCCTGCTGTCATACTGATTTTCAAGCTGCTCCAGCACATTTGGGATTTCCTCGGTTAAGTACATGTCGACATTCTGGCGGATCTGCTGCATGAGCTGGGCGCTCTCTTCCTGCTGCATCATCCCGATTTCAGGTGCCGTTTGGCTGACTTCAAAATTTTGGACGCTGTTCGGGTCTGTCGGATTTAAACCGATATTCAATGTCCCGTCGAGCCTTTCGATTTTCAGCTGATCAAATTTATACTCCACACGCTCAATGGTAGTGGCCGGCCGCTGTTTCATCGTATTCATTTCAGCTTGAATCTCTTTCAGCTGCCGTTCGAGCTGCTGAATATGAAGCGCCTGCTGCTGAACGAAGGAATTCAAGTTTTGCAAGTAAGAGGAAACAGATTGATCATACATGTTCTTTCACCTCTTTCATATGATTAACGGCCAGGAGGCTGGAGCGGGACCAATGTTCCTGTATCGGGCTCATCTAATTCAACTGGCTCCCCCTGAGCGGAAACCTCGGGGGCCGCTTCTACATAGCTGCCTGTATTGTACAGGTTAGAAAGCGATTTAATGGACCCGGCGCTTCCGATTTGCAGAATGGAGGAGTTGCTGATTGATTCCAGCCGGAGATAGTTAATTTGAATGGTTTGATTAATATAAAAGTTCATGAAGCACACTCCTTTACGCATTCCCTACGATCGGCTGATCAACTGCATCGTTGTCATACACATTCGTCGCGTTTTTGTAATTCATCACCTTGAGGCTGTCACCGGTATTAAAACTGCCCGCACCGGCAAACGTTCTGACCTCGGCCTGAGGAGAAATCGTAATACAGTCCCCGATGTGAATGACTCCGCTCGTACCAATCGCATTAATTTTAAACGCTCCGACAATGGCCGGCATACGAGCACATCCTTTGTTGAAATATTGAAAAAAGGCAGGTAAAGTATAAATAGAATTTGATTTTAATTGGGCTATTCACGATAGCTTATGACAAACGCACATATGTGTGAGAGAAAATTAGAGGGGACATATCGGCTTCAAATGTAAGCGATCGCATTTTTCGGACCGTTATGTTTAAACATTTCAAAAGCGGGTATTGAATAAACTGAGCGGAAAAGCGGCGATGGATGCCGCTATCCGCCTGCGTGATTTTTGTTTCAGTTTCTATGGTGTTTTTGCGTGTGGGAAATGCTTTTTGGAGTATGTCGTGCTGCGGTATCCGTTTTTTGGGCGGGCACATTCTCGCCCTGAGGTATATCCCTGAAGTGCTGAGCAAAAAGCGGAGTTACATGTGGTGTATTCAAATCGTTATAGAAAATGATTCACATACGGGAGTTTTCAGGATATCCCCCAAAAATCATTTCTTCTTTAATTCGGCTGTTCAGCAGACTGTCCAGCTTTTGGCTGCATTGAATCGTCTCCTTTGAATTCATGCCGTATTTTTGTGCTGTTTCAATTAGTGTGATTCTCATTTCTTCAATTTTACTGTTCATTACACGATCTCCAATTCTAGAATTTTATTTTGATAAATACAGGATATCGTTAGTATAACCTATTTTTGCTGAAAAGGTTGCCTTTCGTCAATTTGACTGAAAAAGCGACAATTTTTGTTGCGCTTTTTTATGGAAGAAAGGACTATAGTCTTGCTAAGTGTGCTTGCAAAAAGTCCTGCCGCTCCTCTATTTCTCTAAGTATATTTGTCTGCTCCTTTTCGAATTGCAAGGGGCTTTTTTTTATGAATGGATCATCATCAGCCTTTTGACAAATGTCAAGATGCCAATCTCTGATGAAAGGAGACAATCGTTCAATTGTAAACGACCGGTTCAGCACGTTTTTCATTAACGTGTGATATTGCGACCGGAAGGCGGGAATGGAAAGAAGCCTTGACGAGAGCGTCTGCCCTTTAGTCAGCAGAGGGTCTTCGTCAGATCTTCCGTGTGCGGCAAGCGATCTGGTCTCTATCGGGGAAACGTGAAGCCGGCCGGATTCGTTTAAACACAATGTGTAATAAAAGCCTTGATTGGTGCAGGCGCTGCCGATCAGCCACAGAAAAAACAGTTTGACATCCAAATACATTTTAATGCGCTCAGCTAATTCGTCATCTCCAGCTGTACGGATCAGCATGAGAAATTCATGTAAGAACGCGGCAGATCCATCTTTGAAAACGGACAGCGGAACCCTGGGATCGGCGGTCTTCACTTGGTAACCTGCCCTATCGGCTAGCAGATGGTTCTTGATGCTCAAATAAATGCCTTCTGGCTGGCCATTGATGGTCAGAAAGCTGTACGAGGCAGCGGGAGCAGGAACGCCGATCTGATCAAAAAAACAATAGGCGAGCCTGCGCCGCATCAATGACGGATCATCCTGTTCCGCATTCAAAAAAAGTGTGTTTTCACCAAGCAGAGACTTCTCCCAGCTGATTTCATAGGATGCCTTTTCCGCTCTGTCACGCTGTGTGAGAAGAATGGGAGAAACTGATCGGTCTGTCACCAAAAGCCCCTTGGCAGCTCCTTTTCTATTCAGCTGCTGCCGATGAAAAAATAAGTGTATGTTCTCCATATTCTTTCCTCCTCCTCAAAACGCCATTTGTATGATATGTACAGCAAGCCCGTCCCGAAACGAAATGAAAACGGACACGAGAAAAAGGGATTTCTGCATTCGACAGAGAATACATGAAGGAGCATTCTGATTTAAAAGATGATGGAGGAATAACATGAAATTTGCGACAGGGGAACTTTACAACCGAATATTTGTCGGCCTGATCATTGATGATGATAAAATTATGGATTTGCAAAAGGCTGAAAAAAAATTGTTTGAACTTGAGACGATTCCGGGATCGCTGATTGAATGTATCGCAGAAGGGGATAAATTCGTTGCGCATGCAAGGCAGCTGGCAGAGTGGGCAAAGAAACCGAATGATGAGCTGGGGTCATTTATTTATTCATTATCTGAGGTGAAGCTTCATGCACCTATTCCTAAGCCGTCAAAAAATGTCATCTGCATCGGCAAAAACTACAGGGACCACGCGATTGAAATGGGAAGCGAGGCTGACATTCCGGAGCATCCGATGGTGTTTACAAAATCGCCAGTAACGGTTACAGGGCATGGTGATATTGTAAACAGCCATGAAGAGGTCACCTCTCAGCTCGATTATGAAGGAGAGCTTGCTGTCGTCATCGGAAAAAGCGGCACTCGCATATCAAAAGAAGACGCATATGACCATATTTTCGGATATACGATTGTGAATGATATCACGGCGCGTGATCTGCAAAAAAGGCATAAGCAGTTTTTTATCGGAAAAAGCCTGGATACGACATGTCCGATGGGACCCGTGCTTGTACATAAATCATTGATTCAGGAGCCTGGGCGCCTCAAGGTTGAAACGAGAGTCAACGGCGAGCTGCGCCAATCGGGATCGGCGAGCGATATGATCTTTTCCATTCCAGAATTAATTGAAACCCTCTCAAAGGGGATGACGCTTGAAGCGGGAGACATCATTGCAACCGGTACGCCATCCGGTGTCGGAAAGGGATTTAATCCGCCAAAATTCTTGCGGTCAGGTGACAAAATCGACATTACGATTGACCCGATCGGAACGCTGTCAAACCAAATCGGCTGAATCAAACAGGAGGGCGGACTCGGACCCGCCCGTTTTTTCTGAGTCTATCTTTGTGGCAGAGGACAAGTTCATGGTACTATAAGTGGGGTAATTTATCTGATAGGGGGAACATATATGACACACCTACATATTACAACATGGGTGGTAGCGCTGATTCTGCTTTTTGTCAGCTACTCGCTGTATTCGTCACAAAGTGCGAAGGGCGCAAAAATCACTCATATGATTCTGCGGTTATTCTATATCCTTATTATTTTGACAGGAGCTGAGCTGTTTGTCCGTTTCGCCAACTGGAACGGAGAATACGCCGGAAAAATGATTCTCGGCATTATCACCATCGGCCTGATGGAAATGCTCCTCATCCGCAAGAAAAAAGACAAATCAACCGGAGGCTTATGGATCGGCTTCGTCATTGTACTTGTGCTGACAGTGCTGCTTGGCCTGCATTTGCCAATCGGTTTTCGATTGTTTTAATAGAAAAACGCGAACCCGGCTCTATGATAGAGTCGGGTTTTTGTATATTTTCCCCCTTATATTCCAAATTATTTAAAATAACCTTAAAATTCCCTGTAAGCGGTATCTCGTCCTATGAAATTATGATACCTTCAAGTAGATTCAATATTTTGCAGGAGGGATATCATGAAACGCAAAAAATTCAGCTCGTTTGTGGCGGCAGTGCTTATTTTTGCACTGATCTTCAGCCTTTTTTCTCCGGGAACCAAAGCGGCAGCGGCCGGTGCGATCGATCAGGCGGCGGCTCTGGAAAACGGCAAAGAACAGACAGGCACCATGAAGGAACCGGAACAGGTGAAATGGTACAAAGTGACTCCGGGAAAAGTGGATATTCAGAATCATTCACATATGGCACTGACCGTAAAGAGTGATTCAGCACTGAATGTATCTGTATATCCAAGTATGGAAAAAGCGCTTAAAGATGAAACGTTTGAGATGTACCGTTCTTACACAGCGGAGGATGGAAAAAGCGAAATCAATTTTCCATACGCGTGGAGCGGCCCTTACTATGTAAAAGTTGAATATCTTGGTGATGAAGAACCAGAGGACGGCGGAACGGCAGAAGCAGCTGCGGAAGCCAAGTATACGATTGGATATAAAGGCACCAAAAAGCAGCCGTCAGATTTAGAAGAGGAAGAAGCTTGTCCGGTGGAAATGAGTGTCGATCAGAAAAAATCGGGAAAAAGCATCCTGGACAAGCTGAGAGCGATACGTGATGAGCAGCTGAGCCAAACAGCAGAAGGCAAAGAGCTGACTAGCCTTTACTACAAAGCGGCGCCGTTTATCGTGGCAAAGCTCGCACTCAATAAAACAGCGAGAAATGAAATTTATCAGGATCTTGTGACATTAAAGCCGTTGTTTGATGATGTGTCAGAAAACGGTGTGTCATCTTCATATAAGATTACTGAAAAGGATCAAAAGGCAATCAACCGGCTATACGATAAAGCTTTACAATCAGTCCCGTCTTTCCTTAAAGAGGAGATAAAGATACAGGCGGAACGATTAAATATCAAGCAGCTGCAAGGCAAAACAGCAGGAGCAGTGTTAACAGAAAACAATATTGCGGCAAAAAGTGAAGTTCAGACAACAAAGGTCATTTTCAAGGTGAAAGACAATAAAAGCCTCTCGTCAGTACATAACGAAATGAAGGGCTTTTCTGCAAGCGCGCAATCGAAAAAAGACATTTCTAATGTGAAAAAGGCAAAGAAACTGTTTGACAATCTCTACTCATTTGAACTGCCGAAAGATGAGAAACAAAACGGCACATATACGGCAAGCGCAAAACGGGTGAAAAGCGCTGCTGCGACATTATCCAAGATGTCTAACGTAGAGTTTGCAGAACCTGTACAGGAATACAAAAGCCTGTCAAAGGATATTCAATACCCGTACCAATGGCCGCTTAAAAACAATGGTGATAACGGCGGAATAAAAAATGCGGATGTGAAATACGAGCCTGCCAGCACATTGCTGTCTAAACGCAAGCTCAACGATACATTAATTGCGGTAGTAGACACAGGTGTGGACAGCACGCTTGCTGATTTAAAAGGAAAAGTAAGAACCGATCTCGGGCGTAATTTTGTCGGCCGGAATAACAACGCAATGGATGACCAGGGGCATGGGACGCACGTCGCCGGCATTATTGCTGCCCAAAGCGATAACGGTTATTCAATGACTGGTTTGAACGCCAAAGCGAAAATTATTCCGGTAAAAGTGCTTGATTCCACAGGAGCCGGAGATACTGAACAAATTGCTCTCGGCATCAAATATGCTGCTGATAAAGGAGCAAAGGTGATTAATTTAAGCTTAGGCGGAGGCTACAGCCGCGTGATTGAATTTGCTTTGAAATACGCTGCTGACAAAAATGTCTTAATTGCCGCAGCCAGCGGGAATGACGGAGCCAATTTCTTATCGTATCCTGCTTCATCTAAATATGTGATGTCAGTCGGAGCAACGAACCGCATGGATATGACCGCGGATTTCTCTAACTATGGAAAAGGTCTGGATATCTCTGCTCCAGGGTCTGATATCCCTAGCTTAGTGCCGAACGGGAATGTCACGTACATGAGCGGAACCTCCATGGCGACGCCATATGCTGCCGCTGCTGCAGGATTGCTGTTTGCTCAAAACCCTAAGCTGAAAAGAACAGAAGCAGAGGATATTTTGAAAAAGACGGCGGACGATATTTCCTTTGAAAGCGTCGATGGCGGGGAAGAGGAATTGTATGACGATAATGGCGATCCGATTGACATTCCAAAGACGCCTGGAATAGACTGGCACTCAGGCTACGGGCGGCTGAATGTCATGAAGGCTGTCAGCGCAGCTGATGTACAGCTCAAGGTCAACAAGCTTGAAAGCACACAAACAGCCGTCAGAGGAAGTGCGAAGGAAGGCACGCTGATCGAGGTGATGAACGGCAAGAAAAAACTCGGCAGCGCCAAAGCTGGAAAAGACAGTAAGTTCAAGGTCAATATCCCGACTCAAAAACAAGATCAAGTCTTGTATGTGAAAGCAACAAAAGGCGATGCGAAAACATCTTATAAAGTTGTCGTCGTCAAAGGAAAACCTTCCGGCACACCGAAAGTAAATGCTGTGAAAACGAAAGATACGGCAGTGAAAGGGAAGGCGAACAGCAAGGCAACGATCAGAGTGAAAAACAAATCAAAGAAAGTCATTGCTTCTGCCAAAGCTGACGCGAAAGGAACGTTCACGGTGAAAATCAAAAAACAAAAAGCCGGAACGGTGCTTTACGTCACGGCTGCTGATACAGACAAAAAAGAAAGCAAGGATGTAAAAGTTGTTGTTGAAAAGTAATCAAAAAGCGGTGCCTTCCTGCACCGCTTTTTTTATTTGCGCCCCCGCTGGACCGCTGAATACATAATGGATCGCTTTCCATTTGAAGCCGTCCATTCGAATCGGTCTCCCGTCCCTTCACTGCTGTAGTGATGCTGCACCGCGCATTGGGCGGTGTCATTTGAAAAGTGATAAAAAGAAACACCCTGCTCCTCCGAAATATTCGAAAAAACGCCTTTATTATAAGAAAACACACAATCGAATACCGATAAGCCGAAGCTGTGCAAGTGCTGCAAAAATGCGAGAAAGGTTTCGTCATCAAGCGAATCTAAAAGCGCCATGAGCGGCCGCTTGACTGATTTTTCATAGCGGATGCGTTCTCCGCCGGAAAGGGTGATGTTTTCTTCACCGCATGCCAGAATCAATTGATCCTGAAAGCCGGCCTGCTCCCACTTTCCTTTATGCTGTATCCAGATTGGGCTGTGATGGAGACTGTCCGCCAGCAGTATATCGCCTTCCTCGTTTTCGATTAAACAGATGCCGTCTTCGATGAGGATGGTGCCGTACTCCCACTTTCGTTCCTCTGTATATATCAATTGTTTCCGTTTCATACATGCTGTCTCCTTTTTCTTCTTTCCTCTCCTTTCTATCCAATTCAAGCCTGTCCCATACAACTCTTTTATGGACAAATCAACTATCTGCCTATAGATGCATAAACTTACTAAGGTGCTGAAAGAAACGAAATTGTTACGAAAGAAACGGGATTGGAGCTGATATCACATGTGTGGAATTACGGGTTGGGTCGATTTTAAAAAGCAGCTCGTCCAGGAAAAACAAACGATCAACAGAATGACAGACACTCTTTCCAAACGGGGGCCTGATGATTCTAACGTTTGGGGGGAGCACCATGTTTTATTCGGACATAAAAGGCTTGCGGTCGTTGATATAGAAGGCGGACGCCAGCCGATGGCATGCACCTTTAAAGGAAATACGTACACCATTATTTATAATGGCGAGCTGTATAACACGGAAGATCTGCGCAAAGAATTGCGGGCGCGGGGCCATCAGTTCGAGCGGACATCAGATACCGAGGTGCTGCTGCACAGCTACATTGAATGGCAGGAAGACTGTGTAGACCATCTCAATGGCATATTTGCTTTTGCTGTGTGGGATGAAAAGCGCGATCTGCTGTTTGCGGCGAGAGACCGTCTCGGCGTGAAGCCGTTTTTTTATACGAAGCAAGGCTCTTCTTTTCTCTTCGGGTCGGAAATCAAAGCGATCCTTGCACACCCTGATATAAAAGCACGGGTGGACAGAACAGGACTTTCTGAAATTTTCGGGCTTGGGCCGTCCAGAACCCCGGGCACCGGCGTATTTAAAGGCATAAAAGAAGTCCGGCCGGCCCATGCGCTGACGTTTTCCAAAGACGGGCTGAATATTTGGCGTTATTGGAATGTCCAAAGCGAAAAACATACGGATGGTTTTGGTGATACTGTTGCCAATGTCAGATCATTGTTTCAGGATGCGGTGACGCGGCAGCTTGTGTCGGATGTGCCGGTTTGCACATTCCTATCAGGCGGACTGGACTCAAGCGCCATTACTGCGATCGCGGCAGGCCATTTTGAAAAGGAAGGGAAAGCACCGCTTCATACTTATTCGATTGATTACGAAGAGAACGATAAATTTTTTCAAGCGAGTGCCTTTCAGCCCAATGATGACGGACCATGGATTGAAAAAATGACAGAGGCCTTCGGCACGACGCACCACAAATGCGTGATCAGCCAAAAAGATCTCGTCGATCATTTGGAGGAAGCCGTGCTGGTCAAAGATTTGCCTGGTATGGCTGATGTCGACTCGTCTCTGCTGTGGTTTTGCCGGGAAATCAAAAAGGATTTTGTCGTCAGCCTGTCGGGAGAGTGCGCGGATGAGATTTTCGGCGGGTATCCGTGGTTCCATATGGCAGACGTTGAGTCGGGCTTCCCATGGATGAGGTCGACGGAGGAGCGGATCAAGCTGCTTTCTGATTCGTGGCAGAACAAATTGAATCTCAAAGAATACGTAAATGCCAAATATGAAGAAACCTTGGCAGAAACGCCATTATTAGACGGAGAAACGGGTGTGGACAAAGCAAGAAGACAGCTGTTCTATTTAAATATGCTTTGGTTTATGACGAATCTTTTGGATCGCAAGGACCGGATGAGCATGGGGGCGAGCCTTGAAGTGCGGGTGCCGTTCGCCGATCACCGGCTCGTGGAATATGTCTGGAATATCCCGTGGGAAATGAAAATGCATGACAACCGGGAGAAAGGCATTTTCCGTAAAGCGCTCGAGGGCATTTTGCCTGATGACATTCTGTATCGCAAAAAAAGCCCGTATCCGAAAACACACCACCCGGAATATACAAAAGGCGTCAGCGAATGGCTGAAAACGATCAGAAGCCAAAAGGACTCCGTGCTCCATACCCTGCTCGATAGAAAACAATTGGATCAGCTCTTAGAAACGGAAGGCTCCTCCTTCAAGGTTCCATGGTTCGGGCAGCTCATGAAGGGGCCTCAGCTGATCGCCCACCTTGCTCAAATTCATACATGGTTTGAAGCGTATCGCATTGATATTGATGAGGGATAAAGAAAAAGCCGATTCTGCGCAAAGGAATCGGCTTTTTCTTCATATACAATTGCGAGAAAACATAATAGACTTGAAGAAGCAGTGATACATAGGAGTGAAAAGAAATGACAGAGATAAAAGAAGTCTATCAGCAATGCGGCCAGATCGTCAGCGCCCGCGAACCAGCCTGTTACAAAGCATTCTCGTTTCTCCCGCTGAAGCAAAGGCAGGCAGCTTGGGCGGTTATGGCGTTTTGCCATACGGCAGCCAATGCGGATGAGAAGGCGTTATCTGCCATTGAAGCTGAGGCTGAGCATGTTTTTTCCGGGACATATAACGGGAATCATGTTTTGTGGATGGCTTTCAGCCACGCGTATCAGACCTTTACATTGGACAGCGAGCCATTCCGTGAGTTCATTACCGCACAGAAAGCGGAAGATAAACCGTTCGAAAGCCTTGATGAACTGCTCATGCACGCATACCAGACGGGCGGCTCGGCCGGATTGATGCTTCTCCCGACTATGGCGCGCCGGCATCAGGAACAGCTTACACATGCAGCCGGCTCTCTCGGTTTAGCGATTCAGCTGATTCGGCTTCTGAGAGATATCGGCACGGACCAACAGCAAAAAAACCGCATCCCCCGGCAGGTGATGCAGCAATTTGGATATACAGAGGACGACCTTCAAAATGGCGTCGTGAATAAGGCGTTTACCATGACATGGGAGTATATCGCTTTTGAAGCGGAAGCCTATCTTGAGGAGTGTCTGGATGCATTGCCGCTATTTCCGTTATATTCGCAAAAAACGGTGAAAGCCGCTCTTCATTTGTACCGGGCTGTTTTAGAAAAAATCCGGGCGGAGCAGTATAATGTATTTCAACATCAATACGCCCTCACAGAGAATGAAGTGAAGCGGATTCTGTCTGACATATAAAAAAACACCCGGCCTTATTGAGCCGGGTGTTACGCCATTCCTTTTTGAATCCAGATACGGGAGCGCCATCTTCTGTACATTAAGATTCCGCGGACCCATTCGTCCGCAATAAAGGAAATCCAAACGCCGGCAAGACCGAAACCGAGGTGGATGCCGAATAGATAAGCAAGCGGGAGGCCGATGCCCCACATCGAAATCATTGCCATGTAAACCGGGAATTTCGCATCCCCCGCGGCACGCAGGGAGTTAATGATAATGACATTAAATGAGCGGCCCGGTTCAAGGATAATTGTCATGGCAATCAAAAGGCTCGCAGTCGCAATAATATCAGGGCTTTGTGTAAAGATGCCGATCAGGTCTTTTGAAAAGATCGTCATCAAAACCGATGTGGCCGCAGCAATTCCGAGTGCCCAATATAAGCTCTTCATGCAGCGCTCATACGCGGCATCAAACTGTTTGCCGCCGATATAGCGGCCGATTAAAATTTGCGTGCCCTGGCTGATTGCAGTGCCGAACAGCAAAATAAACATCGTAATATTTTGCGTATACACTTTTGTTGTCAAAGCCTGCGCACCCATGATGGCGATAAAATAAGTGACAATCATTTGCGAAAGGTTGTATGAAAGCTGTTCTCCCGCAGAAGGGATGCCGATTTTCAGCAGCTTGCGCAAATGGTCTTTATGCATATGAAAGACTTTTTTCAATGACATCTTCAGCTGGATGCGTTTGTTGACAATGACAATCATCGCGATTAATCCGATGACGCGGGCGATGGATGTAGACATGGCCACACCGGCGACGCCGAGAACAGGAAAGCCGAACAGACCGAAAATCACAACAAAGTTTCCGGCAATGTTTAAAATGTTCATGCCGATTGTGACAAACATTGTATCTTTTGTGTAGCCGTAGCTTTTTAAGATCGCGCTGAATGTCATGATTAAAGCCTGAATAAAGGACAGACCTCCGACAACTTGTAAAAAGACCTTCGCATCAGGCATCAGCTCGTTTGATAATCCCATCATATGAAGCAGAGGGACAGCCGCGAAAAAGACGACGGCGCTGATGGCAAGGCTGATGAAGAAGTTGGCGCCGATTGACACATAAGCGACTTCCATGGCTTCTTTCTTTTGCCGTGACCCTAAAAATTGTGAAATGATCACAGTCGTTCCTGTTGCGATAAAGCTGAACATCACGATAATTAAATTCAAAATCTGGTTGCTGACGCCGACCGCTGCCACGCTGTTATCTGAGTATTGGCTGAGCATGAGTGTATCGGCATTACCCATAAACATATATAATGAGACCTCAATAAAGATCGGCCAAGTAAGCGAAAATAATGAGAACGATTTGTCAGCGGGTTTTTTCAAAGCAGTTGATTTGAAGACAGCTTGTTTCATAGTGTCTAACCCCTTTCGTAAATAAAATCAACGTTTTAAAGTGTACCTCCATTTCCTTATAATAAAAAGGGAGAGAAACGATACTTCTTGCAAAAATCCGACTTAATAAGGAGGATGATCAAAATGCCTCGCATCCTGTTTACAGTCCCGCCTTTTCCGGTATTTATTGCAGCCGGAGAAGGGGTTTTTAAAAAGGGAGAAACCCATGTGAAGCGCGTTTTTTCTGTATTTGATCTGATATACGTCAAGCAGGGAACGCTTTATATAACGGAAAATGAAAAATCGTTCTCTGTTGAAGGCGGCGAGTACATCTTGCTTTCTCCCGGTCTTGAACACTATGGGACGAAGGGCAGTGATGAAGCAACCTCCTATTATTGGCTTCACTTTGATGAACATCGATATGAATTTACGGCAAAGGGAGGGAGCAACTGGTCTGAGCTTCAGCAGGAAAAAGGGAGCTTCGAGGAGCCGGCCCGCTACGGACTTGCTTTGCCGAGAAAAGGCAAGGTGCAGCGCCCGCAGTTTATGGCGCAGCAGTTTGAAAGGCTCATCGATTACTCTGCGGAAAACTCCGATTTGCCGCTTAGAAAGCAAATCTTATTTGAGGAACTGATGCTGCATCTTCAGAAAGAGGCGTTTCAAATTCCGTCTGCAAAAGAGCGGGTTGCCTGGGAGGCGGCACGGTACTTACAGGAGCATTTTAAGGAGAAGACGACAATTAAGGATCTCTCGCTCGCCCTTCACTATAATCAGGATTATGTGAGCCGCTGCATGCAGCAGGTGCTCGGCGTCACACCGGCGCAATACACGAACCGGGTGAGAATGACAGAAGCGAAGCGCCTTTTATCCTCTACAAATGATAAAATGGGCGTCATTGCGGAAACGGTCGGAATGGAAGACCCGACATACTTTTCAAAACTCTTTAAGCAGATAGAAGGCATTTCACCAATTGAATACCGGAAAATTGTCAGCCGGAAAGTTCAATAACCAGACGAGGGATGAACATGAAAACAACAATCTACGATGTGGCAAGGGCGGCGGGGGTCTCGATCACAACTGTGTCGCGTGTCATTAACAATACTGGCAGAATCAGCGGCAAAACGCGGCAGAAGGTGATGAATGTCATGAAGGAAATGGCATACACGCCCAATGTCCACGCCGCGGCGTTAACGGGAAAACGGACGAATATGATCGCTCTCGTGGCGCCTGATATTTCAAATCCGTTTTACGGTGAACTTGCCAAAAGCATTGAGGAAAGAGCGGATGAGCTCGGTTTTCAAATGATGATTTGCAGCACCGATTACGATCCGAAAAAAGAAACGAAATATTTTTCAGTGCTGAGGCAGAAAAAGGTGGACGGGATTATTTTTGCGACAGGAATTGAGAATCATGGCAGCATGTCTGCTTTGGAGGAAATCGCCAGCGAGCACATTCCGCTTGCCATGATTTCTCAGGATAAGCCGCTGCTTCCGATGGATATTGTCGTGATGGATGACGTTCGTGGCGGGTACGAGGCTGCCAAGCATCTTCTGTCACTCGGCCACACGAACATCGCCTGCATTATTGGAGATGGGTCAACGACGGGTGAAAAAAACAGAATCAAAGGCTTCCGTCAGGCGATGGAGGAAGCGGGCGTGCCTGTCGATGAATCGCTTATCATCCCGACGCGGTTTTCTTTGGAAAGCGGCAAGGAAGAAGCGGGAAAATTGCTGGACAAGAATGCCCCAACGGCTATTTTTGCCTTCAACGACGTATTGGCTTGCGCCGCCATACAAGCTGCGAGAATAAGAGGCATAAAAGTGCCCGATGACCTTTCCATCATCGGTTTTGATAACACGATACTTGCAGAAATGGCTGCCCCGCCCCTGACCACCGTGGCCCAGCCGATTAAAGATATGGGGCGGAGCGTCATCGAACTGCTGGCAGAAGCAATCGAAGGAAAACGAAAGACGAAACAAAAAATAGTGCTGCCGCCTGAGCTTGTGGTCAGACTTTCTACAGCACCACTCAAAACATGAGCCCGCAAATGAGCGGGTTCTTTTCGTTTTGACAGTTGAAGCTAGCTAAAAAACATATTGCGTGTTAACAAGAGGCGGTGTAAAATGAAATCATCTTTTGGGAAAGCGCTTGCGCAACGTGTTAAAGCGGATTGAACCGCTGTTTTTTTAGCTGGTAATAGAAAGCGCTTTCTCGAAGCGATCCTGAAATGAGATAAAGGAGAGGATGGGACGTGGAACATCAAGTAAGATGCGCAGTATTGGGGTTAGGAAGGCTCGGTTATTATCATGCGAAAAATCTCGTCACCAGTGTTCCGGGGGCAAAACTGGTCAGTGTCGGTGACCCGTTGAAAGGGAGAGCGGAGCAGGTGGCCAGAGAATTCGGTATCGAAGAATGGTCAGAGGACCCATACGAGTTGTTAGAAGATCCCGGCATTGACGCTGTCATTATCGTAACGCCGACAAGCACACATGGCGATATGATCATCAAAGCAGCGGAGAACGGTAAGCAAATCTTCGTTGAAAAACCACTGACATTAAGCCTTGAGGAATCAAAAGCAGTTTCTGAAAAAGTGAAAGAGACAGGTGTTATTTGCCAAGTCGGCTTTATGAGGCGGTTCGATCCCGCGTACGCAGATGCCAAACGGCGGATCGACGCTGGGGAAATCGGCAAACCCATCTATTATAAAGGTTTTACGCGCGATCAAGGAGCGCCTCCCGCAGAGTTTATCAAACACAGCGGCGGGATCTTTATTGACTGCTCTATCCATGACTATGATATTGCCCGATATTTGCTCGGTGCGGAGATCACTTCTGTTTCGGGACACGGCAGGATCTTGAACAACCCGTTTATGGAGCAGTACGGCGATGTGGATCAGGCGCTGACGTATATAGAATTTGACTCCGGCGCAGCGGGAGATGTCGAGGCAAGCAGAACCTCTCCATACGGACATGACATCCGGGCGGAAGTTATTGGGACAGAGGGCAGTATTTTCATAGGGACATTGAGAAATCAACATGTGACCATCCTGTCGGCGAAAGGGAGCAGCTATGATATTATCCCAGACTTTCAAACTCGTTTTCATGAAGCCTACTGCTTAGAGCTGCAGCACTTTGCCGAGTGTGTCCGGAATGGAACAACGCCGATCGTGACGGATGTCGATGCAACGATCAATTTAGAAGTCGGCATTGCCGCGACCAATTCGTATCGAAGCGGCAGGCCCGTACAGCTGGATGTGAAGCGTGCTTGCACCGGTTTGTAAGCGTTGTTAATTCTTATTCCGATCAAAAAAGCAAGGGCAGCTTAACCCTTGCTTTCTCTCTTTTCATATAAATAGTACATATAATCAGTAGGAACGCCTGAATGGCCAAGCTGTCTCAGCATTGCAGTCACGTTCCCTCTGTGATAAGTGCCGTGATTGACGACATGCAGGATGATGTCTGCATAGGTTGTTTCCAGTGTCCCGAGTTTCGGATGTTTCATTGAGAAGGTCTGTTCTAAGTCTATCTGTCGGCTGAAGAAATCATGATACTGTGCCTCCAACTCGGAAGCATGCTGTTTAATCGCTGCCATATCACCTTGCGCGGACTCGAATTTGCCTACGCTGTCTATGATCTCTTGGTAGGCAACTTCCGAAAGAACGTTCAGCCAAATGTAGTCAGCCCTGCACATATGAAGCAGCACGTCGCTGACAGAAGGGAATACGCTCTTTACTTCTTGATAAGCAGTTTCCTCCGGCAGGTTTTCGATATGGTTAAATATTCGCTTGTTTGCCCAAGAATGGTAGTCATAAAACTGTTTTGCATCAGTCATTAGCATTGCCTCCTTTTCTAAGACATTCGCTGTTTCAATTGTTATTCCTTCAATTGCTGAAGAGTGATACCCCGAAATATCCTGCTGCTGCCCACATCACCACTGCAGAGCATTTGTTTACAATCAGCATAAGCCTGCCGCTCGTATCTATCGTCTGAAACAGCCGGCCCGCTATCGCAAGACTGATAAACCAAAACCAAGAGACAGTGACACAGGCAGCCATAAAGAGCCACTTCTCAAGCCCAGAATATTGGAGTGAGCTTGTGCCGATGACACCGATCGTGTCCAGAATAGCGTGTGGATTTAATAGAGAAACGGCGGCCGCAAACGCAGCTTGTTTTTTAGCTGTGAACGTATTTTTCTCATTTTGGTTTGCTTTCGGACGGCTGTTCCATGTCACCCAGCCCATATAGAGGAGAAATAAAAATCCTCCGGCCATCATTACCGTTTCAAAAATAGGCACCTGCTGCACAATGACAGATACACCAGCAACCGCTGACACAATGAGCAGGGTATCGCAGACAGAAGCGCTGATGACGGCGGGAAGTGCCCGCCAAATATGCCTTTGCCACGCTCCTTGCTGAAAAATAAACACATTCTGCGCTCCCAGCGGCAAAATCAAGCCAAACGCTAGCACAACTCCGTGGATGATTGCATTCATGCTGAAAAAACTCCCTTCACATCTGTTGTTTCAATCATAAGGGAGATTTTCTATCATGTCTCCGGCCATTTGGTTGGGTTAGGAACCAGCCAAATGTATAATGTGAAAAAAGGGGGCATGACTATGTCGCAATGGCAGCCAAGCCGAGATTCGGATATTCCGCTGCATCGGCAGATTGAACAATACATGAAAGACAAAATTCTTCACGGAGAGTGGGCTGTAGGGACGAAAATCCCTTCACAGAGAACGCTGGCCGACATGTTTCAAGTCAACCGCAGCACAGTGACAGCAGCCATTGATGAACTCACGTCTCAAGGCCTGTTAGAGGGGAGGAGAGGAGGCGGCACGAAGGTTGTAAACAGTACTTGGAGCGTGCTGGCCGCTGAGCCTCCGCTCGATTGGAGCGATTACGTCCGTTCAGGAATTCATCACCCTAATTCTTCTATCATTCAGGATATAAATGAAAACGAACCAAGAACGGATATCATCAGATTAGGCACAGGAGAGCTTTCACCGGATCTGCTGCCTGCTGATACAATGCGCCGGATGTTTCAGCAGATCAATCCGCACGCTCTGTCTTTAGGGTACGAGCAGCCGAAAGGAAACCGTCAGCTGCGGGAGGCGGTGGCGGAGCATTTAAAAGGAAAGCAGATCCATGTGTCACCGTCAGCGATTTTAATTGTGTCCGGCGCGCTTCAGGCGCTTCAGCTCATCTCGATCGGGCTTCTGAAACGAGGTTCTGTCATTTTGACTGAAAAACCTTCTTATCTTCAATCTTTGCATGTGTTTCAATCAGCGGGGATGCGGCTTCGCGGCTTGCCGATGGATGAAGCAGGTATCAAAGCGGGGCTTGTTTCTTCTTATCGAAAACAATACGGAGGACAGCTGCTTTACACGATTCCGTCGTTTCATAATCCGACAGGCATTGTCATGTCAGAACAGCGAAGGAAAGAGATCATCAGCCTTTCAAAAAAAGAGCAGCTGCCGATCATTGAGGATGATGCATACGGTGATATATGGTTTGAAGAAAAACCGCCGCAGCCCTTAAAAGCAATGGATCATGAAGGCAATATTCTGTATCTGGGCACTTTTTCAAAAACAGTGAGCCCCGGCCTTCGTATCGGCTGGCTTGTCGGACCGGAGCCGGTCATTGAAAGGCTGGCAGACATTAAAATGCAGACAGACTACGGATCGAGCGGCCTGTCCCAGTGGGCGGCTGCCGAGTGGCTGTCACAGGGGTATTATGAAGAGCATCTGACAAGGATACGGAGGGTGCTAAAACAAAGGAGAGACGCGGCGCTTCATTTTCTTAAGCAGTATGCAGGGGACATCGCGACGTGGCGGATTCCCGCCGGAGGCTTTTATATTTGGGTTACATTTCACAAAACCTTGCCTGTCAGCCGTTTCTTTCATGAATTGCTGATACAACAGGTGCTGGTGAACCCCGGTTCCATTTATGACAGCGAAGACCGAAACAGCATCAGGCTGTCATATTCCTATGCATCTCTTGCGGATTTGGAAACAGGCATTAAAGCGGCAGCCTGTACAGCCCGCCGCCTGATGTCCTAAGCTTTTGTTATACAATGACAGCTCCCAGCGCCCTGGCGAAAGCAATCGCGTGCTCCGGCGCGATTTTGCAGCCTTTCAATTTGTCGAGGGAGACATGAAGCTGTTCAAAACGGCAGGTGCTGATGTCCATATTTTGAAGGGACGTGCCGGTAAAGCTGGCGCCTTCCAGTTCACACCCGTCAAAGTGTGATTGCTGGAGCGCCATATTGCTGCACTCACTTTGCATAAGGGCACAGTGATCAAATCGAACTTGTTTCATATTTGAGTACGAAAATGAACTGAAATGTCCGTGGCATTCCTCGAATGAAACATTCCGCAGCGTTGATTCCGCCAAATTCATTCCAACCATTTTTGATTGCTTTACTGAAGTCCTGTGAATGACAGCCCCGCTGAAATCGGCGTTCGACAAATCACATTTTTCAAAGATCACATCTGTCAGTTCGATATGCCGGAAAGATACATCGATAAACACAACATTTCTGAATACCGTTTTTTCCACACAAAGTCTTTCAATATCTTCGCCGCAGATTGTACAATCTTCAAACAAATACATGCTGATGACATCATCCTGCGTAGCGGTTTCGTAAAAATCGCCGGTTTGCAGGTTTTCCGGTATGTGCGGTTTTTGAATCACTGTTTTATTCATGTGATGACATCCTTTACTGTCCGAAAACCAGAGGCCTTCGGGATCAATTTAATAGATCGTTATGGAATTTGATACATATAGTAAATCGTGAAGAGCCTTTTCTTGGTACAGCAGCCCGCTTGTTTTGTAAGCATAAATGGAAAGCTTCCTGTACGTCAAGGCGGTTACAGGCCGGGAAAGAAAAGGGAACAGGAGGAATGCGGAATGGGGCATTACGTCAAAACCGAGGAGCATGTGACACTGTTTGTAGAGGATATCGGGCATGGAAGGCCGATCATCTTTTTGCACGGGTGGCCGCTGAATCATAAGATGTTTGAATATCAAATGAATGAGCTTCCGAAAAGAGGCTTCCGTTTTATCGGCATTGATTTACGGGGATATGGGCAATCTGACCGCCCGTGGGAAGGCTACGATTATGACACGATGGCAGATGATGTGAAGGCAGTCATTTATACGCTGCAGCTTGAGAACGCGGTTCTTGCCGGTTTTTCGATGGGCGGCGCAATCGCCATCCGTTATATGACAAGGCATGACGGAGCTGATATTGGCAAGCTGATTTTATTGTCTGCAGCGGCGCCCGCATTTACAAAACGCCCGGGTTATCCGTACGGGATGAGGAAGCAGGATATTGACGATATGATTGAACAATTCAAAACGGATCGGCCTAAAACGCTGGCTGATTTAGGAAAACAGTTTTTTGAGAAAAACGTGTCTCCAGAGCTCAGGCAATGGTTTCTCAATCTGATGCTCGAGGCTTCCTCCTACGGGACGATCCACTCCGGCATTGCATTAAGAGACGAGGATCTCAGAAAGGATCTTGCATCAATCAAGGTGCCGGCACTGATCCTGCACGGAAGAAAGGATAAAATTGCGCCGTTTGATTTTGCGAAAGAATTGAAGCGCGGCATCAAACAGTCGGAATTGGTTCCGTTTGTAAACAGCGGGCACGGAGCTTTTTATGAAGAAAAAGAGAAGATCAACCGTTTGATTGCACAGTTTGCGGGAACATGAGAAAAAACCCGATATTGATCGGGTTTTTTTATATGATTCCTTTGCTTTGCAGTTCTGTAATGATCAGATCAGCTCCGTCGGAAATAGAAGTCTGGTCTGATTCAATGATGAAATCGGGTGAAAGCGGCGCTTCATACGGAGAATCGATCCCGGTAAAATGTTTAATTTCTCCGCTTCGCGCTTTTTTATATAGTCCTTTCGGATCGCGCTGTTCACAAACGTGCAGCGGGCACTTCACATAAATTTCGAAGAACTCTCCTTCAGGAAAGAGCGCTCTGACCATGTCCCGGTCCTCTCTGAATGGAGAAATAAAAGCCGTTAAAATCATTTGCCCGCTGTCGACAAACAGCTTCGCCACTTCTCCGATCCGGCGAATGTTTTCAATCCTGTCTCCAGTCTGAAATCCAAGATCTTTGTTTAAGCCATGGCGGATATTATCGCCGTCAAGCACATAGCTCTGAATGCCCATGCGGTAAAGCTTTTCATCAACAGCATTGGCCAGCACCGACTTTCCTGAGCCGGACAGTCCGGTAAACCAGAGGGCGCAGCTTTTGTGCCCGTTTAAGGACTGTCTGTCAGACTTCGAGATTGCAGCGCGGTGCCAAATGATGTTTGGATTGTGTGTCATTGCAATCCCCCGCTGTTTTGCTGGATGGCAACGGGCTGTTGATGAAGACCCTTGATCAGCACGTTTGCGACCTCAGGGCGGCTGAATTCTTTAGGCGGCTTTTTGCCGTGGCGGAGAAGCTCTCTCACTTTTGTGCCTGATAAGTGGATGTGGTCTCTTGGGCTGTGCGGACATGTTTTCGAGGTGCCCATGTTTCCGCATTTCCGGCAGTAAAAGCTGTGCTCGAAAAACAGCGGTTTGATGCCCAGCTCCTCCTCTGTGAATGATTGAAAAATATTTTGCGCGTCGTATGTTCCGTAATAGCTGCCGACACCCGCGTGATCACGGCCTACAATAAAATGGGTGCAGCCGTAGTTTTTGCGGACGAGGGCATGGAAAATCGCTTCCCGCGGACCTGCATACCGCATGGCGGCAGGGAAAACCGATAACATGACCCGATCCTTTGGATAATAGTGATCAAGCAAAACCTGATAGCTCTCCATTCTGATATCGCTCGGAATATCGTCTGACTTCGTTTCTCCGACAAGCGGGTGAAGCAGCAGACCGTCGACCGTTTCTAACGCTGTTTTTTGAATGTATTCATGCGCTCTGTGAACAGGGTTCCTGGTTTGAAAACCGACAATCGTTTTCCAGCCGAGTTTATTAAAGGCCGCTCTTGTTTCTGCGGGCGCTGCGTAAAACTGTTCGAAGGATTTAACGGGAAGGCGGCTGACCGTGATAGGCCCTCCGATATAGTAATCCGGACGCTCAAGCAATTTTTTTACGCCTGGGTGGGCAGGGTCGTTTGTTTTAAAAACAGACAGTGCTTCCTGTGTTTTATCGGGCTGGTATATATCAATGACTGTGATCATGCCGTAGGTGATGCCGTCTTTCACAAGCTTGACGCGATCTCCGGCAGACAGCTGTTTTGCTGTTTTTTCTCCGACAGGCAGCGTAATCGGCAGACTCCACGGTAAGCCGTTTGCCAGCCTCATCTCTTTCACAACAGAATGATAATCTTTTTCTCTCAAAAAACCTGTTAACGGGCTGTAGCCGCCGATCGCGATAAGCTCCAGGTCGCTCAGTGCAAGCTGATCCAGCTCCGCTTCGCACGTGCACCCTTCAAAATGGCATGCGGGATCGCAGCGGTTGATTAACACCCCTCCGTGGGGCTCGTTTCCATTCAACGTGTTCAACCTCCATTTTTACGTTTCCTTTGTTTTCTTTTCTGCGCTGGCTGAAAACCTCGAGCAGCGCGTCAACATCATTCCATGGCAAGGGCATGCCGGACGCTATTCTTGATGCAGGCCGCATTCTGTTTTCTCCCGTCCGGCCCATCTTCCAGCTCTCTCATCGTTCGGGTCCGCGGAAGGCAATGTACACATTTCACAGCCTATGCTCGGGTAATGTTGATCGTGCAGTTTGTTATAAGGCAAATTGTGCAGGCGGATGTACGTCCAAACGTCATCCCATGTCCAGTGGATGAGCGGGCAAATTTTGATGAGCTTAAACTTTTGATCCAGATTCACGTATTGAATATGCTTTCTCGTAGGCGACTGCTCCCGGCGCAGCCCTGAAATCCAAGCTGACATGCCGGACAGGTGCTTTTTCAGCGGTTCGATTTTCCGCAATTGGCAGCATAGATTCGGGTTATGCTTCCACAGCTCACCGCAGTATTGCGTCTCCTGTTCTTTTAAGCTCAGCTCGGGTTCGAGTAACTGGATTGTCAATCCCGGATATCGCTCTTTGACGGTCTCGATCAGCTCATATGTTTCTTGGAAATGCAGCCCTGTATCCAAAAATATGATGTGCGCGTTTTTGTTGATTTTTGATATGAGGTCGAGAAGTACCATCCCTTCTGCGCCAAAGCTGCACGCGTACACAATCTTTTCCCCATATGTTCGGTAAGCCCATTTCAACACATCGAGCTCATCGATCAATTGATCCGTTATCTGCTTGGACAGCGTGTCGTTCCATGTGTCATATGTGATGATTTGTTCGTTCAACGTTTTCCCCCCGTTTGCATCTGTCTGTTTTCTTATCTATTGATCGAGTTATAGGCAGACTATTCATTTTTCACATAAACGTTCAGGGTTTTTAGGGGCGGCGCCGCCTAAAATGAGGGAGCGGAACCATTAAGAGACCGGCTGAATATGCTTTTAAGCAAAATGGTTTTATGCCCAAGGAGAGGTATTATGCCGATTACCATTTATCAGGGGCATCATCATTCGCTAGCCCCGGCGGATATTAACATCGTCATTGATGTCATCAGAGCCTTTACGGTCGCCCATTATGCGTTTATCGGCGGGGCGAAAGAGATATTATTGGCCGGAACAGCAGAGGAAGCCTTTGCGCTGAAAGAAACCTATCCGGATTACGTATTGACGGGAGAGGAAAAGGGGGTCGGTATCAGCGGATTTGATTTGGATAATTCTCCAAAACGCATGGCAATGCAGGGTATGGCGGATAAGCGCCTGATCCAGAAAACAACAAACGGCGTCACAGCGGCGTTAGGGGCGCTGAACGCCAAGCATCTGTTCGTGACCGGATTTTCCAACGCTAGAACAACAGCTGAGCATGTGAGAACGCTCGCCGCAAAGGATTGTGTCATGAATATTGTCGCTTCCCATCCGTCTGGTGATGACGACATGGCGTGTGCGGAGTATATCAAGGGCATCATTGAAGGGACAAATGCGGTAACCGCTGCGGAGACGATCGAAAGAATAAAACGCTCTTCTGTTGCGGAGAAATTTTTTGACCGCTGCCAGCCATTGTTTGATCCGGAAGACATCGCGTACTGTACAAAAGAATTGACAGGCGATTTCGTGATGAAAGTGAAACAAGAAAGAGAAGTTCCAACGATAGAGAGGGTCATGATATGAATGATTTTTCACTAGAATTGCCAGTGAGAACAAGCAAGCCGAGAGAAACCGGGCAGACCATTTTAATAGATAACGGCTATCCCTTGCAATTTTTCAAAGATGTGATAGCCGCAGCGGCCGACTATATTGATTTTGTGAAATTCGGCTGGGGCACATCATTACTTACGAAAGATCTTGAAGAAAAGATCAGTGCGCTGAAGGAGCATGACATTAAATTTTTCTTTGGCGGCACACTGTTTGAGAAGTATGTAAGCCAGAAAAAAGTGAATGAATTTCATCGGTATTGCACCTATTTCGGCTGTGAATATATCGAGATTTCAAACGGTACGCTCCCGATGACGAATAAAGAGAAAGCGGCTTATATTGCCGATTTTTCTGATGAATTTCTTGTGCTCAGTGAGGTGGGCAGCAAGGATGCGGAATTATCAAGCCGGCAAAGCTCTGAGGAGTGGCTAGAGTATATCGTTGAGGATATGGAAGCGGGCGCGGAAAAAGTGATTACGGAGGCAAGGGAAAGCGGGACAGGAGGAATATGTTCCAGCAGCGGCGATGTCCGGTTTCAAATTGTCGATGACATCATTTCCTCGGATATTGATATCACCCGGTTGATTTTTGAAGCGCCGAACAAAACGCTCCAGCAAGGATTTATTCAAAGGATCGGGTCGAATGTGAATTTGGCCAATATCCCATTTCATGATGCGATCGCGTTAGAGACGCTGCGTTTAGGGCTAAGATCTGATACGTTTTATTTGTAAAACAGCAGCTGCGGGGCTCTCGTCGTGAAGAGAGCCTCTGCCTATTATTTTTTATGGCGGTACATAGGCGTGAGATAGGGGAGTGAAGTCAGACGGATGTTATAGATGAAGTCGATGACTCTTGTCGATATCACTTGGCATATCAGGGCTTGAATGACGATGCCCCAGGCAATAATAGACGCGGTCACCATAAAAATGATGCAATTCATGATGAGCAGGATTGTTCCGGGATTCCCGCCGCGGTAAATGGAAATCATCAGCGCAAGAGCTCCAAATCCTCCGTTTGAAATTTTGTATTTGTATAAAAGTCCGATGCCGAGTCCCAATAACACAGCGCCGCTTGCCAGATCAAGCCACAGGTTTGATGTGATATCCGGAAAAATCGCATCAAAGATCAATACCGAGACAGAGGTGACGGTAATCGAAGCGAGGGTGCCGGTGAATGTTCTCATTTCCAGCCATTTTAAAGCGGTAAAAAGCATCGACACATTCACAGCCCACACTGAAAAGCCATGAGGAATTTGAAACAGATAATGCAACAGCACCGCAATACCTGCTGCCCCGCCTGTCGGAATATCATGCGGAAATAAAAACAAGGACATGCCGAGTCCCTGCAGTACGCCGCCTACGACAATCATAAACGTGAGTTTTGCTTTCGTCAGCAGTTCAGCCATTAAGTCATTTGCTCCTTTATGAAAAGACTTGTCCGCTGTTTCCATTTTATGAGGCTGTCCATTATTTATGTCTGCAAATAAAGAATGGCTCAGCTTAATATGCTGAGCCATCCCACTTGTAACGATTGACGATCTCCATATTGATTTCTGTTCCAATGCCTTTTCCTTTCGGGATGTGAACCGCTCCTTTTGAAGGCTGAAGGCTGACGAGATCTGTAAAAGGATTCTTCATGACGTCCCACTCGATCGGCTCAATTTGATCGTTCTCCATTTTAGACCACGGAGGCAGACAGGCTTGTGCAAATAAAGCATAGAGCCGTGAAAGAGAACCATCATATGCATGGGCGGACGCTCTAACGCCGAAATAACGTGCGAGCTTGAGGCAGTCCCGAAATTCATCAATTCCGTTGACATGCATGACATCGGGCTGAATGATATCCAAACACCGCTGTGAAAGGAGAGGCACAAATTGTGCCGCGCCTTTCATATTTTCTCCACCGGCAACAGGAACAGATAAACGGCTGCGAAGCAAAGCGTAATCCTGCTGCTGATCAAAGGGCAAAGGCTCTTCAAGCCAGCCGATGTTCGTCCATGCTGAGAAATAGCGTTCCCATTTCAAAGCGGCTGCGGCGTCATAGCTTTGGTTTGCGTCCAGAATCATCGTAATGGAGCTGCCGGCAGTATGCTGCAGGGCATTGATGTGACGGACATCTTCCTCAAATGAAGCCCCGCCGATTTTGACTTTAATTTGCTTAAAGCCCTTGTTTAATTGGGTTTCGACACTGGAAACCGAATGGCTGATCCATTGCGGCTGTTCAGAATACGATTGAAAAGAGGCGTATACAGGAATCTCTTCTCTATACCGCCCGCCCCATAGGTCGCAAACCGAACAATCCGCAGCTTTGGCCGCAATCTCTGTCAGCGCCATGCTCACAGCAGAGGCCGCCCGTTGATGCCATTTTTGAATCGTACGCACTAATGGCAGTCGGCTGCCGGCCTGTTTTCCTACAAGGTACGGGCTGATCCGTTTGGTAAAACCGACATGGAGAGCCGGGAGCCAATCAACGCATTCTCCCCAGCCGTCAATCCCGCTTTCTGTGACAATTCTGATGAGATAGCAAGTTCGATATCGTTTAAACCCGTTTGCGTCGCCGTACGGCTCTTCTAATCGATGCAAAAGCGGAAAGGTCTCAACCCGTTCGATTTTCAAATGGGATGCTACCTTTCCTCAGCTGGCTGAAGCCGATTGCCAGCCATTTTAGGATCTTCTTTTTCTTTTGTTTCTTCTTTGTTTTGATTTACATGGATCAGCAACATCACGAGAATGCCGACAACAAGCGTCAATCCCGCAATGCTCAAAAACATGCCGGGTCTGGACCATTGCATCAGGCGGCCGAAAATCGGAGGCCCGATGGCAACCCCTAAGAAACGAACCGATCCGTACAGCGAGGTCACAAATCCCCGTCTTTCTTTGCCGACAGCTCCGGTAATAAAACTGTTCACACAAGGAAGGACAAGGCCGGAGCCTATACTGCTCAGCACGAGAACGCTGATAAAGAGCACAAGATTCTCAATGAAAGACAATGCCGCATAAGAAACAGTCATAAACGCCAATCCGAGTACGATCAGCTTTTTCATTAATGATTGCTTTTGGCCGATTTTGCTTCCGGTTGTATAAGATGTCACACACATAACCAAAAGCGGGATTGCCAAAATCAAGCCTTTTTTGACGCCGTCGGTATCGTATGTTTTTTCTAAGACATCTGATAGATAAAACAGGATGCCGAATAAAGTAAACAAACAAGTTGCCCCTGCTAAATAAGCTGTAAACAGCCATCTGCCTTCATGTTTAAAAACACTTAACAGCCCTTTCGCATATTTTCCGATCGGGGGCGGTTCTTTTTCCTTTTTCTTTTCTTTAATAAAAATCCACGTCAGCACGATCGAAATGATACAAAACACCGGGAAGGCAAAAAACGCGCCATACCAGACAAGCAGGGCGATAAGCGAGCCGATGATCGGCGAAAGCACTTTCCCCATGCCGTTTGAAGCTTCAACGAGGCCGAGCACCTTGCTTTCCTGGGCGCCTTTAAACAGATCCCCCGTCAGTGCCATCGCAATCGGGCCGGTCCCGGCTGCCCCGATTCCCTGAAGCGCCCGTCCTGCCATGATCCAAGGGTATGCATTATCAAAAAAACCCGCCGCAAACCCGGCTAATAAGCCGCCGGCACCGTACAAAATTAAGCAAGGGATAATGATGATTTTCCTTGAGAATCTGTCAGCGAGATAACCGACAATCGGAATGGCAAACGCCGCAATCAAGGAAAATACTGTGATCACGAGACTGACTTGAAATTGTGATAAATGAAGTTCAGATTTCATTTTTGGCAAAATCGGAATAAGCATCGAGTTTCCAAGTGTTAATATTAAAGGGATTGAACCGATTGCAACAATCGTCATTCCGTTATTTTGTTTTGATGATTCCATCTCAGAGCACACTCCTTTTCTTCTGCTTAGAATGTCCCTGCTGGCTTCGTTTATTCAACGTTCAGACAGCAAAAAACCGAACAGAAAATACCTGTTCGGGAAAAAGGAGGGTTAACCGAGTGCCTGTGAAATTAACGAATATAGGTGTCCATTTTGGTCAGGAAGCCTCTTTTTCTGGTAAAGCATAAGCGGCGGCTCTGCGTCTGCGTGAAATCCCATTTCAATCAGTCTGTCATGAAGAGATGTGTGTTCACCCGGTATATCGATTCGCATCGGACTTTGTTTGCCGGCGGCCAGCCTGTTGATTATTCGTGCAGCAATGTCTGATGATGGAGCGACGATGGGGCCGAATTTCAGATTGGCCGGTGTCTGTACAGACAGGCCGTAGCCAATCAGCTGTCCCTTCTTGTTTCTGATGATGACACATTCTTCCGAAGTGGAAATAAGCTGCTGAAGAAGGTTTGATCGATCTCCGCCAAAGGCTGCCAGATCCGCTGCGGCTAAGTCTTGAAAGTCTTGTTCTCTAAAGGATGTCAGTTCAGCGTCAAGGTGCTTTGCAAAAGGTTGAAAACTGTGGCAGCTGTACTTTCGGACTGAACCCGCTTTATGAAAACCTGCTTTTTCATAAAGCGGCAAACCTTCTTTTGTGGCGCAAAGCCTGATGGCGGTGCTTTCATCCGTTTGGGTGATACACGCGTTTACCATCCGCCGCCCGAGACCGAGCCGTTTGTATTCTTTGTCGACGATGACGAGGCCGATAGAAGCAAGACGGCCAAACAAAAACAAGCCGATGCAGGAGATGATCTCCCCGCGGATGTTTTGATAACCGAAAAAGCGCCCTTGCTGGACCAGCAGTGCCAGCTCTTGTTCACCATAATCCGGCCACCCGGCCTGCCTGCAAAGCCGCAATAAGCCGGGGACATGTTCTTCATGAAGCTCAATCAGCTCATCCATTACGTCCATAAGATCACCTGCTTGTTCCGAGTTTTTTGCACATGACGATATGAGTGCCAATGCCGGGAATCTCAAACGGTTCGCCGCGTTCTTCCCAGCCAAGCTTTGCGTAGTAGCCTTTGACATGTTGTCTTGCATTGCACCAGACCGCCTGCACGCCTTTCTCTGCCAGTTTCTGCTCCGCGTGTTTGATCAGCATGCTCCCGGCTTTTTTATCGCGATATCCTTCAAGCGTCGCCATGCCTCTCAGCCGATACGCAGGGGATTCCGTTAATAATGGCTGATTTTGAGGGGAGAAAGAAGCAATGCTGATCAGTGTTCCTTCAAAAAACGCGCCGAGATGAAAAGAGCCTTCCGCATGATCCTGTTCATATTGGCATTGTTCGATGGATTGATGGGGGCGCAGGATACGGTGCCGGATTTCGTATGTATCTTCCGCGGAAATGGTTTTAACTTCGAGCATGATGTTCCTCCTCTAAAACCGATTTTTTATATCGTAACACGAATGCGGTAAAAAAAGACCGCCCGATTGGCTCAGGCAGTCATCTAGGTTTAATGCAAATAGATATTTTGGCGCTGCTCATCTTTTTGCTGGATATACGAAGTGAGCTCAGCGGTTAAGTCAGATCTGAGAAAAGGCGTAATCAAGTAGATGCCGTTAAACAGCTCGCATGCCGTGTCCAGCAGGGAGCGGGCAATCGCAAGGCCTTCCGCTTTTTGCTTCTCTTTATCTTCACCGGCGAGGGCCATTGTTTCGCGAATAGAGTCAGACAGCTTAATGCCCGGAATTTCATTGTGGATGAATTCAGCATTTCGGCTGCTTGTGAGCGGCATAATGCCGATATAGATCGGCGTCTTCAGATGCTTTGTTTCGTTATGGATATCGACAAGCTGCTGCTCGGAATAGACAGGCTGTGAAACAAAATAATCGGCCCCGCAATCTATTTTTTTCTCCAGCCGTTTTACCGCTTTATCCAGATGTCGGACGTTCGGATTAAATGCAGCGGCGACTGAGAAATTCGTTTTCTTGCCAAGCGGCTTTCCAGACAGGGACAGTCCTTCATTGAACTGTTTGATCAGCCTGATTAAATCAAAGGATGTTAAATCATAAACAGACGTTGCACCCGGAAAATCCCCGATTTTAGAAGGATCACCCGTAATGGCCAGTACGTCATTCAGCCCTAATGTATCAAGGCCCATTAAATGTGACTGTAAGCCGATAATATTTCGGTCACGGCACGTAATATGGACAAGGGACCGCATATCGAGCTGCTGCTTCACAAGGGCGCCGCAGGCAACATTGCTGATCCGCGGGGTAGCCAGTGAATTGTCAGCGAGCGTCAGGGCATCAATTCCCGCTTCTTTTAATTCAGCAGCAGCGGACAGAAATTTGTCAAAGCTCAATTTTTTCGGCGGGTCCAGTTCTGCGATGATGGAGCGTTTTTCCGCCGCGATCTCATTCAGGCCGGGCTCTGTCCGCTCGTGCTGAACGGAAATGAATTCCTTCGCCCGGGTTTTGACTTCTTTTTCCGTAATCGGAGCCAGCCCGCCAACTGCTTCCGCCATCGCCCGGATGTGATTCGGTGTGGTGCCGCAGCAGCCGCCGATAATCCGTGCGCCTTGTTTGCGAAATTCTGATGCGCTGTTTTGAAAATACGTGTCATCTGTTTCATAGACGAGCCGTCCCTCTTCAAGTGAAGGAAGACTGCTGTTCGGATAAACTGATAAGAACACGTCGTCAAAAATCGGCACTTCGCTGAGCGCTTCAATCATGTGATAAGGACCGAGCCGGCAGTTAATGCCGACGATATCAGCCCCGAGATCAGCAATCGATCGCAATGCTTCAGAAAGCGGCGTTCCGTCCTGCAGTACGCCTTGCTCGTGCATCGATACATTGAGCATAATCGGAAGGCTAGTCTCTTTGCGCGCAATTTTCAGCACTTCACGGGCTTCTTCCAAATCATAATACGTTTCTAACAGCAAGCCATCCGGTTCTTCATGCAGCAGCAGGTACAGCTGCTCGCGAAAGCTGCGTTTGATTTCGTCAAGGCTGTACGCGTTTTTATTAAATGTGCGGATGCCGCCCATCGTCCCAAGCACGTATGCATCGCCTGCTGAAGCCCGCGCGATTTTTACTGCCTCTTGATTCATTTTTTTAATGTCATCCTCAAGGCCGTGTCTCGATAATTTAATATAATTGGCCCCGTACGTATTCGTTTGAATAATGTTGGCTCCTGCCTCAACGTACGCTTTATGTATGCGCTGAATTTCCTCCGGCTTCGAAATGTTGAGCTCCTCAAAACACCTGTCAATGCCATAGGAGTAGAGGAGCGTCCCCATGGCGCCGTCACCGATTAACACCTGTTTTTGCAAATCTTCTAAAAGTCCCATTGTCTGCCTCCTTTATTCACATTCAGCAAGGAAAAAAAGAGAAATAAAAAAAGTCCTCTTAAGAAGAAGACTTTGTCAGTGATTTTGTCTCTTCTTATCTTCCAAGCTGTTCGAGCTTGCTGGATTTAGCACCTTGGTCATGGCTGATCGCCATTTACACCGGTTGCTGAAGCTTCGTCGGGCCAGTCCCTCTGCTTCTCTTGATAAGAACGGATATGAAGTTTTCGTATTCAGGAAATGCTAAAAGATGCCGGGCTTTTTCCCTTTCTCCAAATTTACCGAAAATAAAGACAATAATCAATAGGATTCAGAAAATTTATCTGAAATTTATAAATTGAACGTCAATCGGCAGATCTGCACCCCGCACAGCTGTAATAATCTGCTGCAGGTCATCCTTGTTTTTTCCAGTGACGCGCACTTGATCATCCTGCACCTGAGACTTTACTTTCAGTCCGGAGTTTTTGATGATCGTATTGATTTTTTTGGCGTTGTCTTTATCAATGCCTTGAACAAGCTTTGCGCGCTGGCGTACCGTTCCCCCTGATGCGTTTTCAACCTTGCCGTAATCAATGTTTTTTGTCGGTACATTTCGTTTTATTAATTTACTGACCAGCACATCTTTCAGCTGGCTTAATTTGAATTCGTCATCAGAAACGAGGACAAGCTCCTCTTTATCTAAAGAAATGTCGCTTTTGCTTCCTTTAAAGTCATAGCGTGTGCTGATTTCCTTCAATGCGATTTGGATCGCGTTTTGCACTTCAGGCAATTCCACCTTAGATACAATATCAAATGAACTTTCTTTTGCCATATGAAAACCTCCATAACATTTAACTTATGTGTTGATTATAGTAGAATAAAGAGAAACTTCCAACAGAACAAAGAATCAATTTGTGATGATTGGAAAAAATGTTAACAGAATCCGCAGAAAAATAAGCGGAACAGGAAGGACGATAGCATGAGACCAGGGCAGCAATTAACCTTGAGTATAGATCACCAAACTGACTTCGGTTACTTTTTAACCGACGGAGAAGACACGATTCTCTTACATAACAGTGAAATAACTGAGGATATCGAGGACAGAGACGAAGTAGAGGTCTTTATATACGTCGATCAGCAGGAAAGGCTTGCGGCCACGATGAAAATTCCGGTCATCAGCGCTGATGAGTATGGCTGGGTCGAAGTGGTGGATACAGTGGAAGATATGGGCGTTTTCGTTGATGTCGGTTTATCTAAGGACGCGCTTGTCGCAACCGAGCATTTGCCTCCGTACGAAGATGTCTGGCCGCAAAAAGGGGATAAGCTTTACTGTATGCTGAAGGTGACAAACCGGGGACGCATGTTCGCGAAACCAGCGCCGGAAGATATCATCAGCGAACTGTTTACCGACGCCACAGAAGATATGATGAATAAAGAGCTGACAGGTACGGTGTACAGACTGATCGCAACAGGTTCATTCGTCATCACGGACGACGGTATACGAGGTTTTATCCATCCTTCAGAAAGAAAAGAGGAGCCAAGACTCGGCTCAAGAGTCACGGGACGGGTGATTCAAGTCAAAGAAGACGGTTCAGTCAACATGTCGCTGCTTCCGAGAAAACAGGATGCAATGTCTGTTGATGCTGAGTACATTCTGACGTATATGAGAACAAGAAACGGCGCCATGCCGTACAGCGACAAAAGCCAGCCTGACGATATCAGAGAACGTTTTAACATGAGCAAGGCCGCCTTTAAACGCGCGCTCGGCCATTTGATGAAAAATGGAAAAGTGTATCAGGAAGACGGATGGACATACGAGAAAAAATAGCATGAAAAAGGCTCGCCTGCAGCAGGACTGCAGAGCGAGCCTTTTTTAGTTTAATTCATCAACCAGCGTTCTGATTGCCATTTCGCGATCGACATTGTCTGAAATCGCAATCGGCGTAATATCAATGGCAAGAATGATCAGAATCAGGGCACCGGCTGCAGCAACATAAGAAACATAATAGAAATAGTTAGCGGTATCGACCGTGTTGACGAGCTCGGCCTGAACTCTGGACGTATCATCCTTGGAAGCGGCGATTTCCTTTGCGGCTTCCACTTTTTCTTCAACGATTTGACCCGCTTTTTTCAGCAGTTCATCCACTTTCAATGCATCTTTGCTGTAAACAGCTTTCTTCAGGTTATCAAAGAAGTCAGCATCCTCTTTTTTAATATCAGCGACAACCTGATTGGCAAATGCCTTTGCCTCTTTTGTGTTGAGTTTGTCAGTCATGGCTTTATTGAAGACCTCTGGAAGCTGTTTGCCTACTTCCCCCTGAGCAAATACAAACCCTTTAAAAATTTCCTCACCTGAATACTCGAGCTGCTTTGCCTGTGCCACACTTTCTTGCTGCTTCACCAAAAACACAGTCGTCACCAATACAACCGACAAAAACACTAGAAACGCCTTCTTCAAACTGAAACCTCTCCCTTCTTTTGTTTTTTATTCCACAACAGTCTGCGAATATATGTAAATTGAATCGTGGAATCGATAGGAGTGAGATACAATATCAAAATGCCGGCCATGATAAGCGAGAAACTGATGAGGCCCAGCATGACTGCAAAAATCTCATGCATAAAAACAGCGATGATCAAAATCAATCTCCAATGCTTCTTCGGCGCGAACAGCGCCGCAAAGATGACAATCTGAACCAACAGCGTCCCCCATGTCGGAATCACCACGAACGGACTTGTCACAAATGGCTTCGTTAACGCCTGAAAAAAGCCGTTAAAGCCGATGGTTTTTTCCTGGGCGAAATAATAGACGGCTGTTCCGTCCACCCATTCCTGCTGAGACAGCTTAGCGACGGTAGAGTGAAAATAAAGCACCGCCACTTGGATTCTGATCACAAAATAAGAAATAAAAGCTGTAATTTTTCCAAGTGTTCTTTTGCCCTCTAGAGGACTCGTGCTCCAATGCCATTTTCTCGGATCGGTCAGCGTGATCGGGAGCAATAAAAAGGTCATGACAGCTGCTGCCTGCTCGCCTCCATCGATGACGATTAACGATGACTGCAAGCTGTAACTCACATACCAATGGAGAACACCGGTGATTCTGGGGCGCCAGCCAATCACGACAAGCACCAGAATGACAATGCAGACCCATCTGAGAAGATTTAACATCATATAGTTATTTTCGCCGAGGCAAAAGAGACTGAGATTCATTTTACAAGCAGGATAACTGCTGATTCCGCTCGCTGGCTTCATGATGAGGCTCGGATGATTGACGAGCAGCGTCAGCAGGCTGGATAGCGCAATGATGCTTCGCGCGAGGCCGTATACATTTGTCCACGGGTTTCTTTCGTCCCATCCGGTGATGGTCTGTTTTATGTTTTCGAGCATGAGATCACAACCTTGACTATGCTTTTTACCTGATAAGACGAAGGGGTGTATTTAGAATAGCTCCAAGGAACAATATCCTCTTTCGTCAAAAAGTAGCTGCCGCAAAGCAGCGGGCGGGGAGCGGGTGTTTTTAATTGCACGGTTTTGGCTTTGCTTTTGCAGGCGCCGAGGTCCTTTTCTTTACATGCTGTCCACTGTTCCTTGCCGACTTGGCTGTAGATGACGCCCATTTCAACGCCTTGAGATCTCCCATACCGATACAGGCCGAATAGATTATCAGCCCTCATATTGGGCCATCTGACCTTGGCGCTGGCATCTCCATCCTCATATAATCCGATCGCAGTATCACGCGGATTTTTGCTGAAAAAGCCCCAGCCCTGAGGAATGACGCTGGACATGAGAAATTTGGCGTCCTTTGTCAGCGGAATCGGGGTTGTCCCTAAGCTGCCAATAATAGAAAACAGAAATAACGAACCCCAAAGGACTGAAAAAATGACAAAAAATGATATCGATTTCTGCATTCGACTGCTCCTTTTAACCTCAAGAATCGTTTTTTCACTTTTCATAATATAAAAACATTTATGTAATAAAAAGGTTAAAAAGTATGAGAAATTCCATTTTTGTTAAATGGAAAAACAGGACCTTTTTCACTGCTATATGTGATTGATATATAGTGTTTTTTTCGATATATTTAAACCATGAAAACGAATCAAGTTAATGACCGCTGGATTGTTCAATTTCGAAAAGGGATTTTCGAGCTGGCCATCCTTTCCCTGCTGCGCTCTAAACCGATGTACGGTTATGAGCTGACGTCATCCTTAAAAACAACCTCGGCACTGGCTATTTCAGAGGGAGCGATTTATCCGATTCTGAAACGAATGACCGAGAAGGGATGGATCGAATTTTTTTGGGAGGATTCATTGGACGGCCCGAAAAGAAAGTATTACAAAATGACGCAAAAAGGAGAAGAAATGTTAAAAGAACGTTTGGAGAAATACCTGGAAACCCATCAAGCCTTACTGTCTTTATCGGAGGATTTGCTATGAATGCACAGCACATCATTGAGAGGTACATGGAGGAACTAAATGCAGAGCTGGCGAATATGCCTGATGTAGAGAGAGAAAACGCCATCTGCGAATTAAAGGGACATATAACCGCTTTCGTACAAGACAGAATCAAAGCCGGCCTTAGTGAAGAGGAACTGCAGGAAGCTGTTGAAACCGAATTTTCTCATCCGAAGGAGCTTGCCGAAGCGATGAGGGATGATGGGGGAGAGATGAAAAGGAGGGGGTCTTTATTGGGCAAAAGCTGGCTTTCGGTCCTTCTCATTGCCGCGATTATCGCCCTGCCGCTGCTGCCGCCCGATTACAGACATCTGCCGCTGGTTGTTTATTTAACGGTGCTCGCCGGATATGTGTGGAAGCGGAAAAAACTGATGATGTTTGCTGGCGTCAGAAAAAACAAATTGCGCTCTCAAAAGGAGATTGTCACGATTTCGCGAGTCGGTGCGGCTTATTTGCTGCTTTTGGCTGTGCTGCTTCTTTTGCAGCCGTTCCTCAATGCATCCGTCGTCCTGCTGCTGATTGCAGTAAGCTGCGCCGCTTTTTTTCTTTTTCTAAACGTCAAGTAATGTTGTAGGAGGCTCAAATATGGAAATCGGCATCAATTATCTGTTAATAGTCATCGCGCTTTTATTCTTTGTAGTTGCCTATTTTGTCGGGATCAAAAAACAAACGTGGATGCTGGCCGGATTTAATGAGGCCCGTATAAGGGATAAAGATCGGCTGGCCAGAATAGCAGGCTACTTTTTCTTGAATTCCGGTTTGTTCATTTTGCTGAATAGCTTTATCTCATTTCAAGGCCAGGAGCAGCTCATTCCGCCGCTTATTTTGGCATATGGAGCAGGGGTTATTATTTATGTCAATAAAAAATTAGTAGAGTAGAAAAAGAAGGGCAGAGTGAGATATCTCTGCCCTTCTTTTTTGGGGAAAATAAGAACGAAGCACCACATACAAGTATTTGTTTTTTTGATAGGATGAAGAAAAATGATAGATTCCAAAACAGGAAGGATGTGGTGTTTTGCGCAACCTAGCCAAGACGTCTCTATTGCTGGCCGGCTTATGCACGGCGGCCCAAATGGTTTTTGTAACACAGGCCTCAGCTGATCAAAGCATCAAATATGACAATACGCATCAAACCCCTTCATACATCATCGAAAAGTCATCACCGAAGCAAGCACAAAACACAACCCAAAAAGAATCGCTATTTTCCTATCTGAACAAGCATCAAACGCATTTTAAGCTCAAAGGGGATGCGAACAGCCATTTTCGCATTTCAAAAACAATAAAGGATCCAAAGACAAAACAAACGTTTTTTAAATTAACGGAAGTTTACAAAGGAATTCCGATTTACGGCTTTGAACAAGCGGTCGCAATGAAGGAAAACAAACAGGTGAAAAGTTTCTTTGGAAAGGTGCATCCGCAAATAAAAGACGTATCCGTCACACCGTCCATTTCTGAAGAAAAAGCAATACATACAGCGCGGCGTGAGCTCGAGGCTTCCATAGGGAAAATCGAATATATTGACGGGGAACCGAAAGGCGAATTATATATCTATCCGCACGACGGGGCATATGATCTTGCCTACCTTGTGAGACTCTCGACATCTGAACCTGAGCCTGGCTATTGGCATTATTTCATCGATGCCAAAAGCGGAAAGGTCATTGAGTCTTTTAACGCCATTCATGAAGCGGCAGGTACAGGAATCGGCGTCTCAGGTGATGAAAAAAGCTTTGAAGTCACAGAACAGAATGGGCGCTATTATTTGGCGGACGAAACAAGGGGAAAAGGGATCAATACGTTTGATGCGGAGAACCTGAATGAAACCTTGTTTACGCTATTGTCTCAATTGATCGGCTATACGGGCAAAGAAATAGTCAGCGGCACATCTGTATTTAAAGAACCGGCGGCTGTGGACGCACATGCAAATGCGCAAGCCGTTTACGACTATTACATCCAGACATTTGGCCGAAATTCTTTTGATCAAAACGGAGCAAGGATTACGTCTACCGTGCATGTCGGCAAACAGTGGAACAATGCGGCGTGGAACGGTGTGCAGATGGTATACGGTGATGGAGACGGCTCAACATTTAAGCCGCTGTCCGGATCGCTCGACATTGTCGCACATGAAATCACACACGCAGTTACGCAGTATTCCGCCGGTCTTTTATATCAAGGAGAACCCGGTGCGTTAAACGAGTCCATTTCCGACATTATGGGGTCGATGGCAGACCGTGATGATTGGGAAATCGGCGAGGATGTCTATACCCCGGATATTGCGGGAGATTCATTACGATCATTAGAGGACCCATCCAAGCAGGGAAATCCCGATCATTACTCGAACCGTTACACAGGAACAGAGGATTATGGCGGAGTCCATATCAATTCGTCCATCCACAATAAAGCAGCTTACCTTCTGGCAGAAGGAGGCGTGCACCACGATGTACAGGTTGAAGGGATTGGGCGTGAAGCATGTGAACAAATTTACTATCGGGCTTTAACATATTATGTAACGGCGTCTACAGATTTCAGCATGATGAAGCAAGCGGCAATCGAAGCGGCCAATGATTTATACGGTGAAGGCTCGAAGCAATCCGTTTCAGTCGAAAAAGCGTATAAAGCTGTCGGAATTCAATAAACAAACAAAAACAGTCAGGACATATGAGTCTGACTGTTTTTGTTTGCTTATTTTCTTAAAAAGAATATCGCCAATGTGCCGGGGCCGGCGTGCGAGCCGATTGCAGAACCGATCGAATGCATGATGATCTCTTTCGGCTTGAACGCATCCTCAATCAAGTGTTTCATGTCAGTGGCTTTTTCTTCGTTCGCGGCGTAGCTGATCCCTACGGTTTGATTGCTCCAATCATCCCCGCGCTCTTTCATGAGTTCGATGATCCGTTTGAAAAGTTTTTTCTGTCCGCGGATTTTTTCCAGAGGCACAAGCTTGCCGTCCTCCATCTGAAGCAGCGGTTTAATATTCAGCAGACCGCCGACAAAAGCGGATGTTTTTGAGATGCGGCCGCCTCTTGCAAGATACGTGAGATCATCCACGGTAAAAATGTGCTCAAGCTGTTCACAAAAGTTCTTTACAGACGTTTCAATTTCTTGTATTGTATTCCCGTTGATACAGAGATCGGCGGCATGCCGGACGGCCAAACCGTATCCTAATGAAGCACATTTGGAATCAATGACCCGCAAATCGAAATCGGGGAATTCCTCCTTCACTTCATTGGCGATCATCACAGCCGTCTGATACGTGCCTGAGAGGCCTGAGGAAAAGGCAATGTAAAGAGCGGGATCACCTGTTTCGGCATATTGCAAAAACACATTTTTAATCGCTTGCGGTGAGGCTTGGGACGTCTTAGGCGTTTCTCCATTTTGCATCGCATCAAATATTTGATCCGCATCAATCGTGACTGCATCTTCGAATTCTTTATCTCCGAGAGAAACTCTGAGCGGAATAAAGCCGATGCCGTTTTCTTCAAAATAAGAACGGGGCAGATCGGCGGCGCTGTCAGCGATGAGATGAACTGTCATATTGCTTCCCTTCTTTCCGTTATCGTTCGTTATCAAGAGAGTTAAGCCAACTATATCATATTAATTTGCCAAAATCGTGTTCAAATATTTGTTTTAAGGGAAAACATAATAAAGAAGAAAGAGCGGAGGAACATGCCATGGTTCTAGATCAAACAAAAAAATTACTCATCGTCATCATCGGCGCTTTACTCAATGCGGCCGGGCTGAACTTATTTTTGATTCCGGCAGATGTATATGCCAGCGGATTTACGGGTGTCGCCCAGCTTTTATCAAGCGTCATTGTGCAATACGCCCCCTTTTACATATCGACGGGAACGCTCTTGTTCCTCTTAAACATTCCGGTCGGTATTTTAGGGTGGCTGAAGGTCGGCAAATCGTTTACGGTGTACAGCATTCTAAGTGTCGCACTGACTACTGTGTTTATGGGGATCCTGCCGGAAACAAGCCTGTCACATGACATTTTGCTGAACGCGGTGTTCGGCGGCGTTATTTCCGCTGTCGGTATTGGCTTAACATTAAAATACGGCGCTTCGACAGGCGGGCTTGATATCGTCGCCATGGTGCTTGCAAAGTGGAAGGATAAACCCGTCGGCACGTATTTCTTCATTCTGAACGGGATTATCATCTTGACGGCAGGATTATTGCAAGGTTGGGAGAAAGCATTATATACCCTGGTTACACTGTATGTGACAACGAGGGTGATCGACGCTATTCACACCCGCCACATGAAGCTTACGGCAATGATCGTGACGAAAAAAGCGGACGAAATCAAAGAAGCCATTTACGGAAAAATGGTGCGCGGCATCACAACTGTTCCGGCCAAAGGCGCCTTTACGAATGAACAGAAAGAAATGATGATTATCGTCATCACAAGGTATGAACTGTACGATTTAGAGAAGATCGTCAAAGAAGTTGATCCGAAAGCATTTACGAACATTGTTCAAACGACTGGGATTTTTGGTTTCTTTAGAAAAGACTGACGAAAGCAGGTGGAAGTCGTGAAACGGCTGCTTGTGATGCTCCTGCCCGTGCTGCTTTTGATAGGCTGCGGGAAAGATGAGCAGACAGAACCCGATAAGGAGGTATCAGGCGGAATGGAGAATCAAGAGGTTGTTTTATCTGTTGACGCAATTCAGGAGCCTGAACAAATCAAGTTTAACATGTCGCTGAAGAACCAAAGCGAACGTGCTGTCGAGTTTCAATTCAGCACAGGACAAAAATTTGAACTTGTCGTGTATGATTCTGAGAACAAAGAAAGATACCGTTATTCGAAAGACAAAATGTTTACGCAGGCTTTTCAAAACCTGACGCTTGAGCCTGGAGAAACATATGATTTCTCTGATGTGTGGAAGGAAGTCCCTGAGCCCGGAACCTACGAGGTGAAGGTGACATTTAAGGGCAGAGCGGAGAATCTGAAGCAGGTTCAGGCTGTTCAGCAGTTTGAAGTCAAATAAGAGGCTATGGCGAATCGCCATAGCCTTTTTTTATTGAAGTTTGTCCAGCTGATCCTGAAATTGATGGAGCTGGCGACGTTCCGCATCTGTCGAGTTGGCATACGCAGAAGACACAGCGTTTTTGGCTCTCAGAATCGCTTGCTCCTGATCGCCTTCCTCAAAGCCGTTTGTCACCATGACAGCCTGTTGAACAAATGATTTTGCCTGCTGAAACAGTTCGTTTCTCATTTAATATTCAACCTGTCTTTCGGCCGAGTCTCGTGCCGCGGCATGCTGGTGAGCTTCTTCTAATGTAGACCGATATGGAAATCTAGCGGCGTGTAGCCCGATGGAGTCTTTACCCTGCTGAATAAACCTTCTGGATTTGCTTCGTTTACCCATTTTGAGACTGCCCCCTTCCATACTTTGACGAGATGAGTCGTCTTCAATAGTATGGTGGGGCGAAGTAAGGTTTATGAGTGGGAAAAATTAATACGGACCGGCCTTTAAAGGGAGAAATATTCTTTCAAAAACCTTGCCACGCCGTCTTCTTCATTTGCAACTGTTGTTCGGTTTGCAATCTGCTTGACCGCATCAATTCCATTTCCCATGGCAACGCCGCAGCCGGCGAATTCAAGCATCTCTAAATCGTTATCCTCATCGCCAAAAGCAATGATCCGTTCCCTTGGCACGCCGTAATAATCGCTGATTTTCTGCAGGCCGACCGCTTTGTTCATACCGCTTTTAATAATTTCAATGACGTGCCACGGCGCGGCCCATCTTCTATGATCGATCACCTCGGCATGCACATCTGATAAATAGGAGCGTATTGCCTGCACATCTTCTTCTTTTGCGTGAATGAGTACGGATGTAACATCCTCACCGAGATTTTCCCGCAAGTCTCCGACCGTCACCTTCGTTGTGTTCATGTTAAAGGCATCAATCAGATGCTCATCATGGTAATGAAAGTACACGTCGTCAATGACTTCAGCAAGCACATTATGTACGTTGTAGTTCTCGCTGATATCCACCAGCTGTTTGACAACATCAAGCGGCAGCGAGGTATGATACCGTCCCCAGCTGTCGTCCTGCGGATGATGGACAAACGCTCCGTTAAAATTGACAATCGGCGTTGTCAGCTCCATCTGCTGGTAGTACATGGAGCTTGAACGGTACGGACGGCCTGTTGCGATGCAGACATAATGCCCGTCATCTTTTAGGCGCTGTATGGTCTGAAGGGTGTTTTCTGATATGGTTTTATCATCCTTTAATAGCGTTCCATCTAAGTCTAATGCGATTAAATAAGGTTTTGTCTCCATGAAAAGCTCCTTTTACCTTAGATTTTGCTTGTTTTGCCTTAATTACAGTGTAGCTTTTTACCATCTTTATTGTCTACATGTTACACTTATGATTATGGTTATCCTAAGGAGGTGCACATTGTGATTCAAATTGAAAATCAAACCGTTTCCGGTATTCCGTTTTTACATATTGTAAAGGAAGAGAACAGACACCGCGCTGTTCCTCTCGTGATCTTTATACATGGCTTTAGAAGCGCAAAGGAACACAACCTTCATATTGCTTATCTGCTTGCGGAGAAGGGCTTCAGAGCCGTTCTGCCGGAGGCTCTGCACCATGGTGAACGGGGAGAAGAAATGGCTGTTGAAGAGCTGGCCGGCCATTTTTGGGACATCGTTCTCAACGAGATTGAAGAGATCGGCGTACTCAAAGCTCATTTTGAAAAAGAGGGCCTGATAGACGGCGGCCGCATCGGGCTTGCAGGCACGTCGATGGGCGGCATCACAACGCTTGGCGCATTGACTGCTTATGATTGGATAAAAGCCGGCGTCAGTCTGATGGGGAGCCCGAATTACGTGGAACTGTTTCAGCAGCAGATTGACCATATTCAATCTCAGGGCATTGAGATCGATGTGCCGGAAGAAAAGGTGCAGGAGCTGATGGAGCGTCTCGAATTGCGTGATCTCAGCCTTCAGCCGGAGAAACTGCGCCAGCGCCCGCTATTATTTTGGCACGGCGTAAAAGATAAAGTCGTGCCTTACGCGCCGACCCGGAAATTTTATGACACGATCAAATCCCACTATAGCGAGCAGCCGGAACGCCTCCAATTTATCGGAGATGAGCACGCCGACCATAAAGTCCCGCGGACAGCTGTGTTAAAAACGATTGAATGGTTTGATACGTACTTATAAAGCACTAAGTTATTAACAAGAGCTGAATTTACGTTATACTGTAGAAAAAAGGAGTGAAGGAACATGGAAGAGGCATTAAAAGAAAACATCATGGGCGCCCTGGAACAGGTTGTCGATCCTGAGCTTGGCGTTGATATCGTGAACCTTGGTTTGGTATACGATGTTGACATGGATGAAGACGGCTTAACGCACGTGACGATGACACTGACATCAATGGGCTGCCCTTTAGCGCCAATTATCGTTGATGAAGTGAAAAAAGCGTTAGCGGACATTCCGGAAGTAAAAGAGACGGAGGTTCACATTGTGTGGAATCCGCCTTGGACAAGAGATAAAATGTCCAGATACGCGAAAATCGCGCTTGGCATTCAATAAAACAAAACAAAAGAGGACAGCCTGACATGTGAGGCTGTCTTTTTTACAGCTGAAAGGAGTGAAAGGAAATGATGTACCTGCTTGCTGTCCTATGCCCGCCGCTCGCTGTTTTGTTTTCGGGAAAACCGTTTCAGGCATTGCTGAATCTCATATTGACCTGTATCTTTTGGCTGCCGGGCGCGATTCATGCCTGCTTTATCGTCGCCGACCGCCGTGCCGAAAAACGGGCAAGAAGATAATCTGGAAAAATGAGGGCGCGGACATGGTATAATGGTCATAAAAAACAGCAGGGAGAGCGCCATGAAAAAGAAATTGCTTGCATTCGCGCTTTGTACAGGCGCGTATGCGGCCCTGTTTGCGTACTCTGTGCATTCAGATCAAAAAACAGACACAAGCGAGATGACGGATGTCAGCCGCCTGATGCCTGTAAAAATTAAGCAGACAGTGAAAGGGCAGGAAAAGGAAACGCTCATTGACACAGTCAAAGAAGCAAATCGAAAAAACATAAAGATCTCAATCGCCGGGGCACAGCACTCCATGGGCGGCCATACATATTATGAGGACGGCATCGTTCTCGACATGACAGGCTACAACAAAATCCTGTCACTTGATCAAGAGAAGAAAACCATCAGAGTGCAAAGCGGTGCGACGTGGAATGACATACAGAAATACGTGAATCCATACGGACTCGCGGTAAAAGTCATGCAGTCACAAAATATTTTTACAATTGGGGGATCTCTCAGCGCCAATGCCCACGGACGTGATATCCGCTACGGCTCGCTGATTGATACAGTCAAATCATTTCGGCTTTTAAAAGCGGACGGAACGATCGTCACCGTTACTCCAAAAGATGATTTGTTTACGGCAGTCATCGGAGGGTACGGTCTTTTTGGTGTGATTCTTGATGTAACGCTTGAGCTGACGGATGATGAGCTGTATGTCATGCAGACTGAAAAAATGAATTACAGCACATACGCAGACTATTTTACAAAGCACGTAAAAGGCGATCCGGATGTCCGAATGCATTTGGCGCGAATTTCAACAGCGAAAAAAGGATTTCTGAAAGACATGTATGTCACGAATTACATATTGGCTGATCATCAGGATGAGCTGTCATCATACAGCGATCTTAAAAAAGACGAGTATACGGGAGTCACAAAGTTTGCACTCGGTTTGTCAAGACGGTATGAATGGGGCAGAAATTGGCTGTGGGACACGCAGCAATCCTATTTCCTGAGCCAAAACGGCACAATGATCTCACGCAATAACGTCATGCGGTCCGAATCAAAATTTCTCGAATATAAAAACAATGACAACACAGATGTCCTGCAAGAATACTTTGTGCCGGTAAAGGAGTATGCGTCCTATATTGACGACCTGAGACAAACGCTGTCGGCCGAGGACTTGAACCTGCTGAACATTACGCTCCGCTACGTGCAGAAAAATGAAAAAGCCGACCTCTCTTATGCGAAGGATGATATGTTTTCGCTCGTGCTTTTAATAAACGAAGGCTTTTCAAAAGAAGACCAGGCAGACACTGCCCGGATCATTAGGCGCATGACCGACGCTGCCATCAAGCACGGCGGCAGCTATTATCTGCCGTATATGACTTATCAGACAAAAGCGCAAATGAGGCAGGCGTATCCGAAAAGCGAAGCGTTTTTTCAGAAAAAACGTATGTATGATCCGGATGAGCGCTTTATGAATTATTTTTATCAGAGGTATAAATAATGGGGAAAAACAAATTAAAATGGCTGACATTATCACAAAGCAGCGTGTTTTTCGCAAGCAGCTTAATCTTTCCGTTTTATATTCTGTTTGTGAAAAACATCGGCTCAAGCTACACACAGTTCGGTTTTTCCTACGGATTGTTCGGGCTGAGCGGGGCGCTCATTTATCCGCTGCTCGGACGGCTGTCTGAAAGGCTCGACAGCCGCTATTTTCTGCTTGCGAACTCTTGGGGCATGGCTGTGCTGCTTTTGTATGTCCCGCATATCGGAAGCGTCGTTCAAGTGTATATCGTTCAAGTGCTGTTAGGGCTTTTTGGAGCGATGCAAAAGCATGGAGAAAAAGTGCTAATTGCCGACTTTACAGATAACGGAGAACGCGGAAAGAAAATTGGAAATTACCACTTTTGGACTGCGGTCTTTTCAGCGGCAGCTATTATGCTCGGCGGCTTTCTCGCCGACTTTTTTACGGTGCAAATGATTTTTTATGCAAGCTCTATTCTTTATTTCTTGAGCGGTTTAATGATGATGAAAACAGGCTGACGCGGTCAGCCTGTTTTTTTATGCGGTTGAGAAAAGCGAGAGATCAACGTTTTCTGCTGCAATAGCGCCATTTTTTCAGATCGAATTTTTTATTGAACAGAAAATTTACAAATGAATAAAAATATTAAATATACGATTGAATTGATTTTTATTCATGTTATAATGTTAAATAATTTCACAAAGACCAAGAAGGTGAACTTGTTTTGAAAATAGGAATTGTAGGCGCTACAGGTTATGGAGGCACCGAACTTGTCAGGATTCTCTCGCATCACCCTCATGCAGAGGAATGTATACTTTATTCATCCAGCGGTGAAGGGAATGTCTATAGCGAGGTTTATCCTCATCTTACCGGCTTAGCCGATCAGAAGCTGAAGCCCATTGATATGAATACGATCAAACACGAAATAGATATCATGTTTCTTGCTGCGCCGCCCGGGGTATCAAGTGAATTGACTCCGCAGCTGGCAGATGCGGGAATTCCGGTTATTGATCTGTCAGGTGATCTGAGGATACAAGAGCCGGCTGAATATGAAAAGTGGTATAAACGGACAGCGGCACCGAAGAAAGTGATTCATGAGGCGGTTTACGGCCTGGCGGAACTGAATCAAAAGCAAATTCAACAGGCGAAACTCATCGCTAATCCGGGCTGTTTTCCAACTGCTGTTTTGCTCGGCCTCGCGCCATTGGCTCAAAAGAAGCTGCTCAATGAGTCTTTCGTTATCGTTGACGCAAAGACCGGTGTTTCCGGGGCGGGAAGAAAAGCATCCATGGGAACTCATTTTTCTGAGCTGAACGATAATTTTAAAATTTATAAAGTCAATGAACACCAGCACACGCCGGAAATTGAACAGGCGCTGAAAGATTGGCAGGCGGGGCTCGGGCCTATTACATTTTCGGCTCACTTGGTTCCGATGACAAGGGGCATCATGGCGACGATGTATACGCAATTAACAACTTCTGATCTATCGGCAGATGACCTGCATGATTTATATTCGGAATTTTACCAAGATTCATATTTTGTGAGAGTAAGGCCAAAAGGGCAATATCCGCAAACGAAGGAAGTGTACGGCAGCAATTTCTGTGATGTCGCTGTTACCCTCGACGAGAGAACGAACAGAGTCACGATCGTCTCGGTAATCGATAATTTAATGAAGGGTGCCGCCGGTCAGGCTGTGCAAAACTTTAATTTGATGAATGGCTGGAATGAAGAGACCGGGCTCACCATGACGCCAATTTATCCATAGAACGGGAGAGAATCGAACCATGATTCAGTTAAGTGAAGATCAAATTGTAAAAGTAACAGGTGATGTATCCTCGCCAAAAGGGTTTCAGGCAAAGGGTGTGCATTGCGGGCTGCGCTACTCGAAAAAAGACCTCGGCGTCATTATCAGCGAGACACCGGCAGTAAGTGCCGCAGTTTATACCCAAAGCCATTTTCAGGCTGCTCCGATCAAAGTCACACAAGACAGCTTAAAGCATGGATCAGCATTGAAAGCCGTCATCGTCAACAGCGCCATTGCCAATGCCTGCACGGGAGAACAGGGCTTAAAGGATGCATACGCAATGCGGGAGAGCCTTGCTTCACAGCTTGGCATTGAGCCGGAGCTTGTCGCTGTTTCATCAACGGGCGTCATCGGCGAACATTTAGACATGGAAAAGATTCAGGCAGGCATCGAGCTGCTGACACAAACACCTGCGGGATCAGGAGATTTTGAGGAAGCGATTTTAACAACCGATACGGTGATCAAGCAGACGTGCTATGAGCTGACAATCGGCGGCGAAACAGTCACGATCGGCGGAGCGGCTAAAGGCTCCGGAATGATTCACCCGAACATGGCAACGATGCTGGGGTTTGTGACAACAGATGCGGCAATCGAAGAAAAAGCGCTGCAAAAGGCGCTTCGCGAAATCACTGACGTTTCATTTAACCAAATCACAGTTGACGGTGAAACATCCACGAACGACATGGTCTTGGTCATGGCAAACGGCTGCGCGGGAAATGAGTGCCTGACGGAAGATCATCCAGACTGGCCGGTCTTTAAAAAAGCACTCTTGCTGACTTGCGAGGATTTGGCTAAAGAGATTGCCAGAGACGGAGAAGGCGCGACAAAACTAATCGAAGCCCAAGTGCAAGGTGCAAAAAACAATCTTGATGCAAACGTGATTGCCAAAAAAATAGTCGGCTCAAGTCTCGTGAAAACGGCGGTCTACGGAACAGATGCCAACTGGGGACGCATTATCGGAGCCATCGGGCACAGCGCAGCTCAGGTGACGGCAGAAGAAGTAGAGGTTTATCTGGGGGGCCAATGCCTGTTTAAGCATAATGAACCCCAGCCATTCTCTGAATCTCTCGCCAAGGAATACCTTGAAGGAGATGAAATCACCATTGTCATCAAGATGGATGAAGGTGACGGGAACGGTAGAGCGTGGGGCTGTGACCTGACCTACGACTATATCAAAATTAACGCGAGCTATCGCACGTAATAAAGGGGAGCGCAATGAAGAAAACAATCGTTTTTAAATGTGGGGGAAGTGTCATCCGTGAGCTGTCGGAGGAATTTTTTCATAACCTGAAAGAACTGATGGCGTCAGGATGGAAACTGGCGATCGTGCACGGCGGCGGCCCGGAAATCACAAATATGCTGAAACGGTTAAATATCAAAACCGAGTTTTCGGGAGGGCAGCGAAAAACAACGAAGCCGGTGCTGGAAGTGGCTGAAATGGTTTTATCCGGTTCTGTTAACAAATTTTTCGTTGCCGAGCTTGCCAAACACGGACTGCGAGCCGCAGGCATCTCTGGTAAAGACGGCGGTCTTTTGGAGGCGGATTATCTCGATCCGGAAACATACGGGGAAGTCGGAGAAATCAAAAAGGTCGATGCATCCATGGTGAACGCGCTGATGGAAAAGGGCATCATTCCTGTTATTGCGCCGCTGTCTATGACGAGTGACTGCAAGACGCTGAATGTGAATGCCGATCTGGCTGCTTCAGCAGTCGCCGGAGCGCTTGAAGCTGATAAGCTGATGTTCGTCACTGATGTCGATGGGATCATGAAGGAAAAGCAGCGTCTCGACGTCCTGACCCCTGAGGAGGTTCAAGTGCTGATCAAACAGGAAGTAATCACAGGGGGAATGATTCCGAAGGTCAATTCAGCCTTGTCGGCTTTATCAGATCAGGTGTCTGAAGTCATGATTGTAAACGGAAAAGGATCATTCTTCACAGACCAAACCTTTCAAGGAACAAAAATCGTCAAAGCAAAGGAGGCTGTTTCATGAGCAGCTTATTTCAAACCTACGGCCGCTGGGATATTGATATCAAAAAAGCAAAGGGGACGTACGTTGAGGATCAAAACGGCAAAAAGTACCTCGATTTCATTCAGGGGATTGCGGTATCTAACCTAGGCCACTGCCATGAAGCGGTCACAGAAGCAGTCAAAAAACAGCTCGACAGCGTATGGCACGTATCCAACCTGTTTCAAAACAGTCTACAGGAGCAAGCGGCACAGAAGCTGGCGGCGCACAGTGCGGGAGATCTCGTTTTTTTCTGCAACAGCGGTGCGGAAGCGAATGAAGGCGCGATCAAGCTCGCCCGAAAAGCAACTGGAAAAACGAAAATCATCACTTTTCTTCAGTCGTTTCATGGACGCACGTATGCAGGGATGGCTGCGACCGGACAGGATAAAATCAAAACAGGTTTCGGCCCGATGCTGGAAGGTTTTCATTACTTGCCATACAACGATCCTTCCGCCTTTGAGGCTCTTAGGGAGGAAGACGGAATAGCCGCGGTGATGCTGGAGACAGTGCAGGGAGAAGGCGGAGTCAATCCGGCGAGCGTTGAATTTTTAACAGCTGTACAGTCGTTTTGCAAGGAAAAGAAAGCTCTTCTGATCGTTGATGAAATACAGACCGGCATCGGACGGACGGGAAAGGGCTTCGCATACGAGCACTTCGGACTCTCGCCGGATATCATCACAGCCGCAAAAGGATTGGGAAACGGCTTTCCAGTCGGCGCTGTCATCGGAAAGAAACAGCTGGGAGAAGCGTTTACCCCTGGTTCTCACGGAACGACTTTCGGAGGAAATATGCTGGCGATGGCTGCTGTGAATGCCACATTACAAATTGTATTCCAGCCTGACTTTTTGCAAGAGGCTTCTGACAAAGGGACATTTTTAAAAGAACAGCTTGAGGCTGAGCTAAAGAGCCCGTTTGTCAAACAAATACGCGGGAAAGGATTAATGCTTGGAATTGAGTGTGATGGCCCGGTTGCTGACATTATTACTGAATTGCAGACATTAGGCTTGCTTGTATTGCCGGCCGGCCCGAACGTCATTCGGCTGCTGCCGCCGCTCACCGTGACAAAGGATGAAATAGCAGAAGCTGTCAGCAAGCTGAAACAGGCAATCACTCATCATTCCGCTGTAAACCAGTAATTTTTTTTCGGTATGAAAGTATAAAAATTCATTTTTATAATTAATTATTCATCAAGAGGTGGGCTGTTAGATGGAAGGTTATTTAGTGTTAGAAGATGGAACAGCGTTCAGCGGCGAGCTGGACGGTCATGAAAACTGCACGGGAGAAGCTGTTTTTTTTACAGGAATGACAGGCTACCAGGAAGTGCTGACAGATCCATCATATAAAGGACAGATTATTGTATTTACCTACCCGCTGATTGGCAACTATGGCATTAATGAAAAGGATTTTGAAAGCAAGAAACCGCAAGTGAAAGCCGCGGTTGTCTACGAGGCGTGTGATCATTTTTCTCATCATGAAGCGGTATACAGCCTCAAAGAGTATTTACAGAAATGGAACATTCCGCTGTTGACCCATGTTGATACGAGGGCTGTCGTGAAAAAAATCCGGGCAAACGGAACGATGGGTGCGACTGTCACAGCCTCTAAAGAAGCCGCTGAGATCGCCCTTCAGCCAGAGAACGTGGCAGAACAGGCATCCGCACAGGAAATCAGCACATTCGGCGACGGACATAAACATATCGCCCTCATCGATTTCGGCTATAAAAAGTCAATCGCATCATCACTTGTCAAACGAGGCTGCAAGGTCACCGTGGTGCCATATCAGCAAATGGAAGCTGTATACGACATGAAGCCGGACGGCATTGTGCTATCGAACGGACCTGGAGACCCGAAAGCCATTCAGCCGTATTTAGGAAAGATCAAAAGCATCATCAGCCGTTATCCGACTCTTGGCATCTGTCTCGGCCATCAGCTGATTGCGCTCGCGTTCGGAGGGAATACATTCAAGCTGCCATTCGGACACAGGGGTGCAAATCATCCGGTCATCGACCGTGAAACGAAACGCGTCTTCATGACAAGCCAAAATCACAGCTATGTGGTTGATGAACAGTCCATTAATGAAGAAGAGCTCACGATCAGGTTTCATCATGTCAATGATACGTCAGTTGAAGGGCTTGCCCATAAAAAACTGCCTGTCATGAGTGTCCAATTCCACCCGGAAGCCCATCCCGGACCTGCGGAAAGCGAATGGATTTTTGATGATTATCTAAAGAATGTGATACCAGCAAGGAGAGAAATCGCTCATGCCTAAAGACACCAGTATTTCAAGCATATTAGTAATCGGCTCAGGCCCGATCATCATCGGCCAGGCGGCAGAATTTGATTATTCAGGCACTCAAGGGTGCATCGCGCTAAAGGAGGAAGGCTATCGGGTGATCCTCGTCAACAACAATCCGGCGACAATTATGACCGATGAAGCCTTCGCTGATGAAATTTATTTCGAGCCGCTGACAGCAGAAAGCCTGACAGCCATCATTAAGAAAGAACAGCCTGATGGACTTCTTGCCAATTTAGGCGGGCAGACCGCGTTGAATTTAGCAGTGGAGCTTGAAGAAACAGGTGTTTTAAAAGAGCACGGCGTCAAACTTCTCGGCACATCCGTTGAGACGATACAAAAAGGAGAAGACCGGGAAAAATTCCGTTCGTTAATGAAAGAATTGAACCAGCCCGTGCCAGAGAGTGAAATTGTTGATAACGAGGCCGACGCCCTCCGTTTTGCGGAATCCATCGGTTTTCCTGTCATTATCAGGCCTGCATACACATTAGGCGGAAAGGGGGGAGGCATCGCCCCTGATAAAGAAGCCTTTACAGCCATGATTAAGCAGGCGCTGTTAGCAAGCCCGATCAATCAATGTCTTGTGGAAAATAGCATTGCCGGCTTTAAAGAAATCGAATACGAGGTCATGCGTGACAGCCATAACACATGCATTACCGTCTGCAATATGGAAAACATCGATCCGGTCGGTGTGCATACAGGTGATTCCATTGTTGTGGCACCGTCACAAACTTTGACGGATGAAGACTATCAAATGTTGCGGACGGCAAGCCTGACGATCATCTCAGCACTTGATGTCGTAGGCGGCTGCAACATTCAATTCGCGCTTGATCCATTCAGCAAGCAATATTACGTCATCGAAGTCAATCCGCGGGTAAGCCGGTCATCGGCTCTCGCATCTAAAGCCACCGGTTATCCGATTGCAAAGATGGCTGCGAAACTGGCAGTCGGATACACCCTTGATGAGCTGGAAAATCCGCTCACAGGATCGACTTACGCAAGCTTCGAACCGGCGCTGGACTATGTGATCGTCAAATTTCCGCGCTGGCCGTTTGATAAATTCAAAAATGCAGACCGCAAGCTTGGCACAAAAATGAAAGCCACCGGTGAAGTGATGGCGATTGAACGGAATTTAGAAGCGGCGATACAGAAGGCAGCAGCGTCCCTTGAACTGAAAAATGTCGGTACGCACCTTCCAGAGCTCAGCGGCTTGTCGATTGAAGCGCTTTGGGATTTGGCAGTCACTCCGGACGACCGCAGATTTTTCGTTGTCATGGAGCTGTTGAGCCGAAGCGTGACGATTGATGACATTCATGCGAAAACAAAAATTGATCCGTTTTTCCTGCATACCTTTGACAACATCATCAAACTGGAGAACCGCATGATGGAAGCGGGCAGCGATCTCTCTTTTGAATTATTGAAAAAAGCAAAGGAAAAAGGATTTTCAGACACAACGATTGCCTCGCTGATCGGCAAAACAGAAGAAGAGGTACGTACGCTTCGCAAGGAGATGGGTATTACGCCTTCCTTCAAAATTGTAGATACATGCGCGGCTGAATTTGATGCGAAAACAAACTACTTTTACTCCACCTATTTCGGAGAGACTGATGGGGACATCAGCCGCAAAGAGAAAAAACGCGCGCTGATTATCGGATCAGGCCCGATTCGGATAGGCCAAGGCGTTGAATTTGATTACAGTGCTGTACACGGCGTGCTGACACTGCAAGAGCTTGGGTTTGAGACCATCATGATCAACAATAACCCGGAAACGGTCAGCACTGATTATGAAATTGCGGACCGCCTGTATTTTGAACCGATGACAACGGAACACATTTTAAATGTGGCGGAGCAGGAAAACATTGATTTTGCAATCGTGCAATTTGGCGGACAAACCGCAATTAATGCTGCTGAAGCACTCGAAAAAGCCGGCATTACCCTTCTCGGCACCTCATTTAAAACGCTCGACGTGTTAGAGGACCGGGATCAATTTTATCAGCTTCTTGATGAGCTTGGATTGAAGCATGCAAAAGGAGAAATCGCTTATACAAAAGAGGAGGCCGCTGAAAAAGCAGATGAGATCGGCTATCCGGTGCTAATCCGCCCATCTTACGTTATCGGCGGAATGGGCATGATCATTGTTGATTCGCAAGCTCAGCTTTCTCAGCTTCTGAACGGTGAGGACAGCATGCCGTACCCGATTTTAATTGATCAGTATGTGTCAGGAAAGGAAGTCGAAATTGATTTGATTTCCGACGGCGAGGATGTCTTTATCCCGACATATACCGAGCATATTGAACGGGCAGGTGTCCATTCGGGAGACAGCTTTGCCATCCTTCCTGGACCGTCCATTACAAGCGGGCTGCAGCAGGGCATAAAAGAGGCCGCGCAAAAAATTGCCCGAAAGCTTTCATTTAAAGGCATCATGAACATCCAATTTGTGATCGACAATGGAAACATTCTCGTTCTTGAAGTCAATCCGAGAGCGAGCCGCACGGTTCCTGTTGTCAGCAAAGTAATGGGCGTTCCGATGATCCCGCTCGCTACACGTCTGCTGGCGGGGGCGTCTTTAAAAGATGTAAACCCTGCAGTTCAAAATCATCATGGGGTTGCCGTGAAGTTCCCTGTTTTTTCTTCTCATGCGATCCAGGATGTGGATGTCAAGCTTGGGCCGGAAATGAAATCAACGGGAGAAGGCATGTGTGTTGCATATGATGCTGACAGCGCCTTGAAAAAAATCTATACGCGTGTCTGGAATCAAAAAGGCAGCATTTATTTGCAAAACGGGCCGGAAGATGTCAAGGAGTTAGCGGAAAAAGCCGGTTTTACAGTTCATGAAGGGACATTTGCCTCATGGATGGAACAGGAAGGAAAAGCGCTCCACATCAATCTGAGCGCCTCTGAAGAAGCGCGCAAAGAACGTTTGGAAGCCATGACGCACGGCATCACCGTCTTTACAGAAGAAGAAACCGTGCGGGCGTTTTTACAAAGCGGTTCAGGCCATCCGCAGCCTGTATCTCTCAAAGATCTCTATAAAAAGGAAGTGGCATCATGCACACAGTGACGCAAACCAGTTTATACGGAAAAGATTTATTAACGTTAAAGGATCTTAGTGAACAGGATATAAACGCCTTGCTCGCAGAAGCCGGTGAACTGAAACAAAACAAAATCCAGCCTATTTTTCAAGGCAAAACCTTGGCGATGATTTTTGAAAAGTCATCAACGCGAACCCGTGTTTCATTTGAAGCCGGCATGGCGCAGCTGGGCGGGAGTGCCCTCTTCTTAAGCCAGAAAGATCTGCAGCTGGGGCGCGGTGAGACTGTTGCTGATACGGCTAGAGTGCTGTCAGGCTATGTGGATGCCATCATGATTCGGACCTTTGAGCATGAAAAGGTGGAGGAGCTTGCCAAAGAAGCTGACATTCCGGTCATCAACGGACTTACGGATAAATACCATCCATGCCAGGCACTGGCGGATCTTTTGACGATTAAGGAAATGAAAGGGAAGCTTAAAGGCGTGAAAGTCGCGTACATCGGTGACGGAAATAACGTGGCGCACTCATTAATGATCGGCTGCGCGAAAATGGGCTGTGATATCTCGATCGCTTCGCCAAAGGGGTATGAAGTGTTAGATGAAGCAGTTGAAGCGGCAAAATCAGCTGTACTTCAATCCGGTGCTTCTATCACGCTTACGGCTGATCCAATTGAAGCTGTAAAAGACGCGGACGTGATTTATTCTGATGTGTTTACCAGCATGGGGCAGGAAGCGGAAGAACAAGAGCGTCTCGCTGTCTTTGCGCCTTATCAGGTGAATGCAGCGCTTGTCAGCCACGCCAAGCCTGACTATACATTTTTACATTGTCTCCCTGCGCACCGTGAGGAAGAAGTGACTGCGGAGATTATTGACGGGCCAAATTCAGCAGTATTCCAGCAGGCGGAAAACCGTCTCCACGTGCAAAAAGCATTGCTGAAGGCCATTTTATACAAAGGAGAATAATCAAAAAAACTGCTGAGCCGCACTCAGCAGTTTTTTTGATGGCAACATATTCACAGCCGCTTAGGCGCATACTACAGCAAAAAGGAAAAGGAGGAAAAACAGTGGGACAGCAGCATCAATTCCGGCCCGGACAAAAAGCACCCAATAATGGCATCTACGTTGAAATCGGCGAGACGGGGAGTATGGTTAAAAACCCTCAAAAGGTCCATCTATCAGCAGGGGATATGTTTCCTGAAACATCAAATCACAACCGGCTGTGGACATATAAAAGAAAGCCGTGATCAAGAAAAAACCCAAAACAATGAATTGTTTTGGGTTTTTGGCTTTTAATGCTGGCTTGCATTTTTGTTCATAGGCATGATTTCTGCTAAAACCATGATTAAGACATACAGTACAACAGCAATTACAGATGATGTTTTGAAATTATACGCAGCGCTGTTCATGCTGGCAATCAAGTAGCATGCCATATGTGATAAAAGGAACGTCCAAATAAAGGCAATAATATATCGCACGTTTCCACCTCGTCCTTCTCATTCTATTCTAGAAGCTATCATACCATACAAAAAGCGAAGGGGGAATCCAATTTTAGAAGAAAGTGAGGTGACAAAAGAGTCTGATTCGTCACATTTTAATGGTAAAATATAAAAAATCGTCAATCGGTATAATAGCCAAAACTGTAAAAGGCTAGGACTTTACCTTATTCGTTTCTTTTCTTTCTACATATGATAGCGTGAGATGAAGTGTGAAAGGAGGCGGGCAAGCGATGGGAATAACGGAAAGGTATTTTCAATTGGGAACGGAGCATAACGTCATTCATCTGCCCTATCGCCCGAACGGCTTCGGCATCTTTATCTTAGGGGACAGAACCCACTTTGTCGGGAATGATTCAAGCTTTTGGCTTCAGCATTACGGCCGAAATCAGCTTCTGAACATGCTGAGGAATGAAGGATATACCCTTTTTAACAGCAATCTGTTCGGAAGGCATTGGGGTGCGGAAAAAGCGGTCACCTATGCCAAACAGCTCATACATTCCGTGCTGAAGCAGGAAATCCTCAATCCGAAGATTCATATTTTAGCAGAAGGCATGGGTGCTCTCGTGGCCGATGAACTGCTTCGTTTTTCCCCGGATCATATCCGCTCAGCCGCAATGTTGAATCCTTGTCTCGATCTTCATGCACATTATGAATCGGAGAAAGAAAATAAATTTTTCTATAAGCAATTTTTGAGAGAAGTATCGGAAAGCTACGGAATTTCTGAAAAAGAAGCGGAAGCGCTGTGTTACAAAACAATTGAAAGCTATCCGAGCGGCGTGCCGGTTCATATATGGCAGCGAATGACCGGAGCTCCCTATCCGTACAGCGTACATGCCGAAGTATTCAAGGAAAAACAGCAGAAGCAAGGCTCACCGGTCGACATGACATTTCACTTATTTGAGCATCCAAGCAGAATATATGCATCAATCTGCAAATTCTTTCACAGTCATGAAAAAGAGTTATAGAGAATACAATAACAACAGCCTTCTCTTTTGCGGAGGCTGTTTTGCTTTGGGAAATGAAAAACCGGAAGGGCGGCAGATGCAATGGAATCAACGCTGATTGTAGGTGCGGACGAATTTTTCGGCCTTTCATTATGCGAGCGAATGATGGATGAAGGCATACATGTTGACGTTATTCTGGCTGAAACAGAAGATGAAATGAGACAAATGTACTTAGAAGAAAGACTCATGTGGCTTGGGAGAAATGAACTCTTTCGCCAGCTTGAACGCATTGGGGAGCGAAAATATGATACAATTTGTATCCAGTTCGACGGCTTGCCCTTAGACCAATATGATTCTCCCTATGTATTAGTATATGAACAAGACCGAACAGAATGGGAAAAAATGAAAAAGACAGGTTCAGAAAAAGCGGTGATCCTGCCGAAAATGTATGGGCCCTGGAAAGAAGAAACTGAGGAAGACGGCTTTTACACAGATGATGTGGCAGACGAACTGCTGAGGTTTCTGCTTGAACCAAGCCGTGATAAAAGCAATAATCAGATTTTTAATTTGCAAGTCACACAAAAAACCTCGAAAGAAGAAGCAAAAACAAAAATTGTCGAGTGGAAAAGACAATTTTCATCAATTTTCGACAAATATTAAGAAAAACCTTCCATGTTTCGAGGTTTCTAGATACAATAAACGTATAAAAATAATACATGTTATAGCTTGTCAAAAGGAGTTGAACATGACTTGATCACAAGGCTTGTCATGATCTTTTCTGTCCTCCTTTTATTGAGCGGATGTGGACAAACTCCGTTTAAAGGAAAAATTGAGAAGGTCGGCATGCTCTTTCCTGATACGATTAATGACCTCGTATGGGGCACAAAAGGGTATAAAGGATTACTGAATATACAATCAAAATACAATGTGGACGTCTACTATAAAGAAGGCGTTAAAACAGATGAAGATATCATAAATGCGATTGAGGATTTTCATAAGCGGGGCGTTAACCTTCTCTATGGCCATGGAAGTGAATATGCAGAGGTATTTAACTTGGTCAGCGAAGATTATCCAGATATGGAATTTGTCATTTCTAATGCGGAAGCGAAAGGTGATAATGTGACGAGTGTCCATTTCAGCGGCGAAGCAATGGGCTTTTTTGGAGGAATGACAGCTGCCCATATGTCGAAAACGAATCAGGTCGGCGTGATTGCTTCCTTTACGTGGCAGCCAGAGGTTGACGGTTTTATCAAAGGTGCCAAATATGAAAACCCTGATATAGAAGTAAACACGAAATATACGGATCATTGGGATGATGATTCGACAGCAGTGAAGCTTTATCAGAAAATGAAGAACGAAGGCGCGGATGTTGTGTATCCCGCCGGAGACGGGTATAATGTTCCTGTCATTCAGCAAATCAAAAAAGACGGCCTTTATGCCATCGGCTATGTCACAGATCAATCAGATCTCGGCGAGAATACCGTATTAACCAGCACGGTGCAAAATGTGGACAAGGCCTATGAAATCATCGCTGAGCAATTCAACAAAGGCACCCTTGAAGGCGGAGATCATTACTACGACCTGAAAACGGGAGTTGTTGAAATGGGAACATTCAGTCCGCTTGTCGATAAAGACTTTCAGCAAAGAATCGCCAAGCTGATCAAAACGTACAACAAAACAGGCGAACTGCCAAAAAATGAGTAATGGAGTGACTTCACATGCAGCACGAAAAATCACTGGAGTTCTTGCAAATTGCCATGAAATATCTGCCTGAAGCGAAAGAACAGCTTGAAAAATCAGGCATTGAGCTGTCAATGGAGGCCATCCAGCCGTTTATGAATCTATTTACAACGGTAATGGCGGAAGCTTATGAGCTTGGCAAGTCTGATGCGAAATCTGAAACCGAATAAGAAAAAGCCACTTTTTTGAAAGTGGCTTTTCACATGATTTTCTTTTTAATAGCGGAAATCATCGGTGCAAGCTCCTTTAAAGCGGGCTTGATTTGATCAAGAGAGTTCATAATTGAACCGATTTGGTCCATAATATGCATGTAATTAATCGTCTCTTCTTCGTTTGTCTGGGAAACCTCCTCTTGCTGTTCTTCCTTCTCTGCTGTTTGTTTTGCGGAATCGCCGAACATCATCTTTGAAAACACATCCAACTGCATACGCCTCCTTTCCATATACCATACTCTATGAGTAAGATGAACTGATAGTTTAGACGAATATATTGCCATGTGAAAAAAAATAGGATAGAATTAGTACCTGATACTAATAATTGATCACAACCGATTGATCTTCTAAATTTAAGATATAAAGGAGTCTTCCCTTATGAAAGCTGGAATACTTGGTGTTGGACGTTACATTCCTGAGAAGGTTTTAACAAATCAAGATCTTGAAAAAATGGTTGAAACTTCTGACGAGTGGATTCGTACAAGAACAGGAATAGAAGAAAGAAGAATTGCCGCAGATGATGTGTATTCATCACATATGGCTGTTGCAGCAGCGAAAAAGGCGCTGGAACAAGCTGAAGTGGCAGCTGAGGACCTGGATATGATCCTGGTTGCAACTGTTACACCTGATCAGGCTTTTCCTACGGTCTCTTGTATGATTCAAGAACAGCTCGGCGCGAAGAAAGCGTGTGCTATGGATATCAGCGCGGCTTGTGCAGGCTTCATGTACGGGGTTGTAACCGGTAAGCAATTTATTGAATCCGGAACCTACAAGCATGTTCTTGTTGTCGGTGTAGAAAAGCTCTCAAGCATTACAGACTGGGAAGACCGCAACACAGCCGTTCTGTTTGGAGACGGAGCGGGCGCTGCGGTAGTCGGGCCAGTCAGTGATGACAGAGGAATCCTTTCATTTGAACTAGGAGCAGACGGCACAGGCGGTCAGCACTTGTATCTGAATGAAAAAGGACATACAATCATGAATGGACGAGAAGTTTTCAAATTTGCAGTCCGCCAAATGGGCGAATCATGCGTAAATGTCATTGAAAAAGCCGGACTCTCAAAAGAGGACGTTGACTTTTTGATTCCGCATCAGGCGAACATCCGTATTATGGAAGCCGCTCGCGAGCGTTTAGAGCTTCCTGTCGAAAAGATGTCTAAAACCGTTCATAAATATGGAAATACTTCTGCCGCATCCATTCCGATCTCACTTGTAGAAGAATTGGAAGCTGGTAAAATCAAAGACGGCGATGTGGTCGTTATGGTAGGGTTCGGCGGAGGATTAACATGGGGCGCCATTGCAATCCGCTGGGGCCGATAAAAAAAGGTGAGGTGCACACAAGATGAGTAAAAAGAGAGTAGTTGTTACAGGACTTGGAGCATTATCTCCGCTTGGCAACGACGTCGATACAAGTTGGAATAACGCAATCAACGGTGTGTCCGGAATCGGTCCGATCACTCGTGTTGATGCTGAAGAATATCCGGCAAAAGTAGCCGCTGAGTTAAAAGACTTCAATGTTGAAGATTATATGGATAAAAAAGAAGCTAGAAAAATGGACCGCTTTACTCAATATGCGGTTGTAGCTGCGAAAATGGCAGTTGAAGACGCAGATCTCAACATTACCGATGAGATCGCACCGAGAGTCGGTGTTTGGGTAGGCTCCGGAATCGGAGGACTTGAAACACTAGAGTCTCAATTTGAAATTTTCTTAACAAAAGGCCCAAGACGTGTAAGCCCGTTTTTCGTGCCAATGATGATTCCTGATATGGCGACAGGCCAGATTTCTATTGCATTAGGAGCAAAAGGGGTTAACTCTTGTACCGTTACAGCATGTGCTACAGGAACGAATTCAATCGGTGACGCGTTCAAAGTCATTCAGCGCGGCGATGCAGACGTTATGGTCACAGGCGGAACAGAAGCGCCGCTGACAAGAATGTCATTCGCGGGCTTTAGCGCCAACAAAGCGTTGTCTACTAATCCAGATCCGAAAACAGCAAGCCGCCCATTCGATAAAAACCGTGATGGCTTTGTCATGGGTGAAGGTGCAGGGATTATCGTTCTTGAAGAACTTGAGCATGCCCTGGCCCGCGGCGCTAAGATTTACGGAGAAATTGTCGGCTACGGCTCAACGGGAGACGCTTATCATATCACAGCACCGGCACAAGACGGTGAAGGCGGAGCGAGAGCGATGCAAGAAGCCATTAAAGATGCGGGCATTGCCCCTGAAGAAATTGATTATATCAATGCTCACGGGACAAGCACGTATTACAATGACAAATACGAAACGATGGCGATTAAAACCGTCTTCGGCGAGCATGCGCATAAACTTGCGGTAAGCTCTACAAAATCGATGACAGGCCACCTCTTAGGAGCAGCTGGCGGTATTGAAGCGATTTTCTCTGTCCTTGCCATTAAAGAAGGTGTGATCCCACCGACAATCAATATTCAAACACCAGACGAAGAATGCGATCTAGATTATGTGCCTGATGAAGCCCGCAGACAGGATCTCAATTATGTTCTCAGCAACTCATTGGGATTCGGCGGACACAATGCAACATTAATCTTTAAAAAATATCAATCATAATCACGCCAAACCGGCTGCCCTTAAAGGGTAGCCGGTTTTTTTTGTGCGCATAGGATAAAAAAGAGGAGGCGATCACATGAGTGTGGAACAAACATATAGCTGGCTCGGGAAGGCTGCTTCAATAGATGATTTGGCGCATTACATTGTACCGCTTTTTTCAGGTGTGGAGCAAAAGAACTGGAAAGGCATTCTGAGCCACCTTCAGCATCATGGGATGTTTAAAAACATAAAAGAAGGAATTCATACTGCTTCCAAGCTGAAAGAAAAAGGTTTTTACGAGCATATTCAAAAGGAAGAACAGTACCTGAAAAACAAATGGCAAGGTCCTGATGTACCAATTGTCACGCTGCCGGTTGATGAACGAAACAGGAGAATTCGTTTAGAATTCGGATCAAAATCAGGACTCGCCTTTCAAGACAAAATGTTCCTCTTTCTCTCGTCAGATTTGGATTTTGCATCGGTATCTGCCCTGATGACACATGAATATCATCACGTTTGCCGGTTAGATCATCTGACAAAAGAGGAAAAGGATGTCACATTACTTGATACAATCATCATGGAAGGGCTTGCAGAATATGCTGTATATGAGAGGTTCGGCCGAAGTCAAATGGCTGAATGGACGTCTTGGTATACCCCGGAGCAGCTGCAAGCTTTATACGAAAAAAAGATTGCCCCCCATCAGGATATCAAACGGGACAATCGATTATTCTCCCAGCTGTTATTCGGCAAAGGATATCAGCCGAAAATGCTTGGATACGCAGTCGGATTCAATATTGTAAAAAAATATTTAACAGCCAACAAGGCAAACACGGCAGACGGGCTGTCCATTCCTGCTGAAACCTTTTTGGATGCAACGCTTTAAAAGAATAAAATAATGGAATTTCGTTAATAATATTACATTTATCCTAAAAAATTCTTGATTTTGCAAAATGATTGTAATAATATACAACTATAAAATTTTTCGATAATTCAATATTATTTATTATTTCTGAATAAAGGGATTGCTTTCTCTTGAAAACGTTTGAAACAAGAGGGGGAAGGGGAGCTAGCATGAGCACACTTTTAGAAGTGAATAATTTAAAGACTTATTTTTTTAGAAAAAAGGAGCCGATCCCTGCGGTTGACGGAGTCGATTTTCACATCAGCAAAGGCGAAACCGTCGCGCTTGTAGGTGAATCGGGCTCCGGAAAAAGTATTACTTCTTTATCAATTATGGGTCTCGTCCAAAGCTCAGGCGGAAAAATCATGGACGGCTCTATTAAACTCGAAGACAAAGACCTCACCTCATTCACTGAAAACGACTATTGCAAAATCCGCGGAAACGAAGTATCCATGATCTTTCAGGAACCAATGACCTCCCTTAATCCGGTGCTAACAATCGGAGAACAAATTACCGAAGTGCTGATTTACCATAAAAACATGAAGAAAAAAGAAGCCCGTCAGAGATCTGTTGAACTCTTACAGATGGTCGGTTTCTCCCGGGCCGAGCAAATTATGAAGGAGTACCCGCACCGGCTGTCGGGCGGAATGAGACAGAGGGTGATGATTGCCATCGCACTCAGCTGTAACCCTAAACTGCTCATTGCCGATGAACCGACGACAGCGCTTGATGTGACAATACAAGCCCAAGTTCTGGAGCTGATGAAAGATCTCTGTCAGAAGTTCAATACTTCAATTCTTCTTATCACACACGACTTAGGTGTTGTATCGGAAGCAGCCGACAGAGTGATTGTCATGTACTGCGGACAAGTCGTAGAAAACGCTACAGTTGACGACTTATTTTTAGAGCCGCTTCATCCTTATACAGAAGGCCTGCTTACATCGATTCCTGTCATAGATGGAGAGATTGATAAATTAAATGCGATTAAAGGCAGCGTGCCGACACCAGATAATCTGCCGCCGGGGTGCCGTTTTGCTCCAAGGTGTCCGAAAGCCATGGATAAATGCTGGACACATCAGCCTTCGCTTTTAACGCACAAAAGCGGAAGAACAGTGAGATGCTTTTTATATGAGGAAGAGGGTGCTGAACAATCATGACAGCAGCTAATCAAGAAACAATCTTAGAGCTTCGTGACGTAAAAAAATACTTCCCGATCCGCTCAGGCCTTTTTCAAAGAAAAGTCGGCGATGTAAAAGCGGTGGACGGTGTTTCATTTTCGTTAAAAAAAGGAGAAACACTCGGAATCGTTGGAGAGTCCGGCTGCGGAAAATCGACTGCCGGCAGGACGATGATCAGGCTGTATAAACCAACTGAAGGCCAAATCCTTTTTAAAGGGCAGGATATTTCCAACCTGTCAGAGGAGAAGCTGCGGAAAAGTGTCCGCAAAAATATTCAAATGGTTTTCCAAGATCCATTTGCCTCTTTGAATCCAAGAAAAACGCTGCGTTCTATCATAAAGGAGCCGTTTAATACGCACCACATGTATACGATGCGTGAACGAAACGAGAAAGTCGAAGAACTGCTTACGAGAGTAGGTCTTCACCCATCGTTTGCCAGCCGTTATCCCCATGAATTTTCCGGCGGACAGCGTCAGCGGATCGGCATCGCCAGAGCGCTCACTTTGAATCCAGAGCTGATCATTGCAGACGAACCGGTTTCCGCACTTGATGTATCCATTCAGGCCCAAGTGATTAACTTAATGGAAGAATTGCAGGAAGAATTTAATCTGACGTATCTATTTATCTCTCATGATCTAAGTGTCGTCCGCCATATCAGCGACAGAGTCGGAGTCATGTATCTTGGCAAAATGATGGAACTGACCGGCAAGCATGAGCTTTACGACAATCCGCTTCATCCATACACCCAAGCGCTTCTATCGTCTGTCCCGGTTACAAGAAGAAAAGGATCTGTCAAACGTGAACGCATCGTCCTGAAGGGAGAACTGCCAAGTCCGGCCAATCCGCCAAAAGGCTGCGTTTTCCACACAAGATGTCCTGCCGCAAAGCCGATATGCAAGGAACAAATACCAGAATTCAAAGAAGCTGCTCCCAGCCATTTTGTGGCTTGTCACCTTTATAGCTAATTGCCCGCACAGCTTTGAGAGGGGGTATGCGCACTACATAAACAACAGCTGAGAAGAACGAACATTTCAAGAGGGGGAATATCTAATGAAAAGACGGAAAACCGCACTGATGATGCTAAGTGTATTGATGGTTCTTGCCATCTTCTTATCGGCCTGCTCGGGATCAAAATCGAGCAGCAACAGCGAGAAAAAATCAGCAGGCAAACCGCAGCAAGGCGGGGATTTGGTTGTTGGTTCAACTGGGGAGCCAACTTTGTTTAATCCACTCTATTCTACAGATGTCGCCAGTTCAGATATTGAAGGGATGATCTATAGTACATTATTAGAAACAGATGAAAAACTAAATGTGAAGCCTGCGCTAGCCGAGAAAGTGACAGAATCCAAGGATGGTCTGACTTATAATGTCAAGATTAGAAAAGGTGTAAAATTCCATGACGGGAAGGAACTTACAGCGGATGATGTTGTTTTCACATACAGCATCCCCATAAACAAGGATTATAATGGTGAACGCGGCTCTGGGTTTGAGTCACTTAAGTCAGTGACGAAAAAAGGTGATTATGAAGTTGAATTTAAATTAAAGAAAAAGGATGCGTATTTTTACAATGTTGTTTTAGATAGTTACGGTATTCTGCCTAAACACATTTTAGGGAAAGTACCAGTTTCAGATCTAGGCGAAAATGAATTTAATAGAAAGAATCCGATTGGTTCGGGTCCATTCAAGTTTGCTGAATGGAAAAAAGGAGATTATGTAAAACTTGAAGCTAATGAAGATTATTACGGCGGAAGACCATATTTAGATACAGTTACAGTAAAAACAATCCCGGATTCAAATGCAGCTGTTGCCCAGTTAAAGGCTGGAGATATTGATTTCTTTGTTGTTCCGGGTACTGATTTCGAAACAGTCAAGACATTTGATAATGTGCAAGTTAAATCAGATCTTGGTTTGAATTACAGCTATATTGGCTGGAATGAAAAAAATGAATTATTTAAAGACAAAAAAGTCCGCCAAGCTCTTACGCATGCACTTGATCGAAAAGCAATGGTGGATCAAGTGTTAAACGGTGATGGTGAAGTCGCAAACGTTCCTGAAAGTCCGCTATCTTGGAATTACCCGAAAAGTGATGTACCTACATTTGATTACAATCCTAAAAAAGCTAAGAAGCTTTTGAAAGAAGCGGGATGGAAAGATACAGACGGAGACGGTTACCTTGATAAGGATGGAAAGAAGTTTTCGTTTACCATTAAGACAAATCAAGGCAATAAAATTCGGGAAGATTTAGCGGTTGTTGTTCAGCAGCAACTAAAAGAAGTGGGAATTGAAGCTAAACCGCAAATTGTAGAATTTAGTGCACTTATTGAACAAACAAGTGCACCGAAATGGGACTATGATGCTTTGCTGCTTGGCTGGAGCTTGGCTACATTTCCGGATCAATTTTCAATTTTCCACTCCAGTCAATCAAAGAACGGATTAAATAACATATGGTATAAGAACCCTAAAGTCGATAAACTTTTGGAAGAAGCTAAATCTATTACAGACAGAAAAGAATATCAGAAAAAATACGAAGAAATCTATAAATTGATTGCAGAGGATCAGCCTTATTCATTCTTATTTTATTACAATTATCATAGGGCAATCCCGGCAAACATGCACGGCTATGTGTTCCATCCAAAGAATGACTTATATCATATTGAAAAATGGTGGCTTGAACAATAATTTTGAATCCCTAGAGAGGTGAGGATCCAGCATCCTTTCCTCTTTATCCTATTTTAGAAAAGGGGACAAGAAGATGGTTACATATATTGTTCGTCGAACATTAATGTCTTTGCCAATCCTTTTGGGCATTACAATATTATCATTTGCGATTATGAAAGCGGCGCCAGGTGACCCGATGTCATTAATGATGGACCCGACAATCAGCCAAGCTGACAGAGCGAAATTTATTGAAAAGTATGGACTCAATGACCCAGAGCCTGTTCAATACTTAAAATGGCTTGGAAATATGCTCCAGGGTGACTTCGGGACATCTATTGTTAAAAAGGGGACACCAGTTTCCGATCTAATCCTTTCACGTTTACCGAATACCTTGGTGCTTATGGTTTTTTCAACTCTTGTTGCTCTTCTGATTTCAATTCCTTTCGGAGTGCTTTCCGCGAAACGCCCTTATTCTAAACTTGACTATGGGATAACTGTTACATCATTTTTAGGGCTGGCTATCCCGAATTTCTGGTTCGGATTAATTCTTATTATGGTTCTTTCCGTAAATCTCGGCTGGTTTCCTACGGGGGGTGTCAGCACTTTAAACGCTGACTTTAGCATTTTTGACAGGCTCCATCATTTAATTCTGCCTGCATTTGTTTTAGCAACTGCTGATATGGCCGGTATTACTCGATATACACGTTCAAGTATGCTCGATGTATTGAAGCAGGATTATATAAGAACAGCCCGGGCAAAGGGATTTAAAGAAAATAAAGTTATTTTCAAACATGGTTTGAGAAATGGACTTCTGCCTGTTATTACAATTTTCGGATTAATGATTCCATCATTTATTGGTGGTGCTGTCGTAGTTGAACAGATTTTTACTTGGCCGGGATTAGGGAAATTATTTATTGATTCGGCATTCTCTAGAGATTATCCGGTTATTATGGCCATGACTGTTATTTCTGCTGTTTTGGTTGTACTGGGAAACTTGATTGCGGATATTTTGTATGCATTAGTTGATCCGCGAATTGAATATTAAAAGGGGGAGGCACATATGGCACATCCAAACACTGCGGCTCCCTCTAATGAGGTAAAGCTAAAAGAAAATATTAGAAAAAAACCAGAAACAATGACTAGGATCTTTTTTGAGAAGTTTTTCAAAAATAAGCTTGCTGTTATAGGTGGTATCATTTTAACAGTTATCATTTTAATGGCGGTCTTTGCCCCTTTTATTGCGCCTTACTCGCCTGAGAGTCAATCTCTTTTAAATAAATTGAAGCCGCCAAGCCCTAAAAATCTAATGGGGACAGATAAGTTTGGGCGCGATATATTTACAAGGGTGTTATATGGGGCTCGTGTGTCTTTATTGGTCGGCTTTGTCTCAGTAGTTGGTGCGATTACTATAGGCACCGTTGTTGGCGCCTTAGCAGGGTACTTTAAAGGAATAGTAGATGCTGTATTGATGAGGGCTGTCGATGTAGTCTTATCTATTCCGGATATTTTTCTGCTTATTACCTTAGTGACAATTTTTCAACCGGGAATGGATAAGTTAATTTTAATTTTTTCTCTGACGGGTTGGACTACAACAGCGAGGCTTGTCAGAGGTGAGTTTCTATCTCTTAGGTCAAGAGAATTTGTATTGGCTGCTAAAACAATAGGCACCAAAAATTACAAAATTATTTTTTCGCATATCTTACCGAATTGTATTGGGCCAATAATTGTCTCCGCTACTTTAAAAGTGGGCAGTGTCATTTTAGCTGAATCAACTTTAAGCTACTTGGGCTTCGGAATCCAGCCGCCAATCGCAAGCTGGGGAAATATGCTTCAGGATGCTCAAAACTTTACATTAATGATTCAAGCATGGTGGTACCCATTATTTCCCGGGCTATTTATTTTAATTACCGTTTTGTGCTTCAACTTTGTCGGTGATGGCCTTCGGGATGCACTGGACCCGAAAAATATTAAATAAAATGAAAACAATATTGGTTACAAAATATAACGAAACCGAAGAAAAGCAGATCTCTTTTTGTCAGAAAATATACAAAGAGATCTGCTTTTTGTGATTCTTACATAAACCCAGAGATTCCAGATTTCCTCAATCTCTTTGGAATAATTTCTCTGTCCCTTGCCTATACTGTGGACAACAGTTTTTATAAAAGTGAGGGGTTAGAGATGTTATTTCTTCATGATGTGTGGGTCAATTGGTTTGAAGGGGAAGAAAATGGCTACAATGTATGCCACTTTCACGAATGGCGCAAGGAAGATACGGTTGAGCTTTTGGATCAGGTGCCGCTGTTAAGGGTGCCGTCGGTACTGTTTCATTACATAGAAAACGATCTGTCTGAGCTTCCGAAAGGTTTGCTTGAAGACGTACATCAGAAATCGTACATTCGGAAAAATCACGAGCGGACAAAGCTGGAGTATTGTTTTGTCGTAACAGACGGAATTGGCATTTTGGCTGTCGACACGATCGGCTACACGATCCCTGTCAGAAAAAGCCGTCTGATCCCAAGACAGGAGCAGCTCGTTTATGAAATGGTAAAAGATGTGGAGCCTGAAACATATGAATTTGAGCCAAAGAAGCTGGAATCCTCCAAAGAATATCACATTTTATCATTAGCGCCAGAGCACGTCAGAGGACTAACAAGAAAAGAGCGGCAAATCAAGCAGCTGATGTTTATGGCGCTTGACCAATTAAAAGGGCTGAAAAACCGCGCTGAAATCGGCTACTGGTACACAGAGTGGAACCCGCATATGTATGAACAAATCAAACGGATGAGCTTTGAAGAGATTTGGGACATGCTGTATAACGAAACAATTGAAGGCTGGTCGGACAAGCATCTGGCTTTTTGCGAAAATCTGATAAAAGGACAGCCTTTTTTCGAAAAGCTATGGGAAATGGAAAACGAATCGAAGGTAAACTGAAAAAAACCGCTCTTTGCATAGAGCGGTTTTTTTTGATCAGCGTCTTTTTCGGCCAAGACCCATGGCGTTCTCCATTTTTTTCAGCATTTTGTTCGCTGTCCGGTTCGCCCGTTCCGCGCCTTCATCAAGAATCCGGTCTAATTCATCAGATTCAATCAGTTCATGATAGCGGTCCTGGATCGGTTTTAATGCGTTAACCACGACTTCTGCCAAATCACCTTTAAACTCGCCGTAGCCTTTCCCTTCGTACTTTGCTTCAAGCTCCTCAATTGTCGTATTGCCGAGGATTGAATAAATCGTAAGAAGGTTGGAAACGCCCGGTTTGTTTTCTTTATCAAATTTTACAATGCCTTCAGAATCTGTTACAGCACTTTTGATTTTCTTTTCAAGGAGCTTCGGTTCATCCAGCAATGTAATATAAGCTTTCTGGTTCGGATCGGATTTGCTCATTTTCTTCAGCGGATCATTCAGAGACATGATGCGTGCGCCGACTTTTGGAATTTTCACTTCCGGAATGGTAAAGATGTCGTTATATTTTTTGTTGAAGCGTTCCGCGAGATTCCGCGTCAGCTCAAGGTGCTGCTTTTGATCCTCGCCGACAGGCACAAGATCCGTTCCGTACAGCAGAATATCAGCGGCCATCAGCGGCGGATACGTTAACAGGCCGGAAACAACGGCTTCATTGCCTTTGGATTTATCCTTAAATTGGGTCATCCGTTCAAGCTCGCCGATATATGCGACACACTGCATCATCCATCCGGCCTGCGCATGCGCGGGAACCTCTGACTGAATAAACAATGTTGCTTTTTCTGGATCAAGTCCGACAGCTAAGTAAAGCGCCGCCAGATTGCGGATATTCTTTCTTAGCCGAAGCCGGTCTTGAGGCACGGTAATCGCATGCTGATCCACGATGCAAAAATAGCTGTTATAATCATGCTGCAGTTCGACAAACTGCTTCATTGCACCGATATAGTTGCCGAGCGTAACGGAGCCGCTTGGCTGAATGCCTGAAAAAATCGTTTGTTTCATAAAAAATCAACCTCATTTCTTAAAACGTAATAAAAAAGGCTCATTCTTCCCCTGTAAAAAAGGGACGAATGAACCGTGGTACCACCCTGATTATTCCATTAAAATGGAATCACTCTGACGTTTGTAACGGAGTCTGCTCCGGCTGAGCCTACTTTTCGGGTTCGGTCAGCTGCTCCAAAGTCCATTCCACATTGCCCGTTATCTGCTCCCAGCACCGCAGACTCTCTTCAAACGGGTGAAATGTGTACTACTCTTTTTCATAGCACGCTTTTCTTTTGATTGCTTCATTATAAATCAATTATAACCAATTGTCATCATGAAAAAACATTCTTTTTTCCAGTAACATTGTAATGATATAAATACCAGGGGAGCTGTAAAACCCCTAAATGATAACTGCTATCAGCGTGAAAATAACAAGATATTATATGTAAAAAGCAATATGAGCAAAAAACCCATAAAATAGTTTTTAATCAATTTATGCTTTAAATGGTAGAAGGATATTATGTTCGTGGAAGAAAAACTAACGAAGTTTAAATATTTTAAATTGATAAAATAATATTGCAATAAATTATTTGTTTCATTATAATGAACTTGTTCACTCTATTGTTACAGCTTTTTTACAAAAATAATCAGAAAAGACGGAACAGAATAAAAGTTATGGAAACTCAGGTTCATTTGTCTGATATTTCTGAGGATTTAGCCGTAAGGAGCTGAAAAAATTATTATTAGGGGGTTTGCGAATTGAAAAAACGTTGGTCGATTGTCACGTTGATGCTCATTTTCACACTCGTGCTGAGCGCTTGCGGCTTTGGCGGCAGCGGGTCAAACGGTGAAGGGAAAAAGGACAGCAAAGGAAAGACGACACTTAACATTAATATTAAAACTGAGCCGTTCTCATTACATCCGGGATTGGCAAATGATTCAGTATCAGGCGGTGTCATCCGTCAGACTTTTGAAGGATTGACACGTATCAATGCAGATGGTGAGCCTGAAGAAGGCGCGGCTTCTAAAATTGAAACGAGCAAAGATGGAAAGACATATACATTTACAATTCGTGATGGTGCAAAATGGTCAAACGGCGACCCTGTAACAGCACAAGACTTTGAATATGCTTGGAAATGGGCGCTTGATCCTAATAACGAATCACAATACGCTTACCAGCTCTACTACATAAAAGGTGCTGAAGCGGCGAATACCGGCAAAGGCAGCCTTGATGATGTGGCAGTAAAAGCTGAAAATGACAAAACGCTGAAGGTTGAATTAAATAACCCGACTCCATATTTCACTGAATTAACTGCGTTCTACACGTATATGCCGATCAACAAGAAAATTGCAGAGAAAAATAAAAAGTGGAACACAAATGCCGGAGATGATTACGTATCAAACGGACCGTTCAAAATGACGGCATGGAAACACAGCGGATCTATCAAACTTGAAAAAAATGACCAGTATTGGGATAAAGACAAAGTCAAACTGAAGAACATTAATATGGTTATGATCAACAATAACAATACTGAACTGAAAAAATTCCAAGCTGGAGAACTTGATTGGGCCGGTATGCCGCTCGGACAGCTTCCGACAGAATCTCTGCCTACCTTGAAAAAAGACGGTTCTTTACATGTTGAGCCGATTGCAGGTGTCTATTGGTACAAATTCAACACTGAGGCTAAGCCGTTAGACAACGTAAATATCCGTAAAGCTTTAACATATTCGCTTGACCGTCAATCGATTGTTAAAAACGTTACACAGGGAGAGCAAATCCCGGCAATGGCTGCGGTGCCGCCGACAATGAAGGGATTTGAAGATAACAAAGAAGGCTACTTCAAAGACAACGATATCAAAACGGCAAAAGAATACCTTGAAAAAGGCCTGAAAGAAATGGGCTTGAGCAAGGCATCTGACCTGCCGAAAATCAAATTGTCTTATAACACTGATGAAGCACATGCGAAAATCGCTCAAGCTGTACAAGAAATGTGGAAGAAAAATTTAGGCGTGAATGTTGAGCTTGATAACTCAGAATGGAATGTATATATTGATAAACTCCACAGCCAAGATTATCAAATCGGCCGTATGGGCTGGCTCGGCGACTTCAATGACCCTATCAACTTCCTAGAATTGTTCCGTGACAAGGACGGAGGAAATAACGATACTGGCTGGGAAAATCCAGAGTTCAAAAAGCTTCTGAACCAGTCACAAACTGAAACAGATAAAACAAAACGTGCAGCGCTGCTGAAAAAAGCAGAAGGTATTTTCATTGATGAAATGCCAGTTGCCCCAATCTATTTCTATACAGATACTTGGGTACAGGATGAAAACTTAAATGGTGTTATCATGCCAGGTACTGGTGAGGTTTATTTCAGAAACGCATATTTTAAATAAGGCTTCGTCTGAAAATAAAAGACCTCAAGGTATATGGGGAGAAAAACCCCATATACCTTTCTTACTGATGGAGTATAAAAATGTAAAAACCATGGAGGTGTTCCCCCTTGCTAAAATATATCGGAAGACGCTTAGTCTATATGATTATCACACTATTTGTGATTGTAACTGTGACATTCTTCTTAATGCAAGCAGCACCGGGCGGGCCATTTTCAGGTGAGAAAAAGCTTCCGCCTGAAATTGAAGCAAACTTAAATGCGCATTATGGCTTGGACAAGCCGCTGTTTGTACAATATGTCAGTTATTTGAAATCAGTTGCAATGTGGGATTTCGGACCGTCATTTAAATATAAAGGTCAGAGTGTTAACGACCTGATCAGTTCAGGTTTCCCCGTTTCATTCACTCTTGGAGCAGAAGCTATTCTCCTCGCTTTAGCGTTAGGTGTATTGTTTGGGGTCATTGCAGCCCTTTACCATAATAAGTGGCAGGATTATACCGTCGCGATTTTAACGATATTTGGTATTTCAGTTCCGAGCTTTATCATGGCGGCTGTTCTGCAATATGTGTTCTCCATGAAGCTTGGGCTGTTTCCGGTCGCGGGGTGGGAGTCCTGGGCATACACCTTTTTGCCTTCAATCGCACTTGCTTCCATGCCGATGGCGTTCATTGCCAGACTTTCCCGTTCAAGCATGATCGAAGTGTTAAACAGTGATTATATTCGCACAGCGAAAGCAAAGGGGCTGTCCCGTCCAGCAGTTACAGTGCGGCATGCCATTCGAAACGCGCTTTTGCCAGTTGTTACATACATGGGCCCGATGGCCGCGCAGGTCTTAACGGGAAGCTTCATTATTGAAACCATTTTTGGTATTCCGGGGCTTGGTGCACATTTCGTAAACAGTATTACAAACCGTGATTATACAGTCATTATGGGTGTAACCGTGTTCTTTAGTGTCATCCTGCTATTGTGTGTATTAATTGTAGACGTGTTATACGGCATTATTGATCCAAGAATCAAGCTTTCCAAAGCAAAGAAAGGAGCCTAGGCCATGCAGAACATTCCAAAAAACATGTTTGAACCAGCCGCAGCGAATGCCGGCGATGCAGAAAAAATAAGTAAAAAGAGCCTTTCCCTCTGGAAAGATGCGATGCTTCGCTTCCGCAGCAATAAGCTTGCAATGGTCGGGCTTATCATTATCGTGCTCATTATCCTTATGGCGATTTTTGCGCCGATGTTCTCAAGGTATGATTATTCAACTACTAATCTCTTAAATGCGGATAAGCCGCCTTCAAAAGATCATTGGTTTGGCACAGATGATCTTGGACGGGACATTTTCGTCCGTACATGGGTAGGAGCTCGAATCTCAATCTTTATCGGTGTTGCAGCCGCTGTTCTTGATTTGCTGATCGGCGTCATTTGGGGAAGCATTTCAGGATTCCGCGGAGGCAGAACCGATGAAATTATGATGCGTATCGCTGATATCCTTTGGGCAGTTCCTTCATTATTAATGGTTATCTTACTGATGGTTGTTCTTCCGAAAGGGCTATTTACAATTATTATTGCCATGACGATTACGGGCTGGATTAATATGGCCAGAATTGTACGCGGACAAGTGCTGCAGCTGAAGAATCAGGAGTATGTGCTTGCTTCACAGACACTTGGTGCAAAAACATCCCGTCTTCTGTTTAAACATATCGTGCCAAACGCAATGGGTTCTATTTTGGTCACGATGACATTGACAGTTCCTACTGCGATTTTCACAGAAGCCTTTTTAAGCTATTTGGGACTTGGTGTTCCGGCTCCGCTGGCAAGCTGGGGAACGATGGCTTCTGACGGATTGCCTGCATTGACCTATTATCCGTGGCGTTTATTCTTCCCTGCCGGATTTATCTGCATTACAATGTTTGGTTTTAACGTTGTCGGCGACGGATTAAGAGACGCATTGGATCCTAAGTTACGTAAATAAGGGAGTGATACGGGTGACACGCCTATTAGAAGTAAAAGATTTAGCAATATCATTTAAAACATATGGCGGAGAGGTTCAGGCGATCCGCGGAGTGAATTTCCATCTGAATAAAGGAGAGACGCTGGCCATCGTCGGAGAATCAGGTTCCGGAAAAAGTGTGACCTCTCAAGCGATCATGAAGCTGATTCCAATGCCTCCGGGTTATTTTAAGCGCGGTGAGATCTTGTTTGACGGCAAGGATCTGGTGCCGCTGTCCGAAAAAGAGATGCAAAATGTCCGGGGGAAAGAGATCGGGATGATATTCCAGGATCCGATGACCTCTTTAAACCCGACGATGAAAGTCGGCAAACAAATTACGGAAGTGCTTTTTAAACATGAGAAGGTTTCAAAGGAAGCGGCGAAAAAACGCGCCGTTGAGCTGCTGGATTTAGTCGGTATCCCGATGCCGGAAAAACGGGTCAACCAATTTCCGCACGAATTTTCAGGCGGGATGAGACAGCGGGTTGTCATTGCCATGGCGCTTGCGGCGAATCCGAAGCTTCTGATCGCCGATGAGCCGACAACTGCTCTTGATGTAACGATCCAAGCGCAAATTCTGGAATTGATGAAGGATTTGCAAAAGAAAATTGACACGTCCATTATCTTTATCACACACGATCTTGGTGTTGTGGCTAACGTTGCTGACCGGGTCGCTGTCATGTACGCGGGACAAATTGTAGAAACCGGTACGGTAGACGAAATCTTCTACGATCCGAGACATCCGTATACTTGGGGGCTGCTTGCATCCATGCCGACACTGGAAAGTTCGGGAGAGGAAGAGCTGACTGCAATTCCGGGCACGCCGCCTGATTTGACAAACCCGCCAAAAGGAGATGCTTTTGCCCTGCGGAGCTCTTACGCGATGAAAATCGATTTTGAACAGGAGCCGCCAATGTTTAAGGTGTCTGATACTCATTATGTCAAATCGTGGCTGCTTCATCCTGACGCGCCAAAGGTAGAGCCGCCTGAAGCAGTAAAAGCGAAAATGCGGAAACTGGCAAACACGTATGAAAAACCTGTCTTAGTGAGAGAAGGTGAATAAATTGACTGAGAAACTATTAGAAATCAAACATTTAAAACAGCACTTTGTCACGCCGAGAGGAACGGTTAAGGCTGTAGACGATTTATCATTTGATATCTATAAAGGTGAAACATTAGGGCTGGTTGGTGAATCTGGCTGCGGTAAATCAACAACAGGCCGAAGCATTATTCGGCTTTACGAAGCGACCGATGGAGAGGTGCTGTTCAACGGCGAAAATGTGCACGGGAAAAAATCGCGGAAAAAGCTGCTGGAATTCAACCGCAAAATGCAGATGATTTTCCAAGACCCATACGCATCACTGAATCCGAGAATGACAGTTGCAGATATTATTGCTGAGGGTCTCGATATTCATAAGCTGGCGAAAACGAAAAAAGAGCGGATGCAGCGGGTCCACGAGCTCTTGGAAACAGTCGGTTTAAACAAGGAACACGCGAACCGCTATCCGCATGAATTTTCCGGCGGCCAGCGTCAAAGAATCGGGATTGCCAGAGCTCTCGCCGTTGATCCGGAATTCATTATTGCGGATGAACCGATTTCGGCTTTGGATGTATCCATTCAGGCGCAGGTCGTGAATTTAATGAAAGAACTGCAAAAAGAAAAAGGGCTCACTTACCTGTTTATTGCCCACGATTTATCGATGGTCAAATACATCAGCGACCGCATCGGAGTCATGTATTTCGGGAAACTGGTTGAGCTTGCGCCGGCAGATGAGCTTTATGAAAACCCGCTTCACCCATATACAAAGTCACTGCTTTCAGCGATTCCGCTTCCTGATCCGGACTATGAGAGAAATCGTGTCCGCCAGAAATACGATCCGTCCGTCCATCAATTAAAGGATGGGGAAACGATGGAATTCCGTGAAGTCAAACCGGGACATTTTGTGATGTGTACGGAAGCAGAATTTAAAGCTTTTTCATGATTCATCAATCCTTCAAGATAAATGTCTTGAAGGATTTTTTTGCGCCTACATAGAAAGTGAGAATGATAACATTTACAAGTAGAGGAAAAAGCGGAGGCGAAATACGATTCAATTTCTGCATAACAAAAATGTTTTTGCACTGCTACTGTCTCAATCTCTTCAATCTTTAGCAGGAGTCCTTGTCACAATCGTTTTAATGGTCCGGGTCTATCAAATGACAGACTCTGTCTTTTTGGCTGGTCTTGTTTTATCGTTCATGTCGTTTGCGAGTATAGCGGCAAGCTTTTGCATCTCTCCGGTGCTTCGCAATCTTGGTTTTAAAAAGGTGCTTGTATTCGCAAATCTGCTGAGGGCGGTCTTTACAATACTAATGGCATACAGCGTCAGTCATCACGGACAGGTTTTCTTTTGGATAACGTTGCTGTTTGTCTTCTGTTTTTCCTTTGCGGGCGCCTTTTTTCAGCCGGTAAGATTCGCGCTGCTGCCGATTATTGTTCCAAAAGAGCAATATGTGAAAGCGAACGGTGTGATCTCCCTCTCGAATCAATTGTTTTTAACAGCAGGCTGGGGCCTAGGCGGCCTTCTGACGTATGCCGTACCGTTTGAACTCGTTGTCGGTGCAGCCATTTGCCTGTTTGTTCTTTCGGGGGGTTCCATCAGTTTGCTCCATATAAATGAAGAAGAGACTGGTGGAAAAGCTGAAACAGCATCTGCCAGGAGTATATGGAAGGATTTAATGATCATCCCGGTTGTAAGAGATATTACTGTAATGGACATGATAGAAGCTTTGGCGGGTTCAGTTTGGTCGTCTGCTATTCTTCTCGCATTCACTGCGGCTGTTTTGCATGAAACAGAGGTGTGGTGGGGAATGTTTAACGCTTCTTATTTTATAGGTGCAATTGTCGGCAGTATAATTGCCATTCGTTTTTCTGTTTTTTTTGAGCAGAACATGGGCTATGCGATTATGTTCAGCTCGCTTGTGATGTCGGTGCTGACCCTTTTGTTTTCATTTTCTCCAATTCCGCTTTTATGCGCTCTGGCTTGTGCTGCAATGGGGCCTTTTTATCAGGTGCGTGATATTTGCCAGGAAACCGTGCTGCAGGAGGCCATTCCGGAACAGAAGCGTATCGGGATCATGGCTGCCAAAAATGCGATTTTGACTCCTTGGTCTGGCATCACCTACTCCATCATGGGGCTCGTGGCTGATGCGGCTGGTGCGAAAATGGCTTTTATCACGGCTGGAGTATTGTATGGCATGACGTTTCTTATTGCACTGGCACAGCCCCGCTTGCTTCATTACAAGCGGGAAAGCCGCGCTCAATGAGAGCTTTTTGCATACGCTTCAAAATGAACGAAGCATCCGGCTCCGGTTTTTGCTGAAAAAAAATGAAACCATGGCGGAAGTTCGTACGTCTTTATAGATGTAAAGCTGTTTAAACAAGAAGAAATGGGGTATATCTAAAAGTATGAAGACAATGAACTCATAAGGAGCAAATCAATGAACTGGTACGAAAAGCTTAGCGAGTACTTTCCAATTGAAGAAATGAAATCAAAAGCGCATATGGAAGCTCTTCTGAAAGAGCGGAGCGATATTTATCATAAAGACGAAGGCAAACATCATATACTAATGTTTGCGGAATTCGATTCTTTTATCTTTGTTGATTATCTGTATGTGTCTAAGGATGCAAGAGGGCAGGGGCTTGGCGGCAAATTGATCGCAAAGCTCAAAAAGAAAAATAAGCCGATCTTGCTCGAGGTGGAGCCTGTGGATGAAGATGATGCTGATACAGAAAAACGCCTGAGGTTTTATCAAAGAGAGCATTTCAAGCATGCTCAGTCAATTGGGTACCGGCGCCGGTCATTGGCTACGAATGAAGTAAACAAGATGGAGATTCTGTACTGGTCACCGAAAACAGAATCAGAAGAAGAAATTCTTGAAGCCATGAAACAGACATATGAAAACATTCATACTTATAAAGATGAGAAATGGTACGGGGAATCGTACGAAAAAACAGATGAGGTCTTGAAACTCATTGATGAAGAAAAACAAAAAAACATTTTCGATCAGTTAAGCTAATTGAGAATCAGAACATATCATTAAAATTAAAAATTTGCTGGATTGACACATTTTTTTCTTAGGATACTGTTCACACTTACTTTTTTATAGTATAATACCTATAAAGATTCCTTTTTTAGAGTAATTTCAATTTAAGAATAAAATAGATGTTCATCCTACTAATTAGAGGAGTGAAGATGAATGGTTACATTATACACATCACCAAGCTGTACTTCATGCAGAAAAGCGAGAGCGTGGCTCGAGGAGCACGATATTCCATTTGAAGAAAGAAACATTTTCTCTGAACCTTTATCTATTGATGAAATAAAACAAATTCTTCGAATGACTGAGGACGGAACAGATGAAATCATCTCAACCCGTTCAAAAGTATTCCAAAAACTGAATGTGAACGTTGAATCTATGCCGCTGCAAGATTTGTACCGCTTGATCAACGAGCACCCAGGTTTGCTTCGCCGTCCGATCATCATCGACGAAAAACGTTTGCAAGTTGGATACAACGAAGACGAAATTAGACGTTTCCTGCCAAGAAAAGTCCGCTCTTTCCAATTAAGAGAAGCACAGCGTTTGGCAAACTAATAGATCGTATCATCAAAAGAAGGCTGAGTCATCAGCCTTCTTTTATTTTTCAACCTGCTGATAATAAATACTCGCAAGGATGACAAACGCGACCGTTAAAATGGGGAGGAGCGTTTCGACTACGCCGTGCTGCGCCATAAAAAAAGACAGCTTTTTGTCCCTGACAATCATTTCTCCGCCGGTATAAGCAAGCAGCCCGCTTCCCGCGTAAATCAGGAGGGGTATTTTCTCAAGTGCAATGTGGATGAGTTTGCTGCCCCAAATAATAACCGGCACCGATACACATAAACCTATAATAACGAGAGAAAACTCACCGTGTGACGCACCCGCAACCGCTATGACGTTATCCAGCGACATAAAGAGATCTGCAAGCACAATCGTTCGTATTGCTCTCCAAAGGGAGGTGCTGCTTTTGATGTGCTGCGTGTCTTTTTTTTCAATCAGCAGCTGATAGCCTAAATACAGCAGGAAAATTCCGCCGGCGCATTGCAAGAAAGGAATGTTCAAAAGATATACGGCTGCGCTTGTTAATCCGATTCTCATGGCAACGGCGATAAATGTTCCGATAATAATGGCTTGCTGTCTTTGCTTGTCCGGCAAATTTCTGCTGGCCATGGCAATGACGACCGCATTATCTCCGCCAAGGATCAGATCGATTCCAACAATGACAAGCAGAGAAATCAGATAGTCATGCTCCATGAATCGGCACCTCTCTTTCGTTCCATCGCTTGTACTACTACTATATGAGACAGGTCGTATTTTATGATATCAGCCGCAGATCTGCCGTTTTTTAGGCAAAGGTGCATTTTTATTTCTTTTGTGACTGTTTTATCATAAAATAGAAATACAAAGGAATTCACACTGGCCTTGCTTCAAGGTTAAGATGTGGACGGAATGGGTAAAGTGTAGTAAAGTACAATTAATCGGGAGCTTAGATGTCCCTTCAACATCTTATATAGAAGGGAAGGTTGGCAAATGGAAATTGAAAGAATTAACGAGCATACAGTAAAATTTTATATGTCTTACGGAGATATTGAAGATCGCGGTTTTGACAGAGAAGAAATTTGGTATAACCGTGAGCGCAGTGAAGAACTGTTCTGGGAAGTCATGGATGAAGTTCATGAGGAAGAGGAATTCGCTGTGGAAGGCCCTCTTTGGATCCAAGTTCAGGCTCTGGACAAAGGATTAGAAATCATCGTCACAAAAGCCCAGCTTTCCAAAGACGGACAAAAGCTCGAACTGCCGATTCCTGAGGATAAAAAGCAAGAACCAGCATCTGAGGATCTTGACGCCTTGCTGGATGATTTCCAGAAAGAAGAGCAAGCCGTCAATCAGGAAGAGAAGGAGCAAAAGCTTCAATTTGTCTTGCGGTTTGGCGATTTTGAGGATGTTATTTCTCTATCTAAATTGAACGTTAACGGAAGCAAAACGACTTTATATTCGTTTGAGAACCGATATTATTTATATGTAGATTTTTGCAATATAACTGATGAAGAGGTTGAAAATCAGCTAAGCATCCTGTTGGAGTACGCAAATGAATCCTCAATCAGCATACACCGTCTTGAAGAGTACGGCAAGCTGATTATTTCAGAGCATGCTCTAGAAACGATAAAAAAACACTTTGCATCATAGCAAAACCGATTTCTTTCCGGAAATCGGTTTTTTTTTATGCGCTGAAATGCCATTTTTGAGAACTGAAATCAACATCATACATCCAGGCGAAAAATACAGCTAACAGGAGTTGATCATCTTTTCCAGAAAGTATACCTCATCTGGAAAGGAGAGATGACAAGTGTTTAGTGCTGTGACTAAAGACGGCCAAATGGTTCACCTTCTAGGCGCTCAGCGAAGCCAGAAATTAAAGCAGAGACGATTCTTCTGTCCGGCGTGCGGGGGAGAGCTTGATGTGAAGCTCGGACTTCAAAAAGCGCCGCATTTCGCCCATAAACAGAACAAGTGCTGCTCGATAGACATAGAACCGGAAAGCGCCTATCACTTAGAAGGAAAAAGACAGCTGTATGTATGGCTGAAAACGCAACAGGCTTCTCCACTATTAGAACCGTATATCAAGAAAATCAATCAAAGACCCGACATCATGGCGAAGATCAAGAGACACATGCTTGCTGTTGAGTATCAATGTGCCAATCTTGCTCCCGATGTCTTTCAAAAGCGGACAGAGGGCTTCAAACAAGAAGGAATCATCCCACAGTGGATTGTGGGAAACAGCCGCTTAAAACGAACTGCTCCATCCTTTTATCAGCTTTCTGCTTTCCATTGGCAGTTTATCAATGCGAGCCCATACAGGGAACTGATCTGTTATTGCCCGGAAACGCGTTCTTTCCGCCGGCTAAGCCATATCATCCCGTTTTACACAAACCATTCTTATTCCTTCGTTCAAACGATCCCTATCCATCGGGCAGGTGTAAAAGATCTTTTTTTCACTGAACCGATGCCCTCATTTCAATACTCCGGCTGGACAAAAGCGATTCACCGTTTTCGCCATAAACCCCACCGGTTCATCTCCAAGGAAACAAATCGCCTCAGGCTGCTGTTTTATGAAAAGCGGCAGACGCCCCTTTCTTTTCTTCCGACTGAAGTGTTTGTTCCTGTTATAAAAGGGGCTGTTTTTCATAGTCCGGTTTTTGTGTGGCAGGGGTTTCTATATCTGTTTATTACGGATCTTGGATATAAAGGCGCGCCAATTCGCTTTTCCGCCGTTTTACAGCAGTGCAAACTGCACATTTATAAAAAGAACATTTCGCTCAGATACGAATGCAGCGAAGATTGTCTTTCAGAAGCGGTGAAACAGTACATTGATTTTTTGTGCAAGAAGGGATTTTTAAGGGAGACTCAGAAAGAAATATATGTGCTGAATCAGCCTAAAGAGGGTATACACTCAATACAGGATCTCATGGAAAGAGACCGCAGCTGTTTTATAGAATGAGTTTGACTCATTTGGCTCACCCTAAGACAAAGGTGGTGGGCTGGCTGTGAGAGGCACAAAAGGAAAGGTTTTTCGTGTTTTTACTGCCTTTTTGGCATTCGTTCTCTTCATTACTGCATATGATTTGACAAAAGGCAGTGAAAAACCGGAAGATATTCACAACACAAGTTTATTGAGAAACAGCGGTTTTTTCAATTGGCTTGAATCAAAGAAAACGAGGGGGATCACCATGGCTGAGGAAAAAAAAGCAAATCAACTGCCTGACAGAAGTGAGGTAAAGGCAGAAGACACATGGAGACTTGAGGATATTTTTCCTAATGATGAGGCCTGGAATAAAGAATTTCAAGCTGTAAAAGAATTAATTCCTAATTTATCTAAGTATAAAGGAAAGCTGGCAGATTCAGCCGATTATTTGTACGAGGCTCTTACGTATCAAGATAAAGTGATGGAGCGGCTGGGCAGGCTTTACACATATGCGCATATGCGCTCTGACCAAGATACCGGGAACTCTTTTTATCAGGGGCTGAATGACAAGGCGGGAAACCTGTATACACAGGCCGCAAGCGCGACAGCTTATTTGGTTCCTGAAATTTTATCCATAGAAGAAGACAAACTGCAGCAGTTTATTCTTGAAAAAGAAGAACTGAAACTGTACTCCCATGCGATTGAGGAGATTACAAAAGAACGCCCGCACGTGCTGAGTGAGAAGGAAGAGGCACTGCTTGCTGAAGCTTCTGAAGTGCTGGGTTCATCTTCCAATACGTTTAGCGTGTTAAATAATGCCGAAATTACATTCCCTTCCATAAAAGATGAAGAGGGAAATGAAAAACAGATCACTCACGGGAACTTTATTAATTTCTTAGAAAGTGAAAACCGTGAAGTCCGCAAAAATGCCTTTGATGCAGTATATAAAACATACGGTCAATATAAAAACACAATGGCCACTACTCTAAGCGGCACAGTGAAAAAGGACAACTTCTATGCGAGAGTGAAAAAATACAAGTCAGCGCGTGAAGCTGCGCTTTCTAACAACAGTATTCCTGAGGAAGTATACGACAATCTCGTCAAAACGATTAATAAGCATTTGCCGCTCCTGCACCGCTACATCGCGCTGAGAAAGAAAGTGCTTGAACTTGATGAAGTGCATATCTATGATCTGTATACACCGCTTGTAAAGGATGCGGGGATGAAGGTCACGTACGATGAAGCCAAAGATTACATGCTGAAAGGCCTTGCACCTTTAGGGGAAGAGTACGCCTCCATCTTAAAAGAAGGGCTGGAAAACCGATGGGTCGACGTTTACGAAAATAAAGGCAAACGCAATGGCGCTTATTCATCAGGATCTTACGGCACGAATCCGTATATTTTGATGAACTGGCATGATAACGTCAATAATCTCTTTACGCTCGTGCATGAGTTTGGACATTCCGTACACAGCTACTATACGAGAAAGCACCAGCCATATCCATACGGAAATTACAGCATCTTTGTCGCGGAAGTTGCGTCAACGACTAACGAAGCGCTCCTTGGCGAATACCTGCTGAACAATTTAGAGGATGAAAAACAGCGTTTATATATTCTCAACCATATGCTTGAAGGCTTCAGAGGAACAGTTTTCAGACAAACGATGTTTGCTGAATTTGAACATCTGATCCATACAAAGGCGCAAGAAGGGGAGCCGCTTACACCTGAGCTTCTGACAAATGTCTATTACGATCTGAATAAAAAGTATTTCGGAGACGGCATGGTCATTGATAAGGAAATCGGCCTTGAATGGTCGCGGATTCCTCACTTCTATTACAATTACTATGTGTATCAGTATGCGACAGGGTACAGCGCTGCCCAAGCATTAAGTAGCCAGATTTTGAAAGAAGGAAAGCCTGCGGTTGACCGTTATATTGACTTCCTGAAAGCGGGAAGCTCTCAATACCCGATTGATGTCCTGAAAAAAGCGGGCGTTGATATGACGTCTCCAGAGCCGATCGAAGCTGCGTGCAAAATGTTTGAAGAAAAACTGGATGAAATGGAAGAGCTGCTGATAAAAGTCAAGCAGTCTTAAAAAAAGAAAGCCTGTGCAGAAATGATGCACAGGCTTTTTTAAAACCCTTTAAAGGTTTTCCGGTGGTTCAGGCGGTAGAGGGTAAACAAAATAGACAGAAACAGCAGAGGAGAGGTAATATAAAGCGGCAGCATATGCATCATGCCTAATACATTCAAAAAGAAAAAAACGGCAATGCACACAATTGAAATCACAGTATACATCATGGCGGTCCCCCTCGTCCTTTTTCCTTATTAGGATATGAATGAATGTACTTCGTTATGTTTTGTGACAAAAATATGAACATTAAGCATATAGGTTGTCAAAAGTCGACACCTTTTGTTATCATAAGGATGTGAAATTGATCACAAACAAACATTACCCCTTTGTTTGACCGTGAAAAATTTCTCCCATCCCCTTTGTTGTCGTTAAGACATATGAAACCGCGCTTATCCCGGCGCGGTTTCTTTAGTGTTACGAACAGAACATATGTTTGATATCGGCGCAAAAAAACAGCCTCAAGCATATACACGCCTGCGGCTATTTTTCACATGATTGATATTCATCAGAATAAGTGCTGAGAGACTTCCAAAACATTCCATGTTTGGCTTCCACTTTGGCAACCTTTTTAGCAAACGCCAATTTTTTCATTTCTTTTTCTACCTCTTCTAGGCTCAGGTCGTATACAAGAGCAATTTCCTTCGAGGCAACGAAGCGGAAATATTCAATAAAACATTCCAGAGGCGGTGTTTCCGACGGCTTCGGCTCGTCGCCCAGCATCTCAAATAAGATTTCTTCATATACATCATATGAATAGCTGCCGGGTACTTTAAGTCCTTCGTCCTCATGCTGTGTATTGAAAAACGTCAGCGTCGGATTGACGGAAACATCCATTTCAGCGGCAATTTTCATGTCGCATTGAAGCGCCTTGACTGCGCTTTGAGAATGCAGATCTTTTTTGAATTCTTCAAGATCAAGACTCGTTTTTTCCGCAATTTCCAAAAGCACGTTTTCATCCGTAATATTTTTCTTTGAAACAAACAGGCTCTCCTGCATATTCCTGAGAAATTGCATGCCTGCTTTTCTTCCTTGCAGTTCGGCTGCTTTAAAAGCGAGAGCAGCCATATAAGGCGATGAAAGCGGCTGATCTTGCTCGAGCCAGACATTGCCGTCACACGACATGCCGGAGCGGCTCGCGATCTTTTCCCATGCCTCTGCAAGAAGATGCTTTTTCCGTTTCTTATTTAACGCGGTAAGGCTTGCGGAAGCTATGAGGCGCAAGGTGAAAAAGCGTCCGTATCTGATTTTCAGCTTTTTGATGACGGGCTCTAAGGACCAGCATTCAGGGCATAAAGGGTCTACAAACATGTAAATTTCAAGCGGTTTTTTTGGATGACCGTGGCAATGGGCGAAGTATTGCTCATGCTGATAGTTTGTCAAGATGATCGATCCTCCGCTTCCGTTTGATTCACCATATGCCTTGCTGTCAATTCCAGCCGGCCAAACAAAAACTCACGAATATCGCCCTCCAGCCCTACATGGTCCATTGCGTCGTTCATACAGCTGAGCCACGCATCAGCTCTCTCGTTTGTAATTGGAAAGGGAAGATGCCTTGCTCTGAGCATGGGGTGGCCGTGTTCCTCCGTATAAAGCGGAGGACCGCCTAAATACTGAGTCAGAAATTGCTTCTGTTTCCTGGCGGTTTCTGTTAAATCGCTCGGAAAAATTGGCTTCAGCAAAGGATGAGACGCGACACGCTCATAAAAAGTATCAACAAGTTGCGATAGAAGTTCCTCTCCAATCGCTTCATAAGGTGCGTTAAACGATTGTCCCATGTTGACTACTCCTTTAAATATGGCTAATAGGAATCATAAATCCTATTGCAAAAAGTAATTTTCTGTATTTCATCATTTCATCTATGATTTATTTTAGCAACAAGGCATCATTTCTACAAACAAACTGCCTTTTATGCGTTTGATCACAAGTTTCGGCTGACAGCCGGGGTTTGTATTTCATATCATATCACATAAAAATCAGGAATGCGTAAGATTTCACTTCGCAAAAAAACCAGAGGGCAAGAGCCGCTCTGGTTACGCGTAATAAGCTGAGGTTATTTTTTTTACATAGTTTTGTGTTTCTTGGAAAGGAGGAATGCCTCCATATCGGTCAACATTTCCCGGTCCGGCGTTGTAAGCCGCTAATGCCATAGACACATTGCCGTCGTATTTATCCAGCATTTGTTTTAAATATTTCGTTCCGCCCTCCACATTTTGCTGCGGATCCAGCGGATTAGAAACCCCAAGTGAGCTTGCGGTTGACGGCATCAGCTGCATTAAGCCCATCGCACCTGCTCCGCTTACGGCTTTTGCATTAAAGCCTGATTCCTGCTTGATGACGGCACGGATTAGTTTTTCATCGACGCCATATTTATCAGCGGCTTTTTTAATCGCGCTGTCAATGGAGAAGTCTCCTGAACTGATCTGTTTTGCTTCTTGTTTGTGAGAAGATGAATCTATAGCAGCTGTTTCGGTGCTGTCTGCCGCTTTTGTGAGATAACCTGAATTGCTATTTGTATATGAGTTAAGCCCGTATGCTGAAAGCAGTGACGGCGCTGTAGAATAAGCGCTGTTCAGCAGGCTGAGCGGGCTTGACGATGCAGAAGATGCTGTTGGTTGCTGCTGAGATGTCAGGCCGTTTGTATATTGGCTGAGCAAAGAGCTGAAGCTTGAGAGCGGGCTTTCCGCATTCTGAGTGCCCGTGCTGTTTGCGTTAGATATGGACTGTAAAGCCTGAAGCTGAAGTAAAGCTGCCCAATTCGTTACATTCACGATGTCATTCCACCTTATATAGACTTTCGTTTTTCTTCATAAAAACGCAGAATTTTATTTTTGGTTTCGCGCTGAGGAATGCTGAATTTCTGAAGCAGCTTCTCGAATGCTTGTTTGCCCTCATGCCAGTCTGCCGCTTCAAATTCGATTTCATAGTCCTCTTTATTTAAATATCGGCTGTGGTCTAAAACTATTAAGCCTTTTTCTGTTTCTTTTTCAGCGCGGTTTGTAGCTAAAGATCCAAAATATTGAATGGCGTCTGAATCGATCTGAAGCTTGTGCAGCTGGTCCTTCACAGGGCCTTCGGGAACTGTAAAGCCGGCAAGATCTGATACCTCTGAAAGCCGCTGGTGCGTTTCCAGCAGCCCCACTTCTGCCGGTTCTTTTAACGTCAGGATATACTCACCGTTCTTTCTTCGAATTCGAAGCGCAGCGTGTTTTTGTTTCAGCGCAAAGCTGTCTGTGTCAAAGTAGTGATTCTTTTGATCTGTAAAATCTTTTTCTGTCAGCTGAAGTGCCATTGTTAATTTTTCAAATTCATGTTTGGTCAGCATGTTTTTAAATTCTATTTCAATTTCTTGGCTCATGTTGCTCTTCCTTTCCGCCCTGAAAATCTTATTTTTACTATTATCTCTTGAGATGTTAGGTTTATCAATATCGAGCTTGATATGGTAAAATGAATCTGTACTTTGTTTAAAAAGGAGAGCATTATGCAAAACAGAATCGAAATTTTGAACGCAACATTATCGGATGATCAGCTTCGTCTTGCCTGTGAGACAGAAGGAAACGAAGCGGAACGCAAGCCGTCAGGTCAAATGCTTGTTGATTCTGACCACTTTGCTTTTGTATACATACTTGAATTAGCTGATTCTTTTGAATATGTCATTATAAAGGAACATGTATGGCCGGAACTGAAGCAGGCCCATGCACAAAGAATTCCGGTCGTTTTAGAGGCAGGCGACGAAACCATTGAGCTGGCAGGCCTGCATGAGGAGCTGGAGTATCTCTTAGAAAATATTAGAGATAATGCGAACTACGGAGAAGAAATGGAAGAAAAAGTGAAACGCGTGTTTTTATAGAAACTGGTTCGGAATTGGGGGATGTATGATGGATGACAAACAATGGGAGCGTTTTTTAGTGCCGTACCGCCAGGCTGTCGAAGAATTGAAAGTGAAGCTCAAGGGAGTCCGCACGCTTTATGAATACGAGGATGACCATTCACCGGTTGAGTTTGTGACAGGACGCGTCAAGCCTGTGGCGAGCATACTCGAAAAAGCCAGGCGGAAAGGCATACCGATGCATGAAATTGAAACCATGCAGGATATCGCAGGCCTTAGAATCATGTGCCAATTTGTCGATGACATCCAAATCGTAAAAGAGATGCTGTTTGCCAGAAAAGATTTCACCGTTGTGGATCAGAGGGATTATATTGCGGAACATAAAGAGAGCGGATACCGATCATATCATCTTGTCGTGCTGTATCCTTTACAGACAGTGTCCGGAGAAAAGCATGTTCTCGTAGAAATACAGATCCGTACGCTGGCGATGAATTTTTGGGCGACCATTGAGCATTCATTAAATTATAAATACAGCGGAAACATTCCTGAAAAAGTAAAACTAAGGCTTCAGCGTGCTTCTGAAGCGGCTTCCCGGCTTGATGAAGAGATGTCGGAGATCAGGGGTGAAATACAGGAGGCTCAAGCTGCCTTTTCAAGAAAGAAAAAAGGAAGCGAGCAACAATAGGTAAAGGGGAAGAAAAGCATGAAATTTGCCGTATCATCAAAAGGAGATCAAGTTTCTGATACGCTGAAAAGCAAAATACAGGCGTATTTATTGGATTTTGATATGGAACTGGATGAAAATGAACCGGAAATCGTCATTTCAGTCGGAGGCGACGGAACGCTTTTGTATGCTTTTCACAGATACAGCGACCGCTTGGACAAAACAGCATTTGTCGGCGTTCATACGGGTCATCTGGGGTTTTATGCCGACTGGGTTCCTCATGAAATTGAAAAACTTGTTCTTGCGATTGCGAAAACGCCGTACCATACAGTCGAATATCCGCTTCTCGAAGTGATTGTGACTTATCACGAAAACGAGCGGGAAGAAAGATATTTAGCCTTGAATGAATGTACGATTAAAAGCATAGAAGGAAGTCTTGTGGCTGATGTGGAAATCAAGGGACAGCTCTTTGAAACCTTCCGAGGCGACGGCCTCTGCCTGTCAACGCCATCCGGCAGCACAGCCTACAATAAGGCGCTGGGCGGAGCGATTATTCATCCATCTATCAGAGCGATCCAGCTTGCGGAAATGGCTTCTATTAATAACCGCGTATTCCGGACGGTCGGATCGCCGCTGCTTCTCCCTTCCCATCATGATTGCATGATTAAACCGAGAAACGAAGTTGACTTTCAAGTGACGATTGACCATTTAACCCTTCTTCATAAGGATGTAAAGTCGATCCGCTGCCAGGTTGCATCCGAAAATGTGAGGTTTGCGAGATTCCGTCCGTTTCCATTTTGGAAAAGAGTCCAGGATTCGTTTATCGGGAAAGGTGAATAGAAAGAGGACGTATCGTGGAGCATTTTTTTATCAGAAAGAACATCACTTCCGCTGAAGAGGGGATGACTGTAAAAGAATATGTCGGAGAACTGGGAATTTCGAAACGGCTGCTGACTGATATCAAGTTTGGCGAGGGAGACCTGCTTATCAACGGTGAGCATGTGACGGTCAAATACGTTTTGAGAGAAGGGGACCTTTTTGTCGTGAAGTTTCCTGAGGAACAGGTGAGCGAGACGTTATTGGCAGAGCCTGTTCCGCTCGATATTCTGTATGAGGATGAACATGTGCTTGTGATAAACAAACAGCCGTATGTGTCATCAATTCCTTCGAGAGAGCACCCATCCGGCAGCATTGCCAATGGAATTATCCATCATTATCAAAAAAACGGAGTGCGGGCGACAGTTCATCTTGTCACCCGGCTGGACCGGGATACATCAGGTGTGATGCTTGTTGCTAAGCATCGCTTTGCCCACTCCATTTTATCGTCAGCGCAAAAAAACGGACTTGTGAAACGCCGGTATGTGGCAGTGGTCCACGGGCGGATGACAGGGGAGGGAACAGTCGATGCCCCGATTGGCAGACATCCTGACAGTATTATTGAACGGAGGGTCACACCGGACGGCCAGAAGGCTGTTACTCATTTTTATGTCACACGCGCAACTGACGATATCACCTCGGTGACATTGCAGCTTGAGACTGGACGGACCCACCAAATTCGTGTTCATATGAGCTACCTCGGACACCCGCTGTGCGGCGATACACTGTATGGCGGAACGAGACAGAAAATTGGCCGGCAGGCCCTGCACAGCGAGCATCTTTCGTTTATCCATCCGCTGACGCAGGAGAACATGACGTTCCATGCTGCACTGCCTCAAGATATGAAAGAACTGACAAAATCCTAAAACGGTTTACGTTTTAGGATTTTGTCATCTTTTCAGCATGATTGAAAACCCTTGAAGTCTAGGAAGGACGAGCATTGGAGCAGACTTTCACAGGATGTGATGACGGCGGTGTTTAGGCAGGACGCCTGAGAATTTAGCCGCCGTTCCACTCCGTATTGAGCGCCAACGCGCAGGACTGACAACGGATGCGAGGGTTTGTCGACACGCTAAAAGGAGAGGATCAATGATTCTCTCCTTTTATATGGTGCGAAATCTTGATTCGTCATAAGGCAGGGAGCTTGGAACAGAGACGGTCTCTATTTCTGGAAAGCGAAAGCCTGTCAGTTTATTTCCGAACACGCAGCCTGTATCGATGTTGATAGTGCGATTGATTTTCCGAGGCTCCTTCACAGGTGTATGGCCGTAAACCACCCAAGCCTTTCCGTTATAGGATGCCGCCCAATCACGTCTGACGGGTCTGCCGTCTGGATACGTTTCACCCGTCACATCGCCGTAAAGCACGAAGTCTTTCACTCTGCGGGTATTTTTGCCGATATCGTCAGCCTTTATTCCAGCATGAGCGACAACTAATTCTCCGTTATGTAAGATGTCGTAAAGCGGCGCTTTTTCGTACAGCTTCATAAACTGTTCGCTGACTGCTTTTCTTTCTTCTTTAGAAAGTTCTTCAAGCTCCGCCGCTGTTGTTTCGAGACCATGCATTACTTTCACCGGATTTCCTTTTAAGTAGCGGTACAGTTTATTGCAATGATTTCCCGGGACATAACGCACAGCGCCTTTTTCGTAAGCGCCGGCTACAAAGCGGATCACCTCTATCGATTTGGGCCCTCTGTCAGTCAAATCTCCGGCAAAAACAAGCACCCTGCCTTCCTCGTGGACAGGTACTCCATTTTTAATTGTATAGCCAAGCTTTTGGATTAATTCAGTCATTTCGTCATAGCAGCCATGAATATCGCTGATTATATCGTAAGCCATGCGGTATCCTCCTTGCCGATTGTTTTATTTATTATGAAGCAAAGTGCTGTGAGTCATCACAAGCTTTTATGTGCAAATTATAGAAGAATCATTTTCTAAACAGGATTAAGACCTTATTACTTTATTTTTTGTCTTGACCCTTGTTAAAATCGCGTTATGTTTTTTAAAAATGAGGTTCTGTTCTTTGATTGAGAACTGGCATAACCCTGATCTAAAAAGGAGGTTTTGATTATGGCGCATACATCTGTCGCATCTTTAGTTGTTGTACTTATCGTTGCATTTTTGACACCCATCCTTTTGCATCGATTTAAACTCAGCATCCCGGTTGTTGTTGCTGAAATCATTATGGGGCTGATTATTGGAAAAAGCGGTCTTAATTTAGTTGTGGAGGGTGATACATGGCTCCAGACGCTCTCTATGCTCGGATTTATCTTTTTAATGTTTTTAAGCGGGCTTGAAATTGATTTTTCATCGTTTGAGAAAGGAAAGAAAAAGCAGCTCCTGCCGAACGGAAAGGAAGCGCCTAATACGTTTGCTGCGGCATCTATAATTTTTGCCGGTATTTTTATTTTATCATTGCTGCTGTCCTATGGGTTCGTCTTGGCAGGATTTATCCAAAATGCTTTTTTAATGACGCTTATTATTTCAACGATTTCTTTGGGCGTTGTCGTTCCAACGTTGAAAGAAGAACGGATCATGAATTCAAATATCGGGCAGATTATTTTGCTCGTTGCTGTTATTGCGGATTTGGCCACGATGATTCTTCTTGCTGTTTTTTCTTCTTTATACGGAGAGGACAGCGGAAACATGTGGCTCCTGATGATCCTATTCGCAGCCGGAGTGGTGCTTTACTTTTTCGGCCGGGTCTTTAAACATCGCTCTTTTGTTCAGACCATGTCAAAAGGGACGATCCAGATCGGAACGCGTGCCATTTTTACGTTAATTATCGTACTCGTTGCCCTGTCTGAATCACTAGGGGCAGAAAATATTCTCGGCGCTTTCTTAGCGGGGGTTCTTGTTTCCCTTCTTTCACCAAACAAAGAACTTGTTCAGCAACTGGATTCATTCGGTTACGGGTTCTTAATACCGATTTTCTTTGTGATGGTCGGCGTGAAGCTGGATATTTGGACTCTTTTCCAAGATCGAACCATTTTAATCATGATTCCGCTCCTGCTGTTGGCGCTGTTAATAAGCAAAATCATTCCTGTCATGTACTTGAAGAAGTGGTATGATAATCGAACAGTTTTGGCGTCTGGTTTCCTGCTGACATCAACCCTTTCGCTCGTGATTGCCGCTGCGACAATCGGCCAGCAGCTTCACGTGATCAGCGCAAATATGTCAGGAGCACTGATTTTAGTAGCAGTTATTGCCAGTATTTTTACGCCGATCTGTTTTAAAAAATTGTACAAACGGGAGGAGCAGCCGGAGGAGAAAAAGACGATTGCGTTTATCGGCGCCAACCAAATGACTCTGCCTGTTACACTTGAATTGCCAGAGAACGAGTATGACGTGCGTGTTGTGCACGTCTACCAAGAGAATGCAGAGGAAAAGCTGTCAGAATCAGTGTTTACGGTTGAAACGATTTCTGATTATGAGCCTGAAACCCTAGACTCACTCGGTATTTTTGATGCGGATATTCTTGTTGTTGCGACAGGGAATGAAGACATGAATGCCGACATTGCATTACTTGCAAAAGAAAAAGGCACAGAAAGAGTCATTGCCAGCGTCGGATCACCCGAGAATGAAGCAGCTTTGAAGGAGCAGGAGATCAGCATCTTTTCTATTCTGTTGTCGACAAAAACGCTGCTTCGCGCGCTGATAGAAGCGCCTGGCGTCATGAAGCTGCTCACGAACCAGGAGTCTTCGCTGTATCAAATTAATATGGAAAACAGCAAATACGACGGTGTCATTTTGCGGGAATTCCCTTTAACAGGCGACGTCATCTTTGTCAGGATTTTCAGAGGTGTGGACAGCATCGTTCCTCATGGGGATACAAGGCTGAAACTGGGAGACCGCTTAATTGTCACCGGATCTCGGGCGTACGTAACGGATCTTAAGAAAACATTGGAAGGTTAAACCTTGACCAAATAGGGATTCGTGTTAATATAGAGGTGCAGAACAATTCAATATGTATTCGTATAACCACTAGGGGTGTCCTTCATAAGGGCTGAGATAAAAGTGTGACTTTTAGACCCTCATAACTTGAACAGGTTCAGACCTGCGTAGGGAAGTGGAGCGGTATTTGTGTTATTTTACTATGCCAATTCCAAACCACTTTTCCTTGCGGGAAAGTGGTTTTTTTATTTTTCAGACAGGGGGAATGACGTGTGAAGTTTTCAGAAGAATGCCGCAGTGCAGCCGCAGAATGGTGGGAGGGGAGCTTTGTCCATCCGTTCGTTCAGGGAATCGGTGACGGAACGCTTCCGATTGACCGTTTTAAATACTACGTGCTTCAGGATTCATATTATTTAACGCATTTTGCGAAGGTGCAATCGTTCGGCGCCGCTTATGCGAAGGACCTTTATACAACGGGACGGATGGCAAGCCACGCCCAAGGTACATATGAGGCGGAAATGGCGCTTCATCGCGAATTTGCGGAGCTGTTGGAAATCAGTGAAGAAGAGCGTAAGGCGTTTAAGCCGTCTCCTACGGCGTACTCTTATACATCCCATATGTACCGTTCGGTTTTGAGCGGGAATTTTGCTGAGATATTAGCGGCCCTGCTGCCATGCTACTGGCTGTATTACGAGGTTGGCGAGAAATTGCTGACATGTGATCCGGGGCATCCGATTTATCAGAAGTGGATCAGCACATACGGCGGTGACTGGTTCAAACAGCAGGTTGAAGAGCAAATCAATCGCTTTGATGAGCTGGCGGAAAACAGCACGGAGGAAGTGCGTGCCAAAATGAAAGAGAATTTTGTTATTTCCAGCTTCTATGAATATCAATTTTGGGGAATGGCCTATCGAAAAGAAGGCTGGTCCGACCGCGGCATAAAAGAGGTGGAGGAATTTGGAGCTTCACGCCATAACTGATGACTGCAAGCCGGTTGAAGAGTTAGCAAGAGCAATTATAGCTATTCAGAATGAAGTTGATTATATTCACATTCGGGAACGGTCAAAATCGGCCGCCGACATTTTGAAACTGCTCGGGCTTATGTCCGAAGGCGGTGTTGATAAGAGAAAACTGGTCATGAACGGGCGGGTGGATATTGCGCTTTTTTCTACGATTCATCGCGTGCAGCTGCCAAGCAGCAGCTTTTCACCAAAGCAGGTCAGAGCCAGATTTCCTCACCTTCATATCGGACGGTCCGTGCATTCACTGGAGGAAGCGGTTCAAGCAGAAAAGGAAGACGCAGACTACGTGTTGTTCGGCCATGTGTTTGAAACAGATTGCAAAAAGGGTCTTGAAGGCAGAGGTGTGTCTTTGCTGTCAGATATTAAACAGCGGATTTCCATCCCGGTTATTGCCATCGGCGGTATGACGCCAGACAGATTAAGAGACGTAAAACTAGCAGGAGCAGACGGCATCGCTGTCATGTCGGGAATTTTTTCTGATGCTGACCCTTTGGAAGCTGCTAGACGATATTCCCGCAAGCTAAAGGAGATGCGCTATGAAAAGGCATTATGATGCAGTTGTCATTGGAGGCGGAATTATCGGTTCCGCTATTGCTTATCATTTGGCAAAGGAAAACAAAAGCACCGCATTGTTTGAAAGCGGAACAATGGGCAGCAGAACGACAAGTGCCGCTGCCGGGATGCTGGGCGCCCATGCTGAGTGCGAGGAACGTGACGCGTTTTTTGACTTCGCCATGCACAGCCAGCGTCTGTATAAAGGCCTTGGTGAGGAGCTTTATACATTATCCGGTATTGATATCAGGCAGCATAACGGTGGTATGTTTAAGCTTGCGTTTTCTGAAGAAGACGTGCTGCGGCTGAGGAAGATGGATGACTTGGATTCAGTCAGCTGGCATACAAAAGAAGAGGTGTTAGAAAAAGAGCCGTATACGTCTGGTGACATTTTCGGGGCATCCTTGATTCAGGATGATGTGCATGTTGAGCCTTATTTTGTTTGCAAGGCATATGCGAAAGCAGCGAAAGCGCTTGGTACAGAGATTTTTGAACATACTCCTGTTCTGCATGTTGAACGTGACGGTGAAGCTCTGTCCATCGAGACGCCGGGTGGTAACGTATGGGCGGATCATGTCGCGGTTGCCAGCGGGGTGTGGAGCGGAATGTTTTTTAAACAGCTCGGGCTGAATCATTCATTTTTCCCTGTAAAAGGGGAATGCCTGTCTGTTTGGAATGATGATATACCGCTGACAAAAACACTTTACCATGACCATTGCTATATCGTACCGAGAAAAAGCGGCAGACTGGTTGTCGGCGCGACGATGAAGCCGGGTGACTGGAGTGAAACACCGGATCTTGGCGGCCTGGAATCTGTTATGAAAAAAGCAAAAACGATGATGCCGGCTATTCAGAATATGAAGGTGGATCGTTTTTGGGCGGGACTGCGGCCGGGAACAAAGGATGGGAAACCGTACATCGGCAGACACCCTGAGGACAGCCGTATTTTATTTGCGGCGGGCCATTTCAGAAATGGGATTCTGCTTGCTCCAGCAACGGGCGCTTTGATTGGTGATCTCATCATGAATAAAGAGGTCAATCAAGACTGGCTGCACGCATTCCGAATTGATCGCAAGGAGGCGGTTCAGATATGATGCTACAGCTGAACGGTAAAGACGTGAAGTGGGAAAAAGACACAGGTACAATTCAAGACCTGCTGGCGTCTTATCAGCTTGATAATAAAATCGTAATCGTTGAAAGAAATAAAGAAATTATAGGCAAAGAACATTATCACGAGGTAGAGCTTTGTGATCGCGATGTCATCGAAATTGTCCATTTTGTAGGAGGCGGATGAGCATGTTAACAATTGGCGGGAAATCATTTCAATCAAGGTTGCTGCTGGGCACGGGGAAATACCCATCGTTTGAAATCCAAAAGGAAGCGGTGGCTGTTTCCGAGTCTGATATTTTAACATTTGCTGTGCGGAGAATGAACATCTTTGAAGCGTCTCAGCCTAATTTTCTGGAACAGCTTGATTTATCCAAATATACGCTTCTGCCGAATACAGCAGGCGCCAGTACCGCTGAAGAAGCGGTCCGGATTGCAAGGCTGGCAAAAGCGTCAGGTCTTTGTGACATGATTAAAGTCGAAGTCATCGGATGCAGCCGTTCCTTGCTGCCTGATCCTGTAGAGACATTAAAAGCGTCTGAACAGCTTCTAGAAGAAGGCTTTATTGTGCTCCCGTACACATCAGATGATGTTGTGCTGGCAAGAAAACTCGAAGAGCTCGGTGTTCATGCTATCATGCCGGGTGCATCACCGATCGGATCGGGCCAAGGAATCTTAAATCCTTTGAATTTGTCATTTATTATTGAACAGGCAAAAGTGCCGGTCATCGTGGATGCCGGAATCGGATCGCCGAAAGATGCGGCATACGCAATGGAGCTTGGTGCGGACGGCGTACTCCTCAATACGGCTGTATCAGGCGCGAATGATCCTGTGAAAATGGCTCGTGCCATGAAGCTCGCGGTGGAAGCAGGACGCCTGTCTTATGAAGCGGGCCGCATTCCGTTGAAGCAATACGGAACGGCAAGCAGTCCGGGAGAAGGTCTTCCTGTATGACGGACAGGTACTCCAGGCAGGAGCTGTTTGCTCCGATCGGCCCAGCCGGCCAGAAGAAACTGAGAGAAGCGCGCGCCGTAATTATCGGCGCAGGCGCGCTTGGAACAGCCAGTGCAGAAATGCTGGTCAGAGCGGGAGTCGGTTCTGTGAAGATTGCCGACAGAGATTACGTTGAATGGAGCAACCTGCAGCGCCAGCAGCTGTATACAGAAGATGATGTCAAAAAAGAAATGCCGAAAGCGGCCGCTGCTGAGCAGCGTCTCCGTTCGATTAACAGCGATGTTGATGTGACGGGCCTTGTCATGGATGTGACAGCGGAAAATATCTTCGAGCTGATTAGGGGCGCTTCGATCATTGTGGATGCGGCCGATAATTTTGAAACCCGCCTGATCGTAAATGATGCTGCGGTAAAAGAAGGGATTCCTTTTCTTTACGGTGCCTGTGTAGGAAGCTACGGTCTGACCTTTACTGTAGTGCCGGGATCGACCCCCTGCCTGCATTGCTTGCTCGATACACTTCCGATTGGCGGCGCGACATGTGACACAGCCGGCATCATCAGTCCGGCTGTTTTGCAGGTAGCAGTCTTTCAGGTGACAGACGCGCTGAAGCTGCTGACGGGAGAAGAATGCGAGCCGGTGCTGCGCTCTTTTGACTTATGGAAAAATGAGCGGTCAGAGGTGAGAGCAGCGGGTCTCAAACATGACACATGCCCAAGCTGCGGCACAAATGATTTTCCGTTTTTGTCATATGAAAACCAAACAAAAGCGGCTGTATTGTGCGGCAGGAACACGGTGCAAATCAGATCATCCTTTACAAAAGAAGCTGATCTTGAAGTGCTTGCCGGTCAGCTGAGACAGGCCGGGCTTGAAGTAGCCGCGAATCCGTATTTAATTTCCTGTCGCTCGGATGATATGAAAATGGTGCTGTTCCAGGACGGCAGAGCGTTGATCCATGGAACGAATGATATTGCCCGGGCAAAATCCATTTATCATAAATGGATCGGGTAATAAAAGGAGTGTAGTGTAATGAGTATATGTAAAGCATTGACAATCGCCGGCTCTGATTCAGGCGGCGGCGCAGGGATACAGGCAGATATTAAAACCTTTCAGGAGCTTGATGTTTTCGGTATGTCTGCGATTACGGCGGTAACCGCTCAAAATACGCTTGGTGTGCATGGGGTGTATCCGCTGACTGTAGAGGCGCTGAGACAGCAAATTGATGCTGTTGCCGAGGATTTGAGACCTGACGCCGTAAAAACGGGAATGCTCTGGAATGCCGAAATGATTGAAGAAGTGGCAAGAAAAATTGACGAGTATGAGTTTAACCGAGTGATTGTTGATCCAGTTATGATCGCAAAGGGCGGTGCATCCCTGCTGCGCGATGAATCAGTTGCAACCTTAGAGGAGCTGCTCATTCCAAGAAGCTACGCGATTACGCCGAATGTTCCGGAAGCAGAAACGCTGACAGGAATGACTATCCGCTCGCTGGATGACCGAAAAAAAGCAGCGGAGCAGCTCGTAAAGATGGGTGCACAGAATGTGATTATCAAAGGCGGGCACCAGCCTGAGGACAATAACATTACTGATCTACTTTTTGATGGGAACATGTTTATGCAAATCAGCCATCCCTATATTGATACGAAGCATACGCATGGCACAGGCTGCACCTTTGCTGCGGCTTTAACAGCCCAAACCGCTAAAGGAGACAGCATCCATCAGGCATTCGAGGTAGCGGCCAACTTTGTCCGCGAAGCGGTGGAAAATACGCTTGGGATCGGATCAGGACACGGGCCGACAAACCATTTTGCCTTTAAACGAAACAGCTTAAATACAAGCCGATGAGATCACCAGCTGATGGTGATCTCTTTCGCGTTTGCTACGGTATGCGCTTTTCATCTGAACAAGGTTATGATATGATAGGAATTAAGATCAGGTACTAATACTATGTCTTTATTAAATATAGGAGGCTTTATACATATGAATTTTTCACTTGAAGGCCGCAACATTGTTGTGATGGGGGTAGCCAACAAACGCAGTATCGCATGGGGAATTGCGCGCTCTTTACATGAAGCGGGAGCACGTTTGATTTTTACATACGCAGGAGAACGCCTGGAGAAATCTGTTCGCGAGCTTGCCGGAACGTTAGAACGCAACGATTCCATCATCCTTCCTTGCGACGTAACAAACGACGCGGAAATTGAAACTTGCTTCGCAAGCATTAAGGAGCAGGTCGGTGTGATCCACGGTATCGCGCATTGTATCGCGTTTGCCAATAAAGAAGAGCTTGTCGGCGAATACTTAAACACAAATCGTGACGGCTTCCTTTTGGCTCATAACATCAGCTCATACTCTCTGACAGCTGTTGTGAAAGCTGCCCGTCCGATGATGACTGAAGGCGGAAGCATTGTCACTTTGACTTACCTTGGCGGAGAGCTTGTTATGCCGAACTACAACGTCATGGGTGTAGCGAAAGCTTCTCTTGATGCAAGTGTGAAATACTTAGCTGCTGACTTAGGAAAAGAAAATATCCGCGTCAACAGCATTTCTGCCGGCCCGATCAGAACATTATCTGCTAAAGGCATCAGCGATTTCAACTCCATCTTAAAAGACATTGAAGAGCGTGCGCCGCTTCGCCGCACGACAACACCTGAAGAAGTGGGCGATACAGCTGCGTTCTTATTCAGCGATATGTCCCGAGGCATTACAGGTGAAAATCTTCACGTTGATTCAGGTTTCCATATCACTGCCCGCTAAGCAGGATCTATGCCAAGCAATCCCGAAACAGGGATTGCTTTTTTATTTCTTCTGATTTTCAGCTTTCTGTCATATAGATAGAATATGACACAATCGGAGGGATGAAGATGTCTAATAAGAAAAGAAACGCGGATAAAAAACCGCTCATGTATATTGTTCAGCCGGATTATGCAGAAACAACAAGGTCATCCATGCAGGAGATTGTCATCAAAAAAAAGGCCAACAAACCCGCTCCGCCAAAAGCAGAGGAAAAGCCGGTTTACGATGAGAAACAGCAGGAGGAAGCTGCGGCAAAGGATGTCCAGAAAGCAGAACAAAAGCCTGCAGCTGAACCAGTGAGTCAGCAAACACAAGAGGTAAGAGAGCCAGAGCACATAAAGAATCAGCAGGAACAAAAAGCAGAGCCGCAGGCCGTTGAAGAAACCGTTGAACAAGAGCCCCCGAAAGCAGAAAAAAAGGAAGAGCCTGCACTTGAGGCTCGGAAGCCTGAAAAAGAACCGGAAGCTGTCCATAGTGCCGCTAAAGCGGAGGAAAAAGCACCGCCGGCAAGAAAAGTGAAAAAACCGATGAGCAAGATGTCTATTCATGAAAAAATTGATTTTTTAACAAAGCTGCCGCATAACATGCCGAGAGCGCTTTGTTTAATTGAAGCCAATGGAAGAACGTACAGGGGTGTGATTGTCGGAAGAAGAAATGATTCCGTTCTGCTTCGAACAACCGGCAACGGAGCCCCGACTGAGCTGGCAATCGACGATATTACCTCTCTGCACCCGCTCGGTTTTTAATGAAAATGAAAAAGCTGCCCGGCAGATGTACCCGGACAGCTTTTTTACATAGAGAAAAGCCTGCAGGCCTGCAAGCTTTTCAGCATTATCATTAATGATGATGGTGCGTGCGATTGATTAATCGAGGATTTAAGCAGTTGATTGCGCAGAAGCAGTCTAAGTCCACTTCAATACAGTAGTTCGTTTTTTCAAGTCGGAAGACTTCACACACCGTATCTTTATCGGTGAAGTCCAAAATGTGTTTGTGTTCGTCAAATGCGATTAATAATGACAGTGTTGCGCAGCTTCCATGCACTCTTTCGACCCTGAAAAATACAGTATTAAAGCAAGGGCCGTTATCGAGTTCGCCGACATTTCCGAAGGCGACTAATGGCGTTGATTTTGATGTAAATATTGCAAAAGGCACTGTGTCGCCTAACGAATGGCTTACAGATAAAAGCTTAGAGTGGCAGCCGGTCGGGCAGTCCTCTTCAACAGCGTTTTGCAGTTCTTCAATATTTTCTACAGCTTCACGCACGCAGCTTGATGTTTTCTGGCTCATATTATCCCTCCTGCCTTATAAATTTGAGACTGGCGAAATGATGGAGAGTCAGCTGCCTCACGCTGGAAGCAGCTGAATGATTTGCACCTGTAATAGAGTTTGGAAGGGGATTCCTCTTTACAAGTGTTTATCCATTGTGATGATGCTTTTTATCTTTATGAGGCGATGTTCTGTCAACTAACTCTGGTGATAGGCATTGAATCGCGCAGAAGCATCCGAGATCTACTTCAATGCAGAAATCTGTTTTTTCTAGCCCGAAGAAATCCGGGTCGCAAGGGTGGCAAACACTTAAGGTATCGCCTTTGACATCGACCGGGCGTAAAATAGAAAGTGTTGCACAGCAATCGCATAATTTTTCGACGCGGAAGAAAATGGATTCAAAGCATTGCATATCATCCACAAATCCCCCCACGTTTCCGAATGTGGAGAACAATCCGCCTTTTTTATCAAAAACGAGAAACGGAATTGTGTCTTTTCCAGCAATCGTAGGGTTTAAAAGGTTGGTATAGCAGCCAGTCGGACACTGTTCTTCAACTGCCTCCTGCTCTGCTAAAATCTTTTCCACTGCATCGCATACACAGTTCTCATGCCGGCCATGGGTTTTTCCGCAGCTCATTGATTTCAGCTCCTTCTTTATAGGGTATTTGACTTTAGTCCTTAACAACATATGTACCCGTGCCCCACTTGGTGTGGGTGAACGTCTATATATTCATCATATGCTTGGAAAATAAGAAAAAGCAGAGCGTTTTTAGCTCTGCTTTTAGATTTAGAGGACGAGTGTGATTGCTAAGAGTGCCACAAGTGTGTTAGTAGCTGTGGAAACCAATGTTGCTATATCAGCATCTACTGTTGTGATATTTACGCCGCGGGAGCATTCGATGAGAAGTTTTTGACGGTTTACTTGTTTGTTAGCTGACAGCTGCAATAAATCTTGTGCGACTAATTCGGCAATTACTCCATCTGCAATGGATGTGAGAGCTACTGTTAGGACAGCTGCATTAACCGCCGTTACAACTGATGTTACGGCTTGAACGTCTGTAGATGAAACGTTGATATCACAAGAGTCTCTAATAATAATCGTCTCATCGGAGACTTGTTTATTGAGGTTTGCCTGAGCTAGATTTTGGTCAATGAAGGCATTGTCGTTGCCAAAAAACCCATTGCCATTACAGCAAACATCGCAATGACATTTTCTATCTTCTTTTTTTTCTTTTTCTTTTTCGTCTAACGGATGGTCGCAGTCAGGATCAAGTGCAACCCAAGAATATGGTCTGCTTTCCATATCTATTCCTCCTTTTCTTTTACTGTTATTAAATGAGCGAGCCTCTTACTTTGACTGAGTCATATATCTTGATGAAGCGCCCTATTTTTATGATTAATTTGAATTGTTATTGTTTTGCCGTCTTTGTCTGAGCTGTTCGATTAATTGCTCTCTGCGGCTTAGCGGTTTTGCGTTCTTTTGCTCTTGCGCGGCTGTTTCTTCTTTTTTCTTCTTTTGGTTTTCTATTAACGCTTGTGATTTAGCTTGCAAGTCTTTTACCAGATTCAAGAGCATTTCTTTTTCTTCGTCTGATACTTTTTTCATTTTGTCTTTTGTGACGCCATGTTTAGAAAATATATTTTGTACCAGCATTTTCGTCATCGGATCAGCTTCCGGAAGCTTTGCAAGCTCTTCTTTGATTTTATCGTTATCTGACATTTGTTTTCACCTCGGCTTTTAAGTTTGTGAAAAGAAAGGGTTAAAGGACGTCAAGTTCATTGAGAATGCTGTTTAGCACCTGAAGCAAAATTTGTACAAAGGTTATTATTTCGTCGGCAGACAAAGTGATCTTGATATTTCGGCTGTTGATAATTTTAATGATTGTTCTTTTTTTGATTTGGGAGTTATCGAGAATGAGTATTTCGCTTGCTACTGTGTCAGCCAAGTCCTCGTCGGCGATGACGAGCTGTGTCACCAGGATAATCAATGTTGTGACCAAGGCTTGTATAGAAAGGGCAGATGTTATATGTGATGTATCTATTGTGATATTTTCGCAATCAATCACTTCGATCTGCTGTTCGAATTCGCTTGATAATTGCTCAAATATTGCAGGATGCAGGGATTCAACTTTTTCTTCAAATGACATAACCTTCACTCCTTTCTTATCCATACTCTATATAATGCAAATGGGGTGCAGAGCGGAATAATAAAAATAACCAATTTTGCAACGGACAAGATACAATTCATGAAGAATAGGGTTTTGGCATATATGTGAAGGGATCATGATTGGCAAAGGAGTGAACAAGTGGTTATTAATGGGATGACAATTGCTCTTCTTTCGCTTGCGGTCTTTCGGCTCGCCCGCCTGCTGGTGTTTGACACGATTATGGCACCGCTTCGCAGCCTGTTTCATGAAGAGAAGGAGGAAAAGGATGCGGACGGGAACATTGAAACGTATATCGTCATTAAGGGAACAGGTGTCAGGGCGTTTATTGGTGAATTGCTGAGCTGCTACTGGTGCACAGGTGTGTGGTGCGCCGGCTTTTTGATATTGTGTCAGGCTTTCATTCCAGAGGCAGCACAGTGGCTGATTTTACTGCTGGCGATCGCCGGTCTTGCCGGCATTATAGAAACGCTCGTATCAAAATGGCTGCAAGAATGAGGCATTCCCACCAGCAACTTTTCACTAGCATCAGCATAAAGTAGCATATATGACATAAGGAAAGGAAGGGATCAAAGTGAATCAATTCAATAAACCTTCCCAAAAAACTCCATATACAGATTCATCATATCAAACTAAAAAGATCAAAAAGAAAGGCTGCGGGTGCGGAAATAAAAAGAAAAAGCCTCAATAGCCTGGCAAAGAAACCGGAGACCTCCGGTTTTTTGTTTTTTTAACGGAGCGCCTTGCTCAGCATATATTATGAGTGGGGGGATGGATACCAGTGAATAAGTTTGAAAAATGGATAGAAGGAAGATATGAAACTCACGAACAAAAGCAAAAAGAGCATGAAGACATCTTGAGCAGTATCAGAAAAGACTTGGATGCATTTGATAAAGCCGGTATGGCGTTTGAAGAGGAGATTGAAGAGCTGGCTGAAAAAACCGAAGCCTTACTCAAAAAACGCCAGGCTCAGTACGAACAATCATAAATCCGCAATCGCCCTATGCGTTTATCCAAGCCGAATAAAACGGCTCACATAGTGTATAGAGAGTAAAGGAGGTGCTTATCTATGGGCTTTGGATACGGATTCGGAGGAGGCTACGGCGGCGGCTGTTATGGCGGTTATGCTGGCGGTTACGGCGGCGGCTATGGTTCAACATTTGTTCTTTTAGTCGTATTGTTCATTCTCCTTATCATCGTGGGTGCATCTTTTTATAACTTCTAAGGTTTATTGAGGGAAGTACGGGTGATGTCCCGTACTTCCTTGCCTTGTGTTCATTTTTTATTTTTGGAAAAAGCACATTGAACAATGGGTGTTCATACAATACCGTATCACTCCGCCAAAAGGAGGCGTATTATGGATAATCAATTTTTTAAGAACGTCGAAAAGAAAACAGGTGTCAATATGCAGGATGTCATGAATCTTGCCGGCTCCCTTCAAAACGCCAATTTTAAAGACGAAAACACAGTGCGCAGCGTCATTAAGCGCGTAGCGCAGCTGGCAAACAGACGCGTGCCGAAAGAATTAGAAGATAAGATTGTTCATTCCATTACAAGCGGAAAAGAAAAGCTTGATTTTGGTACGATTTCGAAAATGATGGACAATAAATAAGCAGAGGGCCTGGCTGACTCAATGCAGCAGGCCTTTTTTTACTTTATAGAAAAGACCCGGCAGATCACTGCCGGGCTGTTAGTTATGCAAGGGCTGTCTTTGCTGTAAGAGAGGATACAAAAATCTTGAACGGTGGGCCGTTTTGCCGCGCCTGTTTGCGGGACAAGACAAATATAAATGCTGTTTGGCCCGTGTCATGGCTACATATAACAGGCGTCTTTCTTCCTCCAAAGGAGCTTCATCACCTTTTCTCGCTGTTTCTAATGAGAAATCGTGTGGAATCGAGCCGTCTACCGTGCCTAACACGTAGACGGTTTTGAACTCAAGGCCTTTTGACCGGTGAATGGTCATCAGCTGAATGCCATTTTCATCCATTTTGTTTTTCTCAGCGGCCCTCATATGGTCCACGTGGGCGAGAAAGTCAGGTATCGTTTTGAACTTCTTGGCGACGACCTTGATGTCGCGCAGGTCATCGGAGCCTTTTTCCAGCTTGTTGCCCTCATTGCCCCGTTTTTTTAAATACTCGGAGAAGCCCATTTTTCCTTCTGCAAAGGTGATCGCTTCCACCGGCTTCATCGTGCGGAGGCTTGCGAAAAACGGCACGATCTTCTTGATTTTATTCAGCTGGAAAGGCTTCAGATCAGGAAGTTTGGCTAGCGCTTTAATCATGGAGCAGTCCTCGGTAATCGAGAGTGCCTTCAGCGTGTTCAATGCGGACTGTTTTAAGAATAAGGCGGGCAGCAAGTGCTTAATCGCCTCAGTATCATCCTCGTTTTGGCTGGCGTACAAGTAAGCGAGAATCTGGCGGACAATCCGTCTGCTGTAAAACGATTGGACGCCGCGGTCAGCTGTATAAGGAATTGACGAATGATGAAGCCTTTCGTAAATGGCGCGGCCTCCGCTGTTTGTGCGGTAGAGAACTGCAAAGTCTTCAGGGTTTGCCCCGTTTTGAATTTTTTCTTTGATATCGGAAACGACCATTGTGGCTTCTTCCTCTTCGTCATAAGGATAAAACAGCACAGGAGCCTGGATGTCATCACGGGCCGCTTCAAGCGTTTTGGCATACCTGTTTTTATTCTTTTTCACGACGATATCAGCACTTGAGACGATCGGGTGCGTGGATCTGTAGTTCGCGGTTAAATAGATCGTCTTCGCTCCGGGATAATCCTTTTGAAAATCAAGAATAAAAGACGGATTGCTTCCGCGAAACGCGTAGATGGACTGGTCATCGTCCCCGACACAGCACAGGTTTTGCTCCGGGCTGGCCAGCATTTGCATGATTTTATATTGCACCGGGTTAATGTCCTGAAACTCGTCAATTAAGATATACGTAAACCGAGATTGATATTGTTCCAGAAGGTCCGGCCGATCGATAAACAATTCATAGCAGGCGGAAGCCATATCATCAAAATCAAATTGATTGTGTTCTTTTTTCTGGCGCTCATAATGTTCATATAATCGGTAGACTTGTTTTTCCCACTCATCCTGTAAAGGAATGCGTTCATTCGGAACATAAGTGTTTTTCCAGAAACCGATCTGCTGCAGGGCCTGATCAACGGGGAACTCTTTCTCATCTATGCCTTCTTCATAGAGTGCTTTTTTGACATATTGTTCCCGCTGCCACTCCATTTTCAGCAGATGGTCGCCGTTCCATTTAGCAGAATCATAGTGATACAAAATCTTATAAAACAAGCTGTGGAATGTTCCGGTGACAAGTCTTCTGACTTTTGCAGGCTGTAATCCGTACTGCTTCGCCATACGATCTTTCATTTCGGAGACAGCTTTTGTCGTGAAGGTGACAAGCAGCATGTGTTCCGGCGGTATGCCTAAGTGTTCGATCATGTGGGCGGCGCGCGCTGTCAGCACGCGTGTTTTTCCGCTTCCCGCACCTGCAAGCACAAGCAGCGGGCCTTCGGTTTCCGTGACAGCTTTCAGCTGATCTGTGTTCAAGCCGACAGACGGAAAAAGGCTTGTATCAGGTTCTATTGTTTTTTGTATAAATGGTGTTCCGGGTTTAATGCTTCTCGGCCGCTTCCATTCCGTGACAGCCGGAGACGAGTCAGCAACGATCGCTTTTCCCTTGGGCAAACGAAAGACACCGGATTCCTGATAGTCTTCTTTTTTCTCCTCTTTAGCGGGTTTCGTTTCGCAGGCCTCCTCACATGCCGGAAAATGGCCTGGCTGGCGGTGAATAAACTCCGGCGGATCGGTGATGTTAAGCCTTAACAAAACGGGCTTTCCGCAATGAGAACAAAATAAATGTCCTTTTATTCCTTCTTCAAAAAGGAATTGATAATGTTCTCTAGAATATGTATGTAAATGTATGGTTCGATCATTCAGTCGGGCGCATTTCAAAAAGGGGTCCTCCCAATCAAAAAAGGTGTTCATTACAGACAAAGAATATCATATCAAAAGAAACGTGTTTCAAAAAGTAAGTTTAAGGGAATAGAGACAGCAGAAGGGTGGGTATCGCATGATATATGCAGGTCAAATTCAGAACCAGCAATACGCTCAATATGCAAATAGATCGATTGGACATAAGCAGGATTATGCCGGAACCGAAAAAATCAGCTATGTCCCGTTTCAGCGGGTATACAAAGAACTGGAAAAGCAGCAGGAGAATCAAACAGTTGCTGAAAGAAAGGTAAACGAGACAAAACGTAAGCGCTCTCTTTATAAGAGATTTCGAGAAAAAGGAATGGGCACGTACATTAACCGATATGTATAAAAAACCGTTCACATCCAGAGAACGGTTTTTTATATGCGGAAAAAATCCGGATCTCAATAGACCCGGATGCTGTTTAGTCCTTAATCATTTGTAAGTGGGGAATGCCGGCATCAAGGAATTCTTTTTCAGAAAGCACACGATACCCATGTTTCTTGTAAAACGGCACAGCCTGTGTTTGTGCGTTTAAAATGAAACCGGAAGCGCCGCCGTCTGCGGCCGCTTTTTCTAGCGCTTTCATAATGATGCCGCCGACACCGGCTGAACGGTGGCTTTTTAATACACAAATCCGCTCTAACTTGCCGTAGCCGTCCTTCATACGCCATCTTCCGGCGCCGACAGGCTTTTCACCGTCATACACGACGATATGCTCCGACTCATTTTCTAGTTCGTCAATTTCTTCTTCAGCAGGCACGTTTTGTTCTTTGACAAAGACTTCTTCTCTTACATAAAATGCATCTTTCATTTGTTCTTCATTTTTTGCAATAACTGCTTCCAAGTCGATTATTCTCCTCCGCCTAGCAAGAAGGTTTCATACACTGTCCATGATCCGTTTTCCAGCTGATAAAGCAAGTGGAAGCGATCAACGATTTCTTCATGTGACACTTCCTGCATTTTTAATTGTCCCAGCACATCCGAATGCTCATCGTCGGAAAGATTTTGCCCGACCGTCACATGCGGAACGAAATTGTATTCCTGTTCACCAGCCAACACGCCGGTGTATAACTTTTCATTGAGTGTTTTTAATTCTTCCGTCGGCTCTGCTTTGATGTAAATGACATTATTAACAGGCGCAAATGAGCTGTATTTTGTCATTTTGAGAACGACCGGATGGGACTCCTTCGCGATGTTTCTTAGATGTGATACAAGCTGATCCGCTTTCTCCTCCGCACATTCAAACGATGCTCTCAATGTCAAATGGGGCGGGATCAGGGAATAGCTCGGGTCATAGCGCTTTCTGTAAGAGTTCGCAAGGTCTTGGAGTTTTTTTGATGGAAATAAAACGATTCCGTATTTCATATTATGTCCCTCCTGGAAATAAAGTATGATAGAGTATCAAAGCATTTTTTTCAGCGCCGGCGTGATGAGCGGCTGCCAGTATGTCCATTTGTGATCTCCGTCAAATGGCTCAAAATAATAATCGGAAAGCTTCTTCTCCAGCAGCTGTTTCAGCTCCTGATTCGGTCCTGTAAAGTCCAGAATGTTTCCGTCTGTTGTGTGGACGTCAGTTTCTTTTGTGCCGATTTGGTGATAAATAGAAAGGTGTTTGATATCGTCTGACTGTTTTACAGCTTCCAATACATGTTTGTCAACATAAGGAGACTGCATGATGATGTTTCCGAACATATTCGGATAATCAAGCGCTGTCATAAGAGATATGGTAGCCCCGAGCGAATCGCCTATCAGCGTGCGTCCGTAGCCGACCTGATAGGTTGGATACTCGTCATCCGCAAACGGAACGAGCTCATGGGCGATAAACCGTTTATACCCCGGAAATTTTGAACCTTCCGGATGATAGGTTTTTCTGCGCTCTTTTACATCCTTATAAGGAACACCGATAATAATGCTCCGGTCTATTTCCCGTTTGGACAGCAATTCCTCGACCTGTCTGCCGATTCTCCCCAGCCTGAAATAATCGTGGCCGTCCTGCGCGATAATGACATGGTATTTATAAAGAGGGGAGTAGTTGGACGGCAGATAAACGAGCAATGTCATTTCTTCGTTAAGCTCTTTTGAAAAGAATTTCTTTTCTTGCACTGTGCCGTTTTTCGGTGCCATAATACATTCCTCCAGGACATCACTAGACTTTCTTGCTGTTTTCCATTATTGTACCATGAATTATTAGAAATTTCTCTCTTTAAACCGTTCGGAACTCGAAGAAAAAAGTGTTGAAATAAACTGCAAATTGCGCTAATATAAAACAATCAGAAAATTGAAATCGATATTTCTTATCGTGAGAGGTGGAGGGACTGGCCCTTAGAAACCTCAGCAACCGGCTTGTTTTGCATATGCAAAACGCCAAGGTGCTAAATCCAGCAAGCGTTTTTTATGCTTGGAAGATAAGAAGAAGCGTTAAACCCCTTCTTCTTATGAAGAAGGGGTTTTTTATTATGAAAAGGGAAGGTGTCAGCTATATGTCACAGCACGTTGAAACGAAATTAGCCCAAATCGGGAACCGAAGCGACGAAGTAACGGGAACAGTGAGTCCTCCTATTTATTTATCAACAGCATACCGCCACAGAGGGATCGGAGAATCAACCGGATTTGATTATGTCCGCACGAAAAATCCGACACGCCAGCTTGTTGAGGACGCGATCGCCAGCTTAGAAAACGGAGCGAGAGGGCTTGCCTTCAGTTCGGGAATGGCAGCCATCCAAACGATTATGGCGCTGTTTAAAAGCGGAGATGAACTGATTGTTTCATCGGACCTATATGGCGGCACGTACCGTCTGTTTGAAAATGAATGGAAAAAATACGGATTGACCTTTCATTATGATGATTTCAGCGATGAGGACTGTTTACGCTCTAAGATTACGTCAAATACAAAAGCAGTGTTTGTGGAAACACCGACAAATCCGCTCATGCAGGAGGCGGACATTGAAAGGATCGCCCGGATTACAAAAGAGCACGGTCTTCTGCTGATCGTTGATAATACATTTTATACACCGGTCTTGCAGCGTCCGCTTGAGCTGGGAGCTGACATTGTGATTCACAGCGCAACCAAGTATTTAGGCGGGCATAACGACTTGCTTGCGGGACTTGTCGTTGTAAAGGATGAGCAGCTTGGTGAGGAAATGTTTCAACACCAAAATGCGATCGGCGCCGTCCTGCCTCCGTTCGATTCGTGGCTTCTGATGAGAGGAATGAAGACGCTGAGCCTCAGAATGCGCCAGCATCAGGCAAACGCGCAGGAGCTTGCGGCCTTTTTAGAAGAGCAGGATGAAATTGCCGATGTACTGTATCCCGGAAAAGGCGGCATGCTGTCCTTCCGTCTTCAAAAAGAAGAGTGGGTCAACCCATTTTTAAAAGCGCTGAAGACCATTTGTTTTGCAGAAAGCCTCGGCGGGGTGGAGAGCTTTATTACATACCCTGCCACACAGACGCACATGGATATTCCTGAAGAGATCCGCATCGCAAACGGGGTCTGCAATCGTTTGCTGCGTTTTTCGGTCGGAATTGAACATGCGGAAGATTTAAAAGAGGACCTAAAACAGGCGTTATGTCAGGTCAAAGAGGGAGCTGTTTCATTTGAGTAATCACAATTGGACGCTGGAAACCCAGCTCGTGCACAATCCATTTAAAACAGACGGCGCAACAGGGGCGGTCAGTGTACCGATTCAGCACGCATCGACCTTTCACCAATCTTCATTTGAAGAGTTTGGCGCATATGATTACAGCCGCTCAGGCACGCCGACCAGAACGGCTCTTGAAGAAACAATTGCCGCACTGGAAGGGGGAACGAGAGGATTTGCTTTCAGTTCAGGCATGGCTGCCATCTCAACAGCATTTTTACTTCTGTCACAGGGCGATCACGTTCTTGTGACAGAAGATGTATACGGCGGAACCTTCCGCATGGTGACAGAGGTGCTGACCCGGTTTGGCATTGAGCATACATTTGTCGACATGACGGATACAAACGAAGTAGCACGGAATATCAAGCCGAACACAAAAGTTATTTATATGGAGACACCGTCAAATCCGACACTTGGGATCACTGATATTAAAGCGGTTGTTCAGCTTGCAAAAGAAAACGGCTGTCTGACCTTTCTGGACAATACATTCATGACACCGGCACTGCAGCGTCCGCTTGATCTCGGCGTGGATATTGTGCTTCACAGTGCAACAAAATTTCTGAGCGGACACAGCGATGTGCTGTCAGGCCTGGCTGCTGTCAAGGATGAAGAGCTTGGGAAGCAGCTGTATAAGCTGCAAAACTCGTTCGGCGCCGTCCTTGGCGTGCAAGATTGCTGGCTCGTGCTGCGCGGATTAAAAACATTGCAGGTCCGTTTAGAAAAAGCGAGCCAAACAGCGCAGCGGCTTGCGGAATTTTTCCAGAAGCATCCGGCGGTGAAACGCGTGTATTATCCGGGACTGTCTGATCATCCGGGTGCTGAAACCCATAAGAGCCAGTCAACGGGAGCGGGCGCCGTGCTATCTTTTGAGCTTGAAAGCAAAGAGGCCGTTAAGAAATTAGTAGAGAATGTATCACTTCCGGTCTTCGCTGTCAGCCTTGGTGCAGTGGAATCGATTTTGTCCTATCCGGCTACGATGTCTCACGCCGCAATGCCTAAGCAAGAACGTGAAAAACGAGGAATCACAGACGGCCTTCTCCGTCTTAGTGTGGGTGTCGAACATGCAGATGATTTAGAACGTGATTTCAAACAAGCGCTGAAAGAAATTGCGCCAGTGGCGGTCCGTTAAAAAAGAAGCCGGCGATAGCCCGGCTTCTTTTGTTATTCATCATCAGGATTCAGAATCGCGAGAACTTGATGATCCTCCCAAACGCCATTGATTTTTACATTTTTTCGGGCAATGCCCTCTTTATGAAATCCAGCTTTTTCCAATACGCGCATGGACCCGAGGTTACGGGGCATCACACCGGCTTCAATGCGATGCAGTTTCAATTCGTGGAACGCATAATCAACAATCAATCTGACCGCCTCTGTCATGAGTCCCTTTCCATTGTGGGATTTGTCTAAAAAATACCCGATGAACGCAGTTTGCAGCGCCCCGCGGATGATTTGAAAGAGCGAAACCGTCCCGATTAATGTATCGTCCGAGACTGTAAAAATGCCAAAATAATATTCTTCATCTTTCTCCAGTCTTTGCTGGTACTCGGTTATTCGTTTTCTTTGCCCCTCAATCGTATAATAATCGTCTGCGCGAATCATGGAAAACTGTTCGAAAAAATCTTGGTTTTCGCTTTGCAGCCGCAGATTTTCTTCCGCATCCTTTACTTCTAAAGGTCTTACATAAATGGTATTTCCTTTTAACATACATTGATCTCTCCGTTCTCATGTCGGCATTCCTCTTACATTATTCTCAGGAAACTGCAAATATCCTTTTTATAAAAAGGAAGAAAACCAATTTCCCATAAAGGTGCCGACATAGTTACCAATTAAGTAGCCAAGCGTACCGACAAGCATGATCGGGGCGACAAGCTCCCGCCATCCCTTGGCAATTGCCATCGCAGCCGCGGTCGTGGGCCCTCCGACAGTAGCGTTAACGGCGAGCAGAATTTCTTCAAGCCGCACGCGGAACAATTTTCCGACGGCTAAGGAAACCGCTAAATTGCTGATCGCAATGATAAAGACAAATAAGAGAATAAGAGGCGCATTGGTGACGATTAAGCGCAGATCTGCGGGAATGCCGATCACCACAAAAAATAAATAAATCAAAAAGGTTCCAAGCTCCTGAGATCCATTGAGCCTTTCAAAAAAACGCGGGAAAAGAAAAATGATAAGAACCGTTAAAGACGTAAGCATCAGGTACTGATCGCCAAGCGTTCCGATCAAAAGAGGATGAGAAAAAATGTTTTTAAAATAGCCGGAAATCTTCACACTAACTGCAACAAGCGCAAAAGCAGCGCCAGCATTAAAAGCGATATCCTTTAAGGAAATGTCCTTCCGTTTCCAATAGCTTTCTGCACTGTTTCTGCTGTTTCCATCGGCTTTCACTTTCTCTTCAAACGGCATGGCATAGTGCCGCTGAAACCATTTAAGTGCAGGAATGCTGATTAATATAAAAAACAAAAGCGCCATCATAAAATTATCAGCCACAACGGTAGCCGACACATATTCCCCCGGTGTCTCAAATTTTGCCGCCATCGCCGCAAAATTTATCCCGCCGCCGATATAAGAGGCGCTGATCATCCCGCCGATTTTATCTAAATAAGGAATATGCTGTTTGAGAAGAAAAAAAGCAAGGGTGCTGCCAAGCACAGTTCCAGCGGAGCTAATCAGAAAAATAAACAGCAAACGCCTGCTTTCCTTAAAAATCTGCCGCACATTGATCTGAAACAGCAAAAGGGGTATCGCCAGCGGCACCACATAAGACCATACGGTATCGTATACAGGCGATTCAACAGGAAGCACTCCTATATTTGTAAACACCATTGCACCTGCCAGCGCGATAATAGCGCCAGACACAGCGGACGCCCACTTAAAGCGCTGCTCCAGCCCGATGCTCACTGCCGTCCACACCGCAATAAACCCCCATAATACCCAAACATCATCAGAAGAAATCAAAGAATGCAAAACCCCATCACCCCTATTATTAGAAAATTAAGACATATTATAATGGCCGAGGAACAGAACAGCAAGTCCGAAAAAAAGTTTTTCTAAAAAAGCAGTTGACGAATAGGAGGGAAGGTTATATAATAGAACTTGTCAGAAAGACAACAACATACCCAGCAACACATACATATCATGATTCCGTAGCTCAGCTGGGAGAGCGCTACCTTGACAGGGTAGAGGTCGCTGGTTCGAGCCCAGTCGGAATCATAGCTTAAACCCTTGCGCAGCAAGGGTTTTTTACTTTGTTTTAATAAAGTCGGTTTATCAAATTGGCAAGTTGTTGGCAAACTGTTGGCGAACTTGATTTTTTGGGCGAAGTAAAAAGGTCACTTGAAAATTCAAGGGACCTAAAGTAATTAAAAGTTTCAATCACTCTTATTCCTTTGTGGGATTTTGTCCCTCCAAACCGTATCGTTAAGTCCATCATTAACTCCATCGATGAAATCAATTGCTGTCTTAATTTTCGTAGTTGTTTTTATTTTTTGAGAAAATGTTATAATGAAAAGCCATGAAATGATGGAAAGAGGGGGAATTTCGATGCATTACATAACTGCATGCTTAAAAATCATCAGTGATAAAGACCTTAATGAAATAATGAAGGAATTTAAAAAACTTGAGGAAGAAACGAATAAAGAAGAAGGGTGTATTAAATTCCATGCTTATCCGCTTGAACCATCGGAACGCAAAATAATGCTTTGGGAGATTTGGGAAAATGAAGAAGCTGTTAAAACCCATTTCACGAAAAAACACACAATAGACGTTCAAAAACAAGAATTAACGGAAGTAGAATGGTTAATGAAAAGCAATGTGAATGATTGAAAGGCTCTTTAAAAAGAGACATTCAATGACTAAGAATCTGCCATTTGTGATTAAGTGGTAAATTGTTGTCCAACTCTGCCAACAATCATTACTTTCATTCAGAAGTCATCAGATTCAAAAGGCACAACTACCTTGACAGAGAGGTCGCTGGTTTGAGCCCAATCGGAATCATAGCTTAAACCCTTGCGTAGCAAGGGTTTCTTACATTTCTATTTTTAATGGATTATAAAGTTTCAATATTCTTTTCTATATTTGGATAACTTGTTCCAGCCATAATAATGGAGATACTCCGTAACTAAGAATGTCTACTCCTTCAGCAGCTTCATCGATAAAATCATTCTTTTCTTCATCTGCATATTCGCTGTTAATAAATTCTTTTAATGCTACTAAATCAGATTTTTGCTCTTCTTTTGGGATATCTTTAAGTATTCGTCCAGTGCTGATTCTGAAGTTTCTATATCTTGATGAAAAATACCTCCTGGAAATTGAAATGCTGGTTCAGCAACTATAACTACTATCAAAACATTCACTACCGGGAAAGGTTTAAAATTATATTCAACCTATAAATATTTCTGGAATTTTATATCGCCATATTAATAGCAACTCTCTTAATGGATCGGTTTCTATTGAGTTTTCATAAGGTTCCTCATTCAAAAAAGGGTTTTGAACCTTTGTAAAATTTTTTTTATGAACACACTTATACCATTTAACTCAATTTCAAAATCTTGATGTGTTCCTTTTAAAACTTTCTCAATATATTCTATATACTCATTAGCTTGTTCTTCTGTTGCAATATTTCAATGAAATCGGAGAAAAGTGGATTTCTTCTGATAAAACTATGCTTAAATCACCAAATAGACTTTCTTCGAATTTGTATGAATTTTTCATGGGTTGAAATCACCTTCTTAATTTAAGTACATATCTATTTTTATACCCGATGAAGTTATACCCCTGTATTTATTGAAACCGATTTTTTATCGAATGATAATCATTTCAAGGATGCGGTTGTGGAGTTGTAAAATAACCATTGACTAGACAGACACGATTTCCTTTCATTTTTTATAAATTTACATCTCTATTATAATAATGTCCCTATAAATTGGAGGTAAAATAATGAGTCATTCTCAAGAAAAAATTTCACTAATCACAGGAGCAAGCAGTCAAGGGGATATTGGTACGGCTATATGTCGTAAGTTAGCCTCACAGGGTATACATATCTTCTTTACTCACTGGAATTCTGATGCGGCCTGGATAGAGGAATTTCAACAAGAAATTTTACATATGGGTGTCCGTTGTGAGGCAATGAAAATTGATTTATCAGATGCACATGCTGCATTCACAATACTTGAAAAAATTTCAGATAAATTAGGATATCCTTCCATCCTTATTAATAATGCCGCTCATTCCGCAAGTGATAATTATGTATCGTTAGATGCTAAATCACTTGATGATCATTATGCGGTTAATATGAGGTCAAATTTTCTTCTTTGTGTTGAATTTGCCCGTCGTTTTAAGAAATCTAATTTAAAATCAGGAAGAATCATCAATATGACATCAGGGCAGGATTTAGGTCCTTTGCCTGGGGAGTTAGCGTATGCAGCTACTAAAGGAGCAATTTCTGCCTTTACTAGGTCATTATCACAAGAACTTGCACCGTTGGGGATTACTGTTAACGCTGTAAACCCAGGTCCAACAGATTCTACATGGATGACAGATGAAATAAGAAATTTTCTTTCACCTAAATTTCCAATGGGGCGTATTGGCACACCAGATGATGCGGCACGAATGATTGTTTTTCTTGCAAGTGATGAGGCTGAATGGATAACTGGACAAATTATTCATTCAGAGGGTGGATTTATTAGGGGATAAGCTAATGAAACAAAATATCAAATTACAATATGTTGCCAAAACCCGCCAAAAATCATTATTTTATTCAGAAAAGATCAGATTTCATAGGGAGCGAGTTGGTCTCAAAAAAGAGATAAGAGAAAAAATCTCTTATCTCTCATATTTTTAATACCATCCTTGATATTTACCTGTCCATGTACCATCACTATTTTGCCAGGCATCTTTTAAATAGTATTTAACACCAGTAAATACTGTTACATTAGGAAGTTCACCACGTGTATTGGCTGTGAGATAGATCGTTTTGAGCTCAGCCTGAGGAGTTACAGTTTTCTGGCTCGGACCATCTACAGCAGGGCTTGCAGCAAAAGCGGGAGCTGCGGAAACAAGTAAAGCAAGGGACAATGCAGTACCAGTTAAAACTTTTTTCAATTTCATTTAAAACACTCCTTTAGTTTTTTTGTTACATTAAAAGGATTCGCCTTTTGTTAAAAATATCCTTGTAAATAATTGTTAATTATTTGTGAACGATTAGGGGACGGCTCTCAGGGTTTTGTTTCTGATGTGAATTGGATACACGGTTGCCAAGGCATAACACAATTGAATTAAAACATGGCCGGTAATATCAATATCAAAAGCAGCATATTTTTTTATGCTTCTTTTGATACCTCTCTTTAATTTTTTCATGTACTTTTCTATCTCTACACTTATTTTACAGGACATTGTTCTAGATCTCGCTAGTGAGAGCTATCTCTTAGTACTCATCAGAGACTCCACACCAGACATTCTCTATTTAATGCCCTTCACTATTCGAATAGATCTCCAAAATTCGTAAAATCGTTTAACATATAGGATTAATAACATAAAAATCCCTTTTTTCCGGAACCTTCGGTAAAAAACGAAACTTTTAACTCTATAATTTTACGTTATAGTGTAAACGGTTACACCCGTAGTATACTTATACTATGAATTTGCTCAAATGGATACTGACAGGAAGGATAGAAAAACAGATGGAATACATAAATACAAGACAAAAAGAGATTTTGTATCTGTTGTTATCTGAGCCTGATGACTATTTAGTTGTGCAAGATTTCGCAGACAGGGTACAGTGTTCTGAAAAAACGATCAGGAATGATTTGAAAGCGATCGAGGATTATCTTAATGAACATTCTCATGCTCAGCTCATTCGGAAACCGGGATTAGGCGTTTATTTACATATAGAAGATCAGGAAAGGGCCTGGCTAAGCCAACAATTACATACTGAACATTTTCATTCTAGGCAGCGGACCGATGAAGAAAGAATGCTGCAAATTGCTTATGACTTATTAATGAATGTAAAGCCTGTTTCCGCAAAAGAAATAGCTGCTCAGCATTTTGTGAATCGATCCGCCATTAAAAAGGATTTGTGTGCGGTAGAGGAGTGGCTGAAGCGATATGACCTCACGCTGGTTTCGAAGCAGCGGCTTGGTTTAAAGGTTGAAGGGAACGAAAAAAGTAAAAGAAAAGCATTGGCAAGAATATCTGATTTGATAGATAACACGGAGTTTACTAGCCAATTTATTAAAAGTAAGTTCTTAAGTCATGAAGTAGATTTTGTGACGAAAGAAATCAAATCATTACAAAAAAAGCATTCTATCTATTTCACAGATGAAACGTTTGAGAATTTGCTGCTGCATACGTTGTTAATGATCCGCCGAATCAAAATGAAGCAGCCGATCTCGATTTCTCCAAGAGAATTGGCGGCAGTAAAAAAGAAGAAAGAATATCAATGGACATTTGCTTGCTTACAACGGCTTGAACCGGTTTTTGCAATCCGCTTTCCTGAAGAAGAAGCTGTGTATTTAACATTACATATATTGGGCGGGAAAGTTCGTTATCCATTACAGAAAGAACTGACAAATGACCTTGAACATGCTGTACTTCCCAAGGTTGTAAGGCACTTAATCAATCGTGTTTCAGAGCTGAAAATGCTGGATTTTCATAACGATCAGGATTTGATCAACGGCTTGAACATTCATCTCAATACAGTGTTACAGCGGCTGAGCTACGATCTTTCTGTATCAAACCCTATGCTTAATGACATCAAAAAGATGTACCCTTATTTGTTTCATCTTGTCATTGACGTTCTGGAAGACATCAATCAAACGTTCGATCTTTATATACCTGAGGAAGAGGCAGCATATTTGACGCTGCATTTTCAGGCAGCGATCGAACGGCTGCGGCGCAGCAGCGAGACACATAAAAAGGCGATCATCGTCTGCCACATGGGCATCGGAATGTCACAATTGCTGCGAACAAAAATTGAACGGAAATGTCATCAAATCGCTGTAATGGCCTGTATCGCTAAAGCTGATTTGGCGGACTATACAAAAAAGCATGAGGATATAGATCTTGTCATTTCCACCATTGCGCTGGAACGTGTAACGATTCCCCATATTGTTGTATCACCGCTTTTGGAGCCTGGTGATGAGAAGAAATTGAGTGCATTTATACGTCAGCTCGACGAATTGCACCGCCAAAAACAAAAAACTTTTCAGATGCTGAACAATACAACTCCTTTTTTGGTTTTTTTACAGCAAGAGGCAGAGCACCGCTACAAGTTAATTGAACAGCTGGCGACAGCTTTGTATGAGAAAGGCTATGTTGAAAAGGAATATGCGGTTCATGCGGTTATAAGGGAAAAAATGGCAGCGACAAACATTGGGGCAGGCATAGCCATTCCTCATGCAAACGCTAAATATATTAAACAATCAGCAATTGCAATTGCCACATTAAAAGAGCCGCTTGATTGGGGAAATGAGAAAGTATCGCTTGTTTTTATGCTGGCTGTCAAACATGAGGATCAAAATATGACAAAGCAGCTGTTTAGTGAGCTTTCATACCTGAGTGAGCAGCCGGCCTTTGTACAGAAGCTGACGAAAGAAACAAACGTCATGACATTTTTATCTTATTTGGATTATTAAAAGCAGGGATTCATTCCTTGCTTTTTTTGTTTATAGGGAAAAATGCCGTTATTTCCGGAACTTATGGTAAAAAAAAGCGATTTTAACGGCATGATTTCGGTATACAGTTGAGACAAGATCTTGTTATTCACACTTTAAAGGAGGTTTCGTATGAAACTGTTAGCGATTACATCTTGTCCGAACGGAATTGCCCATACGTATATGGCAGCGGAAAATCTGCAAAAAGCTGCTGACAGATTAGGCGTTAGCATCAAGGTTGAGACCCAGGGCGGAATCGGGGTAGAAAATGAGCTGACCAAAGAGGAGATTCGGGAAGCGGACGCGATCATTATTGCGGCAGACCGCTCGGTAAACAAAGACCGGTTTAAAGGCAAAAAACTGCTGTCTGTCGGGGTTCAGGACGGCATCCGCAAACCGGAAGAATTGATTCAAAAGGCACTTAGCGGGGACATATCGGTCTATTCCGCTTCTAAATCGGAATCAAGCAATCAACAGGAGAAGAAACAAAATCCGATTTACCGTCATTTAATGAACGGCGTTTCGTTTATGGTTCCTTTCATTGTCGTCGGCGGATTACTGATAGCGGTTGCATTAACGCTTGGGGGCGAGAAAACACCTAAAGGCTTAGTCATTCCGGATGATTCTTTTTGGAAAACGATTGAACAGATCGGCAGTGCTTCATTTTCATTCATGATCCCGATATTAGCCGGATATATCGCATATAGCATCGCTGATAAGCCGGGGCTTGTGCCAGGGATGATCGGCGGATTTATTGCAGCGACTGGAAGTTTTTATGACAGCGCAAGCGGCGCCGGTTTCCTCGGCGGAATCATTGCCGGATTTTTGGCTGGATACGCGGCACTTGGGATCAAAAAATTAAAAGTTCCAAAAGCAATCCAGCCGATTATGCCGATTATTATTATTCCGGTGTTTGCATCACTGATTGTAGGTTTAGCGTTTGTGTTTTTGATCGGCGCACCTGTAGCTCAAATTTTCACATCTTTAACGGTTTGGCTGGCGGGGATGAAAGGGTCGAGCTCGATCCTTCTGGCATTGATTTTAGGCGCGATGATCTCATTTGATATGGGCGGTCCCGTAAACAAGGTGGCATTTCTGTTTGGATCGGCAATGATTGGAGAAGGAAATTATGAAATTATGGGGCCAATTGCCGTTTCCATTTGTATACCGCCGATTGGCCTCGGAATTGCAACGTTTTTTGGAAAAAGAAAATTTGAGGCATCGCAAAGAGAAATGGGGAAAGCGGCATTTACTATGGGACTCTTCGGTATCACTGAAGGAGCTATTCCATTCGCGGCGCAGGATCCTCTTCGAGTCATTCCCAGTATTATGGCAGGTTCTATGACGGGTTCTGTGATAGCGATGATTGGAAATGTGGGAGACAGAGTGGCGCACGGCGGACCTATCGTTGCAGTGCTCGGTGCAGTTGATCATGTATTGATGTTTTTTATTGCTGTATTGGCGGGATCTCTTGTCACTGCTCTGTTCGTCAATGTACTAAAAAAGGATATTACGGAGGCGCCCCCTGTGCTCAGCGAAACTGCACCGCCAAGTGAAGCTGCTGCAGCAAAAGAAATACCGCAGCCAACTCAAGCTGAAAGCCGAGAAGCTGAGATGACGGAATTCAAAAAACTGACAGACATTATCAGCCCAGAGCTGATTGAACCACATTTATCCGGGGAAACCAGGGATGACATTATTGATGAAATGATTCAAACATTGTCCGACAAAGGTGTGCTGCATTCAGAGAGCGGGTTTAAACAAGCCATTTTGAATCGTGAACAACAGGGAACAACGGCGATTGGCATGAATATCGCGATTCCGCACGGGAAGTCTGAGGCCGTCAGGAAGCCGAGTGTTGCCTTTGGGATCAAACGATCAGGTGTTGACTGGAACAGCCTGGATGGATCAGATGCAAAATTAATCTTTATGATTGCGGTACCGAAAGAGAGCGGAGGGAACCAGCATCTGAAAATATTGCAGATGTTATCTCGAAAACTAATGGATGACAGCTATAGAAAGCAACTGCTCTCCGTACAAACAACAGAAGAAGCATACAAGCTGCTGGATGAAATCGTATAATGCGGGGGAATTTTTATGATGACTGAACCGTTATTTTTTAAGCCTGTTTTCAAAGAGAGAATTTGGGGCGGCACCGCTTTAGCTGCTTTCGGCTATAACATTCCGTCAGAACGAACAGGGGAGTGCTGGGCTTTTGCCGCACATAAAAATGGACAAAGCGTTGTTCAAAACGGAATGTATAAAGGGTTAACGCTCTGCGAATTATGGGAACAGCACAGACATTTATTCGGATATCTTGAAGGGGACCGGTTCCCTCTTCTAACAAAAATATTAGATGCAGACCAAGACTTATCCGTTCAGGTGCATCCGAATGATGATTTTGCCAAAACCCGTGAAAACGGGGAGTTCGGGAAAACCGAATGCTGGTACATCATTGATTGCGAAAAAGATGCAGAGATCATTTACGGTCACAACGCAAAAACAAAGGAAGAACTGATCTCGATGATAGAGCTTGGAGAATGGGATGAGCTCTTGCGCCGCGTAAAGGTAAAGCCGGGGGATTTTTTCTATGTGCCGAGCGGTACGGTTCATGCAATTGGAAAAGGCATTCTCGTTTTAGAGACGCAGCAGAATTCAGATACAACCTATAGATTATATGATTATGAGCGAAAAGATCCAGAAGGCAATATGCGCGAGCTTCATCTGGAAAAGAGCATAGAAGTCATAGCGGTTCCATCCATTCCAGATCGTCAAACTGTTCAATATGAACAAACAGATGATTTGCATATAGCCACATTGATTGAATGCGCTTACTTTTCAGTAAAGAAGTGGAGTTTATCAGGATCAGCAAGATTAAAGCAGCAAAAACCATTCCTTCTTGTCAGTGTTATTGAAGGGGAAGGCCGGATGATCTCCGGTGATAATGTTAATACCTTTCAAAAAGGAGATCATATGTTGCTGCCTTTCGGTTTTGGACAATTTAAACTGGAGGGGCAGGCAGAGTGTATCGTCTCTCATCTATGAAACGATAAAGGGAGCAAGTACGCCAATTCATGCTGGACCAGACTGTTTCATGTAGCGGACTAAAGTGTTGCTGAATATGGAAAAACCCTTCTCAGATTGGAGGGTTTTTTTGATTGAAAAAGGAGTTTAGTCCCTTTGATAAAAAGAAGACTATACGCATGCTGTGGAAGGAACTTTTGATCCCTTACCCGCATTCACGATTCAAAGCCTGACGTTCTTTAAGTGCGGGGTTTTACATTATTTTGTCTAACATTACTAACTAAACCTTGAATAGGCTGTAACACATTTTTGCTGTTATTTTTTCTTATAACAATTGCAGCTATACTAGCTCCTAAACCTAAGAGAGACATCCACATCATCCCTCTGTTTCTTTTACCAGATAAAAGGGGTTGTTTTCTTGCGTTTAAAAGGGCGGTTATCCACCGGACATTATTCATCTTAAAGCCACTTCCCATCAAAATTTTTGTTTCGATACTTAGTTTTCGCAAAAGAGGAATTGATATGCTGGAATTATAATGATGGAAGTCAAAAAAGAATATATAAGAATGCAACGAATTAAACTACACATGCTGGACAAACTTATAGGGATTAAAAAAGAAGAAAGGAGGATGGAAATGAAAAAATGGCTGCAAATTATAAGTGCGTTGTTTCTATCCAGTTTTGTATTAATGGGCTGTAATACTGGTCAAGATAATAATGATAATGATAACAATGCTCCAGATGTTGAGGAGAACAATCAAGATAATAACGGCAACAACCAAGATACTAACGATAACAACGTTCCAGGTGTCGATGAGGATGATACCATCAATAAAGATGATGAAAAAGATAATGATCCTGACCCTGAAGATCCAGTTGAGGATCCTGAAGATACCGATAAAGATAGAAAAGACGAGTAAGGAAACTGCACAAATATTTTTTGAAGAAAAACCCGCTCTCAGTTTAGAGGGAGGGTTTTATCATTTGCACGTGCTTAAAAAAAAGCAGGCATAGAGCCTGCTTTTTTATTGTTTTACATTGTAACGTATCTCCAATGCATAAAGTCTTCTGATTTATGCTCCAATTTAAACCCTAACTTCTCTAAAATACGTTGTGAACCAAAATTGTTATGTTCACATCTTGCTGTGATATGGTTCACCGTATCTTGGCTTAATGCCCAGTTTATGATTTTTTGGGCAGCTTCAACACAATACCCTTTGCGACGATGGCTTTTATTTGTTGCAAAACCGATTTCGATCATACCATACGAATCCGGATCACCTAAAAATCCGGTTCCTCCAACAATTTCATTATTGTCCTTCTTTAAAATAATCCATGAATCAAATCCTTTTGTTCCATTGTTTTCAACTAATTTCTCACGGAAATAAGGGATGGCTTCAAAAAAATCAGAATTTGGCCATTCACCATTTGTTTCATAACCTAGGTCTTTAATGGCCTGATGATCTCGTTTAGATGCAGCGTTAAGAAGGGGAATATCAATCGTTTTTAATCGTAACCGATTCGTTTCAAGAAGAACCATATGTCTAATCCTCTTTTCTTTTTACTGGTAATAATGATAACATATAGAAATTTTGATCGGGAATAAAAATTCTTGGGGACCAGAGAATGGTGAAGAGCATGTGGTGTATTTGAAATGAACCGTAGACAAAGTGCGATAATGCCATTTGGGGACCAATGTCCTCTCGTATTAGAAGATAATCACTGCCTTGACAGTATAGAGACCGCCCGGTATCATAGATCCAAAACGGGTAGGAAAACGCTTGGTAATAAAGCGTTCCTACCCGTTTTTCTGTTTCTGCTGAAACATTTTGTGTTACCTTTTTGCAATCAGATAAAGCGATATGGCTCTTTGGGTTTGAACAGGATTATGAAGCGTAATGACCCATTGGTTTCTTCTCCTCGGATAGCTTGCTATTGCATACAATGGAGCATAATCGCGTGGAGCAAACCCGCCATTCACCACTTTTATATCCCTTCCTTCAAGATAACAAACAAGGTATTCACCGGGATCTATTACCTGTTGGCCAGTCCATGCGTAAGAATAAAAGCCGTCTCCGAGATCCTCAGAGGAAGATGGCGGAATAAAGCCATCAATATTCAATGTGATTTCTCTTCTTCGCTGTCTTTCTGAAAAGTCTGGATTTCTTTGAGTGTTAGGAGTATGTGTAAAGTAAGGAATTAACGCAGGACCATAAAAGTAATGATACAAAGCAACCACTCCTTAGTTTTACATTCATACAAATTGTATGTGTGTGTATGTCGTTAATTCCTGTTTTGTTTCAAGTTGACTAAGAATGGAACTTAAGGAGTGAGATCCTTTAATTGGCTTAATGTCTTTTTTTGCACGTTTTTATTTGCTGCGGAGGCGGTGTTTTGACAATGCAGGTCAGTAGAATATGGCTGTCTCTGATGATAGAATTTACTTATTAACTGCAATTAAGAAGACATACATTCGATCGTGGGGGAAAAGGATGGCGAAAAAAATGACAAAAACAAATGCGGTTCGTTTGATAGAACAGCAGAACATCTCCTATGAGTTATTAGGCTACAAAACAGAAGGCGGCCAGCCGCTAGATGGCATCTCTGTTTCGGAAAAAATTGGTTACCCTTTGCAGTATGTATATAAAACATTGGTGGCAACAGCAGGAACAAATCATTATTACGTGTTTGTTGTACCCGTTGCAGAGGAATTAGATGTAAAAAAGGCAGCAAAAGTAGTAGGAGAAAAGAAAATAGAAATGATTGCAATGAAGGAACTATTAGGGGTAACTGGCTATCTTCGTGGCGGCTGCTCACCAATCGGCATGAAAAAATTGTTCCCGACTTATATTGATGCAGCAGCTGAAACACTTGATTTTATCATTGTCAGTGCAGGGAAAATCGGTATGCAGCTAAAGGCAGCGCCACAAGATTTAGCCAAAGCATGCGATGCAACATTTGCAGAAATTGTATAGATAGTAAATAAAAAAGCTTAGACACCTAGACTAAGCTTTTTCCGCATCTCTTTCAAATATGATTTCAAAATAAGCAGCTGCTCCATACCCATCGATACTAGGAGCGAAAATCTGAACGAATGTCCAGCCACTTTTCGCATAGTCATGGATGATTTGCTGGTAGTCTTCTTTAGGCCTTCTTCTCATAGTGCTCAGTTCTACTCTTACGAATTCATATTCTTTCATCGTTTGATACCTCCTATTAAGGTATACGTAAGAATAAGAAGGAAGTAACAAAAAACTGGTAAAAATTGAACCGTAATAAATAATGCCTTTCTTAAAGGGAGAGGCTTTTTTTATTTTTGAGAAAAAGATTCCGTAATATTTTGTTTATTTTCATACAACAACAAATACGTTTCCATCTGGCGCTTGAATACTTGCCTGTGCGTATCCATTGAACTTCAGGAACATCGTCTAAAAAAGAACTAATGATTTACAACGAGTAATTAATCAAGGTGATTGAAAATGGCACTTGTTTATAAGAAGATCCGGGTCAGCAATCCAGATGAATCTCTTGCTTATTGAATTTGACTGAATATATGAGTAAAAAAAGCGCGGCCAAAACATATAAAAATGAGAAGATCATTAACGCACTCATAACTGGATAATGTTTAGCAGAGTAGATAAAAAAATCGAGCTGCGAAATTTGCTTGGGGCTGGTGATGGTATCAATTCCATTTAGGAGTTTTGAAAATGTAGCGGTATAGTTCCAATCAAATCGATCTGAAACAAGCTCGCTTCCTTGATACCAATTGACGGCGGTTAAAAACAGAAAAACCATGAAAGATAATCCAAGCTGTACAACTAAAAGCATCCCTTTCAATGTTGTCGACCTCCAAATCTATGAACATGGAAAAAACTAAATAATATATTACCATAATATGGGGTATTCGGACAATTTCTCTTTCTTTTCTTGCATGTAAGATAAAGGCAAAAGTCTATTTTTTTGTTTGTTTTTGGCTTATAATACCTGATGATGGAAAAAAAGTTCGAGCTTATAGATTGGAGAACTACAAGTATTTGCCATTTTACTTTTGTACTTTGGCGAACACCCGGTAGTAAGCTGGGGGACGTACTTTCTTTTCTTTCAATCGAAACATGCAAAGATGCGGACATGTTTAATATCCGGCTGGGCTTTATCTCATTATGTATTTTGCCTTTAAGTAATCATTTCAAGAAAGTGATGATATTCAATGAACAAAGAAACCCTAAAATACATACTCACTATTTTCTCAATATGTGCAACCCTTCAGGAAACCGATGATATGAGTATTGCTCATAGCTGGATTTTGACTGAAATCGTACGATTTTTGATTTGCACGGCTGTGTTTTTAATCCTGACATTTCTATTAGATGCTGTTTTTCCAAACAAAAAAGAGTCACATTAATGTGTGGCTCTTTTTGCATAACATCATCTGATCAAAAACATCACAAATGAATCAATCATCATGATTAAAAACAGCAAGCAAAAATAAATGAGCGAGTAGACAAACATATCCTTTGCCCACTTCACGTCATCATCCGTTTTGAATCCTTGGATGCTTTTTTTGATCCATATGCCTCCGAGAACCAAGGCAGCTAAGAAATAAAATGGACTGATATGACCAGCGGCGAGAGTAAAAGGAAATAACAGCGTCACTGGCACTAGGACTGCAATATATTGAATCATTTTTACTTTCGTTACATGATTTCCTTTTACAACAGGCAAGAGCGGAACGCCCGCTGCCCGATATTCCTCTTTCCGTCTTATCCCAATCGCCCAAAAATGCGGGGGCTGCCACAGAAACATAATCGCGTACAATAGCACTGCCGTCATACTTATGTCTCCGGTTACGGCACAATACCCTATCAATGGCGGCGCAGCTCCCGGAAAGCTCCCGACAAATGTACTCCACACAGAGGTTCGTTTCACCCATACCGTATAGATGATCGCATAAAAGATAAAGGCGGCCAGTCCGAGAAGGGCAGTTAATGGATTGAGGGAATACAGCATCACAAGACCGGTGATTCCTAATACGGAGCCATACGTTAAGATCATGGCTGGCGGCATTTTCCCTGTGACTGAGGCCCTGCTGCGGGTGCGCGCCATTTTTGCGTCCATATGGCGGTCAAAATAATTGTTATAGACAGTCCCGGAAGCCATAACAAACGCGGTTCCAAACATTGCTGTCACCATTGTCATCAAAAAAGCCATTCCTGTTAATGGTTTTTCTGCGCTGGCAAAAGCAATCCAAAATCCGCCGAAGGCAGCTATCGAGTTTGATATGATAATGCCGGGTTTTGCAAGTTTGATAAAATCGTAAGCTGTTACCCGGTTAGAAGGTTTTATGTATGTCGTTTCAGATATAGCTGCAGAATCTCTTGTATTCTCCAAAAATAGACGCCTCCCCCAAAACTGCATGCTTTTGTTATCGTAACAAGAGGGCTGTGAAAGCGCAATTATTTCCTATATTTGTCATGATATTGTCATTTTTAAAACAAAAAAATGGGGAGCTGGACTGCCCCCATTTCGGTAAACGAAGCCTAGTATCCTCCGCCGTATCCTCCGCCGTATCCTCCGCCATATCCGCCGCCGTACCAAGGGTAGTAAGGTGGACGCGGGCGCGGGTAGTAGTAAGGCGGACGCGGATAAAACGGGTAGAACGGATAAAACGGTCTTGGATAATAATAAGGCGGATAAAATGGCGGTCTCGGGCGCGGATAATAATAAGGCTGTCTTTCATCATAAGGTGTAATTTGTTCAAACGACTGTTCATTCAAAGGATAATCCAAGAGGAAAACCTCCCTAACTTTTTTATTCTGTTTACCATATTCTAGATGTTTGAGTTGGGTGTATGTACATTTGTGAAATCGTTTATTTTTTTATAATGAAATTCCTGAAAAAGGATTGACAAGAACTTTTAAATCTCATAGTATTACAAATGTGAAATAAATGTTACTTTAATGTTACAAAAATATTTCTAAAAAGATACGATTCTAACATTGATGCAAGATAAATCGAAACGGTTACGAAAGAAGGAATTGGGTTGTTGGCAAAAAGAATCAAGTGGTTTCATGTATTAATTGCAGTTGTATGTGTGGCGGGCCTTATCGGCTTTTTCCATAATTCATTACAAAAAGAAACGGTTATGAATAAAGTAAAAACTGATTCTCAGTATGGGAATGTGGAAATCGCAACGCTTGTGAATGACGGGAAAACTTTCAATTACGCGGTCAACTATCCTGTTTTCAAAAATAAAAAAATGGATGGGGTATTAAAGAGTTTCGCAGAGAAAGAGGTTCGCCAATTTCAGAAGGAAACAAAAGACGTCGATCAGGAGCATACGAAAAAACGCAACGAATTAAATGTTGATTATAAAATTGTCCATTATGCCAAGCAGACAGTAGCAATTGTATTTAATGAATATAAATATATCGGCGGTGCACACGGGCAAACCGTGAAAAAAACGTTTAACTATGATTTTAGTAAGCAAGCTTTTCTTTCAATTGATGATATTTTCAATGAGGATGCTGACTATTTACATAAGCTTTCGTTAATCGCTTATCATGAGCTGAAAAAAGATAAGGACATTGCTGCCGACGATGCGTTGTTAAGAGAAGGAACGGCACCGAAAAAAGAAAATTTCAGCCGCTTTGCCATCAAGGAAGATTATATCGAATTTTATTTTGATACATATCAGGTCGCAGCAGGCTATCTTGGAGGGCAATCGATTGCCATTAAAAAAAGCCTTTTGAAAGACAGCTTGAAAGAACAATATATGGATAAAGCAAAAAACAAAAATAAAATCAAAGAACAAAAGCCGAAGCATGAAGTGATTTCATTGCCCAAAGAGGAAACAATTGATCCAAATCAAAAAGTCATTGCGCTTACTTTCGATGACGGCCCGAATCCTGCGACAACAAATCAGATTTTGGACTCCTTGAAGAAATATAAGGGGCATGCCACGTTTTTTGTTCTGGGGAGCAGGGTGCAATATTATCCGGAAACACTTAAAAGAATGCTGAAAGAAGGAAATGAGGTGGGGAACCATTCATGGAGCCATCCGCTTCTCACAAGGCTTTCAGTGAAAGAAGCGTTAAAGCAGATCAATGACACGCAGGATATCATTGAAAAAATAAGCGGATACCGCCCGACGCTTGTAAGACCTCCATACGGCGGCATTAATGATGAGCTGCGGAGTCAATTGAAAATGGATGTCGCGTTATGGGATGTTGATCCGGAAGATTGGAAAGACCGTAACAAAAAAACAATCGTTGACCGTGTCATGAGTCAGGCGGGAGATGGAAGAACCATCTTGATTCACGACATCTACCGCACCTCTGCTGATGCGGCTGATGAAATTATCAAAAAGCTCACCGATCAAGGCTATCAATTGGTGACGGCCTCTCAGCTTGAAGAGGTTAAAAAACAAAGAGAAGCGAATTAATACGAAAAGGCTGCCGCGGATATTGCCCGTTTGGCAGCCTTTTTTCTTTTTAATAAGATCCTGTCGTAGCCCAAACATTCAGGTTCGGTCCTGAATACTTGCCGAATGCGTAAGAAGTTCTTGGGTCTAAATCATATACCATCGGTGTATAACAAGATTTTTGGCCGGCTACAGCTTTTCCGTTTCCGCCTGCAGAATCACAGTTATATCTCTTTCCGTCCGTGTTTCGGGTAATCTCCGCGTTTGCTTCAAAGCCTGTCGTCAATGTGTTATTCATCGTGATTTTTGCCCAAGCCGTTTTACATGTACTGCTGAATTTGAGCTCGACCACCCCGATGACTTGATTGTTGGCATTCACTAAATTTGAGGATTTTTTTGTGGAGCCGCTGGACGCACAATCATTGTAATAAGGGCTTTTTCCATCGTAGGCATGGGTTTCTGCATTGGCGGGTGCTCCTTTGACAGCAAAAACAAATACTACTGCGAATAACACCAATGAAGCTTTCGTAAACAGTCTTTTCATGTTCTTTATTACCTCCTTAATATGGCAAACAATAAATCATACGGAGGAACAATCAAAACATGCATGCTTTTTTGTGAACAATAAAGGCTGCCTGGAGGATGGAGTTCTTGACCGCCTTTGGTGAGATATTAAGCTTTTACATCAATGGTTTGTCCGAGCGTCGGATGCTGAATCATCTTTAAAGTTTGATCGGCATTTTGCTTGCGGTATCCATCATTTTTTTCGTTAAAGCGATATCAACATTTTGGGCAAGGGATGCTTGATGCATCGCAACTGATAAAGCAGGAATATCCATCGTTCCACCTCCTATGCCTTACCTATCGGCGGCTTTGTATCATTTTACAGTGAAAAATGGCTTAATTTTCGCTGTTGACCCTTACGCTGCGGCATACCGTATGTTTTTGACAAGGAGGGAATCAGGATGAATCTTGTAATGGAAAAGACTATTGAGCAATACGAAAAACTGTTCTCAATGGATGAACAGAAAAGAGAGGATGAATTTCGGTATACGATGATGAGGCCGTTTGAAAAGATGTGGGGCGCCATCCAAGTTCCGCTGAAAGCAAAGGAGCCAAACGGCTATGATGTAATGATGGCTGTGAAAATGCTTGGTTATTTGGATATCCGTGATGCTGAAACCGGGCAGAAAGCACTGCAAATACTGAAAGAATCACATGCTGCAGAGACAGCTGAAACTGCGCTTCGGCAATGTATACTTTTTGCTGAGCGCAAGCAGCTGCGGGTGAATGCCGGCGAGATCAAATTCGGTCTTTATATCGCTGATCCCAATAAGCTTCAGCTGCAAAAAGGCTACTGCGGGTTTGGCGGAATACCGGGCTTTATTCAAGTATGGATTGATCCGAACAGTTATAACCTGCCGAGGCTCCCCTCTATCATTGCTCATGAGTTTCATCATAATTTGCGGTTTTCGTATGTTGATTTTCATCACGGCTCTGTGAGTGTCGGGGATTATCTCGTGATTGAAGGATTGGCTGAGTCATTTGCCAGAGAGCTGTTTGGCGAGGAGCAATTGGGTCCTTGGGTAACACGTTTTGATCAAGAAGATTTGCAGTATTCCATTGAAGTGATCAATGAGGTGCTGGATGTGAAAGGTTTTTCGGAAGTCAGCCGTTATATGTTTGGTGATCCAATTGCTAAAGAGCAAGGCTTTGAGCCTGCTGGTTTATCGGCTTTTGCGGGTTATGCGGTTGGATATCATGCCGTTCAGTCATTTATGGATAAACAGCAAGTCACGATAAACGAGGCCACACTCCTGGATGCGGAGATCATTCTTTCACAGTGCGGGCTGTTTTCCAAATGAAAAAAGCGTCACATATTGCGGCGCTTTTTGATTTCCAGAACCAGCAGTTCTATGGCGGCACAGGCGGTAATTCCGACTGTATACGCTCCGATATCGCTCCATAAAAATCCGTATCCCAGAACAAGACCGCCAAGAGAAGTGTCTCTGATCCGATCGATCCATTCGGCGTGATACAGCTGGCTGATTTCAATGATAAAACAGAAAATAAGACTGATAATGCCCGTCATCATTGTCTTCAGTTTTTGAAATAGAAACCCGCATCCCGTAAAGATCATGGCGGCCCACAGCGAGTCTCCGAGATAAGGATTGACGGCATCAGGAAGAACACTGGAGAATGCTCTTGATCCCAGCCCCAGCCCGATGATCAGTAAGGTGAAAGCTGCATATATCCATCGATTTCGCTTCATTGAAAATTGATACCCCGTCTCCAATTGATCTCCCATGTATTGTAAGGAATATATCTTTTATTTGTCCAATAAAAAAGCGGCCGAGCAGCCGCATGATGGTTTTATTTTGCTTTTAGGTTTACATGGTCAGCGGTCTGGTCCGTGCCTATTACAAAATGGAGTTCATATCGGCCTGTGTCATATACATAATCGATTTCATCAGTAAACGGGACGGTTAATACTCGATTCGCGGGGCCTATTTCATTTTGCAGCACTTCCGGCGTAACCCCGCCTAAATTCAGCTGCCGTTCGACCCCTGTCCCAAAGTAGCGGATTTCTGAAATCGTCATGTCTTTATGATAGGAAAATCCGTAGCCCGGCTGGCCCATATTCCAGTGATATAAATCAAACCGATTGTCTCCTCCAGATGGTCGTTCCGGTTCCCCTAGTGCAGCGTGGACATCGCCTTTCGTGCTTTTGTTAACGGTAAGGCCTTGCACCTGCTGAGGCATTTCTCCTGTGTAGGCGGTGCTGTAGAGATTTTTGACAAGCTCGGCGGCTGATTGGTTTGTGTTTTCAGAGAGCGTGTTTGTTTGAGTTACGCCCTTTGCCGGTGTTGAAAAGGACGCCGCTCCAAAGCTGGAAAGTGTGCCTGTCAGTACGGCTGCCGAGGTTAGAACAGACATTGTTTTTTTCATGTTGATCCCTCCTTAATCATCTACCATCTCGTTTCCCGGTGTTTATGCAATAAAACATGTGGGTGCGCTTTGTATGTTTTGCTGAGTCCTTGTAGGGGAACTGAAATGGGTAATTCGGTATATACAAGCAAGAAAGGGGAATGGAGATGGCTGACAAGAAAAACATCACAATAAACGGCGTTGAAATGGAGGCGTCCGAGGAACAGACGGTGCTGCAGCTTTTGAATAACAGTTCAATTGAAGTGCCGCAAGTTTGCTATCATCCAAGCTTAGGGCCGATTGAAACATGCGATACGTGCATTGTCAGCATCAATGGTGAGCTGAAAAGATCGTGCTCAGCTGAATTAAAGGATGGGGACGTCATTGATACGCTTTCACCTGATGTGAAAAAAGCGCAGGTCATCGGGATGGACAAGATTTTATATAATCATGAGCTTTATTGTACTGTTTGCGATTACAACAACGGGGGATGCGAAATACATAATACGGTGAAGGAAATGAAAATCAATCACCAAAGCATCCCGTTTGATCAGAAGCCTTACCATAAGGATGAATCTCATCCGTTTTACCGGTACGATCCAGATCAATGTATTTTGTGCGGACGCTGTGTCGAAGCGTGCCAGGACGTTCAGGTAACTGAAACATTGACCATTGATTGGGAACGGAAGCGCCCGCGCGTCATTTGGGATAATGATGTGCCGATCAATGAGTCGTCGTGTGTATCATGCGGCCACTGTTCAACTGTCTGTCCGTGTAACGCGATGATGGAAAAAGGAATGGAAGGGGAAGCCGGATATTTAACAGGCATTGATAACGAAACGCTCCGTCCGATGATCGAGATTACAAAAGGCGTAGAGACAGGGTACGGCTCGATTCTCGCCATTTCTGATATGGAATCCGCCATGCGTGATGAACGAATCAAGAAAACGAAAACCGTCTGCACCTATTGCGGTGTTGGCTGCAGCTTTGATGTCTGGACAAAGGGCAGAGACATTCTGAAAGTCGAGCCGCAGGAGGAAGCGCCAGCCAACGGCATTTCTACCTGTGTTAAAGGGAAGTTCGGCTGGGATTTCGTGAACAGCGAGGAACGCCTGACAAAGCCGCTGATCCGCGAAGGCGACCGTTTCCGTGAAGCGGAGTGGGAGGAAGCGTTATCGCTGATCGCCAGTAAGTTCACGGATTTAAAAGAAGAGTTTGGCCCGGATTCACTCGCTTTTATTACATCTTCTAAATGTACAAATGAAGAATCCTATCTCATGCAAAAGCTGGCCAGGGGGATCATCGGCACAAATAATGTGGACAACTGCTCGCGCTATTGTCAATCTCCTGCGACTGCCGGCCTGTTCCGGACGGTCGGCTATGGCGGTGACTCAGGGTCAATTACAGATATCGCGCAAGCGGATCTTGTGTTGATTATCGGTTCGAACACGTCAGAGTCACATCCGGTCTTGTCCACTCGCATTAAACGGGCTCATAAGCTGAGAGGGCAGAAAGTGATCGTAGCGGATATCAGAAAACACGAAATGGCAGAGCGCTCTGATTTATTTGTTCAGCCGCGTGCCGGATCAGATATCGTCTGGCTGAATGCCATCGCCAAATATTTAATTGAAAACGGCAAGGCCGATGAAATCTTTTTGCGGGAAAAAGTGAACGGACGGGATGAATATGTAAGAAGCCTGGCACCATATACCCTTGAATATGCCGAGGAGAAAACCGGAATTGATCAAGAAACGCTTATCCAAATGGCGGAGATGATTGGCCAAGCTGACAGTGTGTGCGCATTGTGGGCAATGGGCGTGACACAGCATATTGGCGGAAGCGACACGAGCACCGCAATCTCTAATCTGCTGCTTGTGACAGGAAACTACGGGAAACCGGGAGCAGGTTCTTACCCATTGCGCGGCCATAACAACGTGCAGGGAGCAAGTGACTTCGGAAGCATGCCTGACAAACTGCCGGGCTATGAAAAAGTAACGGACGAACAAGTCCGCCAAAAATACGAGCGGGCGTGGGGTGTGCCGCTGCCGAAGGAGCCGGGCATGACCAACCACGAAATGATCGAAAAAATCCATTCCGGACAGCTGAAAGCGATGTATGTAAAAGGTGAAGAAATGGGCCTGGTCGATTCCAATATCAATCATGTACACGCCGCATATGAAAAGCTTGATTTCTTTGTGGTGCAGGATATTTTCCTTTCACGTACAGCCGAGTTTGCTGATGTTGTTCTTCCTGCGAGCCCGAGCCTTGAAAAAGAGGGCACCTTTACTAATACAGAACGCCGTATTCAGCGGCTGTATCAGGTGTTTGAACCGCTGGGCGAATCAAAGCCTGACTGGCAGATTATTATGGAGGTTGCCAATAAGCTTGGCGCTGACTGGCACTATGGGCACCCTGGAGACATTATGGAGGAAGCAGCCATGCTGTCGCCGATTTATGCCGGCGTCACCTATGAACGCCTTGAAGGCTACAATTCCCTTCAATGGCCTGTAAACGCTGATGGAAAAGATTCGCCTTTACTCTTTACAGAGCGCTTTCCTTTCCCGGACGGCAAAGCCATTCTCTATCCTGTTCAGAGGACAGAGCCTGAAGAATTCGGTGAGGAATATGATATCCATGTCAACAATGGGCGGCTCTTGGAGCATTTCCACGAAGGAAACCTGACCTACAAATCAAAAGGCATTTCGAAGAAAACACCGGAAGTGTTCTTAGAAATTTCTCCTGAGCTTGCGGCGGAACGGGGAATTCAGGACGGAACCCTTGTCAGACTCACATCGCCTTTCGGAAATGTCAAAGTGAAGTGCCTGATAACGGATCGTGTCAAAGGGAAGGAAGTATACCTGCCAATGAACGATTCAGGGGAAGCGGCGATTAATCTGTTAACAGGCAGCCATGCCGATAAGGATACCGATACGCCTGCATACAAAGAAACATCAGCCAAAATGGAAATTTTGAAACACGACGGAACCAATCCGCTTCCTAACATCAATCACCGAAACGGCAATCCGCAGCCGCAAATCGGTGTGCAGGTACAAAAGAAATGGGCGCGGAAGGATTATATTTTTCCTGGCGACGCAGTGAAAAGGGGGATCGGACATAATGGCTAAAGCGATTAAACGAATTCAAAAAATCGAGGTAACCGAAGAGGATCAGCGAAAGCGTGATATGAAAGAAATTGAAGATGCATTAGTCGAAAATAAGGAAGCCATTCTTGAAACGATGCAAATGCTCGGCCACATGAACGAGCGCGGCGTCCTTCCATTGCTCCGCGGCCTTTTTGGCCAAGGAGATAAAGTCCTTGATATCCTAGTGAAAAAGGCAGATACAGAGGAAACGGCCAATACGCTGAAAAATCTGCTTCTTCTGTTTGGAACGCTCGGCATGCTGGACGTAAAACAGCTGGAGCCTCTCATTTTGAAAGTGAATGCGGGTGTGGCAAACGCGGTGGAACAGAAGAACAGCGAAGAGAAAACAGGTTATTTTGATATCATCCGTTCGCTCAAAGACCCGGAAATCAACAAAGCAGTTACGCTGCTCTTCTCCTTTTTGAAAGGAATGGGACAAGATACAAAGGAGCTGGAACGCACGACGCAGCCTCCGGAGCACCAAAAACATCATCAGGAGCCCAGAGAGAAAAGGGAAATGAATAAGCGAGATTGATTACCTGCCCGAGCCGGCTGCTGCCAGCTTGGGTTTTTGTGTGAAATGAGCCTTAGGAACCAGGAAGAAATATCTAAAATAGAAACAAGACAAAGAAGTTTTTGTTTTGGAAAATGATATGCCATCACCGGCCTGTCCAGTATTTTTTCCAGTAAAGGATAAATCTCTATGTCATTGGCTGACCTATACTATGAATGGATATGATAGAGTAATTTGTTACTTTGTTCCCTGTTAAGAAAAGGAAAAGCGTGATTATAATAGAAAACGATTACTTTAGATGGAGGAACAGCAATGAAAAAAGTATTATTCATTTTGTTTGTGCTAACGATTGGATTTGCGCTTTCTGCGTGCAGCCAGTCCAGTGATGCGTCAGCTGAGCAAAAGACAGAAAAGAAAGAAGCAACAGCAACGGAAAAGAAAACAGAGGAAAAAGAAACCAAAACGGATGAAAAGGTGCATAAAGTAGGCGAAACTTTTAAAGCTTCCAGCACAAATTTCTCGGTCAATAAAGTATATACGACGGCAGAACAAGGCGAGTATAAGACAAAAATTGGCGAGAAAGAAAAAACAATAAATAATAATGAAGAATTTTTAATAGCTGAGGTAACGATCGAAAATACAAGCGACAAGTCTTTCAATTATACGAGTGGCGGTTTTGAATTGAAAGACGGCAAAGATCAATCGATCAGAGCAAACATAGTATCTACAGCTGACCTGAAAACAAGCCTTAAATCAGGGAAGTTAGCCTCGGGTAAAAAGGTAACAGGCACAGTTAGTTTCGTGATTCCAAAAGGAGAAAAAAACCTTAATCTGTCATATAATCCATCATTTTTAAATTTTGAAACAGAGGATATTACATATTTCGTAAAACTGAATTAAGGTATCTTTTGAGCATGTCACCGGAAAATCGGAGCATGCTTTTTTTATTTTAAAAGAGATTGATAGTATAAAATGGGAGTGAGGTGATCAATTATGCAAACCAAATGGCTGGAACGGGCACAGCGGATTCAGGCGATCGCACAGGCAGGGCTTGCTTTTTCCAAGGATGTATATGACAGGGAAAGATACGAAGAGCTGATGAAGCTCAGCGTAGAGATGATGGCGGATTACTCGCAGACGGAAATTGAAGTCATCACTGATTTATGGAAGGGCGAGAAAGGCTATCCGACACCGAAAGCGGATGTTCGCGGAGCAGTATTTCGAGAGAATCAGATTTTGCTTGTCCGGGAGAAGCACGATGAGCTGTGGTCGCTGCCGGGCGGGTTTTGCGAGATTGGTTTATCACCGGCAGAAAACGTGATCAAGGAAATCAAAGAAGAGTCGGGGTACGATACAGAACCGTCTCGATTGCTGGCCGTGCTAGACAGCCATAAGCATCCTCATCCGCCTCAGCCTTATCATTACTATAAAATCTTCATTGAATGCAGTATAACGGGCGGGCAGGGGGAAATAGGAATTGAGACGAATCACGCCGCTTTTTTTCCGGAAGACAGGCTCCCGCCGCTTTCTCCAAAACGAAACACACCTTCACAGCTCAGCATGCTATTTGACTTTTTGCGCCATCCGGACAAGAAAACGATATTTGACTAACAAAGAAAGAGCCTGGAAGGCTCTTTCTTTGTTATAGCGCAATATGTTTTTCACTGGAGAGTTTCAGAAGAGTCAAAATAGAATCGGCTTGTTTATGGCCGAGTTTTTGCTTTAATTTGTTTTCTTCAACTAATCGGCTGCCGTAAATCTCGACAGAGGCTTTGTCAACGACAGTATGCCAGTTTTCCTGCTTTTTTCCCTCAACAAGCGGTTTTTCATGTCTCTCAGAAAAAGAGAACACAAACAATACAAATGCAAGTGAAAGTAGGATGCCGACAACTTGTTTTTTGAAATTGGTCTGTGCTGCCATGTTGTTCTCTCCTTCACCTTTTACCTTCTATTTAATCATAGAATCAGCTTGGTTTATATAATGGAAAAGTCATTTTTGGGGTTAGTGCTATTGATTGAGAATAGGGGGTGTTTTCTGTCGGAGTGTGTGCAATTGAATGCATAGTGAATTTACATGCTTATGTCTAAGGTCACGTTGTGAGCCAAAGCGGCAGTGCTGAATAGAAAAAAATTGAAAGATTATGGTAAGATGAACGAAATTCGAGGGGGAATATATGATGCCTGCATCGGACATCATGATCGCCTGCCTGCTGTTATCCAATCTGTCTATACTTGATTGTCCCTCTCTTTTTCGAAAGCGGGAGGTGAAGAAGAGCGTCAATTGCTGAATTCTTTCAAGGGGAGTGACAATACGTGAATGTGTTAAACCGCCGGCAAGCCTTGCAGCGAGCGCTGCTCAATGGAAAAAACAAACAGGATGCGTATCATCCGTTTCCGTGGTACGAATCGATGAGAAAGGATGCGCCTGTTTCCTTTGATGAAGAAAACCAAGTGTGGAGCGTTTTTCTTTATGATGATGTCAAAAAAGTCATTGGGGATAAAGAGGTGTTTTCCAGTTATATGCCGCAGCAGTCAAGCTCTATCGGGAATTCCATTATTAATATGGACCCGCCAAGGCATACGCAAATCCGTTCTGTAGTGAATAAAGCCTTCACACCGCGTGTAATGAAGCAATGGGAACCGAGAATTCAGGAAATCACAGATGAACTGATTCAAAAATTTCAAGGGCGAAGTGAGTTTGACCTTGTTCACGATTTTTCATACCCGCTTCCGGTTATCGTGATATCTGAGCTGCTGGGAGTGCCTTCGGAGCATATGGATCAGTTTAAAGCATGGTCTGATCTTCTGGTCAGCACACCGAAGGATAAAAGTGAAGAAGCTGAAAAAGCCTTTTTGGAAGAACGAAACAAGTGCGAGGAAGAACTGGCCGCGTTTTTTGCCGGCATCATAGAAGAAAAGCGAAACAGACCGGCACAGGACATCATTTCAATTTTAGTAAAAGCGGAAGAAACAGGCGAGAAGCTGTCCGGAGAAGGGCTGATTCCGTTTTGCACGCTGCTGCTGGTAGCTGGAAATGAAACCACCACAAACCTGATTTCAAATGCGATGTACAGCATATTAGAAACGCCGGATATATACGCTGAACTGCGCAGCCATCCTGAACTGATGCCTCAGGCAGTCGAGGAGGTCCTGCGTTTCAGGGCGCCTGCACCGGTTTTAAGGCGCATTGCCAAACGGGATACGGAGATCGGGGGGCACCTGATTAAAGAAGGAGATATGGTTCTGGCTTTTGTGGCATCAGCAAATCGTGATGAAGCGAAGTTTGACAGGCCGCACATGTTTGATATCCGCCGCCATCCCAATCCGCATATCGCGTTTGGCCACGGCATCCATTTTTGTCTTGGGGCACCGCTTGCCCGTCTTGAAGCAAATATCGCGTTAACGTCTTTGATTTCTGCGTTTTCTCATATGGAATGCGTCAGTATCACTCCGATTGAAAACAGCGTGATATACGGATTAAAGAGCTTCCGTGTCAAAATTTAATCAATAAGGGGACTGGTTTCATGAAAAAGTACCATATTTCGCTCATCAACATCCCGAGGTACGGGCATGTCAATCCTACGCTTGCATTAGTAAAGAAGCTTTGTGAGAGAGGGCATCGTGTCACGTATGCCACGACTGAGGAGTTCGCGCCTGCTGTGCAGCAAGCCGGTGGTGAAGCATTCGTTTATCATTCATCCTTGACTATTGACCCCAAGGAGATCAAGGAGATGATGGAAAAGAATGAGACGACGCTCAGTCTCTTGGAAGAATCTTTTAGCATTCTGCCGCAACTTGAGGATTTATATCAGGATGATCGCCCTGATCTGATCCTCTATGATTTTATTGCGCTGTCGGGAAAATTGTTAGCTGACAAGTTACATGTGCCGGTCATCAAGCTCTGTTCATCATACGCCCAAAATGAATCCTTTTGGCTCGGGAATAAAGACATGCTGAAAAGAATAAAAGAAGCGGAGGCTGAATTCAAAGCCTATTTGGAGCAAGCACAATTGCCGGCTGTTTCATTTGAACAATTAGCTGTGCCGGAAGCATTAAATATTGTCTTTATGCCGAAGTCCTTTCAGATTCAGCATGAGACGTTTGATGACCGTTTCTGTTTTGTCGGCCCATCCCTTGGAAAACGGACGGAACAAGAAAGCCTGTTGATTGAAAAGGATGATCGCCCGCTTATGCTGATTTCATTGGGAACAGCGTTTAATGCATGGCCGGAATTTTACAAGATGTGCATTGAGGCATTTCGGAATTCTTCATGGCAAGTGATCATGTCGGTCGGGAAAACGATTGATCCTGAAAGCCTGAATGATATTCCTGCTAATTTTATCATTCGCCAAAGTGTGCCGCAGCTTGAGGTGTTGGCGAAAGCCGATATGTTTATTTCACATGGCGGAATGAACAGTACGATGGAAGCGATGAATGCAGGTGTGCCGCTTGTCGTCATTCCGCAAATGTATGAGCAGGAGCTCACCGCAAAGCGTGTCGATGATTTAGGGCTCGGCGTTTATTTGCCGAAAGAAGAAGTAACGGTTTCCAGACTGCAGGAAGCGGTGCAGGCGGTAGCAGGTGATCAGGAGGTGCTCAGCCGCGTCAAGAATATGCAAAAGGATGTAAAAGAAGCAGGCGGGGCGGAGCGTGCGGCAGCTGAGATTGAAGCGTTTATGAAAAAATCCGGTGTACCGCAATAAGTCAAAAAAACCGAAATCAAGATTGATTTCGGTTTTTTTGACTAAATATTTTTTTTCATCCCGCATCTCCGGCATTCTCTGAGAAATTTTCCGCCTTTTACAGAGCTTTTGAACAGTGTGTAATCACAATTGTCGCAGCGCCCGCTGTGGACGTCCGGATATTCATTAAACTCGTAAATGATCGATGTATCGTAACCCTTTGTTTCATATTCTTCTTTTTTTGTTTCCATGATCGATCCTCCGTTCGTAAACGTGTCTGCTGTATATCTTACAGCAAGCTTCCGGCGTATTCAATGGATAGTAGAGGTTTGGATTTATCTTGATTTCTCCCTTTGTATGCGCCACAATAGCTTTATTAAGCTTGTATACATAAAAAGCCTATGCAAAGAGGAGAGGAAACGGGTATGGGAAAAGGGTTACTTGGAAAACGCGTGGCGATCGGGGGCTCCCGAAAAACAGAAGAAATCAGCACGATCATTGAAAAACAGGGCGGAACTCCTGTCATCCGGCCTCTCCAAGGAACGGTTTACTTGGCAGAGAAGCAGGTAGAGCCGGATTTGCGGACGTTTGCGGAGAGAAAAGCTGACTGGGTTATTTTCACGACAGGCATTGGCACGGAGACTCTTGTCGATATGGCAGAGAAAATCGGTCTGAAAGACGAGTTTCTGCAGGCGATTCGCCAGGCGAAAGCGGCATGCCGGGGATACAAAACGCTGGCTGTGCTAAAAAAGCTAGGGATCACACCGGAAGCTTTGGATGAAGACGGGACAACAAGAGGCTTAATCCGGTCCTTGGAGCGTCACGACTTTTCAGGAAAAACAGTCATGGTGCAGCTTCATGGAGAAAAAGCACCGGCCCTCATGGCATTTCTTGAAGAAAAGGGCGCATCTGTCTTGCCGATTCTGCCTTATCAGCACATCCCGCCAGAGGAGGAAACGGTGGAGCGGTTATGCCGGGAGCTGATGAACGGTGAGATCGATGCCGTTTGTTTTACAACGGCAATTCAGATTCGTTCTCTGTTTGAGTTTGCCAAGGAGCGCGGCTATATCGATGAAGTGAAGACCGTATTCGAAGAGCGCGCCATTGCCGCGGCTGTCGGAAAAGTGACTGCTGAAGCACTGCGGGAAGAAGGCATCACAAGACTGCTTGCTCCGGAGATTGAGCGGATGGGCGCGATGATTATTGAGCTGTCCAAGTATTATGAAGAAAAGGAATAACCCGTACAAAAAGCCGCTCTCCAAGGGAAAGCGGCTTTTGTCTGTCATCCATTCTGCTTCAGCTGCTGATGCGCGGTGAATAATGACGGGTATGTCAGCACGCTTAAGATCACACATGTCAGCGCGGCTGACGCCATCGTTGTAAATACGATTAAGAGCTGAAAGCGTACCGCCTGAATCGGGTCCGCACCGGCTAGAATCTGGCCTGTCATCATGCCAGGAAGCTGGACAAGCCCAAGTGTTTTCTGGCTTTCCAGCGTTGGGATCATACTCATTTTCATCGCAGAAGTAAGAATACGCTGTATAGATTGCTTCGGTGTGCCTCCAAGAGACAATATTAACTGAATTTCTTCTTTACGCACGCCGACTTCAGAGCTGAGCCGGTTTAAAAACAAACTTGCGAGCACCATCGAATTTCCGATGACCATTCCGCTGATCGGAATGACATATCGGGCCGTAAGCGGGATGATATGAAGAGACAGCAGAATTCCCTGCGTCACAATTTCTACAATCGCTAACGCGGCGAACACCCTCCAAAACGAACCGATTGTATTTTTCTTTCGTTTGATGACATTTTGCGCTGCCACCGCCAGCATTAACAGCACCATCAGCAAGATAAAAACAGGATGGTCTCCGCGGAAAATCAGCGACAGTACATAACCGATGATAAGCAGCTGTACCGCGGCCCGGATGGTGGCAATGATCATGTCTTTTTCTACGCCGGCTTTAAATGATTTTGATAAAAACAAGGCGATCAAAACAAAGATCATCGTTAAAGAGAGGGAAAGGTAATCCATTACCGGGTACCTCCCTTCAAAAACTCTTTGGCTGTTTCATGCTGCGGATTAGAGAAAAATGTTTCAGTTTCTGCGATTTCCAGCAGCCGGCCATCCGCCATAAACCAAATGGTATCGGCTACTCGTTTTGCCTGCTCCATATTATGAGTCACCCACATGACCGTCAGCTTTTTCTCTTGATGCTGCTTTTTGATCAGCTCTTCAACCTCAAGAGCAGAAACCGGGTCCAGGGCCGACGTAATTTCGTCCAACAATAGAATAGAGGAAGGATTTGCGAGTGTTCTGGCTAGTGACAGTCTTTGACGCTGTCCGCCCGATAAATCCTTGGCGCTTCTGTCTAACAGATCTGATGACAGTCCTGTTAGAGAAGCAAGCTCTTCAGGGGAGTACAGCTGGGATTGGTGCAGCCTTTGGACCAGACCTAGATTGTCACGCACTGTCCCATCGAGGACGGGAGCCGATTGAAACGCGAGTGCTGCCGTTCGCCTCAGCTTATTGACATTCCATTCCCTGACTTCCTTTCCGTATATTTTTACTTCGCCGTTGTCAGGCGTTCTCATTAAATTGCACATGGAAAGGAGGGTGCTTTTGCCTGATCCGGAAGGGCCTAAAACGGCCACGATTGCGCCCTGTTGAATGTCTCCGGTGATGTCTTGCAATACATCATAAGTTTGTCCATCTTGTTCATAGCTTTTTCTGACTGATTTGAAGGAGATGGCTGGTATGTTTTGTGTTTGATCGTTTGCTTCCATTACATTAATCACCTTTCAGTATAAGTAGGCTGAACCTATATTTAAATATAACGTGAAACAGATGGCTTTTGGTAGCAAAAATAAAGGAGAACAGGCTTTCACCCATTCTCCGGCAGATGCTACGCGGTCAGATTTGACTGTGTTTTCTTTTTCGGTTTTCTCGGCTGTGAAGCGAAGGTATGTAACACCATCCCCGCAATAATAATGAATAAACCGGCAAATGATAAAAGAGATGGGAACACGCCTGACAGCAGAACAATTTCACCAAGCAACGCGAAAATCACTTCACCTGATTGAGTTGCTTCAACGGCTGCGAGTTTTTGCGGATTGTCTCTTACCATATCAGTGGCCCAGAAAAATAAAACGGTCGCAATGATGCCTGAGCTGACGGCAACGATAAAGGATTGAACAGTTTGTCCCGCTGTCGGAAGGCCATCTGACCACCAGCCGTACGCTGCTACTATAAGCCAGAACGGAAGGCTTGCCAAGGTCATTCCCAGCACACGCTGAAATGTATCAAGCCGGCCTCCGTATTCTTCGAGCATTCTCCGGTTTCCTAACGGATAGGCAAAAGCCGCAATAACAACCGGCAGCACACTGAAAAGCAGCATCTTCCCGGAAAGCGATTCTGCATGCTGAAGCTGAATCAGCGCCGCTCCGATCAGGATGATCATGGAAGTGCCAAGTGATACAAGGGGAATCTTTTGACGAACGAGCAGCGGCCCGCCCGGCATGTCTTTTTTGACATAGAACAAAGGAGATAAGAGCACACCGGCTACAATGGTAATTTGCCAAGTTCCGGCTACAAGCCACCCGGGACCGTATGCAGCCGCAAATGTGATCGGCGCGTAAAAAAGCACGAAGCCGACAAAGCTCCATTTGATCCAAAAAAACGGCTTTTTCCGCATCTCTTGTAAGAGAGGAGCGAATGCCCCTCTCATAATGACAATCAAACATAAAAACGGCACCATAAAAATAAAGCGCAACGATGAGCTCCATAGCCAGCTGCCTCCGGATAACTCCATCGCTCTGTTTAAAATAAAGGTAACGGCGAAAAAGAGTGAGGCTAATATTCCGATAATGATTGCTTTCATGATATCCTTCATTTTGGCATTATTTTTTATACTATACTATTCGGTATTATTCAGATCAATGGAATCGTGAGAAAAACATCATGTTTTGCAAACCGCTATGTGTGGAAGACAGAAAATAGGAGGTGACATTGATGGAAGCAAAGATACAGACGTACTTCTTTCAGGATGACGGCAGGATTCCGAATCACCCTGATTTTCCGCTCGTTGTGTATCAAAACGTGTTCAAGGACACCGGTCAGGCAGAGCTGATCGTCAACCGGCATGGCTGGTCAAACAGCTGGTCAGGAAGTGTTTTTCCATACCATCATTATCACAGCAATACGCATGAAGTGCTGATTGCAGTTCGGGGAGAGGCTGTGATTCAGTTTGGGGGAGAAAAAGGGGCTGCCATTCCTTTCAAATCTGGCGACGCAGTCGTGATTCCAGCCGGAGTCGGCCATAAAAAGCTAAGCGCAAGCTCCGATTTTACCGTCATTGGCGCTTATCCGGGAGGCGTTCAGTATGATTTGAAGACGGGAGAACCGAATGAACGGGAGGAAGCGGTGAAACAGATCAAGCAGGTCTCATTGCCGGCGAATGACCCGATCACAGGAAAAAGGGCTCCTCTTTTGGAAATATGGGTAAAGTGAAGGGGAGAAATTGATGGATTGTCAATAACTAGTGCCGCAGAAATGTTATGACACGGGCTCCAAATAAATTAATTTCATAATCGAAGCAATTCACGTTCAAATTTTGTTCAAAAAGTGTTATCATATAGAAGGTAATCGAATTGGAGTTTTTTGTGTTTGCTATTTTCAGAGAGAGTAAAGGATTTTTGACTTATTCAATTGTTTATTTTTGAGATAAAAATAATACTGAATATGGCAAGATGAAAAACTGGGTAGTAAACATTTATTTTTGTAAATGATTGTGCATGAATTCACAATCCTTATTCTTATGCCTTCAAGCATGAGACCAGGGAGAGGCACTACCCTTTCCAAAAAAATCAGCAAACTGCTTATAGTAAAGGAGAATTGGATATGCCAGAAACAATCGATCAAACAAATGCGTCTGTCAGCCAAAGCCAGCAAGATCTTATTGATCAGCTGTTAAAGCCAGAAGTTCAAGAATCACTGACCGTTTTAGTTGACCAGCTTCCAAAGCTGACTGAGTTAGTGAATATTTTAACGAAGTCTTATGATTTCGCTCAATCTGTAGCAACTGACGAAGTGTTAAAAAGCGACACAGTCGGTGCGATCACTGAAATTCTTGAGCCTGTAAAAGAAACAGCGAAAGAAGTAGCTGCGACTGCAATCGAAGCGAAAGACCGCGCGGATGCAAGCAACGAAACAATTGGTCTTTTCGGCCTGTTGCGTATGCTGAAAGATCCTCAAGCTCAAAAGCTGTTCCGTTTTGCTAACAGCTACCTTGAAGTCATGAACGAACGCGAAAACCAAAAATAATCTCAGATTCAAATTGATATAAAGGACGGAGGATATACGATGTCAAAACATATTGTCATTCTAGGCGCTGGTTATGGCGGAGTTCTTTCTGCTCTAACAGTTCGCAAACATTACACAAAAGAACAAGCACGCGTGACAGTGGTAAACAAATACCCAACTCACCAAATCATTACGGAATTACACCGTCTTGCAGCAGGCAACGTGTCTGAAAAAGCGGTTGCAATGCCACTAGAAAAACTTTTCAAAGGTAAAGACATTGACCTTAAAATCGCGGAAGTAAGCTCTTTCTCTGTTGATAAAAAAGAAGTTGCGCTTGCTGACGGTTCTACATTATCTTACGATGCGCTTGTTGTAGGTCTTGGTTCAGTAACAGCGTACTTCGGCATCCCAGGTCTTGAAGAAAACAGCATGGTATTGAAATCTGCTGCTGATGCAAACAAAGTCTTCCAACATGTTGAAGATCGTGTGCGCGAGTACTCTCAAACGAAAAACGAAGCAGATGCAACAATCCTTATCGGAGGAGGCGGCTTAACAGGTGTTGAGCTTGTCGGTGAGCTTGCTGACATCATGCCGAACCTTGCGAAAAAATACGGCGTAGACCATAAAGAAATCAAATTGAAACTGGTTGAAGCAGGTCCGAAAATCCTTCCTGTTCTTCCGGATGATCTTATCGAACGTGCGACTGCAAGCCTTGAAAAACGTGGCGTTGAGTTCTTAACAGGTCTTCCTGTTACAAATGTAGAAGGAAACGTAATTGATCTGAAAGACGGATCAAAAGTTGTTGCCAACACATTTGTTTGGACTGGCGGCGTTCAAGGTAACCCATTAGTCGGTGAATCAGGTCTTGAAGTGAACCGCGGACGTGCGACAGTAAATGACTTCCTGCAATCTACATCTCATGAAGATGTATTCGTTGCCGGTGACAGCGCAGTTTACTTCGCTCCAGACGGCCGTCCATATCCGCCAACTGCACAAATCGCATGGCAAATGGGTGAGCTGATCGGTTACAACCTATTCGCTTATTTAGAAGGCAAAACGCTTGAAACATTCAAGCCAGTAAACTCTGGTACACTTGCAAGTCTTGGACGCAAAGACGCAGTTGCCATTATTGGTGCAAATTCTACACCGCTTAAAGGTCTTCCTGCTTCCTTGATGAAAGAAGCAAGTAACGTACGCTACTTAACACACATCAAAGGACTTTTCAGCTTAGCTTACTAATCCTTTTTTGGACTCGGACATTGCCAAAAGCGTTCCTTTCGGGATGCTTTCCGGCAATGTCTTTTTTTCGTTTGTTTGCTAACGTTAACATTTCATTTTCAAAAAAGAGATTGATCCCAGAGGAATATAAAGGTAAAATAAAACCAAATCAAAATGTTAACGTTAACATTTTGAAATAGAATGAAAGACGGTGAGGAGATGGAACCCTTTATGGGCGAAAATTTTTTGTTGAAAAATGAAACCGCTGTCAGCCTCTATCACAATTATGCGAAAGGCATGCCGATTATTGATTACCACTGCCACTTAAGTCCGAAAGAAATCTATGAAAATAAGACATTTCAAAACATCACGGAAGCCTGGCTGTATGGAGACCATTACAAATGGCGCATCATGAGAGCCAATGGGATTGAAGAGACATACATTACAGGCGATGGGACTGATGAAGAGAAATTTATGGCTTGGGCGAAAACCGTGCCGATGGCGATCGGCAATCCGCTCTACAATTGGACTCACTTAGAACTGCAGCGTTTTTTTGGAATTTATGAGATTTTGAATGAGCAATCCGCGCCGGCTATATGGGAACGGGCGAATGAACTGCTTCAAGGAGATGGCTTCGGCGCAAGGGATTTGATCGTGAAATCAAATGTAAAGGTCGTTTGCACAACTGATGACCCTGTCGATTCTCTTGAATACCATCTATTATTAAAAGAAGAGAAAGATTTTCCTGTCAGCGTGCTGCCTGGATTTCGGCCGGATAAGGGACTTGAGATCAATCGTGAAGGTTTTCCTCATTGGGTGCAGGCACTTGAAGATGCAGCAGCCATTTCGATCACAACTTATGACGAGTTTCTAAAGGCGTTAGAAAAACGGGTGCGATTCTTCCACTCAGTCGGCGGCAGAGTGTCTGATCATGCGATAGATTCAATGGTATTTGCCGAAACGACAAAAGAGGAAGCGGGACGGATTTTTTCTGACAGATTACAAGGAACAGGTGTTTCTTATGAAGATGAGAAGAAATTTAAGACGTATACGCTTCAGTTTCTTTGCGGTTTGTATGCGGAGCTCGATTGGGCGATGCAGTTTCATATCAACGCTTTAAGAAACACGAATACAAAAATGATGAAGAGGCTCGGACCTGATACAGGCTATGATTCTATGAATGATGAAGAAATTGCCAAGCCTTTATACAAGCTGCTGAACTCAGTTGAGTTGAAGAACCATCTGCCGAAAACGATTTTATATTCACTTAATCCAAACGATAACTATGTCATCGCCAGCATGATCAACAGTTTTCAGGACGGTGTTACCCCGGGAAAAATACAATTCGGCACAGCCTGGTGGTTTAACGATACAAAAGACGGGATGCTGGATCAAATGAAAGCGTTGTCAAATGTCGGGCTTTTCAGCCGCTTTATCGGTATGCTCACCGATTCCAGAAGCTTTCTATCCTATACGCGCCACGAATATTTCAGGCGTATCGTCTGCAATTTGATCGGGGAATGGGTGGAAAACGGCGAAGTGCCGTATGATATGGAGCTTTTGGGAAACATTGTTCAGGGAATTTGCTATGACAATGCGAAACACTACTTTCAATTTCAAGAAGAGAAAGCAAACGTGTAACCAAATGTCCGCTCAGCATCACAATCATGTGTCATCCTGAGCGGACCACTACCCGAAAATTCTTAAGACACAGAGGTGGAAGATGCGAACTGAACTGGCAAATAAGGTTGTGTCGATCGAAACGGAGAAAAGGCTTTCATTGAAAGAGAAAATTTCCTATGGATTTGGTGATTTTGGCAACGGTTTTATGTTTGATCTCGGCCAGATTTATTTATTGAAGTATTTTACTGATGTAGCGGGAATCCCGGCTGCGATGGCCGGCGGCATTTTTTTAGTCAGCAAGCTGTTTGCGGCGATAACAGATCCGATTGTCGGCTCATCAATTGATTATCGCAAAAATATCGGCAAACGGGGGAAATTCAGGCCTTATCTATTAATCGGCAGCATCGTGCTTGCGGTGCTTACTGTTCTTATTTTTCTGTCTCCTAATGTATCAACGACCGGAAAACTGATTTATGCATATGCATCCTACATGATTTGGGGCATCGGCTATTCATTTGTGAATATTCCGTACGGCTCATTAGGGGCAGCGATGACTCAAACATCTGAGGATCGTACCTCCATTTCGACTTTCCGCCAAATCGGATCACTTGGAGCCTTGTTTATCACAAGTGTGGCTGTGATGCCGCTGCTCGTCAAATTTGATAATCCGAAGGTCGGCTACCCGGTGGTCATGGGCTTGTTCGCCGCACTCGGTGTGATTTGGTTCTATATTTGCTACCGCAACTGCAAAGAGCGCATTGTCATATCAGAAGCGCCAAAAGAAAAATTAACACTCTCTTCTGTCGTCAAAACATTTATCACGAATAAACCGCTGTTAACCCTTGTCCTGATGACGATTTTTTCAATTTCCGCATACAACATTAAATCCGCCATGCTAGTCTATTTCGCACAATATAATCTGGGCAATGTTGAATTAATGGCTTATATGAACTTTATTATTATCGGTTCTTCCTTTTTGGGCGTCGTATTCCTGCCAAAGCTCGTCAAGATGTTTGGAAAGAAACGAACAGCAATGATCGGCTTCGGCATCAGTGTAGCCGCCGATCTGATCAACTTTATGCTGCCATCAAACGTTTATGTGTTTACGATTCTTGCCAGCATCGCCTTTATCGGAATCAGTATCCCAAACGGCATCACGTGGGCGCTTGTTTCCGATATTATTGACTATGGCGAATGGAAATCCGGTGAACGGAAAGAAGCAACGACATATTCACTTTTTAATTTCTCCAGAAAGCTTGCTCAGTCATTGTCCGGTTTTCTCTCGGGCATCGGTTTGGGGCTTATCGGCTATGTGCCGAATGCAGTCCAGACAGCAAAGGCGCTGATCGGCATCAAAGCGCTTTTGCTTCTGTATCCGGCCATTGCTTTGGCATTAGCGATGATCATTATCGGTTTTCTTTATAAGCTCACAGACCAGCAGCATGCACAGATCGTTCAGGATCTTCATCAAAAGGGCTGACAGTATAATATAAAGAATATTTAAAATAATTTGTAAATAATATGTATATGTAAGGGTTTTCTCTAGGAGGTGCCCAAAGAACTAGAAAGGAAGGAGGCACTTGATTGAAAACGGTAACGATACCGGCTGAAGAAGCAAAGGAACTCGTCCGGCAAAAGCTGACCGGTGCCGGTTTGAATGAACGAGACGCTGAAAAAGTAGCAGATGTCCTCGTGCACGCTGATTTACGCAGCGTACATTCACATGGCGTGCTGCGAACAGAGCACTATGTGAACAGGCTAAGGGCGGGAGGGATCAATCCCGAAGCACATCCTGTTTTTAAAGAAACGGGTCCCGTGTCCGGGGTGCTCGATGGTGATGACGGTTTCGGCCACGTGATTTGTGATATGGCAATGGACCGTGCAATTGACATGGCGAAGAAAAACGGTGTCGGCATGGTCACGGCCGTAAACAGCAGCCATTGCGGAGCGCTAAGCTATTTTGTGCAAAAAGCGGCTGACGAAAAGCTGATCGGAATAGCAATGACACATACGGACAGTATCGTTGTCCCGTTTGGCGGGAGAACTCCCTTTTTAGGGACAAATCCAATTGCTTACGGTGTCCCGTCTAAGCATAAAAAACCGTTTATTCTGGATATGGCGACCTCCAAAGTCGCTTTTGGGAAGATTCTGCAAGCACGTGAAGAGGGCAAAGACATTCCTGAAGGATGGGGAGTCGATGAAAACGGAGAAGCAGTAACTGATCCTGACAAGGTCGTTTCACTTTCAACATTCGGCGGCCCGAAAGGCTATGGACTCTCAATTGTCGTTGATGTGTTTTCCGGATTGCTGGCGGGCGCGGCTTTTGGGCCTCATATAGCAAAAATGTACAGCGGCCTTGATCAAAAAAGAAAGCTGGGGCATTATGTTTGTGCGATCAATCCGTCCTTTTTTACCGACTGGGATACGTTTTTAGGGCAGATGGATGCCATGCTCGATGAACTGCAGCAGTCACCGCCGGCTGCTGGAGTCGAGAGAGTGTATGTGCCCGGCGAGATCGAGCAGCTGCATGAAGAAAGAAATAAGATACACGGAATATCAATCGCTCGGAGCGTGTATGAATTCTTAAAAAGCAGGTGAGAAAAATGAAAGCGGTTCAAGTGCGAAAAGCGAATGATCTGGTGACAGCGGAGATGAAGAAGCCGGTTCTTTCAAAGGATGATGAAGTGCTCGTAAAAGTCAAGCGAGTCGGGATTTGCGGTTCAGACATGCACATTTATCATGGCACGAATCCGCTCGCCACCCTCCCGAGAGTCATCGGACACGAGGTAACGGGACAAGTCGAGGAAGTTGGTGCGAATGTGCAGAGCCTAAAAGTCGGTGACCACGTTGTGATTGAGCCGATTTCTTATTGCGGAACATGTTACGCCTGCCGCAAAGGGCGCCCGAATGTTTGCGCCAAGCTTTCTGTGTTTGGCGTACATGAGGACGGCGGCATGCGGGAATATATTGTGCTTCCGGAAAGGCAGCTTCACGCGGTCTCAAAGGACTTGCCTTGGGAGGAGGCAGTCATGGCCGAGCCTTACACGATAGGCGCACAGGCAGTGTGGAGAGGCCAGGTGGAAAAAGGAGATACCGTTCTGATCCAGGGAGCGGGGCCCATCGGGATCTGTGTGTTAAAAATGGCAAAGCTGGCGGGCGCTGCCGTCATGATGACTGACTTGAACAACGAGCGGCTGGCATTTGCGAAAGAAAACGGTGCCGACGCTGTCGTGAATGCCCAAGCAGAAAATGTTGCCGAGCGGGTCCGGGAATGGACTGGGAATGAAGGAGCCAATGTGGTCATTGATGCTGTTTGCCTGCCGGCGACTTTTGAGCTTTCAGTTGAGGCCGTTTCTCCGGCGGGACATGTGGTTGTGCTTGGATTTGACGAAAGAGCGGCACAGATTTCTCAGCTGCCGATTACAAAAAAAGAAGTCACGATAACCGGATCGAGATTGCAGACCAATCAGTTTCCAAAAGTGGTAGAGCTTTTGAATAAAGGACGGTTAGCGCATAACGGGCTGGTGACCCATACATTTTCAGTAGATGACGTCCATCACGCATTTCAGTTTATCAAGGAGCATCCAGATCAAGTACGGAAAGCTGTCATCACGTTTGATTAATCGACTGAATCCGGAGGTGTAAACATGAATATAACATTCCGATGGTATGGCCGAGGCAACGATACAGTCACACTTGGACACGTGAAGCAAATTCCCGGAGTCAAAGGCATCGTCTGGGCTCTCCATCAAAAACCTGTCGGCGACGTGTGGGAAAAAGAAGAAATTAGAGCTGAGACTGAATATATTCAATCCTATGGTTTTCATGCTGAAGTGGTAGAAAGCGTGAATGTTCATGAAACGATTAAACTCGGAAACGAAGAACGCGGCCGGTATATTGAAAACTACAAACAAACGATACGCAACCTTGCTGAATACGGCGTGAAAGTCATCTGCTACAATTTTATGCCGGTTTTTGACTGGACACGCACGGATATGTTCCGTCCTCTGGAAGATGGGTCAACCGCTCTGTTTTTTGAAAAGGCCAAGGTGGAAAGCCTTGAGCCCCAAGAGCTGATTCGGACGGTGGAGCAAGCATCTGACATGACACTGCCGGGATGGGAGCCCGAAAAATTAGCTCGGATCAAAGAGCTGTTTGCAGCCTACAGAACGGTTGATGAAGAACAGCTATGGGACAATCTATCATTCTTTTTGCAGGAAATTCTTCCGGTTGCAGAAAGTCACGGTGTTCAAATGGCCATTCATCCGGATGACCCGCCATGGCCGATCTTCGGACTGCCACGCATTATCACAGGGGAGGCAAGCTATAAGAAGCTGCGGGCGATATCAGATTCACCGTCTAATTGCATCACCCTTTGTACAGGTTCAATGGGAGCCAATCCCGCTAACGACATGGTGGAGATCGCTAAGACGTATGCCGGTATTGCTCCATTTTCACATATTCGGAATGTGAAAATTTTTGAGAATGGCGATTTTATTGAAACATCTCATCTGACGAAAGACGGTTCGATCAACATTCAAGGCGTGATGGAAGAACTGCATAAGCAGGATTACAAAGGATATGTCAGACCGGATCACGGGCGCCATCTTTGGGGCGAGAAATGCCGACCGGGTTATGGCTTATACGATCGGGCTCTTGGCATCATGTACTTGAACGGACTGTGGGACGCATATGAAGCAATGGCAAAAAAAGAGGTGGAAGTATGATTTCGGTGCATGAGAACTTGGCTGGTAAAACGGCTGTCATCACTGGCGGCAGCGGCGTGCTTTGCTCTGCAATGGCCCAGGAGCTTGCCCGTCATGGCATGAAGGTGGCGATATTGAATCGGACGGCTGAAAAAGGCCAAGCGGTCGTAAAGGAGATTAAGGAGGCTGGGGGCACAGCATGCTCTGTTTCTGGGGATGTGCTGGACAGGGGGGCACTGGTGCAGGCAAAGGACGACATCCTCGACCGGTTCGGTTCTGTCGATCTGTTAATTAACGGAGCTGGCGGCAATCATCCTGACGCGATAACCGATGTGGAGACATATGAAGAAGCGGGAGAAGGCCAATCCTTTTTTGATATGGATGAGGGGGGCTTTTCAACTGTATTCTCCACCAACTTCACCGGTGCGTTTCTGGCCTCTCAAGTATTTGGAAAAGAGCTTCTGAAGGCCGATTCACCGGCGATTATCAATCTTTCTTCCATGAGTGCTTATTCACCCATGACGAAGGTTCCGGCATACAGTGCCGCCAAAGCATCGATCAATAATTTTACGATGTGGATGGCCGTTCATTTTGCCGAAACCGGACTGCGGGTGAATGCGATTGCCCCAGGCTTTTTTCTGACAAAACAAAATCATGATCTGCTGATTAACCAAGACGGAACCTTAACCGACCGTTCTCACAAAATCATTGCGGGAACACCGATGAAGCGCTTTGGAAAACCGGAGGACTTGCTCGGCACGCTTCTTTGGCTGGCGGATGAATCCTATTCCGGTTTTGTCACCGGGATCACCGTTCCTGTCGATGGAGGATTTATGGCTTATTCAGGCGTGTAACGAAAGCAGCGCAACAGAAACTGAACCAACATAGGGGTGAGGTTGAGATGTTCTCAAAAGATAAGCTTCCCGTTATCCTTTTTTTGTTCCTGGCAGGGGTGATTAATTACCTGGATCGCTCGGCGCTTTCCATTGCAGCTCCTTTTATTCAGGATGATCTCACATTGTCTGCCACGCAAATGGGCTTGATTTTCAGCAGTTTTTCGATTGGTTATGCCATTTTTAACTTTCTTGGGGGCGTGGCATCTGATCGCTACGGGGCAAAGCTGACCTTGTTTGTCGCCATGGTCGTTTGGTCGCTGTTCAGCGGAGCAGTCGCCCTTGCCTTTGGTTTTGTCAGCCTGCTGATTATACGCATCCTCTTCGGAATGGGAGAAGGCCCGCTTTCGGCGACCATCAACAAGATGGTGAATAACTGGTTCCCGCCGGCTCAGCGGGCGTCCGTTATCGGTGTGACCAACAGCGGAACGCCGCTCGGGGGAGCCATTTCCGGCCCGATTGTCGGCATGATCGCAGTCGCGTTCAGCTGGAAGGTATCCTTCGTTCTCATTATGATTATTGGCTTGATATGGGCAGTGCTCTGGTTCAAGTTTGTCAAAGAAAAGCCGCCAGCGGCGATGGGTGATGCACCGGCAATCAAAGCAGAAACGTCTCCAGGGGAAAAAATTCCGCTCACCTTTTACCTGAAGCAAAAAACCGTCCTGTTCACGGCGTTTGCTTTTTTCGCTTACAACTACATTCTCTTCTTCTTTTTGACGTGGTTTCCGAGCTACCTTGTCGAAGAGCGGGGATTAAGTGTTGAATCGATGAGCGTCATTACGGTCATTCCATGGATTTTAGGCTTTATCGGCCTGGCAGCGGGAGGATTTGTTTCTGACTATGTGTACAAAAAAACAGCTCGAAAAGGTGTGCTGTTCTCGCGCAAGGTAGTGCTTGTCACGTGTTTGTTTTCATCGGCGGTCCTGATTGGTTTTGCAGGGCTTGTGGCTACTACTGCGGGCGCTGTCACACTTGTCGCTTTGTCAGTGTTCTTTCTCTATTTGACAGGCGCTATCTATTGGGCTGTCATTCAAGATGTGGTTGATCAAAACAATGTCGGTTCTGTAGGCGGCTTCATGCATTTCCTCGCCAACACGGCAGGAATTATCGGCCCGGCTTTAACCGGTTTTATTGTTGACCGGACGGGCACGTTTTCTGGAGCATTTTTGCTTGCCGGAGGGTTAGCTGTCTTCGCTTCACTTGCTGTTATTCGTTTTGTCCGTCCGATCATCGGCAAACCAGCAGGAACAGAAGCGGAGGATTCTGTGTCTTATTAATCTGGAAATATAGTGGGAGAGGCGGTATGTTTGATGATACAATATACAGTAAATAATCGCAGCCGGCATGATAAGGAAGGGAAATAGATGGTAACCATAAAAGATATCGCAAAACTTGCAAACGTATCCCACACAACCGTTTCCAGAGCACTCAACAACAGCCCTTACATCAAAGAACATACGAAGAAAAAAATACTGGAGCTCGCAGAACAGCTCAATTATACACCAAATGTAAACGCGAAAAGCCTGGCGATGCAAAAGTCACATACGATCGGGCTTTTCTTCACAAGCATCACAAACGGAACCTCACACAGCTTCTTTGCTGACACAATCAAAGGCGTAAATCAAGCCATAAGCGAGGATTACAATCTCTATGTGCGCGGCATCGATGATCTGAAAAACTATGACTCTGTTACGCCGATGAGATATGATGGCATCATTTTAATGAGCCAAAGTGACATTGATAATTCTTTTATTTATCATATTCGGGAAAAAAACATCCCGCTCGTCGTGCTGAATCGCGATATTGATGACCGCAGCATCACGAATATTTTGTCCAATGATAAGGAAGGCTCTCAGGAAGCCGTAGAATACTTCATTAAGAACGGACATCAAGACATCGCCATCATCGAGGGGATCGAAGGCTTTAAATCCTCGCAGCAGCGAAAGGAAGGCTACGTAGCCGCATTGATTCATCATCATATTCCGATCAAACATGAATACTGTGTCAAAGGGCAATACGATATGGAAAGCGGCTTTCAAGCGATGGAGCGGCTGCTGGCGCTGCCAAATCCCCCAACCGCTGTCTTTTGCTCGAATGATGACATGGCAATCGGAGCGATGAATGCGATATTCGCAAAGGGCCTGCGCGTCCCTGATGATATTTCAGTGATCGGATTTGATGATATTGGGTTTTCGCAATATATCACGCCAAGGCTTTCAACAGTGAAGCGGCCAGTGGAGAAAATCAGCGTGCTCGGCGCGCAAAAACTATTGTCGCTGATCAGCGAGCCGGAAACAAAAGCGGAAAAAATCTTGGAAAATACAGTGTTTATGGTACGTGATTCAGTTAGACAATTGACGCCGTGATGCCCCGTTTTTCAGCGGGCATTCTTTATACAGAAAAATGTTAACGTGTGCATAAATAAAAGAGGGAGGCAATGAAGGTGCAGAAGCTGAATAAAAACCTATACAATCACTATACTGAGTATCCGGAAAAAATACTCCAATTCGGAGAAGGAAACTTTCTTCGAGGGTTTGTCGATTGGCAGATTGATCAACTGAATCAACACACTGATTTTAATGGGAGCGTCGCAGTTGTACAGCCAAGAGGGTCGGAAAAAATCAAAAGGTTAAATCAGCAAGATGGTTTATACACGCTTTTTTTACAGGGAATGAAAGACGGAGAAGCGGTAAACGAGCATATGATTATCAATTCAATCAGCCGGGGAATTGATTTGTTTTCTGATTATGAAGCTTACAAAGAATTGGCTTCAAGTGAAGAGCTGAGGTTTATCATTTCCAACACCACTGAGGCCGGTATCGTATGTGATGAAAAAGATCGTTTAGAGGATAGGCCGCAAAGAACATTCCCTGGGAAATTAACTGCATTTCTTTACTTTCGCTATCAGGCTTTTAAAGGAGATCGGACAAAAGGGTGTGTTTTGATCCCATGTGAGCTGATCGAAAATAACGGCGAAAAGCTAAAGGAAACGATTCTTCATTATGCAGATCTATGGAAGCTGGAAGAAGGGTTTACACAGTGGATTCATGAGGCCAATACGTTTTGTAATAGTTTAGTAGACCGCATTGTCCCAGGATTTCCTGTCGACAGCATTGATGAGATTACTGCTGATCTGGGCTATCAAGATGAACTGATTGTTGTGGGAGAGCAATATTATTTATGGGTTATCGAGGGACCGGATTGGATTGGAGAGGAACTTCCCTTTGCGGCTGCCGGGCTCCATACAAAGATCGTCAGCGACCTGACGCCTTACCAGACTAAAAAAGTGAGAATTTTAAATGGCGCTCATACAGCAATGACATCAGTGGCTTTATTATACGGCTTAAAAACTGTTAGGGATGCTGTCGAGCATCCGGAAGTTGGGCGATTTATAAGAGAGCTGATTGACGACGAAATTCTTCCTGTTTTAAAAATGGAAGGTCTTTCTCAGTATGCTGACGATGTGCTGAACCGTTTTAAAAACCCGTATATTAAGCATTACCTGGAAAGCATTGCATTGAACTCCGTTTCCAAATTCAAAACGAGAAACCTGCCGACTCTTAAGGAATATGCTGAACAAAAGGGACAGCTTCCTGAACGCTTGGTGTTTTCTTTCAGCGCTCTTCTGTATTTTTATCATGATAACGAGACATTGCAGGATGATCCGGCAGTTCTTCAATTTTTCAAAGAGGTTTGGTGTCAGGAGGATGGCGACATGCTTCGGATTGCATCAAGATTGTTAGGCGAACAGCGGCTGTGGGGGGCAGATCTCAATGAGATACCGAAGCTGACTGATAGAGTCGCTGATTATTTGGATCATATTCATGAGCTGGGCATGCAGCTGGCTTTTGAACAATGCTGTACTCAAGGGGGAGAAGTACGATGAAGTCATTTATAAAGATTCATATACAAGATAATGTCCTTCTTGCGCTGCGGGATATCCAGAAGGGAGAGCCGCTGAATGCGGACGGCGTGTCTATTGAAGTGAAGGATGATATAAAAAGAGGCCACAAGATTGCGCTGCAGCCTATCAAAGAAAACGATAGCATCATCAAATACGGGTTTCCAATCGGGCATGCGTCACAAGATATCTCGATCGGAGAGCATATTCATGTCCATAATACGAAAACAAATCTGTCTGATATCCAAGCATACAGCTATACTCCGAGATTTGATGAGAATCCGTATTCAAATGAGAACCGGACGTTTAAAGGATTTAGAAGAGAGAACGGAAATGCCGGTGTACGAAATGAGTTGTGGATTGTGCCAACTGTCGGCTGCGTCAATGGAATAGCTGAAAAAATGCTCCAGCGTTTTGTCAGAGAAACGGGGGATATCGCTCCATTTGATAACGTGCTCGTGTTAAAACACCAATACGGATGCTCGCAGCTTGGCGACGATCACGAAAATACGAAGCAAATCCTGCTGAATGCCATTCGCCATCCAAATGCCGGCGGCGTCTTGGTGTTAGGGCTTGGCTGTGAAAACAACGAGCTGGCAGGAATGAAGGAAGCACTGCAGGATGTGAACCTGAATCGGGTGAAGTTTCTCGAATCCCAGTCGGTGACCGACGAAATGGAGGCGGGCGTTGCTTTGCTGAAGGAGATTCATGAAGCGGCCAAAGGGGATAGGCGAGAAGACATTCCGCTGTCCGAACTGAAGATCGGACTGAAATGCGGAGGTTCAGACGGTTTTTCCGGCATAACAGCAAACCCGCTGCTTGGCCGTTTTTCAGATTATATCATTGCACAGGGAGGGAGCACGGTGCTGACGGAAGTCCCGGAAATGTTCGGTGCGGAAACCATCCTGATGCAGCGGGCTGCCAATGAAGAAGTGTTTCATAAGATTGTCCATTTAATCAATGATTTCAAACAATATTTTATCAAACATGATCAGCCGGTGTACGAAAATCCTTCGCCGGGCAACAAAGCAGGCGGCATTTCAACACTTGAGGATAAATCGCTGGGCTGCACGCAAAAAGCGGGGATTTCTCCTATCGCGGATGTCTTGAAATACGGCGAAGTGCTCAAAACAAACGGACTGACACTATTGAGCGCGCCGGGCAATGACTTGATCGCTTCCTCCGCATTGGCGGCTGCCGGCTGTCAAATTGTCCTGTTTACAACGGGGAGAGGCACGCCGTTCGGCACCTTCGTCCCGACAGTGAAGGTAGCCACAAACACCCAGCTGTACGAGGCGAAGCCGCATTGGATTGATTTTAACGCAGGTCTTTTAGCAGAGGATGATGTTCATGAGGAATATGTGCTGCGAGAGTTTATCCACTATATGATTGAGGTGGCAAGCGGTCAACTTGTGAATCATGAAAAAAATGATTTCAGAGAACTCGCCATTTTTAAATCAGGTGTGACGTTATAATGAAGAAGGCTATCCTCCGAGGGGATAGCCTTCTTCATTAAATCAGCTTCAAGCCGCTGATCAAAATGATGGACGCCATAATAAATTGCAGCGGGCGCGGGGAGAATCGAGGCGAGAGATGGCTCCCGATCAGCACGCCGGGAATCGAACCGATCAGCAGATTAGCTGCCAGCATGTAATCCACGCTTCCGAAGCTTGCGTTCAAAATGCCTGCTGCCGTAACGAGAAGAAAAGCATGCGCGATATCTGTTCCGACAATCTGTGACGCTTTCATGTTAAATAAGTAGATCATGGCGATTGCAAATAGTGAGCCGGAACCGATTGATGTTAATCCGACAATAAATCCAAACACAACACCAATGAGAATCGTCAGCGCCCGCTTGTTTTCAAGCGGCATCAGCTGCCAGCGGTTTGGGCGAAGTTTTCGATCCAAAAACAAACGAACGATGATTGAAATGGCAACTAGCGTTAACACATAGCCAAGAGCGTGCTTTATAATTTCTTCCTGATGCTGATGAAAGGCGGGGAACAAATGCAGTATGCCAATGGCTAGCGAAGCACTCGGAATACTGCCGATGGCTAAGTATTTTACCAATTTAAAGTTAATCGTTTTCTGCCGCCAATGGGAGGCAACGCCAAACAGCTTTGTGATCGAGTTATATACAAGATCCGTCCCGACCGCGATGGAAGGATTAATTCCAAGCACAATTAAAAGAGGAGTTAATAAGGCGGCTCCGCCCACTCCCGTCAATCCGACTAAGGCTCCGACAAACAAACCCATCAATATGATGCTTACACTCATGATAAAGGCCTCCTGAAAACCCGACTATTTTTATCAGATTATATATGATTAGGTCATGTTAATCAATTAAATTTTTTGAATTTTTGTACGTTAGCTGCTTGAAATTTTGGTTTGCTCAATATCTTTATTCATTTGCCCTATAATGAGTGTCTGGACGAGATCCGGAAGTGAGCTGGAGGCACAAAAAAAGATACCCTAAACAGGTATCCTTTTTCTCGTTTCCTTTACATGCGCTGCTGATAGAAAGGAAGCTCCGTATGGCCCATTTCCCGCACATAAACGAACAGGTTGCCTTTATGGTGAATTTCATGCTCCATTGCAAGCTGAAGCAGTGCGCTGCCTGTGATTTTTCTGCCAAAAGTTGCTGTCAGATCAATTTCTCTGTCCAGCTGCTCTTCTGTCAGCTGTTCAAGGATTGCGACCGTTTTTTCTGTATATGTTCTTGCCAGAACATTGAGATCTGTTTCTGTTTCTTCCTGCTTGTTTTGAAATGGTGAGGCATTGCCTTCTTTAATGACATTTGCAAATAAGTGGAAAGACGTAAGAATGTGTTTGACCAGCTCTTCCGCTGACATTGACGTTTCAGCCGGTTTGTAGCCGTAATGGTCTTTGCTGATTTTTTCAGCAAGCTCATTGGTCACGTTTCGATGGGATAAAAAATGGCTGACAATTTGATTGGATTGGCTCAAAATGATCTCCTCCGTAAAAATAAATGGTGCAATGAAATCCTATATCAACGGTTATCAATTCACAAGTAATATGCTGTAGGAAGTGCTATGTGATGCAGTTCTGAAATTATTCATTTTGTTGCGGTTAGCCGAAATTCGACAATTGCGGTCTTTTTGCGTTCTTCTTTTTCTTGTAAATATGATAAAATATGACATATCTCGGGTTACTCAAAAGGGGGGATTAATTGAGGATGAAGCAAACGATTCCGTCCTCTTATGTCGGGCTTAAAATTAATGAATGGTATACCCATATCCGGCAGTTCCACGTCGGTGAGGCCGAAAGGGTCAAGCTCGAAGTAGAAAGAGAAATCGAGGATATGGAAGAAGACCAAGACTTGCTGCTGTATTATTCTTTAATGGAGTTCAGGCATCGTGTCATGCTGGATTACATTAAGCCTTTTGGAGAGGACACTTCGCAGCTAGAGTTTTCAGAATTATTAGAAGACATCGAGGGGAATCAGTACAAGCTGACAGGGCTTCTCGATTATTACTTTAATTTTTTTCGAGGAATGTATGAATTTAAGCAGAAAATGTTTGTCAGCGCCATGATGTATTATAAACGGGCAGAAAAGAATCTTGCCCTCGTCTCGGATGATATTGAGAAGGCCGAGTTTGCATTTAAAATGGCCGAGATTTTTTACAATTTAAAACAAACCTATGTTTCGATGAGCTACGCCGTTCAGGCATTAGAAACGTACCAAATGTATGAAACGTACACCGTCCGCAGAATCCAATGTGAATTCGTTATTGCAGGAAATTATGATGATATGCAGTATCCAGAAAGAGCATTGCCCCACTTAGAACTGGCTTTAGATCTTGCAAAGAAAGAAGGCAATCCCCGCCTGATCAGTTCTGCCCTGTACAATCTCGGAAACTGTTATGAAAAAATGGGTGAGCTGCAAAAGGCAGCCGAATACTTTGAGAAATCCGTTTCTATTTGCAAGTCGGAAAAGTTCGATAATCTTCCGCATTCTATCTACTCTTTAACACAGGTTCTGTATAAACAAAAAAATGATGCCGAAGCGCAAAAAAAGTATCGTGAAGGATTGGAAATCGCCCGTCAATACAGTGATGAATTATTTGTGGAGCTTTTTCAATTTTTACATGCGTTATACGGAAAAAACATTGACACAGAATCAGTCTCACACACCTTTCAATTTCTAGAAGAACATATGCTGTATCCTTATATTGAAGAGCTGGCGCATGATGCTGCCCAATTCTATATAGAAAACGGACAGCCCGAAAAAGCACTTTCATTTTATGAGAAAATGGTGCACGCACAAAAACAAATCCAGAGAGGAGATTGTTTATATGAAATCTAAATGGATGTCAGGTTTGTTGCTCGTTGCGGTCGGGTTTAGCTTTACTCAGGTGATGGTCCATTCAGGAGAAACAGCAGACACAGAGGGCAAAACATTTCATATTGCGGCCCGCAATCAAACATAAAGAGAAAAAAGACCCTCCGGGGTCTTTTTTATTTCAGCTTCCATTCTTTTATGGTCAGCTCAGAAGATCCGCTTGCCACCAGAGGATCTGCATGTCCGATTTCCGCCGCCTCTTCCAGCGAATCTGCTAGGATGACGTAGGCTCCGCCTGTGGCATCGCTGAATGGTCCGAACATTTTTAAGCGCTTTTCTGCCTGTAGACGGTCCAAAAATTCATAGTGTCCGGCTACATGCTCCTGATTGAAATGATCTGTTCTCGTTGTCAGCATTAAATATGTATTCATGACCTACCCCTCCTATTGAACTTCAGTTTAACACAATTATCCATATAGCGGTGACGGATGTTATGAGCTTTTCGTCCTACGAATGCCACCTATTGGTGAAAAAGAAAAAGGAGAGATGATAGGTGAGCGTTCAAGTGAAGAAAAATTTGGTTTCTGAAGCGAAATACGCGCTGAAGTGCCCTAATGCGATGTCCGCTGAATACATTACCATTCACAACACGGCAAACGATGCGTCAGCGGCTAATGAAATCAGCTATATGATTGGGAATACCAGCTCGACAAGCTTTCATTTTGCAGTGGATGATAAGGAGGTGATTCAAGGTCTGCCGCTTAACCGAAACGCCTGGCATACTGGTGACGGCACAAACGGTACAGGAAACCGCAAATCAATCGGCGTTGAGATTTGCTACAGCAAATCGGGAGGTCCAAAGTACGAGGCGGCCGAAGCCTTGGCGATTTCATTTGTCGCGCAGCTTTTGAAAGAGCGCGGCTGGGGAATCGATCGGGTGAGAAAGCATCAGGACTGGAGCGGAAAGTACTGCCCGCACCGCATTTTATCAGAGGGACGCTGGGATCAAGTGAAGGCGGCAATTGAAAAGGAATTAAACGGAGGCGTATCAGCGAAAAAGGCTTCAGTCTCTTCTTCGGCGTCTGAATACCATGTGAAAAAAGGCGACACACTGTCGGGTATTGCCGCATCACACGGTGTCAGTGTGAAAACGCTGCAAAGCATAAATCATATCACTGACCCGAATCACATCAAAGTCGGACAGGTAATAAAACTGCCTCAGACGGCATCTGCTTCTAAAAGCCATGCCGCGTCTTCCTATCCGCTCCCATCCGGAGTGATCAAAGTGACAAGCCCGCTGACGAAAGGGACAAATGTAAAGCAGGTGCAGAACGCTTTAGCTGCCCTTTATTTTTATCCTGATAAAGGAGCGAAAAATCACGGCATTGATGGCGTTTATGGCCCGAAAACAGCAAATGCCGTGAAACGTTTTCAGTCTGTCAGCGGAATAACGGCAGATGGGATTTACGGTCCGAAAACAAAAGTGAAAATCGAGGAAAAGCTGTAATCAATAAAACGGAAGCTGCCCAGCTTCCGTTTTCATCTTACATATTACATACAAACTGCAGCAAGCACTTTTTGAATATCATAAATGCTTTCATCTTTTTTAAACTGCTTTGAGACAGCGGGAAGTTCCGCGCCGGAAATCCAAATTTTCAGCTCTGAATCAAGGTCAAAGCGGCCGGCGGTTTCCACACTGAATCTGGAAATGCTTTTGTACGGAATCGATTGAAATTCCGTTTTCTTGCCTGTGATGCCCTGCTTATCTACAAGAATAAGCCGCTTCTCAGTAAAGACAATTAAATCGCGAACCAGCTTAAACGCGGCATCAACATTCTCACCCTCCAGTAAAATATGAGCCACCTCTTCTTTCGCCGCAGCCGTTGACAGTGTTGACGCATTGCCAAGTAATCCATCAATAAATCCCATGATATACCTCCTGATACGTATTCTATCAAATCATACTATAAAAAGGTTTTCATTCATAGATGAGTAGAGTACACTGGTGCTGACTGGTAAAGGAGAGCGTTCAAAATGAAAGATATGTATGACAGCTTTGCAGCCCTTTCTGCTTCTGAATCAGAGTACCGGATTATTTATGAAGAAAAAAACGGAAGTGAACATATCGTCCTCGGTCCTCACGGCGGCAGAATTGAACCTGGCGTCAGTGAGCTGGTGCGGGCATTTTCCGAACAATGTTCCATTTATTTGTTTGAAGGTGTAAAGAAGCGAAACAACCGTTCCTTGCACCTGACAAGCACTCGTTTTGACGAGCCGCTGGCTTTAGAAAAAGTGAACGCCCACCATTATGCATTAGCATTTCATGGGTATCATGATCCAAAAACACCGCATACATTGGTCGGAGGCGCGGATCGTAAAAAAGCCAAGCTCATTTGTGAGCGGCTGATTGAAGCGGGCTTCAGTGCCGAGCTCACGAGTGAGAAAGACCGGCTGGCAGGTGTGCATCCGAAAAATATTGTCAATCGGACGAAAAGGGAAATGGGACTGCAATTGGAAGTAAGTACGGCACAGCGAAAAGCATTGTTCCGCAATTTTGGCTGCCGTGATGAAAGTTACACACAAAACGATTTGTTTTGTCGATATGTGGAAGCTGTTAAGCTTGGTTTTTATGATTGAATGAAACGGACCTGCACGATCGGCCTATTCCTTCATACGCTGGGGTTGTGCGATAGTGCAGGGAGGAATGAATATGTTTTATCATATTAAAGAGCTTCAATATCAGGCAAAGCCAGCTCATCCCGATCCGGTTTATGCGAAAAAACTTCAAGAGGTGCTGGGCGGCCAATTTGGCGAGATCAGTGTCATGATGCAATATTTGTTTCAGGGGTTTAACTGCAGGGCGGACGCCAAGTATAAAGATTTGTTATGTGATGTGGGAACGGAAGAGATCGGGCACGTGGAAATGCTGGCTACGATGATTTCCAGGCTTCTGGATAATGCACCCGCTGATGTACAGGAGGATGCTTATAAAAGCAATCCCGCTATTGCAGCAGTAATGTCAGGGATGAATCCTCAGCACGCTATTGTGTCCGGCTTGGGTGCGATGGCATCAGATAGTGAGGGCTATCCGTGGAATGCAAAATACATTATATCGAGCGGAAATCTGTTGGCTGATTTTCGCGCAAACTTAAATGCGGAAGCCCAAGGGCGCCTTCAGGTGACACGGCTTTATGCCATGACTGATGATCCCGGGGTAAGAGATATGCTGTCATTTTTGATTGCAAGGGATACTTATCATCAAAATATGTGGTATGCAGCCATTAAAGAGCTGGAAGAAAGAGAACGCGATATTGTCGTTCCAACGACGTTCCCGCGTGAGCTCGAAAAGCGGGAAGTGGCCTATGACCTGTTTAACTTTTCCAGAGGGGATGAGAGCTCACAAGGAAGATGGGCTCATGGCGAAGCCTTTGACGGCCGGGGTGAGTTCAGGTATATCCCGGCTCCGATTGCGTTCGCATCTGCGCCTCATCTTAAACCGGCGCCAATGTGGCTGCAGAATACCATGCCTCCGATGTCGAAATATTAATATCTATGCCGGGCTGAGGGCAAATGTCCCCAGCCCGTTTTTGATCAGCTGTATTTGCCGATTTGATATAACGCTTTTTCTTCAGCGACCTGCAAGTGCTGCTGATCGACTTCCTCGTACGCATTTGGCCGCTTATGTGATAATAAGTAAGCGAGCCGCTTCTGAAATTGAATACCTGCTTTACGCCGTTCAAACATTTCAAGCCTTTTTTCAGCAAATTCCTTTGTTACCCGGAATACCGTCGCGATTGTGGCAAGCGCCTGGCTTCTCCATTGCGGCAGTTCCATCTGCAACAGCATAAAGGTTGGCACACAGAAGTGGTACATAAATTGATTCGCTTGAAATTCCTGCAGTTCCCTGAAGAGCTTGTTCATCTGAAAATGGTTGCCTGCATGCTTTAACACGTGGCACAGTTCATGGCCAAAATCTTCCCATTGCTCTTCCCGTGATTTTTTTTGGTTCAATACGATACTGTACATGCCGTCGTATTTGACCATCATGCTTCCCATATCCTCAAAATGAACCCAAATATCCAGGTCCTGTGCGATTTTCAGCATGTCAATGTGATGGGGAGAGGTGATGCCCAGCCGGCTGTATAAATTTTTAACGTATTCCTCCAAATGTGATAAGTAATCGCCCAATTGAATACTCCCTTTCGAACGTGTGTTCTGTTTTTAGTGAGAAAGAAAAGCCCGTATAGGACTGGAAAGTGTGTTGAAATCTTTCCCTTTTCTTTAAAAAATAAACACTTTTTTCTTTATATCGGTCTATTTTTTATATGTTTTAGAGAACAGAGAAATGTTTATTAATTTTTCGGTTTGCGGTTCTTCTCTTTTTCTTTTAAATAGTTGATAAATTCGATGGCCTGCTGTTTGCTTTCTGGGGAAAAATCCTGCATATCACGGTATGCAAGCTGCAAGTCCGGATCTGAGAACATATCGTCCTCGGATTTTTTGTCTTTCCCTGTTAATAAGTAATCAGTCGTTACTTGAAAGTATTCAGCCAGCTTTTGGAGTGTGTCGTAATCAGGTTCGCTTCGCCCGTTTTCATAGTGGGAATATCGTGCCCGTGACACACCGATGTGAGATGCGATTTCTTCCTGTGTCCTTTTCCCTCTGAGACTCTTCAATCTGCTGCCTATCATACTATGACCTCTCTTTTTTAAACTCCCTAAGTTACTTATGATTATAGATACAATATGTATCAAAATAAAGTTATGATAAAAAAAGTATCAAAAATAACTTGATGATACAGATTGTATCGTTTATACTTGGTAACAGTTGATACGAAATGTATCAAAAAAGATTAGGAGAGTGATTACATGTATCCGATCCAAATTGTTTTTAGTAAAAATCCCATAGATCAGCGCCATCTCGGACAATCCGGCGGCACCATCTCGTTTACGGCATGCGGCCTTCCGGTGTTCCACTTTGAAACGCAAGAACAGTTTCTAACATACATGAAGTTAAAAGGAGAAGCGGCATACAATGAAAGTCGATAAAAGCTATCCTTTTCCTACCTATTCAGGATTATTGAATTCAGAACATTATGACAAAATCGGTCCGGCGCTATGGCTGTTTCTCTGGTTCATCAGCTCTACAACAAAAGAAATTGAAAAAGACGGAGTAAGCTGGGGAATCGTGCTCGGCCATAAGCCATTAAAAGCGAGAGAAATGGCGGCTGTATTCGGTGTGAGTGAAAAAACCGTCAGAAGATGGCTGGAGCTTCTCGAAACTCATGAGTACATAAAGGCTGTCCGTGCGCCATACGGACTGATGATTTCAGTAAAGCATTCCAAAAAATTCAGCTTCAGATCGGACAAAACTGCACACCAGAGCATAAAGGAACGGCCATTTTCGCCGCAGGCACCGGACACAGACGTCCGTTCAGATAAAGATAAAACAAACACATATACTGCTGCTGATGATGCAGTGGATCACATTGCGAAGCGTTTTACACAATTACGGTCGGCTCAAGAAGGACGCACCGTGTATCCTTCCTCAAGAGATTATCAAGCCATCGCCCGTATTGTCGCCATCGGCGTTCCTGTGACGCAAACAATCAAATGGCTTGAGGAATGCTTTCAAGCCTTTGAAAACCGCCGAACCGCCGCTTCAGAAACAATCAAGGCCTTTCGCTACTGCTCGAAATTCATTGAAGACCGATTTTTCGCGCAGCAGGCCAAAAAGAATGCCGCAATTCAACATGAGAGGATGAAAAAAAATGACAAAACGAACAATCGAGCAAATTTTGGACGAGCTGAGAAAAGGGAGACGTCCATTACTGGCGGACAAACCGGCCGAATCAGACGCAAGCCGGTATGATTGCCCGCGATGCAAGGATCAGGGAGGCTATCTCATCCGCCAGAACGGCCTGGAAGTCTGGACGATGTGCAGCTGTATGGCAGAACGAAAAGTGAAGCGGCTGCTCGGTGCTAGTGAGATTACCCCCGCCTTCAGACAGCTGGGCTTCAAAGAATTCTGCATTGAGGGAAAACCGCAGGCCATAAAAGACGCGTTTGAATGCGCAAAAGAGTATGTGGCGGATTATGAACAAATCAAGGACGCCCGGAAAAACAGCATCGGCCTTTTAGGACAGCCCGGATCGGGGAAAACGCACCTTTTGACCGCTGCTGCCAATGAATTGATGAGAACACGCCATGTGCCGGTCATTTATTTTCCATTCGTGGAAGGCTTTACTGATCTTAAAAATGACTTTGATCTTTTGGAAGCGAAGCTGAACCGGATGAAGCAGGCAGATGTGCTGTTCATAGATGACCTGTTTAAACCGGTTAACGGCAAACCCCGCGCCACAGATTGGCAATTAGAGCAAATGTATTCGGTACTCAACTACCGCTACTTAAATCATAAACCGATTTTGCTTTCGAGCGAGCTGACGATTGAAACACTTGTACGGGTCGATGAAGCGCTCGGCACGAGAATCTACGAAATGTGCAGTGACTATTTAGTGATTATCAAAGGAGCAGCCTACGAGCTGAACCATAGATTGGAGGGCGTCAGATAATGTGCAAGCTTTGTCAGACGAAGAAAGTCATTGTGGAACATACCGGGATTGGAGCTGTTTTTCATCCATGTCCGAACTGCCGATCCGGCACTGACTTAACGCCGGTCATTCAAAAGCTGGAGCAAATGCTGACAGCGGGAAAAGCGAGGCTGAATGTCCGTGATTAAACAGCTGACAGCTTTAATTGCTTTGCTGTTTCGGGCAAAGCGAACAGAAAAAAACATTGAACAATGGTATAAGGATGACGGGAAGTGAAAGTAATGGCAAAAAAACAAGCAAAGAAAAGCCCTGCGCCGTGGCATGCTGTCCCGTGCGGGGATACGAAGCCGATCTATATTTATTCAGCATACAGTGAAGAAGAAAAAGAAAGATTCCCATATTCAAACGGCCGGCTGATCGCCGCTGTATTCGACCTCAGCTCTTATTCGCAAAAAAGCAATGCCGCTTTGATGGCGGCTGCGCCTGAACTGCTGGAAGCGTCTAAAGCAGCTCTTGATTTTCTGAAAGGGAATTCTGTTCATTCTAAGGAGCGCATCATTCAGGGATTAGAAAAGGCCAAAAAAAGCGCTGAATCAGAAAGGGAGGAAAAGAAACATGATCAGTCCTAAAAAACTGCTGCATATCAATTCCATCACGCTGGAAAGCCAGCTGGAGGACGGAAAAATCCGCGTGATTATTGTGGATGGCATCAAGCAGGAAGCATGGATCACAGAAGCGCCGGAGCACGGAAAAACGCTCGTCGAAACGAGAAAGGGAGACCTTGCCCGCGTGGAATTTGAGATCGGCTACAAATTAAATTAAAGCGAAAACAGAATACGTCCAAGACGGAAAGCCTGCGGACACTGATCAACTGCACAGCATTTGTGCGTTGATTGGTGTCCGTTTTTTATTGCCGAAAATGAGGAGGATCATAGAATGCAAGACTTACTATTCGAATATAAACGCACGCTAAAACAAACAAAAACACAATATAAACCGCTCGCTGAAGCAGATGAATCCATGCTCTCAGCTGAAGAGATGAAGGATAAAAAAATCATCAGAAATATCATCACGGATCTTGAATATGTAACAGAATGGCTTGAAAAAGGAAGACAACCCGGCATCAGACGGGCGATTGACCGTCGTGATGCCTACCAGCGGCTGATGATCAAGGATCCGAGAATTATCGAATCATTTTCCAGCACGATGATGGTCGAGCCGGACGGACAGGTATCAGAAGAAGACAGAGAGAGAATCCGAGAAGCGTTAGCCTTGTTAACAGACAGAGAAAAAGAAATGTTTTTATTGCATAAGGTAGAATGCTTTTCTTATGAACGGATCGCTGATCTTCTCGGCGTGAAAAAATCGACTGTGCAAACAACTATCAAACGGGCAATCGTAAAAATGCAAAGGCAGCAGGAGGAAATGAATCGATCGCTTGCCTGAAAGCTTGTCATACGTTTGCCACCTATAAGTGAATAGAGCATGACACATAAGCGGCTGGCAAGATCAGCCGCTTTTATGAATAGACATCCATGCTGGAGGTGGCGGTGATGCCGTAGCATGAAAACACAACAGCGCGAACAAGCATTAGCAATCTATCAACAACATCAGGGAAACATCACAAATCGGGCGATTGCGGATATAATCGGCGTTTCTGCGAAAACAATCGGCATCTGGAAAAAACAAGACAAATGGAAACAGGCCTTGTTTTCTGAAACCAGAAACGAACAAAAACAGCGCCGTATAGACAATGATGAATTAAATGAACGCCAGCGGCTGTTTTGCCTGTATTATGTCAAAAGCTTCAATGCCACACAGTCAGCAATCAAAGCGGGCTATTCTCCGGACAGCGCCCATGTGACGGGCAGCCGGCTGTTAAAGAATGAAAAGGTCGCTGCTGAAATCAGACGCATTAAAAAAGAAATGGTCAATGAAATGTTTATTGAAGCGATGGATGTGCTGCAGGTTTATATCAAGATCGCGTTTGCGGATATTACGGACTATGTGACCTTCGGAAAAAAAGAGGTCCAGGCTGTCGGGAAATCGGGGCCGCTGTTTGATGAAGATGATAATCCGATTATGAAGGAAATCAGCTTTGTCGATGTCAAAGATTCCGGGCTCGTTGACGGCACCATTGTGACGGAAGCGAAGCTCGGCAAAGAAGGCATCGCCATCAAGCTGGCCGATAAAATGAAGGCGCTCGAGAAGCTGTCCTTATATTTCGATTTGTTTCCGGATCAATTTAAACAAAAAATTGAAAACGAGAAATTAAAGCTTGCCAAACAAAAAGCGGAGAAAACAGATGACAGCCAGGAGCCGATTGAAATCATGATCAAACGAAAAGAGGACAAGCCATGATTGTAAAAGAAATCAACCCTCATTTCGAAGATTACGTATTCAATTGGGAGCAGACGTACCAGTTTCTCGTAGGCGGCTACGGCTCATCCAAAAGCTATCATACCGCATTGAAAATCGTGTTAAAGCTGCTGAAGGAAAAACGGACGGCTCTTGTTATCCGCGAGGTGTTCGATACCCATCGGGATTCGACCTTCGCCTTGTTTCAAGAGGTGATTGAAGAGCTCGGCCTTACAAAGGCTGTGGCAGCCCTTTCTTCCCCGCTGCAGCTGCGTTTTCAAAACGGCAGCCGGATCATGTTCAAAGGTATGGATAATCCGGCAAAATTAAAATCGGTTCATAACATTTCATTAATATGGATTGAAGAATGCTCAGAGGTGAAGTATGAAGGCTTTAAGGAATTAATCGGCCGACTTCGCCACCCCGAGCTGAAGCTTCATATGATCTGCACCACCAATCCCGTCGGCACCTCCAATTGGACGTACCGGCATTTTTTTCGGGATGAACGCAATAAACGGTTTGTGCTGGATGACAGCGAGCTGTACGAAAAGCGGACGATTGTCAAGGGAGATACGTATTATCATCATTCCACAGCAAACGACAATCTCTTTCTCCCGAAAAGCTATGTGAATCAGCTTGACGGACTCAAGGCGTATGATCCTGACCTGTACCGGATTGCCCGCAAAGGCCGATTCGGCGTCAACGGGATCAGGGTCCTGCCGCAGTTTGAGGTGCTTCCGCATGACCAAGTAAAAGAACGTATCGCAGCCATCAGCAAGCCGATTTTTCGCACAGGCATGGATTTTGGGTTCGAGGAATCCTATAATGCCGTCGTCCGGCTCGCTGTCGATCCTGAGAAAAAATACCTCTACATTTATTGGGAGTATTATCAAAACAAAATGACAGATGACAGGACGGCTGAGGAGCTGCGTGAGTTTATTGACACACAGGAATTGATCAAAGCCGACTCCGCTGAGCCTAAAAGCATTCAATATTTCCGCCAGCAGGGCTTTCGGATGGTCGGAGCCAGAAAGTTTCCCGGCTCCAGGCTTCAATATACCAAAAAGGTGAAACGATTCAAAAAGATCTTCTGTTCGGACCGCTGTGAAAATGTCATCTATGAGCTCAAGTCGCTAACGTATGCTAAAGATAAAAACGGCGCGCTGATAGAGGATGAATTCACGATTGACCCGCATACGCTTTCTGCCATTTGGTATGCGCTTGATGATTATGAGGTTGCTGATATGAAAGAGACAGCAAACAAACGTATCCGGCCGAACCGGGAAAGGAGGAGGTCATAAATGATGCACAATCAAACAGTCAGAGCAACTGTATTCAAAGCCAATTCCGCCGCTCCTCAGACAAAGCAAATCTATGAAGATGACTTTTCTGAGCTGTACGGAGAGGATATTATCGCACCGCCCTACAATATCATCGAGCTCAAAACCATTGCTGAATACTCGACCATTCTTCAGCAATGCATAGATGCGTACAGAGTTAATATTACAGGTTTTGGCTTTGATGTTGAGTATACGTTTGATGTTAACGCCACTGACGTTGATCAGGCGAAAAAGAAAAGGGCGGAAAAAGACTGGGCCAGACTTGAAGCCTTTTATAAATGTCTTCATTTTGACGAATCAGCCGAAATGATTTTAGGCTATGCCATCGAAGACAGAGAAAAAACAGGCAACGGCTTTATGGAAGTGCTTCGGGACGGGATGGGAAAACCGGCTGGCATCGAATATTTAGATGTGAAAAATATGCGTGTATGCGGAGCCGGCGAGCCTGTTGAAGTATCTTTTATGTATGAAGAAAACGGAAAAGTGAAGAGAATCAAAAGGCAAAAACGTTTCCGAAAATATGTGCAGATGATCAATGGAAAAAAAGTATTTTTTAAAGAATACGGTGATCCGAGAAAAATGGACATGCGCACGGGTGAATATGTGAGCACATTGGCAGAGAAATATCAAGCGAATGAAGCCATTCACCTCAAAATCGGAAGCGGCGTATACGGCGTGCCTCGCTGGGTAGGGAATATCGTCAATCTATACGGAGCGCGAAAAGCGGAAGAACTCAATTTTATGTATTTTAAGCAGGGCCGTCACGTCCCCGCTGCGATTACAGTTGAAAACGGGATGCTGTCGGAAGCTTCTTATCGGGAGCTGCAAGAGTACATGAATGATCTTGAAGGCGTGGAAAACGCCCATAAATTTCTCCTGATTGAAGCGGAAGGAATCGCAAAAGAGAAGGATCTTCATGGGGGCGAGGATATTACGCCGGTTTCCGTGGAAATCAAGTCCTTGGCGGAAATTCTCCAGAACGACGCCTTGTTTCTTGAGTACGATGAAAAAAGCAGAAATAAGCTGCGCTCGGCGTTCCGCCTCCCGCCTCTGTATACAGGCGAGGCGCAGGAATACAACCGGGCGACAGCTGATACCGCTAGAAAAATTACGGAGGAGCAGGTCTTTCAGCCGGAGCGAAAAACGCTCGTGAATAAACTGAACACGCTGCTTTTGCCGGAGCTGAATATCCATGACGTCAGGCTGACATTAAAAGGACCGGACTTTCGTGATCCGCTTGAGATTGCGAAAGTGCTCGGTCCTTTTATTACAGCCGGTGCGGTCTCGCCGAATGATTTACGCGATCTTGCAGGGCGGGTGCTTGGCAAAACGCTGGAGGAGTGGCCTGAGGAAATCTATAAACGGCCTGCAGGACAGGATGCGGAAAAGGCAAACCTGGCTGCGCTCATGCAGGAGCTGAAAGAAAGCATCGAAGCGATCAAAACGTCCTGAAGGGAGGTGAATCAAGCAGGTGGCGCGGGAATTAAGAAATGCCAAAATCAGCTTTGTCAGTTATGTAGACAAGGCGGCTAATCAGACAGAATTTTTCTTTACGAAGTCAGACGGACCTCCGTCATTTGAAAAAAAGGTTCGGCTGTTTACAAAAAGTGAGCAGGATGAACAAAAGCTCGTGTACGGAATCGTGTATGAGCCTGATGTTCCTGATGCCCACGGCGATTATATGACCGCTGAGGAAATTGAAAAAGCGGCGCACGGCTTTCTCGCGGAGGCAAGGGAGATTGATATCAATCACAGCTTTGAGGGCGGAACCGGCGTCGTGGTCGAGTCATATGTGGCGCCCGATGATTTTATGATCGGGTCAAAACGGATTACAAAGGGGTCGTGGGTGCTTGTGACAAGAGCGTCTGACGAGGTGTGGGAGCAGATCAAGGCTGGAATCATCACCGGCTACAGCATGGCGGGCACTGCTGATGTGTATGAAGAAGAACCGGTTGAAAAAGCGGGATTCTTCAGTGTATTCAAGCAGATGCTGACTGACAAAACAGGGAAGGAGACTGAAGAAATGAGAAAAGAAGACATGAAAGAATCATTCGAGCATGCGCTTTACCCTCTGCTCAAACGGCTTGAGCGGATTGAAAAAAACACAGACACGGAGGAAAAGCCGGAGCAGACGGGTGATGACGAGCGTCTGAAAAAGCTCGTTGAGGACATGCTTGCCCCGCTGATCGAACGAATCGAAGCTTTGGAAAAAGCGCGAGGCGCGTCTAAGCAGACAGCGGACGATGCGGGCAACAATACAGAGCAAGTCAAAAAATCAATCTGGAGCGGACTGCTGTAAAACCAGTCAAAGAGGAGGAAATCAATTGAGAAATCAAGAGATCATTCGGAAAGCGGAAATGTCGCTTTCTGCTTTAAAAAGCGGCGGACTTATGAACCCTGCGCAAGCATCGGCTTTTATCCGCATGGTGCAAAACACGCCGACCATTTTCAGTGAATCCCGCGTGATTCAAATGGAAAACGACTCGCAAAAATTTGAGAAAATCGGCTTCGGCCAGCGTATTCTGCGGGCTGCACAAGAAGGAAAAGCACTGTCAAATGACGAGCTGACAGTTCCAACGACAAGCACTGTCCAGCTGAACACGAAGGAAGTCATTGCGGAAATCAACATTACGTATGACACACTCGAAAACAATATTGAAAAAGACGGCCTTCAGCAGACGATCATGCAGATTTTAGCAGAGCGTGCAGCCGTTGATATTGAGGAGCTAATTGTAAACGGTGATACAGCATCAGATGATCCGTATCTGGCGCAGCTGGACGGCATCCGCAAACAAGCGGTGTCCCACATCGTTGACATGAACGGTGAAGAACTGTCCAGAGCGACATTCAAGAAAGGCTTAAAGGCTGTTCCGCCGAAATATTTGCGCATCCCTCAGGAATTCAGATTTTATACGTCGCACGGCTTAGAAGTTGAATGGAAGGACCGCGTGGCAGACCGCCAGACAAACCTTGGGGACCAGGCTGTTCAGGGCGGCTTGTCAACAGCATTCGGCGTACCGGTCAAAGGGGTATCCAATATTCAGCCGTACACAGTCGGAGAGGGAGACGCGCAATATGACGCTTCCGATATCATTCTCACACATCCGAAAAATATCATTCTCGGTTTCTCCCGCAATATCCGAATTGAAGTCGACAAAGACATTCGCTCCCGTAAATTCATTATTGTCTTAACGGCCAAGCTGGACAGCAAGTTCGAGGAAGAGGATGCCTGCGCTAAATTAATTAACGTAAAAGAATAATAGAAACGGGGTGGTCAGCTCATGCTCATTGAACCGACTGACGTAGCCTCCTATTCGGTCTATGATCGAGTAAAAAACAGACCGGAAGAACTGCTGGCGCAGGATATCATCGAGGCGGAAGCGGAAGCGGCTCTCATCACGGGCCACCGCTTTGAAGACAGCGTTTATGACCCGCTGCCCGACAAGGCGAAATTGGCTTTGCTGAAGTTAGCCCAGTATTTTGCGCTTGTGAACAGCGATGAATCAGCCTCATCAAGCTATCAGTCTGAAAAAATGGGGGATTATTCCTACACGGTTTCCGGAGAAGGCGGCATTCAGCGGCCAGTGGTGTATCATTTGCTCGAAGAGTTTATTACGCCGGGCTACGTCCCTGAGTCCTCCAGACTGAAGGTGAGGTCCTTATGAGCTATCAGCGGATGCTCATCCATCGCTGCGACATTTATCATGAAGCAGCTCAAGCGCCGTCTGCAGGCCGATTTGGGATTCCGGCGGACAAGCTGCAGCCGGTGACTTCATATCCGGATACACCCGATGAACAAGATGTCCCTTGCTATTTTACTGAAAAAACGCAGCAGCTGATCCAGGAGGAGCCTGATCAAACTGTATATCACAGCTTTCTCGTCCATTTTCCGTTGTCAGCGGACATCCGCGTGAACGATAAAATCATTTGGGAGAATCATAAATATATACTAAAGCTGCCGAAAAGGATCAGGCATCATCATTGGGAAGTCATCGCGGTCAGGGATGAAAGCCTATGAAAATAGCGGGGCTGAAACAGCTAAACACGTCATTAAAAAAGGCGGCATCAGGCGGATTTTCGCGTCAGGCGTCCCAGTGGCTTGAAGAGTGCGGGCAAGATTTTCTGGAGATCGTCCAATCTGAACTCATCAGCACACAAACGATTGATACAGAAAAACTGCTCAGTTCCTTTGAGAAAGGCGCAGAGGACAATCTCTGGATTGTGCAAAGCGGCGGGCTTTCGCTTGTGGTGGGTACACAGCTTGATCACGCCTCATTTCTTAATGACGGCCATTGGACTTCAAAAGAAGACGTGAGATGGGTGCCGGGGCATTTCCAAGGCTCGCGGTTTATTTATGATCCCGCGGCTTCAACGGGAATGGCGCTCAAGAGAAAATGGATCCCGGGCACGAGCTACTGGGATCATGCACTTCTTTTATATGAACAGCTGTTTGAAAAATCGCTGGAAAACAAATTGCGCCAGTGGCTGAAGAAGCTATAAAGGAGGGAACAGGATGAACAGCGAAACAGGATCGATCATGGCATTTTTGTACAGCCGGTGGTCTGTTCCCATTTATGAACGTGAGCTGCCTGATCAGTTTCAGGTGCCGTCGTTATACGTCCCATCGCCATCTGTTTTCGAGGAAACAGATACGGTCTCCACATTTAAAAAAACCTATAGTCTCAATGTGAAGCTGTTTCATGTTGACTCCGTTCAGGCGCTTGATGAAGCGGACAGGCTAGCGGATGCCGTCAGAGAAGTGAGAAGTATGGTTCCGCTGCTGAGTGAATCAGGTGAGAAAACGGGGGATATGGTCCGCATCACCCGAATTGAGACAAGGGTAGGAGACAGGGGCGAGGCGGTCATGGTGATCAGGTGGAGCAGCCGGTATTATTATCACAAAACAGAACATCCTGTCTTACAGGATATCGACATGAACAGCGGGGTGAAATAAGCGGTGGCAAAGGACAAACAACAGAAGAAGGCTGTACATACAAAGAGCCGGGAAACTCTTTTTGATACAGCGGATTTGATTAAGCACGCGAAGGAGCTGTTCGGCGTTAAGCCGGATATCCTTCAGGGGGCTTTATTTGGCGTGGATCAAACACGTATGACGAAATCAGAAGCCAATCAATTGATTCAAACATTTCTAACCAAGGAGGTCATGTCATCATGAATGGCGGAACATTTACAACAGGAAAAGAAAAAGAACGTGCAGGCATTTATTTTAACTTTAAAACGACAGCGCAGGAGCGGGTGTCACTCGGAGAACGGGGAACAGTCGCACTCCCGGTTGCATCAAGCTGGGGGGAAGCGAAAACGTTTGTCTCCATTTCCAGCGTAGAAGATTTAAACAAAAAAGTGGGCCTTAGCATTGATGATCCATCATTATTGCTTTTGCGTGAAGCAAAGAAAAATGCGAAAACGGTATTAATGTACCGTCTAACCGAAGGTGTCCGTGCGTCTGCTGATATTGCTGAAGGTGTCAAAGCGACTGCTGTATATGGCGGATCAAAAGGAAATGACATTATCATCCGCATTAACCCCAATGTGCTGGATGCTGCTTCTTTCGATGTGACAACGTATATGGATGAGTCAGAGGTTGATAAACAGACCGTCAAAAAAGCTGAAGAATTAACAGCTAACGGCTATGTCACCTTTACCGGAACAGGCGATCTTTCTTCGACGATTCCGCTCACTGGATCAGAAGGGGAGACTGCAGCTGAATCTCTGAATGCATCTGCAGGAATCCGTTTATCCGGCGGTACGGATAAAGCCCCTGTCAACTCCGACTATACAGATTTCTTAGCCGCAGCTGAAACGGAGAATTTTGATGTGATTGCGCTGCCTGTTGCGGAAGGTGATCAGCTGAAGGCGACATTTGCTGCTTTCATTAAGCGTCTGCGCGACGGCCAAGGACAAAAAGTGCAAGGGGTCACAGCGAATTATGCGGGTGACTATGAAGGCATCATCAACGTAACAGAAGGTGTGCTTCTCGAAGATGGCACGGAAGTTACGCCGGACAAAGCAACGGCTTGGGTAGCTGGAGCGAGCGCAGGAGCAACCTTTAACCAATCACTGACGTTCGTTGAGTACGAAGGCGCCGTTGATGTGTTACACCGCCTTGACCACGATACGATTGTTGAACGTCTGGGCAAAGGCGAATTTTTATTCACATTCGACGCCCGCGATAAATCCGTCAGCGTAGAAAAAGACATTAACTCACTCGTCACGTTTACAGCCGAGAAAAACAAAAAATTTGCGAAAAACAAAATCGTCCGTGTCCTGGACGCCGTAAATAATGATTTAACACGCGAGCTGAAAGCCTTAATTAAATCAAGAAAAGGCAGCGGAAGCGATATTCCGGCGTCTGAAGACGGACTTCAGTATGTGAAAACGATGATCACGCAATACATGACAACTCTTCAGGATGCTGGCGGCATCACTGGCTTTGATTCTGATGAAGATATCACCATTTCAATGAATGAAGACCGTGACGGCTTCTTGATTGACCTGGCTGTACAGCCTGTCGACGCAGCAGAAAAATTCTACTTTAATGTGGAGGTAAACTAATATGGCATTAAAAGCTCAAAACACAATTTCAGGTAAAGAAGGCCGCTTATTTCTTGATGGCGAAGAAATGGCGCACATCAAAACATTTGAAGCAAACGTCGAGAAAAACAAGTCTGAAGTAAACATTATGGGCCGCCGCATGACAGGCCATAAAACAACAGGGGCAAACGGAACTGGAACAGCAACGTTTTATAAAGTCACATCAAAATTCGTGATCCTGATGATGGACTATGTCAAAAAAGGCAGCGACCCATACTTCACACTCCAAGCTGTTCTGGATGATCAATCCTCCGGCCGAGGCACAGAGCGAGTCACGCTGTACGACGTCAACTTTGACTCTGCCAAAATCGCAAGCCTTGATGTCGATTCAGAAGCGTTAGAGGAAGAAGTTCCATTTACATTCGAAGACTTCGACGTGCCTGAAAAGCTTTCTGACACGTTTTAATCAAAGGTGAACAACCCATACGCAGACCTTTCTTAGAAAGGTCTGTTTTTTACACGATGAAATCAATCAAAAGACAAGGGAGTTTTTTACATGAGCGAGAAGAACGAAAACGTATATGATCTTTCCTTTTTTATGCCGGGAAAAACAATTGAAGCTGAGGAAATCAAAGTGCCGATCTCAAAGCGTTTTGTTGATAAAAAAGGGAATGTCATTCCGTTTATTTTAAAACCGATTACAACCGAACGAATTGATGAATTGGAGAAAGAAAATACCACATTTAAAAATGTGAAAGGCCGCGGCCGCGTCAAAGATTTAGACTCCCAGCGCTTTTATGCGAGAATTGCTATCGAATCCACTATATATCCTGATTTTCGTTCAAAAGATTTAAGGGAAGCATACAAAACAGCGGATCCGGTAGAAGTCGCCAAACGTGTACTATCTGTGGGGGGAGAGTATGCAAACTGGCTGAATAAAGCTATTGAAATCAATGGTTTTGAGGATGATCTTGAAGATCTAGAAGAAGAAGCAAAAAACTAGTAAAGGATGGTGATAAGGAAGCTGTGTATTTGTATTATGCAATGCATGAGCTTCATTATTCGCCATCCCAGCTTCTTGAATTATATGAAGCACCAAAACACTTTAAAGCTCTTTTATTTGGGTTGATAGGATATAAGCTAGATCTATTAGAAAAAGAATCAAGGAGAGGAGGGAATTAATATCGCAAAATTAACAGCCCGTTTCGATCTCGAAGACAAGGTATCTAAAAAACTAAAACGGATACATAAAGGATTCCAAGAGGTCGAAAAAAAAGTCAAGACCATCAATCGACAAATCAAAATCAGTATCAGAGCTGAAGATCAGGCATTTTACCGTCTGAGAAAAATAAACGACTACATCATTTTAAAATTTGCAAAATCACTTGAAATCAAAGTTGTACTTGATGACCAAGCCACTGCAAAGCTGGAAGCGATTGAACAAAAACTAAAACGGATGCCGAAAGAAACGAAGCTGACTGTATCTTTGGTAGACCGGACAAGAGCTGCGTATAAAAAAATAAAGAAGATGCTATCTAATCAAAAGCTATCATTCCTTTTGATTCCAGATGACAAGGTTACGTCAACAGTTAAAAAAATTATTGGATATATCAAGAAAAATTTAAAAAACGGCTACACAGTTAAATTAAAAGTCATCGATGAAATCTCCAAAACAGTTAATCGATTAACATCACTTTTGAGGAAATTTGAAAAAACATATTATGTAAAAGTCGTTATTAAGACAAAAGTATCAGACAAAATCAATAAAAAAGAAAGTCCGATTAACAAAGAAAAGACTAAGAAAGAATCAGACAAATCCTCTGATAAAGGCTCAGATAAAAGTTCTGACCAAAAACCCGGCTGGGTCGGGAAAATTAAAGGATGGCTGAAGGATTGGTGGTCAAAATCAGCTTGGCCATGGATTAAGGATACGCTCAAAGGGATAGGGAAAGCTTTTTTAGATCGTTTCAAAGAGAGATTGTTAGAAAAGCTGAAAAATGATGTGTTTGATAAGATCATTGATAAAATTTTAGGCCCCCAAAAGAAGGACGATTCTGGTGAAAATTCCGAAACAGATAATAAAGTCCTTAACCGTAATACAGGAGGAAATTGTTGCTGTTGCTGCTGTGAAGGAGGCGGTAACGGTCCAGGCACTAAAAATAAAAAAACATATAGAAAGAAGAAAAGCCCGACAAAAGCTCCAAACAGAACACTCAAGGTTCCAGGAGAGGTAATAAGAAGACGCCAGAGTGGCACATCTGGTGAAAGTGCACCTCGGACTTCAGGTTCGAAGTTAAAGAACTGGCTCGGAGGCTTAAAATCGCTAGGAAAGGATTCCTCCAAACTAGGAAAAGCATTCAGAGGAATGGGAAAGTCTGTTCCATACGTAGGATCTGCTTTAGCAATGTTCGATTTAGCTGGAATCAATAAAGATAATGCTGGTGAAAAGGTTGGTTCAATCGGTGGCCGCATTGCCGGAGCGGAAGCAGGTGCAACTGCAGGAGCAGAAGCAGGTGCAGCGATTGGATCCTTCGTAGGTCCGGAAGGTACAGTAATAGGAGGCGCTATCGGCGGAGTAGGCGGCGGTTTAGTAGGCGGAATAGGCGGCGAAGAAGCAGGTAAGAACATTGGTAAGATGTTTGATACTTCTAAGTTAAAGGAGAACATAAGTAATTCACTATTTAACAAAGAGTGGTGGAGTGGAAAATGGAATTCAATCTCTGACACAGCCAATGGGGCAATCACTTGGATTGAAGATACATGGAGTAAAGTTTCAACTTGGTTTGATCAGTATGTGTTTACGCCTATTTATAATGTAGCTGTACCCGTAATTAATTTTATAGTAGGTCTGTTTGCTTATGCATGGGATGGCATATTGGCAGTATGGAATGTTGTCTACCCATGGTTTAAGGATAACGTGTGGGATCCAATAAGCGGAGCGGTTACTACTGTGGCTACAACGATATGGACAGGATTATGTAACGCTTGGACTTTTATTTCTGGAATATGGTCTACTGTTTCTACGTGGTTCATGGACAATGTATGGAACCCTGTGAGTGAAGCCGTAACCACTGCGGCAACATGGATTTGGAGTAAGATTAACGATGCATGGACTACTATTTCTGATATTTGGTCAAGCGTATCAGATTGGTTTTATGATAATGTATGGAACCCGATCGTCACAAAAGTAGATGATATTAAAACTTCAATAAAAGAAAAATTTGATGATGCAAGGAAGTTTTTTGAGGATGCATGGGATGGAATTGAAACTTGGTTTAATGAACATGTGAAAGATCCATTGGTTAAAGTATCAGAGAAAATTGCCGAGAAATTTCAATGGCTATTCGATTTAAAAGATTCAGTTGGAGGTTTCGTTGCAAAAGTAATACACAGGGGGGAGGAAGTTACTCACCTCAAGAAAAAACCAAGCAAAAAGGGTTCGAAAGAGAAAAAAACCAGTTCCAAAACAACTACTAATAACATTTTTGCTCAGTCTCCATCAAATAATAATATGACTGTTTTTCAACAAGCACTGAATCAGAACGCCACAGGCGGCTACATCACCAAACCAACCATCTCGTGGATCGGTGAAGCCGGCAAAGAATTCGTTATCCCAGTTGATAACAATCGAGGCCGAGGGAAGATGCTTCTTTCACAAGCGGCGTCTAAGCTAGGTATGCAAGTCGTAGACGATATGGGTGCCGCTTCGTCTTCCGGTGGAAGTCCGGTATCTGTTTCAGGAGGAGCGGCTGCCAGTCCGTTATCAGGATCAGCCTCCCCGGCAATGGACACTGCAAATCTTACAGGCCGAGCGTCCACACTCGGACAGCAATTTTCAGAAGGCTTTGGTAAAGGCATCAGCAATCAGCCGGTCAAAATGGAAGACTGGAAAAAGAAAAACATCAATACGCCATTTACACAAATGATTTCTGCCTCACCAAATTTCGGCAAACAAATGGTAAGCGGGTATGCCAAGGGCCAAAACGGTACAGCAACCGGCACAGACGGCTTTTTGCAATCAAAAGTTAAAACACCGTTCCAAGCTACTGTGAACAAATCGTCCTCATGGGGCACAGGAACGGTCAAAGGCTTTGCCCAAGGACAAAACTCAACCCAAACAGGGACGGCACAATATGTCAGCACACATGTTGATAAACCATTCTTGCGTTCTAAAGATACATCCAACAGCTGGGGTTCAGGCATGATCGGTAACTTTGTAACAGGCATGAATTCTAAATCCAGTGAAGTGAAACAAGCTGCAAAGGATATGGCGAAGAGGGTAGAACAGGCTTTCCGTGAGGAATTAGATATCCATTCACCTTCCCGCGTCATGATGAGTTTGGGGCGTTTTGCTTCAATCGGTGTTGTCAAAGGTCTTGGATCAGTAGATGTAAAGAAATATGCTGAAAAACAAGCTGGATCACTGGCGGCGGCCTATTCAGGAATGGGCGCGATGAGCGGTAATGTGAAACAGTGGATTATGGCCGCTCTCATGGCCACAAAGACACCGATGAGCTGGCTTCCGGGACTTATGACAATTGCGCAGCATGAATCCGGTGGCAATCCGAACGCAATCAACCTGTGGGACAGCAACGCAAAAGCGGGGCATCCATCACAAGGGCTCATGCAGACAATCCCAAGCACCTTTAATGATCATAAAGCACCGGGCATGGGTAACATTAAAAACCCGATTCACAACGCGGCTGCGGCGATCGGCTATATTAAAAGCAGATATGGTTCAATCAATAACGTGCCAGGCATAAAAAGCATGAATCATGGCGGACCGTATGTTGGATATGCCAACGGCGGGCTGATTACAAAAGAGCAAATCGCCCGTGTCGGTGAAGGAAACAAGCGGGAATGGATCATTCCGGAGGAGCGGGGCATACGTGGCCGCTACCTCCTTCAGAGAGCGGCACAGGCTCTTGGTATGGAAGTGACAGATCCATCTCAATCCCAGCAGTCTGAGCTTTCATCAGGACAAGTTTCCGCTGTTACTTCAGCTAGCCGGCCAACGGCAGCGGTTTCCGGATCAAAAGAGATTTATATTCAATTTAACGGTGACCAGCACTTCCATAATGGACAAGACGCCGAAACCCTTGCGGCGAAAATCAAGCAGGCGCTAATAGACGAGCTGCAAAAGGATATCAATATTGGAACGAAGGGAGTCGTTGCATTTGACTAAATCCGTATATGAATTTTGGATTTCACAAGGGAAGGACAAGCTGCGGCTCCCCGTTCTTCCCGACCAGCTGAATATTTCAAATACGGTTCAGAATGAGACGGTTAAAGTAGCCAAGTTCGGTGACCTTACATTTATTGACGAACAGGGAGCGAAAGAAATTTCGTTCTCTTCGTTTTTTCCGAAGAAATACAGTCCGATAGCAGAATATCAAAACTTCCCGTCGCCGGAAAATGCGATAACAAAAATTGAAAAATGGATGAAGGCCAAAAAACCGGTTCAGTTTTTGATTACGGGAACCAAAGTGAATCTGACTTGCAGCATTGAAGGTTTTTCCTATAGCGAAGGCCAGCAGGATATCGGTGATCGCTCGTTTGATATTCAATTAAAAGAATACAAAACCGCTTCCCCCCGAAAAATCAAGCAGAAGAAAAAAACAAAGGCAAAACGTCCATCAAAGGCTTCTCCGAAAACCTATACAGTGAAAAAGGGAGATACGCTGTGGGATATTGCCGGCAGGTTTTACGGGAACAGCACGCAGTGGCGTAAAATTTGGAACGCCAATAAAACAGCAATGATCAAACGAAGCAAACGAAACATCAGGCAGCCGGGCCACTGGATTTTTCCCGGTCAAAAATTAAAGATACCGCAATGAAACAGGTGATGTATGATGATAGAACTGTTTGTCATTAAAGACACAGAGTGGCTTGAGCTGGTAGCAGAAAGCGTATCGCTGGAAGGCCATCGTTATCAGGCGCCGCGCTCCATTGAAGCGACCATCGTTATCAAACAGGGCGACCAGACGTATTACAGCGTCACAGAAGGAGATACCGTCTTGTTTAAGTGGAAGGGAAAAGAGCTTTTTCGGGGCATTGTTTTTGCAAGAACGCCGGACGAGCATACGCTTGCTTTCAGCGCGTATGATATGCTCCAGTATCTGGTCAAAAACCAGGATGTGTACGTGTTTTCCAACCAGCGTGCTGATCAGATGATCAGGAGGATTGCCAATGATTTTCAAATACCGACAACCTTGATTGCGAACACAGGCCATACAATTAAAAGCCTTGTGATAAAAAATGATACGACCCTGTATGACATCATCTTAAAAGCATTGAAACAGACGAAAAGCCAGACAGGACGACATTATCAGCTGTATTCGGAAAAAGGAAAGCTCGGTCTGCGCGCTTGGCCAGATCCGTCGGAAGTATGGGTGCTGGAAACGGGTGTCAATATCACGGGATACCAATACAGCACTTCCATAAACGACACTGCAACACGGGTGGTGCTTCGCCGGCAGAAGGACAATAAGACGTATAAAGCGTCTGCCAAGGACAGTTCAGGCTTAAACAAATACGGTGTGCTTCAATATACGGAAACGGTCACAGATGACATCAACCAGGCTCAGCTTCAGCAGCGGGCAGATGTGCGCCTTGCTGAAAAAAAGGGCGTGAAAAAAGAACTGAAAAATATTCAGGCAGTCGGCATTCCGGAAGTGCAGAGCGGCTTGCCTGTCTATATTTCCATTCCGGAGGCCGGAATCAAGAAAACCTATTGGGTAGATACGGACCGGCACGAGTTTAAAGGAACGAAACATACGATGACCATTGATGTAGTCGAAAAGAACACCATGCCGGAAGGAGTTTCCTGATGAGATTGAGTGAGGCTATAAAACATTTGGCTGTTGGCGCAGTTGACGCTGAGTCTCCGGTGGAACTGCTCCCGGCTGAAGTCGTTTCGGTTTCTCCTGTGGAAATCAAATTAAAAGAAAACAGCAAACTGATCATACCGGCAGATGCCATCATTATCCCAAAACGGATGCAGTCCGGAGGAGACGATGCACTCGAGCCGGGGGATCGCGTCATGACCGCGGCTCTGACTGGCGGTCAATCGTTTTTTATTTTAGATAAAGTATAGACAAACCGCTTCAGACACGAAGGGGTTTTTATTTAGCTTGTCATAAAGGAGTGGGCATCATGGCCCTGACACCAGAAGTGGAGTTTGAGGATTTTGAAGATGATAGTGAAGTCATTGAAACCTCGCAAACGTACAAAATAGATTTTGAAAACGGAAGAATTACAAATGAACTGATTACTGGGCTTGAAGCGATCAGACAGTTCGTGTATATCGCCTTACAAACAGAACGATATGCGTACTCCGTATACAGCCATAATGTCGGAAATGAGCTTCAGGACGTGCTTACAGATCACGAGACGACTGATGCCTACAAAAAAATGGAGATTCCGAGGCTGATAGAAGAGGCGCTGGTTTATGACGACCGGATATCTGCCGTAACAGACTTTGAGATAGAAAAACAAGGCGATGCGTTTCATGTTTCTTTTGTGGTAGAGACAGATGAAGGGACGCTTGAGATTGAGGAGGTGATTGGCGAAGATGTTTGAAGATCAAACCTTTGAAGATATTATGGAGCGTATGCTGAACAGCATCTCCGCAGATATTGACACAAGAGAAGGCAGCGTCATTTATAATGCGTTAGCCCCGGCGGCAGCCGAGCTTGCGAAGTCATATATATGGCTGGATACTGTGCTTGAGCTAGTCTTCTCTGATACTGCGCAAGGCGAATTTTTAGACCGGCGTGCAGCGGAAGCGGGGATTGAACGGACAGCCGCGACAAAGGCGGTCAGAGCGGGAGAGTTTACGTCTGGAGTTACCATTCCCGCGGGCTCCCGCTTCTATGTGGATAATCTTTATTTTCAATATACGGCAGACGGGACGCTCATCTGTGAAACACCTGGTGAAGCAGGAAACGCCAATCTGACCGGACGCAATTTACTGTCACTGGATACCATTCCCGGTTTAGAAACAGCCATTGTCAAAGAAATCCTGATTCCAGGGCGCGAGGAAGAAGGAGACGACAGCTTACGAGAACGGTATTTTACAAGGGTTCGCCGTGAGGCTGTTAGTGCCAATAAAATGCATTATAAAGAGTGGGCTGAAGAAGTGGATGGAGTTGGGAAGGCAAAGATCTTCCCGCTTTGGAACGGTGAGGGCACAGTCAAAATTGTTGTCACGAACGCGAACCTTGAGCCCGCTTCTCATATTTTAATTCAAAAAGTGAAAGATTATATCGACCCTGAACCAGGACAAGGGGAGGGGCAGGCGCCAATCGGAGCCGTAGTTACAGTGGAAAGCGCGGTCTGGAAGGAAGTTGAGATTTCGGCCGAAGTGCTGCCTGAGATCAATCACTCAATTGATGAGGTGAGGTCAGAAATTGAGGAAGGCGTTTTAAATCTCTTTAAGAAAATGGCGTTTGAAGATAACGTTATCCGTCTTTCACAAATTAACAATATCGTCTATAATTCGCCATCAGTCAGTGACTACTCCAATATTCAAATCAACGGCACGTCTGAAAATCTGGTGCTGAGCGACGTAGAAATTCCTAAGCTTGGGCAGGTGAAGATCATTGAGCAAACAAGATGACATGAGAGCTTATCTGCCGCCGTTTCTCACCAGCCTTAAAGAAATGGCCGAGCTGCTGAAAGCGGAAGCGCCTGAGTTTGATAAACAGAATAACAGCATATTTGATCTGACGGATCAATTATTTGTGCCGACAGCGACATGGGGGCTCAGCCGCTGGGAAAAGATTTTAAACGTGCCGCGGGAATCAGGCGACACCGATGAGATCAGACGATTGCGGCTCATTTCAAAAATGTCGAACATTCCGCCAATCACCTACAGGGCCATTGAGCAGGCGGTGAACCGTTTCTTGAAAAACCCGTCTGCACAAGTCCGCCTGCTTCCCGGCGAATACCGCTTTAACGTGGACATCAATGTTGATGACCTTCAGCACATGAATGAGCTGATTGAAGCCATAGAAAACATGAAGCCCGCTCATTTGGCGTATACGCTCAGAGGCGGATTGAACGAAACGCTCCAAATAAAAGACACAGTCATCCTGAATCACCGCAGATACCGAACAGCCAGTGAGCTGAAGGTCGGTTATTCGGTCACCCTTAACAACAATGAGGTGGTTTTACCTTGATTTCAACCATATACAGAGAACGTACAGCGGCAGATCTGAAAAGCAGAATTGATCACGTGCTGCTTAACGGACAAAAAACAGAAATAGTAGAACTCGCCATTGACGGAGCGACAGTCACCGTTCTGACAAAACGTGAGGAAGACATCAAGCATATCGAAACGGTACAAATTTTTGACGAACTGGGCAACATCATTACAGAAAGAAAAACAGACCTGGACGTCAGCGAAAACAGAACAATCGATTTGAGATTTACCTTTGAGGTGGTGTAAACATGGCATACGAAGAAAAAACAGACTGGCTTCCCGACGACCCGATCAACGAAGACGACGTCAACCGCTGGGAAAAAGGAATAAAGGACGCCCACACAGACTTGGCTGCCCACAAAAACGACATGAACAACCCCCACAACACAACAAAGGCGCAAATCGGGCTGGGGAACGTGGATAACGTGCAGCAGGCAGCGAAGAAGGATTTCGACCAGCATGATCAAGATCAGGTGCGGCATATTACAGAGGAAGAGCGTGAGAAATGGAATGGCGGTCAATTATCTAAGATTACAAAAGATGATGGACAGCCTATGTTCAATATCACGAGTGATTTCCATACCGAACTGATGAACTATCCTACATTGACTTATTTTTCTTATACGGGATCGCCTCTGAATTCACCAGGTGGCTCAGGGAGAGGATTTTGGACTTGCAGTGACAGCAAATTAAATGGTCATGTAATTGTAATGACAAATGATAATAAAACTTTCCGTAAAACTCTCTTAAACGGCAACTGGTCAAATTGGATTGAATTAGAGACGACGGAGGGCGCTCAAACAAAAGTGAACGCTCATGCAGGTAAGGCGGACATACATGTCACACAATCAGACAAAGACAAGTGGAATAACAGTCAGCTTTTTAAAGTCACAGCAGACAACGGACAAGCAAAAATAAACTTAAGCGAAACAGATGATTTCCATGAAATTGTTCCGAAGTACACTGGAATGGTTCATTTCACCTCCTTGTCAAAAACGGTGAATGGTCCAGGTACTTCAGTCAGGGGCATATGGACAATTAATGCTACCGGGAATTACGGACATATTATCGCTTTTGATAACGCTAATAAAACGTATCGGAAAACGATATCAGGAGGAAACTGGTCGAATTGGATTGAATTAGAGACAACAGCTGGAGCAGAGGCAAAGGTATCTAATCATGCTAAGGATTCTACAGCCCATATTACTGTAGCAGAACGAGATAAGTGGAATGCTGGACAGTTGTCTAAAATTACAAACGATGCAGGTGGAGTTTTTATTTCGATAGGTGATACAGATGATTTCCTCAGTAAAATTGTAAAATCTGGGGAGAGATTCGGGACTTTTTATTCGAGTGGTAAGCCAACTAATGCGCCCTCTACTTTATCAACAAGAGGAATATTTCATTTTACAGCAACTGATAGCAATGGCAATGGAACTTTTGGATATGTAGTAGCAATTGATTATAGGAATAATATGTTTACAAATTATGTTGATGGTAATTTAGGCTGGCAAGGATGGAATAAAATTGAAACCGAAAGCGGTGCTCAAACAAAGGCTGATAAATCCTTAACAGATGCAAAAAACTACGTAGATACAAACTATTCAAATCAGAAATTAACCATTCTTACAGGTTCAAATGCAATACAAGATGCAAGAACTGGAGGGAATGAATATCCTCCGGGGCTAACCCTAATGGATGTTGGTCAAGGAAATACAACGGGTTATCCACTTGGTTATGGAATTGTGAAAAATGAGAAATATCATGATTATAGATTTACTCAATATTTTTATGGTACAGGAAATGAATCTGGCAGTTATTTTGATAGTACTGGTACATGGATTCGTCACTGGTGGAATGGATCCGGCTGGACCGGTTGGCAGAAGATTGCTGGATTTGCTCATGCGAATATCGGGACTACAGGAAAGCAGCTGTTAACGAAAGGTGAACTTCAGAAAATAAATTTTAATAGGAAAATAAAAGACAGCCACAATGCATTTGATGTTAAAAATAACAGATTCATTGTCCCTAATGATGGAATGTATGTAGTAAACGCAGGATTATATATTGAAAATTATCAACGATATACTAATTATGAAACATCTATTTATGTAAACGGTGTGAGATATAAAAATATTGCACACTACAGAGTAAACCCAGCTGATCCATCGGACACTACAGATATAAATATAGGTCTATATGGAGCTGCAACAGTTCCGGCTAATAAAGGTGACTATATTGAAATCTATCTATATGTCGGATATAACGGTGATACCACAAGGAATATCACAGACAACCCAGGGTGGTATAACTATTTTGATATAACAGAAATAGGAGGTCGGAATTTTCCGATGCTATAGGAGGTACAAAAATGATATTATACGACGCAATCATGTACAAATACCCTGACGCAGTTCCAAGAAAAGATTTTGAATTAAGGAATGACGGCAATGGTTCTTATATTGAAAAATGGAACCTGCGCGCCCCAATCCCAACCCAAAAAGAACTTGAATCCTGGTGGGAAGAATCACAAAAAAACCCGCCGTACGAGCCGCCTGATCAGGTGGAACTCCTCGCTCAGGAATTGTCACAGGAAAAGCTGGCACGCAAGCAGCTTGAAGAACTGAACAAAACATTAGGGAGCGAGCTGTCAGATATAAAGCTTTCATTACTTTCCCTGAAAGGAGATCATGCTGAATGAATTATTGGGTGCTTGCCCTCTATTATGAGTGGGCGACAACGGATATGGTCAAACAGGCCGTAGCATATAAGGACTGTTCAATTGAGGATCTGGCAGAAGGTGTGAACAAAAAGCTGATCACTTCTGACCAGTATAAAGAAATTACCGGTAAAGCCATGTAAGGCTTTTTTATTTTGCCTGTTTTTAGAGACCAAAAGGAGGATGAAGATGGTGAAGTATCAATATGAATTTCCTCTCGATAAGACTGGAAAAGCCGGAGCTGTAAAGCCCTACAGAGGAGAAAAAAATGATTTTGTGACGCCTGTTTCGAATTTGTCGGGTGTAGCGGAGATTTTAACAAATGCCGCGCTAAAGGCGACTGAGGCATACAGTCAGCTCGGGCAAGACAGGCTTGGCACAATTCTGATTTCGAAAGTGAAGGGCTGGGCGTATGCAGATCGTGAAGGCACGCTCTTTATTGAAGAAAGCGACAACAACAATGTTTGGACAACGACAGCAGCAATTAATGTCGCAGCAGGTGTCCTGACGGAAACGGACTGGGTGTATCTGTCTAAACGCTATTACCGCTTCCGCTTTGTGAACGGGAATCTTCAGCAATCAGAGTTTGTTTTATACCAATCAGTCGGCGCGGGAGAAATGGATGTGCGTTTAAGTGAAAAAGCCCCTTTGCAGATTGACTTTTCGGAATATCAAACAGATGATGGACGGCTGAAAGTGGCAGCTGGCAAAACGTTTGACTTTGTCTTTCATGAAAATGCAGAGTCCGCTGGCGAAGGTGCCGTGTTACCTGTGGACGGCGCCGCCCATTTACTCGTTGAGCTGTATGGCACAGCGGAAACGAGTGAGGTGAAATTTTGGGGCAAATCGGTGTCAGGACAGAGACTTCCGATTAGAGGCGTGAAATCTGATGATGCCTCCGCTGCCTGCAGTACGTTAGGGAAAGCTGAGGCATGGGCCTTCGATATTAAAGGGTTTAAGGAAATCATCATGGAGATCGTCAGTATCACCGGCGGGACTCTTTCGATAAAAGGAAGCGCTGTTTCATAACCATTTCGGCCCTCGGAAGGGAGGTGATCCGCATGTAAAGGAGGAGTGAATGATGCAGCAAGAGATAGATGTAAATGTGGTTCAGCAAGATTTAGCAGACATGAAAGGTGAGCACAAAGCACTTGAGCAGAGGGTTTCCGCATTAGAACGCGTGTCTGACCGGCAAGATCAGCAAATCATGACGCTGAACGAAAAATTAAACAAAATTGAAGAAAATACAACATGGATTAAACGCACCATCACAGGTGCCATCATTACAGCAGTGTGCACAGGGATCATTGGCGGAGCTATCGCGATTATGTACAACCTGTTGCAGCATTAGAGGGGGATTTTCATGAAAACGTATGACAAAGGCACGGTCATCAGGACGGTGCTTCTTTTGGTTGCATTAATCAACCAGACCATGATGATGCTTGGCAAATCACCATTGGACATTCAGGAGGAGCAGGTCAATCAGCTTGCTGACGCTCTTTATTCGGCCGGATCTGTCATTTTCACAATTGGAACGACACTTGCCGCTTGGTTTAAAAACAATTATGTAACAGAAAAAGGGAAAAAACAACGTGACTTGTTAAAGGAAAATAATCTGACGAAATAAGGAGAGATGAAAATGGTTAACATTATTCAAGACTTTATCCCAGTCGGTGCAAATAACCGCCCAGGCTACGCAATGACACCTCTTTACATTACAGTGCACAATACAGCGAACACCGCAGTCGGAGCAGATGCTGAGGCGCATGCCCGCTATTTGAAAAATCCTGATACGACGACAAGCTGGCATTTTACTGTTGATGATACAGAAATTTATCAGCATCTGCCTTTAAATGAAAACGGCTGGCATGCGGGAGACGGAAACGGCAGCGGCAATCGGGCTTCTATCGGAATTGAAATTTGTGAAAATGCCGATGGGGATTTTGCGCAAGCTACAGCAAATGCCCAGTGGCTGATCAAAACATTGATGGCTGAGCACGGTATCAGCCTTGCTAACGTTGTACCCCATAAGTATTGGTCTGGCAAGGAATGTCCCCGCAAGCTGTTGGATACGTGGGATACGTTTAAAGCAGGGATTGGGGGAGGCGGCAGCCAAACTTACGTCGTGAAACAAGGTGACACGCTTACATCCATAGCGAGAATGTTCGGTGTTACTGTAGCTCAGCTGCAAGAGTGGAACAATATCGAAGATCCGAATTTTATTCAGGTCGGTCAAGTGTTAATTGTCAGTACTCCGTCGTACGCTGCAGAACCCGAGCTCTATCCGCTTCCAGATGGCATCATTCAATTGACAACACCATTTACCTCAGGAGAACACGTCTTTCAGGTGCAAAGAGCACTGGCCGCTCTCTATTTTTACCCTGATAAAGCGGCTGTCAACAACGGAATTGACGGCATTTACGGACCGAAAACAGCTGACGCGGTTGCCCGTTTTCAGTCTGTGAACGGTTTAACCGCCGACGGTATATACGGGCCTGCGACTAAAGCGAAAATCGCAGCTCAACTAAGCTGATCACAGAACACAAAAATCCCGGAGCTGCTCCGGGATTTACTTTTTCTTCTTCAACTTTTTTAAAATTCCTGCGCTCCGCTCCCTCACACGAAGCGAATACCCGGAAAGTCCAAACCTTCCGTAATCAACAAACTTCACACGCCTCACCAATTTTTTCACTGTATCACCTGACAATATCCTCTGTTTGTTTTAGTATATGTAACCCTTTAAGAAAAGGAATAAGGACAAGAGCTGTTTTCCCTTGTCCTTTTAGTGTGATCATGCTTTTTTTCGTTTATACTCGTCAATCAGCCGTTCGTTTTCTTTAAAGATTCTTGCTGTATGCGGACTGACTTGATAGCTTGCAACACTGGTGGTTGAACGTTTTTTCAGGATTTTAAACGGCTTCGCCGCTCGGGGCTCGCATCCGTTTTGAAACGCGCGTTCCATTATCCTTCACCTTCCTCCTCAATTGGCAGCACCAAATCATATATGCTCGTTAATGATGTGAAAAGCAAATAATCAAATTCAGTGACAATGCTGTCAGACGTCAGCTTGATGACATAGCTCTGTGTCTCGATGGTAAAAGGAATGAGAACCATTTTTCCGTATTGGTCGTAATAAACATCCTTTCGATCAAGCCGGTTTTGCACGTCTGCCGGATCGTCCATATGCTCGGTTAACCGGTCTTTATCAGCCTGTGTCGAATAGTGACAAAGGGAGGCTGTTAAATTCATTTTATCGGCATAGGTTTTCAGCAGCTTATCAATACCTTCAGCATATGCATCTATACTTCCATAATAAACATGGATCGGTTCGTTTTTCAATAGGTATTGGTATGTTTTCAGCCGATTGAGATACATGTGGAGCATTTCGTTGTTTTCTTCAAGGATTTCTCTTGTGTCTGTTTCCAGTTCGCTGCCAGCCAGTTTTTTGACGTATGCGCTTAAGAAGATGAAAGCGTCAATTAAAGCGAAACTGACAGCGACAATGAGGTACCGTTCCCAGTGGGTAAATAGGGAAGAGGGCTCATATGTCCAGTATACCATAGCGCCCAGAACAAACAGCAAGTACCATGTTTTCCGGATGGCGGACATTTTTTCTTTGACCTTCGCTTCGAACCGCCACGTGGCGTACACGTATAAGCCTAATCCGGCCATGACGCACCAGACCATGATCTGAAAGAATAAAAGCATACATCAATCCCTCACATCTGAAATAGGTTCTGCTTATTGTATTCGAGAGATACGGCTGGTTTTCCTGTTTCATCAAAAAAACCGCTCCTTTGACAGAAGCGGTGTAACCTTAAAAAATCATATTTAAAATAAAGTAGGCGATGGCACCAAGTGTCGCTGAAATCGGAAGCGTGATGACCCATGTAATGAGCATCCGCTTAGCTGTACCCCAGTTTACGCCTTTTACCCGGTGTGACGCACCGACGCCAAGGATTGATGAAGAAATGACGTGGGTTGTGCTGACCGGCAAATGAATAAATGTGGCGCCGAAAATAATGGCTGCCCCGGTTAAGTCAGCGGATACACCGTTTACCGGACGAATCTTCATGATCTTTCCGCCAACGGTTTTGATGATTTTCCATCCGCCGATTGAGGTTCCGAGACCCATGGCTGTCGCACAGGCGAATTGCACCCAGGTTGGAATATCATTAGCAGAAGTATGTAAATTCGCTGTGATGAGAGCCATTGTGATAATTCCCATTGCTTTTTGCGCATCGTTTGTTCCGTGTGTATATGATTGCAGGGCAGCTGTTACAATCTGCACTCTGCGGAATTGCTTGTTCGTTTTCGCCAAATTGCTGTCTTTGAAAATCAGCTTGACGATGCTGTAAAGAATAAAACCAAGGACAAAGGCAATAATTGGTGATAAGAGCAGTGCTTCAATGATTTTAATGAAGCCCTTATAATTTAACGCAGTAAATCCGGCTGCCGCAACTGCTGCACCGGCAATTGCCCCGATGATGGCATGGGATGAGCTGCTTGGGATGCCGTAGTACCATGTGATAAGGTTCCAGGCAATCGCAGCGATTAGCGCAGCCAAAATCACGACAGAGCCATTCTCTAACGTATAAGGATCTACAATGTCTTTCGTAATGGTTTTGGCAACACCTGTAAATGTCATTGCTCCGATAAAGTTCATCACAGCCGCCAATATGATGGCATGGCGAGGTTTCAGCGCTTTTGTCGATACCGAAGTCGCAATTGCGTTCGCCGTATCATGAAACCCGTTGATGAAATCAAACGCCAGAGCACAAATGACTATTAGTATTGTTAATATTAATAGAATATCCATTTTTACCCCTCGTTACGCGTTTTTCATAATGATGGTTTCAAGATTATTGGCAACACTTTGGCAAGAGTCGGCAATTTCTTCAAGCGTTTCGTAAATTTCACGATATTGAATGACTTTGATCGGATCTGTTTCATTTCCGAAAAGATTTTTTAATGATTTTCTGTGCAGGTTGTCACAACTGTGCTCATACTCTTTAATTTTGATCGCGTGAGGCTGAATATCCTTTAAGCGGTTTTCTGCCAGCAGCTCAATTGTAATCAAAATTTCTTTCGCACATTCTCTGATGTATCCGCTGAACTTATCGATATGCTCGTCTGATGAAGTGATTGAGAAAATCTCCATCATGGCAGAGAAATGTTCAATTCCGTCAAGCACATCATCCAGGCTGTTTGTCAGCTGAAGGATATCTTCGCGCTCAATAGGAGTGATGAACGCTTTGTTAAGCTCTTTAATCATGACATGAACATGATTGTCACCTTTTGTTTCATATTCCTTTAACGTATCTGCAAATTCTTTAAGCGTCGTTTGATTAGTGACCTTAAAATTCACAAAATATTCTGCAGTTTCGTCTATGTTCTTTGCAATTTCTGTTAAAAGGAGTGAGAACTTATCTTTTTTTCTTCTTATCATTAAAAACCCTCCATAGTTTGAATGAACAATGCACACATCAAATTATTATATAGCCTTTTGTCGAAAAAAAACAGGTAAAGTCGAAAAAAACGTATCTTGACTTTTTCGATAAATCGTGTCTCCTTATTTTGACCTACTTCCCTTTAAAAAAACGACCCAAGTTTGCAAAAACTTTCTGCTTAACGTAAAAAGTATATCAAAAGTTGTGTTTTTCCTGTCAACTTTTATCTTCTGTTTCACCAAAAAACGGTTCCCTAAACAAGGGAACCGTTTTATCAGCTTGCTTTTCGTTTTTTTATCCAGTAATAAACAGGCAGCCCGGCAAGTCCGATGAGGATGGATAATCCGCAGCTCAGTGTATCTGTAATGAGTGTGCTGCCTAATACAAAGAGTGAGCCTGCGATGGCCAAAATCGGCATGAATGGGTAAAGCGGAACACTGTAGGCGCGCTTTTCTCCCTTTGTTTGCTTGCGGAGGATAAACACCGCAAAAAAGGCCATCACATAAAAAATGTAGATCATGAAAATCGAGATTTCTGAGAGCTTATCAGGGTTGCTGATCAGCATCATAATCAAAGACACGGCAATTTGGAAGGATATCGCAATCCATGGTGTGCGGAACGTCGGGTGCACATGTGATAGTTTTTCAGCAAATGGAAGCTGCTTGCGTTCCGCCATTGCAAATGACACACGCGGGAAAGAAAGGACCTTTCCGTTTAAGCAGCCGAAGATGCTGACAATAATCCCGACACTGATCAGCTTTCCGCCCATTGACCCGAACAGCATGGTGGCAGCAGTGCTCGTCGCATTTTCGCCAAGTGTGACAATTTCGTTCGCTGACAATATGTGAAGCAATGCAAAATTAATGAAGATATAGATTGCTGTTACAATTAATAATCCGCCTGTCATAGCACGCGGCAGCAGCTTTTCGGGATTTTTCATTTCTCCGCCGAGAGCGGCCAGAAGAATCCATCCGTCGTAAGCAAACAGTGTAGCCAAAATGGCTGCTCCGAAGTTCATATCGGAAATGCTTTCGTTTACTGCTGTGAAGATGTGCTGATCGCCTTTCCAAAGGCCAAAGATGATGATGCATGCAATCGGAATCAGCTTTCCGATCGTTGTCAGCGTTTGGACAAAGCCGCCGTATTTTGTACCGATAATATTAATGACGCATAAAAAGAGAACTGCTATAATTCCGATTACTTTTGATAGGCCAGATCCCCAGCCGAAAAGATTCGCCATTAAAGATCCAAAATATAAACCCAGTGCGCCAATAATCGCCGGACCGTAAATGATAATCTGCACCCAGCCGCACAAAAATCCCCAAAACTCGCCGTACACTTCTTCAAGGTACGTATAAAGCCCGCCGGTTTTTGGAATCTGCGTTCCGATTTCCGCGATTGTCAAACCGCCCGCCAGAGTTAAAATACCGCCTAACAGCCAGGCGAAAAGCGCTGTTTTTGAATCACCTGAATAAGCGAGCACAGCGCCAGGCTTCATAAAAACACCTGAACCGATAATGGTTCCGATGACAAGAGTAAGGGCAAACAAGAGGCCTATCTCTTTTTTTAAACCGTTGTCTTCAGTATGCATGTCCTTAACCTCCTATGATGTTGAAGCTTCATAATGAAGAATCTATTTTTCATATTGTAAACCCTATTTTAGAAAAGTGGAATAAAATAAATTTTCTGATTTTCGATATTTGCATGTGTATGCCAGATAAAACTGTGAAAACACATGATTTAATGAGTTATAAACGAATAAATGTATAGTTTTTGGATTAAAAAGTTCGTGTTTTTCAGGAGATTTTTTGCCGATACGGAGGGTGCTGTGAGAACGAAGGAAAATAACGAACCTTCAGTGAAGCTGATATGTTGACTTTCCCGTGCGAATAAAATACCTTGTAATTAGAACAATAAATATACAACTATGATGCGATATCTCGAAATCGAGATAAAATGACCTGGAGGGACAGCATATGAAAGTCAACGGCATACATCACGTGTCGGCATTAACAGCCGACGCACAAAAAAACTTAGATTTCTATAAAAAAGTATTAGGATTAAAGCTCGTCAAAAAATCCGTCAACCAGGATGAACCGACAATGTATCATCTGTTCTACGGAGATGAAGTGGCAAATCCGGGAACTGAGCTGACGTTTTTCGAGATTCCGCGCATTGCGCCGTTTCATGCGGGAACAAACAGCATTTCTTCTATTGGTTTGCGCGTTCCAAGCACAGAAGCTCTGCATTACTGGAAAGAACGTTTTGAAGAGCATCAGGTGGCGTACAGCGGCATTGCCAAAAGAGCCGGACGTGACATATTGGCATTCCAAGATCATGAAGGACAGCGCCTTGTGCTGACTGCTGATGAGAAAGGCAAAGGATATGGTCTGCCTGTTAAACAAAGCGGCATTCCGGAAGAATTTTCGTTTCGCGGGTTGGGGCCGGTTGAACTGACTGTGCCATACGCTGAACCAACTTTACACGTACTGACGAATATTCTTGGATTTACAGAAATCAGCCGTGAAGCAGTCGAAGGGCAAGGAACCGCCGTTATTTTGGAATCTGGAGAAGGCGGTGCGGCAACAGAAATCCATTTAATAGAAAGAAACGATCTTCCACGAGAGCGCCAAGGCAAAGGAAGTGTTCACCATGTCGCGTTTCGGGTAAGAGATGAAGAAGAACTTGCCGGGTGGCACCAGATCATCAGCCGGGAAGGCTATAGCAATTCCGGCATCGTTGAACGCTACTACTTCAAGGCGCTGTATTTCAGAGAGCCGAACGGCATCTTGTTCGAGTTATCAACAGACGGACCAGGCTTTATGGTTGATGAAAACCTTGATGAGCTTGGCCAAACGATTGCTCTTCCGCCGTACCTTGAGCATCGAAGAGCTGAAATTGAAGCAAAACTAAAACCGATTCAATAAATTGAGATTCATTTGCCTTCCGGCGCCGCCGGAAGGCTTTTTTTATTACCATAATTAATTTTGACCTAAACAGCATGCCTTATTAGGGAGGAAATATCAGATGCTGATTGGGAGAAATGGCTTAAAACCCTTTGCATATAGGACGATTGGTATGAAATGGACTCGGCAAAAATATTGTCTTTGTTTATTAATAGTTTATTCATATTTGCTTGTTACACTATTTCAAAGTTAGACAAAAAGGAGTGAAAAACACGTGGAAAAGAAAAAACGCGAGCTGGATATTTTCCTCATCCTCATTTTGCTCGCATCTGCATTCTTAAATATCTATAACATTTGGAAGGACGACACGGTGAATCCTTATTACACCGCGGCAGTTACAAGTATGATGCAAAGCTTTCATAATTTCTTTTATGCTTCGTTCGATGCTGCCGGCTTTATAACAGTTGATAAACCGCCTGTTACATACCAAATCCAAACGATCAGTGCACTGATATTCGGTATGCACGGGTGGAGTGTCATTCTCCCTCAAGCATTGGCAGGTGTAGGTTCAGTACTTCTTATGTACTTGCTGATTAAGCCGACATTCGGAAGAACGGCGGCACGTATTGCCTCATTTGTTATGGCATGTACGCCGATTGCTGTAGCTGTAGCACGTACAAACAATGTTGATGCATTACTGGTATTTTTCTTATTGCTGGCTACTTGGCTTCTCTTTAAAGCCATCAAAAAAGGAAAGCTGATCTGGCTGTTAGCAGCATTTTTCGTTGTTGGAGTAGGTTTCAATACAAAAATGCTACAGGCTTACATGATTTTACCGGCTTTCTTATTGTTCTATCTGATTGCGGCAAACACCACAATCAAGAAAAAAATCGTTTCATTGGTAAGTGCTTTAGCTGTATTGGCAGCCGTTTCGTTATCATGGCCGCTCATTGTTGACAATATCCCTGCAAGCAAGCGGCCTTATATCGGAAGCAGCCAGACCAACTCTGTTTTGGAATTGGCTTTCGGATATAACGGGATTCAGCGGCTGACAGGCCAAAATTCCGGCGGCGGCCAGGACGGATCAAACGGAGACGCTTCAAAAGAAATGTCTTCTTCCGATAACAGTTCATCGCAAACTCAAGCACCGCCTAATCAGTCATCAGCATCAGGCAGCAGCTCATCAAGCGATGATAAATCATCAAATGGCAATATGACGGCACCTCCATCCAATGGTCAAATGCCTAGCGGCGGTCAAGGAGGCCCTCCAAGCGGAGGAGATGGCGGCCAAGGCGGACCTGGCAGAGACGGAGGGAAAGGCGGTACAGGAACCGGTTCAAAAATGCAATCAGGTTCAGGAATGTTCGGGACGGGAACACCTGGTCCGCTGCGGCTTTTCCAACAAGAGTTATCTGATCAAATCAGCTGGCTTCTGCCATTTGCGATTTTTGGAATTGCAGGCTTACTGATCGCAGGCGCGAGAGAAAGAAGAAGGCTATCTGCAGAGCAGAAGGAAACGGTTTTCTGGGTTGCATGGCTTGTACCGATTGCCGGATTCTTCAGTGTCGCAGAATTTTTCCATCATTATTATCTCATTATGCTGGCACCGCCGATTGCGGCTCTTGTCGGTGCGGGATGGGTTGCCCTTGTTCATCTGTATCGCAATCAGACAGGCTGGAAATCATGGCTTCTGCCGGCAGCGATTATTGCGACAACTGGATTTGAATTGTTCATTCTCAGAAACTACAACGATCAAATCGGAGCAGGATGGAGCATCGGTGTAGGGGTTATCGGCGCGTTATCTGCAATTGCTCTGCTTCTGTTCAAACAGCGCCAACAACCGATCAGTTATTATGTATCACTTGCAGCTCTTCTTGCATTGCTGGTGATGCCGATTTATTGGGCAAGCACACCGCTTCTGTACGGAGGCAACAGCTCACAGCCTGAAACAGGGCCTCAGCTTGCATCAATGAGCGGAAAAGGCATGGGAATGTCTGATGCGACTGTAAATGAAAAACTGATCAAATATCTAGAGGAAAATAACTCTGGAGCTGAATACCTATTTGCCACAACCGACTCGAACACAGCAGCGCCATATATTATTAAAACGAAAAAAGCTGTTATGACAATTGGCGGATTCAGTGGTTCTGACCCGGCTATCACGCTGACTCAATTTAAAAAGCTTGTAAAAGAAGGAAAAGTGAAATACTTCTTAGCTTCTGGAAGAGGAAGAGGCGGAAACAATGACATTGTTGAATGGGTTGAGAAAAACGGAAAAGAAGTGTCATCAGATAAATGGCAATCAAGCTCTGATCAACAATCATCATCTGATCAGAAAACAGAAAATACTGATTCAGCTGACACATCAAGCAACAGCAAGTCTTCAGGCGAAAACGGCCAAATGGGCGGCGGACCTGGCGGAATGAATCAGTCAGCTACATTATATGAACTAAATGCTGATGAATAGGAGGAAAAAACATGAGCAGACATATTCAATATTCAATTGTTGTACCTGTGTATAACGAAGAGCTTGTCATTCATGAAACCTATCAGCGATTAAAAGAGGTCATGGATCAAACGAAGGAAAACTACGAGCTGCTTTTTGTCAACGATGGGAGCAAAGATCGCAGTATTGAGATTTTAAGAGAGCACAGCCTAATCGACCCGAGAGTGAAAATCATTGATTTTTCAAGGAACTTTGGGCACCAGATCGCTATTACAGCGGGTATGGATTATGCACAGGGGAATGCAATCGTCGTCATTGACGCCGATTTGCAGGACCCTCCTGAATTGATTTTAGAGATGATTGAAAAGTGGAAGGAGGGCTATGAGGTCGTGTACGCCGTGCGAACAAAACGAAAAGGGGAAACCTTTTTCAAGAAACAAACTGCGGCTATGTTTTACCGGCTCCTCAGCAGCATGACAGATATTGATATCCCGATTGATACGGGGGATTTCCGCCTCATGGACAGAAAAGTCTGTGATGAAATGAAGAGATTAAAAGAAAAAAATCCTTTTGTCAGAGGGCTCGTCAGCTGGGTGGGCTTCAAACAGACAGCGGTCGAGTACGTACGTGATGAAAGGCTCGCCGGGGAAACAAAGTACCCGCTGAAGAAAATGCTGAAGCTGTCAATGGATGGCATCACGACATTTTCACACAAACCGCTGAAGCTGGCAAGCTATGCGGGGATGTTGATGTCAGGTGCAGGATTTCTGTATATGTTTATCGTGCTGTATCTAAAGCTATTCACAGACAGCACCATTACCGGCTGGTCATCACTTATTGTGATCCAGCTCCTGTTCAGCGGCATCGTCCTTCTGATTCTAGGGATGATCGGCGAATATATCGGCAGAATCTACGATGAAGCTAAAGACAGGCCGCTTTACATTGTTCAGAAATCATATGGAATTGAAAATAAAAGACTCTATAGAGACCAGCATATGTCATAACCTGAAACCCCTGTCCGTTACGGACAGGGGTTTTTTATATTCTGCGTGAAGATCAAAGTAAAAGATGCTGATAGATTTATGGGAAGAAGGGATTGAGAACTTGCACTGCGGTTCAGGCATGCTGAAATAAAAACGGCAAAGCCTAAAAGCTTTCGTCTTAGGCTTTGCTGCATGTCAGCTGTTATATTGAGGGGCTTTTAAGAAACGCATGATCACAGCCGTACCAGTGATGTTTAATAGAATACTGGCACCCAGTGTAATTTCCCATGCCAATGTCGATTCAGGAAGGAGGAAGCTTAGCACAGAAAAGCTAACCCTGCCCAGATCATGCTCAATCCTACGGTTTTCATGTTTATATCTCTTTCTCAAACATGCATCTGATTAGAATGATGTCAGTCTGAATGATATACAGATGTCTCGGTAGAAAGTTTCATAGAGCAACAGGTCTTTTGTCTAATAAAAAGCCTCAGGCCGCTTTTGCGGCCTGAGGCGTTATTTCTTAAGAAGTGGTTTCTTCTTTTTGATCGAGTTTGATTTTTTTTGTCATTTCTTTGCCGTTTCTGAGAATTTTTACTTCAACGGTATCACCGATGTTTGCGTCTTTATATAAGATATTGCGCAATTCACTGCCTGTATCGATTTCTTTGCCCTTCAGGCTGATGATAATATCCTCCGCTTTCAACCCAGCCTTTTCAGCAGGAGAGCCTGAAGCGACCTCACGGATGTACACGCCCTTATTCAGCTGGCTGCCGAACAGGCCGAGTGTGCCTTCTTGGTAGTTTTGCGGCACTTGTTCTAAATCAAGCATGCTGACACCGATATACGGACGTTCAATTTGCCCTTTAGACAGCAATTCTTCTGCAATCGGTTTTACGTCATTGCTTGGAATTGCAAATCCGATGCCCTCTACATCATCCTCACTGATTTTCATACTGTTAATGCCGACAATTTTGCCGTCTGTATTTAACAATGGACCGCCGCTGTTACCTGGGTTAATCGCGGCGTCAGTTTGAATCACGTTAATGCTTGTTTGACCGGCTGATGTTGACATCGAAACCGTTCTGTCCACGCCGCTTACAATCCCCTGTGTTACTGTGCGGGACAGGTCTTTTCCGAGCGGATCTCCAATCGCAATGACGGTCTCGCCAGTTCTGAGATCAGATGAATCGCCGAAGCTTGCCACTTTTGTTACGTGGTCATCACTGATTTGGAGGACCGCTAAATCTGTTAACGAGTCACTGCCTACAAGCTTTGCTGTCACCACAGTGCCGTCATATAATGATACCTTCAGTGAAGATGCTCCTTCTACAACGTGGTTATTTGTAATGATATAAGCCTTGCCGTTCTCTTTTTTGAAAATGACTCCCGATCCTGAACCGCTTTCTGTATCTTCGCTGGAATCAGAGCTGGAACTGGATGAGTCAGAGCCGAACAAAGAGCTGTTTGACTCAGCCTGAAGATTTGTGATGCCGACAATTGCCGGTGAAAGGTCTTCCACCATATCTGAGATTTTAGAAGAATCTTCGCTTTTGAATGCAGATGAGCTGCTTGAGCTTGATGAGCTTTTGCTAGATTCAGAGGACGTGCTTTTAGCTGTAACAGATTGCGTTTGCTGTTGGCTGGATGACTGTTTTACAGTGTCCTGAGAATCATGGTCGCCAAGCGGTGTAAACGTGTAAATCCCAAGGGCGATACTGCCGCCGATCACTCCGCCAAGCAGCGGTCTGAACCATCCGAACCCTCGTTTTTTCTTCTCCTGATCATGCATGACATTGCGTGCTGAGTAGGAGGTGCTCTGATCGTTCTCTTTCGCTAGAAAGACCTCATTCTCATTTCCTTCCGTTCTGTTTTCGTCACGATTGTTATCCATCATGTTCACTCCGTTTCTCTATTCTCACTAATTTCTATTTGATTATGATAGTTTTATGACTTGAGTTTATCATAAACAAAAACTGTGGGATAAAAATGAAAAGATTATGGGAAATTGTGAAAAAGGGCGGAAAACGGTACACTCTTTATTGTATATGAAAGGACTGAGTCGATGGAACAGATTGGATTGATTGGATATGGCAGCATGGCGGATATGATCGCCAGGCAGCTGTTGAGGCATGGAAAAATAAAGGAGAATGAGCTTTTTATTGAAACGAGAACGAAGGGGGAGCGGCTGAAGGCGCTGATCTCAGATTATCCAAACGTATCGGCTGATTCGCTTGAGAACTGGGCGGAAACGTGCCGTTTGATTTTTATATGTGTCCCGCCGCTCCATGTCATCGAAACATTGCGCCGTCTGCACCCGTATGTGAACAGGAATACTCATATCGTATCCATTGCCGCCGGCGTGCCGCTGCGCCTTTTGGAGGCTGAAACAGAAGCCGGTATATCACGTGTCATTCCTGCCATTACGTCCGAAGCAGAAGCAGGCATCTCGCTTGTCGTTCACAGTGAGGCATTGACAGCGGATAAAAAAGAACGTCTGAATGAATTGTTATCGGTTTTCGGCAGTGTACGAGAAATCAAAGAATCAAAATTGGATGTCGCCAGCAATTTGACGAGCTCGGCACCCGGGTTCATAGCTGCCGTCTTCGAAGAACTGGCGCTGTCTGCGGTGAGAAACAGCAGCCTGTCCAAAGAAGAGGCCTTTGATTTTCTGATTCACTCTCTATACGGAACTGGCAAGCTGCTGATCGAAAAGAATATGTCTTTCGAGGAAACGCTGGGGCGTGTCGCAACGAAAGGCGGAATTACAGGGGAGGGTGCTGAGGTCATACGCGCCTCAGTGCCGGAAGTTTTTGATCAGGTGTTTGAAAGAACCCTGAAAAAATATAAGCTGCTTACAGAACAGACAGAGAAACAGAAATGAATCCTTGAAAGAGGATTCTTTTTTATCATTGAATCGTTGTGATTTTCCCCAGTTATATTGCATTTTTCCTCTTTTTTTAATATAATTTGTTAGAATATTCATAATTTATTAAAAAAGGAGGAGCGTTATGAAACTGTACATGTCAGTAGATATGGAAGGTATTTCGGGTCTTCCGGACGATACCTTTGTTGATTCCGGCAAGCGCAATTATGAACGCGGACGGCTCATCATGACTGAAGAAGCAAACTACTGTATTGCCGAAGCGTTTAACAGCGGGTGTACTGAGGTGCTGGTCAATGACAGCCATTCGAAGATGAATAATCTGATGGTTGAAAAGCTTCACCCTGAAGCAGACTTGATTTCCGGTGACGTCAAACCATTTTCAATGGTAGAGGGGCTGGATGATACGTTTACAGGCGCTTTGTTTCTCGGTTATCATGCGAGAGCTTCCACTCCCGGTGTGATGTCACACAGCATGATTTTCGGCGTCCGTCATTTTTACATAAACGATCGGCCTGTCGGTGAGCTTGGGTTAAATGCATACGTTGCCGGTTATTATGATGTCCCGGTGTTAATGGTAGCCGGAGATGACCGGGCGGCGAAGGAAGCGGAAGAGCTCATTCCGAATATTACGACAGCCGCTGTCAAACAAACCATTTCAAGATCCGCAGTGAAGTGTTTGTCTCCTGCGAAAGCCGGCCGGCTGCTGACAGAAAAAACCGCATTTGCCCTGCAAAACAAAGACAAAGTCAAACCGCTCACACCGCCGGACAGACCGGTTTTGAGCATTGAATTCGCCAATTACGGACAGGCAGAATGGGCGAATCTGATGCCGGGAACTGAACTCAAGCCGGGAACCACAACCGTTCAATTTCAGGCGAAGGACATGCTTGAAGCCTATCAGGCGATGCTTGTCATGACTGAGCTTGCGATGCGGACATCATTCTGCTAAAGGGGTGTTGAGGCTTTGGCGCGATACATGATGAAGCGTTTTTGGGCAATGGCAGCTACGATTTTAGTGATTACCACCCTGACTTTTGTTCTCATGAAGGTCATTCCCGGATCTCCTTTTAACGAGGAGCGAGGCACAAATGAAGCCGTTCAAAAAAATCTCGAAGCCTACTATCACTTAGACGATCCTCTCATTTTCCAATACATCATCTACCTAAAATCCATCATTACATTCGATTTCGGACCTTCAATTAAAAAACCGTCAGACAGCGTAAATGATATGCTGGAACGCGGATTTCCCGTTTCCTTTGAGCTTGGAATGACAGCGATTGTCATTGCTGTGATCTCCGGGCTCGTGCTGGGCGTAATCGCTGCGCTCCGCCGCAATGGCTTTTTGGACTACGCCGCGATGAGTTTGGCGGTACTCGGCATCTCCATCCCGAATTTTATTCTGGCAACATTGCTCATTCAGCAATTTGCTGTCAATCTCAAACTATTTCCCGCTGCCACATGGACGAGTCCGATCCACATGGTGCTTCCGACCGCAGCGCTTGCAGTAGGGCCAATGGCAATTATCGCCAGGCTGACGCGGTCAAGCATGGTCGAAGTCCTGACGCAGGATTATATCCGCACAGCAAAAGCAAAAGGGCTTTCTCCGTTCAAAATTATCGTAAAACACGCACTCAGAAATGCACTTATGCCCGTCATTACCGTTCTGGGCACACTCGTTGCCAGCATCTTAACAGGAAGCTTTGTTATTGAAAAAATCTTTGCCATTCCAGGAATGGGAAAATATTTTGTTGAAAGCATTAATCAGCGGGACTATCCCGTGATTATGGGAACGACCGTTTTTTACAGCGTCATTCTGATCATCATGCTGTTTTTGGTCGACTTGGCCTACGGTCTGCTGGACCCGCGCATTAAACTGCATAAGAAAGGGTGAAGCGTGTGAATCTCCCTGTACAAACAGATGAACGCCAGCCAGAGCAGCACATTCAGGTGCCGGATGAATGGTTTGTCTCCAATCAGGAAAAAAATCGAGAAGCCGATTCGGTCAAGCGGCCGAGTTTGTCATACACGCAGGATGCTTGGAGGAGGCTGAAGAAAAATAAATTAGCGATGGCTGGACTTTTTATTCTTTTATTTCTTTTTGTCATGGCAGTTATCGGGCCCTTTTTATCACCCCATAGTGTCGCGCGCCAATCGCTGACCGAACAAAATCTCCCGCCCTCAGCCGATCATTGGTTCGGCACCGATGAGCTCGGCCGGGATGTGTTTACCCGAACATGGTATGGAGCGAGGATTTCGTTATTTGTCGGAGTGATGGCAGCGCTGATTGATTTTGTGATCGGTGTCATTTACGGGGGCGTTGCCGGCTATAAAGGCGGCAGGACTGACAGTATCATGATGCGGATTATCGAAGTGCTGTACGGGCTGCCGTATCTGCTCGTTGTCATTTTGCTGATGGTGCTGATGGGGCCGGGGCTGGGCACTATTATTGTGGCGCTGACTGTAACCGGATGGGTCGGCATGGCGAGAATTGTTAGAGGCCAGGTGCTTCAAATTAAAAATTATGAATATGTACTCGCCTCGAAAACCTTTGGTGCGAAAACCTTTCGCATCATCCGGAAGAATCTGCTGCCGAATACAATGGGAGCGATTATCGTACAAATGACATTAACCGTACCTGCCGCTATATTCGCAGAATCATTTTTAAGCTTTCTCGGCCTCGGCATACAGGCTCCGTTTGCCAGTTGGGGTGTGATGGCGAATGACGGTCTGCCTACGATTTTGTCTGGGCATTGGTGGCGCCTGTTTTTTCCGGCCTTTTTCATCTCCTTAACGATGTATGCGTTTAACGTACTGGGGGACGGATTGCAGGATGCGCTCGACCCTAAGCTGAGGAGGTAGCTGTATGGAAAAAGTTCTGTCAGTCAAAAATCTGCACGTTTCGTTTACGACTTACGGCGGGACGGTTCAGGCGGTCAGAGGGGTGAGCTTTGATTTGTATCAAGGTGAAACCTTTGCAATCGTCGGCGAATCAGGCTGCGGCAAAAGCGTTACCTCCCAAAGCATTATGGGACTGCTTCCGCCTTATTCGGCGAAGGTGACAGACGGCAGCATTTTATTTAAAAACAAAGATCTTTGCCGCCTCTCTGACAAAGCAATGAGAAGCATAAGGGGAGCCGACATTTCTATGATTTTTCAAGACCCGATGACGGCGTTAAACCCGACGCTGACTGTCGGAGACCAGCTGGGGGAAGCGCTCCTGCGCCACAAAAAAATGAGCAAAAAGGCGGTACGGGAAGAGGTGCTTTCTATGCTGTCATTGGTCGGCATTCCCGATCCCAAAGAGCGCCTGAAGCAGTATCCCCACCAATTTAGCGGCGGCATGAGACAGCGGATTGTCATTGCAATGGCGCTGATTTGCGAGCCAGACATCTTAATCGCAGATGAACCGACCACTGCCCTTGACGTGACCATTCAGGCGCAGATTTTGGAGCTGTTTAAAGAGATTCAGAGAAAAACCAATGTGTCTGTCATTCTGATTACACATGATTTAGGGGTCGTTGCCCAGGTTGCTGACAGAGTCGCAGTCATGTATGCCGGAAAAATAGCGGAAATCGGCACGAGAAAAGATATTTTTTATCAGCCGCAGCATCCATACACAAAAGGGCTGCTGAACTCTGTCCCGCGGCTGGATTTGGATGGCACGGAGCTGATTCCGATCGACGGAACGCCGCCGGATTTATTTTCACCTCCGCCAGGCTGCCCATTTGCCGCCCGCTGTCCGAACAGGATGATCGTATGTGACAGGGTATACCCGGGCCAGACCATCAGATCTGACACGCACACTGTCAACTGCTGGCTGCAGGATCAGCGGGCCGAGCATGCGGTGCTGTCCGGAGATGCGAAGGATTGAACATGAAAAGGGGGAAGAGGATGAAACGAGTGAAAAAGCTATGGGGGATGAGCCTTGCATTAGGACTCTCGCTTGCGCTGATGGGATGTACAGCAAACGAACAGGCAGGAAAAGAAAGCGGAAATGATAAGGCAAAAACAAGCGGAGAAAAGGTGCTGTATGTAAATAACGAAAATGAACCGACTTCGTTCGATCCGCCTATCGGTTTTAATAATGTGTCGTGGCAGCCGCTAAATAACATCATGGAGGGGCTGACGCGTCTTGGAAAAGAGAATGAGCCTGAACCGGCAATGGCGGAAAAGTGGTCTGTATCAAAAGATAAAAAAACCTACACATTTACGATACGGGAAAATGCGAAATGGACAAATGGAGATCCGGTAACTGCCGGAGACTTTGAATACGCGTGGAAACGGATGCTTGACCCGAAAAAAGGCGCTTCATCCGCGTTTCTCGGCTATTTTATTGAAGGCGGCGAAGCGTATAACAGCGGAAAAGGGAAGAAAGACGATGTGAAGGTGACGGCAAAGGATGATCGAACCCTTGAAGTAACGCTTGAAGCACCGCAAAAATATTTTCTGAGCGTCGTGTCCAATCCGGCTTATTTTCCGGTAAACGAAAAGGTCGATAAAGAAAATCCAAAATGGTTTGCTGAGGCGGATACATTTGTCGGGAACGGTCCGTTTAAGCTGACGGAATGGAAGCATGATGACAGCATCACAATGGAGAAAAGCGATACGTATTGGGATAAAGATACCGTGAAGCTAGATAAGGTGAAATGGGCGATGGTCAGTGACAGAAATACAGATTACCAGATGTTTCAGTCTGGGGAACTGGACACCGCTTATGTCCCTGCTGAATTAAGCGATCAGCTGCTGGATCAGGATAACGTCAGTATTGTTGACCAGGCGGGCCTGTATTTCTACCGGTTTAATGTAAACATGGAGCCGTTCCAAAATGAAAACATCAGAAAAGCCTTTGCGATGGCTGTGGATCAAAAGGAAATTGTAAAGTACGTCACGAAAAACAATGAAAAACCGGCGCGTGCCTTTGTATCGCCCGGATTTACGCAGCCTGACGGCAAGGATTTCCGTGAAGCGGGCGGAGACCTAATCACGCCAAATGAAAGCAAAGCGAAGCAGCTGCTGGAAAAGGGCATGAAGGAAGAAAACTACGATAAGCTTCCTGCGATTACCCTTACTTACAGCACAAAGCCGGAGCATAAAAAGATTGCCGAGGCTATCCAGCAAAAATTAAAAAATACCCTTGGGGTCGACGTGAAGCTGGCCAATATGGAATGGAACGTATTTTTAGAGGATCAAAAAGCCCTGAAATTCCAATTCTCTCAAAGCTCATTTTTGCCTGACTACGCGGACCCTATCAGTTTTCTCGAAGCCTTCCAAACAGGAAATTCGATGAACCGCACAGGCTGGGCCAATAAAGAATACGATCAGCTGATCAAGCAGGCGAAACATGAAGCCGATGAAAAAACGCGTTTCTCCCTGATGCATCAAGCGGAAAAGCTATTGATCAATGAAGCCCCGATCATCCCGGTTTATTTCTATAACCAGGTCAACCTGCAAAACGAAAATGTGAAGGGAATTGTCCGGCATCCTGTCGGCTATATCGATTTAAAGTGGGCAGATAAAAACTAACAACGGCGATTAAGAAAATACTGCTTCTTTATGCGAAGGAGCGGTATTTTTTCTCTTTCCTGCACGTATACGTAGGGTGCAGAGCAAATGAAAGGAGTGATTCAGTTGAATCACAAGCCGAAAGCGCTGAAAAAGGGTGATACAGTCGGAGTAATCGCGCCCGCAAGCCCGCCGAATCCAAAAAAGCTTGAAACCGCGCTTTTATTTTTAGAAGAGCTCGGTCTTCAGGTGAAACTGGGCAAGGCACTGAAAAACCAGCACGGCTATTTAGCGGGACAGGATGATGAGCGGCTGGCTGATCTCCATGAGATGTTCAGAGACGAGGAGGTAAAAGCGGTGCTGTGCGCATGCGGGGGTTTTGGAACAGGACGTATCGCCGCCGGCATTGATTTCAGCTTAATCCGCAAACATCCCAAAATCTTCTGGGGATACAGCGATATTACGTTTTTACATACAGCCATCCATCAAAACACAGGCCTTATCACCTTCCATGGCCCGATGCTCAGCTCAGATATTGGCCTCGACGACGTCCACCCGCTGACAAAAGCGTCGTATGAGCAGCTTTTCCAAGAGACGGCATTCACCTATACAGAAGAGCTTTCTCCGCTGACGGTACTTGTTCCCGGAAAAGCGGAAGGCGAGCTTGTCGGGGGGAATCTGTCTTTGCTGACGTCTGCACTGGGCACGCCGTTTGAAATTGATACGAGAGGAAAGCTTCTGTTTATTGAAGATATTGACGAGGAGCCATATCAAATCGACCGGATGCTGAATCAGCTAAAGATGGCAGGAAAGCTGACGGACGCCGCCGGCATTCTTGTTTGTGATTTTCATAACTGTGTCCCGGTGAAGAGGGAGAAGTCCCTCTCACTTGAGCAAGTGCTCGAAGACTATATTGTATCGGCGGGCAAGCCTGCTCTGAGAGGATTTAAAATCGGCCACTGCTCACCGAGTTTCGCCGTTCCGATCGGTGTGCAAGCTGCAATGAATACAGCACAAAAAACTGTCGTCATCGAGGCGGGCGTTTCAGAAGGAGCGCTGAAGACATGAAAATCAATCGAATAGAAACAAGCCGAATCGCCGTTCCGCTCATAAAGCCGTTTAAAACCGCGCTTCGCACTGTGTATACGGCTGAATCTGTCATTGTAAGGATCACTTATGACAGCGGCGCGATCGCATGGGGGGAAGCGCCTCCGACGATGGTGATTACAGGAGACAGCATGGATAGCATTGAAAGTGCAATTCACAATGTCTTGAAGCCGGCACTGCTTGGAAAAAGCCTGTCCGGCTGTGAGGCCATTTTGCATGACATACAGCATCTCCTTACAGGAAACCAGAGCGCTAAGGCGGCTGTGGAAATGGCGGTATACGACGGCTGGGCGCAGATGTGCGGATTGCCGCTTTACCAAATGCTCGGCGGATACCGAGATACGCTGGAAACGGATTATACCGTCAGTGTCAACTCACCTGAAGAGATGGCAGCAGATGCCGGGAATTATCTCAAACAAGGCTTTCAAACGCTGAAAATAAAGGTCGGCAAAGATGATATCGCAACAGATATCGCCCGTATCCAGGAAATCAGAAAACGTGTCGGGCCCGGCGTAAAACTTCGTTTAGACGCCAATCAGGGGTGGACGCCGAAGGAAGCAGTAACAGCGATTCGGAAAATGGAGGATATCGGTCTTGGGATTGAGCTTGTCGAGCAGCCTGTCCATAAAGATGACCTCGCTGGGCTTAAAAAGGTAACAGATGCGACAGACACGCCGATTATGGCCGATGAAAGTGTTTTTACGCCGCGGCAGGCATTCGAAGTTCTTCAAACCAGGAGCGCTGACTTGATCAATATTAAATTGATGAAAGCGGGCGGCATCAGCGGAGCGGAGAAAATTAATGCCATGGCTGAGGCGTGCGGGGTGGAGTGCATGGTCGGCAGCATGATCGAAACAAAGCTGGGCATTACGGCCGCGGCACATTTCGCGGCAAGCAAAAAAAACATCACACGCTTTGATTTTGACGCGCCGCTGATGCTGAAAACAGATGTAATCAAAGGCGGCATAACATACAGCGGCAGCACGATTGCGATGCCTGACAGACCAGGTCTCGGAATCACCGGAGCTGCACATTTGAAAGGGGAAATAGAGCAATGATGCACACTGTCATATCAGCTGTGGCCAACATCTGGACATCGCCTGATTCTCCGCGTCCATCAGATCAAGTGATGATCCGTCCGACCGTATTGATCAGAGATTGGCTGGAGCGCATGACATATGATGAGCGGCTTGGATTATGTACAGACAATGTGATCCAAACTCAGGTTCTCTTTGGCGAAAAGGTACTGGTGACGGCGGAACAGGGTGAATGGGTTTCTGTGATCGTGCCGAGCCAGTCATCCCGAAAGGATCCACGCGGATATCCGGGCTGGATGAAAAAGAACCAACTGAAAAAAACAGATCCGATCCATACACAAAACAATGTCATGATTAGCAAACCTGCTGCCTTTTTGTACAAAAGCAATGGAGAAAAGGAGATCGAATTGAGCTTTTTGACTGTCCTGCCCTTCATTGCAGAAGAAAACGGATATTTTAAAGTTTCAACCGCTTTTGGGGAAAGGTTTGTGAAGCTGACTGATGCAGTGCCTGTCCGCGAACAGAAAGGAACCGCTGAAGACATCATTCAAACGGGGGCGGTTTTTCTTGGACTTCCCTACCTCTGGGGAGGGATCAGCGGGTTTGGGTTCGATTGCTCAGGGTTTATGTACAGTATATTTAAGGCCAATGGATACTGTATCCCCCGTGATGCTGGAGATCAGGCAAAGGCGGGGGAGGATGTCCCGCTAGATAATATGAAAGCCGGTGATCTGCTGTTTTTTGCTTATGAAGAAGGAAAAGGAGCGATTCATCACGTCGGTTTGTATGTAGGCGGCGGGAAAATGCTTCATTCTCCAAAGACAGGGAAATCAATCGAAATCCTTACATTAAAAGAGACCATCTATGAAAAAGAACGATGTGCGGTGCGCCGCTGTTTTTCAGAATAAGGAGGGAGACAAATGACGCCACTGCCTTTGTTAGAGGTCAGCCAGCTGAAAATGCATTTTGACGCAGGGAAAAAGCGGACAGTCAAAGCCGTCGACGGGGTCACCTTTCAGATTCATGAAGGAGAAACGTTCGGGCTAGTCGGTGAATCAGGGTGCGGGAAATCAACCTTGGGGAGAGTGCTGATGCGCCTTTATCAGCCGACAGATGGAAGTGTGACATACCGCGGCACAAATCTTCACGCACTGAGTGAAAAAGAGCAGTTTGCCTTCAACCGCAAGCTGCAGATGATTTTTCAGGATCCTTATGCTTCACTTAACCCGCGCATGACCGTTCGAGAAATTATTTTGGAGCCGATGGAAATTCACAATCTATATAATACCCATAAAGCGCGGCTTCTCGTTGTGGACGAGCTGCTTGAGGCAGTGGGGCTTCATCCCGATTTTGGCAGCCGTTATCCCCATGAATTCAGCGGCGGACAAAGACAGAGGATTGGGATTGCAAGAGCACTGTCGCTGAATCCTGAATTTATCGTGGCAGACGAACCGATTTCTGCACTTGATGTCTCGGTTCAGGCACAGGTGGTCAACCTGCTGAAGCGGCTTCAAAAAGAGAAAGGACTCACGTTTTTATTTATTGCCCATGATCTTTCGATGGTGAAGCATATCAGTGACAGGATCGGTGTCATGTACTTAGGGCACATGATGGAAATTACAGAGAGCGGAACACTGTATCGTGAACCGCTGCACCCCTATACAAAGGCGCTTTTGTCCTCGATTCCGATTCCAGATCCTGAATTGGAGGACAAGCGTGAGCGTATCCTTTTAAAAGGGGAACTGCCGAGCCCGGTCAATCCGCCGAGCGGCTGCGTGTTTCGGACCCGCTGTCCGGAGGCAATGCCTGAATGCGGGGAATCCCGTCCCCAGCTTCAAGAAATCGAAGCCGGCCGATTTGTCGCTTGCCATTTGTATCGAAATGCTGAGACGAAAGAAAAGGTGAGATAAAAGCAAGAGTGGCTCTGTTTTTTGCAGAGCCACTCTTTGCTTTTATGATTGATGTAAAAATTTCACGCAAACCGGGTAAGGGACAGAAACAGTTGATGGAAGCACTGTCAATCGGCCGGTTTCTTTGTCTCTTTCAAACAGCACAAGGTTGCCTGTTTCTTCATTTGATGCAACAAGGAACGCTTCCGTTGGATCAAATACAAAGTCACGAGGCCAGTTGCCTTCTGTTGAGACTCTTTCCACGAAAGCCAGCTCGCCCGAATATTGATTCACTTCAAATACAGCGATACTGTCATGGCCGCGGTTTGCGACGTAAACAAAACGGCCGTCCTGTGTGACATGAATGGCACTTCCCTGGCTGTTATCTGTAAAATCATCAGGGATGGCAGAGACGACATGGATTTCTCGGAATTCGCCGGCAGTCGGATTGTATTCAAGCGCAATCACTTCATTGCTTAATTCTGTCATCACATAAGCGTATTTTTCTTTCGGATGAAAAGCAATATGACGAGGTCCTGCGCCGGGAGCGAAAGAATGGGTTCCGGATTCAGTCAATACGCCGTCTTTCAGCTTATAGGTGTAAAGCTTATCTGTTCCTAAATCAACCGCTACGACATAGTTGTGTTCAGGTGTGAATCCCGCGTAGTGTGTATGCGGCTTTTCCTGTCTTTCGTGCGGCCCTTTTCCTGTGTGGGCAGCTTCTGCAGCAGGAGCTTGTAAACTTCCGTCGCCTTGGACAGGAAAAGCGTGTACCTTTCCGCTGTGATAATTGGCAGTCAATACGAATTGATTTTGATCATCGACGCTTACGTGGCATGGTGATGGGCCGTCAATTAACTGATGATTCAGAAATGTTAATTCACCGCTGTTTTTATCGATTTGATAGGCAGCAACTCCGCCTTGGCCGTCTGCTTTTTCAATTGAATAAAGAATGGTGTTGTCTTTATTCGGCGTCACATATGTCGGATTGCCCAGCTTAGCGGCAAGCTTTGGCTCGCTGAGTGTTTTTTTCTCAGTATCAAGCTCAAATGAATAAATCCCTTCGCTTCCGCCTTTTGTATATGTTCCGACATATCCTATGTACTTTGTCATGCGATTTCCCCCTTAAAAATGATGTCACCTTTATATTAACGTATCTTGATAAAATAAGCTGTTCAAAACATGAAAAAGGGGAATATTCTTCATTCACCGCGAATCAGCGGCATCGTACAGCATCTGAAGGAGCCGCCTGATTTAATAATTTCTGACAGGTCGATTTCGATGATGTGATAGCCTCTTTTCGATAACTGTTGATTGACATGGCGGTTGCAAGGGAGGCTGATGATCGTTTTTCTCCCGATAGAAAGAACGTTGGTGCCGAGCGTAAATTGTTCGTCCTCGGGCACCTCAATGAGATCATAACGTTTTGCCAGCATTTCAACTTCCTCTGGCTCAAGGGCTTTAGGATAAATTAGTGCTTCGCTTTCAGATACGATGTTAAATACGCAGTCCAAATGCAAAAATTTTTCATGCAGCTGTACTGGAATGACCGTATATTCAGGAAGCGCCTCTTCCAGCTGGCCGATGGCTGACATGTCCGTGCGCTGGCTGATTCCGACGTAGACTGTATCACCATCGATGATGACGTCACCGCCTTCAATGCTTGTATCAAGCATACATGTGTAAGAAATGCCTTGACTGTGAAAAAACTCTTTTATGACGGCTTCTTCCCCTTGGCGAATCGGTTCAGTCATGCTCGAGAGGAAGGCTTTTTCTCCGATGACAAACCCTATGTCCCGGGTGAAGACCTGCTCGGGGAGTCCGTCGCGGACGGGCAAAAGGATGACCTCAATGTTGTGTGACCTGAGTGCTTCAACCAAGCGGCTGTGCTGGTCGGTGGCGGTTTTGACATGAATATTGTCATTTTCAAAATGTTTTTGTGTTTCGTTTATGACATCTTTTATGGTCATATGCTCCGGTCTGCATAAAATCACTTTCTGAAGTGTGCCGTATTCTGTTTGGCATACCGTTTTGTGCTGGTGTTTCGGGATGGATACGTCCATTTGTTTCTCCTCCTGACCGTGTGAAGAATACATTTATTATTCCCTCATCATGAAAATCATTAAACGTTTTGGAAAGAAAACCTGACAGACAAACCATTTTAAATTTTAGACAAATAGCAGAGAATATTGTTTAATAGGAGAATATGAGTGCATTTAGCTAAAAGATCAGACATCAAAGGGGAGAAAGGTATGGAAACACCGGAAACAAAATTTTGTAAAGAGTCAAAGGTTGTAAAAACCAGCAGGGTGTTCCCGCTTGATACAAACAACCATAATACGCTGTTTGGCGGAAAATTAATGAGCTACATCGACGATATTGCCTCTATTTCCGCTGCGCGCCATTGCAGACGGGAAACAGTAACAGCTTCGATGGACTCTGTAGATTTTCTGAAGCCGATCGGGCAAAAGGATTCTGTCTGCCTGGAGTCATATGTGACATGGGTCGGCACATCTTCCATGGAGGTGTTTGTAAAAGTCATTAAGGAGCATCTAATGACTGGCGAACGTGAACTTGCCGCGACATCCTTTTTGACATTTGTCGCATTAGATTCAAATGGCAAGCCGGTGCCTGTACCGAGAGTTGTACCGGAAACAGAAGAAGAAATCATGCTGCACAATACAGCAGTTCAGCGAGCTAATGAACGGAAGAACCGCAAAAAACACAGCCAGGCGCTTGCAAATGCGCTCGGAACTGATAAGCCTTGGTAATCGTTAAACCCAAAACATGATGTTGTTTTGGGTTTTTTTGTGCTGTTCATCTTTCCAATGGTGATAATTACAGCGGTTAGTCCGTTTTTGCTAGGGGATTCTATAAAAAAGCAACATTTGTCACGTTAAATTGATAATTTTGTGACAATTTTATTAAAGATTCATTTTGAATATATCTTTTGTTCGTGACATCATGTATTTTAAAGATATATTTTAAATACATCTTTTTGAAAGGATTGTTTAAACGATGTTAGATAATAAAACAATCGAAATTATTAAAAGCACTGTACCCGTATTACAACAGTATGGAGAAGCGATCACTGGCCGTTTTTACGATCTGATGTTCCAAGATCATCCAGAACTTTTGAACATTTTTAATCAAACAAACCAAAAGAAAAAAACACAGCGCACTGCACTTGCAAATGCCGTTATTGCAGCTGCGGCAAATATTGATCAGCTCGGAAATATCATTCCGGTCGTGAAACAAATCGGCCACAAGCACCGCTCTATCGGAATTAAGGCTGAACATTATCCGATCGTCGGCAAATATTTGCTGATTGCGATTAAAGATGTTCTGGGAGATGCTGCGACACCTGATATTATGGAGGCATGGGAGAAAGCGTACGGAGTAATCGCTGACGCGTTCATCGGAATTGAAAAAGAAATGTATGAGGAGGCGGAGCAGCAAGCTGGCGGCTGGAAGGAGTATAAGCCGTTCGTCATCGCGAAAAAAGAGCAGGAAAGCAAAGAAATTACATCCTTCTATTTGAAGCCGGAAGACGGCAAGCCGTTACCTGAATTTCAAGCAGGGCAGTATATCAGCATCAAAGTACGGATTCCTGACTCTGAATATACGCATATTCGTCAATACAGCCTGTCTGATATGCCGGGAAAAGACTATTATCGAATCTCAGTGAAGAAAGACGGTGCCGTATCTTCCTATTTACACGATGAGCTGCATGAGGGAGATTCAATAGAGATCAGCGCACCGGCAGGAGACTTTGTTTTAGATCCTTCATCACAAAAAGATCTCGTTCTGATCAGTGCCGGAGTTGGCATTACACCAATGATCAGCATGCTGAAAACGTCTGTTTCCAAGCAGCCTGAACGGCAGATTCTGTTCATTCATGCCGCGAAAAACAGTGAATATCACGCATTGCGTCATGAGGTAGAAGAAGCGGCAAACCATTCTTCTGTCAAGACAGCATTTGTGTATCGTGAGCCAACAGAGGAAGACCGTGCAGGTGATCTTCAATTTCACGAAGGACAAATTGATCAGCAGTTCCTCAAAAAACTGATTGCCAATACAGATGCGGATTATTATATTTGCGGTTCACCGTCATTTATTACGGCAATGCATAAACTTGTATCAGAACTTGGATCAGCGCCAGAGTCTATCCATTACGAGCTGTTCGGCCCGCAACTAAGTTTGGCACAGTCCGTTTGAACACATACATGAAACTCTTCTCCTTTCTGAGAAGAGTTTTTTTATTGAGATAGAAGAAGGCGGACAAGCGCCTGCTTCTACATCCGGACAATCACTGATCCGCCGCCGCTGCTTGTGCATACACGGTTTTGCTGTTCTTGCATCGTTCTCAGCAATTCATTGTTTACCTCAATCGCTCTGATTAGCTGCTCCATTCTTAGCTCTAAACCGGCTAGCCTGTCGATTGTCTGCTGCTGCTGATAGCCCGCGGAATGAGGAGCCGATGGAAGATCATAGGGCCAATGGGTATTCGTCTTCTGATACTTCATATTGTGCCTCCAATCTATGTTGCTTTCTATTATGATATGTGCCAAAGAAGTGCACGTTCGCCTATTTAACACTGAATAAAAGGGTTATGCATAGCGGCTCTGCCTCAGGGCAAAATAGGCTCAATATGACTAGCGTGATGGAGGTAAAGACCGGTGTTGTGGATCGTATGGGCATTTTTACTGAAGCCAGTTATCGTATTTTCGATTGCGTATATTCTGTTTCGGCTTGCCGGTAAAAAAGCCGTATCACAAATGAACAATTTTGATCTGCTTTTGACCTTCGCAATCGGAACCATTATCAGTGAGCCGATTCTTACATCCAGGCTGCCGATGTCGATTTATTACGCGGGCACTTTTTTAGTGCTTTATCTTCTGATGAGCAAGCTTGCTCTTTCTAATAAATGGCGATGGCTGCTGGTCGTAAGCCCGACTGTCTTAATCAGAAACGGGGATATTGATGAACGCGGACTGCGTAAAGAAAGGCTGACTGTTAATGAACTGCTCGGAAAGCTAAGGGAAAAGGGCTATGCCGATCCGGCTGACATTGATCTTGCCATCATTGAAGAAACGGGAGAAGTGAGCGTCATTCCAAAAGAGGAAGCGAGAGCGGTGCAAGTGCGGGATTTGAATATGAAAGCTGAACGGAATTTTATCCCGATCCCCCTCATACTGGACGGTGAAATCCTTGATCATAATTTGAAGTACCTCCAAAAAAATCGAGCCTGGCTGTTTGAGAAGCTTGAGGAAAAAGGATACAGCTCCAAACTGCTGTCCTCGATCACACTTGGCACGATGAATGACCGCGGCGATATATCGCTTGATTTGAATACTTCAAACGAACCGCGGCATGATCCGTATTTATATAAACCGGGAAATAACAATTAAGATTGCTCTCTATTTTTAACGAGAGCTTTTTTCTTTTTTAAAGGGAATTTTTGTTTGGCGTCAAATGTACCTAGTTAGGAGGGGAACAAACATGAAGGACTTATTCATTAGAAACGACATGGCGCCGACGGTCAGTCTGCTGTATTCCGCAGTGGAAGAAAACACTCTCCGTCTGGCTTCTATCGTAAGCCGCATGACACACAGTGAACTGTATTATAGGGGGCGCTGCCAAACAAAAAACAGCACGGCTCAGCTTTTGCACCATATCGCAAATGTTGACATCAGATGGGTCTGGCGTATCAAGGAAAACCGGATACCGGATCATATTGAACAGGCATACGGCCCGATGACAGATGAAAACGGACGGCTCCCTGAACCGGAGAACCAGCCCGGTTTAGATTTACTCCTGAAAAGACACCAGCATGTGGTAAACGAGCTGAAATCGATATGTTTCACCTTAACTGAAGATGATTTGCACAAGCCGCTTTCTTACGATAATGACACCGCGACTGTAAGGTGGGGCATTTGGCACATGGCGGATCATAACCGCTATCATCAAGCACATATTGAAGCCCTCAAAAAAGAATGGAAGCAGGATTTGGCGGAATATGAGCGCTAAAACGAAGCTTGTGACCGATCGCATTCGTTTGCGCTGTATGGAAGATCGGGATCATGCTTCTTTGCTCGAGCTTTTTAACGATCCTGACGTCATGAAATTTTATTCCGGTTTAAAAGATAAAAGGCAAACCCGCGAGTGGATCAATTGGAACAAAAGAAATGAAAAAGGGTACGGCGTCAGTCTGTGGATCGCCGAAGACATACGGACAGGGGATTTTTTGGGGCAATGCGGCATCGTGCCCCAGCAGATCGAAAATCAGACAGTAATGGAAATCGGCTATATGTTTGCACGCCGCCACTGGGGGAACGGCTATGCGAAAGAAGCGGCTCGAGCCTGCCTGGACTACGGCTTCAACGAGCGGCAGTTCGGCAAAATGGCGGCTATGATTGACCCGGATAACAAAGCGTCCATACGGGTAGCGGAGAAAATCGGCATGCTATACAGCAGAACGATCAGAAAGTGGAATAAACCAATCGCGGTATATGAAAGAAAATCTTACATTTGAAAGAAAGTGTGAAGTTGTAGTATCATAGTGTCAGGTAAAGTTTTCTAGGGTTCCGCATGTCAATGGACATGGACTGGTCCGAGAGAAAACACATACGCGTAAATAGAAGCGCGTATGCACACGGAGGGAAAAAAGCCCGGGAGAGTCAATCTCATGAGAGACGACTGTCCGGGGTTTTTTTGTTTTCGGAGAATCTTACTGGAAAGAAAGGAATGACTTGTAATGAAATGGGGATTAGTCCTGCTTGCCGCCGTTTTCGAGGTTGTTTGGGTGGTAGGCTTAAAGCATGCTGACTCAGCTTTAACATGGAGCGGCACAGCCGTCGGCATCATAGTCAGCTTTTATCTTTTAATGAAGGCGACAAACAGTCTGCCTGTCGGAACCGTGTATGCCGTCTTTACCGGACTCGGAACAGCTGGAACAGTGCTGAGTGAAATCATTCTGTTTCATGAGCCGATCGGATGGCCAAAGCTTTTGTTAATCGGCGTGCTCTTAATCGGTGTAATCGGATTGAAGCTTGTGACACAGGATGAGACAGACGAAAAAGGAGGCGAGGCATAATGCTGCACTGGATCAGTTTATTGTGCGCGGGCTGTTTGGAGATGGCCGGCGTGGCCCTTATGAATCAATATGCGAAAGAAAAAAACGTGAAATGGGTGCTGTTGATCATTGTTGGTTTTGCCGCATCATTTTCCTTGCTGTCGTATGCAATGGAAACCATTCCGATGGGTACCGCTTATGCTGTCTGGACTGGCATTGGCACCGCCGGCGGAGCGCTTGTCGGCATCCTCTTTTACAAGGAGCCGAAAGACGCCAAACGGATCTTCTTTATCGCTTTGATTTTATGCTCAGCCGTTGGTTTAAAAATTCTGTCATAAATTGATTTTTATCAAATCTTCAGTATAATGGATAAATAGTTTAGACTTACAAAGATAAGAGGGATTATTCATGAAATCATATATGACTCAGCGGTTAAACGAATACCGTGACGGGAATGAGGATAAAGGGCGCCTTTTGGTCAGCTGTCCCGACCAGCCGGGTATCGTTTCTGCGGTTTCCGCGTTTTTATTTGAACACGGCGCCAATATTATAGAATCCAATCAGTATACGACAGATCCTGAAGGCGGCCGTTTCTTCCTGAGGATCGAATTCGACTGTGCGGGCATTCGTGAGAAAAAAGAAACACTGCAGGAGGCGTTTGCGTCAATTGCGGAAAAATTCGACATGACATGGAGCTTAACATTGGCAAGCGAGTTGAAGCGTGTCGCCATTTTTGTCTCAAAGGAGCTTCACTGTCTGCATGAGCTGATTTGGGAATGGCAAACTGGCAACCTTATGGCGGAAATCGCTGTTGTCATCAGCAACCATGAAGAGGCGAGAGAGCTGGTTGAGCGGCTGAACATTCCATTCCACTATATGAAAGCGAACAAAGACATCAGAGCGGAAGTCGAAAAGAAGCAGCTTGAACTGCTTGAGCAATACAATATTGATGTGATCGTTCTTGCACGCTATATGCAGATCTTAACTCCTGATTTTGTTTCGGCTCATCCGAATCGCATCATCAATATCCATCATTCGTTCCTGCCTGCTTTTATCGGTGCGAATCCATACAAACGGGCTTACGAGCGCGGCGTGAAACTGATCGGAGCGACATCTCACTACGTCACAAACGATTTGGACGAAGGGCCGATCATTGAACAGGATATTGAGCGTGTGGATCACCGTGACAACACGGACGCCCTTAAAAATATCGGCAGAACGATTGAGCGCAGCGTGCTTGCACGTGCTGTAAAATGGCATTTGGAAGACCGCGTCATCGTTCATGAAAACAAAACAATCGTCTTTAACTAGACGGCAAGATGCCCGCGCCATGCGGGCTCTTTTTGATGATAAAAATCCTTGACAAGTGTCCTTTTTCTTTGCATAATATAAAAAAATCATTGAGCGTTGAAGAGGATTAGTAAGCAGACCTTTCTGTGACAGAGAGCAAAATGAATCGCTGAAACATTTTGCCGCATGAAACCTGCTGAACCTGCCTTGGAGTCTTAGGGGGAAAACCTAGGCGCGTAACCTGGCGTTACAGGAAAGCGGAGCGTGCATAAGCGCGTTCAATCAAGGTGGTACCACGGAAACCCATTTCGTCCTTATGAATCAGGATGAAATGGGTTTTTTTATTGTAAGTTGGCTGGCGAAGAGCCGCGGAGGAGAATAAATGAAAAAACAAAGAATAGTAGTGAAAATAGGAAGCAGTTCGCTCACGAATAGTAACGGAAGCATTGATGAGGCAAAAATCAGAGAGCATGTTCAGGCCATTTCCCTGTTGAAGAAAGCGGGACATGAAATGATTCTGATTACCTCGGGAGCCGTAGCGGCGGGGTTTTCCAGCCTCGGTTATCCGTCCCGTCCCGTTACCATTAAAGGAAAACAGGCGGCGGCCGCGGTCGGACAAACACTGTTAATGCAGCAATATATGAATCAATTCAAACAATACGCACTGACTCCGGGACAAATCCTGTTAACGAGAAATGATTTTTCGAAAAGAGAACGGTATCGAAACGCGTATGCAACGATTATGGAATTACTGGAGCGCGGCGTCATTCCGATTATCAATGAAAACGATTCTACATCTGTTGAAGAATTGACATTCGGGGATAATGACATGCTTTCTGCGTTAGTCAGCGGATTGATTCATGCGGACCAGCTCATGATTCTCACTGACATCAACGGGCTGTATGATGCCAATCCGAATGAAAATCCTGAGGCGGAACGATTTGATTATTTGCCGGAGATCACGCCTGAATTGCTGGGGTATGCCGGTTCAGCCGGATCAAAGGTCGGCACCGGCGGCATGAAATCAAAGCTGTTAGCAGCACAAACCGCGCTGTCTCTTGGAGTGAAAGTGTTCATTGGAACAGGCAGCGGAGAGCAAAAGCTGGCGGACATTTTGGACGGCAGGGGAGACGGCACTTATATCGGAGACAAAGAACTATCCTCGGTTAACAACACGAGACAGTGGATTCAGTTCCACTCGCCGATATCAGGTGAAATCCTCATTGATGCTGGTGCCGAGGAGGCGATGATCCATAACGGAAGCAGCCTGCTGCCGGCTGGCGTTGTGGGCGTGAACGGAAGTTTTCCGAAAGGGGCGGTCGTGGAAGTCAAGGGACCGGGCGGGGTGATCGGCAAAGGCCAAACTCATTACTCCTCCGAGGAGATTATGGAGGCCAAAGGCAAACGAAGTGATGAACTTGATTTTGAGAAAACGTTTGAGGTGATCCACAGGAATGACTGGGTCAATTTAAAAGACTAGGAGGCGGAAAAATGAGTGAAGTTTCTGTAAAAGCGAAGCTGGCAAACGAAGCAGCAGCTGAACTGATCATGAAAACAACGGCTGAAAAAAATGAGGCGCTCAGCCTCATCGCAAACGGGCTCCGAAAAGAAATAGATTTTCTCTTAATGGAAAACGCCAAAGATATTGAGAACGGAACGAACAATGGCTTAACACCTGATATCATTGATCGCCTGACACTTGATGAGAAACGCATTCGTGATATAGCGGATGCAGTAGAGCTTTTAATTGATTTGGCAGACCCGGTCGGTGAATCTCTTGAAACGATTGAAAAAGAGAACGGACTGTTTATCGAAAAAATCCGTGTTCCGCTAGGTGTTGTCGGAATGATCTATGAAGCGAGACCGAACGTTACAGTCGACGCGGCAACCCTCTGCTTAAAGACGGGTAACGCGGTTGTTCTGCGGGGAAGCTCCTCTGCCATTCACAGCAACAAAGCACTCGTCAGCGTGATTTACAGAGCGCTTGAGCAGTCATCGCTTCCAATTAACGCCATACAGCTGATTGAGGATACAAGCAGGGAAACAGCGAAAGAACTCTTTACGCTGAACGACGGTCTTGACGTATTAATCCCGCGTGGAGGCAAAAAGCTGATTGATCTCGTCGTGAGAGAATCAACAGTGCCTGTGTTAGAAACCGGAGCAGGAAACTGCCACATTTTCATTGACGAAACGGCCAAACCGCAAATGGCTGAAAAGGTTGTGGTAAACGCCAAAACGCAGCGCCCTTCCGTGTGTAATGCAATTGAATCATTGCTGATTCACAAAGTGTGGGCGAAGCAGCACGGGAAAGAATTGCTTGCCCAGCTGGAAAACGCGGGAGTTGAAATTCGCGGAGATGAATTTGTATGTGAACTTCATCCTTCAAGCAAACAAGCGTCAGAGGAAGATTGGGAAACAGAATTTTTAGCGCCTGTCCTCAGCGTAAAGACGGTTGAGAACGTCCAAGAAGCTGTGAAGCATATTCAACAATACGGCACCAATCATTCTGAAGCGATTTTAACTGAAGATGACAAGCACGCGGCTTATTTTCAAACCGCTGTCGATGCTGCTGCGGTCTATCATAACGCATCAACCCGTTTTACCGACGGCTTTGAATTCGGCTACGGAGCCGAAATCGGCATCAGCACGCAAAAGCTTCATGCAAGAGGGCCAATGGGGCTTCCTGCACTGACTTCTACAAAATACATCATTAAAGGAACTGGGCAAATCCGCGAATAGCGGGACAATGTTCGATGAAAAGCTTATCTCGTAAAGGGATAAGCTTTTTTATGCGCCAAAAAATTGACACTGCAAATTAGATTGTGTACAATTTAATTGTATAAAATATATTTAGGGGGAATGAAACATGAGTCAGCCATTATTTACAGCATCAGTATCAGCGGTAGGAGGAAGAGAAGGAAAGGTGATATCATCAGATCGCGTTCTCGAACTCGATGTCGCAATGCCGGGAACACCGAGAGCAAAGAAATTAGAAAAAGCGACAAATCCGGAGCAGCTGTTTGCAGCAGGTTACGCAGCCTGCTTTGACAGCGCACTGCAGCTGGTAGCAAGAACAGAACGAGTGAAAGTAGAGACAGAGGTTACAGCGCATGTCAGCCTGTTAAAGGATGAAGAAGATCAAGGCTATAAATTAGGTGTGACGCTGCAGGTGAAAGGGAAAGGAGTCAGTGCATCAGAATTACAGGCACTTGTGCAAAAAGCGCACGGCGTTTGCCCGTATTCAAAAGCAACCTCCGGAAATATCGATGTTACGCTGGAAGTAGCTGAATAAAATATTAAGAGGATGCCTCGTATAAGGCATCCTCAACTTTTTTGATGAAGCGTTTCCAGCAATGTATATAGAGCGGATTTTAACTGTTTCAGGTCCTCTCCGGACTGCTTTGAGAGCCCCAAGATCGTCCTTGGTATGTCAGCCGCTTTTTCTTTTAATGACTCCCCGTTCTCTGTCAGGCTGATCAATACGGACCGCTCATCCTCTTCAGATCTTTTTCTCGTAATCAAACCTTGCTGTTCCATTCGTTTTAGCATCGGAGTGAGCGTCCCTGAATCTAAATACAGCAGCTCGCCCATTTTTTTAACAGTAAGCGTTTCGTGTTCCCATAACAAAAGCAAAGCCAAATATTGAGGGTACGTCACATTCAGCTTTTCAAGCAGCGGCTTGTATTGCTTTGTCATTTCCCGCGAACTCGCATATAGCAAAAAACAAAGCTGATTCTCCAACTTCATATGGTCAAATTCATTTTCCATCTTGTTCACCAACTCTTTCTGACATTCCATTCTATTGTATCTGAAAAACATCATTTTTCCTATTCTCGGCAAACATAGCATGTTTAAAAAGATCAGAAAGGGAAATATAACAACTAGATACAAACAAGGAGGCTGGAAAAAATGGCACTATTTACAGCAAAAGCAACCGCACGCGGCGGACGGGCCGGACATATTACATCAGATGACGGCGTTCTTGATTTTGATATTGTGATGCCTAATGCAAAAAAAGAAGGACAAACCGGAACAAACCCGGAACAGCTCTTTGCGGCAGGATACGCTGCATGCTTCGGCGGCGCGCTCGAACACGTGGCCAAAGAGCAAAATATTAAAATCGATTCCGAAATTGAAGGGCAGGTCAGCCTCATGAAGGATGAGAGCGACGACGGGTTTAAAATCGGCGTCACACTTGTTGTGAACACCAAAGATTTGGATCGGGACAAGGCACAAGAGCTTGTCAATGCTGCTCATGAATTCTGCCCTTATTCGAAGGCAACCAGAGGAAATATTGATGTAAAATTAGAATTAAAATAATGACCGGCATCCTGAGGGTTCTCAGGATGTTTTTTTGTGCGGAAGCACGCGGAGCGGGCATGATCTTTTCGAAGTGTGAATACATGTAGTATAGGTGAATTCAGACTAGAGAAAAGGTGAGCACATGAAAAGACCAAAGCTGTCAGTTTGTATGATTGTGAAGAATGAAGAACGCCATATCGCACGCTGTTTGGAGAGTGTGCAGCGTATTGCTGATGAAATCATTGTGGTTGATACCGGTTCGAACGATCGTACGGAAGACATTTGCAAAAGCTTTCATGCCCAAGTTTATCATCATAAATGGGAACAGGATTTTTCAAAGGCGAGAAATGCCAGTTTACAGCATGCCAAGGGAGAGTGGATCTTGATCTTGGATGCCGACGAAGAACTAGACTCGGATACGGGCAGCCTATTGCCTTCGCTGCTGACTGACAGCCTGCCGTCTCTCGGTTGCGTGAAGGTCGTGAACTACACCGGGAAGCAATGGAATGAAAATGAAGCGTTTGAACAAAGGCAGATCAGGCTGATCCGCAATCAGCAAAACATAAGGTTTACGGGAAGTATTGGGGAAAGACCAGAGGGAAGAGAGGCAAGCAGCCCTTTCTCGCTTCCATGTATCATTCACCATTACGGTTATTTAGAGCAGGAGGCACAGCAAAAGCATCAACGCAACATGAACTTATTGGATACGGAATTGCTGACATCCTGTGCTGACCCGTCTCTCATTTATCAGAAAGCAGCTGAGTATGACAGAGGAAACGAACATGATAAAGCCTTCCGGCTGGCAATGGATTGTATTAATAAATGTAAAAGAAAACAGCAAATTCCGCCGCCTGCTTTCTATTATTTAAAGTATAAATTATTGATTGACGCAGAACGGTACGAAGAAGCGGAACGGGATATCAATGAAGCGCTGGGGCATTATCCCGATTACTGCACGCTTCACTATTATAAAGGGATTATTATGTATCAGTCTAAAAAAGTAAGAGAAGCGATCACAGCGTTCGAAGCTTGCCTGCAAATCGATAGTGAAAATCTTCAGTACGTACAGGTGAAAGGAGCAGCTGATTTTAGATCAAGCTGCTGGCTCGGTGTCTGCCATGCTGAATTGCATCAGCATATGACCGCTGTTTTGTATTTGCAAAAAGCGCTGAAAGTCAATCCGAAGTGCGCACGGGCACAGCGGCTTCTCACCGAATTAACAAAGGATCAGGCCGCACATGCCTGATCCTTTTAATATTCTTTCTTATTGGCAAAATCCCGCCATGCCTGGAATGGAGATAAATGCTCCTTCAGGGTCACCTGATAAAAAGGTATGTTTCTTTTTTCTGCCGGTTTATCAATTTCTTCATATATGAATGAATCATCAAATCCGGCTTCAGCAGCATCTGTGTGCTCCGCTGCATAGTAAACGGCTTTCGGCCTGGCCCAGTAGATGGCGCCTAAGCACATGGGACACGGCTCGCAGCTCGCATATAAAATGCAATCATCAAGCTGATAGGAGTCAAGTGCCCGGCAGGCGTTTCGAATAGCCGTCACTTCTGCATGGGCAGTCGGGTCATTGCTTGTTGTGACGTTGTTCTGCCCTTCGGCTATAATAGCTCCGTCTTTCACGATAACGGCTCCGAAAGGCCCGCCAACTCCCGCATTCACTCCTTCACGAGCAAGATCGACAGCCCGTTTTAAGAACTTTTCATGATTCATCCTAAACCCTCCTGTCAATTGAGTGTTATAAGTATAGCCGAAAAGAAGTGCAAAGAACATTCTCAAAAAAGTGAAAAGTAAACAAAATATTTGGGGGATTTGCTAAGATAAGAGGAGAAAAGAGGAGGGGTGATCATGCTGCATTTATATATTGCTAGGCACGGACAGACTCAATGGAATGTGGAAAAACGGATGCAGGGCTGGCTGGATTCTGATTTAACAGAACTTGGACTGTACAACGCCCGCGCTCTTGGGAAGCGTCTGAAAGATATTGAATTGAATCAGGTTTACATCAGCCCGAGCAAGCGGACAGAAGAGACGGCAAAAACCATACTGGGATCGCGCCGGCCCCCGCTGGTTAAAGATCATATATTCAGAGAAATGTCACTGGGCTCATGGGAAGGAAAAAAACAAGAGGATATTGAAAGAGACGAACCTGATCTTTTTCATGCTTATTTTCATCATCCCGCAGCTTATCGCCAGCCGGGATGTGAAACGTTTTTTGACCTTGAAAGCCGGGTAAGGCTGGCTCTCCAAACGATTTTAGACAGCCATTCTTCCGGTAATGTTCTCTTGGTTACCCATTCCGTCTTTATATTAATGCTGTTAAATATCATAAAGGGAAGACGCATTAATGACATATGGAATTCTGCTTACATACATGATACTTCATTGAGCCTTGTGGAATTTGATGAAAATGGAGCAGCCAAAATAGTAAAAGAAGGGGATGGGGAGCATCGAAAACCGATTCCCGCTTTTTAATAGAAAAAACCATCTGCCAAAGGCAGATGGTTTCTATATTTATACAAGCTGTGTCTGCTGAGCTCTTGCCTGTTTTGCGGCTTCAACCATGTTTTTCAATGCTGCAACCGTTTCTTCCTGCTGTCTTGTTTTCAATCCGCAGTCTGGATTTACCCAGAAGCGGTCAGTCGGACAGACGGCAAGCGCATCAACGATAATGTTGTACATTTCTTCAGTTGACGGCACACGTGGGCTGTGAATGTCATATACACCAAGGCCTAGACCCTTCAGATACGGATGTTCTCTTAAGTAATCCAAAAATCCTCCGTGGCTTCTGCTGTGCTCGATCGTAATAACATCCGCGTCAAGATCATTAATCGTATCGACGATGTCTTCAAAGTTGCTGTAGCACATATGCGTATGAATTTGCGTCTCGTTTTTCACGGAAGAAGTGGTTAATCTGAATGCTTCTGCCGCCCAAGTCAAATATTCATCCCAATCTTGGGTTTTTAATGGAAGACCTTCACGCAGCGCCGGTTCATCGACTTGAATGATTTGAATGCCTGCGTCTTCAAGCGCTTTTACTTCTTTGCGAAGAGCAAGCCCAATTTGGAAGGCGATTTCTTTTCTCGAAATGTCGTTTCGAGGGAAAGACCAGTTTAAGATCGTAACAGGGCCCGTCAGCATTCCTTTCACATGCTTTGAAGTCAATGACTGTGCATACACAGTATCTTTTACTGTCATCGGTTCAATAAATTCAACATCTCCGTAAATGACTGGCGGGCGGACACAGCGTGAGCCGTATGATTGAACCCAAGCGTATTTTGTGAAGGCAAAGCCGGCCAGCTTCTCACCGAAGTATTCGACCATGTCGGTCCGTTCAAATTCACCGTGAACAAGGACATCAAGTTCCAATTCTTCCTGAATATCAATCCATCTTTTTGTTTCTGCATTGATAAAGTTTTGATACTGTTCATCAGACCACTCATTTTTCCGCCATTTTTGGCGTGCGCTCCGCACTTCAGCAGACTGCGGGAAGCTCCCGATCGTTGTCGTCGGCAAAAGCGGAAGGCCGAGAGATTTATTTTGCAGGGCTAAACGTTCTTCAAACGGAATCGGGCGCTTGAAGTCTTTATCGGCTAATTGCTCAAGCTCTTTCTTCTGTTCAGAATTCGCGCCTGTTGCAAACTGTTTGAGCGCCTGAATATCAGTTTTAGCCTGCTGAATTTGTTCGCTGATCGCCGCTTTTCCTGAAACTAAGCCTTCTTTCAAAGCTGTCAGCTCGGCTAGTTTTTCTTTTGCGTAGGATAATCCGTCCAGCAGATCCTTTTCCAAATGCTCGTCAGGGTGTTTTGCTACAGGAACGTGCAGCAGGCTGCTGGAAGGCTGAATCCACAGTTCATCAACTTTTGCAATGCTGAGAATATCGAGAACGGCATCGAGACGTTCTTCAAGATCTGCTTTCCAAATGTTGCGTCCGTCGATTACACCGGCTGCCAGCACTTTGTCTGTTGGGAAGCCGTGTGTTTTTAGCTGTTCCAGGTTTCTGCCTTTATCGTGAACGAAATCAAGGCCAATTCCCTGTACCGGGTAAGAGATTAGCTCTTCATAAGCATCCACAGAATCAAAATACGTCTGCAAAAGCACATTCAAGGAGGTAAGCTCGCTTGTAATGTTTTCAAATAATTCTTTTGCGCCGCGGACATCTTCGGCAGAGGCGGTAACGAGCGCCGGCTCATCGATTTGAACCCATTTTACGCCTTCTTCTTCAAGCTCTTTCAAAAGCTGTACATATAACGGCACAAGGCGTTTTTGGATTGCTTTAGCTTCAGCCGGCTCATAGCCTTTGGCAAGCGTAACGAACGTATAAGGGCCGACAATCACAGGTTTTGTTTCAACGCCGTATTCCTGTTTGATCCGGCGATAATCTTCGAGCTGTTTGTTTCTTGTCAGGCGGAACTCAATGCTTTCGTCATATTCCGGAACGATGTAATGGTAATTGGTATTAAACCATTTTGTCATTTCACTAGATACAGCGTCTTTAATTCCGCGGGCGATAGCGAAGTATGTATCGGTAGCGTCAGTCAAATGTCTGAACCGTTTCGGAATCCAGTTGAAGCTGACTGCTGTGTCGAGTACATGGTCATACTGTGTGAAATCAGAAACAGGCACAACATCAATCTGCTGGTCAATTTGTGTTTTTACTGCGGATAAAAATAGTTCGTCGATTTGCTTTAAAAACGTATCTTTATCAGTGCTGCCTTTCCAATACGCTTCAAGTGCTTTTTTCCATTCTCTGTTCAGTCCGATTCTCGGAAATCCTAAATTTGATGTTTTGATGGTTGTCATTGTTTCTCCTCCTTTATATGTAAAACACTCTCGTTAACCCGCGGATACAGGCTGCTAAGAGGTTTTCTCACAATAAAAAGCCTCTTTCCCATGAGAGAAAGAGGCTTTTCTGCGTAAAACACTGCCTCTCTCATCTCTCAGACACAATCTGATGGAATTAGCACCGTGCCTTATGAGACATCAGTCTCGGCGCGAAAAGCAGTGCGCCCCATTTCACAATGGAATTACGGTCGGTTGCTGTTGGGGTCAAAAGGCCAATCCCTCGCCCAACTCTCGATAAGAGAAAATGTTATTAATTTTTTGAAAAGTTGAATCATTTGTTGGTAATCTTAACAGTAATTCAAATTCGTTGTCAACATAGAATTTGAAATTTTATTTACAAATTACGACATAAATTATATGAGAAAAATAATTTTATAGGGTCATCAAATGTGATTGCTCTGCTTTTTCTGCCAGCTCATCAGGAGCAGTTAAATAAAGGAATCCATTACCTGCCAGTGTTTTTGCGATATCAAGCGGGAGTGTCCTGCGGACCAGCTGCGCATAAACCTCAGGTTCAGTTAGATCTCTTTGAAACGATTCTTCTTCAAAGCTTTTAATTAAAGCAAGTGCTCCGCTGACATGAGGGGCAGCCATTGAAGTGCCGGTCAGCTTACCGTATTTCTTGTTAGGGAGGGTGGATAATATATTTTCTCCCGGTGCAACGAGATCAATTTCTTTATTTGCGTTAGAAAATTCTGACGATTCTCGAGCTACGGAAACAGAACCAACCGCGATCACATCATTATAAGCCGCAGGGTAGGAAAGCTCCTCTGTACGTTCGTCGCCGTCACCTTCATTTCCCGCTGCGCAAACGACAAGCACTCCATTTTTTACGGCGTTTTTCACTGCTTCTTCAAGCTCTGGCACATCGCTCGGTCCGCCAAGAGACATTGAGATGATATCGACTTTTTGTTCCACAGCGTAGTTAATGCCGTTAATAATCCATTCGTATTGTCCGCTGCCGTTTTCACCGCCAAGAACCTTCACAATCAATAGGCTTGCCTCAGGCGCGACTCCGGCAATGCCGCCGCTTGAATCATTAGCTGCAATTGTTCCGGCGACGTGTGTGCCGTGTCCGTTGTAGTCGGAAATCGCATCTTCCTTGCCGCCGTCATCATCCGTGAAGTTCTTTCCGCCGATGATTTGGTTTTTTAAATCAGGATGGCTTGCGTCGCAGCCAGTGTCCAATACAGCAATTTTTACATCTTTGCCTTTTACCCCTTTTGCCCACATTTCTGGCGCCTTAATCACTTTAATGCCCTCAGGAAGCTCGTTTACATCCATGATCTGCTCATTCGTCACATACGGGATCAAGCGGATTTCACCATTCATAAAAAAGCCCTCCTTTTTTATGCTTTCAAGTGGATTCAAGGGTGTTGCCTCATATTATATGAAAAAAACAACCTCTCGGACAGAGCCATTTGAAGCATTTTGAAAAAATGGGATACAACCCAAAGAATTAGTAATTTTCAAAATATTGGATGGTTTCAGCGTGTCTGACTGGGATTCAGCTGTCAGTCAAGTTATAATAGTGTTGGGGAAAGGAGCAGTGTGATGAAACTGAATGAAAAATTATATGCGTTTTTTTCAGAGCATGTGGAACAAATGGCCGAGGAATGGATTGAAACGATGGAGGAAAGTGATCCGAATTCGCTTTACGCCTTACATAATGCATCTGTAACGGAAGAATTGAAAGAGCAGGACAGGGAATTTTACCGGCATCTGAATTACATGTATGTTTTACCTGAAAAACAATTTCTCGAAGAATTTCAAGAGTGGGTCATTGAGCTGACAAATGATCAAAAGCATCTCGACACTCCGGTTCAGTACGTCATTCGGGAGTTTATGAGAAATCGGAAATTATATACGAAGTATTTTGAGAAGTTCGCAGAAGAAAACGAGTCGGCGTTTGAACCGGGAGAGAAACAAAAATGGGCCGATTTGATTGTAAGAGTCTTTGATTTTACCATTTATACATTTGTCGATCACGCTGAAACGAATGCCAAACAGCAATTAAACGCCCAGAGAGAAATGATATTGGAATTAAGCTCGCCTGTCATTACCCTGAGCAAATCAACAGCTCTGCTTCCGCTTGTCGGTGACATTGATACCGAACGGGCAAAGTTTATTCTGGAAAACACGCTTCATGCTTGTGCCAAAAGACGCGTGGAGCATCTGTTAATCGATCTGTCAGGTGTTGTGGTGGTTGATACGATGGTGGCGCACCAAATCTTTAAATTAATTGAAGCGCTCAATTTAATCGGTGTCAGGTCAACCCTGTCAGGAATCAGGCCTGAAATCGCGCAAACCGCTGTACAGCTTGGGATTGATTTTTCGAACATTATAATTAAAACCAATCTTGCCCAGGCATTAAACTATCATCAATAAGAAAAAAAGCCGCTATCGACAATAGCGGCTTTTTATGAGGCAAAATATTTAGATACGAGAAAAGATCCTGCGAATAACAAGAGAACGAGGCAAAAGAACAGCCAGTCGCGGCGGTTTACGGTCAGCGTCCGGTAATATGTCCGATTTCTGCTTCCTGTAAAACCTTTCGATTCCATCGCAAGCGCCGTCCGTTCCGCTTTTCTGATGGCACTTGCCAAAAGCGGGATGGTATACCGCTTTAGCGCGCTGATTTTCTCTTTGAAGCCGTTCTCCGCCGCTCCTCCTCTGATTTTATGAGCCTGCTGGATCAGCTGGACCTCGTCCTTTAACAACGGAAGAAAACGAAAGCCTGCAATGACGCCATATGCGAGCTTTGGTGAAAGCTTGCACTGCTGGACAAGGCTCAGCATAAATAAAATCGGATCGGTCGTAAAAACAAACATCATCGATAAGGCGGAAAAGCATAAAATACGAAACCCGAGAGAGATGCCGACAGACACATTGCCACTGTTGATCGAAAAAGGGCCGGCTTGAAACAAGAAATTATCCGGGGTTGTCGGAACCTTTCCAAAAACAGCGGCTGTCCATACGCATCCGAATGCCAAAATCAAAAACGGAATCGTAAACAAAAACCATTTTTTCAATGGGATTCTGGCTGCTAATAGGACACTCGCCACGATGATGATATAAAAACACGCAGGGGTGTAGGGATTGTAAATAAACGACAGCATGACAACACAGCAAAAAACCGCCGCTGCTTTCACTGTCGGATTAATGAGATGTAACGGCTGCATCATCACGCACCTCCTCTTGATATGCCATCCATTCATATAGAAGGGGAAGGGTAAGCTTTGCGTTTTTGACAAGCCTTGTTTCCTGAGAAAATAACTGCGCTGGAGATCCGTCAAAGGCCAGGCCCGTATCGTGAAGCACAAGCACGCTGTCGGCATACGAAGAGACTAGCTCCATATCGTGTGTAATCATAAGGACAGCGGTTCCTTCTGCCTTGATACGCTGAATCATATCCATGCATTCAGCCGCCGTGCGGGCGTCCTGGCCAAAGGTTGGTTCGTCTAATAATAAAACCTTTACGTCATGCATGAGCATGGTAGCGACGCTCAGGCGCCGTTTTTGTCCTTGGCTGATTGCAAACGGATGATGATCAGCTAAATGTGCAAGACCGAAACGATGCAGCAGGTGCTGCGCTTTTTTCTCGGTTTCAGCATCTGCTTTCTGGCCGAACAGCAGCTCGTCATATACTGTATCGGTGACAAACTGATGCTCCGGGTTTTGAAAAACAAATCCCATTCGTTTTCGCAGTTCATTTTCTTTATACGATTGCAGCGGCTTATCATATAGAAGAATCTTTCCGCTTTTCGGCTTCATCAGACGGGCGAGGACGGATAAGAGCGTCGATTTTCCGGTGCCGTTCGGGCCGACAAGCGCCGTTAAAGAGCCTTCGCGCAATGAAAAGCTGATGTCTTTGAAAATCGTCTGCTGCCCTCTTGCGAATGAAAGGCTGCTGACTTCCAGCACACTTTCCCCAGAAGGAGCTTTCTTCTTTTCAGCATGCCCGGCAGGAAAAGGTTCTTTAAACAGCGTTTCTTTTGATAGAGTAAACGGCATACTGAGTTTTTCCTGCAGGCCGCACACTTTTGGAATCGCGATGCCTAGTTCCTTTAGGGTCTCCGCTTCGTGCTGAAATAGATCTTCTGTCCGGCCGTCCAGCGCTTTTTTTCCTGCTTTGTCCAGCACAATTGTCCTCTCAATCCAAGGCGCCCATTCATCAAGCTGGTGCTCAATGACGAGGAGGCTGAAGCCTTTTTCCCTCTGAAGGTCTTTCATCATGTGAACGAATTCCCGCGCTGAATAAGGATCTAACAGAGAAGTTGGCTCATCCAACATAATAAGCTCAGGCTCCATCGCCAAAATACAGGCGAGAGCGACTTTCTGCTTTTGTCCTCCTGACAGAGTGGATATCGTTTTTTCTTTTAAAGAAGTAATGCGTAATTTTTCTAAAACCGCATCAATTTTTTCTGTCATCTCTTTTTTCGGAATCTGCAGATTTTCCAGCCCGAAAGCGATTTCGTCCTCCACCGTCAGCATGCAAAACTGCTGATCAGGATCTTGAAAAACGACTCCGACATGCTGAGCAATCGTTTCGGAGGTTTCAGGGTCTGTGACCGGCTTCTGACATAAAAAAACATGTCCGGACTGTATGCCGTCGCAAGCCTCCGGGTAAAGACCGTTTAAACATAGGGCGAGCGAGCTTTTTCCGCACCCGCTCGGCCCTAGTAATAAAGCGCATTCTCCTTTTTGAAGCTCAAACGAAATGTTTTGAAAAACCGGTTTCTCGTCTTCTTCATAAGTGAAGCTGAGCTGGTCAACCGTTAGGAGCTCATCAAAGGCTTGCATTGTCTGATACCTGTTTTCGTTTCTTTTTCAGTTCCTTTCCGAGTGCCATTCCGTTTAACACACCCGTATAAGCGAGAGAGTCGCTGACAGCTTTTCCGAGGAGCCCCGCAAGAAGCGCGCCGGAAATCAGACGGATGACAAGCGAAATGAGAAGATAACCAGGTGAATACGCTGCATAGCCAGAAACAAAGAGATCATAGATAAAGCTGGCTACTGAAGATCCCATTCCTGCCAGCAAAAGTACAGGCAGAGAGTATGCTTTCCAGCGTGTCGCGAGAAATACAGCTTCAGCCCCGAGACCTTGAACAATGCCGATGACGATGACCATTGGGCCAGATGGATTTCCCAGCAGGCATTCAACGAGAGCGGCAATGATTTCAGAAACAAGCGCCGCACCCGGTTTTCGAATAATGTACGCGGCGATGACAGAAACGATAAACCAAATGCCGTAAATCGGTTCATAAGCGATTGGACCGAACATACCGGCAAGTACGTTTCCAAAATGCGTGAATAATAAATAAACAACGGCAAAAACGATACTGATAACGGACATGATGACAATTTCTTTTACTTTCCAGCTTTTCATTTTATCCCTGCTTTCTGTTTTTTCTTGATGGACTGTTAGCCGAGACATTCACAGTCATGGTTACGTGGTTTGTTTGCTGTTCAGCCATGCGGAAAACGGCTTCCAGTGTTCTGAATACGTCATGCGCGTCCCCGTCAAGCTCGCTCGCGTAATGGGCTCCCTGTACGAAGGTGCCTTCTGCTTTCGCAATGTCGACAGCTTCGATGATCAAACCCATATAATCCGGCTCATTCATCGGGTAAAGCGCAAATTGGCATGGTGCTTCCGCGTTCAGGCTTCCGACAGCATCTTCATTGACACGCTTGCCGTCTGCGGAAAGATATGTATCTCCTTGGGTATCGCCCGGGCACCCGATGGAAAACGTGCCGTTCATGACGATGTGTTTTTCGCTGTTCGCCGCATAAAGATAAATGGCTTTGGCAGCATCGAATACATGATCAATCGATCCGCGCAAGACTGTGCTGATATGGTCGGTTTTCGTCCAAACCTTAGATGTGTCGGTTTTTTTCAGCGCAGACTTGATCACACTGATAAAATCATCTGTCATCGGGTATAAAGAGAAGCGAAAACCAGCGATTCTGCTTGTACCGCAAATATGATCCATTTCTCCGACCTCCTGTTTTTTTGGTAAAATAAAAAACTGCATATCCTAAGGGAATATGCAGTCATAGATCGATTAAGCGCACAAAAAAATACACCATTCGGTCAACCTGCACTTCCCCACGCTGGTATTATCCAGATCGGGTCATAAGGGATCAAAGCGCGTTTTTGCGCGCTTTATCTCAGCCAAAACAGCACCCCTAGTGCTTTCCGTATACAATTTTTTATTTTGACATCATAATAGATGATAAGAATCATTTTGTAAACAATGAAATCATTTTTTTCATATTTGGACAGGAGAGGATGATCGATTTTGGAAAAAGGGCACATATTAATTGTGGAAGATGAAGAAAAAATCGCCAGGGTGCTTCAGCTTGAATTGGAATATGAAGGATACAGCGTCATCATCAAACAAGATGGCACAGAAGGGCTGAATGCGGCCGCGGAAGGCGGGTATTCTTTGGTGCTTCTTGATGTCATGCTTCCGGGGCTTAGCGGCCTGGAGGTACTCCGCCGCTTGAGAAAAACGGATCAGCAGACACCTGTCATTTTATTAACGGCGCGCGACAGTATTCCTGATAAGGTAACAGGGCTGGACATCGGTGCGAACGACTATGTCACAAAGCCGTTTGAAATTGAGGAATTGCTTGCGAGAATCAGGGCGGCGCTGCGCCAAAATGGACCAAAAACAGAAGATATCGGCACCTTTCTTACATATGACGACTTGCGGGTGAACGAAAAAACCCGTGAAGTGAGACGGGGAAACAAAGAGGTGGAATTAACGCCGCGGGAATTTGATTTGCTCGTCTATATGCTGAAACATCCGCAGCAAGTGCTGACACGGGAGCAGATTTTAAACTCGGTATGGGGATTTGATTACATTGGTGATACAAATGTCGTGGACGTGTACATAAGATACATCAGAAAAAAACTGGACTATCCTTACGAAAAACAGCTGATCCATACTGTTCGCGGGGTCGGCTATGCCATTAAGGGGTAAACGATGAAGCTGAAGACCAAGATTCATCTGTACACATCAATATCGCTGCTGGTTTTATTAATTTTGGTCCATACCGCAGTCTATCTCATTTTTTCATCCGCGCTGACATCAAAGGATGCAGCCCGGCTTGCAGATGAGACGGATAACATTGCTGAAGCGCTGCATGCTGCTGAAACAGAAGGAGTGGCTTTGCAGGACATGCTGCAGGCCTATCTTCCGGCAAACGGCATGGTCCGTGTAGTGAATGGTGATCAAAAAGCCGTCATGACCATTACAAAAGAAAAAGAGTTTAAAGATTTTCCTCTTTCATTTCACAGCGGGGAAACGGCAGATGTAAGGAAACATGACGGCAAACTGTTTGCTGAAGCCGCTGTTCCGGTTATTTGGACCGATGGGCAAGTGGTATCTCTTCAGCTGGTTGAAAGGCTCGAGAACACAGAGGAGAGTCTGTTTCTTTTGAAAATCATCTTAATCGCTGCAAGTGCTGCTGTCTGTATCGCTTCTTTTTTTGCCGGCAGCTTGCTCGCCCGCCGTATCATTAATCCGATCAGACGATTAATGATGACAATGAAAGATATACAGCGGGAGAAAGCATTCAAAACGATTTCCTTGGAAGGACAGTCGCACGACGAGTTATATCAGATGGGGCTGACATTTAATGAGATGGCGATGATGCTGAAAGAGCACTACGATAAACAGCAGCAATTCGTTCAAGACGCTTCACATGAATTGAAAACCCCGCTCACGATTATAGAAAGCTACAGCAGCCTAATGAAGCGGTGGGGGGCAAAAAAGCCGGAAGTGCTTGAGGAATCGATTGAAGCCATTCATTCAGAAGCGGTGCATATGAAAAAACTGACCAACCAGCTGCTGGCGCTTGCCAAAAGCCATAAAGGACTTGAGCTTGACGTGAAAACAATCGATCTGATTGAAGTGTCACGCGCCGTTATGCAAACGCTCCAGCCCGTCTATCACCGTGAGATTTTGCTTGTAACAGATAGGGAGAGCCTGCTTGTAACAGCTGATGAAGAACGCATCAAGCAGCTGCTGACCATTTTGCTCGATAATGCCATAAAGTATAGTGAAAAAGCCATTGTAATGACAGCCGGAACGAGGAATGGACGGCCGTTTCTGTCAGTAAGGGATGAAGGCATCGGAATACCTGAGGAGCATATCCCGCACTTGTTCGAACGGTTCTACCGGGCGGATGAGGCACGAAACAGAAAAACAGGCGGGACGGGTTTAGGCCTTTCCATTGCCAAGCAAATCGCCGATGAGCACGGCATTGAGCTGTCTGTCAAAAGCAAGCCGGACCAAGGAACAGCTGTCACCATGCAATTCAGAGAACAGAATGGGGGAGGCCGATGAACAAAACAATAAAAGCAGTATCTGCTGCGGCAGCAGCGGTTTTAGCCGTCATCATCTGTGCGGTTCTCATCATTCGGCAAACCCACGAGGACGTCCTGTCAAAGGAGGCTGTCGTAAAAAAAATCGAAGCCTCCTATGAAGGCGAGGTCACGAAAGTAACGCAATCAAAGAATAAAAGAACATATGATATGACCCTTGAAAATCCAAAGGGAACTTATTTTATAAAAGCTGACGCAAAATCGGCTGATATTCTTTCGATAAACAGAGTAAAAGCGATGAATCCATCTGCCATGACAGAAAAAGAAGCCGAGCATCTCGCGCTTGAGCGGGTGCCGGGAACCGTCAAAAAACAAACACAACAGAATCGTGTTGCCACATATACCATACAAAAAGAAGACGGAAAAACATACGAAGTGAAGGTAGATATGCAGGCAAAAGCAGTCGTGTCGGCTGATCAGATCAGCAGTGAAGATCAACAAAAAACACCGATTACGAAAAAAGAAGCCAAAACCATTGCAGAGCGAGAAACGGGCGGTACAGCGGATGACGCAGATCTCGAAGAAAATGAGGGCACTCTCATCTTTGAAGTGGATGTTGATCTTCCGGATGATAAGGAAGCGACAGTGAAAATCAATGCCTACACCGGAAAAGTTGCAAACATTGTGTATGAAGACTGACGGTTTCTCATCAAATTCTCATCTTTCTCTCGTTTTCCTTTCATGTTGAGTGTGTAAACTGTACTCATACAAAACAAAGGAGGAATCACATATGCTAAAGAAAAGATGGATGGTTGGCCTATTAGCAGGCTGTTTAGCGGCCGGCGGATTCAGCTACAACGCGTTTGCGAAAGAAAACAATGAAAACACACAGACTGCTTCGTCCAAGACTGGTGCACTCACTGAACAGGAAGCAGAATCGATTGCCAAAACGGTTGTTGACGGCACGGTGGATGATATCGACAGAGACATTTACAACGGCAAAGAAGTCTATGAAGTCGAGATCCAAAAAGACGGTGAAGACTACGACGTTTATGTAGATATCAATACAAAACAAGCGCTCAATGACCCGTTAAAAGAGAAAGCAGAACAAGTTGCCATAACAAAAGAAGAGGCTGAAGAGATTGCCTTAAAGCAAACAGATGGAACCGTAACAGAAAGCAAGCTTGACGAAGACGACGGTGCTTACAACTATGAAATTGAGATCAAAACGAAACAAGGAACTGAGGCGGAATTTGAGATTTCCGCAAAGGATGGACATATCATTAAGCAGGAGATAGACGACTAATCAAAACCCCGCAGCAGCGGGGTTTTTTCATGATAAGAAACCTTCTTTTGGACAATCTAAATAGAAAAGGAGGCGAACGCATGGAAAAGAAAGAGGAGCAATACATCAATCAGGCTGAATATGTCCCTCATCCGACGAAGGAAGGAGAGTACGCCTTATTTCTTCATGAAACGTATCATTTGCTCTCAGAAGATGATGAGACGCAAACAACAGAATAAGGGCTTAGGCCCTTGTTTTGTTCCGTATTTGTGATGAAAGCGCATTTATTACTTTTTTGAGTTGACACAGCTTGTTTTTTTCTGTAATCTCAGTGTGTCAATTCAATTAGGAACTTCGTTAGGTGAGGCTCCTGTATGGAGATACGCTGCTGCCCAAAAATGTCCAAAGACGCCAATGGGTCAACAGAAATCATCGACATAAGGTGATTTTTAACGCAGCTGGATGATTGATCCTATGCCATACAGTGCTAAAGCTCTACGATTGAAGGCGCCCGCACGCTTTTTTGCCGTGCTTCTTTCTCCTTCAATCCCGAAGGCTTTTTTTATGCCTTTAAAACGAATTTTACCAAAGGAGGTGCGGAGTATGGATTCTCCCCATTCGAGTCAATCTGAAGAAGTACCCATATACTATGACAGCAAGGCAACTGATTACACGATGAGGAGACGATCTGCCGCACCTTCAGGCGAGGCCGGCACGTCTCCGTAGAGGAGGTACGAGTCCCGATGGTTCAAAACATGACCTATGACGAACTCATTTTACGCATCATTATTTTATTGCGAGACGGGAAAATCAGGGATTTCAGAAGCGTTATTGATGAGCTTCAGCCCTATGATATGGCATTTATTTTTAAAGAAATGCCGGAAAAACACCGCGCCCGCTATTTATCTTATTTAACTGTAGATGATATCACTGATATGATCGGGGAGCTGGAACGTGAATTTCAGCTTGCCGTCTTAAATAAAGTCGGAAAAACTAGAGCAACACTAGCGATGAACAAAATGGACAACGATGACCTCGCTCAATTGCTTGAAGAAATGGACGAAGAACTGAAGGAACAGCTATTGTCCAGCATGGAAGCATCAGAGTCTAAGGCTGTACAGCTTTTGATGAATTATCCGGCTGACTCAGCGGGGCGCATGATGACAAATCGCTATGTGTGGATTCCTCAGCATTATACGGTAAAAGACGCAGTCGTCAAACTGAAAAGCTTTGCTGAAATAGCTGAATCGATCAACTACTTATATGTCATCAATGAAAGCAAACAGCTGGTGGGCGTACTTTCCTACCGCGATTTGATTCTAGGCGAACCTGAAGAAAAGGTGCAGGATTTAATGTTTACCCGCGTCATCTCAGCAGGCGCTCTCCAAGATCAGGAAGAAGTTGCCCGCCTGATTGAACGTTACGATTTCTTGGCGATTCCGGTAGTTGAGGAAAACAACGTGCTTGTCGGCATTGTAACGGTCGATGATATTATCGATGTCGTCATTCGGGAAGCTGATGAGGATTACGAAAAATTTGCCGCTTCCGGTAAAGACATCACCTTTGACACAAAGGCTTACGTGGCGGCATACCGGCGTCTGCCATGGCTGATTTTACTCTTGTTTATCGGACTGATTTCAGGAAGCATTATCAGTTATTTTGAAGATGCGCTGCAGCAGGTTGTCGCGCTGGCGTTTTTCATGCCGATGGTGTCAGGGATGACAGGAAATACGGGAACACAATCTCTCGCGGTTGTCATCAGAGGTTTGTCTAAAGAAGAAATGAACAAAAAAACGATTGTACGCCTGATCCTCAGGGAGTTCAGAACAAGTATTTATATCGGAGCGGTTTGTTCTGTTCTGATTGCGATTATCGCCATCTTATGGCAGGGGAACGCGCTTCTGGGATTTGTTGTCGCCTCTTCACTGCTCTTTACTTTAATTATCGGCACGATGTCAGGAACAATTATCCCTATTATTTTGCACAAGCTGAAAGTAGACCCGGCGATCGCTTCAGGACCGCTGATTACAACGTTAAACGATATTTTGTCTTTATTAATTTACTTTGGCATTGCCACTGCATTCATACACTCATTATAAAAGTAAAAAGTCCGTCTCAATTGCGAGTCGGACTTTTATCATTTAACGGTTTTTGTACCGAAAGTGAGCATTAAGCTGCCCCTCCAGCATTTTTTTTCGCACTTGCGGATCGTTTTTTACCATCTGCTCTTTTTTGCGCATATCCTTTAAAATCTCTGCCGTCTGTACGCCGTCTTCACGCTTATTGGCGATATCCATCAGCCGCTCCACATCGGCGAAAGAATATTTTCTCGTTCCCCTTGAAGACCGCTGCGGATAAATGAGCTTCCGTTCCTCATAGTACCTGATCTGTCTTACGGACAATCCTGTCAATTCACTGACAATCCCGATTGAAATCACTTTTTTGTCTTTATAAGAATGATCTTCTGTGGTCATTTTTCCACCCCTGGATGTCTTTTGATAATAGTATATAAAAAACAAAGAGAAAAAACCTGACGCTTGTCATATTTTCTAACATGAAATAGAAGATTATTGAAAAAATACGGAAGAAAAATTAACAAGAATAATGCGTAACATCCAAGCGCGTTTTATCCTTTATGTAACGAATAAATGAGGAGGAAGGATAATCATGGAGGAAGAAAAAGCGGTCTCACTGGCAAAAGAAATTATAGAGTTGGATATCAAACGTGATGAAATGCTGGAGACGTTTATGCAGCTTGCCGGAGAACATGCTTTTCAGCTATTAAGATCGGTTCAAAACGGACTGTACCGAAAATCTTCGTAAACATAAATTCTTTACATTAGATTCATACCACGTTCATTTAAATAGAGTATCTTGTGTATAGGATACCTCAAAATGAAGGAGGACGCTATGAGTAATTTATTGAAATCCGCTTTAGAAAAAGAACGAAGCCATTATTCTGAAAAACTCTTTCAAATCGGAGTTTATAATAAAGAAATAATGAACAAAATGACGATTTCCGAACTGCGAAAGGAATACGCATATTTCTTCCGCAACATTGCAAATCACAAAAAATATCCTTATACAAGATAATGTATAAGGATTTTTTTGCTTTCAGAAGGAATTTCTCGAATTATAGCGAATACATATAGTAAGGGACTGAACTCTTATTATATGTAAGGGTTTTCATTATTTTTTTATAAAAATCCTATATACGAGGTAGATATGATGAGATTATCGTTTAACGAAGAAGAAGTTGAGCGTGCGATGAATTTGTACAGAGTTTTTGCAAGGGCTTTCAAAAGTGTGTCTGAACATAGTATCCGTGACAGTAAAGAGCACGGCTTTAATCCGACTGAATTTGCTGTACTGGAGCTCCTGTACACAAGAGGCCCGCAAAAATTACAGCAAATTGGGTCGAGACTTCTGCTTGTGAGCGGAAACGTCACATATGTCATTGACAAATTAGAAAGAAACGGGTTTTTAGTAAGGGAGCAGGACCCGAAAGATAAACGCTCCGTTTACGCGCATTTAACTGACAAGGGAAATGAGTATTTGGATAAAATTTATCCGATTCATGCGCTGCGTATTGCGAGAGCATTTTCAGGCCTTTCGCCTGATGAACAGGACCAGCTGATCGTCCTGCTGAAGAAAGCAGGCATTCACAGCCAGCATTTGCTGTTTCGTTAACATGTTACACTCTCTGTTTCAGGAGAGTGTTTTTTTGTTTTATATGATCCTTTTTAAGATATCTTCAATCTTCCGATCAGATATTTCACCAAGATATTGATTGACTTGTTTTTCGTATTCGTTCACCTGTTCATTCGATTGGAAAAATGCCGCAATCTGTTCTTCTGCCTTTTGCATGTCCCAGTTTCTCATATCTGTGACAAGCTTTCGTTCCTTTAGAAGGTTTAAATTCATCTCCTCCTGGCCCGGCAGCGCATGATAAATAAATACCGGAAGCCGTTTCTGTAAGCATTCGCTGATGGTCACGCCTCCGGGTTTTGTCATAATGCCTGACGCCTGTTCGTATAAACGGTTCATCTCTGCTTTGCTGTGAAGGTAGGGTATCGCCTCAATAAAAGGGTGGCCTAAACTTTTGACATAGCAGTAGAGCTTTTCGTTCCTGCCGCATAATATTTTGTATAAGATGTTTCCGCCTGGCGACAGCTCCTGAACCCATTTTAAAATACCCCCGACCCCCATACTGCCGCCTGTGATAATGATGGTATATGGCGGATGATGCTGACAGGTGTCTGCAGATCCCATTTCAAACATCCGGTGAACGGGAATGCCGGTCAAGTATATGTTTTTCTGATTGATTCCTTCAGACACGAGCTGCTTCTTGACATCCATGATCGGAACAAAATGGTAATCAATGTTTTCCCGCCCCCATAATTGATTCACAAAAAAATCAGTGTATACATTCACAACCGTCAGATTCGGAAATTCCGGCTTTAGCCGGTTCAGCAGATAAGAAGGCAGCGCATGCGTACAGAAGGCGATATCAGGCTGTTTTTCTTTGAGAATGTGCCTCATTTGTTGTGTGAACAGCCATTCGTACATGGTATAGCGTTTGTCATTCTGATATTCTCCGCAGGCAAGGAGCCTGTAAATGCCGCTGTACGTTTTCGGGAAATATTGAATCCATTTTAAATACGTCTCAGAGGATAGTTTTTCTAACCGTCTATACGCATGTGAAAAGATATCAATTTTTTCAGATGCCAGTCCTTGTGACTCCAGTTCAGCCTGCAGGGCATCGGCGACATGATGATGTCCGGTGGAAATGCTTAAAAAAGGAAAAATGAGAATGTTTTTCATGACGGTCCTCCTTAAAAAATATGGCAACTATATTTTGGGGAGAACGATGACAAAATATAAGGGTATTTTTGATCATAAGGAAGGTGAAGAGATGAAAACCTGTTTCCTTTCCATTTGGAGAGTGATTGACCCGTTTTATTTCTTTTTTTCAAGGCTGACCTTGATTGACAAAGATCGAAAAAGTGTCTTTCGAGTCAGGCTGACGAAGTACAAAGGGCATCATGTCGTGCTGAGCGACGGAACGCATATAAGAAAAAATGATGTGCTCGTTAAAATCCATCTGCACAATATTAAGCTGATCAGGGAGCTGCAAGGCATAGAGAGTGCAGTCAGAAAGGGGATCATTATCTATCAAAAAGTATATCAATCGATGCCGATATTATTGGAATACATTAACAATCATAAAAAAAGTGAAAAAATTAAAGGAATCGTGGGAATTACAATGCTTGACAAAGGTGTGGAAAGGCTAGGCTTTGATGTGGTCACCCCTGTCAATCCTTTCTACAAATGCTTTAAAAAGATAACCCATATGCCCATTTTATATTTAACGTCAAAGCAAGTGGGCCTGCGGCATTTACCGAATACATCCTATTTGTTTATTTCAAAAGAAAAGCTTCAGAAAACCTATCAAAAAAAAGACTGATGCCTTGGTCAGCACAGTCTTTTTTGATTATATCTGATGAAATGTCACTTCAGGGCGGCTTCCGACACGGATATTCACACCGGTTTGTCCTAAGCCTTCGCTGATATAAAACGGCTTATCGTGGTGATAATGAAGCCCTTTAATCATGTTCATGCGCACGAGCTTGCCCATTTTTACCAAATGATACGGTTTTGGCCAGTGGATTTGGCCGCCGTGAAAATGGCCTGACAGCAGGTAGTCAAAATGAACATCTTTCATATCTAGAATAATGTTAGGGTCATGTGTTAATACAAGATGATAGCCGTTGTCTAGATTTTGATAAGAGCCGGTAATATTACTGCGATTCGTGCTGTAATCATCAATGCCGATAATATTGACAGGCCCTGCAGCTGTCTCGATTTGAACATGTTCATTTTGCAGCGTGATACAGCCGTTTTCCTCTAAAACACGCTTCAATCTCTGAAAGTCCTTTTCTTTCAATACATAATCATGGTTACCGAACACCGCGTACATTCCATATGCAGGCTTCAGCTTTTGCAATGCGTTTAAATAACCTGCCAGCTTCGGAATATTACGTTTCCGATCTAGAAAATCCCCGGTAAGCGCAATAATGTCCACAGGCTGATTTTTTGTTAAATGATACAGCTCTTCAGGTGAAACAGAAATGTTTTCTAAGTGAAGATCTGATAAATGAAGGATATTTAATTTTTTTCTGGCTGGAAGACCGTCTTTTTGATCAATTGAAATGGTGTTGACCTTCACGTCTTTTGTATTGCGTTTCGCTTTATATATAAATGGCACACATACGAGTATGGCCAATGAAAGTAAGATTGTAAACAAAATATATCCCCTCCCTCCTATCAGTATAGTAAGTGATCGGGCCTTTTGGATAGCGGGAATTAATGGGTAAGAGACAGGTTGAAAAACGGATTGTCATCTGATGAATGTTTTAGAAGGGAAAAGGGATAATAAATTTTGACACATGAGGCAGAACATGCCGGATATGGAGTCAGAATAACAGATGGATGTGTAAGCGATGTTACGATTGATGAGACAACACAAAAAAGAAACATATTATCTCTGGATCGCATTATTTCTTCTTTTGCTGTATGTATCCCCGCTTTTTATTTTAAAGGAGGATGCCCATATTCGTGTCCACGATAATTTAGATTCCAATATCGCTTGGTACAAGGTGCTGGCAGATAGCGGAGAAATCGTCGGCAAGGTTGACGCGGCCATTCCGCAAATCATTAACGGCCTGCCGCGGGATGCCTTTGGCACCGAGTTGAGCGGAATTGTTTGGCTGCATGCTTTCTTTTCTTCCATGACTGCCTATGCAATAAGCCAGACAATTACAAGGGTTGTCGCTTTTTTTGGAATGTATGTGCTGCTGAAGAAGCATGTGATCCCAGAGCCAAAGGCGGCTTTCATCCGAATTGGCGTATCGCTGGCATTTGCCTTAACACCTTTCTGGCCTTCGGGAATGCTGAGTACGCTTGGATATCCTTTGGCATTGTGGGCTTTTTTGAATATCCGAAAAGGGGATATCTCATGGAGAGAGTGGCTGACGCTCGGTTTGCTTCCTTTATATTCAAGCTTTGTCTTAGGCTTCTTCTTTTTCTTGGCAGGAATGGTGTGCTTTTGGCTGTATGATGCTATCACAAAAAGAAGATGGAATTTGATGTTCTTAGGCAGTATTGCTTTTATGACCAGTATTTATCTTTTCGTAGAGTACCGGCTCGTTTATTCGATGCTGTTCTCGCACGCACCGATGCATCGGATTGAATTTATTTCATCCAGGCATGACGTTTGGCATTCTCTCCGCCTATCCGTAAAAAACTTTGTCTATGGCCATAATCATGTGATGACCGTTCACACCGTTGTCATCCTCCCGATCCTGCTGCTTTTATTTGCAGCTTTGCTGTTCAAGCGAAACCGGACAAAGCCGGAAAATGTGTATCTGTTTTTATGTGTACTTAATTACGGACTGTCTTTATGGTATGCGTTTTGGTTCAACAAAATATGGGCGGTGCCAAAGCAGAAATTTGCCTTTTTAGCTGAATTTAATTTTGCCCGTTTTCATTTCCTGCGGCCGCTTGTCATATATGTGAGCTTTGCGCTTGCTTTATATCTCATTTGGCGAATGGGAAGAGGGTGGAAATGGCTTGTATATGCCGCTGTGGCTGCACAGCTGATGGTATTGGCGCCTTTTAATGAAGAATATACGTATGGCGTTCACTACAATGCGCCGACATTCCGGGAGTTTTATGCATCTGAGCAATTCAAAGAGATTAAGGAGTACATCGGGCGTCCGCAAGATTCATACAGGGTGGCGAGTATCGGACTGCATCCGTCTATCGCCCAATATAACGGGTTTTACACGTTAGATACGTATAACAACCTGTACCCGCTCTCATATAAATATGAATTTAGGAAAATCATCGAAAAAGAGCTGGAAAAAAACGCTCGGCTGAAACAATATTTTGATGAATGGGGCAGCCGCTGCTACCTTTTCGTCAACGAGCTCGGTAAACGGTATGATTTTAAAAAGAACTCGAAGAAAACGATCAACAATCTGGAATTAAATACAGATGTATTTAAAAAAATGGGCGGACGTTACATTTTTTCTTCAGTTCCGATCATGAATGCTGACCAAAACCATCTCGCGCTCGTCAAGACGTTTGACCATAAAGATTCCGCCTGGCGCATTTATTTATATGAAACAAGATAAGGAGGATATCGATTGAAACAGCCACAGCCAGTGTTAACCATCGTCGTTCCGTGTTTCAATGAAGAGGAAGTGTTTCAAGAGACAAGCCGTCAGCTGACAGAGGTTGTAGACGGCTTAATTGAAGAAAAATTAATTGCTGAAGACAGTAAAATTCTGTTTGTCGATGACGGCAGCAAAGACAGAACCTGGGCCTTGATTGCCATGGAAAGCATAAGAAACAAGAAGATTACCGGCTTAAAATTAGCCTGCAATGTCGGACACCAAAAAGCGCTTTTAGCCGGACTCCATAAAGCGAAGAACAGATCAGACTGCGTCATCTCGATTGATGCTGATCTTCAGGACGACATCTCTGTGATCCGGGATTTTATACTGAAATATCATGAGGGCTGCGAGATCGTTTACGGTGTTCGCCGCAGCAGAAAAACCGATACCTTTTTCAAGCGCACGACCGCTTTAGGGTTTTATCGCCTCATGAATAAGCTTGGGATTAAATTAATTTATAATCATGCGGATTTTCGTTTAATGAATAAAAGATCGCTTGAAGAGCTCGCGCGCTATCCAGAAGCGAATCTGTTTTTAAGAGGCATTGTTCCCATGATCGGCTTTAAATCAGCCGAAGTTTTGTATGACCGTAAGGAACGCTTTGCCGGTAAAACGAAATATCCGCTCAAAAAAATGCTATCATTCGCTTTTAACGGGATTACATCATTCAGTGTTGCGCCAATTCGATTCTTTACGCTTTTAGGTTTTGTTTTACTTTTCGTCAGTGCTGTGGCGGGAATCGGCGCGTTCGTTCAAAAGCTGCTCGGCCATACAAATGCAGGATGGGCGTCGCTCATCATTTCCATTTGGTTTTTGGGCGGGCTGCAATTAATGGGAATCGGGATCATCGGAGAGTATATCGGTACGATTTTTTCTGAAGTGAAAAGACGGCCGAAATATGCAATTGATATCGATTTATATAATGAGCCGCTGAGCCCGCTCCAGCGCCAGGAAAAAGAACGGTTGGAAAAAAAGTACAGTTGAACGGAAAGAGCTGACTTAATTAGTCAGCTCTTTTTCTGCAACTGATGTAAAATGGCGCTAAGAGGCTCGTCTTGCGGGTAACGGTAAAAATCAAAAAATGGGCAGCCCTGCTTTTTAATACGATCAACGACAGTATCAATCGTAAACAGGGCGGGTGTTAAGGATGTTTGTACCTCATGCCAATAGAGCGGTGCCGCGACAGTGCCAAGGTCGTTCCCTCTTGTCGAATAAGGACAGATAATCGTTTTACCTTCTGCATGCTGCAAATAATCAAGATACAATTTGCCGTGCCTGTTTTTAATCAAGCGTTCTGTCGTAAAGAGCTCGGGAAATGCATTGGTGCAGTACTCTGCGATCAGCTGTGTAAATTGGCGTGTTTCTTCATACGTAAATGCCTCAGGAGACAAGGGAATATAAAGCTGGATGCCTTTGTTGCCGGACAGCTTCGGATACGATGTGATGCCAAAGGAGTCAAACAGCCGCTTCAGTTCATTTGCGGCCTGCACGGCCATGAGAAAGTCATCTCGTGAAGGCGGATCCAAATCAATGACAATCTCAGCCGGACGTCTGCTTTTAATGGTTTGAAAAGGAACATGAAACTCCAAAGCAAGCTGGTTGGCAAGCCATAATAAAGTGGACATGTCCTCGCAGATGATGTGCTCATGGCTTCCATCATTGAAAGATTGAACAAAATCTGGCGCATAGTCTGGCTTATTTTTTTGAAAAAACGATTCGCTCCTTGATCCATGCGGATAGCGGATGACGGTGACAGCACGGTTTTTCAGAAATGGGAACAGGTAGTCACTGACTTCAATCATGTACTGAATAAAATCTTCCTTTGTTTTTTTATTCTTTTCAAATACGATTTTATCCAGGCTTGTGAACTGAAGCTTTGGATGGACCGGTTTTGAGTGGCGTATGACTTGCGCATACGTGCATTCAGTCCAGTCCATATGGAATTCAAAGCTGACAAACGATACCTCTCTTAATGTACCTTGGAGAATCGTTAAGTATTGAACGGTTGCACAAATCGACGGTTCAAGCGTAAATTCACCTGATGCTGTTTTATGTCCGTGCTGTTCCATAATCTCGCGTATGGCGCTTTTTTCCTCATCTCGCATTCCGTGTGAGACAGAGGCAATAGGTGTCATGACGCCGTTTTTTAACACAGACACCGTCAGAAAGCCATTGTTGGGGTTGAAACCTGTTATACAAACATAAGCTTGTTTAAAATTTTTATATTTGAGCCAATCGGACGACCGCTTTTTTTCAAGCCATTTGCTGTTTGTTTTCTTTGCTACAATTCCTTCTCCGTCATATTTCGTAACCATCTCCCAAATAGGATCAAAATGATCATAGCAGGGGATATACTGAATGGTTTCCTTAGCATAAGGATCTGGAGACGCAGGAAGCTTTGCCGCAGACATGAGATCGTACAGCGATTTTTTTCGATCCAGATATGCAAGAGATGATACATCTTCTCCGCTTCGCTCTAACAGATCAAAGGCGAGAAAGCAGCACGGCCGCGCGTTTGCCGATTCCTGAATCTTGTCTCGTCTTTTCAAACGCCCCCGCACTTGAAGGTGTTCAAAATCTGCACGACAAGGGTTCACCAAACATACAATTTCGCCATCGAGTGTCAGCGGAAGATCTTTTTCCATGTGCTGAAAGGCTGTCTTGGCGAATTGAGTGATTTCAGGGAAGGTGCTGTTAAGCTCCAAGCCATTTCTGCTAGTTAAAGTCACACCTGCTGAATGGATGCGGAGAATGCAGCGGTATCCATCATATTTTACTTCGTAGCGCCATTCTGCTCCTTTTGGCGGTGACGAAGTAAGGACGGGCTGCATCGTAAACGCCATGTGTTATGACGTGCCGGAGGCTTTTTTTCTAGTCGTTTTTTGTTTTTTATCTCCGGCTCCTTTCGGTTCAGCGGCCTGTTCTGGTGCGGCTGCCGGGGTTTCCCGGTTCGGCTTTCTCGTGCGGTCGATGCTGGCTTGCAGGGCGCTGACCAGGTCGATGACATCTTCACGAGGAGGCGCTTTATCAGGAGTGACGGCTGTTTCTTTATTTTCGAGCTTGTCATTGACTCTTTGCAGCAGGGCGTGCCGGTACGTATCTTCATATTTCTCAGGCTCAAACTCAGTCGTCAGCTCATCTATTAATGTGATAGCGGTTTGCAGTTCCTTATCGTTTACATTCGATTGATCCGGTACACCTGGGACATGAGCAGCGCTTCTGACCTCATCTGGATAATGGATAGACTCCATAATAATACAATTTTCATAAACGCGGAGAATGGCAAGCTGCTGCTTCGACCTGATTGTCATATTGGCGATACCAATCTTTCCGGTAGAGCGCAGCGCCTCACGCAGCAGGGTATAGGCTTTCGTGCCGTTATCCCCGGGGCCGACAAAGTAGGAGCGATTAAAATAAATCGGGTCAATTTCCTGAAGCTGAACAAAATCAACAATCTCAACGGCTTTCTCCTCATGCTCCTGCTTTAAGCTTTTTAGATCATCGTCCGTCAGCACCACATATTTTCCTTTTACATATTCGTATCCCTTTACAATTTCATCAGGACCAAGTGTTTTTTCGCAATTCGTGCAAATTTTTTCGTATTTGATTGGCGCGTGATCCTCTTTATGAAGGCTTCGCAGCTTAATGTCTTTATCCTCTGTGGCCGCATATAGCTTGATGGGAATGTTTACTAATCCGAAACTGATCGATCCCTTCCACATTGTATGCATATCGATAAACCCCTTTTTTTCTTTAGTGTGAAGAGGAGGAGTACGATTCATGTGTAGCAACTTATGGGTAAAAAAACAGCCGGCACTGTTATTGCGGCGGCTGTTCGAGAATTAATTGTTCGAGTTGTTCCGGCGGTATCGGCTTGCTGAAATAGAAGCCCTGTAAATGGTCACAGCCTTTTTCGTAAAGAAGCTGTTTTTGAGCTGAATTTTCCACGCCTTCAGCAATCACCTGCAAAGACAGCTGATGGCCCATGGCAATAATAGCCCCGGTAATTTGCTCTGATTTCGGATGGGTTTGAATATCATCGATAAACGATTTGTCGATTTTCAGCCTGTGAATCGGAAAATCCTTCAAATAGCTAAGAGAACTGTGCCCCGTTCCGAAATCGTCAATACTGATTCTGATTCCTAATTCCGTTAAAGACGACAAAACCTTTTTGGAGTGATCGAGATTGTCCATTGTCATGCTTTCTGTCACTTCAACTTCAAGAAGCTGCGGAGGAAGCTGGTATTTCATTAGCGTGTCCTTGATCAGGGGAATCAGATCTTCGGATTGAAACTGTCTGGCGGAAATATTAATAGCGACAGAAAGATCAAAGCCTTTGTCATACCAAGCCCTTGCCTGCTTGCAGGCTTCATCTATTATCCACTTTCCGATATCAATAATGAGACCCGTCTCTTCAGCAACACCGATGAATTCTCCGGGCGGACACAGCTGCCCATCGGGGGTGACAAGGCGTATTAGTGCTTCGGCACCCGTCATTTTTTGGTTTTTTGTACTGAATTGAGGCTGATAATGCAAGACAAATCGATTGTTTTCTATGGCTTCTCTCAGCACCATCTCTTGGTTAAGCTTGACGGTTTCTTTGTTGCCGATTGAAAAAGAATAGTATCTGTATTTGCTTTTGTTTCGTTCTTTAGCGGCATACATCGCCATATCTGCTTTTTTCATCAATTCAAGGCCGTCCGTCCCGTCTTTCGGTGATATCGCAATCCCGATACTGACAGATGTGACAAGCGTGTGATCCTGGATTTTAAATGGCTTTTTGAATTTTTGGATAATTTTTCTTGCTAAAACATCTGCTTCGCCTGTTCTGGTATTGGCGTCCGTCAATATGATAATAAATTCATCTCCGCCAAGGCGGGCGATAAATCCATTATCAGGGACAACAGAAGACAGACGTCTAGCTGCCAGCTGAAGCAGCTGATCGCCGACATTATGTCCTAGTGCATCGTTAATCACTTTAAAGCGGTTTAAGTCCAGAAAGAATACAATGGTGTTATAATTCAAGGTATACTCGCGATTCAGCACCTCTGTTAAGTGCGAGATGGCGTGCCGTCTGTTGGGTAAATCTGTTAGCGAATCGTAATGAGCCATTCTATGGATTTCTTTTTCTGCTCTATACTGCTTTGTCATGTCCTTGCAGATGACATAAATGCTGTCCAGCTCTTGATTGACCTCAACGGGGATGAGCGTAATATTTAAGTGGAACTGGCCTTTTTCAGTGGTAAGGTCGCTATCGCTGTTAATGGCTTGTTTCTCTTTTTTGACTTGCTTAAAAAGGCGCTTAATCTTCTGCGATGTATAGTTTCTCCAATCGTGCATGCTAAATCCAAATTTGCTGACCATGTCCTCACCAGCATGATTGGATGATATAATCTCTCCTTCTAATGACAAAATAAAAATGGCATCAATATTGTGAATGATTAAAGACTGAAACCTCTGTTCGTTATCCTTTATGCGTTCGCTCTGTTTAATAAACTTTCGGTCGGCATGGGAACTGAATAATAATAGCGTTTGTATACAGAAAATGAGTAACGTAACAAAAATCGACCAATGAAACGTATGGACCTCCATATGGCTTCCGGGCGGTGCCATGTCCATGTGGAAAGTCGCCGCAAGCATTCCCGTATAGTGCATGCCTGAAATCCCTATACCCATTACAATCGAACTGATGACTTTATAGAACATAAGATGATCAGAATGTTTTTTTACAGCCAAATCAAAGAATATTTTTAACGAGACGAAAGATGCTACAATTGCAATAATTATTGAAACTGTAAAAAGAATCGGTTCGTACATAATCATTACCCGGGAAATGGAAGACATTCCGATATAGTGCATAGATGCAATAGATGCGCCAAGCACTACTGATCCGGTAAGCAGTCTGTAATATGTAAGAATATGCCGGCTGACAAAATATAATGATACAAATGATCCGGAAACAGCTGCGCCAATGGATGCCATTAAAGGCATGAATTCATATTGCATCGGCATCTCCATATGGACGGCCATCATCCCGACAAAATGCATTGCCCAAATACCGAATCCCATAATAAGTGAGCCGCTGATCAGCCAAACTTTGCTTTTTAAACCCGTATTGATGGTGACTTTCCTTGACAGTTCAAGGGAAGTGTACGATGCGGCACAGGCAATTAGAATAGATAAACATATGAGTGTTGTATTATACGTTACGTGTATTTCCAAATGGAGATTCCCCCCGTGTGTTCCAGTCTAGTTGACTCTCCTTAATATCGGCTGCTTAACCGCAGAGTTTCAGCCTTTAAGACTATAGAAATTGCAAGAAATACATCTGAGATTTATTTTTAGTTCAGCTGACCGTGAAAAATGTGTTAAAATCATGTTGACGTTTTCCGAAAAAACAAAATGTATTTTACATAAATTTGGACAAAGGGGAAGTGATGGATATCGAAGAGCTGATTATGTCTTGGATAGAAGCATTTAAAAGCTTATCTTATTTTGGAATATTTCTAGCGCTCTGTATTGAGTTTATCCCTGCTGAAATCGTCCTGCCGCTTGCGGGTTATTGGGTATCTAAAGGTGATATGACGCTTGCCGGCGCCGTTTTGGCGGGGTCACTTGGGGGAGTGGCCGGCCCGCTCACGCTGTATTGGATAGGGCGATACGGAGGAAGGCCGTTTCTTGAGCGTTTTGGGAAGTACCTCTTTATTAAACCTGAGGCTCTCGATAAGTCGGACGAATTTTTCAAAAAGCATGGGGGCTTTGTAGCCTTCAGCGGCCGTTTCTTGCCAGGCATCCGCACATTGATCTCCATACCGTGCGGAATTGCAAAAATGAACGTTTGGGTGTTTTCGCTTTATACGTTCATCGCCATGGTCCCGATAACATTTGTATATGTTTATCTCGGTGTGAAACTCGGTGAAAATTGGAAGGAAGTCGGCTCTATTCTCGATCAATATATGCTTCCGATCGGGATAGCGATTTTGGCGCTGTTTGTGTTTTACTTGCTGTTGAAAAAGAGGAAAAAACGCACGCACTCCGAACATTTATCTGTATTTTTAAAAAATAAACGTTGACAAATAATCGCGCTGCGCATATCATTGACGTATAATATCATATTTCTTGAAATCCCAAAGGGGAGTAGCGTCCGGAATGCTTTCCGGAAACAAAGTCGTCATTTCATGGATTGTCATATCCATCGGCTTTGTTGGCATGCCTGAATTCATGTCTAGCAAGACCTTTGCCTTATGTCGGCAAAGGTCTTTTTTGTATGGTCCGGCCGGCATAAGATCGGATGAAGAGAAAGAAAACAACTTTTTTGGGAGGGTATCATTTATGGATGCAGCATTATTATTAGAGTATGGTTGGGTTCTTCTCGTCTTGATCGGGCTGGAAGGTATTTTAGCCGCCGATAACGCGTTGGTTATGGCGGTAATGGTAAAACATTTGCCGGAGGAAAAAAGAAAAAAGGCTTTATTTTACGGATTGGCAGGGGCTTTTGTTCTGCGGTTTGGCTCTTTATTCGCGATTTCTTTTTTGGTCAACGTATGGCAGGTTCAAGCGATTGGCGCGATCTACTTACTGTATATCTCAGCAAGCCACCTATTGAAAAGGTATGTATTTAAGAAAGAAGACACGCATAAAGAGACGAAACAAAGCGGTTTTTGGCCGACTGTTTTAAAAGTTGAACTGGCTGATATCGCGTTTGCGGTTGATTCCATCTTAGCGGCAGTAGCGCTAGCGGTTACGCTTCCTGGAACATCGCTTCCGAAGATCGGCGGACTTGACGGAGGACAATTCATCGTCATTTTGGCCGGAGGTATCATCGGCCTGGTGATTATGCGGTTTGCGGCTTCAATGTTTGTTAAATTATTAAAGGAACGTCCAAGCCTAGAAACAGCAGCCTTTGTGATTGTCGGCTGGGTCGGAGTGAAGCTTGCTTTATATACACTTGCTCATCAAGATATAGCGGTTGTTTCCGAGCACTTTATCCATTCTGGAACATGGAAGTTGATATTCTGGGGTGTATTAGCGGCAATCGCGGTTTGCGGCTGGTTCATGTCAGGTGCAAAAAAACAGCCGGAGGGCGCACAAATCGAACAAAAAAACAGCAGCCGGGAAAGGGCGTAATCTTAAAGACTCTGCTTGAAAAGCAGAGTCTTTTCATGTTTAAAACGTTTTCATGGGCGAAATAAAATAACATTTTTATAACAGCTTTGTTACAAAAAACACGGATAAAACCCCCTTAATTCTCTAGAAAGGCACGAAATCATGTATAGTACGTCAGAATGGTTTGTCATAATTGAGACATTGGAAATTAATATTTCTTTTTCTCCTTTGCGAATCCCTATCAAATTAGCTATCATTAATGAGTAGTTATAGGGAGGAACTGAGGTGAAACCAGTGCTTAGCCTTTTGTTTAAATTGGGTAAAAAGAAGCAAACGCTTGAAAAAACTGTTGAAAGTATACAAAAAGGCAATAAAGATCTGCAAAATGAATTAATACAGCAATATAAGCCATTTATCGCAAAGACGGTTTCATCCGTTTGTAAACGATATATAGATGAAAAAGACGATGAGTTCAGCATCGGACTGATCGCGTTTAATGAAGCTATTGAAAAATACTCACCTGAAAAAGGCAATTCTCTGCTCGCATTTGCTGAGCTTATTATAAAAAGAAAAGTCATTGATTACATCAGAAAAGAAGCTAGAAGCGCACAAAATATAAACATCGATTTACAGGAAGGAGACGATCAGGAGTCATCACAAAGCCTGATTGAAGCCGAGCTTTCCATTGATGAATACCGCCGTCAGATTGAACAGGAGCAGAGGCGGGAGGAAATTCTCTATTTTCAGAAGCAGCTTAAAGATTATGGTTTATCGTTTAAGGAGCTGCTTGAAAACTCTCCAAAGCATGCGGACGCAAGGCAAAACGCCATAAAGGTGGCGATTACCCTTGTTGAACATGAAGAATTGGCCGCTATCCTGTATACAAAGAAACAGCTTCCGGTGAAACAGCTCGAACAGCTTGTCTCTGTAAGCCGAAAAACGATTGAGAGAAACAGAAAATATATTATTGCGATGTGTATTATCATTACGGGTGATTATATTTATTTAAAAGATTATCTTAAAGGGGTGCTGCACTCATGAGAAGAGGGATTATAGTAGAGAAAAATAGAAAATTCGTCACGTTGCTGACCCCTGACGGACAATTTTTAAAAGCCAAAAATGATCGCCACAGCTATGAAATCGGAGAAGAAATCATGCTTCCGAGTGAATCACGCATGGGCAGAAGGGCCAGCTTTTTTGATTTTTTAAAACTGCGCCCTTTCAAAATGGGGATTTTTACGATGACTGCTATTATGCTTTTTATTTTTATAGTTCTCCCCGTTTTTTCTAATAATAAGGCCTATGCGTATATGACAATTGATATCAATCCAAGCTTCGAAATGGCATTAAACAGCGATTACGAAGTGATTGAACTGACGCCTCTGAACGATGAGGGGAAGAAGGTCGTAAATGATATAGATGATTGGGAGAAGACTGATTTTAAAAAGGTGATTGACGATATTATAACCGACTGCAGTGAGCACGGATATGTAAAGGAATCGAAAGAAATATTGATTTCCACTGTTTATGAAAATACGGAAGATAATACATATAAAACCGCTGTGAAAAAGCAGCTTAATGATGTGACGGAAAAATATAAAACGACATACCGCATGGAATCTCTCGAGTCAGATATGCAAACGAGGGAAAAAGCGAAGAAGGAAGGCGTTTCAACAGGCAGCTACATCAAATCAAATGAAAAGAATAATCATAAAGATTCAAAAGAAGACTCCAGCAAACCATCCGGGGAAGAGGATCAAAAGAGTGCCGGAAATGAGGATGAAACCATCGATCAAACAGACGGCGAGGACAGCAAGCAAGGAGATAATGAACAGCTGGATGATACGGATTCCGGTGAACAGAATGAAGACACAACGGATGACCAGACAGATGATAGTGACAAAGATAAAGATGTAAAGGAATCAGATGAAAACACAAATGCTGAAAAAGATGGGGATCATGAGCAAACCCCAATACAAGATCCTCAAGATAAAGGAAATGAGGAAAATAGCGCTGAAAAGGGCCAAAGCCAGTATCACAGGGACTGGAATAACGGTGACAAAGGAAAGAATCGTTCTTCGTCCGGCGGGAATAACGCTTCTGACCGCCGTAATCCAAACGGCTACAGCAGTAATAATAATTCAGCTCAAACTGAAGATTCGCCGAGTGACCCCGGCGAATAAAGACCTGAATTTATTTAGTTGTGCCATTTAATTGTGATTGTGCTTGCTGTACCAGACGCTTTGTCATTTCCCCGCCTACAGAGCCGTTAGCACGTGCGACTGTATCAGAACCAAGGTTCACACCGAATTCTTGAGCCACTTCGAGTTTAAATTGGTCTAGTGCCTGCTCCACCCCTGGAACAACGAGTTTATTTCTGCTCGCCATCTTTTTCATCTCCTTTTTCTATAAAGAAATTCTTAACGCGTATTTAGTTTGAAATGTACGGGGTTTATTTATGCTGGCAATTGTTGTGGAGAATAAGAAAACCCCGGCCTTTAGCCGGGGACTATAGAATGTCAGCTGTCATTTTATGTGCGGTTGCCTGAATATGGAACGTCAAAATGGAGAGTACTGTAATTGCGATGATCTGTCTGATTTTAAGCCATTGGCTGTCATTCAGTTCTTCAAAACGGTGGCGAAGACGATTTGTCTCCTGTTCGACGATCTCCTGAAGATTGGATTCTTTCATAGAAGGCGTGTCTTGGTGATAAATGGCATCAAGCACATATGCACAGCTTTCATAATAATCAATCGGGCTGATGACATCATCGGATCTGTCTGAGATGGTGTTAAAGGCCACTTTTAAAATAGCCCGTATGTGTTCAAAGTCATAAATGGATTTTAAATCACGTACAATTAAAAGAATGACTGCCTGTTCAACTGAATATTTTTTGCCCAGTTCAGGATGTCCGATCAGATCTTTGATATCACGCTTTACCCAGTTTTGGATCGCGGTTGACTTTAACGAAGTCAGCTCGCATAAGTTGCCAAGTTCTACGATTTCGTTTGTAGAGAGACCGTATTCTTTTTTCTGTTTTTTTCGTTCGTATCTTGTAAGAAATTCAGGAATTTCAAGATGATTGGCTGCATTGTCTGCTGACATGTTCGCTGATTGGACGAGAATGTCGAGCGGGCTTATTTCTCCTTGTCCTTTTAGGGAATAGAGCAGCCGCACCATATCGGTTCGAGTGAGTTTAAAAATGTTCATTGTTCACCTCTTCAAAACAATTTGACGCGGATATAAGTTTATGTATGAATTCAAAATTAAAGCGTCATCAATACATTAACATCATACGTCTAATTACTTGCATTTTCAAACGGTTGTTTTATAATTAAATATACAGGTTCTTTTGATCTTAAAATAACGGAGGTTATTATGGCGAAAAGAATTTTTCTGTTTATTTTAACGAATATTTTGGTGCTTACGACAATCGGGATCGTTTTGTCTGTTTTAAGCTCTGTTACTGGAGTTGGAACGTACTTTACAGCTGATGGCGGTATCGATCCAATAGCGCTCCTTGTGTTCAGTTTAGTCGTTGGTTTTGTCGGTTCCTTTACATCTCTTGCGATGTCCAGATGGATGGCAAAGACGATGATGGGTGTCAGAGTGCTGAACCCGAACAAGCACACGCTCAGTTATGAGGAACAGCAATTGGTTGATCGCGTACACCGATTAAGCCGCTCTGCCGGTTTAACCAAAATGCCGGAGGTCGGAATTTATCGTTCACCTGAAGTGAACGCGTTTGCGACTGGACCGTCAAAACGCCGTTCCCTTGTGGCAGTGTCGTCAGGGCTGCTGGAGCAAATGGATGATGCCGCTGTTGAAGGTGTGCTTGCACACGAGGTCGCGCATATCGCTAATGGTGATATGGTGACAATGACGCTTTTACAAGGTATCGTCAATACCTTTGTCGTCTTTTTATCGCGTATCGCAGCATGGATTGCGAGCCGTTTTGTCAAAGAAGATCTTGCGCCGATCGTTCATTTTATTGCAATGATTGTCTTTCAGATTATCTTTTCCATTCTCGGCAGCCTGGTTGTGTTTGCGTACTCACGCCATCGTGAATTCCATGCTGACAGGGGAGGAGCGGATCTTGCCGGCAAGGATAAGATGATTCATGCGCTCCGGACGCTTAAGAGCTATTCTTCCCGCATTATGGAAGACGATCAGACAGCTGTCCAAACATTAAAGATTAATGGCAAGAAGCGATCTTCGCTTTTCTCTACTCACCCTGATTTAGATGAGCGAATCAGACGGTTAGAAGCGAAATAACAACATTCCTCTGAGACAATTCTCAGAGGTTTTTTTTATTCCTTTGACTAAAACGATAAAAAATGAAGCAAGTTAAGAAAATGTTTCGTAAAAGCCTTTAAAAATGGACCTAATATCTTTAGAATAATTACCGTATCTAAAAAGAGAGGCAGAAGGATTTTACATGAAATTTAAGCTTGGAAAACTGATACAGGCACTATCTCCAGCCCAGCTGATTGCATTATATTATTTTCTTGCAGTTACTGTGGCCGTTATATTGCTGAGTCTGCCGGCGGCCCATAAACCGGGGGCGGACTGGACGTTTATTGATGCGCTGTTTACGGCTGTCAGTTCAGTCAGCGTGACGGGGCTGACGGTAGTTGATACAGCTGACACATTCAGCACAATAGGTATTTTTATATTGGCATTTGTTCTGCAATTTGGCGGAATCGGGATTATGACGCTCGGAACGTTTATTTGGCTGATCATGGGAAAACGAATCGGGCTGAAAGAACGTAAATTGATTATGGTTGACCAAAACCAATCCCAGTTTTCAGGGATTGTCAATCTCATGAAGCAGGTTCTATTTCTGATCTTATGGATTGAATTTTTTGGCGGGCTCATACTCGGCACCTATTTCTTAACCTACTATGATTCCTATCAGGAAGCTTATTTACACGGATTTTTTGCCAGTATCAGCGCAACCACAAATGGCGGATTTGATATTACCGGCAGTTCCATGATTCCATTCCGCCACGATTATTTTGTGCAGTTTATTACAATGCTTTTAATTGTATTTGGAGCAATTGGATTTCCCGTGCTTGTCGAAGTAAAGGATTTCTTGTTTTCAAAGCAACGGAGATACCCGTTTACACTTTTTACGAAAATCACGACCATTACGTTCGGCTCACTCGTCTTGTTTGGAGCCATCGGCATTTATATCCTGGAAGCAAACCACGCGTTTGCGGGAAAGTCATGGCATGACATTTTGTTTCTGTCCCTGTTTCAATCAACGGCAACCCGAAGCGGGGGGCTGGCAACCATTGATATCAGCCAATTATCAGATGCTACAATATTTTTTGTTTGCGCGCTGATGTTTATCGGAGCGTCGCCAAGCTCAGTCGGGGGAGGCATACGGACAACGACTTTCGCTCTGAACCTTCTTGCGCTGTTTCATTTTGCCCGCGGCAATAAAGCGGTAAAGGTATTCAAGCGGGAGCTCCACCCTGCTGATCTCATGAAGTCGCTTGTTGTCACGATGATGGCAATCCTGCTCGTTTTTGGCGCGACACTTATCCTGACCATCACAGAAAAGCATTCTCTGCCGGAGCTGTTGTTTGAAGTGTGTTCGGCATTCGGCACAACCGGACTGTCGCTTGGCATTACTGCTGATTTGAGCAACGTTGGAAAATGCGTCATTATGATTGTGATGTTTATCGGGCGAATCGGCATCCTGACCTTCCTGTACCTGATCGGAAGAAAGGAAATCGAAGCGAATTATCATTATCCGAAGGAAAGAGTGATTATCGGATAGAAAAAACACCGCATTTTGCGGTGTTTTTTGATTGCCAAAAAAAAGATGTGTGACGCCGTTTCAGTTGGAGAACCTAACATCAACAGGTGCAGCTTAAGGATCTTGCATCTTTAATGAAATAAAATGTCTGAAAACTGGCGAGGAGGATTCGTATGAAGCGCAAAGCCGAAGTGAATGAAGCCATTAAAAATAACAATACACCTACAGAGAGCATGGACCCAAATTCATATAAGACACAGTATCATGACGACCCGAATTTTAGGGGTGCAAACCGCAATTCCAAACAGGGTCAGCAAGGAGGCATGTGATTTTGAAGAAAAACCGTCATAGCAAAGATATGCAAAATCATAAAAAGCCTATGAATAAGAAGGTGCTGGAGGAAGAATTCTCAAGTGAATTTGGGGATTACAATGCCGGAAAAATCATCGAAACGCTAGAAGTCACAAAGCCTAAAAAGAAAAAAGAGAAAAAACAAAAATAAAAAAAGACCTCTTAGGCGATGTTCCGCTTAAGAGGTGCTTTTCTATTTTAAATAAGCATTTTTGCTGCTTCCCCTGACGAATTGCAATAAGCTGGTCATTCTCAGCTCAATAAAGGGCTGAGCAACTGTCTTAACAAAATTGCTGGAGAGAACGGACGTAAGGGCAGCGGTTAAAAGTAATAGAATGACTAAGTTCTGATAGTCAGTAAGCTGATCCTCAAGACCGACCTGCCGCAGCGTTTTAATAATAAACCCATGGAGCAGATAGACGTAAAATGTCCGCGTGCCCCATTTTGTAAAGAAATAGCGTTTTTGCGGAACGAGCGCTAAAAAGCTGAAAGTAGATGCGAAGGCGAGTACATACCAGCCGATCCTGATCAGGCCGCTAGCCAGGGTAACGTCTCCAAATGAAGAATACGGTTTAGAGCCGAACAGAAAAGAATAGTCAAAATCAATGCCCCAGCAGATGACGAATACGGCGGCAAGCACCCCGGTCGCAATTTGTTTGCCTCGTTTTGATCTCAGTAAATCAAAATGATGTTTATTTAAATAAAACCCGACAAGGAACATCGGTAAGAATACAAATGTCCGCGACAAGCTCAGCGTGCTGCTGACAAAGTCAAGATAGCCGATCAGCACGGCAATTCCGCAGCTGACAAACAGCGCCCACAGCTTAGAAAGCTTTGAAAAAGGATAAAGCAGCAGATTCCAAAAGAATAAGCTGACGAGAAACCATAACGACCATTGCGGATCAATCGGGTTCACATTTGCCATGCTTTCGTCTTGCATAATGTAATAAAAGACGGAATAAATGATTTGGAAAATCAAATACGGAATAATCAGCTTGACCGCCAGCTTTTTCACATATCCCGCGCGTTTAAAACCTTTCGCGAAATATCCGGATACGAGAATAAAGGCAGGCATGTGGAATGTGTAAATGAACTTGTAGAGGTAGAGCATAAAGTTGTTATCATTAATAAAAGATCGAAGAATATGACCGAATACAACAAGGAATATCAATAAGAATTTTGCATTATCAAAATAACTGTCCCGCGATTTACTCATAGCATCACCTTCTCTTTAATCAGTCACTAAGAGATTATTCCCTGTTGGTATATATTTTAAAATAAAAGATGAAAAAGGAATCTAAAAAACCGCTGATTGTTAGGACGATGTAAAGTGACGGTAAGGATCGTAGAAAATGTCTTCGTTATGTAACCGCGCTGAAATTTTCTGAAATTTATAGGGCAAATGAAGGAAGTTCCCGCATTTTGTAGAAATATTGAGGGATAGGTTTTGAAGAAGGAGTGTACACGTATGGAAACTCTTGGTGTCCAGACAAATTCAGAGCTGCAGGAAGAACTGAAGCGTCTCAAAGAAGAAAATGTCCAGCTGAAAAAGGAATTGAATCAGCATCAAGTGATTGTCAACAATACGCTCGATGCTATTTTTATATGTGATAATGAAATGCGGATCGTTCAGGCGAATGAAGCGACGGAGAGGATGCTTCAAGTTGATTCGGAAGATTTGAAAAAGCGTTCCGTTTTGGATTTTTTGTTTTCAATCCCAAAGGATGAGCTGAATCTTGCCGTAAAGAAGTTTTTTAAGAAAGGTTTCCTGTGGAAGGAGGTTCCGATCAGGCTTGATGGCGGGGCGACAAAATACATAGAGTTTCTGGCCAAAAGAGGGATAGGCGAGGATTTCTTTTTTGTTGTCATGAGAGACATATCTTCAAAGAAGATTCTGGAGCGGGAATTCTCTATGAATGAACAGCTTTTTAAGGACTTGTTTGACAGAGCTGTTGACGGAATCGTCCTTTTTGATAAAGATGGCGGTTTTATTGATGCCAATTTGTCCTTCTGTAAAAGCTTTGAAATCAATCAAAATGAGCTGTCTCATTTATCGTTGTATGAGTTCATAGACAGCGGCTCACGAAAAGACTTTGATAATATATGGAAGGCGCTCAACCGCAAGGGAAAAGCGAAGGGTGAGCTGCCCGTCAAGCTTCGTTCAGGAGTCCAAAAGCTATTTGAATTCACGATTACTTCAAACATCATCAGCGGTTTTTACATGTCCATTATGAGGGATATCACAGAGAAGCGGTCTATGGAGCTGCAGCTCTTTAAAAGTGAGGAGCGCTTCAGAGAAATATTTGAAAATGCGATGGACGCCATTATCATCTGGTCGAATGACGGAAGAATTGTGAAGGCGAATCAGTCAGCCTGTAAAATCTTTGAGCTGCCGATGAATTTGCTGTTGAAGAGAAGGCTGTGTGATTTTCTCGTTGACTCGCAGCAGAAATACAGCATAACAAAGAGGAAATACGCAAAATACGGAGAGATCAGAGAAGAGCTGCTGTTTCAAATGGGGAACGGGCAGTTCAAAGAACTCGAATTTACTTCAAAGCGGACAATACTTGAAAACCAGCACTTGACGATTTTAAGAAATGTCAGCGACAGAAAGCGGATGGAAAAGGAGCTTCGGGAAAGCGAGCTGAAATTCAGAAAAGTGTTCAACGGCTCAATGGACGGCAATGTATTGTTCGACAATCAATACCGAATCATCGACGCCAACCCGTTAGCAAGCAACATTTTAGGCCTGTCACATGAAGAGATTAAACAGCACAGCCTATTAGATATTATTTCTTCATATGAAATAGAAAACCTTGCTTCGCCGGCGAGGCAGATTAATTTTGATGAAATGGACAACGAAATTCCGTTTTTGTTGAGCAGCAATGACAACAGAAAACTGGAATTCTCATTTAAACGAAATATTATTCAAAATATGAACCTGGCTATCTTTAAAGACGTAACAGAGCGAAAAGAACTGGAGGAACGCCTGCGCAAGTCAGATACCCTTCATGTTGTCGGCGAACTCGCTGCAGGCATCGCTCATGAAATCAGAAATCCGATGACAGCTCTTAAAGGCTTCATTCAGCTTCTGAAAGGAAGTGTGGAGGGAGACTACGCCCTTTACTTCAACGTGATCACCTCAGAACTAAAGCGCATCGAATCCATCATCACCGAATTCTTGATTTTAGCCAAGCCCCAGGCCATTATGTATGAAGAAAAACATGTTACCCAAATTATGAGAGACACCATAGACCTTCTCAACGCTCAAGCCAATCTCAGCAACGTGCAAATGCATCTTGATCTAATTGGCGACATCCCACCGATCTACTGTGAACCGAATCAGCTGAAACAAGTATTTATCAATATATTAAAAAATGCCATCGAAGTGATGCCTGACGGCGGAAACATTTTTGTGACGATAAGGACATTGGATCAAGATCATGTTCTCATCTCCTTAAAAGACGAGGGAATCGGAATGACAGAAGATAAATTAAAGCGCCTTGGTGAACCGTTTTATACGACAAAGGAACGGGGAACTGGACTTGGGCTTATGGTAAGCTATAAAATTATTGAAGAGCATCAAGGCGAAATCATGGTAGAAAGTGAAGAAGGGAAGGGCACTGTTTTCCATCTTACGCTTCCCGTCAGACAGAATGCTGAAGAAAGAAGGATTGATGAATGAACTACTATACGACAGCGGAAACGCCGCTCGGGGAACTTATAATTGCTGAGGAGGATGGACATATCACCCGTCTATTTCTCAGTCAGGAAGATTGGATGGATTGGAAAGAAAGCGTTCAGAATACAGAGCACATGGAAACACCTTATCTGGCAGAGGCCAAAAAACAGCTTCATGAATATTTCGCCGGCGAAAGAAAGAGATTCTCACTGCCGCTCAGCCAAAAGGGCACTCCTTTTCAGCAAAAAGTGTGGGAAGCGCTGGCGATGATACCATACGGAGAATCCCGAAGCTATGCTGACATCGCCGCTGCGGTCGGCAGTCCGAAAGCGGTGCGCGCAGTCGGACAGGCTAATAAACGAAACGACCTGCCGATTTTTGTCCCATGCCACAGAGTGATCGGCAAAAACAGTGCGTTAACAGGGTACGCTGGGAGCAAAACTGATATCAAAGCATTTTTGCTGAACATCGAGCAAATCTCCTACAAAGAAAAATAAAACATATGGCACGTTCCCTTTTTTCACGGCCGACATATCATTTTATTAAGTTAAAAAAGTTGGTCTGATGAAAAAGGAGGACAAAGCAATTGAAGCCGAGCCGCTCTGAGAAAATTGCCGTTTTTGCCAAACTGTTTGTGAAACTGCATATCTTATCAAGCGCTCAAAAAGATGAAATCATCAATATCAATAAAAACAAACAAAAAAACCGCTGACTCGGCCCAAAATGAGCAAAGTGCAGCGGTTTTTTAGTGAACCTTTTCGCCTCTGAACAGCTGTTCAATTTCTTCTTCATACGAACCGGTCATAATCCCTTTTTCTGTGATGATTCCTGAAATGAGATCATGGGGCGTAATGTCAAAAGCGGGATTAAAGACAGGCACGTCGGTTGGTGCAGTCCGGACTCCGGAAATCTGCCTTACTTCCTCGGGATCCCGTTCCTCTATCGGGATATCAGCGCCGCTTTTCACTTTCGTATCAAATGTAGATAATGGTGCGGCGACAAAAAACGGAATATCAAAGGCGTTTGCTAAAATCGCGAGACCGTATGTTCCGATTTTATTTGCCGTATCACCGTTCTTTGCAATTCGATCAGCTCCGACGATGACAGCGGAAATTTGTTTTTCCTTCATCGTATGGGCGGCCATGCTGTCTGTGATTAGAGTGACATCAATGCCTCCCTGCATCAGCTCCCACGCAGTGAGGCGTGAACCTTGAAGGACAGGTCTTGTTTCACAAGCATAAATATGCAATCCCAAATCCTTTTGTTTGGCTAAGTAAAATGGAGCGAGTGCCGTTCCATAACGGCTTGTCGCGATAGAACCGGCATTGCAGATCGTCATAATCCGGTCGCCTTTTTTGAAAAGCTGCAGGGCGTTTTGGCCGATCATTCGGCACGTTTCCTCATCTTCGACCTGAATCTGAATCGCTTCATGGACAAGGTTTGTTTTTGCTTCATTTACGGAAATGGCGTTTTCGATCGAATGACTCAGTCTCTCAAGCGCCCATGATAAATTAATGGCGGTAGGCCGTGAGCTGTTTAAATACTGTTTGATGTCATCCAGTCTGCGGCGGAATTCCGTGACATCATCTGTTTCGATGTCTTTTGCAGCAAGCGCAAGGCCGAAGGCAGCTGTAATGCCGATGGCCGGAGCGCCTCTTACTTTGAGTGTGACAATGGCGTCAAATACATCCTCTTTCGTTGTCAGCTCCAGATATTCCGTCACATCAGGAAGCTTTTGCTGATTTAAAATGGTAATGGCTGTTTCTTTCCATTCAACAGAACGCGGAACAGCAAATGAATGGGTCATGAATGGATCATTCCTTTACAAGTAACTTAAATAATTCAATAACATCCGTTATCGTTTTGAATTCCGAACGTTTTTCGATAAAAGCTGTGCCGGTTTCGAGCGCCAGCCGTTTTCTGCCGATTCGTTTATCAAACGGCACGATCGTATCCAGATCAGCCACATGCGCAAGTCCGATCGCGCGGCGTATCAGCTCGCAGCCCGCAAACCCGATCGCCTCTTCAAAAATATGACTGAGCGTATCAGTAAGGTAACCGTCGATTTTGGCGTAAACATCCAGACTGTCCTTCTCCCAGGCTACACTAAACGTCTCTTTAAACGTTTCCCAGACCTGCTTAACATGTTCATATAACGGCTCTCTGTCAGCCCCGTCACGACCGAGTGCGTTCAAGAATAAGTTGGCAATAAATTGGCCTACATCAAAGCCGATCGGTCCGTAAAAAGCAAATTCAGGATCAATCACCTTTGTTTCATGTTCGCTGGCGAAAATGCTTCCTGTATGCAAATCACCATGAATCAATGTTTCTGCAGATGTTAAAAACGACTTTTTCAGCTTAGCGGCTTCGATTTTGACGTTGTCATTATTCCAAAGCTTCTCGACAAAAGGCCGAAGCTCTTCTTCAAAGTCATTTGTGTCATGGTCAAAGAAAGGATCTGTAAAGACAAGTCTTTCCGTTATGTCGCACAGCTCCGGATTTGTAAATTGTTTAACAAGCTGTTTTTTCACCTTGGGTTCAAGCGCGTAGTCTGATGAGTAGAAAAGTGTTTTTCCTAAAAATTCACCGATGTGCTGTGACAGGTGCGGATAATGTTCCCCCTCAATGAGTCCTTTTCTTGCGATTTTCAGGTGAGAAAGATCCTCCATGACGGTAACCGCCATTTCTGTATCAGAATAAAACACTCTTGGAACCAGATGGGGGACATGCTCGCCCTGGCGTATGAGAGCACTGCTTTCAATTCTTGCGCGATCGATTGTCAGCGGCCAGCTTTCTCCGACCACTTTTGCATAAGGAACTGCCTGTTTAATGATCAATGCTCTGTCATGTTCTTGATCATAAATATGAAAAACGTAATTTAAATTGCCGTCGCCGATCTCCTGGCATGTCAGCGTGCTTTTGCTTGGAAATAAGCCAAGCTTCACCGCAAGTGCCACAGCGGAGCTTTCATTTAACGTTTCGTATAAAGGTGTTTTTGTGACTGCCATTGTCATAACCTCCAATTATGTAATCTCTTTGATATGTTTGCAGCTGAATGGCCGTAAAAAAGCCTCCTTCTCAGAGAGAAGGAGGCTTAACATCTATGTCCGCCTCTCTTATCTCTCAGATCAGATCTGAAGGAATTAGCACCGTGCCTTAAGAGACGAGCGTCTCGGCGCGAAAAAGATGCGCCCCATTTCACAATGGAATTACGGTCGGTTGCTGTTGGGGTCAAAAGGCCAAATCCCTCGCCCAACTCTCGATAAGAGAATATATTCACTTGTTAAACAATTCTAATTTATCAGTTGATGAACATAGTAACAGGTGTTTTGTTAAGTTGTCAATATATTTTTTAATATAAATCTTTTCTGATATCATCGAAAACAGGAATGCTCTCCCGCACTTCAACGCTTTCCTGAAGGTCGATTTCCGCTCGTACTATGCCTTCTTCCAGGCCGCCTTCAGCAAGTATACGCCCCCATGGATCAATAATCAGGCTATGCCCGGCAAATTCATTATCTGGATTTGAACCGGTACAATTGCAGGCAGCGACAAAGCATTGATTCTCAATGGCCCGCGCAATAAGCAGGCTTTTCCAATGATCAAGGCGGGGAAGGGGCCATTCCGCAGAAATAAACAGCACGTTGGCTCCTTTCGTCGTATGTTTTCTGATCCACTCCGGAAAACGGATATCGTAACAGATCAGTCCTGAGCTTTTGACGCCATCTAGCTCAAAGTAGCCGTCTTCGGAACCGGCTGATAAATACACATGCTCATCCATCAGCTGAAAAAGATGGACTTTTCTGTACTCTTTAATGATTTGTCCTTCCTTATCCGCGATGTACATTGTATTATAAACATCAGAATCCTTTCTGACAGCGACCGATCCGGCGACAATATGAACGCCATGTTTCTTTGCCGTTTTCTTCAGCCAGTTCTGAGCAGAACGCCCGTCTTCATCAGCGAGCTCATCAAGGTTGGACAGGTCATATCCGGTCGTCCATAATTCAGGAAGAACAAGAACATCAGCATGTTTACTTTCTTTTTCGATTAAAAATTCAGCCTTTTTTATATTTTCCGAAGGTTTACCGTATGAAATATCAAATTGAAGACAAGATATCGTCCATTTCATCTTTTTAACACCCCAAATTTTTCTTTACTTTTTTCATTTAACCATATATGATGATGGACTATTATTTCAAGAATTTTTTAGAAGGTGAGAATAGATGAAATTTGAACAGTCTCATGTATTGAAGGAATTGCCTAAACAATTCTTCGCTTCTCTGGTGCAGAAAGTGAACCGAAAGCTCGCAGAAGGACACGACGTCATTAACCTCGGACAGGGAAATCCGGATCAGCCGACTCCGGAACATATCGTTGAGGAAATGAAACGAGCCGTTACTGATCCGGAAAATCATAAATATTCGTCTTTTCGCGGCTCATACAGTCTGAAGTCGGCAGCGGCAGCATTTTATAAAAGAGAATACGGCATTGATCTTGATCCTGAAACTGAAGTCGCTGTATTATTCGGCGGGAAAGCCGGTCTGGTCGAGCTCCCGCAATGCTTGCTGAATCCTGGTGATACGATTTTAGTTCCGGACCCGGGCTATCCTGATTATTGGTCAGGTGTCACACTCGCGAAAGCGAAGATGGAAATGATGCCGCTCGTAAAGGACAGGGCGTTTCTTCCTGATTACAGCAGCATCGCCGCTGAAGTGAGGGATCAGGCGAAATTGATGTATTTAAATTATCCGAATAATCCGACCGGAGCTGTTGCTACCTCTGAATTTTTTGAAGAAACCGTGAGTTTTGCGAAAGAAAACGGGATCTGTGTTGTTCACGATTTTGCTTACGGCGCTGTAGGGTTTGACGGCTGCAAGCCTTTAAGCTTTTTGCAGACTGAGGGTGCGAAGGATATCGGGATTGAAATTTACACGCTGTCAAAAACGTATAATATGGCAGGGTGGCGGGTCGGCTTTGCCGTCGGTAACGCTTCGGTCATTGAAGCGATTAATCTTTATCAAGACCATATGTTTGTCAGTCTTTTCAGAGCGACTCAGGAAGCTGCAGCGGCGGCACTGTTAGCTGATCAGGCATGTGTGGCGGAGCAAAATGCCCGATATGAAAGCAGGCGAAACGCTTGGATCACGGCATGCCGGGAAATCGGCTGGGATGTGACAGCTCCGGCAGGTTCATTTTTTGCATGGCTGCCTGTGCCTGAAGGGTATACTTCCGAGCAGTTCTCAGACCTTTTGCTGGAAAAAGCGAATGTGGCGGTTGCAGCTGGAAACGGCTTTGGTGCATATGGTGAGGGTTACGTCAGAGTCGGACTGCTGACAAGTGAAGAAAGACTCAAGGAAGCCGCTTATCGAATTGGGAAACTGAACCTGTTTACCCAAAAAAGCATTGACAAGATCTGATAACGATGGGATAATTCAAAATAATTTATAAAATCTATATTTTCTTATCAAGAGCAGGCAGAGGGACGAGCCCGATGAAGCCCGGCAACCGACTTGTAAAGCACGGTGCTAATTCTTGCAGCTGGCGGCTGAGAGATAAGATTCGGACGAGAAACGAAACCTCTTTAGACGCGATTGCTGTTTGAAGAGGTTTTTTTATATGGATGAAAATGAAAGGAGCTCTGGCATGAGTGAGTTATTAGCAACATATCTCCTGACAGAACCGGGAGCCGATGCAGAGAAAAAAGCAGAACAAATCGCAACAGGATTGACAGTAGGCTCCTGGACTGATCTGCCCCTGGTAAAACAGGAGCAAATGCAAAAGCACAAGGGACGGGTGATAAAGGTCGAGGAGAGAGAGGGGACTCTTGCATCAGGAAAACAAGCGGTGATCACAATTGCCTATCCTGAAATGAATTTCTCTCAGGATATTCCGGCTTTGCTGACAACAGTGTTTGGCAAGCTGTCGCTGGACGGGAAAATCAAATTAATCGATCTTCACTTCTCTGAAGCATTTAAGCGCACACTGCCGGGACCGAAGTTTGGCGTATATGGTATTCGGAAGCTGTTGGGAGAGTTTGAGAGACCGCTGTTAATGAGCATATTTAAAGGGGTTATCGGAAGGGACCTGAGTGATATTAAAGAACAGCTCAGACAGCAGGCGCTTGGCGGAGTTGACTTGATTAAGGACGATGAAATTTTCTTTGAGACAGGTCTGGCGCCTTTTGAAACAAGAATTACAGAAGGAAAGCAAATATTGAAAGAAACGTATGAGCAAACCGGGCATAAAACGCTGTATGCTGTCAATTTGACTGGACGTACGGCTGATCTGAAAGACAGAGCGAGACGCGCTGCCGAATTAGGAGCGGATGCGCTTTTGTTTAATGTCTTCGCTTACGGTTTGGACGTCATGCAAAGCCTAGCGGAAGATCCCGAAATCGCAATCCCGATTATGGCACATCCAGCGGTCAGCGGGGCGTTTACGTCTTCACCGTTCTACGGCTTTTCTCACGCTCTTTTGCTCGGAAAATTAAACCGGTATTGCGGTGCTGACTTCAGTCTCTTCCCATCTCCATACGGTTCGGTTGCGCTTCCAAAAGAAGATGCGCTGGCGATTCACGAAGAATGTGTGAGAGAGGATGCCTTTCATCAAACATTTGCCGTTCCGTCAGCAGGCATTCATCCCGGTATGGTTCCGCTTTTAATGCGGGATTTCGGTATAGATCATATTATTAACGCCGGGGGAGGCGTACACGGACATCCGAACGGCGCCCAAGGCGGGGGTAAAGCATTCAGAGCCATTATTGATGCGGTCTTAGAAGCTCAGCCGATTGATGAAAAAGCCGAACAATGTAAGGATCTGAAGCTTGCGCTTGATAAATGGGGAAAGGTTGAAGCCGTATGACGACTCGAAAGCCTTTAATTATTTGTGATTTTGACGGAACCATCACGATGAACGACAACATTATAAGTATCATGAAAACTTTCGCTCCGCCGGAGTGGACGGCATTAAAAGACGGCGTACTTTCCAAAACGCTTTCGATCAAGGAAGGTGTCGGGCGGATGTTCGGCCTTCTGCCAAGCAGTTTAAAAGAAGAGATTACAAGATTTGTATTGGAAGATGCAAAAATCAGGGAAGGCTTTCGGGAGTTTGTAGCGTTTGTCAAGGAGCATGAGCTTCCGTTTTATGTCGTAAGCGGAGGAATGGACTTTTTTGTGTATCCATTGCTTGAAGGCATTGTGGAGAAAGATCGTATTTATTGCAACCATGCGTCATTTGACAGTGACTATATTCATATTGACTGGCCTCATTCTTGCAAGGGAACATGCAGCAACCAATGCGGCTGCTGCAAGCCGTCGGTGATACATGAACTTTCTGAGCCAAACCAATATATCATCATGATCGGTGATTCGGTTACAGATGTGGAGGCGGCAAAGCTGTCTGACCTTTGCTTTGCAAGGGATTACTTATTAAACGAATGCCGAGAGCGGAACCTGAATCATCTTCCGTATCAAGATTTTAATGAGATAAGAAAAGATATTGAGAATGTAACGGAGGTACAGGAATGGCTGCAAAACAAAAACGCTGGCGAGAGCTCGCTGAAGTAAAACGGGAATTGGCCGAACGAGATTGGTTTCCGGCGACTAGCGGCAATTTGTCTATTAAGGTTACTGATGAGCCTTTAACATTTCTCGTAACCGCAAGCGGTAAAGATAAACGAAAAGAAACGGACGAAGATTTTCTGTTAGTGGATCAAAACGGAGAGCCTGCCGAGAGCGGACATTCTTTGAAACCGTCAGCAGAAACGCTCTTGCATACACATTTGTACAATAAAACAAATGCCGGATGCTGCCTGCACGTCCATACGGTAAACAATAATGTGATTTCAGAGCTATACGGGGACCAAAAGAAAATCACATTCAGAGGCCAGGAAATTATAAAAGCGCTCGGCCTGTGGGAAGAGAATGCAGAAGTGACCGTTCCGATCATTGAAAATCCGGCTCATATTCCGACACTCGCGGCACTGTTTGCCGAAGAGGTTTCAGAAGATTCAGGAGCTGTTCTGATCCGAAACCACGGTATTACCGCTTGGGGCAGAACGGCATTTGAAGCAAAAAGAGTGCTTGAAGCATATGAATTTTTGTTCAGCTACCATTTGAAATTGAAAACACTCCAGCATCAGCTGGTTAAATAAAAGGAGGAACTGAAATGGCAACAATTCGAATTCATGATGAGGCGAATACAACGATTGAAAATCAAGAGGAAGTTGCAAGCTTTCTGGACCGTCAAGAGGTTATTTATGAGCAATGGGATATTACAAATCTTCCGGAACAGCTTTCAGAGAAATATGATCTGACAGAAGAAGAAAAACAGCAAATCCTCGATACCTTTGAAACTGAAATTAAAGATATCTCAGCCCGCCGCGGCTATAAAGCACAGGATGTTATCTCCTTGTCAGACAGCAATCCGAAACTTGATGAACTGCTTCAGAACTTTAAAAGAGAGCATCACCATACAGACGATGAGGTCCGTTTTATCGTAAGCGGACACGGCATTTTTGTTATTCAAGGCAAAGACGGAACGTTTTTTGATGTCCGTTTAAACCCTGGAGATTTAATCTCAGTGCCTGAGAATATCCGCCATTACTTCACGCTTCAGGAGGACCGCAAAGTTGTTGCTGTGAGAATCTTTGTCACAACTGAAGGCTGGGTTCCGATTTATGAAAAAGACAGCGTGAATCAATAAGCAGGAAAAGCCCCGTTCAATCGAACGGGGCTTTTTATATTTATTGCAAACGCCACTTTTCATATTGTGACATTTCTTTTTTAATCAGTGTCCAAATCAAACCTAGAACAGCTGCATCGTCAATGATCCCAAGACCAAGGATAACGTCTGGAATGATATCGAGCGGCATGGCGATATACAAGATGGCAGCACTTAGAAGCAAAAGTGTTTTAACCTGTGAACGGGGGTAGTCACCGTTTCTCCAATCGCGAAGCATTTGAAAAAAAATAGTGATGTGCTGGATACATTTTTTTCGGTTTTTCCTTTTTAAAACCGCTTTTCCGCCTGCCGCTCCGAGCATGATTGCTTTCTTTTTCTTCATCGGGCATACCTCCTGACTGGCGGTGTGTTTAAGATATTCTTCACCTGGGTATTGTTCTTCTAATCCTATCAATATATCTATTATACCTGAAAAATTAACTTATTTAATGAAAATATGTTTACAAATAAAGTATAATCTGTAATAATGCACAATAACCCAATCAAACTTGTTTCCTATTTCTTAGCGGCGAGGGGTGAAGTGAATGGGCGGTTCTTCTGAACAAGAAAGATTGTTGGTGTCTATTGATGAAAAAAGAAAGTTAATGATAGATGCCGCTAGAAAGCAGGGATTTACAGGGCATGACACGATCAGACACAGTCAGGAGCTGGATTGTTTAATAAATGAATATCACCAGCTCATGCAAGAAAACGAACATTCCCAAGGGATTCAAGGCCTTGTAAAGAAATTAGGCTTGTGGCCCCGCAGAGATGTTATGCCTGCATATGATGCAAATAAATAGCGGCGCTATCAGATGCATATATAAAGAGAGAGCTTTTCAGAAGCGCTCTTTTTTTCTGGAAAAATTCATATGAAAGAGGGAACTGATGAAAGAACTGGCGATTATCATTACTGAAATGGTCAATCAATTTCATGATGCTTTTATTTCATTATGCGGAATGTTTGGCATTCATTTAACCGACAAAGAGATGCATTTTTGGGTGATCGGCATTTTTGGCATTTTCTTTTTCGGCGTCACTCACGCTGTGTTTACATGGCTATCTAAGTGGAGCATGACAGCCTTGTCCTTTATCTATACCGTTACAGTCATCATTGTCATCGTATTTGCTATTGAAATTCAGCAAAAAGTAACGGGGAGAGGGAATATGGAGTTTTTAGATGCCACTGAGGGTTTAAAGGGTTTTTTGGTATTCTTTATGTTTTTTTTGGTTCTGAAACTGCTGTTGCGTTTCATCAAAATACTCTTTTCTGGCAGAACAGCAAGCAAGTCGAATGGCAATTCACGTTCACGAAGATAAAAACCCCTCCTGACACGGTCAGGGGGGTTATGAAGCGGATACGGGGAGGGTGATCGTTACCTCCGTGCCCCTTCGCACTTCACTTTCGATATGAATAGAGCCTCCGTACATCAACACGATCCGTTTACAAACAACAAGGCCGAGACCGGTTCCTTTTTCTTTAGAAGTGACAAAGGGGAGGAAGATATGATCGAGCATTTCCTGAGAAATCCCTTCACCGTTATCCACGACTTTGATAATGGCCTTTTTATCCAAAGCTCCCAAGGAGATCGTCAGTTTGCCTCCTTCAGGCATTGACTCGAGGCCATTTTTTGCTACATTTAAAATCACTTGTTTAATATGATCTTTTGTACATTTTACGAGTAAGGGCTGCTCGGTTAAATACTGTAATTCAACTTCAACATTGTATAGGTTGCCCTCAGAATAGATGATCGGCATAATTTCACCGATAATATCCTGAAGCGAGTTCAGCTCCCATTTTTCAGCTGTCGGCTTGCCAAGAACGAGGAACTCACTCACAATTTGATTAATGCGCTTTATCTCCTGTTCAATAATGGAGAAGTAAAGCTGATCTTCTTCACCTTTATATTTCTTTTGCAACAGCTGAATAAAGCCGCTTATGCCGGTGAGCGGGTTACGGATTTCATGAGCCGTGCTGGCAGCAAGCGTCCCGATCAGCTCTAATTTTTGCGCCTCATTTTCTGACCGCTCCAGCTGGGTCTGCCGCTTCAGCAAATAATACAGCACGAGAATAAAAAGGATATTCAGCAGAACAATAATACATGAAAGTGGAAGCACAAGGCTTTTCGTCAGTTCTTCTATTGTGACGGGGTTCGGATATACTTTCATATTCCAGCTGATATCATCCAGATATCCGCTGACTGGTTTCTGATCTTTTGCATGAGAGGCCTGTCCGCTTGTAAAAATCATTTTCCCGCCTTGGTTTATCACTTCAATATAAACATCAGGGCTCAGCAAGTTAATGAGGTTTTTCAAATAATCAATTTGAATAGCTGCGACAAGATAATCTGTCACATTTTCCTTTGAGTCCAAAACAGGAACACAAATGGTAAAAATCGGCTGGCCTGTAATTCTGCTCGAATAACTATCTGAAATGACTGTCTTTTTTGTTTCCTTCGCTTTTGTAAAAAAAGATCTGTCGGCCAGGTTTACTTTCGTTTTTAATTCCGTTGTGCTTACGGTAACGTCTCCTTTGGCGTTCAGAAAATAGAGACCGGAAAATCTCGGCTCTGAATCAAAGGTTTTTTCCAAAATCGACTGCATTTTCTTTATATCAACCGGTCTGTCAATGGCGATGGACAAGGAGGTCATTCTCGCCTTTGTTTCTCCGATTAAATAATTGATTTTGTTGCGGTGAAGGTTCAGCAGGACACTAGCTTCTTGCTTATGTTCTGCAGCTATTGTATCTTTTTCTTTTTCATATACGAAAAAGCTGATGACGATTGCCGGAATCACGACCAGTATAATATAAAGTTTGACTCTCCCGCAGGCGCCTTTTAGTATTTTCAATTTGCATCGCTCCAACATACACCTGATTAGAGGTATTATATCATTGTTTCTTCTTCTTTAATAAGAAAAAATAACCAAAAAAATTAGAAAAAGATGTTGAGCAGCTTACATGATAAAAAAGAAGAGAAATATTGGAAAGATTTTTATTGACATTTTGGTCTTTGTTTATTAATGTTTCTCTGTAACGGTTTCTAAAAGGATGATTGAGACATGACAGAAAAATCACTGAAGTTATTTATCGTGCTGTCGCGCGCGTATCGGTCTATTAACGATCATATGAATAAACATATTCATAAGCATGGACTGAATCCGACTGAATTTGCTGTGCTTGAGCTGTTGTACCATAAAGGCGATCAGCCGCTGCAGCAGATAGGGGATAAAATTCTCTTGGCTAGCGGGAGCATCACATATGTTGTAGATAAGCTGGAGCAAAAAGAACTCCTCATTCGGAAAGCGTCTCCTACAGACAGACGAGTGACATTTGCACAAATCACTGAAAAAGGCATCGGTCTTTTGAACGATATTTTCCCTGATCACGCTGCTGAAATTGATGAAATGATCAGCGTATTAAGCGAAGAAGAGGTAGAGATGTGCACAGAAATGTTAAAAAGAGTAGGATTAAACGCAAAACAATTTCATAATAAGTAAAAAAAGGAAGCCTGATATGTCACAAGGCTTCCTTTTTTACTATTTTTCATTTGTTTCCGCTGCGCCTCTCGGCAAGATGAGAACTTCAACGCGCCGGTTTTTGCTGCGGCCTTCCGCTGTTTTGTTGGAAGCCACCGGTTTATATTCACCGTAGCCCTTGGCACTGAACACTTTTGCGTCTAGCTTAGGGTTTTCAATCAGAAGCCCCATAAAGTTTACCGCTCTCATGACACTTAAATGCCAGTTTGATTGGAATTCAGAATTTTTAATTGGCATATTATCAGTATGTCCGCTGATAATGATATTTCTCGGCGGATTAATCACAAGAAGATTAGAAATCTCTTTTGCAAGCGGTACATCTACTTTACGTATGGTCGCTTTTCCAGAATCAAAGAAAATGCTGTCTTTAATCGTAATCAGCAGGCCTTCACTAGTCATCTTTGTTTCCAGCTGATGTTCCAGCTTTTTATCTTTGATGAACTTTTCCACCTGGCTTTTTACATTTTCAAGCTCTTCTTGATCAGCTGCTTTTTCTCTTTCTTTCTTGTTTTTCTCTTTCTCTTCTTTTTCCTTTTTCACTTCATCGATTCCGTCTGACTCGTTTTCAGGAGGGGTGACACTGGAGTAGTCCAGTACGCCGGTGCCGCCTGTAAAGACTTCATTAAATGATTTTGAAAGCATTTGAAACTTAGCTGCGTCAATTGAGCTGCTTGCGTACAGCACAATAAATAATGCCAGGAGAAGAGTAAGGATATCGGCGTAAGGAACCAGCCATGATTCATCAACGTGCTCGTCCTCATGCTTCTTCTTCTTTTTTCTCGCCATTTTGCGCCTCTCCTTGTTCTGCAAATTTCAAGCGGTCCTTCGCAGGAAGGTACATTAAAAGCTTTTGTTCGATGACTTTCGGTGCTTGTCCTTCTAATACGGACAGGACGCCTTCAATCATAACCTCACGCAGTTTTACTTCTTGTTTTGATTTTCGCTTTAATTTATTTGCGAAAGGATGCCATAACACATATCCCGTAAAGATACCGAGAAGGGTGGCGACAAAGGCTGCACTGATGGCGTGTCCAAGCTCATCTGTATTGTCCATATGAGAGAGGGCGGCAATCAGTCCGATAACAGCGCCGAGTACTCCAAGGGTCGGCGCGTAAGTTCCCGCCTGTGTAAAAATAGCGGCTCCGGCTTGGTGCCTGTCCTCCATCGCTTCAACTTCCTCTGTCATGATATCTCTGATAAATTCCGCGCTTTGCCCGTCAACAGCCATGCTGAGCCCGTTTTTCAAGAAAGCGTCATCTACATCTTCAATACTTGCTTCTAAAGCAAGCAGGCCTTCGCGGCGCGCAAGCTGGGCCCATTCAGAGAACATAGGAATGAGCTCCTCTATTGTCAGCTGTTTGTTTTCCTTAAATAACACCCGGAACAGCGCAGGCACTTTTTTAATTTCTTTAGTTGGGAACGCAATAACGACTGCTGAGATTGTCCCGGCGATAATAATTAAGATGGCAGCAGGGTTTGCAAGCGCGCTGAAACTGACGCCTTTCAGAACCATCCCGACGCTCAATGCCACAAAAGCAAGAATAATACCGATTAACGAAGTTTTATCCATAGTTTTCACCAAATCCTTTTTTACTAGCTTGTCTATGGTTAATATCGGTTTCGGTGCCCGGAACTTTAGGGACATTGTGAATTTGTTCATGAAATATTCAAGGAAGAGGCATAGAAGGGAGAAATAAACAAAACCGGGCCTTTCAAAATTGAAAAGCCCTCTTAACGGTATTGAAATTGACAGCTTGATTGCAAGCTGTTCCTCAGGCGGTCTTCATATAATAATAGAAACAAATATTCACTGTATATAAACAAGCTCCATCCCTCCTTAAGAAAAGGGTAAAGGATGAAGGGGAGTAGCGCTTCAGGGGAAGGGACGGTATTTTCTCAGCCAAGAGTATGAATGCATAAAAAAACGGCTTCCTAAATAGGAAACCGCTGATCGTTATTTCGCTTGTACTTTGATTTTATTATCCTCTGCAGTGACGTGAAAACTTGTGATCTCGCTATTGTCAAGCAGCAGATCGGTCATTTCATCCTCCACCCATTCTTGGATGGTTCTTCTGAGCGGACGTGCACCGAATGAAGGGTGGTAGCCCAGCTCAGCGATTTTTTCTTTCGCTTCGTCTGTCACACTCAAGCTGATGCCGCGTTCTGCCAATGTTTCTTCAAGTTCTCCAAGCAGCAGGGTGACGATTTTGACCAGATGTTCTTTTTCCAGTGAGCGAAATTCAATAATGCCGTCAAAACGGTTGAGGAACTCAGGTTTAAAGAACTTGCTCAGTGAATCAATCAATGTTTGTTCTTCGATTACACTGTCATCTGATTGGAAACCGACTTTCGTTTGTTTTTCGCCGGTACCCGCGTTGCTTGTCATGATAATCACAGTGTCTTTAAAGCTTACGGTTCTGCCTTGGCTGTCTGTCAGACGGCCGTCCTCCATGATTTGCAGGAACATATGCTGAACGTCAGGGTGTGCTTTTTCAATCTCATCCAGCAACACGATGCTGTAAGGATTGCGGCGCACTTTTTCTGTTAATTGTCCAGCTTCCTCATGGCCGACATACCCAGGCGGTGAACCGATGATTTTAGATACGGCGTGTTTCTCCATGTATTCGCTCATATCGAGGCGGATAATAGAGTCTTTTGTGCCGAATAATTCATCTGCCAGCGTTTTAGAAAGCTCTGTTTTCCCTACGCCGGTAGGACCGACAAAGAGGAAGGAGCCGACTGGTCTGTTTTTGGATTTTAATCCGGCGCGGCTTCGTCTTACCGCTTTTGCCACTTTTTGAACAGCGGCTTCTTGTCCGATCACACGTTCATGAAGTTTTGCTTCAAGCTCTTTCATTTTTGTTTGTTCGTCTGCCTGCAGTTTGCCTACAGGGATGCCTGTTTTTTGTTCAACGATATCCTGAATGTGCTCAGCTTCCACAGTGACAGCGGAATGAGCGGAAGAGCTGTTCAGTTTTTTCTCCAATGCGATTTCTTCATCACGGAGTTTTGCCGCCAGTTCGTAATTTTCTTCTTCCAGGGCTTTTGTTTTTTCAGCTTCAATCGCAGTTAATCGTTCAGCCGCATCCTCATCATTCAGCTCATCAATTAACAGGTTGGCTTTTGAACCAGCTTCATCCAATAAGTCAATCGCTTTATCCGGCAGGTGTCTGTCCTGAATGTAGCGGGATGATAAAGTCACACATGCTTTGATTGCTTCATCGCTGAATGCCACGCCATGGTAGGCTTCATATTTGTCTTTAATCCCTTGCAGAATGAGGATGGCCTGTTCAATAGAAGGCTCCTGCACCATGACAGGCTGAAAACGTCTTTCCAGCGCGGCATCTTTTTCGATTTGACGGTACTCTTTCAGTGTTGTCGCACCGATGACTTGCAGTTCGCCTCTGGCAAGGGCAGGCTTGAGAATATTGCCTGCGTCCATTGAACCTTCTGCAGAGCCTGCGCCAACGAGAAGATGAATTTCATCAATGAACAGAATGACATTTTTTCGTTCTTTCAGCTCAGTGATCAGCTGTTTCATTCTCTCTTCAAATTGGCCTCTGATCCCTGTGTTTGCAACCAGGGATGCAACATCAAGCAAGTAAAGCTCTTTGTTTTTCAGTTTGTTTGGAACATCACCTTCAGCGATTTTTAAAGCGAGTCCTTCGGCGATTGCTGTTTTCCCTACGCCCGGCTCACCAATGAGAACCGGATTGTTTTTGTTGCGGCGGTTCAGAATTTCGATCACGCGCGCTACTTCTTCATCACGGCCGATGACGGGATCAATGAGACCGGCTTTTGCACCGTTTGTAATATTTTGAGCCAGCTCATCAAGCAATCCTTTTTTCTCGCTTTGTTTTGCTGCGTTTTGTTCTTTTGGCTGGAATGCTTGTTCAAACGGAAAACCGAAAGATTGAGGACCCATGCTCATTGAAGGTTTGCGGGTCAGCTCGTTATAGCAAGTTTCACATAGAACCATATGTTTATGAACAGAATTTATTTGCATGTTAAGGCGAATCGTCGCCTCGTTTTTATGACAATGTTGACAACGCATTTGCCAAAACCTCCTTAAAAGTTTGATCTTCTTTGACCAATGGATGTGAATAAAAAGGCCGCTTGAATTTGACCTTCTTTGACTATTAGTATACGGCAAACTTATCGGCTTTCAAAACAATGTGCTCAGAGCAGTCTGACCATTTGACTAACTTTGACCAATTGATTTTTAAAAAAGGCCGGTTCGTTTGACCAACTTTGACTAATAGTATACTCTGACTATCTTTGACTTTCAAGTCATTTGCGTAAAAAATTTTTGATTTGTTTACACAGTAAAACATGTTTTCTTCGTCTTTTCAAGGAACTTGTCTCATAGGTTATAAAAAGGCATATATGGACAAAACTGCGGTTCGTTCGGAGGGGAGAAATGGAACAATCAAAAGGATCAGCAAGTCAGCTTGCTTTCGTGTATATCGGCACAGTAGTTGGAGCTGGATTTGCGACTGGCAGGGAAATTGTTGAGTTTTTTCTGAAGTTCGGCTGGTTCGGTTTATTCGGCATTATCGTCAGCGGCGGGATGTTTACGTTACTGGGAGCCAAGCTGATGATCATTTCAAAGCGAATCAATGCCAAGTCATATCAAGAAATGAACATATTCTTGTTTGGGGCGACGGCTGGCCGGATTATCAATGTGTTTATGCTGTTTGTTCTCCTCGGCGTCACATCTGTTATGCTCTCTGGGGCAGGAGCGCTTTTTGAGGAGCAGCTGGGGATGTCCGCTCAGATTGGGATGCTGATTACTATCGGGTTAAGCTTAATTGTGATGACTAGAGGAGTAAAAGGCATTTTCGGTGTCAACGTGTTTGTTGTTCCTCTTTTGATCATCTTTTCTATGGTTGTGGTGGCCGACTCTTTTATTTTCAGCGAGTCGCGGAACACAGCTCAGTGGGTCTGGCCGCATCGCTGGGACTGGCTCTTATCAGCGTTCTCTTACGGCGCTTTGAATTTATCGCTTGCCCAAGCGGTTTTGGTTCCGCTTGCGAATGAAATGTCATCGGAAAAAGTGATAAAAAAAGGCGCTTTAATCGGAGGCACGATACTGACACTTGTGCTGTCCGCGAGTTTTCTGTCTTTGTCGATGCTCCCGGATGTATTTTTGTATGATATACCGATGGCCCAAGTGGTTTATCTCTTTGCACGATCTGTCCATTTGATTTATTTGCTCATTATTTTCGGCGAAGTGTTCACATCGGTTATCGGCAATCTATATGGATTGGAAAAACAAGTGCAGAGCTTTCTTCCAATCAAAAGCAAATATATCTTTGCAGCCATTATGACCACGGCTTATATCACGAGCCAAATCGGGTACGGCAAGCTCATTTCAACGATTTATCCATTGTTTGGCTATGTGAGTCTGGCCTTCATAGGCGCCCTGATTTGCAAAAAGGCTCCCCGGCGGCGCAGTTTATAATTACATATATAAATAAAGCGAGCCGTCATTGCAGAACGGCGTTTGGTCGGGAAGCTAGGGGCTGACTTTTTTATTGTCAAGAAAAACAACATTATGGTAAGATAGCAGAAGTGAAAAATTGAAGAAAATCCGTGCGATATGCGGGAGAGGTTCTAGCTACACCCTCTATAAAAAACTAAGGACGAGCTGTATCCTTGGATACGGCCTTTTTTATGTTTTTCTAGAGCACCTTCCGAAAAAAAGGTGTTTTTTTGTGTGAATCAGCTGTAGCGATGTCTCTCGCCGACGTTTTTATTGCGGAGAAGGAGAGGAATCATGAAAAAAGAAAAAGCAATTGTCGTATTCAGCGGCGGTCAAGACAGCACCACATGCTTACTGTGGGCTCTAAAGGAATTCGAAGAAGTCGAAACGGTGACTTTTCATTATAATCAGCGTCATTCGCAGGAAATTGAAGTGGCAAAATCTATTGCAGAAAAGCTTGGTGTGAAAAACCATTTGCTTGATATGTCACTTTTAAATCAGCTTGCACCGAATGCCCTGACAAGAAATGATATTGAAATAGAAGCAAAAGATGGTGAACTGCCATCCACATTCGTTCCGGGCCGCAATTTGGTATTCTTATCTTTTGCGTCTATCCTGGCATACCAAATTGGCGCACGCCACATTATTACAGGAGTTTGCGAGACAGACTTCAGCGGTTATCCTGACTGCCGTGATGAATTCGTGAAATCTTGCAATGTAACGGTAAATTTGGCGATGGAGAAACCGTTTGTGATTCATACGCCTCTCATGTGGCTTAATAAGGCGGAAACATGGAAGCTTGCAGATGAGCTTGGCGCGCTTGATTTTGTAAAAAACAACACGCTGACCTGCTATAACGGCATCATCGCGGAAGGCTGCGGCGAATGTCCGGCATGCCACCTTCGTTCAAAAGGTTATGAAGAATATATGGCGATGAAAGGAGAGCGTGCATAAATTGTTATCTCAAATTTATCCGCAGGCCCAGCATCCTTACTCATTTGAACTGAATAAGGACATGCACATCTCAGCTGCTCATTTTATCCCTCGGGAAAGTGCGGGAGCGTGCAGCAGGGTTCACGGGCATACGTATACCGTAAATATAACCGTTGCCGGCGACGAACTTGACGATTCCGGTTTCCTTGTCAATTTCAGCGTGCTCAAAAAACTGGTGCACGGAAACTATGATCATACGCTTTTAAATGATCATGAAGAATTTTCTCAGGACGACCGGTATTCGCTGCCGACAACTGAAGTCGTGGCGAAAACGATTTATGACAAGGTGCAGGCTTACTTAGACACATTGGAGAATAAGCCAAGCTGTGTACAGGTGTTTGTCCGTGAAACACCGACAAGTTATTGTGTCTACCGTCCGAAAAAGGGTGGTTTGAATGGCTAAAGGAATTCCTGTATTAGAAATTTTCGGCCCGACGATTCAAGGGGAGGGCATGGTGATCGGACAGAAAACGATGTTCGTCCGGACAGCCGGCTGTGATTATTCCTGCAGCTGGTGTGACTCCGCCTTCACTTGGGACGGGTCTGCTAAAAAAGATATTCGCTGGATGACGGCTGAGGAGATTTTTGCAGAGCTTAAGGAAATTGGGGGAGACGCGTTTTCCCACGTGACGATCTCAGGCGGCAACCCGGCCCTGTTAAAGCAGCTGGATGCTTTTATTGAACTGCTAAAGGAAAATGACATCCGTGCAGCGCTTGAAACCCAGGGGACCGTTTATCAAGACTGGTTTACACTGATCGATGATCTGACGATTTCTCCAAAACCGCCAAGCTCAAAAATGGTGACGAACTTCCAAAAGCTTGATCACATTTTGACTTCACTTAAAGAGAATAATAGACAGCATGCTGTCAGCTTGAAGGTAGTCATTTTTAATGATGAGGATTTGGAGTTTGCCAAAACGGTGCACAAGCGTTACCCGGGAATCCCGTTTTATTTACAAGTCGGTAATGATGACGTGCATACGACAGATGATCAGACATTGATTGCACATTTGCTTGGAAAATATGAATCCCTTGTTGATAAGGTAGCTGTCGATGCGGAGCTGAATCTGGTCAGAGTGCTTCCGCAGCTGCACACCCTGTTATGGGGCAACAAACGCGGAGTATAATAGAAAGGAAGATAAATATGACGACAAGAAAAGAATCAGAATTAGAAGGTGTCACACTGCTTGGCAACCAAGGAACAAATTATTTGTTCGAATATGCGCCGGACGTGCTTGAATCCTTCCCGAACAAACATGTAAACCGTGATTACTTTGTAAAATTCAACTGTCCTGAATTCACATCTTTATGCCCGAAAACAGGACAGCCTGACTTTGCGACAATCTACATCAGCTACATTCCTGATGAAAAAATGGTTGAAAGCAAATCATTAAAGCTGTACCTGTTCAGCTTCAGAAACCATGGAGACTTCCACGAAGACTGCATGAACATCATCATGAACGACTTGATCGAATTAATGGACCCGCGCTACATTGAAGTATGGGGCAAATTCACGCCAAGAGGCGGAATTTCCATTGATCCGTACACAAACTACGGAAAGCCGGGCACGAAGTACGAGAAGATGGCCGAATACCGTATGATGAATCATGACTTGTATCCGGAGACGATTGATAATCGTTAATCACAATGAAAGCGTGCCTAGTGTGACTTTTATGCATTAAAAAATTGATATTGCAGAGGTAATGTAAGACGTACAAATGTGTACGTCTTTTTCTTTTATGCACAAAAACAATTTATTAACGTAAATATTTTGACAGAAAGGCTAGCAAAATCAAATGCAAATATGTTGCAGATCGCTTTTTTTGTGGGGCATCTGCACAAGCTATCATGTCATCTCGCACCTAAACGTTTTTTATAGACTAGTACCGCGACAAGTTATATTACAAATACATACCAATAAAGTAGACATTAAATAGTGAAAGAGAGGACGAAAATGTGTGAAAATTCTTTTTCTTGAGAGTCATCCCATGTGGCTCTATGGTTTACCGAATGGGTTTAGGGAAGCAGGCCATACCGTAATGATTTCGGGTCCTGTGAGCCGGGAAAATATTACTGAAATGATAGACGAATTTAAACCGGATCTAATAGTATCTATGGGATGGACACCAGAGCATTCAAGAGAAAAGCAAGCCTGGATTCGCAACGCAACTAAAAAGGTAAATATCCCTCTCGTTTATTGGGCAACTGAAGACCCACTGCACACTCAAAACTTTACCATCCCGTTAATTAAAAAGATGAAACCGGATTTTGTTTTCACCGTTACACCTTCTCTGTGTAAAATTTATGAAAGCATGGGGATTAAAGCAGCTCACTTAGACTTTGCATATCACGAAAGTATACATCATCAGATTAAACCATTGGAGAAATACAGTTGTGATATAGCAGTGGTGGCTAATGCTTACCCTAATTATCTTGAAGAACATCCGGAAGTGTTTCGTTCGTCCTCTTTAAAAACGCTTATTCGCCCTCTTATACGAAAAGGGATTCGCATAGATTTTTGGGGAAAAAATTGGGAAAAAATGAGTAAACATATAGGAAAAGAAATTCCCCGCAATTGGATTCATGGATACCTCGATTATACTGAAGCATATAAAGTTTACAGTTCAGCAAAAATCATTATCGGTTTGCAAAACTGTGAAAGCCAACTTACGCAGCGCACCTATGAAATTCTTGGTTCCGGCGGGGTTTTATTGACATCGGATACACCGGCAGTTCGAGGTAAATTCAAACCTGGCCGCGATCTCATCGTCTCTTCCTCCCCAAAAGAAACATTTGAAAAGGTGAAATACTATTTGAATCATGATAGCGAGAGAAAAAAGATTCAGATAAACGGTAAAAAGGCAGTGAAGAATGACTCCTATCGGCATAGAGCTGAGAGAATGATTGAGGTGCTAAAAAGAAGAGGAATCATAAGGAACGTAGGGGAAACCATACATTACGTAGATGTTCTCAAAGAAAAATACGAGATTCATCATGTTACTCCCGGTGAAACATTATTGAAAATTGCCATGAAGTATAAAGTTTCTCTGCAGCAAATCATGGAGCTTAATCATTTCAAATCAGATCAAATATATGCTGGACAAATTATTAAAATAAGACAGAAACGGTCTAGAGATGTGAAAAATAAATTTTTCTAAAGGAGAGTAATAAGAATGAAGGGGAAAATACCTAAAACAAGAAACCAAGCGAATAAAGTAAAAAGAACGCCTCGTTATATGGAATTTCCCGTGACATACGAAGTGTATCATGTGGAATCTGGTGATACACTATGGACGATTTCCAAATCCTTTAATATTCCGGTACAACAACTTATGAATCTTAATAAGCTTTCTTCAGATATCATTTATCCTGGACAAATGATAAAGATAAGAGAGAGGTAATCTATGAAGTTTCGGAAACGAAACAAATTGAAATGATCAATCTTCATTTTTTTATTTGTTGGGAACTTGATATTTTTGGGGATGAAGGGGTTATGAGATGTTTCAAATGAGCTATTTCTATTCTGGATTAGGTTGCGATTTTATTCAACACGTTGATCAAACGAACGGAGTATTAAATGTCGTGTCTCCTGACTTTTTCTATATCAGGAAAGATGGATCATTGCTTCTCCGTTCAGCTAATCCCGATGTAATTAAAGCTCTTCATAGAAGAAAATTAAAAGTAGTTCCTTTTCTAAGCAATCATTGGGATCAGGATTTGGGACGATCTGCATTAAAGAACCGAGTGCTTTTGGCTAAACAAATTTCTAATGCAATAGAAGAACTGGATCTAGACGGAGTCAATATCGATATAGAAAACCTTACAGAGATAGATCGGCAGGCATTTACGGAGTTTGTTAGACTGGTGAGAAAAGGTATTCCTAAGCGTAAAGAGGTATCGGTTGCAGTGGCGGCAAATCCTTTTGGCTGGACGAAGGGCTGGCACGGATCATATGATTATGAGAATTTAGCTAAACATGCGGACTATCTAATGGTTATGGCCTATGATGAAAGCCGCCTTGCTGGGCCTACTGCAAGTGTAGGATGGGTGGAAAAGTCCATTCAATATGCTCTAACCCAAAACATCTCTCCCCAAAAACTAGTTTTAGGATTGCCATTCTACGGCCGTTGCTGGATGCAAGGCCAATCAAACTCCCAAGCCATTTCCCTTTATCTTGTTAACTCACTAGTAAAAAGACATAACGGGACAATTATTTTTGACACAAAGAGTCAATCTCCAAAAGCTGTTTTTACGATCAAACACGATAAGAAGGATCCATTACCGCCAGGAGCATATACATTATGGTTTGAAAATGAACAGTCACTCAGAGCAAAAATAAAACTCGTTCAAAAATATAATCTGAAAGGTCTTGGCAGCTGGAGTCTTGGACAAGAGGATTCGTCATTCTGGAATAAAGTGTTTAAAAATATATAGGCAGAGACGATTGATAATCGTTAATATAGTTTCTCCTGCGAAAATGCAGGGGATTATATACATAAAAAAGACGAGTGAATCCGGGGGGAATGCCACTCGCCACCTTCTAATGAAAAGACGGGATGCTGGATGGCAGCTCGTCTGTTTCATTATAAAACATCGAACGTATGTTTGTAAAGGCGTCTTTTTTAAAGAAATGGTTAAAATAACTGCTCCGAACAGATTCATTGTAAACGTTAGCTAAGTTATGTTAAGATGCATGAACTGATAAGGAGTGGTACAGAGTGAAAACATTGCGTTTAAACGATGTAACGTTAGAAATGGCTGCATATCAAGAAGAGAGTGAGCCGAAGAGGAAAATTGCCTTCACCTTACACGTCACAAGTGAGACTTATCATGATATCGCTGTCCTGTTATATGAAAAAACGTTTAAAGTCGAGGTTCCTGACGAGAATCTTGCCTTCCGCGGGGAAATCACAAATTATTCAACGTCATTGACCAACCTGTACGAAGCGGGAGCCGTCAGTGAGTTCCATATCGAAATAACGGAAACAGACGGGAGCGCCGATTCATAATCGGTGTTTTTTTATGTGAAAAAGCTGCCGGGCGGCAGCTTTTGAGAAAGCTAAATTTGATATGTAAGGTGTTTAATTTCTCGTCTTGCAGTTTTTGCGAAAGTGTGTGGATGAAAGGAGGTTTTAATAGGAGTCTCTGATGATCTTGTAATTTTTATGATTGACAACCGTCAGTGAATCTAGCTCAAGATCCCGATAGTTATCCATAATGGTAACATCTACGATAACAGAATTCTCATTTACTTTTTCTACAACACCGGTTAACCCGTTTTTAAATTCAATTACGTTTCCGACCTTAGCGATTTTCACAAGCTTCCTCTCCTTTAAACATAATTATTCCTTTTGAAAGTATTTTGCAGTATTTTCATTGAGAAGTAAAGCGATAAGGAGTTTTATCTCCCTAAGGATTTGTCCTGGCGCTATAAAGATGATATATTGTTTTTCGTCCAAAGAATAAAAAGGGGGAGTTTTGATTGCGTCCCGAAGAAATAACAGAACAGATTGAGCAACTGCGCATTGGCGAAATAAAGGAACTGAGAGTCCAAAAAGAAGACTTTCTTGATTTCAGGGCCGTTTTATCTAAACAAGACGATTTTAAGTATTTCCGCGGCATAGCCCAGCAAGGCGGGGATGTGGTGTTTCAATATTTAGAACAGCCAAGAAGTTAACAAGGTTTCTCATGAGTGAGAAGCCTTGTTATCATATATGACAGAAAAACAGCCTTTTATTACATTGGCTGTAACATTCGTAAATGAAATGTAAATCGGAAAAAATGGATAAATATGCTTTTTGTTGACAAGATTTATAGAAAAACAGCCTGTTTTTTTGCCAGTAACCAGCGCATCACCCGGTATATTCCATCCTGGTACCTGTTTGGGAGAGTTGGAAAATCTTTTTCCGTGAAAATGATTTGTTCTCTTGTTAAGGTTATGAAGTGTTTTTTGAGCACTTTAAGGAGGAAACTGTATGACGACAAAATTTACTGCTCTGGCTGTTTTTCTTCTTTGTTTCATGCCTGCTTCGAAAATTGAACATACACAAGCTTCACTACTGAGCACAAAGAAGACTAAACATGAAGAAGCTAAGCTGCTTACACATATAAATCAAGATACAGACACATCTTTCTCTTCACTGTCTGCTGATAAGGACAAGAAAAAAATAAAACCGATCAAGCTATCAGCGAACACTGAAAAGAAAGAAGAAGAAAAACCAAAGAAAACGAATGATAAGGAAGAAACATATTCACAGTCTGAAAAAGAATTGCTTTCCCGTCTTGTTCACGCAGAGGCTAAGGGAGAATCCTATGAAGGAAAGGTCGCTGTTGCAAGCGTTGTGCTGAACAGGACGGAGAAAAAAGGTTTTCCTGATACAATAAGAGGGGTTATTTATCAGAAAAACGCTTTTGAACCGGTCGCGAACGGAAGCATTAATCAAAAGCCTGATAAAGAATCAATTGCTGCTGCCGAAGAAGCGCTGTCTTCAAAAAATAGAGAAACAGATGCTATATTCTTTTATAATCCGAAAACAGCGTCGGATGATTGGATTCGCTCAAGAAAAATCGTAGAAAGAATCGGCGGGCACGTTTTTGCCATCTAAGCATAGAAGAGACAATTTGTCTCAGCTGTGCTTTTTTTCATATAAAGAGTAAAAATAAAATAATTTTTGAACTTGTCTCATATGATGTTGGTAGTACAAGAGACAAGGGGAGACATCATGAATCGATTTGTGAAAGGGATCATTCTTTTATCCATTGCCGCCTTTTTCGCTGAATGCCTTGAATTTGTGGTGAATATGATTTTGGCACGGGAACTTGGCGAGCATGGGATGGGGCTTTACATGAGTATTTTGCCCACGATTTTTTTAATTATTGTCATCGCAAGCCTGGAACTGCCGATCTCGATTTCTAAATTCATTGCTGAATCAAATCCTAAGCTTCATGAAAGCATGCTGAGGCACGCTTTCAGAATGACAGCCATATTTACAGCGTTTTCTACTGCCGCCGCCAGCATCGCGCTTCCGTTTATTCCGGTATTTGATACATACCACCCGTTTATTAAAGGGATTGTCATCGGCTTAATTCCTGTTGTGGCCTTTACTTCAATCGCCAGGGGTTACTTTATGGGTGTGCAAAAAATGGGGAAGATCGCAATCGCCAATGTGCTGAAAAAAATCATCCAGCTCTTGTGCTTATTCCTCTTTTTTCAATGGTACTCATTTGAATTGGACATGGCTGTGCTGATTTCCTTGTTTGTCCTAGTCGTGAGTGATGTGGTCGTGCTTGTTTATTTATATTCACAATTTATCATGGCGAGGCGGGCTATGTCCGGCCAACAGCACATTCATTTGCGCGGAAAGGATGTAAGAAAAAGACTGCTTGCCGTTTCAATTCCTACAACAGGACTGCGCATTTTTCATGCCGTTGTCAACGCTATAGAACCCTTTTTAGTAAAAGGAGCGCTTTTGGCAGCGGGCGTTGCCGGAACAGCAGCGATCGATCAATACGGAATGCTGGCCGGAGTGGCTGTGACGATAGGATCGTTTCCTGCTTTCATTGCCCACTCGCTAATGGTTGTCATGATTCCGAGTATTTCTGAAGCCTATGCGCTCTCACAATATGACATCGTATTAAAAAGGCTGAAGCAGTCGATTTTCATTACATTTGGTTACGGTATACCGGCTGTTTGGATCATGTTCCAGTTTGCGGAGCCTCTGACCCACCTGTTTTTTCACTCTCCTGAAGCGCAGTATTACTTGCAGCTGTTATGGCCTTACTTTCTCTTTCATCTGTTTGTCATGCCGCTGCAGGCGTGTTTAATCGGGATGGGGTTTGTGAAAGAAGCGTTTTATCACAACGTGTGGAGCCATATCGTTGCCCTAAGTATGATGTATGTGCTGGGATCAATGGAGAATCTGCAAATGCTCGGGATCATCCTGGGGATGAACACCGGCATGATTTTGCTGACGAGCCTTCACTATACACAGATTTGCAAAGCGCTGGGGGTATCAGTTTTCCTTACGGGAGGAAACAGAACGCCGCGAATTGAAGGATGATAAAGAAAAAGCAGGGGCAAGCTAATTGAAAAGCATGAAAGGAAGATTCCATGTTGACGAAGCGCTTGCTTGCTGTATGCCTTATGTTATTGGGGATGATTGCATGGTCTCCTGATGTGGCAGCTGCTGACGATAAACAGCCTGCCGTTCCCGCTGTTTTTCTTATGAAAACGATAGAAGGGGAGGATATCTCGATCCCGAATAAAGGGCAAAAAACCATCCTGCATTTTTGGACATCATGGTGTCCGCCCTGCAAAAAAGAGCTTCCGCAATTTCAATCATTTTATGATGCCCATCAATCTGAGAACGTAAAGCTGGTAACGGTGAATTTAGTGAACTCGGAACAAAATCAGCAAGCCGTTGAAGACTTTATTAAAGCAAACAAGCTGACGTTTCCGATTGTTCTTGACTCAAAAGGGGAATTAATGAAGGAGTATCGCATCATCACGATCCCAACCTCGTTTTTATTGAATGAAAAGGGAGAAATTGAAAAAACAAAAATAGGTCCGATGACGGCGGAACAACTGAAAGAATGGACGGAAGAATAAGCTGAGAGCGTAGCCTTTCAGCTTTTTTGTCATACAATGAAAGGTGAATAGAGATGTTAATGATAATTATTATCAAAAAGAAATTAAAATAATTATAATTGAAATTTTCTTCCCGCATGCTATAATTAAGGAAGACATCATGAAATAACAACGATGAAGCTGCCTTTTGGGCGGCGATTTTGTTTTTTATAAGGGAATTGAAGATGATTTACGTTCTCAATTAGAGGGGAGAATTAAATATGAATGAACAAGTTATCGTTCAACACGATCCGCATAAGCCATTAAAAACAGAACAGAAAGATAAAAACTGGGCACAGCATGCTGAGCTTATCGCAGCACTGGTGTCAGGCGCTCTTATTTTGGCAGGCTGGTTCTTATCCGGACATCAAGTAATATCAGTAACGCTTTACTTGCTGGCTTTTGTGATCGGCGGATTCGCTAAAGCAAAGGAAGGAATCGAAGAAACGCTTGAATCCAAAACGCTGAATGTAGAACTTTTAATGATTTTCGCTGCTATCGGCTCCGCCTTGATCGGATACTGGGCGGAGGGTGCTATTTTAATATTTATTTTTTCTTTAAGCGGCGCTTTAGAAACATACACGATGAATAAAAGCAGCAGAGATTTAACATCTTTAATGCAGCTTGAGCCTGAAGAGGCAACACTGTTGGTCAATGGCGAAACCAAAAGAGTTCCGGTTTCGGACTTGCAGGCCGGTGATATGATTGTGATCAAACCTGGAGAACGCGTAGCGGCTGACGGTGTTATTGAATCGGGCTCAACAAGCCTTGACGAGTCAGCATTAACAGGTGAATCAATGCCTGTAGAAAAAAACACCGGCGACGCTGTATTTACAGGAACTGTAAATCGTAACGGCTCCTTGACCGTTCGTGTCACGAAAGCAAATGAAGATTCGTTATTCAGAAAAATTATCAAACTGGTTGAATCTGCGCAAAGCAGTGTTTCACCCGCACAGGCTTTCATTGAACGATTTGAAAATGCTTATGTAAAAGGTGTGCTGATTGCGGTGGGGCTCTTGTTATTCGTGCCGCACTTTGCGCTAGGCTGGAGCTGGAGTGAAACCTTCTACCGCGCAATGGTGTTTATGGTTGTCGCTTCACCTTGTGCGCTTGTCGCTTCTATTATGCCCGCGGCGCTTTCCTTGATTTCGAATGGCGCCCGCAACGGTATGCTTGTAAAAGGTAGCGTCTTTCTTGAACAGCTCGGTTCTGTGCAAATGATTGCCTTTGATAAAACGGGCACTGTAACAAAAGGCCAGCCTGCCGTCGAGACTGTCAGAATCGCAGAAGGATTCAGTGAAACGGAGGTTCTTGAGGCTGTCTACGCCATCGAAACGCAATCAAGCCATCCGCTCGCTCAAGCTATAACGTCGTACGCTGTAAGCCGCGGCGTGAATCAGTCAGGCTACATATCTATAGAAGAAACATCAGGATTTGGCGTTATGGCAGAAGTCTCTGGCGCGAAATGGAAGATTGGTAAAGCAGGTTTTATCGGCGAGGAAATGGCAGCACAATTTATAAAACAAACAGCATCAGATGTCATTCAAAGCGGCCATACGATTGTATTTGTGAAAAAGGATGATCAAATAGCAGGCTGTATCGCACTGAAAGATCAGATCAGGCCCGAAGCAAAAAAGGTCATGGAAGAATTGAACCGGCTTGGGATTAAAACGGCCATGCTGACAGGAGATCATAAGGACACGGCTCAAGCGATAGCAAAGGAAGCCGGAATGACAACTGTTGCGGCAGAATGCCTGCCTGACCAAAAAGTGAATGAAATCAAACGGTTAAAAGAAGAATTCGGAACGATTGCAATGGTCGGTGACGGAATCAATGATGCACCGGCACTTAAAGCGGCGGATGTCGGCATTGCAATGGGCGGCGGAACAGATGTCGCTCTTGAGACCGCTGATATGGTACTCATGCAAAACGATTTGAAAAAACTCGTAAACATGTGCCGCTTGTCTCGGAAAATGAACAGGATTGTCAAACAAAATATCGTGTTCTCTCTAGCTGTGATCTGCCTGCTGATTTGTGCAAACTTTTTGCAGGTGATGGAATTGCCATTTGGCGTGATCGGTCATGAAGGAAGTACGATCTTGGTAATATTAAACGGGTTAAGGCTTTTAAAATAAAACCAGCAGTCCAATCGGGCTGCTGGTTTTTTATGTATCAAGCTCTCTCTTCTTTTTTGTCTTTATCGGATCTTTTTGTAACCATGATGAGAGCGAGGATGCAGCAAAGGAAGCCCGCTGCACAGCCGATGATAGAGCTGTAATAATAAAAGCCGACCATCTTCATACCGATAAAAGGAGCGGAAATTCCCAAAATCGTTAAGAGCATAACTGCTTTTCGCCTGAAAAAATTCATCAGCAAACGGAACAACTCCCTGCAATTGAACTCTACTGTCAGTATACAGGATGGGGGGCAGGAAATAAAATGAATCTGAAAATGAAGGCGCCGCGAAAGGCAAACACCTGTAAAACCTGTTACAATGGAAGACAGAACAATGCATTGCAAATGGCAGGGAGGAACAAGAAGTGAATAGAATACAACGCGTCTCTTCATGGCTGAAGGAAGCGGGGCATACTGCCGCATTTATTCATACGAAAGAAAATGTTTTTTACTTAACCGGTTTTTACACAGAGCCGCATGAAAGATTAATGGGTTTATTTATTTTTCAAGAAGAGGAGCCTTTCTTTATTTGTCCCGGAATGGAAGCAGGTCAGGCACGGAGCGCAGGCTGGAATCATGAAATCATTGGCTATGCGGATCACGAAAATCCGTGGGAGCTGATAGAGAAAGCCTTGAAGAAGCGAAATGTCAGCATACATACACTCGCGGTAGAAAAGGATTCGATCTCACTATCACGCGCAGAACAGCTGAAGCATTCAGTGGGCGGGGCTCAATTTGTTTCAGCAGAAGAAACACTCAATCAATTTCGCCTAATTAAAGACGACAATGAAATTCGTTTGCTGAAAGAGGCGGCAAAGCTTGCTGATTACGGTGTTGAAGTCGGCACAGCCGCTTTGCGTGAAGGCATCAGTGAAGTGGAAGTGCTCGCTCAAATCGAGTATGAGCTGAAGAAAAAAGGAATTCAGGGCATGTCTTTCTCCACAATGGTTCTATTCGGAGAAAAATCAGGCCAGCCTCATGGAAATCCAGGGCCAGCCACATTGAAGAAAGGTGATTTCGTTTTATTTGATCTCGGTGTTATTCTTGACGGCTACTGCTCTGATATTACAAGAACGTTTGCATACAAGACCATCAATCCGAAGCAAGAGGAGATTTATGAGACCGTGCTTCAAGCGGAAAAAGCTGCAATTGAGGCAAGCAAACCCGGTGTCAGAATCGGAGATCTGGATTTAACTGCCCGCGGGATCATTGAAAAAGCGGGATACGGAGATTATTTTCCTCACCGGCTGGGACACGGACTCGGGATTTCCGTCCATGAGTACCCATCTATGAGCCAAGCCAACGATACACTGCTGCAGGAAGGCATGGTCTACACGATCGAACCGGGTATTTATGTGCCTGGGATCGGCGGCGTGCGCATTGAGGATGACGTTCATGTAACAAAGGACGGAGCGGTTGCTCTAACCCAATATCCGAAGGAATTAATCATACTGCCGTAACAGGAAATAAAAAAGGACTTTGTTCTCGACATCGTCCTTTTTTATCTGCATTAAATAAAAAAATCATCAAATGTTCGAAAGGGTTTAATTTCATGTTTTTGGTTGAGAGGTTTTACAGCAAGACAGCTGCCGCCGAGAACAGTCAGACATAATCCAATTAAAATGAAGAAACCCATGTGATCTTCTCCTTTCAGCTAAAAACACAAAATATGTCTGGTACGCTCATATCATATTGTATGAAACGCATTCCAGATCAAGGGAATTTAGAAAGAAGGGAATCTATGGCTAATATTAAAGACATTGCAGAAAAAGCCGGTGTCTCCGTTACAACGGTTTCCCGAGTCATAAACAATCATCCTTACGTCAGCGAAGACAAAAGAAATAGAGTGCTCGAGGCAATGGAAGCATTAGAGTACACGAGAAATATCCACGCTGTTCATTTGTCGAAAGGGTTTTCAAACATGATTGGTGTTGTCTTGCCGACGATTAATCTGCCTTATTTTGCAGAGCTGATCGCAGGTATAGCTGACGCAGCCGCGGAATCCGGGATTCACCTCTCTTTATTCCAAACAAACTATGATGTGCAGAAAGAAATCTTTGCGCTGTCCCAATTAAAGCAGCGTCAGGTTGACGGGTTGATTTTTTGCTCAAAGGCGCTTGCTGATGAAAAACTCATGGAATGGGAGGGCCCGATATTGCTTTGCCAGAATTCAGATATCAGACGTTTTCCAACCATCAGCATTCCTCACCAACAAGCATTCCGGAAAGGCTTGGACTATTTAATTGCCAAAGGGCACACAAAAATAGCCATCTGTTTGGCAAGAAAAAAGGGCATGAACAGCCATTTCCGAATCAAGGCCTATAAAGAAGCATTGGAAGAGATCGGAGAAGCATTTCGTGAAGACTGGGTGATCGAGAAAGCGATTACAATCAATGATGGCAAGGCGCTTTTTCATAAGTGGCAAAAGTGGAAGGAAAAGCCGACAGCTATTTTTGTTGCCAATGATCAAGTGTCAGCAGGGCTTTTTCTTGAAGCGAAGAACCAGCGGGTATCGGTACCGGGTGAACTTGCAATCTTAAGCGTTGATAACCACGAAATCAGCCAATCGCTTGGTATCACAACGATCGATATTCAGACAAGGGAAATGGGAAAGCAGGCGTTTGCCATGCTGGAAAAAAGAATTCAAGGGCAGCCGATTGAAAGGAAGGTTCTGGATTACCGTCTCATTGAAAGATCGACTGTTTAGTGAAAGCATCGAAAAAAGGTTTGACGTGCATTCCGTTCGTTATGTACGATATGAGGTATTGAATGACAAAAGGAGCTGAGGATCGTGAATGGGTCCTTCACAGTGAAAAAGGTACTGAATAATAACGTATTAATTGCTTCTCATCATAAATACAGCGAAGTCGTTTTAATCGGAAAAGGTATTGGTTTCGGAAAAAAACAAGATGATGTCATTGAAGATAAAGGCTACGATAAAATGTTCATTTTAAAGGACGAGAAGGAACAAAAGCAGTTTAAAAAGCTCCTTGACTATGTTGATGAAAAGCTCGTTGATATTTCAAACGATGTGATCTACCACATCAGCAATAGGACAAACCACTCATTAAATGAGCATATTCACATTGCGCTGACAGACCATATCGCATTTGCGATCAAAAGGCAGCAGCAGGGCTTTGATATGAAAAATCCATTTTTAATGGAGACTCAGTCGCTATATCCGGAGGAATACCAAATTGCCAAAGAAGTTATCGATATGATTAATGAAAAAGCGGGAATTTGCCTTCCGGAAGGAGAAATCGGTTTTATCGCCCTGCATATCCATTCAGCCCTGACAAACCGCCCGCTGTCTGAAGTCAATCAGCACTCGCAGCTGATGGCGCAGCTTGTTGAGGTGATTGAAGACTCATTTCAAATGAAAGTAAATAAGGAAAGTGTCCACTATTTGCGGCTGATCCGGCATATCAGATTTACAATAGAGAGAATCAAAAAAGAAGAACCGACTAAAGAACCAGAAAAATTAATGTTGTTATTGAAAAATGAATATCCGCTATGCTACAATACAGCTTGGAAATTGATTAAAATCTTGCAGCAAACATTGAAGAAACCAGTTCATGAGGCGGAAGCGGTTTACCTAACGCTTCATCTGTACCGATTAACCAATAAAATTTCATAAATTCAGTTTATCCTTATAACGTGTTACTGATCCGATCAGGCATGAGTGATTGAGGGGAAAAAACGGGAAGTCTATTCTCGTTCTTTTGTGCACCCAATTTGCTCATGCCTTTTTTGTTGTGTAAAAGGGCAAATGTAAACGGTTAAACTGGAAGACTTACGCCTAGTGAATTCGTTGTCATGATTTTTAGCTGTAAGGTCAGACTAGTAAAAAGAGGAGGTCAATTCTTATGTTTAAAGCATTATTCGGCGTTCTTCAAAAAATCGGGCGCGCGCTTATGCTTCCAGTTGCGATCCTACCGGCTGCGGGTATTTTGCTTGCGATCGGAAATGCAATGCAAAATAAGGACATGATTCAAGTCCTGCATTTCTTGAGCAATGACAATGTTCAGCTCGTAGCAGGTGTTATGGAAAGCGCTGGGCAGATTGTTTTCGATAACCTTCCGCTTCTTTTCGCAGTAGGTGTAGCCATTGGGCTTGCCAACGGTGATGGAGTTGCAGGGATTGCAGCGATTATCGGTTATCTGGTGATGAACGTGTCTATGAGTGCGGTTCTTCTTGCAAACGGAACAATTCCTTCCGATTCAATCGAAAGAGCCAAGTTCTTCACGGAAAACCATCCCGCATATGTAAACATGCTTGGTATACCTACCTTGGCGACAGGCGTGTTCGGCGGTATTATTGTCGGTGTGTTAGCTGCATTATTGTTCAACAAATTTTACACAATTGAACTGCCGCAATATCTTGGTTTCTTTGCGGGTAAACGTTTTGTTCCAATTGTTACGTCAATTTCTGCACTGATTCTGGGTCTTATTATGTTAGTGATCTGGCCTCCGATCCAGCATGGATTGAATGCCTTTTCAACAGGATTAGTGGAAGCGAATCCAACCCTTGCTGCATTTATCTTCGGGGTGATTGAACGTTCGCTTATCCCATTCGGTTTGCACCACATTTTCTATTCGCCGTTCTGGTATGAATTCTTCAGCTATAAGAGTGCAGCAGGGGAAATCATCCGCGGGGATCAGCGTATCTTTATGGCGCAGATTAAAGACGGCGTACAATTAACAGCAGGTACGTTTATGACAGGTAAATATCCATTTATGATGTTTGGTCTGCCTGCCGCGGCGCTTGCGATTTATCATGAAGCAAAACCGCAAAACAAAAAACTCGTTGCAGGTATTATGGGTTCAGCAGCCTTGACATCCTTCTTAACAGGGATCACAGAGCCATTGGAATTCTCATTCTTATTCGTTGCCCCTATCCTGTTTGCGATTCACTGTGTGTTTGCGGGACTTTCATTCATGGTCATGCAGCTGTTGAATGTTAAGATTGGTATGACATTCTCCGGCGGTTTAATTGACTACTTCCTATTCGGTATTTTGCCGAACCGGACGGCATGGTGGCTTGTGATTCCTGTCGGCTTAGGGCTGGCGGTCATTTACTACTTCGGATTCCGATTTGCCATCCGCAAATTTAATTTGAAAACACCTGGACGCGAGGATGCTACGGAAGAAACAGCAGCATCTGGGAAAACTGGTGAAGCAGGAGATCTTCCTTATGAGATCCTTCAGGCAATGGGTGACCAGGAAAACATCAAACACCTTGATGCTTGTATCACTCGTCTGCGTGTGACTGTAAACGATCAGAAAAAGGTTGATAAAGACCGTCTGAAACAGCTTGGGGCATCCGGGGTACTGGAAGTCGGCAACAACATTCAGGCTATTTTCGGACCGCGTTCTGACGGTTTAAAAACACAAATGCAAGACATCATTGCGGGACGCAAACCAAGACCTGAACCGAAAACATCTGCTCAAGAGGAAGTAGGTCAGCAGGTTGAGGAGGTCATTGCAGAACCGCTGCAAAATGAAATCGGCGAGGAAGTTTTCGTTTCTCCGATTACCGGCGAAATTCACCCGATTACTGATGTTCCTGACCAAGTTTTCTCAGGAAAAATGATGGGTGACGGTTTTGCGATTCTCCCTTCTGAAGGTATTGTCGTATCACCGGTTCGAGGAAAAATTCTAAATGTGTTCCCGACGAAACATGCAATCGGCCTGCAATCAGACGGCGGAAGAGAAATTTTGATCCACTTTGGTATTGATACGGTCAGCCTGAAGGGCGAAGGATTTACGTCTTTCGTATCAGAAGGAGACCGTGTTGAACCTGGACAAAAACTTCTTGAAGTTGATCTGGACGCAGTCAAACCGAATGTACCGTCTCTCATGACACCGATTGTGTTTACGAACCTTGCTGAGGGAGAAACAGTCAGCATTAAAGCAAGCGGCTCAGTTAACAGAGAGCAAGAAGACATTGTGAAGATTGAAAAATAAGGGTGTTAGTACGCTGTGCTTGTCAGATGACAAGTACGGCTGTATGATATAATATTGTGAAGTAATATAGCTTTAAGTTAAAAGGAGAATGATAAAAATGGCACAAAAAACATTTAAAGTAACTGCAGATTCTGGAATCCACGCTCGTCCTGCGACAGTTCTTGTACAAACTGCAAGCAAATACGACGCTGACGTTAATTTAGAATATAACGGCAAAACAGTTAACCTTAAATCTATCATGGGTGTTATGTCTCTAGGTATCGCTAAAGGCGCTGAGATCACAATCTCTGCTACTGGCGCTGACGAAAACGATGCTCTTAACGCTCTAGAAGAAACAATGAAAAGCGAAGGACTCGGCGAGTAATGCAAGAATTAAAAGGGATTGGCGCTTCAGCCGGCATCGCGATTGCCAAAGCGTACCGGCTTGAAGAGCCAGATTTAACGGTTGAAAAGAAAAACATCTCTGATTCTGAAGCGGAAGTAAGCCGTTTTGATGAAGCGATTGCACGTTCAAAAGAAGAGCTCGAAAAAATCAAAGAGCACGCTTTAAAAGAACTTGGTCAGGATAAAGCTGATATTTTTTCTGCTCACCTTTTAGTTCTCAGTGATCCTGAGCTTCTAAACCCTGTGAAAGAAAAAATCAGCACTGATTCAGTGAACGCTGAATTCGCTTTAAAAGAAACGTCTTCTATGTTCGTTTCCATGTTTGAATCAATGGACAACGAATATATGAAAGAGCGTGCGGCAGATATCCGCGATGTAACAAAACGCGTAACCGGCCACCTGCTTGGCGTCGAAATTCCAAACCCAAGCATGATCTCAGAAGAGGTTATTATTATAGCTGAAGACTTAACACCGTCTGATACAGCTCAATTAAACCGTGAGTTCGTAAAAGGATTCACAACTGATATCGGCGGACGCACATCTCACTCTGCCATCATGGCGCGTTCTCTTGAGATTCCTGCAGTTGTTGGTACGAAAGCGGCTACAGGCACGATCCAAAACGGCGTGACTGTTATCGTTGACGGTATTAATGGCGATGTCATTATCGATCCTTCTGCAGAAACTGTAAAAGAGTATGAAGAAAAACATAACGCTTATTTGGCTCAAAAAGCTGAGTGGGCGAAGCTGGTCAATGAACCGACTGTCTCAAAAGACGGTCATCATGTAGAGCTTGCAGCGAATATCGGTACTCCTGATGATGTGAAAGGTGTTCTTGAAAACGGCGGAGAAGCAGTTGGCCTTTACCGTACAGAATTCCTTTACATGGGAAGAGATCAGCTGCCTACAGAAGATGAGCAGTTTGATGCTTACAAAACGGTTCTTGAGCGTATGGAAGGAAAATCAGTTGTCGTGCGGACACTTGATATCGGCGGAGACAAAGAGCTTCCTTACCTGCAGCTTCCTAAAGAAATGAACCCGTTCTTGGGATACAGAGCGATTCGTCTTTGCCTTGAAGAGCAAGAAATCTTCAGAACACAGCTTCGCGCACTGCTTCGTGCAAGTACATACGGAAACCTGAAAATCATGTTCCCTATGATTGCGACAGTTAACGAATTCAAAGAAGCAAAAGCGATCCTTCTTGAAGAGAAAGAAAAGCTTGTAAAAGCGGGACAGGCTGTATCTGACGATATTGAAGTCGGTATGATGGTTGAAATTCCGTCAACTGCAGTCATCGCTGATCAGTTTGCTAAAGAAGTTGATTTCTTCAGTATTGGAACAAATGATTTGATCCAATACACGATGGCAGCTGACCGTATGAATGAACGTGTATCTTACCTGTATCAGCCATACAACCCGGCAATCCTTCGCTTAATTACACTCGTAATTGAAGCAGCGCACAAAGAAGGAAAATGGGTTGGCATGTGCGGAGAAATGGCAGGAGACGAGATTGCGATTCCGATCCTTCTCGGCTTAGGCTTAGATGAGTTCTCAATGAGTGCAACGTCTATCCTTCCGGCAAGAACACAAATCAGCAAATTGTCTAAACAAGAAGCTGAGTCATTCAAAGAGAAAATTTTATCTATGAGCACGACAGAAGAAGTTGTCGCGTTCGTAAAAGAAACATTCAAGTAATGTACAAAAACCAGACGGCCTCCGGCCTGTCTGGTTTTTTTCATAAGTAAGGGTATAGGAGGGCACAATAACATGGCTAGGAGGGATAGTATGTCAAACCAATTTAACGCAGGAGATACAGTTTACGTGATCTACAGAAATCCGCACGCCGCCAATGTTGCCCACATAAAGGAAGCTGAAATTGTGCACCACCCATACCATGAAGGTGAGCTTTCCCTGTTTATTTATGAAACCTATCATCCGTTTGCAGAGGACGATGCTGTGTTTGCAAGCTATGAAGAGGCTAAATCACTTTACAAAGAACTATTTGATATCGATCCGTATGAGTAACAAGGAAATCATTACAACTCATATCCTTTCCGCCTTATGAGAAAAGTAACGTTAGTAAAGGAAAAGGATGTGGCATCATGCAGAACCCATTTGTTCCGCAGCTTGTGTATATAGAACCGAGAGCGCTGGAATATCCGCTGGCTCAAGAATTACAAGATAAATTTGAAAAAATGGGCATTGAAATCAGAGAAACGACATCCCACAATCAGGTGCGTAATATTCCTGGAAAAAATCATCTTCAGCAGTATCGTAATGCGAAGTCAACTTTAGTTATCGGTGTCAGGAAAACATTAAAGTTTGATTCTTCTAAACCCTCGGCTGAATATGCCATTCCGTTTGCAACAGGCTGCATGGGTCACTGCCATTACTGCTACCTGCAAACAACCATGGGATCAAAGCCGTATATCAGAACCTATGTAAACGTCGAAGAGATATTGGACCAGGCAGATAAGTATATGAAGGAGCGCGCACCAGAGTTCACAAGGTTCGAAGCTTCATGTACGTCAGACATTGTAGGAATCGATCATCTGACACACACGCTGAAGCGCGCCATAGAACATTTTGGACAAAGTGAGCTCGGAAAGCTCAGATTTGTAACGAAATTTCACCATGTCGATCACCTACTAGATGCAAAGCATAACGGGAAAACGAGATTCAGATTCAGCATTAATGCCGACTACGTGATTAAAAATTTTGAGCCGGGAACCTCACCTCTTGATAAGCGGATAGAAGCGGCGGTAAAAGTTGCAAAAGCAGGGTATCCGCTAGGCTTTATTGTTGCGCCGATTTATATTCATGAAGGCTGGGAAGAAGGATACAAACATCTGTTTGAAAAACTTGATGCCGCTTTGCCGCAGGATGTCAGACATGATATTACTTTTGAATTAATTCAGCACCGTTTTACAAAACCGGCGAAACGAGTCATTGAGAAGAATTATCCAAAGACAAAGCTCGAATTAGATGAAGAAAAGCGGCGTTATAAATGGGGCCGTTACGGGATCGGAAAATATATTTATCAGAAAGATGAAGAGCATGCACTTCGGGAAGCGCTTGAATCCTATATTGATACTTATTTCCCAAATGCGAAAATCGAATATTTCACTTAAAGGGCTGTTGTGACGAACAGCTCGCTTTTTTATAAAAAGGATTTTTCCATTCCATCAAAACGCCGAAATTCAATGATTCTTCATCCTCTAAATAATTGCTGACTACACGAATCGGTGAACGGCCGCAATGGAGGAGAAAGGACAGCACAGGGTCTTTTTTTCTGCCCTCCATCACATCTTCAACGTATTGTACAGCGCTGATCTCGTGCGAGTATTTATGATAAAAAGGAATGCGCCCGCCGCCGAGCAGGCGCTCCAGTCGCTTGTCAACAGTCAGCTCATACATCGTGTTCATCAGCCATTTTCCGATTCCAAGCTTTCGATAATGAGGAGAAACTGAAATATCCACTACATATAAAGTATTTCCATGAGGATCATGATTTTTAATAGATCCGTTGTCTGTTGCCTGCGCCCATGTATGGTCAGGAGACTCTGGCTTAAAATGTACGATAAGGGCAGTCATAGAACCAACTATTCTGCCATTGACCAGCGCGCATAAAGCCCCTTCCGGAAAGGTTTTGATATGGCTTTCAAGCTGTTCCTCTGACCACAGCAATTCCTGAGAAAACGGAGGGGGGAAACATTCTCTTTGAAGTGAAATCAGCCCCTTTATGTCAGTCTCTGAATAGTTTCGGATGGTCAGAGCCTCAAATTTTCTGCCGTTGTGCATGTACATTTGTTTTAGTATGATCATCGCCCTCCTTATGTGTTTTATTATAAATAAGATTGAATTTTCAGTAAATATATTCCGGTTTTCATATAATTTATTTTTTTATTATTCATTTTTCAAATGAAAGGGCCGATATAGAAATTAGGAGGGGATTGGTTTGTTTAAAAAACTTCACATGAAGATTGCTGTTTTTGTTTCGATCATGTTAATCGTCACAGTTGTTCTTTTAATGCTGTCTTCTTATCTGACGCTAAAACCAATGATTACAGAGGATGGGAAAAATACAACTCAAAACGTGACACAGTCACTTGAACAAAATATTGAATTGCAATTAAAGAGTTATGCCATTTCGTTAACAAGATTGGCTAATGGAGAATTAACTCATACATTTGTAACGAAACCAAGTAAAGAAGCTTCTCGGCTGTTTAATGATGACATTAAACAAATCAAAGATAACGATAATTATGTTGCGATGGCTTACATAGGCACCGCAAAAAAAGAGATGTTTACATATCCGAAAGCCGATTTTGCTGATGATTATGATCCGACATTAAGACCATGGTATAAGCTTGCAGCTGAAACTCCGGATCAAGTCGTTTGGACGGAACCCTATAAAGATGTCGTGACAGGAGACATGATTGTCACTGCATCGAAAGCGGTACTTGACGGGCAGAAAGTGATAGGGGTTGCAAGCTACGATTTGAAACTTTCTGCTATCCAGAGCATGGTCAATAAGCAAAAGGTGCCTTACAATGGATTTGCCTTTTTAGCTGATGCAAGCGGCAATCTTTTAGCCCACCCGTCAAACCAAGGAAAAAATATATCAAAGGATCAATCATTGAAAACCATTGCATCTGAGAAAAAAGGGATACAGGATGAAAATGGGAAAATGGTTGTGTACCAAACGATTGGTGAAACGGGCTGGAAAGTCGGAACACAATTTGATACTGATAAATTAATGTGGATTTCAGATAAAATGAATCGGGCGAACCTTTGGATATCACTGATCGCGCTTGTCGCAACGATAATTCTCAGCTATTTCCTGGCCAAAACGATAACCGGCCCGATACAGCAGCTGATCGCAAAAACGAAGGCAGTCTCCGAAGGCGATTTAACCGTTCATGCTGAATCAAAATCCAAGGATGAAGTCGGTATTTTAACAAGAGACTTTAACCAAATGGTTGAAAATATGAAGGAAATGGTTGAACAAGTAAGACTCTCTTCAGGGAAAGTATCTGATACCTCTGAGCAATTAACGGCTGTCTCTGCGGAAACAAATGAAACAAGCGGACAAATTGCAAAAGCAATTGAAGAAGTAGCCGCAGGAGCATCAGAACAGGCTTCTGAAGTTGAGACCATTAATGAAAAATCAGAAAGCCTGTCAACTAAAATCAGACAAATCGCTGAGGAGGCGGGCGGAATTAAAGAGCGCTCAAAATCATCTGAGGATGCAAGCTATAAAGGACTTGACGCGCTCGGCCAGCTATTGATGAAGTCAAACGAAGCCAACATGGAAACAAAAAAGGTTGAAACGATGCTGCTTGATCTGGAAAATCAAACAAAGAATATTGAAGAAGTGGTTACAGCTATTTCGAATATTTCTGATCAGACCAACTTGCTTGCTCTAAATGCCAGCATTGAGGCAGCCAGAGCCGGAGAAAGCGGACGCGGCTTTGCCGTTGTAGCCGATGAAGTGCGGAAGCTTGCTGAGCAATCAGCACTTTCTACAAAGCATATCAGCGAGACTGTGAAGCTTATCCAGCTTGAGACAAAAGAGGCCTCTCACGCAATGGTTGAGGCAAGCAGAATGAATGATGAACAAAACAGTGCCATTCATGAGACTGGAGAGGTATTAAACACGATAACGGCAGAAATGCAATCACTGGTACAAGGCATTGATCACATTTACGAAGAAATTCAAAGAATGAGTGATGAACAGCTCGCAATTTCTGAAGCGATTCAAAGCATATCAGCCATATCACAGGAATCGGCCGCTGCAGCAGAGGAAGTAAACGCATCAACCGATGAACAGCTGATCACCCTTGATAAAGTCAAACACTCAACGGAAACGTTAAAACATGCAAGCCAAGAGCTTATGAGCACAATTCAGAAATTCAAATTGTAATCCAATCAAATCCCCAAAACATGATTTGTTTTGGGGATTTTTCATTTTAAGAGTCTACTATATGATGAATAGATATGGTAGTCTAGAAAATGAAGGAAAAATGATAAATTTTAACTAAAATCAAACAAAGCATCTGGGAGGAATGACCTTGAAAAAAACAATTGGTTTTATCGGTCTTGGAGTGATGGGAAAAAGCATGGCATCACATATTCTGAAAGACGGCCATCCTGTATTGGTGTACACCCGGACAAAAGAAAAAGCAGACAGCATACTGCAAAAAGGCGCAGTATGGAAAGAAACGGTCAAAGAGCTTTCTAAAGAAGCGGATGTTATCATTACAATGGTCGGCTATCCCAGTGATGTGGAAGAAGTGTATTTCGGAAGCGGCGGAATTATTGAAAATGCAAAAGAAGGCGCATATCTCATTGATATGACGACATCTAAACCTTCGCTTGCGAAGAAGATTGCGGAAGCGGCCAAAGAAAAAGCATTGTTCGCTTTAGACGCCCCTGTTTCCGGCGGAGATATCGGTGCACAAAACGGAACTCTCGCGATTATGGTCGGCGGAGAAAAAGAAGCATTTGAAGCCTGCCAGCCGATTTTCTCTTTAATGGGAGAAAACATTCAGTATCAAGGACCGGCTGGAAGCGGCCAGCATACCAAGATGTGTAATCAGATTGCAATCGCAGCTGGTATGATCGGTGTTGCTGAAGCGATGGCCTATGCTCAAAAATCAGGCCTGCAGCCGGAAAATGTCCTGAAAAGCATCACAACGGGCGCAGCCGGAAGCTGGTCATTGTCAAATCTAGCTCCCCGTATGCTTCAAGGCAACTTTGAACCAGGTTTTTATGTGAAACATTTTATTAAAGATATGGGAATTGCGCTTGAGGAAGCGGAATTAATGGGGGAAGAAATGCCAGGCTTGTCGCTTGCGAAATCCTTGTATGACAAGCTCGCTGCACAAGGCGAAGAAAACAGCGGAACACAAAGTATATATAAGCTATGGGTGAAATAAAAAAGATTGCATGCCTTCAGCCCTGTGAGCCTTATTTGATATTCGTTCTGAGAAGGATTTATCCTTCTCTTTTTTAATTCAATCGTGTTTTTACTCTTTTTAAAACTTAAGGCATACGATTTACAATGCTGCTGTCACTGATCCGCATTATTTTATTTTTGTTCAAAAAGCACCCTTCTTTCGATCATGCGCCTTTTTTGGAGGGAGAAAAATATCATCATCTCCTGCATACATTGTTTTTTTATTTTTAGCAGTTGACAAAACTGAGACAGTATTTTACTGTTGCCTTAACATAAAACGGAAGGGTGAAAATAAGAACATGATTCTATAACCCTAGCTTTAAGAAAGAATCAATAGCTTAATCTATACATTTAACTTCAGTACTATTTTTCCGATGATCTGAATGCTTATTTGTTTTGTTTATTGATTCATTTTCTGAGATAGGATTATGGGGTAATGTTCTTTATTTATACTGACTAAAGCGGCTTTGAAGTGAAGCCTATTTAGGTATGAATGTAAGCATTGCCTCCTATCTCAGAAAAGTGAGTATAGGAGGCTTTTTTTGTAGATTATTATTGATGGGGGAATTGATATGAAGTTTGAACAGCAAGAAATAAATATTCTTCATTCTGATTCAGGTCCCTATGGGATAGCCATTTCACACGAAGGAATGGTATGGTTTACTCAACATAAGGCAAACAAGATAAGTTGTATTGATAAGAAGGGACAAGTTCAAGAGTATACTGTTCCGACACCTGATGCTGGAGTCATGTGTTTAACGGCGTCTTCAAAAGGAGATATTTGGTTTACAGAAAATAGAGCTAATAAGATAGGAAAACTGACAACAAAAGGGCAATTCATAGAATATCCTTTGCCACATCCAAATTCAGCCCCATATGGGATTACGGAAGGTCCAAACGGCGATATCTGGTTTACTGAGATGAATGGAAATCGTATAGGTAAATTGACATCAGAGGGCAAGTTTCATGAATACGAACTGCCTAATGAAGGATCATATCCTTCTTTTATTACGTTGGGTTCGGATCAGTCACTTTGGTTCACTGAAAACCAGAACAATGCTATCGGCAAAATAACCGAATCAGGAGAGTTAACGGAATATCCAATTCCTACACCAGCATCAGGACCAGTAGGGATTACAAAGGGGCATGACGATGCGCTTTGGTTTGTAGAAATCATGGGTAATAAGGTAGGGAAGATTACGGTTTCTGGTGAAATAACTGAATATGACATCCCTACACCAAATGCACGTCCCCACGCTATCGCTGCAGGAGTGAAATCTGATTTATGGTTTACCGAATGGGGGGCAAATAAAATAGGAAGGCTGACAAGTGATCAAACAATTGAAGAATATACAATCAACACACCTAATGCTGAACCTCATGGCATTGGATGCGATAATGATGGAATAGTGTGGTTTGCCTTAGAATGTAACAAATTAGGAAAACTAAAGTTAACAAAATAATGAAAAAGGAGCTATCCTTTGCTCCTTAGGCTGTCGCCGTCGCTTTCGAATCTGATTACGTAATGACTCCCATCTGTAATGGATTATCTGACTGTGATATCTTTGGTGAAAACACTTATAGGCGCTATCATCCTGCCCTGAAGTTTGTTTCCACAATGGAAATTTCATTACGACAGTAAAAAAGACAGGTGCATTTGTCTGAACCAGCACATTTACGCATTCAACAACTGACCGCAAAGGCCATCATGTAAATCACCCCGCATGTATGGAGACAAAATCGTTTGTCTGTTTCAGGGAAAACGGAATGTGAGCGAACAAGTTCTCCTCGCAGCCGCGCACCCGAATATGAAGAAGATTGCCATACACCTAGCCAAGCAGGGTCAGATATGTAGGTGCTTTTTTTCTGTTTCTAGAAACAGATCAATTGGTGTATGAAAATGTATAAATCAAAAAAAGCTTGCAGAAAAAACATGGTTTTTTCTACAAGCTGAAGATTACCTGTATCGTACAGGATATTTTTTATTATTTTCCGATGAATTGCTGTGTCCAGATGCTTCCAGACTCAACGTAGCCTACACCGATGTGAGTAAAGTTAGGGTTTAGAATGTTTTTTCTGTGTCCTTCACTGTTCATCCAAGCTTTTACTACTTCTTCTGGTGTCTTTTGGCCCTTAGCAATGTTTTCACCTGCTGTTTTGTAGCTGATTCCGAAAGATTTCATCATATCAAACGGTGAGCCGTAAGTTGGGCTTTGGTGATCAAAGTAGTTTTTGTCCTTCATGTCCTGAGATTTTGCGCGTGCAGATTTGCTTAACGTTTCATCAATTTGAAGCGGTTTTAAGCCTTGTTTTTGTCTTTCTGCATTAGTAAGCTCAACAACTTTTTTCTCATATGCACTTACAGATGAAGGCGCAGATGTTGTTGTGTTTGTTTTTTCAGCAGCTGCAGGTGCTTTAGAAGCAGCGTTTTGTTCAGTAGCAGCTGGTGCTTTAGAAGCAGTGTTTTTTTCAGCAGCTGTTTTTTCAGCAGTCTTTTGCGCAGGTTTTGCAGTTTCAGTCTTTTGAACATCCTGAATGTTCATGTTAGATTGCTTCGCATATTTTTGAAGAAGCTGCTTGATCTCTTTTTCGTTTGCAGCGTCTAATGTTTTGATATTTGTTTTAATATGCAGTTTTTTCACTGCATCGTTAAGGGGCATGTTTTGCACAGTGTTCCCCGTTTTTACTGTTACCACATGCTGGCAGGAGAGTTCTTTCGCTGATGCTTGCTGTACGCCCCCGAATGTGAATAATCCAACCGCAGCGGCAGCAGATAAAATAAATGCTTTCTTCATTAGTTCATAACCTCCTAGAGTTGTTTGTTTCTACAAAAAAAATCATAACATAGCTTTTTTGTCATAAAGTATCCATCACTTTCCTTTGACAATGAGAGATTGTCATTTTCGTAACCAATATGCGCTGAACCGCTGAGAAGAAGGGAATCAGCTGCATTTCATATTATTATCGTACAGTTACATAGCTTCCTTTTATTTGAATCGTTAGTTATATTTTAATGTGTTTTTATATTGACAGCTTTTTTTATCCCTTTTTGCTGTAACAACTGTTACAAAGGTGTTACAATTAATCTCAGTATATGTAAATATATTGAATGATTTGAGAGGGGTAACCAGAAGTGACTGAAATAGGGCGTGAAACAAAGAAAAAGCGCAAAGGAAACCGGGCAATTAGAATGAACCTTTTTTTCCTTGCTGTCTTTGTTCTATTCACTGCATTAATCTTTAAGCTTGGCGTTGTTCAAATTGTTGAAGGCGAACAGCATGAAGAAGACGCTGAGAAAGCAAATGCAAAAACAGCGTACTATCCCGCGCCGCGAGGAAAGATGTACGACAGAAACCAGAAAGTGGCTGTCGATAACCAAAGTGTGCCTGAAATTGTGTATGTTTCTACATCGAGCACAAAAACAGAAGATAAAATCAAAACAGCGAAGCGTCTGGCTGCTTTAATCCATATTGATACCGAATTTTTAAAGGAAAGAGATTTGCGTGATTACTGGATTGCATCTCATCCGAAAAAAGCCGCCGCTCTGCTTAAGGAATCTGAAAGCAATCTGAAAGGGGCCGAGGCTTACAAGCTTCAAATTGAGCGTGTGCCGAATCAAGAGCTGAAAGCTATTCAGCGAGATGATGAAGAAATGGAAATCGCTGCGATATATACAAGGTTTTCAAGCGGTAATGCTTACGAACCTCAAATCGTAAAGGCGATGAACCCAAATGAAAGCAACAGCAATGGAAAGAACGGAACGCTGCTTGATGAGAAGAAAAGCTCCACGCAACGACCAAAAAATGACTTAACATATGATGAAATTTCAATTGTTTCTGAGCATTTAGAAGAGCTTCCGGGAATCGACATCGTAAACGATTGGACGCGAAAATATCCTTATGACAAAACCCTCTATTCCGTTTTTGGAGGTGTCACGACACCTGATCAGGGCCTGCTGAGCGACCGGAAAGATTTCTACTTAACAAGAGGCTATGCGAATAATGACAGGGTTGGGAAAAGTTATATAGAGTATCAATATGAAGACTACTTAAATTCCCAAAAGGAAAAAGTGCAATATGTAGAAGATAATAAAGGAAATGTCGTCAGCCAAAAAACCATTGATAAAGGCAGCAGGGGATACGATCTTCAGCTTTCTTTTGACATGGAGCTCCAAGCAAAAGTGGAAAAGATCATTGAAGAAGAAGTGAGAAACAGCCGTGCACGTGGGAACTATATGCTTGACAGAGCCTTTGTCGTGATGATGGACCCGAATAACGGCGATATTTTATCGATGGCGGGAAAAAAGATAGATTTAGAAACAAACAAAATTCAAGATTATGCGATAGGGGCATTTACAACCCAATATGAAATGGGTTCAGCAGTAAAGGGTGCCACCGTACTTGCCGGTTATCAGGACGGGATTCCGCATTATAAATATTTTCTCGATGCTCCAATGCTTCTAGGAACAAATCTGATAAAAAAATCTTATACCAATATGGGAACCATTAATGAATTAACCGCTTTGCAAAAAAGTTCTAACGTATATATGTTTAATGTCGCCTTGCATATTGCGGGTGTAACATACAGGCCACATGGGTCTCTCCCGGCTGATCAGCAGGATTTACTGAAAATGAGAAACTATTACAGCCAGTTTGGCCTGGGAGTAAAGACAGGTATTGATCTGCCTCAGGAATCAGCCGGTATGCAAACCACACCTGAAACTGTAGGGGGATTAATTTTAGACTTGTCAATCGGTCAATATGATACATACACACCGCTTCAAATGGCGCAGTACATTTCAGTAATCGCCAATGGAGGCTATCGTGTGCAGCCTAGAATCGTCACTAGTATTCATGAGCCAGGCAGTAAAGACCAGCTTGGTAAGGCAATTGAACATAGAAAACCTAAAGTACTGAATAAGATCAACAATTCAGAGAGTGATTTGAAGCAAGTCCAAACAGGTATGAAATTAGTCACTTCTTCAGGGACAGCTAAAAATACGTTTACAGAAGATGTATCAGGGAAAACGGGAACAGCGGAAACATTTTACTACGGCACGAATCGCAACTGGTGGGGGAAAAAAACATACAATCTGACTTTTGTCGGCTATTACCCGTCGAAAAATCCAAAAGTGGCTTTTAGTGTTGTTGTTCCATCAGTAGATGATGATGATAAGATCAATAAAATTATTGCCAAAAGAGCTATACACGCCTACGCAGAGCTCGAAAAGAAACATAGCAAAAAATAAAAAAGAGGGTGCACATCTGAAAGATTGTGTGCCCTTTCTTTTATTCAAAAATTGACGATCAACATAAGAATAGAAGGAGAATACTCATTTTCTAGCGAATCATACTAGGTAAAAGTCAATCTGTATATATCGAAACACGATGATCATGCAAAGGAGGGATTCTGTGGAACAGGATACGCAGCATGTTAAACCATTTCAAACAAAAACCGATATTCATGCAGTCTTGGCCTCTAATGGACGCATCATTTATATATCTGCCAACTCTAAACTGCATTTGGGCTATCTTCAAGGAGAGATGATTGGATCATTCCTCAAAACGTTTCTGCATGAGGAAGACCAATTTTTAGTTGAAAGCTATTTTTATAATGAACATCATCTGATGCCGTGCACCTTTCGTTTTATTAAAAAAGACCACACGATTGTGTGGGTGGAGGCTGCGGTAGAAATCGTTACGACAAGAGCTGAGCGGACAGAACGGGAAATCATTTTGAAAATGAAGGTTCTTGAAGAAGAAACAGGCCATCAATCCCTAAACTGCGAAAAACATGAAATCGAGCCTGCAAGCCCGGAATCGACTACATATATAACGGATGATTATGAACGGTTAGTTGAAAATCTCCCGAGTCCGCTATGCATCAGTGTCAAAGGCAAGATCGTCTATGTAAACAGCGCGATGCTTTCAATGCTGGGAGCGAAAAGCAAGGATGCTATTATTGGAAAATGGTCCTATGAATTTATTGAAGAAGAATATCATGATATCGTCAGAAACAGGATTATACGAATGCAAAAAGGAATGGAAGTCGGAATGATCGAACAGACGTGGAAAAGGCTTGATGGCACACCTGTTCATTTAGAAGTGAAAGCGTCCCCGACCGTCTACAAAAACCAGCAGGCTGAACTGCTGCTGCTGATCGACATCTCTTCAAGGAAAAAATTCCAAACCATCCTGCAAAAAAGCCGTGAACGATATCAGCTGCTGATTCAAAATTCAATCGATACCATTGCGGTGATTCATAATGGCAAATGGGTATTTATGAATGAGTCGGGAATTTCACTGTTTGAAGCGGCTACCTATGAGGATTTAATTGGCAAAAACATATACGATCAGCTGCATCCTTGCGATCACGAGGATGTAAAAGAGAGAATCCGAAACATCGCCGAGCAAAAAACAGAGTCAGAAATTGTCAAGCAATCCTGGTTCACCTTCCAGAACAGGGTCATCTATACGGAGATGGTCTGCATTCCGACGACCTTTTTTGGTGAAGCGGCTGTCCAAGTCATTCTTCGGGACATTTCAGAGAGAAAACAAACAGAAGAATTGATGCTAAAATCGGAAAAACTATCAATCGCAGGTCAGCTTGCGGCGGGAATCGCCCATGAAATCCGCAACCCGCTGACAGCGATCAAAGGATTTTTGCAGCTGATGAAACCGACGATGGAAGGGAATGACCACTACTTTGAAATTGTATTTTCTGAACTCAGCCGCATCGAATTAATACTCAGTGAACTGCTAATGCTGGCAAAACCCCAGCAAAATGCCGTTAAAGAATATTTGAACTTGAAAAAATTAATTGGTGAGGTATCGGCCCTGTTAGAAACGCAGGCAAATTTGAATGGCATTTTTATCAGAACCAGTTATGAAAAAGACAGCATTTATATAAACGGAGATCAAAACCAATTAAAACAGGTATTCATTAATTTAATTAAAAATGCAGTTGAATCGATGCCTGACGGGGGAACAGTAGACATTATCATAACGGAGGATGAGCATTCTGTTCATGTCACTGTCAAAGATGAAGGGGAAGGCATACCTGAAAAGGTGCTGAACCGGATTGGAGAACCATTTTTAACGACAAAAGAAAAAGGCACGGGGCTTGGACTGATGGTGACATTTAATATTATTGAAAATCATCAGGGAGTCATCCATGTAGACAGCCATCCCGAAAAAGGCACAGCGTTTAAAATTTCATTTCCAAAAAATAAAACAAAGGCTTAAACGCCGTTGTTTATCGTCTGCATTGATTCCCGTTTTTTTAATACAAATAATTCTAAACGGTCCAGGCCTTCTCTTAGCGTGTCCAGCGAGTATGCGAAAGACAGCCTCACATATCCTTCACCATACTTTGAGAACGAGCTGCCCGGCACGAGTGCCACACCAGCATCCTCCAAAAGAGCCATACTAAAATCAAATGAAGACATTCCAAATGATTTAATAGAAGGGAAGATATAAAACGCGCCAGACGGTTTTACAACGTCAAGTCCCATGGAAACAAGACGGTCATACACATAGTCCAGACGTTTTTTGTATTGCTCCCTCATAATCAGGGCGTCATCAAAGCCGTTTGTCACAGCTTCAAGCGCGGCTTTTTGGGAAATCGAAGACGCACATGACACATTGTATTGATGAACCTTTAAAATGTGCTTTGCAATGTCTTTCGGTGCAAATAAAAATCCAATTCTCCATCCGGTCATGCTGTGTGATTTTGACAAGCCGTTAATGACAATCGTTTGATCCCGCAAATGGGTTGCGATAGAGTAATGCGGTCTGTCATATGTTAATTCACTGTATATTTCATCAGACAATACGAATACATTTCTGCCTTTTAAAAGGGCGGCGATGCTTTTCAGCTCTTCTTCAGATAAAGTCACGCCGGTAGGATTTGACGGATAAGGAAGCACCACACACTTGGTGTTAGGAGTCAGAGCATCTTCAATCAGCCGGGCAGTAAGCTTAAAGCCGTGTGACGTAGTATCAACAATGACAGGCTTGGCGCCGCACAAATTGATAATAGGTTCATAGCCTGGATAAATCGGGCCTGGCATAATCACTTCATCACCGGGAGATAAAATTGTCCGGAATGCAGCATCAATGGCTTGGCTTGCGCCTGTTGTGATGATGATTTCAGATTCAGCATCATAGTTGAAATCCGCCTTTTTCTTCATATAAAGCTGCACAGCTTGTCTCAGCTCGAGGTAGCCGGCGTTCGGCGTATATGACGTCACGTTTTCATCAATGGCTTTTTTTGCGGCAGCTTTCACGTGATGCGGCGTGAAAAAATCAGGCTGGCCGATTGTAAGTGAAATGACATCTTCGTGTTGAGCTACAAGATTTGAGAATTTGCGTATTCCTGAAATTTCAATCTCTCTTGCTTTCGGATTCAGCAAATGTTCCATAATTCATCACCTTAACAAATATAATGAGTTTATCCTATTTTACCACTAGCTGATCATTTGTCACCTGTTTAGCCGATATATTTCGATTGTATGCGCCTATTTTCTAAACATACCTTTCTTTTCAGAAAAAAAGAAGACAACCAGCGATTTGATTGTCTTTATTGTATCATGTTCTATTATTGTTTATATGTGCCAATTTCATTAATAACCATAATCAAAATGAAGGTCTTCGTGCCAAATCATATACGGGGGATGCTCTTCTTGAAGGTCAGCTGATTCTTTCTTCATATGCAGATAAGTCTCTTCACTGATATCTTCTAAAACAGTCATTTCATTTTCTTTAAATATTACTAAGGTACCCATTATTTACACCCTTCTTTGGAAAAATCCTTGACTATTTTATCACTGTTAGTTGGAAAGTCAATGGTTATTAGGAAAAAAGTTTCTTTTTTTGAGAATCGCGGCGTAACGCTCCCAGAATCCGATTTTGAAGTGCCATGCCATTCACTTTTTACAATTTACGCCGATATATACAGTACAATACTGAATGCGAATAGCGAGGGATTGAATTGTCGTTACAACAATACGAAATTTTATTGGATTCTGGTACAAATGAATTAGAAATTGTGAAGTTTGGCGTGGGCGATAATGCTTTCGGAATTAACGTCATGAAGGTAAGGGAAATTATTCAGCCAGTCGAGGTGACATCAGTGCCTCACTCCCATCAGCATGTAGAAGGAATGATTAAGCTCAGAGGAGAAATTCTTCCTGTGATCAGCCTCTTCTCATTTTTTGGAGTTGAGCCTGACGGATCAAAAGACGAGAAATATATCGTGACTGAATTTAATAAACGGAAAATTGTTTTTCATGTCGGATCTGTTTCTCAAATTCACCGAGTGTCTTGGGAATCAATTGAAAAGCCGACATCGTTAAATCAAGGAATGGAGCGGCACCTTACCGGAATTATTAAGCTCGAAGACCTGATGATCTTTTTGCCTGACTATGAAAAAATTATTTATGACATCGAATCAGACTCAGGTGTGGAAACGTACAATATGCATACCGAGGGCTTCGATGAAAGAAGAACTGATAAAAAGCTTATCATTGTAGAGGACTCACCGCTCTTGATGCGCCTCTTGCAGGATGAATTAAAAGAAGCAGGGTACAACAATATCTCTTCGTTTGAAAACGGAAAAGAGGCATATGACTACATTATGAACCTTGCTGAAAACGAAACTGATTTATCAAAACAGATTGATATGATCATCACTGATATTGAAATGCCAAAAATGGACGGGCACAGGCTCACAAAGCTCCTGAAGGAAAATCCGAAAAGCTCAGACGTGCCGGTTATGATTTTCTCATCATTAATTACGGATGATTTGCGTCACCGCGGAGAAGTCGTTGGCGCAGATGAGCAAATCAGCAAGCCTGAGATCAGTGATTTGATTAAAAAAGTGGATACGTATGTGATTGAATAAATAAAAACAGCCGGTGCCTGAAGGGGCACGGCTGTTTTTATTTTAAAAGTAACTCTCGCCAAGTTTTTTAAAGACAGGTTTATGATAAGCTGGCTGCTGGCGATTTGGCACAAGCGGCTTTTCTTTCATGCCGACATATTCTTGCAATAGGTGTTTCGCTTTTGTTAAAGACATATGAGCTTTAGGATTTCGGTACGATTGATTAAGTGTACCTAAATGCGGAAGATGTTCGAAGTCTTCTTTAGTTGGAGGCATGTGAAAATAGTAGTCTCCGATTGAGATAAGCACGTCCGATTGCTGTTGGCTGAACCTTGGATTTTTTGAAAAATGAAGCCCTATTTTCTTTCCTTTACCTTCTTTGACAAGCTTTTGCAAAGCCCGTTTTTTCAGCAGATATAGGTATTTAGGGTTGGGGGCGGTTTTTGCATGGCGGTTCACAGTGTAAACTGCTTTTGAAAGATTTTCTACGGTTGGCTGCAGATCTTTCGTATATGCATGGTCGTCCATTATTTCTCTCCTTTGCTCTTATCAAATTCTATATGATTAGATTATACTTTTTTAAAGTTGAAATGCAAATATTGAATGTAAAAATGCGCTTTTTTCTGAGAAAAAAAGCGCATTTTTAACGTATATTATACAGATCTTACTTTCTTCTTCGGCTGCTCTTGAAATGCTTCCTGAACATTCACTTCCGCAGCCTGTGCACTGTATTTTGGCAGTGCAACAAAATAAAAAATAAAAACAAGCAGGATGATAACGCCCATGCCGTAATAAAGATAATCAATGTTTGAAACGAACTTAGGGAATAACAGCGCAACTAAGCCGAGTGTCAAAGACTGTGCAAACATCATAAAAGGGTCCTGCAAGCCGCTTACACGTCCCATCAGCTTTGGATGAACAATCTTTGGCATCCATCCTCCGATTGCAATGTTGATCGGTCCGATGCACATTCCCAGGGCAAAAGCTGCCGCGTAATACACCCATAAAACATTCGTGTAGCCGAGGACGAAAATCAGCAAGCCTGCAATGAAAATCGGTATCGACATTAAAAAGTGCGGCTTCACTTTTTTAGAGATGATCGTGCCGATTACACTTCCAGCCAGCAGCCCAAACCCGAGTGCGATCGTAAATACAGATGTATGCCACTCATAACGGTCAGGCGCCAATCCGTATTTCATTGTAAACATCGGCAATACTGCGAATCCTCCGTTGACAAATCCAAATATGAAGAAACCGAAAATAAGAGATGCCAGCAGTTTGTTTTTTAAAATATAGAGAATGCCTTCCCTAAAATCATTTATTGAATCTTTAACAGAAGCTTTTCTCCAGCTGAATGCACCGTTTGGCTGTCGGGCTTCTTTCGGAATCCGGCAGCTGCGGATCAGCAGCCCGGAAATGATAAAGCTGACAAAATCAAGAATAATGGCGCCTTCAATTCCGATTGTGTTGTACATAACAGCGCCTATTCCGACTCCGAACACCATAAAAATACTAAAAAGCATCTGGTTAAGCCCTGCTGCTTTCGCATAATGCTCCTTCGGCAAGATGGCTTGTACCAAACTGTTCTCTGCCGGAAAGAAAAACTTCGTTACAGCGCTTCTGACAAATAAAATACAGAAAACAAGAGGAATATTGCCGGTAAATAAAGTGAAAAAAAGAACGACAGTCAGGCCGGCTCTGATCCAATCACAGTTTTCCGCGACCTTTTTTCTGTCAAAACGGTCCGCGACGACTCCCACGATCAGAAATACAAATACGGTAGGAAGAGAATACATCAGCTCCGCCAAGGTCGTATATGAAGGCTGGCTGCTGAAGCGGTCCAGCAAGAAAAAAGCAAATGCCATGTTGCCTACTGTCGTGCCCATTTGAGAAGCGAGTGCTGCGAAAAATAGACGAACAAAATTACGATTTTTAAATATATCCATAAAAACGCTCCTTACCCTAAAGGTCCCACTTTATCATATTATAAACCGCCTGTTTTTGAAACAAATAAGAAAACATTACCGGTTAATGGTGACTCTTGTTCCGTTTGGCACAATTGAAGCGAGTTCGATCACGTCTTTGTTATGCATGCGAATGCAGCCTTTAGAAACAGCCTTGCCAATCGAAGCGGGATTATTCGTCCCGTGTATTCCGTAGTGCTGCTTTGAAAGGCTTAGCCAATAAGCGCCAAATGGGCCCCCGGGATTGGGCTGGCGGTTAATAATGTAAAACTCGCCAGTGGGCGTTTGCGTCAGTATTTTACCTACGGCGATGGGATAGGTTTTCATTACCCGATTATTTTGGAACAGCGTAAGGGTCTTCGCTCCGATTGAGACTGAGATATGATACGGAATCGTATTGGGGTCTGGCAGACCGGGTATGACAATGCGTTGTCCCGCAGTGATCCCTGCCTGCAGTGACGGATTAGCCTGTATTAATGCAGCGGTGCTGATTCTGAAATCAGCTGCGATGCTGTTCAGTGTATCACCTTGCTTCACCTGGTACGTAAGCAGTTTCCTCACCCTCTCTTTTTACTTATAAGTATTGATGAGGAGCCCATCCTGCTACATTAATTTGTGCTTTTTAAGGTAAAGACAGTGATTTCAGGTTTGGCCAGAAACCGTAAAGGCAGTCTGGTCATCCCGAGGCCGCGGTTTACGTAAATATGAGTGCTGCCTGTTTGATACATTCCCTCTGTGTAGACATTTCCATATGGAGGCGTAATAATCGGTCCGTAAAAAGGCAGCTGAATCTGGCCGCCGTGTGTATGGCCGGAAAGCTGAAGATTCACCGGATAGCCAGTTGTGTTCAAGGCTGCATCAGGTTCATGGACGAGCAGAATGGAAAAAAGTCTGTCGCTTAGCCTTGATAGGATGCCTTCATAATCTGGGTTTCCGAGCATTAAGTCATCAAGAAATGCAATCTCGATTTCACTGCCATCTGTGAGCGACAATGTTTGATAGCCATTGCGGTGTACCGTAAAACCGCCGGCTGTCATCAGGCTTTTGTATACGGCAGTTCCATAGCCTCCGTGATCATGATTGCCGTAAATACAAAGCTTGCCGAAGGGCGCATTCAGTTTTTTCAATAATGGAATCACTGCCTGGTGTTGCAGATACGTATCAGGATTATCGATGATATCACCGGTAAAAACAATGAGATCAGGTTTACATTCATTAATTGTCAGAATGACAGTTTTTAAGTCTTCAAGAGTAAAATAATCACTCAAGTGCGTATCACTGAACTGCACGATTTTAAAACCGTCAAATCCATGCGGGATGAGAGAGCTTTTTATTGTGTGTTCGGTTGTCTCAATCATATGCGGCTCCAGGTATCTGGCATAGCCGTATCCTCCGCCGGCCGTTAAAGCCCCGGCGGCAAGAGCGCCGAACATTCCTTTTAAAAATTGCCTTCTGGACATCTTTTTCATTTCAAACCAACCTTTAATAGAGTTTTTCTATTATATCATCTGTATCTTAAAAAAATCTCATGTCAGCATGTACTGACAGAAGCAGGCATATAATGATAGAATAATATTGAATGAATACTCATTCATAACAGGAGGGAGAATCATGGAAAAAAAGGCGGTTATCATTACTGGCGGGTCAAGCGGCATGGGAAAAGCAATGGCAAAAAAACAGGCTGAATTAGGCTGGTACGTCATGGTGACAGGGCGGAACCAGGAAGCACTTGAGGAAACGAAAAGAGAAATTGAGACCTTTGAGGGGCAGGTCGCATGTTTTCAAATGGATGTCCGTTCTGATTCGGCCGCTTCAGAAATGATTACAGAAGCGATAAAAGCCTTTGGCCGGCTTGACGCGCTGATTAACAATGCGGCCGGAAACTTTATTTGTCCGGCAGAAAAGCTGACGCCCAATGGATGGAAAGCCGTCATTGAGATTGTTTTAAACGGCACATTCTTTTGCAGCCAAGCCGCGGCAAAGCATTGGATCGAGCAGCAGAAGAAGGGTGTCATTTTAAATATGGCCGCCACATACGCTTGGGGAGCAGGAGCGGGGGTCGTTCATTCCGCTGCGGCTAAAGCAGGGGTATTGTCACTGACAAGAACGCTGGCCGTTGAGTGGGGAAGCCAATACGGAATCCGAACAAACGCCATCGCACCCGGCCCAATTGAACGAACAGGAGGTGCGGAAAAGCTTTTTGAATCGGAAAAAGCGATGGCCCGCACAATGAACAGTGTACCGCTGGGCCGGCTGGGCACGCCGGAGGAAATCGCTTCTTTGGCCGCGTTTTTGCTTTCTGACGAAGCATCCTATATAAACGGGGATTGTATCACAATGGATGGGGGGCAATGGCTGAATCCTTATCCGTTTTAAAGCATATTAATCTATGGATTCAATGTGGTATAATCAGACAAAGATAGAGAAGCAGGTGATAACATGTTGGATCCACTTGATATTTTAACGAACATTGATGATGTCCTTCCATATTACCAGGCGATTTTCAGTGCCGAGGAACAGAAGATCGTCGGATATGAGGTGCTCGGACGAATTTTGGCAGATTCAGAAATCCAAAGTCTCGGGCCTTTCTTTTTAGATGCAGGGATACCCGAAGAATATAAACTAGAGGTTGATAACAGAATTATCCGCCAGGCTCTGGACCGCTTTTTAGAAGCGGATTCTGATCTGCTGATTTTTATGAATCAGGATGCCAATCTCCTAATGCTTGATCATGGTGAAAGCTTTCTGGAGCTTCTGAAAGAATATGAAGCAAAGGGAATCGAACTCCATCGGTTTGTGCTTGAAATTACAGAGCACAATTTTGAAGGGGATATTGAGCAGCTCTACCATATGCTTGCCTACTATCGTACATACGGAATTAAAATCGCAGTTGATAACATCGGAAAAGAAAGCAGCAACTTGGACAGAATCGCACTGCTCTCACCAGATCTGTTGAAAATCGATTTACAGGCGCTGAAAGTATCACAGCCATCACCGTCATATGAGCATGTGCTGTACAGCATATCTTTATTAGCGAGAAAAATCGGTGCGGCGCTGCTGTATGAAGACATTGAGGCGAACTTCCAGCTTCAATACGCTTGGAGAAACGGCGGCCGCTATTTTCAGGGCTATTACTTGGTGTCTCCGTCTGAAACGTTTCTAGAGAGAGATGTATTGAAACAAAGACTTAAAACTGAATTTCATCAATTTATCACACATGAGAAAAAGAAGCTTGAAACCGTCTATGAGCACTCTGAACAGTTTTACAAACGAGTGCATCAGGCTGTGACGTCTTTGCGAAAAAACAATCTATCTTCTGATGATGACTTTATTAAAAAGCTGGCGGAAGAGCTGACAGATTGCAGCTTTAGAATTTACATGTGTGATGAAGAAGGCGATCAGCTGACGGGAAATGTGTTTAAACAAGATGGAGAATGGGTGTACCAGCCGGAATATGCGGAAAAGAACTGGAGCTGGCGACCTTATTTTCTGGAGAACATTATGAGGATGAGAAATCTCAGAAAAGGATTTTTCAGTGATTTGTACAGTGATTTGGAAACAGGTGAAATGATTAGAACGTTTTCGTATCCGATGGATGATCAGATGTATTTATTTATAGACTTGCCTTATTCTTATTTATATGAACAGGATGGACTGATTTAAGCGGCTGAATGGCCGTTTTTTTTATATGAATTGAAAAAAATATCAAAAAACGATTGACATTGATACTGAGAATCATTATCATTTAATTATAGAGAGAAGCTACTCTCTGTTCCCCAACCCCTCTATCAGATCAAGATCCGGAAAAGCTTGGCGCTACCCCCGCCAAGTTTTTTTATTTGCCAAAGCATAAGACAATCTAACGAAACAATAAACCTTACTAGTGGAAAATGTTCTGGGAGGAACAAAAATGTTCTTTCAGCGTGCGAACACCCCGACTCAATGCAGCAGCGGCCGTGCAAGAGCTATTAGGCGGCAAATTCGGCAAGAAGTCCACTCTGATCATTACATATTCCAATCGTTTAATTTACGAAGCAAGAACAACATGAAAACCGCTTTGCGATCTCGTATCCAATATGACTGCTGAGAAGTTTAGCCACGTGGAACTTCACCAGGAATTTCAAAAAAAATTTGCTGAAATTGCAAAAAAGCTTCTTGATTCTGCGGGCATATGAAAAAAAACATAATTGTGTGCATGACATTCCAAAAAAAGCCTCAAACTAATTAAAAATAGTTTTTTCACATTTTTTCTTTTCTTAAATTTCAGCAGTGAAAATGCCATCCTGTACGACTTTATGGTATGATGCTCAATAGAACTTGTATTATAATAAATACTTGTTGATTTGAAGTTGCTTTTTGAAAGGAGTCTTTTTTTAGAATGTCACAATTAATGGGTATCATCACACGGCTGCAAAGTCTGCAAGAAACAGCGGAAGCGGCTAACGAGCCAATGCAGCGTTATTTCGAAGTAAATGGTGAGAAAATATGCAGTGTTAAATATTTCGAAAAAAATCAAACGTTTGAGCTGACGGTTTTCCAAAAAGGTGAAAAACCTAACACATATCCGTTTGATAATATCGACATGGTTTCCATCGAAATCTTTGAACTTCTTCAGTAAGATTCCTGATATAGGGTGAACAAGCTTCCGCTTTTGCAAAAAGTAATCGCAATAAACGATAAGGAACATACTTGTTTCATGGTTGTAAATCCTTGAAAAGGAGTGTCGTCATGGCTGATTCTTTTCTGTTTTATAATCTTTCAGAAGCACAGATGACCTTTCAAGATGTGATGGAACGGCTTAAAGCCTTTGTTCGAAAGGACCCCCGTTCTTCCTATGTGTTATCGATCGGAACCGATTCACAGGTCTACCGCGATTACACAAAGTTTATTACCGCATTGCATTTGCATCGTACAGGCAAGGGAGCTTGGGGCTGCTTGAAAAATCATACAGTCGACAGACCCATACATAGCCTTCGGGAGAAGATTTCGTTAGAAACGGCGTACAGCCAAGAAACGGCCGCTCATATTCTTGATGGGCACTTAATGGATATTACCGATCTGCTCCTGCCCTTTACCGGTGAGGGGGCGGATCTTACCTTTGAGGTTCATTTGGATATTGGGAAAAAAGGACTTACAAAAGAACTGATCCAAGAAATGACAGGACGTATCACTTCCATGGGGATTGAGGCGAAAATAAAGCCGGATTCATACACTGCCTTCAGCTATGCAAATCGTTTCACAAAATAATTCCGGCTGAAAAGCCAAGGGAAATGTCGAATTATGCGGTTGACGTTTGTTTTCTGATTACTTATTCTAGCGGTAGAGCTGAAAGTAAGTTGTCTTGCTTTCAGAGGTATTCAGTATAAAACAGGGGGCCTGATTGCGAATGAGTCTTATCGGTGAACGATTTACAGAAGAAGAACAAAAACTTCTGCTGAATATCCTGATCAACCATGAATATGCCATCGAGCTTTTAAGCAGTGAGATCAACGATATAGAGACAGGAACCAAAAACGTTGACGGAACCACCTACAAAAAACTTGTAACGCTATACGACCGATTTCGATTTGAAAATTAATGGAGCACCCTATAATTGATACTCGCCCAAAGAGTATCTTTTTTATTGAAAGGAAACTTTTCGACAAATACTGATAAAGTTTATATTATTGTAATATAGGGAATGTATTGTTGATGAAAATGAAAAGGGGTCGAAAACATGATAAGCTTACAATCAGACCAGCTTCTTGAGGCAACAGTCGGACAATTTATGATTGAGGCGGACAAAGTAGCGCACGTTCAAGTCGGCAATAACCTTGAGCACGCATTATTAGTGCTGACAAAAACCGGATACACAGCCATTCCAGTTCTTGATGCTTCCTATCGTTTACATGGTTTAATCGGTACAAATATGATCATGAACAGCATTTTCGGGCTTGAGCGAATTGAATTTGAAAAGCTTGACCAGATTACTGTCGAGGAAGTCATGGTCACCGATATTCCGCGTCTTCATATAAATGATCCAATTATGAAGGGGTTCGGCATGGTCATTAATAACGGATTTGTCTGTGTTGAAAATGATGAGCAGGTGTTTGAAGGAATTTTTACGAGAAGAGTGGTTTTAAAGGAATTGAATAAGCACATACGCTCATTAAACAAGTAGGCTTTACGGCCTATTTTTATTATATTGGCAGAGCAACTAAGAAAGCGCATACATAATTTAAACCAGAATAGGGCTTGAATCAGAAACAAAGATTTTATTAGAATGGGAGATAAGAAAAACTTATTGATCATAAAAAGGAGGACGACATGCAGCTTCAAGAGCTTCATATGCTCGTAGTTTTAGCTGAGGAGTTAAATATGAGAAAGGCGGCGGAACGGCTTTTTGTATCTCAGCCGGCTTTATCTCAGCGCTTACAAACAATTGAAAAGGCGTGGGGCACAAAAATCTTTTTAAGATCCCAAAAAGGATTAACGGTAACGCCGGCCGGTGAGAAAATCATCCAGTTTGCGAATGATGTGACGTTAGAGCAGGAAAGAATAAGAGAAAATATTGATGAGCTTGAAGGTGAAATTCACGGCACATTGAAGCTTGCCGTCGCCTCCATAATCGGCCAGCATTGGCTCCCTAAAGTCCTGAAGACGTATGTGGAAAAGTATCCGAATGCAAAGGTCTCGCTTATTACCGGCTGGAGCAGCGAAATGCTGAAAAGCTTATATGAGGATCAGGTTCATATCGGCATTATAAGAGGCAACCCTGAGTGGAAGGGCCGTAAAGATTACTTAATGACAGATCACCTTTATTTAGTGGACACTGAAATTTCCTGCATCGAAGACATTGCCCATACAGAACGGCCGTTTATCCAATTTAAAAGCGACAGCACTTATTTTCAGGAAATTCAGCACTGGTGGCATCAAAAATTTAAAACGTCTCCAAAACAGACAATATTGGTTGATCAGATTGAAACGTGCAAACAGATGGCGTTGCACGGAATTGGTTATGCCATTTTGCCGTCTGTTACCCTGCAAAACGAAGATAAAGTCAACAAAATGCCTCTGTTAGACACGAAGGAGCAACCAATCGGACGGGATACATGGCTATTAGGCTATGAACCTGCCTTTGAGCTGAAGCAAGTTCAAGCTTTTGTACAAGTGATAAAGGATATGCTGGATCAGGAAAATCCATTTTAAAGACAGCGATATGCTGTCTTTTTTTATTTATATATTGACAATGAAAATCATTATCATTTAAAGTGATACATATGATATTGAAAATCATTATCAATTGATGAGGTGATAACATGGCTAAAGCCTTGATTACATATGCCAGCATGTCAGGAAATACAGAAGACATTGCTGCAATTATAAAAGAAACGCTTCAGGAATATGAGTTGGATATCGATTGTGTCGAGATAGATGATGCGGATGTGTCTGTTCTGACATCCTATGATTATGTGCTGATTGGCACGTATACATGGGGCGACGGCGATTTGCCTTACGAAGCGGAGGATTTTTTTGATGAGGTCAAACAGCTTCAGCTTAATGGCTTAAAAACAGCCTGCTTCGGATCTGGTGATTATTCTTATCCAAAGTTTTGTGAAGCGGTCAATTTGTTCAGTGACATGCTGCAAGAGGCGGGAGCTGCTGTTTACCAGGAAACATTAAAAATCGAACTGGCGCCTGAGACAGATGAAGATGTAGATAGCTGCCGAGCGTTTGCGAGAGGTTTTCTTGCATGGGCAGATTATATGAACAAGGAAAAAAGCCATGTTTCATAAAGGAGCGACTGCTGTCACGGCGTCGGCATTTTCTGGTTATTTTGTGGCGGTACAAAGAGAAGGCATTTTTCATTATTCCTTGGAGCAGGGCTGGAGAAAGCTTTTTCGTTTGAAAAGCAAAATTCATTGCATCAGTTACATAGGGCCGTACTTATTTGGCGTAGGTGAAAAGGGAACGGTCATTCGATCGTCTGACGAAGGGAAAACCTGGACGATGTCTAGCTTTCCGACAAATGCAACAGTGTGGGCGATTACCGGGCGAAACGACGGGTTTGTCTGCGCCCACGGCAAGCATTGCATTTATGTATCGGATGATTTTGGGGTTTCGTGGCGTGTAGCCAAGCCTTTTGCGGATTTTGATAACCCGCCTGTTATCCGTTCGTTATGCCTGCACGGCGGCAGCCTTTTCATCGGCACACAAATACACGAATATTTTGGAGGCATTTGGGCTTACGACTTTAAACGTGACACTGTCCAAATCGTTAAGAAAGAGGAAAGCCGGATGACGGCATCCATGCTCGTGTTCAATGAAAATTGGCTGGTGGCGGCGATGGGTTCTGTGAAAGGAAAGCACGGTGCTGTCACTGTTAGGAATATTTTGACTGACGAAGAATTCACCATACAATCCAGCATGATCAGAAAAGAAGAATCATTTCTTGATATTTCAGAGGATGATGGAATCATATATGTTACCACCACGCAAGATGAAAATGGTTATTCGAGAATTTACCAGGCTGATCTCGAAGCCAGGGCGTTAAAATGGTTCGATACCATTAAAGGGCATGGGTGGAGAGTGGCCAATCAGAAAGAGAATTTCTTTTGTGCAGGCTTGTATGAATGTAAATTTGTCCAACCGTACGAAGTTTCAGCAATGATTCATTAGAGGAGGAAAATAGAATTGGGGAAGATATTGCTCGTTTATGCAACAATGTCAGGCAACACTGAAGCAATGGCTGATTTGATTGAAAAGGGGCTTCAGGAGGCGGAAGCGGAAGCAGACCGTTTCGAAGCGATGGATATTGATGATGCACAGCTGTTTAACGACTATGATCATATCATTATGGGAACCTATACGTGGGGTGACGGAGATCTGCCTGATGAATTTTTAGACCTTGCTGAAGACATGGATGAGATTGATTTCTCCGGCAAAACATGCGCTGTATTCGGTTCCGGTGATACAGCATATGAATTTTTCTGCGGAGCGGTTGATACGCTTGAAGCAAAAATAAAAGAACGCGGAGGCGAAATTGTTCTGCCTTCGGTAAAAATCGAAAATAATCCAGAAGGTGAAGAAGAGGAAGAATTAATGGAGTTCGGGAGACAATTCGCAAAGAAAAGCGGATGCGCTGTCTGATCACCCAATGGGAACTGCTAAAGCGGCTGTTCCTTTTTTTCTTGTCTTTGTATCTTTCCTTTGATACAGTAATGAGGTAGAAAATCAGGAGGAGGACTTTACATATGAAAATGATGGACGCAAATGAAATTATTTCATTTATTCAAAATAGTACAAAATCTACACCTGTAAAGGTTTACGTGAAAGGTGAGCTGGAAGGAATCAATTTCGGCGAATCTGCGAAAGCTTTTATCAACGGAAACACTGGTGTCGTTTTCGGTGAATGGAGCGAAATCCAAACAGCAATTGAAGAAAATCAAAGCAAAATCGAAGACTATGTGGTTGAAAATGACCGCCGCAATTCTGCGATTCCAACGCTTGATCTTAAAAATATCAAAGCGCGTATCGAGCCGGGCGCGATCATCCGCGACCAAGTTGAAATCGGTGATAACGCAGTCATCATGATGGGTGCTTCTATCAATATCGGCTCAGTCATCGGCGAAGGTACAATGATTGATATGAACGTTGTACTGGGCGGACGAGCTACTGTTGGTAAAAACTGCCATATCGGCGCGGGTTCTGTACTTGCGGGCGTTATTGAGCCGCCATCCGCTAAACCGGTTGTCATTGAAGACGACGTTGTGATCGGCGCAAATGCCGTTGTACTTGAAGGCGTAACAGTAGGTAAAGGAGCCGTTGTTGCTGCGGGAGCGATCGTAGTAAACGATGTTGAGCCATACACTGTTGTTGCAGGAACACCTGCTAAAAAAATCAAAGAAATTGATGAGAAAACAAAAGGCAAAACTGAAATCAAGCAGGAATTACGCCAGCTGTAAGGAATGATTTGATAAAAAGGGCGTGGATAATATATCCACGCCTTATTCGTATAGGCAGGAGGAATGAAAATGAAGAAAGAGGAGCTCATCGCAATCCGCAGAGATCTGCACCGTATACCGGAGCTTGGATTTCAGGAGTTCAAAACCCAACAGTATTTATTAAATGTCTTGGAACAGTACCCGCAAGACAGAATTGAAATTGAGAAATGGCGAACAGGGCTTTTTGTAAAGGTGAACGGGACGGCGCCGAAAAAAATGCTGGCGTACAGAGCGGATATCGACGCACTTTCCATTGAAGAGCAGACCGGTCTTCCATTCGCATCAGAGCATCACGGCAACATGCACGCCTGCGGACACGATTTGCATATGACGATTGCACTCGGCATTATTGACCATTTTGTTCACCACCCGGTCAAACATGATTTGCTTTTTCTGTTCCAGCCGGCAGAGGAAGGGCCTGGCGGTGCAGAACCAATGCTCGAGAGCGATGTATTAAAAAAGTGGCAGCCTGATTTCATCACTGCGCTGCATATTGCTCCAGAGTTGCCTGTAGGCACCATCTCGACAAAAAGCGGCCTCCTTTTTGCGAATACATCAGAGCTTGTCATCGATCTGGAAGGCAAAGGGGGACATGCAGCCTATCCGCATTTGGCTGAGGACATGGTTGTAGCAGCAAGCACACTTGTCACCCAGCTGCAAACGATCATCTCTAGAAACACAGATCCGCTGGACAGTGCCGTCATTACAGTTGGTACCATTACCGGCGGTTCAGCGCAAAATATCATCGCGCAAACAGCTCACCTGGAAGGCACGATCCGTACGCTTTCTGAAGAATCGATGAAGCAGGTAAAGGAACGGATTGAAGATTTGGTAAAAGGAATCGAAATTGGGTTCCGCTGCAAAGGAAAAGTGACATATCCGTCTGTGTATCACCAAGTTTACAATACGAGCGGACTGACAGAAGAATTTATGTCTTTCGTTGCTGAACATCAACTGGCAACAGTAATTGAAGCAAAAGAAGCAATGACTGGAGAGGATTTTGGCTACATGCTGAAAAAATATCCCGGCTTCATGTTTTGGCTCGGCGCTGATTCTGAACACGGGCTTCATCACGCAAAGCTGAATCCTGATGAAAATGCGATAGAAACAGCGGTTAACGTCATGACAGGTTATTTTTCTGTTTATGCCAATTAAGTACAAATGAAAGAATAAAATTCCATAAAATGAGCACTCTAGTAAACGGAGGTGTTCAATATGGCTAAAAAAATAGGAATTGAACAATCGTTATCAGATGTAGAAGCTGCATTAAAAGAAAAAGGATATGACGTTGTAATGATGAAAAGCCCTGCCGATGCAAAAGGCTGTGACTGCTGTGTCGTAACAGGTCTTGATAATAATGTGCAAGGGATAGCCGATACGGTAACACAAGCACCTGTCATTACAGCTTCCGGGATGACTGCTGAAGAAATTTGCAGCGAAGTTGAAAGCAGAATTCAGTAAAATAAAAACCGAAGCAAAGAGCTTCGGTTCTTTTATTTATTCTGTTTCTTTAGGAAAAGCGCGGTCAAGCGCGTTTTTTATTTCTTTTCTCAGCACTCGCTCGACCTGCCACTGTTCCATATTTTCTGTTTTGGCGATGATTCTGATCACAATTTCAGAGGTTCCCAGTTCTTGAATTCCGATGACATTGGGGCCTTCTTTTATTTGCGGGAGAGCGGCTGCCGTTTCATCACATACTTGCTGTAAAATGTGGATCATTTCATCAATGTTTCTTTCAGTCGGCACTTTAATATCAACCAGAGCCTGCATTGTTCCCCGAGAATGATTGCTCACGTTTGTAATGTTTCTGTTTGGGATGTAATGCAGTGTTCCGTCAAAGCTGCGGACTTGAGTTGTTCTTAAGCCAACCTGCTCGACAATTCCGTTAAAGGTGGAAACGGTAATATAATCTCCGACATCCAATTGTTTTTCAAGCAGAATAAAAAAACCTGTCACGATGTCGCTGACAAGCCCTTGGGCGCCAAATCCGACAGCCAGTCCGACGATTCCTGCTCCCGCTAAAAGGGCGCTTGGATCGTAATGAAACAGATCCAGAACCATGACGAAGAATATAAAAATCAGTATGTAAGCAAATATGTTAAGAGTCAGGCTTCGGAGCGTATGTGCACGTCCGATAGACAAGCTGTTCTGCTCCTCGAATTTTGCAAACAGATGTTTAATGATTTTCATGCCTAATGATCGAACGATAAAATAGAGCAATATCATAATGACGAGTTTAATGAGCAGAACACCTGCATTTGTAATCAGTCCCGCCCAATCGTATTGTTTAATAAAATCCATGTTGGTGCTCCTTTTCTGAATTGATTGCTGCACGTTGAGATTTGTTACCCTATACATGAACATGTTAAACGTTTTATTTGAAAATGTCGAAGCCAAAGACATGCAAGATTTGTTAAAAATTGACTCGGGAAATCTCCTCCTATATAATGGGCATTGTGATGTTATTAACGTAATATGGATAAAAATCCTTTATTTTCATGCGAATCCGGCTTTTAAGCCAAACTATAAATTGGAGGGATACATATGGCGGAACGTATGGTAGGTAAACAAGCTCCTCGTTTTGAAATGGAAGCAGTCCTTGCAAGTAAAGAATTTGGCAAAGTAAGTCTTGAGGAAAACATGAAAAAAGATAAATGGACAGTGCTGTTCTTCTATCCAATGGATTTCACTTTTGTTTGCCCGACAGAAATTACAGCAATGTCTGACCGCTATGACGAATTCGAAGATCTTGATGCAGAAGTAATCGGGGTTTCTACTGATACAATCCATACTCATTTGGCGTGGATTAATACAGACCGAAAAGAAAACGGCCTTGGCCAGCTGAAATATCCGCTTGCTGCTGATACAAACCACGAGGTATCCCGTGAATATGGCGTATTAATCGAAGAAGAAGGTGTGGCCTTGCGGGGATTGTTTATTATCAATCCTGAAGGCGAGCTCCAATATCAAACGGTTTTCCATAATAACATTGGCCGTGATGTTGATGAAACGCTTCGTGTTCTTCAAGCGCTGCAAACTGGCGGACTCTGCCCGGCCAACTGGAAACCAGGCCAAAAAACACTTTAATTCTTTCTAAGAACGAAAAAGGGTCTAACATATTCGTTAGGTCTTTCTGTTTAATAGGAGGGAAAAGCAATGAAATTACGTCAGCCAATGCCTGAATTAACAGGGGAAAAAGCTTGGTTCAATGGTGAAGTAACGAGAGAGCAATTGATCGGGAAAAAGCCGACGCTTATTCATTTCTGGTCCATCAGCTGCCATCTGTGCAAAGAAGTGATGCCGCAAGTGAATGATTTTCGTGATAAATATCAAGATAAACTGAACGTTGTAGCTGTGCATATGCCTCGTTCCGAAGATGACCTTGATCTCGAAAAAATTAAAGATGTAGCTGCTGAACACGACATTACTCAGCCGATTTTTGTCGACAGTGATCATGTTTTAACCGATGCATTTGAAAATGAATATGTGCCTGCATACTATGTGTTTGATCAAACAGGACAGCTCCGTCACTTCCAAGCCGGAGGGAGCGGCATGAAAATGCTTGAAAAACGTGTGAATCGCGTTCTGGCTGAAACAGAACAGGCATCTGAATAGCTCTTCATAAAAAACCTGATCTCTTCAGGTTTTTTTATTTTGTGCAAGAAAGTAATCGGAGAAGAGTAAGAAGCTTATTTTTCCAAATTTGGGCATAGGAAATGGTGATTTGTTTGATTGATACGCTAAAAAAACTGCTAATTTTTTATGTTTTTCCTCAATTTTAGATAAATTTCATATCCCATAACTCGAAAATTGTAGATATTACACTAAATTTCATTAAAGAAGTAAGTAAAATATATATTTTCAACATTATACCAATTGAATTCGAAAGACCCTCAACCCCTTGTGAATAAAGGACTCTTTTGAAAAATAAAACATTTTCAGAAAATAAGGAATTTTTCATAGAGTAAATATAATAGTAAAATGCTAAAATAATAGTTGATAAAATTACTTTTGTAATCTAATATCTTAATTAAAGATGTTAATTTTGATAGGGGGTACATTGAGGAATGTTTAATGAAAGAGAAGCTTTGCGCTTACGATTAGAACAATTAAATGAAGCTGAAGTGAAAGTCATTCGTGAATATCAAATCGAACGTGATAAAATATACGCAAAATTAAGAGAGCTGGACAGAAATGGAAGCCCTTCCGAAGTCAAAAAGGATTTCCGTTCTGAACGAAAAACTGACTCTCTGCCGGTTCTCGCTGAGCTTGCGGCTCAGGAAATCAGAAGCTATCAGCCGCAATCACAACAGCAGTCTGTACAGCCTCAGCTTCAATCTATTTCCTCTCTTCCTGCCGGTATACCTGACGGAACAACACGAAGAAGAAGAGGAACGGCAAGACCGGGATCGAAAGCAGCTAAGCTGCGTGAAGCTGCCATTAAAACATTAAAACGCCACAACGCGGCGATTAAGAGCTCCGAGCTTCAAAAAGAGATTGAAAAAGAAAGTGGTCTTGAAATCCCTAATATGACAACGTTTATGCAAAGCTTAATTAAAATGTACCCGGAAGTGAAAAAACCGTATCGCGGCCAGTACATTTTAGAAGGTGAAATCGAATCAGCTGAATCTGCAGAATCAGCAAATGAATAAACATACAGAAAAACTGCTTGGTGTAGTGCTCAAGCAGTTTTTTATTGAGTTTTTTTCTGTGAAGGTTTGTTTTCTTTTTCAAGATTGAGCTTATATACCCACTTTTGATAAGGTTTTTCCTCAGCGGCTCTGTTTTTCAGCTCTTCGATTGTATGACTCATGGACTGGTCTGATGATTGGGCGCGGACGAGCTGTTTTTGAAGTGCATGTATCTGTTTGGTGACATCTTCAAGTATGGTTTCTACATGATTTGGCTGCGCGTAGACCGCTGGAGCTTCTTCTTCCGTTTTTTCTGTTTGTTTCGTGCCGCCATCAATATCGGCAAAATGAGAAGCAATCCAGGCATCGCTTTCATCAAGCTGCCGTTTATACGATATAATAGTTTCGTGAAATAATTTTTCTTTCGTTTTTTCTATTTCGAGCAGCCTTTCTTTCGTTTCTATGATTCGGTCTTTCATATGATCAACTTCTATTTTGATATGTTTTAGCTGATATTCTTTTTCTACCATTTGCTCTTTTAGACGGCCGTTTTCGGCTTTTATCATTTCGGTTTGCTGTTTTGCTTGAAGCAGTGCGTTCTGTTTCTGCTCAATAGAGGCCTGAAGATGGCTGATTCGTTGATGCAGATGTTTATTTTCTTCTTCAATTTTAATTTTAGCGATATGAAGTTTATGTTTTTCTTGGATTTCGGCTTTGCGTTTGTAGGTTTCAGCAGAAAGTAGCTCCTGCAAAGCAACGATTTTATCAAGCAGTTCAGCTCTTATTTGGTGCAGGGTATGGCTGGTATGGGAGGCGTGTTTTTCTTTCGTTGACATGTTTGTTAATTCGGCAGACAGCTGCTGGAGTTTTTCTTTCATATCGTTATTTTCTTTGAGCAGTTTGTTATTTTTCTGATGGAAGTAGCTTGCTTCAAGTTCGGCAATCAGCTTATGGCACCTTGAAAGCTCTGATTTTAAGTAAAGGTTCTCCTGAGACACGTCGTGGAAAAAAGGACCTGATCTTTTCATTCGAACCATCTCCCTCATGATGTTAACACTACAATATGCAAATACTGAACAGCTATTCCTCTTTAATAAACAGACAAGCAGTGGCGTCGGGGCTTTGCTTTTGCTATGCTTTTAACGAACTAGAGGTGAGATGACATGGAGCATATAAACGTACTGCTGGCAGGGGGAGCCTCACGGCGCTTCGGAGAACCGAAGGCGTTTGTGAAATGGAGGGGCAGGATGTTTTACGAATGGGCCAAAAGGGCGCTTGGAGAACATACGGTTATCATCAGCCGTCCTGAGTTTATTGATAGATTTCAAGAAAACGGTGAAAATGAAGTGTATCAAGATGCTGAGCCTTTTCAAGGCATGGGGCCATTGGCTGGTATATATACCGCTTTTAAAAAGACAAACGGTGATCTTTATACCGTTCTTTCCTGTGACACGCCGCTGATACAAAGAAGGACGATGCTGGAGCTCGAGCGTTTGATGACTGCCGGTACAGACGCGGTTGTCCCGATTTCAGACGGACGGGAGCAGCCATTGATTGCAATGTACCATAAAAGAATCATGCCCATTCTATATGATCAGCTTTCTGAGAAGAGATTAAGAATTTCAGATTTGTTAGATCGAATTTCGGTTTGTTACGTACACGCTGAAGAAATTGGGGCAAATCCGGCTGAGTTTATCAACATTAATACACGCGAGGATTTTAACGGTTTGGAAGAAAAAACGGATTCCTTCAGGTGGGACTGATGGGGCAAAAACATGTTAAGATGACATAAAAGATAAGGAGAACAGGTTTGATGGAGGAGCGTTATTCACGGCAAATCAGATTTAAACAAATAGGGGAAAAGGGCCAGAAAAGACTGGGAGACAGCCATGTCCTGGTTGTCGGAGCGGGGGCGCTTGGCACTGCAGGAGCTGAAGGGCTTGCGAGAGCGGGAGTCGGCACCATTACCATTATTGACCGTGACTATGTGGAGTGGAGCAATCTGCAGAGGCAGCAGCTTTATACAGAAAGCGATGCCAAGCTCCGCATGCCGAAAGCCATGGCTGCCAAAGAGCATCTCTCAGTGATTAACAGCGGAATACATATTGAGGCCCATGTTGCCGAAGGAACGGCCGAAACGCTTGAACCGCTGATTGAAAAAGCAGATGTCGTGATCGACGCGACAGATAATTTTGAAACCCGCATGCTGATAAACGATCTTGCCCAGAAAACAAAGACACCGTGGGTCTATGGCGCTTGTGTAAGCAGCCAAGGGATGTTCATGACGATTATTCCGGGAGAAACCCCTTGTCTATCTTGTTTGTTTGAGCAAATTCCTGTCGGGGGGGCGACGTGTGATACTGCTGGCATCATTCCGCCCGCTGTGCATATCGTTTCTGCCTATCAGCAGGCTGAGGCTTTAAAGCTGCTAACCGGCCAAACAGACGCGATACAGCGCGGTTTTGTGACATTCGATGTCTGGAACAACTCGCATATGAAGATTAACGTTAATCATGTACGCCGTGAGGATTGCCCGTCTTGCGGAACACATGCGGTTTATCCTTATCTCCAAGACTGGAACACACCAAAAGCCGCTGTACTGTGCGGCCGTGATACAGTTCAGATAAGGTCGGAGTCATTAAAAAGAATTCCGAAACAGGAGCTCATCAAGCGGCTGAAAACAATTGGCAAGGTCGAGGCCAATGCGTTTTTGCTGCATATTTTTTACGAGGATTTTAGAATTGTCATATTCAATGACGGACGTGCACTGGTGCATGGAACAAATGATGTGAAAGAAGCCAATTCCGTGTTGGCAAGAGTAATTGGATTGTAACAACAGGAGGGGTCAGAATGCTGGAGAAAAGAACACCGATACCGGTAGACGAGGCAGTTCGGCGTGTCTGCCATTTTCAAAAACAAGGGGAAACAGAATGGGTGACGCTTGAAGACAGCCTTCATCGATTTTTAGCTGAAGACGTAACAGCAGATCACCACGTACCCGCATTTGACCGTTCACCATACGACGGTTTTGCCGTCAGAGCGTGCGATACGGCTGAAGCTTCACGTGAGAACCCGGTTCGGTTTGAAGTCATTGACCATATCGGAGCGGGGGCTGTATCTGAAAAAGAACTTGGCCCGTTTGAGGCCGTGCGGATTATGACTGGCGCGCAAATCCCTGAAGGGGCTGATGCTGTCGTCATGATTGAGCTGACTCAACCCTTTGAGAAGAATGGGAAGGCGTTTATGTCTTTAAAACGCCGTTTTCAGCCAGGGGATAATATTTCAAAAACAGGTGAAGACGCTCAAAAAGGGAGTGTTTTATTGAGAAAGGGCACCCGAGTGACACCAGGAGTGACTGCGCTTTTGGCAACGTTCGGATACGCATCTGTGCCTGTCGTGAGAAAGCCTGTTGTCGGGATTATCGCAACCGGTACCGAATTGCTGAATGTCAGTGATCCGCTGGAGCCGGGGAAAATCCGCAACAGCAATGCCAGTATGGTGTATGCGCAAGTAATAGAAGCAGGCGCATCACCGCTTTATTTAGGGAAAATTTCTGATGATCTGGATAAAAGCTTTGCCGCGGTCAAAGAAGCGATGAAAAAGGTTGATTTTCTGATTACAACTGGCGGTGTGTCGGTTGGTGATTTTGACTTTTTGCCTGCGATCTATGAAAAACTCGGAGCGGACGTGCTCTTTAATAAAGTTGCCATGCGCCCGGGCAGCGTGACGACGGTGGCGCATGCAAACGATATGCTGCTGTTTGGCCTGTCGGGTAATCCGTCGGCATGCTATGTCGGCTTTGAACTGTTTGTCAAACCGATGATCCAGACATGGCTTCTCAATGAAAAACCTCATTCGATTTGTGCGGAAGCTGTTTTGACTAACGATTTTCCAAAGCCGAACCCCTTTACCCGATTTGTTCGTGCTTTCGTATATCATCAGGAAGGAAAGCTGTTGGCGGAACCCGTCGGATTAGATAAGTCCAGCTCCGTCACGTCACTTGCAGAAGCAAATGCGTTTATTATCCTGCCGGGCGGCACGAGAGGATATGAATCAGGCAGAACGGTTCAAGTGCTGCTCATCAGAGAAGAGAATGGAAGTGAATGGCCTTGGTCCGTCCTTTCCCGATCGTCCAAGTTGTAGGATTTCAAAACAGCGGGAAAACAACGTTTATCGAGCGCATCCTTGAAAAAGCCTTTGAACAGGAGCTCAATTTAGGCTGCCTAAAGCACCACGGTCACGGCGGTGAACCGCAAACGTTCACTGAAGGAAAAGACACTGACCGTTATCGAGCGGCAGGTGCTAGTGTGACAGCAGTAGAAGGTGCTGGTGTGTTACAGCTGACAGCCCGCCGCAATTGGGATTTGCCGCGGCTGATTGAGTTATATCGGTTTCTAGAAACAGACTGCCTTCTGATTGAAGGCTTTAAAAAAGCCCCTTATCCTAAAGTGGTTATACTAAGCAAAAAGGAAGATCTAGAAGCGCTGCAGGCAGTAAATACAATCGCCATCATCTATAGAAAAAAAGAGCATATGACAGAGCATCAGGGATTACCCGTTTTTCATGCGGATGATCCGGTTGCTGTGGATTTTGTGCTTTCACAGCTGAAGGGGGAATCTGCATAATGGAACGGTTTGAGATCACGAAAACACCCATTATTACTGAAGACATCATCAAAAAAGTGGAGAAACGGGAAGCAGGGGCAATTACGACATTTATTGGCACGGTTCGGGAATGGACAAACGGAAAAAGAACGGTTCGGCTGGAATATGAGGCATATGAACCGATGGCCGTGCAAATGCTGGCTCAAATCGGCGCTGAAATCGAAGAAAAATGGGAAGGTGCTTCAGCTGCGATCACGCACCGTATAGGTGTGCTGGATATCGGTGAAGCAGCGGTAGTGATCGCTGTATCATCTCCCCATCGGAAAGCTGCTTATGAAGCCAATGAGTATGCGATCGAACGAATTAAACAGATTGTGCCGATTTGGAAAAAAGAAATTTGGGAAGACGGTGAGCAATGGATCGGCGACCAGCTTGAAACAACAGCTTATCCGAACGGAAAACCAGACTTAAGCGGGGGAGAGCAGCATGATTAAAATTCTTTTATTTGCAGGGCTTGCTGAACAGGCCGGCAAACAAGCATTGGAAATAGATATGGAACAAGCAACTACAGACGAAATAAAAGCGAATCTAAAAGAACAATACGGCCTTGCATCCATTGATACAGCTATGATTGCTGTTAACGAAAGCTATGTAAAGGAAAATACTTCTGTATCTTCAGGTGACACGGTAGCCATCATTCCGCCGGTCAGCGGTGGATGAAAACCGGACGGCATTCAGCCATCCGGTTTTTCTGTATTTTTTCGCATATCCCCAAGTATCCTCAGCATACAATGATTTTCTGTAAGCGTTTATTCTACATAAGGGACTCCCTATAAAGTAAGAGACTCACTCCAACATTAGACTGAATTTTTGAAAAACGATAGAAATTTATTTCGGGTATCGATATAGTAAAGAAGATATAAACGAGAAAGGTGCTGGATATGGAGACATTTAAAAGATTAAAAATGTTTTATTGGCCGTACAGAAAGGTGTTTATGTGGTCGCTTCTCGCCATGTTTTTGATGACTGCGATTACTGTCGTTTACCCGATTATCCTGCAAATTACGATTGATGAAATCGTGCTGGGGAGGCAGTATCAGCTTGCAGCATGGGTCAGTTTAGGATTTATTGCGGTAATGGCCCTGAAAGGAACCGCCACTTTTTTTCATCAATATTTAGGTGATATGTTCGGGATCAAATCCGTTTATCGGCTGAGAAATGGCCTCTATGAAAAACTGCAGAGGCTTTCTTTTTCTTATTATGATAACGCGAAAACAGGTGATTTGATGTCCAGGCTGACAGCTGATGTTGAAGGGCTTCGTTTTTTCTTATCATACGGTCTCGCTGAGCTCATTCGATTCGTCCTGCTGGTCGCCATCAGCCTGTCGGTCATGTTTTACTATTCTGTTCCACTTACGCTTGTAACAATAGCTGTTCTGCCATTTCTCGCTGTTGCTGTATATCAGTTTGACAAAAGGGTCCATCCGGCCTTTAGAGGCATCCGCAAATCGTTTGCGACACTCAATACAAAAGTTCAGGAAAATATCAGCGGCATCAATACGGTGAAATCTCTTTCCAGAGAGGATTTTCAGATCAGCACTTTCAATAAAGCCAATGCGGAATACAGGGCACAGTATTTACAAACATCATCCATTTGGTCTGCGTATTTCCCCTTGATGGAATTTATCGGTAATGTTTCTATTGTTGCTCTTCTCTCATACGGCGGCTACTTGGTTATGCAAAATCAGCTCAATCCCGGTGAGCTTGTCGCTTTTTTCAGTCTCGTGAATTATATGATGTGGCCGATTATGAACTTAGGTTTTGTAATCAATATGTTCTCTCAAGCAAAAGCGTCAGGTGAACGCCTGCTGGAAATTCTGGAAAAAGAAGAAGACATCGCAGACCATGCTCATGCTTTGCATAAACAAAAATTAACCGGCAATGTCCATTTCAAAAATGTTTCTCTTGCATACGGAAAAGAACAAACAAACGCGCTGCGCAATGTAAGCTTTGAGGCAAACAGCGGGAAGGTAATCGGCCTATTGGGCCCGACAGGTTCAGGCAAAAGCTCAGTTACACAGCTCCTCACTAGATTTTACAGCCCTGTTGGCGGAATGATTACCATTGATCACAAGCCCCTCACAGATTATTCATTAAAAACCCTTCGCTCCAATATCGGGGTCGTACTTCAAGAATCTTTTCTGTTTTCATCTACGATTCGAGCAAACATTTCGTACGGGAGGCCGGATGCCTCAATGGAAGACATCATCGAAGCCGCAAAAAGGGCGCAGGCTCACGACTTTATTATGGAGCTTCCTGACGGATATGACACCATGCTGGGAGAGAGGGGAATGGGGCTGTCCGGCGGACAGAAACAGCGTATAGCCATTGCGAGAGCCATTTGCTTGAACCCGAGCATTTTAATATTGGATGACGCCACAAGCGCAGTAGATATGCAAACGGAGCACAGCATACAGCTTGCCTTAAAAGAAGTCATGAAAAACCGCACAACCTTTATCATCGCTCACCGCATTTCTTCACTGAAACACGCCGATGAAATTCTCGTTTTTGATAAGGGGCGCATTTGTGAAAGGGGAACACATCAAGAGCTTCTTGAAAAAGGCGGCTATTATAAAAAGATTTACGATTTGCAATACCGTGATGTCAAATTGATCAATGAGCCGCATCAGGTCGGATAGGGAGGGCCATATGAAACAAGCAAAAAAACAGGGGATTTTGGAGCGTTTCTATTATTCTTCAGATGAAATCATTGAAAAGCCGTTTAACTGGGCTCAAATGTGGCGGCTGCTGAGCTATGTCAAACCATATCGAAAAACAATTTTGCCGCTTTCCTTTCTCACCGTATTGATTGGGACTGCTGTAAAGCTTGTGATTCCTATTCTGATCGGCGTTTATGTTCTCGATCAAGCCATTACAGCGAGAAACTCGGGGCTGCTGATCCAGCTCATTTTCATCATTAGCGGTTTATATGTCCTCAATTATGCCGCCAATGTGTTAAGAATCAGGTGGATGAATCAGCTTGGCCAGCATGTGATATACGATTTGCGGCAGCATTTATTTACCCATGTGCAGCGCTTATCCCACCGATTTTTTGATCAGCGGTCGGCCGGGTCGATCTTGGTCAGGGTTATGAATGATATTAACTCTCTTCAGGAGCTCTTTACAAGCGGAGTCATCAACTTATTGACGGACTTGCTGCTTTTGGCCGGCGTTATTATCATTTTGTTTACGCTGAGTCCTGAGCTGACTATCGCCATCATGGTGACACTGCCAATTATGTTTTTTATTTCAACAAGTCTAAGGAAAAAAATACGCCGCTCCTGGCAATCGGTGCGTCTAAAGCAATCGAAGCTAAACTCTCATTTGAATGAAAGCATTCAGGGCATCCGTGTCACACAGGCATTTACGCAGGAAGAAGAAAACATGGCGTATTTTGACGGCGTTAATCAGGAGAACTATCAATCTTGGCAGGAAGCAACAAGAAAAAATGCCATGTTCCGTCCGCTGGTAGAAATGACGAATGCGATTGGAACAGCTGTCTTAATTTGGTATGGCGCCACACTCATCATGAATGAAACCATCACGATTGGCGTCTTCGTTTCTTTTGCCTTCTATTTGGGCATGTTTTGGGAACCTATCTCGAGACTGGGCCAGGTCTATAACCAGCTGTTAATGGGGATGGCATCATCAGAGCGGATTTTTGAGTTTCTGGACGAACAGCCAAATGTCAAGGAGAAGCCGGATGCCATTCATAAGAAAACGATAAATGGAGAGATCAGCTTTGAAGAGGTTGAATTTTCCTATGATGAAAAACGAAAAGCCCTTCACGCTGTTTCCTTCTCTATCCCGGCGGGCTCGACGCTTGCGCTTGTCGGGCATACGGGAAGCGGGAAAACGACGATCGCCAACTTAATCAGCCGTTTTTATGATGCCACGGGAGGCGCGATTAAAATAGACGGTATTCCGATTAAGGATCTTTCTCTTGCCAGTTTGCGCTCTCAAATCAGCATTGTGCTGCAAGATACATTTATTTTCTCCGGGACCATCATGGAAAATATTCGTTTTGGACGGCCGGGTGCTTCAGACGAAGAGGTGATGAAAGCTGCCCAAGCGGTCGGAGCGGATGAGTTTATATCTGGTTTAGCAGAAGGATACAAAACAGAGGTGGAGGAAAGGGGCAGCGTACTGTCTGCCGGACAGCGCCAGCTCATTTCCTTTGCAAGAGCATTGCTTGCCGATCCGGCTATTATCATCCTCGACGAAGCAACGGCAAGTATTGATACAGAGACGGAGGTGAAAATTCAGCAAGCTTTGAAAACGTTGCTGAAAGGGCGTACAGCAGTGATGATCGCCCACAGATTGTCCACGATCCGCGACGCCGACCGTATCATTGTTCTTGATCACGGCAAGAAAATGGAAGAAGGAAACCATGAGCAGCTGCTCGCTAAAGGAGGCATCTATGCCGGGCTTGTGAAAGCGCAATACAGTACAGCGATAGAATAAGAGCAAAAGCCTTCAGTTATATACTGCAGGCTTTTCGAATTTTATTAGAAAAACATGAAACTTTTTGATACTTCTCCCGTATGATCTGTTAGATATTCTCAAGGAGGTTTTGGAATGGAAACAAATGTAGAAAAAAACAGCGGAATGGTGACTGAAAAGCCGTCACTTTTCGGAGTGATCACAAATCCGGCCGTTCAATTTGAAAGAATAAGAGAAAGGCCGGCTGTATGGGGACCGCTTTTTATTGTTGCAGCGATTATCATCGTTGGCGCGGTGTTGCAATCACTCGGTACGGATTATAGTGAGCTTTTGAAAAACGGGGACACTCAAGGGTTATCAGCTGAACAAATTGAAACTGTCGCAACCATAACCAAATTTGGAGGAATGGCAGGGGCTATTTTAGGCGGTATCGCAGCGTTATTTATTGCCCCTCTTATTTATTGGCTCTGTGTGAAAATATCAGGCGGGGTTACGTCATACAAAAAAATGCTTTCTCTCGGTCTATTTGTCTCTTTGATTAGCAGCCTTGGATTATTGATTAATGGAATCGTTGCTTTTACAACTGATGCGAGCTCTCTTTACAGTATGACGTCATTGGCAGGAATTATTCCTTCTGACGGAGCTCTCGCCAGTGTGTTGAACACCTTTGAGATATTCAGCATATGGAGCTATGTATTACTAGCAATCGGACTTCACAAAACAGGCGGCATCTCAAAAAAAGCAGGATGGATTTCAGTGATTGTTCTTTTCGGGATTTTGGTCGCATTTTCGTTCTTTTCAGGTTTAATCAATTCTGTGGCGGGTGCATAAACTCATGAAAAAAGTTTGGATCGGAATTGGAATCGCCGCTTTAGTCGCTCTTTTTATTGGAATAAATATATACCGGTCTGCCGCTCCGACAAGCGGCAGCGCCGGCCAGAATATACAGACGGGAAGACTCGAAGAAAAAGAAATCTCGTCAACGGTTATGGTTCCCGGCACACTTAAATTTTCAAATGAACAGTATGTGTTCTATGAAGCGGATAAAGGGACATTAGAAGACATTAAAGTGAAGGAAGGCGATAAAGTTAAAAAGGACACGCCTTTAGTCACCTATACAAATGAGCAGCTGAGCCTGGAAAAAGAACAGAACCAGTTAACGGCTGAATCGAATCAGCTTCAAATTGACCAAATTCAAGAAAAGATAAAAGCGTTAGACAATAAAGAAAAAGAACTGGCAAAACAGGTTGGAAAGAAAGAAGCAGAAAAACAAATTGAGTCTGAACGGACGGAGCTTCAAATGCAGGAAAAAACAGCTGAGATCGAATTAAAACAAACCGAGCTTCAGCGGCAGTCACTTGCCAGTCGGGTATCAGATCTTGAAGTGAAAAGCGAAATCGAAGGCACTGTTATTTCTGTCAACCAAGAAGCGGCATCCAAAAAATCAGATATTCAAGAGCCTGTCATACATATCGGCAACCCAAAAGACCTTGTCGTCTCAGGGAAATTGTCTGAATACGATACACTGAAAGTCAAAAAAGGCCAGAAGGTCACACTCACTTCAGATGTTATCCAGGATAAAACATGGAAAGGCATAGTTTCCGCTGTCGGACTTGTTCCGGATCAGCAGGAAAGCACTGCGGCACAAGGAACAGAACAAGCAGTCCAATACCCCCTTCAAGTGAAAATAAAAGGGAAGCTTCCAGAAGGAAAGCCAGGCTTTAAATTCATCATGAATATTGAAACAGATAAGCGGAAAGCAAATACGCTTCCTTCAAAGGCAGTTAAAAAAGAAGATGATCAATATTATGTGTATACAGTAAAAGACGGAAAAGCAAAACGAGTTGATGTCAAAATCGGTGAAGTAACAGATGATCTGACAGAAATTAAAGAAGGAATTTCTCAAGATGATCAAGTCATTTTGAATCCTTCTGATCAGGTGACCGATGGAACGGAAGTGAAAGCATAAATGATTCAGCTTTCTAATGTGCGAAAAAGCTATCAGATCGGCAGGGAAACGTTTGATGTTCTCCATTCTATTCATTTGGACATCCATCAAGGGGAATATGTCTCAATTATGGGGCCGTCAGGATCAGGGAAATCGACGATCATGAATATTATCGGCTGCCTTGACCGGCCGACTTCCGGTACGTATAAATTGGACGGCGAAGATATTTCTTCATATAAAGATAAAGAATTGGCGGCAGTCCGTAACCGGTCCATCGGTTTTGTATTTCAGCAATTTCAGCTTCTTCCGCGGCTGAATGCAAAAAAAAACGTCGAGCTGCCGATGATTTATTCCGGGATAGGCAAAAAAGAACGTCAAGAGCGGGCTGAGAGAGCGTTGGAAAAAGTCGGGTTAGCTGATCGAATGCTCCACATGCCCAATGAGCTGTCGGGCGGGCAGAAGCAGCGGGTGGCGATTGCGAGGGCGATCGTGAATGAGCCAAAATTGATTTTAGCTGATGAACCGACCGGCGCGCTTGATACGAAAACAAGCGCGGCGATTATGGATCAATTTACAGCATTAAATGCCGAGGGGACGACAATCGTTCTTGTTACTCACGAGCCGGAGGTTGCAGATTGTACGAATCGGATCATCATGGTGCGTGACGGAAACATTGTTCCTGCCAGCTCCGGGCAAAGGAGCGTGGGAGAATGAGCCTGTTAGAGAACATCAGAATGGCTCTAAGCTCTGTCCTTGCCCATAAAATGCGTTCGATCTTAACGATGCTCGGTATTATCATTGGTGTAGGATCTGTCATTGTCGTCGTTGCGGTAGGGCAGGGCGGCGAGCAAATGCTGAAACAGTCGATCAGCGGTCCGGGAAATACCGTGGAGCTGTACTACATGCCAAGTGATGAGGAGCTTGCAAGCAATCCGAACGCCGCAATTGAATCTACGTTTACAGAAAACGATATTAAAGGTTTAAAAGAGATAGAGGGCATCAAACAAGTCGTTGCTTCCACTTCTGAGAGTATGACAGTGCGTTATCATGAGGAAGAAACGGATGTTACGATTAACGGAATAAACGATGGATACATGAATGTCAATTCTTTAAAAATAGAAAGCGGCAGATCCTTTACCGACAATGATTTTCTCGCGGGGAAAAGAGCCGGAGTCATCTCTCAAAAGATGGCAGAAGAGCTGTTTGATAAAACCTCCCCTCTCGGTGAAGTAGTCTGGGTCAACGGACAGCCTGTTGAAATTATCGGCGTGCTGAAAAAAGAAACAGGCTTGCTTTCTTTCGGTTTAAGTGAAATGTATGTGCCATTTAATATGATGAAATCCTCTTTTGGCACAAGTGATTTCAGTAACGTATCATTGCAAGTCGAATCAGCAGACAACATAAAATCAGCTGGAAAAGAAGCTGCACAGCTGGTAAATGACAATCATGGCACAGAGGATTCTTATCAAGTGATGAACATGGAAGAGATTGCTGCCGGAATTGGCAAAGTAACGGCGATTATGACGACAATTATCGGCTCAATTGCAGGCATCTCTCTTTTGGTCGGCGGAATCGGTGTTATGAATATTATGCTCGTATCAGTCACAGAACGGACGCGAGAAATCGGAATCAGAAAATCACTCGGTGCGACGAGGGGGCAGATTCTGACTCAGTTTTTAATTGAATCAGTCGTATTGACGCTTATCGGCGGACTGATTGGGATTGGAATCGGATACGGAGGGGCCGCGCTTGTTTCTGCCATTGCGGGCTGGCCGTCACTCATATCCTGGCAGGTTGTATGCGGGGGCGTGCTTTTCAGTATGCTCATTGGTGTTATTTTCGGCATGCTTCCTGCAAATAAAGCCGCAAAGCTTGATCCGATTGAAGCTCTGCGTTACGAGTAGCCTCTTGCAACATGCATGAGGCTTTTTTATGTTTAGTGATTTCTACTACGAATATAAAAGACTTTTTTCATTAAAATAAGAAGAAAATGTCGTACAATTGTCCTTATTTTTGTCGAATTTACAGTTTACAAACCCTATAGACATGCGTTAATATGGAGAAACGTGAAAGATTTTGATAGTTATTGAATGAATTTGAATGATTTTAGTTGCCTAAACTGAAAATAGCGTTTACAATGAAATTGTATTCAAAATGAATACGTTTTCATTAGGAGGTGAAGCATGCTAACTCCTGAACGGCATCAATTGATTATTGATCAAATAGAAAAGTATGATGTGGTAAAAATTCAAGAGCTCATAAATCTGACAAATGCTTCTGAATCAACAATCAGAAGAGATTTATCGACACTTGAAGAACGCGGTTTTTTAAAGCGTGTTCATGGGGGAGCTGCCAAGCTTTCCGATATCAGACTTGAACCCGATATGCTTGAAAAATCATCCAAAAACCTTCACGATAAATTGAAGATTGCTGAAAAAGCGGCTTCACTTTTAGAAGAAGGGGATTGCATTTATCTTGATGCAGGCACGACGACTTTGCACATGATTGATTTTATGGATAAAAACAAAGATATTGTCGTTGTCACAAACGGGGTGATGCATATCGAAGCATTAATAAGGAAAGAAATTTCTTTTTATCTGCTTGGAGGATACGTAAAGCACAGAACGGGAGCGGTTATTGGAGGCGCTTCACTGATTGCCATGGATCAGTACAGATTCGATAAGAGTTTTCTGGGGACAAACGGTGTCCATACAGAGGCTGGATTCACAACGCCGGACCCTGATGAGGCCCTTTTAAAACAGAAAGCTGTCAAACAGGCAAAACACGCTTACGTCTTAGCAGACCCTTCGAAATTCGGAGAAATTTCATTTTCGGCATTCGCCGGAATAGGCGACGCAACAATCATTACGACTGACGCTGAAGAGCTTACATTCGATAATTACCAAGAAAAAACTGTCGTAAAGGTAGTGAAACCATGATTTACACTGTAACACTTAATCCATCTGTCGATTATATTGTTCACGTTGAAGATTTTACTGTAGGAGGCCTGAACCGTTCCGTATACGATACAAAGTATCCAGGGGGCAAAGGCATCAACGTATCGAGACTGCTGAAAAGACACCATGTACCGTCTAAAGCGCTCGGATTCGTCGGCGGATTTACCGGAGAATATATCAAAACGTTTTTGCGGGAAGAAAACCTGGAAACAGCTTTTTCTGAAGTAAAAGAAGATACCCGTATCAATGTAAAGCTGAAAACTGGTGATGAAACTGAAATTAACGGGCAGGGACCTACAATTTCGGATGAAGATTTCAAAGCCTTTTTAGAACAGTTCCAATCTTTGCAAGAGGGAGATATCGTCGTTCTTGCAGGAAGCATTCCATCTTCACTGCCTCACGATACTTATGAAAAAATCGCAGAGGCCTGCAAACAGCAGAACGCGCGAGTTGTTCTGGATATCTCAGGCGAGGCGCTTTTAAAAGCGACAGAAATGAAACCGTTTTTGATGAAGCCAAACCATCATGAGCTGGGAGAAATGTTCGGCACGACAATTACATCTGTTGAAGAAGCTGTTCCTTATGGGAAAAAGCTTGTAGAACAAGGTGCTGAACATGTAATCGTATCCATGGCCGGAGACGGAGCGCTTCTGTTTACGAAGGAAGCTGTTTACTTTGCTAACGTGCCAAAGGGGAAATTGGTAAACTCAGTCGGAGCAGGAGATTCAGTCGTTGCAGGTTTTCTTGCCGGTATTTCCAAACAGCTGCCGCTTGAAGAAGCATTCCGCTTAGGAGTGACATCAGGCAGCGCTACCGCGTTCTCTGAAGAACTTGGAACAGAAGAATTTGTCCAGCAGCTTCTTCCTGAAGTTAAGGTCACACGTCTATAGAGGAGGAAACAAAAGTGAAAATAACTGAGCTTTTAACGAAGCATACGATAAAGCTTAATATTGAGAGCAAAGAAAAAGAAAATGTTATTGACGAAATGGTCACTGTTCTTGATAAGGCTGGAAAGTTAAATGACCGACAAGCCTACAAAGAAGCCATTTTAAATCGTGAGAGCCAGAGCTCAACGGGTATTGGTGAAGGAATCGCTATCCCGCATGCGAAAACGGCAAGCGTTATCAACCCAGCGATTGCGTTCGGACGTTCTAAAGACGGTGTCGATTATGAATCATTAGACGGCCAGCCGGCTCACTTGGTGTTCATGATCGCTGCGACTGAAGGCGCAAACAACACTCACCTTGAAGCATTGTCAAGACTTTCAACGCTGCTAATGCGTGAAGAAATCCGAAAGCAGCTCCTTGAAGCTGAGTCAGAAGATGCCATCATCGACATTATTAATCAGCACGATAAAGATGATGACGAAGAGGAAGAGGAAGAAGAAGCGGCACCAGCACCTGCCGGAAAAGGGAAAATCCTAGCGGTTACTGCATGTCCGACAGGTATTGCACACACATTCATGGCTGCTGATGCCCTTAAAGAAAAAGCGAAAGAGCTTGGTGTGGACATTAAGGTCGAAACAAATGGGTCAAGCGGTATTAAGCACAAGCTGACTGCCCAAGAAATTGAAGATGCACCTGCAATCATTGTTGCAGCGGACAAGCAGGTTGAAATGGAGCGCTTTAAAGGCAAGCGCGTGCTTCAAGTACCTGTTACAGCAGGTATCAGACGCCCGCAAGAGCTTATCGAAAAAGCGATGAATCAAGATGCGCCGATTTATCAAGGAAGCGGCGGTGCTTCTTCAGCTTCAAACGATGAAGATGAAGCAAGAGGAAAGTCTGGCAACAGCATCGGAAGCGCGTTTTATAAGCATTTGATGAGCGGTGTCAGCAACATGCTTCCGTTCGTAGTCGGCGGCGGTATCCTCGTTGCCATTTCATTCTTCTGGGGAATTAATTCATCTAAAGTAGAAGATCCTAGCTACAATGTTTTTGCTGCAGCGCTTAAATTTATTGGGGAAAATAATGCTCTTGCATTAATTGTTGCGGTTCTTGCTGGTTTTATTGCAATGAGTATTGCGGACCGTCCGGGGTTTGCCCCTGGTATGGTGGGCGGATTTATGGCCTCACAAGCACATGCAGGGTTTTTAGGAGGTTTAATAGCCGGGTTCCTAGCTGGTTACATTGTCATTCTTTTGAAAAAAGCTTTTGTCTTTGTTCCACAGTCACTTGACGGATTAAAGCCTGTTTTGATTTACCCACTGCTTGGTATTTTCTTAACTGGAATATTGATGCAATTTGTTGTCAATACACCAGTAGCGGCATTTATGGATTTCTTAACAAACTGGCTTCAAAGCCTTGGTACTGGTAATCTTGTATTAATGGGTATTATCTTGGGTGGTATGATGGCGATCGATATGGGCGGCCCGCTTAATAAAGCAGCCTTTACGTTCGGTATCGCGATGATTGATGCAGGCAACTATGCGCCTCATGCAGCGATCATGGCAGGCGGTATGGTTCCTCCGCTTGGTATCGCACTTGCAACAACAATTTTCCGAAACAAGTTCTCTCAGCGTGACCGTGAAGCAGGTATTACATGCTACTTCATGGGTGCTGCTTTCGTAACAGAGGGAGCGATTCCGTTTGCTGCGGCAGATCCGCTTCGCGTCATTCCAGCTGCTGTCGTTGGTGCAGCTGTTGCCGGCGGATTAACAGAATTCTTCCGTGTAACGCTTCCGGCCCCTCACGGAGGAGTATTCGTAGCCTTCATTACAAACCACCCGTGGCTATACCTATTAAGTATCGTGATCGGTGCTGTTGTGATGGCAATCATCCTCGGTATCTTAAAAAAACCTGTTACAGAGAAATAAGAAAAAGCGTCCTTCATTCGAAAGGACGCTTTTTCTTTATCCTGCTGGCGGGAGCGCGGTTAAGTTATGTACTTTATCATCATTTATGATAAAGTAAAAGAAGGGAAACAACTGACATAGCAATCGTCTAGGAGGAAACACTTTGACCGAGGAAAAAAACACGAAAACTGAAAAAACGGCGAAGAAAAAAACCAATACGTACTTGGAATGGGGAAAAGCGATTGTCATCGCTGTTCTGCTGGCTCTCCTGATCCGTCACTTTTTGTTTGAGCCTTATTTAGTTGAAGGTTCATCTATGTATCCCACATTACATGATGGAGAAAGGCTGTTTGTGAATAAAACAGTCAACTATATCGGCGAGCTGCAGCGTGGAGATATCGTCATTATCAACGGTGAGACGTCAAAAATCCATTATGTAAAAAGATTGATCGGAAAGCCTGGAGAAACCGTTCAAATGAAGGATGACACGCTTTATATAAACGGAAAAAAAGTAGCCGAGCCTTACTTGTCTAAAAACAAAAAGGAAGCAGAAAAACTTGGTGTCAGTCTGACAGGCGACTTTGGACCGGTTAAGGTTCCAAAAGGCAAATATTTTGTCATGGGAGATAACCGGCTGAATTCAATGGACAGCCGAAACGGGCTGGGACTAATTGCGGAAGACCGGATTGTCGGTACATCGAAGTTTGTCTTTTTCCCGTTTAACGAAATGCGTCAAACAAAATAAAAACGCCTTGCTGGCCTTTGGACAGCAGGCGTTTTTTAATTTGAAAAAGAAGCGACTAATGCAATGCATAATACCGTGATGAACACTGAACCGATAATGGCCAGCACACTGAAGAAAAGGTGAACCTGTTTGTTCTTTTTTCCGCGCTTTTCTAAAAGTCGCTTAGAGAAAATGTGCGAAAATATGTAAATAAGGGCTATGCCAATATATAAGCCGATATCTTTGGCGGTAAAGCCTGTTACGGCAAGGTAAAAGCCCGTAAAAAAGATTAATAAGCAGTATTCAGTAAGTGTTAAAAGCCTCAACGTGTTCCTCCATGAGAGTGTAATTTTCCAGCCGGATGCATCTCTCTGCTTCATTGTAACATAGCTGGCCGCTTTGAGTGTATAAGTGTTTTCTCTCTGTTTTATCAGGGAATCATTTCTCTTGCCCTGCATTCATGGTATACTTTTATTGATGATAGACATGATGGAGGATAATAAATGATTGCTGTAAATAATGTAAGCTTGCGGTTTGCAGATCGCAAGTTATTTGAAGATGTTAATATTAAATTTACCCCAGGCAACTGCTATGGGTTAATTGGTGCAAATGGTGCCGGTAAATCAACGTTTCTGAAAGTGTTATCAGGCGAAATTGAGCCTCAGACAGGCGACGTTCATATGAGTCCTGGCGAGCGTCTTGCCGTCTTGAAGCAGAACCATTTTGAGTACGAAGAGTATGAAGTGCTGAAAGTGGTCATTATGGGTCACAAACGCCTGTATGAAGTCATGCAGGAGAAAGACGCTATTTACATGAAGCCTGATTTCTCAGATGAGGATGGAATTCGTGCTGCTGAGCTCGAAGGTGAATTTGCAGAGCTGAACGGATGGGAAGCGGAAAGTGAAGCTGCGATCCTTCTAAAAGGCCTTGGAATCTCAGAAGATCTTCATACGAAGAAGATGGAAGACCTTGGCGGTTCAGAGAAAGTAAAAGTGCTCTTGGCCCAGGCATTATTCGGCAAGCCGGATGTTCTGCTGCTTGATGAGCCGACGAACCACTTGGACCTTCAGGCGATTCAGTGGCTGGAAGAGTTTCTGATTAACTTTGAAAACACAGTAATTGTCGTATCCCATGATCGTCACTTCTTAAATAAAGTGTGTACACACATCGCTGACCTTGATTTTAACAAAATCCAAATCTATGTCGGAAACTATGATTTCTGGTACGAATCAAGCCAGCTGGCGTTAAAGCTTTCTCAAGAAGCGAACAAGAAAAAAGAAGAGCAAATTAAACAGCTTCAAGAGTTTGTCGCTAGATTCAGCGCCAATGCGTCTAAATCTAAGCAGGCAACATCAAGAAAGAAACTTCTTGAAAAAATTACGCTGGATGATATTAAACCGTCTTCCCGCCGCTATCCTTACGTTAACTTTACGCCGGAACGGGAAATCGGAAATGATGTTCTTCGGGTGGAAGGCTTAACGAAAACAATCGATGGCGTAAAAGTGCTCGACAATGTCAGCTTCATTATGAATAGAGAAGATAAAATTGCTTTTACTGGCCGCAATGAACTGGCTGTTACTACGCTGTTTAAAATCATTTCCGGGGAAATGGAAGCTGACAGCGGAACGTATAAATGGGGCGTTACAACATCTCAAGCGTTTTTTCCAAAAGACAACAGCGAATATTTCGAAGGCAGTGATCTGAATCTTGTAGACTGGCTTCGCCAATATTCTCCTCACGACCAAAGTGAGAGCTTTTTACGCGGATTCTTAGGTCGCATGCTGTTCTCCGGCGAAGAAGTCCACAAAAAAGCAAATGTACTATCCGGGGGAGAAAAGGTTCGCTGTATGCTTTCGAAAGCGATGCTTTCTGGCGCCAATATTTTAATTTTGGATGAGCCGACCAACCATTTAGACTTAGAATCCATTACAGCGCTCAATAACGGCTTAATCAGCTTTAAAGGCGCTATGCTGTTTACATCCCATGACCATCAGTTTGTACAGACCATTGCCAACAGAATTATAGAAATTACACCTAACGGCATCGTCGATAAGCAAATGAGCTATGATGAGTTCCTTGAAAATGCTGATGTGCAGAAAAAATTGACTGAACTATACGCGTGATAAAAAAAGCAGAGATTCCTCTGCTTTTTTTGCTACATAGATATGAAAGGGGACACGACATGAAATTTTTAGTTGTCGGAGCAGGAGGAGTAGGCGGGTATATTGGCGGACGGCTTGCAGAGAAAGGCAATGATGTGACATTTCTCGTACGCCAAAAGAGAGCTGAGCAGTTAAAAGAAACCGGGCTTGCCATCCATAGTGAAAAGGGGAATGTATCATTTCAGCCCGCATTAATCAGTGCTGGAGAAACAGGGCAGTTTGATGTCGTTATCATCGCTTCTAAAGCATATTCACTTGGTCAAGTGATAAACGATGTCAAACCGTTTATCAATCGCGAATCTATCATTATCCCTTTCTTAAACGGGTACCGACACTACGAGCAGCTGTTTGCGGCATTTTCAAAAGAACAGGTGCTGGGCGGTTTGTGTTTTATAGAAAGTGCCCTAGACAACAAGGGAGAAATTCATCATACGAGCGCATCGCATCGTTTTGTATTCGGAGAATGGAACGGTGAGCGTACGGAACGAATAACAGCGCTTGAAGAGGCGTTTTCAGGCGTGAAGGCAGAAGTCATTATCAGCGGGCATATCGAGAAGGACATTTGGAAAAAGTATCTGTTTATTGCGGCGCAATCGGGGATCACAACGTTATTTCAAAGGCCGCTTGGCCCGATCCTCGAAACAGAAGGCGGACGTCACGCGGCTCAAACTCTTATTGGAGAGATTGGCTCTATTTTGCGAAAAGACGGCGTTCCGGCTGATCCGAATCTTGAGGAAGAGAGCTTCCGGACGATGTCAAGCATGTCTTATCATATGAAGTCCTCCATGCTTCGTGACATGGAAAACGGACAAACGACTGAAGGCCACCATCTGCACGGCTTTTTGCTTGAAAAAGCAAAGCGTTTATCTCTTGCGGCACCTATATTAGAAACGGTTTATGCCAATCTGCAAATGTATGAAGCAGAAAAATAAAAAGGAGGCGAAAGCCTCCTTTTGTTTATTAAAAAGCCCAATTTCCGTTTCTGAAGATAGGCTCTCTTTTACCGTCTGCTGTAATTCCGTCAATATTCATATCCTGAGAACCAACCATAAAGTCCACGTGTGTAATGCTTTCATTTAAGCCTTCTTTGACAAGCTCCTCACGAGACATCTGCTTTCCGCCTTCAATGTTAAAGGCATAGGCATTGCCGATCGCCAAATGATTTGACGCATTTTCATCAAACAATGTGTTATAGAAAAGAATATTTGATTGTGATATAGGCGAATCGTAAGGAACAAGTGCCACTTCACCTAAATAGTGAGAACCCTCATCTGTTTCCACCAGTTCTTTTAAAATGTCCTCGCCTTTTTCGGCTTTAATGTCGACTATACGGCCATTTTCAAAAGTGAGGGTGAAGTTTTCGATAATATTTCCGCCGTAGCTTAACGGTTTTGTGCTCGATACGACTCCGTCGACTCCATCTTTTTGCGGCAGCGTAAATACTTCCTCTGTCGGCATATTGGCCATAAACTCATGGCCGCTTTCATTTACGCTGCCCGCGCCTGCCCAAACATGCTTTTTCGGCAGCTTAATGGTTAAATCAGTTCCTTTTGCTTGATAATGTAAAGTAGCGTAATGTCTCTCGTTCAAATGGTCAACTTTTTCATGAAGATTTTGATCATGCTTGATCCAAGCTTGTACCGGGTCGTCTTCGTTTACGCGCGTTGCTTTAAAAATTTCTTCCCACAGAAGCTGAATCGCTTCCTCTTCTGATTTGCCAGGAAACACTTTCTGAGCCCAGCCTGCTGATGCCGCACCTACGACAGTCCAGCTGACTTTGTCCGATTGAATATATTGTCTGTATGTATGTAATGCTTTGCCTGCTGCTTTTTGGAATGCAGCAATCCGTTTGGAATCTACACCTTTTAGTAAGTCTGGGTTTGACGACACGACAGAGATGAAAGCAGCTCCTTTTTTAGCAAGCTCTTCTCTGCCTTTTGCTTCCCATTCAGGGTATTCTTCAAATGCTTCAAACGGTGCGAGTTCATATTTGAATTTGGCGACTTCGTCATCCTGCCAATTCACCGTTACATTTTTTGCGCCTTTTTCATATGCATGTTTCACAATTAAGCGGACAAAATCCCGTACATCTGTTGAAGCATTTACGACTACATACTGGCCTTTTTGGACGTTTACGCCGACTTCTACCGCCAGCTGTGCATATGTATTTAATTTCTGTGAAAATGAATCCATGAATCATTCCTCCTCAAGCTTTTTTCTCATCATATCAAATATAATCCTATAAAGGAAAGAAAGGAGGCCAAAGTGAAAAACCCAAAACAACATGTCTTGGGTTTTTCAATATTATGGATGATTCAGTTTTACAGTGCCGCCTGCAGGCGAATGGGGCATATTGGCCAAAGAAATGCTCATGCCTCCAAGAATGATTCCGCTTAAAATGGCTGCGATCGCTACTCTTCTTCCTAAATCTCTTAGCATCTGTTTCCTCCTTAACGTTTCTCCATTTCCCACAATATGAAGGAAGTGAGGAAAAAAGAAGCAAGAAATTTGCTGGATGTGAGATTTTTGCAGGAAAAGACTATTTAATCGCCTTTTGAAGCTTATCGATCACTTCTAAAGAACGGCCTGTGCCGATTGCCACAGATTCAAGCGGATTTTGCGCCACGTGTACAGGCACTACAATCTCTTCTGTGAGCCATTCTTTTATCCCGTTAAGAAGTGCGCCGCCGCCCGTTAAAATAACGCCGCGATCAACAATATCTCCGCTCAATTCAGGCGGGCAGTCCTCAAGTGTAGCTCTGATGGCTTCAAGAATATGCAGGAGAGATTCACGCATGGCATCTTGAATTTCGTTAGATTGAAGCATAATGGTTTTTGGAAGGCCTGTCACGAGGTCGCGTCCCCGAATTTCCATTGCTTCTGGCACATGCTCAATCAGGGCATGGCCAATTTCCATTTTCACCTGCTCAGCTGTGCGTTCCCCGATCAGCAAATTGTATTTTTTCCGGACAAAAGAAACGATATCCTCATCAAGCTGGTCTCCGCCGATTCTGATAGAGTGACAGGAAACAACGCCGCCGAAGGAAATGATGGCGACCTCTGTCGTCCCTCCGCCGATGTCTACTACCACATTGGCAACCGGCTCATCAACCGGTAAATCCGCTCCGATTGCGGCTGCTACTGGCTCTTCGATTAAATGGACGTTTTTCGCGCCGCAATTTTTCACTGCATCACTGATGGCGCGGCGTTCTACTGCTGTTGAGCCTGACGGTGTGCAAACGACTACATTCGGTTTTCTGAACGACATGCCAATGCTTTTTGCGGCTTTTTTCATAATGTGCTTTAACAAATCAGTTGTCATATCATAGTCTGCGATAACGCCATCTTTCATCGGTCTGACAGCGACAATTTTTCCCGGCGTTTTGCCGATCATGTTTTTTGCGTCAGCTCCGATAGCAAGTACTGCTTTTGTCGTTGTATCCACGGCAACAACAGATGGTTCATTTAAGATAATTCCTTTATTTTTGCTGTAAACAAGTATATTAGCTGTTCCTAAGTCAATCCCGATTTCAGTTGATTGAAACATGTCTTCACCCAATCTCTATCCTGATTTTATATGATTCTACATTTAAAGTTTCTAAGAAATGAAGCGATTTTTGGGGGTGTGCGTCGGGAAAGAAATGTTTTTGTAAAAAAACGCGGAACTGTGTAACAGAAGTAATACATTTCTCGGTTTTATGGAAAAAATATCTTGTAATTCTTATAGAAAGCGGGAAACTTTTTCTAAGTTTCGTACGTCTACGATATATTGAGGTACATCCTTAAACATTACATGAGAAAAGAAACATTTAAAGGAAGAAGGGTTTTTATGAAATCAATAGGTGTTGTGAGAAAAGTAGATGAATTAGGCCGTATTGTTATGCCGATAGAATTAAGACGGGCACTGGATATTGCCATAAAAGACAGTATTGAATTTTTTGTTGACGGAGATAAAATTATCTTGAAAAAGTACAAACCTCATGGTGTTTGTTTAATGACCGGAGAAATCACTTCAGATAATAAAGAATACGGCAACGGTAAAATTACGTTAAGCCCAGAAGGTGCACAGCTGCTTCTTGAAGAAATTCAAGCCGCTTTAAAAGAATAATATCATGTTGAAAAAAGGCGGAGCGATACAATCTCCGCCTTTTTTTGCGTGCCAATTTCTGTTTACCGCCGCCTAAGATATGACAGCATGAACATCAGGTAATGAATGATTTGGGATACTTTACATATTTTACTCAATTTTTTGTCGAAGAATGGTACAATAAATAGAGAAACACAAGCGGCAGGTGGTCATATGAGAAAATATCAAGCACGTATCATTTCCATTATTTTGGCAATGATTTTTATTATGTTTTGGGATTATTTATTTTATTTTATAGGCAAAAACCCGATTAATTGGCCTGTTGATATTGTGTATACTGCAGTCACGATAGTAAGTGTCTGGATGCTGGCTTATTATATTGATGAGAAACAGCAGCTGGTTAAGAAAATGAAGGATAATGAATGGAAGTATAAACAGCTCTCTGAAGAAAAAAACCGCATCATGGATAATTTGCAGGAAATCGTATTTCAAACGAATGCAAAAGGCGAAATTACATATCTAAACCAAGCGTGGGCATCAATAACCGGCTTTTCAATTCGTGAATGTATGGGAACGATGTATAATGATTACTTCATAAAAGAAAAGCACGTAGCCGACCATATTAACACCCAAATCCAAAACAAAGCGTCTTCTGGCATGTTTACTGCAAAATACGTGACAAAGAACGGCACGATTTTTTGGGGAGAAGTTCATTATAAGCTTTACTACGACCGGGATGACCAATTTACAGGCAGCCTGGGCACAATGTCAGATATCACAGAGCGTAAAGAGGCTGAAGATGAGCTCATTGAGATTAATGAACGGCTGGCGAGAGAATCTCAGAAACTGTCAATCACAAGTGAACTTGCCGCCGGTATTGCACATGAGGTCAGAAACCCTTTAACATCTGTCAGCGGTTTCCTTCAGATTATGAAAACACAATATCCGGACAGAAAAGGCTATTTTGACATCATCTTTTCGGAGATTAAAAGAATCGATTTGGTGCTCAGCGAGCTGTTGCTGCTGGCAAAACCGCAGGCGGTCACATTTAAAACACATCAGCTCAATGAGATCTTGAAACAGGTTACGACACTGCTTGATACCAATGCTATTTTGTCCAATATTGTCATAGAAAAAAATTTCGAAGAGACAGATGGCTGTATCATTAACGGGGACGAAAATCAGCTGAAGCAGGTCTTTATCAATATTATTAAAAACGGGATTGAAGCAATGCCAAAAGGCGGTGTCGTTACCATTTCGACTGCTAAGACAGCCTCTCATGCAGTCATAAGCGTCAAAGATGAAGGGAACGGCATGCCGCAGGAAAAGCTTAAGCAGATTGGCAAACCTTTTTATTCAACAAAAGAAAAGGGCACCGGACTCGGGCTTGCCATTTGTTTGAGAATCTTGAAGGAACATGACGGGGAATTGAAAATCGAAAGTGAAGCTGGAAAAGGCAGCGTCTTTCAAGTGGTTTTGCCTTTAACATCAGACAGCTGAGAGGGGAAAAATAAAATGAACTCGCTTCTGTTTGTATACGGGACATTAAGAAAGCATGAAAAAAATCATCATCTGCTGGCACAATCGGCATGTATTAATGAGCAGGCCAGAACGAAGGGATGTCTGTTTGCTGCAAAAGAGGGGGCCGCAGCCATTTTTGAAGATGAAGGCTATATATGCGGCGAAGTATATGAAGCAGATGAATTGTGTGTACATAAGCTCGATCAGTTTTTTCAAGGCTATGATCAACAAACGGTGCTTGTAGAAACGGATACCGGGATCAAAAAAGCGCTTATTTATTTTATGAACAAAGACAAGTGTGCCGGCTTTCCGAAAATAAGCAGCGGCGACTGGAAAGAACATCAGATGATCAGTAAATTGCAAAATCCTGTTTATTATTTTGCCTATGGGTCCTGCATGGACAATGCCCGCTTTCAAAAGGCGGGAGTCGATCACTATTTTCAAGATCCGGTGGGAAGAGCTGTTTTAAAAGGATACACAACCCGCTTTACGCTAAAAAGAGAGGATGGCTCAAGAGCGGACCTGATGGAAGACGGAGGAACAACAGAAGGCGTTTTATACCGTATCCCTTTTTCTGCGCTCTCCTATCTATATAAAAGGGAGGGCGTTGAATCTCTTACGTATCGGCCGGCATTTGTAGACGTTGAAGCAGGCGGAAGGCGCTACACAGACTGCTTAACCTTTCTCGTCCTCCAAAAAGAAGCGGAAACTGCCCCGCCTCAGCACTATCAGATTGAAATTGAACGCGGAGCAGAGCTGTATTTGTCAACGGGGTTTGCTGACAAGCTTAAGCGGCATATGAATTCGCTGCCAAAAGGTTAACGAAATTAACACTGTTACAAAAGAATATGATAAAATTTGATCAATATGATGTCAGGTAAAGGAGCACCACTATGAAAAAAGAATTTGCGGTAATTGGACTAGGCCGTTTTGGTGGCAGTATTTGCAAAGCATTAAGCGAAGAAGGCGTTGAGGTTATGGCAATGGATATCGATGAAGATAAAGTCAACGAGTATGCCAAGATCGCATCTCACGCCGTTATCGGTGATTCAACAGACGAATCTGTCCTGAAAAATTTAGGTCTGCGAAACTTTGACCACGTCATTGTAGCCATCGGAGAAAATATCCAAGCGAGTATTTTAACGACTCTCATTCTGAAAGAACTGGGCGTTCACACCATTACAGTTAAGGCCCAGAACGATTATCACGAAAAAGTGCTGTCTAAAATCGGTGCAGATCACATCGTCCACCCGGAACGCGATATGGCAAAGCGAATTGCGCATAACATCGTATCCAACAACGTATTGGATTATTTAGAGCTGTCTGAAGAGCATAGTCTTGTTGAAATCGTAGCCAACAGCCGCCTGGCCGGAAATACGCTTCTCGATTTAGATATTCGTGCGAAATACGGTATTAACATCGTAGCCATCAAAAGGGGCAAGGAAGTTATCGTATCGCCGCTTGCAACCGAGGTCATACATCAAGAAGATATTCTCATCGTTATTGGTTCGGTTACAGACATTTCCCGTTTTGAAAAAAGAGTTCTCCATACAAAATAGCAGTAAAACAAAAGCCGTCCCAAAGGGGCGGTTTTTAATGTTATCAGAATATAACAACTTTAATGAAATGAGCGCCAATTTCTTAAAATTTTATTGACTAAGCATAGGCGTTCCGATAGCATATTGTACCATATAATAAAAAAGAGGAGGGGCCTATTTGAATAAAGAAACGCTGGTCAATAGGCTGAATGCTTCAGCCCGAAGACAAAAAGCTGATATCGTCATTAAAAACGGAAAAATCATGGACGTATTTAACCAAGAGTGGATATATGAAGATATTGCGATTACAGATGGAGTCATTGTAGGCCTCGGCGAGTATGAAGGCGAAAAAATCATTGATGCAGAGGGACAAATGGTTGTTCCGGGTTTTATTGATGGACATGTACATATTGAGTCTTCAATGGTTACACCGATTGAGTTCGCTAAAGCGGTATTGCCGCATGGCGTGACGACCGTTGTTACCGACCCGCATGAAATAGCGAATGTGTCAGGTGAAAAAGGGATTGCATTTATGATTGAACAGGCTCGGCAAACACCGCTGAATATCCATTTTATGCTTCCCTCCAGTGTGCCTGCTGCAAGCTTTGAGCGATCAGGCGCAGTACTCAAAGCTGCTGATTTAAAGCCTTTTTACGAAGAGCAAGAAGTATTGGGGCTGGCTGAAGTCATGGATTTTGTGTCGGTTCAGCATGCTGAAGAAGATATGGTTCAGAAACTGCTCGATGCCCGCGTTGCAGGAAAGCGGATTGACGGTCATTTAGCGGGTTTATCAACAGATCTCATTAACATTTATAGAACCGCATTTGTCTTGAACGATCATGAAGTAACGACGAAGGAAGAAGCCCTTGATCGTATTAGAAGGGGAATGTATGTCATGATGCGTGAAGGATCAGTCGCAAAAAACACTCTCAATGTGCTGCCTGCGGTGAATGAAAAGAACGCACGCCGTTTTTTCTTCTGTACGGATGATAAGCATGTGGATGATTTGTTGTCAGAGGGAAGTGTGAATCATCAAGTAAAAATGGCGATTCAAGCCGGACTTGACCCGTTTTTAGCCTATCAATTAGGAAGCCTCAACGCAGCCGAATGCTACGGGTTAGATACAAGGGGAGCGATTGCCCCGGGTTTTGACGCTGATCTGCTCTTTGTTTCTGATCTGGAAAACGTCACAGTCACAATGACGATGGTAAAAGGACAGACTGTAGCTGAAGGCAAAAAAGCAGTCTATCAAGATAGCGCTCCAGCTGCAGCTCCAGAACCGGCACTGCTCGATTCTGTTAAGCTTGCTGCTCCTCTTAAAGAACAGAATTTACATATGCCAATCAATTCAAGTCAGCAAATCAATGTGATTCAAATTATTCCAAACCAGCTTGAAACACGATTGGTATATGTTCCGGCTCCTGATGCACACGTTTTTGAGCCTGACACCGAGCTCGATTTGTTAAAGATTGCAGTCATTGAGCGGCATAAAGGATTAAAAGAAGTCGGACTTGGTGTGGTGAAAGGATTTGGATTCAAGAGCGGAGCGATTGCAACAACCATTTCGCACGATTCCCACAATATTATTGCCGTTGGAACGAATGATGCCGATATCGCGGCTGCAGTTAATAAGCTGCAGGAAATTGGCGGAGGATTAACGATTATAAAAAATGAAGAAGAGCTTCATTCAGTACCGCTGCCGATTGCGGGGTTATTATCCGACCAATCTGCGGAGCAGGTGAATCAAAGCTTGCTGACGCTGCATGATAAATTGTCGTTAGTTGGTTTCACAGGCGGGTTTAATCCATTTTTGACGCTGTCGTTTTTAGCTTTGCCTGTCATTCCCGACATTAAAATGACGACAACGGGATTATTTGATGTGAAGTCATTTCAGCATATTGGATTACAATAAAAAAAGATGCACTCCCAAGTGAGTGCATCTCAGCGTGGCGACAAACCCTCGCATTCGTTGTCAGGCTTGCGCTTCGGTGCTCACGAATTTCAACATTCGCTGTGCTCCGATGCTCGTCCTTCCTAGAATTCAAGGGTTTTCAATCACGCTGAAAAGATGAAAAAATCCTAAAACTAAAAATCGTTTTAGGATTTTTTCAACAATCTAAGATGCACTCTCAAGTGAGTGCATCTTTTTTTAAACCTCCATAATGATCGGAAGGATCATCGGACGGCGTTTCGTTTTTTCGTATAAGAACGGTGCAAGCGTATCTGTAATCTCGTTTTTGATTTCAGACCATTGAGTCGTTTTTCGTTCCATCACTTTTTGTAAGTGGTTTGAAATGAGCTCTTGAGCGTCATTGATCAAGTCGCCAGATTCTCTCATGTACACAAATCCTCTGGAAATCAAATCAGGCCCAGCTGAAATCTTAAAGCCATCCATGTCAATGCTGACAACCACGATGACAAGACCTTCTTCAGAAAGAATTCTGCGGTCACGAAGCACGATATTGCCAATATCACCGATGCCGCTTCCGTCAATGTATACTGAGCCGGACGGGATTTTGCCGGCAACTGAAGCTTCATCACCTTTAAGCGCCAATACTTCACCATTATCCATGATAAAGCAGTTTTCTTCAGGGATGCCGCAATCTGTTGCAAGTTTGACATGCATCTTTTGCATTCTGTACTCACCGTGAATCGGCATGAAGAATTTAGGTTTAATTAAACGTAGCATAAGCTTCTGTTCTTCCTGTCCGCCGTGACCGGATGTATGGATATCATTAAGAGGTCCGTGAATAACCTCGGCACCTGCACGATACAGCTGGTTGATTGTACGGCTCACGCTGATTGTGTTGCCTGGGATAGGGGATGAAGAAAATACGACTGTATCTCCAGGATTGATTGAAATCTGGCGGTGTGTGCCGTTTGCAATCCTTGATAATGCCGCCATCGGTTCCCCTTGGCTTCCTGTACATAAAATCGTTACTTTATTAGCAGGCATACGATTGATTTCGTTATGCTCAATAAACGTATTTTTAGGACAGTTAATATATCCGAGAGTTTGTCCGATTTCGATAGCCGATTCCATACTGCGTCCAAATACGGCAACTTTTCTTCCATTTAATACAGCAGCCTCAATTACCTGCTGCAAGCGGTGAATATTCGACGCAAATGTAGCAAAGATAACTCGGCCGTCTACCTTGCGGAAAATGTCGTGAATGCTTTCTCCGACACGGCGTTCAGACATGGTGAACTCTGGGTTCTCACTGTTTGTGCTGTCTGAAAGGAGGCACAGAACGCCTTCTTTTCCGATTTCGGCCATTTTCGTCAAGTTTGCCGGCTCGCCGACTGGAGTAAAGTCGAATTTGAAATCTCCAGTATGTACGATGTTTCCTGGCGGTGTCTTTACAACAATACCGTAGGAATCCGGAATACTATGTGTTGTTCTGAAGAATGACACAGCCGTTTTGCGGAACTTTACGATATCATCCTCACCGATAATGTTCAGTTTCGTCTGTCTTAATAATCCATGCTCTTCAAGTTTATTCCGAAGTAAGCCGATCGCGAGTTTACCGCCGTAAACAGGAATATTTACTTGTCTGAGCAGGTACGGAATACCGCCGATGTGGTCTTCGTGCCCGTGGGTGATAAAAAGCCCTTTAATTTTATCTTCGTTTTTGACTAAATACGTGTAATCAGGGATAACGTAGTCAATTCCCAGCAGTTCGTCCTCGGGAAACTTGATCCCCGCATCAATCAGCACAATTTCATCCTGAAATTGTACCGCATACGTATTTTTACCGATTTCGCCCAACCCTCCGAGGGCAAAAACAGCAGTCTGATCATTTTTTACAAATTTCATACCGCTCATAACTCCAATACTTTAAAATTTTCGCTCTGTTGTTCATATTCTAAAAATGCACCATTAACAGGTGTGATAAACTCAATATTAAATTTCTTCTCTTTCAGCTTTGTTCTGACGTCACGCTCAGATACGCCTTCAATATAAAGTGAATCTGTCTTTTCCCGAACAGGTACTTCGTCAGCCTTTTCTTGATAAAATACCTTATAAATCATCCAAATCTCTCCTTAAATGCCGTATGTTAGACTCGCTTACTCTATTATATTCGAAAACGGAATATAAGGAAAGCCTTGAGCAAAATAAGGACCTCTCGAAAAGTGAAAGATCCCTTGTCAGGCAATCGCTTTCTTGCGGAGCATTCCGTTCCATTGTCTTCTGAGTTTCTTTCTTAATTTGCGCAGCATTTGTTAGTTCCTCCTTTAATATAAACTTGTCCAGCGTTCTTTTATACAAATAGTATACGGAGATTGAGGAAGACTTTTCGTGGTTATTAATGGAATTTAATATGATTTTTGAACGAAATAGTTTGCTGAATGGCAATCTTTTTGTATGATGAGGGTGGGAATTGCAGATCAAGACGATAAAGGGGAAGTTATAATGGACTCAAAATTAATCTTTTTTGATATTGACGGTACGATATATGATCATGACAAGAATATACCGGAAAGTACGAGAAAAACGGTGGCGGAGCTGCAGCGCCAAGGACATCATGTGTTTATCGCCAGCGGGCGGTCTCCGTTTATGGTTAAGCCGATTTTGGAGGAGCTGGGCATACACTCATTTATCTCCTATAATGGGCAGTATGTTGTCTTTGAAAATCAAGTGATCTATAAAAATCCGCTGCCTGAAGAGGCAATCAGACGATTATTAAAGCAGGCGGGAGAGGGCAAACATCCTGTTGTGTTTATGGCTGAGGACACGATGAAAGCGACTGTTGCGGATCATCCCCATGTTCTGGAGGGAATCGGCAGCCTTAAAACCGATTATCCAGAAACCGATGACCTTTTCTATGAAGGAAAAGAAATTTTTCAGCTGCTTTTATTTTGCCAGGATGAAGAAGAAAAGGCTTATGCCGCTTTTCCTGAATTTGATCTCGTACGCTGGCATGAGTTTTCGACTGATGTTCTGCCGCACGGAGGTTCAAAGGCGGAAGGGATCAAAAAAGTGATTGAGCGTCTTCCGTTTGATATCAGCGATACATATGCTTTCGGCGACGGATTAAACGATCTTCAAATGATTGAATATGTCGGGACAGGCGTAGCTATGGGAAATGCTGTTCCTGAATTGAAAGAAATCGCGGACTTTGTAACAAAGCCGGTAGACGAGGATGGAATCGCGTACGCTGTCAAAGAATTGGGTCTTTTAAAATAAAGAAACGGCTGGCACTGCACTGTGCCAGCCGCTTTTTCTTTTTAGCGCTCAATCGCGATTGCATTTTCAGGTTCTTTGAAAGGATTCTCCTTATCAATATGATCATAGAACATAACGCCATTTAAATGATCGATCTCATGCTGAAACACAATAGCCGGAAATCCTTTTAAACGGATATCAATGTTTTCGCCTTCAAGGGTTATTCCTTTTACTCTGATGCGAGCATAGCGGGGAACATAACCGGGTATCGCTTCATCAACAGACAGACAGCCCTCGCCGCTTGTTAAGTAGCTTTTTTCGACAGAATGGCTGACGATCTTAGGATTAAACAAAGCATAGCTGTATAACTTTCCGGAAGCATCTTCCGCATGAACGGCGATCATTCGTTTTTTGATATTAATTTGAGGAGCTGCGAGTCCTACGCCTGGACGCAGCTTGTATTTTTCGGCTAATTCGGGATTTTGGCTGTTCTTAACAAATTCGATCATGTCGGCCAGCTGCTGTTTGTCTGCATCAGTCGGAGGCAGCTCAACAGGTTCGGCTGTCTCTCTTAGGGCTGGATGGCCGTCACGTACGATGTTTTCCATAGTAATCAAGAAACTTCACTCCTAAAGCTTAATATGTAAATTATATCGGATTTCTTCACAAAGGTGCAACGAACGAATGACCAGCCGTAGATGGCTGGTCAAGTTCATGCTGTGTGATTAGCAACAGCCTCCGCCTAAATAAGCAGCTCCGACAATGATTAACAGAATGAATAAAACAACGATTAGCGCAAATGTGCGGCCGTAGCCATATCCATATCCGTAACCACCATAACCGCAGCAGCTTCCGCCGTAACCATATCCATACATATTACAAAACCTCCTCTTTTAATTACGCCAGAGCCTTTATCAGTAGGCATAGCGTCTACTATAACCTATGTAAAAACAAAAAAGTTGTATGGTCATCTGTCCTGATTTTTCAGTTTTTTGATTTGATTGCAGCGTTGCATTCATACAGTACATCTATTGCCAAATGCCCCCATGGATTCTATAGTAGAAATTGTCAAGATTGGGGGATTTAACGTGAAAGACGCAATAAAACGGCAGCCCGGAATGAAAATCGGAGCTTTTTGTGCTGTGACATTGATATTAACAGGTTGCATGGGACAGGACCCGGTTGATTCACTGCATCACTCATTAGAAAAAGCCGCGGAATCGGAAAAGCCGTTTCAAGAAGAACAGAAAACGCTCGAAGAATTAGAGGCGAAAGAAAATCAGCTTTATGATGATGTCATGAATCTCAATATGGATGATTATAAAAAAATTGTTGCTTTATCTAACGAGGCACTTGAAAATGTCAGCAAGCGAGAAGAACATCTAAAGATTGAAAATGACAGCATCAAACAATCGGAATCGGAATTTGAGGAAGCAAAAACCTCTGCCGAACATATTAAGGATAAACACATAAAAGAAAAGGCAGATGCCGCAGCAAGCCACATGGAGAAAAGATATTCATCATATGGCACTATGTATGAAGAATATAAAAAAGCGCTTCAGCTTGATAAAAATCTGTATAAGCAGCTGAAAGACAAAGACTTGACACGAGACGATCTGGATCAGCAGATCGACAAAGTCAATGCTTCTTATGAAAAAGTCCTTAAATATAGCGGAGAATTTAATGAACAAACAGAAAAATATAATAAAGCCCGGGAAGATCTATATGATGCCGCGGGCTATCATGTGAAAAAGAGCTGACTTTGGACAGCTCTTTTTTAAATAAACACGCCACCGATTTTGTTCAAAATTTTCATTTCTATTGTAGTACAGTGTGGTAGTGTATACTAGTACAGTTTTGGATACAGTCAGCATCTGTTTTTTTATTGAAAATGTAAAGCGAATACATTTATTGAAAATCAGCGATGAAAACGATTGACGGTTCTTCTTTATTTGGTGTAAACTAATCCATGTTAAGCGGTGTTGTATTAGTTTTTTACAACTTCGAAATAATACAGTTCAAAGCAGAGTGTAACTATCCTACATAAAAGGTTTCGGCAAACTGGGGATCGGCTAAAATATATACGACTTACTGCTGATACTTTAGGGTACCCTAAGTTTGTATGTATAAAAGGAATGCACGTCTAATGACTGTTTAAAAGAAAGGAAGAGGTGACTTAGTATGGCTGCAAAAACGAAAAAAGCTATCGTTGACAGTAAGAAGCAATTTGATGCCATTAAAAAGCAGTTCGAAACGTTCCAAATTTTAAATGAAAAGGGAGAAGTCGTGAATGAAGCGGCGATGCCTGATTTAACAGATGATCAATTAAAAGAGCTAATGCGCCGCATGGTATTTACGCGTGTGCTTGATCAGCGCTCTATCTCATTAAACCGTCAAGGACGTCTCGGATTCTACGCTCCTACTGCGGGTCAAGAAGCTTCTCAGATTGCAACGCATTTCGCGCTTGAAAAAGAAGACTTTGTACTTCCTGGATACCGTGATGTGCCTCAGTTAATTTGGCACGGCCTTCCATTATACCAAGCGTTTCTTTTCTCTCGCGGACATTTCAGAGGAAACCAAATGCCTGATGATGTGAATGCCCTTTCTCCACAAATCATTATCGGTGCTCAATACATTCAAACTGCCGGTGTTGCGCTTGGTCTTAAAAAGCGCGGCAAGAAAGCTGTCGCAATCACTTACACTGGTGACGGCGGAGCTTCACAAGGGGACTTCTACGAAGGAATTAACTTTGCCGGCGCTTATAAAGCACCTGCAATCTTCGTAGTACAAAACAACCGCTACGCGATTTCAACTCCGGTTGAAAAACAATCTGCGGCTGAAACAATTGCACAAAAAGCTGTCGCTGCTGGTATTGTCGGCGTACAAGTAGACGGAATGGATCCGCTTGCTGTATACGCTGCAACTGCTGAAGCACGCGAGCGCGCAATCAACGGAGAAGGCCCAACACTGATTGAAACACTTACATTCCGTTACGGCCCGCACACAATGGCTGGTGACGATCCGACTAAATACCGCACAAAAGAAATCGAAAATGAGTGGGAACAAAAAGATCCGCTTGTACGTTTCCGTGCGTTCCTTGAAAACAAAGGCTTATGGTCTGAAGAAGAAGAAGCAAAAGTAATTGAGGATGCGAAAGAAGAAATTAAGCAAGCGATCAAAAAAGCTGATGCTGAGCCTAAGCAAAAAGTAACTGATTTAATGAAAATCATGTACGAAAAAATGCCTCATAACCTTGAGGAGCAATTTGAAATTTATACACAGAAGGAGTCGAAGTAAGCCATGGCGCAAATGACAATGATTCAAGCAATCACGGATGCGTTACGCACAGAACTGAAAAATGACGAAAATGTCTTAGTTTTCGGAGAAGACGTTGGTGTAAACGGCGGCGTATTCCGTGCGACAGAAGGATTGCAAAAAGAATTCGGTGAAGACCGTGTGTTTGACACGCCACTTGCTGAATCTGGTATCGGCGGACTTGCCCTTGGTTTAGGCTTAAACGGCTTCCGTCCGGTAATGGAAATCCAATTCTTCGGATTTGTTTACGAAGTAATGGATTCTGTTTCTGGCCAAATGGCTCGTATGCGCTACCGTTCTGGCGGACGCTGGACTTCACCTGTAACAATTCGTTCTCCATTCGGCGGCGGTGTTCATACTCCTGAACTTCACGCTGACAGCTTAGAAGGTCTTGTTGCACAGCAGCCTGGTATCAAAGTTGTTATTCCATCAACTCCTTACGATGCCAAAGGACTTTTAATTTCTGCAATCAGAGACAATGATCCTGTTGTTTTCTTAGAACACATGAAGCTTTACCGTTCTTTCCGTCAGGAAGTTCCTGAAGAAGAATACACAATTGAGCTTGGCAAAGCTGACGTAAAACGTGAAGGTACTGACCTTTCAATCATCACTTACGGCGCAATGGTTCATGAATCACTAAAAGCTGCCGAAGAGCTTGAAAAAGACGGCATTTCTGCTGAAGTTGTCGACCTTCGCACTGTAAGCCCGCTTGATATCGATACAATCATCGCATCTGTAGAAAAAACAGGACGCGCGATTGTTGTTCAAGAGGCACAAAAACAAGCCGGTATTGCTGCAAACGTAGTAGCAGAAATTAATGACCGTGCGATCTTGAGCTTGGAAGCACCTGTACTTCGCGTGGCTGCGCCTGATACAGTATTTCCTTTCTCTCAAGCGGAGAGTGTATGGCTTCCAAACCATAAAGACGTTCTTGAAACAGCAAGAAAAGTACTTGAATTTTAATCAAACTGCATAATCGAGAGGGAAGATGAACGTTTTCCCTCTATTATATATCTGTTTTCAATGCTTACGATGTAACTTTAAAATTGCTTAATCAAACTAGGAGGTCGAGAACTGTGGCATTTGAATTTAAACTTCCAGATATCGGGGAAGGTATCCACGAAGGCGAAATCGTAAAATGGTTTGTCAAGCCTAACGATGAGGTAGACGAAGATGATGTACTGGCTGAAGTCCAAAATGATAAAGCAGTAGTAGAAATTCCTTCACCTGTTAAAGGAAAAGTATTAGAATTAAAAGTTGAAGAGGGAACGGTTGCAACTGTTGGACAAACGATCATTACGTTTGATGCACCTGGTTACGAAGATCTTCAATTTAAAGGCAGCGATGAGTCTGACGATGCGAAAACTGAAGCACAAGTTCAGTCAACTGCAGAAGCTGGACAAGACGTTGCGAAAGAAGAGCAAGCTCAAGAGCCTGCAAAAGCAACTGGCGCAGGACAGCAGGATCAAGCTGAAGTTGACCCGAACAAACGCGTGATCGCTATGCCTTCTGTACGTAAATATGCTCGTGAAAAAGGCGTAGACATCCGTAAAGTATCTGGTTCAGGCAACAACGGACGTGTTGTAAAAGAAGATATCGACAGCTTTGTAAACGGAGGAGCGCAAGAAGCTGCGCCGCAAAAAACAGCTGCACCACAAGAAACAGCTGCTAAACCGGCTGCTGCACCAGCTCCAGAGGGCGAATTCCCAGAAACACGCGAAAAAATGAGCGGTATCCGTAAAGCAATTGCGAAAGCGATGGTTAACTCTAAACACACTGCTCCTCACGTAACGTTAATGGACGAAGTGGACGTAACAAACCTTGTTGCACATCGTAAACAGTTCAAACAGGTTGCTGCTGATCAAGGAATCAAGCTGACTTACTTGCCTTACGTTGTAAAAGCTCTTACATCTGCACTGAAAAAATTCCCTGTTTTAAACACGTCAATTGACGATAAAACAGATGAAGTAATCCAAAAACATTACTTCAACATCGGTATCGCTGCAGACACTGAAAAAGGTTTGCTTGTACCGGTTGTGAAAAATGCAGATCGTAAATCTGTCTTTGAAATTTCTGATGAGATCAATGGCCTTGCAACAAAAGCTCGTGAAGGCAAGCTTGCTCCAGCTGAAATGAAAGGCGCATCTTGCACAATTACAAACATCGGTTCTGCCGGCGGACAATGGTTCACTCCGGTTATCAATCATCCAGAAGTTGCGATTCTTGGTATCGGACGCATTGCAGAAAAAGCGATTGTTCGTGATGGCGAAATCGTAGCAGCTCCAGTCTTAGCTCTTTCTCTCAGCTTCGACCACCGTATGATCGACGGAGCAACTGCGCAAAATGCATTAAATCACATCAAGCGTTTACTGAACGATCCACAATTAATTTTAATGGAGGCGTAATGTTATGGTAGTAGGAGATTTCCCTATTGAAACAGATACTCTTGTAATTGGTGCGGGACCTGGCGGCTATGTAGCTGCCATCCGCGCTGCACAGCTTGGACAAAAAGTAACAGTCGTTGAAAAAGCAACTCTTGGAGGCGTTTGTCTGAACGTTGGATGTATCCCTTCAAAAGCGCTGATCAATGCAGGCCACCGTTATGAGAATGCAAAGCATTCTGACGACATGGGAATCACTGCTGAAAACGTATCAGTTGATTTCACAAAAGTTCAAGAATGGAAAGCTTCTGTTGTAAACAAGCTTACTGGCGGTGTAGCAGGTCTTCTTAAAGGCAACAAAGTAGATGTTGTAAAAGGTGAAGCTTACTTTGTAGACAGCAATTCAGTTCGTGTTATGGATGAGAACTCTGCTCAAACATACACGTTCAAAAACGCAATCATTGCAACTGGTTCTCGTCCTATCGAATTGCCAAACTTCAAATATACTGAGCGTGTCCTAAATTCAACAGGCGCTTTGGCTCTTAAAGAAATTCCTAAGAAGCTCGTTGTTATCGGCGGCGGCTACATCGGAACTGAGCTTGGAACTGCGTATGCTAACTTCGGAACTGAGCTTGTTATTCTTGAAGGCGGAGATGAAATTCTTCCTGGCTTCGAAAAACAAATGAGCTCTCTCGTTACACGCAGACTGAAGAAAAAAGGCAACGTTGAAATCCATACAAATGCGATGGCTAAAGGCGTTGAAGAAAGACCAGACGGCGTAACAGTTACTTTTGAAGTAAAAGGCGAAGAAAAAACTGTTGATGCTGATTACGTACTGATTACAGTAGGACGCCGTCCAAACACTGACGAGCTTGGTCTTGAGCAAGTCGGTATTGAAATGACGGACCGCGGTGTCGTGAAAACTGACAAACAGTGCCGCACAAACGTACCTAACATTTATGCAATCGGTGATATTATCGAAGGACCGCCGCTTGCTCACAAAGCATCTTACGAAGGTAAAATCGCAGCAGAAGCTATCGCTGGAGAGCCTGCAGAAATCGATTACCTTGGTATTCCTGCGGTTGTCTTCTCTGAGCCTGAACTTGCATCAGTTGGTTACACTGAAGCACAGGCGAAAGAAGAAGGTCTTGATATCGTTGCTGCTAAATTCCCATTTGCAGCAAACGGCCGTGCGCTTTCTCTTAACGAAACAGACGGCTTCATGAAGCTGATCACTCGTAAAGAGGACGGTCTTGTGATCGGTGCGCAAATCGCCGGCGCAAGTGCTTCTGATATGATTTCTGAATTAAGCTTAGCGATCGAAGGCGGCATGACTGCTGAAGATATCGCGATGACAATTCACGCTCACCCAACATTAGGCGAAATCACAATGGAAGCAGCTGAAGTGGCAATCGGAAGTCCGATTCACATCGTAAAATAATGCTCATATCAAAAACAGCCCTCGCTCAAAGCGGGGCTGTTTTTTTATTTTGACAGCACATGCTGTAATGGTTTAATGATGTCTTCTTTCTTTTTCACACCTCCCTCGATTTTTACCACGACATGGCGCTGATCCACAACCATAAGGGTAGGGACGGTTTCAATCTCATCTTCCCAGCCCTCTTTGTTATCATAGACCTTCATTTTATCTATTTGCTCAGGATAATCTTTTTCTAAATCAAGCAGTGCATCATAATATGGCGCTTCCTGGTCAATTTGGTTTTCATCAGAAAAAAACAGGATTTGTGTATGATGAATGTTGTCAATCCGGCTTTTTTTCATCGGATTGATGGTGGAAAGCGTACAGCCCGATAAAGCAAATACTATTATCAGTATGGGGAATACCGCGCGATATCGCATCTATCTTCTCCTCTGTATAAACAATAGTAAACTAGTTTTAGTTTATCATGAGAGGCGGCTTAAACTGCTTCTTGTTACCTAATTGTTATATAATTGAAACCGTTTTTAAAGTGATATTACATATCATATCAATCGTTTCAAATAGCGATCTGGGGGTATATAGGATTTATCGCTGTGTTCTTCAATAAACGTTCAAGAAAACATGAAATCATAAATATGTTTTGGCATATGTATCGATTAAAGCTGTTGCATGAAGAAGATATAGTGTGAAGGAAGACGAAAAAATATGCTATATATAAGGATATAGAAATAAATGTGTTATACAATTTATTGTTGACATTTTAAATGTGACATATTAATATAATAGCAACAAAAGAAATTAAGCGTTTTCAAATTTCAAAGAAATGGGGAATGAGAGATGGGTACGATTGTTTGCCAAGATTGCAACGAAGCCATTCATTACTTTGAAGATGAGAAAGTGACAACATTATACGGAACATGCTGCGGACAATGTCAATGTCCTGTTGATGAAGAGTAAAAAAAGCATGCGGCTAAGGGACTGACCCCCGTTTTTGAGACAGGGATCAAAACACCTTTTAAACAGCCAATTGCCGATAGCTTATCGGTGATTGGCTGTTTAGTTTCGTTTGAATACGAATGTTGTTATAATAATAAATGTATTCTTTGACAGTGCGTTCTACGATGGCGGTCGTGGTTCGATCAATGCTGTTGAGATAGAACGTTTCAGACTTTAGTGAGGAATAAACGAATCGATGGAGGCATTATTAGCGGGCGTCCCTTTGTGGGACATGCTCATGGTAATGCCTTTTGTTTTAACAGCTTTCTGATGCTCATAAGATATGTACACAGAACCTTGGTCACTATGTAACACGCAGTTCTGAGGCAGTGTTGGCAGCTGATCAAGTGTGTTTAAGACAAAGTCTGTGTCCTGCTTATCTCCAATCGTGAAAGCAATCACTTCTCCATTGTATACATCCAATATACTGGAAAGGTACAATTGTTTCTGTCCATAAGGCAAATACGTGATATCCGTTACTAGTTTTTCAAGAGGATGATCAGACTGAAAGTTCCGATCTAATATATTATCGACCACGGCATATGGCTGCCCATTCTTCTTGCGCCTTTTCACCTTAACCCGGCACTGCCACTGATTTTTCTGCATGATACGCTGAACCGTTTTATGGTTAATACGCATTCCCTTTTTTAATATAGCTGTAATTTTTCGATATCCATATCGATACTTGTGCTCTCGGCACAACGTGCCGATTTGTTTTTTCAAATGGCACTTGGGATGATCTTTCGTCAGGTTCTTCTTCCAACGATAATAAGACGCTCGTGAGATACCTAAATGAACACAGATATCCTGTACGGTCATTGTGCTGTGCAATACTTCTACAAGTTCGACTGACGTTTGGCTATCAACTTCCTTTCCAATTCGTTGTACTTTTTTAAAACTTCATTCTGTTGTCTCAGATAACGGTTCTCTGCCTGCAGTTTCTCTAATTCGGAAGCATACTCCGGACCTTTTCCGTAAGTGTATTGCTTACCAACAGGTTGTTCGAATCGATGTGTATCCCCAGCCTTATGCCACCTAACCCATGTCTGAACCTGCGTCTTATTCTTGATATTCAATTCCTGCATGATCTCTTTCATAGGCACGCCTGCCAATCTCATTTCTACAGCCTTCTGTTTGACTTCAATCGGATAACTCACTCTTGTTCCCATACAAAAAACACCTCCAAGTCTTATTTCGGATAACAACTATCCATTTTCAAACTTGAAGGTGTTTTTTATTTGTCTCATCTTATGGGGTCAGTCCCTAAAGCCGCATGCTTTTTATTTATTGAATCGCTTTTTGCTCTTTAATGACCCGGATCATGTTTAGCGACGAGTCCTCAGGCCCTTGAACAGGGAGACCTGCGTCGAGGTTCTTGAAAATGTAGCTGATGTTTTCTTCTGTAATAATCTCACCTGGAATGAAGATTGGAATACCAGGCGGATATACCATGACAAATTCAGCGATAATCCGTCCGGATGCTTCTTTTAATGGGATGACTTCCGTATTTGCATAGAAAGCATCACGCGGTGTCATTGCCAATAAAGGAATTTCCGGAAGCAAAACCTCAGTTTGCTGATGTGTTACATCTTGTTCTGACATTTGATGTGCGATCTCCGTTAAAGCCTCTACAAGCCGGTCTGCATCATTTTGGCTGTCACCAGGGGTGAAAATACACAAAATATTGTACAAATCAGAAAGCTCAACTTCAATATTAAAGGATTCACGAAGCCATTTTTCAACGTCATGACCTGTAAGCCCAAGATTTTTGACAGAGATAATCAATTTTGTCGGGTCATAGCTGTAAGCTGCTTTCGAACCAAGAATCTCAGAACCGACACAATAAATGCCTTCAATCTGATTGAGGCGATCTCTCGTCTGGTTGGCAAGCTTCAGTGTCTCCTCAGCAAGCTGATGGCCTTCTGTTGAAAGGCGTTTTCTGGCAACATCCAGAGAGGCGAGAAGCAAGTAAGATGTTGACGTTGTTGTCAGCATGCTCAGGATGGATTGCACTCTGTCTTTAGATACAAGGCCTTCTCTCATGTTTAAAATAGAGCTTTGGGTCAGTGATCCGCCCAGTTTGTGGACACTTGTCGCTGCTATGTCTGCTCCTGCCTGCATAGCTGAAAGCGGCAATTCGTCGTGAAAATGAATATGAACGCCGTGTGCTTCATCAACAAGCACCGGCACATCGAACGAATGAGCGAGTTCTACAATGCTTTTTAAGTCGGCTGCAACACCGAAATATGTCGGGTTGATGACGAGAAGCCCTTTTGCATCTGGGTGCTCGGTAAGCGCCCGTTTAGCAGATTCAAGTGTAATGCCGTGGGAGATGCCCAATTCATTGTCAATTTCAGGATGAATAAAGATTGGGATCGCTCCGGAAAATACAATAGCTGTCATAATTGATTTGTGCACATTTCTTGGAATAATAATTTTATCTCCAGGTCCGCAAACAGCCATCACCATTGTCATAATGGCGCCGCTTGTTCCTTGAACAGAAAAAAATGTGTGGTCCGCGCCAAATGCTTCAGCCGCCAGATCCTGTGCTTGTTTAATGATGCCTTTTGGCGCGTGCAGGTCATCTAATGGTTCAATATTGATTAAATCTATGCTTAACGCGTTTTCACCGATAAATTGTCTGAATTCTGGGTCCATTCCTGCCCCTTTTTTATGGCCGGGAATGTGGAATTGAACAGGCTGTCTGCTTGCATGCTTTTTCAGTCCTGTGTATAAGGGTGTTTCATGTTGCGACAATTGTTTTCCCACCTTTGTAATCATACCTATGCATAATAGTGTGTATTAAAATCAGTTTCTCAACCGTTTTTTAGACGTAAAACAAATGAATTATATTATGAACTTGAAAGAATGTAAAGAACAATTTATGATCAAATGAAGATGCTTTCTCTTAAGGGAAGTAAATCTATAAGGAGTGAAGAAAATGGAATACCAATATCCGATGAATGAAGATTGGACAACCGAAGAAGCAGTAGATGTGATTGCGTTTTTCCAGCAGGTTGAGCATGCATATGAAAAAGGCGCGGATCGTGAAGAACTGCTTAAAGCTTACCGCCGTTTCAAGGAGATTGTCCCGGGGAAGGCCGAGGAGAAAAAGCTATGCAGCGAGTTTGAAGAACAAAGTACATACTCTCCTTATCGTACGGTCAAACAAGCAAGAGAATCTGATCAGGCGAAGATTAAGATGTAAGAAAAAGAGCCGGGTGATATCCCGGCTCTTTTTTATGCTTGTGATACTTTTTGGGTGAAACGGTACAGAAAAGCAAGCTGCTGGAAGGCATCGTCGATACGCTGAAGGAATTCCTGGTTGTTCATATTCAGCACTTCTTCTTTTTGAAGCTGGATGCCGCATAACAGCTCGGCTTTCTTTATGGTCTGCAAACGCTCAAACAACGTCTTCAGCTGTTCCTTGTCCATTTCAGACTGCTTATGTACTCCCGGTTTTGTGTGATCTGCGGACCAAACGAAGCTGTCTGGAATATTATTGGTAATCGTTTCCTGGTTCGCTTCAAGCAATTTGCCGTATTCTTCTTTGATAGGGGATTCATAAATAATCGCGAACCACACAAATACGTGGCTTTCCCATAAACCAATCTGAAAATGCGGCAGTTTTTTATAGCCTCTTTTGCTGTTTGCGAACGCCACCCAGCTGTCAGCAGGGGGATTGACGGATCTTCTTGCGTGCTTTGCCACATGCGGAAACATTTCATCTCCGGTTAGAGCTGATAAAGTTGGGGCAAAATGTTCGCCTAGAGCTGTAAGCTTCGGACGGACCGTCTCTTTTAATACTTCCATGCGCGCGTCTAAGCCTTCTATTGTAAATGTGTTAAAGTCTTCTTCCGTAAAACGCATTTGTGTCATGATTTTCCTCCTTCATGCTAAGTATACATATTTTATCACAGTTAGGACGAGCGGCAAAAAGATTGAGCGCGTTTGAAGAAAGGGGAAATGTGGTAATAAACGAGTAGGTAAACACACAATTTTCAGAATCATGTTACGCGTAAATAGAACAATCATACGATATAAGAAGTAATCATTGTTGAATGGCAAAATGGGATGCTTTTTTACAAACAAATGATCTCTGGAAGGGGCGAAAGACAATGAGGCAAGTTGTGAAAGAGGGATTTAAGGAAGAGAAAAACAATCGTGTAGCTGTCTGGAGACTAGAGGTTGATTATGAATTGGCAACCCTATATGAAGCAATGCAAAAAGAAAATGAAGAACAGATTGAGCAAAGCAAAAACAAACTTGAGCGACTCAGAAAAGAATGGATTCGTCTTAACGGGTAAAAAAGCGATAGTGAAAACGAACCGCGTGAATGGTTCGTTTTTACATGAGAAGGGATATTTTTCATTTTCCTTGCTTTTTCACCGCCGTTATCAGTATCCTATAAAATAAAGGTCTACATAGAAGAGAGGTACGCACGAATGACAAATTGGACGGAAATTGATGAAATTGCAAAGAAATGGGTAAGAGAAGCAGGCGCGAGAATTAAACAATCCATGCATGAAAGCCTGACAATTGAAACGAAATCAAATCCGAATGATTTAGTCACCAATATTGACAAAGAAACGGAAAAGTTTTTCATTGACCGCATTCAAAAAACGTTTCCGGGACACCGCATACTCGGCGAAGAAGGGCAAGGGGACAAACTCCACTCACTTGAGGGAGTCGTCTGGATTATCGACCCGATTGACGGGACGATGAATTTTGTGCACCAGCAGAGAAATTTCGCAATTTCAATCGGAATTTTTGAAAACGGAGAAGGGAAAATCGGGTTAATTTATGATGTGGTGCATGATGAGCTGTATCACGCATTTAGCGGCAGAGGAGCTTATATGAATGAAACGAAGCTGGCTCCCTTAAAAGAAACCGTCATTGAAGAAGCGATTCTTGCCATTAATGCGACATGGGTAACGGAAAACAGAAGAATTGATTCAAGTGTGCTAGCGCCCCTTGTGAAAAGAGTCAGAGGCACACGATCCTACGGTTCTGCCGCTTTAGAGCTGGCAAATGTCGCGGCAGGAAGAATAGATGCTTACATCACGATGCGGCTTGCGCCATGGGATTATGCAGCCGGCTGTGTGCTGTTAAATGAAGTAGGAGGCATTTATACGACCATTGAGGGAGAGCCGTTTACCTTTTTAGAAAATCACAGTGTGCTGGCCGGAAACCCATCTATACATAAAACGATATTTGAAGAGTATCTTCATGCTGGAAAGTAGGCCTTTTGAACAAGATGACCTCAGCTTGTTAGAGAAGCTCGCGGAGGCTCATCCTGTATGGAAAGAGGAGGAGTTTGGGGAGAAAGATGCAGAAAGCTATATAATCTCCTATTCCATGTACAACGGGTCATGGCTTGTATGGGAAAAAGACGGTCAGCCTGTTGCCGTCAGCTATCATCTCGAGTGGGCGCCTTCCAACGGAAAGCCGTGGCTTGGAACGGTGCTGGTAGACCCGGATGAAGAAAAAAAGGGACATGCGAGGATAATCATTGAACGGATCAGCAAATCGCTTAGAGACAAACATAAAGCGATGTTTGCGGCAGTTCCCATTGACCGCAGTGAATGGATACTGTTTTTGAGCCAATGCGGCTTCGAACAGCTGAAAACGGAAAATGATGAGAAAGGCAAATCATTTTTGATCTTGGTAAAGCCTTTAGCGGAAGCTGCCGTATGATGACGGCAGCTTATTTTTTGTATGCCAGTACCTTAAAAAGCCTCCCAAAATTGAGAGGCATCTGTTGAAAAATTATTTTTTCACTGCATGAATATAATGAATCGTTTCAAACGCTGACAAATAGTCTGTTCGATTGCCAAAGAAAAGGCCATTAATGTCGGCTGGTGATAGATGTTCATAGATCAGCAAACCTGATGAATCTAACATTTTTTCAATTTCATCATAAGTAAAACAAGATTTCATCGGTTCTCCGCTTGCAGCAGCCATCTTCACCAGATGTTCAACTCTATTTGATGTTCCTTTTGCTGTAAAGAGTGTTTCGTCCGCGTAATCAAAAACGATAGAGCTCCCTGATGGGACATGAGAAAATAAATCAAGCTTGCATCTTCTTCTCGTGTTAAATAATAAGACACTCTCAGAAGGCTGAAGAATGTTTATCTTTATCAATGTTGAAAAGCGATGTTCCCTGAATCATATTCTCACTGATGTCGGAAAACTCTTTTTCGTTAATAAGATCTTTTGTAATAAAATCATCAAAAATGAGAGGCGTGTCATATCGGCTGTGATACGCACGGGCAAATGCTGAAATCAAAGACGTTAAGCTGGACTCATTTTTCCTCATGAAATAATCCTCCCATAAAAAATAAGATTCCCCTGGTCAGGAGAATCTTATTATACATACAAATATATAAATGGTAAATTATGGAGTAAATAATTTTTTTGTCAATGTTTTTGTTCTTTTCTTCAGTCGTATGAACTTCCTTTATTTCATATGCTTACGTTCATTCTTTAGATAGCAGTTAAAAAAATCTTTTACAATGTTAAGAGTATGATGCTGGGTAAAACCGGTATGTCCGGCCTCCTTTATTTTATACATAATGGCATCGTGGCCTGCTTTTTTTAGTGCGTGATAAAATTCAGCGCTTTGCTCATACGGAACGACGTCATCCTGATCACCATGCATAATAAGAATTGGCGGCGCCTCGCGATGTACATATTCAATAGGACTGGCTTTTCTGGCTTTTTCCTTATGTTCCTGAATTGCCCCGCCAATAAGCTTGGATTCAGGAGAATGAGGGGAGTCATGGTCAAAAATAGACGGATATCGGCTCATTGTCAGTAAATCGGTCGGCCCAAACCAATCTGTAATGGCCTGCACTCGACTCGATACATGTGCATATTCCCGGTTTCCATCGAATTCTTTTAATCCTTCAGTTAATCCGAGCAGTAGAGCCAAGTGTCCGCCGGAAGAATCTCCCCAAACCCCAATGTTTTGCGGATCAATATTGTATGCTGAAGCGTTGGCTTTTAAAAAACGTACTGCTGTTTTTATATCCTGCAGCTGAGCGGGGAAGACTGCATCGCCGCTTCCTCTGTACTGCACACTTGCGACGGTGTACCCCTCTTTTGCAAATTCAGCAAGCTGAGGCAAAAAGGCGTATGTATCCTGTTTTGTCCAGCCCCAGCCGCATCCTTGTAAATAAATTATTAAAGGGTAGGTTTCTTGGTTGCCTTTTTTGTCAAACAACGCATCCATTGGATCGCGGCGCACCAACAAATTTAATGTAAGAGTAGTATTTTCTACGGTTGAAAATTCAATATCAGGAATAAGTTGTACATATGAATTAACATTTTGCTCCCAATGAAGTTCTTTTATTTCTTTCATCTCATCATCTCCAGTATGAAATAGGGTTTATCTGTTGTAATAAACTTCATTACAACGGTTATAAAAAAAGTATGCTTACTGTGAAGCATTCCTTTTTTGAACGATTAATTCAGTCAGTTCTTTTACGCTTGTTTCCTTCAATATATTCTCCATGGCGTCTTGGGCTTTTAATAAAATGAGCTCGAGAACACGATGAATATTTGCTCCGACCCAGCAGTTTGGGTTGGGGTTTTCATGGGAATGAAAAAGCGCGCCTTCTTCAACAACTTCAGTGGCCTTATAGATGTCGTATAAAGTGATGACGTCTGCATCTTTTAATAAATAAGCCCCACCCGAACCCCTTTTCACATCGATTAGACCTGCTTTTTTTAATAAGCGGCTGATTTGGCGGATAATGACTGGATTGGTATTTACGCTGTCAGCCATTTGTTCTGAGGTGAGGTGATCCGTCCGCACATTTAATAGAGACAACATATGTACGGCTATCGTGAAGCGGGTGCTGATTCTCATGGTATCATCCTTTCGTTGTAATGATTATAATTACAACAGAAACGAAAATCAATACATGTAACGAAAAAAAGCCTGAGAGATCTCAGGCTTTTTCTAATATTACAATCCAACAGCATTCCAGGCTGCTTCAACTTTAGCGGCATCAGTTGAGCCGTACAGATCACGGGCAGACTGAATAAGAGCTGCCTTTGCATCTTTGAACGTGGAAGAAGGCGTGAGGTACGTTGTTAACGCGCGGTAATAGATTTGCTGTGATTTAGATACACCAAGCTTTGTAATGGTATTGTAAGCGGCTTTGTTTGGAATCCCGCTGTTTATGTGTACGCCGCCATAATCGCCTTCATCTGTGTTTGGAAGGTTTTGGTAATTGGCGTAGTTGTCAGGCTGATCGTATTTTGTCGGATTGGACAGGCTGCGGAGAGCAGGCTGGCTGACTGTAATGTCTTCACCAATGTCCCAGTCTTCTGTATCTGTAAAATAACCGAATACGTCAGAGAATGATTCGTTTAATGCCCCCGGCTGATTTTCATAAATCAAGTTGGCCGTTTCTTGAGTGACGCCATGTGTCATTTCATGTGCTGTCACATCTAATGAGCCGGAAAGCGGAGAGAAGAATGATCCGTCGCCGTCACCGTAAATCATTTGATCGCCTGTCCATGCAGCATTGTTATACCGAGTGCCGTAGTGAACGGAAGAAACGATTTTACTGCCTTTGTTATCATAGCTGTTCCGTTTAAATGTCGAATAAAAATAATCGTACACTTTACCAAGGTTATAGTGGGCGTCAACGGCTGCCCGCTGAGATGAAGTTGTAAATGTATTAGTTGTGCTTGAGACAAGCGTTCCCGGAAGGCGGCTTTGTCTGTTTTGCAAGTCATATGTGATGATTTGAGTGCCTGTTGGTTTTGAAAGATCTCTTAGAACGTATTTTCCGCTCTCATAAGAGATGTTCAAAGGAACGGTTGCGCCCTTTAGAGTTGTTCCGCTTCCAGTGGCGGCAGCATGCTCTACTTTATTTTGCTGTTTTAATATGCTGCCTGTTTCGGCATCAACTAAGACTTCCCAGTTTGCAGGTTCAGGCTCGATATAGCGAATCGTCACATCGTAAGCAAGACGATAGCTGCCGTCCTTTGTTTCTACCGCTTTTAACTCGGCTTTATCACTGTTTTTGGCCGTTCCGTTAGAAACAGCGTCCGGTGATTTGCCGATGGCTTTGAAAGCGAGTGCCAGCGCTTTTTCAGAAGAGACTTTTTGGCTGTTTTCTGTTTTGCCAGCAGATTGATTGTGTAATTCACCATTGACCGCATAGACATTATCGGATTTATCGACGTGAACGATCACTTGTGAATCTTTAATAGGCACTCCATTAACCACAGGCGCATATCGAAAGTGCTTGTACCCAAGGGCATCAGTCGTGCTTTCAACTAGCTTCAGCCTTTTAGCAGGGTCACCTTTGAAAATGTTACTGTTCTTTTTCAAAAACTGTTTGACAGCCTTGTCATTTGGTGCAGATAGTTCTGATTGCGCAATTGCGTTTTTGGAGAGGAAATTTGTTTGATTCTCTTTAAGCTGATGACTTTCAGCAGCCTGAACACCAGGAAGGCTGATTGACAAACTCATAAACGAAGCAGCGACAGCAACAGACAATTTCTTACCTAAACCCACAATAAATCCCCCTTTTTGAAAATACTGAAAAATCTTTATATCGTTATATTAAACTAGCATTCTGGAATACTCAACAAAAACTAACATAACTAGACAAAATTGATAGAATTGTCCTGTGTTTATTTTTGCTGAATAATATCAAGATGAGTCATGTGTCATGTGATGGTGCATTGCAAGTGTTATGTCTTTTTACATATCAAAGAGAAGATGAGAGATTTTTTGTTTCTTATTGAAACTTTTTGACAAGCCGGCTGTCTAACCGACTGAGGCCTTAATAAGAAGTAAAGGATTGTTGTTCTTGTTGGAGTTATTCAGTCATTATGTATTACATTTCGAACGTTATTTTATATTAAGCAGACAAAGCACCTTGCTGATTCAATGGTCCATTGTTGTTCTTGCGGGCTTATATCTATTGGTGCATCATCCTAAAATAAACCGGTACCGCACAATGTTCTTGGCAGGTGTCTTATTGCGGATTGTTTTGCTGGCCGGGGTATCTGTTGAACTCATTCATCAGGTGCAAGTAACAAACTTTTCCAGCGCTTACTTGAGGGATGATGGAAATGAACTGCTGCCGCTGTTGCATTTTTTGTTATACGGATACGTGCTGCTGACGGCTTTTCACTATATGCTTGTGCTTCGTGATCATGGCGGAAAAGGCATGTTTTATACGTTTGATCTTGCCGTTGTCAGTTTGCCGATTGTACAAATGATATTCAGTTTCTTTTCGTTTTTGAAGGAATTCCCTGATGGGATCGAGCCGATTGATTTCGTGTTCCTGTTTTTAATCATCATTCTACCTATTGTGTTGAATGTACTGTTTTTCAAACTGTATTGGAGAACAAATAAGATTTTACTGGGTTTATTTTATACGCTGATTATCGGACTGCTTGTCCTGCTGCTTGTGCCATATCCTGAGCATATCTCGATTGACTATGGTGCAGTGATGCCATATACGATTTATTTGACAATGGCGGGATTTTTGATGAGCTATCATCTGTTCCAAAAGTCAGGAAAGGTTTATGTGCGTGTGAATAAGTGGCTGACGATGGCTGTCATTGTGTTTTTTATCTTGCTATTAAATCCGATATATAACATAGGAACGGCTGCTTTCGCTGTATCAAAGCCAGCAAATGTCCACGATTCATTCAATTTTGTAGGAGAGCACATTTCATCAGAAAAAGCGGAACAGATACTAAAGTCATTTTTTCCTACGGATGAGACATTGTATTTGCATGATACAAAGATGGATGTGCATTATTTCTACTCATTTGAAAGCATGAGCTATGAGGCTGAAGTGGATGAGGTGTCACAGCTGATTCTTAATTATCAGTACTTGAAAAAGCCGCGGGGAAAAACGCTTACTGATCAAGAGTACGTCCGGAAATCCGTTGCTTTCCTTGAACGGCATGGCCGTGTGTTAAACAAGGATCATGTCGCAACAGCGGTATCCAAAGAAGACGGCCAGACAGTCGTACATATATTCTTGAAAAATCAATTTCATAAAAAAGATAACGATGATGAAGGCACAGTATTTTATTGGGAAAAGGAAACCTTAATGGGCTTTGGTGAAGATCCTTCTATTTATCAGCTTAATTCTCTTCAGCATGTTCATATCACAGAACAAGACATACACGACAAAGTGAAGGAAATGTTTGCAGTTTTAAACATACCGAAACAGCCTTATCAGATCACAGATATTGAAAGCGACAGCCTGCTTGGAAGTTTAGTGCAAGTTGAAACAAAAGGCGGAATTGTTTTGGACTTTGAAAGTGAATCCGGCAGTTTACAACGTCTTTCGCTTCCAACGAAAAAGAATATCTCATTAACAAACAGTCGGCTGCAACAGCAAATATTATCGGTCTTCGATGCTGATGTATCAGAAATGAAGAAAAAAAGCAGGCAGAGTGATGCGGTGGTGTATCATGACTCTTCTAAAACGTACGAGTTTTTTGAAGATCAAGGGATGCTTAACGTTGATGTTTACAGCGATACACGCGATAAATCATTTCCTTATACGTATCGTGATGGAAAATTGGCTTATGAAAAAGTAGCTGCTGCATATCGGGATGTCATTTATAAAAAGCGCATGCGTCCGATTATCATTCAAAGAGGAAATGAACGCCATTATGCATGGCTGATCATTATTCAGCCGTTCGGGTCAAACCGCCATGATGCTTACGTGGTGGATGGAGAAACACAAGAGGTGAAAAGTCTTTATGAATCATAAAGAAAAAGAGTCTGTTTTTTTAGATTTATACGACCTATATAAAGAGGGTGAGCTAGAGGATGAATCAATGGAATGGATGAAACAGCATGAGCCCTTATATCAAAAGAGCGCGGAAGACTTAAAGAGTGAATCTTGTTTCAAGAGAAGCCCGGGTGCTGAAGAAGAGAACCAAATTAGACATATGAAAGTATACCTGTCTTCCATGTATATCTGTTTCATTTTATTGGCCATCTGGATGACGGTGTGGTTTTACTTTTAATGAAGCATAGGGATTCTATTGAGGACTTGTATCGACAGTATTACCAAGAAATTTTGAATTATTTATTCAGAAGGACTCATCACCTTGAAACAGCCAAGGACTTAGCGCAGGACACATTTGTGAAAGCTCTAAACGGTTTGTCTTCGTTTAGGGGGCATTCTTCCATCAGAACGTGGCTTTATACAATTGCACATCACACCTTTGTTAATTGGTACCGCAGGGATGTCAAATACCAATTTACTGATATCAGCAAAAATGAAGGGTTAACGCAGACAACTTATGAACAGCCTGAACAGTATCTGTCACGGACGGTAAAAAACGAAACACTTCGGCAGGAGCTCCTGCAGTTAAAGGATCAGCATCAATCCGTTTTGATTTTAAGAGAATTCCAAGAGCTTTCTTATGAAGAAATCGCGGAGATATTAGGATGGAGTCTTTCAAAGGTGAAAACCACACTTCACCGGGCCAGATTAGAGCTTAAAAAAAACATGGCGAAAAGAAGAGAGGAGGAGGGGATATGACCTGCTTTCTAGTAAGAGACTTGCTTCCTCTGTATCTTGAAGGTGATTGTAAAAGAGAAACGGAACACGTCATTGAAGAGCATTTAAAAACCTGCAGCAGCTGCAGAGAAATGTTTGACATGATGGCTGAGCCTTTTGAATTGGAAGGTGAACAGGCCGTTGAGGAGAATTTTCTGCCGGAAGAGGAAATACGGTTTAAACAGAGGTACTACGGTTTGCTGATCGTTAAAGCTGCCTGCTGGTTTGGAGCGGCGGTTGCTGTGATGCTGATCATCAAACTGCTGATATAAGGAAAAGCGCTTGCCGGAAAACGGACAAGCGCTTTTTTAGATTAAGCTTGGGGATGAATCATTTCGTAGATTGCGGCAAGCTGTTCTTGTGACAGAGCACCGAAGAGTTTTTCGTAAACGTCAGCTTGCAGAGGTGTCGCGCCTGCTTGTACCGCTGCATCTTTATCATAGCTGTATACACCGTCTTGTAATACAATGGCTGCTTGAAGAATGTGGATCTTTAGGGAAACAGCAGAGAAAAATTGTTCAAGTGCGAGTGCTTCTTTTTCTGTGAAGCCAAGTTCAATTGCTTTTTCTGTATCAAATTTGTAATTTCCATCTTCGACATACACACATTGTGAAACAACATTGAAAAACTCTGATGTCGACTCCCATAATGTTGCGATTACTTGAGCCTCTTCTTTTGTCATTCCTAGCTCGACAGCTTTTTCACTGTCAAAATAATACACACCGTCTTGTTCGTATATACATTGATTTAATACATCAATGAATGTATTGAGATCTTCGTTTGTGATTGTCTGATGCTGAACATGAACAGCAGTGTTATCAGCCAATGTTTTTGCGCTGGCTGCATCAGGGCCGAACGTTAATAGAGCAGCTGAGGTCATTGCGGCAGTCGTTAGCATAGCTTTTTTTACAAATGTTTTCTTCATGTTTCTTCTCTCCCTTTTATGAATTGTGTTACAAATTCCATTATAGGGAGAGATTAGTATGAGAAAAATAGGCTCTATGGTATTTTATGTATGCCGTTGCCGAACTACTTTTGGCCGTCACATGTGTAATCGTTAGAACGATTGTCTATGTATGGATCCTGTTTTGCATCTTCCCGACTAAGAAACAGGGGAGATAAGACTTAATGAAATAAAAAACACCGCTTTCTTTGCGGTGTTTTTTGATTACAATGTCTCCAGTGGGGCAATGCTTTTAATCAAGCAAGCCCTGCTCGCGCATTTTCTTTTTTAATGTAAATCCGCCGCCCATAACGGTGCAAACAAGTACAATGCTGGCTGCAATGCCTATTGCGCTTTTTTCAGCGATAAAGACGCCGATCAGCATAATGCTGAAAACCGCTGCAAATGCAAATAATAGTAAAAGCCAATTCATTTTTTTCATATTTTCCATCCCCTTTTACGTCTTATAATAAGTTTACAGAAAAACGTGACGCTTTTAAAGAGGATGTGTGGTATAATATGAAAGTTATCTAATTTTATTAGGAGATGAAAAAGTGAAACTTCGAAATGATCTTCGCAACATCGCGATTATTGCCCACGTTGACCATGGGAAAACGACTCTAGTCGATCAGCTTTTACATCAGGCTGGTACGTTCCGTGCCAACGAACAGGTTGCTGAACGCGCAATGGACTCTAATGATCTTGAACGCGAACGCGGCATTACAATTTTGGCGAAAAATACTGCGATTAACTATAAAGATACACGCATCAATATTTTGGATACCCCTGGACACGCAGACTTTGGGGGAGAAGTAGAACGGATTATGAAAATGGTTGACGGCGTAGTGCTTGTCGTTGACGCATATGAAGGCTGTATGCCTCAAACTCGTTTCGTTCTGAAAAAAGCTCTTGAGCAAAACCTGAACCCGGTTGTTGTTGTAAACAAAATTGACCGTGACTTTGCTCGTCCTGAGGAAGTTATCGATGAGGTTCTTGATCTGTTCATTGAGCTTGATGCTAATGAGGAGCAGCTCGAGTTCCCAGTAGTATACGCTTCAGCGATTAATGGAACAGCGAGTCTTGATCCGAAACAGCAGGATGAAAACATGGAAGCTTTATATGAAACGATTATTAAGCATGTTCCGGCACCTGTTGATAATGCAGAGGAGCCGCTTCAATTCCAAGTTGCCCTTCTTGACTACAACGACTATGTAGGCCGTATCGGTATCGGACGCGTTTTCCGCGGCACGATGAAAGTCGGCCAGCAGGTTTCTCTTATGAAGCTTGACGGAACGGCTAAATCATTCCGTGTAACAAAAATTTTCGGTTTCCAAGGCTTAAAGCGTGTGGAAATTGAAGAAGCAAAAGCGGGAGACCTCGTTGCGGTTTCCGGTATGGAAGATATCAACGTTGGTGAAACGGTCTGTCCTGTAGACCATCAAGATCCGCTTCCGGTGCTTCGTATTGATGAGCCGACACTTCAAATGACATTTGTCGTAAATAACAGTCCGTTTGCAGGCCGTGAAGGCAAATATGTAACGGCCCGTAAAATCGAAGAGCGTCTTCAGTCACAGCTTCAGACGGATGTGAGCTTGCGTGTCGAGCCTACAGCTTCTCCTGATGCTTGGGTTGTTTCCGGACGCGGTGAGCTGCACTTGTCAATTTTAATTGAAAATATGCGCCGTGAAGGCTATGAGCTTCAGGTGTCAAAACCTGAAGTTATCATCAAAGAAATCGACGGCGTACGCTGTGAGCCTGTTGAGCGTGTGCAAATCGATGTTCCTGAAGAGCATACAGGTTCTGTCATGGAATCAATGGGTGCCCGCAAAGGCGAAATGATTGATATGATCAATAACGGTAACGGCCAAGTCCGTCTCATCTTTACAGTTCCTTCCCGCGGATTGATCGGTTACTCTACAGAGTTCCTGTCATTAACACGCGGATTCGGTATTCTGAACCATACGTTTGACAGCTACCAGCCGATGCAGGCGGGCCAAGTCGGCGGACGCCGTCAAGGTGTGCTTGTGTCAATGGAAAACGGAAAAGCGACATCTTATGGTATTCAAGGAATTGAAGACCGCGGTGTCATCTTCGTTGAGCCGGGTACTGAAGTATACGAAGGAATGATCGTTGGAGAGCATAACCGTGACAACGACCTTGTTGTTAACGTCAGCAAAATGAAACAGCAGACGAACGTCCGCTCTGCGACAAAAGATCAGACAACTACAATCAAAAAAGCGCGTATCATGTCTCTTGAGGAGTCTCTAGAGTACTTAAACGAAGATGAATACTGTGAAGTAACACCTGAATCCATCCGTTTAAGAAAGAAAATCCTCAATAAAAACGAACGTGAAAAAGCAGCTAAAAAGAAAAAAACAGCAGGATTGTCTTAATCTCTTGCAGAATTTGAAAAGATAGAACCCGCACGTTTGCAGGGGAGGGAATCTTTTTGAATGACGTAAATGAACGCCTGTCGTTCTTCGCCGCTCTATATCAAGTAGACCGGCAGCCTGCGGCAGGCATGTGGCTGCTGTACGGCACGATTTTTGTGTTGGCCGTTATTGTGTTTAAGCTTGGCTTTGCTAAACGGCTTCCGGTATTAAAATCAGCAGTGGTGTATGTATTTCTGGCTTTGGGCTGCACTGTTTTGACCTTTTTAGGAGTGTTTTTGCCCGTGGCAGAGGGATTGGTCGTCGCTGCGCTGATTTTAATCATTTACAAAATTCGGCTGTATCAGTCGAAAAAGGGACAGTCTGCAAAATCATAAAAAGACTCAGCTGAGAAGCTGAGTCTTTTTTGTTCTGTATGGTAAAGCGGTTGCTTTATTTTTTGACTTTTTCTTTCTTCTGCTGCCCCGGATGAAAAGTGAATTTTCCCGTTTTCAGCCGTTCTTCTGTTTTTTTGGTAATCCGGTCGTGGCATTCCTGACACATATATGTATGGATTGGGCGGTTTCGAAGCCGTTTCGCGATCAGGGTATCATCATCAATAGTTTCAATTTTATCGCAAATAGAACATTGGACCCTCATCATATCACCTCTTTCACTAACATGTATTATAGCACGGATCAGAAGCTGTCCAAAATAAGAAAAAGCTAAAGCGCGAGGCTATAGCTTAATCATTGGTATTCTTTTTCATATGATGATCAGATTGATCGTTTTGCTCCTGATCCATTTCCTGCTGCTGCTTTCTGTTTAATTGATCATTTTGCTGCTTTGTCTGTGGCTCGTCTTCATTATCAATCACATCGTTAGGCACTTCAGGAAGCACTCGGCCGACAATCGCAGCCAATTCATCTAATATGCCTGTCACCGGACGGCCTTCACTGATTTCTCTGCTCATTTCATTCAGGCGGCTGACCGTATCTGGGTCAGCAATGACAACTGCGTTGGCGCCGTATCGATCATTTTTTAGAGCTTGGGCTACAGAATATTTAATGGTTTCCACTTTGCTTCTGTCCAAAGTATCATCGACGTCAATCCCCACAACGGCATATCCTCCGAGCACAACGGCTGTTGCATCCTTGACATCAGGGATTTTTTCAGCAACGCTGACAAGATGCTTGGCAATATCTGTTCTTGTTCCATTGTCTTTTGTCTCCTGAGTTGTGTCCTTTACGTGAATCGGTTTGGTTTCCTGTTGTCTTGTTGATTCTTCTTCAACATTTTGATCCTGTCTTCCTTGCTGGTAGGCACATGCGGACAGGATAAGCGTCAGCTGTATGATAATGAAAAGAATTCGCACTTGCGGGTTCCCTCCTTGAGATACATTCATTAATTTTATTGTTGAATTAACCTTCTATCTTTATGCACAAAAACATATATTTTAGCAGGCATTCACCTTTTTCATCGTAAGAGAAGCAGGAAGAACTTTGACCCTTATATCAGGAGGCTGAGACTTGAGTAAAATTTATGTGTTAGATACGAATGTGTTATTACAGGATCCTAACGCGATATTTTCTTTTGAAGAAAATGAGGTTGTCATCCCTGCTGTTGTATTAGAAGAGGTTGATTCAAAAAAACGGTATATGGACGAAGTTGGGAGGAATGCAAGGCACGTATCTAAGCTGATCGATGCACTAAGGCAAAAGGGCAGGCTGCATGAGCAGGTCCCGCTCCACACTGGGGGCACACTGAGAATTGAACTGAATCATCGTTCGTTTCACCAGCTGCAAGAGATCTTTATAGAAAAAACGAACGATAATCGTATATTAGCTGTTGCGAAAAACTTAAGCCTTGAGGAAGAAACGAAGGAAGATGGCAGGGCGGTTATCCTTGTCAGCAAGGATGTATTGGTCAGAGTTAAAGCAGACGCAATCGGGCTGCATGCTGAAGATTTCTTAAATGACCGGGTTGTGGATAATGATGAAATGTACAGCGGCTATAAGGATTTATATATCAGCCAGCAGCTGCTCAGCTCTTTTTATGGGAAAAATCAAATTTCAGTAAATGATTTAAAACAGCACGCATTTTATCCGAATCAATTCGCATTAATGAAGGATGAGCTGGGAGGATCATCCTCAGCTGTCGGAATTGCAGATAAAACAGGAAAGGTCTTAAAAAGGCTTGTATTTGATGATGAACATGTATGGGGAATCAGGCCGAAAAATGTACAGCAGACAATGGCATTAGAGCTTTTGCTGCGTGAAGATATTCCGCTCGTCACCCTGATCGGAAAAGCAGGAACCGGCAAAACGCTTTTAGCATTGGCGGCGGGGCTATTGCAGACAGAAGACTTAGGGATATATAAAAAGCTGGTCGTCGCAAGACCGATTGTTCCTGTTGGCAAAGACATCGGATACTTGCCCGGCGAAAAAGAGGAAAAGCTAAAGCCTTGGATGCAGCCGATTTTTGACAACTTAGAGTTTCTGTTTAATGCGAAAAAACCGGGGGAGCTTGAGGCCATTCTGTCGGGTATTGGCTCAATTCAGGTTGAGGCGCTGACTTATATCAGGGGGAGAAGTATTCCGGATCAATTTATTATTATTGATGAAGCGCAAAATTTGACCAGGCATGAAGTGAAAACGCTGCTGACGAGAGTCGGTGAGGGCAGTAAAATTGTCTTAATGGGCGATCCTGAACAAATTGATCACCCATATTTAGACAGTTTGAACAATGGTTTGGCCTATGTGGTTGAGCGATTTAAAGGACAACCCATCTCAGGCAGCGTGAAGCTGTTAAAAGGTGAGAGATCAGGTCTCGCTCAGCTGGCCGCTGACTTGCTGTAATACTAAACGATTTCAATTTCTTTTATATGGGTGATCGGCTGTTCGTGATCAACTGGATCTTCAAAGTAAATATGTACGGGACCGCCTTCTTGAACCGGCTTGCCTGCTTCACTGAAATGGACAATACTGTTCAGAGCGGTTTCAAGAGGAACGGCGGCCTTTCCCGAACTTGTGACGAATACGCATTGTGTCGCGGAGCTGAGCGGCTCGGCATTTTTCAGAACAGTTCCAAGTTTCATTGCGAAACTGCCGTTCATCAGTTTTTGCTTCTCGAATTGTTTTTCCGTCTTTAATGTTGGCGGCGCAATCCGGCCTTCTCTGATCACGCGTTCAGGATCAAGATCCGATTCATCCCCGGCTGATTGTAAATGTATGTCTTGACCGTCCCCTTTGCGGTCAAACGAAAATTTGCGATCATCAAAAATCCATACACTCGGATCAATGGTGATCGGATATGTAACATTGCCTTTTACTTGTATAACACTCATGATATAACCCCCTTCTCTCAAAATTATAAAAGTTTTCGCATGAATTGTCACTTTGTGTACAAATTATGTGTATTGAAATGCTCAGGGAGCGAGGGTGGTTGCATGGTATGCCGGCATAATGACGAGCTTGAAGCCTTAGTAAAAGAGGCAAAAAAGGTGACAGACAAGGGGGAAGTAGCCAGCTATATTCCCGCCTTGGCAAAAGCTGATAAACACGATCTGTCAGTGGCGATTTATTATTCCAATAATGCTTGTCTGTCAGCGGGTGACGTAGAAAAAACATTTACGCTTCAAAGTATATCGAAAGTCCTCTCACTTGCATTGGTGTTAATGGAATACGGCAAAGATAAGGTCTTCAGTTATGTCGGACAGGAGCCGACCGGTGATCCGTTTAATTCAATTATCAAGCTGGAAACAGTGAATCCGAGCAAGCCGTTAAACCCTATGATCAATGCCGGGGCATTGGTCGTGACAAGTTTGATTAAAGGGAAGACGGTGAAAGAGAGACTTGATTATTTGCTTTCTTTTATCAGAAGGCTGACAAACAACCGAGAGATTACATACTGCCGGGAAGTGGCTGAATCCGAATACAGCACGTCAATGATTAATCGGGCAATGTGTTATTATATGAAGCAGTACGGCATTTTTGAAGATGATGTAGAAGCTGTAATGGATTTATACACGAAGCAATGTGCGATTGAGATGAACAGCCTGGACTTGGCGAAAATCGGATCTGTATTCGCGCTGAACGGCAGACACCCTGAGACTGGGGAGCAAGTCATCTCAAAAGATGTGGCGAGAATTTGCAAAACGTTTATGGTGACGTGCGGAATGTATAATGCAAGCGGGGAATTTGCAATTAAGGTCGGAATTCCTGCAAAAAGCGGCGTATCCGGAGGGATTATAGGCATTTCGCCTTACGATTTCGGGATCGGCATTTTCGGCCCGGCATTGGACGAAAAAGGGAACAGCATTGCGGGTGTAAAGCTTTTGAAAATAATGTCTGACATGTACAGGCTGAGTATTTTTTAATTTATGGCATCTGCTTAAATCCTCTTGCATTTTCTGCTCATACCCTTTATGATAAATAGAAGAATTAGGTACTCGCCTGGGGAACGGAGGGATACTTTTGGCTTCAGAGATGATAGTTGACCATCGGCAAAAAGCTTTTGAGCTCTTAAAAGTTGACGCTGAGAAGATTTTGAAGCTGATCCGAGTACAAATGGATAACTTAACGATGCCTCAATGTCCTCTATATGAAGAGGTTTTAGATACTCAAATGTTCGGGCTTTCGAGGGAAATCGATTTTGCTGTCCGCCTGGGATTGGTTGATGAAAAAGACGGTAAAGACCTTTTATACACATTGGAGCGCGAATTGTCTGCTTTACATGACGCGTTTACAGGTAAATAAATGACAAAACTCAAACTTATTAACAGTTTGGGTTTTTTTATAACCGCTAATTTTCTCTCATCTCCTTAAAGACGGTCTTTTTTTACACATTCCTACCGAATCGTATAGAGATTCTTCGTCTCGTTTGATAAATTGTAGTAAAATAAAAAAATAGAAATACATAAAAACCATAGATAATGGAAGTTAGAAGCAGGGAAGAGGATGTTATGTTAAAAAAAATGCTAAAATCTTATGATTACTCACTGATATTCGCAATTGTTTTATTATGCGGATTCGGTTTAGTGATGGTATACAGCTCAAGCATGATTACGGCTGTTTCTCGGTATGGAGTAAGCAGTAATTTTTTCTTCATGCGGCAGCTGTTTGCTTTAATTGCGGGGGGCGCTCTTTTTATTCTCATGGCTTTGTTTCCTTACAAAGCACTGGCTCACCAGAAGTTTCAGAAGGGGATGCTGCTTGTTTCTGTTCTGGCGCTTATCTCGCTTTTCGTATTCGGGCATGTTGCCGGAAACGCACAAAGCTGGTTTAAAATTGGCGGATTGAGTTTACAGCCGGGCGAATTTGTCAAGCTGGTGGTCATATTATATCTTGCAGCCGTATACGCCAAAAAACAAAGCTATATTGATCATCTGTTAACGGGAGTGGCGCCTCCAGTGGTGATGACAATCATTCTTTGCGGATTGATTGCTATGCAGCCTGACATCGGTACAGCGTCGATTATCGCTTTAATTGCAACATGCATGATTTTGTGCTCGGGTTTCAGCGGAAAAACGTTGGTAAAGCTTATTTTGTTGGGCGGGATTGTTTTAATACTGGTCAGCCCGATTATTTATTTAAATAAGGACAAGATCCTAACAGAAAAGCGTTTAGATCGTTTTGAGAGCCTTGAAGACCCGTTTAAATATGCGGATTCATCAGGTTTACAAGTGATCAATTCATATTATGCGATCGGCTCAGGCGGTATTTTCGGTCTGGGACTCGGTGAAAGTATTCAAAAATACGGATATCTGCCTGAATCACATACTGACTTTATCATGGCCGTGATTGCTGAAGAACTAGGTATTTTTGGGGTATTGTTTGTGATTTTCCTATTGGGTTTTATCGTAATAAAAGGCTTTTATATTGCCAGGAAATGCGAGGACCCGTTTGGAAGTCTTCTAGCGATCGGCATTTCGAGCATGATCGCCATACAATCGTTTATTAACCTTGGCGGTGTCAGCGGATTAATTCCGATTACGGGGGTTACGCTGCCATTTATCAGTTACGGGGGCTCTTCTTTAGTGCTGCTGCTGGCGAGTATGGGGATATTAGCGAATATCAGCATGTTTGTGAAATATTCAGAGAATAAGAAAAAGAGAGAGCCCTTGGCGCCGAAGGGAATGAAAAAGAAACAGCTCAAAAAAACTGTTTATCTGTAAAAAACAAGTGTGTACATGGGAAGGATATTTCGCTATGATAGATTATATTCCATTCGGGTAAGGGGGAGAAAAGTTTGTCTCAGCAAACGATACAAAAAGTATTAGTAGCAAACAGGGGAGAAATTGCAATCCGAATATTCCGGGCTTGTACCGAATTAAATATTCGTACTGTTGCGGTCTATTCAAAAGAAGATTCCGGTTCCTACCATCGGTACAAAGCGGATGAAGCATACCTGGTCGGTGAAGGGAAAAAACCGATTGATGCTTACCTGGATATCGAGGGTATCATTGATATTGCGAAAAGAAACAAAGTCGATGCGATTCATCCGGGATACGGTTTCTTATCTGAAAATATCCATTTCGCGAAACGATGTGAAGAAGAAGGCATCGTATTCATTGGTCCAAAATCCGGGCATCTAGATATGTTTGGTGACAAGGTAAAAGCGCGTGAGCAGGCAGAAAAAGCCGGAATCCCTGTGATTCCCGGAAGCGACGGTCCTGCAGAAACGCTTGAAGCAGTCGAACAATTTGGACAAACTAACGGTTATCCGATTATTATTAAAGCTTCGCTTGGCGGCGGCGGCCGCGGTATGCGGATTGTCAGATCTGAAAGTGAAGTCAAAGAAGCATATGAGCGTGCAAAATCAGAAGCAAAAGCAGCCTTTGGCAATGATGAAGTTTATGTAGAAAAATTGATTGAAAATCCGAAACATATTGAGGTTCAGGTGATTGGAGACAAGCAGGGCAATGTCGTCCACCTTTTTGAGAGGGACTGTTCTGTTCAAAGACGCCACCAAAAAGTCATTGAAGTGGCACCGAGTGTCTCGCTGTCACCTGAATTGAGAGATCAGATTTGTGAAGCGGCAGTTGCGCTTGCGAAAAATGTAAACTATATAAACGCAGGTACGGTTGAATTCCTTGTTGCAAACAACGAGTTCTACTTTATTGAAGTAAACCCTCGCGTACAAGTTGAACATACGATTACAGAAATGATTACAGGTGTCGACATTGTTCAAACACAGATCCTTGTTGCCCAAGGGCACAGCCTTCACAGCAAAAAAGTAAATATTCCTGAGCAAAAGGACATTTCTACAAACGGCTATGCCATTCAGTCACGGGTTACGACTGAGGATCCGCAAAATGATTTCATGCCTGATACAGGAAAAATAATGGCTTACCGCTCAGGCGGCGGTTTTGGTGTCCGTCTTGATACCGGAAACAGCTTCCAAGGAGCCGTAATTACGCCGTATTATGATTCACTTCTCGTTAAGCTTTCCACTTGGGCTTTAACGTTTGAACAGGCGGCGGCCAAAATGGTCCGAAACCTTCAGGAGTTTAGAATCAGAGGCATTAAAACAAACATTCCGTTTCTTGAGAACGTTGCAAAGCATGAGAAGTTCCTGACAGGGCAATATGATACATCTTTCATTGATACAACACCTGAATTATTTATTTTCCCTAAACAGAAAGACCGCGGAACGAAAATGCTCACTTACATCGGCAATGTGACAGTGAACGGGTTCCCTGGAATCGGTAAAAAAGAAAAACCGGCGTTTGACAAGCCGTTAAACGTAAAAGTAGACGCTGATCAGCAGCCTGCCAGAGGGACAAAGCAAATTCTCGATGAAAAAGGTGCTGAAGGGCTTGCGAAATGGGTTAAGGAGCAGAAATCTGTCCTTTTAACTGATACGACATTCAGGGATGCCCACCAATCGTTATTGGCGACGAGATTCAGATCTCATGATTTGAAAAAAATCGCGAATCCGACAGCAGCTTTATGGCCTGAGCTATTCAGCATGGAAATGTGGGGAGGCGCGACCTTCGATGTAGCCTACCGATTCCTGAAAGAAGATCCATGGAAGCGTTTGGAAGATCTTCGCAAGGAAGTCCCGAACACCTTATTCCAGATGCTTCTTCGTTCATCAAATGCGGTAGGCTATACGAATTATCCGGACAATGTGATTAAAGAATTTGTGAAGCAATCCGCTCAAGCCGGTATTGATGTGTTCCGTATTTTCGACAGCTTAAACTGGGTAAAAGGGATGACGTTAGCCATTGATGCTGTTCGGGATACCGGCAAAGTGGCAGAAGCAGCGATTTGTTACACGGGAGATATTCTTGACAAGAACCGCACGAAATATGATCTTGCTTACTATACGTCGATGGCGAAGGAGCTTGAGGCTGCCGGAGCCCATATTCTCGGAATTAAAGATATGGCGGGACTGTTAAAACCGCAGGCTGCATATGAACTCGTTTCTGCGTTGAAAGAGACAATCGACATTCCGGTTCACCTTCATACGCATGATACGAGCGGCAACGGTATTTTTATGTATGCGAAAGCTGTTGAAGCCGGCGTTGATATTATAGACGTGGCGGTCAGCTCAATGGCGGGATTAACGTCTCAGCCTAGCGCGAGCGGATTTTATCATGCGATGGAAGGCAACGCCCGCCGTCCGGAAATGAATGTTCAAGACGTTGAATTGCTGTCCCAGTATTGGGAGTCAGTGCGTAAATATTATAGTGAATTTGAAAGCGGAATGAAGTCTCCGCATACTGAAATTTATGAGCACGAAATGCCTGGAGGCCAATACAGCAACCTGCAGCAGCAGGCGAAAGGAGTAGGCCTTGGCGACCGCTGGAATGAAGTTAAGGAAATGTACAGACGCGTCAACGATATGTTCGGTGACATCGTGAAGGTAACGCCTTCCTCTAAAGTAGTCGGAGATATGGCGCTCTACATGGTGCAAAATAATCTCACTGAAAAGGACGTTTACGAAAAAGGCGAATCATTAGATTTCCCTGATTCTGTAGTGGAGCTTTTCAAAGGAAATATTGGCCAACCTCATGGCGGATTCCCGGAAAAACTCCAAAAGCTGATCTTAAAAGGCCAGAAGCCGATTACGGTCAGACCGGGAGAGCTGTTAGAGCCGGTATCCTTTGAAGCAATCAAACAGGATTTTAAAGAGCAGCATAACTTGGAGATTTCAGATCAAGATGCTGTGGCGTATGCCCTTTATCCTAAAGTCTTCTCTGATTATGTGAAAACGGCAGAAAGCTATGGAGACATTTCGGTATTAGATACGCCGACATTCTTCTATGGCATGACCTTAGGTGAAGAAATAGAAGTGGAAATTGAGCGCGGAAAAACATTGATTGTCAAGCTGATTTCAATCGGTGAGCCTCAGCCTGATGCCACTCGCGTCGTTTATTTCGAACTGAACGGACAGCCGCGCGAGGTTGTCATTAAAGACGAAAGCATCAAGTCTTCCGTTCAGGAAAGGCTGAAAGCGGACCGGACAAACCCAAGTCACATCGCAGCTTCTATGCCTGGAACGGTTATTAAGGTATTGACTGAAGCAGGCACAAAAGTCAATAAAGGTGATCATTTGATGATCAATGAAGCGATGAAGATGGAAACAACGGTTCAAGCGCCTTTCTCAGGAACAATCAAGCAGGTTCATGTCAAAAATGGCGAGCCGATCCAAACGGGAGATCTTCTTCTCGAAATTGAAAAAGCATAATAAACCGGAGTGTATATCATTGGATATACACTCTTATTTTTTTAAAAAAGAGCGGAGTGAAACAGTTGAAAGTGTGTGTATGGTTTTAAGGCTTTGAAGACAATTCAGCACTGTCACAAGTCATTTTCTATTCAAAACAAAAAACAGAACTTATCTGCTGCCGATCCTACAGGTAGATCAGTACTTTATAAACGTGAAGTATGATATAAGCCATGAATATCTCTTTAAGACTCAATCTGTTTTTTAAAATGAGGCGCGGCAAAAGGCTTTACCTGCACATTTTTTATCATGAAGCGATACAGATGGACTCATATGAAATTGATGCGTTTTCTATAATCAGGATGATGCAGGTTACGGAGCGCACCGATCCGCTCATTGATTTTCAAGTTCAGCGGAGACTAGCGATGGAAGCGTATGAAGCGGCAAAAAAAAGACCAAAGCGTAGGGCTTTGGTCTAGAGTCGTTATGATTGTCTGGATTCATAACGGAAACGTGCAATTAATAATAAGAAATAGCATAGAACGCCAAACAGGCAGGCTATAAAGAACGAGTGGGCAAGTGCAAAACCCAGAGCCAGTTCAGAGTATACGATCATAATACCGGACAGCGCCTGTAATGTGATAAAAATAAGACATGAGATCCAGCCCCAAAAGATCTGTTTTTGATCTTTATAGGAAGTAATAGCATGAACAGCCGCAACAATAATCCATACAAACAACAGCAAGGCTGCTGCTCTGTGGCCCATTTGCACCCATTCATGGAATTGAGTCGGAAGTCCATTGTTCAGCGGACTGCACAGCGGTACATCAGGACATGCCAAGCTTGACTCGGTATGTCTTACATATGCACCAGTATACACAACGATATAGGAATATATTAAAATCCCTATCATGTGAAATTGCATTGTTTTGCCGATTTGAAGCGGCTTAACCAGTTTTCTAACTGATTTATCAGCTTCAAATATGAGCAATGTCAAAATGAGCACTGAAGCGAAAGAAATCAATGAGATGCCAAAGTGAAGCGCCATAATCAGCGCGTTTGAACCGAATACGACAGCCAATGCGCCAAGCAGTGCCTGTAGAAATAAAAAGATAATAGACATGATCGCGAGAAACGTTGTTTCACGGAAAATAGGCGTAATTTTTCTCCAAGACCAAAACGCAAGGCTTAACACAAGGATAATAGAAATCCCGCTTGCGAATCTGTGGCTCCATTCAATAATTGAAGCCGGATTCAGTTCAGGGAAAAAACGGCCGTGACACAGCGGCCACTGTCTGCCGCATCCTTGGCCGGAACCTGTTTTTGTAACGAGGGCACCCCCGATTAAAACAATAAGCATGACAAATGTTGTCAGAACACCGAGAGCTTTTAATGCTTTATTCATACAATATTCACCTTCTCAACATACTGCTGCAATTTTATATACGTTCCAAGTGTAAGCGAATATGTGTTTTGTGGCAATTCTTAGAGCCTTTTGTTCACAAAAATATAATAGAATGACGGCTTCCGGAAAATGTACACTTGATTATTCCTGCCGGGTCTGATAGAAATAAGGTAAACGCACTGCCGATTTGGCGATTGCCTTCATCTTTGGTAAAATTCATAAAAAGTTCACAAATAAATTCCTGTTTGTCGTTTAATATTTAATAGGATGTTTTTTTACAAGATGTTATCTTGTATGATAGAGTTGCAGGTTTTTTTATTCTCCTGCGTTAGGTTTGTAAGGGAGGTTTACGTTATGGCTAACTCCAGAATCTTAAATGATACAGCTATAGACGGACAAATTGAAGAAACAACGGCATGGAAAGATTTTCTGTCCCTTATTAAAATAGGGATCGTCAATTCTAATCTCATCACGACTTTTACTGGAATGTGGCTTGCTCTGCATATTTCCGGTTTGAGTTTTTTAGGCAATATAAACACCGTTCTTCTTACGTTAATCGGATCTTCTCTGATTATTGCGGGCTCATGCGCGATCAATAACTGGTATGATCGGGATATCGATCATCTTATGGAACGCACGAAAGTAAGACCGACGGTTACGGGTAAAATTCAGCCGAATCAGGCGTTATGGTCTGGAATTTTGCTGGTTGCTTTAGGATTGATCATGCTGCTGATGACAACTGTCATGGCTGCCGTTATCGGTTTTATCGGAGTCTTTACGTATGTTGTATTGTACACAATGTGGACGAAACGCCGTTATACGATTAACACAGTAGTAGGAAGTGTTTCCGGTGCAGTGCCGCCGCTTATTGGATGGACGGCAGTGGAAGGCAATATCGGTGTCGTGGCATGGGTATTATTCATGATTTTATTTATTTGGCAGATTCCTCATTTCTTAGCATTGGCTATTAAGAAAACGGAGGATTACAGAGCTGCAAATATTCCGATGCTTCCTGTCGTATACGGATTTGAAGTGACAAAAAGACAAATTATTGTCTGGGTTGCGTGTCTGATGCCGCTACCGTTTTTCCTTGGAAGCCTTGGCCTTCCGATTGTCATCCTCGGCTTGCTGTTAAATATCGGCTGGCTGATTCTCGGCTTGATGGGCTTCCGCTCCAAGAATATCATGAAGTGGGCAACACAGATGTTCGTTTACTCGCTCAATTACATGACAATCTATTTCGTTGCCATGGTTGTCTTGACTCTTTTCTAAAAAAATAGATACATTGCTTGTTTTATCGCTTCAAAATAAACGATGACAACTAGTAAATGCCGCCTTGACCTTTTGTTTAATCAGGCGGCTTTACTTTTATACATAGATGGCATTTTGAGTAAAAAAACTCATAATTTAAGAGAAGAGGAAATGTAAGTGCTTTATTGGTGATAGGCTGGATTGCGATGAATTTCGAGTCTGCTTTCCGCCTTGTATTGACCAGAAAAGGGGTTGGGTGAAATGGTAAAGCATTGGCGTCTTATTTCATTATTAGCCTTAGTGCCGCTTCTATTAAGCGGATGTGGAAAACCTTTTTTATCCACACTCAAGCCTGCTGGCGAGGTGGCTGATAAACAGTATGATCTGACAGTGCTCAGCACATTGATTATGGTGGTTGTTGTTGCAGTAGTATCTGTTATCTTCTTTTATGTGATTGTGAGATTCAGAAGATCACGGGTCGGTGAGAACACGATACCGAAACAGGTAGAGGGGAACAAATTTTTAGAAATCACATGGACCGTGATCCCGATTTTGCTGCTCATCATTCTTGTGATCCCTGTCGTATTATATACGCTTGAGCTAGCAGATACATCACCAATGGATAAGAAAAGCCGCAAAGCTGAGGATGCGCTTGTAGTCAATGTCCGGGCAAATCTATATTGGTGGGAGTTTGAATATCCTGATTACGGCATTATCACAAGCCAGGAGCTGATTGTGCCGACAGACCAGCGGGTATATTTTAATTTAAAAGCTTCCGATGTCAAACATTCCTTCTGGATTCCTTCAGTCGGAGGAAAACTTGATACGAATACAGATAATGAAAATAAGTTTTTCCTGACATTTGATTCAAAACGAAGCAAAGAAGCAGGAGATATGTTTTTTGGGAAGTGTGCAGAGCTTTGCGGCCCTTCACACGCGCTGATGGATTTTAAGGTAAAGACGATGTCTGCAAAAGAATTCCAGGGCTGGACAAAAGAAATGAAAAACTATAAGTCTACAACAGAAAGTGATTTGGCTAAGCAGGGCGAAGAACTGTTTAAAGAGAAGAACTGTCTGAGCTGCCATGCGGTAGAGCCGAATGATAAACGTGCAGAAGCAGCAAGAACGGCACCTAACTTAGCGACCTTCGGTGAAAGGGCAAAAGTGGCAGGGGTGAAAGACGCCAACGAAGAAAATGTGAAGGCTTGGCTGAAGGATCCTGAGAGCATAAAACCGGGTAACAAAATGACAGGAACATATCCGAAGCTGTCAGACAGTGAAACAGATGCGCTTTATGAATACTTAAAAGGCTTAAAAACGGAAAGCAAGTAGGGAAGAAAGGGAGATATTGGGGGAGGTCACATATGTTGAATGCGCTTACAGAAAAACGGACGCGCGGATCTATACTTTGGGATTATTTGACGACGGTGGACCATAAAAAAATCGCAATTCTTTACTTAATCGCCGGGGGATTCTTCTTTCTTGTCGGGGGAATTGAAGCGATGTTTATCAGAATTCAGCTTGCAAAACCTGAAAATGCTTTTCTCAGTGCCCAAGCGTACAATGAAGTAATGACAATGCACGGGACGACAATGATCTTTCTGGCTGCGATGCCGCTCTTATTTGCCTTGATGAATGCGGTCGTGCCTTTGCAGATTGGGGCTCGCGACGTTTCGTTTCCATTTTTAAACTCGCTCGGTTTTTGGCTCTTCTTTTTCGGGGGCATTTTCTTAAATCTAAGCTGGTTTTTGGGCGGAGCACCAGACGCGGGCTGGACGTCATACGCCTCACTTTCGCTTCATTCTGAAGGGCACGGCATAGACTTTTTCGTCCTCGGACTGCAAATATCGGGGCTTGGGACGCTGATAGCCGGGATTAACTTTTTGGCCACGATTATCAACATGAGGGCTCCGGGCATGACATACATGAGGCTGCCTTTGTTTACATGGACGACATTTGTGGCTTCGGCATTGATTTTGTTTGCATTTCCGCCGCTTACGGTCGGATTGGCACTGATGATGCTGGATCGGCTGTTCGGCACCAATTTCTTTAATCCGGAGCTTGGCGGGAATACGGTCATTTGGGAGCATTTATTTTGGATCTTTGGCCATCCGGAGGTTTATATCTTAATTTTGCCTGCATTCGGTATTTTTTCAGAGGTCATCCCTGTGTTTGCCAGAAAGCGTTTGTTTGGGTACTCATCAATGGTTTTTGCCATCGTGCTCATTGGCTTTTTGGGCTTTATGGTTTGGGTGCATCACATGTTTACGACAGGTCTCGGCCCGATTGCAAATGCGATTTTTGCGGTTGCCACAATGGCTATCGCGATACCGACCGGGATTAAGATTTTTAACTGGCTTTTGACGATCTGGGGAGGAAATGTAAAGTATACGACAGCGATGCTGTATGCCGTCTCATTTATTCCGTCCTTCGTGCTCGGCGGTGTGACGGGAGTCATGCTGGCAGCAGCAGCAGCTGATTATCAGTTCCATGATACGTATTTTGTGGTAGCGCACTTCCACTATGTCATTATTGGCGGCGTGGTATTCGGCCTTTTAGCCGGTGTTCATTTCTGGTGGCCGAAAATGTTCGGTAAGATTCTGCATGAAACGATGGGGAAAATTTCATTTGTATTGTTTTTTATCGGCTTTCATCTCACGTTTTTCATTCAGCATTTTGTCGGTTTGATGGGGATGCCGCGCCGGGTTTATACGTTTTTGCCAGGCCAGGGTCTTGAAACCGGCAACTTGATCAGTACGATCGGAGCGTTCTTTATGGCGGCAGCTGTTATTCTTCTGCTGGTCAATGTCATTTGGACATCAGTAAAAGGTGAATATGTCGGAGCCGATCCTTGGCAGGACGGACGTACGCTTGAATGGACCGTTTCTTCACCGCCGCCGGAGTATAACTTTAAACAGCTTCCTTTTGTCAGAGGGCTTGATCCGTTTTGGATCGAGAAGCAGGCAGGACACAAATCAATGACACCGGCTGAACCGGTTGATGATATTCATATGCCGAACGGTTCAATCCTGCCGTTCATCATTTCCTTCGGCCTCTTTGTCGCAGCGTTCGGTCTGCTGTACAGAACCGATCACGCTTGGGGGCTGCCGGTGATCTTTATCGGACTCGGCATCACATTTATTACGATGCTGCTTCGCTCAGTAATTGATGATCACGGCTATCATATTCATAAAGAGGAACTGCCGAATGATGATAAAGGGGTGAAGGCATAATGCAAATTGAAGAAAAATTCACCGCAGAAACCTTTCCAGCTTCTCCCGAAAAAGTAACACTGGAAGGGAAAAATAAATTTTTAGGCTTTTGGCTTTTTCTTGGGGGAGAGACAGTTTTGTTCGCGTCTCTCTTCGCAACGTTTCTTGCACTCCGGAATTCAAACGCCGGTGATCCGCCTACGACGGAAATGTTCGATGTAACACTTGTTTTTATCGCCACAATGCTATTGTTAACGAGCAGTTTAACGAGTGTGTACGCGATGTACCACATGAAGAACTTTTCCTTCGGCAAAATGCAGCTTTGGCTGGGAATTACGATCTTATTGGGGGCTGGCTTTTTAGGACTGGAAATCTATGAGTTTAAGCATTATACCCATGAGTTTGGCTTTACCATCACAAGCTCTGCGCTCGGTTCCGCGTTTTACACGCTTGTCGGTACACACGGCGCCCACGTGGCATTTGGGCTTATGTGGATCAGCGCGCTGATGATCCGTAATGCAAAGAGGGGTCTGAACCTGTATACGGCGCCTAAGTTTTATGTTGCCAGTCTTTATTGGCACTTTATTGATGTCGTGTGGGTCTTCATCTTTACCGTTGTATATTTAATGGGGATGGTGGGATAAACATGGTCGGTAAAAAAAGCAGAGGGCATATCAACAGCGACCTTGAATTTAAGAAAAAGAAGCATGCTCAGGAGATGAAATATCAGGTTCTGTCTTTTGGCTTAATGATCGGTCTTACGATTGTTGCATTTCTGACTGTGGCAACGGACGGTGTCGGCAGCTGGTTTACGATTCCTTTCATTATTCTGCTTGCTGCAGTTCAAGTCATCTTCCAGCTGTATTATTTCATGCATATGAATCAAAAAGGGCATGAGGCGCCGGCACTGTTTTTGTATTCAGGGGTGTTTGTCGCGTTCATCACTGTGCTTGCGTTTGTCACAATTATATGGTGGTAATTTGAACAGCCGCCGGAGGTGAAGGAATGAATCAGTTAGAGGTATTTGGGTTTCGCGCGATGTGGAGCCCTTATCTTTTTTGTATCCTGTTGGGCATTACGGTGCTTTATCTCTTTTTTTACAGGCGAATGTCTTCAAAGCCTGAACGGATAACAGGTAAAGAGATGATGTGCTTTCTGTCGGCGATGCTGTTTTTATATGCAGCCGAGGGAAGCCCGGTTGATCTGCTCGGACATATTATGTTCAGCGCGCATATGGTGCAGATGGCTGTGCTGTACTTGGTCGTCCCGCCGTTATTGATCGCGGGAATTCCTGCATGGCTCTGGGAGAAAATCATTTTCAAGCCTGCCATTAAACCGGTTTTTTCATTTTTCTCGACGCCTTTAATTGCTTTGCTTTTATTTAACGGCATTTTTTCTTTATATCATGTTCCGTTTATATTTGATGCTGTCAAAACGGATCCGTTTTACCATACGTTAATGACTTGGCTTATCTTTGTGCTTGCGTTTTTGATGTGGTGGCCGCTTGTTCATAAGGTAGAGCGTCTTCGGCAGCTCAGCGGCTTGATGAAGCTGGGATATATTATGGCGGACGGTATACTGCTCACGCCTGCTTGCGCACTGATCATGTTCAGCGGTGCGCCGTTATACGCCACCTATACAGATCCGTCTGCGTGGGCTGAGGCAATGAAGCTTTGTGTGCCTGCAGATATGATGGGGCAGGTCCCATTAACAGGACCGGAGATATTCAATACACTGCCTTTGTTAGAGGATCAGCAGCTCGGAGCGGTTATGATGAAAATCATTCAGGAAATTGTGTACGGTACTTTTTTGGCGATTATTTTTTTCCAATGGGTGAAGAAAGAAAGGGAAAAGGACGGGCAAGAGGAGCCGCCGTATATTCAGCAAACGATATCATAAAAGGTACAGCAAAACATGCTGTACCTTTTCATTACATTTGAACTGTTTTTAACAAGTCGGAGATGTCCTGAATCAGTGCCTTGCTTTTTGTCACAACCTGTACGGGAAACTCTTCCGTTTCTCCATATTCTACTCCATGCGGGTAGTAATGCTTGCCTAAGAGAGGGGACATTAATTGAATCACGGCACGGCCGCTTCCAACATCGCCCTCTGCCGCAATGCCTTGTATCCGCAGATAAAACGTACCCTCAATCGTCGAAAACTTCCTGTCATAGGTGACTCTTTCGTAATCCCATTGACCCGCTCTGACGAGGCCTTTGCTTTCCATCAAGTCGTCCAGCCAGCTCAGCTCAGCCTTTACCCCTTCAAGTCCGCTTTCAGTAAACTTCAACACCGACCCCTCCTTATAAAAATTACCTTTCCTGACAATCATAGTATGAAAGCGTTAAACTTTCAATGAATCTTCTTCTTTTGAAAGTATGCAAAAATTAAATTTTGACGACAATAGCACTAGACTAAAGGAGGTTATACGGATGACAAAAATAAAAGATCTGATGACAGCCGACTTGCAATATTGCACGGTATTAGATAATGTATATGAAGCTGCGGTAAAGATGAAAGACGCGAATGTAGGTGCGATTCCGATAGTTGATGAGGATGGAGAAACACTGGTAGGCATCGTAACCGACCGTGATCTCGTGTTAAGAGGAATCGCCATAAAAAAACCAAACTCGCAAAAAATCACTGACGCGATGACCGAAAAACCTGTCAGTGTGGAGGAAGATGCTTCAGTCGATGAGGTTCTTCATTTGATGGCATCCCATCAGCTCAGAAGGATACCTGTTACAAAAAACAAAAAGCTGACTGGAATTGTCACGCTTGGTGATCTTTCTTTATCTGAACAAACCAATGAACGTGCCGGCAGTGCCTTATCGGATATTTCCGAGGGTGATAATAGAGAAGAAGGCTTTTTTCATTAACACATAAATCTTTGGCATGTTAAATAGGCTGTATTGTAATGAGATGTAAGGCAAGACATTGTGATTCGCCACGGGGGTGATAGATTGAAAAATATATTGAGAGCACTGATTATCCTCTTGATTATCTGCGGAACTTATGTTCTGTTTATTCAATATGGATCTGTTCCTGAAAAAAAATCAAATGACAGCGAGCCTCAAGTGTCTAATGAGGAAGCGCAAAGCGGCAAACGAATACATATGCCGACTTCAGGGTTATTGTCCTTTATGGGCAAGTCCGCCGATGATGTAACGAAAAAACTGGGGGAACCTGAACGCATTGACCCTTCAGCTTATGATTATGATTGGTGGGTATACAATCAAGGAAAAGACCAATATATCCAAATCGGGGTATTAAACAATAAAGTGGTCACATTATTTGCGGCTGGGAATGATATTAACGCAAAGCCTTTCAAAATTGGTGAATCGACCGGAGACGTATTCAAGACGACCCAGGTTGCACCATTTGTGAATGTAGAGTATAAAGGAAATTCCTATCGATTTGAGTTTTCTGAAGAGGACATCAATACAAGACCGACTGTAAAAGTAGGAAAGATGTATGTCCAGCTGTATATGGACAAATTTGAGGGGAAGCTATCCAGCATCAGGGCATTTGATGCGCAAACCTTTGTTAAGCAAAGACCTTATGAGGTTGTGTACCGCGGTGAATTGATTGAACCGAAAGCTGTTTCAGATGATAAGTGGAAAAAGATCCAAACGACGAGCGAAAAGCAAATACTTGATTTGACGAATGTCATACGCGTCAAACATGGGCTTGCGAAGCTTGAGTGGGATCAGCCGACGGCGGAAGTGGCTTTTGGACATAGCGAGGATATGAGGGACAATAACTATTTCTCCCATGTCTCTAAAAAATACGGCTCGCTGAAAGACCGCTTAGAAAAAGGGGATGTTGACTTTCAGCAAGCGGGAGAAAATATCGCATACAATTATGTGGACGGTCCGGCCGCTGTAGAAGGCTGGCTGAATAGTGAAGGCCATCGAAAGGCGCTTCTGAATTCAGATTATACGCATCTTGGTGTCGGAGTAGACCGAAAATATTACACCCAAAATTTTATTAAACGATGGTAATGAAAAGCCGCGGACGAATGGTTCCGCGGCTTTTCCTATTCCGCAAAAGCTGATGGCTCGAGTGCAAGTGCTGATGGTAACAGAGGAGGCAGATTCCCATTCCTTCTAAGGCTACGGCTTTTATGTGTATGGAGGCAAGGTTAAAAATTGATTCCTGAATGAATATAGGCGAACACAATGCCTCACAAAACGATACATTGTAGTAGGTATCGATTTTCGGAGGGGGTGAGGATTGTGGCGAATCAACATGGCGATCATTCAATCAATGACTTTAAACAATTCGTCAAAAAGCATCCCAAGCTGATAAAAGAAGTGCGTAAAGAACAAAGAAGCTGGCAGGACGTATATGAAAATTGGGTTCTCTTTGGGGAGAGCGACCCGATTTGGGATCCATATCGGGAACCGGAAGAAGCTGCGGAAGATGTGCCTGAAACACCGCAAAAAAATGATTTTGTCTCTAAGATGGTGACAGCGGTGAAAAAGATGGATGTCAATCAAATGAACGAACAAATCAATAAAATGAGCCAGTCGATCTCATCGTTGCAAAGTCTTCTTCATACATTTTCCGGAAATGGCCAGAAGCAATCTCAGCCAGGCTCTGGACAGCATCCTTTTTCTTTTCGAAAGGATTAAAAAAGGGGAGCTCATATGCGCAAAGAGGTTCAGGAATTTATTTTAGCAAACGAAGAACGGAAACGATTCATCAGAGAACAGCCGATATGGTACCGCAGGCTTTCGAGAAAACCGGATGATCTGTCCTCCTTTCAGCTTGAGATGATGAACTTTTATGAAAAAACCATACCGCACCGGGTGAACCAGTTTTCGAACGGGGTTCAAATGGCGCAAATGATGATGCAAATGTTTCAAGCGATGCGGACAAAAGATTAAAAGGCCCGAAAGAGGGTCTTTTTCGTGAGATTGTTTTCGGGCTGCGGTTAAGCATTTTCCAATTGGCTGGTTTCATGGTAAACTAACAACTGGAGGTGCATGTTATGTATGCGACGATGGAATCCGTGCGGCTTCAAAGTGAAGCTCAGCAGCTTGCCGAGATGATTCTGCAGTCGGAGACGGCTGAGAACTACCGCAATTGTTACAAGCGTCTCCAGGAAGATGAAGAGGCAGGGCGGATTATTCGTTCTTTTATCAAAATAAAAGAGCAGTATGAGGATGTACAGCGTTTTGGCAAATATCATCCTGACTATAGAGAAATATCCCGGAAAATGAGGGAGATCAAGCGGGAGCTGGACCTGAACGATAAGGTGGCTGACTTCAAGAGAGCTGAAAATGAGCTCCAGACTATTCTTGACGAGGTTAGCGTCGAGATTGGGACTGCTGTTTCAGAGCATGTTAAAGTTCCGACTGGGAACCCTTATTTTGATGGTTTGTCTTCATGCGGAGGCGGCTGCGGTTCAGGCGGAAGCTGCGGATGCAAAGTATCCTGACGAGACTGGCCGTCTCGTCTTTTACATAAAAGAGAAATCAGGCAGGTGATTGTATTGGAGAATAGGCGCCAGGGCATGGTTGTGTATTTGCATTCCCTTAAGCAAAGCAAAATGCTGAGGAAGTTCGGAAATGTGCACTATGTATCAAAACGCTTAAAATATGTCGTGCTGTATTGCGATATGGACCAAATTGAAAAAACAATGGACAAGATCGCATCGTACTCGTTTGTGAAAAAAGTAGAGCCTTCTTATAAACCGTTTTTAAAATTGGAATTCGAGTCAAAGCTTGATAAAGCAAAAGAATACGATTATAAAATCGGAATATAGCTGTATAAAAAAATCCCCGCAGGCTTCTGCGGGGTCCTTCTATTCCTTAACATGTTAAGGAGAAGGCAAAGGGAGAGGAGAAACCGGAGGAAGAACTTATGGGGAAACGTAAGTCTTCTCCGCGGTTGGCAACAACATCCTCTAGATGCTGTTGCTTATAGTATGGACAAGGATCATTCTGCCTATACACCTGTTTATCAAGATTAGCGTTCATTGTTTGAAAGAATGCTTTATGTTAAGATAGGGATGATTTTTTTCTATGTACATAGCGGCGTCCGGCCGAACAAAGAAACAAAATAGCTTTTAGAAAAAGTGGTGTGGAACATGAGAGTAATTTCTGGATCAAAAAAAGGCCGTTCATTAAAGGCTGTGCCGGGAACATCAACAAGACCGACAACCGACAAAGTGAAGGAATCCATTTTCAATATGATCGGCCCTTATTTTGACGGGGGCAGGGGACTTGACTTATTCGCGGGGAGCGGAGGCCTAGGAATCGAAGCGCTTTCACGCGGATTTGAGCATTGTATATTTGTTGACCGTGATTTTAAAGCAATTCAAACGGTAAAATCAAATTTGAAAACGCTGGAGCTTACAAAACATGCACAGGTATACCGCAATGATGCGGAACGGGCTTTGCATGCTGCTGCCAAAAGAGAAACAGGCTTTCGCGGAATTTTTCTTGATCCGCCGTATAAGGAACAAAAGCTGAAAGCACTCTTAACGATGATTGACGAATATCAAATGCTGGAAGAAGACGGCTTTATCGTTGCTGAGCATGACAGAGAGGTTGAGCTTCCCGAAACCGTAGGAGATCTTGTGATGACAAGGAAAGAAACCTACGGGCTTACAGGGGTGGCGATTTATAAAAAGAGGGGGTAGTGATGTGGCGAGTATAGCTGTCTGTCCCGGCAGTTTTGATCCGGTGACCTACGGGCATTTGGACATCATCAGACGCGGGGCGCATATTTTTGAACAAGTGTATGTATGTGTGCTGAATAATTCTTCAAAAAAGCCCTTGTTCAGTGTGGAAGAACGGTGTGAGCTTCTGAGAGAAGTGACAAAAGACATTCCAAACATAACAGTTGAAACGTCGCAAGGGCTGTTGATCGATTATGCAAAAAGAAAAAATGCGAAAGCGATTTTAAGAGGCTTGAGAGCGGTATCTGATTTTGAATACGAGATGCAGGGGACATCCGTAAACCGTGTGCTGGATGAATCCATTGAGACGTTTTTTATGATGACAAACAATCAATATTCGTTTTTAAGTTCAAGTATCGTAAAAGAAGTGGCAAGATACAATGGCTCGGTATCAGAGTTTGTGCCGCCGGAAGTAGAGCTGGCGCTTCAGCAAAAATTCAGACAAGGATGAGGGTTTTGACTCATCCTTTTTTTGTTCCGTTTGTCAGTCTGTAAGAAAAAATGATAATGTACGTAAACAGCGCGCATAATGTGACAGCAGGTCCAATCTGCACAAGCAGATTCCATCCGTTTATAAATGCAGTTGGCATTTCGCCGCTATTAAGAGGTTTGAATACATGCTGATATGGATCATGCCATGCTATGTAAAGAGGTTTCCATAAAAGCATGACGAACACGGCCGCATAAACGCCCTGCAGCAAACGTGCGATAAAGAATGGTTTAAATCTGATATCGGTTTCCGATAAAATACCTGCCACCTGAGCTTGAACGGAAAAGCCGCTAAACCCGAGAATAAAGCTGACGATAATGGCTTTTTGCAGAAGAGAAACATCTGTCTCGCTGACAAGCTTGCTTCCTAACGTGATTTCAAACATCCCTGATAAAAGGGGAATGTCCAATTGAGCCGGAAGCTGAAACAAGGTCAGCGCGCCTTTTGTGAAAACAGACAGAATATCAGTCAGCTGAATGACAGACAACAGCCGGTTAAAGACAGAAAATAAAATAATAAAGCCGCCTACCATAAGGAGCGTTTGAACTGAAGACGTCACAGCGTCGCCTAAAATTTTGCCCAGAGGCCGTTTTTCCGCAAGTCTGGCAGTGTGAAGAGCGTGTAAAGCATCTTTGATCGAAGGAAAAGGTATCGTTTTCCTCCTTCTGAGATGCTGCTCTTCCTTGCGTCCGTAGGAACGCATCGTTAAACCGACAGCCAGATTCCCCAAATAGTGTGCAGAAGCCAATAAAATGCCCAATGACGCGTTTTGAAAGAAACCGACGGCAACAGCGCCGAAAATAAAGAGCGGGTTTGAAGAATTGGTAAACGACGCAAGCCGTTCTGCTTCTACTCTTGAAATCTGTTTTTCCTGCCGCAGACGGGCAGTGAGTTTTGCTCCCGCTGGGTTTCCTGATGCCATTCCCATAGCAAGTACGAAGCCGCCGACACCCGGCACACGAAAGATCGGCCGCATAAAAGGCTCAAGCAAAACACCGACAAACCGTACAATGCCAAAACCGATTAAGAGTTCAGACAGAATAAAAAATGGCAGCAATGACGGAAACACAACTTCCCACCACATAGAAAGCCCGGTTTTAGAGGCTTCGAATGAAGCCTGCGGATGTGAGATGACAGTCGCTGTTAAAAAAAGAAAAAACGAAGCAATCAAAAGTGTATTAATCTTCGACAAGTTCATTCTTACCTCCCCGATGCTAAAAATGCCCAATGACATGTATATCATGATAAAATAATGTATGACACGAAACGGCCAAGCAGTACCTGTCCTCTTGATTCTTTGTACTAATATACGAGCATAGGGGTTCAGTTTAGACCATAGAATTCGGTATACAGGGAATTCAGGCAGGAGGTTAACGCGTTGGCCAAACCTAAAATCGGGTTAGCGTTAGGATCGGGAGGGGCCAGAGGGCTCGCTCATCTCGGTGTGCTTTCCAGTTTACATAAGCACCAAATTGAAGTGGATATGATTGCGGGGAGCAGCATGGGCGCTTTGGTGGGCAGTTTCTATGCCGCCGGCCATGACGTGGCAACGATGAAAAAAGTCGCCAAAGCCTTTAAACGGCGGTTTTATGCTGATTATACAGTGCCCAGACTCGGTTTTTTAAAAGGTGACCGCGTCAGGCAGCTTGTGCATGCTTATACATTCGGAAAACCGATCGAAGAGCTTCAAATCCCGCTGGGCATTGTTGCATGTGATTTACAGACGGGAGAAAAGATTGTATTCCGCAAAGGATCAGTGTCAGATGCGGTGCGGGCCAGCATAAGCATACCGGGTATCTTTATTCCGCAGAAGCTGGACGGACGGCTTCTTGTAGATGGCGCGGTCGTAGACCGAATTCCGGTTTCTGTTGTAAAAGACATGGGCGCTGATATCATCATCGCCTCTGATGTCTCCAGGGTTCGAAAAACCGAAACGGCGTCGCATATTTTTGATGTAATTATGCAAAGTATGGATATACTGCAAAATGAATTGGTGCGACATCAAACGATCGCCGCGGATATCATGATTCGCCCTTCTCTTGAAACATACAGCTCCAGCTCGTTTGCCAATATTGAAGCAATGATATCGGCAGGCGAGGAGGCGACAAACCGAATGATCAGCCAGATAAAAAAAGAAATAGAGAATTGGGAGGGCTTATAATTTGCTACGTAAAAAACATTTTAGCTGGATGCTTGTCATCCTCATTTTGATTGCCGTTTTATCATTTATAAAACTTCCATTTTATATTACAAAACCGGGAGAAGCGACAGAGCTTGCTTCACTGATAAAAGTGGAGGGAGGCTACCCGGAAAAAGGGAGTCTGTCCTTAATGACTGTCAAAGTGGGACCGGCTAATCCATTTACATATGTGTGGGCAAAGATGCACCCTTATTATGAGATTGTTCCTGATGAAAGCATCAAGGAAGAAGGCGAATCAGATAAGGAGTATATGAAAAGGCAGATCCAAATGATGGAAAGTTCGCAAGAAAACGCCGTCATAGCCGCCTATCAAAAGGCAGGAAAAAAAGTCAGCTATTCCTTTAACGGCATATACGCAAGCTCAGTTGTAGAAAACATGCCTGCAAAAGGGAAAATAGAAGTCGGTGATAAAATCATCAGCGCAGACGGCAAAAACTATCAGTCTGCTGAAAAGCTGATTGATTATATCAGCAGCAAAAAAGCGGGAGATAAAGTCACGTTAAAAATCGAAAGAGAAGAAAAAGAAAAGAGTGTCACCCTTTCGTTAAAACAATTTCCTGATGAGCCGGAACGGGCAGGAATCGGAGTATCGCTCTATACGGACAGAAACGTGGAAGTGGAGCCTGATATTGATTTTGAAATCGAAAATATCGGCGGACCGTCAGCAGGGTTAATGATGTCTCTTGAAATCTATAATCAGCTGACAAAAACAGACGAAACAAAAGGCTACGATATTGCGGGAACCGGTACAATTGATGTTGACGGAAAAGTAGGCCCGATTGGCGGCATTGATCAAAAAGTCGTCGCCGCAGACAAAGCCGGAAAAGACATTTTCTTCGCGCCAAATCAAAACGGTGCCAGCAATTCTGATTATAAAAACGCAGTAAAAACAGCAAAAGATATCGATTCAGACATGAAGATTGTGCCTGTTGATACGATGCAGGATGCGATTGATTATTTGAATAAGCTGAAAGCAAAAAGCACCTGATACTCAGGTGCTTTTTCTATAAGTTTAAAAAACGTTGTTCATCTTCGTCATATTGAATCGGTGCATGTCCGTATTCTTGCAGGTCAAACTCAGTTCTCAGTGGCTCTTCTATCGGCAGGCTGTAGATTCTGCTCGCTTTAATGTCCAGATCTAGAGCGGGATGGGAGAAAGAAGACAGTTTGCTGACAAGCGGAACGGACAGCGCTTTTTTCTTTTCCGATAAATAAGCCTGTCCTTTTTTCGTCATGCCGAGAAGCCTGATATAAGGCACTTCTTTGTCGTCAAGCAGCTTGTGTATATCCTGTTTTTTCGTTCTGGTTAAAATGTGCGTGTTCATCCGCTGAAGCCTTGTCCACGTATAACGTTTTGTTTTCAGCAGCTCCATAAATTCCTGATAGGAGCTGGCTTTTCTGATTGAACGAAGAATTCTGTGCTCTAAGCCCTCCTCCACCTCGTATATTTGCTGTAATTCCTGTGCTGTTACAGTTGAAAGGCTGTATTTTAAGTAAGAAAAATAGCTTTCAGGTGTATGCCACAGTCCGAAAGATTTGCGGTAATCTGCCAATTCACATGCAGATGCAGCAGGAAGAAACCGAAGGCAGGTTTCAAGATTCTGTTCAATCATCGCTTTTCTGATGCTTGTGGCGCTTGCGATATGGTGTTCGCCTTCAGGAAGGTCGGCATCATGATAGTCCGAGGAAATTCGAGCTGTGGTATAAGGTTTCATCGGATATCTCCCGGAAAGAATGGAAGTCACATAATGGTATCCCAGAATGTTGTTTGGTTTTGACAAATCAAGTGCATTTTCGGTATGTAAAATGGAGCTGAAGGCGATAGCTGCCGCTGCTGGGTAACTGGCACCCTTTTTAACTTCTTCTTTAATACGCTGATCAAATGTATGTTTATGATCATTAATAAGCTTTGCAGTTTTTAAAAACGGCTCAATATCACCATTTTCGCTCCCGAAAAACAGCGCCTCGCATCCGAGTTTGTTCAGGCTGGATACACTGCCGCGTGCAAAAATCTCCGCTTTTTGCACCGCATACAGATAAGGCAGCTCAATCACAAGATCGACGCCGCTTTGCAGCGCCATTTTTGTTCGTGCCCATTTTGACACAACAGCTGGTTCTCCTCGCTGTAAAAAATGCCCGCTCATTACCGCGATAGCCGCGTCGCATCCGGTTTGCCGCTTTGCTGTTTGGGCATGATAAAGGTGACCGTTATGAAAGGGATTATATTCAACCACCAATCCGACAGCTTTCATATTTTTTCCGCCTTTCTTGCTATGTTTAAAAACGTATGGTACATTTGCAAATGGAAACTCTTATGTCTTATTTTTGTTTTAAGTGTATGCATAGCACATTCCGCTGTCAACGATACTTGAATGGCAGCATTATGCTGTAAAGAAAAAATATTGACAAAAACAATCTTAAAAGCTATAATCATGTTTGTTGCTTTCCTGAGGTGATACAAATGAAATGGACGATTTATCAGCTGCATCAAATGCCAAAACAAAGTTTTGAGTTTGATGAAACAGTTGAGTTAAATGAGCTGACAAAACTGAATTCTGACATTCGCCGCATTTCTCCCGTCCGGGTGAAGGGCAGAGCGGATATCAAATCCAAACAGGTTTCGTTTGATTTTACAATTTCAGGCGAAATGATTTTGCCATGCTCAAGAACACTCGTTGATGTTCCGTATCCATTTGAAATTTCAACAAAAGAACTGTTTATATTTCATCAGACGGATGATATAGAAGATGATGACGTTCACATTGTTGAGGACGATACTATCGACTTAACTCCGATCGTGAAAGAAGAAATTCTTTTAGAAATCCCTATGCAAATCTTTTGTGAATCTGAACAAGAAAAAGGGGCTGCTCCTCAAGAAGGAAAGGACTGGCAAGTCATTTCGGAGGAAGACAAGAAGAATCAAGTTGATCCGAGACTTGCAGCCCTCGAAAAGCTCTTAAAACAAGATGATGAATCTTAACTCTTTAAGGAGGTGGGAATAATGGCTGTACCTTTTAGAAGAACTTCTAAAATGAAGAAAAGATTGCGCCGTACACATTTCAAACTTAATGTACCTGGTATGACAGAATGTCCGTCATGCGGAGAGATGAAATTGTCTCACCGTGTATGCAAAGCATGCGGATCATACAACGGCAAAGACATAAATGTAAAAAGTAACTAAGTAAGAAAAGCGCAGGGTGAAAACCCTGCGCTTTTTCTTTTTCTCTTCCTGTCAGCTTGCGGAAAAATTGTGAGTGCAAATAGTCTATCTAATCTATTACCGGCATATGTATGAGATAAATAAGCTGACATGGAGGGAGATTAAATTTGACCATTACCAGACAAGATGCTTGGACTCAGGATGAGGATTTGCTGCTGGCGGAAGTGGTGCTTCGTCATATTCGAGAGGGAGGAACACAGCTTTCCGCCTTTGAGGAGGTTGGAAGGGCGCTGACCAGAACTGCGGCAGCCTGTGGCTTCAGGTGGAACTCGTATGTGAGAAAACAATACCAGTCAGGCATAGAGCTTGCGAAAAAGCAGAGGAAAGAATTGAGAAAGCAAATCGGCGTTCATTCAGTCAATATGCCGAATTCCGTGAAGCAGACTGCCGCGGCAGCGCCAGAAGGAAAACGAGATTTGTCCATTCAGGATGTGATTCAATTTCTTGAACAATTCAAAGAAACGCCGTCTTCGCAAGAATTTCAGCTTGAAAGGGAAAAATTGAAGGAGCAAATCCAATCGCTGCAAAAAGAGCTTGAGGATTTACGGAGTGAAAATCAAACACTGAGGAACCAGCTAGAGATGACAGAAGAGGATTACAAGGCGCTGATCGATATCATGGATCGGGCCAGAAAAATGGTTGTTTCAAAGGAAGACGGAAGAATGAAAAAAGCAGCTCAAGAAACGTAATGAACGTCTGAAATGAACCGGCCCTATATTTAGAAGAGGCCGGTTGTTTTTATTTCTATGCAGACTCTCCCGGTGTCATTTCGTGATCCATGTCAGGATGCCAGATGAGCGGGTTTTCCCCTTTGTCCCGCGCCATATCATACTTAACAGTTTCAAAGTTCATTTTATTCCAAAATTCCGCTGATTTCATTCGTGGATTTGTCCGGATCGGCATTTTGAATGATTTAGCGAATTCAACCAATGCTGTCCCGTAACCTCTGTTCTGGTAGCCCGGAAGAACCTCAAGCTTCCACAGCTCCAAATAATCCTGGCGGTTGTCGAAATAAGGATTCGATTTGCCGTTAACTTGATATAGACTCATTCGCGCTACAAGTTTATCCCCAAAATAAATCCCGTAAAAAGGCGAAGTGCTGTCATTTTCAATAATATTATCCTGAAGATCTTCAAGCATTGAAAGCTCCTGGATACCGTATTCTTTGAATTTCTTGAATTCATCAAGCGTTTTATAGTTGATAAGCAGACGTTCTACCTTTACCAAACAAATCTCCCCCTTTGTTGTTTCTACATATATTGTAAACGCTTTATTTAAAAAATCCAAATATTTAAACTTTAATTTTAAGCACACGGGATCTTTGAGAAGTAATTTCTTTGCACTTCTGCTATGATAATACGTAAATGCTAAATTGGGTGTGACATCATGAAAATTGGAATTATCGGCGGGGGCTCCGTCGGCCTTTTATGCGCCTATTATTTGTCACTTCATCACGAGGTGACTGTTGTGACGAGGCGGGAAGAACAGGCTGCGGCCATTCAGTCTGAAGGGATCCGGCTTTATAAAGGCGGAGAAGAATTCAGAGCTGATTGCAGTGCGGACATGAGAATCAATTCGCATTTTGATCTTCTTGTCGTGACAGTGAAGCAGCATCAGCTTCAGTCTGTTTTTCCATCGCTTGAACGGATCGGGAAAACGAATATTTTATTTTTGCAAAACGGTATGGGGCATATCCATGATCTCAAAGACTGGCGCGCTGGCCATTCCATTTATGTTGGAATTGCTGAGCACGGAGCTGTAAGGAAATCAGATACTGCTGTTGAACATACAGGCTTAGGTGCGATAAAATGGAGCGCGTTCGACGATGCTGAACCAGATCGGCTGAATGTCTTGCTTTCGCATAACCATTCGGATTTTCCGATTCGTTATGAGACGGATTGGTACCGCCTGCTGACGGGCAAGCTGATTGTAAATGCTTGTATCAATCCGTTAACCGCGTTATTGCAGGTGAAGAACGGAGAACTGCTGACAACGCCGGCTTATCTGGCTTTTATGAAGCTGGTTTTTAAGGAGGCGTGCCGTATTTTAAGGCTTGAAAACGAAGAAGAGGCTTGGGAACGGGTTCGGTCCGTTTGCGGGCAAACGAAAGAAAATCGTTCTTCTATGCTGGTTGACGTCATCGAAGGCCGGCAGACAGAAGCTGACGCCATTATCGGATATTTATTGAAGGAAGCAAGACTTCAGGGCCTTGATGCCGTCCACCTGGAGTTTTTATACGGCAGCATTAAAGCTTTGGAGCGAAATACAAACAAAGTCTTTTGAGCTTTTTCGGTAACATGCTATACTCATTTCGGATAACTAACTATTTATTGGAGAAAGGAAGTTCTAGAAGATGCAGCTAACTGAACTTTCCATCAAAAATCAGAATGTGTTTGTACAGCACTATATAGATGGCAAAGAAGAAATGTCTTCTTTTTTTGATTACAGCATTCATCATAAGGACATGTGGCGCGAAAGACTGAAAGATTTATCCTCCCGGTTTTTCGCAAGAGAGGAATTGGCGGCGTACTTATCCTCTTACCATCATAAATTCGGATCAAGTGCCATGCAGTCTGCCATTGAGAAGCTGAAGGACCCGTCAAGTGCCGCTGTTGTCGGCGGACAGCAGGCCGGACTTTTAACAGGACCGCTTTACACTATACATAAAATCATTTCAATCATTGTGTTAGCAAAGGAACAAGAAAAGCAACTGCAAGTGCCTGTCATACCGATCTTTTGGGTGGCCGGAGAAGACCACGATTTGGATGAGATTAATTTTGTCCATACGTCAGAAGAGAATGGGCCTGTGAAAAAAAAGCTGCCTCAGTCTTACTGGAAGAAGTCTTCGGCAGCAAGCACATCGCTTGATCAGGAAAAATGTGCCGCCTGGATAGATGATGTATTTGCCGCGTTTGAAGAAACAGACCATACGAATGCACTTCTCGACAATGTAAAACGATGTTTAAGGGAATCTGTTACGTTTACTGACTTCTTTGAACTGCTGATTGCGGATCTGTTCCAAGAGGAGGGCCTAGTATTATTAAATTCTGGAGATCCGGGGATTAAAAAGCTGGAAACGGCCATGTTCCAAAAGATTCTTCGGGAAAATGATGAACTCGCCCGCGCTGTTTCAGATCAGCAGGCCTTCATGCGTGAAGCAGGCTACAAACCGATTATCGAGTCCGGAAAAGAGCAGGCGAATCTGTTTTATGAATATGAAGAAGAACGTTTTTTAATTGAAAAAGATAACGGCCGTTTTGTTATCAATGAGCTTGATCTCGGATGGACGATGGATGAACTTTATACCCATATGGAAGAACATCCTGAGCGCTTCAGCAACAATGTTGTGACGAGACCGTTAATGCAGGAATACCTCATTCCGACTTTAGCATTTATTGCAGGCCCTGGAGAAATCAACTATTGGGGTGAGCTCAAACAGGCCTTTGCGGTGATGGGCTTTAAAATGCCTCCTGTTATGCCGAGGCTGAACATTACAATACTTGAACGGCATATTGAGAAAAAACTGCTTGAACGGAATATCTCGTTACAAGACGCGATTGAACGCGGAACGGAGAATCAAAGAGAGACATACTTTGAGCGCCAGATTCCGGAAGAGTTTACCGCAGTGATGGATCAGGCGAAGAGCCAAATTGAAGCGATTCACAAAACGGTCCGGCAGGAGGCGTTAAAGGTTGATCAAAGCATGGAACCTTTACTCATGAAAAATGCCGCTTTTATCCAGGGTCAGCTTCAGTTTTTAGAGCGTACGGTGACGAAACGAATTGAAGAGAAAGAAGGCTACGTGCTGAAGGATTATGAGAGAATCCAAAATAGCATTAAGCCGATGCTTGCGCCGCAAGAACGAATTTGGAATATTATGTATTATTTGAACAGGTACGGTCCAAAATTCTTCACATCATTCAAGAATCTGCCATTTTCTTTTCAAAATCAACATCAAGTTGTCAAACTTTGAAATAAAGTTTTAAAGAACCCTGAATAGTTCAGGGTTTTTTTTTATGGGTAAACAGTGTAAAATGAAGTTGTGGAGAGAAGTGGTGGATAGTGGTGAGTTAAGGAGAGAAAGTGGGGCAAGAGATCATGTTTATGGGTGAATATCAGCATACCATCGATGCGAAGGGCCGCATGATCGTACCCGCTAAATTCAGAGAAGGCCTCGGTGAGCAGTTTGTGCTAACTAGAGGGCTTGACCAATGTCTCTTCGGCTACCCTATGCACGAATGGAAACAAATTGAAGAAAAACTAAAAGCTCTTCCTCTCACTAAGAAAGATGCCCGCGCGTTTACCCGTTTCTTCTTTTCAGGGGCTACCGAATGCGAACTGGACAAGCAAGGCAGGGTAAATATTGCATCATCTCTATTGAATTACGCCAAACTGGAAAAAGAATGTGTTGTTATCGGGGTTTCTAATCGAATTGAATTGTGGAGTAAAGTAATTTGGGAACAATACACAGAAGAGCAAGAAGATTCATTTGCTGAAATTGCTGAAAACATGATTGGGTTTGATATATAATGATTCTTCGTGTATAACACTCTAAAAACAATTTCAATTCATCCTGATAAAAGGTGGGACCAACACAATATGTTTCAACACAAGACAGTACTTCTTCATGAAACCGTAGACGGGCTTAATATTAAACCGGACGGTACATATGTAGACTGCACACTCGGCGGAGCTGGGCACAGTACATACTTATTGCAGCAGTTATCCGAGAAGGGGCGTTTAATCGCTTTTGACCAAGATGATACGGCATTACAGCATGCGAAAGAAGCGTTGTCCGATTATAAAGGGCAGCTCATTCTGATTAAAAGCAATTTCAGGTATTTAAAAGAATGTTTGAATGAACAAGGCATTACAGAAGTAGACGGTATTTTATTTGATTTAGGGGTGTCCTCCCCGCAGCTGGATACACCGGAACGCGGATTCAGTTACCATCATGACGCTCCGTTGGACATGAGGATGGACCAGTCGGCCACGCTTACGGCGAAAGAAGTCGTAAATGAGTGGCGCTATGAGGATCTCGTACGTATTTTCTTTAAATACGGCGAAGAGAAGTTCAGCAAACAGATCGCCAGAAAAATTGAGGAGGCAAGAATCAAATCTCCTATTCAAACTACGGGCCAACTGGTCGATCTAATAAAAGACGCGATTCCCGCTCCAGCGAGAAGGAGCGGGGGACATCCCGCTAAACGCGTGTTTCAGGCAATCAGAATTGCCGTGAACGATGAACTTAAGGTTTTTGAAGAGGCTTTGGAGCAGGCAATTGAGGTTCTTAAGCCAGGGGGAAGGGTATCAGTCATTACCTTCCACTCGCTTGAAGACAGAATTTGCAAAAGCACTTTTAAAGAAAAGTCGTCGCTTCCGGAACTTCCACCGGGTCTTCCTGTCATACCGGAAGAGTTTGAACCGGAGCTGAAGCTCATCACACGAAAACCGATTACGGCATCTCATGAAGAGCTTGAAGAAAACAACCGGGCTCGTTCTGCGAAGCTTCGGATTGCCGAAAAAAGAAAATAACGAAACACGAAAGCAAAATTAAAAGGAGGTCATCAGCCTATGAGCAATTTAGCTTACCAACCAGAGAAACAGCAGCGGCATGCGATCAGTCCTGAGAAAAAAGTGATTGTCAAGAAAAGGGCTTCCATTACTCTCGGAGAAAAAGTGCTTCTTGTCCTCTTTGCTGCGGTGGTGCTCAGCGTATCGCTTTTGATCGTATCGAAGGCGTATGCGGCATATCAAACCAATATTGAGGTACAAAAGCTTGAGGAGCAAATTTCATCCGAAAATAAGCAAATTGGTGACCTCGAAAAAAGCGTTGCTGATTTAAGCAAACCGCAGCGCATTATGGACATTGCGAAAAAGAACGGCTTGAATTTAAAAGATAAAAAAGTGAAAAACATACAGGAATGATTCAAATGCCAAAAAAGAATAAATTTATGAATAGAGGAGCAGCGATTCTAAGTATTTGTTTCGCTCTCTTTTTCTTTGTCATCCTGGGGAGAATGGCATATATTCAAATAACCGGAAAAGCGAACGGTGAAGTGCTTGCGACAAAAGCAACAGAGCAGCATGAAAAGAAACGGACCATCGAAGCAAGCCGCGGCTCGATATTAGACCGAACCGGAAAAGTGATTGCAGAGGACACAGCTACGTATAAGCTGATTGCGATTCTCGATAAAAAAATGACCACTGATGTCAAGCATCCTCAGCATGTCCAAGACAAAGAAAAAACGGCGGAAGCGCTGTCTAAAGTAATAAACATAGACAAGGCTGATATCCTTGATATCTTAAATAAGGATGCAAAACAAGTAGAGTTCGGCTCAGCGGGCCGGGATATTACGTATTCACAAAAGCAAAAGATCGAAAAGCTGAAACTCCCGGGCATTTCATTTTTACGGGATACAAAACGCTACTATCCAAACGGCGTTTTTGCATCCAATTTAATCGGCTATGCCGAGGTTGATCAAGACACAAATGAAATTTCCGGCGCGATGGGATTAGAAAAAGTGCTGGATAAGTATTTGAAGGAGCGGGACGGATATGTGACTTATGAAAGTGACAAATCCGGCTGGGAGCTCCCGAACAGCAAAAATAAAATTACAGCGCCAAAAAATGGTGACAATGTATATTTAACCATTGACCAAAAAATTCAAACCTTTTTGGAAGACAGCATGACAAAAGTGGCGAAAAAGTATAATCCGAAAAAAATCATGGCCGCAGTCGTCGATCCGAAAACGGGCAAAGTCCTTGCGATGGGACAGCGCCCAAGCTTTGACCCGAACACGCGTGATGTGACAAACTACTATAATGATTTGATTTCATATGCGTATGAGCCCGGGTCAACGATGAAGATTTTTACACTTGCTGCTGCCATACAGGAGAATGTGTATAACGGCAATGAAAAGTACAAGTCCGGAACATATAAAGTAGGCGGAGGAATAGTAAAAGACCATAATGACGGAGTAGGCTGGGGGGCAACAACATACCATGACGGTGTAGTAAGGTCTTCTAATGTGGCTTTTGCCAAATTGGCTAATGAAAAGCTGGGCTATACCCGTCTTGATGAATATCTGCATAAATTCAATTTCTATCAAAAAACAGGTATTGACTTGCCGAATGAAGTATCAAGTAAAATGAACTTTAAATATGAATTTGATAAAGCATCGACTGCATATGGTCAAGCTTCTGCTGTTACACCAATTCAACAGCTGCAGGCTGCGACTGCAATAGCAAATGACGGTAAAATGATGCAACCCTACGTCATAGACCATATTGTTGATCCTGATACGAAGAAAACCATTTATCAAAATAAACCTCAGTCAGCCGGTACGCCAATCTCTGCTGACACCGCTAAAGAGGTTCGTAATATTTTAGGTGATGTCGTTACATCTGATATCGGTACTGGACGGCCTTATAAAATTGAAGGTTTTGATGTAGCTGTTAAAACCGGGACAGCACAAATTGCCGGGCAAAACGGTTATTTATCTGGACGCGATAATTACGTATTTTCTGTAATGGGAATGGCGCCTAAAGATGATCCCGAGTTGCTGATCTATGTTGCAGTACAGCAGCCGCAATTAGAGAATGATGAAACGGGTTCAAATCCAGTTTCTGAAATCTTCAACCCAACAATGAAAAACAGCCTGCACTACCTAAACATAGAGCCAACTGAAAAGTCTGACTCAGATAAGGAAAAAACAAAAGCGCAGACGATGCCTGATTTAACAGATCAAACGGTAACTGCTGCTCAAAAGAAAGCAAAAGAAGAGAATCTCACACCGATTGTCATCGGCAGTGATATCGCTGTAAAAGAACAGTATCCGAAAGCGGATGAGGAAGTTCTGACCAATCAGAAGGTCTTCCTGAAAACGGGCGGCAAAATCAAAATGCCTGATATGACAGGCTGGTCGAGAAGAGAGGTTCTTCAATACGGCGAGCTGGCGGGTATTCATATTGAAGTAAGCGGACAAGGCTATGCTGTCAGCCAAAGCGTCAAGAAGGACAAAGAAATAAAAGACAAAACAGTCATCAAGGTAACGTTTAAAAATCCAGATTAAAAAAGAAAGCCTGCTGGGGATTTTCCCCATTATGCAGGCTTTCTTTTTTTATACCTTCAAAGGAGCATCGTTCTATCCGTCCAATTTCAGGCATAAAATGAAACAAGCCTAAATAAGGAGTGGACGGTCTCTTGCGCGTCTCGAATGTAACGGTTAGAAAACGTTTATTATTTGTTTTGCTTTTTGGCGTGATCGTGTTTCTGATCATTGATACAAGGCTGGGGTATGTTCAGTTTGTGATGGGCGAGAAACTGACTTCGCTGGCGAAAGATTCCTGGAGCCGGAACTTGCCGTTTGAACCAGAGAGAGGAGAGATTCTGGATCGGAACGGCGTGAAACTCGCAACAAACAAAAGTGCGCCGACCGTATTCGTCGTCCCGCGCCAAGTTCATAATCCGATGAAAACGAGCAAGCAGCTTGCGGCGGTTTTAAACATGTCAGAAGAAAAAGTATATAAGCATGTAACAAAAAAAGCGTCAATCGAAAAGATAACTCCTGAAGGGAGAAAGATTTCGAATGAAAAGGCGAAAGAAATCAAAGCGCTTGATTTAAAGGGTGTGTATGTTGCGGAGGACAGTATCCGCCATTACCCTTTCGGCAGCTTTTTATCTCATGTGCTTGGATTTGCCGGCATTGACAACCAAGGGCTCCTTGGACTTGAAGCCTATTACGACGATGATCTGAAAGGGGAAAAGGGCTCTGTTAAGTTTTATACAGATGCAAAAGGGAAGAAAATGCCTGATGAAGCGGACGACTACACACCGCCTAAGGACGGGCTTGATATGAAGCTGACAGTTGATTCGAAGGTTCAGACGATAATGGAAAGGGAGCTTGATAACGCTGAGGCCAAATATCACCCTGACGGTATGATTGCCGTAGCGATGAATCCGAAAAACGGAGAAATATTGGGGATGGCTAGCAGGCCTGACTTTGACCCGGCTGATTATCAATCAGTCGATCCGTCCGTCTACAATCGGAATCTGCCGGTATGGAGCACGTATGAGCCGGGATCCACCTTTAAAATTATTACACTTGCAGCAGCTCTTGAAGAACAAAAAGTAAATTTGAAACGTGATCAATTTTATGATAAAGGGCATGCGGAAGTGGACGGAGCGAGACTGCGGTGCTGGAAAAGAGGCGGACACGGGCTGCAGACGTATCTAGAGGTTGTACAAAACTCCTGCAACCCGGGGTTTGTTGAATTAGGCGAGCGCTTAGGGAAGAATAAGCTTTTCAAATATATTAAAGACTTTGGTTTCGGCCAAAAAACTGGAATTGATCTGCAGGGCGAGGGGACAGGAATCTTATTCCCGCTTGATAGAGTAGGTCCGGTCGAGCAAGCGACTACGGCTTTCGGACAGGGGGTATCTGTCACGCCGATTCAGCAGGTTGCAGCCGTATCTGCCGCTGTAAATGGAGGAACGCTCTACACACCTTATATTGCAAAGGAATGGATCGACCCTGTAACGAAAAAAACGGTTAAAAAACAATCACCAATCGCAAAGAAACAAGTCATTTCTGAGGAGACATCCAAACAAATCCGCTATGCTTTAGAAAGCGTCGTCGCAGAAGGCACCGGCCGTAACGCATTTGTTGAAGGATATCGTGTCGGCGGAAAAACGGGAACTGCACAAAAGGTAAAGGATGGAAAATACCTCGAAAACAACCATATTGTATCATTTATCGGTTTCGCGCCGGCTGACGATCCGAGTCTTGTCGTCTATGTCGCGGTGGATAACCCGAAAGGCACGATTCAGTTTGGCGGAACGGTTGCAGCGCCTATTGTCGGGAATATTATGAGAGACAGCCTGCCGGAGATTGGTGTGAAGCCTCGGAAAAATCAAATCGAGAAAAAGTACCAATGGAACGACACAAAAACAATAGAAGTTCCGAATGTTGTAGGGATGTCTGTCTCAGATCTTGAGTCACTTTTGGTGAATCTCAATGTGGATGCTTCCGGGAAAGGAAGCAAAATCGTTAAACAATCGCCAGCTGCCGGAACGAAAGTAAAAGAGGGCTCAAAGATACGCGTTTATTTGACTGAAGAAGATGAAAAAGAGGCAGCCGATTAATTCGGGCTGCCTATTATTTTATTGCAGAAAAAATGCTCATATCTTCAAGATTAGCTGGATGTATCCTTTTATTTACGCTAAAATATGAACTGTATGCTTAAAATCATTATCACATCATTTGACGTGACTTCAAATGATAAAAAGAACGAATTAGAATGTTGAGAGGTTTGATACGATGAAACTTACAAAGCTGCTTACATACTTAACAACCGAACCTTCTGTAAACGACTCACAAGACCCTGAAATAACTTCAATTGAGATGGACTCCAGGGAAGTAAAGAAAGGGAGTCTTTTTGTATGTGTAAAAGGGTATACGGTAGATGGCCATGATTTTGCGCAAAAAGCAGTAGAGAACGGCGCAGCGGCTATTGTGGCTGAAAGAGAGCTCGATGTGGATGTGCCCGTCATTATTGTCCGGCAGTCACTGCGTGCGCTCAGCGTTTTGTCTGATGCGTTTTACGGACAGCCGACAAAGAAGCTTCAGCTGATCGGGATAACAGGCACAAACGGCAAAACATCAACGACCCACATGGTCGATGAGATTCTGAAAAAAGCGGGAAAACGCACAGGCTTGATCGGCACAATGTACATGAAAATCGTCGATGAAACACTTCCCGTTAAAAACACGACTCCGGAAAGCGTCACGCTGCAGAAAACGTTTAAGAAAATGAATGACAAGCAAGTTGACACTGCTATCATGGAGGTTTCTTCTCACGCTTTATCTTTAGGGCGTGTTCATGGCTGTGATTATGATATTGCCGTGTTTACGAATTTAACGCAGGACCATCTGGACTATCATAAAACGATGGATGAGTACAGACAGGCAAAAAGCCTGCTCTTTTCTCAGCTTGGCGGGGCTTTCAACCATGAACATCCAAAGCGTGCCGTACTGAACGCTGATGATGAGGCGAGCGCTTATTTTGAAAAGGTGACCGCAGCGCATATCTCTACATACGGAATTAAAAACAACGCTGATGTGATGGCGAAGAACATCACGATCACTGCACAGGGCACAAGCTTTGATCTTGTGACAAACAAAGGCACTAAACATATCACGATGTCGCTCGTCGGACAATTTAACGTGTATAATGTGCTGGCAGCTGTTGCAACATGTATTGCAGCAGGCATACCGTTTGAAACCATCACTGAAGCTGTTGAAGAATTGCATGGCGTAAGAGGCCGCTTTGAATTGGTCAATCAGCAGCAGGAGTTTCCGGTTATTGTAGATTACGCGCACACACCGGACAGCCTTGAAAATGTGCTGAAGACATGCAGAGACATGACGGTAGGAAAGCTCTTTGTCGTTGTCGGCTGCGGGGGAGACAGAGATAAGACGAAACGCCCAAAAATGGCTAAAATCGCTGTAGAGCTGGCTGATGAGCCGATTTTCACTTCAGATAACCCGCGAAGCGAAGATCCTCGCGCGATTTTAAGAGATATGGAAGCCGGAGTAGAGAACGAATACTACCACAGCATTGCAAACCGCGAGCAGGCAATCTTTTTCGCGATTGCCAATGCCAAAAAAGGAGATGTAGTTCTCATTGCCGGAAAAGGGCATGAAACCTATCAGCAGATCGGAAGCGAAACCTTCGACTTTGACGATGCTGAAGTGGCGGCGAGAGCCATTGTCGAACTCAATAAGAATAAGACGAATTCATAGGAAAGAGATGTTATTGAATATGGAGCTTGAAAAGAATTTTCATATGAGAAAAAATCATGAATATGATAACTACGTATGTCGTTTGAAAGAAACAGGAGGAGAAAAGGACAATGCTTGAGCAAGTCATTCTGTTTACAATTTTAATGGGGTTTTTAATTAGTGTTCTGCTCTCTCCGATTCTTATTCCGTTTTTAAGAAGATTAAAATTCGGCCAGAGTATTAGAGAAGAAGGACCGAAATCACATCAGAAAAAATCAGGGACGCCGACAATGGGCGGGGTCATGATCATACTTTCTATCATTGTGACAACAATTGTTATGACACAGAAATTTTCAGAAATAAGCCCGGAAATGGTGCTGCTTCTGTTTGTTACGCTCGGCTACGGTTTGCTTGGCTTTTTAGATGATTACATCAAGGTCGTCATGAAGCGCAATCTGGGATTGACGTCAAAGCAAAAGCTGATCGGACAAATTATCATTGCGGTTGTATTTTATGCCGTGTATCATTACTACAATTTCGCGACAGATATTCGCGTGCCTGGAACTGACTTATCATTTGATCTTGGCTGGGCTTACTTTATCCTGGTGCTCTTTATGCTTGTCGGCGGATCAAATGCGGTTAACCTGACTGACGGTCTTGACGGCTTATTATCCGGTACTGCGGCGATTGCTTTTGGCGCTTTTGCCATCCTGGCATGGAATCAGTCTCAATATGACGTAGCGATTTTCTCAGTTGCCGTTGTGGGTGCGGTGCTGGGTTTCCTCGTATTTAATGCTCATCCGGCCAAAGTCTTTATGGGAGATACCGGATCACTGGCATTGGGAGGAGCCATCGTTACCATTGCCATTTTAACGAAATTAGAGATCCTGCTGGTTATTATCGGCGGTGTATTTGTTATCGAGACATTATCCGTTATCCTGCAGGTTATCAGCTTTAAAACGACAGGTAAACGTATCTTTAAAATGAGTCCGCTTCATCACCATTATGAGCTTGTCGGCTGGTCTGAATGGAGAGTAGTCGTGACGTTTTGGGCTGCGGGACTTTTGCTTGCCGTTTTAGGAATTTACATCGAGGTGTGGTTATAAGTGGAAAACGATCAATTTTTACAGAATCAGCATTTTTTAATCCTTGGGCTCGCGAAAAGCGGGTATGCGGCGGCATCCATTCTTCACGAAAAAGGCATTTATGTTGCAGTCAACGACCAAAAGCCTTTTGAAGAAAACGAACCAGCGCAGAAGCTTTCTAAAAAAGGACTCGAGGTTGTTTGCGGAGAGCATCCAGTTTCTCTGTTTGATCAGCATCAAATCACGGTCCTGATCAAAAACCCGGGAATTCCATACGAAAATATTATGGTTCAGGAAGCGGAAAAAAGAGGCATCCCGGTTTGGACGGAAATTGAGCTCGCTTATTACCTGACAAACGCCAAGTTTATCGGGATTACCGGATCGAACGGAAAAACGACCACGACAACGCTGATTTATGAAATGCTCAAAGCTGACTCGCAAAAAGCACTGATTGCCGGAAATATCGGCACAGTCGCAAGTGAGGTTGCCTATCATGCTGATGGGGATGAGTGGATCGTTACTGAATTGTCTTCGTTTCAGCTGATGGGGACACACGCTTTCAGACCGGAAATCAGCTTGATTTTAAACATATTTGACGCTCATTTGGATTATCACCATACGCGAGAAAACTATGAAAAAGCGAAACAGAAAGTGTATCTTCATCAGACTGCTTCAGATAAAGCCATTGTCAACCAGGATGATGAAACCGTCATGCGTCTGGCTGAAGCCGGAAAAGCCGGTACCGTTCCATTTTCAGTCAGCAAAACGCTTGAACAGGGTGCTTATGTAAAAGACGGTATGATTATGTTCAATGGCGAAGTCATTCTCCCTCTGGAAGAGGTTGTGCTGCCCGGCGCTCATAACCTGGAGAACATTTTAGCTGCCATTGCAGTTGTGAAAACGGCAGGAGCGTCCAACGAAGCAGTCAAAAAGGTGCTGACAAGCTTTACTGGCGTGAAGCACCGTCTCCAATATGTCACAACAGTGAAAAACCGCAAGTTTTATAATGACAGTAAAGCGACAAACATTTTGGCGACAAGCAAGGCGCTTTCAGCTTTTGACAAACCGGTCATTCTGCTTGCGGGCGGACTGGATCGCGGAAATGGTTTTGACGACTTAAAACCGTATATGAAGCATGTCAAAGCAGTGCTGACATTTGGCCAGACTGGTCCGAAACTCGAGAAGCTCGGTAATGAGATGGGAATACAACATGTCAAACGTGTCGATAATGTTGAACAAGCAGTATCTGCGGCGTTTGCGCTCTCAAATGAAGGAGATGTCATCTTGCTGTCACCTGCGTGTGCGAGCTGGGATCAATTCAAAACATTTGAAGAACGCGGTGACATGTTTATAGATGCCGTGCATATGCTTAAGTAAGGGCTTGTCTTGAAGTAAATCGGCAGCCCTAATGACTTTAAGCTTGGGGTGTCGATTGCTTTGACTACTAAAAAAACATCGCCTGATTTGTTATTGGTCATCATTACGTTATTATTATTAACAATCGGATTAATTATGGTGTACAGTGCGAGTGCGGTATGGGCGGATTATAAATTTGATGACTCATTCTTTTTCGCGAAACGGCAGCTGCTGTTTGCGGGAATAGGCGTCATAGCCATGTTTTTTATCATGAATGTTGATTATTGGACATGGCGGACATGGTCCAAATTGCTGATGGTTATCTGTTTTTTTCTTTTGATTCTTGTTTTGATACCGGGCGTCGGCATGGTGCGGAACGGCTCAAGAAGCTGGATCGGAGTCGGGGCATTCAGCATACAGCCTTCAGAGTTTATGAAGCTTGCGATGATTGCATTCCTTGCTAAATTTCTCTCTGAAAAACAAAAAAACATAACATCGTTCAGAAGGGGATTCATCCCGGCACTTGGCATTGTATTTTCAGCATTTTTGATTATTATGTGCCAGCCTGACCTCGGAACGGGGACAGTAATGGTCGGAACTTGTATTGTCATGATTTTTGTAGCTGGCGCGCGAATCGCCCATTTCGTCTTTCTCGGACTGATCGGCCTCAGCGGATTTGTTGGGCTCGTACTATCGGCCCCATATCGGATTAAGCGGATTACTTCATATTTAAATCCGTGGGAAGATCCGCTCGGCAGCGGTTTTCAAATCATTCAATCGCTTTATGCAGTGGGGCCCGGCGGATTGTTCGGAATGGGACTTGGACAAAGCAGACAGAAGTTCTTTTATCTGCCTGAGCCGCAAACAGACTTTATTTTTGCCATCTTGTCAGAGGAACTTGGGTTTATCGGGGGAACACTTATTTTGCTCCTCTTCAGCGTCCTGCTGTGGAGAGGAATCAGAATTGCACTCGGTGCACCTGATCTGTACGGAAGCTTTGTCGCAGTCGGCATTATTTCAATGATTGCCATTCAAGTCATGATTAATATCGGCGTAGTAACGGGCCTTATTCCGGTAACAGGGATCACGCTCCCGTTCCTGAGCTACGGAGGTTCTTCATTGACCCTGATGCTGATGGCCGTCGGTGTGCTGCTGAACGTGAGCCGATACTCGAGGTATTAATGAATGTTTGCCTAAAGCTCCCTGTGAAACAGGAAGCTGGGAAACAATTGATGCGATAACCCTGTCCAACAAAACAGGGTTATCGCTATGTTATAGAGAAACTTAGACTGGGGGAAGAGATATGCGAATTGCAATAAGCGGAGGCGGTACAGGGGGACACATTTATCCCGCTCTTGCCTTTATTAAAGAAGTGCAGCGCCGTCATCCTAATGTGGAATTTTTATATATCGGAACAGAAAACGGGCTGGAGAAAAAAATTGTGGAACGGGAGAATATACCTTTTCGTTCAATTGAAATTACAGGGTTTAAAAGAAAGCTGTCATTTGAAAACGTCAAGACTGTGATGCGTTTTCTGAAGGGCGTAAAAAAGAGCAAATCGTATTTGGCGGAATTTAAGCCTGATGCCGTAATTGGAACGGGCGGCTACGTATGCGGACCGGTTGTCTATGCCGCTGCCAAGATGGGAATTCCGACTATCGTCCATGAACAAAACAGCCTGCCGGGCATCACGAATAAGTTTCTTTCAAAATATGTTAATAAAGTAGCAATTTGTTTTGAAGAAGCAAAATCGCATTTTCCTAGCGAGAAAGTTGTATTTACGGGAAACCCGAGAGCCTCTGAAGTCGTCTCAATAGAGACGGGCCGATCAATGGCTGAATTTGGGCTTTCTGAAGAGAAAAAAACGGTCTTAATCTTCGGCGGAAGCAGAGGCGCCGCACCGATTAACCGTGCTGTCATTGATATGCAGGATGCGCTGAAAACAAGAGACTACCAAGTGCTGTATATTACCGGTGAAGTTCACTATGAAAAAGTGATGAATGAGCTGAAAAGCAAGGGTGCAGCTGATAATATGGTCACAAAGCCGTTTCTTCATCAAATGCCAGAGTATTTGAAGGCCATTGATGTCATTGTGGCCAGAGCTGGTGCGACGACGATTGCTGAAATTACTGCTCTCGGAATCCCAAGTGTACTGATTCCAAGCCCATATGTAACAGCGAATCACCAAGAGGTCAATGCGAGATCTCTCGGCCAGCATGATGCGGCGATTGTTCTGAAAGAAACAGAGCTCAACGGGGAAAAACTGATTGAAGCGCTTGACCGGATCGTACTGAATGAGAAAACGTTAAAGGAAATGAGCGAACGGACAAAGTCACTCGGTGTTCCTGACGCGGCTGCCCGTTTATACAGCGTACTCGAAGAATTGAAAAAATAATAGAAAAGCAAATGGAATGCGGAGGTTTACGATGGAGAAAGTGATACAGGAATTAAAAGAACGCGAAGTCGGCAAGGTTCTTGCAAATGAACCGCTCGCGAATCATACAACGATGAAAATCGGCGGACCTGCGGATGTATTGGTCATTCCAAGCAGTGTAGATGCCGTCAAAGATATTATGGACGTTATTAAAAAATATGATGTGAAGTGGACAGTCATCGGCCGCGGATCCAACCTTCTTGTTTTAGATGAGGGAATCAGAGGCGTAGTGATTAAGCTGGGCGCAGGCCTTGACCATTTGGAGCTTGACGGGGAACAAGTAACAGTCGGAGGCGGCTATTCCGTGGTCCGTCTTGCAACATCATTGAGCAAAAAAGGCCTGTCCGGGCTGGAATTTGCTGCTGGTATTCCAGGATCAGTCGGCGGAGCGGTTTATATGAATGCCGGCGCCCACGGTTCTGATATGAGCGAAATCCTCGTCAAAGCACATATTTTATTTGAAGACGGCACGATTGAGTGGCTGACAAATGAGCAGATGGATTTCAGCTACAGAACATCTGTATTGCAAAAGAAGCGCCCGGGCGTTTGCCTTGAAGCTGTTCTGCAGCTGGAGCAGAAGGATAAGGAATCAATCGTTCAGCAAATGCAAAGCAATAAAGATTACAGAAAAAATACACAGCCGTATTCAAGCCCTTGTGCGGGAAGCATATTCAGAAATCCGCTTCCGAATCATGCCGGAAACCTTGTAGAAAAAGCAGGCTTGAAAGGATATCAAATCGGCGGTGCAAAGATATCGGAGATGCACGGAAACTTCATCGTCAATGCGGGCGGAGCATCAGCAAAAGATGTGCTTGATCTCATTGACCATGTGAAAAAGACAATCCGTGAAAAATACGAGATTGATATGCACACAGAGGTTGAAATCATCGGCGAAAATCGCTGATTCAAGTTCTGACTGAAGCTGTTCATATGATATACTGTAAGCAAACGACAAACGGCATCGTAGTATGCCGTTTGTTTTGGAATAGACAGACTTTTAACAGCTGTTTCATTTGAATGAGGTGAACAGGCAATGAACCCGGGTCATGACCGAGAAAAAATCGTAAACATTGAAGAACGGATTCCTAAAATTAAAGAGCAGAGGAAACAGAAGGCAAATCGCCGTCTCATTTCATTTATTATGCTCTTTTTTATTATGGTGCTGATCATCGTGTACCTGCAGACGCCAATCAGTAAAGTATCAACCATCTCTGTTACAGGGAATGAAAATGTATCTAAAAAGGAAATTATCGAGCTTTCCGATATTAACAGCGGTGATACTGAGTTTTGGAGTTTGGACAAGACAAAAACAGAAAAGAAGATTCAGCAAAATAAATTAGTAAAAAAAGCGGAGATCAGCAAATCGCTTCCTAATAAAATCAACATTGCGATCGAAGAGTATAAAGCGATTGCTTATTTAGAAAAAGACAATGTGTACTATGAAGTGCTTGAAAACGGATCAGTTCTGCCAAACGAAGTAACGCCGGAGGATGCCGGACCGATTTTGGTCAATTGGACAAACGCGAAAAAGCGGTCTCAAATGGCCAAGCAGCTCGATGCTTTGTCAAATTCTTTAAAACAGTCAATTTCAGAAATTTATTACACGCCTGTAAAAATGGATGAAAACCGCATTAAATTGTATATGAACGACGGTTATGTTGTCACTGCGTCTATTAAAACCTTTGCAGACCGAATGAAAACGTATCCTTCTATCATTTCACAGCTTAGCAGCAATAAGAAAGGCATTATTCATTTAGAAGTTGCCACCTATTTTGAAGAGTTTGGAAAAAACAATAAAGCTGCTAAAAAGGAAGATGAAAATTGAGGGGCAAATCAGCAGTCCTTCTTTCTTTGATTATGCTTATCGCAGGCTTTTTGATCTCATTTTCTTTTCAAATGACAAAAGAAAACAACAAAAGCGCGTCTGAGACGGAAGAATGGAAAAAAGAATATGCGCTGAGAGATGAACTCCTGAAACAGGAGAAAGAAAATAAGAATCTTGAAAAAGAATTGTATCAAAAGCAAAACAAAGTCCGTCAGGCGGAAAATAAGCTGAAGAAAGAAAAGACGGAATACTATAACGTCCTCGAAGATACAGAAAAGTACAGAATGTATATTGGGGAAGTCGGTGTGCAGGGAGAGGGCGTTGAGGTGACCTTGGAAGATGCGTCGTACATACCGGAAGGGGAGAATGTGAACAGTTACATCGTTCACGAAAGCCATATCTTTCAAGTGGTAAACGAACTGTATATTTCGGGGGCGGCGGCCGTCGCCGTTAATGGCCAGCGTTTGACACATGATTCCTATATCAAGTGCAACGGTCCTGTTGTAACGGTAGACGGGGTACAGCATCCGGCTCCGTTTACGATATCCGCTATTGGAGATCCTGATGTTCTGCTGCCTTCGTTAAATATAGCAGGAGGCCTGATCGATCAGCTTTCTATGGATCATATTTCTGTTACCGCAGAAAAAGAGAAAAACGTACAAATGAAACCGATTCTGAAAACGAAGGAATGACTGAAAAAGCGGGTGAAACAGATTGAAAATAAAGCGTTCCTTCATAAGCATCAGTGTGCTTATGGTCATCTTCGGCCTCATGATTTCTGTTCAGTTTAACTCGTTAAAGCATCCTAAAGTCCGAGATACAAGAGATATGTGGGATATAAGAGAAGAGCTGACATCAGAGCAGAAGAAGCAGGAAAAGCTGCTGGCTGAAATAAACAAATATGATAAACTGCTGAATAGCTATTCGCAGAGTAAAGAAATGACAAAAGAAACCGCGCTCAATAATACCTTGCAAACCTTAAAAAAAACAGCCGGCATGACCGATATAACAGGTAGCGGAATTGTCATCACCATTTCCCCGCTTTTTTCCGAAAGCTTAACAGGAGAGCCGATCGAAAATCCGCCTCCGGATTTGCTGAAGAAGCTGATCAATGAACTCAACTCCTTCGGTGCAGAGCATATCTCGATTAATGAGCGAAGAGTTGTGAATCATACAGTCATAAGGGATATAAACGGCACAACAAAAATAGACGGATACGGCCTTGACGATTATCCTTTAACAGTAAAAGTGCTCGCCGAAGATCCGGACATGCTGTACAGCAGAGTGAAGGGGTCCGGCCTTGAGGATCTTTTTGCATCTGAAAATTTAGCATTAAAAGCCGGTAAATCTAAAAGCGAGCTGACATTAAAAGCATACGACAGACCATTGGACATACAACAGCTGAAACCGCTTAAAGACTGAAAAGGAGGAGAATTGTCATGTGGCTGCCCGTGCTGGGACTAGTGCTCGGAATAGCGATTGGACTGATGACAAACTTAACGATACCGAGTGAATACTCAAACTATTTATCGCTTGCGGTGCTCGCCGCACTTGATACATTAATCGGCGGAATCAGGGCGCATTTACAAGGTACATATGATGAAATGGTATTTGTTTCCGGTTTCTTTTTTAATATTATATTGGCAATAAGTTTAGCTTTTCTGGGAGTCCATCTTGGTGTAGACTTGTATTTAGCAGGTATATTTGCATTTGGAGTCAGATTATTTCAGAATATAGCTGTTATCAGAAGAAATCTACTAACAAAGTGGACTCTTTCTAAAAAAAATAAAAAAAATGTGATATAAAAGAGGATATACATAGGATATAACGAATATTTTCAATAAACATAAAATGTGAAAAGCACATAAGGAATATTCTGTTGTGATATTTTTTGTTACACACTTGTAAAGCCACATTCATTGTATTGTTGTTCCGCAAATAATAGAATAGAAATGATCGAAATGTGAGGAGGTGCCATAGAATGAACAACAATGAACTTTACGTCAGTCTTGACATCGGTACGTCCAATACAAAAGTGATCGTCGGAGAAATGACAGATGATTCCCTTAATATTATCGGTGTGGGAAATGTACCGTCTGAAGGGTTGAAAAAAGGCTCAATCGTTGATATAGATGAGACCGTTCATTCTATAAGAAAAGCGTTTGACCAAGCTGAAAGAATGGTAGGTTTTCCGCTTAGAAAAGCTATTGTCGGCGTTAATGGAAATTATATCAATATTCAAGATACAAACGGTGTTGTAGCAGTTTCCAGTGAGAATAAAGAAATTCAAGTTGAAGATGTACGCCGTGTCATGGAGGCGGCACAGGTTGTTTCAGTACCGCACGAACAGCTGATTGTCGACGTCATTCCTAAACAGTTTATCGTAGATGGAAGAGATGAAATCACCGACCCGAAAAAAATGCTGGGTGTGCGTTTAGAAGTAGAAGGCACCCTGATCACCGGTTCAAAAACAATCTTACATAACTTGCTTCGCTGTGTTGAAAGAGCCGGTATTGAAATAACTGATATATGTCTTCAGCCGCTGGCAGCCGGTTCTGCTGCATTGTCAAAGGACGAGAAAAATCTTGGTGTGGCTCTCATTGATATAGGAGGAGGGTCAACAACCATTGCCGTGTTCCAGAACGGACATCTCACTTCTACCCGTGTCATTCCTCTCGGAGGCGAAAATATCACCAAAGATATCTCCATCGGATTGAGAACGTCAACAGAAGAAGCAGAACGCGTGAAAAAGCAATTTGGACATGCCTACTATGACGAAGCCTCGGAAGATGAAGTATTTGAGGTAACCGTTATAGGCACCAATCAAAAACAAACATTTACACAGCAGGAAGCAGCGAATATCATTGAAGCAAGAGTAGAAGAAATTCTTGAAATTGTTTCAGAAGAGCTTCGCAGTATGGGAATTACCGATCTGCCGGGAGGCTTCGTGCTGACAGGGGGACAAGCAGCAATGCCGGGTGTCATGTCATTGGCACAGGATGTGCTGCAAAACAATGTCAGAGTGGCAAGCCCGAATTATATCGGTGTAAGAGATCCTCAATATATGACGGGAGTGGGTCTGATCCAATTCGCCTGCCGAAATGCAAGAATCCAAGGCAGAAAAATAGGCTTTAAGATGCCTGAAGAAGCGATACAGGAAATTGCAGTCTCATCATCAGAGGAACAAGAGCAGCATCACCACCAGAATGAGGTGCAGCAGCGGCCAAAAGGAAAACAAAAAACACAAGCCGAACATAATAAACAGAGCAAAATGAAAAAACTATTAAGCATGTTTTGGGAATAGATAGATAGTCATTCGGCAGATTAGGAGGATTTAGCATGTTGGAGTTCGAAACAAACATAGACGGCTTAGCATCAATTAAAGTAATCGGAGTAGGAGGCGGCGGTAACAACGCTGTCAACCGAATGATTGAAAATGAAGTGCAAGGAGTAGAGTACATCGCGGTAAATACGGACGCTCAAGCTCTTAACCTGTCAAAAGCAGAAGTGAAAATGCAAATCGGCGCAAAGCTGACAAGAGGATTGGGAGCAGGTGCGAATCCGGAAGTCGGAAAAAAAGCCGCTGAAGAAAGCAAAGAGCAGATTGAAGAAGCGTTAAAAGGCGCTGACATGGTATTCGTGACAGCTGGTATGGGCGGCGGAACAGGAACAGGTGCTGCACCGGTTATCGCACAAATCGCGAAAGACTTAGGCGCATTAACAGTCGGAGTTGTTACAAGACCGTTTACATTCGAAGGACGCAAAAGACAGCTTCAGGCTGCAGGCGGAATCTCAGCAATGAAAGAAGCGGTGGATACACTGATCGTGATCCCGAACGACCGAATTCTGGAAATTGTTGATAAAAACACGCCGATGCTTGAAGCATTCCGTGAAGCTGATAACGTACTCCGTCAAGGGGTTCAAGGTATTTCAGACTTGATTGCTACACCTGGTCTTATCAACCTTGACTTTGCTGATGTGAAAACAATCATGTCAAACAAAGGATCTGCTTTGATGGGTATCGGTATTGCGACTGGAGAAAACCGCGCGGCAGAGGCTGCGAAAAAAGCAATCTCCAGCCCGCTTCTTGAAGCGGCCATTGACGGTGCGCAAGGTGTCCTCATGAACATCACTGGGGGAACAAACCTCAGCTTATATGAAGTTCAGGAAGCAGCAGACATTGTCGCTTCAGCGTCTGACCAAGACGTAAACATGATTTTCGGTTCTGTTATTAATGAAAATCTAAAAGATGAGATTGTGGTGACAGTGATTGCAACTGGTTTTATCGAACAAGAGAAGGACGTCACGAAACCCCAGCGTCCAAGCTTAAACCAAAGCATCAAAACCCATAACACAAGTGTTCCAAAGCGTGAGCCAAAACGTGAGGAGCCTCAGCAACAAAACACAGTAAGCCGTCACACGTCACAGCCGGCTGATGATACGCTTGACATCCCGACATTCTTAAGAAACCGTAATAAACGCGGTTAATGTAAAGGACAAAATCGTTTTCGATTTTGTCCTTTTTGTTTTTCTCCAAAACTTTTCTTCTTGTAAAGTCTTTTTCCCTATGTCTTCCTTCACAGAATAACAAAACAGACTATTAGACCTATTCTTATTTCATGACGATTTTATCATTTTCATATATATGGAAATCGAATGACATAAAACGACAATATCTGTAATACAGATTGTCTACAGTTAACGTACAGCGATGTTCTGACAAACCATTCATTTTTAAAAGGAGGGACGACATTCTTTTACAAAGCATTTTGAAAAAAGGGGGATAAAAATGAGGAAAAAAACGATAAACAGACTCGTTAGCTCTGTTTTAAGTACGGTTGTTATCGGTTCACTGCTGTTTCCGGGTGCAGCCGGGGCAAGCAGCAAAGGCGCCTCAACTTCTGTTAAACAGGAGCTTCAATCTGCTGAATCCATTCAGAACAAGATCTCAAGTTCATTAAAGAAAAGCTTTAAAAAGAAAGAAAAAACGACCTTTTTGATTAAATTTAAGGATCAAGCTGACACAGAAAAAGCGGCAAAAGCAGCTGTCAAAAAAGCAAAATCGAAGAAGCTGACTGTCGCTAAGACGGAATATCAAAAGCGTTCTGCCGTTGTGTCATCCTTAAAAGTCACAGCCAATGAATCACAGCAAGACGTCTTAACATACTTGAACAGCCAGAAAAATAAAGGAAATGCAGACCAGATCCACTCTTATTATGTGGTGAATGGGATCGCTGTTCATGCCTCAAAAGAGGTTATGGAAAAAGTAGCGCAGTTCCCCGAAGTGGAAAAGGTGCTTCCAAATGAGAAACGGCAGCTTTTTAAGTCATCCTCCCCATTTAATATGAAAAAAGCGCAAAAAGCTGTCAAAGCAACCGACGGTGTGGAATGGAATATAGACCAAATCGACGCCCCGAAAGCTTGGGAACTTGGATACGATGGAACTGGCACAGTTGTCGCGTCTATTGATACTGGTGTGGAATGGAACCATCCGGCATTAAAAGAGAAATATCGCGGATATAATCCGGAAAATCCTGATGAGCCTAATAATGAAATGAACTGGTATGATGCCGTAGCAGGCGAAGCAAGCCCTTATGATGATCTGGCTCATGGGACCCACGTGACAGGTACGATGGTGGGATCTGAACCCGATGGAACAAACCAAATCGGTGTAGCGCCTGGCGCAAAATGGATTGCTGTAAAAGCGTTCTCCGAAGAGGGCGGCACTGATGCTGATATTTTGGAGGCGGGTGAATGGGTTTTAGCTCCAAAGGACGCAGAGGGCAATCCTCACCCGGAAATGGCTCCTGATGTTGTCAATAACTCATGGGGCGGGGGCTCAGGACTTGATGAATGGTACAGAGATATGGTCAATGCCTGGCGTGCGGCCGATATTTTCCCTGAGTTTTCAGCGGGGAATACGGATCTCTTTATTCCAGGAGGACCTGGTTCTATTGCAAACCCGGCAAACTATCCGGAATCGTTTGCAACTGGCGCGACTGATATTAACAAAAAGCTCGCTGACTTTTCTCTTCAAGGGCCATCTCCATATGATGAAATAAAGCCGGAAATTTCTGCACCGGGCGTAAATATCCGGTCTTCCGTTCCCGGCCAGGCATATGAGGACGGATGGAACGGCACATCAATGGCAGGGCCGCATGTGTCTGCTGTTGCCGCACTGCTGAAACAGGCGGATGCCTCACTTTCTGTCGATGAGATGGAGGATATATTAACGAACACGGCTGAACCACTGACGGATTCAACATTTCCTGATTCTCCGAATAACGGATACGGCCATGGTTTGGTGAACGCTTTTGATGCTGTATCAGCTGTTACAGATGGTTTAGGAAAAGCAGAAGGACAAGTTTCTGTAGAGGGGGATGATCAAGAGCCTCCTGTCTATCAGCATGAGAAAGTAACAGAAGCCTATGAAGGCGTCAGCCTGCCGCTGACTTTGACAGCTGAAGACAATGTGAGTGTGACGTCTGTAAAACTGTCCTATAAGCTGGATCAAGGTGAATGGACAGAAGTAACGGCTAAACGAATCAGCGGTGATCACCTGAAAGGAACGTATCAGGCAGAGATTCCAAACATTAAAGGAGCTGCACTAAGCTATAAGTGGATGATTCAGGATTTTGGCGGCCATGTCGTTGAGTCTGACACATACGATGTAACTGTGAAGCCAAGCATCACAGTGGGATACAAGCATGACTTTGAAGCTGCACCCGGCGGCTGGATTGCAAGCGGAACAAATAATAACTGGGAATGGGGAGTTCCGTCGTCAGGCCCAACTACAGCAGCATCGGGAGAAAAAGTATACGGAACAAACCTGGCAGGAAACTATGCCAATTCAGCAAACATGAATCTCGTAATGCCTCCTGTTGAAGTGCCGGATTCAGGAAACCTGTTTCTTCAATTTAAAAGCTGGCACAATTTAGAGGATGATTTTGATTACGGCTACGTTTTTGTTCTTCCGGAAGGCGAAAAGAATTGGGAGCAGGCTGGTGTCTATAATGGAAAGACATCAAGCTGGACGGATGAAGAAATTGATTTATCCGCTTATAAAGGTCAAAACATTCAAGTGATGTTTAACCTTCAATCAGATGAAAGCATAGCAAAAGAGGGCTGGTACATTGATGATGTAGTGCTTTCTGACAAATCGGCCGGAAAAACAGCCAAAAAGAATAAGCTGGGTGTCGAAAAGCCTTCAGGAAAGCAAAAGAAAAAGCCAGTGAATCCGAAAAAGGCTAAGCCATCTGCAAACACAGCGGTAAATAATCAGAGTAAAGATATACAGCCACAGGTTTTGCCGATCAGGGCACAAGTCAGTGTCGCGGAAACAGGAAAATCAACATATTCGGATCAAGCCACAGGGCAGTACACGCTGATGCACAAAGCGGGAGATTATACGCTTAAGGCAGAAGCGTACGGTTATCAATCGAAAACCCAAAAAGTTTCTCTGCAGGCAGATCAGACGACACAAGCTAATTTTACGTTAGAGGAAATGAAGAAGGGGACATTAAAAGGCACAGTCATTAATAAAGCGACAGGAGAGCCGGTAAAAGGCGCCACCGTCTATGTTATAGAGGATGCTGCAGTTGAACCTGCTACAACAAACGACAAAGGTGAATATACGCTTGAGGCCTATGAAGGCGCCTATACGATTAAAGTCGCTGCACCGGGTTATTACAGCGATGAATTTACCGTTGATTTAAAAGGTGATGTTACGAAGGAAACTGTACTGAAGCCTTTCGTCGGTTATCCGGGTGAGATTGCATATGATGACGGAACGGCGGAAAATGCCAATTCCTATTTTGCAGCAGGTAACGGATGGGCGGTAAAAATGACGTTGGCTGACGGCAAGGACAAAGGCATGCTTACAGGAGGACTGTTCAGATTCTGGGATACAGAGTTCCCTGATCCTGGCGGCACCGAGTTTAAGGTTGAGGTATACGATGCTACAGGAGAAGACGGAGCACCAGGCAAAAAAATTGCCGGGCCATTTAACGCCGAAGCCCTTCGCAATGGCGAATGGACCAAGGTAGATCTCAGTTCAAAAGGGATTATGGTCGATAAAGACTTTTATCTCGTGTATATCCAGTCAAAACCTGATCCGTATTCACCTGGACTGGCAATGGATGAAACCGGTCAGAATTCTGGCCGCAACTGGCAGTATATAGATGGACAATGGCAGCCAGGTGACGAAGCGGACGGCAACTATATGATTCGCGCATTAGTTGATTATGAAGCTGCTGTACCTGAAATGACTTCACCGGCAGACAAATCGTACACAAACAAGGAGAACGTTACTGTAAAAGGAAAAGCCTCTCCTGGTACAACAGTACACATTTATAATGGAGAGAAAGAAGCAGGAGAAACGAAAGCTGCTGCGGATGGCACCTTCCAGGCAGGCATCTCACTCAGCAAGGGTGAAAATAAGCTGACGGCCACGGCATCAACAGACAACGGAACTACGGATGCCTCCAGCCCTGTTACAGTCACGCTTGATCAAGTCAAGCCTGAATTGACGCTGGACAATCCAAAGGATGGCGAGAAAACAAATAAAGAAGCACTGACTGTCAAAGGGGCTGTATCCGATGACAATCTGAAAGAAGTCAAGGTGAATGGCAAAAAAGCAACGGTTACAGATGGTTCATACTCAGCCCGTGTTCTCTTGGAGAACGGAAGCAATGAAGTCAAGGTGACTGCCTCTGACTTGGCGGGCAACAAAACGACGAAAAAGGCAGTCATTGACGTTAACTTTGACAAGCCTGTCATTTCCGGATTGATCCCTGGAGAGGACAAAACCTTAAAAGCCGGTGAATCTGTGAAAATCGCTTTCTCAAGCGCTGAAGATTTGGATGCAACGTTTGTCATTCGCCTGCCGCTGACAAATGCAAGGGCGAGTGTGCAAAACGCCACCGAGCTCCCGCTAAGAGAAATTTCTCCGGGGAGATATGAAGGCTATTGGACAGCCACTTCTTCTATTAAAGCAAACGGAGCAAAAGTAGAAGTGATTGTACGAGATGAGTATGGAAATGAAACTAGAAAAACAGCGAATGGAAAACTTTATATCAATACTGAAAATTAAGTGTAAAAAAGCTGCCGTCACAGGCAGCTTTTTTATATACTCTCAATTATTTCCTCGACAAATTAAGCAGATATCCCTGAAAAATTGTATTTTCCTCTCAACATTAATTGACAGACTTTCCCACAGAGCTTGCTTTATACTTATGAAACAAGAAGGGGAACAGCGTGATGCAAGAAAGAAAGGAGTCAGATGTGAAAATCTATTTAGATGTCATTTGGCTGTTAAACTTTTGTTTTGATGCACTTTTACTTTTGCTCACGGCATTTATTTTAAAACGTCATGTGAAAAAAAGAAGACTGATAGGCGGAGCGTTCATCGGTTCAAGTATTGTCCTTTTGATGTTTACTCCTTTTTCGCCGATCGTTGAACATCCGGCCGGGAAGCTGGCTTTTTCAGTTGTGATTGTGATGGTGACATTTGGATTTAAAAGATTTCGTTATTTCTTTCAAAATTTGTTTTCCTTTTATTTTGCCACTTTTTTAATGGGGGGAGGAATTATCGGAGCTCATTCTTTGCTGCAGTCACATTCTGTTGTTCGAAACGGTGTCATGATCACCAATCAAACCGGGTTTGGAGACCCAATCAGCTGGTTGTTTATTGTTGCTGGCTTTCCAGCGTTATGGTTTTTTTCTAAGAGAAGAATTGACGACATTGAAACAAAAAACATTCAATATGAGGAACGAGTCAGCGTACAGGCGGATTTGGGCGGTCAAACGCTTCATGTCAGAGGGTTGATTGATTCCGGTAATCAGCTGTACGATCCTCTTACAAAAACGCCGGTTATGATTATTTACATTGATAAACTGGAGCCGATTTTCGGAGCGGCTGAAACGATGATCATTCGAAACACAGACCCATTGGAAGCAATTGAACAGCTCGATGATTCATTTCGTTTTTTAGATAAAATGAGGCTGATTCCATACAGGGGGGTAGGGCAGCAAAATCAATTTTTATTATGCATTAAACCGGATCACGTAACGATAATGACAAAAGAAGAAATGATTTCTGCGGATAAATGCTTAATCGGCATCAGTACAACAAAGCTATCGGCAGATGGAGAGTTTGACGCGATTATTCATCCGAAAATGCTTTCGGGCAAGGCCATCAAACACGTTTCATAATGTTCGCAAATGTCCGTTACTTATCATACTCAAACGACGTGACATTTAGAAGGGAGAGGAAGATGAAAAAACTGAAATTGCGACTGACGCACCTCTGGTATAAGCTGCTGATGAAACTTGGATTGAAAAGTGATGAAGTCTATTACATAGGCGGGAGTGAAGCCCTGCCGCCGCCATTATCTAAAGATGAGGAGCAGGTTCTGTTAATGAAGCTCCCAAACGGTGATCAGGCGGCTCGCGCCATTTTGATTGAACGCAATCTGCGTCTGGTCGTCTATATCGCACGGAAATTTGAAAATACAGGAATTAATATAGAGGATTTAATCAGCATCGGCACCATCGGATTAATTAAAGCTGTGAATACATTCAATCCAGAAAAGAAAATCAAGCTGGCGACCTATGCCTCACGGTGTATAGAAAATGAAATCCTCATGTATTTAAGAAGAAACAATAAAATTCGTTCAGAGGTTTCCTTTGATGAGCCGCTTAATATTGATTGGGATGGCAATGAGCTTTTGCTTTCTGACGTACTCGGCACTGACGATGACATCATCACAAAAGATATAGAAGCCAACGTAGATAAAAAACTCTTAAAAAAAGCGCTTGAACAGCTCAATGAGAGAGAAAAGCAAATCATGGAGCTGCGGTTTGGGCTTGTCGGCGAAGAAGAAAAGACCCAAAAGGATGTAGCGGATATGATGGGGATTTCTCAGTCCTATATTTCGCGTCTTGAGAAAAGAATTATAAAAAGATTGAGAAAAGAGTTCAACAAAATGGTGTAAAATTTTTTATGGTTATAACCCCTTGATTTTACAGGGATTTCCTGATTTCGACTGTTTTTCGGTCTGAGTGCAGTGCATATTTTTCCCACCCAAGGAGATACTTAACGTTGTACAGCAGCTCCTGTAGGGAGGGAAAAAAGTGTCTAGGAATAAAGTCGAAATCTGCGGGGTGGATACCTCCAAATTACCAGTACTCAAGAATGAAGAGATGAGAAAGCTGTTTAGGCAGCTGCAGGATGAAGGCGATGATTCAGCCAGAGAAAAGCTTGTAAACGGGAACTTGCGTCTTGTCTTAAGTGTCATTCAAAGATTTAATAACAGAGGGGAGTATGTTGATGACTTATTTCAGGTCGGCTGCATCGGACTAATGAAATCCATTGATAATTTTGACCTAAGCCACAATGTTAAGTTTTCAACATACGCTGTACCTATGATTATCGGAGAGATCCGCAGGTATTTACGCGATAATAACCCGATCCGTGTTTCAAGATCGCTTCGGGACATCGCTTACAAGGCGCTTCAGGTAAGAGAGCGGTTAATCAGTGAGACAAGCAAGGAGCCGACTGCAGAAGACATCGCAAAAGTTCTTGAAGTACCGCATGAAGAAATTGTATTTGCGCTTGATGCCATCCAGGATCCGGTTTCTCTATTTGAACCGATCTATAACGACGGCGGAGACCCGATCTATGTTATGGACCAAATCAGTGATGAGCGCAATACAGATTCACAATGGATTGAAGAGCTGGCTTTAAAAGAGGGCATGAGAAGGCTGAATGATAGGGAAAAAATGATTTTGAGAAAGCGCTTCTTCCAAGGGAAAACACAAATGGAAGTAGCCGAGGAAATCGGGATTTCCCAAGCGCAGGTGTCCAGGCTTGAAAAAGCAGCTATCAAACAAATGAATAAGAATATTCATCAATAATGACATGAAAAGCCTTTAAAACAATTTTTGTTTTAAAGGCTTTTCTATTGATTGCGGGTTGTTTACGTTTTGGAAAAAATAAGGTATCCTAGTCCGTACAGAGTTTTATGAAAATTAAAACAATTATAATAGAAGTTTAGAGGAGGACCACGATGATTTTGCAGCTTGACAATGTCTCACTAAAACGAAATGGAAAATGGATACTGAGGGATATTCATTGGAAGGTGGAGGAAAAGGAAAATTGGGTGCTTTACGGATTAAATGGTGCCGGAAAGACAGCGCTGTTAAATATGCTTTGCTCATATTACTTTCCAACATCAGGCGAGATGCAGGTGCTTGGCCATGAATTTGGTAAAACCGAGCTTGGGGAGAAGCTCAGACGGAAAATTGGCCTCGTCTCAGCGGGTCTTCAGCAAAAATTGTATCCGGCAGATTCAGCCTTTGAGATTGCGTTGAGCGGAGCTTACGCTTCGATAGGATTATATGAAACGCCAAGTGCGGAAATCAGGGAAAAAGCGATTGGTTTGTTAGAGGATTTGGGTGCAATAGAATATGCCGACCGACGCTATGAAACCCTTTCTCAAGGAGAAAAACAAAGAGCCTTGATTGCAAGAGCGCTAATGGCCGATCCGGAGCTGCTGATATTGGACGAACCGGTCACAGGGCTGGATTTTATTGCCCGGGAAAAGCTGTTAGACACGATTACATATATTGCAAACAAAGAAAAAGCGCCATCGATCCTTTATGTGACACATCATGCGGAAGAAATTTTACCGGTCTTTGACAAAGCCCTTTTGTTAAAACAGGGAGAGGTCTTTAGCTCAGGAGAAATAAAGGAAATGCTCACTGATCACATACTTTCCGCTTTTTTTGATACGCCAATCCATGTATTATGGAATCAGGATCGGCCGTTTTTAACAAGAGCCGAGCCGATAACGAATGCCTGACAAACACATATAGATTCATCCTAGGGGTGCTTTGCGAAGCTGAGAGAGACATTGTCTCAACCCTTTTGACCTGATCTGGATCATGCCAGCGGAGGGAAGCGGTGAAATAGCGGAGTACATAGGACTCTGTTTGTTTTTACTAAGCCGTTTCATAACATTTGAAACGGCTTTTTGATTTTTAAGAATAGGAGCGGATCACATTGAATCAACAAATAGACTCTCTGTTAAAAAAGGTGGAAGATCAAAAGGAGGAGCTTATTCAGCTGGCAAAAACGCTGATTTCTTATCAAACACCTGCACCGCCTGCAAGAAATACAGACGGCATTCAGTCATGGATTGCTCGGTTTTTAAATGAAATGGGATTCTCGATCGACAAATGGGACGTGTACCCGGGAGATCCCAATGTTGTAGGCCTGCTAAAGGGAACAGATGCAGCAGACTATCATAGCTTGATCATCAATGGTCATGTAGATGTGGCAGAGGTAAAAGAGGATGAGGATTGGGAGCATGCTCCGTTTCATCCAATTGAAAAAAACGGTTTCTTAATCGGACGGGGTGCTTCTGATATGAAAGGCGGAATGGCGTGTGTGCTGTTTGCGGTCAAATTGATTCGTGAAGCCGGCATTGAACTTCCCGGTGATTTGATTCTGCAATCGGTTATCGGGGAGGAAGTTGGAGAAGCCGGTACGCTTGAGTGCTGTAAGAGGGGCTATCGTGCTGATTTTGCAGTTGTCGCAGATACGAGCGATATGCATATTCAAGGTCAAGGCGGTGTCATTACAGGCTGGATCGAAATCAAAAGCAGTCAAACGTTTCATGATGGGACGAGGCGGAATATGATTCATGCAGGCGGAGGAACATTCGGGGCAAGCGCAATTGAAAAAATGGCAAAAATCATTGCGGGGCTCGGTGAACTTGAGCGCCACTGGTCCATTATGAAAAGTTATCCCGGCTTTAAACCAGGCACAAATACGATTAACCCGGCTGTCATTGAAGGCGGCAGACATGCGGCTTTTATAGCGGACGAGTGCCGGCTGTGGATCACAGTGCATTTTTACCCGAATGAAACCCATGACCAAGTGGCAGCGGAAATAGAAGATTACATCAATCGGCTGAGTGACAGTGATGTTTGGCTTAGGGAAAACCGCCCTGTTTTTAAGTGGGGAGGCTCATCTATGATTGAAGACAGAGGAGAAATTTTTCCGGCACTGGAAGTTGATCCTGGCCACCCAGGCGTCTCAGCGCTTACTGTGTCTCATGAGAAAGTGAAACGGGAGCGCCCGGTTATGGACGTTTCTCAATCCGTTACAGACGGGGGATGGCTGTATAATGCCGGCATTCCATGCGTGATATACGGTCCTGGCGATCTGCACAATGCACACTCCGTAAACGAGGAGGTATCGATTGAGCAGCTGGTAGATTATACAAAAATCATGCTCGATTTTATCATCAGCTGGTGCAGCCGTAAAAAAGAACAGTGATCATGAAAATTTCTTCTTGCTGACAAGGTTCAGCCCGCCCGTTCATATACTGGAAAAAAGGACGGAAAAAGGACGTGATGGGATGATCAGCATTTCTGAATTTCAGGTGAAGGATGTCGTCAATGTCTCAAACGGAAAAAAGCTGGGGAGCATTGGTGATATAGATATCAATGTGACCACTGGAAAAATTCAAGCGATCATACTGGGAGGAAATGGGAAGGTTCTCGGTTTTTTTGGAAAAGAAGAGGAATTGGTCATTCCATGGCGAAATATAGTAAAAATCGGGGAAGACGTGATCTTGGTCCGATTAAGTGAACCGCATGCATAACCTGCTTTGTCTGCCGCGGATTGGCAAATGCCGGAAGTCTTGATTTCTTCCGGCACATTTCATTTAGAAATATGCAAATCGGCGCTCAACGAATGCAGAAAGATGTGGTAAAATAAGTGGGAAATTCCGCTTTTTTAAATGTTTGTCGAAAGGTTGGATCATCATGAATACATATCACCCATTCAGTCTTACCACACCCTCGACACTCATGATACAAGACTGGACACAAACGAATCAAAACAACAGAGAAGTCATTGCCGGATTTACTACGAAAAACGGCGGTGTCAGCCAAAAGCCTTTTGAATCGTTAAATACAGGATTGCACGTTCATGACAAAGATGCAGATGTAGTTAAAAATCGTGAATATATTGCCGATATGTTTAATATTGATTTGCAGTCTTGGGTATTTGCTGATCAGACACATGATAATCGCGTTCAGAAAGTGACGCAGAGGGATAGGGGAAAAGGCGCCCGTGAGTATCACACGGCTTTAAAAGCAACGGACGGGCTCTACACAAATGAAAAGAATGTGGTTTTGGCATTATGCTTTGCTGATTGTGTGCCTCTTTTCTTTTATGATCCGGTTAAATCGCTTGTCGGGGTCGCCCATGCCGGGTGGAAAGGCACTGTCAAACAGATTGGCAGAGAAATGGTGAAGCAATGGACCGAGCAGGAAGGTTCAAAGCTCTCAGATATTTATGCTGTTATCGGACCGTCTATCAGCGGAGCATGCTATACGGTAGACGATCGTGTCATGGATGCTGTCCGCACATTGCCGGTTTCAGCAGAACGTGCCGTAAATCAGACGGGAAAGGGACAATATCAGCTTGATCTGAAAGAGCTGAACCGCCTCATACTGATCGACAGCGGTTTGGCAAATGAACAGATTTCTGTCAGCGGTTTATGCACGGAAAGTGAGCAGTCGCTTTTCTATTCTCACCGCCGCGATCAGGGGAAAACTGGACGGATGATGTCCTTTATCGGAATGAAGGAGGCATAAAAGATCTTGCGTGTTGTTGATAATTTACGACATATAAACGAACGAATAAACGAAGCATGTAACAGATCGGGCCGCAGCTCCGATGAAGTTACGGTTATTGCTGTCACAAAATATGTATCGCCTGAAAGAGCACAGGAGGCAGTGGATGCGGGCATCACCTGCCTCGGAGAGAATCGGGACGCGGAACTGCTCCGCAAACAGGAAATGATGAAAGGGGATCCTGAATGGCATTTTATCGGCAGTCTTCAATCAAGAAAAGCAAAAGCTGTCGTCAATGCGGTTTCCTATATCCATTCCTTAGACCGGCTCTCATTAGCGAAAGAAATTGAAAAACGGGCTGAAGGTACTGTCCAATGCTTTGTGCAGGTCAATACCTCTCTTGAGCCTTCTAAACACGGCATGAAAAAAGAAGAAGTCATTCCCTTCATACAGGAGCTTTCCGGTTTCGAACACATCGTTGTGGCCGGACTGATGACAATGGCTCCGCTGACTGATGATCAAGATCAGATCAGAAGCTGTTTCCGGGCGCTGAGAGAACTCCGTGACCAGGTTCAGGAGCTGAAACAGCCAAACGCTCCGTGTACTGAACTGTCGATGGGCATGTCAAATGATTTTGAAATTGCAATTGAAGAAGGGGCTACTTATATTAGAATCGGCTCATCGTTAGTCGGAAATGAAACAGGGGGTGTACAGCAATGAGTATGAAAAATAAACTGAAAAACTTTTTCTCGATGGATGAGGAAGAATACGAATATGAATATATTGAGACAGAGCGGGAGTCTCAAGAAGAGCATGAGCAAAAAGAAAAGCCGGCTTATGCCGCAAACAAACCTGCGGGCAAACAGAATGTAGTAAGCTTGCAAAGTGTTCAGAAATCCTCTAAAGTGGTGTTGAGTGAGCCGCGCGTTTATGCGGAGGCCCAGGAAATAGCCGACCATTTGAAGAACCGGCGGGCAGTCGTCGTCAATCTTCAGCGGATACAGCATGACCAGGCTAAGCGGATTGTTGACTTTTTGAGCGGAACCGTTTATGCCATCGGCGGCGATATTCAAAGAATCGGCTCGGATATTTTCCTCTGCACGCCTGACAACGTAGATGTATCAGGCACAATTTCTGAGCTCATATCTGAAGACGAACATCAGAGGTGGTAAAGCGAGATGATCCTTTATCAAGTTTTTTCGGTTTTAAGCTTATTAATTACAATATACTCATTTGCCCTGATCATATATATTTTTATGTCATGGGTGCCGAGTACGAGGGAAACGGCAGTCGGGCGTTTTTTAGCTTCGATTTGTGAACCATATCTCGAACCATTCAGAAAAATCATCCCTCCGATCGCAATGCTGGATATTTCACCGATTGTAGCTATACTTGTGCTTCGGTTTGCGACAACCGGCTTGTGGGGGCTATATCGCATGATTGCGTTTTAAAGTGACAGTTTGATAGGGGCTTGGCAGCAGCCAAGCCTCTTTACATAGAAGGGAAAGACGATGAGCGATATCTATCAGCACTTCAGAAAAGACGAGCGGGCCTTTATTGATCAGGCGCTCGAATGGAAAAGTATTGTCCAGGAGCAGTACCGGATGAAACTGACTGACTTTTTAGATCCCCGAGAGCAGGTCATCCTCTCTGCTGTTACCGGACAGGCAGATGTTGGGCTTGCTTTTTCCGGCGGCTATGACAGAGCGGAACGAAAACGGGCGATCCTCTATCCAGAGTACATCACTCCGGAAGAATCGGATTTTGAACTGCAGGCGTTTAACGTCCGTTATGCTGAAAAGTTTGTCACAGTAGACCACCGTTCTCTCCTAGGTGCATTAATGGGTATAGGCTTAAGGCGGCAAAAGTTTGGTGACATCGTGTTTTCTGAGACATCAGTGCAATTGATTGTCTCAGCCGATACCGCTGATTTTGTGGCTGCACAGCTGACCCAAGCAGGCAAAGCTGCGGTCAGCCTAGAGAAAATTGACTTGTCAGACCTTAACATTCCGGCAATAGATGTCGAAATAAGAGATGACACGGTTTCTTCTTTAAGGCTTGACGCCGTCTGCGCCTCTATGAGCAGGCAATCCCGCCAGAAATCACAGACGCTCGTGAAAAACGGACTCGTGAAAGTGAACTGGAAGGTAGTTGAAGATCCTTCATATATGGTAGCAGAAGGGGACATGCTCTCTATCAGAGGTTTTGGACGATGCAGCTTAACAAAAATCGAAGGAAAAACCAAAAAAGACAAATGGAGAGTTACGTTTGAACGACAAAAATAGTCGGTTTTTCAGTTTTTTTCTCCATCTGTGCGAAATTTGTTTTATAATGTGAACTAGATAACCGTACTGAAATGTAAAAATGGAGGTGGCATCATGCCATTAACGCCAAATGATATTCACAACAAGACGTTTACAAAAAGCTTTCGCGGATATGATGAAGATGAAGTAAATGAATTCCTAGCGCAAGTCAGAAAAGATTATGAAATTGTTCTCCGTAAGAAAACTGAGCTTGAAGCGAAAGTCAATGAACTTGATGAAAGAATCGGACACTTTGCCAATATTGAAGAAACGCTGAATAAATCGATTTTAGTTGCTCAAGAAGCGGCTGAAGACGTAAAACGCAATTCTCAAAAAGAAGCAAAGCTGATCGTTCGGGAAGCGGAGAAAAACGCTGATCGCATTATCAACGAATCTTTATCAAAATCAAGAAAAATTGCAATGGAAATTGAAGAGCTGAAAAAACAGTCTAAAGTTTTCAGAACACGTTTCCAAATGCTGATTGAAGCACAGCTCGATCTTCTGAAAAATGACGATTGGGATCATCTGCTTGAGTATGAAGTCGACGCGGTATTTGAGGAAAAGGAATAAATTCTCTGATTATCTTGACATTATCTTAGCTTGTCGAATATAATACGTTCATAAATTCAGATGAAAAGACGGTTGAAAGGGACAGTCATGTTTCCTTCAGGCCTTCATAGCGACCCGGAGATGGTGAGAGCCCGGGATGGCCGGAATCATGTAGATCAGCCCTTAAGTTTCCTTTCTGAACTTACAGTAGGTTAGGACGTTCATCACGTTACGATGCTCGAGAGGAAAAAGCGTATGCTGGCTTTTTCTAAAAGGGTGGTACCGCGAGATAAGCTTTCTCGTCCCTTATGGGATGAGAGGGCTTTTTTTATTTTCTGAAAAAAATGCAGTGGAGGAATGAAAATGGATTTTAAAGACACGCTCTTAATGCCGAAAACAGATTTCCCGATGCGAGGAAATTTGCCAAACCGTGAGCCTGACATTCAAAAGAAATGGGAGGAACAGGATATCTACCGTCTTGTGCAGGAACGGACGAAAGACCGCCCGAAATTTGTTTTACATGACGGACCTCCGTATGCAAACGGCGACATCCATATGGGCCACGCGCTTAACAAGATCTTGAAGGATTTCATTGTCCGTTACAAATCAATGAGCGGTTACAACGCGCCGTTTGTACCAGGCTGGGATACACATGGATTGCCGATTGAAACAGCTCTTACAAAAAACAAAAAAGTCAACCGCAAAGAAATGTCAGTAGCGGAATTCCGCAAGCTGTGTGAAGAGTACGCCTGGAAGCAAATCGAGGGGCAGCGTGAGCAGTTCAAACGCCTTGGTGTCCGCGGTGACTGGGAAAACCCGTATGTGACATTAAAACCGGAATACGAAGCGCAGCAAATCCGCGTATTTGGTGAGATGGCAAAACGAGGCTACATTTATAAAGGCCTTAAACCGGTTAACTGGTCACCTTCAAGTGAGTCTGCTTTGGCTGAAGCTGAGATCGAATATCAAGATAAACGTTCAGCATCTATTTACGTTGCTTTCGGTGTGAAAGACGGAAAAGGCGTTCTTGAAAACGGTGAGCGTATCATCATTTGGACAACAACGCCTTGGACAATTCCGGCGAACCTCGGAATTTCAGTGCACCCTGATCTTGAGTACAGCGTGGTTGCAGTTGGTGAAGACCGCTTTGTCGTAGCAAGTGCTTTAGTCGAAAATGTTGCATCTGCATGCGGATTTGATCAATATGAAGTGACAAGAACGATTAAAGGGAAAGACCTTGAGAACATTATCGCTGAACACCCGCTCTATGGCAGAGACTCACTCGTTATGCTAGGCGAGCACGTAACAACTGATGCCGGAACAGGCTGTGTTCATACAGCGCCCGGACACGGAGAAGATGACTTTATCATCGGTCAAAAATACGGTTTAGATGTGCTTTGCCCAGTTGATGAAAAAGGTGTAATGACAAGTGAAGCTCCTGGCTTTGAAGGCATGTTCTATGATGATGCGAACAAAGCGATCACACAGCAGCTTGATGAAAAAGGCGCGCTTGTGAAGCTTGAATTCATTACTCACTCTTATCCGCACGATTGGAGAACAAAGAAACCAACCATTTTCAGAGCGACAGCGCAATGGTTTGCGTCTATTAAAGATTTCAGATCAGACCTGCTGGATGCCATTAAAGAAACCAAATGGGTTCCTGAATGGGGCGAGCAGCGTTTGCACAACATGGTGCGTGACCGCGGAGACTGGTGTATTTCCAGACAGCGTGCGTGGGGTGTTCCGATTCCGGTATTTTATGCCGAAAACGGAGAACCGGTTATTACAGATGAAACCATTGAACATGTTTCTGAATTGTTCAGACAGCACGGCTCAAACATTTGGTTTGAAAAAGAAGCGAAGGATCTTCTTCCGGAAGGCTTTACGCATCCTGGCAGCCCTAACGGCATATTTACAAAAGAACAGGACATCATGGATGTTTGGTTTGATTCAGGCTCTTCCCATCAAGCGGTGCTTGAAGAACGTGAAGACCTCGTTCGCCCGGCTGATTTATATCTAGAAGGATCAGACCAATACCGCGGCTGGTTTAACTCATCTCTTTCTACAGCAGTAGCCGTAACAGGAAAAGCGCCATATAAAGGTGTGCTCAGCCATGGATTTGCACTGGATGGAGAAGGACGCAAGATGAGTAAATCAATCGGTAACGTCGTTGTTCCAGCTAAAGTCATGAAACAGCTCGGTGCCGACATCTTGAGATTATGGGTGTCTTCAGTTGATTATCAGGCGGACGTTCGTGTGTCTGACGCAATTCTGAAGCAGGTTGCTGAAGTATACCGTAAAATCCGCAATACGTTCCGTTTCCTTCACGGCAACCTATTCGATTTTGATCCAAAAACGAATGCGGTGGCTGTCGAAGATCTTCGCGAAGTGGATCAGTATATGCTGATTAAGCTGAACAAACTGATTGATAAAGTGAAAAAAGCGTATGATGAGTACGAATTTGCGGTTGTGTATCACAGCATCCATAATTTCTGCACAATCGAATTGAGCTCATTCTATCTTGATTTCGCAAAAGATATTGTGTACATCGAGCATGCGGATCATCCGGATAGACGCAGCATGCAGACAGTATTCCATGAAACGCTTCTTGCATTAGTGAAGCTTTCAGCGCCGATTCTTCCTCATACGGCTGACGAATTATGGTCTCATTTAACATTTGTCGAAGAGCAAAGCGTTCAGCTGGCAGACATGCCGGAAACAATTGCGGTTCCAAACAGCGAAGCGACAGAAGATAAATTTGACCGCTTTATGGCTATTCGTGATGATGTACTAAAAGCGTTAGAAACTGCGCGGAATGAAAAAATTATCGGTAAATCATTGGAAGCGAACCTGAAATTGTATCCAAACAAAGAAAACCAAGAGCTCTTGGCTTCCATTAAAGAAAATCTTTCTCAGCTGTTTATTGTTTCTGAACTAACAATCAGCGAAGAAAATGAAGCGCCGAACGATGCGCAAAGCTTCGAGACAGGCAAAATTGCTGTCGAGAAAGCGGAAGGCGAAATGTGTGAGAGATCCCGTGTGATCTCAAAAGATGTAGGCGCGAATCCGAAATACCCTACACTTTCACTGCGAAACGCAGAAATCGTTGAAAAATACTATCAAAAATAATGAAAAATAGTCCGGCGTTAAAGCCGGGCTTTTTTTGTACCAAGAGTGACATCGTTTAGAACGGCAGGAAAAATCTTATGGGCTTTAGATCATCATTCACAGGCAACACTATAGGTACTACGTTAAGAGCAGGAGTTGTGATGAATGAATGATCAACTGACCGCAATTTATACGGAACTTCTTCTGATGAAAGAAGAATTACAGTCGAGATTATTTGAGTATTCTTGCTTTCAGGTTTCAACAAGCCCGCAAGCAGCAATCAATCATAAACAAAAAGCAACTCTGATCTATCACATTAAAGAAGAGCTACAAGACGTTCTCCTCGCATTGTCCAAAATCGAAAACGGCACATTCGGATACTGTGAAGAAACCGGGGCTCCCATTCCTCTTTCAAAACTGGCGGTGTTGCCGACTGCCCGAACAGCAAACGATTTTCTTTATTCTGTCCAATTCGAAAAAAAAACGCTTCCGCTGTGGAAATCAACCGATATCGAATATGGTCAGGCACTGTATGAATAACAGTGTCTGGCCAGTTTATATGCCTGATATTTCTTTACTCCAGTGCTTTTTATTGATAAAATGCATAATGGATTAAAGTAACCGTAAACTGGAGGAACGTTTGTGCTGTATTATGTGATTGCACTACTTATTATTGCAGCCGATCAATTGACAAAATGGCTTGTTGTTAAAAACATGGAGCTGGGACAAAGCATTCCGATCATTGATCAGGTATTCTATATCACCTCCCATCGCAATACGGGTGCTGCATGGGGGATATTAGCCGGTCAGATGTGGTTTTTCTACCTCATTACAACCGCGGTTATTATTGGCATTGTTTATTACATACAGCGTTATACAAAAGGACAAAGGCTTCTTGGCGTGGCCCTCGGACTTATGCTTGGCGGTGCCATCGGCAACTTCATCGACCGGGCTGTCAGACAGGAAGTTGTGGATTTTATCCATGTCATTATTGTGGATTATAATTACCCGATTTTTAACATCGCGGACTCTTCACTATGTGTCGGCGTAATGCTTTTATTTATACAAATGCTGTTGGACAGCGGGAAAAAGAAAAAGGAGCAATAGCATGAATCAAATTGATATAACCGCTTCAGAAGAACAAAAAAGTGAGCGGATTGATAAATTTCTGGCATCGACTGAAAATGATTGGTCGAGAACCCAGGTGCAGCAATGGGTGAAAGACGGACAAGTTGTCGTGAACGGAAGCCCTGTAAAATCGAATTATAAAATTCAGCCGGGTGATCAGGTGACCGTCACCGTACCTGAGCCGGAAGCGCTCGACGTGCTGGCAGAACCTATGGATCTGGATATTTATTATGAAGACCAGGATGTGCTGGTCGTCAATAAACCTCGCGGAATGGTTGTGCACCCAGCCCCTGGGCATCTTACGGGTACGCTTGTAAACGGCCTTATGGCTCATTGCACGGACCTTTCCGGAATAAATGGCGTGATGCGTCCGGGGATCGTTCACAGAATCGATAAGGACACGTCCGGCTTATTAATGGTAGCGAAAAATGATATGGCGCATGAGTCTCTCGTAAACCAATTGGTCAACAAAACGGTCACGCGGAAATATACGGCAGTTGTCCACGGGCTTATTTCTCACGATGACGGCACAATTGATGCGCCGATCGGACGAGACAAGAAAGACCGTCAAAGCATGACTGTGACGCGTGATGGCAAAAACGCCGTCACTCATTTTCATGTGCTTGAGCGTTTTCAGGATTTTACGTTGGTGGAATGCCAGCTTGAAACAGGGAGAACGCATCAAATTCGTGTTCATATGAAATACATCGGATTTCCATTAGCGGGTGATCCAAAATACGGTCCGAGAAAAACGATCGATTTTAACGGCCAGGCCCTTCACGCCGGAATTTTAGGTTTTGATCATCCTCGTACTGGTGAATATGTCGAATTTAAAGCCCCGCTCCCGGAGGATATGGCAGAATTAATCGAAAACCTCAGAAAAAACGGTTGACAGACTGTTTCTTTTCTGAAATAATAAACGAAGCTGAATAGATTCTTTAAAACAGTCCAGAGAGGCTGAGAAGGATAACGGATAGACGGGATACGTGTATATGCGCGCACCTTGTCCTAAAACCCCTCTATGCTCTGGCAGGAGGGGTTTTTTTCTTCTATATGAACTGTGAGGTGTCACACATTGAATCAAAAAGCTGTCATTCTCGACGAACAGGCAATCAGACGGGCACTGACCAGGATTGCTCATGAAATGATCGAACGCAATAAAGGAATGAATAACTGCATCCTTGTCGGCATCAAGACAAGAGGGATTTACTTGGCAAAACGCCTTGCAGAACGAATCGAACAGATTGAAGGGAATCCTGTAACAGTTGGTGAAATTGATATTACTCTTTACAGAGACGATCTTTCCAAAAAAACGAGCAACGAAGAACCGCTTGTGAAAGGTGCAGATATTCCGGTAGACATCACAGATCAAAAAGTCATTCTCGTTGACGATGTCCTGTACACCGGAAGAACGGTCAGAGCAGGTATGGATGCGCTTGTTGATGTAGGCAGACCTTCCTCCATTCAGCTGGCTGTGCTTGTTGACAGAGGACACCGGGAGCTGCCGATCCGAGCGGATTATATCGGGAAAAACATTCCCACATCAAAAGCTGAAAAGGTGATGGTTCAGCTTGATGAGGTAGATCAAAACGATCTCGTCGCCATTTATGAAAATGAATAATAGATCACCTTTTTAAAGGCAATCCAGAGAGGTTGCAAAGAGGTGCACAACAAAGTCCCGAAAGTATTCGGCAGGTCTTTGTATGCCTCTTTGCGTAAAAATAGCAAAGAGGTTTTTTTATACAGTCATTGAGTCATCCTAAAATGAAAGTCAACAATCAGGGGGAAATCATCATGAGTAAGAAAAAAGTAAATTTAGGAGTCAGGGATGTCCCGACACCTTTCTCTTGGGTTTCATTCAGCCTGCAGCATTTGTTTGCCATGTTTGGCTCAACGATTTTGGTTCCGAAGCTGGTCGGAATGAGTCCTGCTGTGGCATTGGTGACAAGCGGCATCGGGACACTTGCTTACCTTCTTATAACGAAAGGGCAAATTCCGGCGTATCTCGGTTCATCCTTCGCCTTTATTTCTCCAATCATACTGGTAAAAGCGACCGGCGGGCCGGGAGCGGCAATGGTCGGGGCGTTTCTTGCAGGGTTAGTGTACGGGCTGATTGCCTTATTGATCAGGCAGCTTGGAACAGGATGGCTGATGAAGATTCTCCCGCCTGTAGTCGTAGGCCCTGTTATTATCGTCATCGGGCTGGGTCTGGCAAGTACTGCAGTAAACATGGCGATGTACGCTGATCCAAACGCAAGTGAATTGGTCTACAGCTTAAAGCACTTCAGTGTCGCAGGAGTTACGCTGGCCATCACGATTATTTGCGCCATTTTCTTACGAGGATTTTTAAGCCTGATCCCTGTTTTGATCGGAATTATCGGCGGATACTTGTTTGCCCTTACTCAAGGGATTGTCAACTTCCAGCCGGTGCTTGACGCGAAATGGTTTGCAGTGCCTGAATTTATCATCCCGTTCAAAGACTATTCACCGTCAGTAACACTCGGCATCGCAGCGGCAATGGTTCCCGTCGCGTTTGTGACAATGTCAGAGCATATCGGCCACCAAATGGTGCTGAGCAAAGTCGTCGGACAAGATTTCATTAAGAAGCCGGGGCTTCATCGCTCCATTATGGGGGACAGCGTGGCGACAATCCTTGCTTCCCTGATCGGCGGTCCGCCGACAACGACTTACGGGGAAAACATTGGCGTGCTGGCCATCACAAGAGTATTCAGCGTCTTTGTCATCGGCGGCGCGGCAGTGATTGCCCTTTGCTTCGGCTTTATCGGCAAAATCTCAGCGCTGATCAGTTCAGTGCCGTCAGCGGTCATGGGAGGCGTCTCCTTCCTGCTGTTCGGAATCATCGCTTCGAGCGGTCTGAGAATGCTGATTGACAACAAAATTGATTATGAAAACAACAGAAACCTCATTATTACATCAGTTATCCTTGTGATCGGTGTAGGAGGCGCATTTATCCAAGTGTCTCAAGGGGGATTCCAAGTGTCGGGAATGGCGCTTGCAGCAATAGTCGGTGTCATCTTAAACCTGATTCTTCCACAGCCGAAGGAAGAGCAGGCAGATACATCTGAACAACATCATATCTAAAACCTTTTAAAGAAAGTCCAGAGAGGCTTGGAAGGGTTATGAAGAGAAGGAAGCTTCAATGCTGCCCTCTATTTAACCATACCCCGAGTCTATCTAAGACCGGGGTTTTTTTCAGCCTTAAAGTTGAAATGAGAGGGGAAAAAACATGAAGCATTTAACGACGATGAGCGAACTCAGTATTGAGGAAATCAAAGATTTGCTTCAAACAGCACAAGACCTAAAAGGCGGAAAAACAGACAATTGGCTTATGGGGAAATTTGCAGCGAACCTGTTTTTTGAACCGAGCACGAGAACGCGGTTCAGCTTTGAGGTCGCAGAAAAAAAGCTGGGTATGAATGTGCTCAACCTTGATGGAACAAGCACAAGCGTGCAAAAAGGCGAAACCTTATACGACACCATCCGGACGCTCGAATCAATTGGTGCGGACGTGTGCGTCATCAGGCACAGTGAGGATGAGTACTATAAAGAGCTTGTCAGCCAGGTGAATATCCCGATTCTGAATGCGGGAGACGGATGCGGCCAGCATCCGACACAATCACTGCTTGATTTAATGACGATTTATGAAGAGTTCAATACGTTCAAAGGGCTTACCGTCTCCATTCACGGCGATATCAAGCACAGCAGAGTGGCAAGGTCTAATGCAGAAGTTTTGACTAGACTAGGTGCCCGAGTCCTGTTTTCCGGTCCTTCGGAATGGCAGGATGAAGAAAATACATTCGGCACATATGTCTCAATGGATGAAGCAGTTGAGTCTTCCGATGTCGTCATGCTGCTGCGCATTCAAAATGAAAGACATCAGTCCGCTGTCAGCCAGGACGGCTATTTAAACAAGTACGGTTTGACTGCAGAACGGGCTGAACGTATGAAGCAGCATGCAATCATTATGCATCCAGCTCCGGTAAACAGAGGAGTGGAGATTGATGACAGCTTAGTAGAAAGCGAAAAATCAAGAATCTTCAAGCAAATGCAAAATGGTGTATTTATCAGAATGGCAGTGATACAGCGTGCCTTACAAACCAATGTGAAAAGAGGAGAAGCAGCGTATGTCATATCTCATTAAAAACGGCTGGATACTTAACAAAAATGGTGAAAAAACAGAAGCGGATATTCGAGTGACCGGAGAAATCATCTCTGAAATCGGCAAGCTTGATGCAGCGGATGAAGAAACAGTAATTGATGCAAAAGGATTGCTTGTTTCACCTGGATTTGTTGATCTCCACGTACACTTCAGAGAGCCGGGCGGAGAGAAAAAAGAAACCATTGAAACCGGCGCAAAAGCAGCAGCGCGCGGCGGCTATACAACAGTAGCAGCAATGCCGAATACGCGGCCTGTTCCTGATACGAAGGAGCAGATGGAATGGGTGCAAAACCGTATTAAAGAAACATCATGCGTCAGAGTTCTTCCGTATGCATCTATTACGATCAGACAAATCGGCGGTGAAATGACAAACTTTGAAGCTTTAAAAGAAGCCGGGGCATTTGCTTTCACAGATGACGGCGTCGGTATACAGACAGCAGGAATGATGTATGAAGCGATGAAACGGGCAGCCGCAATTGACAAAGCGATTGTTGCGCATTGCGAAGACAACTCCTTAATTTACGGAGGAAGCGTTCATGAGGGGACATTCTCCAAAGCGAACGGTCTCAATGGCATTCCATCTGTGTGTGAATCGGTTCATATTGCCCGCGATGTATTGCTGGCTGAAGCGGCAAACTGCCATTATCATGTATGCCATATCAGCACGAAAGAGTCTGTCAGAGTCGTACGCGATGCGAAAAAAGCAGGAATCAGAGTGACAGCAGAAGTATCACCGCATCATTTGCTGCTTTGTGATGAGGACATTCCGGGGCTGGACACAAATTATAAAATGAATCCTCCGCTCCGCAGCGCAGAAGACAGAGCCGCTTTAATCGAAGGTCTTTTAGACGGAACAATTGATTTTATCGCAACAGACCATGCGCCGCATACAGAAGAAGAGAAAAACACAGACATGAAGATGGCGCCATTCGGAATTGTCGGCTTAGAAACAGCGTTTCCGCTTCTATACACACACTTTGTCAAAAAGGGCAGCTGGTCGCTGAAACAGCTGATTGAATACATGACAATCAAACCATGCGAAGCGTTCGGTCTCCCATACGGAACATTACAAACGGGGCAAGTCGCTGATATTACGTTAATCGATTTGGAAAAAGAAGCAGTTATAGACAAAGAAACATTTTTATCAAAAGGAAAAAATACACCATTCAACGGCATCAGCTGCACCGGCTGGCCGGTCGCTACAATTGCGGCAGGGAAGCTTGCTTATGAAGAAGGGAGACTTGTCAAATGAAGAGACGATTAGTACTGGAAAACGGAGCGGTATTCGAGGGAGAAGCCTTCGGAAGCTTAGAGCACAGCATGGGAGAAGTCGTTTTTAACACTGGGATGACAGGCTATCAGGAAATTTTATCTGATCCTTCTTACTGCGGGCAGATTGTAACATTAACGTACCCGCTTATCGGAAATTACGGCATTAACCGTGATGATTTTGAATCCATTACCCCTTTTGTGAAAGGGCTGATCATCAAAGAATTATGTGAACTGCCTTCAAACTGGCGTTCAGCATACACATTGGACGAATATTTAAAAATGAAAAACATTCCGGGACTGCAAGGAATTGATACGAGAAAGCTGACAAGAATGATTCGCACGGCAGGCGCGCTAAAAGGAACATTCACTTCACCAGATGAAGATATCGAGGCAGTGCTGAAAAGACTGAACGAAACTGAACTGCCGAGAAATCAAGTATCCCAAGTATCAGCCAAAACAGCATATCCGAGCCCGGGAAGAGGCAAACGCATTGTCTTGGTTGACTTCGGCATGAAGCACGGGATTCTAAGAGAGCTGAACAAACGGAAATGTGACGTTATCGTTGTGCCTTACAACATTACAGCAGAAGAAGTGCTTCAGCTGAAACCGGACGGCATCATGCTTTCTAACGGACCTGGGGATCCAAAAGATGTGCCTGAAGCGATTGAAATGATTAAAGGTGTTCTCGGAAAAGTGCCATTATTCGGAATATGTCTTGGCCACCAATTATTCGCGCTGGCGTGCGGGGCGAATACTGAGAAAATGAAATTCGGCCACAGAGGCTCAAACCACCCGGTAAAAGAGCTGGCTACCGGAAAAGTCGCCTTAACATCTCAAAACCATGGCTATACAGTGTCATCCATCAACGAAACAGAACTGGAAGTGACACATATCGCAATTAATGACGATACGATTGAAGGGCTGAAGCATAAAACACTGCCGGCATTTACAGTTCAATACCATCCTGAAGCCTCGCCTGGTCCTGAGGATGCCAACCATCTATTTGACAGATTCATTGAAATGATCGAAACAACAGAGAAAGAAGGGGAAGCGGTATGCCAAAACGCGTAGACATTAACAAAATTTTAGTAATCGGATCCGGACCGATCATCATCGGCCAAGCAGCAGAATTTGACTATGCGGGAACGCAAGCCTGCCTTGCTTTGAAAGAAGAAGGCTATGAAGTCATCCTTGTCAACTCAAACCCTGCCACGATCATGACAGATACAGAAATGGCTGACCGGGTTTACATCGAACCGCTCACACCTGAATTCCTGACACGAATCATCAGAAAAGAACGCCCAGATGCCATTCTTCCCACTCTCGGAGGCCAAACCGGTTTGAATCTTGCGGTTGAGCTTTCAGAAAGAGGCGTCCTGGCAGAATGCGGCGTTGAAGTGCTTGGCACGAAGCTGTCTGCGATTCAGCAGGCTGAAGACCGCGACTTGTTCAGAACACTGATGAATGAGCTGAATGAACCGGTGCCTGAAAGTGAGATCATCCACTCTCTGGAAGAAGCTGAAAACTTCGTCAGTCAAATTGGTTTCCCTGTCATTGTCCGCCCGGCATATACATTAGGCGGAACAGGCGGAGGCATCTGCTCGAACGAAACCGAACTGAAAGAAATTGTTGAGAACGGCTTAAAATTAAGCCCGGTGCATCAATGTCTGCTTGAAAAAAGCATCGCCGGCTATAAAGAAATCGAGTATGAAGTCATGAGAGACAGCCAGGATCACGCCATTGTCGTTTGTAACATGGAGAACATTGATCCAGTCGGAATCCATACTGGAGACAGTATTGTAGTCGCGCCGAGCCAAACGCTCAGCGACCGCGAATATCAGCTCTTGCGGAATGTATCGTTAAAACTGATTCGCGCTCTTGGAATCGAAGGCGGATGTAACGTACAGCTCGCTTTAGATCCGGACAGCTTCCAATACTACATTATTGAAGTAAACCCGCGTGTCAGCCGTTCATCTGCTCTTGCATCAAAAGCGACGGGATATCCGATTGCAAAGCTCGCTGCTAAAATCGCAGTCGGCCTTTCATTAGATGAAATGATGAACCCGGTGACAGGAAAAACATATGCAGCATTTGAACCCGCTCTTGACTATGTCGTATCCAAAATTCCGCGCTGGCCGTTTGATAAGTTTGAATCAGCAAACAGAAAGCTCGGCACGCAAATGAAAGCGACAGGAGAGGTCATGGCGATCGGACGCACGCTTGAAGAGTCATTGCTGAAGGCTGTGCGTTCCCTGGAAGCGGATGTGTATCATCTGGAATTGAAAGACGCTGCTGACATTTCCGATGAGCTTCTTGAAAAACGAATTAAAAAGGCCGGTGACGAACGCTTATTCTACTTAGCTGAAGCATACAGAAGAGGCTACACGGTAGAAGAGCTCCATGAATTTTCCGCTATCGATGTCTTCTTCCTGCATAAGCTGTTCGGAATCGTACAGTTTGAAAAAGAATTGAAGGCACATGCTGGCGATACGGATGTGCTGAGACGGGCAAAAGAACTCGGATTCTCTGATAAGTACATCAGCCGTGAGTGGGAAATGAAAGAATCGGAGCTTTACAGCTTGAGAAAACAAGCGGGAATTGCGCCGGTCTTCAAAATGGTAGATACGTGCGCGGCGGAATTTGAATCAGAAACACCATACTTCTACAGCACATACGAAGAAGAAAATGAGTCTGTCGTTACGGATAAGAAAAGTGTGATCGTGCTTGGTTCCGGTCCGATTCGAATCGGCCAGGGTGTTGAGTTCGACTACGCGACTGTTCACTCTGTGTGGGCCATTAAACAAGCAGGCTATGAAGCCATTATTGTCAATAACAACCCGGAAACCGTTTCAACAGATTTCAGTATCTCAGACAAGCTGTACTTTGAGCCGCTTACAATTGAAGATGTCATGCATATCATTGACCTCGAACAGCCGGTGGGCGTTGTCGTACAATTCGGCGGGCAAACTGCCATTAACCTGGCTGACGAGCTTTCTGCACGCGGAGTCAAAATCCTTGGGACTTCATTAGAAGATTTAGACCGCGCGGAAGACCGGGATAAATTTGAACAAGCGCTTGGAGAACTTGGCGTTCCGCAGCCGCTTGGCAAAACAGCGACATCAGTTGATCAGGCGGTAAGCATCGCGAGTGACATCGGCTATCCGGTACTGGTGCGCCCTTCCTATGTACTAGGCGGCCGGGCAATGGAGATTGTTTATCATGAGGAAGAACTGCTTCATTACATGAAAAACGCAGTCAAAATCAATCCGCAGCACCCAGTATTAATTGACAGATATTTAACTGGGAAAGAAATTGAAGTGGATGCAGTATCTGATGGTGAAACAGTTGTAATCCCGGGAATTATGGAGCACATTGAACGTGCGGGCGTTCACTCCGGAGACTCAATCGCTGTTTATCCGCCTCAGTCTCTCACAGAGGACATTAAGAAAAAAATTGAACAGTACACGATCGCACTAGCCAAAGGGCTGAACATTGTCGGTTTGCTCAATATTCAATTCGTCTTGTCAAAAGGCGAAGTGTACGTGCTCGAAGTGAATCCGAGATCAAGCAGAACCGTACCGTTCTTAAGCAAAATTACAGGTATCCCAATGGCGAATCTCGCAACCAAAATCATTCTCGGTCAAAAGCTGTCTGCGTTTGGCTATACAGAGGGCCTTCAGCCTGAACAGCAAGGTGTATTTGTAAAAGCACCGGTCTTCTCCTTTGCGAAGCTGAGAAGAGTGGACATTACGTTAGGACCTGAAATGAAATCAACAGGTGAGGTCATGGGTAAAGATTCTACCCTTGAAAAGGCGCTCTATAAAGCCCTGATTGCTTCAGGCATTCAAATCCCTAACTACGGTTCCGTGCTTTTAACAGTGGCTGATAAAGACAAAGAAGAAGGGCTAGCCATCGCTAAGCGGTTCCATGCGATCGGCTACAACATTTTAGCCACGGAAGGAACGGCAGGTTACCTGAAAGAAGCTTCAATTCCAGCGAAGGTCGTCGGAAAAATCGGCCAGGATGGCCCGAACTTGCTTGATGTGATCAGAAACGGAGAAGCGCAGTTTGTCATCAATACGCTGACAAAAGGAAAGCAGCCTGCACGAGACGGATTTAGAATCAGACGTGAATCAGTAGAAAACGGTGTTGCCTGCTTAACATCTTTAGATACGGCAGAAGCGATATTGCGAGTGCTGGAAAGCATGACATTCCGTGCTGATCAAATGCCGGCAGTCAATACAAATCAGGAGGCGGCAGTCACTATATGAAAAAAGCGTATTTGACAGTATGTTCTAACCAGCATATTGCAGACCGGGTGTATCAAATGGTTCTGAAAGGGGAGCTTGTCCAAGGGTTTACAACCCCGGGACAGTTCCTTCATCTTAAAGTGAGCGAAGCGGTTACGCCTCTTTTGAGAAGGCCGATCAGCATCGCCGACGTCAACTTTGAAAAAAATGAAGTTACCATCATTTATCGAGTAGATGGGGAAGGAACAAGGCTCTTGTCGCTAAAGCAGCAGGGAGAGCTTGTAGATGTCCTCGGGCCTTTGGGAAATGGCTTTCCGGTCAATGAAGTCCAACCCGGAAAGACGGCTTTGCTGGTAGGAGGCGGTGTAGGTGTGCCGCCTCTCCAAGAGCTGTCGAAACGCTTGAACGAAAAAGGGGTCAAGGTCATACACGTTTTAGGATTTCAATCAGCAAAGGATGTTTTTTACGAAGAAGAGTGCCAGCAGTACGGAGACACGTATGTGGCAACAGCTGACGGAAGCTATGGGGAAACCGGGTTTGTTACAAATGTAATTAAACAGAAAAATCTAGAGTTTGACATTCTCCTCAGCTGCGGGCCGACACCGATGCTGAAGGCGTTAAAAAAGGAATATGCCCATAAAGAAGTCTACCTGTCTATGGAGGAACGAATGGGCTGCGGAATCGGCGCATGCTTCGCGTGTGTGTGCCATACAAACGAAAGTGAGACATCCTACGTAAAAGTATGTCTCGACGGGCCTGTATTTAAAGCTCAGGAGGTGGCGCTGTAATGCTAGAGGTGAAATTACCTGGGCTTGATTTGAAAAACCCGATCATTCCTGCATCAGGCTGCTTCGGTTTTGGAAAAGAGTTTGCGCGTTTTTATGATTTGTCTTGTCTCGGAGCAATCATGATCAAAGCTACGACAAAAGAGCCTCGCTTCGGGAATCCGACCCCTAGGGTAGCTGAGACTGGCGCTGGAATGCTCAATGCGATCGGTCTGCAAAATCCGGGGCTGGAAAGCGTCTTGCAAAATGAGCTGCCGTGGCTTGAGCAGTTTGATACGCCGATCATTGCCAATGTCGCAGGCTCTCAAGTCGAGGATTATGTTGAAGTCGCGAAGCATATCAGCAAAGCGCCTAATGTTCATGCACTTGAATTGAACATTTCCTGCCCGAATGTGAAAACAGGCGGAATCGCTTTTGGCACGAACCCTGAAATGGCTGCCGATTTGACGAAAGCGGTTAAAGAGGTTTCAGATGTGCCCGTTTATGTGAAGCTTTCCCCGAACGTGGCAAATATCACAGAAATTGCATCAGCGATCGAAGAGGCGGGAGCGGATGGTCTTACGATGATCAACACATTAATCGGCATGAGGCTCGATTTAAAATCAGGCAAGCCGATATTAGCGAATAAAACAGGGGGACTTTCCGGCCCTGCTGTGAAGCCGGTTGCCATTCGCATGGTGTATGAAGTCAGCCAGGCTGTCAATATCCCGATTATCGGTATGGGAGGCGTGCAGACGGCTGAAGATGCACTGGAGTTTCTTCTCGCGGGAGCAAGCGCGGTCGCAGTCGGAACAGCAAACTTTGTGAATCCTTTTGCATGTCCAGACATCATTGAACAGCTCCCTGCTGTTTTGCGCCAATACGGCTATCAAACAATTGAAGAATGCATCGGAAGGAGCTGGAATCATGAAAAACAACCTGCCCATCATCGCGCTTGATTTTGCATCAGTTGAAGAAACACTTGCATTCTTAGCGCCTTTTCAGAAAGAACCGTTATTTGTAAAGGTTGGAATGGAGCTTTTTTATCAAGAAGGGCCATCCATAGTTAAACAGCTAAAAGAAAGAAATTGCGAACTGTTTTTAGATTTAAAACTTCATGACATCCCGACCACTGTAAACAAAGCGATGAAGCGCCTTGCCGGTCTCGGAGTAGACCTCGTCAATGTTCATGCGGCCGGGGGCAAAAAAATGATGCAAGCAGCTCTGGAAGGTTTAGAAGAAGGTACGCCGGCTGGAAAAAAACGCCCGTCACTTATCGCGGTAACCCAGCTGACAAGCACATCTGAACAAATGATGAAAGATGAACTGCTGATCCAAAAGCCTCTGATCGACACGGTTGTGCACTACAGCAAACTGGCGGAAGAAAGCGGACTGGATGGAGTGGTCTGCTCTGTTCATGAAGCGAAAGCAATTTACCAAGCGGTTTCGCCTTCATTTCTGACTGTCACTCCGGGGATCAGGATGTCAGAGGACGCTGCGAATGACCAAATCCGCGTAGCAACACCTGCAATTGCAAGAGAGAAAGGTTCATCAGCGATTGTGGTAGGACGCTCGATTACAAAAGCGGCAGACCCGGTAAAAGCCTATGAAGCTGTCAGACTCGAATGGGAGGGAATCAAACAATGAAACAAATCATCGCAAAACATCTATTAGACATCCAAGCTGTATTTTTACGCCCAAACGAGCCATTTACATGGGCAAGCGGCATTTTATCGCCAATCTACTGTGACAACCGCCTTACACTATCTTTCCGGGAGGTCAGAAATGATGTCGCCGCAGGCATCAGCAAGCTTGTCGAAGAGCATTTTCCTGAAGCTGAAATGATTGCGGGAACAGCAACAGCCGGTATTCCTCATGCTGCTCTGGCGGCTGACCGTTTGAATCTTCCGATGTGTTATGTGAGAAGCAAGCCGAAAGCGCACGGAAAAGGCAATCAGATTGAGGGAGCTGTTCAAAAAGGCCAAAAAACGGTCGTCATTGAAGACTTAATCTCCACAGGAGGCAGCGTGCTTGAAGCTGCGGCAGCTTTACAAGCGGCTGGCTGTGAGGTGCTTGGGGTTGTCTCAATCTTTACGTACGGGCTTCCTAAAGCGCAGGAAGCGTTTGCGAAGGCAGAACTGCCATACTACTCATTAACTGATTATGATACGCTGACAGAGGTCGCGCTTGAAAACGGAAATATTCATTCGGACGATCTGAAAAAGCTGCAAACGTGGAAGCAAAATCCCGAGTCGAAAGATTGGTTTAAAAAATAAAAAATAAATTCCGGTGATGCACAGGGGCTTCAAAGCCTTGCTGTGCGTGAAAACAGGCCTAGAGGCCTGTTTTTTTATTAATCCTATAAAAAAAGTCGGGTTGACTTATGTTAGAATTGTGCTAAAATTTACTACAAATCTAAAAACTTATCAAGAGCGGCTGAGGGACTGGACCTATGAAGCCCGGCAACCTGCACAGTGTGTAAGGTGCTACTTCCAGCAAAATGAATTCCATTTTGAAAGATAAGGGCTACATGCTGTTCCTGTCTTTCTTTCCGCCGGATTGAAAGTTTTTTATTTTAAGAGGAAAAAAGGCTGTTTGCGATAACAGCAGCCGCACCACATTACAATTGGGAAAAGACAACCGGCAGAAAGCTACTGTTTGTTTGTCTCCGAAAGGAGGAAAGAAGAAATGTTAACGTACGATAATTGGGAGGAACCAACGATTACATTTCCGGAAGACGATCCTTATAAAGGAGCGCTGTCAGTTTTAAAGTGGGCATACGGCCATTACGGCAATCAGCTTGTTTATGCCTGCAGTTTCGGAATTGAGGGAATCGTTCTGATTGACTTAATTTATAAAGTGAAAAAAGACGCAGAGATTGTGTTTCTTGATACAGGACTTCATTTTAAAGAAACCTATGAAACGATTGAGCGAGTGAAAGAGCGTTATCCGGGTCTTAATATCATCCTGAAAAAGCCAGATCTTACCCTTGAGGAGCAAGCCGAAGAATATGGTGACAAACTGTGGGAAAGAGAGCCGAATCAGTGCTGCTATCTTAGAAAGGTTGTTCCTTTAAGAGAGGCGCTTTCAGGGCATCCGGCCTGGCTTTCCGGTCTGCGCCGCGATCAAGGGCCAAGCCGTGCCAATACAAATTTCTTAAACAAAGATGAAAAATTCAAATCAGTAAAAGTATGTCCGCTTATCCATTGGACTTGGAAAGACATTTGGAGATACACATCCCGGAATGAGCTGGACTACAACCCGCTTCATGACCAAGGATATCCAAGCATTGGCTGCGCACCTTGTACGGCTCCTGCTTTTACCGCAGAGGATTTACGCTCAGGCAGATGGAATGGTATGGCGAAAACAGAATGCGGATTGCATGAATAAGGAGCTGCAAAATGGAATTAGCCGCTATTTTATTTAGCTTGTTTTTCGCGATGAATATCGGTGCAAGCGGCGCTGCAGCTTCGATGGGAGTTGCTTACGGCTCTGGAGCCATCAAAAAGAAAACCTACGCTTTGATCATATGTGCAGTCGGTGTGCTGGCCGGGGCGGTCATTGGCGGGGGCGAGGTTGTAAAAACCATCAGCTCCGGCATTATCCCCGAGCAGACGATTACACTGACGATTGTTTGCATCATTATTGGAGCCGCTGCGCTGTCGCTCTTTACGGCTAATCTGCTCGGCATTCCATTGTCGACAAGTGAAGTAACAGTCGGCGCGGTTGTCGGAGTGGGAGTGGCTTACAAAGTATTGTTTGTGAACAATCTTCTGGTCATTGTGGCGTTTTGGGTTTTTGTCCCGCTGTTTGCTTTCGGCTTCACCTATTTTGTTTCAAAGCTGTTTAGCTATTTTAAGATTGAAATTAAGTCTTCTAAAAAGCAAAAAATCCTTGGCATTGTTTTGTTAGTTGCCGGATTTTTTGAAGCGTTCTCTGCCGGCATGAACAACGTGGCGAATGCCGTTGGCCCATTAGTAGCGGCCGGTGTGCTTGATGTCGCGAAAGGAACCTTGTACGGGGGAGTTTTTGTCTCCCTTGGCGCACTGTTATTAGGCCGGCGGGTGTTAGAAACAAACGGGAAGAAAATTACGAGATTCTCAAAAGGAGAAGGCATTCTCTTATCCGGTACAGGAGCCGGACTGGTGATCATCAGTTCTGTATTTGGGATGCCGGTGCCTCTGGCGCAAGTCACGTCATCGTCTATTATCGGAATAGGCATGGCAAAAAACGGTCCGAATGTGTTCCATAAACAAGTTGTTCAAACGATGCTGAAGGTATGGATCGTATCGCCGTTTTTATCTTTATCGATTTCTTATCTGCTTGTATCCTTGTTTTTAAAAGAGGATTATTATTCAATCTTTATCATGGTAAGCGTGCTTTTAGCGGCGGGCGGTGCCATCAGCCTGACGAAGGCCATTCGTAAAGAGAGACGCTCTGTCCACGAACAAGGCGGGGGAATCTGATCATTAATCTGAGTTATTTTATATGTTAACTAGGAGGAAATGGATATTATGAGCTTAGCACCACACGGAGGAACATTAGTAAACAGAGTAGATGAATCATATGATGTGAGCAGCATTCAAAAAGAAATTGAACTTGATTTAATTTCTTTCGCGGATTTGGAATTAATCGGAATTGGCGCATACAGCCCGATCGAAGGCTTCTTTAATGAAAAAGATTACGTATCTGTTGTCGAAAACATGCGTCTTTCTTCCGGCGTTGTCTGGTCCCTTCCAATCACACTTCCGGTCGATGCGCAAAAAGCAGCGGAACTGTCAGTCGGTGAAACGGTAAAGCTAACGTATGAAGGAGAAACATACGGCGTGATCCAAATCGAAGACCTGTACGTGCCTGACAAACAAAAAGAAGCTGTCAATGTGTACAAAACGGATGAGCAGGAGCATCCGGGTGTTAAAAAGCTGTTCAGCCGCGGCGATACATATGTCGGCGGACCGATCACATTGATTAAAAAAGCTTCAAAACAGTTCCCTGAGTTTACGTTTGAACCGGCAGAAACAAGACGCCAGTTTGCGGAAAATGGCTGGGAAACCATTGTCGGTTTCCAAACAAGAAATCCTGTTCACAGAGCGCATGAATACATTCAAAAAACGGCTCTTGAAACAGTAGACGGCTTGTTCTTAAACCCGCTGGTAGGCGAAACAAAATCTGATGACATCCCAGCTGATGTGCGGATGGAAAGCTACCAAGTGCTTCTTGACAATTACTATCCGAAAGACCGCGTGTTCCTTGGCGTCTTCTTAGCGGCGATGCGTTATGCAGGACCGAGAGAAGCGATTTTCCACGCGCTTGTCAGAAAAAACTACGGCTGCACGCATTTTATCGTCGGCCGCGATCACGCAGGTGTAGGTGACTATTACGGAACATACGAGGCACAGGAGCTGTTTGACACATTTAAACCTGAAGAACTCGGAATTACACCGCTGAAATTCGAGCACAGCTTCTTCTGCGAAAAATGCGGGAATATGGGAACAGCGAAAACTTGCCCTCATGGCAGAGAGCATCACGTCATCTTATCAGGCACTAAGGTAAGAGGCATGCTGAGAGACGGTGTGCTGCCTCCTGCAGAATTCAGCCGCGCAGAAGTCGTAGAAGTGTTAATCAGAGGTATGAAGAAAAAAGAAGAAGCAGGCGTATCTTAAGGAGGACTGGCAGTGACAAATCGCGATATCGTATGGCATGAAGCCTCTATTACAAAAGAAGAGTATCAGCAAAAAAACAAGCACAAAAGCTCCATTCTCTGGCTGACAGGGTTAAGCGGTTCAGGTAAATCAACGATTGCCAATGCAGCTGCGAGAGAATTGTTTGAGCAGGGCTACCAGGTGATTGTGCTGGACGGTGATAATATCCGTCACGGCTTAAATAAGGATCTTGGTTTTTCTGATGAAGACCGAAAAGAAAACATCCGCCGGATCGGAGAGGTGGCAAAGCTTTTTGTTCAGCAGGGCACCATTGTGCTTACTGCTTTTATCTCTCCTTTCCGCGAGGACAGAGAACAGGTTCGCCAGCTTGTGGAAGCAGGCGAATTCAATGAGGTATACATTAAATGCGACCTCGATATTTGTGAACAAAGAGATCCGAAAGGGCTCTACAAAAAAGCAAGAAACGGGGAAATTCCGTTCTTTACAGGAATTGATTCTCCTTATGAAGAGCCGGAAGCACCGGAGCTCGTTCTTGATTCAGGACAGCATGACCGTGAAGAGTGTAAAAACCAGCTGATCGAGTTTGTCAAACAAAAATTGAGCTAAATATGATCTGCTGTGTTCTTCTCAGACGTTGAAATGCAAGCGAGAATAACATCACAGCGAATGTTCTGGAAGAACTCGAATAGATCGGGGGAAATACGATGGGGAAAGTATATATTGTAGGAGCGGGTCCCGGAGACCCTGATCTGCTGACAATTAAAGCGCTGAAAGCCATTGAAAAAGCTGATGTCATCTTATATGACAGATTAGTAAATAAAGAGATTTTACAATATGCCAAAGAGCAAGCAGACCTGATCTACTGCGGGAAGCTTCCAGATTTTCATACGATGAAACAAGAAACCATCAATCGATTTCTTGTGAAGTATGCACAAAAAGGGAAAACCGTTGTCAGACTGAAGGGCGGAGACCCATTTGTGTTCGGCAGAGGAGGGGAAGAAGCGGAATGCCTCTCTGAAAACGGAATTCCGTTTGAAATCATCCCTGGCATTACGTCAGGAATCGCGGCAGCCGCTTATGCCGGGATTCCTGTTACTCATCGGGATGCGGGCTCTAACGTCGCTTTTGTAACGGGTCATTATAAAAAAGAAGAAGATTTTGAGGAAAAGTGGAAAGTGCTGGCTACAGGAATTGATACACTTGTCATCTATATGGGTATCAAAAACGTACAGCAGATTGAAAGAAAACTCCTTGAAAACGGCCGGGACGGTTCTACGCCGGCAGCCTTTATTCACTGGGGAACAACGGACAAGCAAAAATCTGTTTTTTGTACAGTTGAAACCCTTTCAGAAACAGTGATAAAAGAAGATATTAAAAATCCGAGTTTAATTGTCATTGGAAATGTTGTAAATTATCACTATAAGCTGGATTGGTTTGAATCTGAACTGAAAAAACAAGATTTAAGCGAGGCGTTGTAAAATGAAACAAGCGATTTTATATGTTGGTCACGGCAGCCGGGTAAAAAAAGCGCAGCAAGAAGCCGCAGCCTTTTTGGAAGGATGCAAGGCGCACGTCTCTGCGCCTGTACAGGAAATCAGCTTTTTGGAGCTTCAGGAGCCGACAATTGAGACAGGGTTTGAAGCATGTGTGAAGCAAGGCGCCACTCATATCGCAGTGGTGCCTCTGCTTCTTTTAACAGCTGCGCATGCAAAACATGATATTCCGGAAGAAATTGCGCGTGCAGCATCGCGATATCCTTCAGTCCGCATTTCATACGGAAAGCCGATCGGGATTGACGAAGAAGTAGTCAAAGCAGTATATCACCGAATGAAAGACATAGGTGTTCCGTATGAAAATGCCAGAGTCGTGCTCATCGGGAGGGGCAGTTCAGATCCCGCTGTAAAAAGAGACGTAACCGGCATTGCCAATCTTCTTCAACAGATGATTCCGGTCAAGGAAGTCATCCCGTGCTTTTTGACAGCATGCGGCCCGAATTATAAAGAGATTTTTTCAGAGCTTAAAAAAGATGACGGCATGACAACCTTTGTTGTTCCCTATTTGCTCTTTACGGGTATGCTGATGAATGAAATAGAACGAGAGGTTCAGAAATTAAAAGCTCAAAATCCGAATGTCTATCTCTCTTCCTATATCGGTTTCCACCCCCATGTGAAAAACGCATTTTTAAACCGTGTGAGAGAAACCGCCGCAAACCATGAGGGGCAATTTGATTTTGACGGAGGTTCATATGCTTCCGCTGCACATTAGCCTGGAAAAGAAAAAGGTTGTCATTGCGGGGGGCGGCACCATTGCTCTCAGAAGGCTGAAAACGGTACTTTCTGAGGGAGCTGATATTACGCTTGTCAGTCCGGATGTTGAACCGGAAATCAAGAAGATGGCAGACAACCGCCGCATCAGATGGGCCAGCCGCACGATTGAAAAAGAAGACTATCTCGATGCTTTTTTGATTATTGCCGCGACGGATAATGCGGCAGTGAACAAAGAAATTGCTCAAACCGCTTCACCTTTTCAGCTTGTCAATTGTGTCAGTGAAGCTGAGCTTGGCAACGTGTACATACCGAAAATCGTAAAAAGAGGGCATGTTACGGTGTCTGTTTCTACAAACGGAGCCAGTCCAAAGCATACAAAGGAACTGTCTGAAAAAGTGGATGAGCTGATTGACGGCGACTTTGTCGCTGAAGTTGACAGGCTTTATCATGTAAGACGAAAGAAATAAGCCAGAGCATACAATGCTCTGGCTTTTCTTTATGCGGCTCAGCTTTTTTTCAGCTTGATGACAGTATCAGCATCAGGTGTGACAAAAACGGTATGCTGGCTGTCGTAGGTGACGAAGCCAGGCTTCGCACCGTTCGGTTTTTTGACATGTCTGATTTTTGTATAATCTACAGGAACTGAACTTGAATCTTTAGCTTTTGAAAAATAAGCTGCAATTGTCGCGGCTTCAATGATTGTTTGCTCATCCGGTTCGCTGCTTCTGATCACAACGTGGGAGCCTGGAATATCCTTCGTGTGAAGCCAAATATCGTCTCTGGCTGCCGCTCTTGTCGTTAAATATTCATTTTGGCGGTTGTTTTTACCCACTAAAATCGTTAAGCCCGAAGAGGATTCATATGTTTCTAAAACCGGGTTGTGCGGTTTTTGTTTTCTCTGTCCTTTTTGCTGCTTAGGGCGTAAATATTTGCCCTCCACGAGCTCCTCCCTGATTTCGCTGATATCTCGAGGAGAAGCGGACGAAAGCTGCTGAATCAGCTGATCAAAGTATTCGATCTCCTCCTGTGCCAGCCTGATTTGCTCTTCGACAACTGCGACCGAATTTTTCGCTTTCTGATACTTCGTGAAGTAGGCCTGTGCGTTTTCAGAAGGCGTTTTGTTCGGGTTTAACGGTATCGTGATTGTCGGACTTTCTTCATCGTAATAGTTGATGACCTCAGCCTGTTTATCACCTTTTTTCAGCATGTATAAATTAGCAGTTAAAAGCTCCCCGTATAGCTGAAATTCCTTCGCGTTTTCCGAATACTCCAGTGTTTTCTCTAATTTTTTGATTTTGTTGGCATTCTTCTTCCGTTCATTGACAACAAACCGTTCAAGATCCTGAGCCTGCTGCTTAACCCGGTCTCGTTCAGCTTTTCCGAAATAAAAACGGTCGAGCAGCTCGCTTAATGAATCAAACCGGCGCGCTTCACCTTTTAGATGAGTCAGCTCCAGCAGATAAAAATATTCCTTTCCGTTTACAGTTGTAATGTTGGGAAGGAAGCGGTGTTCTTTTACTTCTGTAAACAGCTCCAGCAGCGCTTTTGGCAGTGTGACTTTGTTGGCAAGCCCCGCTCTGTGAACCGCTTCTTTAGCAAAGAGCGGAGACACACCTGAAAAGTGGTCGACAATTTGTTTGTCCAGCCGTCCTTCTTGAAAACTGAGATGACGTAAAATATCGTCTTCTGTCGCCTCGAGCGGCGAGATTTTGTCCTGGGCCGGCGGAAGCTTATAATCGTAGCCGGGCAGTACGGTACGGTAGCTGTTCATTGACGGTGATAAATGCTTAAGTCCGTCGATGATCACATTTTCTGCTCCGTCTGTCAAAATGATATTGCTGTGGCGGCCCATAATTTCTACATAAAGCTTTCGAACGGTTTCATCGCCAATTTCGTTCCGGCTTTTGATATGAAAAATCATAATGCGGTCCAAGCCCGCTTGTTCAATTTTCTCAATGAATCCGCCTTCGATATGCTTTCTCAGCAGCATGCAAAACATTGGCGGTTCGCTTGGGTTTTCATAAGCTTGCGTCGTGATGTGCACCCGTGAATAGCTCGGGTGAGCGGATAGTAATAGTTTTTGGTTTTTTCCATTAGCACGGATGTGAAAAATCACATCGTGCTTATATGGCTGATGGACTTTCGTAATTCGCCCGCCCATCATTTTCTCATTAAGTTCGTGTGTCATTCCGTATGTAAACATGCCATCAAACGACATATGCAATACACCCTCTCATTCTTCCTGCATTCGATAATTATAGCATGAAATGGGACGAGTCAGAATAAGCATGCTTATAGAGTGATATCTCTATAAGAGAGCAGGGGAGTGGACGAGCGGAATGAAGTTTCATGAAATGGGACAAACAGATTTACTAGAGGCAACCAATACGTCCATGAAACAAGGATTAACAGAAAAAGAGGTGAAAAAACGCCTCGACAAGCATGGACCAAACGAGCTGCAAGAAGGGAAAAAAACATCAGCGCTTCTCTTGTTTTTGGCGCAGTTCAAAGATTTTATGGTGCTTGTGCTTCTGGCGGCAACGTTAATCTCAGGATTTCTTGGTGAATATGTAGACGCGGTTGCGATTATTGCGATTGTGTTGGTGAATGGCATACTCGGTTTCTTTCAAGAAAGGCGTGCTGAGCAATCTCTTCAGGCTTTAAAAGAGCTTTCAACACCGCATGTCATGGCGCTCAGGGAAGGAAGCTGGACAAAGATTCCTTCTAAGGAACTTGTGCCGGGTGATATTGTGAAATTTACAAGCGGGGACAGGATTGGCGCGGACGTTCGAATTGTCGAAGCGAAAAGCCTTGAAATAGAAGAATCAGCGCTGACCGGGGAATCAATCCCGGTTGTGAAGCATGCAGATAAATTGAAAAAACCGGATGTTTCCCTCGGTGATATTACGAATATGGCATTTATGGGAACCATTGTGACCCGCGGCAGCGGTGTCGGGGTCGTTGTCGGCACAGGAATGAATACGGCAATGGGGAAAATTGCCGACATGCTTGAATCAGCAGGGACACTGTCAACCCCGCTGCAAAGAAGACTTGAGCAGCTCGGGAAGATTTTAATTGTTGTTGCCTTGCTTTTGACCGTACTTGTCGTTGCTGTCGGTGTCATTCAGGGGCACGATCTGTACAGCATGTTTTTAGCGGGTGTGTCGTTAGCAGTCGCCGCAATTCCAGAGGGGCTCCCGGCGATTGTGACAGTGGCGCTGTCGCTAGGCGTACAGCGGATGATTAAGCAAAAATCAATCGTACGAAAGCTTCCCGCGGTTGAGACGCTTGGGTGTGCGTCTATCATTTGTTCAGATAAAACCGGGACAATGACGCAAAACAAAATGACGGTGACACATGTCTGGTCCGGTGGAAAAACATGGAGAGTAACCGGGGCCGGCTATGAGCCGAAAGGAAGCTTCACACTGAACGAAAAAGAGATCAGTGTGAATGAGCATCCGCCGCTTCAGCAGATGCTGCTGTTCGGAGCGCTTTGTAACAACTCCAATATTGAGAGAAGAGATGGCGAATATGTGCTTGACGGAGATCCAACGGAGGGAGCGCTGCTCACCGCGGCAAGAAAAGGCGGTTTTTCAAAGGAGTTTGTTGAATCTCATTACCGGATGATTGAAGAGTTTCCGTTTGATTCTGCACGGAAAATGATGACTGTCATTGTCGAGGATCAGGACAGAAAGCGGTATATCATTACAAAAGGTGCACCGGATGTGCTGATGCAGCGCTCTTCCCGTATTTTTTATGACGGCTCAGCGGCGCTTTTCTCAAATGAGAGAAAAGCAGAAACAGAGGCGGTATTAAGACAGTTGGCATCCCAGGCGCTCAGAACGATAGCGGTTGCCTACAGGCCGCTAAAAGCAGGTGAAACACCGTCTATGGAGCAGGCGGAAAAAGATTTGACGATGCTCGGTCTTTCGGGCATTATCGATCCGCCGCGGCCGGAAGTCAGACAGGCGATTAAAGAATGCCGTGAAGCGGGAATTAAGACCGTCATGATTACAGGCGATCATGTGGAGACTGCTAAAGCGATAGCGAAAGACTTGCGCCTCCTTCCGAAAAGCGGCAAAATCATGGACGGCAAGATGCTGAATGAACTTTCTCAAGAAGAGCTTTCTCATGTAGTGGAGGATGTGTATGTATTTGCCCGTGTTTCTCCAGAGCACAAACTGAAAATCGTTAAAGCCTACCAGGAGAACGGGCATATTGTGGCGATGACGGGAGACGGCGTCAATGACGCCCCAGCCATTAAACAGGCTGACATTGGAGTCTCTATGGGCATTACCGGGACAGATGTGGCCAAAGAAGCGTCATCCCTTGTTCTCGTGGATGATAATTTTGCGACGATCAAATCAGCGATAAAAGAGGGCAGAAACATCTATGAAAATATCAGAAAGTTTATCAGGTACCTGTTGGCTTCTAACGTCGGAGAAATTCTTGTCATGCTGTTTGCGATGCTGCTTGCCCTTCCTTTGCCGCTCGTGCCGATTCAGATTTTGTGGGTCAACTTGGTGACCGACGGATTGCCGGCAATGGCGCTCGGCATGGATCAGCCGGAAGGAGATGTGATGAAGCGGAAGCCGCGTCATCCGAAAGAAGGAGTGTTTGCCCGCAAGCTTGGATGGAAGGTCGTCTCCAGAGGATTTTTGATCGGAGCTGCCACCATTTTAGCGTTTATCATTGTGTATCACCGGAATCCGGAGAATTTGGCTTATGCCCAGACGATCGCGTTTGCCACATTGGTTCTGGCTCAGCTTATTCACGTTTTTGACTGTCGCAGCGAGACCTCTGTTTTTTCCAGAAATCCGTTTGAAAATCTGTACTTAATCGGCGCAGTATTGTCATCAATTTTGCTGATGCTGGTCGTGATCTACTATCCGCCGCTTCAGCCGATTTTCCATACAGTTGCCATTACGCCGGGAGACTGGATGCTCGTCATCGGCATGTCCGCCATTCCTACTTTTTTGCTGGCTGGGTCACTTTTGACAAGAAAAAAATAAATTCATATGATATAATCTTAGGGGTAATAGCATGTCTATTGCCCTTTTATTATAGAACAGGGAAGAATTGGGTGTTTTAAAATGATACGAAGTATGACAGGCTTCGGCAGTGCAAGCAAAACACAAGATGATCTCTCTGTAAGCGTTGAACTTAAATCTGTGAACTACAGATTTAAAGAAGTGAACGCTCGTTTGCCAAGGCCTTTGCTATATTTTGAAGATAAGCTGAAACAGACCATTCTGCAGCATATCCATCGCGGAAGAATTGAACTTTTCGTATCCGTTGACAGCGATATGCTTGTTGAGAAAAGGCTTGAAATTGATTGGCCGCTGCTCGATGAGTTTGTCGCAGCTGCGAGAGATATGAAGAAGCGGTATCAATTGTCTGCAGAGCCTGATGTAATGGATTTCTTCAAGCTTGACCATGTAGTTCAGATTCATGAAGAACAGACGCAAAATGACAAGCTGGAGGCGTTAATCACCGCTGCTGCAGAGGAAGCGGTAAAAGGGCTCTGTGAAATGCGTGAAAAAGAGGGGCTGCTTTTAGCAAAAGACTGCCTGCTGCACATTGATCAGCTTGAAGAGCTGGTGAAAGAGACTGAATTGCTGGCAGCGGATGTCGTATCTCGTTACCGGGAACGGCTGTACGCCAGAATAAAAGAATGGACTGAAGACGTGTTAGACGAGAGCCGGCTTGTAACAGAATGCGCTATTTTTGCAGACCGCTCTGATATCACTGAAGAGATTACCAGGCTGAAGAGCCACTTCGCCCAGTTTCGTGATATATTAGCTGGAGGCGGAGCTGTCGGGCGCAAACTCGACTTTCTCGTTCAGGAGCTGAATCGGGAAGCAAATACAATCGGCTCAAAAGCAAATGATCATCAGATCACAAAGCTTGTCGTCGAAATGAAAAGTTCTATTGAAAAAATAAAAGAACAAGTGCAAAATATAGAATAGTGACTGTGCGTATTGTTTACAGACGGTCTTACTAGGCTAAACTAGAGACGTCTATTTTACAGGGGGAACGTAGAAGATGACGATTAAACTGATTAATATCGGATTTGGCAATATTATCTCCGCCAATCGGATGATTTCGATTGTCAGCCCGGAGTCTGCGCCAATCAAACGAATGATCCAGGATGCAAGAGACCGCGGAATGCTAATTGACGCTACATACGGGCGAAGAACCCGTGCAGTTGTCGTCATGGATAGTGATCACATTATCTTATCTGCCGTCCAGCCTGAGACAGTTGCACACAGACTTTCTGTTAAAGAAGAAATTATGGATGAAGGGCAGGGATAATTGCCGCATGAAAGAAAGAGGGTTATTAATCGTTCTCTCAGGTCCCTCAGGAGTTGGTAAAGGAACGGTTCGGCAAGCGATTTTTTCGCAGGAAGACACAAAATTTGAATATTCGATTTCAGTAACCACAAGAAGTCCGCGAGAGGGCGAAGTGAACGGAGTCGATTATTTTTTCAAAACGAGAGATGAATTCGAGCAAATGATTGCAGACAACAAGCTGCTTGAATGGGCAGAGTATGTCGGCAATTATTACGGCACGCCTGTCGATTATGTTGAACAGACGCTTCAAGAAGGAAAAGACGTCTTTTTAGAAATCGAAGTTCAAGGCGCTCTTCAAGTGAGAAATGCTTTCCCGGAAGGCCTGTTTATTTTCCTTGCGCCTCCAAGCCTTTCTGAACTGAAGAACAGAATCGTGACAAGAGGAACGGAAACAGACGCTCTGATTGAAAATCGAATGAAAGCCGCAAAAGCTGAGATCGAAATGATGGATGCTTATGATTATGTTGTTGAAAACGATAATGTCGAAACGGCTTGCGATAAAATCAAAGCAATCGTTCTCGCTGAACATTTGAAGCGCGAGCGCGTTGCGCCAAGATATAAGAAAATGCTGGAGGTTGAATAACCAATGTTAGATCCGTCAATTGATTCTTTAATGAATAAATTAGATTCGAAATACACGCTCGTGACTGTTTCCGCGAGACGTGCCCGAGAAATGCAAATCAAAAAAGACCAAATGATTGAACATACGATTTCACACAAATATGTAGGCAAAGCTTTAGAAGAAATTGATGCAGGCCTGCTTTCGTTTGAAAAGGAAGACCGCGAATAGTAGCACAAGTAGCAACCTATATCATGTAGGTTGTTATTTTTTTCCGTGCGGTTTTTGTAAAGTGCAGAGGGGGAGAAGTCATTGCTTAATAATCGAAATGTGTTACTTTGCGTGAGCGGAGGCATCGCTGTTTATAAAGCCTGTGCGTTAACGAGCAAGCTGGTTCAGGCAGGAGCAAATGTCAAAGTGATTATGACTGAATCAGCATGTCGGTTCGTCTCACCGCTGACATTTCAGGCATTGAGCCGCCATGAAGTCTATACAGATACATTTAAAGAACAAAATCCAAGCGTCATATCTCATATTGATGCCGCAGACTGGGCCGACTTGGTTATCGTGGCGCCGGCTACGGCTAATGTGATTGGAAAACTGGCAAACGGCATTGCTGATGATATGCTGACGACAACATTGTTAGCAGCAACGGCTCCCGTTTGGATCGCGCCGGCGATGAACGTTCACATGTACGACCACCCGGCAGTCAAACGAAATATTTCTGTTCTTTATCAGGATGGTTTTCGTTTTATTGAGCCGAGCGAGGGCTATTTAGCATGCGGTTATGTAGGAAAAGGCAGATTGGAAGAGCCTGAAAATATCGTGAAGCTAGCCGAAAAGCATTTTGCTGACGAAAAAGTCGCTCCTTTGGAGGGCAAACGTGTGGTCATTACAGCTGGTCCGACAAGGGAAGCGGTTGATCCTGTCCGATTTTTCACCAATAAATCAACGGGCAAAATGGGATATGCATTAGCGGAGGCTGCTGTCCAGCTCGGCGCACAGGTAACCTTAATCTCTGGCCCTGTTTCGCTGGATCTGCCGAAAGGCCTTTCTCAGTTTATCCCTGTTCAATCGGCTGCGGATATGCGCGAAGCGGTGCTCTCTGTGTATGACGCAAGCGATATTGTCATCAAAACAGCTGCAGTAGCCGATTTTACGCCGAAAACAGTGTTTGACCATAAAATGAAAAAACAAGACGGCGGGATGACCCTTGAATTAAAAAGAACGGTTGATATTTTGAAAGAATTGGGCGAGAAAAAGCAGGAGCAGCTATTGGTCGGATTTGCCGCTGAAACACAAGACGTTGAACACTATGCCCGTAAAAAGCTCGCCGCCAAAAATCTTGATATGATTGTGGCAAATGATGTAAAAGCAAATGGGGCCGGTTTTGGTGCTGATACGAATATCGTGACAATCTTCTTCAAAGACGGGCGCAAACGCGAGCTGCCGATGATGTCTAAGCTCGATGTTTCTTTTGAAATCCTTCAGGAGATCGCAGCCCTCTTAACACAAACCGGAGAGCGCCCATGAATTTTGCCGAAGTCATCGTTGATGTCAGCACCAAAAATATAGACAGGCCTTTTGATTACAAAATCCCAGACCATCTCAAGGGCATGATCAAAACGGGCATGCGGGTCATTGTTCCGTTTGGCCCCCGTAAAATTCAAGGATTTGTGACAGCTGTCAAAGAAGCATCTGATCTCTCGGGGAAGTCTGTCAAGAAAGTAGAGGATTTATTAGATCTTACACCTGTTTTGACAGAGGAGCTTATGAATCTGTCATCATGGCTGTCCGACAAAACGCTGTCTTTTAAAATAACGGCGCTTCAAGCGATGCTGCCTGCTGCATTAAAGGCGAAATATGAAAAAGAATTAAAAATCGCAGACGGCGCCGATCTTCCGCCTCAAGTGGAACGGCTGTTTTCTGAAACAAAGACTCTGCTGTATTCGGATATACCCGATCACGATACGCTGAAAATGATTCAAAAGCATGTTCAAAAAGGCAGCATTGACGTGACGTATAAAGTCGCGCAAAAAGCCAATAAAAAAATGGTCAGGCACATTCAGGCAAATGCGAGTAAAGAAGAGCTTGCCAAGCAGGCTGAGGGATTATCCCGCCAAGCAGCAAAGCAGCAGGCAATTCTTCACTTTTTCATCGCTGAGCCGGAAGGGGTGAAAATCCCTGCGGCGGAATTGTGCAACAAAACGGATGCGAGCTCTGCGACCATCAAAACCCTGATCCAAAAGGGGCTTTTGAAGGAAAGCTATGAAGAGGTTTACAGAGATCCCTATCAGGACAAAATGTTCAAAAAAACAGAACCGCTCCCGCTGACAGACGAACAGAGCGCTGCCTTTGAGCCAATACGTCAGACCTTGGACAACGATGAGCATAAAGTGTTCCTTCTTCACGGCGTGACAGGAAGCGGAAAAACAGAAATTTATCTGCAATCGATTGAAAAAGTACTGGCGAAAGGAAAAGAAGCCATCGTCCTCGTACCGGAAATCTCGCTGACGCCGCAGATGGTCAATCGCTTCAAGGGCCGTTTCGGCTCTCAGGTTGCAGTCATGCACAGCGGATTATCCACAGGGGAAAAATATGACGAGTGGCGCAAAATCCACCGGAAGGAAGTGCGGCTTGTCGTCGGCGCCAGATCAGCTATTTTTGCTCCATTTGAAAATCTCGGCATGATTATCATCGATGAAGAGCATGAATCCTCTTATAAACAAGAAGAAATGCCGCGCTATCATGCGAAAGAGGTGGCAATCAAGCGGGCTGAGCATCACAGCTGTCCTGTTGTGTTAGGCAGTGCTACCCCAACATTAGAGTCATATGCACGGGCGCAAAAGGGTGTGTACGAGCTTCTTTCGCTGAAGCATCGCGTTAACCGCCAGGTGATGCCTGAGGTTTCCCTTGTCGATATGAGAGAGGAGCTCCGAAACGGGAATCGCTCGATGTTTTCAGTTGAATTGATGGAAAAGCTTGAAGAAACGATTGCCAAGGGTGAGCAGGCCGTGCTGTTTTTAAATAAAAGGGGCTATTCTTCCTTTGTGATGTGCAGGGATTGCGGATATGTCCCGCAATGCCCGCACTGCGACATTTCCATGACGTATCATCGTTACGGCCAAAGGCTGAAATGCCATTATTGCGGACATGAGGAGCCTGTTCCGCATACTTGTCCCGAATGCACAAGCGAGCATATTCGTTTTTTCGGAACGGGAACACAGCGGGTGGAGGAAGAGCTGACAAAAGTTCTGCCAAATGCGAGAGTGATTCGGATGGATGTTGACACGACATCGCGGAAAGGCGCCCATGAAAAATTATTGTCAGCTTTCGGAGAAGGAAAAGCGGATATTCTTCTCGGAACGCAAATGATCGCAAAAGGGCTTGATTTTCCGAATGTCACACTTGTCGGAGTGTTAAGTGCCGATACCACACTTCATATTCCTGATTTCAGATCGGCCGAAAAAACATTTCAGCTGTTAACGCAAGTCAGCGGCCGGGCAGGCAGGCATGAAAAGCCCGGCCATGTCATCATTCAAACGTACACACCGTCCCATTACAGCATCCAGCTGACGAAGACGCACGATTATGAAACGTTCTATCAGCACGAAATGGCGCACAGGAGAGAGCAAGCCTATCCGCCCTATTACTTTTTGGCTCTTGTGACTGTTTCTCATGAGGAAGCGGCGAAAGCAGCTGTTACTGCTGAAAAAATCGCTCACTTTTTGAAAGCAAACTGCGGAGCTGACACGAAAATTCTCGGGCCAAGCGCGTCGCCGATAGCCAGGATCAAAGATAGATATCGCTACCAATGCGTGATAAAATACAAACAGGAAACCCAGTTATCCGCTTTGTTGAAGAAGATACTGGAACATTATAAACGCGAAATTGAACAAAAGCATGTAATGATTTCAATTGATATGAATCCTTATATGATGATGTAAGATCTCACGTCTTGGAGGGTAACAAATTGGCAGTAAAAAAGGTTGTCACACATCCTGCGGAGGTGTTGGAAACACCTGCGGAAACCGTGACTGTTTTTGATAAAAAGGTAAAAAAGCTGCTTGATGATATGTACGACACCATGCTTGAAATGGATGGAGTCGGACTGGCAGCGCCGCAGATCGGCATTTTAAAAAGAGTGGCTGTCGTAGATATCGGAGATGACAGCGGGAGAATTGATCTCGTTAATCCCGAGATTTTAGAAAAAAGCGGTGAGCAAACCGGAATTGAAGGATGCCTGAGCTTTCCTGGCGTCTATGGTGATGTCACACGTGCCGATTATGTCAAAGTGCGTGCGCTTAACCGTCAGGGAAAACCGTTCATTCTGGAAGCGCGAGGTTTTTTAGCGAGAGCCGTGCAGCACGAAATGGACCACTTAGACGGTGTGCTGTTTACATCTAAAATAAGCAAATACTATACAGAAGATGAACTAGCGGATATGGAAGGATGATTTGATGACGAGGATCGTATTTATGGGGACGCCGGATTTTTCAGTTCCTGTTTTAAGAACCCTGATAGAGGATGGTTATGAAGTAGTGGGGGTCGTCACACAGCCGGACCGTCCGAAGGGCAGAAAAAAAGTGCTGACACCTCCTCCGGTAAAGGAAGAGGCATTGCGTCACGGCATCCCGGTTCTTCAGCCGGAAAAAGTCAGATTGAAAGAAGAAATTGAGAAAGTGCTGGCTTTAAAGCCAGACCTTATTGTAACGGCAGCATTCGGACAAATTTTGCCTAAGGAGCTTCTCGACAGCCCGAAATACGGCTGCATTAACGTTCACGCGTCACTTTTACCGGAACTGCGCGGGGGGGCTCCGATCCATTATTCCATTCTGCAGGGAAAGAAAAAAACCGGTGTTACCATTATGTATATGGTAGAAAAATTGGATGCCGGCGATATGATCTCAAAAGTGGAAGTGGACATTGAAGAAACCGATAATGTCGGAACGCTGCACGATAAATTAAGCGTAGCTGGCGCGAAGCTATTGTCTGAAACAGTTCCAAACGTCATTGCCGGCAGCATATCACCTGAAAAGCAGGATGAAGAGAAAGCGACATACGCGCCTAACATCAAAAGAGAGCAAGAGCTGATCGATTGGTCTAGAACAGGTGAAGAGCTTTACAACCAAGTCCGCGGCTTAAACCCTTGGCCTGTTGCCTATACGACTCTTAATGGACAAAACTTGAAAGTGTGGGCGTCGAAAAAAATACCCGCACAAACAAAAGCTGAGCCCGGCACAGTCGTTTCGGTTGAAAAGGAAGGGATTATAGTAGCCACAGGTAACGATACGGCCCTGTTATTAACCGAACTTCAGCCGGCCGGCAAAAAACGCATGAAAGGCGAGGACTTTGTGCGCGGTGCTCATGTTGAAGCCGGTGATAGGTTAGGAGTAAACAATGAAAAAAAATAGTGTTCGTGATATCGCCCTAGAGGCGCTGGTCAAACTAGAACAAAACCAGGCATACAGCAACCTGCTACTGAAATCGGTCATTAAATCAAATGAGCTGAGTGATCAGGACAGAGGGCTTTTGACTGAACTTGTCTACGGTACATTGCAAAACAAGATCGCGCTCGATTATATGCTCAAACCGTTTATTAATAAGCCTCAAAAAGTAAAGCCGTGGGTGATTCAGCTTCTTCGCCTATCCTTGTATCAAATGGAGTATTTGGAGAAGATTCCAGAGAGGGCGGCTATCCATGAAGCGGTCGAGATAGCTAAAATCCGCGGACACAAAGGCATTGCATCATTTGTCAACGGCGTGCTTCGTTCCATTCAGCGCGAAGGTGTTCCATCCTTTGACGCTATCGAAGATCCTGTCCGCCGGCTGGCGACAGAGACAAGCCATCCGGAATGGCTTGTGAAAGAGTGGGCGGATGCATATGGATTTGATGCGGCTGAAAAGATTTGCCGCATCCACCTCATTCCGCCGAAGCAGACACTGCGGGTCAATCAAATGAAAACAGACAGATCGGATTTGCTTAATCAAATGGCTGCTGAGGGAATCGAAGTTGAAAAAGGCGATCTGGCTGAAGACGCTGTGAAGCTCTTAAAGGGATCAATCGCTGGAACTCATTTCTTCCAAAACGGTGAAGTTTCCATTCAGGATGAGAGCTCCATGCTCGTCGCCCGCGCCCTTGATCCTAAGCCCGGTGAAACGGTGCTTGACGCGTGTGCCGCGCCTGGAGGAAAGTCGGCTCATATCGGAGAATTGATGGAGAACAAGGGAAGCGTTACATCACTTGATCTTCACAAGCATAAAGTGAAGCTGATCAAAGAAGCTGCAGATAGGCTTGGCCTTACAATCATTGACGCGAAAACGATGGATGCGAGAAAAGCAGGCGAAACGTTTGAAAATGGACAGTTTGACCGGATATTGGTCGATGCCCCGTGTTCAGGTTTTGGTGTCATCCGAAGAAAGCCGGACATGAAATACACGAAAAAACCTGATGACAGCGCGCGGCTTGCTGAAATCCAGCTGTCGATCTTGAGGGAAATCGCACCATTAGTAAAAAAAGGTGGCACTCTTGTCTACAGTACGTGTACAATGGACCGGACAGAAAATGAAGAAGTAATACATGCGTTTATACAAGAACATCCTGATTTTGAACCCGATTTGTCTCTTGAAAAGCGGCTGCCCGAAAAGGCGAGACCCTTTGTTCGGGATGGAAGGGTGCAAATCCTTCCTCATTATTTCGGAACAGATGGTTTCTTTATTTGCAGCATGAGAAAGAAGGGATAAGTAATGGCAGAACTAAAAAAAACAAAAGTAAGAAAAGAATTGCGGACAGAGCGCCCGTCTATTTATTCTTTTGAATTAGATGAAATCAAACAATGGCTGACAGACAACGGAGAGAAACCGTTCCGCGCGGCACAGATCTTTGAATGGCTATATGAAAAACGCGTGTCTTCTTTTGAAGAAATGACAAACTTGTCAAAGGATCTGCGTGAGAAATTAAGCGCTCATTTTGAGATGACGACGCTGAAAACGGCTGTTAAACAAACCTCTCAAGACGGTACGATGAAGTTTTTGTTCGAGCTGCATGACGGTTATACAATCGAAACCGTTTTAATGAGACACGAGTATGGCAATTCTGTATGTGTAACGACACAAGTCGGCTGCCGTATTGGCTGTACGTTTTGCGCGTCAACACTCGGAGGTTTGAAACGAAACCTTGAAGCGGGTGAAATTGTCGCTCAAGTACTCAAAGTTCAAAAGGCTCTGGATGAAACGGATGAACGTGTCAGCTCTGTGGTGATTATGGGAATTGGTGAACCTTTTGATAACTTTAATGAAATGCTTGCTTTCTTGAAAATCATTAACCATGACAAGGGCCTGAATATTGGTGCTCGTCATATTACGGTTTCTACAAGCGGCATCATCCCGAAAATTTACGAATTCGCTGATCAGAAAATGCAGATTAACTTTGCAATTTCTCTGCACGCGCCGAATACAGAAATCAGAAGCCGTTTGATGCCGATTAACAGAGCCTATAAACTGCCTGATTTAATGGAAGCCGTTAAATATTATATTAATAAAACGGGACGCCGTATCAGCTTTGAATACGGGCTGTTCGGGGGCGTAAACGACCAGGTCGAGCACGCTGAAGAACTTGCCGACTTGCTGGAAGGAGTCAAATGCCACGTAAACTTGATTCCGGTAAACTACGTGCCTGAACGGGACTATGTGCGTACACCACGTGATCAGATTTTTGCTTTTGAGAAAACGCTGAAATCCCGCGGAGTAAATGTCACAATCCGAAGAGAGCAAGGACATGACATTGACGCAGCCTGCGGTCAGCTTCGCGCGAAGGAGCGTCAAGACGAGACGAGGTGATGAGGGTTGTTAACAGCCTTAAAAACAGATACAGGGAAAATCCGCCAGCATAATGAAGATGATGCGGGAATATTCAAGGGGAAAGATGAATTTGTATTAGCGGTTGTCGCTGATGGCATGGGCGGCCATCTTGCTGGAGATGTTGCAAGCAAGATGGCTGTGAAAGCCATGGGGGAAAAATGGAATGAGGCAGAAACGATTCCAGTTGCGCCCTCGGAATGTGAAGAGTGGCTTATTGAACAGATTCTTGCGGTAAACAGCAAAATATACGATCACGCCCAGGCCCACGAAGAATGCCAAGGTATGGGGACGACGATTGTATGTGCGCTTTTTACAGGGAAAACGGTTTCTGTTGCCCATATAGGTGACAGCAGATGCTATTTGCTCCAGGACGATGATTTCATTCAAGTGACAGAAGATCATTCGCTTGTAAATGAACTGGTTCGCACTGGAGAGATCTCCAGAGAAGACGCCGAACATCATCCGCGAAAAAATGTGTTGACGAAGGCACTTGGAACAGACCAGTCAGTCAGCATTGATACACGTTCCTTTGACATTGAAGCCGGGGACAAACTGCTTCTATGTTCTGACGGACTGACGAATAAAGTGGAAGGCACTGAATTAAAAGACATCCTGCAAAGCGATTCAGCTCCTCAGGAAAAAGTAAACCTGCTTGTGGACAAAGCCAATCAGAATGGCGGGGAAGACAACATTACAGCAGTTTTGCTTGAGCTTGCTTTACATGTTGAAGAGGGTGAAGATCAGTGCTAATCGGCAAGCGGATCAGCGGGCGTTACCAAATTCTCCGCGTTATAGGCGGTGGGGGAATGGCCAACGTGTATTTAGCTGAGGATATCATTCTAGACCGTGAAGTCGCAATCAAAATCCTTCGGTTTGACTATGCGAATGACAATGAGTTTATCAGGCGTTTCCGCAGAGAAGCCCAATCCGCATCAAGCCTTGATCACCCGAATATTGTCAGCATTTACGATTTGGGCGAGGAAGGCGATATTTATTATATTGTCATGGAATACGTTGAGGGCATGACGCTCAAAGAATACATAACAGCAAACGGGCCGCTTCACCCTAAAGAAGCGCTGAACATCATGGAGCAAATTGTCTCAGCTATTGCTCATGCCCATCAAAATCAGATTGTTCACAGAGACATTAAGCCGCATAACATTTTGATTGACCACATGGGAAATATCAAAGTGACGGATTTCGGAATTGCGACGGCACTGAGTTCGACCACAATCACCCATACCAATTCTGTCCTGGGCTCAGTCCATTACTTATCACCTGAACAGGCGCGGGGCGGTTTGGCGACAAAAAAATCGGATATTTATGCGCTTGGAATCGTTTTATTTGAGCTTTTAACCGGCCGTATCCCGTTTGATGGAGAATCGGCAGTCAGCATCGCCTTAAAGCATCTTCAGGCGGAAACTCCTTCGGCGAGAAGGTGGAATCCGTCAGTACCCCAAAGCGTTGAAAACATCATACTAAAGGCAACTGCCAAAGATCCTTTTCATCGCTACGAAACGGCTGAAGACATGGAAGCAGACATACAAACAGCTTTTGACGCCGACAGACTCAATGAAAAGAGATTTACCATTCAAGAAGATGAAGAAATGACAAAAGCGATTCCTATCATTAAAGATGAAGAGCTCGCTAAAGCTGCTGGCGAAAAAGAAGCTGAATCGACATCCGTCCAAGAGAATAAAACAAAGAAAAACGGCAAAAGAAAAAAGTGGCCGTGGGTATTGCTCACGATATGCATCGTTTTCATCACGGCTGGAATTCTCGCTGTCACTGTTTTCCCATCGCTTTTTATGCCTAAAGATGTCAAAATACCTGATGTCTCCGGAATGGAATACGAAAAGGCGGCAGGCCTTTTGGAAAAAGAAGGTTTGCAGGTTGATTCTGAGGTTTTGGAAATCTCGGATGAGAAAATTGACGAGGGCCTGATGGTAAAAACGGATCCTAAAGCGGATTCCACAGTCAAAGAAGGAGCAACGGTCACGCTTTATAAGAGCACCGGAAAAGCAAAAACGGAGATCGGTGATGTGACAGGCCAACCGGTCGATCAGGCAAAAAAAGCGTTAAAGGACCAGGGGTTTAAACATGTAACGGTGAATGAAGTGAATGACGAGAAAAACGCGGGTACTGTCATTGACCAGAATCCGTCAGCAGGGACTGAGCTTGTGCCGAGTGAAGATCAAGTCAAGCTCACAGTCAGTATCGGACCCGAAGACATTACGCTTAGAGACTTGAAAACTTACAGTAAAGAAGCAACGTCTGGATATCTGGAAGACAACGGGCTGAAGCTGATAGAAAAAGAAGCATACTCGGATGACGTTCCAGAAGGACAGGTTGTTAAACAAAAACCAGCAGCAGGAACGGCAGTAAAGCCGGGAAACGAAGTTGAAGTGACATTCTCTCTCGGACCTGAGAAAAAACCTGCGAAAACAGTGAAAGAAAAGGTCAAGATCCCCTACGAGCCAGAAAATGAAGGTGACGAGCTTGAAGTGCAAATCGCGATTGACGATGCGGATCGCAGCATCTCTGACACTTATGAAGAATTTAAGATAAAAGAGCCGACTGAACGGACGATCGAACTAAAGATTGAACCCGGCCAAAAAGGGTATTATCAAGTGATGGTAAACAATAAAGTCGTCAGCTACAAAACCATTGAGTATCCAAAAGATGAATAACAAGGAGGGAAAATATGCCTGAGGGCAAAATTATTAAGGCGCTAAGCGGCTTTTACTATGTACTGGATGAATCAGAGGATTCAGATAAATTGATACAATGCAGAGGAAGAGGCATTTTCAGAAAGAACAAAATTACCCCTCTCGTCGGCGATTACGTTGTGTATCAGGCTGAAAATGATAAAGAGGGATATCTGTTAGAAATTAAAGAAAGAACCAATGAGCTTATCAGGCCGCCAATTTGCAACGTTGATCAAGCGGTCCTTGTATTCTCAGCGGTTCAGCCTTCTTTCAGCACGGCATTGCTCGACCGCTTCTTGGTTCTTGTTGAGGCCAATGATATTCAGCCGATTATATGCATTACAAAAATGGATCTGATTGAAGATCAAGATACACAAGATGCGATTCAAGCCTATGCACAGGACTACCGGAAAATTGGTTATGACGTGTATCTCACCTCCTCTAAGGACCAAGACAGTTTAGCGGACATCATCCCGCATTTTCAGGACAAAACAACGGTGTTTGCCGGTCAGTCCGGTGTTGGAAAATCCTCGCTTCTCAACGCGATCAGTCCGGAGCTCGGTTTGAGAACAAACGAGATTTCCGAGCATTTGGGCCGCGGGAAACACACAACCCGTCACGTGGAGCTGATTCACACGTCCGGAGGCTTGGTTGCGGATACTCCGGGATTCAGTTCGCTTGAATTCACAGACATTGAGGAAGAAGAGCTGGGCTATACCTTCCCTGATATTAGAGAAAAAAGCTCTTCATGCAAATTTAGAGGCTGTCTGCATTTAAAAGAGCCGAAATGTGCGGTGAAACAAGCTGTTGAAGACGGGGAATTAAAGCAGTACCGCTATAACCATTATGTTGAATTTATGACGGAGATTAAAGACAGAAAGCCGAGGTATTAGCATAATGATAAAGGTTGCACCATCTATTCTTTCCGCTGATTTTGCCGCTTTAGGCAATGAGATTAAAGATGTAGAAAAGGGCGGAGCCGATTGTATTCATATTGATGTCATGGACGGCCATTTTGTCCCGAATATCACGATCGGTCCGCTGATTGTAGAAGCTGTCCGGCCGGTAACAGATCTGCCGCTTGATGTTCATTTAATGATAGAGGAGCCGGATCGTTATATCACGGATTTCGCGAAAGCGGGCGCAGATATCCTGTCTGTGCATGCTGAGGCATGTCCACACCTGCACCGCACCATCCAGCTCATTAAAGAGCATGGCGTGAAGGCCGGTGTTGTTCTGAACCCGCATACGCCTGTTCAAGTCATCGAGCATGTTTTTGACGATCTTGATCTTGTTCTTTTAATGACGGTGAACCCGGGATTTGGCGGGCAGAAATTTATTCATTCAGTCCTTCCTAAAATAAAAGAGGTTAAGCGAATGGCCGATGAAAGAGGAAAAAAAGATCTGTTAATTGAAGTAGACGGCGGCGTCAACAAAGAAACCGCTCCGCTAGTCATTGAAGCGGGCGCAAATTTACTCGTTGCCGGCTCAGCTGTTTATGGCCAGCCTGACCGCAAAAAAGCGATTTCTGAAATCAGAGGAAGCAAATAAGCAAATCAAAAAAGAGCTGGGCATACTGAGCCTAAGCTCTTTTTCCTGTATGCAGAGAAAGGAATCAGTGATGAAAACAATCAATATCGTTGCGGGAGGCCCTAAAGATCTCATTCCCGATCTAACCGGCTATACGGCTGAACACATCCTCTGGATCGGTGTCGACAAAGGCACGGTCACTCTTTTAGATGCCGGGATCATTCCTGATGAAGCCTTTGGAGATTTTGACAGCATAACAGAGCAAGAACGCCGCCGAATTGAAAAAGCCGCTCCCGCACTCCATGTGTATCAAGCAGAAAAAGATCAAACAGATTTAGACCTCGCCCTTGACTGGGCGCTGGAAAAGCAGCCGGATATCATTCAGATTTTCGGCATTACAGGCGGCAGAGCTGATCATTTTTTAGGAAACATCCAGCTTCTGTACAGAGGTGTAAAAACAAATATAAAAATTAGGCTGATAGACAAACAAAATCATATTCAAATGTTCCCTCCCGGTGAATATGATATTGAGAAGGATGAAAACAAGCGATATATCTCCTTCATACCGTTTTCCGAAGAAATACATGAGCTGACCCTGGACGGTTTTAAATATCCGCTAAATAAGTGTCATATTACGCTCGGTTCAACACTATGTATTAGTAACGAACTCATTCATTCACGAGGTACTTTTTCGTTTACAAAAGGCATATTAATAATGATAAGAAGCACGGATTAGCATGTGCTTTCATTCATTTGCTGAAATCAATGAACAGGCGGTTACGGGACGTTATAGGAGGGGACAAAAATGAAATTTTACACCATTAAATTGCCGAAGTTTTTAGGAGGAATTGTCCGGGCGATGCTGGGCTCATTTAGAAAAGATTAATGCCCAGGGGTTCAAAGCCCTCTTTCACCACATAAAAACGCCTGCCACATATCGGGGCAGGCGTTCATTTTGTTATACACGCTCAACTTTACCGGATTTCAAAGCTCGAGCAGATACATATACTTTTTTAGGTTTTCCGTTCACAAGGATACGAACCTTTTGAAGATTCGCGCCCCAAGTGCGCTTAGAAGCGTTCATTGCGTGAGAACGGTTATTCCCAGCTGTTGTTTTTTTACCTGTGATAACGCATTTACGTGCCATTTGTTTCCCTCCTCACTTGCACAAAACATCTACTTTTAAACATTCATATGATCTTAGATGCTTTCGATATGGATACTTTAAATAATTTACCACAGCTAAAAAACGTTTGCAACTATTGTTTCATCATCTTTCAAGAAAATTCACTTGACATCTTGCAGAAACAGCGGCGCTATAGTATATGTAGAGGGACGGGCAGCAATACCCGGGTCTTTTCTTTTCATAATGGAAACCATATAGTAGAATAGCTGTAACTCTATGCATTCGAAGGAGGAACTAGTGTGTCCATTGAATTAAGAACGAAGTACGGGCAGATTGATATATCTAATGAAGTCATTGCGATGGTTGCAGGAGGGGCGGCGATTGACTGTTACGGCATTGTCGGCATGGCCTCCAAAAACCAGATTAAAGACGGACTGACTGAAATCCTTCGGAAAGAGAATTTCAGCAGGGGTGTCCAAGTTCGCCAAGAAGGAGAACAGATACATATTGACATGTATATCATTGTCAGCTATGGCACGAAAATTTCTGAAGTGGCACATAATGTCCAAACAAAAGTAAAGTACACAGTAAACCAAACCATCGGACTGGCAGTGGACTCTGTCAATATTTATGTCCAAGGCGTACGAGTGACGAACCCGTAGTTAGGAGGAGTAGGATTGTCTATCAGAACATTAGACGGCAGAACCTTTGCCGAGATGATTCTTGCGGGAGCGCAGAATCTGTCTCAAAACGCGAGTGCGGTTGATGCGCTGAACGTGTTTCCGGTGCCGGACGGCGATACGGGAACAAACATGAACCTGTCGATGACTTCCGGAGCAAGAGAAGTGGAGCAAATGGATACGGATGATATCGGTAAGGTGGGCTCCGCGTTATCTAAAGGACTGCTCATGGGAGCACGCGGAAATTCAGGAGTTATCCTGTCCCAATTGTTCCGCGGCTTCAGTAAAAGCATTGAAACGAAAAAAGAAATTAATGCGTTAGAGTTTGCACAAGCACTGCAAGCAGGTGTTGATATGGCGTATAAAGCTGTCATGAAACCTGTAGAAGGCACCATTTTAACAGTTGCAAAAGATGCTGCGAAAAAAGCGGTGGCTCTGGCAGAAAAAGAAACCGATATCACAGCGCTGATGACTGCTGTGACAGGTGAAGCAGAGGCGTCTTTAAACAGGACCCCTGAATTGCTTCCTGTCCTGAAGGAAGTAGGAGTCGTCGACAGCGGCGGCAAAGGCCTGCTTTGTGTGTATGAAGGTTTTCTTGCTTCATTAAAAGGTGAAATTGTGCCTCAGAAAGCAGTTCTTCCGTCACTTGACGACATGGTCAGCGCAGAGCATCACAAGAGCGCGCAAAGCATGATGAATACCGAAGATATTGAATTTGGTTTTTGTACCGAAGTGATGGTTAGGCTCGATCAGACAAAACGAGAATTCGACGAAGGCACGTTCAGACAAGACCTAAGCCAGTTCGGTGATTCTCTGTTAGTCATTGCGGATGAATCGCTGGCAAAGGTTCATATTCATGCGGAAGAGCCGGGAAATGTATTAAACTATGCCCAGCATTACGGTGAATTGATCAAAATTAAAATAGAAAATATGAGAGAACAGCATACCTCCATCATCAGCCAAGAAAGCAAGCCTGCTGAGAACGAAAAACCGCCGGCAAAGCAGCCGTATGGCATTGTGACTGTAGCGATGGGAGAAGGCATTTCTGACTTATTCAAAAGCATCGGCGCTTCTGTTGTGATTGAAGGCGGGCAGACCATGAACCCGAGCACTGAGGATATTGTCGAGGCCGTGAAATCTGTAAATGCAGAAACGGTGTTTATCCTACCGAATAACTCAAACATCATCATGGCTGCTAATCAAGCGGCCAGCGTAATGGGTGAACAGGTTTTTGTCATTCCTGCCAAAACGGTTCCGCAAGGGATGTCAGCCCTGCTGGCATTTAATCCGGATCAAGAAACTGAAGCGAACGAAGCCAATATGCTCAGCGCCATTCAGCAAGTAAAAAGCGGGCAGGTGACGTACTCAGTCAGAGACACTCATATTGACGGCAAAGATATTAAAAAAGGCGACTTTATGGGAATTCTGAATGGAACGATTATCGGCACTGCTGAAGATCAGCTGTCAGCCGCGAAAATGCTGATGTCAGAAATGATCGGAGAAGACGACGAAATTGTCACCATCCTATATGGTGAGGATGCGTCTCAGGAAGAAGCGGAGGAGCTTGAAGCGTTTCTTAGTGAAAAGTACGAGGAGATTGAGGTTGAGATCCACAACGGAAAACAGCCGCTGTATTCGTATATAGTTTCTGCAGAATAGAAGGGCGATTCGCCCTTCTATTCTTATGTCTGCTTTTAAGTGCGGCAGCGCTGTAACGCGCCCGCTTGCCATTTTATATGTGATCAATTAGTCTAGAAGCAAAGCGCTTATAAGCTCTTGTTCATAAGGAGGAATAGCATGAAATACAGAAGCGTTTTTGATATTATCGGCCCGGTTATGATCGGTCCGTCCAGCTCGCATACAGCGGGAGCGGCGAGAATTGGGAGAGTGGCCAGAAGTTTATTTGGCAGAGAGCCTGAGAGCATCGTCGTATCCTTTTACGGCTCTTTTGCGGAAACGTATAAGGGCCACGGCACAGATGTCGCGATTATCGGCGGATTGCTTGATTTTGATACATTCGACGAACGAATTAAAACCGCTATAAAAATTGCAGAAGATAAAGGAATTGATATAGAGTTTCGGGTTGAAGATGCTGTCCCGGTCCATCCGAACACAGCCAAAATCACCATTTCTGATGAAAAGGGAGAGCTTGAGCTGACGGGTATTTCAATTGGCGGAGGAAAGATTGAAATCACAGAATTAAATGGTTTTGAACTCCGGCTTTCAGGAAATCATCCGGCCATATTGGTTGTTCATAATGACAAGTTTGGCACGATTGCCGGTGTTGCCAATGTTTTGGCGAAATTTTCAATCAACGTAGGCCATATGGAAGTAGCCCGAAAAGATATCGGCCAGCTTGCGCTGATGACAATAGAAGTCGATCAAAATATTGACGACCACGTTCTCGACGAGCTGTCGAAGCTGCCGAATATTATTCAAGTGACAAAGATTGCTGACTAGAGAAAGGTCAGGAGGAGCCAGTTATGTTTCGTAATGTAAAGGAATTAATTGAGATTACTAAAGAAAAGCAAATATCCATCTCTGAGGTAATGATCGCACAAGAGATGGAAGTAACAGAAAAAACAAAAGAAGAGATTTTTCAGCAGATGGATCACAATCTGACTGTTATGGAAGCGGCGGTTCAGAAAGGACTCGAGGGAGTTACGAGCCAAACGGGCTTAACAGGCGGGGATGCCGTTAAATTGCAGGCCTATATTCAATCAGGAAAAAGCCTGTCTGGACCGCTGATTTTAGATGCGGTATCGAAAGCTGTTGCAACAAATGAAGTAAATGCAGCCATGGGAACGATCTGCGCGACACCGACTGCAGGTTCTGCTGGTGTGGTGCCAGGCACGTTATTTGCTGTAAAAGAAAAGCTGAACCCAACAAGAGAACAAATGATCCGCTTTTTATTTACGGCCGGTGCTTTCGGATTTGTTGTGGCTAATAACGCAAGTATTTCCGGCGCCGCCGGGGGATGTCAGGCAGAGGTTGGATCAGCCTCAGGCATGGCAGCTGCGGCGATTGTTGAAATGGCAGGCGGAACGCCCGAACAAAGCGCAGAGGCCATGGCCATTACATTAAAAAATATGCTTGGCCTTGTGTGCGACCCTGTTGCGGGGCTTGTTGAAGTGCCTTGCGTGAAACGGAATGCAATGGGCGCGTCAAATGCGATGATTGCTGCTGATATGGCATTGGCAGGCATTACAAGCCGCATCCCATGTGATGAGGTTATCGATGCAATGTATAAAATTGGCCAAACGATGCCCACTGCACTTAGAGAAACAGGACAGGGCGGTTTAGCAGCAACACCGACTGGAAGAGAATTAGAGAAAAAAATTTTCGGAGGAGCGCTAGGTTCACGTGAAACAACATCAGCAAACTAGTATAGCTAACATTAAGGGTATTGGGCCGGAAACAGAAAAAACATTGAATGAACTCGGTATTTATGACATTTCTGATCTTCTGAATTATTTCCCTTATCGCTATGATGACTACGAGCTGAGGGATTTAGAAGAAGTGAAGCATGATGAAAGAGTTACCGTCGAAGGGAAGGTTCATTCAGAGCCTTCTCTTACCTATTACGGAAAGAAACGAAACCGGCTGACATTCAGGCTTCTTGTCGGCCACTATTTAATCACAGCCGTATGTTTTAACCGTCCTTATTTGAAGAAAAAGCTTTCGCTTGGCTCTGTTGTGACGGTCTCCGGTAAATGGGACAAGCACCGCCAAACCATCTCTGTTCAGGAGTTAAAAAACGGGCCGCATCAAGAGGATAAAAGCATTGAACCAGTGTATTCTGTGAAAGAAAATGTGACCGTCAAAATGATGAGACGCTTTATTCAACAGGCGCTGACCCAATATGCAGACTCACTTCCGGATCCTCTTCCGGAAAAGCTAAGAACAAGCTATAAGCTGCCGGACTATCAACAGGCGTTAAAAGCAATGCACCAGCCTGAAACAAGAGAAGCGTTAAAGCTTGCCAGACGCCGGTTTGTTTACGAAGAATTTTTGTTGTTTCAGTTGAAAATGCAGGCGTTCCGAAAGGCGGAAAGAGAGCAGACTCAAGGGATACGGCAGCGTTTTTCAAACGAAGAACTCATGAGATTTATCAAAAGCCTCCCGTTTCCCCTCACAAACGCCCAGTCGCGCGTGCTTCGCGAAATAACATCAGACATGTCTTCTCCATACAGAATGAACCGTCTTCTTCAAGGGGACGTAGGATCAGGAAAAACGGCAGTCGCCGCCATTGCGCTGTATGCCGCGATTCTGTCCGGATACCAGGGAGCGCTCATGGTGCCGACAGAAATTCTGGCCGAACAGCATGCTGATTCGCTCGTTTCACTATTTGAAAAGTGGGATGTCAGCGTCGCCCTTTTGACAAGCTCTGTCAAAGGAAAGCGGCGAAAAGAACTGCTTGAGCGCCTTGCGGCGGGAGAGATTGATATTCTTGTAGGAACCCACGCTTTAATCCAAGATGAAGTGGAGTTTAAGGCGCTGAGCCTCGTTATTACAGATGAACAGCATAGATTTGGAGTTGAGCAGCGCAAAAAGCTTCGGAACAAAGGGCAGGATCCCGATGTTCTCTTTATGACAGCCACTCCAATCCCAAGAACGTTAGCCATTACAGTGTTCGGTGAAATGGATGTATCTGTCATTGATGAAATGCCGGCGGGACGAAAACAAATCGAAACCTATTGGGTAAAGCATGACATGCTGGACCGTATTTTGGCATTCGTCGAAAAAGAATTAAAGCAGGGCAGGCAGGCTTATATCATCTGCCCGCTGATTGAAGAATCAGACAAGCTTGATGTGCAAAACGCCATTGACGTGTACAATATGCTTTCTGACATTTTCCGGGGGAAATGGAACGTCGGTCTTATGCACGGAAAGCTGCATTCTGATGAAAAAGATCAGGTCATGAGAGAATTCAGCGCGAATCACTGTCAAATTCTCGTATCAACCACTGTTGTTGAGGTTGGCGTGAATGTTCCGAATGCAACCATTATGGTGATTTATGATGCCGACCGTTTCGGGCTGTCACAGCTTCACCAGCTGCGCGGCCGTGTCGGACGGGGTGAGCATCAATCTTTCTGCATTCTGATGGCCGACCCTAAATCAGAAACAGGAAAAGAACGGATGAGAATCATGTCCGAGACCAATGACGGCTTCGAGCTATCTGAAAAGGACCTTGAACTGAGAGGCCCCGGGGATTTCTTCGGGAAAAAACAAAGCGGTATGCCTGAATTCAAGGTGGCGGACATGGTTCATGATTACAGAGCGCTTGAAACAGCAAGGCAGGATGCTTCGAATCTTGTGGCTTCTGACGCGTTCTGGAAGGAGCCGGAATACGGTGCGCTGAGAGAGCATTTGCTGAAGAGCGGCGTAATGGACGGGGAAAAATTGAGCTGAGCACCAGAAGTTTTTGGTGTTCAGCCAGAAACAATCGTTGCATTCCAATCTATGAAATTATATACTACTATTAGTACCTAGTCTTAATTGTCCGGATGGTGTTTAGATATGAGAAGAAATAAGAGAGAACGCCAGGAATTACTTCAGCAGACGATTCAAATAACCCCCTTTATTACAGACGAAGAATTAGCGGGTAAATTTGGGGTGAGCATTCAGACGATACGTTTGGACCGCTTAGAGCTTTCCATACCGGAGCTGAGAGAAAGAATTAAGAATGTGGCAGAGAAAACGCTTGAAGATGAAGTGAAATCTCTGTCACTGGACGAAGTTATCGGAGAAATTATTGACCTTGAGCTGGATGATCAGGCGATATCCATTTTAGAAATAAAACAGGAGCATGTGTTCAGCCGGAATCAGATTGCGAGAGGGCACCATTTATTTGCCCAGGCGAATTCTTTGGCCGTTGCAGTCATTGATGACGAGCTGGCGCTGACTGCAAGTGCAGACATCCGCTTTACAAGACAGGTAAAGCAGGGTGAACGTGTCGTAGCGAAAGCGAAAGTGACGGCAGTCGAAAAAGAAAAAGGAAGAACGGTCGTCGAAGTGAACAGCTATGTCGGCGAAGAAATTGTTTTTTCTGGACATTTTGACATGTACCGTTCAAAACATTCATAAAGGTGGAGCATGCATGAGAATAGCTGTAGATGCAATGGGAGGAGACCACGCTCCCAAAGCTGTTATTGACGGAGTTATAAAGGGGATAGAGGCATTTGATGATCTCCATATCACACTTGTCGGTGACAAAACAACGATAGAATCACACTTAACCACAACATCAGATCGCATCACGGTGCTGCACGCAGATGAAGTGATTGAGCCTACGGATGAACCGGTCCGCGCCGTGAGAAGAAAAAAGAACTCATCTATGGTCCTTATGGCGCAGGAAGTTGCGGAAAACAGAGCTGACGCCTGCATTTCAGCAGGAAATACCGGTGCATTAATGACAGCCGGTCTGTTTATTGTCGGAAGAATTAAAGGAATTGACCGCCCGGCGCTTGCCCCGACACTTCCGACCGTTTCAGGAGACGGTTTTCTTCTCCTTGATGTTGGCGCCAATGTCGATGCCAAACCGGAGCACCTCGTTCAATACGCCATCATGGGTTCTGTTTATTCTCAGCAAGTGCGCGGTGTCACTTCACCGAGAGTCGGGCTTTTAAATGTCGGAACAGAAGATAAAAAAGGAAACGAACTGACGAAGCAGACGTTTCAAATTTTAAAAGAAACAGCAAATATTAATTTTATCGGAAATGTGGAAGCGCGAGACCTTTTAGATGATGTGGCGGATGTTGTAGTAACAGACGGCTTTACCGGGAATGTTACACTCAAAACACTGGAAGGCTCTGCGTTATCTATTTTTAAAATGATGAGAGAAGTAATGACGTCTAATCTCACATCAAAGCTTGCAGCAGCTGTGCTGAAGCCAAAGTTGAAAGAAATGAAAATGAAAATGGAGTATTCGAATTATGGCGGAGCAAGTCTTTTTGGCTTAAAAGCGCCTGTGATCAAGGCGCACGGCTCTTCAGATTCTAATGCTGTTTTTCATGCGATTCGGCAAGCAAGAGAGATGGTCAGCCAAAATGTGGCTGCGCTCATTCAGAAAGAAGTTAAAGAAGAAAAAACAGATGAGTAGTCTGGAGGTTTTTACATCATGAGTAAGATTGCATTTTTATTCCCGGGTCAGGGATCACAATTTATCGGCATGGGAAAAGAGCTTTATGAGCAGGTGCCTGCTGCAAAACGTCTGTTTGATGAAGCGGATGAAACATTGGAAACAAAACTCAGCTCACTGATTTTTGAAGGTGATGCTGAAGAATTAACACTTACATACAATGCGCAGCCTGCCTTGCTGACGACAAGCATTGCTGTTCTTGAGAAATTTAAAGAATCAGGCATTACACCTGATTTCACAGCAGGACACAGCCTTGGTGAATATTCCGCACTGGTTGCGTCTGGCGCACTGTCTTTCAAAGATGCTGTTTATACCGTCAGAAAACGCGGCGAGTTTATGAATGAAGCGGTGCCGGCTGGCGAAGGAGCTATGGCTGCGATTCTCGGCATGGATGCTGAAGCACTAAAGCAAGTAACCGATAAAGTCACGGAGGAAGGCCACCTTGTACAGCTTGCGAATCTCAACTGTCCCGGACAAATCGTTATTTCCGGAACAGCTAAAGGGGTAGAGCTTGCGTCTGAACAGGCAAAAGAGAACGGTGCAAAACGCGCAATCCCGCTTGAAGTAAGCGGTCCGTTCCATTCCGAACTGATGAAGCCTGCTGCTGAAAAACTGAAAGAAGTACTGGACTCCTGTGAAGTAAAAGACGCTGACGTTCCGGTCATCTCAAATGTTTCTGCTGATGTTATGACTGATAAGGCAGACATCAAAGAGAAACTCATTGAGCAGCTATACTCTCCGGTTCGTTTTGAGGAAAGCATTAACAAGCTGATTGCAGAGGGTGTGACGACTTTTATTGAAATTGGTCCCGGAAAAGTGCTTTCAGGCCTTGTGAAAAAAGTAAACAGACGCTTAAAAACAATTGCTGTATCAGATCCGGAAACGATCGAGCTGGCAATTCAAACGCTTAAGGAGGAGAATGAAAATGCTTAATGACAAAACAGCTATTGTCACTGGCGCATCCCGCGGAATCGGCCGCTCAATCGCCCTTGACCTGGCAAAAAGCGGCGCAAACGTTGTCGTGAACTACTCCGGCAATGAAGCGAAAGCAAATGAAGTCGTAGATGAAATCAAATCAATGGGCAGAAAAGCAATTGCTGTCAAAGCGGATGTATCAAATCCCGAAGATGTACAAAACATGATAAAAGAAACGCTATCTGTTTTTTCTACGATTGACATTCTTGTTAATAATGCCGGAATTACAAGAGACAATCTCATCATGAGAATGAAAGAAGATGAATGGGATGATGTCATTAACATTAACCTGAAGGGTGTTTTCAACTGCACGAAAGCTGTTACAAGACAAATGATGAAACAGCGTTCAGGCCGGATTATTAACGTATCGTCTATCGTCGGCGTCAGCGGAAATCCTGGACAGGCCAACTACGTGGCTGCAAAAGCCGGTGTGATCGGTTTAACAAAATCTTCTGCTAAGGAGCTCGCAAGCCGCAATATTACGGTAAATGCGATTGCGCCTGGATTTATCTCAACTGATATGACAGATAAGCTTTCAAAAGACGTTCAAGACGAAATGCTGAAACAAATTCCGCTCGCGCGCTTTGGCGAACCTGGCGATGTCAGCAGCGTTGTCACGTTCCTTGCTTCAGAGGGAGCCCGTTACATGACAGGCCAAACGCTTCATATTGACGGCGGAATGGTGATGTAAGTTTTTTTCTCAAAAATTTCATCATAGTTTCTCTAGTTTTTTAAAAACGAATCCACTATAATACTTGAGGGGAGGTGAATTGCTATGGCAGATACATTAGAGCGTGTAACGAAAATCATCGTAGATCGCCTTGGCGTTGATGAAGCAGACGTCAAACTTGAAGCTTCTTTCAAGGAAGACTTAGGTGCTGATTCCCTAGATGTAGTTGAGCTTGTTATGGAACTTGAAGACGAGTTTGATATGGAAATTTCTGACGAAGATGCTGAAAAGATTGCAACAGTCGGCGACGCTGTGAACTACATACAAAACCAGCAATAAGCTGATGCTAAAAGTCCCGCCGAAACGCGGGGCTTTAGCCCTTTATTCGTGCAGTTATTACAGCATGCCGCTTTTACGCGCGCTGTATCCGGTTTAGTCAGAGAAGCGCGGTGAACCTGATGTGCCTATGGAGGTTACTATGTCAAAACACTCACATTATAAAGATAAAAAAAAGTTCTATAAAAAAGTAGAACAATTTAAAGAGTTTCAAGAACGGATTTCGGTTCACTTTCAAAATGAAAAGCTTTTGTATCAAGCATTTACACATTCATCTTATGTGAATGAGCATCGGAAAAAGCCGTATGAAGATAATGAAAGGCTTGAATTTTTAGGTGACGCTGTTTTGGAACTGACGATCTCCAGATTCTTATTTGCCAAGTACCCGGCTATGAGTGAAGGAGATTTGACGAAATTGAGAGCCGCGATTGTATGCGAACCGTCTCTCGTTTCATTGGCTCATGAACTGTCATTCGGCGACCTTGTCCTGTTGGGTAAAGGTGAGGAAATGACAGGCGGAAGAAAGCGTCCTGCTCTATTGGCGGATGTTTTTGAGGCATTTATCGGAGCCTTGTATCTTGACCAGGGGTTAGAGCCGGTCGAAAGTTTCTTAAAAGTCTATGTGTTCCCTAAAATTAACGATGGTGCTTTTTCTCATGTGATGGATTTCAAAAGCCAGCTGCAGGAATATGTGCAGCGGGACGGCAAAGGCTCTCTGGAGTATAAAATCTCCAACGAAAAAGGTCCTGCGCACAATCGTGAATTCGAAGCCATCGTATCTCTAAAGGGTGAACCACTCGGAGTCGGAAATGGCCGTTCAAAGAAAGAAGCCGAACAGCACGCTGCTCAGGAAGCTTTAGCTAAATTGCAAAAACACCATACGAAACAATAAAATCCCCCTGAGTCGTAAGGGGGATTTCAGTATGTATGCCGTCTTATTTCACCCATGTTTATGATAGAATTGAAATACTTATTACATAAGGAGGATCGCTATGTTCCTCAAACGTTTAGACGTTATAGGATTTAAATCATTTGCAGAACGGATTTCCGTAGATTTTGTAAAAGGCGTTACAGCGGTTGTCGGACCGAACGGAAGCGGAAAAAGCAACATCACAGATGCCATTCGCTGGGTTCTCGGAGAACAATCAGCCCGGTCTCTTCGCGGCGGAAAAATGGAAGATATCATTTTTGCCGGCAGTGATTCGAGAAAGCGATTAAATCTAGCTGAAGTTACGCTTACTCTTGATAATGATGATCATTTCTTGCCGATTGACTTCCATGAGGTCAGTGTCACAAGACGCGTGTACAGATCAGGCGAGAGTGAGTTTCTGATTAACAATCAGCCGTGCCGCTTAAAAGATATTATTGATTTATTTATGGACTCTGGCCTGGGTAAAGAAGCATTTTCTATTATCAGCCAAGGGAAAGTGGAAGAGATCCTGAGCAGTAAAGCGGAGGATCGCCGCAGTATCTTTGAAGAAGCGGCCGGAGTGCTTAAATATAAAACGAGAAAGAAAAAAGCAGAAAATAAATTGTTTGAGACACAGGACAATTTAAACCGGGTAGAAGATATATTACATGAGCTAGAAGGACAGGTTGAACCTCTTAAAATTCAAGCTTCAATAGCGAAAGACTACCTGGAGAAAAAGAAAGAGCTGGAGCATGTTGAAATTGCGCTGACAGCCTATGATATCGAAGAGCTGCATGGCAAATGGTCAACTCTTAAAGAGAAGGTACAGCTCGCCAAAGAAGAAGAGCTCGCAGAATCGTCTGCGATTTCTGCGAAAGAAGCAAAGATTGAGGATACGCGAGACAAAATTCAAGCGCTTGATGAATCAGTAGATGAGCTCCAGCAAGTCTTACTGGCAACGAGTGAAGAGCTGGAAAAGCTTGAAGGCCGTAAAGAAGTCCTGAAAGAACGCAAGAAAAACGCTGTGCAGAACCAAGAACAGCTTGAAGAAGCCATCGTTCAGTTTCAGCAAAAAGAAACGGTGCTGAAAGAAGAGCTAGCGAAGCAGGAAGCTGTCTTCGAAACGCTTCAGACAGAGGTGAAACAGTTAAGAGCTCAGGTAAAAGAAAAGCAGCAGGCTCTCAGTCTTCACAATGAAAATGTCGAAGAGAAAATCGAACAGCTGAAAAGCGATTACTTTGAGCTTTTGAACAGCCAGGCTTCGATTCGTAATGAGCTCCAGCTGCTGGATGACCAGATGTCCCAATCCGCTGTTATATTGCAGAGGCTTGCGGACAACAATGAAAAGCATCTGCAGGAACGGCGAGATATATCTGCGCGTAAAGCCGCATGTGAAACGGAATTTGCCCGAATTGAGCAGGAGATTCACAGTCAAGTCGGTGCATATCGTGACATGCAGACAAAATATGAGCAGAAAAAGCGCCAATACGAAAAAAGTGAATCCGCTCTGTATCAGGCATACCAATACGTTCAGCAAGCGAGATCAAAAAAGGACATGCTTGAGACGATGCAGGGAGATTTCTCCGGCTTTTATCAAGGTGTTAAAGAAGTGCTGAAAGCGAAAGAGCGCCTTGGCGGAATTCGCGGAGCTGTACTTGAGCTGATCTCAACAGAACGGAAGTATGAAACGGCCATCGAAATTGCGCTCGGCGCTTCTGCCCAGCATGTCGTGACCGACGATGAACAGTCTGCCCGTAAAGCGATTCAATATTTAAAACAGAATTCCTTCGGCCGGGCGACGTTTCTGCCTCTTTCTGTTATCAGGGACCGCCAGCTTCAAAGCCGTGACGCGGAAACAGCAGCACAGCACTCGTCATTTCTCGGGGTTGCCAGTGAACTGGTCACATTTGATCCTGCATATCGGCGCATCATCCAGAACCTGCTTGGAACCGTGCTGATCACAGAGGATTTAAAGGGAGCAAACGAGCTTGCGAAGCTTCTCGGTCACCGGTATCGCATCGTAACCCTTGAGGGAGATGTCGTGAATCCGGGTGGTTCGATGACGGGCGGCGCGGTTAAAAAGAAAAATAACTCCCTGCTTGGAAGAAGCCGGGAGCTTGAAGATGTGAGCAAACGGCTCGCTGAAATGGAAGAGAAAACAGCACTGCTTGAACAAGAAGTCAAAACCCTTAAGCAATCCATTCAGGATATGGAGAAAAAACTGGCTGACTTAAGAGAAACCGGGGAAGGCTTAAGATTAAAGCAGCAGGATGTAAAAGGCCAGCTGTACGAACTACAAGTTGCCGAGAAAAATATCAACACCCATTTAGAGCTCTACGATCAAGAAAAATCTGCTCTGTCAGAAAGCGATGAAGAGAAGAAAACACGCAAACACAAGCTGGAAGAAGAGCTTTCTTCCGTATCAGAAAAGATGAAACAGCTTGAAGAGGATATTGACAGACTGACAAAACAAAAACAAACACAATCGTCAACGAAAGAGTCTCTCTCCAACGAGCTGACTGAGCTGAAGATCACAGCGGCCAAAAAAGAACAGGCATGCAAGGGTGAAGAGGACAACCTTGCCAGATTAAAGAAAGAGCTCACAGAAACAGAGTTTGCGTTAAAAGAGGCGAAAGAAGACTTAAGCTTTTTAACGTCAGAGATGTCTTCAAGCACCAGCGGCGAAGAAAAGCTGGAAGAAGCCGCAAAACATAAATTGAATGACAAAACGAAAACGATCGAACTGATTGCGTTAAGACGCGATCAGCGTATCAAGCTTCAGCATGGGCTTGATACGTATGAGCGTGAGCTGAAAGAAATGAAACGCCTTTATAAACAAAAAACAACGCTCTTAAAAGACGAAGAAGTCAAACTCGGCCGAATGGAAGTAGAGCTTGATAATTTACTCCAGTACTTACGGGAGGAATACAGCTTGTCCTTTGAGGGGGCAAAAGAGAAATATCAGCTTGAAACTGATCCAGAGGAAGCCAGAAAGCGCGTGAAGCTGATTAAACTCGCAATCGAAGAGCTGGGCACCGTAAACCTCGGAAGCATAGATGAGTTTGAGAGGGTCAACGAACGGTATAAGTTTCTGTCAGAACAAAAAGAAGATTTGACAGAAGCGAAAAATACTCTGTTCCAAGTGATTGAAGAAATGGATGAAGAAATGACGAAACGCTTTAACGACACATTCGTTCAAATCCGCTCACACTTTGATCAAGTCTTCCGCTCCCTATTCGGAGGAGGACGAGCTGAACTGAGGCTCACCGATCCTAACGATCTGCTTCACTCAGGAGTCGAGATTATCGCACAGCCGCCGGGGAAAAAACTGCAAAACTTAAACCTTCTGTCTGGCGGAGAGCGTGCGCTTACTGCAATAGCGCTCTTATTCTCAATCCTAAAGGTTCGTCCTGTGCCGTTTTGTGTCCTTGACGAAGTAGAAGCTGCGCTCGACGAAGCGAACGTGTTCCGTTTTGCGCAGTATTTAAAAAAATACAGCAGCGATACCCAGTTTATCGTGATTACCCACAGAAAAGGGACGATGGAGGAAGCGGATGTGCTATACGGCGTAACAATGCAGGAATCCGGTGTTTCCAAGGTAATCTCAGTTAAGCTGGAAGAAACAAAAGAATTCGTTCAGTAACGAGGAAAGAGGTTAAAAGATGAGCTTTTTTAAAAAATTAAAAGAGAAAATCACAAAACAGACAGATTCCGTATCTGAAAAGTTTAAGGATGGCCTTGAAAAAACAAGAAACTCCTTTCAAAACAAAGTGAATGATCTTGTGTCCCGTTACCGTAAAGTGGATGAGGATTTCTTCGAAGAGCTTGAAGAGGTTCTCATCAGCGCGGATGTCGGTTTTACAACCGTTATGGAATTAATAGATGAGCTGAAAAAAGAAGTGAAACGCAGAAATATTCAAGATCCGATGGAAGTCCAGTCTGTTATTTCTGAGAAGCTGGTCGAGATTTATAACAGCGGAGATGAGCAAATTTCTGAGTTGAACATCCAGGATGGCCGTTTAAATGTAATCCTTCTGGTGGGTGTAAACGGAGTCGGCAAAACGACAACGATCGGAAAGCTTGCCCATAAACTAAAGCAAGAAGGAAAATCTGTCGTACTTGCTGCCGGAGACACATTTAGAGCAGGCGCCATTGAACAGCTTGAAGTATGGGGAGAGCGTACGGGAGTTCCTGTCATTAAGCAGACCGCCGGTAGCGACCCTGCGGCTGTCATCTACGATGCTGTCCATGCTGCCAAAGCAAGAAATGCCGATGTATTAATCTGTGATACGGCAGGGCGTCTCCAAAACAAAGTAAACTTAATGAAAGAGCTTGAAAAAGTGAAGCGCGTCATCGAAAGAGAAGTGCCTGAAGCGCCGCATGAAGTGCTGCTTGCCCTTGATGCCACAACCGGCCAAAACGCTATGGCACAGGCGAAAGAGTTCTCTAAAGCAACAAATGTTACCGGCATTGCTTTAACGAAGCTTGACGGTACGGCAAAAGGCGGTATCGTCCTTGCGATCCGCAACGAACTTCACATCCCGGTTAAACTAGTCGGGTTAGGTGAAAAAGTTGATGATCTCCAGGAATTTGATCCTGAATCGTATGTGTACGGACTCTTTTCAGATTTAGTGGAAAAAGCCGACGATTAAAAAAGGGCCCTCACATTTGGGGGCCTTTTTCTTTTTTTATCTTCTCACTTGATAGGCGAAATGATAAAGGCTATTATCAGTGGATGCCAGTCTTGAATCTCCTGAATAAACTCTGAATGGGATGATGTCATAGTAATGAACGGAAACAGATGTGTAATACGTGTAGTACCCTGCAGCTGGCCCCAAATACATTGGAACCTCAAACGTTCCGTTTGCATCGGTTGTTCCTGAAGCTGTTTGTGTTGTATTTCCGACTTTCGTATCTGCTTCGAATCTTACTGGAGCGTTTGGCACCGGCTGTCCGTTTTGGTCGAGTAATTTGCCGCCTATCGTAATATTGTACTTGACTCGCCAAAATTGACCTTGGCCGTAATTGATTTTTCCGTAAACCCCTCCATCTGTGCTGATATTAGTGATTGAAGCCTTATAAGGCGCTTCAGCAGCGTCTGCTTGATTTGCAGGGAAAATGATTGTAAACACGGCTGCCAAGCACAGCATAAATAATAAACCGATTTTTTTCATAAAAAATCCTCCTTTAAAATAGGGTTCATATACAACATCGGAATAAATTGGATTTTATTTAGCGTATTTTGGAAAAAGGTAATCATTGCATTGACAAGATAAAAACTTGACAGTCTCAATGAAACCGTGTAAACTAAGTTATCGTAAAGGGATTTGACTTAACAAAGGGGAGAGCTCAAATGTCACTCGAAAAGACAACGAGAATGAACTATCTGTTTGATTTTTATCAGTCGTTGTTGACGTCAAAACAGAAGAGCTACATGTCGCTTTATTATTTGGACGATTTCTCCCTAGGCGAAATAGCCGAAGAATATGAGGTTTCAAGACAAGCTGTTTATGATAACATCAAACGAACAGAAGCGATGCTTGAACAATATGAAGAAAAGCTGCTCCTTTTGAAAAAGTTTCAGGAGCGTAAAGAGATGTTTAATAAGCTGAAGGAGCTTGCTTCCGGTTCAAAAGAAGAGGAAGAAATTACAGCTCTGATTGAAGCGCTTGAGAAATTAGATTAGGAGGCGGCAAACTATGGCATTTGAAGGATTAGCCGACCGACTGCAGCAGACGATTTCTAAAATCCGCGGAAAAGGGAAAGTCAGCGAACAAGATGTAAAAGATATGATGCGTGAGGTTCGTCTTGCGCTTCTTGAGGCTGACGTTAACTTTAAAGTAGTCAAGGATTTTGTCAAAAAAGTAAGTGAACGCGCTGTAGGCCAAGACGTCATGAAAAGTCTGACGCCCGGCCAGCAGGTCATTAAAGTTGTTAAAGAGGAACTGACTGAGCTGATGGGCGGCGAAGAGAGCAAAATCGCCGTTGCAAAAAGACCGCCGACTGTTATTATGATGGTCGGTCTCCAAGGTGCCGGTAAAACGACAACAAGCGGTAAGCTTGCGAATCTGCTGCGCAAAAAGCATAATCGCAAACCGATGCTGGTTGCTGCCGATATTTACCGCCCAGCCGCGATTAAGCAGCTTGAAACGCTCGGCAAACAGCTTGACATGCCTGTTTTCTCTCTTGGTGATCAGGTCAGTCCTGTAGAAATAGCTAAACAGGCTATTGAAAAAGCCAAGGAAGAACATTATGACTATGTCATTTTGGATACGGCAGGCCGCTTGCATATCGACCATGAACTGATGGATGAACTGACCAACGTGAAAGAAATCGCGAATCCGGAAGAAATCTTCCTGGTTGTCGATTCAATGACAGGTCAGGACGCTGTGAATGTTGCCAAAAGCTTTAATGAACAGCTCGGTTTAACCGGTGTTGTGTTAACTAAGCTTGATGGAGACACACGCGGCGGTGCTGCGCTTTCTATTCGCGCGGTCACAAACACGCCGATTAAGTTCGCTGGTTTAGGCGAAAAGCTTGATGCATTAGAAGCGTTCCATCCTGAACGTATGGCATCAAGGATTCTTGGCATGGGCGACGTGCTGACATTGATTGAAAAAGCACAGGCCAGCGTCGATGAAGATAAGGCCAAAGAGCTCGAACAAAAAATGAGGACGATGAGCTTCACATTGGACGATTTTCTGGAGCAGCTCGGGCAGGTCAGAAACATGGGACCGCTTGATGAGCTTCTGCAAATGATGCCGGGTGCAGGCAAAATGAAAGGCCTGAAAAACATCCAAGTTGATGAAAAACAGCTGAATCATGTGGAAGCGATCATTAAATCCATGACTGTTCTTGAAAAAGAACAGCCGGATATCATCAATGCCAGCCGGCGGAAGCGGATTGCGAAAGGAAGCGGGACATCCGTGCAGGAAGTCAACCGTCTGCTTAAGCAGTTTGACGAAATGAAAAAAATGATGAAGCAGATGACAAACATGTCAAAAGGTAAGAAAAAAGGGTTTAAGCTACCTTTTATGTAATCGGTTATACATGATAAAACCGTTGTTAAGAAAAAACACTTTACAAACACTTTTATCATTGTTAATATACTATCTTGTTGAAATATTTTCGGAGGTGCTAGTAAAATGGCAGTAAAAATTCGTTTAAAACGTATGGGAGCAAAAAAATCTCCTTTCTATCGTATTGTTGTAGCAGATTCTCGTTCACCGCGTGACGGCCGTTTCATCGAAACAGTCGGAACTTACAACCCGGTTGCAAAACCAGCGGAAGTAAAAATCGACGAAGAGCTTGCTCTTAAATGGCTTCAAACTGGAGCGAAACCATCTGATACAGTTCGCAACTTGTTCTCTAGCCAAGGAATCATGGAAAAATTCCACAACGCTAAACAAGGCAAGTAATGACTGATCAACACTTGGAAGATTTGATTGTCAAAATTGTGACGCCGCTTGTTGATCATCCAGATGACATTCGCGTCATAAGAGAAGAAACCGATCAAAAGATTGCGCTGCGCTTATCTGTCCATAAGTCAGATACCGGTAAAGTTATCGGAAAGCAAGGCCGGACTGCAAAAGCGATTCGAACAGCTGTATTTGCAGCTGGCGCACAGTCTTCTAAGAAAGTTCAATTTGAGATATTTGACTAAAAGGGAGAGGGCCGGCACCTCCCCTTTTTTTACACGCAAAAAAAGGGTAAACTGATAGAAGCTTAGGCAAAATAGAAAAGCCTGAGCCAAAAAAAGTTTTAAAAGCGGGGAGCTTGGTGCGATGCAAATTATTCACCGTGTAGCCGTTATGCAAGTCTTAACCGAGCGCAGCAAAGAAAAGCTTTTAGCTTCTTTTGCCGAAAAGAAACAAATGCTTGAACGAGAATGCAGCCAGCTCTATTTTCAGCTTAGAAAACATGAGAAAGAACAGCAAAACCCAGATATGATTGAACAATTTAAAAAGGCAATAGAAAAGCGAAAAGATAACATAAAAATAATCGATTTTCAAATCGGTCAAGTACATACATTGCCGCTCGGCAGTGAGATGAAAGAAAAGGAAGTCGATGCGCTGCTGACAATTGAAGCCGGGGATGACTGGCAGGAGAAAACAGCAGCAAACACCATCGTCATAAAAGACGGAAAAGTAATTGAAATTCGCCAGAGGTGATCATATGACAACGCGATGGTTTAATGTAGGCAAAATCGTAAATACCCACGGAATCAAAGGCGAAGTTCGGGTGATTTCGAAAACAGATTTTGCCGAAGAACGGTACAAGCCGGGCAACACGCTGTATTTGTTTATGGACGGACGTAACGAACCCGTGGAAGTAACGGTAAACACGCACAGACTGCATAAGCAATTTCATCTGCTGCAGTTTAAAGAAAGACAAAGCCTGAATGAAGTAGAGGAACTGAAAAACGCAATCATTAAAGTTCCTGAAGAGGATTTAGGAGAGCTGAATGAGGGAGAGTTTTATTTCCACGAAATTATTGGGTGCGAAGTATTTACAGAAGACGGCGAACTAATCGGAAAGATCAAAGAAATTTTGACGCCTGGAGCTAATGATGTATGGGTCGTCGCGCGAAAAGGGAAAAAAGACGCGCTGATTCCTTACATTGAATCAGTGGTCAAGCATATCGATGTCAGTGAAAAGAAAATTGAGATTGAACTCATGGAAGGGTTAATAGACGAATGAAAATCGACTTTTTGACACTGTTTCCCGAAATGTTTGAAGGTGTGCTCGGTTCATCGATTCTTCAAAAAGCCCAGGAAAAAGATGCGGTGCAGTTTCAGGTTGTGAATTTCCGGGAGTATTCTGATAACAAGCACAATACTGTTGATGATTATCCTTATGGCGGCGGCGCAGGCATGGTTCTCAAGCCTCAGCCTGTTTTTGACGCGGTCGAGGATCTGACATCAAAGGCAGCCGCTGCTCCGCGTATCATCCTCGTATGCCCGCAAGGTGAGCGTTTCACCCAAAAAAAAGCCGAACAATTAGCAAAGGAAGAGCATTTGCTGTTCATTTGCGGCCATTATGAAGGATATGATGAACGCATTCGAGAGCATCTGGTGACGGATGAAATATCCATTGGCGATTTTGTTCTGACAGGCGGCGAGCTTCCTGCAATGATGATTGCAGACAGTGTCGTCAGACTGCTTCCGGGTGTGCTGGGCAAAGAAGCTTCCCATATTGAGGATTCATTCAGCACCGGTCTCTTAGAGCACCCGCATTATACAAGACCGGCAGATTATAAAGGTTTAAAAGTGCCTGAAACACTTCTATCAGGAAACCATGCAAAAATCAAAGAATGGCGGAATAAAGAATCAATCAGAAGGACCTATGTAAGACGTCCGGATCTTTTGAAAGACTATCCGCTTACAGAACAGCAAAGAAAATGGATTTCTGAATGGGAAAAAGAATAGATTTTATTGCATAGGCTATGAAATTGTGATAAGATACTACTTGTGGCTTAAGCGGGCTTATCCGCTATAAGCTTGAAAACGATGTTCCGCTGTGCCGGGTTTTGTGGCCAAGAGCATCTGTTGGAAGGAGTTGAAAACGATGCAAAAACTAATTGAAGATATCACAAAAGAACAGCTTCGTACTGATCTTCCTGCGTTCCGTCCTGGTGACACTTTACGTGTACACGTTAAAGTTGTTGAGGGTAACCGTGAGCGTATCCAGATCTTTGAAGGTGTTGTGATTAAGCGTCGTGGTGGTGGAATCAGCGAAACGTTCACAGTTCGTAAGATTTCTTACGGTGTTGGCGTTGAACGTACTTTCCCTGTACACACACCAAAAATCGCGAAAATCGAAGTTGTACGTTACGGTAAAGTACGCCGTGCTAAGCTTTACTACCTGCGTGAACTTCGCGGAAAAGCGGCTCGTATTAAAGAGATCAGACGATAATGATAACGAACGAAAAGAGCTTGTTACCTGTAACAAGCTCTTTTTTTATACAGAATTTGAAAATGCCGGACAGGCATCGTAAAATACATAAAGGACAACAAAGAATCTTACATACTGAAGAGATAAAGGCGGTGTTCGTGTCACATGACAATTCAATGGTTCCCGGGCCATATGGCAAAGGCAAGAAGGGAAGTAACCGAAAAACTAAAATTAATCGATATTGTATATGAATTGGTAGATGCCAGAATTCCAATGTCATCAAGAAATCCAATGATTGAAGACATTCTAAAAAATAAGCCGCGAATTATGCTGTTAAACAAGGCTGACAAAGCAGATGCGGCAGTTACACAGCAATGGAAAGAGCACTTTGAGAAAGAGGGTATCCGCTCTCTGTCCATTAACTCTGTGAACGGACAAGGCTTAAATCAAATTGTGCCGGCATCGAAAGAGATTCTACAAGAGAAATTTGACCGGATGAGGGCGAAAGGTGTGAAGCCGAGAGCAATTCGCGCTTTGATTATCGGCATTCCAAACGTCGGAAAATCAACGCTCATCAACCGGCTGGCAAAGAAAAACATAGCGAAAACGGGAGACAGACCTGGTATTACGACATCCCAGCAGTGGGTCAAAGTCGGAAAAGAATTAGAGCTCTTAGATACACCGGGGATTTTATGGCCTAAATTTGAGGACGAGCTTGTCGGCTTGAGACTCGCAGTCACCGGGGCTATTAAAGACTCGATTATCAACCTGCAGGATGTGGCCGTGTTTGGTCTTCGTTTTCTCGAAGAACACTATCCTGAACGGCTTAAAGAGCGTTACGGCCTTGATGAGATCCCGGAGGACATTGCGGAGCTGTTTGATGCAATTGGTGAAAAGCGCGGCTGTCTCATGAGCGGAGGGCTCATTAACTACGATAAAACGACTGAAGTCATCATTCGTGATATTCGCACTGAAAAGTTCGGCAGGCTGTCATTTGAACAGCCGACTATGTAAAGGCGCGCAGAAATGCGGGTCTTTATTTTTTCCTGACCGAACCGATACATACAGTAAGGGAGAAGAGAAAGTGAATACATTAACCGTAAAGGACATTAAAGACCGTTTGCAGCAAGTGAAGGATGAACAAGACCCATTTCTTGCCCAATGCGAAAACGACCCGAGAAAAAGCGTTCAAACGCTTGTAGAGCAATGGCTTAAAAAGCAGGCGAAAGAAAAAGCGCTGAAAGAACAATGGGTGAATATGACTTCCTATGAAAGGCTGGCAAGAAACAAAGGATTTCGCTTGATTGCAGGTGTTGACGAGGTCGGCCGGGGGCCATTGGCAGGACCTGTGGTCGCCAGCGCAGTTATCCTTCCAGAGGAATGTGAAATGCTTGGGCTGACAGACTCCAAAAAGCTTTCAGAAAAAAAGCGTGAGGAATATTACGAGCTTATTATGAAAGAAGCATTGGCGGTCGGAATAGGGATTGTAGAAGCCTCTGTCATTGATGAAATCAATATATATGAAGCTTCAAAGATGGCAATGGTGAAAGCGATACACGATTTGTCAGATACACCTGATTATTTGCTTGTTGACGCAATGACGCTGCCGCTCGACACGGCTCAGTCGTCAATTATAAAAGGTGATGCCAAAAGTGTGTCTATTGCGGCAGGTGCGTGTATCGCGAAAGTCACAAGAGACCGGATGATGAGCGCCTATGCCGAAACATATCCCATGTACGGCTTTGAAAAAAATAAAGGCTATGGGACAAAAGAGCATCTTGAAGCTCTTGCCGCATACGGCCCAACTGAATTGCACCGCAAAACTTTCGCTCCTGTTCAATCTTTCAGATAAAACAATGGACAAGGAGGCACCTTTTTTAAATGAATATACGAAATGATGTGCAAAAGGCGCTGCAGCACCTTTTGGGAAATACAGCAGTCCCGCAGGAAACATCAAATGCCAGCGAAGCGCTAAACGGGGAGAAGCGTCTCCTTTTAGGAAAAGTGCTTCGTTTATTAGGAGACCAGCATGCGCTGATCCAAGTCGGCAATCAAACTGTCCAGGGAAAACTTGAAACCCAGCTTCGTCCTCAGGCGTACTATTGGTTTTCCTACGAAAAAAAAACGGCAGAACAGACAGGCCGCCTTCAGGTCGTTCAAAGCTTTGACCAAAATCCAAAAACCATTCAGGATGCAGCTGGCAAGCTTTTAAATGCCATATCAGTGAAACCGTCAAACACTGCTCTCATGATGACAGGAGCAATGCTGAAGAGCAAAACACCTGTAACAGAAAATGATATCAAAACGGCTGTCCGCTGGATGGATACGCTGCCTGCGCAAGACACAAAAAAAGCGATTGAAACGGTTCTGTTCGCCTTAAAACGTGATCTTCCCATTCACCCCGAGGTGTTGAGCGGTGTTCATGCTATAAAATCACCTGTTCCGCTGCATCAGCACGTATCCCAGCTGCTTCAGGCAATCAGCCAAAGCCCTCAGCAGAGCCAGATGATGGCAAAACTGAAAGAAGCAGTTACGGCACTTTTTAATAGTGAAATCGAAATCCATGCAGAACGTCTGATCGAAAAGCTTATTTCTTTAACGGACAATACAAAAGCACCTTCTTCAGGCAATACAGCTGGAAACAGGGAGCTTAGCGCTCCAGCCGGCTCCCCCGTAAAGACCAATTTGCCGCCTGTAAACCACACAGCGGAACAGAGAAGCATACAAGAAGAGCCTATTAAAAACGCAGCAGACATTCCAATCAAAGAAGCCCGCCAGCTGCTGACAAAGCTGACGGAATCTGCTGAAAAAAACAGTCTTCAAATTGTGAAAGAAGCGGCAAATTGGATTAAAACGGCTGCTTTATCGGGTGATGGTAAGTCACCTGCAGCTTCAGCTGTTTTACAGGAGGCGCGAGTAACAGATCAGGAAGCCGAAGTTTTTTTAAAGGCTGTCCAGCAGACAGCACCTAGTTTGGCGGATAAGGCAGATGTCCTTTCTTTTTTATCCAAAGTGAAAATGGCAATCGGCACAAGGGACGAGCTTGCATTTATTAAAGCATTTGAACAAGGAAGCTCAGTCCCACCTGACGATATACAATCCATCAAGCTGGCTCTTCATGCCGCAAGAGCATCGCATGAGGTAGCCGAGCCTGTCAAACAGGAAGCTGATCAGCTTTTTCATAAATTAAACGGCCAGCTTTTCATGCAGCAGGATCACCCCTCATACAGCCAAATTGTGATGTCATTTCCGCTGTTTTCGAAGTCAGGGGCTCAGGACATGACTGTTTTGTTTAAAGGTAAGAAAGAAGCGGATGGAAAGCTTGATCCTTCCCATTGCCGCCTTTTGTTTTTGCTGCAGCTGGATACGTTAAAAGAAACCGTCGTTGACTGCTTGATACAGCAAAAAGTCATGACCATTACAATTGAGACTGATTTCGAGCTTCAGGCTGCGATCGATCCGATGGTGCCCGCGCTTAAACAGGGCCTCAAGGAAATGGGGTACAGCCTTTCAGGGGTAAACGCTAAAAAAAGGATTCACCCCGAAGAAAAGACTGCAATCGATCAATACATAACAAGCATCAGTGATCAGGAAGTGGATGTGAAAATATGAAAGAGCAGACGCCGATCAGAAAAGCTGTGGCTCTCCATTATGATGAACAAAAAGACAAGGCGCCGAAAGTGATTGCGACAGGTAAGGGCCATGTAGCCGACAACATTATTAAAGAAGCAAAAAAGGCAGGGGTCCCGATTCAAGAAGATCGGACCCTTGTCGAATTAATGCGCCATTTGACTGTAGATGATCAAATTCCGGAAGCTCTTTATGAAACGGTAGCTGAGATTTTTTCGTTCATTTACCGATTGGACGAAAGCGTAAAAAACAAAAAATAGCTAAAATATTCCCCATCCTCTGTTTGAAATTTATGTTTTTAATAAAATAAAAGTTTGAATGTTTAGAAGGATTTTAAGATTTTGCATCGAACTCTAGACAATTCTTCCAGTATTATTATAGAATGAAAGCGCAGTCTATTTTAGTTTTGTTACATAAGTTAGGAGGATGGGAAATGAATATCCATGAGTACCAGGGAAAAGAAGTCCTCAGAAAATATGGGGTATCTGTTCCTGAAGGTAAAGTGGCTTTTACAGCAGAAGAAGCAGTTGAGAAAGCAAAGAGTTTATCCAGCTCGGTTTATGTCGTAAAGGCTCAAATTCATGCTGGCGGTCGAGGCAAAGCTGGTGGGGTAAAAATAGCAAAATCATTAGACGAAGTGAAAGCGTATGCCGAAGAACTCTTAGGGAAGACCCTAGTTACACATCAGACGGGTCCGGACGGCCAAGTAATAAAACGCTTACTTATTGAAGAAGGCTGCGATATTAAAAAAGAATACTACGTGGGGCTTGTTCTTGACCGCGCTACTTCTAGAATCGTTCTGATGGCTTCTGAAGAAGGCGGAACGGAAATTGAAGAAGTTGCGGAGAAAACACCGGAAAAAATCAAAAAAGCTGTCATTGATCCGGCTGTCGGCCTTCAAGGCTATCAAGCTAGAGAAATCGCATTCGCTATTAATATTCCAAAGGAGCTCGTGGGAAAAGCTGCTAAGTTTATGCTTGGACTATATAAAGCGTTTGTTGAGAAAGACTGCTCAATCGCCGAAATCAATCCGCTCGTTGTAACCGGCGATGGAAATGTGATGGCGCTTGATGCGAAATTGAACTTCGACAGCAACGCGTTGTACAGACAAAAGGACATTATGGAGTACAGAGATTTGGATGAAGAAGATCCGAAAGAAATCGAAGCATCCAAATATGATTTAAGCTACATTTCCCTTGATGGAAATATCGGCTGTATGGTAAACGGCGCGGGACTTGCAATGTCCACAATGGATATTATCAAGCATTATGGCGGAGAACCGGCCAACTTCCTTGATGTGGGCGGCGGTGCAACCGCAGAAAAGGTCACGGAAGCATTTAAAATCATTCTTTCTGATCAAAACGTTAAAGGGATTTTTGTCAACATTTTCGGCGGCATTATGAAATGTGATGTCATCGCAGAAGGGGTTGTTGAAGCGACAAGACAAGTCGGTTGGACATTGCCGCTTGTCGTCCGTCTTGAAGGCACAAACGTGGATCTAGGGAAGAAAATCCTTAGTGAATCAGGATTAAATATTACATCTGCGGAATCAATGGCTGACGGCGCGCAGAAAATCGTATCCTTAGTTTAGGAAAGAATGAAAGGCAGGGGACCAGATAATGAGTGTTTTTATTAATAAAGATACAAGAGTTATTGTGCAAGGGATTACAGGTTCTACCGCTTTATTTCATACGAAGCAGATGCTCGAATACGGCACAAATATCGTAGGCGGTGTAACACCTGGAAAAGGCGGAACTGAAGCGGAAGGTGTTCCTGTATTTAATACAGTGGCTGAAGCAGTCCAAACGACCGGCGCTAACGCGTCTGTTATATATGTGCCGGCACCGTTTGCAGCTGATGCGATTATGGAAGCGGTAGATGCGGAGCTTGATCTCGTGATTTGCATCACTGAGCATATTCCGGTTTTGGATATGGTGAAGGTCAAACGCTTCATGGAAGGCAAGAAAACGAGACTGATAGGGCCGAACTGCCCTGGTGTCATCACGCCTGAAGAATGTAAGATCGGCATTATGCCTGGATATATCCATAAAAAGGGTCATGTAGGCGTTGTATCGCGTTCAGGAACTTTAACATACGAAGCGGTGCACCAGCTGTCAGAAGCGGGTGTAGGACAATCTACAGCTGTTGGAATCGGCGGCGACCCTGTAAATGGAACAAACTTTATTGACGTTTTAAAAGCGTTTAACGAAGATCCTGATACACACGCTGTCATCATGATTGGCGAAATCGGCGGTACTGCCGAAGAGGAAGCGGCAGAGTGGGTAAAAGCTAACATGACAAAACCGGTAGTCGGCTTTATCGGCGGGAAAACAGCACCACCAGGGAAGCGCATGGGGCATGCAGGAGCCATTATTTCCGGCGGAAAAGGTACAGCTGATGAAAAAATCAAAACCCTTAATGCATGCGGAATCGAAGTTGCAGAGACACCTTCTGTAATGGGTGAAACCTTAATTAAGGTGCTGAAAGAAAAGAATTTGTTCGAAACTTGCAAAACGCATTAATAAAGAAGGGACAGCCGTCAAGGCTGTTCCTGCTTTTTCTGTCAAAAGGAGGTCAATATATTGGATCAGGCCGCTGCCTGTTTAATGATTTGCAGAATCAATCAATTATTATCCCCATCCCTTCTATTAAAATGGTGGAAAGCTGATCCGTCTATGTCGCTGACATCGCCCGTGTTCGAAACTGTTACTCGCGGTAAAGTAAAGGCAGCTGCATTAAAAAACAAAATAGAAGAATATTACCCAAAACTTCAGCGTGTACTTGCTGCTTACCATGAGCAAGGCATTAACATCATCCCGATTTCTTCAAAGCAATATCCTTTCTGGCTGAAAACCATTTATGATCCCCCCGCTGTCCTGTTTGCAAAGGGTGATATGACCCTTCTTTCTAAAGGGAGGAAAATTGGAATTGTAGGTACAAGAAATCCAACAGCGTATGGTATACAAGTTGTCAATCATCTTACAAAAGAGCTTTGCCGTAAAGATTGGGTGATTGTCAGCGGACTGGCGTCTGGGATAGACGGAATGTCCCATGCTGCAAGTATTAAGGCGAAGGGGCGGACAATCGGCGTCATTGCAGGCGGATTTCAGCACATTTATCCCCGGGAAAACCTTCAGTTAGCAGATCACATGGCTAAACACCATATCCTTCTGTCAGAGCATCCACCAGCAACCAAACCCCAAAAATGGCATTTCCCTATGAGAAACCGTATCATCAGCGGATTAAGTGAAGGCATTATTGTCGTGCAGGGCAAAGAAAAAAGCGGTTCGCTGATTACTGCAGATCAAGCAATGGAACAAGGGAGAGAAGTTTTTGCCGTACCCGGTTCATTATTTGATCCTTACGCCGGAGGCCCTATAAAATTAATCCAGCAGGGGGCTAAAGCCATATGGTCAGCAGAGGATATTTTCGAGGAGCTTCCTGAAAGAAACGTTCAATATACGGAACCCTTTTGAATTATCGTTTGACAAACGGCATTGTAATATTTAATAATAGTGAGGATTTAAAGTTGCATATTGTTTTCTATTTAAATAATGACGTTCATCATAAAGAATGAAATGTTGAAAGCCAAATAAAGACAGCTGCAAAAACAAAATTGAAATACTTGAAGAGAGAGAACACCTCTTGAGGGGGATGAAAATGTCTGATTATCTAGTCATCGTGGAATCGCCCGCTAAGGCGAAAACGATTGAACGTTACTTAGGTAAAAAATATAAAGTAAAAGCATCAATGGGACATGTCCGGGATCTTCCAAAAAGTCAAATGGGAGTTGACATAGAACAGAATTTTGAGCCGAAATACATTACCATTCGAGGTAAAGGGCCGGTATTAAAAGAGCTGAAAACGGCTGCAAAAAAAGCCAAAAAAGTGTATCTCGCAGCCGACCCCGACAGAGAAGGAGAAGCGATTGCATGGCACTTGGCACACAGCCTTGATTTAGATCTCAATTCAGACTGCCGCGTGGTGTTTAACGAAATTACAAAAGACGCCATTAAGGAATCGTTTAAGCATCCTCGCATGATCAATATGGATTTAGTGGATGCACAGCAGGCGAGACGTATTTTAGACAGGCTTGTCGGATATAAAATCAGTCCAATCCTATGGAAAAAAGTCAAAAAAGGCCTTAGCGCAGGCCGCGTACAATCCGTTGCCCTCCGCTTGATTATTGACCGTGAAAAAGAGATTAACGACTTTAAGCCAGAGGAATATTGGACAATTGACGGTACGTTCTTGAAAGGACAGGAAACGTTCGAAGCGAGCTTTTTCGGAAAAAACGGCAAAAAACTTCCTTTAAAAAGTGAAGCCGATGTAAAAGACATTCTTTCTCAGCTCAAAGGCAATAAATATACAGTTGAAAAAGTAACGAAAAAGGAACGCAAACGTAATCCGGCCTTGCCTTTTACAACTTCCACCCTGCAGCAGGAAGCTGCGCGTAAGCTCAATTTCAGAGCGAAGAAAACGATGATGATTGCACAGCAATTATATGAAGGAATCGATCTTGGAAGAGAAGGAACTGTCGGTCTGATCACGTATATGAGAACGGATTCAACCCGTATTTCAAATACGGCTGTTGATGAAGCAGCTGCATTTATTGATCAGGCATACGGCAAAGAGTTCTTAGGCGGCAAACGAAAGCCTGCGAAAAAGAATGAAAATGCTCAGGACGCTCACGAAGCAATCCGCCCGACATCAGTTCTCAGAAAACCAAGTGAATTAAAAGCAGTACTTGGCAGAGATCAAATGAGATTGTATAAATTAATTTGGGAGCGCTTTGTTGCCAGCCAAATGGCACCTGCTGTTCTCGATACAATGAGTGTTGACCTGACAAACAATGGTTTGACATTTCGTGCAAATGGAAGTAAAGTCAAGTTTTCCGGGTTTATGAAGGTGTATGTTGAAGGAAAAGACGACCAAATGGAAGAAAAAGACCGGATGCTGCCTGACTTACAAGAAGGCGACACGGTATTAAAAAAAGATATAGAACCGGAGCAGCATTTTACCCAGCCGCCTCCGCGCTATACTGAGGCACGACTCGTTAAAACCCTTGAAGAACTCGGTATCGGCCGTCCTTCCACATATGCTCCGACGCTTGATACCATTCAGCGGCGCGGCTACGTGGGTTTGGATAATAAACGCTTTGTTCCGACTGAACTGGGACAGATCGTCCTTGACTTGATTATGGAATTTTTCCCTGAAATTATTAACGTTGAGTTTACAGCGAAAATGGAAAAAGACCTTGATCATGTTGAAGAAGGCAATACCGAATGGGTTAAGATTATTGATAACTTCTATACCGATTTTGAAAAACGGGTCAAAAAAGCAGAAGCGGAAATGAAGGAAGTTGAAATCGAACCGGAATATGCAGGAGAAGATTGTGAATTGTGCAGTTCTCCAATGGTATATAAAATGGGTCGGTACGGTAAATTCTTAGCGTGCTCCAACTTCCCGGACTGCCGGAACACAAAACCGATTGTGAAACAAATCGGCGTAAAGTGCCCGAGCTGCGGTGAAGGAAATATTGTGGAGCGAAAATCGAAAAAGAAACGGGTTTTTTACGGCTGTGACCGTTATCCGGACTGTGAATTCGTTTCCTGGGACAAACCAATTGAACGGAAATGCCCGAAATGCGGAAAAATGCTTGTCGAGAAAAAACTCAAAAAAGGCATACAAGTCCAATGCGTGGAATGCGATTATAAGGAAGAACCACAGAAGTAGCGGTGAGCAGGGTCTTGCTCACCTTCTTTGTGTGTTAAAAGAAGGCCTTGAATAATAAACTAGGAGATGTGAAAGATGAACCAACAAACAGTGAATGTAATCGGAGCCGGACTCGCAGGAAGTGAAGCAGCATGGCAGCTTGCCAAACGGGGAATTCAAGTCAAATTATATGAAATGCGCCCTGTTAAACAAACGCCTGCGCACCATACAGATAAATTTGCCGAGCTTGTGTGCAGCAACTCTCTGCGCTCCAACACGCTTGCTAACGCTGTCGGTGTATTAAAGGAAGAAATGCGGGCGCTTGATTCAGCCATCATCGCGGCTGCTGACGAATGTTCGGTCCCTGCCGGGGGCGCTCTCGCAGTTGACCGTCATGAATTTGCCGAAAGTGTGACAAATCGGGTAAAAAATCATCCAAACGTAACTGTTATTAATGAAGAAATGACAGAAATCCCACAAGGCCCTACCATTATCGCAACGGGTCCATTAACGTCAGAATCGCTGTCTGCCCAGCTGAAGGAGCTGACTGGAGAGGACTATTTATATTTTTATGATGCAGCGGCGCCGATTGTAGAAAAAGACAGCCTTGATATGGATAAAGTATACCTGAAATCCCGTTATGATAAAGGTGAAGCGGCGTATTTGAACTGCCCGATGACAGAAGAAGAGTTTGACCGTTTTCATGAAGCATTAACATCAGCAGAAACAGTCCCGTTAAAAGAATTTGAAAAAGAAATTTTCTTTGAAGGCTGCATGCCGATTGAAGTCATGGCAAAGCGGGGAAAGAAAACAATGCTTTTCGGACCGATGAAACCCGTTGGTTTAGAGCATCCTGTTACAGGAAAACGCCCTTATGCTGTTGTTCAGCTCAGACAGGATGATGCTGCAGGAACACTCTACAATATTGTAGGATTCCAGACTCATTTAAAGTGGGGAGACCAAAAGGAAGTTCTTAAGTTGATTCCAGGGCTTGAAAATGTAGAAATCGTGAGATACGGCGTGATGCACAGAAATACATTCATTAACTCTCCAAGCCTGTTAAAGCCGACTTATCAATTTAAAAACCGCAATGACCTGTTCTTTGCAGGCCAAATGACGGGAGTAGAAGGATATGTGGAATCAGCTGCCTCAGGACTGGTAGCAGGCATTAATGCGGCTAAACTTGTTTTAGGAGAAGAGCTTGTCACTTTCCCTCAGGAAACAGCGATAGGCAGCATGGCTCACTATATTACAACAACAAATCAGAAGAACTTCCAGCCGATGAATGCAAACTTTGGGCTTTTAAAAGAATTGCCTGTTAAAATTAAAAATAAAAAAGAGCGAAATGAACAATACGCGAACCGCGCAATTGAGACAATTCGAACAATTTCGAAAACAATATAGGTATTGATTGCAACTTGAACGCGATTTGTGATACCATTTAAAAGCCCTTTCTGGGGAGGTATTAGGCATGGAGAATGTTAAGAATTTCGTAAAGTTATTCGTTGAATATTTACAAATTGAAAAAAATTATTCACAATATACTATTGTGAATTATGTGGATTCAATTGAAGAATTCGAAACTTTCCTGCGCGTTCAAGGTATAAATGGATTTGAAAGAGCTGCATATCAAGATACTAGGATTTTTTTGACAGAAGCCTATGAAAAAGGTTTATCGAGACGAACAATAAGCAAAAAGATATCTGCATTGAGAAGCTTTTATAAGTTTCTGATGCGGGAAAAGCTTGTTGAAGAAAATCCGTTTCAGCTTGTTCATCTGCCGAAACAAGAGAAACGGATACCTAAGTTTCTATATCAAAAAGAGCTTGAGGAGCTGTTTGAAGTTTCAGATATAAGCCAGCCGGCCGGAATGAGGGATCAAGCGCTGTTAGAGCTTCTCTATGCGACCGGAATAAGGGTCAGTGAATGTTGTTCCATAAGTGTCAACGATATCGATTTATTTATGGACACTGTACTTGTTCACGGTAAAGGCAAGAAGCAGCGCTATATCCCCTTTGGGTCTTACGCCCGCGAAGCATTGAAGGTATATATGAATAGCGGAAGACAGTGCTTGCTGATGAAAGCAAAAGAACCTCATGATCTATTATTCGTGAATCAAAGAGGCGGACCGCTTACAGCCCGAGGCATCAGACATATTTTAAGCGGGCTTGTTCAAAAAGCGTCCGGCACTTTACATATCCATCCGCATATGCTTCGACATACGTTCGCTACTCATCTGTTAAACGAAGGAGCAGATTTGAGAAGCGTTCAAGAACTGCTCGGGCATTCCAATCTGTCTTCGACACAGATATACACGCATGTTTCGAAGGAAATGTTGAGAAACACATATATGTCGCACCATCCAAGAGCTTTTAAGAAAAATTAAAGGAGGCCCTTTATGTCATCTTTTCATGCGACCACAATATTTGCCGTCCAGCATAAGGGACGAAGCGCAATGTCCGGAGACGGCCAAGTGACATTTGGTCAGGCTGTTGTCATGAAACACACTGCGAGAAAAGTGAGAAAACTGTTTAACGGCAAGGTTCTTGCTGGGTTTGCGGGTTCTGTTGCAGACGCTTTCACTTTATTCGAAAAGTTTGAAGCTAAGCTTGAAGAGTATAACGGCAACTTAAAACGGGCAGCTGTTGAGCTTGCAAAGGAATGGCGCAGCGATAAAGTGCTTAGAAAGCTTGAAGCCATGCTGATTGTGATGAACCAGGATACTTTGCTTCTCGTATCGGGAACAGGCGAGGTGATCGAACCAGATGACGGCATTCTCGCGATTGGATCAGGAGGCAATTATGCATTGGCAGCCGGAAGAGCTTTGAAAAAGCATGCCGGTGAAAGCATGTCTGCAAGTGAGATTGCTAGAGCCGCGTTAGAAACAGCAGGCGAAATTTGTGTTTACACGAACGATCAAATCATACTGGAAGAGCTTGAATAGAAAGGACTTGAGGCGCATGGAAAAAAAACCGTTAACACCTAGACAGATAGTAGATCGGTTAGACCAATATATTGTCGGTCAGCAAAACGCTAAAAAAGCTGTCGCCGTGGCATTAAGAAACCGCTATAGAAGAAGTCTTCTGGATGAAAAGCTGAAGGACGAGGTCGTTCCGAAAAACATTTTAATGATGGGGCCTACCGGCGTTGGAAAAACTGAAATTGCCAGACGTATCGCCAAGCTTTCAGGTGCGCCATTTATTAAAATTGAAGCAACAAAATTCACCGAAGTCGGTTATGTAGGCAGAGATGTTGAATCAATGGTCAGAGATCTTGTGGAAACTTCTGTTCGGCTTATAAAAGAAGAGAAAATGAATGAAGTAAAGGAGCAGGCAGAAGAAAATGCAAACAAACGCATTGTTCGTCTGTTAGTTCCTGGGAAGAAAAAACAATCAGGCGTGAAAAATCCGTTTGAAATGTTTTTTGGCGGCAGCCAGCCGAATGGCGAAGATGAGGCGGAGAGCCAGGAAGAAGCAAACATTGAAGAAAAAAGAAAACGCATGGCGCATCAGCTGGCTTTAGGAGAGCTCGAAGACTATTATGTAACAGTAGAAGTCGAAGAGCAGCAGCCTTCTATGTTTGACATGCTGCAAGGCTCGGGTATGGAGCAGATGGGCATGAATATGCAGGACGCGCTGAGCGGATTAATGCCAAAGAAAAAGAAACGGCGCAAAATGACAGTCAGAGAAGCCAGAAAAGTCCTGACAAATGAAGAAGCAAGCAAACTCATCGATATGGATGAAGTCAGCCAGGAAGCTGTTCAGAGAGCAGAAGAGAGCGGCATTATCTTTATCGACGAGATCGATAAAATTGCAAAAAACGGCGGCGCGTCATCATCTGCCGATGTATCAAGAGAAGGCGTTCAGCGGGATATCCTCCCAATCGTTGAGGGTTCTACCGTTGTTACTAAATATGGTTCGGTAAAAACAGACCATGTGTTATTTATTGCAGCAGGAGCGTTTCATATGGCCAAACCGTCTGATTTAATTCCTGAGCTGCAGGGACGTTTCCCGATTCGTGTAGAACTGAGCAAACTCACGGTAGACGACTTCGTGAGAATTTTGGTTGAGCCGGATAATGCGCTGCTGAAACAATATCAGGCTTTATTGCAGACAGAAGGTATATCTCTTGAATTTTCTGACGAAGCTATTCATAAGATTGCTGAAGTTGCTTATCATGTGAACCAGGACACAGATAATATCGGTGCGAGACGCCTTCATACAATACTTGAACGCCTATTAGAAGATCTGTCGTTTGAGGCTCCTGATGTAACAATGGAGAAAATAACGATTACACCACAGTATGTCGAAGAAAAGCTCGGAACGATAGCCAAAAATAAAGATTTAAGTCAATTTATATTGTGAAAAATTTAATAAGAGGAATGTTTAGGAGGATTATTTATCATGGCTTTATTACAAAAAACAAGAATTATTAACTCCATGCTGCAAGCTGCGGCAGGGAAACCAGTAAACTTCAAGGAAATGGCGGAGACGCTGCGGGATGTAATTGATTCCAATATTTTCGTTGTGAGCCGCAGAGGCAAACTCCTTGGATATTCTATTAACCAGCAAATTGAAAATGATCGTATGAAAAAAATGCTTGAGGATCGTCAATTCCCTGAAGAATATACGAAAAATCTGTTTAACGTCCCTGAAACATCTTCTAACTTGGACATTAATAGTGAATATACTGCTTTTCCTGTTGAGAATAGAGACCTGTTCCAAGCTGGTTTAACAACAATTGTACCGATCATCGGAGGCGGAGAAAGATTAGGAACCCTCATTCTTTCACGTTTACAGGATCAATTTCATGATGATGATTTAATTCTCGCTGAATACGGCGCTACAGTTGTCGGCATGGAAATTCTGAGAGAAAAAGCAGAAGAAATCGAAGAGGAAGCGAGAAGCAAAGCTGTCGTACAAATGGCTATCAGCTCTCTTTCTTACAGTGAGCTTGAAGCAATTGAGCACATTTTTGAAGAGCTTGACGGAAACGAAGGCCTTCTCGTTGCAAGTAAAATCGCAGACCGCGTCGGCATTACCCGCTCTGTGATTGTTAATGCACTCAGAAAGCTGGAAAGCGCCGGTGTCATCGAGTCAAGATCATTAGGAATGAAAGGTACTTATATCAAAGTCCTTAACAACAAATTCCTAATTGAATTAGAAAATCTAAAATCTCATTAATCACCGAAAGAACCCCTTAAAAAGGGGTTCTTTTTTATACTCAAATAAAGGAAATTGATAAGCTTTATTTCCTGGGTTGAAAGTCTTTCTTTGTAATAATTTTAATAAAATTTACATTTTTCTTCAAATAGACATAAAAATGACGAAAATAATAAAGAAAAAACAGAAATTCTGCTATTTTCAGGCTTATATCAAAGCGAAAAACATAGTTCAAATAATCTAGGACTATGTACCTAGTTGCAAAATAGATAATTGTGAGGACATTTTTTTACACGAACTTCATAGACTTTATGCCTGTTATTTCTTACAATAAGCATATAGTTTTACAATTCTCGACAAGGATATTGAGGGTGAAAAAAACTGAAATGGAGGTAAGTGGATTTGAGCTTATTTTCTGGAACGATACAAAATCTTGAAAATGCCTTGAACAGAGCGGATATTAAGCAAAAAGTCATAACTAATAATATCGCTAATATAGATACACCGAACTATAAGGCAAAAAAAGTCTCTTTCCAAAATTTATTAGATCAAGAATCCTCGCGTCTTGATGCGATAAAAACAGACTATCGTCATATTGATTTTTCTGATACTGATTCGAATTATTCAATTGTAACAAGCGGGAATACATCGTATCAGCAAAATGGAAACAATGTTGATGTTGACAAAGAGATGACGGAATTAGCACAAAACCAAATCAACTATCAAGCTTTAGTTGAAAGAATGAACGGTAAATTTAATTCGCTGAAGACCGTATTAACAGGAGGAAAATGATGACAGCTTTTCATAGCTTAAATGTTTCAGCATCAGCTTTAACAGCTCAGCGTGTCAGAATGGACGTTGTATCGTCTAACTTGGCTAATATGGATACGACAAGAGCTAAGCAAGTGGATGGAGAGTGGGTGCCTTACAGAAGAAAAATGGTTTCCCTTCAGTCAAAAGGTGAATCGTTCTCTTCCATTCTCAATTCACAAATGAGCGGAAGCGGCAATGCAGGAAACGGTGTAAAGGTTTCAAAAATCACGGAAGATGATTCGGATTTTAATCTTGTCTATGATCCGACAGACCCTGATGCAAACGCTGAAGGATATGTACAAAAGCCTAATGTTGATCCATTGAAAGAAATGGTTGACCTTGTCAGCAGCACAAGATCATATGAGGCGAATGTGACAGCGATGAATGCCACAAAGGGAATGCTGATGAAGGCGTTAGAAATCGGAAAGTAAGGTGAATAAATGTGATTAATGCAATTTCTCCTTTTCAGGTTCAAAATACTCAAAACACTCAAAATGCAACAAATCAAGTAAACAATAGCCAAAAAACAGATTCTTCAAATCAAACAAGCTTTTCGGAGCTTTTAAAAAACTCTATTAGTTCGTTAAATGAGTCCCAAGTAGCTTCTGACAACATGACTAATGCCTTGGCAGCAGGAAAAGATGTAAATCTTGATGAGGTCATGATCGCCGCTCAAAAAGCAAGCATCTCTCTAACTGCTGCAACAGAGTTCCGCAATAAAGCTGTGGAAGCCTATCAGGAGATTATGAGAATGCAAATGTAGGGGGTCTGACGATTAAGAGAAAGAGTGGAATGACCGGGGGTTAACATGAATCGTACTCTAATGCAAATGAAAAACAAAACGAGTGAGTTTTGGAAAAATAGATCTAAGTTACAAAAGATTTTAATGATTAGTGCTTTAGCGGCAATTATTATTATTGGAATTATTATTAGTGTTTTTGCTTCCAGCACACAAATGGCGCCGCTGTACAAAGATTTGTCTGCCGAAGAAGCAGGGCAAATCAAAGAAGAACTCGATGCAAAAAAAGTGCCAAACGAACTTTCAAACGGCGGTACAGTGATTAGCGTTCCGGAGGATCAGGTTGATTCATTGAAAGTGCAGATGGCTGCAGAAGGACTTCCTAAAACCGGATCAATCGATTATTCGTTTTTTGGGCAGAATGCCGGTTTTGGTTTGACAGACAATGAGTTTGATATGGTCAAAGTAAAAGCAACACAGACAGAACTATCAAATTTGATCAATGAAATGGACGGTATCAAAAATTCAAAAGTAATGATTAACCTTCCGAAAGACGCTGTGTTTGTCGGTGAGGAGCAGTCTGCAGCATCTGCGTCAATCGTTCTGCAGATTCAACCGGGCTATACACTTGATCAAAGCCAGATCAACGGATTGTATCATTTGGTATCGAAAAGCGTGCCGAACTTAAAAGAAGATAACATCGTCATCATGGACCAAAATTCTACATACTACGACAAGTCAGACAGCGATGCAGGGTCCTACGCGGATAGTTATTCTTCTCAGCAAGGAATTAAGTCCCAAGTTGAAAAAGATATTCAAAAACATGTTCAGTCATTGCTTGGAACGATGATGGGACAAGATAAAGTCGTTGTCTCCGTGACAGCTGACATTGATTTCACAAAAGAAAATCGCACAGAAGACATTGTTGAACCTGTTGATAAAGAAAACATGGAAGGTATTGCAGTCAGCGCGGAAAAGGTTTCTGAAACATACCAGGGTGATGGTGCAGCCAATGGCGGAACTGCCGGAACCGGCGACGAAGATGTAACAAACTATAAAGCTGACGGCGAAAATACCGAAAGCGGGAACTACGAAAAGAGCAGTAATAAAATCAATTACGAAGTTAACCGTATCCATAAAGAAATCGCTGAAAGCCCTTATAAGGTCAGAGATTTAGGGATTCAAGTCATGGTAGAGCCGCCTGATGCCAAAAACACAGCGTCGCTATCAACTGAAAGACAGGATGATATACAAAAAATCCTTTCAACTGTTGTCAGAACATCACTGGATAAGGATGCAACACAAAACCAGAACCTTTCTGATGAAGATATCAATAATAAAATTGTGGTCTCCGTTCAGCCATTTGACGGAAAAGTCAACTTGGATACAAATACGGAAAAATCCTCAGGTATACCGCTGTGGGCATACATCATAGGCGCTGTTTTAATCGCAGCGATCATTGTTCTCATCATTATGCTAGTGAGAAAGAAACGGGCGCAAGAGGATGAATATGAAGAATATGAATATGAGGTTCCTCAAGAACCGATCAATCTGCCTGATATCAACGAAGAGGAAAATGAAACAGCGGAAACAGTCAGACGAAAACAGCTTGAAAAAATGGCGAAAGACAAGCCAGAAGATTTTGCAAAACTGCTGAGAAGCTGGCTGGCCGAGGATTAGGAGGAATTAGAAATGGCGAGACGTGATCAAGATAAGCTTACAGGAAAACAAAAAGCAGCCATTCTCATGATTTCCTTGGGGTTAGATGTGTCAGCTTCTGTATATAAGCACTTAACCGATGAAGAAATTGAAAGGCTTACCCTGGAAATATCGGGTGTTCGAAGTGTTGATCATCAAAAAAAGGATGAAATTATAGAAGAATTTCATAATATAGCCATTGCGCAAGATTATATTTCTCAGGGCGGTCTAAGCTATGCAAGACAAGTTCTTGAGAAGGCGCTTGGAGAGGATAAGGCGGAAAACATTCTAAACAGGCTGACTTCATCTTTACAGGTTAAACCATTTGATTTTGCCAGAAAAGCGGAGCCTGAACAAATTTTGAATTTTATACAGCAAGAGCATCCGCAGACGATGGCTTTAATCTTGTCTTATTTAGATCCTGTGCAAGCCGGACAAATTTTATCCGAGCTGAATCCTGAGGTACAGGCTGAGGTCGCAAGAAGAATCGCGGTCATGGACAGAACGTCACCTGAAATTATTAATGAGGTAGAACGGATTCTGGAACAAAAATTATCTTCTGCATTTACTCAGGATTATACACAAACAGGCGGAATTGAAGCTGTTGTTGAAGTGTTAAACGGGGTAGACAGAGGAACAGAGAAGACGATCTTAGATTCATTGGAAATTCAGGATCCTGATCTTGCTGAAGAAATTAAAAAGCGGATGTTTGTCTTCGAAGATATTGTTACACTTGATAACCGCGCAATTCAGAGAGTCATTCGCGATGTTGAAAACGACGATCTGCTCCTTTCATTAAAGGTTGCAAGCGAGGAAGTCAAAGAAATTGTATTCAACAATATGTCACAGCGTATGGTTGAAACCTTTAAAGAAGAAATGGAATTCATGGGCCCTGTACGCTTGAAAGATGTAGAAGAAGCTCAATCAAGAATTGTAAGCATCGTCAGAAAGCTTGAAGAAGCCGGTGAAATTGTGATAGCAAGAGGCGGAGGGGACGATATTATTGTCTAATATCATTAAACAAGAATCATCTTTTTCTCCACAAAAGGAAAGAAGAAAACTCTCTGTACAAGAGGTGCGTATCGATCATTCTCACCTTTTGCAGGCTGAAGAGAATCCGGAAGCGCTTATCGCCCGAGTGAAAGAGGAAGCTGACCGGATTTCAGAGCAGGCCAACAGTCATATAGAAACTATTCGCCGTCAAATTGAGCAGGAAAAAAATGATTGGGCAGCTGAAAAACAAAAGCTTATTGAGGAAGCAAAAGCCGAGGGTTTTGAACAAGGTGTGGCATTAGGCAAAGCGGAGGCGCTTCAACAGTATTCCGAGCTTATCGACCAAGCAAACAGCATAACTGAAATGTCCAGAAAAGCTGTTGAGGACAAGCTTGAAGACGCTTCTGAAGAAATCGTTGAGCTTGCCGTTGCACTGGCTAAAAAAGTATGGCAGCAAAAATCTGATGATAAAGAGGCTTTTCTCCTGCTAGTGAAACAGGTTGTAAACGAAGTAAAGGAATATGACGATATCTCAATATATGTAGACCCATATTACTATGAGACAGTCTTTCAGCAAAAAGATGAAATTCTGCAGCTTCTTTATAAAGAATGCCGGCTTGGCATATATGCTGATGAAAAAGCTCAAAAAGGATCTTGTTATATAGAAACTCCTTTTGGCAGAGTGGATGCGAGTGTTGACACACAACTAATGCAATTGAAAGATAAACTTCTGACAGTGCTGGAAGCGGGTGCAGCTGAATGAAGACACAGAGTCTGATAGATTGTATAGAAATGACGGACTCGTATAAACGGTACGGAAAAGTCAAGCGGGTGATCGGCCTGATGATTGAATCAAAAGGGCCTGCAAGCTCAATTGGCGACGTGTGCCTGATTTATGCAAAAGGACAATCTGGTAAAGTCATTAAAGCTGAGGTTGTCGGCTTCCAGGAAGAAAATATTTTGCTTATGCCTTATTTAGAGGCTGCAAGCATTGCGCCCGGCAGTATTGTAGAAGCCACTGGTGAATCTCTTCGGGTTAAAGTCGGAGCAGGACTTATCGGACAGGTTATCGATGCTTTTGGCGAGCCGCTTGACGGAAAACTGCTGCCGAAAGGGCTCTCGCCTGTATCGACGGAGCAATCACCGCCCAACCCGATGAAACGGCCGCCTATCCGTGAAAAGATGGGTGTAGGAGTCAGATCAATTGACAGCTTGCTGACAGTCGGTAAAGGCCAACGGATTGGCATTTTTGCAGGAAGCGGTGTCGGAAAAAGCACATTAATGGGGATGATAGCCAAGCAGACAGAGGCTGACTTAAACGTCATTGCACTTGTCGGGGAACGTGGGCGAGAGGTTCGGGAGTTTATTGAAAAAGATCTTGGGGAAGAGGGGCTGAAACGATCGATTGTGGTCGTTGCCACCTCAGATCAGCCAGCATTAATGAGATTGAAAGCGGCATATACAGCGACGGCAATTGCCGAGTATTTCCGCGATAAAGGCCAAAATGTCATGTTTATGATGGATTCTGTTACAAGGGTGGCAATGGCGCAGCGTGAGATTGGACTGGCTGCCGGAGAACCTCCGACGACAAAAGGCTATACACCTTCTGTGTTCGCTATTTTACCTCGTTTATTAGAGCGAACAGGTGCAAATGAGCACGGAACCATTACGGCGTTTTATACAGTATTGGTAGACGGGGATGACATGAATGAGCCGATTGCGGACACTGTTCGCGGAATTTTAGACGGACATATTGTGTTGGACAGGGCGCTTGCCAATAAAGGCCAGTTTCCTGCAGTTAATGTACTAAAAAGCATCAGCAGGGTGATGTCAAACATATCGACAAGACAACATCTGGATGCAGCAAATAAATTCCGTGAACTTTTATCAACATATCAAAATTCAGAAGATCTCATTAATATCGGAGCTTACAAAAGAGGATCCTCAAGAGAAATTGATGAAGCGATACAATTTTATCCGCAGCTTATTCAATTTTTAAAACAGGGAACAGACGAATCAGCATTATTGGAAGAAAGCATTGCTGCATTAACTAGTTTGACAGGAAATGAGGAATAAACGTGGCTTATCAATTTAGATTCCAAAAGCTGCTGGAACTAAAAGAAAATGAGAAAGATCAATCCTTATCCGAGTATCAGCAATCAGTTTCTGAATTTGAAAATGTTGCTGAAAAATTATATGAGAATATGAGCAAAAAGGAATTGCTTGAACAAAATAAGGAAAAGAAATTGAAAAGCGGCATGAGTGTACAAGAAATGAGGCATTACCAGCAATTTGTCTCAAACCTTGAAAACACGATCTATCACTATCAAAAGCTTGTCATTATGAAAAGAAATCAAATGAATCAAAAACAAGAAATTTTGACAGAGAAAAATATAGAAGTAAAAAAGTTTGAAAAAATGCGTGAAAAACAGTTTAAAATGTTTGCTCTTGAAGACAAAGCTGCAGAGATGAAAGAAATGGACGATATTTCGATCAAGCAGTTTATGATTCAAGGCCATTAGGAGCGAATGTAATGTCCGGCAAAAAGAAAGAATCAGGTAAGTTCCGTTCGGTTTTGCTTATCATTATCCTTCCGCTGATGTTTCTTCTAATCGCTGGGGGGATTGTTCTTTGGGCTGCTGGTGTCAATGTCTTAAAGCCGATACAGGAAGCTGCGGCAAAAACGCCGGTTCTTAAAGAATTGGTTCCTGAAACCGAAAATAAAAAAGACACAGCATCAAATAAGGATAGCAGTAATACGGCAGCTCTGGAAAAGACCATTAAGGACCAAAAAAGTGAAATTAGTATATTGAATAAAGATTTAGAAACAAGTAAATCTGAAATCGACAGGCTCAATCAAAAGATCCGTTCACTTGAAAAGACGGCGGAGGATCAAAAAAAGTCATCAGAAGATAATCCTGAAGAAACATCAGGTTCGAATTCTTCTTCTAAGGATGACAAAGTGATCAGTGTATATAAAAGCATGGACAGCGGAAAGGCTGCTAAAATTATTGCCCAATTAAAGGAGCAAGAAGCGCTGAAAATATTGAATGGTCTAAGCAAAAAACAGCTTGCTGACATCTTGGCGAAAATGACTCCTGAGCAAGCAGCAACCTATACAGAAAAAATTGCTGCCAGCCAAGAATAGGGGGAATTGAAGGTGAAGCTGCTTGAATTGGCGGGACCTTTGCTGCAAACCACAGCGGGTACTGCTGCTAAAACCATGAAAAGTAGCCAGGGAGTTTTTCAAAACTGGCTGATGTCTGAGGCCGGATTGAAGGAAATCTCAGAACAAGGAAAGGGAACCTCTACTTCCGGTCAGCTTTTGGCAGATGCGCTTAAAAAGATCAGTGATTGGCTAAATGCAAGTCCTGAAGATCAAGACAAACAAAAGGCGGAACTTCTGCAAACATTAAACAAACTTACAGGGGAGCAGTTGGATGAAACTGCTCAGCGAATGCTGCAGAATCTGTTGCAAGCAGTTGAATCAAAAGTGTCCGGCGGGACAGATCAATTACTCGCAGAAGCAGACAAAATCATTTCAGAAGGTAAAACGGCTTTGGCAACCAATGACTCTGCTACTGACATTAATAGAGAACTGAAGACTGATACAGAGCAATCAAATCAGGAGAATGAAGGATCTGAGGATGATAAAGAACTTATCCTTATCCAGATGTTCATTAGTCAGCTGCTAGAAGGGAATAAGCTGTCTGACCGCGGAAAGGGAAATGAAGCTCATGTCATTTACCAGAATGGTGATCAATTTCTTTCTGCATTAGAAAAAAAGGGCGTATCTCAACAGCTCATTCAGGATCTTAAACAGCAAATATTCACTAAAGATGAGTCAAGTTCAAAACTTTATTCGATGACAGCGTCAGAGCTGAAAAGCTTTCAAAGCTTAATGGAACAAATGTCTATGCTTCCTCAAAAAGGGACCAAAGAATGGAATTTAGCTGAAAGTCAGCTGAAAGCTTTCCTGTTATCGAAATCATCCGAATCATCGCAAGACTTTGGAAAGCGTGCCCTCTCACCGCTCTCACAGAGTTCATCCAGCAAAAGTGGACCGGATGCTTCTGGAAGTATTCAGCCTGTAGATAGTAAATCAGGACTCCAAATGCTGTTTTCAGGATACCGGAACACTGGAGTTCAAACACTGGATCTGCAGCAGCTCTCAACTGATTTACCGACTGCTGAAACAAAAACGGTGGCTGATCAAGTGATCAATGCATGGAAGCAGATGAAATATACGCCTTTCGGCAGATCGACGGGAAGTTTCACCATTCGGCTGAACCCTGAACATTTAGGATTTGTCACAATCAAGCTGACAAATGAAAATGGGATCTTTCAGAGTAAAATCATTGCATCGAGCCAATCAGCAAAGGAACTGCTTGAACAGCATCTTCCTCAGCTGAAGCAATCATTGCCGAATATGGCCGTTCAAGTTGACCGTTTTACTCTCCCGGTCCAAACCGGAGATCAGCCGATATACGGCCAGCTTGCTGATGAACAGAAACAGCAGCAAGAGGGGCAGAGACAGCAAAGACAGAAAAAGCAATCAAATGATTTCGGCGATCTGCTCGATGAAGTGTCGATGGTTGAAATGGAGGAAGAAGAATGACTTCTATAAGTTCAGAATATAAGCTGCCTGAAAAAACAAGCACTGTGACGACTAGCAATAGCAGCTTGGGGAAAGATGAGTTCTTAAAGATATTAATGACTCAAGTCCAAAACCAAGATCCGCTCAACCCGGTTGATGACAAAGAATTTATCAGTCAGATGGCGACTTTTTCAAGCTTGGAGCAAATGATGAACATGAATAAGACCATGACTCAATTTGTTGAAAATCAAGATCCGTTTACTTCGTATGTTGATTGGTTGGGAAAAGAAGTATCTTGGACTGATGGTCAAAGTACAACAGATAAAACTGGCACAGTAAGCTCTGTTAAACATTCTCAAGGAAACTATTATCTCATTCTTGATGATGGGACCGAGATCAATCCGTGGAATGTAATGTCTGTAGCACAGTCTTCGAAATAAAAAATCTGGGGGAATTTATTATGTTACGTTCACTTTATTCTGGAATCAGCGGTATGAAAAACTTTCAAACAAAGCTTGACGTTATCGGCAACAACATTGCCAACGTAAATACAGTAGGATTCAAAAAGAGCCGTGTTACCTTTAAAGATATGGTAAGCCAAACAATTGCTGGCGGTTCTGCGGCTGGTGCAACTATCGGCGGTACGAACTCTAAGCAGATCGGTTTAGGTTCATCTTCTGGCACAATTGATACAATTCATTCAACAAGCGCAACACAAAGCACAGGGCGAACACTTGATTTAGCGATTGACGGCGATGGTTACTTTAGAATTGATACAGGCGACGGAACAGCTTATACAAGAGCAGGAAACTTCTATTTAGATAATACCGGAACACTGGTTACTGGTGATGGCTATCATGTGTTAAATATGACTGGTGGAACAATTCAAATCCCTCTTGATGCACAAAGCTTCAGCATTGGTTCAGATGGAAAGGTGTCAATTGTTGATGCGGGCGGTCAAACACAAGACGGCGGACAAATCGGGATTGTTACTTTTGCAAACAGTGACGGTTTGGATAAAATCGGAAGCAACTTATACCGTGAGTCTTTAAACTCTGGGACTGCCAGTGCAGCCAACCAGCCTGGTGATGGCGGTACAGGTTCCCTTAAATCAGGTTTTCTCGAAATGTCTAACGTTGATCTAACTGACGAATTTACTGAAATGATCGTTGCCCAGCGCGGATTCCAATCAAACTCGAAAATTATTACAACATCTGATGAAATCCTTCAAGAACTGGTTAACCTTAAACGTTAAGGAGGGAGGGGAGGCGAGTAATCGCTTCTCCGCTGTTTTATGATTAAAGTAACCCGTTTGAATGGGCAGCCCTTTACACTGAATGCGCTGTTTATTGAACAGATTGAATGCTTTCCGGATACTACAATCACTCTGTCAAATGGTAAGAAGTTTGTAGTAAAAGAAGATGAAGAAGCTGTTCTGGAAAAGATCGCATCTTTCTACCGAAAAATACAAATATTTTCAATGGATCAAGGAATAGAGGAACCGGAATGAAGAAAAAATTAATGATCATTTTACTAATTATTCTTGTCATAATTGGTGCTCTCGGGGCGGCGGCTTATTTTGTTTTAGGCGGAAAGTCCGAAAAAAGTGAAGTAAAAAAAAGTATTGATGAAATCGTTGCATCTTCTGTTGATGTAGAAGAGATCACAACAAATTTAAAGTCTGATAATATTATCCGGCTTGCTATTAAACTTGAAACTGACTCTGATAAATCAAAAGAAGAACTTGAAAAACGTGATTTTCAAGTGAAGGACGCTGTAATATCACTGCTGGCTGATACGAATGCTGATGAGATTGAGGGAGACAAGGGAAAAGAAACCTTTAAGAAGGAACTAAAAGATAAAATAAATAGCTACCTCCAAAAAGGAAAAGTAGAAAAAGTGTATATTACCTCCTTTAATCTGCAATAAAGCATAATTTGACAGAATACGGAGGTGAGGAAAATGTCAGGAGAAGTTCTCTCCCAAAATGAAATAGATGCACTGCTTTCTGCAATATCAACTGGTGAAATGGACGCTGAAGAGCTGAAAAAAGAAGAAAAAGAGAAGAAAGTGAAGGTTTATGATTTCAAACGTGCGCTGCGGTTTTCTAAGGATCAGATCCGCAGTTTAACGAGAATTCATGACAATTTTGCAAGACTTCTTACTACTCACTTTTCTGCTCAGCTCAGAACCTATATTCACATATCTGTCAGTTCTGTTGACCAAGTCCCGTATGAGGAATTTATCAGATCTATACCGAACATGACGATCCTGAATCTGTTTGATGTCCATCCGATGGAAGGCAGAATTATGATGGAGGTTAACCCGACGATTGCTTATACGATGATGGATCGGGTAATGGGCGGTATTGGAATCAGTCATAATAAGGTTGATAGCTTGACAGAAATTGAAACAAAAATCATTTCTAATTTGTTTGAAAATGCACTGGGAAATTATAAAGAAGCTTGGCAGTCAATTGCTGATATTGAACCGGAAATGACTGAGTTTGAAGTAAATCCGCAATTCGTTCAGATGGTATCTCCTAATGAAACAGTCGTGGTAATTTCACTCAATACTCAAATCGGTGAAATCAGCGGTGTCATAAATCTCTGTATCCCGCATATCGTCCTCGAGCCGCTCATACCGAAACTTTCAGTCCACTATTGGATGCAATCAGATAGAAATGAGCCGAAGCCTGAGGAAACAAAATCGCTTGAAAAACGTATCATGACAGCACAAATACCTGTCGTGGCCGAGCTCGGCACATCTGAACTGACAATAGAAGAGTTTTTAAGTTTAGAAGTCGGAGACTGCATAACTTTGGACAAATCAGTCACGGATCCTCTTACTGTATTGGTCGGAGATAAGCCGAAATTTTTAGGACAAGCCGGCCGGGTGAATCGAAAACAGGCAGTGCAAATTTTAGATCACGACATAAGAGGTGAACAAGATGGAGAATAATAGATTATCTCAAGATGAGATTGACGCGCTTCTTAACGGCACTGGCAGCACGCCGGATGAGCCAGAGGTTCCGGAAGTACTTGACTTATCGGAAATGGAGCGTGATGCGATCGGTGAAATCGGAAATATTTCATTCGGCAGTTCTGCAACAGCGCTGTCAACGCTTTTAAACCAAAAAGTCGATATTACGACTCCGAGCGTAACTGTCATACCTAAAAGTAAAATCAGCGATGCGTTTCCTGAACCGTATGTAGCGATTGAAGTAAATTATACGGAGGGCTTCAGCGGCAGCAACCTGTTGGTCGTGGAACAAAATGACGCGGCGATCATTGCTGACTTAATGATCGGGGGAGATGGGAAAGGTGCGGACCCTTCACTCGGTGAAATCCATTTAAGTGCGGTTCAAGAAGCAATGAACCAAATGATGGGATCGGCAGCCACATCAATGTCTACTGTATTCAGTAAAAAAATTGATATTTCACCGCCTCGGGTTGAATTGCTCGATGTCACTGAAGAAAAGGGAACAGACCGTATTCCTGATGATGAAATGCTGGTGAAAGTTTCTTTCAACTTAAAGGTGGGAGAATTAATAGACTCCAGCATTATGCAGCTTTACCCACTGACATTTGCGAAAGATTTAATTTCAAGCCTTATGAACACAGGAAATGCAGAGGGAGAAACAACGCCGCAGCCTGATGTTACATATGAGCAGCCGAAAGAGCCTGTGGCACCAGAGCCGCGTATTGAACCGCAGCAGCAACAGCCGCCAAAAAGGCAGGGAACGCCGAAAAAAACAGCGCCAGTTCAGGTTTCACCGGTGGAATTTTCCGCGTTTGACCCAAATGAGGCTTCGCAAGCCCCTATAAACAACCTGGATATGCTTTTGGATATCCCGCTTTCGATTACTGTTGAGCTTGGCAGAACGAAAAGAAGCGTAAAAGAGATTTTGGAGCTTTCTGCCGGAAGTATTATTGAGCTTGATAAATTAGCCGGTGAGCCGGTAGATATTTTAGTTAATCAGCGTATTGTTGCCAAAGGCGAGGTCGTTGTGATTGAAGAAAACTTCGGTGTAAGAGTCACTGACATTTTAAGCCAGGCAGAGCGCATTAATAATTTAAAATAACGAAACACAAGGAGAGAGATTGATTATGGCACACAGAATTTTAATTGTAGATGACGCAGCATTTATGCGAATGATGATTAAAGATATTTTGGTGAAAAACGGTTTTGAAGTAGTAGCGGAAGCTGAAAATGGAGCACAAGCAGTAGAAAAGTATAAAGAGCATTCTCCTGATCTTGTTACTATGGATATCACGATGCCAGAAATGGATGGGATTTCAGCATTAAAAGAAATTAAACAAATTGATGCACAGGCAAGAATCATTATGTGTTCTGCTATGGGACAGCAATCAATGGTTATCGATGCCATTCAGGCCGGCGCTAAGGATTTTATCGTAAAACCTTTCCAGGCAGACCGTGTGCTTGAAGCAATCAACAAAACATTAAGTTAAAGGGTGTACGACTGTTGAAAAAGAGTCAATATTTCATCGCTTTTATTTGTTTTTTCGTTTTATTCAGTGTACATCCGATTGCTGCTGCCGCAGCAGACTCTGATAATTCAACTGTAAACGAATGGTTTCAAAAGAAAGATGAAAAAACTGAAGATAAGTCAGAGCAAAAGGAAGAAAAAACAACACAAACTGCTGATGAGACGGAGGGAGCGGCGGCTCCTTCTGTCTCAGCTTTTGATTTTGTAAAGATGATTTTCGCTTTACTGTTTGTTATCGTGCTGATTTACGGGCTGGTTAAGCTCATGAACAAAAGAAATCGGCTCCTAAAGCCTTTTCAATATGTTGAAAATATTGGCGGCACATCGGTCGGCCAAAACAGATCTATCCAATTGATCAAAGTCGGAAAAAGTGTGCTCGTCGTCGGTGTTGGAGAGACGATCCAGCTGCTGAAAGAAATTGAGGATGAAAAAGAGATTGAAGTCATTCTCAGCCAGCATGAAGAGGCAATGTCAAGCAAGATAGAGTGGCAAAAGTTTGTGAAGCCGCTGAAGGGCTCTGAACATCAGCCGCAGCAAAAACTGCCTTCATTTTCAAAAGCTTTAAAAGAGCAGCTTGAAGAGTTAAAACAAAACCGTTCTGAAGGAAAGAAGAAAGGCCCACGTCATCATGAATGAGTTTATAAATATTTTCAATTCAAGCGATCCGGAAAACGTTAGTTCAACTGTTAAATTACTATTATTGTTAACTGTATTTTCAGTGGCGCCTGGAATATTGATTCTTATGACTTGTTTTACGCGCATCGTCATTGTTCTGTCATTTGTCAGGACTTCACTGGCGACGCAATCTATGCCGCCAAACCAGGTTCTTATCGGGCTTGCGCTGTTTTTAACGTTTTTTATTATGGCTCCTACTTTTTCAGAGATTAATAAAGAAGCGCTGACGCCATTGATGGACAACAAAATCAGCTTGGACGAAGCGTATACGAAAGCTGAGGAACCAATTAAAGAATTTATGAGTAAACACACAAGGCAGAAGGATCTGGCGCTGTTTATGAATTACGCGAAAATGGATAAACCGGAATCATTAAAGGATATTCCACTAACGACAATGGTTCCCGCTTTTGCCATATCGGAGCTCAAAACAGCGTTTCAAATAGGTTTTATGATTTTTATCCCATTTTTAATTATAGATATGGTAGTGGCGAGCGTCTTAATGTCAATGGGAATGATGATGCTCCCTCCAGTTATGATTTCTCTGCCCTTTAAAATATTACTTTTTGTTTTAGTAGACGGCTGGTATTTAATTGTGAAATCTTTGCTTCAGAGCTTTTAGGGTAGGTGCTAAACGTGAGTTCAGAATTTGTAATTTCTATGGCGGAAAAAGCCGTATACGTAACGCTGATGATCAGTGCGCCATTGCTGGCTATTGCTTTACTGGTCGGTTTAATCGTCAGCATATTTCAGGCGACAACTCAAATCCAGGAACAGACTTTGGCGTTTATTCCGAAAATCGTGGCAGTTCTTCTGGCCTTGATTTTTTTTGGTCCATGGATGCTGTCGACCATTCTTTCGTTTACAACAGAGCTGTTTTCTAATTTAAATCGTTTTGCAGGGTAATGTAGAGATGAATTCGATTATTGATTTATTTCCTGCCTTCTTATTGGTTTTTATTAGAATTTCTGCTTTTTTTTGTAACGATTCCGCTATTCGGACACCGGAATGTCCCAGCTGTTCATCGTATTGGATTTGCTTTTTTTCTCGCGGTCATTTGTTTCAGCACCATTGATAAACCTCCCTCTTTGGAGATAGATGGGCAATATATGCTCTTGGCGTTTAAGGAAGCTTTGGTTGGTCTTTGTCTAGGCTTAATTGCTTATATGATGATTGCCGCAGTTCAAATTGCCGGCTCTTTTATTGATTTTCAAATGGGATTTTCAATTGCGAATGTTATTGATCCGCAAACTGGTGCACAAAGTCCGTTGATCGGCCAGTTTATCTATACGATGGCACTTTTGTTTATGCTGAGTGTCAATGCCCACCATTTGCTGCTTGACGGTATTTACTACAGCTTTCAGTATATTTCAGTTGATCAGGCATTTCCGAATTTCGGCGATGAAAAGTTTGCTTATTTTATCGCGAAAAGCTTTAATGCGATGTTTATTATTGCTTTTCAAATGTCAGCGCCGGTTGTGGCCAGTTTGTTTCTTGTTGATTTAGCATTAGGTATCGTGGCTCGAACTGTTCCGCAATTAAATGTATTTGTTGTCGGTCTGCCTTTAAAGATCGCTGTCAGTTTCATCATGCTCATTGTGTGTATGTCCGTTATCTTCGTCGTTGTGCGGAATGTCTTTAGTTTAACGATTGAAACGATGCGGAATCTTTTAGCATTGGTCGGTGTTTCTTAATGAAGCTTAGAATTGACCTGCAGTTTTTTGCGGGAGAAAAGACAGAGAAAGCCACTCCGAAAAAACGGAAGGATACGCGAAAAAAAGGGCAGGTAGCAAAAAGCGCGGATGTCAATACCGCCATTTCTTTATTGGTAGTATTCCTTTCGCTTATTGCGATTGGTCCGTTTATGAGAGACAGGCTGCTGTCATTTATAGAAACTTTTTATACCGAGTCGCTCACAATGAAGCTCTCAGAATCAAATGTGCACACACTGTTTATCAGCTTATTAGAGGATACGGGCATCATACTTGCACCGATCTTGCTTGTCGCTCTTGTTGCAGGGGTCGTAAGCAACTATATGCAGGTTGGGTTCTTGTTTTCTGCTGAAGTGATACAGCCTAAGCTTGAAAAACTGGACCCGATCAAAGGATTTAAACGAATATACAGTATGAGGGCGATTGTAGAGCTGATTAAATCGATATTGAAAATCACGGTTGTCGGTTTTGCGGCCTTCGCTGTTCTTTGGCTGCATTATGGAGAAATTCTCCGGCTCCCGCTCCTGACACCAGAAGAGGCCCTTTCTTTTGTTTCAAAGCTCACACTGTGGATGGGGCTGAGCGGTGCAGTCGCTTTGTTGATTCTTGCTGGTCTCGATTATTTATATCAGAGATTTGACTATGAGAAAAATATCAAAATGTCAAAACAGGATATAAAAGATGAGTACAAAAAATCTGAAGGAGACCCGATTATCAAGTCTAAAATTAAACAAAGACAGCGGGAAATGGCGATGAGGCGGATGATGCAGGAAGTTCCAAAAGCGGATGTCATTATCACAAACCCTACTCACTATGCGATTGCCCTGAAATATGACGAAGAAAAAATGGACGCTCCTTATATTGTTGCAAAAGGTGTTGACCACCTGGCGTTAAAAATCAGGAAAATTGCTAAAGAGCATGATGTCATGATGGTAGAAAACAGACCGCTTGCCCGTGCGTTATATGATCAGGTAGAAATTGACCAGGCAGTGCCGGAAGAATTTTTTAAAGTCTTGGCAGAAATTCTGGCTTACGTATATAAAACAAAACAAAAAGTATATTGAACTTTTCGATTTAAAAGGAGAGAAAAAACAGCATGTCAACAAGAGATTTATCCGTTTTAATAAGTGTGGTCCTCATTGTGGCGATGCTGGTGATTCCATTTCCTCCATGGCTGTTAAGTATTTTGATCATTATAAATATTTCTCTTGCGTTGATCGTGCTTCTCACCACAATGAATATGCAGGAAGCGCTTCAGTTTTCGATTTTTCCGTCACTGTTGCTGCTTTTAACCCTATTTCGTTTGGGCTTGAACGTCTCAACTACCCGTTCAATTCTTTCACATGGTGAAGGAGGAAAAGTCGTCGAGACTTTCGGAAATTTCGTTGTCGGCGGAAATGTATTAGTTGGACTTGTTGTATTTATCATCCTGATTATTATTCAGTTTATCGTCATTACGAAAGGTGCTGAACGTGTTTCTGAGGTTGCAGCAAGGTTTACGCTGGACGCAATGCCGGGGAAGCAGATGAGTATTGATGCTGATTTAAACGCAGGGATGATTACCGAACAGGAAGCGAAGCACCGCCGCGAAAAAGTGGCAAGAGAAGCAGACTTTTATGGAGCAATGGACGGTGCCAGTAAATTTGTAAAAGGCGACGCGATTGCCGGAATCATCATTGTGATGATCAATATTATTTTCGGTATCGTTATCGGAATGCTTCAGCAGGGCATGTCTATTCAAGAGGCCGCTTCACACTTTACGATGCTGACTGTAGGGGATGGAATTGTTTCGCAAATTCCGGCGCTGTTAATTTCTACAGCTACGGGTATTGTCGTGACAAGAGCTGCCTCTGAAGGAAACTTAGGGCATGACATTACAGGTCAGCTGTTTGCTTATCCAAAGCTTTTATACGTCGCAGCAGCTACGATTCTGCTTCTTGGTATTTTCACTCCGATTGGCATTTTTCTGACGGGGCCGCTTGCAGGGCTGCTTGCTTTCGGTGCTTATACGCTATCTAAATCAGGTAAGGAAAAAGAAGAAGTGGATGAGATTCTTGAGGAAGAGGCTGAGGTTGACGAGCTTAAAAGCCCTGAAAGCGTTGTTCAGCTTCTGCACATCGATCCGATAGAATTTGAGTTTGGGTATGGTCTGATACCGCTTGCTGATGCCAATCAAGGCGGTGATTTATTAGACCGGATTGTTATGATTCGCCGCCAGTTGGCTCTGGAACTAGGGCTTGTTATTCCTGTCGTGCGCATCAGAGATAATATAGCACTGCAGCCTAATGAATACCGATTGAAAATTAAAGGAAACGAAGTAGCAAAAGGCGAGCTGCTCCTTGATCATTATTTAGCGATGTCGCCTACGCCTGAAGACGATCTCATAGAAGGGATTGAAACAGTGGAGCCGTCATTCGGACTGCCGGCCAAATGGATTGGCGAATCGGTAAAGGATGAGGCTGACATGCTTGGTTATACAGTTGTTGATCCTGCTTCAGTCGTTTCAACCCATATTACGGAGAAAATTAAGCAGTATGCCCACGAATTGATCGGAAGACAGGAGACGAAACAGCTCATCGATCACTTGAAAGAAACGTATCCAGTCCTTGTGGAAGAGGTTACGCCGAATCCGTTGTCTGTTGGTGATATTCAGAAGGTGCTGGCTAAGCTTTTAAAAGAAAAAGTTTCAATCCGAAACTTAGTAACGATTTTCGAAACGCTTGCTGACTATGGAAAATTAACAACAGATTCTGATCTTTTGACAGAGTATACAAGACAGGCACTGGCAAAACAAATTACAGCTCAGTTTGCTAAAGAAAATGAAGTGTTGAAGGTTGTTACTTGTTCGGGCCGTGTAGAAAAGGCAATAGCAGACGGTGTACAGCAAACGGAACACGGGAATTATTTGTCGCTTGAACCAGATATTTCAGAAAGTATTGTGCGCTCTGTCGCTAAAGAAGCCGAACAGCTCTCATTGCGTCAGGAAACTGCGATTCTTCTTTGCTCGCCGCCTGTCAGAATGTATGTGAAACAGCTTCTGGAACGATACTTCCCTGATCTTCCGGTACTCTCTTATAACGAACTTGAGGCGAATGTTGAGGTACAAAGCATTGGAGTGGTGGATATTTAATGAAAATCAAAAAATTTACTGCTGCTTCAATGCAAGAAGCGGCACTTCTCATCAGAAAAGAGTTGGGTAATGAAGCGGTCATCTTAAATTCGAAAAAAATTAAAAAGCGAAAATGGTTTGGACTCGTCAACAAGCCTGCTGTTGAAGTAATTGCCGTATTGGATCAAGACTTTCTTGAGAAAAAAACGCCTCAGAAGGCAGCTGAGCCGAAACAAACATTAAAAACTCCGGTCAGCAGTCCGAAAATAGAGGAGAGGACATACCCCCCTCAATTTCCGGCGCAACATGAACCCGTTGATTTTTCAGCTTATCAATCTGTACTTCCTGAGCCGCTGCGAAAAGCAGAAAAGCTTTTGCAAGAAACGGGGATTAAAGAGGCAACGAAGACGAGCGCTCTGAAAAAACTGCTGGGCTGCTCTGTGGAAGCGGGCGGTCTTACGGAAGAAAACGTGGTCAGTAAACTTCAGGATATCCTATGTGATACGCTGCCTTCAGCAGACAAGTGGCAGGAGCCTATCCATTCAAAGTATATCGTGCTGTTTGGTTCAACAGGGGCTGGTAAAACAACAACGCTTGCTAAGCTCGCAGCCATATCTATGCTTGAAAAACAGAAAAAAATTGCTTTTATTACAACAGATACGTATCGGATTGCAGCTGTTGAACAGTTGAAAACATACGCCGAACTGCTGCAGGCTCCTCTGGAAGTTTGCTATACAAAAGAAGAATTCCAGCAGGCGAAAGAGTTATTTTCTGAGTATGATCATGTGTTTATTGATACAGCCGGAAGAAACTTCAAGGAGCAGCAATACATTGATGAATTGAAAGAGACGATTCCTTTTGAGAGCAGCATTCAGTCATTTCTCGTTTTATCCGCGACTACAAAATATGAAGATATGAAGCATATTGTCAAACGGTTTTCATCTGTCCCTGTCAATCAGTTCATTTTTACAAAAATAGATGAGACTTCTTCTTTAGGTTCTGTATTTAATATACTGGCAGAATCAAAAATAGGTGCCGGATTTATAACAAACGGCCAGAACGTGCCGGAGGATATACAGACTGTATCACCTCTTGATTTTGTAAGGATGCTGTGCAGATGAACAGATTTGACCAAGCAGCAACTTTACGGGCGAAAATGGAAAAGCGTCAGCGTGTTCTGCCAATGGTTTATTCTCAAAAAGCGAAGACACTTGCTGTCATCAGCGGCAAGGGCGGTGTCGGAAAATCCAATATTACCTTAAACATGGCTCTTGCGCTGCAGGATAAAGGTAAGAAGGTACTGCTCATCGATCTTGATATCGGGATGGGGAACATTGATATATTAATGGGAAATTCATCGTCTTCCACGATTATCGATGTATTAACCGATCGCAAGCCTTTGATGCAGTCATTATCTGTTGGGCCAAAGGGTTTGCGGTACATATCAGGGGGAACCGGTCTTGATGTGATATTTCAGCTGGATCAGAGAAAATGGGCGTTTTTTGCCAATGAGCTTTCTCATGCGTTAAGCCAGTTCGATTATGTACTGTTTGACATGGGAGCGGGCTTATCAAAAGATCAGCTGCCTTTTATTTTATCGGCGGAAGATATTTTGATCATAACAACTCCCGAACCTACGGCCATCATGGACGCATATAGCGCTGTCAAGCACTTGGTTTTGACAGAAAATAAGCTATCAATGAAGGTCGCTGTCAATCGGTGCCGTGATCAACAAGAAGGGCTGGATGCTTTTACCCGCCTTTCCCGCACGATTCATATGTTTTTGGATGTTCAGGTTCAGTTTGCAGGTTCTGTTTCTGAAGATCCGATCGTAAGCAAAGCAGTTGTCGAACAGGTTCCTTTTTTCATACAAAGTCCTCAGGCAAAAGCCAGCCGGTCAGTCCGTCTTTTAGCGGATGCCTTGTTTGAAAGAGAAGAAACAAGACACAAAGTAGAAAAACAGACATTTATTGAGAAGTTATCTTCTTTTTTAATGAGGAGGGCTTAATTTGATTCGTGTGCTTGTAGTTGATGATTCAGCTTTCATGAGAAAAATGATAAGTGATTTTCTAACCGAGGAAAAGCAGATAGAAGTAATCGGAACTGCGAGAAACGGAGAAGAAGCGCTTAAGAAAATTAAATTACTAAAGCCGGATGTTGTTACTCTTGATGTTGAAATGCCGGTCATGAATGGGACAGACACACTGCGCAAAATCATTGAGATTTATAACTTGCCGGTCATCATGGTGTCAAGCCAGACCGAGAAAGGAAAAGAGTGCACAATTAATTGTTTAGAGATCGGTGCCTTTGACTTTATCACAAAGCCATCAGGCTCAATATCTCTGGATTTGTATAAAATTAAAGAACAATTAGTTGAGCGTGTCGTCGCGGCTGGACTTTCCGGCAAGCGGAAACATCCTGCTTCACAGGCAGTTCGGCCTGACCCTATAGTACGTGCTGTAAAGCCTGAATTAAGCAAACCGAAACCCGGCACAGGCAGACAAATTGTATGCATCGGCACATCAACAGGCGGGCCAAGGGCTTTACAAAAGGTGATACCGAAGCTCCCTAAGGATTTGAACGCACCAGTGGTTGTTGTTCAGCACATGCCTGAAGGCTTTACTGCTTCTTTGGCTGAGCGGCTGAATCATTTATCCGACATTCAAGTAAAAGAAGCAAAAGATGGCGAAACAGCTCTTAACGGCTGTGTTTACATAGCACCGGGCGGAAAAAACATATCCGTTATCAAAAATAGCGGAGGACTCCAGATCGTTCTTGATAATCTCGATACGCCAAGCCGTCATAAGCCATCAGCCGATTATTTATTCCGTTCTGTCGGTAAACTGGCAGACTATGAAAAAGTAGCGGTCATCATGACCGGAATGGGCAGTGACGGCACTGCCGGCCTAAAGGACATGCTTACGGCCGGCAATGTGAAAGCCATTGCGGAGTCTGAAGAATCTTGTGTCGTATATGGGATGCCGAAAGCTGCTGTTAAAGCGGGCCTCATTCATGAGATTAAACATGTGGAAGATATCGCAGCATCCATCACAAGCTGTGTGAAAAAAGAGAGGGTGTGATTCAAATGGATATGAATCAGTATTTAGATGTCTTTATTGATGAGAGTAAAGAACATTTACAAACATGTAATGAAAAGCTTCTCCTTTTAGAGAAAGACCCGACTGACCTTCAGCTCGTTCATGATATTTTCAGGGCTGCCCATACATTAAAAGGAATGAGCGCAACGATGGGCTATACGGATTTAGCACATCTAACCCACCTGCTTGAAAACGTGCTGGATGCAATCCGAAACGGAGATATGGCAGTTACCTCAGACTGGCTGGATATCTTGTTTGAAGCTCTGGATCACCTGGAAGCTATGGTTCAGTCCATTATTGACGGCGGGGATGGTAAAAGAGATATCTCAGAAGTGAGCGCAAAGCTTGATGTAAATGGTGCGCACGCTGAAACGGCTGCCTCTGCGGAACCTGCACTAGCAGAAAATTTAGCATCTGATTGGGGATATGACGAATTTGAACGGACTGTCATACAAGAAGCGGAGGAGCAAGGCTTCAAACGATATGAAATCAAGATTTCTCTGAACGAAAACTGTATGTTAAAAGCAGTTCGTGTATATATGGTGTTTGAAAAGCTTAATGAAGTCGGAGAAGTAGCGAAAACAATCCCAAGTGCGGAAGTGCTTGAAACCGAAGATTTCGGCACTGACTTTCAAGTTTGCTTCTTAACACATCAATCAGCGGAAGAGATTGAACAATTGATCAATGGCGTTTCAGAAATTGAGCATGTTGAAGTCATTCAAGGGGCTCCTTTAACATCAGCAGAAAAGCCGGAAGAATCTAAGCCGGCAGATTCACCAGCAGCTGTACCTGTGAAGCAGGAGAAACAAAAACAGCCTGCTAAAAACGATGAACAGGCGAAGCACGGCGGATCTAAAACAATTCGTGTCAACATTGACAGACTTGATTCTTTAATGAACTTATTTGAAGAGCTTGTCATTGACCGCGGGCGTCTCGAGCAGATTGCAAAAGAGCTTGAGCACAATGAATTGACTGAAACGGTTGAACGAATGACGAGAATTTCCGGAGATTTGCAATCGATTATTCTTAATATGAGAATGGTTCCGGTTGAAACCGTTTTTAACCGGTTCCCGAGAATGATTCGCCAGCTTCAAAAAGAGCTGAATAAAAAAATCGAACTCTCGATCATCGGTGCGGAAACTGAACTGGATCGAACAGTAATTGATGAAATCGGAGATCCTCTCGTTCACTTGATCAGAAACAGTATTGACCATGGTATCGAGTCGCCGGAAATACGTTTGCAAAAGGGAAAGCCAGAATCAGGAAAAGTTGTGCTTAAAGCCTATCACAGCGGCAACCATGTCTTTATTGAAGTAGAGGATGACGGTGCAGGCCTTAATCGCAAAAAAATTCTTGAAAAAGCGCTTGAGCGCGGGGTCATTACGGAAAAAGAAGCTGAAACCTTAGAAGACAATGAAATTTACGAATTGATTTTTGCTCCAGGGTTCTCAACTGCTGATCAAATTTCTGATATTTCCGGACGCGGTGTCGGACTTGACGTTGTGAAAAATAAACTGGAGTCTCTTGGCGGTTCAGTCAGTGTGAAATCTGCAGAAGGTCAAGGCTCTTTGTTCAGCATCCAGCTTCCGCTTACATTGTCCATTATTTCAGTACTGCTGATTAAATTGGAAGAAGAGACATTTGCCATTCCGATTTCTTCAATCATTGAAACAGCAGTTATTGATAGAAAAGACATTTTGCAAACGCATGACCGTGAAGTGATTGACTTTAGAGGACACATTGTCCCTGTCGTTTATTTAAAAGAAGAGTTTAAAATAGAAGATTCAAGACAAGATGCGGAACAGCTCCATATCATTGTCGTGAAAAAAGGCGACAAACCTACTGCATTTGTGGTGGACTCCTTTATTGGCCAGCAGGAAGTTGTGCTGAAATCACTCGGAGATTATTTAACAAACGTCTTTGCAATTTCCGGAGCTACTATTTTAGGAGACGGAGAAGTAGCGCTCATTATTGATTGTAATGCACTGATTATTTAACCATTCGAGGAGGTGTCTCACATGACTGCAGAAATTAAAACAGGCGAAAAAATGATTGTCTTTGTGGTAAATGGCAAAGAATATGCCATTTCTGTCACTCAGGTGAAATCAATTGAAAAATGGCAAAAACCAACGAGAGTGCCTGGCGTCGAACCATATATTTGCGGGGTAATCAATTTGCGCGGAGTGGTGACTCCGGTTATTGATTTAAGAAAGCGCCTGAATTTGCCAGAGTATGAAATTACGGATGAAACACGAATTATCATTATTGCTTATCGCGATATTGAAGTCGGCTGGATTGTGGATGAAGCCAATGATGTGATCACCGTACACGAAAGTGAAATAGAATCCGCTCCAGAAAGCATCCAGAAAGATACGGATGTGTCGATCAAACAGATTGTGAAGCAAGAGAACAGGCTATTAAATATTATTGATGCGAACGCGGTTTTGGATAAAGAATCATCTCAGTCCGCTGTGCCCGATCAAGCTTAATCTTAAAGGGGTTATGACATGAGTATTTTTAATGGAATCAAAGAAGAGCAGATGGACATTTTGCGGGAAGTCGGCAATATTGGTGCCGGCCACTCCGCCTCTGCAATGGCCCAGCTGTTAAATAGAAAGATAGATATGGAAGTCCCGTTTGCAAAGCTACTGTCTTTCGATGAGCTTGTCGATTTTTTCGGCGGCGCTGATATCCCGGTTGCCAGCATCTTTTTAAGAATGGAAGGCGATTTAACGGGTTCGATGTTCTTTATAATGCCTTTTTATCAGGCGGAGCAGTTTATCAGAGAGCTGATTGGAAACCCCGATTTTGATATAGAGGACTTAGGCGAAGATCATATGAGTTCATCCGCTTTGCATGAATTGGGCAATATTTTAGCAGGATCATATTTAACGGCCTTGGCGGATTTGACCAAACTACAGCTTTATCCTAGTGTTCCTGAAGTTTCATTGGATATGTTCGGCGCTGTGATCAGCGAAGGGCTGATGGAGCTCAGTCAGGTTGGAGAACACGCTATTGTTGTCGACACGTCGATTTTTGACCAAAGCCATCAGCAGGAGCTGAAAGCGCATATGTTTATGCTGCCGGACTATGATTCATTTGAAAAGCTCTTTGTCGCCTTGGGTGCATCATTATGAGTACAACTGAGGCTGTTGTTGTAAAGGTAGGAATTGCTGACGTGAAGATCGCCCGCTTCCCGGACACCATCCGGACATCTGGTTTGGGATCATGTGTGGGGCTGGTGCTTTATGATAAAGAAAAGCAAACGGCGGGCCTTGTCCATGTTATGCTGCCGGATTCAACGTTATCTAAAACTGCCGAACTCAATCGGGCTAAATATGCTGACACCGCCGTAAAGACCACGATTGATATGCTGGTAGAAGCGGGTTGCCGGAAATTTGCATTAAAAGCAAAGCTTGCGGGCGGGTCAGAAATGTTTAAGTTTAAATCAACAAATGATTTGATGAAGATCGGACCGAGAAATGTATTAGCGATAAAGGAACAGCTGTCTTTATATAATATTCCTATTATGAGTGAAGATACAGGCGGCTCAAGCGGCCGGACGATAGAATTTGAACCGAAGTCCTGCATGCTGCATATTCGAACTGTTAAACAAGGTGAAAAAACGATTTAATTAAGGTATTAGGGGGATAACAATGCAATCCTTGAATTATGAAGATCAGGTGCTTTGGACGCGCTGGAAAGAGTGGAAAGATCCTAAAGCCGGTGACGATTTAATGCGCCGTTACATGCCGCTTGTCACATATCATGTAGGCAGAATTTCTGTCGGACTGCCTAAATCAGTGCATAAAGACGATCTTATGAGCCTTGGTATGCTTGGTTTATATGATGCCCTTGAAAAATTTGACCCCAGCCGGGACTTAAAATTTGATACCTACGCCTCGTTTAGAATTCGCGGCGCAATCATAGACGGGCTTCGTAAAGAAGATTGGCTGCCCAGAACCTCACGTGAAAAAACAAAGAAGGTTGAAGCAGCAATTGAAAAGCTTGAACAGCGCTATCTTCGGAACGTATCGCCCGCAGAAATTGCAGAGGAACTCGGAATGACGGTACAGGATGTAGTGTCAACAATGAATGAAGGTTTTTTTGCAAATCTGCTGTCAATTGATGAAAAGCTTCATGATCAAGATGACGGTGAAAACATTCAGGTCATGATCAGAGATGACAAAAATGTTCCGCCTGAAGAAAAGATTATGAAGGATGAACTGATTGCACAGCTTGCCGAAAAAATTCACGAACTCTCTGAAAAAGAACAGCTGGTGGTCAGTTTGTTCTACAAAGAGGAGTTGACATTGACAGAAATCGGACAAGTATTAAATCTATCTACGTCCCGCATATCACAGATCCATTCAAAGGCACTATTTAAACTAAAAAATCTGCTGGAAAAAGTGATTCAATAATGAATTTCATGGTTAGCGAGTGAAAAACATGTCAACACTATTATGGCTTTTAAGCTTTACGCTCCACGGCGCTCTTTTGTACGCTGTCATTATTCTGTATACAAGGCTCGCGGCTGTGAAAGAAACAGAAAAACAGCAAAAGAAGATACTTGAAGAGACGGAAAACACCTTGGCGGCATTTCTTCTTGAATTAAAAGAAGAAAATGAGAAATTGATAGAAAATACCGGTCCACCTTCAAGTCAAACTGAGGAAGAAACCAAAAAGCCAGACCTTCAGCACTCTGAAAAATATTCAGAGCGGGATGCAGTTCAAGAAGAAGAGAATCTTCCTGAACATATTGAAGGTCTGATTACTGCGGTTGAGCGTCAGGAAGAGAGTGTAAACAGCGATGTCCAATCATTTGAAGACCAGGTCATAGTATTATATGAGCAGGGGTATTCGGCCAGTCAAATTGCCCAGAAACTGAAGAGTGGAAAAACAGAAATCGAGCTATTTTTAAAATTTCGCTCCAAAGGTGTAAAGGATTCTTGATTGTCGGATAAAGCTGTGTTATATTATGTCTTGGTGTTAAATACACACGCTTAACGATTTATGCAGAGGGTGCTGCAGGCGGCAGTTCTGCACAAAAATGACCTAAGCGGAGGAAAAAAACCATTATATTAGGAGGAAATAACATGTCAGTCATTTCTATGAAGCAATTGCTTGAAGCTGGTGTTCACTTCGGTCACCAAACACGCCGTTGGAACCCAAAAATGAAGCGTTACATTTTCACGGAGCGTAACGGAATCTACATCATTGACCTTCAAAAAACAGTCAAAAAAGTAGAGGAAGCTTACAACTTCACTAAAAATCTTGCTGCTGAAGGCGGAAAAATCCTTTTCGTCGGAACAAAAAAACAAGCTCAAGATTCTGTTAAAGAAGAAGCTCAACGCTCTGGCATGTACTATGTCAACCAACGCTGGTTGGGCGGTACATTAACAAACTTTGAAACAATCCAAAAACGTATTAAACGTCTTAAAGACATTGAAAAAATGCAAGAAAACGGTACGTTTGATGTACTTCCTAAAAAAGAAGTCGTTCAATTGAAAAAAGAATTAGAGCGTCTTGAAAAATTCCTAGGCGGAATTAAAGATATGAAGGATCTTCCTGATGCATTATTCATCATCGATCCTCGCAAAGAGCGCATCGCTGTTGCAGAAGCTCGCAAATTAAACATCCCTATCATCGGTATCGTAGATACTAACTGTGATCCAGATGAAATCGATGTTGTAATCCCAGCGAACGATGACGCTATCCGCGCTGTTAAACTTCTAACTTCTAAAATGGCAGATGCAATCTTAGAAGCGAAGCAAGGCGAAGAAGAAGCGGAAGTTGCTGAAGAAACTGCACCAGAAACAGAAACAACAACTGCGTAACCTATTCAAAAGGTGATAAGAGGGACTGCCTTTTATCACCTTTTTTCAAGAAAAATGTGTAAGATACATACTCTTGTTTAACATATAAGGAGGAATACAAATGGCAATTACTGCACAGCAAGTAAAAGAACTGCGTGAAAAAACTGGCGCGGGCATGATGGATTGTAAAAAAGCGTTAACTGAAACTGACGGAGATATGGACAAAGCAATTGACCTTTTAAGAGAAAAAGGGATTGCGAAAGCAGCGAAAAAAGCTGACCGTATTGCAGCAGAAGGTTCTACTCTTATTAAAACTGACGGCAACAAAGGTGTTATCTTAGAAGTAAACTCTGAAACTGACTTCGTTGCGAAAAACGAAGGCTTCAAAGAGCTTCTTAACACTTTAGCTGATCACCTTCTTGCAAATACTCCAGCAGATGTTGAAGAAGCAATGGGTCAAAAAATGGAAAACGGCTCTACTGTTGAAGAGTACATCACAAGCGCAGTTGCTAAAATCGGTGAGAAAATCACTCTTCGCCGCTTTACAGTTCTTACAAAAGACGAAAACTCTGCATTCGGTGCTTACCTTCACATGGGCGGCCGCATCGGCGTATTAACTGTTCTGAACGGTACAACTGACGAAGAAACTGCGAAAGATATCGCAATGCACGTTGCCGCGGTTAACCCTCGTTACATTTCTCGTGATCAAGTATCTGAAGAAGAAGCAAACCATGAGCGTCAAATCTTAACTCAGCAAGCCCTTCAAGAAGGCAAACCTGAAAACATCGTAGCGAAAATGGTTGAAGGCCGTCTGAACAAATTCTTCGAAGAAATTTGTCTTTTAGACCAAGCGTTCGTTAAAAACCCAGATGAAAAAGTAAAACAAGTTGTTGCAGCGAAAAACGCAACTGTTCAAACTTATGTCCGCTATGAGGTTGGAGAAGGCATCGAAAAACGTCAAGAAAACTTTGCTGAAGAAGTAATGAACCAAGTGAAAAAATAATGGCGAAAAGATTTCGCGGCCAAGTCGCGTCTTTTCAGGCAGTATAGGGGACACACTTTGTGTTCCCTATTTTTAAAACTATATTTACAAACCTTTTTTTCTCTTGCATAATAGAAAACGGCAATGTTTACACTTGGAGGTTATCATGGAAAAACCAAAATACAAACGAATCGTATTAAAGCTTAGCGGGGAAGCATTGGCAGGAGAACAGGGTAACGGAATTAACCCAACTGTCATTCAATCCATTGCAAAGCAAGTGAAAGAAATCGCTGAGCTTGATGTCGAAGTGGCTGTTGTAGTAGGCGGCGGCAACTTATGGCGCGGAAAAACAGGAAGTGACCTGGGCATGGACCGTGCAACTGCTGACTATATGGGAATGCTGGCGACAGTTATGAATTCGCTTGCTCTTCAAGACAGCTTGGAAACACTCGGAATCCAGTCCAGAGTGCAAACATCCATTGAAATGAGACAAGTTGCTGAACCGTACATAAGAAGAAAAGCGATACGCCACTTAGAGAAAAAACGTGTCGTTATTTTCGCTGCCGGTACAGGGAACCCATATTTCTCAACTGATACGACAGCTGCACTGCGGGCTGCTGAAATTGAAGCAGACGTTATTTTAATGGCGAAAAATAATGTTGACGGTGTGTATAATGCTGATCCTAGAAAAGATGAATCAGCTGTTAAGTATGAATCACTTTCTTATCTTGACGTTCTAAAAGACGGCCTGGAAGTCATGGATTCAACAGCATCATCTTTATGCATGGATAATGACATTCCGCTTATCGTCTTTTCTATTATGGAAGAAGGAAATATCAAACGTGCCGTTATCGGTGAATCAATCGGAACGATCGTGAGGGGGAAATAACGTGTCAAAAGAAGTATTAACTCAAACAAAAGAAAAAATGGAAAAAGCAATTGCTGCTTATCAGCGCGAATTGGCTACAGTACGTGCAGGTCGTGCAAATCCATCTTTATTAGATAAAGTAACGGTTGAATATTACGGAGCACAGACACCTTTAAATCAGCTGTCTTCTATTAACGTGCCTGAAGCTCGTATGCTCGTTGTAACGCCATATGATAAATCAGCAATCGGCGATATCGAAAAAGCGATTTTAAAAGCTGATTTAGGCCTTACGCCAACAAGTGACGGCAACATGATTCGAATTGCGATTCCGGCATTAACAGAAGAAAGACGCAAGGAATTAGTAAAAGTTGTGAAAAAATATGCTGAAGAAGCGAAAGTAGCTGTCCGTAACGTTCGCCGTGATGCTAACGATGATCTCAAAAAACTTGAGAAAAACGGAGACATTACTGAGGATGAACTGCGTGCTTCAACTGACGACGTTCAAAAACTGACAGATGAATATGTGTCAAAAATTGACAGTGTCACAAAAGACAAAGAAAAAGAAATCATGGAAGTTTAATGAAAAACTATGTACAATAGATAATAGTGAAAAGACCCTCTCATGTTTACAGGGGGTTTTTTTGTTAATACTGTTGATTACATCGGTTATCAGCAGGGAATGCAACCTTTTTGGGTGACGGAGGAATCTCATGCTCAACATACTCAAAAATTGGAAGAACCAGCAAACTGCGGCTTCCAACTTAGAACGTTATACAAAAGAAGACATACTTAAGGGAGAAATTCCCGAACACATCGCCATTATCATGGATGGAAATGGCCGTTGGGCTAAAAAACGCTCTCTTCCCCGAATTGCAGGCCACCATGAAGGAATGAAGGTGGTAAAAAGGACAACGAAGCTTGCGAACGAACTAGGTGTCAAAGTACTGACATTGTATGCATTTTCAACAGAAAACTGGAAGAGGCCGAAAATGGAAGTCGATTTTTTAATGAAGCTTCCAGAAGAATTTTTAAATACGTATCTTCCAGAGCTTGTAGAGGAAAATGTACAGGTTCGGATCATAGGAGATGAAACGGCTTTGCCGGCGCACACATTACGTGCGATTGAAAAGGCTGTAGAGGATACGGCGCAAAACGACGGAATGATCCTTAATTTTGCTCTCAATTATGGAGGCCGTACTGAAATTGTCACTGCTGCAAAAGCACTCGCGGAAAAAGTGAAGGAAGGCTCTTTGGATATTGAAGACATTGATGAATCGCTTTTTTCTAATTATTTAATGACTGAATCTTTGCAGGATCCTGAACTTTTAATTCGAACGAGCGGCGAGATTAGACTGAGCAATTTTATGCTATGGCAGGTTGCCTACAGTGAATTTGTCTTTACTGACGTCTTGTGGCCTGACTTTAAAGAAGATCACTTCTTACAGGCGTTAGGAGAATATCAGCAGAGGGGCCGGAGGTTTGGCGGAATTTAGAGGATGGTGGACATGAAACAAAGAATTTTGACAGGTGTTCTGGCAGCAATTGTATTTTTATTTTTGGTTATTGTCGGGAAATTGCCGTTCACCATATTAATTTATGCTATGGGCAGTGTGGCGCTTTTTGAGCTTTTACGGATGAAAAAGCTGAAGCTGGTTTCACTGCCGGGTTTGATCAGTCTTTTATTATTGTGGATGTTCTTATTGCCAAGCCAGTATTCGTTTGTAGCGAATGGTATTTCAAAAATGGAAATCGCTTTGTTTGCGGTACTGCTTTTGCTGACTTACACAGTGTTGGTGAAAAATACCTTTACTTTTGATGAAGTCGGGTTTATTACGCTTGCAGCAATTTACATCGGAATGTGTTTTCATTATTTTATAGAAATCAGAAATCTTGACCAATACGGGTTAACATACATTTTTTACGCGTGTGTTGTGATTTGGTCCACTGATTCCGGTGCATATTTTGTCGGGAAAGCGCTTGGTAAGCGAAAACTGTGGCCTGAAATCAGTCCGAATAAAACAGTGGAAGGATTTGCAGGCGGAATTGTCATCGCACTTGTACTGGCGACGATTTTTCAGCTTTTTGCACATCTTCCGATCCCGTATATCTATCTGCTTTTGATCACGCTGTTTTTGTCTGTTTTCGGACAACTTGGAGATTTAGTGGAATCCGCTTTGAAAAGACATTACGATGTAAAGGATTCTGGGAAGATTCTTCCCGGGCATGGCGGTATATTAGACCGTTTTGACAGTTTCTTGTTTGTCATGCCTTTCTTGTACTTTCTGCTTGCCCTTTTTTCATAAAAAAGTCTAATATGAATATGAGACTGATCATGCAGCAAAAAGAATAGGAGTAGTGGCAGCTTTGAAAAATATTTGTCTTTTAGGAGCAACAGGATCAATCGGTGAACAGACTCTTGACGTATTGCGTACGCATCAAGATCAATTTCAGCTGGTATCTATGTCGTTTGGCAGAAATATTGATAAGGCCGTACCAATGATTGAGGCCTTTCAGCCGAAGTTTGTCTCTGTCGGTGATCTGGATACATATCATAAATTAAAACAAATGTCTTTTTCTTTTGAATGCCAAATCGGGCTGGGAGAAGAAGGACTGATAGAAGCTGCAGTGATGGAGGAGGTTGACATTGTTGTCAACGCCTTGCTCGGAAGCGTCGGTCTTATCCCGACGTTAAAGGCAATTGAACAGAAAAAAACAATTGCGCTTGCAAATAAGGAAACTCTTGTCACTGCAGGGCATATAGTAAAAGAACATGCTAAGAAATATGATGTTCCGCTGCTGCCTGTTGACAGTGAGCATTCGGCAATTTTTCAAGCCCTTCAAGGCGAACAGGCTAAAAACATTGAACGCCTCATCATTACAGCATCCGGCGGAAGCTTTCGGGACAAGACGCGGGAGGAGCTCGAATCAGTAACAGTTGAGGATGCATTAAAACACCCGAATTGGTCAATGGGTGCAAAAATTACGATTGATTCGGCTACAATGATGAATAAGGGATTAGAGGTGATCGAGGCACATTGGCTATTCGATATACCATATGAACAAATTGATGTAGTTTTACATAAGGAGAGCATCATCCATTCAATGGTTGAGTTTCATGACAAAAGTGTGATCGCACAGCTCGGAACTCCGGATATGAGAGTTCCAATCCAATATGCGCTCACTTATCCTGACCGGTTGCCATTACCAGATGCGAAAAGGCTTGAATTATGGGAAATCGGCAGCCTCCATTTTGAGAAAGCTGATTTTGACAGGTTCCGATGCTTACAATTTGCTTTTGAATCAGGTAAAATAGGAGGAACAATGCCGACAGTGCTAAATGCGGCAAATGAAGTAGCTGTCGCTGCCTTTTTAGCCGGCAAGATACCGTTTTTGGCTATTGAAGACTGTATCGAAAAGGCACTATCCCGCCATCAGGTAATGAAAAAACCGAGCCTGGCGGACATTCAAGAAGTGGACAAAGATACCCGGGGATACGTCAATTCAATACTCACATAAGGTGGTATGTTCGTGAATACAGTTATAGCGTTTATCATTATTTTCGGAACGCTCGTTTTCTTCCATGAACTGGGCCATTTATTGCTAGCCCAAAGAGCGGGAATTCTCTGCCGTGAATTTGCGATCGGCTTCGGTCCAAAAATTTTTTCTTTCAAAAAAAATGAAACAGTTTATACGATCAGGCTGCTTCCGGTCGGCGGATTTGTCCGTATGGCAGGCGAAGACCCGGAAATGATTGAGGTGAAACCCGGTTACACGGTCGGGCTTCTCTTTAATAAAGATGATCAAGTTGAGAAAGTCATCATCAATCAAAAGGAAAAATACCCGGATGCTTTAGTCATTGAAGTGGAAACAGCGGATTTAGAGCATGACATGAAGATCACCGGCTATGAACAGGGGAAAGAGGATGAGCTTTCCAGCTTTACTGTCAGCGAAACATCCTTTTTCATTGTAGACGGAGAAGAGGTACAGATTGCGCCGTATAATCGCCAATTTGGTTCCAAACCTGTGTGGCAGCGGATTAAAGCGATTGCTGCAGGACCGATTATGAACTTTATTTTAGCTTACGTCATTTTAGTAATGCTTGGACTTGTTCAAGGCGTGCCGTCAAATGAGCCTGTGCTCGGGCAGCTGACTGACAATGGAAGGGCGGCCGAGGCAGGGCTAAAAGAAGGGGATTACATTCAAAGCATTAACGGTGAGAAAATGAGGTCTTGGACTGACATTGTCTCCGCTGTAAAAGAAAACCCGGAAAAAGAAATGGATGTTGCAGTAAAAAGAGATAACAAAACGCTTCATATTTCAGTGACTCCGGAAGCTGTGAAAGATGAGAGCAAAAAGACAATCGGACGTTTCGGTTCCTATGCGCCGACTGAAAAAGGCGTTCTCTCAGCAGTTGCTTACGGCGCGACATCAACAGTTGATGTCACCAAAGCCATTTTAACCAACTTAAGCAAATTAGTAACAGGCCAATTTAAACTTGATATGTTGTCAGGTCCTGTCGGCATATATGATATGACAGACCAAGTGGCGAAAACGGGGTTAGTTAACTTATTCCAGTTTGCTGCGTTTTTAAGCATTAACCTTGGGATTGTCAACTTGCTTCCGATTCCGGCACTTGACGGAGGAAGGCTGTTATTTCTATTTATTGAAGCGATTCGGGGCAAACCGATTAACAGAGAAAAAGAAGCATTTGTTGTGTTTATCGGGGTAGCTTTCTTAATGCTTCTTATGCTGGTCGTCACATGGAACGATATCCAGCGGCTGTTCTTGTAAACGAAAAGTAAATCAATCAGAGGTGCGAAGAAATGAGACAAAGCTTGACGCTTATTCCTACGCTCCGTGAAGTTCCAGCTGATGCCGAAGCAAAAAGTCATCAGCTTCTTCTGAGAGCAGGATTTATCAGACAGAATACGAGCGGGGTATACAGCTATATGCCTCTTGCGTATAAGGTGATTCAAAACATTCAGCAGATTGTTCGTGAAGAAATGGAGAAAATTGATGCCGTAGAAATGCTTATGCCCGCATTGCAGCAGGCTGAGACATGGCAGGAATCAGGCAGATGGTATACGTATGGTCCTGAACTGATGAGACTAAAAGACCGTCATGGCCGTGAGTTTGCTTTAGGAGCAACGCATGAGGAAGTTATCACTTCACTTGTTCGCGATGAGGTTAAATCCTATAAGCGTCTCCCTCTGACTCTGTATCAAATTCAGTCTAAGTTCAGAGATGAAAAACGTCCTCGCTTTGGTTTGTTAAGAGGCCGCGAATTTATTATGAAGGATGCGTATTCTTTCCATGCATCTGAAGAGAGTCTGGATGAAACGTATCAAAAAATGTACGAGGCCTATTCTAATATTTTTGCCCGCTGCGGCATTAATGTAAGACCTGTCATCGCCGATTCAGGCGCAATGGGAGGAAAGGATACGCACGAGTTTATGGCACTGTCTGCAATCGGAGAGGATACAATTGCGTATTCTGATGAATCACAGTATGCGGCGAATATCGAAATGGCTGAAGTTCTTTATCAAGAGGTCTCTTCTGATGAAGAGCCTAAAGCTTTAGAGAAAATTCACACGCCTAACGTGAAAACAATCGAAGAACTGACTGCGTTTTTACAGGTTTCCGCTGAAGCCTGCATTAAGTCAGTATTGTTTAAAGCAGATGACCGTTTTGTCTTAGTGCTTGTAAGAGGCGACCATGAAGTCAACGATATTAAAGTGAAAAACTTGCTTCATGCAGAAGTTGTGGAGCTTGCCTCACATGAAGAGGTCATTCAGCAGCTCGGAACAGAGCCAGGATTTGTCGGCCCTGTCGGTGTCAATCAAGATGTTGAAGTATATGCCGATCATGCTGTGAAAGCAATGGTCAATGCTGTTGCCGGTGCGAATGAAGGAGATCATCATTATCAAAATGTCAACGTGAACCGTGATGCGCAAATTAAAGAATTTGCCGATCTTCGATTTATTAAAGAAGGTGATCCTTCACCAGACGGTAAAGGCACAATCCGCTTTGCGGAAGGAATCGAAGTCGGACAAGTCTTTAAGCTCGGAACACGATATTCAGAAGCGATGAATGCGACATACTTAGACGAAAACGGACGCGCGCAGCCAATGCTGATGGGCTGTTACGGAATCGGTGTGTCAAGAACGCTTTCTGCTATTGCTGAACAGCATCACGACGAAAAAGGGTTAATCTGGCCCAAAAGCGTTGCGCCGTACGATCTTCATATTCTTGCTTTGAACATGAAAAACGATGCCCAAAGAGAGCTTGCTGAAAAGCTGTATGCCGATTTAAAAGCGGAAGGCTATGGAGTGCTCTATGACGATCGTGCTGAGCGCGCCGGCGTAAAATTTGCTGATTCAGATCTAATCGGGCTGCCAATCCGCATCACTGTCGGAAAACGGGCTGACGAAGGAATTGTCGAAGTGAAGATCCGTAAAACGGGTGAGTCAACTGAGATTTCAGTAGACGAATTATCTGCTTTTGTCAGCAAGCAGTAATCACCATAACGATTTATTAAAAAACATGTTAAAATAGAAATAATAGAAGGTACCTCATTGCCTGAGGTACCTTCACTTATGATGTTTTTAGGGAGGGATACTGTCTGAATGGAACAGTTATCAGTAAACAGAAGGCAGTTTCAAATTCTTCTGCAGCAGATTAATATGACAGATGATACCTTCATGACATACTTTGAAGATGGCGAGATTAAAAAGCTGACGATACACAAAGCGACAAAGTCTTGGCATTTTCATTTTCAATTTAAATCTTTGCTGCCTTTTCAAATATATGACACATTAACAATGAGGCTGACGCAATCGTTTGCCCACATAGCAAAAGTTACATCTTCAATCGAAGTGCAAGATGCAGAGGTCAGCGAAAGTCTTGTACAAGACTACTGGTCACGCTGCATTGAAGAATTGCAAGGCATTTCGCCGCCGATTATCAGTCTATTAAACCAGCAAAAACCGAAGCTGAAGGGCAATAAACTGATTGTCAAAACAAAAACGGATACGGAAGCTGCTGCACTTAAGAACAAATATAGTTCCATGATTCAAGCAGGCTACCGTCAATTTGGTTTCCCGGACCTTCAACTTGATGCCGAAATATTTGTATCCGAGCAAGAAGTTCAAAAGTTTCGGGAACAAAAGCTTGCAGAAGACCAAGAGCGGGCCATGCAAGCGCTGATTGAAATGGAGAAGAAAGACAAAGAAAGTGATGAAGATCAAGCGCCATCTGGGCCTCTTGTCATCGGTTATCAAATTAAAGATAACGAAGAAATCCGGACACTTGACAGCATCATGGACGAAGAACGGAGAATTACGGTTCAGGGTTATGTGTTTGATGTGGAGACCCGAGAGCTGAAAAGTGGGCGCACGCTATGCATCTTCAAAATTACAGACTACACAAATAGTATTTTAATCAAAATGTTTGCACGTGAAAAAGAAGATGCGGCACTGATGAAGTCTCTGAAAAAAGGAATGTGGGTAAAAGCACGCGGAAGTATTCAAAATGACACTTTCGTCAGAGATCTCGTCATGATCGCAAATGACGTAAATGAAATGAAAGCGAAAACCCGCGAAGATACGGCTCCTGAAGGAGAAAAAAGAGTGGAATTGCACCTGCATTCCCCGATGAGCCAAATGGATGCTGTGACGGGTATCGGAAAGCTTGTCGAACAGGCAAAAAAATGGGGGCATGAGGCCATTGCTTTGACTGACCATGCTGTCGTTCAATCCTTCCCTGATGCGTATTCTGCCGCCAAGAAGCATGGAATTAAAATGATCTACGGGATGGAGGCGAATCTTGTTGATGACGGCGTGCCAATTGCTTATAACGCTGCACACCGTCTGCTTGAGGAAGAAACATACGTTGTTTTTGACGTCGAGACAACAGGACTGTCTGCTGTATACGATACCATTATTGAGCTGGCTGCAGTAAAAGTAAAAGGCGGAGAAATTATTGATAAATTTGAGGCGTTTGCGAACCCGCATCGTCCGCTTTCAGCCACAATCATAGAGCTTACTGGCATCACCGATGATATGCTTCGCGACGCTCCGGATGTCGTAGACGTGATAAGAGATTTCAGAGAATGGATCGGCAATGATATCCTTGTCGCTCATAATGCGAGCTTTGATATGGGATTCTTAAATGTAGCCTATAAAAAGCTTCTTGAAGTCGAAAAAGCTAAAAACCCAGTCATTGATACGCTTGAGCTAGGCCGTTTTCTCTATCCGGAATTTAAGAACCACCGTCTGAACACACTCTGTAAAAAGTTTGATATCGAACTCACACAGCACCACCGTGCGATATACGATACTGAAGCGACGGCTTATTTGCTCCTGAAAATGCTGAAGGACGCAGCTGAAAAAGGCATTCAGTACCATGATGAGCTGAATGAAAATATGGGACAGTCCAACGCTTATCAAAGATCAAGACCGTATCATGCAACATTACTTGCTGTGAACAGCACGGGGCTTAAAAATTTATTTAAGCTTGTGTCACTTTCTCATATTCATTATTTTTACAGAGTGCCTCGTATTCCGAGATCTCAACTTGAGAAATACAGGGAAGGGCTTCTGATCGGTTCGGCCTGTGACAGGGGAGAGGTTTTTGAAGGGATGATGCAAAAATCGCCTGAAGAGGTTGAAGATGTCGCGTCATTCTATGATTATCTTGAGGTTCAGCCGCCTGAAGTGTACCGTCACTTGCTAGAGCTTGAGCTGGTCCGTGATGAAAAGTCGCTGAAAGAAATTATTGCGAATATCACGAAACTGGGTGAAAAGCTTAATAAACCGGTTGTTGCTACGGGAAATGTTCATTACTTGAATGATGAGGATAAAATCTACAGAAAGATTTTAATATCCTCTCAAGGCGGGGCCAATCCGCTGAACAGGCATGAACTGCCGAAAGTGCATTTCAGAACGACAGACGAAATGCTTGAAGCATTTTCTTTCTTAGGCGAAGAAAAAGCGAAGGAAATCGTTGTCACCAATACCCAAAAGGTTGCTTCTTTAATTGATGACATCAAGCCGATTAAAGATGATTTGTATACACCGAAAATCGAAGGCGCTGATGAAGAGATCAGAGAAATGAGCTATCAGCGTGCAAGAAGCATTTACGGCGAACAGCTGCCTGAAATTGTAGAAGCGCGGATTGAAAAAGAATTAAAGAGTATCATTGGACACGGCTTCGCTGTTATTTATTTGATCTCTCACAAACTTGTAAAACGTTCACTAGATGACGGGTATCTCGTAGGTTCCCGTGGTTCCGTAGGATCTTCATTAGTTGCGACGCTTACTGAGATCACTGAGGTGAACCCGCTGCCGCCGCACTATGTATGCTCTGAGTGCCAGCATTCTGAGTTCTTTAATGATGGTTCTGTCGGTTCCGGTTTTGACCTGCCTGACAAGACATGTCCTCATTGCGGAACGCCTTTGAAAAAAGACGGCCATGATATTCCGTTTGAAACGTTCTTAGGATTTAAAGGGGACAAAGTACCTGATATCGATTTGAACTTCTCAGGGGAATATCAGCCGCAAGCACACAATTACACAAAAGTATTGTTCGGAGAAGACAATGTATATCGTGCGGGAACAATAGGCACTGTTGCAGAAAAAACAGCTTATGGTTATGTAAAAGGCTATGCCGGAGACAATAACCTTCACATGCGCGGGGCCGAAGTAGATCGGCTCGTACAGGGATGTACAGGTGTAAAACGGACGACTGGACAGCACCCTGGGGGTATTATCGTTGTTCCAGATTATATGGATATTTATGATTTTTCACCAATTCAGTTCCCGGCAGATGCCACGGGTTCGGAGTGGAAAACGACTCATTTTGATTTCCACTCCATTCATGACAACCTGTTGAAACTCGATATTCTCGGACACGATGACCCGACCGTCATTCGGATGCTTCAGGACTTAAGCGGAATTGATCCGAAAACAATTCCAACAGATGATCCTGAAGTGATGAAGATCTTCCAGGGAACCGAATCACTCGGTGTTACAGAAGAACAGATCGGCTGTAAAACGGGCACTCTTGGAATCCCAGAATTCGGAACCCGATTTGTCCGGCAGATGCTTGAAGACACAAAGCCGACAACTTTTTCCGAGCTCGTTCAGATTTCGGGCTTGTCTCACGGAACTGATGTATGGCTCGGCAATGCGCAAGAGCTCATCCACAATAATATTTGTGAGCTGAGTGAGGTTATCGGCTGCCGTGATGACATTATGGTTTACTTAATCTATCAGGGCCTTGAGCCGTCCCTTGCCTTTAAAATCATGGAATTTGTGCGTAAAGGAAAAGGATTAACGCCTGAATGGGAAGAAGAAATGAAAAATAACAATGTCCCAGACTGGTATATTGATTCTTGTAAAAAGATTAAATACATGTTCCCGAAAGCCCACGCCGCAGCTTATGTATTAATGGCAGTCCGCATTGCTTACTTTAAAGTCCATCACGCGCTTTTGTATTATGCGGCTTATTTTACCGTTCGTGCAGACGATTTTGATATCGATACAATGATCAAGGGTTCTACAGCAATCAAGGCTGTAATGGAGGATATTAACTCTAAAGGACTTGATGCTTCACCGAAGGAAAAAAACCTTCTCACTGTTTTAGAATTAGCGCTTGAAATGTGTGAAAGAGGCTATTCATTCCAAAAAGTCGATTTATATCGCTCCAGCGCTACAGAGTTTATTATTGACGGCAACAGTCTTATCCCGCCGTTTAACTCCATTCCTGGATTAGGGACGAACGCCGCTCTGAACATTGTAAAGGCTCGTGAAGAAGGCGAATTCCTCTCGAAAGAAGATTTACAAAAGAGAGGGAAAGTGTCAAAAACGATTCTAGAGTATTTAGATCGTCATGGCTGCTTGGAATCACTGCCTGATCAAAACCAATTGTCACTGTTCTAACATGGAAAGCAGAATTTCTCTGGAAATTCTGCTTCTATGCATACATAGGCGTAAAAAGTGCCATCGTAACATTAGAGTCTCTGTTATTTGCTTAGGTATGAAGGTAAGCGTATATCCATTTGCAATAAAAATATGGTTATGGTATAGTTTTATTGGAAATGCTAACGATTACCGAGGCAAAGAGTGGGGAAACCCGCTCTTTTGTATTGAACAAGAGAATTTTGTCTCGACATGTTCATCGTTTACTTTTTAGCCCCTGCTCTTTTGAAGCAGGGTTTTTATGCAGAGTGACGAGACGAATATGAGATCGACAGCACAAGGAGGAAGAACATGAGCAAAAAAGTGACTGACACCGTTCAAGAAATGGCTCAGCCAATCGTAGACAGCCTTCAGCTTGAACTCGTTGACATTGAATTTGTCAAAGAGGGTCAAAGCTGGTTCCTTCGCGTGTTTATTGATTCCGATGACGGTGTGGATATTGAGGAATGTGCCAAAGTAAGCGAAGCTTTAAGCGAAAAGCTTGATGAGGCAGATCCAATCAGCCAAAATTACTTTCTTGAAGTTTCATCTCCGGGAGCTGAGCGTCCGCTAAAGAAAAAGGCCGATTTCGAAAAATCACTTGGGAAAAATGTGTACATTAAGACGTATGAGCCTATTGAGGGCGTTAAAGTGTTTGAAGGTGAACTGGCTGAATTTGATGGACAAACAGTGACAGTTGAGATCACGATCAAAACAAGAAAGAAACGGATCAATATTCCGTATGAAAAGATAGCTAATGCAAGATTAGCTGTTACATTCTAATGAATACAAATGTTTTAAGGGGGGAGACCGTTAAATGAGCAGTGAATTATTAGATGCTCTCACGATTCTTGAAAAAGAAAAAGGCATCAGTAAAGAAATTATCATTGAAGCAATCGAAGCTGCGTTAATTTCTGCTTATAAGCGGAATTTTAATCAAGCGCAAAATGTACGAGTGGATTTAAACCGTGAAACAGGCTCCATCCGTGTATTTGCAAGAAAAGATGTCGTTGACGAAGTATACGACCAAAGACTGGAGATCTCTATTGAAGAGGCGCAGGGCATCCATCCGGAATATATGGTCGGCGATGTCGTCGAAATCGAAGTAACACCTAAGGATTTCGGGCGCATAGCTGCTCAAACAGCGAAGCAGGTTGTCACACAGCGTGTGCGCGAAGCTGAGCGCGGTGTGATTTATTCTGAATTTATCGACCGTGAAGAAGACATCATGACGGGTATTGTCCAGCGTCTGGACAATAAGTTTATCTACGTGTCTTTAGGCAAAATTGAAGCCTTGCTGCCGGTTAATGAGCAAATGCCGAATGAAAGCTACAAGCCTCATGACCGCATTAAGGTATATATCACAAAAGTAGAAAAAACGACGAAGGGTCCGCAGATTTATGTGTCAAGAACACATCCAGGCCTGTTAAAGCGTTTGTTTGAAATTGAAGTGCCCGAAATTTATGATGGAACTGTCGAGCTGAAATCTGTTGCCAGAGAAGCCGGCGACCGTTCAAAAATTTCTGTCCGCACAGATGATCCTGACGTGGATCCTGTCGGCTCATGCGTAGGCCCTAAAGGCCAGCGTGTTCAGGCGATCGTCAATGAATTAAAAGGTGAAAAAATTGACATTGTCAACTGGTCCAGTGATCCTGTAGAATTTGTCGCGAATGCGCTCAGCCCTTCGAAAGTGCTGGATGTCATCGTTAATGAAGAAGAAAAAGCGACAACTGTTATCGTTCCTGATTACCAGCTGTCTCTGGCGATTGGCAAAAGAGGACAAAACGCACGCTTAGCTGCTAAACTGACAGGCTGGAAGATTGATATTAAGAGCGAAACGGACGCAAGAGAACTTGGAATCTATCCGAGAGAACTTGAAGAAGAAGACGATGAGCCGCTCTTTACGGAGCCTGAAACTGCTGAATCGGATGAATAAGAGGTGACCTTAGGTGAATAAACACAAGAAGATCCCGTTACGCAAATGTGTAGTGACTGGGGAAATGAAGCCTAAAAAGGAACTGATCCGAGTTGTACGTTCGAAAGAAGGCGAAATCTCAGTAGACCCGACCGGAAAAAAGAACGGGCGGGGTGCTTATTTAACGCTGGATAAAGAGTGCATCTTAGCAGCAAAAAAGAAAAACACTTTACAAAATCAATTTCAATCACAAATCGATGACCAGATTTTCGAAGAATTGCTGGAGCTGGCGGAAAAGGTGAAAAAATAAAATGTCTGGAATGGAATGGTTTCCCTTGCTGGGTCTGGCCAATCGAGCTCGTAAGGTCGTGTCAGGCGAGGACTTGGTAATTAAAGAAATCAGGAATGCGCGTGCAAAGCTTGTCCTGCTTACAGAGGATGCATCATCTAATACAGCAAAAAAAGTAACCGACAAGTGCAATTATTATAAAGTCCCTTATAAAAAAGTCGAGAGTCGCGCGGTTCTTGGACGCTCTATCGGTAAAGAAGCCCGTGTCGTTGTCGCCGTCACTGACCAAGGTTTTGCGAATAAGCTGATCAGCTTGCTCGATTAATATTTTTGGGGGTGAACGAATGGCTAAAATGAGAGTATACGAATATGCAAAAGCGTTAAATGTTTCAAGTAAGGAAATTTTGACCGCACTGAAAAACATGGATTTAGAAGTGAATAATCATATGGCCATGCTTGAAGAAAAGGCCATTAAACAGCTTGATGCCAAATATAAAAAAGGCGGCGCAAGCGCAGCCGCTAAATCTCAAAAGCCTGCAGAAACGAACAAAAACAAACAGCCGCAAGGGGTTAATCAGCAATCAGCTGGAAATCAACCAAATAAAATTCGAGACGGAAAGAAGAATGACGTGCAGAATAATCAATTTAACAAAAACAAGAAGAATAACAACAACAAAAAAAATAAACGTAACAACAACAATAAAAATCAATATCAGCAAAAGCCTGTAAAGCCGAAAAAAGAGCTTCCTGAGAAAATTACGTTCTCCGGTACTTTAACAGTCGGCGCACTGGCTGAAGAGCTTGGCAAAGAGCCTTCAGAAATCATTAAAAAGCTGATGCTTCTTGGTGTAATGGCAACCATCAACCAAGAGCTTGATAAAGATACAATTGAACTCATTGCATCAGAATATGGTGTTGAAACAGAAGAAGTCATTGTGCTTGAAGAAACAGAGCTGGAAAAATACGAAGAGCCTGATAATGAAGAGGATCTCGAAATTCGTCCTCCTGTCGTTACGATCATGGGTCACGTTGACCATGGGAAAACGACGCTTCTTGACAGCATCCGTAAAACGAAGGTTGTTGAAGGAGAAGCAGGCGGAATCACTCAGCATATCGGTGCTTACCAAATTGAAGAGAACGGCAAGAAAATTACGTTCTTGGATACTCCGGGTCACGCCGCATTTACAACAATGCGTGCACGCGGTGCAGAAGTAACTGATATTACAATTCTCGTTGTTGCTGCTGATGACGGTGTAATGCCGCAAACAGTAGAAGCGATTAACCATGCAAAAGCAGCTGAGGTTCCCATTATCGTTGCTGTGAATAAAATTGATAAAGAATCCGCAAATCCTGACCGTGTGATGCAAGAACTGACGGAATACGGGCTTGTCCCTGAAGCTTGGGGCGGAGAAACAATTTTTGTTCCGCTTTCCGCTTTAACTGGAAAAGGCATTGATGAACTCGTTGAAATGATTTTGCTTGTCAGTGAAGTAGAGGAACTGAAAGCGAACCCGAACCGCAAGGCAAAAGGAACGGTTATTGAAGCGGAACTTGATAAAGGCAGAGGATCAGTTGCGACATTGCTCGTACAGACTGGAACACTGCATGTCGGTGATCCGATCGTAGTCGGCAACACATTCGGCCGTGTCCGTGCAATGGTTAACGACATTGGACGCCGTGTGAAAACTGCCGGCCCGTCAACTCCGGTTGAAATTACCGGTTTGAATGATGTCCCTCAAGCGGGAGACCAATTCCTTGTCTTTAAAGATGAAAAAACAGCTCGTTCTGTCGGGGAAGCCCGTGCTTCGAAACAGCTTGAAGAGCAGCGCAGCGATAAAGCGAAGCTCAGTCTTGATGACTTATTCGAGCAAATTAAACAAGGTGATGTAAAAGACATCAACATCATCGTAAAAGCTGACGTTCAAGGATCTGCTGAAGCTTTAACGGCCGCACTTCAAAAAATTGAAGTAGAAGGCGTTAAAGTGAAAATCATCCATACAGGCGTTGGTGCGATTACTGAATCTGACATTATCTTGGCATCTGCTTCCAATGCAATTGTTATCGGGTTTAATGTGAGACCGGACGGAAATGCTAAGAGTACGGCTGAAGCTGAAAATGTAGATATTCGACTTCACCGTATCATTTACAAAGTAATCGACGAGATTGAAGCTGCCATGAAAGGTATGCTTGATCCTGAATATGAAGAAAAAGTAATTGGTCAAGTAGAAGTGCGCCAAACATTCAAAGTATCTAAAATCGGTACAATTGCAGGCGGATATGTTACTGAAGGAACCATTACGCGCGACAGCGGCCTCCGTTTAATTCGTGACGGCGTCGTCATCTTCGAAGGCGAAGTAGACGTTCTGAAACGCTTTAAAGACGATGTGAAAGAAGTTTCACAAGGCTATGAATGTGGTATTACAATTAAGAAATACAATGACATTCGTGAAGGTGACATCCTTGAAGCGTTTGTCATGCAAGAAATTGAAAGAACGTGATCGGATTTGCGGAGTGTGAATGCATCATTTATGACGCAGGATCGCTAAAAGAAAAGCGTGCCGTTCTGAAGCGGATCGTAACCAGGGTTCAAAATAAGTTCAATGTTTCGATTGCGGAGATTGGCTTTCAGGACACTTGGCAAAGAACCAGCTTTGGAATCGCCGCTGTTTCTTCCTCTCGCGTTCAAACAGAAAAAGAGCTGCAGCGCGTTTTGGCGTTTATCGATTCTTTTCCTGAAATTGAACGGACGATCACTAGAACAGAGTGGTTTTAACTTAGAGGTGATTGAATTGAGTATGAGAGCAAACCGTGTCGGCGAGCAAATGAAAAAAGAACTCGGTGATATTATCAGCCGGAAGCTGAAAGACCCGAGAATTGGTTTTCTGACAGTAACGGATGTACGTGTATCAGGTGATTTGCAAATTGCAAAGGTGTATATCTCGGTTCTCGGTGACCAGAAAAAACGGGAGGAAGCGCTGAAAGGGCTGGCTAAAGCGAAAGGATTTATCCGATCCGAAATTGGCAGCCGTATCAGACTTCGAAAAACGCCTGAAATTGAATTTGAGTTCGATGAATCAATCGATTACGGAAATCGTATCGAAACATTGATTCACGAAATACATTCAGAGAAACCATCTGAATAAAAATGGAGAGGATAGGCGTATATCGTCTGTCCTCTTTTCTGCGTTTTAAAGAGAAAAGCTCAAAAGAAGGAGTGAAAGGACAAATGGTTAACGGAGTTCTCCTTTTACATAAACCAGTTGGCATGACATCGCATGACTGTGTCATGAAGATCCGAAAACTGTTAAAAACAAAAAAAGTAGGGCATACGGGAACGCTCGATCCAGAAGTGTCAGGCGTGCTTCCGATTTGTGTGGGAAGGGCGACAAAAATTGTCGAATATTTAACTGAAAAGTCTAAAACGTATGATGCGGAAATAACACTTGGCTTTTCAACGACAACAGAGGATCAAACCGGAGAAACAGTTGAAACAAAGCCTGTCAGTCAAGATATTGATAAAGCCGATGTAGAAAAGGTGTTAAACAGTTTAAAGGGTAAACAGGAACAAATTCCTCCCATGTATTCCGCTGTAAAAGTAAACGGCAAAAAATTATACGAGTACGCAAGAGCAGGGATTGAAGTAGAACGTCCGAAACGCATGATTACCATTGAAGACATTGCCCTGACTACAGAGATTAAACATAACGGAGAAACCGCAAGCTTCCGATTTACAGTGACATGCTCCAAAGGGACCTATGTAAGGACGCTGGCGGTCATGATCGGAGAAAAGCTCGGATTTCCGGCTCATATGTCTCATTTAATCCGTACGGCATCCGGAGACTTTTCACTTGACGAATGCTTTACCTTTGAAGAACTGGAAGCACAGGTTCAGTCCGGAACCGTGGGAGAGCATACAGTTCCTATTGAACGTGCGCTCAATCATTTGCCGAAATGGATCATAAGTGATACATTAGCTAAGAAAGTAGAAAATGGGGCTTTGCTTGAGACGCCCGAGCAGTTTTCTGAAATGACAAGCGAAGACCGCATTGCCGTCTTTACTGAATCCGGAAGCTGTTTGGCGATCTATTTCCCCCATCCTGCAAAAAATGGGCTGTTAAAGCCGGCAAAAGTATTGCTGCAAAAAAGCGAACAATAGAAAAAAGGTGACCGTTCTGTGAAGACGATACATATTACACATCCTCATCATTTAATCAAAGAGGAGCAGGCAAAGTCTGTGATGGCGTTAGGGTATTTTGACGGCGTTCATCTTGGACACCAAAAGGTAATCGGCACAGCGAAGCAAATAGCTGAAGAAAAGGGCTTAGCATTAGCTGTGATGACCTTTCATCCTCATCCCTCTCATGTATTGGGCAGGGATCAGGAGCCAAAGGATCTGATTACGCCTCTGGAAGATAAAATAAACCAAATTGAACAATTAGGCACAGAGATTCTGTATGTCGTTAAATTTAATGAAGTATTTGCTTCTCTTTCTCCTAAGCAGTTTGCAGACCAGTATATTATCGGCCTTAATGTGCAGCACGCAGTGGCGGGCTTTGACTTTACGTACGGGAAATACGGCAAGGGAACAATGGAGACCATGCCGCATGATTTAGAAGGAAAAGCTGATTGCACAATGGTAGAAAAATTAACGGAGCAGGATAAAAAAATCAGTTCCTCGTATATCCGTACCGCGCTTCAAAACGGAGACGTTGAATTGGCGAATGTCTTGCTCGGACAGCCTTATTTTATTAAAGGAGTTGTCATTCACGGTGATAAAAGAGGGCGGACCATCGGGTTTCCGACAGCAAATGTCGGTTTAAATAACAGCTATATCGTTCCGCCGACGGGTGTATATGCCGTAAAAGCTGAAGTGAACGGCGAAGTCTACAATGGCGTTTGCAATATCGGCTATAAGCCGACGTTTTATGAAAAACGTCCGGAGCAGCCTTCAATTGAAGTCAATCTGTTTGATTTCGATCAGGAGGTATACGGAGCCGCTATAAAGATCGAATGGTATAAACGGATTCGGAGCGAGCGAAAATTCAATGGCATCAAAGAATTAACAGAGCAAATTGAGAAAGATAAGCAGGAAGCCATCCGTTATTTCAGCAATCTGCGGAAATAACATGCAATGCACACAAATTTTATTCTAAAATATTTGCATATAGGCCCGATTTTTAGTATGATAGTTTTCGTAGTCTTAAAACCATTGCTTGGCAATCCGAAGTCACCGACGGTTGCTAGGTAACTGGGGCTAAATATGATTTGGAGGTGAAACAGGATGGCAATTACTCAAGAGCGTAAAAACCAACTCATCAGCGAGTTCAAAACACACGAATCTGATACTGGATCTCCAGAAGTTCAGATCGCTATCCTAACTGACTCAATTAACAACTTGAACGAGCATTTACGTACTCACAAGAAAGACCACCACTCACGTCGCGGTCTTCTTAAAATGGTAGGTAAGCGTCGTAATCTTCTTACGTATCTACGTAATAAAGACGTAACTCGTTACCGTGAGTTAATTAACAAACTAGGCTTACGTCGATAATCGTAAAAAGCGGGAGGATTCCCGCTTTTTTATCGTATTAAAGCGAAATTTCTTATAACAAATCATTGAAATCCTTTTACATACTACTTTGACATTGATATGTTCAATTCATTTCGTTCATAATAGGAGTAATTGATTATTTCACACAACGAAGAGAGGAGTTCGTAATCGTATGGGACAAGAAAAACATGTCTTTACCATAGATTGGGCCGGAAGAACGCTTACAGTTGAAACCGGCCAGCTTGCCAAACAGGCAAACGGTGCTGTGATGATCCGCTACGGTGATACAGCAGTGCTTAGTACAGCAACCGCTTCAAAAGAACCAAAACCGCTTGATTTCTTCCCGCTTACTGTAAACTATGAGGAAAGATTATATGCGGTAGGAAAAATTCCGGGCGGATTTATTAAAAGAGAAGGACGCCCAAGTGAAAAAGCGGTTCTTGCCAGCCGTTTAATCGACCGTCCGATCCGTCCTTTGTTTGCAGATGGATTCCGTAATGAAGTTCAAGTCATCAGCATTGTCATGAGTGTTGACCAAGACTGCTCTTCTGAAATGGCTGCCATGTTCGGTTCATCTCTTGCTCTTTCTGTATCGGATATTCCGTTTGAAGGACCGATTGCAGGGGTAACTGTCGGACGCATTGATGATCAATTTATCATTAACCCGACAGTCGATCAGCTTGAGAAAAGCGACATCAATCTTGTCGTTGCCGGCACAAAAGATGCCATTAACATGGTAGAAGCGGGAGCGGACGAGGTTCCTGAGGAAACCATGCTTGAAGCCATTATGTTCGGCCATGAAGAGATTAAACGCCTGATTGCATTCCAAGAAGAAATTGTTGCAGAAGTCGGCAAAGAGAAATCAGAAATTACGCTCTATGAAGTTGATGAAGAGCTTAGTGAAAAAGTAAAAGCTTTAGCAGAAGACGATCTGCTGAAAGCCATCCAAGTTCATGAAAAGCATGCCCGCGAAGATGCCATTAATGAAGTGAAAAATGCAGTTGTGGCAAAATTCGAGGATGAAGAGCATGATGAAGACACAATCAAGCAAGTGAAGCAGATTTTATCCAAGATGGTGAAAAATGAAGTGCGCCGCCTGATTACTGAAGAAAAAGTAAGACCGGACGGCCGCGGTGTCGATCAAATCCGCCCGCTTTCTTCAGAGGTTGGCCTCTTGCCAAGAACGCACGGATCAGGTCTGTTTACAAGGGGACAAACTCAGGCTCTCAGCGTATGTACGTTAGGTGCTCTGGGAGATGTGCAAATCCTTGACGGCTTAGGTGTAGAAGAGTCGAAACGGTTTATGCATCACTACAACTTCCCGCAATTCAGCGTTGGGGAAACAGGACCGATGCGTGGACCGGGACGCCGTGAAATCGGACACGGAGCACTGGGTGAGCGTGCGCTTGAGCCAGTTATTCCGTCTGAAAAAGATTTCCCTTACACTGTCCGTCTTGTATCAGAAGTGCTTGAATCAAACGGCTCTACGTCTCAAGCAAGTATTTGCGCAAGCACACTTGCAATGATGGATGCCGGTGTACCGATTAAAGCTCCAGTTGCTGGTATCGCGATGGGTCTCGTCAAATCAGGCGAACATTACACTGTTCTGACTGACATTCAAGGCATGGAAGATGCGCTTGGAGACATGGACTTTAAAGTAGCTGGGACTGAAAAAGGCGTAACGGCGCTGCAAATGGACATTAAAATCGAAGGCCTTTCCAGAGAGATTCTTGAAGAAGCGCTACAGCAGGCGAAAAAAGGAAGAATGGAAATCCTTAACAGCATGCTTGCGACATTAAGCGAATCAAGAAAAGAGCTTTCTCGATATGCGCCTAAGATTTTAACAATGGCCATTAATCCTGATAAAATCCGCGATGTCATCGGGCCAAGCGGAAAACAAATCAATAAGATCATCGAAGAAACCGGTGTTAAAATTGATATTGAGCAGGACGGCACAATCTTTATTTCTTCAACAGATGAAAGCAGCAACCAAAAAGCGAAAAAAATCATCGAAGACCTTGTCAGAGAAGTTGAAGTTGGCCAGCTTTACTTAGGTAAAGTAAAACGAATCGAAAAATTCGGGGCTTTCGTTGAAATTTTCAGCGGAAAAGACGGTTTGGTGCACATTTCAGAGCTTGCGCTTGAACGCGTAGGAAAAGTTGAAGATGTTGTAAAAATCGGAGACGAAATTCTTGTCAAGGTCACTGAAATTGATAAACAAGGACGAGTCAACTTGTCTCGTAAAGCGGTGCTCCGTGAAGAGAAAGAAAAAGAAGAACAACAATCTTAAATGAAAACATAAAAGGAGCCTGGGAGACCCGGCTTCTTTATTTTGAAGCTTTTAAAGCGCAGGCGGGTTCTACCTTGTCCTTCTCCTTCATAATGTGAGGTGAGGGGGGACAGAACATGTACAAAAAATTTGTACCGTTTGCCGTTTTTCTATTTCTTTTTTTTGTCTCATTTGAGATGATGAAAAATCCGTACGCACTTGATTATATAGGGGCAATGAAAAAAGATACGGTAACTGTCACGGCGTCCAAAGACCCGTTATATGAAGAATTGCTTCAAAAAGCGCCAGAGTACGAAGTCAAGCCCCAGGATGCCAGAATAGATAAAGTGTGGAAAAGCATTCCCGGCTATAATGGATTGAAGGTCAATATTGAAAAATCATATAAAAAAATGAAAAAGCACGGCGAGTTTCGCGAAAACGATCTGGTATACAGCCAAGTAAAACCAAGCGTTCATCTTGAGTCTCTTCAGCCTGAGCCTATTTATAAAGGAAATCCTGATAAACCGATGGTGGCTTTTTTAATTAATGTGGCATGGGGAAATGAGTATTTGGAAAAAATGCTCCCTATTCTGCAAAAGCACCAAGTCAAGGCTACGTTCTTTTTAGAAGGCAATTGGGTGAGAAACAATGAACAGCTCGCTAAGAAGATTGCAGAAGACGGACATGAAATCGGAAATCATTCATACAATCATCCGGATATGAGCAAACTGACTACAGGAAGAATTTCCGAGCAGCTCGACAAGACAAATGAGCAAATAGAACAAACAATCGGCCATAAGGCGAAGTGGTTCGCTCCGCCGAGCGGAAGTTTCAGAAAAGCGGTTGTCGACATTGCAGCTGAGAAACAGATGGGAACAGTAATGTGGACAGTTGATACGATTGATTGGCAAAAACCGGCTCCTTCTGTACTCCAAACGAGAGTGTTAAGCAAGATACATAATGGTGCCATGATTTTAATGCATCCGACTGAACCCACGGCGGAAAGTCTTGAAGCGCTGATTACAAAGATAAAAGATAAAGGATATGCGCTTGGAACAGTCACTGAACTAATGGATGAAACCAGACTGTTGAAGTAACAGATGCAGGCAGCTTGTCTTTGAATAGGAGGAACAAATTTGATAAAACGATATACGTGTCAAAATGGTGTAAGAGTTGTGCTGGAAAATAACCCGACAGTCCGTTCTGTTGCGATCGGCGTGTGGATCGGCACAGGTTCACGGCACGAAACGCCGGAGATAAACGGGATTTCTCACTTTTTAGAGCACATGTTCTTTAAAGGGACGAGCACAAGATCTGCACGCGAGATAGCAGAATCTTTTGATCGTATTGGCGGTCAGGTCAATGCGTTTACCTCAAAGGAATATACCTGCTACTATGCAAAGGTGCTTGACGAGCATGCGAATTACGCGCTGGACGTATTAGCAGATATGTTCTTTCATTCAACATTTGATGAAAACGAGCTGAAAAAAGAAAAAAATGTAGTATATGAAGAAATTAAAATGTACGAAGATGCGCCGGACGACATTGTGCATGATTTACTGAGCAAAGCCACTTACGGCAATCATTCTTTAGGCTACCCAATTCTTGGCACGGAAGAAACGCTTGCTTCTTTCAATGGTGACTCTCTCAGACAATACATGCATGATTATTATACACCGGACAGAGTGGTGATTTCGGTAGCGGGCAATATATCTGACAGTTTTATCAAAGATGTAGAAAAATGGTTCGGGTCATACGAGGCGAAGGGCAAAGCGACAGGTCTTGAGAAACCCGAGTTCTACACGGAAAAACTGACAAGAAAAAAAGAAACAGAGCAGGCTCATTTGTGCCTTGGATTTAAAGGCCTTGAGGTTGGCCATGAACGCATTTATGATTTAATCGTCCTGAATAATGTGCTCGGAGGCAGTATGAGCAGCCGGCTGTTCCAAGATGTCCGCGAAGATAAAGGCCTCGCTTACTCTGTTTACAGCTATCACAGCTCTTATGAGGACAGCGGAATGCTTACCATTTATGGCGGAACCGGTGCAAATCAGCTTCAGCAGCTGTCAGAAACAATTCAAGAAACCCTTGCGACATTAAAACGTGACGGCATTACCTCGAAAGAGCTGGAAAACAGCAAAGAGCAAATGAAGGGAAGCTTGATGCTGAGCTTAGAGAGCACAAACAGCAAAATGAGCCGAAACGGGAAAAATGAACTGCTGCTCGGCAAACATAAAACATTAGATGAGATCATCAATGAATTAAACGCCGTGAACTTAGAGCGTGTCAACGGTCTTGCCAGACAATTGTTTACTGATGAATATGCATTGGCACTCATCAGCCCTTCCGGCAATATGCCGTCTTAAAAGGAAATGCCTGCCCTATAACGGAGCAGGCATTTTTTTATCCTTTTGAACATACATAGTACAAGGGGGTGACAGACATGCGGCTCAGTGAATTATCAGGAAAGGAAATTGTAGACATCAAAAGAGCTGAACGGCTGGGAGTGCTTGGCCAGACCGATTTAGAAATCAATGAACAGGATGGCCAGATTACAGCACTCCTCATTCCGACAGTTAAGTGGTTTGGTTTGAGAAAACACGGTCAAGACATTCGTGTCCCCTGGCATCATATTCAAAAGATCGGATCAGATATGATCATATTAGACGTACCTGAGGAAATGTCTCCTCGACAAGAGTAAATGAAAAAAGCCCAAAGTGACTGTGATGCGGGCTCTAAAGTAAACATGAAACATCGGCTCCGGCAGCCGATGTTTTTTTATATGAAAAAAGCGCATGTTTTAATTCACCGGTATTTCCTTTTGATCATAAGATGAAGGGGAGCTTAACAACTAGAGATCCAGTATATACAAAGAAGGTGAACGTTTAGAATGTTAACCGGATTGAAAATTGCAGTTATCGGCGGTGACGCAAGACAGCTCGAAATTATAAGAAAGCTCACTGAACAGCAGGCTGATATCTATCTTGTCGGTTTTGACCAATTGGATCATGGTTTTACCGGAGCAGTAAAATGCAATATTGATGAAATTCCTTTTCAGCAAATAGACAGCATCATTCTTCCAGTGTCTGCGACAACAGGAGAAGGTGTCGTATCGACTGTATTTTCGAATGAAGAGGTTGTGTTAAAACAAGAGCATCTCGACAAAACGCCTGCACACTGTGTCATTTTCTCAGGAATTTCTAACGCCTATTTAGAAAACATTGCAGCTCAAGCAAACAGAAAACTTGTTAAGCTGTTTGAGCGGGATGACATTGCGATATACAATTCTATTCCGACAGTAGAAGGAACGATCATGCTGGCTATTCAGCACACGGATTATACGATACACGGATCTAAGGTGGCCGTTCTAGGTCTGGGGCGCACCGGGATGACGATTGCCCGTACATTTGCCGCGCTCGGGGCGAATGTAAAAGTGGGGGCAAGAAGTTCAGCGCATCTGGCACGTATCACTGAAATGGGGCTCATTCCTTTTCACACCGATGAGCTGAAAGAGCATGTAAAAGATATAGATATTTGTATTAATACCATACCAAGTATGATTTTAAATCAAACGGTACTTTCTAGCATGACACCAAAAACCTTAATATTGGATCTGGCCTCACGTCCCGGGGGAACGGATTTTAAATATGCCGAAAAACAGGGGATTAAAGCACTTCTTGCCCCAGGTCTTCCAGGGATTGTCGCTCCTAAAACAGCCGGACAAATCCTCGCAAACGTCTTGAGCAAGCTTTTGGCTGAAATACAAGCTGAGGAGGGAAAATAAGCATGTCGTCATTAAAAGGAAAAAGAATCGGGTTTGGGCTGACCGGCTCGCATTGCACATATGAAGCGGTTTTTCCGCAAATTGAGGCGCTGGTCAACGAAGGTGCTGAAGTCCGTCCGGTTGTCACATTTAACGTGAAGTCCACAAATACCCGATTTGGAGAGGGAGCAGAATGGGTTAAAAAAATTGAAGACCTGACCGGATATGAGGCCATTGATTCGATTGTAAAGGCAGAGCCCCTTGGGCCGAAGCTGCCCCTTGACTGCATGGTCATTGCTCCTTTAACAGGCAATTCAATGAGCAAGTTGGCAAATGCCATGACGGACAGTCCGGTGCTGATGGCGGCAAAAGCGACAATCCGAAACAATCGGCCGGTCGTTCTTGGCATTTCCACAAATGATGCTCTCGGATTAAACGGAACAAATTTAATGAGGCTCATGTCAACAAAAAATATCTTTTTTATTCCATTCGGGCAAGACGATCCATTTAAAAAACCGAATTCAATGGTAGCCAAAATGGATCTGTTACCGCAAACCATTGAAAAGGCATTGGTGTATCAGCAGCTTCAGCCGGTTCTAGTTGAGAATTATCAGGGAAATGACTAAATTTACAGAAAATCTTTCCCAAACTAAAAAATTCGGTCATCACCCGCATATTCTATGGTAAAATAAAACGTAAAATCATAGTCAAATCAATTCAATGATGCTGATTGGCGGAAGGAGTTTTACAGATGGGAAGAGGTTTACACGTAGCTGTTGTCGGAGCGACAGGAGCTGTAGGACAACAAATGCTTAAAACACTTGAAGACAGAAACTTTGAAATGGACACACTTACATTGCTATCTTCAAAACGCTCTGCGGGGACAAAAGTCACGTTTAAAGGCCAAGAGCTGACTGTTCAGGAAGCTTCTCCTGAGAGCTTTGAAGGGGTAAATATTGCTTTGTTCAGCGCCGGCGGAAGCGTATCACAAGCATTGGCACCAGAAGCTGTAAAACGCGGCGCTATTGTTATAGATAATACGAGTGCATTCCGTATGGACGAAAATACACCGCTAGTTGTGCCTGAAGTGAATGAGGCAGACTTGCATGAACACAACGGCATTATTGCCAATCCTAACTGCTCTACAATCCAAATGGTGGCGGCTCTTGAACCGATCCGCAAAGCATACGGCTTAAATAAAGTCATCGTATCAACTTACCAGGCGGTATCAGGAGCGGGAAATGAAGCTGTAAAAGAGCTTTACAGCCAAACACAGGCGATTTTAAATCAAGAAGAAATTGAGCCTGCGATCATGCCTGTCAAAGGTGACAAAAAACATTATCAAATCGCCTTCAACGCGATTCCGCAAATTGATAAATTCCAAGATAACGGCTATACGTTTGAGGAAATGAAAATGATAAATGAAACGAAAAAAATCATGCACATGCCTGACCTTCAGGTAGCGGCTACATGTGTGAGACTCCCAATTCAAACTGGGCACTCAGAGTCCGTCTACATCGAGGTAGACCGTGATAACGCTACAGTTGAAGATATTAAAAGTCTATTAAAAGAAGCTCCGGGCGTGACACTTCAGGATGACCCAAGCCAGCAGCTTTATCCGATGCCTGCTGATGCCGTCGGCAAAAACGATGTGTTTGTAGGCCGCATCCGCAAAGACTTGGACAGAGCAAACGGTTTTCATTTATGGGTTGTTTCTGATAACCTATTAAAAGGCGCGGCATGGAACTCTGTTCAAATTGCAGAAAGCCTGAAAAAACTAAACCTCGTATAAAAGAGAGAATTTCCTAAAGACGAATAGAAGAGAGTAAGGCGCTATCAGCCTGCTCTCTTCTGTTACGTCCGAATAATTTGGAGTGAAAACAGTGAAGATAATTGTTCAAAAGTTCGGCGGAACATCTGTAAAAGATGATAAAGGCCGTAAACTGGCTTTAGGGCATATTAAAGAAGCAATCAGTGAAGGATATAAGGTTGTCGTTGTCGTTTCAGCGATGGGCCGGAAAGGAGACCCGTACGCAACAGATTCTTTGCTGGGGCTGCTTTACGGCGATCAATCAGCGATTTCTCCAAGAGAGCAGGATTTGCTTTTATCTTGCGGAGAGACCATTTCCTCTGTCGTCTTTACAAGCATGCTGCTTGATAACGGTGTGAAAGCAGCTGCGCTGACAGGGGCCCAGGCTGGCTTTTTAACAAATGATCAGCATACCAATGCGAAAATCGTTGAAATGAGACCGGAGCGTTTATTCAGTGTGCTTGCGAATCATGACGCTGTAGTCGTCGCAGGGTTCCAGGGTGCAACTGAAAAGGGTGATACAACAACGATCGGCAGAGGGGGCAGCGATACGTCAGCAGCCGCACTCGGAGCAGCGGTTGACGCGGAATACATCGATATTTTCACAGATGTTGAAGGTGTGATGACTGCTGACCCGAGAGTGGTGGAAAATGCGAAACCGCTCCCTGTCGTGACGTATACGGAAATTTGCAACCTGGCGTATCAAGGGGCGAAGGTCATTCATCCTCGGGCTGTGGAAATTGCGATGCAGGCCAAGGTTCCGATCCGCGTCCGTTCGACTTATTCGAAAGATAAAGGCACATTGGTGACATCACATCACTCTTCTAAAGTCGGAAGCGATGTTTTTGAAAGGCTGATTACGGGAATTGCCCATGTCAAAGATGTCACGCAGTTTAAAGTTCCTTCGAAAATTGGCCAGTATAACGTTCAGACTGAAGTGTTCAAGGCGATGGCGAATGCGGGAATCAGCGTCGATTTCTTTAACATTACACCTAGTGAAATCGTATATACGGTAGCCGGGAATAAAACAGAAACAGCTCAGCGTATTTTAATGGATATGGGCTATGATCCGATGGTAACGAGAAATTGCGCGAAGGTATCGGCGGTCGGAGCGGGTATTATGGGTGTTCCTGGTGTCACGTCCAAAATTGTTTCGGCTCTTTCAGAAAAAGAAATACCGATCCTTCAGTCGGCTGACAGCCATACGACGATATGGGTGCTTGTCCATGAAGCAGATATGGTACCTGCTGTAAACGCTTTGCATGAAGTGTTTGAACTTTCCAAGTAAATGTGATTGAATCATGATGAGGTGAAAAAAATGAATTTCGGAAATGTGTCTACAGCGATGATTACACCCTTTGACAATAAAGGGAACGTAGACTTTCAAAAACTGTCTACACTGATTGATTACTTGTTGAAAAACGGAACGGATTCTTTAGTAGTAGCGGGAACAACTGGAGAATCTCCAACCCTTTCAACTGAAGAAAAAATTGCGCTTTTTGAATATACGGTAAAAGAAGTGAACGGAAGGGTGCCGGTTATTGCGGGTACTGGAAGCAACAACACAAAAGATTCAATTAAGCTGACAAAAAAAGCTGAGGAAGCGGGCGTAGACGCGGTTATGCTCGTTACGCCGTATTACAATAAACCTTCTCAAGAAGGAATGTACCAGCATTTTAAAGCAATTGCGGCAGAAACGTCTCTTCCTGTTATGCTGTATAATGTGCCGGGCCGCACGGTAGCTTCTCTCGCTCCTGAAACGACGATCCGTTTGGCGGCAGACATCCCGAATGTGGTTGCGATTAAAGAAGCGAGCGGAGACCTAGAAGCGATTACAAAAATTGTTGCAGAAACGCCGGAAGACTTCTCTGTCTATTCAGGGGATGACGCCCTGACGCTTCCTATTCTCTCAGTCGGAGGAAGAGGAGTTGTGTCAGTTGCGAGCCATATTGTAGGCTCTGATATGCAGCAAATGATCAAAAATTATACGAATGGGCAAACAGCTAATGCGGCACTAATTCATCAGAAACTGCTGCCGATTATGAAGGAACTGTTTAAAGCGCCTAACCCGGCTCCTGTCAAAACAGCTCTTCAGCTGAAAGGCCTTGATGTCGGATCAGTGCGACTTCCTCTTATCCCGCTAAGCGAAGATGAACGGCTGAGCTTAAGCAGCACGATCAGCGAACTGTAAGAAAAATTTCATACAGTGAAACAAACGCGGTCATTCTCACATTCAGCTGAGTTTGACCGTTTCTTATACATATTGGTTTTCCCTAAACCTTCTGCTTTATCTTGTTTTCTAAATTTACTTTCAGTTATAATAGGAACAAGTGATGATGGACGGGTATGAGACTAGGAGGATATAGATTTTGAAAAAGAAAAATACAGAAAACGTTAGAATTATCGCCCTTGGCGGTGTCGGAGAAATTGGGAAGAACCTTTATGTCATCGAAATTGACTCAGACATATTTGTTGTTGATGCCGGCCTTATGCATCCAGAAAACGAAATGCTCGGTATTGATGTTGTGATTCCTGACATATCATATTTGATTGAACGGGCTGACCGCGTCAAGGCAATCTTTTTAACGCACGGGCACGATGAAAATATCGGCGGCGTTTTTTACTTATTAAACAAGCTGTCCGTTCCAGTATACGGAACAAAGCTGACGCTTGCACTGTTAAGAGAAAAATTAAAACAATACGGACATAACCGAAAAACTGATTTAAGAGAAATTCACTCCAAATCTGTCATTACATTTGAATCGACAAAAGTATCGTTCTTTAGAACGATTCACAGCATCCCTGATTCTGTAGGTGTAAGTTTTAAAACATCACTTGGATCTATTGTATGCACGGGAGACTTCAAATTTGACCAAACACCTGCACTTAATCAAACGTGCGACATTGGCGAGATCGCCAAGATCGGCAATAGCGGCGTGCTCGCACTGCTTTCTGACAGTGCAAATGCGGAACGTCCGGGTTATACCCCTTCGGAAGCAGCTGTCAGCGGCGAAATTTCGGACGCGCTGTATAATTCAGATAACCGGGTGATTATTGCTGTTTTTGCATCCAATATTAACCGGATTCAGCAAGTCATTCATGCTGCGGCTCAAAATGGCAGAAAGATTGCCGTAGCCGGAAAAAATCTTCAATCTGTCCTGCAACTGGCAAGAAAGCTCGGATATATTGAGGCCGATGATGAACTGTTTATTTCTGTGCAGGATGTCAAGAAATATCCGAAGCGCGAAGTGGCCATAATTACAGCCGGCAGCCAAGGTGAGCCGTTAGCTGCCCTGACAAGAATGGCAAACAAAGCTCACAAACAGCTGAACATTGAAGAAGGGGATACAGTTGTGATTGCGTCCACACCAATCCCTGGGCAGGAACTCATTTATTCTAAAACAGTAGATCTTCTCGCGAGAGCCGGTGCACAAGTCATCTTTGCCCAAAAGCGTGTCCATGTATCTGGCCATGGCTCACAAGAAGAGTTAAAGCTGATGATCAATCTGCTTAAACCAAAATATTTAATTCCTGTAAACGGCGAATACAGAATGCAAAAAGCTCATTCAAAAATCGCTGAAGAAATCGGCATGAAGCGCAGTGACATCTTCTTAATTGAAAAAGGAGACGTCGTTGAATTCCGCGGCCAAAACGTAAAAATTGGGGATAAAGTTCCGTACGGCAATATTTTGATTGATGGTTTAGGTGTCGGTGATATCGGCAATATCGTATTGCGAGACCGCCGCTTACTTTCACAGGACGGGATTTTAATCGTTGTCATTACACTTGATAAACAAAAGAAACATCTTGTATCAGGACCAGAAATTATCACGCGCGGTTTTGTTTATGTAAGAGAGTCTGAAGGCCTTATCGTACAGGCTACTGAGCTTGTCCGCTCTATCGTGACAGAAGCGACAGAAACATCAAATGTTGAATGGTCAACGCTGAAGCAGGCAATGCGGGATGCTTTGAACCAATTCCTATATGAAAAAACGAAACGTAAACCGATGATCATCCCAATTATTATGGAAGTATAATATCTGAATAAAGGCCGGAGCTGCTCCGGTCTTTATTTTTTTGCCTTTCAAGCCGGGATTGAATTGTGTATCTTTGTTCATAATACAAAGAGAAACTCGGAAAGGGTGAAAGTGAGATGGATCATCGTATGGAAAACACAGAAGAAGAGCGTTCTGAAAAAAATGATGCGAAAGACAGCATTATGAATAAAATACAGCAGCTTGGTGAAACGACGCTCCCGCAGCTGTCCCAAGATACAAATATTCATTGTCTGACCATTATTGGACAGATAGAAGGCCATGTTCAGCTTCCTCCGCAAAACAAAACAACAAAATATGAGCATGTCATCCCGCAAATTGTCGCAATTGAACAGAATCCCAAAATTGAAGGCCTGCTGATTATATTAAATACTGTCGGAGGAGATGTTGAAGCGGGTCTTGCGATAGCAGAAATGCTCGCATCTTTATCAAAACCGACCGTTTCTATCGTGCTTGGCGGCGGGCATTCTATCGGCGTTCCGATTGCAGTATCCTGTGATTACAGCTATATCGCTGAAACAGCAACAATGACGATTCATCCCGTTCGGCTGACCGGACTGGTCATCGGTGTGCCGCAAACGTTTGAATACCTGGATAAGATGCAAGAAAGAGTTGTGAAATTTGTGACAAGCCATTCCAATATAACCGAAGAGAAGTTTAAAGAGCTGATGTTTTCAAAAGGAAACTTAACACGAGACATCGGAACAAATGTAGTCGGGAAGGATGCAGTTGAATACGGGCTGATCGATCACACAGGCGGTGTTGGACAGGCGATCAATAAGCTGAATGAGCTCATTGAGGAAGCAAGGGCAGAAGAAGGACGGATGATTCAATGATTCTGTATACCGTGATGCCGCAGGAAATTGTGTTTGCGGAACAGAACCAGGAGACAAGCGTTCATGAGCAAATTGAGTATAAAGGTGTGCCGCTTCTTGTCGAGATGAAAGGCAATGAAGCGGAAGTCATTCAAATCATGAGCACAAATCCAATGCATTTTCTGCACCCAGACATTTCTCCGGGACAAAGGCTTAAATTAAACGTATAAGATCCACCCCTTTTTTAAGGGCAAAATATGCTATAATAGGGGAATCCTACAGAAAAAACGCAGCCTGTAAACGGCTGCTTTCTTCATTATGTAAGAACTTACATTTTTTAACGCAGTAAGGTGATGAGTGTGGCAAAGAAAAAACGAAAATCAAGAAAAAAACAGGCGAAACAGCTCAATATAAAATACGAACTCAACGGATTGCTGTGTATAGCCATTTCAATTATCGCGATTCTGCAGCTGGGGGTAGTCGGCCAAACCTTTATTTACTTGTTCCGCTTTTTTGCTGGAGAGTGGTTTATTTTATGTTTGTTAGGTTTATTGGTGTTAGGCGTCTCGCTGTTTTGGAAGAAAAAAACGCCAAGCCTATTAACGAGACGAAAGGCTGGGTTGTACTGCATCATCGCAAGCATATTGCTGCTTTCCCATGTGCAGCTGTTTAAAAATTTGACGCACAAAGGGTCTATTGAGTCCGCAAGCGTGGTGCGCAACACGTGGGAATTGTTTTTGATGGACATGAATGGCAGCTCCGCTTCACCTGATTTGGGCGGAGGGATGATCGGTGCGCTGCTGTTTGCGGCTTCACACTTTTTGTTTGCGTCGACTGGTTCTCAGATTATGGCGATTGTCATGATTTTGATCGGAATGATTCTAGTTACAGGTCGCTCTCTTCAAGAAACGCTGAAAAAGTGGATGAGCCCGATTGGCCGCTTTATAAAAGAACAATGGCTTGCATTTATTGATGATATGAAATCCGTCAAAACAAATATGAAGTCATCGAAAAAAACGAAGGCGCCTAGCAAAAAACAAAAGCCGGCCCGCAAAAAACAGCAAATGGAACCAGAGCCTTCTAATGAAGAGGAGGACCAGGAAACGGCATCGCCTCTTATTCATTCAGAGCCGATTATCTCAAGCTTTTCAGATCGTAATGAAGATGAAGAATCTCCAGTCTTAGAAAAGCGAGCTGAACCTGTATCAGAGCCGCTTCAGGACATCCAGACTGAGACAGGTGATCAGGAAACTGTTTCTGCTCCTCCTATGACCTTTACGGAGCTTGAAAATAAGGATTACGAGATGCCGTCACTGGATTTACTGGCTGATCCAAAGCATACCGGCCAGCAGGCTGATAAAAAGAATATTTATGAAAATGCAAGAAAGCTCGAACGCACCTTCCAAAGCTTTGGCGTAAAGGCGAAAGTTACACAGGTTCATCTCGGGCCGGCCGTAACCAAATATGAAGTGTATCCCGATGTCGGAGTGAAGGTTAGCAAAATTGTCAATTTAAGCGATGACTTAGCGCTTGCACTTGCTGCGAAGGATATCAGGATTGAGGCGCCTATACCAGGCAAATCAGCAATCGGAATTGAGGTTCCGAACGCAGAAGTGGCAATGGTATCACTGAAGGAAGTGCTCGAGTCTAAATTAAATGACAGACCGGATGCGAAACTGCTAATTGGACTCGGCCGTAATATTTCAGGTGAAGCTGTATTGGCTGAGTTAAACAAGATGCCCCATCTTTTGGTCGCAGGCGCAACCGGAAGCGGGAAAAGCGTTTGTGTCAACGGCATCATTACAAGCATTTTGATGCGTGCGAAACCGCATGAAGTGAAAATGATGATGATCGATCCTAAAATGGTAGAGCTGAATGTCTACAACGGGATTCCGCATTTGCTTGCTCCGGTCGTAACCGATCCGAAAAAAGCGTCACAGGCTTTGAAAAAAGTTGTCAATGAAATGGAGCGGCGGTACGAATTATTTTCTCATACAGGTACAAGAAATATTGAGGGATACAATGATTATATAAAACGCGCCAACAATGAAGAAGGAGCGAAACAGCCGGAGCTGCCGTATATCGTTGTGATTGTGGACGAGCTTGCCGATCTCATGATGGTCGCTTCATCTGATGTGGAAGATTCGATTACGAGATTGTCCCAAATGGCGCGGGCTGCCGGCATCCATCTCATTATTGCGACACAGCGGCCGTCGGTTGACGTTATCACAGGGGTCATCAAAGCGAATATTCCGTCACGAATCGCGTTCAGTGTTTCTTCACAGACGGATTCAAGGACGATTCTTGACATGGGTGGCGCTGAGAAGCTGCTCGGACGAGGCGATATGCTGTTTTTGCCTGTCGGGGCTAATAAACCCGTCCGGGTGCAGGGAGCATTTATGTCGGATGACGAAGTGGAGAAGGTCGTCGACCATGTGATTACGCAGCAGAAAGCGCAATACCAGGAAGAAATGATTCCTGAGGAGACAACGGAAACTCATTCCGAGGTTACCGATGAGCTTTATGATGAAGCTGTTGAATTAATCGTCGGCATGCAGACGGCATCTGTTTCAATGCTGCAAAGAAGATTCAGAATCGGTTATACGCGAGCGGCGCGCCTGATTGATGCAATGGAGGAAAGAGGCGTTGTTGGGCCGTATGAAGGCAGCAAACCTAGGGAAGTCTTATTATCAAAAGAGAAATATGATGAGCTCTCTTCTTAATGAAGGGAGTTCAGTTTTCTACAGTTGCCAATAATAACATTATGTAAACTAACAACCTTTCTATTTATTTTTTCGACAAAACATGATATAGTTGTCCCAATTGTTCAATAATTTTTATCGAAAGTGGTTTACGGAGGGGAAACATGTCTACAAAAGCTGATAATCGGCACTTGTATTTAAAAGTGATTGAACGAATTAAAGAGGATATCAAAAATGGCATCTACACTGAGAAGGAAAAGCTGCCTTCTGAATTTGAGCTTTCCAAAAAGCTGGGTGTCAGCAGAGCGACGCTAAGAGAAGCCTTGCGGATACTGGAAGAAGAGCATGTGATTATCAGAAGGCATGGTGTAGGCACTTTTGTCCATTCTAAGCCGTTATTTCTTTCGGGCATTGAACAGCTGAACAGTGTAACCAAGATGATAGAACAGGCAAATTTGACACCTGGCACGATTTTTCTATCATCGCAAGTGCTTATGCCGTCTGAAGATGATATCAAGAGATTTCATTTGGCAGAAGGGCAAGAACTTTTTTACCTCGAACGAGTCAGAACAGCTAACGGACAGCCGATTGTGTATTGTATAGACAAAATTCCGATGGATATTTTGCCGAATTCTTTTTCTCATCAGCAAGAATCTATGTTTGATTTGCTTGAGAAAAATTCAGGCTCCGTGATCAGCTATGCAGTGACTGATATTGAACCGATCGGCTATCATGATACGATTTCTCCAGTGCTGGAATGCGATCCGGAAACAGCTCTCCTGCTGTTAAAACAAACCCATTACGATCAGCACGATCAACCGGTGCTTTACTCATTAAATTATTTTAGAGCGGATAAATTCAGATTTCATGTTTTGCGTAAACGATTCTAAAACGGACGCCTGTGATGTGTCTGTTTTTTTATTTGTCTTTTTACATACTTTCACTCGGGTTAACGCAACATATAAGGGATGACAAGAAAGTGAATGGGTGAAAATGTTGAGAGAGAAAAATGGAATGAAAAATATTATTGCATTGTCCTCCGTACCGCTTGTGATGACACTCGGGAACTCCATGCTGATTCCCGTTCTGCCGATGATGGAGAAAAAGCTGTCGGTGACTTCATTTCAAGTGTCTTTAATCATTACTGTATATTCGGTCGTGGCAATTATTTGCATTCCGATTGCGGGGTATCTGTCAGATCGATTCGGGAGAAAAAAAATATTGCTGCCATGCCTCCTCATTGCAGGATTAGGAGGGGTGGTCGCTGCTTTTGCCTCCACCTATATGAAAAATCCTTACGCTATGATTTTGGCGGGCCGGGTTCTTCAAGGCATCGGTTCTGCAGGTGCAGCTCCTATCGTCATGCCGTTTATCGGCGATTTGTTTGAAGGAGACGATGAAAAGGTCAGCGCCGGTCTTGGCGATATTGAAACCGCCAACACATCTGGGAAGGTACTGAGTCCCATACTTGGCGCTTTACTGGCTTCCTGGTACTGGTTTGTACCGTTTTGGTTTATTCCGTTTTTCTGTTTAATCAGCTTTTTGCTCGTGTTGTTTCTGGTGTCTAAGCCTGAAGAAGATGAAGATGCACCAGCGGTTTCTGAGTTTGTCAAGAGTGTGCGGAAAATCTTTAAACAGGATGGGCGCTGGCTTTATACGGTCTTTATTATCGGGTGTGTGATTATGTTTTTGTTATTCGGCGTATTATTTTATTTGTCAGATACGCTGGAGAACAAGTATGCCATTGACGGAGTGGCTAAAGGCGGATTGCTGGCAATCCCACTTTTATTTCTGTCAACCAGTTCTTTTATAGCTGGCAAAAAGATCGGTAAAGATAAAGGTCGCATGAAATTTTGCGTTGTTACGGGAATGGTTATGTTAACCCTGTCGTTTATTGCTTTGTGGTGGAACCACAGTTTTTATTTTTTATTTGCCTTTTTAAGTTTTGGCGGGATTGGGATCGGAATGGCTCTCCCTGCTTTAGATGCACTGATAACCGAAGGCATTAAAAGTGAGCAATGCGGAACCATTTCCTCCTTTTACAATAGCATGCGCTTTATAGGAGTAGCTCTCGGTCCTCCTGTGTTTGCGGCGTTAATGTCTAATGCAAACTGGCTGATTTTCATTCTATCGGCGTTTTGCAGCATTGTTTCTTTATTTCTAGTGCTCTTTACTGTGGATGCTAAAAAAAGTGAAGAGGAAGAAAAAAACTTAGGGACGGTCTAGCCAACCGTCTTTTTTTGCTGTGAAGGCCGGATGCTGTCATTTAGCGGAAAGTCATTCTCTGTGTAAGGCTCAAACAGCAGCTTTTCAGAATGAAAAAGGATTAACCTATACAGCCTCTGTCTTGTCAGGCGGAGGTTATTGTTTCCTTATAAATCCTACAGTTGCTATAATTACATGAAAGAGTGTTTCTGCGTATGCTGAAAATTGGTCATAATACATACTAATAAGAAATGAACGAAGGAGGTTCCATATGTCATATGTAAATGAAGTCAAAACAAAGCACGGCGGTTTAACCGCACACATTGTAGAAACAGAAAAATTCAAAACCGTCTCGCTTATTTTTAAAATGCTTGCGCCGCTGACAAAGGACCAAGTCACAAAAAGAGCCCTGCTTCCGCATGTGCTTCTTCGCGGAACAAAAAACCATCCGAAAACAGCAGAATTGCGCTCTTATTTAGATGAACTGTACGGCACGTCCGTTTCGGCAGATCTTTCGAAAAAAGGAGAGCGGCACGTCATTACGCTCAGGCTTGAAATCCCGAATGAAAAATATTTAAAAGATCAAACGCCGCTTCTTGAAAAAGGACTGCAGCTTCTCGCAGAAATCGTCTTTTTACCTGCTCTAGAGGGAGGCGTATTTCAATCACAATATGTGGCTCAAGAAAAACGGACGCTCAAGCAAAGAATCCAAGCGGTCTATGATGATAAAATGCGCTACTCGAATTTAAGGCTGATACAGGAAATGTGCAAAAATGAGCCTTACGCGCTCCATGTCAATGGCGAAATCGACGATGTCGATGCCATTACGGCTGATCAATTGTATGAAACATACCAAAGCGCGATCCAAAAAGACCAGCTAGATCTTTATGTTGTTGGCGATGTGGACAGTAACCAAGTGCAAGCGTCAATTGACAAGTATTTTCAAACAGAAGAGCGCACCCTCGCAACGATTGAAAACAATCACGCTGAGCAAAAAGCCCAGCCTAAAGAAGTGATTGATGAAGAAGATGTCAAACAAGGAAAGCTGAACATAGGCTACCGCACCGGTATCACTTATACGGATCAGGATTATCCTGCCTTACAAGTGTTTAACGGACTGTTCGGCGGGTTCTCACATTCCAAGCTTTTCATCAATGTTCGGGAAAAAGCCAGTCTTGCTTACTACGCCGCTTCTCGAATAGAAAGTTTTAAAGGCTTGTTAATGGTGATGTCGGGCATTGAAGTGAAAAATTACGAACAGGCTGTTTCTATTATTGCTGAGCAATTTCAGGCAATGAAAAACGGCGACTTCAGTGAGCAGGACATCGCTCAGACAAAGGCCGTCATTCGAAATCAAGTGCTGGAAACCATTGATACTGCGTACGGTTTATCTGAATTTTTATATCAGCAGGCCGCTGCTCAGGTCGATATTCCAATCGAAGACTTTCTTGCCAATATCGAGCAGGTCACAAAAGAGGATATCATGAAAGCCGGCGAAAAGATTCAGCTTGATACGACTTATTTCTTAAAAGGGACGGAGGGTGCATCTTGATCAAACCAATCGAATATGAACAGCTTCAGGAGACGCTGTACCATGAAAAAATGCCAAACGGCCTTGACGTTTACGTTTTGCCGAAAAAAGGCTTCAACAAGACATATGCGGTCTTTACAACAAAGTACGGCTCTATAGATAACCGGTTTGTCCCTTTAGGTAAAAATGAGATGGTCCACGTGCCGGACGGCATCGCCCATTTTCTTGAGCACAAGCTATTTGAAAAAGCGGACGGAGACGTTTTTCAAGATTTCAGCAAACAGGGCGCTTCTGCTAATGCGTTTACGTCATTTACAAGAACGGCTTACCTTTTTTCAAGCACATCAAATGTTGAACGCAATTTAGAGACACTGATCGATTTTGTGCAGGACCCATATTTTACTGAAAAAACGGTTGAAAAAGAAAAAGGGATTATCGGGCAGGAGATTAACATGTATGACGACAACCCTGATTGGAGGCTTTACTTCGGGGTCATTGAAAACATGTACAAAGAACATCCTGTCAGAATTGACATAGCGGGAACAGTGGAAAGCATTTCACATATTACAAAAGACCTTCTTTATGAATGCTATGAAACGTTTTATCACCCGAGCAACATGCTCCTCTTCATTGTTGGCCCAGTAGATCCTGAAACGATCATTTCTCAGGTAAGAGAAAATCAGGAAAGAAAGCCGTATACTGATCAGCCCGAGATCAAACGGGAGGAAGTACAGGAGCAAGAAGCGGTTTTCCGAAAAGAAAAAGAGATCAAAATGAACGTGCAGGGACCGAAATGCCTTGTCGGGCTGAAATCAAAGAACCCTTTTAAATTAGGCAAAGAGCTGTTAAAGCATGAACTTTCAATGAACTTATTGCTTGAATCTCTTTTCGGCAAAAGCTCTGCCCAGTACGAAACACTTTATGAAAAAGGGTATATTGACGAAACGTTCAGCTTTGATTTTACTGCAGAATATGGGTTTGGTTTTGCGGCGATCGGAGGCGATACGCCGGAACCTGATCAATTGGCTGAAGACATTTCAAGCATGCTTCTGCGCGCCGGTGAACTGATTACTGCTGAAAAGATTGAACTTGCCAGAAAGAAAAAGATCGGTTCATTCTTAAAGGCGCTGAATTCACCTGAATACATTGCCAATCAATTTACCCGTTATGCTTTCTTGGATATGAGCCTGTTTGACGTCGTAACGGTACTCGAGCAAATTACCCTCGAGGATGTCCAGCAAGTAATACAAGAGGAAATTGCTGCAGACAGACTGACCGTCTGCAAGGTTGTTCCTAAATCATAAACAAAACATCCCTCCAGTGTGAGGGGTGTTTTTCTGCGGAAAGAAGGAAAGAGGATGAACAAAACAGCACTAATCACCGGAGCAAGCGGCGGCATTGGCAAAAGCATAAGTGAAACCCTTGCGGCAGATGGATATAATTTGCTGCTGCATTACAATACAAATCTAAACGCGGCAGCGGAGCTTGCTGAAAAACTAAGAGAGACGTTTGGCGTGCATGCTGAAATTTTACAAGCCGATCTGTCCGCGCCAGAAGGAGCAGATAAGCTGACAGGTTCAATTGTTCAGCCGATTGATGCGATTATTTTAAATAGCGGAAGAAGCCATTTTGGGCTGATTACGGATGTGGATAATGCAACGGTCCAGGAAATGGTTCAGCTCCATGTGGCGAGTCCTTATATGCTGACGAGAAACCTTCTTCCAGGCATGATCCGGATGAAATCAGGAGCAATTGTGGCTGTCAGCTCTATTTGGGGAGAGACTGGAGCATCTTGTGAAGTGCTGTACAGCATGGCAAAGGGAGCTCAGCACTCGTTTGTAAAAGGACTGGCTAAGGAGCTGGCGCCAAGCGGAATCAGAGTAAACGCCGTAGCGCCAGGCGCGGTTGATACAAATATGATGAATCAATTCACCCCGTCTGAAAAAGAAGAGATCGCTGATGAGATCCCGATCGGCCGGCTGGCCCGGCCGCAAGAAATTGCGGATGCAACAGCTTTTCTCCTGTCTGAAAAAGCGTCATATATCACTGGCCAAATTTTGTCGGTGAATGGCGGCTGGCACTGCTGATCCGAAAATATTCGGTGTATAGTTTCTTTTGCGAAGGACACAATAATCTTGTAACTTCACATGAAATGGAGGAAACAAGCATGTCAGTATTAGAAAACTGGGATAGCTGGAAAAACTTCCTTGGCGACCGTCTGAACTATGCGCAAGATCAAGGTATGAGCCAGGATACTATTACAGATCTTGCGACAGAAATCGGCAGCTACTTGGCTAATGAAGTGGAATCTAAGAACGAGCAGGAAAAAGTGCTGGCAGATCTTTGGAGCGTAGCATCAAAAGATGAACAGCACGCCATTGCCAATATGATGGTTAAGCTTGTTGAAAATAACAGCACTCACTAGGAAGAGAGGGGATTTTTCCTCTCTTTTTTATGTTTTCCTCATCACAGCAACATTCTTCTTTCTAATTAGAGAAAAATGCTTTATGATAAAGGAAGGTAAAATTTTGCCACAATGAAGGGGGTATATCATTTGGCAAAGCTCGAATGGTATTTTGAATATGAAATTCAAGTGAACCGCCCCGGACTGCTCGGGGATATTTCATCTCTTCTTGGGATGCTTTCTATTAACATCGTAACGATAAACGGCGTCGATCTTTCCAGAAGGGGAATGCTCCTCAGGTGCCGCCATATAGATCAAATTAAACGATTAGAATCAATCTTAAAAACGATGGAAACAATTAAAGTAACGAAGCTGAGAGAACCGAGGCTTCGCGACCGTCTTGCCGTACGCCACGGCCGCTACATTCAAAGGGATGCCGATGACAAGAAAACGTTCCGCTTTGAACGGGACGAGCTAGGCTTATTAGTCGATTTTATGGCCGAACTGTTCAAAAAAGAAGGCCATAAGTTAATCGGAATTCGTGGTATGCCGCGTGTCGGGAAAACTGAATCAATTGTGGCCTCCAGCGTGTGTGCAAGCAAAAGGTGGCTTTTTGTGTCATCAACCTTGCTGAAGCAGACGATAAGAAGTCAGCTGATTGCCGATGAATACAGCACTGAGAATGTCTTTATCGTTGACGGAATTGTGTCAACACGAAGAGGGTCAGAACGCCATCTCCAACTGGTCAGAGAAATTATGAGGCTGCCTGCAACAAAAGTGGTGGAACATCCAGACATATTCGTTCAAAATACAGAGTATACACTAGATGACTTTGATTATATTATTGAACTGAGAAATGACCCTGATGAGGTTATTACATATGAACATGCCGAGGAACCCCAAATGTTTGATCAATCCGGGTTTTCAAGCTTTGATTTTTAAAATTGGAAGGTGTTTGTTGTGACTGAACTAGGAATCCGGCTCAAAGAAGCCAGAGAGGAAAAAGCAATGTCATTGGATGATCTCCAAGCGGCAACAAAGATTCAAAAAAGGTATTTAACCGCCTTGGAGGAAGGAAACTATGACATTATTCCGGGGAAGTTTTATGTTCGGGCATTCATCAAGCAATATGCAGAAGCCGTCGGGCTAGATGCGGATCAGCTGTTTGAGGAACATAAAAAAGATATCCCGAATACGTATCATGACGATGTGTCTGAAAAGATCTCCGGCATGAATCTTCAAAAGGAAATGCCAAAGCCAGCATCTAAGGCGCTGGAGCTGCTGCCAACAATACTTGTGATTCTCGGCGTGATTGTCGTAATTGCGATTGTGTACGCGATCATTCAATTTGCGAATCATAAAAACAGCGATGATAACAATGCGGCATCTGAAAAATCAATTACGCAAAGTGAAAGCAAGTATGAAATCCCTAAAGATTCAACGCTAAAAGAGAATCAAAATAACAGCTCTGAAAAAGAGGCAGACACTAAAAAAGAAACAAAAGAAAATGAAGATAAAAAAGAAGAAAGTGACAGTGATAAACTGGAGATTAAAGCGGCTGGCACTGAAGGATCGTTAACGACTTATGAAGTGTCCGGCGCTGATAAAATCGAGCTTGAACTGAAGGCATCAGACAGCTCTTGGGTTCGAGTGCGCGATGAAAACAGCAGCTCGTTAAAAGAGGGAACGCTGAAAAAAGACGAAACCTATAAAAAAGACATAACTGATCAGAAACAAGTTGAAATCCGCACAGGATATGCACCTAATCTGAAAATAAAAATCAACGGTAAGGTTCTTTCATATGAACTTGATCCGAATGATGTGATGGCACAAACCATTAAGATTGTAAATAAAAAGGAAGAAAAGTCATCTTAATTACCAGATGACTTTTCTTCACGTCCGAGTATGAAACTGGAGGGGCTTTATGTTTAACTTACCAAATAAAATCACACTAGCTAGAATCGCATTAATCCCAATCTTCATGATTATCATGCTGGCGCCGTTTGACTGGGGCAGGCTCGAATTTGGAGACGAATCGATCCCGGTCGCACACTTGGCGGGCGCTATTTTATTTATTATTGCATCCACAACAGACTGGGTGGACGGGTATTATGCCCGAAAACTGAATCTCGTGACAAACTTCGGGAAATTTCTTGATCCGCTTGCGGATAAACTGCTTGTATCCGCAGCGTTAATTATCCTTGTTCAATTTGATCTTGCTCCAGCTTGGATGGTCATTGTGATTATCAGCCGGGAGTTTGCCGTGACAGGTTTAAGGCTTGTCTTAGCCGGAACAGGAGAAGTAGTAGCTGCTAATATGCTTGGTAAAATTAAAACCTGGGCACAAATCATTGCGGTTTCCGCATTGCTTCTTCATAATCTTCCATTTGAACTTGTGTCATTCCCGTTTGCTGACTTAGCGTTGTGGGTAGCTGTCTTCTTTACTGTCGTATCAGGCTGGGAATATTTCTCTAAAAACTGGGAAGCGCTAAAAACATCTAACTAAGAAAGAAGGACTTACGTCATGGAATTTCCAAAAAAAGCAGAAATTATTGCAGTCGGTTCAGAGCTGTTGCTTGGCCAGATCGCAAATACAAATGCTCAATTTATCAGTAAACAGCTCGCTGAGATCGGAGTTAACGTATTTTATCATACAGCAGTCGGAGATAATCCGGAGCGGCTGAAGCAAGTCATCCGCATTGCTGAAGAACGCTCTGACTTCATTATTTTTTCAGGAGGTCTCGGACCGACAAAAGATGATCTGACGAAAGAAACGATTGCAAACGCGCTGGGACGTCCGCTCGTATTAAATGATGAAGCGTTCCAATCCATTGAGGACTATTTCAAACGAACAAAACGCACGATGTCACCTAATAACCGCAAACAGGCGCTTGTGATCGAAGGATCTGACGTACTGGCGAATCACTTTGGAATGGCGCCGGGAATGCTCACAGAACATGAATCGCGCTTTTATATGCTTCTTCCTGGGCCGCCAAGCGAGTTGCGTCCAATGTTTGAAAATGAAGCAAAGCCTCTTCTGCTGAAAAAGATGGGCTCAAATGAAAAAATTGTTTCAACTGTTCTTCGCTTTTTCGGTATCGGCGAATCTCAGCTTGAAGCCGATTTGGAAGACATTATTGATGCACAAACGAACCCGACAATCGCTCCTTTGGCGGCTGACGGTGAGGTGACGCTGCGACTGACAGCCAAACATGCTGACGAAAAGGAAACAGAGCGTCTGTTAAAAGAAACAGAGGCTGTTATCTTAGAACGAGTCGGTGAATTTTTCTATGGCTACGATGATACTTCCCTTGTAAAAGAGCTTTCTAAAGCATGTAAGGAAAAAGGCATTACGATTTCCGCGGCGGAAAGCTTTACCGGCGGGCTGTTTTCTGAATGGCTGACGGATCTTAGCGGTGCTTCAAAATTATTTGCCGGCGGCGTCGTTTGCTATACAAACGACGTGAAGCAGAATGTGCTTGGCGTCAAGAAGGAAACATTAGATCGTTTTGGCGCGGTCAGCAAGGAGTGTGCATCAGAGCTGGCAAAGGGTGTTCAAAAACTCACTGGCAGCGACATCGGCATCAGCTTTACCGGTGTAGCAGGACCTGATACTCAAGAAGGGCATGAGCCTGGACATGTGTTTATTGGCATTTCAGCAAATGGAAAAGAAGAGGTTCACGAGTTTCACTTTGCGGGCTCCAGAACGGGAATCAGAAAACGAGGCGCTAAATACGGCTGCCATTTAATCTTGAAGCTTTTAGAGCAAAAATAATATTTTCAGCACATTATCCTCCTAAGAAAACATGATTTCTCTGATGCATTATGATATTTTGATAGAAATCACGCCAGCAAAAAATCCGAATATGCGTTCGCTTTTTTCTTGGCAAATCCCTTCAAACAGGGTATAGTATATGTAGTGGTAACATAAAGGAGGAAAAAATAGAATGAGTGATCGTCAGGCAGCCTTAGATATGGCTCTTAAACAAATAGAAAAACAGTTCGGTAAAGGTTCCATTATGAAACTGGGAGAAAAGACAGATACAAGAATTTCTACTGTCCCAAGCGGCTCCCTCGCTCTTGATACGGCACTGGGAATTGGCGGATATCCGCGCGGACGGATTATTGAAGTATACGGTCCTGAAAGCTCAGGTAAAACAACTGTTGCGCTCCATGCGATTGCTGAGGTTCAGCAGCAAGGCGGACAAGCCGCGTTTATCGATGCGGAGCATGCGTTAGATCCGGTATACGCGCAGAAGCTCGGAGTCAACATCGAAGAGCTCTTACTGTCTCAGCCTGACACAGGCGAGCAGGCGCTTGAAATTGCGGAAGCGCTGGTTCGAAGCGGTGCAGTTGACATTGTCGTAGTCGACTCTGTGGCAGCTCTCGTTCCGAAAGCGGAAATTGAAGGCGACATGGGAGATTCACATGTCGGTTTACAAGCACGCTTAATGTCTCAAGCGCTTCGTAAGCTTTCAGGAGCCATTAACAAATCGAAGACAATTGCGATTTTCATTAACCAAATTCGTGAAAAAGTCGGCGTTATGTTCGGAAACCCGGAAACAACTCCTGGCGGCCGTGCGCTGAAATTCTACTCTTCCGTGCGTCTCGAAGTGCGCCGTGCTGAACAGCTGAAACAAGGCAACGACGTAATGGGGAATAAAACGAAAATCAAAGTCGTAAAAAACAAGGTAGCTCCGCCGTTCCGTACAGCCGAGGTTGACATTATGTACGGAGAAGGCATCTCAAAAGAAGGCGAAATCATTGATCTTGGAACTGAACTTGATATCGTGCAAAAAAGCGGTTCATGGTACTCTTATGAAGAAGAGCGTCTTGGCCAAGGCCGTGAAAATGCAAAACAATTCCTGAAAGAAAATAAAGATATCATGCTGATGATCCAGGAGCAAATTCGTGAACATTACGGCTTGGATAATCACGGCGTAGTGCAGCAGCAAACTGAAGAGGCACAAGAAGAACTCGAATTTGAAGAATAAAAATATAATAAGTTTGAAATGATACAAAAGGCTGAGTGAAAAACTCAGCCTTTTTGTATTTTGCAAAAAAATGATAAAAATATTGCTTTTTTTGACAACTTTTTCAGTGCTTTATTCGTCTAACAAAACGTGTGCAAAATGGAATTTATTTTGGGAGGAAAAAATGAATGACAAGCCCAACCCGCAGGAGAACTGCAAAACGCAGACGGAGAAAACTAAATAAAAGAGGCAAACTTTTGCTTGGTCTTTTAGCAGTGATGATTTGCTTTACGATTTGGAATGCGCTTCATCGAAATAGTGAAGAAAACGAGCCATCTCAAGAAACTGCAGCAGTTTCAGATACCAGTCAGAAAAAAGAAGTCAAAAAGAAAACCGCCAAAAAAACAAAGGAAGAACAAATCAAAACAGTCGATCGTAATCAAAAAATAAGCAATTATTTAAATGAGATCGGTTTCAGCGGAACAGCCATGATTGTCAGAAATGGAGAAATTGTAACAAGTAAAGGTTTTGGTTATGCAGACCGTAAACATCACATTCAAAATAATCCATTGACATCTTTTTATATCGGTTCGTCACAAAAAGCGCTGATTGCAACCGCAATTTTGCAGCTTGAGGAAAAGGGGAAACTTCAGACAAGTGATCCGGTAAGCGCGTATTTACCTCATTTTCCTAACGGACAAACGATTACTTTGAAGAATCTGCTTACACATACATCGGGAATAAACGGACATATTGAAGGAAACGGCGCAATCACTCCGGAAGATTTAGTAAAAGACATAGAACGTCAGGGAATCAAACGCCAGCCGGGCGTATGGGACTATAAGGATTCCAACTATTCTGTTCTCGCTTATATTGTTGCTGAAGTGAGCGGCGAGTCCTATGAACAATACATAACGAATCATATTTTTAAACCGGCGGGAATGACGCATGCAGGCTTTTATAAAACATATAATAAAGAACCTTATCCTGCTGTCGGGTATAAGCTGAAGGGCGGCAGAGCGTTTACGCCGTATATGCCTGATTTATCCCAGCTGTATGGGGCCGGTGATATATATATGAGTGCTATAGATATGTACAAATTTGACCAAGCGCTGATAGACGGCAAACTGTACTCGCCAAAAAGCTATGAAAAGATGCTGACACCAGGGAGCAGCTCTACATACGGTATGGGATTTTATGTTGCTCCCGGAAGCTATTCAAACCATGGTGTCATGCCGGGCTTCAACATCTTGAACAGCTTTAGCAAATCTGGGCAAACGATTGTAGTTTTGTTCTCAAACATTCAAAATAACGCTAAACTCGGCCAAGTGAACAATAAAATATACCAGCTTTTGAATCAAGAATAATTCATGATCTTCTTTTGGAAGGGTTGCATTCGGCACGCTAAAAGGCATCTGGTCGCAATCGTTAAGATGGCAAGCTTGACAAGTATTTCCGACACATTTACAATGAAGTTGTAACATTTGTTTTTTTAACATGATTGTTAAACCATTTAAACTTGACAAGGGCGATGAAAATACTCATTCCCTGTGAAGGTTCTGTATGTTGAGAAAACTAGACAATGTACATGCCGACACTTATTTAAGCAACAACCAAGTTCATAGCAAGAGGAGGTGAAAGTATGACCCCAATTATGATGGTTCTCATCTCCATTTTGCTGATTCTACTCGGTTTAGTTGTTGGCTACTTTGTTCGTAAAACCATTGCCGAAGCGAAAATTGCGGGCGCACGCGGTGCAGCCGAGCAAATTCTTGAAGATGCAAAGCGTGATGCTGAAGCACTGAAAAAAGAAGCTCTGCTTGAAGCAAAGGATGAAATCCACAAACTTCGAATAGATGCTGAACAGGAAGTTCGTGAAAGACGAAATGAGCTTCAAAAACAAGAAAACCGTTTACTCCAAAAGGAGGAAAACCTTGATCGCAAACATGAGGGAATTGATAAACGGGAAGCGATGTTGGAGAAGAAAGATCATTCTCTGAATGAACGACAACAACATATTGAAGAGATGGAAAGCAAAGTGGATGAGATGATTCGTATGCAGCAGTCAGAGTTGGAACGAATTTCGAGTCTGACTCGTGATGAAGCAAAACAAATCATTCTTGAGCGGGTTGAAAACGAGCTTTCACATGACATCGCCATCATGACAAAAGAAACTGAAAACCGTGCGAAAGAAGAGGCGGATAAGAAAGCGAAAAACATTCTTTCACTCGCCTTACAGCGCTGCGCAGCGGACCACGTTGCCGAAACAACGGTATCAGTTGTCAATCTTCCAAATGATGAGATGAAAGGACGTATCATCGGACGGGAAGGGCGTAACATTCGTACGCTTGAAACGCTGACAGGTATTGACCTGATTATTGATGATACACCTGAAGCTGTCATTCTTTCCGGATTTGATCCGATCAGACGTGAGACAGCAAGGATTGCTCTTGATAAACTCGTTCAGGATGGCCGTATTCATCCGGCACGGATTGAAGAAATGGTTGAAAAATCTCGCCGCGAGGTCGATGACTATATTCGTGAGATGGGTGAGCAAACGACATTTGAGGTTGGCGTTCACGGCCTCCACCCAGATCTCATCAAGATCCTCGGCCGCTTAAAGTTCCGTACAAGCTACGGTCAAAATGTGCTCAAGCATTCCATGGAAGTCGCATTCTTGGCCGGTCTAATGGCATCGGAGCTTGGAGAAGACGCAAAGCTTGCTAAACGTGCGGGCCTTCTTCACGACATCGGAAAAGCAATTGACCATGAAGTAGAAGGAAGCCACGTTGAAATCGGGGTAGAGCTTGCGACCAAATATAAAGAGCACCCAGTCGTGATTAATAGTATTGCATCACACCACGGGGATGAAGAGCCGACTTCCATTATCGCTGTGCTGGTAGCTGCAGCAGATGCACTTTCCGCTGCAAGACCTGGCGCAAGAAGTGAGACGCTCGAGAATTATATTCGAAGACTTGAAAAGCTCGAAGAAATTTCTGAGTCCTACGAAGGTGTAGAAAAATCATTTGCGATTCAGGCTGGACGCGAAGTGCGCATTATGGTGAAGCCGGATTCAATTAATGATCTTGAAGCTCATCGACTGGCGCGAGATATCCGTAAGCGAATTGAGGACGAGCTCGATTATCCAGGTCATATTAAAGTGACGGTAATCAGAGAAACTCGAGCCGTAGAGTATGCAAAATAAAGTGATGCGCTAAGCATCACTTTATTTTTTTGACGGCCAAGGAATTTTCAAGAAGAAAGGATTTACAAAATGAGAATTTTATTTATCGGAGATGTTGTCGGTTCACCGGGCCGTGACATGGTCAAAGAATATGTACCAAAGCTAAAAACAAAATATAAGCCTCACTTTACCATTATTAATGGTGAAAATGCTGCACATGGAAAAGGCCTGACAGAAAAAATTTATCACAGCTTAATCCAAGCCGGTGCAGATGCAATCACAATGGGGAACCACACATGGGATAAAAAAGAAATTTTCGATTTTATAGATGACGTTCCGAACTTGGTTCGTCCCGCAAACTTTCCAGAGGGAACACCGGGAAAAGGGATAACCTATGTGAAAGCAAACGGCAAAGAGCTTGCCGTTATTAATTTACAGGGACGCACGTTTTTACCGCCGCTTGATGATCCGTTTTTAAAAGTGGATGAATTGATTGCCGAAGCTGCGAAAAGAACACCGTACATTTTTATCGACTTCCATGCTGAAGCGACAAGTGAGAAGCTCGCACTTGGCTGGTACACGGATGGACGGGCATCAGCTGTTGTTGGAACTCATACACACGTGCAAACAGCGGATAACCGCATTTTGCCGAAGGGTACAGCATATATTACTGATGTAGGAATGACTGGCCCATATGACGGTATACTGGGGATGGACAGAGAGACAATTATCAAGCGCTTCAAAACAAACCTTCCAGTGCGTTTTACTGTCGCTGAAGGAAAAACAACACTGAGCGGTGTTGTCATCGACATCGACGATCAAACGAAAAAAGCCGTTAAAATCGAACGTATTTTAATCAATGATGATCACATGTTCTTTGAATAATTGAACATATGGTTATTTTATAAAAATATTAAAAAGAAAAGCAGGAATATAGCAACTCCTTAGTGAATATAGTAAAAATGGAAGGTAGCCCGCTATTTTTGAAAAGCATTGTGGGGATGGCTTTTTGGATAGCAACATCTAATAATGATTGTTCTAATGAACACTCACTTATCCATTGTAAAACTAAGGGGGAGCAGAAATGGAAATCTTAAAAGTTTCAGCAAAATCGAGTCCAAATTCAGTGGCAGGTGCGCTTGCAGGTGTGTTAAGAGAGCGAGGGGCCGCCGAGATTCAAGCAATTGGAGCGGGTGCATTAAACCAAGCTGTAAAAGCTGTGGCGATTGCCAGGGGATTTGTGGCGCCTAGCGGCGTAGATTTGATTTGTATTCCGGCTTTTACTGATATTCAAATCGATGGTGAAGAAAGAACGGCGATTAAATTAATCGTGGAGCCTCGCTAAAAACAAATAAAGTATTCTCAACCTGTTTGCCTCATGCAAACAGGTTGTTTTTCATTTATTGTGATATTTTCTTCCGATAGTATTTTCGGCATATAAATGACGGGAATACAAAAGTCAGAAATGAACTAGAACGTTTCAGAAAAAAATTTCGCCCATTTTTCAAGACGGATACTTTTGTCTTTCTCAGAAAGACAGTGCTATTTACGCTTATTCCATATCATGGTACAATCCGAATGTAACAAGAATTTTTCAAGGAGGATTGTACATGCAGAGTGGAAAGATGAAAGCTCTAATGAAAAAGGACGGGGCGTTTGGTGCTGTGCTGACTGAAGTTCCCATTCCTGAGATCGATAAACATGAAGTCCTCATAAAAGTAAAAGCTGCTTCCATATGCGGCACGGATGTGCATATTTATAATTGGGATCAATGGGCACGTCAGAGAATCAAAACACCTTATGTTTTCGGCCATGAGTTCAGCGGCATTGTTGAAGCTGTAGGAGAGAATGTCGGCAGTGTAAAAGTGGGGGAGTATGTGTCTGCTGAAACGCATATTGTCTGCGGTGAATGTGTCCCTTGCGTAACCGGAAAATCTCATGTTTGTACCAATACTGCTATTATCGGGGTGGACACGGCAGGCTGTTTTGCGGAGTATGTAAAAGTCCCCGCTGATAACGTTTGGAAGAATCCCGCCGATATGGACCCAGCGATTGCTTCCATTCAAGAGCCTTTAGGAAATGCGGTGCATACAGTACTCGAGAGCCAGCCGGCAGGAGGGACGACTGCAGTCATTGGATGCGGACCGATTGGTCTTATGGCTGTTGCGGTTGCAAAAGCAGCAGGTGCTTCTCAGGTGATTGCGATTGATAAAAATGAATACAGGCTGGCGCTTGCCAAACAAATGGGAGCTGCACGTACTGTTTCTATTGAAAAAGAAGATCCGCTCAAAATTGTAAGCGCTTTAACGGATGGGGAAGGAGCGGATCTCGTTTGTGAAATGTCGGGCCATCCTTCAGCGATTGCCCAAGGTCTTGCGATGGCTGCGAATGGCGGAAGATTTCATATTCTCAGCTTGCCGGAACATCCAGTGACAATTGATTTGACGAATAAAGTGGTATTTAAAGGACTTACGATCCAAGGAATCACAGGAAGAAAAATGTTTTCGACATGGCGGCAGGTGTCTCAATTGCTCAGATCAAACGTGCTCGATCTTTCACCTGTCATTACCCATCAGTTTCCGTTAGAGGAGTTTGAGAAAGGATTCGAACTGATGAGAAGCGGCCAGTGCGGAAAAGTGATTTTAATTCCATAATAGGGGGATAAACATGACGAAGGAATTTGAGTTTTTAAAAGCAGAGCTTGATAGAATGAAAGAAAACCATACATGGCAAGAGATAAAACAGCTTGAATCAATGCAGGGACCTTCTGTCACAGTAAATCACAAAAACGTCATTCAGCTTTCTTCTAATAACTACCTCGGATTTACTTCACACCCAAGACTCATCAAAGCCGCGCAGGAGGCTGTTCAGCAATTTGGAGCCGGCACCGGATCAGTGAGAACGATTGCCGGTACACTTACAATGCATCAAGAGCTTGAGCAAAAGCTGGCAGCCTTTAAAAAAACGGAGGCGGCACTTGTATTCCAATCAGGCTTTACAACCAACCAAGGCGTACTTTCAAGTATTCTTTCAAAAGAAGATATTGTCATCTCAGATGAATTAAACCATGCCTCTATCATTGACGGAATCAGGCTGACAAAGGCGGATAAAAAGGTGTATCAGCATGTTGATATGAGTGATTTAGAGAGGGTGCTGAGAAAGTCAATGAATTATCGGATGCGTCTGATTGTGACAGACGGCGTATTTTCCATGGATGGCAACATAGCCCCTTTGCCTGATATTGTATCGCTCGCTGAGAAATATGACGCATTTGTGATGGTGGATGACGCCCATGCATCCGGAGTGCTTGGCGAAAACGGGAGGGGAACGGTGAACCACTTCGGTCTGGACGGCAGAGTCCATATTCAGGTCGGAACGCTAAGCAAGGCAATCGGAGTGCTCGGCGGCTACGCTGCCGGTTCAAAGGTGCTGATCGATTATTTGCGCCATAAAGGCCGTCCGTTTTTATTCAGCACGTCCCATCCGCCGGCTGTCACCGCAGCTTGTATGGAAGCGATTGATGTCTTGCTGGAGGAGCCGGAGCATATGGAGCGCTTATGGGAAAATACAGCCTATTTTAAATCAATGCTTATGAAAATGGGTTTGACTCTCACGCAGAGTGAAACGCCGATTCTTCCGATTTTAATAGGTGATGAAGGTGTTGCAAAGCAATTTTCTGATCAGCTCCTTTCGCGCGGCGTTTTTGCCCAAAGCATCGTTTTTCCGACTGTTGCAAAGGGGAAAGCCAGAATTCGCACGATTATTACTGCTGAGCATACCAAAGAAGAACTGAATGAGGCGCTTGACGTCATCAAAAAGACGGCTGAAGAACTCCAGCTATTGTAAGAGGAAGAGTATACTCTTCCTTTTTTTATTCCTTATTGATTATTATTCTCAATGAGTGTACAATGATAGGTTGCCAGTTGTGCAGAGCTTCAATAACCTTTATACTGGAGGGTGGAAGTTTGGTTTGAAAGGAGAAATCATGACATGAATGAAAAACAAAAATTAGAGAGCGGACAAGTTAATCCATCGGACAAAAAATCCGAGAAGGATTACAGCAAGTACTTTGAAGCTGTTTACATTCCGCCTTCCTTAAAAGATGCGAAAAAACGAGGCAAGGAAGCCGTTACTTATCATAATGACTTTAAAATTTCTGAACAATTTAAAGGGCTGGGAGACGGAAGGAAGTTCTATATCCGTACGTACGGCTGCCAAATGAATGAACACGATACAGAGGTTATGGCAGGGATTTTTATGGCGCTCGGTTACGAAGCGACAAACTCTGTTGACGATGCCAATGTCATTTTGTTAAATACATGCGCAATCCGCGAAAATGCCGAGAACAAGGTGTTTGGTGAGCTGGGGCATTTAAAAGCGCTGAAAAAAAATAATCCCGATCTGATTTTAGGCGTGTGCGGCTGTATGTCCCAAGAGGAATCAGTCGTGAACCGGATTTTGAAAAAACATCCGTTTGTCGATATGATTTTCGGAACGCATAACATCCATCGCCTGCCAGAGCTTTTGTCAGAAGCATACCTTTCAAAAGAAATGGTCATAGAAGTTTGGTCCAAGGAAGGGGACGTTATTGAAAACCTTCCGAAAGTCCGGAACGGAAAAATTAAGGGCTGGGTCAATATCATGTACGGCTGTGACAAATTCTGTACGTATTGCATTGTGCCTTACACACGCGGAAAAGAAAGAAGCCGCCGCCCTGAAGAGATCATTCAGGAAGTGAGAAGCCTCGCAAGCGAAGGCTACAAAGAAATTACACTATTAGGCCAAAACGTAAACGCGTACGGAAAAGACTTTGAAGATATGACGTACGGTCTCGGTGATTTGATGGATGAACTGAGAAAAATCGATATCCCGAGAATCCGTTTTACAACGAGTCATCCGCGTGACTTTGACGACCGCCTTATTGAAGTGCTGGCAAAAGGCGGCAACCTGCTTGATCACATTCATCTTCCGGTTCAATCAGGAAGCTCAGAGGTTCTGAAACTGATGGCCCGCAAATATGACAGAGAGCGTTATATGGAGCTCGTTCGAAAAATTAAGGAAGCAATGCCGAATGCATCTTTGACAACGGACATTATCGTCGGATTCCCGAACGAAACGGACGAACAGTTTGAAGAAACGCTTTCTCTTTACCGTGAAGTGGAGTTTGACAGCGCCTATACGTTCATTTACTCTCCGCGTGAGGGCACTCCGGCTGCCAAAATGAAAGATAATGTACCGATGCGCGTGAAAAAAGAACGTCTGCAGCGTCTGAACGCACTGGTGAATGAAATTTCTGCTAAAAAAATGAAGGAATACGAAGGCCAGGTTGTCGAAGTATTAGTTGAGGGTGAAAGCAAAAATAACCCTGATATTCTTGCCGGCTACACTGAAAAAAGCAAGCTTGTCAATTTCAAAGGGCCGAAGGAAGCAATCGGCAAAATCGTCCGCGTGAAAATCCAGCAAGCGAAAACATGGTCGCTTGACGGAGAAATGGTAGGAGAAGCAATCGAGGTGAAATAAGATGACGCTCTACTCAAAAAAAGACATTGTGCAGCAGGCACGAAACCTTGCAAAAATGATCTCTGAAACAGAAGAGGTTGATTTTTTCAAACGGGCTGAAGCGCAAATCAATGAGAATGACAAAGTGTCTGCAATCATTAATCAGATTAAAGCCCTGCAAAAGCAAGCTGTCAATCTGAAGCATTACGAAAAGCATGAAGCGCTCAAACAAGTAGAAGCAAAAATTGACGCGCTGCAAGAAGAGCTTGAAGAGATTCCTGTCATCCAGGAATTCAGAGACTCGCAGATGGAGGTAAATGACCTTCTGCAGCTCGTTGCACACACCATTTCCAACCAAGTCACAAATGAAATCATCACATCAACCGGAGGAAACCTTCTGAAAGGGGAAACCGGTTCAAAGGTGAAGCATTCAAATAACAGCTGTTCTTTCTAAACACGGTGCCTTTACAGGCCCGTGTTTTTTTAGACTTATGCGGCTAAAAATGAACTAAAAAATCTATGTACCAAATGTTCAAATTGTTTTTTGGGGTTCTCACCCGCGAAGAAACTTTATCGCACTTATAAGTAAAGTTTCTGGGCGCGCCTGCATACAATGGAACAGAAACTTTGTATTTTTATATTTTAATTATAAAAATGCACACTAGACAAATGCCCAGCATAAGATAACACGAAGAAGAACAAGGAGGCATGCCGGAATGTCTGAATACAGGGAAATTATTACGAAGGCGGTAGTAGCGAAAGGCAGAAAATTCACCCAATGCACCAATACCATCTCCCCTGAGAAAAAACCGAGCAGCATTTTGGGTGGTTGGATCATTAACCACAAGTATGACGCTGAAAAAATCGGGAAAACAGTAGAAATTGAAGGGTATTATGATATAAACGTATGGTACTCTTACGCGGACAACACAAAAACAGAGGTTGTCACAGAACGGGTGAAATACGTAGATGTCATTAAACTCAGATACAGAGACAACAATTACTTAGATGATGAGCATGAAGTGATTGCAAAAGTCCTTCAGCAGCCTAACTGTCTTGAAGTGACCATTTCACCGAATGGAAATAAAATTGTTGTGCAGGCAGAAAGGGAATTTTTGGCGGAAGTGGTGGGAGAAACAAAAGTTGTTGTTGAGGTTAATCCTGACTGGGAAGAAGAGGACGAAGAAGATTGGGAAGATGAGCTTGATGAAGAGCTGGAAGACATCAATCCTGAATTTTTAGTGGGAGATCCTGAAGAATAAAAAAGGGACTAGGGGAGGCAGTACCCCCAAGTCTCTTTTTTATATTGATATATCATTCTTTTATCACTTTTTGTTTATGTTATAATGAAGGCTGGAAAATAGAAACGTTGATACATAGTGAGGGATTAAACAATGGCCGGTTATACGCCTATGATACAGCAATATTTAAAAATAAAGGCAGAGCACCAGGATGCCTTTTTATTTTTTCGCCTTGGTGATTTTTACGAAATGTTTTTTGAGGACGCCAAAAAAGCGTCACAAGAGCTGGAAATTACATTAACGAGCAGAGATGGCGGTGCGGCTGAAAAAATACCGATGTGCGGTGTGCCGTATCATTCTGCTTCTGCGTATATTGAGCAACTTATTAAAAAAGGGTACAAAGTGGCGATCTGTGAACAGACGGAAGATCCGAAAGCCGCAAAGGGCGTCGTGAAACGGGAAGTGGTTCAGCTTATTACGCCCGGAACAGTAATGGACGGTAAAGGCATCCATGAATCAGAAAACAACTTTATCGCATCTGTTTCCGTCTGCTCGAACGGATACGGACTGGCGCTGTCTGATTTAACAACGGGAGAAAATTTGGCTGTCTTGATTGAACGGCTTGAAGACGTCATATCAGAAATTTATTCAGTCGGTGCACGGGAAATCGTCGTTTCAGGAAGCATGGATCCCGATAAGGTCGTACAGCTGAAAGAGCGGTGCGGTGCAACGATCTCAATTGAAGACGGAGAAACAGACGAACACGTAACGATCATTGAGCACTTAAATAATGAAGATGTAACAAAAACATTTTTGCGCTTATATACGTACCTGAAAAGAACCCAAAAGCGCAGTCTTGATCATCTTCAGCCCGTGCAGGTGTATGAGCTTGAGGAAGCGATGAAAATTGATTTGTACTCAAAGCGAAATCTGGAGCTCACTGAAACGATCCGTTCGAAAAATAAAAAAGGCTCTCTTTTGTGGCTGCTGGATGAAACGAAAACTGCCATGGGAGGCAGGCTGCTTAAACAGTGGATTGACCGGCCGCTCATCAGAGTCAATCAAATCGAAGAGCGCCAAGAAATGGTGGAAACATTGATATCCCATTTCTTTGAACGGGAAGATCTGCGTGAACGTTTAAAAGAAGTATATGACTTAGAACGCCTTGCAGGCCGTGTTGCATTCGGAAATGTCAATGCACGGGATTTAATTCAGCTGAAGGAATCGTTAAAGCAAGTGCCTGGTATCAAACAGCTGGTTGCTTCACTGGCTCATGACAAAGCTAAGGAACGTGCGGAACGGATTGATCCTTGCGGGGATGTGCTTGAATTGCTGGAAGAAGCGCTGTACGCTAACCCTCCTTTATCGTTAAAAGAAGGGAACCTGATTAAAGACGGATACAATCAAAAGCTCGATGAATACCGTGATGCAAGCAGAAACGGAAAGGACTGGATTGCCCGCCTGGAACAGCAGGAGCGTGAATACACAGGCATTCGCTCTTTAAAGGTCGGCTTCAATAAAGTTTTCGGTTATTATATTGAAGTGACAAAAGCGAATTTGCACTTGCTTGAGGAAGGGCGCTATGAGAGGAAGCAGACGTTAACGAATGCAGAGCGCTACATCACACCTGAATTAAAAGAAAAAGAAGCGCTCATTTTAGAAGCGGAAAATAACATCTGCGAACTGGAATACGAGCTGTTCACCGAACTGCGTGAGAAAGTGAAGCGGTATATTCCGCGTCTGCAGCAGCTTGCCAAACAGATGAGCGAGCTTGATGCACTTCAGTGCTTTGCGACAATCAGTGAAAATCGTCACTATACGAAACCGGAGTTCTCTGAAGATGAAGTCGAAGTGATTGAAGGCAGACACCCAGTTGTTGAAAAAGTCATGGATAGCCAGGAATATGTCCCGAACAATTGTATGATGGGCGATAACAGACAAATGCTTCTCATTACCGGTCCAAACATGTCAGGGAAAAGTACGTATATGAGACAAATCGCGCTCATTTCCATCATGGCGCAAATCGGCTGCTTTGTACCCGCGAAGAAAGCGGTGCTTCCGATTTTTGATCAAATCTTCACTCGAATCGGCGCTGCAGATGATTTGATTTCCGGACAAAGTACATTTATGGTGGAAATGCTTGAAGCCAAAAATGCAATTGTCAATGCGACGAAAAACAGCCTTATTCTGTTTGACGAAATCGGCCGGGGAACGTCCACTTATGACGGCATGGCGCTGGCACAAGCGATTATCGAATACGTTCACGATCATATCGGCGCCAAGACGCTGTTCAGCACACACTATCACGAGCTGACCGTTCTTGAGAACAAGCTGCATCAGCTGAAAAACGTTCATGTGCGTGCAGAGGAATATAATGGAACGGTTGTCTTTCTTCATCAAATAAAAGAAGGGGCAGCCGACAAAAGCTACGGTATCCATGTAGCCCAGCTTGCCGAGCTGCCGGAAGATCTCATTTCGCGCGCTCAAGATATTTTAAAAGAGCTTGAGCATTCAGGGAACAAACCGGAAGTGCCAGTGCAGAAGCAGAAGCCCGAGGTGAAAGAAGAGCCGGCACAGCTATCCTTTTTTGATGAAGCGGAAAAGCCTGCTGAAGCGCCGAAGCTTTCAAAAAAAGAAAAGCAAGTGCTTGATGCCTTCAAATCACTTAATATATTAGATATGACACCGCTTGAAGCGATGAATGAAATGTACAAGCTGCAAAAGAAATTACATTAAAACGGGGTGATGAATGTGGCAAAAGTCATCCAGCTGTCAGATGAGCTTTCAAATAAAATAGCGGCGGGCGAGGTTGTGGAACGGCCCGCCTCAGTCGTCAAAGAATTGGTGGAAAATGCGATCGACGCTGACAGCACAGTCATTGAAATCGATATTGAGGAAGCAGGTCTTGCATCCATTCGAGTGTTGGATAACGGCGAAGGAATGGAAAATGAAGATTGCAAGCGTGCTTTTCGACGCCACGCAACGAGTAAAATTAAAGATGAAAATGATTTATTCAGGGTGAGAACGCTTGGTTTTAGGGGAGAAGCACTGCCGAGTATCGCGTCAGTCTCTCATCTGGAGATTACGACAAGCACCGGTGAGGGAGCAGGGACGAAGCTCGTCCTCCAAGGAGGAAATGTCATTTCTGAATCACGTTCCTCAAGCAGAAAGGGAACTGAAATCGTCGTTTCTAACCTGTTTTTTAACACACCGGCCCGCTTGAAATATATGAAAACCGTTCATACAGAGCTTGGAAATATCACTGATGTAGTCAACCGTATTGCACTGGCGCATCCGGAGGTATCAATCCGCCTGCGCCATCATGGGAAAAACCTGCTTCAAACGAACGGAAACGGAGATGTGCGTCATGTCCTGGCAGCGATTTACGGAACGGCTGTCGCCAAAAAAATGCTTCCGCTGCATGTGAGCTCTTTGGATTTTGAAGTAAAGGGATATATCGCTCTCCCAGAGATTACACGGGCGTCGAGAAATTATATGTCGTCTGTGATCAATGGCCGTTACATTAAAAATTTCCCGCTCGTCAAAGCGGTCCATGAAGGATACCATACCCTTCTGCCCATTGGGCGTCATCCGATTACCTTTATAGAAATTACGATGGACCCGATTTTAGTCGATGTCAACGTGCACCCATCGAAGCTTGAGGTTCGTCTCAGCAAGGAAACAGAGCTACATGACTTAATTCGTGACGGAATTAAAGATGTATTTAAACAGCAGCAGCTGATTCCGAGTGCCCAGCTCCCGAAAAAATCGGCACCTGTCATCAAAAATGAGCAACAGTTCATAACCTTTGATGAAAAGCCTGCGGAAAGAAAAGTTCCGGAAAAAGCGCCTGCGCCATCTTATTCCCCAATGAAGCTCAGCTCAGTCGTGAAAGAGCCGGTTGATGCGGAGGAAGAATTGCCTCCTCTCCAATTTAATGCTCCTCCTATCGTTGATGAGGAACAAAGCATTGAGGTGCCTGATGTTTCAGAAGAACAGCCTGAAGCATTTGAGCAAGAATACCATCAAGAAGAACAGCCTGAGCCAACGTCTGAGCGGGTTCCGATTATGTACCCGATCGGCCAAATGCATGGGACTTATATATTGGCACAAAACGAAAACGGCCTGTATATTATCGACCAGCACGCCGCCCAAGAGCGTATTAAGTACGAATACTTCCGTGAAAAGGTGGGAGAGGTTGAACCTGAGGTGCAGGATATGATCGTGCCGCTGACGTTCCACTACTCCACGAACGAGGCATTGATTATTGAACAGCACAAACAAGAACTCGAAAGCGTCGGTGTTTTTTTAGAGTCATTCGGCTCAAACAGCTACATCGTCCGCTGCCACCCGGCCTGGTTTCCAAAGGGGGAAGAAGCTGAGCTGATTGAAGAAATCATTCAGCAGGTGCTCGACTCCAAACATATTGATATTAAAAAACTGCGCGAGGAAGCGGCGATTATGATGAGCTGCAAGGGCTCCATCAAAGCGAACCGCCACCTCAGAAATGACGAAATCAAAGCGCTTCTGGACGACCTCCGAAGCACATCAGATCCATTTACATGCCCGCACGGCCGGCCGATCATCATACACCATTCGACATATGAGATGGAAAAGATGTTCAAACGCGTGATGTAGCGGGGGTTGGCGGAGGGGAATACCCCCTTTGCCCATATTTTGCCCATACATTTTTCAAGCATTGAGATATTCTTCGAATTGATCAATGCTTTTTTTATTGTGTTTTTTCAGTGAAATGAATTTAAACATCTGCAGTTATCTTGACTGTAGTATGACCAAGTCGTTCACTTACATATTTAAGATCTGCACCACTTTCTAACAGCATGATTGCATGAGTATGCCTTAGACCATGTGGGGTTTTATGATGCAAATCTGTTTTATCTAGAACTGCGTCTATTACTTTATTAATTGCGTAAGGCCCAAAATCTTCCCCCTTTGGAGTTGTAATAAAGAAAGGGGAGTCATCATATTTTTCGCCGTACGTTTCCTTGTTATTTCTTGTCAGCCTTTATATTTTGTTAATTCGTTAACTAAAGTGACTAGGGGATGAAATCGTCAGGGCAGTCGTTCTTTGGTGGATACAGTGATGTTGCCAACACTTACGGTCAGGGTTTGTAAGGGGCCAATAGGACCGAATTGGAACCATCAGACATTACCTGTTTCAGTGATTTTCAAACAGGAACCGAATCAGTTGCTGGCTTGCTAGCTGAACCCGGCGTGTATAGAGTGGTCTCATGGGGTTCCCAATCGGGTGGACAGAATTTAAGGATTAGGCAACTGTTGTGCAAGCAGATTTGTCCGATATTTAGATTCATAAAGGGATTTTATGATTAAAAAATATAATTTCACTTTTTTGTGATTTAATATGATTATAAATTATAAAAGGGTGGTTTTCTTGGCTGTTTTAGTAGAAAAACTAGTTGATTTAGAATTGACTTTGCTTTATAGTACGTCGCTTAAGGAACTGAAGCAGTGAGGTATAATACTGACCAACAATGTTGTTGGGGAGCTTTGAGAATACGTGATCCGGAATGTATCTTCTACATCAAGAGGTTTTTAAAAGAGCAAAACATGAAGAATTACATACTATTCGTGACCAGTATCAACTCAGGGCTCCGCATATCGGATATTCTGCAGCTGAGAGAAAGAGACGCTAAACGATCTCATAGAGAAGAAAACGAAAAAGAAAAAAGAGAATCGATATGACGCCAGCCCTTCAAAGGGAATTTAAGGCCTATGTGGGGTTAGATGACATTGGCACGCATACATTGAGGAAAACATTCGGCTATCAATTTTACAAACAAAGGACGTTGCTATGCTGCAGGAGATATTTAATCACTCAGACCAACGGACAACCCTGCGATACATCGGAATCAATTAAGGCGCCATGAACAACGCTATGAAGAAATTTAAAATATAACCAGGCTCATCCAAAACAACAAGGATGAGTCTTTTCTTTAAATCTTAATAAAAAGGTATGGAATTCATTTATGAGATAACTTCAAAAAGAGAGGGTAAGTGATCGGCAAATATATAGTATTTGATTAATTGCTAAATCCTTATATAAAAAATGGTCTTAAGGAAAATGTTTGAAATAGCATAACTTGTACTATTTGTCCAAACAAAATTGTTAAAAGATTATACCTTATATGGAATAAAAATTATTGATATGAAGGAGTGAATAATTCGTGGAAAAGAGAAAGAAAAAGCGGCCGGATCAAGAGCAGGAACCTATTTTAATTAGTATTATCAACTTTAATGACTCTGCAATTTCTATTGATGGCAGTAATGCTGCTGAGTGTAATGATGACAGTGCAGTTGCCCAAGGTCATAGTAGTGCTTCAGATAACCCGATGGATAGTGCAGTTGCTCAAGATTACAGTAATGCATCTAGGGACCCTGAAGACAGTAATTTTGATCAATCTGTAAAAACCAAAAAGGATTAATATAAGGGAGGTTATTATATGTTTTTTGATGATAAATATAAAGATATAGATCATAAGGAAAAAGATAAAGAAAAAGATAAGGAAAAGTCAAAAAAATATCAAAAACAGAATCCGGTACTAATCTCGATTGGAGATTTTGCTGATACTGCAATCGCTATTAGAAATAGTAATGCAGCCGAGGATAACGACGGCAGTGCAATTGCCCAAGATTATAGTCAAGCTTCAGATAACCCAATGAAAAGCGCAGTTGCTCAAGGGCATAGTAATGCATCTCGTGATCCCGAAAATTCAGATTTTGATCAGACTGTTAAGCATAAAAAACGTAAAAAAGACACTGAATATAAGAAAGATGACGGTAAGCATAAAGGGAGTTCTAAAGTCTGGACTCCTAAACATTAGTTGAGTGCTATTTAAGGGGAATAGTGGCACCACCCTATCTACATTCTTAAACAGTAGTAGGGTGGTATCTTTTTATTAGAAAGAGGTGAAAGCACCATGTTTAATAGACCAGAAAGACATGTGGACAGGAATTTTAAAATCAATGATAGAGATTTATTAAATAAAGAAATAAAAAAGAAAATAGAAGAAGTATTAGAAGATACACCACTTCAAATAAACATTAATCTTTATTTAACGCAAGAACAAAATCCTGAACTTACAAGTATTAGCAATGTAAAGAGAGCAGCAATAGCTATGAAGGAAAGTAATGCAGCCGAGGATACGCGAGATAGTGCAATTGCTCAAGAAAAGAGTAACGCAGTTGATAAAACAATTAATTCAGGTGAAAAATACGTGAATAAACCTATTACCAAACAAAAAAGAAATAAAGTGAGTAAAGGATCAACTCCGTTCTATCCTAAATAGAGAAGGTGGTTATTCTTAAAATGGACAGTAACGGCCTATGATAGAAGCTTCATTGAAAACCACTTTATAGTGTTTCCCTAGAAATATTTAAGTAATAAGCAATAAATCAAATCGATACACGCTTTCCTAAAATCGGGAGAGCGTTTTTTATTGGGATTAATCACTTGCTAAACTGTGTACTTAGCATTTAGATTTTTTAACATTGTTTTTAATGACTCATCCAGAACTCTATGGTGAACGTTTTATTTTAATTTTTTTGAGTTCCATAAAAGATAACAGTGTGCAATTAATGTTAGGGTTTTAGCTTGAAAACAGATAGGGCAAGGGGTTGGCACAGTTCGACGAGTTGCACAGTATAAAACATATAGGGAATTGAGAAAAATAGGGTATTAAATGAAAAGGGGGTGTGGAACTTTGGAAATAGAGATAAGAAATGCTATCGAAATAGATAATAAACAATATAGTTTAAGTGATAATAAAATGGATCTATTTAAAAAAGTTATAGAGAATCTAGCCAATACAATTTTAAAGACAGATAAGTTAGAGAAAATAGTGTTTAGTGAATGCTATGAAGAAGATTTATTTGCAGTACTCAAGGTAAAAGGCAAGCCTCTCAGATATACAAATGATAGTATTGGAAAAGGTCGTGCGATGATGGTGAAGTATTTAGGAGCCGAGAAAATACAAAAAGCTACTATTGTTTATCACTCTGAAATTTTAACGGAGATGATATCTAATATTAGATCAATAGATAAAGATAATCCAAAAAACAATAGAGGTCTGAATGTCTTTTTTCATGAATTAGCTCACGTAAATGATCCAGTAAACTTTAGTGTTAATGATTTTAATGCTAAAGGAACAGATTTAGCAATAGTTCCACTAGCTCTTATGGTTTGGAAAGAATATTTTGCAAATCGAATAGCAAATGAAATGTAACTTGATCAAAATAATAAGCAGACTTTTTAATGGCGAAATGGGCAAGATCAAATAAATGACTTTGCCCATGTTTTATAAATAATCATGTTAATTCAATTCAATTATCGTAAATGTTTAGTCTGAGAAAACACTGAAATATCAGATTTTCATCAGGATTGGGTGTTATTTTGAAATCTAAAATAACATGACATATGAGATGGAAAAGATGTTCAAGTGTGATGTAGCGGGAGCATTTAGCATTGAGACATTCTTTTTCAAAGTTTTTTTGTACTCATTTGGAGTCATACATTAAGAATAGCTGTAACGTGTAAAACAATGTTTAGTGTTATACTTCGTAATGGGTTTATGGACATATCCCTTGCCACAATAAAATGTTGCAAATAATTCAAATAAATGTATATTTTAGGTAGGGAGGTGGGAACATGACATTCGGTCCAAATAGAATTATCCTTTTGGATGAGCTTGAGCATGAGATTGAAGGAATTATTTATGAATGCAGAATCTAAATCAAATCAACATTGTTTTGCTTCCTGTTTTTTATGAACAGGGAGTTTTTTGTGATGAGAAAGCAAAAAGATGTGAGCTGTTGTTTGAGTGTATCAGTTATGGAAATGTATTTTTGTTCTCTCATATTTCAATCTGGGTAAAAGTAAAAACCGCTTGAAATATCACAGGCTGTTTTTAACAGTTCCTTCATTAGGCTGTTCATCAAATGCAAGTTCAATGAAAGCCATCAATGCTGATATCACAAAAAGCAAGACATCTGGAATATATATAGACTGCATAAAGTAATCCGCAAAACAGATCGTTATGAAATTGCTGATAAAGTACAGGATAAAAGCAAAAAGTGCAGTCTTTTTCAATGAAAGTGATTTTGCCAGAATCATAGAGACAATCATTGTGAGTGGGTCTATGATCAAGCCTGCAGCAAAACAGACTAAAATAAATAAAACTAATGTTTGATTGGAATCGTATGTGATGCCCAGTATAGAGAATAACCCTTTCATCCCGAAGAAATACCCGCCGAAGATCACTGCTAGTGCAATGGCAATGATAAGAATGATAGATACAATTACGATTAATTTCGAGCTCAGCTTTACCTCTTTAAACTGCTCGTTCTGTTCTTTTTGGCTCAAGCACGACACTCCTTTCACATGCTTACTTACTCATTGTAATATGAATCTCCTAAGCTTATTTTAATGAAAACAGCAAGGGTGGAGATCCCAGTAGATCACCGGAAAACAGTATAACATATTTTGACAAAAACTTAAAAAGCCCTTTTCCAGCGGAAAGGACCTTCTTTTTCATCATGTTAACTTTTGAGATTTGACGAAGCTTTCTTTTTTTTCGGCCAAATAAAATAGCTGGCGGTAAAGAGAAAATCAATGCCTAAAATGACTGTCCATGTTTTAAGAATGCCGCTTAATGCCTCGGTTCGGGCAGAATCATTGATGAAATAGATCATCCCTGCTAATAGTCCCGCGCCAATAAGGAAAGCCAGCACATGTCTTATCCAGCTTTTTGCATAGTGCTTGGCGTAGTCCATTCCATAGCGTTTTAGCGGTTTGGATCCTTGTTTTGTCACATAATATTGAAATCTTTCGTCCGCCCATCGAATCATTTGCTTCCCATAGGCGATCGATATCCCGATGTAAACAGCAGCAATCCCGTGGGCAGCAGTCGCTGAGGCTCCGCGGTAAAGGTCCACACCAGTGGCCGCTAATAAGATCAAATCGATAACTGGAGTTAAGGCTAGGAATATCAGTCCTAATGTATGCTGTTTGAATAGGTAGCGTACAGCAAGCCCTAAAACAATCACAACCCAAAACGCAATTTCACAGAAGACAATCATCCATGCGATACCGTTCAATCCATTCCCCTCTTTTCAATACAGTTGTATTATTTAAACGATATTTTACCATCTTTATTTTTATAACACAACTGTATTATAAAAATTGCTCTCTTAGTTTTTTCTTGTTACAATAAAGCTATGCCAAAACAAATTGACCATGAGAAAAGAAGAAAACAAATTGCAGAAGCGACGTGGCGCGTGATTTTAGAACGGGGGATGGAAGGAGCCTCTGCCAGAAACATTGCAAAGGAAGCAGGATTGTCATTAGGTGCGCTGCGCCATTATTTTTCTACTCAAGATGAACTGCTTGTTTTTGCAATGAAACTTGTTCAGGAAAAGGCGACGGCCCGAATTAAGGACATTGCAATGAAGGATTTGCCCCCTAAGGAAAAAGTGTTGCATATTTTGCTTGAAATTGTCCCAACGAATGAAGAAACGATTAGAGAGATGGAGGTGTGGTTTGCCTTTACGGTTTACGCCAGACATAAAAAGGATATGTTTGATGCGAATCATGACGGGATTTACAGCGGCATGCGGAATCTGGTTGCCTATTTAGATGAATTTGATTTACTGAAGCAGAATGCTGATAAAGACATTGAAGCTGAGAGACTTTACGCGCTAATTGACGGCTTGGCTTTACATGCGATGCTTGACCCTGTGCGAGTGAATAAAGACCGCATCAAACGTGTCATTATGCAGCATGTAGACACAATTTGTGTAAACATGTGAGACAGAAGGGTGGATATTAAGAAAGTTGTAAAAAGAAATGGTTCAAATCAGTATAAAATACTAATTTTAGAATGCCATAAAAATATGTATCCTAAGCGGTATATCGTGAAATAGCTCTAAGCAAGGAGCGCCTTTGAATGAAAGCTCAAAGGCGCTAAGCTATATTATTTTGCTTCGAGTGACTGTCAGCTGTGCTGAACATCAATTGTGTATACTGCACGGTCTGTTACAACCTTCAATCCTTCGTTTTCTTGGTGAATATGAATATCACCTAATAAAGGAATCTCATAGGCATTTTGCGGAAGCGGTACGTCCCCATCCTCAGTATAAGTTGTTCCTTCGCCTTCTAAAACAAGTTCTTCTTTTGCAACATAGTCATCAGGATGATTCGTGCTTCTTATACCCACTTTTTGAAGGTGGAGAACAATCTGATCCAGATCTGAAACCTCTTCATCATGGGTCAATTCGCCTTTTCTAATATCAAGCGTCTGGCCGACTTTGGATTCCAGCCATTGAGATAGCTGTGTATTCGTGTATGCCATCAATATTCCTCCTTTTGATCTACACGATACTATTCCCAATTGCTGCATCTTTTACACGCATAAGAACCGCCTCACCCCTTATGTATGAAACAATTCGCTGTTCAGAGCCTTGATATAACGTACGGCAGAACGCTGGACGGCTTCGCCGGCATTTTCTCTGACAACTTTAGAAAAAGCGTTGTAAAGCCGGTTGAATTGAAGAGGTTTCATTTTGGCTGCTATTTCTTCAACTTTGGAGGCGGGAAGGGGAATGAGATTTGGATAGCTGTACATAAAGCTGACCCAGTTCCGATCCGCCGCAACCGTAATGATATCCCCGGTCAATAGACAGCCTTTCCCTTCATTGCCTTTGCTCCAATGGAGAACAGCACCGCCTTTAAAATGTCCGCCCAGGCGGTAGAGGTCCAGTCCCGGCTTCATCTTGAGAGTTTCACCTGACCAGAAATGAATGTGATTGCTCGGCCTTGCCACCCATTCATTGTCATCCTCATGGATATAGATCGGGGCCTGAAACGCTTCAGCCCACTCAACCTGAGCAGAGTAATAATGCGGATGAGACAAAGCGATGGCTTGGATACCGCCTAATTCGTTAATTTGGTTAATTGTCTTTTGGTCAAGATATGAAATGCAATCCCACAGCACATTGAAGCCCTTATGCTGGATAAGAAATGCTGTCTGTCCGATCGCAAACTCTGGTTCAGTTTTGATGCTGTAGAGATGTTTTTCTTCCTTTTTGAGGATGTTTTGAAGGTTTCCTTTTTCACGCATGTCTTCAAGGGTTGTCCAAGATTGTCCATCAGGATGAATATACTGCCTTTCTTCATCGCAAATCAGACATGAGTTAGGCGGATTTACAGTCTGCGCATGTTGTACACCGCATGTGTTGCAGATATAATATGGCATTTCTCCACTTCCTTCATCCATTTTCTATTATTTTATCCCATTATTATGAAAATTCAAAACATAAAACCGGCAACTCTGCTGAGAGAGATTTGCCGGCTTTATGATGCTGTCTATTGGCCGGGAACGGAATTTTCTGCGTTTACAGCGCCCGCTCCGTAAACATTCGGATCTTCACCTTTCCATTTGTCCGTGCCGTTTTTCAACAGCTCTTTCACTTCATCCGGTGTAAGGTCAGGATTTTGCTGAAGGATTAAAGCTGCAATTCCTGCACAGATGGGCGTTGCCATCGATGTTCCTGACATTGAAAAATACTGAGATCCTACACGGCTTGACTTTTGAAGCTTATCGATATAAGAATTCGGAGAGCGAAGGGAAATAATATTAACACCGGGCGCTAATATATCAGGCTTTTCTTTCCCGTATACTGTCGGCCCGCGGCTTGAGAAGGAAGCGACTGTATCATCATAGCTGCTTGCGGTATTGTTATCGTCAAGCGCACCTACTGTAATCACCTTTTCGCTCACGCCTGGGCTTGCAATCGTTTGTGGATCAGGCCCTGAGTTTCCGGCAGCGACACAGACGACAATCCCTGCGTTCCACGCCTCTTCAACCGCTCTGACTAACGGGTCTTCCAGTTCATTATCATATCGAAGCGCATCGCCCCCGAGCGACATACTGATAATATCAATCGCTTCATTCGGGTTGTCCTCATTGTATTGAATGCACCACTCTACACCTTCAATAATATCCGCTAACGTTCCTGAACCTTGCTTGTTTAACACCTTCACACCGATTAGGTTGGCTTCCGGTGCAGGTCCGCGGTATTGGCCGGAAGAGGACGCGCCGCTGCTTGCGACATCACCTGCACAGTGTGTGCCGTGACCATTATCATCATAAGGCTCGGTTTTTTGATTGACCATGTCCGCGAATCCAACAATCCTGCCTTCTAAATCAGGATGCGGGTAGATTCCTGTATCGACAACAGCGACGGTAACGCCTTTTCCTGTCAGGGTTTGCCCGTTTCTGACGACTTCCTTCGCGTGGCTTGCTTCGGTTGCCGTGTCTAGAAGCGCTTTGACTTCTCGGTTTAAATACACTTTGCGGATATCGCCGCATTCAGAAAGAAGAGAATGTAACGCTGAAGGAGTAACCTCCGCGCTGCAGCAATTGATTTTGTTGAAGCGGCTTTTTAGCTTGCTGCGTTTTTCTTTTTGCAGCAGCTGTCCAGCCGTTTGGAAGCCAGTCTCATGACAGCCTTCCTCAAATTCAATAATGACTGACATTTTTTTTCTGTTTTTCAATTTGGTTTCGAAAAATTGATGCAAGAAGCAAGGAGTCCATTTGAAGGGCTTGTAAAGCTGCAAGACGCTTTCCCGTAACGGCCAATCTAGCTTATGAGCATTTGCTCTCACCATTTGTACCATAGAGTACCCAAACATGTATTTTCCTCCTATTATAAGGTTCTCTGTATACTCTATGAACAGATGATAGGTTTGGTAAGTTTGTTTGTCCTTTATAAGAGGCAGACATGAGTTGGTTTTTATGAACCTTTCGAATCAGATACGAAAGATTCATAAGTCGTGGCAATCATTGGACATTGAAAAAGAACGTTTGTTCGTATTATAATGTTGTCATATTAAACAGGCAGGAAGGGTGCAGCTGGATGAATTTCTTCTTACATCGGTCTTTGGAAAGCCAAATGCCAATCAGCATTATATATATGAAGAAAGACGGAACGATAAGCAAAAGAACGATTATTGTAAGACAGAAAAGCAAAACGCAAATCAAAGCTTTTTGTTTTTCGAAACAACAGATCAGAACGTTTTTGTTAGACTCTATTCTCTCCTGTGACTTTGTGAGAACAAATAAGCAAAATTTCTATTTTGCAGGACGATAACAGGCTGTCCGTTTCTGTATACCGGGCAGCCCGTTAATTGGAAAAACCTTCCTTAAACCTCTATACATTTAATTACCAAGTGAGGTTGTTCCTACCTTTTTTGCCTTTCCTCTCAATCTTTTTTCACTCATATTTGAAATGAACCGCTATTAACTGTGACAATCAATTGATTTTTTGAAACCGGGAACTTTTTCACTGATGATATAGTGTATACAATGGTAAGATAAAACCTATTGGCTAAACCTCATATAATGAACCGTGCCATTCTTATGAAAGGAGTTAAACATGAGAAGATTTATACTAAATGTCATATTAGTCTTAGCCATTGTCTTATTCCTAAGATATGTTCATTACTCATTAGAACCTGAACCATCTGATCAGCCAGATACATATTCAAATTTCAGCAGCTTGGCAGAGAATGAGAGCCCAGCCGATTATGATATTTCTTATAATGAAAAAAAGGGAAGCAAAGTCTTAATTATGTCTCCGCACGGCGGAAGAATTGAAGGCGGAGTAAGCGAGCTTGTGCGGTATTTCAATAATGAATACTCTACATACCTGTTTGAAGGGCTGAAGTCACACGATAACCAAACGCTGCACATTACAAGCACCAACTTTGATGAGCCATTGGCTGCAAAGAAAATCAAGGAGCACCAATATGTTGTGGCTTTTCACGGATATAAAGGGGAGAACAAGAATACACTTGTTGGAGGCACAGACCGAAAGCGGGCGAAAATGATCGTAAGAGCCCTTGAGAGAAGAGGATTTTCAGCTGAGCTAGCGTCGTCTAAAAGCGGTCTCGCTGGATTGAGTGCCGAAAACATTAACAACCAAGGGGAAACAGGGCTGAGTATCCAGCTGGAAATCAGCCGCGAACAGAGAGAAGCATTTTTCGATGATTTTTATTATAAAAATAGGAAATACACAAAGAACAGTGAATTTTATGCTTATGTTCGTGCGATCAAAAGTGTCCTTGAAAAAGAGTATTCGTAACAAGCAGATCTGAAGACAAAATAAGAGAAGATCAGTAGACTGAAATAGGATCATAAAAGGAGGCAAAACATACGATGGCAGATCATCATTTTTATTTAAAAGCGAACTGGCCGGGAAACCGCAATGACGTCGGTACGATCGAAAGCGGAAACCTCATCACATCTATTTCTATTCCTAAAGAAATGGATGGACCGGGAGAGGGGACCAACCCAGATGAAATGCTTCTCGGGGCGGCAGCGACCTGTTACATAATTACACTTGCTGCAATGATGGAAAGAAGCGGACTGGAAAAAGAAGACTTGCAGATGGAGTCAGAAGGTATTGTCGACGTCACAAAAGGAGTCTTTACATACAAAAAGATCATTCACCGTCCCTCCGTCGTGCTCAAACATGATGCTTCACAAGAAGACATTGCATTGGCGCACAAGCTTTGTGAAAAGGCGGAGTCGTCATGCATGATTTCACGCGCAGTTCAAGGAAATGTCGAGCTGCAGCTTGAGGCCACTGTAAAACGGGCTGGTGAATAAAAAAACAGACGGTCACTCACAGGCCGTCTGTTTTTTTTATTTAGCAGGGGCTTTTGACTGATTTAACACGACGACGCCTGCAATGACAAGCGTGAGCCCGAACACTTCCTTTAAACTGATGGTTTCGCCAAAAAACAAAAATCCGACAATGGCTGTAAGCGCCGTTCCAACGCCCGACCATGTCGCATACGCACTTGATAAGTCAATTGTTTTTAAAGAAAAGCTTAGAAAGGTAAAAGCAGAAAGAAACCCGGCAATGATTCCGATAATGGGCCAGGCTTGTGTAAATCCTTCTGAAAGCTTCAGCATCGTGCTTCCGAAAACCTCAGATACAATGGCAAGAGCCAAATAAAGAAATCCTTTCATGATCATCACTCCTTACTGCCAGTTAAGTAACACAACCCCAGAAATTAATAAAAGGATTCCAATTAGTCCTTTCACGTTCAGTTCTTCCTTGAACCATTTCACTCCGATCACTGCCGTCAGCACCGTGCCCACACCGCTCCATGTCGCATATGAGAGACTCAGGGGAATATGGTTTAAGGTGAGCGACAGCATGTAAAAGGCGAGGGAATAGCCAATCACGACCAAGGCGCTTGGCTTCCATTTTTTGAAGCCGTCAGACACTTTCAGCATGGCCGCTCCTATCGATTCCGAGCATATGGCAATCGTGAGGAATATGTATCCTATTAACATTGTAAATTCTCCTCACTTCAAATATGTTTTTAGGTCATAAAAATCTCAGCTAGAAAAATATTAGTGTATGCCTAAGTATGAGTCAAGAGATTCATTTTCACTGACATAAAAAAGACCTCTTTTTTAAGAGGTCTGTTGTGTTTAATAGTAATAAGGATATGGAGGAAACGGATAATAGGGATATCCGCCATAGAAATAAGGATTAAATAAAGCGCTTCCTACAAGCCCGCCTACAAGGCCGCCGAAAAAAGGCCCCCCGTAAAATCCGAATGGACGGCCAAATCCAAACCCGTAGCCAAATCCAGGTCTTCCAAACCCAAAAGGTCTTCCAAATATTCTTGTATCTTCAGCAGTGAAATTCTGTATCTCGTTCATTTTTTCTTTCCTCCTGTAATAAATTGTAGATGATGCAGTGTATTCAGCCTACCCAGATTTGATTGGGCGTTTGATGAAAAAGAAGGGATGTGATCACATTGGGCCTGTATCCGTCTGACTGGTCAAAAGCGCCGCCTCACGCACATGCTTATCATGTCAAAACAACCAAAGAGCAGGGACATTATCATCTCATTGAAGGATTTACTCAGCCGGCTAATGGATCGAATACCGATCAGCATACACACTACTTTACTGGGATTACGTCTTTTGAAAGCGGTCATTTCCACCGGTATTACGGAATCTCGGGCCCTGCGATTCCCTTAGCAGACGGCACTCATTATCACGAAATCGAAGAAACGACGTATCTGGCCTATAATGAACCGATTGAGATCCGGTACGGAGGCGTTGTGTATGATCCGAAAGATGACGGAAGAAAAACGCATCGGCATGCCCTGAAAGGAAGGACGAGAGAAATCGTCGGCAATGAGCCGCTCGGCTGGTAGCAGGATGTTTACCGGTGCAAAAAAAGGGCAAAATGGATAGGTGGTTGTACATGATGAATGCTATAATGGGGGGAGATTTATAAAAGAGAGTGATACATATTGAATAATACGAAGCAGCCCGTTGTCATTTTAGTCGGACCGACGGCAGTGGGGAAAACAAATTTAAGTATTCAGCTAGCTAAATCCTTGAACGCGGAAATTATCAGCGGAGATTCGATGCAGGTTTATAAAGGGATGGATATTGGAACAGCTAAAATCACCGAACAGGAGATGGAGGGAGTGCCCCATCATCTGATTGACATTTTAGATCCCCAAGATTCCTTCTCAACCGCCGATTATCAAGGCTTAGTGAGAAACAAAATCAGCGAGATTGCCAAAAGAGGTAAGCTTCCGATGATTGTCGGCGGTACAGGGCTTTATATACAATCTGTGCTGTACGATTATACATTTACGGAAGAGGCAAACGACCCTGCGTTTCGACAAAGCATGCAAATAGCTGCGGAGCGGGAAGGCGCTGACTTTCTTCATGCCAAACTTGCTGCGGCAGATCCTGAGGCAGCAGCTGCGATTCATCCGAATAATACAAGAAGAGTCATTCGTGCGCTGGAAATTTTACACACGTCTGGAAAAACGATGTCTCAGCATTTGAAGGAGCAAAAACGAGAACTCTTGTACAATGCAGTGTTAATCGGACTGACAATGGACAGAGACACGCTTTACGCTAGAATTAATCAGCGGGTCGATATGATGATGGAGGCAGGTCTTCTTCCGGAAGTGAAACGCCTCTACGACCGGAATGTGAGAGACTGTCAGTCGATACAGGCGATAGGCTATAAGGAGCTATATGCATATTTTGACGGTTTTGTGACACTTTCTGATGCTGTCGATCAGCTAAAGCAGAACTCAAGACGGTATGCGAAACGCCAGCTGACGTGGTTCCGCAACAAAATGCAGGTTGCCTGGTTCGATATGACACCGCCCGTTGATATGGAGCTGAAAAAAAAGGAAATTTTCACACATATAGCAGGAAAACTCGAACTTTAATCGAAACTGTATGATATAGAGAATCAAGGAGGACGAAACATGAAACCGATTAATATTCAGGATCAGTTTTTGAATCAAATCCGGAAAGAAAATACGTATGTCACTGTTTTTTTGCTGAATGGCTTTCAGTTGCGTGGCCAAGTGAAAGGCTTTGATAACTTTACCGTATTGCTGGAATCGGAAGGGAAGCAGCAGCTTATATATAAACATGCGATCTCAACGTTTGCGCCGCAAAAAAACGTCCAGCTTGAACTCGAATAGATTACAAAAATACCATGTCAACGCATGGGGAGGCTGTCGGGGGAATCTCGGCAGCCATTTTTAAAATGAACCAAGTTGTTCTGTAAGCTGACCATGCCAAGGCACGGTCTTTTTTTATGAGATCAACATATGTAAGGCTATAACGAATATCATGTAAAAATCTGAATCTGGGAGTGACGCGATCTTGTTTGAAAGTGAAGCAGAACTGAGGCGAATCAGGATTGTGCTTGTGTGGATAGCTGTATTTTTGCTGTTCGGGGCGTGCGGGAACCAAGAAACCATCATTGAAACAGACAGCGGCAATTCAGATGATGATACGCCTCAGCCAACCTCGTTCCCGCTCGAGCATAATCATTTTGGCGTTTTGGAGGACGGCTATATCAAAATTTATGAGTATAATGAGTCCCGCAATGAGGTAAAGCTGAAGAAAGAATACGCGGATGATGAGCTTGAATAAAATTCACAAGCATCCGATTTTACAAAGAGGATGCTACCCGCTAAACTAAATACAGACACAGATCAAGCAGAGGGTGAAAAAATGAAGCATAAAGTGATCGTGAATCATTGGGAAGAAATTTGCGAAGATGATTCTTGCTATGAATATGGAACAAGCATCATTGTGAACGGAAAAGAATTAATCAGAGAAGCGTCAATTATCAGCGCTTTGAAGGCGGTTTTAGAAGAGATCGGTGCGGATGTTGAAATAGAAGAAACAGTAGAGAGCGAAAAATGCTGTGATAGCTTAAGAAAAAAAAATCTAGACTACTAAGCAGTTTTTTTTCATGTTATGATATACATCGGCTTAAAAACGACACCCCGAGTAGGACGAGAGATCACTCTCGTTCTGCTCTCTTTTTTGGGCCCTAATGAGTCTGCCCATTTGTCTGATTTGATCAAAATATGAATTTTTCATAAAAACAAATCTATATATTGTGTTTTTGCTAGAGGGTAGTATACTATATATAGTGTTAGTGATGAGAGATTCATATTTTTTGATAGGTCGTGATAAAACGTGGTACAAATCATATTTGATTCAAAAACAGGGAATGTTCAGCGGTTTGTGAACAAAATAGGCTTTCAGCAGATACGCAAGGTGGACGAAATTGACCACCTGGACACTCCGTTTGTTTTGGTCACCTACACGACAAACTTCGGTCAGGTACCGGCATCCACACAATCATTTCTCGAAAAATACGCCCATCTCTTATTAGGAGTCGCTGCGAGCGGCAATAAAGTATGGGGCGATAACTTTGCAAAAAGCGCCGATACCATTTCAAGACAATATCAGGTGCCGATCTTGCACAAATTTGAACTCAGCGGCACATCTAAAGACGTTGAATTGTTTACTCAGGAGGTAGAAAGAGTTGTCACAAAATCAAGTGCCAAAATGGATCCAGTTAAATAACGAAATTATGATCCAAAAAGATGGAAAATTCCAGTTTGATAAGGATAAAGAGGCTGTACATAGCTATTTTGTAGATTATATCAATCAAAACACAGTTTTCTTTCACGATTTAAAAGAGAAGCTGGATTATTTGATTGAAAACCAATACTACGAAGAGGAATTCTTAAGCCTTTATTCTTTTGAAGACATTAAAGCAGTGTTTAAGACAGCTTACGCTAAGAAGTTTCGTTTTCCTTCCTTCATGAGTGCGTTTAAATTCTATAATGACTATGCTTTGAAAACGAATGACAAGAAAAAAATCCTCGAGCGTTATGAGGACCGGATCTCAATTGTTGCGCTGTTCTTCGCAAACGGCGACACTGAGAAAGCAAAAGAATATGTGCGCCTGATGATCAATCAGGAATACCAGCCGAGCACACCGACATTTTTGAACGCCGGCAGAAAACGCCGCGGTGAACTGGTGAGCTGCTTCTTACTCGAAGTCAATGATTCATTAAACGATATTTCAAGAGCGATCGATATTTCCATGCAGCTTTCGAAACTGGGCGGCGGGGTTTCTCTTAACCTGTCCAAGCTTCGCGCGAAAGGTGAAGCCATTAAAGATGTTGAAAATGCCACAAAAGGTGTTGTAGGCGTCATGAAGCTTCTTGATAACGCGTTCCGTTACGCTGACCAAATGGGACAAAGACAGGGATCTGGCGCGGCGTACTTAAACATTTTCCACCGCGATATCAATGATTTTCTCGATACGAAAAAGATTTCTGCCGATGAAGATGTGCGCGTCAAAACGCTTTCTATCGGTGTTGTCATTCCGGATAAGTTCGTTGAGCTTGCGCGTGAGGACAAAGCGGCTTACGTATTTTATCCGCACACGATTTATAAAGAATACGGCCAGCACATGGATGAGATGGACATGAACGAAATGTACGACAAATTTGTCGACAACCCTCGGGTGAAAAAGGAAAAAATCAACCCGCGGAAATTGCTTGAAAAACTGGCGATGCTTCGTTCTGAATCAGGCTATCCATATATCATGTTCCAAGATAACGTGAATAAAGTGCATGCGAATAACCATATTTCCAAGGTGAAATTTTCTAACCTTTGCTCTGAAGTGCTGCAGGCATCTCAGGTTTCTTCATACACAGACTATGATGAAGAAGATGAAATCGGTTTGGATATTTCCTGCAACCTGGGTTCGCTTAACATTCTCAACGTCATGGAGCACAAATCAATCGAAAAGACAGTTAAGCTTGCAACAGACTCTTTAACACACGTGTCTGAAACGACTGATATCCGCAATGCGCCTGCTGTAAGACGGGCAAACAAAGCGATGAAATCAATCGGTCTCGGCGCTATGAACCTTCACGGCTACCTTGCGCAAAACGGCATTGCGTATGAAAGTCCGGAAGCGCGTGACTTTGCAAACACGTTCTTTATGATGGTGAACTTCTACTCCATCCAGCGTTCTGCGGAAATCGCGAAAGAGAAGGGTGAAACGTTTGATCAATATGAAGGATCAACCTACGCGACAGGTGAATACTTCGACAAATACGTTTCAACTGATTTCTCACCGAAATACGAAAAAATCGCCAACCTGTTTGAAGGCATGCATATCCCAACGAAAGAGGACTGGGAAAAGCTAAAAGCATTTGTGGCTGAACACGGCATGTATCACAGTTATAGATTATGCATTGCGCCGACAGGCTCTATCTCATACGTTCAATCAAGCACGGCGTCTGTTATGCCAATTATGGAACGGATTGAAGAAAGAACATACGGCAACTCAAAAACGTACTACCCAATGCCTGGGCTTGCATCTAATAACTGGTTCTTCTATAAAGAAGCCTACGATATGGACATGTTCAAGGTTGTAGATATGATCGCGACTATCCAGCAGCACATTGATCAGGGAATCAGCTTCACATTGTTCTTAAAAGACACAATGACGACTCGTGATTTAAACCGAATCGATCTGTATGCACATCACAGAGGAATTAAAACCATTTACTATGCAAGAACGAAAGATACTGGGCAAGACAGCTGCCTTTCTTGTGTTGTTTGATTAAAGGAGAGTTTATAGTGACAAAAATTTATGACGCAGCAAACTGGTCAAAGCATGAAGACGATTTTACCCAAATGTTCTATAACCAAAACGTGAAACAGTTCTGGCTTCCGGAAGAGATTGCTTTAAACGGCGATCTCCTCACTTGGAAGTACCTCGGAAAAAACGAGCAGGACACTTATATGAAGGTACTGGCTGGACTTACTCTTCTTGATACAGAGCAGGGGAATACGGGAATGCCAATCGTGGCTGAACACGTAGACGGTCATCAGCGGAAAGCGGTGCTGAACTTTATGGCAATGATGGAGAACGCTGTCCATGCGAAGTCGTACTCTAATATTTTCATGACCCTGGCACCGACTGAAACGATTAATGAAGTATTCGAATGGGTTAAACAAAATAAATATTTGCAGAAAAAAGCGCAAATCATCGTCGGACTTTACAAAGCCATTCAAAAAGATGACGAGATTTCTCTGTTCAAAGCGATGGTTGCTTCCGTCTATCTGGAAAGCTTCCTCTTCTACAGCGGTTTCTATTATCCGTTATATTTCTACGGACAAGGAAAACTGATGCAAAGCGGTGAAATCATCAACCTGATCCTTCGTGATGAAGCGATTCATGGCGTCTATGTGGGTCTCCTTGCTCAGGAAATCTATAATAAGCAGACAGAAGAGAAAAAAGCAGAGCTTCGCGAATTTGCGATCGACCTTCTGAATGAGTTATATGAAAATGAGCTTGAGTATACAGAAGACTTGTACGATCAAGTCGGACTCTCACACGATGTAAAGAAATTCATCCGCTATAATGCCAATAAAGCACTGATGAACCTTGGATTTGATCCATACTTTGAAGAGGAAGATATTAATCCGATCGTTTTAAACGGATTAAATACAAAAACAAAATCACATGACTTCTTCTCTATGAAGGGGAACGGTTATAAAAAAGCGACAGTTGAGCCGCTCAAAGACGATGACTTTTATTTTGGAGATGAAAAAGAGCAGATATAATATCTGCTCTTTTCGCTTGAAGGTTAAATAAGGAGGACGCAGTAACCATGGGAAAGATGGACGAAATGATTTTGGTCGCCCCGCGCGACGACGTGTTTAAGAAAGAGAGCTTAACCTTTCAGGGCGTGAACAGTGAAGATAGCAGAGTAGCAGAAATCATGGCTCAGATCGAAGCAGCCTATCGTGAAATGAGAAGGGGAGACGCAGAAGAAGATCCTCATTACAAGCAGCCGATTCCCTATGTCGTCATTAAACGCGAAGATGAAGTTTTCCTTTACGAGCGGCTGGCTGGCGGCGGAGAATCACGTTTGCACAATAAGCTTTCTCTCGGCTTTGGAGGCCATATGAACGCCATCGAAGGAGCAGCCTCATTTGCTGAAGTCTTAAAGCTGAACACAGATCGTGAGCTTGACGAAGAACTGCAAATACATGAAGAGGATAAACAGGCGATTGTCACACTTGGACTCATCAATGATGATGAAAACAGTGTCGGCAAAGTGCATATCGGTATTCTTTCTGCGCTTCAGCTGAAGCCTTGCTCAAAAGTGGAAGTAAAGGAGAAAGAACAAATTGCGGGTAAATGGATGAAAGTCTCAGAATTGAGACAGGACGACATCTATAACCGTCTGGAAACATGGTCACAATTTGTTGTTGATATTCTTGAATAAAAAAACCCGGTTTCTCGTGATGAGGAGCCGGGTTTTTTATGACACGCTCGTCCGCGTCTAGACTATGATTCTAGAATGACAATTGCGTCAAAGCCGGCATTCTCCGCTCTGGCAGCAAGAGCGTCTGCATTATCTTTGGACGAAAATGCGCCAATCTGCACTTTGTATAATCCGTCCTTTAAAACGACAATCATGTCAAAGCCTTTAGCTTCGGCACTGCTAGCGAGTGAGTCCGCATTCGCTTTTACTTTAAATGCGCCGATTTGAACCTTATATAACCCTGAGCTGGATGTTTTTTTAAGGTTAAAGGCTTGCTCCAGCCCGTTTGCATGGCCTCTCGCTAAGCTTTGAATAAAGCTGCTTGTTTTAAGCTTATTTGCATCAGCGACGGTATCAATGAATCCGTTCTCGGTCAATAGGGCAGGCATTGCCGACTCCCTTAGGACGTGGAAGTTTGCTGTTTTTTTGCCGCGGTCGGCAAAGTCGACAGCTTGTATCACTGCAGAGTGAACTGCAGATTGGTAAGTTGTTGTCGGAGCTCCTACACCCGGGTAAATATAGCTTTCAAAACCTGTGCCGCCCCCGGAATTAATGTGAATGGACAAAAAGAAATCTGCTCCCCAGTTATTTGCGGCATTTGTCCGGTCACTTAAGCTGACATATTGGTCGCTTGTCCGGCTCAGCAGCAAAGAAACTCCTTCATACTCATTTGTCAATATCGTACGTAAAGCTAAAGCGATTTGCAGGGTTAACGTTTTTTCTTGAAGGCCATTTCCTGTTGCACCTGGATCAGACCCGCCATGGCCAGGATCAATAAAAATCTTAACCATTCTTCATCACCTCATTACAGGATATGAAAAAACACGGCTTCTGCTTGTACGAGTATCATCTGTCTGAAAAATGAGGAAATAACCTTTACGCATGCGGAAATTATTTCTCGGGAAAGCGCACAATTCAACATGAAGCGACAGCAGATTCCATTCGAATAAAAAATATAGACATGTCATTTGTTTGTGGGTATTATGGGTTCGGCTTTATTTACACTGATTCCGTCTCGTTTTAAGTCTTTGCGTTCTAATTTTGGAGCAGGCGTTTGGAACGTAAATTTACAAGTGGGGCACTTTCATATGCTGAGAAAGGGACGAGTCGTTAAAGCATCTCTTTATAAATAGAAGAAAGAGAATGTGTCAGTATCTTAGGTGAATGAGGCCGGCAAATTAACTATGAATATATGCTGACAGGTGTGAGTGTCCCGTATTCTTGGATTGGATATGTTCAAAACCGAAAGCCGCACGCCAAACCTGGGTACGTTATGAAAAAAGAACACGGTATCGTCGGAGCTTCCGCTCGGGCTTCGTTAAGTGAAGTGTCGTAACAAGGTTATAGAAAGAATAAGGGATTTCATATCGATGCTTCCGGCTGATACTTGGGAAAATAATGATAAAGAGGTTGATACATCTAAAGGAATATCACCATATTCATAGCTCAGTGTTCTGACAAAATGATTAAAAACAAAATCTCTTGGTTTGTCCACCCCATGTCCGTGAATACAATAAGAAATAAAGTATTTCTCGGGAAAGCGCAAGATTCCTTATCGTTCCCGAAAAAAGCAATTGTTTCGACACATGATAGGCGTTTGTCACAAACGGCATCCGCTTGAATATCATATAGAGAGAACAGAGAGGTGAAAATGTTGGAGCGCGCTGTGACTTATAAAAACAACGGACAGATCAACATTATTCTGAACGGGCAAAAACAAGTGCTGACAAATGCTGAGGCTGAGGCGGAATATCAAGCCGCTTTGCAAAAAAACGAAGCGAAGCACGGCATTTTGAAGGAAATAGAAAAAGAGATGAGCGCACTGGTTGGGATGGAGGAAATGAAACGCAACATCAAGGAAATATACGCTTGGATTTTTGTGAACCAAAAACGTGCGGAGCAAGGCTTGAAGGTGGGGAAGCAAGCGCTGCATATGATGTTTAAAGGAAACCCGGGAACAGGAAAAACAACTGTTGCACGGCTGATCGGCAGGCTGTTCTTTGAAATGAATGTGCTGTCAAAAGGCCATCTGATAGAAGCAGAGCGGGCTGATCTGGTCGGGGAATATATCGGCCACACCGCCCAAAAGACGAGAGATTTAATCAAAAAGTCATTAGGCGGCATTTTGTTTATAGACGAAGCCTATTCGCTGGCAAGAGGCGGCGAAAAGGACTTTGGGAAAGAAGCGATCGACACACTCGTAAAGCATATGGAAGACAAACAGCATGAGTTTATTTTGATACTCGCCGGATATTCTCGGGAAATGGATCATTTTCTCTCATTAAATCCAGGTCTCCAATCAAGATTCCCCATTTCCATTGATTTTCCTGATTATTCTGTGACCCAGCTCATGGAGATTGCAAAACGCATGATCTCTGACAGGGAATACCAGCTCAGTCAAGAAGCGGAATGGAAATTAAAAGATTACTTAATGACAGTCAAAAGCACGACAAGTCCCATTAAATTCAGCAATGGCCGTTTTGTCAGAAATTTGATCGAAAAATCGATCAGAGCGCAAGCCATGAGGCTTTTAATGGGCGATCAATACTTAAAAAGCGACTTGATGACCATTAAAAGCCAAGATCTTTCCATTAAAGAAGAAGCGTCTGGCTCTGTATAGACCTCTCAGTTTTCGAGAGGTCTGTTTTTTGCTGTATATCTTGCTTTTCAAAGCAATCGATTTGTGGTATACACATGCAGGGTTTGGTATGATAATACTACTGCCCAATATGCAAAAGAAAGGAACATCCATTTGAACGAACAGGAAACAAGACAGGAAAAAGCTATTTTAGTCGGATGTCAGCTGCCGCATATCACGGATGAGCATTTTGAAAATTCTATGGAAGAGCTTGCATCTCTGACAAAAACAGCAGACGGAAAAGTATTGACCAGCGTCACACAAAAACGGAACAGGGCTGACGCCGCTACATATATAGGAAAAGGGAAGGTAGAAGAGCTGAAGGCACTGGTGGAAGAGCTTGAAGCTGATCTCCTTATCTTTAATGATGAGCTGTCTCCAAGTCAGCTGAAGTCGTTGGCAACAGCAATTGAAGTGAAGATGATTGACCGTACGCAATTGATATTAGATATTTTTGCAAAGCGGGCAAGAACGCGAGAAGGCAAACTTCAGATTGAACTGGCTCAGCTGCAATATGCACTTCCGCGTCTGACGGGGCAAGGGATCAATCTCTCCCGGCAAGGCGGAGGAATTGGGGCGAGAGGTCCCGGGGAAACGAAACTGGAAACCGACCGCCGCCATATCAGAAATCGCATTCATGAAATCAACACACAGCTTTCAACTGTCATTCGCCATAGAAGCCGATACCGTGAAAGAAGAAAGAAAAACGGTGTGCTTCAAATTGCGCTTGTCGGATATACAAACGCAGGGAAATCAACATGGTTCAACCGCCTGACAAGTGCTGACAGCTATGAAGAAGACCTCCTGTTTGCCACACTGGACCCGATGACCAGAAAAATGGTCCTGCCAAGCGGCTACAGCGTGCTTCTGTCAGATACAGTAGGATTTATTCAGGATCTTCCGACGACACTGATTGCTGCATTTCGGTCAACGCTTGAGGAAGTAAAGGAAGCGGATTTGATCCTTCATTTGATTGATTCTTCAAATGAGGATTACGTGGGACACGAAAAAACGGTGCTTCGTTTGCTTGAAGAGCTTGAAGCAGATGACATCCCGATGCTGACAGCTTACAATAAACGTGATCAAAAGCTGCCTGATTTTATACCGTCCGCCGGAAGGGATCACATTATGGTCAGTGCGAAATTTGAGGAAGACGCTGAAACGTTTAAAGAAGCGATTCAGCGCTATTTGCGCCAAGAGCTGTTAACATCTTTTGAAGCGCATGTGCCGGCAAGTGAAGGGAAGCTCCTTTCGAGAATCAAATCGGAAACAATGGTTGACCGCTTCTATTTTAATGAAGAAAATGAACGGTACGACATATCAGGCTATGTGCAAGAAGAGCAAAGTATCATCGGTGAATTAAAGAAGTATATGTAGGAAGGAAATTCAAAGACATGTTTGACACATTAACACACGGAGAATTATTGAAAAAAACGGCAATGGAAGTGGAATCAGACATTGCCGGCGTTCATAAACAAATAGAAGAAATCAGCGAGCGCAATGAATGGAGGGTGCTTCAAAGCTATAGAAAACACAAAGTAAGCGACACTCATTTCACGCCGTCTACAGGATACGGCTATGATGATATCGGAAGAGACACGCTTGAGAGCATTTATGCGGATGTGTTTGGCGGAGAAGCGGGGCTTGTAAGGCCGCAAATTATCTCAGGCACCCATGCCATCTCGATTGCTTTGTTCGGTGTGCTCAGACCGGGGGACGAGCTCCTTTATATAACGGGCAAGCCATATGATACGCTAGAAGAAATTGTAGGCGTCAGAGGCGGAGAAAACGCTGGATCATTAAAGGATTTTCAAATCGGCTACAATGCGGTTGATCTGACAGAAGACGGAAAAATAGACTATGATGCAGTCGCCGCAGCGATCAATCCGAAGACGAAAGTAATCGGCATTCAGCGCTCAAAAGGATATGCAAATCGTCCTTCTTTCTTAATTAGTGAAATAAAAGAAATGATCCGTTTTGTAAAAGAAATCAATGAAAACCTGATCGTCTTTGTGGACAACTGTTACGGAGAATTTGTGGAAGAGCTTGAGCCTTGCCATGTCGGAGCCGATCTGATGGCGGGATCTCTCATTAAAAATCCCGGCGGCGGTCTTGCGAAAACAGGAGGCTATCTCGTCGGAAAAGCGAAATGGATTGAAGCTTGCTCATACCGTATGACGTCACCTGGCATCGGCAGAGAAGCAGGAGCATCTCTTTACTCGCTCCAAGAAATGTATCAAGGCTTCTTTTTGGCGCCTCACGTTGTGTCTCAGAGTTTAAAAGGAGCGGTGTTTACAGCGAGATTCCTTGAAAAACTGGGCTTCACTTCAAACCCGAAATGGGATGCGAAAAGAACAGATTTGATACAATCCGTTGAGTTTTCTGACAGAGAAAAGATGATTGCCTTTTGCCAGGCGATTCAATTTGCATCGCCGATCAATGCCCACGTGACGCCTTATCCGGCCTACATGCCGGGATATGAAGATGATGTCATTATGGCAGCAGGCACATTTATTCAGGGAGCAAGCATCGAATTATCAGCAGATGGCCCTATCCGCCCGCCGTATGTAGCGTATGTTCAGGGAGGATTAACCTATTCGCATGTGAAGAATGCCATATGCAGTGCAGTGGATTCACTCATGGAAAAACAATTAATTTAAATTTTTTAAAAATTTCACTGAATTTCATGTTAAGAATCCTTACATCGTATTGACACAAAATATAACATCACCTATAATGAAACTAAGTTAAGAAAAGGAGGAAATTGAGATGAGTGATAATATTCGCCGCTCAATGCCTTTATTTCCAATAGGAATTGTCATGCAGTTAACTGAATTATCAGCAAGACAAATTCGATATTATGAGGAAAATGGACTAATATTTCCAGCTAGAAGCGAAGGAAATAGACGATTATTTTCATTTCATGATGTAGATAAACTGTTAGAAATCAAGCACCTGATAGAACAAGGTGTAAACATGGCAGGAATCAAACAGATTCTGGCGAAAGCAGAAGCCGAGCCGGAGCAAAAACAAAACGAGAAGACGAAAAAACCAATGAAACATGATCTGTCCGATGACGAGCTGAGACAACTCCTGAAAAACGAGCTCATGCAAGCCGGCCGTTTTCAAAGAGGGAATACATTCCGTCAAGGCGACATGTCCCGCTTCTTTCATTAATCCGTTAGCAACTGTTTTGCTATATACATTTACCTTTTAGAGGAGGAGTTTTACGAAATGGCAAAGTACACTAGAGAAGATATCGTAAAATTAGTAAAAGAAGAAAACGTCAAGTATATCCGTCTTCAATTTACTGACATTCTTGGAACGATCAAGAATGTTGAAATTCCTGTAAGCCAGCTTGGAAAAGCGCTTGATAATAAAGTCATGTTTGACGGTTCTTCTATTGAAGGATTCGTTCGCATCGAAGAGTCAGACATGTACCTGTATCCAGATCTAAATACATTTGTTATCTTCCCATGGACAGCTGAAAAAGGTAAAGTAGCACGTTTCATCTGTGATATCTACAATCCGGATGGCACACCTTTCGAAGGTGACCCGCGAAACAACTTAAAACGGATTTTGAAAGAAATGGAAGACCTAGGCTTCAGTGATTTCAACCTCGGGCCTGAGCCTGAATTCTTCTTATTCAAATTAGACGAAAAAGGCGAGCCGACGCTTGAACTAAACGACAAAGGCGGATATTTCGACTTGGCTCCAACTGACTTGGGAGAAAACTGCCGCCGCGATATCGTACTTGAGCTTGAAGAGATGGGCTTTGAAATCGAAGCGTCTCACCACGAAGTAGCGCCTGGCCAGCATGAAATCGACTTTAAATATGCTGGTGCAGTCCGCTCTTGTGACGACATCCAAACGTTTAAACTGGTTGTCAAAACAATTGCCCGCAAACACGGCCTGCATGCGACATTTATGCCAAAACCGTTGTTCGGTGTGAACGGTTCCGGTATGCACTGTAATCTATCACTCTTCAAAGATGGCGTTAACTCATTCTATGACGAAAACGCAGATCTTCAGTTAAGTGAAACAGCGAAACACTTCATTGCAGGTATCGTGAAGCACGCAACAAGCTTTACAGCAGTAACAAACCCGACAGTAAACTCTTACAAACGTCTTGTTCCTGGCTATGAAGCACCTTGCTACGTAGCATGGAGCGCGCAAAACAGAAGCCCGCTTATCCGTATCCCGGCTTCCCGCGGCATCAGCACACGTGTTGAAGTACGTAGCGTAGATCCAGCTGCTAACCCGTACCTTGCACTAAGCGTATTGCTTGCTGCAGGCTTAGACGGAATCAAAAACAAACTGGAAGCGCCAGCTCCAATCGACCGCAACATCTATGTGATGAGCAAAGAAGAGCGCATGGAAAACGGAATCGTTGACCTTCCAGCAACACTTGCGGAAGCGCTAGAAGAGTTCAAATCAAACGAAGTCATGGTCAAAGCGCTGGGCGAGCACCTATTCGAACACTTCATCGAAGCAAAAGAAATCGAATGGGATATGTTCCGCACACAAGTTCACCCTTGGGAACGCGAACAGTATATGTCTCAGTATTAATCTCTCAATCCCTTGGCACTATTGGTGTCAGGGGATTTTTTTATCTGTTTTCTATTTTAATAAATTGGTATAATCTTGTATCACCCACAAAACACCAGAAGTGTCACTCTGAAAAGGCATCATCACCAACGAATACAACTTTAGAAAGTAGGTACGGACATGAGTTAATCAAGAAGATTGCTTCTACAATGGCAAAATGATACTGAAAAGGAGTGAGATTCATGGGAGGATTTTATTTCTTTGGTGGTTTGATTTTAGCACTTCTACTAGGTGTTGGTTTATTATCTTTTGGTGCTTATACTCTTTGGAAACTCATAAAGATGCGCTAGGTTTGATGGAAGCTCCCTTTTGAATTAAATAGCTGTTTGCTGGATCTCACTTTTTGTAAGTTGGAAATTCATATGACTGAGTATCTGTACTGTTGGCTTTAGCTGACGATAGGGATGCTGATACGACTAACACAATACTAAAGTTGTTGCTTGTGCGAACCTACATCCAAAATTCCCAATAAAATAATGGTTTTATCCATAAAACAAAAGTTTGTAAATTAGGGAAAGAACATGATTAATGCAGGTTCTTTTTTATTCAATCATTAAAACATTCGAACAATTGTCGATATTTAACATGTGTAAAGATGGAAAGGGTGCTCTATGATTATAAAAAGCTCTGAAAGGATTGTGGTTATCGATGGTAAATGTAGACTCAAGTGATCTTATTTATGATCCGAAATTCTTAGCATTTTGCAGCTTGGCTACAGAAGGGTATGGAGGGAATAATCCAACTCCTTCATCCATTGGCTTTAGTGAATTCTGTGAGAAACTTGAGAAAAATGAGGTAGTTGAATCCGAGAATAAAAAAAGCTCACTTGACCTAAATAAGTCTTTAGATTATTGGAAATCTAGATTAAATGGTGGAGGTAGTCTTTCTGCAATGGATTCGCAGGTATTAGATATTATTAAAAAAGCTTACAACTTAGGCATGGTTAACAAAGATAACATGTTACTACGTAACGAAGCAATTAGTGCTTACAAGAACTCAATTTGAATATGAAAATAGCGCCCAACTATTAAGTTGGGTGCTTTTACTTATTGAAAGTTATTTTCTTGTAAATGCTTCTCATGTTCTCTGAAATTACTTTTTAAATAACAATTGCTATGACCGCAAGTTGAGTTGGTGCATAAAGAGGAAGGGTTGAATCCTTTCCTTTTTATATTATTGATAATAGCTAAAACAGTTTTTATGCCCTGTATCGTTGCATGTTGCCAGCTTCCCAAAGTTTAATAAAATGATATTCCCGCTTAAACACACCTCATCAAACAGTTGTATTTGTATAAGGAACTTTCCAAATAATCTGTTGATGAGAGTGTTTTTTCCTCTCCTTGAAAAATCCTTTTTTCTTTTCTGTTATTAATTTAATAATTACTATACTATTTTTCCGCTTGACTTTTTTACTGTAGCCTTTTAAAGTATGGAATGTTGCTTAGACTATGTTTAACGACTTTGATACTGAAAATTAGAGGTGGCTACTTAGATGAAACAAAATGGAAATCCTTGGGCGCTATTGCCGCTATTTTTATTTGTAGGCCTTTTTGTCGGCTCCGGTGTATTGACTGGAGATTTCTATAAATTGCCAATATTGATTGCGGCAATTATAGCATCGGCTTTCGCGCTTTCATTTAACCAGAAGCAATCGCTCAATCAGAAAATAGAATGGTTTGCTTCCGGTGCGGGTCATCCTGATATTATTATTATGGTTATCATTTTTATATTAGCAGGTGCTTTTGCTTCTGCAGCTGAGGCGATGGGAGCGGTACACTCAACCGTCAACCTTGCTTTGAGCATTATTCCGCAGCAGTTTATACTGCCAGGGCTTTTTATCATTGCTTGTTTTATTTCTGTTTCGATGGGAACATCAATGGGGACGATTGCGGCAGTTGCTCCAATTAGCGCCGGTTTGAGCGGAGAACTTGGCTTGTCCCCTGCAATCGCTATTGCAGCTGTTGTCGGCGGAGCTATGTTTGGAGATAATCTTTCTTTTATTTCGGACACCACCATCGCGGCAGTACGGTCACAAAAAACACAAATGATGGATAAATTTAAAACGAATTTTTTGATCGTTTTGCCTGCAGCTATCATAACTGTCATTTTATTATTTTTTATACCGACAGGACACGTAGGACATATCGGAGCTGAATCTTACAGCTGGTTTAAAGTGCTTCCTTATGTTGCCGTGTTAGTCTTTGCATTAATTGGTTTTAATGTGGTGGCTGTCATTTTTGGCGGATTGATCTTAACAGGAATTATAGGAGTTGCAAGCGGCAGCTTGACGTTTGAGTCTTATTTTAAAGCAATTACGGATGGAATTGCCGGAATGTCTGATCTTATCATCCTTTCAATGTTAATTGGCGGAATGGTCGGCGTAATGAAACAAAACGGAGGGATTGACTTTTTACTGGGATTCATTTCTAAAAGAATCCATTCGAAAAAAGGTGCTGAAGCTGGTATTGCCGGCTTGGTCAGCGTTACTAACCTAGCTACTGCCAATAATACGATTGCTATTATTACAGCCGGGCCGATTGCCAAAAATATCTCTGATGAATTTAAAATCGACAATAGAAAGTCGGCAAGTATCTTAGATATCTTTTCCTGCGTGATACAAGGATTAATTCCTTATGGCGCGCAGATGTTATCGGCCGGGAAGTTTGGAAATATTTCACCTGTCAGCATCTTGCATTACTCTTTCTATCCTGTTTTAATCGGGATCTGCGGCATCATAGCAATTGTATTTGGACTACCGAAATTCACAAGAAATACGAAATAAAGATAAAAAAGGTACCAAACGGTACCTTTTTCTTTTTTTAACCATAATTCGTAAAAACATATAGAAATGATGAAAAAGGAAGATAGAGAGTGTAATGAAAACAAGCTTTCATAATTTATTATGTTGAGGGCCTAGTGGGTGAATAACCTAAGTCCTCTCGACCGTATGAAAAATAACAAGGGTTTTGATACCCTTGTTATTTTTTGTGTCTTCGAATTTTTAGAGGTTTCTTTATTTGGAGACATGTAGATTGTTTTAAGTAAGGATCACTTGAGATATGGAATAGCATTACCAATATAGCATCGAACGATCGTTCTGATTTGCATTGAATAAAGGAGTGAGCCAAATTGCTTAGAGATCAAGGGACAATCAAATGGACATCAATGATGCTCCCAGAACACTTAACACAGCTTAAACAAGACTTACTTGATGTATCAAAAATTGAAGAGTGAACAACTAGCACAAATTAGTTGAAAATAATTTTTCATTTAGTCAGAGGAATTAAAAGAAATTTAATCTGATAAGTAACTAAAGTTATGATTTATACGGTTGAAGAAGTCTTAAAGTAACCTAGAATTTGTCTAAAAAGTCAAAATGAAAAATTCATATTAAGTTTAAATGGATAAATATGGGGTAATAGCCGAATGTACACAATTTTACATTTGGAGGAGGATAACCTTGAACTCTACAATCTGTAAGGTAGGTATTGTTGGAACATTGGTCATTGGTGGGCTGTTTTCACCTTTTGCGGCTGGGGCGGAAGCTAAAGAAGAAGCCAGAAAGAACCATACAAATACATTAAGTGTTAATCAACCAGTTAATGTACTTAAAACAGCCTCAGTATTTAACAGTCAAAACATTAAAGCAGCTGCTGATGACTGGGAATCAGCAGGAACTGAGTATGGAAGCACAAAGTTTGAAAAATATTCTTTAGCTGCAGTTGTTCAGACTCTAGGATTTGCATTAAACCTTCCTTCAGGTGGATGGTCGTCGTATTTAGCTGGATTAGCAAATATGATTATCTTAGGCGAGTATCCTGTTGTTTATTTTAAAGATCGTAAAGAGTTTAAAATGGCCGGGGCGACACTAATGACACGCCACAATGTTACAATTTATGAAGACAAAGATCGTAAGAAAAAAATTGGATCAGATAGCTTTATCATTACAGATACAGGTGGCCCAAAAGCTGCTGAGAAATAAGTTTAAACAAAAAATCCTCCCACAGTGGAGGATTATTATTACATATTAACTAAAGTGTAAGTCAATGAAACGATGAATAAAAAATACGAAATATAAGAAAGTGCTTTTGATGAACTTGTTCTATGTTTTTGGAATGTATAGATAAGTGCAAAACCCAAGAAGAAAACTGCTACAAACCAAGAAGTGTACTGTGGAAAGATGGCAACCAGCAATACCATGATTGTTGAAAAAATAAATGAAGAGTAATGAGTAACTTTATGATCATTATTCAAAGAAATCACCTCTACAAATTTTTACCCAATATAGTGTGTATTAAAACATTATACAAATAGGAGATTGGAAAAATGCCTAAAGAACAGATGAAGCAATTAATTACTTTAGAAACAAATTAAATTTATCAGACAAAGACATTACATACGGTTGATTAATTTTGAACTGCTTAGATACAATTTTTTGAGTTATATAAAGATGATCCTTATTTGTTTATTAGGGCTTTAAAAGAGGGATACGTGGTTAAACAACCAATCATTGTACGTTTCTTTAATGGAGAAGAACTGGCTATTGTACATAAAACAACCGGCAAGAGGTTCAATGTTAATGTAAATGAAGAAGCTGCCTGACGGCTTTACATTGCAAACAATGGCTATGTGGTTGTGGAGTGAGATTGTTGAATGCACACATTTATCAGTTAGAAGCTTATTTTAAGAAAGGATCAGCACTTCAGAAAATATAGTTTGAAAATCCAAATAACTCTGGAATGTCGTATATGTTCATATATTAAGAAAGAAAGCGTACCGGCAGCTAAAGTTAGGACGCTTTTTTTGTTATGGCATCTAATTAAAAAACAACAATTTCACACAGAATGGAGAGATTAAAGTGTCATCTATAAAAGACGTTACCCATGCTGACTCAGCATAACAAAAAGACTAAAAAAGAAAGCAATGCTTTAAAGGGAAGAAAAAAAGATCACCCAAGTTTAGCTTGAGGTGATCTCTTCATAATTATTAAGAAATGTCAGCTGTTTTATATTGAACAAAATTTTTGAACGGGAGAAAGATTAATTTCGAGAATGCAGCTATTCTACTTTGCGGGTATTAGATTCCAGTCCCCCTTATAGAAAACTTTTATCACTGGTGAACACTCACCTTTATGTAAGTACCTGAACTAAAAGTGCATACTTACATATTTACAGTCTGCACTTTATTATCAAGATATAAATAATAATTAAGGAGGACAAATCTTTGAAAACTCTTGTTATCGTAACACATCCCAGCATAGAAACATCCGTCATTAATAAGCGATGGATAGAAGAACTGAAAAAGTATCCGGAAAAGTATACTGTTCATGAATTGTCTAAGGTTTACCCTGATGGAAACATTGACGTGGAAAAAGAACAAAAATTAGTTGAATCACATGGTAATCTTGTTTTCCAGTTCCCTATATATTGGTTTAATTGTCCGCCTCTCCTAAAAAAATGGTTTGACGATGTTTTAGCTTATGGTTGGGCTTATGGTTCTAATGGAGGAGATAAATTAAAGAATCGTAGAGTTGCTTTAAGTGTATCTGCCGGAATCCAAAAAGAAGACTATAATGAAAATAGAAGATATCGGCATACACTTGAACAAATATTAGTTCCATTTGAAATGACATTCCTGTATTGCAATGCAGATTATCATTCATTTTTTGCGTTTTATGGTGCAGAAAGTGAGCCGGGTACAAGCAAAGTAGAAAAAAGCGCTCAGGATTATTTGAATTTTGTTGACAATCTGTAATAGGAAGATTTATTAAAGTTATAAAAAAGAAGTATTTTTGTTGAAGAGATACTTCTTTTGATTTAAACAGGATAGATATGACTACCGCTACACATTCTTTAGAGATGGCAAACGATTTTTCTCTCCCCATTCGCACATCATATTTAACAATGGAACGAGAGAAAGACCACGGTCAGATAATGAATATTCAACTTTTGGAGGTATTTGGGGAAATTCCTTGCGTAAGATAAGGCCCTCCGCCTCCAGCTCTTTTAACATGATGCTTAGCGTTTTAAAGGAAATGGTACCGATACTTCGCTTCAGCTCATTATGCCGCATAACCTTATTTTCAGATAGCCAATATATAATGATCATTTTATATTTACCACTTATTAATGACAACGTATATCCAAAGCCAGTGTCTTTTAGTTCAACGCCAGTCGGAACACAGGTTTTACGCACAAGTAACACTCTCCTTTAAGTAAGTATATGAAATAGGCATCCTTTACAGATTATTATGCAAACTTATTGCTAAGGATGTAAAGTAAAAGGTTGATACATATTAGTCATCTATAATATGTATCAACCTTTATTTTGCGATTTAGGTCTTGATAAGCGGGCGTTTGGATACTCCTTGTAATCATAAACGATTGAAGTGTCAATTGAAGTGTCATACCCATTTGTTTCATATTTCTCTTCCACAAAATCACCCACATAATTTATTCAACATATTCAAGAATACCAAATTCCGTTCGATATAGGGAGGGAAACAATGATTGGATTAGCTTATTTTTTTAATTATCTGGCTTGGAGTGGGATTGTTGACTGGCATTAAGTTTATTTTTGTTGACCAGGACTATGATGAAGAGTTTAAAGAACTGATGGATAAAGAAACATCAGTAGACATGGAAAGGAATTTGGCCAATCTGTTCTTCAAAAATAAGCTTAATGTATTAGCCTTCTTCATGTTAATCGGTCTGCTGCCATTAATAATTAGGATTACAAAATTATTTAAAAGAGGTTGATTTATGCCTTTACTTGATTACTTTATGTACTGCAGTTTGAAAACAAGGAATACTTCAAAGCATTCATGTTAGATGAGAGCGGTTATTTGACATCTAAAGACATTCACGGCGCTTCTAAAATGCAAACAATGTTAGAGGTCATTAAAGTTGCAAGTGAGCTTAAAACTAAGTGTAATGTGAGGTAAGGGAAATTCAAGTGGTGACACGGTAAGGGGTGTTCAGATGTATTGGATCTTGGATCGAATGGAAAGAGAATGATGAATTGAAAAACATAGTAGCTGAAGGGTTTGTAGAGTGGGCTGCTATACTTGAAGACCTATATCAAAAGCGGTTAGAGCATGTGAATGGAAGCGGCTTTGAAAAGGGGTGAAATGCCATTAAAAAGTTAGTTTTATTATCCAGCTTTTTCGGAATTGTGCTATCAACGATTGGGCAATTATTTGGAGTCCTAACAGATTTCTTTATCACAGGTATTGCACGGCTTATAGGGGTTTTAGCTGGTATCCTAGTATTACTTAGCTTGAAGTCAAGAAACATAGAAATGCAGGCATTTATAGTGAACTCAAGTACTGCGTTAGGAATAATGGATGCAGGAATTTTATATTTTCCGGCTGCGATTGTCAATGTTTTAATTGGATTCAAGCTAAACAAAAAGTTAAAAGAAGAAAACACCAAGGAGCAGATCTGAATAGACTGCTTTTTGTTTAGTGTGACCATGGAAAATTGTAGTATAATAGTAATAAAATAATTATTTTATTCAGAGTGAGGTTTATATGGATTTAAAATTTTACAGGCTTCTTAGAACAAATGAAGTCGAGTTTTTTCAGGTCATACAAAAAGAAACTTCAAACATCTATGGCTATATTTTAATTGTTGATTCAAAAAGAAAAGGAAAGTTGTGTGATAATCCAGTTTTAATTGGTATAGAGGATGAAAATGAATACGAGGGTTCCTCGAACTTTATTCAGGTCATTGCATTCACTGAAGAAAGATATCTTGAAGATTTTACAGCTGATATCTTTTCTTTTATAGATGGTTTGTTAAACATGAAACCAGATTGCCGCTTCTTTATTAAAGAACAGATATCTAAATCAAATTCTGAGTTGTTGGACTTTGATTTTCCTTTTGATATGACACCTATTGTGGATTTCATTACACCGTATGTACAAGAGGTAAGCAAAGACATCAATCTTAACAACATTAGCAACCGTGATTTTAATTACCTTTCACAAAAATAATTGACAAAAATTAAGATAAAAGATGACCAAATGGAACAGAGTTTTATTTCCTAGGAGTAGATAGGATATCCATTAAGCAGTAAAGAAAGCTTTACTGCTTAATGGATAAAAGGGCAAGCAGAGAAGGTAATGATTGATATAGTTGCTTATTTTCAGGGTTGGTACAGAACCACCAAAAACCATTTGATAATAATGGATAATATTAAGTGTTAAAAGTAACGAATAAAAATAATTCAGAACTGCTTGGCTTTACTTTATTTTGACAGGGGTCGAGTAAGATGGATAAGAAAAAGGATAAAATTCAAAGAAAATATAGAGAACAAATGAGGGAGAAGACAGAACGAGAAAAAGAAGATGGCAGTTCACATACTTTTGAGGTTGTTGTTGTACTAGCCATCATTATCTTGATGTTTTTCTTTAATTCGGTATTCAAGGCTTTTTAGATAAAAGAATCCTTTTAGAGTGAAAATTATAAAATTGACCTTCAGGATTTATGAAAGTTTTTCAAACCATTGCCGATAAAATGGCCCAATTCAGCCAAACCCATTCAACGTACTAATGCTCAAATAATTTTTTCTCATTAGTACAAATTCCAAATGGCTTAATGAGTTTTGGGTTATTCACCATAAGGAAGAATTTGAGGACTTAAGAAATTCCAAGAAGCAGTTGATTCTAAATGACCAAAAATTGGGGATATAAAAAATGAAATTGTATAATGAATTTATAAATATAGCTAAAACTCTTAATAAAGAGTTAGACATTATTCCATTATTATATGGCTCTTTAGGTCTTGAAAAGGTAACTGGGTTGGACTTTTCCCCAGAAGATATTGATATTCTTATTCCATTAATTTTTTTAGAGGAAAAGTGGGAAAAACTAAAAAAAATTATGGACCTGCAAGGATACAAAATGGTTGATTTACATGAGCATGAATTTAGGAAAACTAATACTAAAATAGGCATTGCTTACATAGAAGATTTAAAACCATTTGCAGATGTAGACTATAATAACCTAGAGATTTTTGAAGATTACGGAGCGAAATATCATTTGCTAACTATTTATGATTACCTCAAGGTTTATAATAAGTCTTTACTGGATGGCTATAGAAGAACAAAGAAGAACAATAAAGACCAAAGTAAAATTAACATATTGAATAAACTAATACAGAGTTAATTTCGTATTATGACTATCATGACAGTTGTATGTTTTATATCTGGAATTCTAACTAATTCAATTGCAACTTTAATTAGAGGATGATAGCAGAAGCGAAGCATTGCAATCACTTTGACAGCATTTTTGTCTTACATTTCTTATCAATGAAACACTAAGCAATATGGCAACTTAATATGCTCCTAATTACCCCCCTTTTATAAGGGGTTTTATTTATTACCAACATTTACATCGAACGGTCGTTCTGATTTATTTTGAATAAAGAACATTTGTTCTGTTGATGTTAGATCGATAAAGGAGTGAGCCAAATTGCTTAGAGATCAAGGGACAATCAAATGGACATTAATGATGCTCCCAGAACACTTAACACAGCTTAAACAAGACTTACTTGATGTATCAAAAATTGAAAAGCCATCCTTAGACGCTCAACAAATTGAAGAGATGGATATTCTTGTTTCTGAAGCATTTGAATTTAATAAAGAGCTGGTATTTAACAACGGGTTCGTTGAAAATGTCGCCGGCAGAGTACGTTACATTAACTTTGAGCAACAAAAGCTTCACGTTTAAGATCAGAACGACAATACAGTATATATCAACATGAATACCATCATAGGAGTTACATACAATGATTGATTACTCACAATTTCCACGTAAGAATATACTTTGTGTCGATATGAAATCCTTTTATGGCTTCTGTTTCGACTGTAACAATGGGGCTTAATCCCTTAACATGTTATCTTGCTGTTGTAGGGAATACGGAGACACAAGGAAGTGTGGTATTAGCTGCATCTCCTGCGCTTAAAAAAGATGTTGGAATCAAAACAGGGTCGAGACTATTTGAGATACTTGAAGATCCAAGAATACACATTGTAAATCCGTAAATGAAGCTTTTCATCAGTATTTGCAAGAAATAAGCAGACCTTAACGGGTCTGTTGAGCGAGATGACAAAGGAGTTTTCCTGCGTTTGCTCCGAAAAGCTGTTACATGTTATTGTAATGGAAGAAAGATGACATGAGGTGTGGATGTTGGTGAAATCAGTGGATCATCCCTCCTAAAATAAAAATTCCATTATTTTAGGAGGCTAAACATGAATTTTCAAAGAATTGAACTTGAGCAATGGCATAGAAAACCTTATTTTGAACATTACATGAAAGCGGGGAAATGTTCATACAGCATAACGGCTAACATCAATGTGACCGGGCTGCTGAACAAACTGCGAGACAAGAAAGTCAAGTTCTATCCTGCTTTTATTTATATGGTGTCGAGAATAGTGAACGCCCACCCTGAATTCAGAACGGCATTTCATGACGGGCAGTTGGGATGTTGGGAACAGATGAATCCGTGTTATACGATTTTTCATCAGGAGGATCAGACCTTTTCCGCCTTATGGTCGGAATATTCACATGATTTTCCACGGTTTTATCAAAACTATGTGAGGGACATCGAGAGGTTTGGAGACAAAAAAGGATTATGGGCAAAAGAGAATATTCCTGCCAACACGTTTTCCGTTTCCTCAATTCCATGGGTTGACTTTACGAGCTTTCATCTGAACCTGGCGAACAGCGACCATTTGCTCCCTATCATAACAAACGGGAAATTCTTTTCAGATGGAAAAGAGACATACTTGCCTGTAGCACTGCAATGTCATCATGCAGTATGTGATGGTTACCATGCAGGTGTTTTTATCAATGGATTGCAAAAACTGACTGATTCATGCAGGGAATGGCTTGTGCAGTGAAATCGTGTGATAAAAAAAGAGGCCTGATAAGGCCTCTTTCAGCTTGTTGACAAAGTCACAAAAAGTGGCTCCATCGACAAGCTTTTTTAATTCCTCTAAATCTGGATACATAACATTATCTTTAAGTACAGAAAAAGTTTGGAAAACTGTGCGTTTATCTATAGAGTCGATATATGAAGCTTTTAAATAATTAAACTCAGCAATCAAAACATCATCATTAAAGGCCCTAGCTTTTTCGATTCCTTTTTTGTAAAGAATCAAGGCTTTGTTAATATCCTTCATCTTGAAGTAAATCTGTGTCAATGTAAATAACGTGTGAGGGAGAAGGTCGCTTTTATCTTTTTCGTACCATCTTTGTCATACTCTTTCATCTTATAATAACAGTTCTCTAAATTATATAATGATGCACCAATTAGTTTCTGCTTGTTTATGGACTTCGAATCGTTTAAGGCTCTTTGAAGATGCGGAACTGCAACAAATGCACATTGTATACGGCGAACGGTGTAAGTTTTTTGGTCCTTATAAATGTTTAGGCTGCTTCAGCATAGTGATTGATACATGGGTTTGTTTCATGTGATAATAAACATCAGCTGGGTTGATCGGAAGAGTTTATTATGAGATTTGCAGGGGGAATCCAGAGGTCAAATAATGTGATATAACTATTCATTAGGGAAGTGTCTATTATAGAATAAAGTAAACTAACAAAAAGAACAGGAGACTAAAAAATGGAATTTTTCATTAGACAAGAACTCACTCATGAATATAATACGACTGAAGACATTGTTAAAAGAGCTTTTTTAAATGAAAAATATAGCGACAAGAAAGAGCACTTCCTTGTAAATAAGATTAGAAAATCAGATGCATTTATTCCTGAGCTTTCATTAGTTGCTTTAAATGGAAAAGAGATCGTCGGGCATATTCTTTTATCTAAAATAAAAATCGTGGATGGTGATAATGCTGTTGATTCCTTAGCGCTTGCTCCGGTTTCTGTTGCACCTGAGTATCAGAGAAAAGGAATCGGGAGTCAATTAATTCATGTTGCTTTAAAAAAAGCAAAAGAGCTTGGTTATCGTTCAGTCATTGTTTTAGGGCATAAAGATTATTATCCAAAGTTTGGTTTTAAGCCAGCTAGTTTATGGAATATCAAAGCCCCATTTGAGGTGCCTGATGAAGTATTTATGGCTTTAGAGTTATCAAAGGATTCTCTCGAAAATGTAAAAGGTGTCGTTCATTATTCAAAAGCTTTTTCAGTGTAAAATCTAGATGGTTGTTTAAAGAGGCTATCCCCGAAAATCTTACTGAGCGTCTTTTTGGTTTAAAGAATAAAAGAAAGCCGCAAGCTTTCAATTATCTTTCACAGGCAAAGTTGTCATGATCTCTGCCCATTTAAGGTTGGTAAGCAGGGTGGGAACTAGGCACTCCATTCGGGTTTCACTCAAAGCAATTTGTAAACGTTTCTGTTTTTCCAGTTAACGCTGCGGTAGAAGTATTACTCAATTTTTAAAGTTGCAGACATATAAGCTACTCTGGCCAATCCGTCTTTCAAAAGTGTTTCATGAACAGACTTGCCATCAACATAAACCTAAGCTAACAGCCTTCCATACTGATCTCTGCAATCACCTGTATCAAACTCTAATTGAAGCTTACCGCTTTTAACCAATTCTTTATTTCGTTTAGATGCATTTTCGTCACATGGTTACATAGGAGATCTGTTTTTTAGCTTTTTGAGTGTTTACAGTAAGTAGCGAACTGTATAAAAAAGGACCCAGCGTCATTAATTGATACGCGACATTTCTTAAATAGTTGAAAACTGAATATAAAAGAAGATAAAACCAATATTTATCTCAGATCAGGTTAAATTTTCTGAAAAAAACGTTGAAAAAGCCGACAGTATTTTATAATATTAACTCAAGTTAGTTTGTTTGATCAACAAACTAATGAGCCGGACTTTAATTGTCCATAAGATATGGTCCTTGCTATATATGGATGGAAGGGGGATAAGAGGATCAATTTAATGGAGCTAAACAATATAAAGAACGAAAGAATGAGGTTTTTATCCTTTGCCGGGTATAGAAAAATATGAATTTCCTGCTTGCTGATCACCATTTAGATGATGAAAATGCTCTGGGAAAGTAGATCACTATAATTTTTTTTCGCTCTTTTGAAAGCGCTTTATAAAACGTTTACTGCCCATAATTTCGAGAAATTATTATACCATTTCATACTGTTCCTTATTAAAGGATCGAAAAGGGGAGAAATCATGCTCAGTGAAAATGTAAAGAAGATTAGCATGGTTGAAAAAGTTGGATATGCGTCTGGAGATTTTGCGTGTAATTTAATTTATGCAACGGTGTCTACTTATCTTTTGTTCTTCTATACAGATGTATTTGGTTTATCGGCGTCAACAGCCGGTACGATGTTCTTAGTGGTTAGAATAATTGACGCTCTCGCCGATCCTTTTATTGGAACAATAGTAGACAGAACGAATAGCAGATTTGGACGCTTTAGACCGTATCTTTTATTCGGAACGTTTCCATTTGCAGTACTGGCAATACTTTGTTTTACAACCCCAGATTTTTCGGATATGGGGAAATTAATATATGCCTATATGACCTATGTTGGCTTGTCGCTTACATACACAGCGATAAACGTTCCGTATGGCGCGTTAACTTCTGCCATGACTAGAAATAATCAAGAAGTGGTTAGTATAACATCTGTTCGTATGTTATTTGCGAATCTTGGGGGACTTGTCGTTGCATTTTTTGTTCCTTTACTGGCTGCTTATTTAAGCGATACTTCCGGCAATGAATCTCTTGGCTGGCAGCTAACCATGGGTATTTTGGGAATAATAGGCGGATGCCTGTTAATCTTTTGTTTTAAAAGTACAAAAGAGCGTGTCGCTCTTCAAAAGTCTGAAGAGAAAATTAAATTATCGGATATATTTGAGCAGTTTCGTGTTAATCGTCCGCTTGTTGTATTGAGCATTTTCTTTATTATTATTTTTGGTGTGAATTCAATCAGCAATTCGGTTGGCATCTATTACGTGACGTATAACTTAGGAAGAGAGGATTTAGTGAAGTGGTACGGATTGATAGGAAGTTTGCCTGCTTTGGTTATTTTACCGTTTATTCCAAGGCTTCATCAATTATTGGGGAAGAAGAAATTACTTAACTATGCGTTATTACTGAATATTATCGGCCTCTTAGCTTTGCTGTTTGTTCCTTCAAGTCATATATACCTCATTCTCTTCTTTCGATTAATTGCTGCTGCTGGAAGTCTCACTGCCGGGGGATATATGTGGGCGCTCATCCCTGAAACAATAGAATATGGAGAATATAGGACTGGAAAAAGAATGGGCGGGCTCATATACGCTGTTATTGGATTTTTCTTTAAGTTTGGCATGGCCTTGGGAGGGATTGTACCAGGGCTGGTTCTAGATAAATTTGGATATATGGCAAATCAGGCACAAACTCCCGAGGCATTAACGGGAATTTTAATTACAGCAACCGTTATTCCCGCGATTCTGCTTGTTTTAGCCATGATCGATATTAATTTCTATAACTTAGATGAGAAAAAATATAAAAACATGGTTCGAGAATTAGAGAATAGAGACAAAGTTTATTTGGATCATATTGATGATTTCAAGGCTTGAAAAATGATGAGTCAAAAGAAAATAGCTGAGGGGGAGTTCCAAATGAAGATTATCAATCCAGTGCTTAAAGGATTCAATCCCGATCCAAGTATTTGCAGGGTAGGAGAGGACTATTATATCGCTGTATCTACATTTGAGTGGTTTCCAGGAGTCCAGATACACCATTCAAAGGATTTAGTAAATTGGCACTTAGTTGCACATCCATTACAGAGAGTTTCACAATTAGACATGAAAGGAAACCCTAATTCAGGCGGGGTTTGGGCGCCATGTTTAAGTTATAGCGACGGAAAGTTTTGGCTGGTCTATACGGATGTTAAGGTAGTAGACGGGGCGTGGAAAGATTGTCACAATTATTTAGTGACTTGTGAGACGATTCATGGCGACTGGGGGGAGCCGATTACATTAAATAGCTCGGGATTTGATGCCTCTTTATTCCATGATACAGATGGAAAAAAATATTTATTAAATATGTTATGGGATCAGCGTGTTGATCGGCACTCATTCGGAGGAATTGTCATACAGGAATATTCTGATAAGGAGCAAAAATTAATTGGTAAACCGAAAGTTATATTTAAAGGAACGGATAGAAAGCTGACTGAAGCTCCGCACCTTTATCATATCGGGAACTATTATTATTTATTAACCGCAGAAGGAGGAACACGGTTCGAACACGCTGCTACAATTGCCCGTTCTGCAAATATTGAGGGTCCATATGAAGTTCATCCCGATAATCCAATCTTAACGTCATGGCATGATCCAGAAAATCCGCTGCAAAAATGCGGGCATGCATCCATTGTTCAAACACATACAGGTGAGTGGTATTTAGCTCATTTAACGGGACGTCCTATTCATCCGGACGATGATTCAATTTTTCAGCAGAGAGGATATTGTCCTTTGGGGAGAGAAACAGCTATTCAAAAACTTTATTGGAAAGATGAATGGCCTTATGTAGCAGGCGGAAAAGAAGGGAGCTTGGATGTAGAAGCGCCTTCTATACCCGAAACAGCGTTTGAAGCAACGTACCCGGAAGTTGATGAATTCGAGGACTCAAAATTAAATATTAACTTTCAAACTTTAAGGATTCCGTTTACAAATGAATTAGGTTCATTGACTCAAGTGCCAAATCATTTACGATTATACGGCCATGAATCATTAACCTCGACATTTACTCAGGCATTTGTAGCCAGACGTTGGCAAAGTCTCCATTTTGAAGCGGAAACCGCTGTTGCATTTTATCCGGAAAATTTTCAACAAGCCGCTGGATTGGTGAACTATTACAATACAGAGAACTGGACGGCTCTTCAAATCACATATGATGAAGAACTTGGCCGTATTCTTGAATTAACAATATGTGATAACTTTTCTTTTTCACAGCCATTAAAAAATAAAATTGTTATTCCTCGGGAGGTTAAGTATGTATATTTAAAAGTAAATATTGAAAGAGAAAACTATACTTATTTCTATTCTTTTCACAAAGAAGATTGGCAAAAAATTGACATTTTATTAGAAACGAAAAAATTATCAGATGATTACATCCGTGGAGGAGGATTCTTCACAGGAGCCTTTGTAGGGATGCAATGCCAAGATACCAGCGGTAATCATATTCCGGCCGACTTTAGATATTTTCGTTATAAAGAAAAATAATATGCATATGAAAAAGGAGACTTCTATTTTAGAACTCCTTTTTCATAGTAGAAGACGCCCTGTACTCCTATTCAGCATTAAAGATGAGCGTCAAACATAAAGATTTGTGCATTTTTAATTATAAATTACATTGTAGCCATCTCCAGAAAATGGTCAATGACAATGGAGGACATCCCTAACGCTGGTGCGTTTTTTCCTAAGAAAGATGGTAATAATTCATAGCTGCTGCCTAATTGTGAATAAACCCTGGCTGACACTTCACTTTTAATTGAATTTAAAACCATAGGATGCGATTCAATTATGCTGTTTCTTAAAATAATGGCTTGTGGATTGAATGTATTTAGAATATTGGTAAGGCCTATTCCTAAATAGAATCCAAAATTCTGTAACGCATTTAAAGTTCCAATATCATTCAGATGGGCGAGTTCTATGATATCTTGAGTGGATACTTTTTTCTCTTTCGTCTGAAGAGATGTTAATAAAGCCTTCTCTGAAGCATACAATTCCCAGCAGCCTCGGTTTCCGCAACTGCATTTAGGGCCATTAAAGTCTATTGTCATATGTCCCATTTCTCCAGAGAATCCGCTTACCCCTCTATATAAATGATTGTTGATAATAATACCGATCCCTATCCCTGTATTGATACTTGCATAAATAATGTTATCGTGATTTTTTGCAGCACCGAATACTTTTTCTCCATATGCGCCGGCATTTGCCTCATTTTCAATAAAAACAGGCACATTGAACTTCTCTTGTATGAAAGGTTTTAAGTCAATATTTCTCCAGTTGGAGTTCGGAGTGAAAACAATTTTTTGATTTTCATCAATTAGCCCAGGCACGCATATCCCTATACCAATAAGACCGTACGGAGATTCTGGCATATGCGTAATAAAGTGATGAATCATGTCAATTAAAATGTCTTTCGTTATTTCTGGAGAATTGCATTCCAAATGGTGGTGTTGATCAAGCACAATTGACCCTTCAAGGTCTGTTAAAATGCCATTAATATAATCCACACCTACATCTATTCCCACAGAGTATCCCGCCTTTTTATTAAAAACAAGCATGACAGGTCTTCTTCCGCCACTTGATTGTCCCTGACCTATTTCAAATACAAGATTTTCTTTCATTAATGTGTTTACCTGTGATGAAACAGTTGATTTATTTAATCCAGTCTTTTCAGATAATTTTGCTCTTGAAATGGGTGAGTTCTTAAGTATTTCTTTTAATAATAACTTTTGATTTACTTTTTTGACAAAGGTTTGATCTGCGATATCCACTTCATCCACTCCATTTGTATAACCTTTAAATTAAGTTGAAATTTTTGTGTGTTCAATTTGACACATACTACATAGCGAATCTTACCTTTATTATATCGAATGTGTTCATAAAAAACTAAAAAAAATATTGAAAATACTGATGGGGTTATATAAGATGAAAATAAGTTAGTTTGTTCGGGCAACAAACTAATATGAAACTTACTTATAAATGTGCCTGAATTTGAATTATCATGTTTTGAATTTATTTTTAAGGGGGACATAACATGGCTCACTCTCATTCTAGTTCAGTTAACTTTTTTGGAAGCGTAAACAAAGTGGTTTACGAAGGGAAAAATTCCACTAATCCTTTAGCATTTAAATATTATAATTCTCAAGAAGTAATCGGCGGAAAAACAATGAAAGAGCATCTGCGATTTTCTATTGCTTATTGGCATACATTTACCGCTGATGGCACAGACGTTTTTGGAGCAGCTACGATGCAAAGACCTTGGGATCAGTATAAAGGCATGGATTTAGCGAAAGCGAGAGTAGAAGCAGCATTTGAGATGTTTGAAAAACTGGATGCACCATTTTTTGCTTTTCATGATCGGGATATTGCACCAGAAGGTAGTACGCTAAAAGAGACAAACCAAAATTTAGATATTATCGTAAGCCTGATGAAAGATTACATGAGAACTAGCAATGTTAAGCTATTATGGAATACTGCAAACATGTTTACGAATCCCCGTTTCGTCCATGGTGCCGCGACTTCTTGCAATGCAGATGTGTTTGCGTATGCTGCAGCACAAGTGAAAAAAGGATTAGAAACAGCAAAAGAGCTTGGCGCCGAGAATTATGTATTTTGGGGCGGCCGTGAAGGGTACGAAACATTGTTAAATACCGATTTGAAATTTGAACTTGATAATTTGGCCAGATTCATGCATATGGCAGTGGATTATGCGAAAGAAATCGGGTATACAGGGCAGTTTTTGATAGAACCAAAACCAAAAGAGCCGACCACGCATCAATATGATACAGATGCCGCAACAACCATTGCCTTTTTGAAGCAATATGGCTTAGATCATCATTTTAAATTAAATCTCGAAGCCAATCATGCCACATTAGCCGGGCATACATTCGAACATGAATTACGCATGGCAAGAGTACATGGACTTCTTGGCTCTGTTGACGCGAACCAAGGTGATCCTCTTTTAGGCTGGGACACCGATGAATTTCCGACAGATTTATATTCTGCGACATTAGCAATGTACGAAATCCTGCAAAATGGCGGCCTTGGAAGCGGCGGATTAAACTTTGACGCGAAGGTCAGAAGATCTTCTTTTGAGCCTGATGATCTAATATATTCACATATTGCAGGGATGGATGCATTTGCAAGAGGATTGAAAGTCGCCCACAAATTGGTCGAAGATCGTGTGTTTGAAGATGTGATTAAACATCGTTATCGCAGCTTTACTGAAGGGATTGGTCTCGAAATTGCAGAAGGAAGAGCCAATTTCAAGATGCTTGAGCAATATGCGCTCAACAATAAATCAATGAAAAACGAGTCTGGAAGACAGGAGCGATTAAAAGCGATATTGAACCAATACATTTTAGAAGTATAACAGGATAAGCTCCAGATCCTGCAATAGATACCAAGTTAACGATCTACCCGTCATGATGCCTTTACTTTTGCTTATTGTTATGACGGGTAATTTCTACAATTGGGATTTATTTAGAGTGAATGGTTTTTTAAAGGTTAAGGAGTGAAAAAATGAAGTATGTCATTGGAATAGATATTGGAACAAGTGCTGTTAAAACCATTTTAGTCAATCAAAACGGCAAGGTTTGTGCAGAAACGTCCAAAAGTTATCCGCTCATTCAAGAGAAGGCGGGATATAGTGAGCAAAATCCTGAAGACTGGGTGCAGCAAACAATTAATGCATTGGCTGAATTGGTTTCTAAATCCAACGTTCAAGCCAAGGATATTGACGGGATAAGCTATTCGGGACAAATGCATGGATTAGTACTGCTTGACAAAGATCGGCAGGTGTTACGCCATGCAATCCTTTGGAATGATACCAGAACGACGCTTCAATGTATCAGGATGACCGAGACATTTGGCGATCATCTGCTTGACATCACAAAAAACCGTGTTCTAGAAGGGTTTACATTACCTAAAATGTTATGGGTGAAGGAACATGAACCTGAACTTTTTAAAAAAATTGCTGTTTTTTTGCTTCCGAAAGACTATGTGAGATTCCGTATGACTGGTGTCATTCACACCGAATACTCCGATGCAGCAGGCACTTCACTTTTACATATGACCCGCAAGGAGTGGAGCGATGAGATTTGCAATCAATTTGGTATTTCTGCAGGTATTTGTCCTCCGCTGATTGAATCTCATGATTGTGTAGGATCGCTGCTTCCGAACGTTGCGGCGAAGACCGGGTTGTTAGAAAAAACAAAAGTGTACGCTGGGGGAGCAGATAATGCTTGCGGTGCTATTGGGGCCGGTATTCTTTCTTCTGGAAAAACATTATGCAGTATTGGGACGTCCGGGGTCATACTTTCCTACGAAGAAGGCAAAGAAAGAGACTTTAAAGGGAAAGTGCACTTTTTTAATCATGGAAAAGAAGATTCTTTTTATACGATGGGAGTCACACTCGCTGCAGGATACAGCTTAGACTGGTTTAAAAGAACGTTTGCACCAAACGAATCGTTTGAGCAATTATTGCAGGGGATAGAATCTATTCCGATAGGATCAAATGGACTGCTATTCACTCCTTATTTGGTTGGTGAAAGAACGCCGCATGCTGATTCTTCTATTCGGGGAAGCTTGATCGGAATGGATGGAGCCCACAAAAGAGAGCACTTTTTGAGGGCGATAATGGAAGGGATCACATTCTCTTTACATGAATCAATTGAGTTATTCCGCGAAGTAGGGAAATCAGTTCATACTGTTGTTTCTATTGGCGGGGGAGCTAAAAATGAAACGTGGCTGCAAATGCAAGCTGATATTTTCAATGCGAGGGTGATCAAGTTAGAAAATGAACAAGGTCCAGCCTTGGGGGCTGCGATGCTAGCTGCCTTTGGAAGTGGGTGGTTTGAATCCCTTGAAGAATGTGCAGAGAAGTTCATTCGTGAGGCTGCTGCATTTTATCCAAAGGAACAAAATGTTCAAAAATACAAAACACTATTCGATTTGTATAAAAAAATTTACACTCACACAAAGGATCTAAATACAGCTTTAAAGAGCTTTCGAAAAAACTAATGATAAATGACGTAAGAACAATTAACGGCTAATCATCATCAAAGCCCTTTGATGACTCACTACAGATTCATCATTGGGTTTATATATCTGGTAACCAAATTAAAAGCGGCATCAAAAAATCAGTTGCTCCATTCTATTTCCCATCAAAAACATAAAGCTATTACATGATAAACGAAACTTTTTAGTAGGTTAGCAGGAACAATAATATAACTGCCTTGTGAAAGGTGGTGAGTAAACAAAACATTACGGTACCTAAATACAATCTAATCAAACTGGAGGCATACCAAATGAAACAAAAAAGAATGAAGTTTTTGTTAGCAGTTTTATTTAGTCTAGCGCTGACATTACCTGCATGGTCCGCACAGGCGGCAACTACAATCACCTCAAATCAAACCGGCTCCCACGATGGCTATGACTATGAACTGTGGAAGGATCACGGGAACACCAGTATGACGCTCAATAGCGGCGGCGCGTTTAGTGCCCAGTGGAATAACATCGGGAATGCGTTATTTCGAAAAGGCAAGAAATTCGACTCTACCAAGACTCACTCACAACTTGGAAACATATCAATTCATTATAACGCAACCTTCAATCCAGGCGGAAATTCCTATCTGTGTGTGTATGGATGGACGAAGGACCCGCTCGTTGAATATTATATCGTCGATAATTGGGGCACCTATAGACCGACCGGAACGCCGAAGGGTAGTTTTACTGTTGATGGAGGCACATATGACATTTATGAAACGATTCGAATCAACCAGCCTTCTATTATAGGTATCGCAACCTTTAAACAGTATTGGAGTGTCCGCCAGACAAAACGAACGAGCGGAACTGTATCTGTCAGCGAACACTTCAAGAAGTGGGAAAGCTTAGGAATGCCAATGGGTAAGATGTATGAAACCGCGCTTACGGTAGAGGGATATCAAAGTAATGGCAGTGCTAATGTAACGACTAATGTACTGAGTATTGGAGGAAAAAGAAATTAATCCTTTTAAGTTTTGATTCGTGTTTCAGTCCGAATTCTTGATTTACGATAAAACCGAAAGTAAGTTTCATACAAAAATATCCCCTCACCTTAACGTGAAGGGTGCTTTTTTATTATCTAAATAGCTGTTTTTACGTTAGTCAACAAGATTCATGTTTAAAAAGCAGGATTAACTCTAACTATTAGGAATATACAGATCTCTGGCATTACTTACACAGCAGAAAATTTAACAGGCATAGTTGTCATGATCTCTGTCTGTTTTAGCTTGGTAAGCAGAATGGAAACTAGACAAGCCAGAGCTTTTTTTCTAATTCAATTTGCAAACGCTTCTGTTCCTCCAGTTGACGCTGCAGCATAAGAAGTTTTATTTTCATTTGCATTAGAAGTTTCACTCAATTCTTTAAAAGTTGCATTCTGCTTTGTTGTTGCTTATTCAACCCCAGGGTCTTTCTATTTCACACAGCCATTAAATCCTCTATTAGTCACATATCCATTCCTGCTCCAGATTGAACGTTTTTCTGATTTTGCCTCTTGCTCATCTAGTCTGAATTGGTCTATGTATTTGGTGTTTGGCTCATATACATATGCTACTCTGGCCAACCCTTCTTTCAATAATGTCTCTTGAACAGATTTGCCGTCAACATAAACGTAAGCTAACAGTCTTCCATACTTATCTCTTCGATCGCCTTTATCGAACTCGAGCTGCAGCTCACCGCTGTTGACCAATTCTTTATTTCGTTTTGACGCATCTTCACCGTACGGCTGAACACAAGAATTCGGTTTCTTCGTCTCAGGTGTATCAACGAGCAAGTAGCGAACTGTGTCTTTCTTTCCATTGTAAATAACCTTAATCGTATCTCCATCCACTGCTCTATCTAATGTAACATCCGCTAATTTCTTATGTTTTTTTGAATATGAAGTGCCAGCCTTTTGTTCTTGCTGTTTATCATCATTAGATGGAGTACCTTGAGAGACCTGTTCTTTTTCATTCGTTTTTGAATGGCTTTTTTCTGCGTGATTTGATCCACAGGCTGCCAAATTCATGGTTAAAACCAATGTGATAATACTCATTAAAACTTTCTTCATTTTGATTCCCTCTTTAGCAAGTAAGTTCTTGTATGCTTTTCTTTTAATCGGTTAACTTCATCATTATAACGATATGGACATTTTTTGTGAATGGATATACCCATAACTTCATGGGAGCTTCATACAATGAATTTACAAACGGTAAAATATGAACTTGCCAATAAAATAACCAAAACATATCCTCGAAAAGATAAAAACAAATAATTCTGAAAATTTTATTGACTTAAAACGCTTTTGGAATTATGATAATATCAGAAATGACAATAAAGTGACAAAAACATCACTACAACATAACAATTAAGGGTTTGTGTTTTTTTTTTGGTGAAAAGTGAAAGCGATTACAAATGCAGAGTCGGAAATCTAAGATAGACATGATTTTCAAACGATCTTATTTTTAGTTAAAACTCTATATCCTTGTTTCAATAGCCATACCGAAAGGAAATTATTAAGTATTCTTAATAAAGGCAGGGGAAATGGATATGAATGAACATCAAAATCGCAGATTGAAATTAATTATGATTTCAGCAACATTTGGAGGGCTTCTCTTTGGATATGACACCGGAGTTATAAATGGAGCTTTACCTTTTATGGCGAGATCAGATCAGCTTCATTTAACACCGGTTACAGAAGGGCTTGTGACAAGTATTCTTTTATTAGGTGCGGCGTTTGGAGCGTTGTTATGCGGCAGATTAGCTGATCGCTATGGCCGCCGGAAAATGATCCTTCATCTTTCTTTTTTATTCTTCCTGGCATCTCTCGGAACAGCATTAGCCCCTAATGTTTCAATCATGGCGATCTTTCGTTTTTTGCTCGGGCTGGCTGTTGGTGGAGCTTCAGCGATGGTTCCGGCCTTTTTGGCAGAAATGGCACCGCATGAGAAGAGAGGACGTATGGTAACCCAAAATGAGCTAATGATTGTCGGCGGGCAATTTTTAGCATATGTTTTTAATGCGATCCTTGGCGTTACAATGGCAAATACCGGACATGTTTGGAGATACATGCTTGCCCTTTGTGCCGTTCCGGCTATCATGTTATTTGCCAGTATGCTCAAGGTGCCAGAAAGCCCGAGATGGCTAACTTCCAAAGGGAAAAAAAGTGAGGCGCTGCGTGTTCTTAAAGAAATTCGAGAAGATAAGCGTGCAGAAGCTGAATTTAGAGAAATTCAAGCAGCGGTAGAAAAAGATACAGAACTAGAGAAGGCATCACTCAAGGACTTTTCTACACCATGGCTGCGCCGTCTTTTACTGATTGGAATCGGTGTTGCCATAGTGAATCAAATTACAGGTGTTAACTCGATTATGTATTATGGCACTCAAATCCTTAAAGAATCTGGTTTTGGTACAAAAGCGGCTTTAATCGCTAATATTGGGAATGGGCTGATATCAGTTATAGCAGTTATATTTGGGATTTGGCTGGTCGGAAAAGTGAGCCGGCGTCCAATATTATTGATTGGTTTGGCGGGAACGACTACAGCACTTTTATTCATTGCAATATTCTCAATATTGCTTGATGGATCTGCAGCACTCCCTTATGTTGTACTTTCTTTGACCGTTTTATTTCTTGCCTTTATGCAAGGGTGCGTAGGCCCTGTGACTTGGCTGGTCATTGCGGAAATATTCCCTCAAAGATTAAGAGGGCTTGGTTCTGGAATAAGTGTTTTTTTTCTGTGGATATTAAACTTTATGATCGGTTTTGCTTTTCCGATTTTGCTTAGCTCTGCAGGTTTGTCTTTTACATTCTTTATATTCGTCGCTTTGGGTGTATTGGCAATCGGTTTTGTGTACAAATGCATGCCGGAAACAAAGGGGCGTACACTTGAAGAACTAGAAGAGCATTTTCGTTCTCGACACGTTAAAGATACCCCTGAAAAGTCAGTTATTGAGGTGTAATTATTTATAATAAAATCATTGAACTGAAAGAGTACTCCCACTACGCAAGTACATAGCAAAGCAAATTATACAACCAATCGTTTTGCAAAAGACAGTCAGATTATTTTGGCTGTCTTTCTTGTGTTGTATAAATAAAAAATAAATGGAGTCGGCCGGTCTAAAAACTTTGCCTGACTCTTGTGATTATTGGATTAAAGTTCTACTCTATATAAACCGTTTATTTACAATGGTTTTCAGAGAAGTTAAACGTAGTGCTTGAATTGGTGGAGAACAGCAAAACCTTTCAATAATTATTTTTGATAGGGAAGTGATAAAATAATGAGAATGATTAAATTAGAAGAACTAATTAAAATTTGTAAAGTAAGTGAGTTATAAGAAAGAAGAGCGGTATCAAACGGCAGTCGATTCTTGTTACGCTAACCTAACAGTTGAGTATGATTTTAGAGAGGGGTGAATGATCCCGTTCGAAATCACTCATTATATGTGGAAAATGAGGGGAGAAACTTATTTTGTAACAGATGGGAGCTAGATGATCAGGAATTCTTCAAAGACAACTCAGTTGTTGAAGGGGCAGTCTTTGCGAATCACTTAAAAACCAATCAGTACTATACCATTTTCGTTGAATTGCAAGCATATCCATTTGGACAAGCGGTTGATCTAGTCCAGACATACGAAGAGTTTGTTGACAGTGATTGCGAACTTGTCCTATTGTTGGCAGATAGCAGCTATGTTTCGATATACTGTAAAGACAGAAATGTCATTGAAAAGCTTTTCATTAATGCTTTAAAGAACGACTTTGAAGAGGTTCAACTTATAACTGATGACAATGACACAAGCCAGGCCTTACGTATAATAATTCTATAATTAAAGGGAGTAATACATATGACAATGCAAATTAAAATCAAATATCTAGATGAAACACAAACAAGAATCAGCAAAATTGAGCAAGGAGATTGGATTGATCTTCGGGCTGCCGAAGATGTAACAATGAAAAAAGATGAATTTAAACTTGTCCCATTAGGTGTAGCAATGGAGTTGCCTGAGGGTTACGAAGCACATGTCGTTCCCCGTTCAAGTACATATAAGAATTTTGGCGTTATTCAAACAAACTCAATGGGGGTAATTGATGAGTCATACAAGGGAGACAACGATTTTTGGTTCTTTCCTGCTTACGCATTACGTGATACAGAAATTAAAAAGGGAGACCGTATCTGTCAATTTAGGATTATGAAAAAAATGCCGGCACTTGAATTAATTGAAGTTGAGCGTTTAGGGAATGAAGATAGAGGCGGGCACGGTTCTACGGGAACGAAGTAAATAATAAAACCTTGGCTGCCTTCATGTTGTGTAATTGACCTTATGGAGGTTACAGACAAGGTACATATTACCTTATGGATAGATCAAAAAATTACTCAATGTTTATTGAGGTATTACTTTTAAAGCGATAAGTTACTCTTTTATAAAACATGCTTAAAATGAAAAAGAGCCAATACCCTATCACAGTTCCTAAGGTGTTAAGAATTAAATCATCTACGTCAAAACTTCTGTAAACAGATCTTATATACACTGAAATCGAAAGCTGTGCTAGTTCAATAAACAAAGATATGAAAAATCCAGTTAGCAAAATTCTTTTTACGTTATTTAATTTCTTAAATAAAAGAGGAAACAACAAGCCAACTGGCAGGAATAATATTAGGTTTCCTCCAATTGATCTAATTACATAATATTGCAGTCCTTCATGATAAACATCTACAAAAAAGTAAAACGGGATAAAGTTATTTCCTGATACGAATGGGATATAAAAGTCGTATTTCATATCCTTAATTAAATCAGCATCTATTGGCATAGGGAATAATGTAACACTAATCAAGTTGAAAAAGTAAACCAATAAACAAAAGATAACGATATGTTTATGTATGGACAGCCGGCTTTTTTTGTAAAGGACTCGTCTTATGAGTCTATAAAATATAAAGCAAAAATAAAGAACCATTAAGTATGGCAAGAGAAAAGCTGAGTCGAGCATAAATACACCACAATTTCCTTTTTAACTCATTTTAACATAAATAGGGAAAAGGGAAGATTCAGATTTCAATAAAAGAATACTTTTATCTAGAATAAAAAGTAGGACAGGGCAAATAAAAACTACAAATGAAACTAATTTAAAGCCAAGTTAATGACATGTTTTCATAAATAAAAAAGCCCCGGTATGTCACCGAGGGAATAAATAGATGTTTAAGTGATTTAGTGATGTTTTTTATATGATTCGACAAAATCATAGTAATGATCATCGTCATCATAATACTTTTTTTCATAATGATAATCGTGATCATCATAATACTTTTTATCATGATCATGTTTTTTATCATGGTCATAATACTTTTTGTCGCAATCATAATGTTTTTTATCATGATCGTAATATTTTTTGTCACAATCATAATACTTCTTATCATGATCATAATACTTTTTGTAATACGTTTTTTTCCAAGTGTAATACTCTTCTTTATACTTTTTGTAATAACCCAATTAAAGCCCTCCTTTTATTCTAATCGAAATTAATATATGAAGTTTCAATGATATGGTATAGTCAAATGAAATAATAAAATAATAATTGTAAAAAGAGGCTGTTTAAAATACTTTCTGAAAACAAAAATAAAAAAGCCCCGGTATGTCACCGGGGGAATAAATAGATGTTTAAGTGATTTAGTGATGTTTTTTATATGATTTGACAAAATCATAGTAATGATCATCGTCATCATAAAACTTTTTTTCATAATGATAATCGTGATCATCATAATACTTTTTATCATGATCATGTTTTTTATCATGGTCATAATACTTTTTGTCGCAATCATAATGTTTTTTATCATGATCATAATATTTTTTGTCACAATCATAATGCTTCTTATCATGATCATAATACTTTTTGTAATACGTTTTTTTCCAAGTGTAATATTCTTCTTTATACTTTTTGTAATAACCCAATTAAAGCCCTCCTTTTATTCTAATCGAAATTAATATATGAAGTTTCAATGATATGGTATAGTCAAATGAAATAATAATTGTAAAAAGAGGCTGTTTAAAAACTTTCTGAAAACAAAATGGATAAATTACTTATTAAAATAAGAGCAGGAGAATGGATTCAATTACAATAAATTAGATGAAAGTGTATGGAGAAGAAGAGGGACTTTCGCTATTTGAAGAAAATGCTGAAGAATATTTGCTTGGTTAAAAGTCAGGAGCTCTATGATATTATTTCTGATGCTGCTTTGGAAGCTCAACAATCAGTAAAACCAGTCAAAACGATTTAAAGAGGGAATGATCTGTTACCAAATACAATAAAAGAAAGTGCAATGATCAAAGGAATGAAATTAGAGGGATTTGTTTTAAACAAAGCCCAATTTCACATGGACAAATGACAATTGATATTGAGGTAAATACAATGCATTAAGCCAAGGGGAGCGAATGGAGGAATTGTTTAGACAATATCCAATTTGGTACACACAGACACCTTACTATTTTAATTTTCATATGCCTCAATATCAAATCATCTCTTATAATCCTCAACGATGTTATCAACGGTGTATGTTTCAAACTGGCGGTAACTATGAGCTATGTGACAGACTATGTTATGAGGAAATACAGGTGTAAAAGAGGGGGCTAACTCCTCTTTAAGCACACAATGATTGGAATCACAATCTCATTTTATCTGCACATGCATAGTTTTTGCGATAAAATTGGTATCGTAAAATCATTTCTTGAAATGCCTAGAAACTGAAAAAGAAAGAAGGATATGAACAGTCATGACCCAATTTGATAAACAATACAATTCAATTATCAAGGATATTTTAAATAATGGAATCTCAGACGAAGAATTTAATGTAAGAACAAAGTGGGACTCTGATGGAACACCGGCTCACACACTAAGCATCATCAGTAAGCAAATGAGATTCGACAACTCAGAAGTTCCTATTTTAACGACAAAAAAAGTTGCCTGGAAAACAGCCATTAAAGAATTGCTCTGGATTTGGCAGCTTAAATCTAACGATGTTACTGAATTAAACAAAATGGGCGTACATATTTGGGATCAGTGGAAACAAGAAGATGGCAGCATCGGACATGCATATGGATTCCAGCTGGGCAAGAAAAACAGAAATCTAAATGGAGAAAAGGTAGATCAGGTTGATTATCTTCTGCATCAATTGAAGAACAACCCATCTTCACGGAGACACATTACAATGCTTTGGAATCCTGATGAATTAGACTCAATGGCCTTAACACCATGTGTATACGAGACGCAATGGTATGCTAAGCAAGGAAAACTCCACCTAGAGGTAAGAGCACGGAGCAATGATATGGCATTGGGAAATCCCTTCAATGTATTTCAGTACAATGTTTTGCAGCGCATGATTGCTCAAGTGACTGGTTATGCGCTTGGTGAATATATCTTTAACATTGGTGATTGCCATGTGTACACACGTCATATAGATAATTTGAAAATCCAAATGGAAAGAGAGCAGTTTGAAGCACCTGAATTATGGATCAATCCTGAAGTCAAAGATTTTTATGACTTTTCCATTGATGATTTCAAGTTAATCAACTATAAACATGGGGACAGGCTTTCATTTGAGGTAGCAGTTTAATGCTGCTTCTTTATTGTTCATTAAAAAGAAAACAAAATTAGAGCGCAATCGAAGCAAAGGGATTGTCAGAAAAGCGTTAGATGGTCTTGCGTACTAGAGAATGACGGATTCTTTGGTCTGAAAAAATTGAATGAACGATGAAAAGGCCGGTTGGATTTATAAGGTGTTAATTGCTGCAAATAATACCATAAGGCTCAAGAATATTGTAATGCAAAGAAAAGCCCATACAATAGCTGTAAAGGGATTGTCGAGTCCCATCCTTTCTTTCCAACTTATATTAGTGGAATGACTGGTTTTGTATTTTGCTAACTGGATACATAAGATCACATTCAAAAAAACTGAAATAACAAGAGCTACAACTAAATAAAGGTTCATTTTCATCAACATTTCTAGATTTCTTAAACATTTGAATAGCTAAAGTGTAAACCTAATATTAACATATACATATTTTACCTTAAAAGACCAAGATCGAAAATACGATTACTTTGTGCACTTTGAGGGTTGAAATGCAATACTTTTGGTCCTTGACTAAATGCAACCAAAAGAAGATATGAATCTACCCTTAACCATAATTAAAGGGGGCAGTTTCATATTTTTTAGCACGAAATTGTGTTCATGCCATTTCTAAGTGAACTTGGTCTGAAATTCGGCAGAATATGGTGAACAAGCACCATGTCAAATAATATTATACCAAGGGTTACAGTATTATACTGTAACCCTTGCTTCTCTATATTTCCATTAAAAATATTCTTAATATTTGAAAATAACCATTTAAATATATTTCTAGAAATTGTATACTTATATGGTACTAAATGAATACATAGAAAGGACTGTTGTCGATGAAAAAAGTTTTTTGTAAGTTAGCCATTAGTTCCATAGTTCTTTTTATCTTAGCTTTTCCTAATGGCAATGTATTAGCTGCTGAAAAAGGGGCAGACAAGCCTGTCTCAACTGAATCACAAGTGCATACCGTATTTGCAAACGAGTCAACTGGCTTAACAAGTAACTCAGGAGGCGGGGAGTTTACTGCGCAATTTGTGAACGATTTTCGTAATGTTAAGATGAATGTTAAAACATATAAAAGCTGGTCTAGCTTTAAAAGAGTTTCTGATAATATAGCAACGGGGAGTAAAGGGGGATCCATTACTGCAAACAAAACAGTTACTTTTACAACAACTGTAAGCGGATCTATTAGTGGTTTAGGAATCTCTACTGCAGGCTCTGTAGCTAGCTCTAAAGGATATACTCTAAATGTTGGAGCTAATAAAAGAGTTTATATGGCATATAGAGTTAGGTATAATGTAGAAGAAGGATACAACTGTCTTAAAGATATTGTTACCGGTAAATGTGTATCAAAGAAAAAATACGTAGTTAAAAAACCTATGTATGGAGAATATGCTCTAAAAAACTATTAATTTCATATAAAAAAAGATTAGCTTTTGAAGCTAATCTTTTTTATTAAGAAGAAAATACCCTAATTTTGAAACTAGATACAAAGTGAAAGCAATCATTAATGTTCTTGAAATAACAATTCCATGAATAGCCAGATCGTATCCAGCAGGTATCAACGCTTTTGTATTAAACATAAAATACATTGATACCAGAAGAGCAATAATAACTAAAATAATCCCAAAAAGACCTGTTTTTCCGTATTTCATACAAATTCCACCCTATATTAAAATATGATATAAATAAACAAAGGAGCTGAAGATTTCGATAATTCACTTTATAATAATCGAGGAATGACCCAACATTGCAACTCTGTTAGTGTAATTGTCAACCTAAGCTTCAAGGTACTTATTTTATTAAAAGAATAATTGAAAGCCCCACAAATGAGGGGCTTTTAATTTTATGTAGTTCAATAGTAATTGAATTAATCATACCAAAGTTATTTCAAAATTTCAACTTTTGTTTGTTACTCTTTTATAATCATGAAAAACTTAGAAAAGGAAAGTGCTTCTGTTCGTAAATCTCTACAGGATTTGGAATCCGAACGGAATTCTTTATGAGGATGGAAAATGATAAGAAAACCGCCTGGCAATGCCGGCGGTCTTTTGTTACTTTATTTATTAACAGAAATCGTAACGTTATTTCCTGAAACAGCAACCTTTGCGTAATCTTGTGTATCTACGACAGGTGTGACAGCTTTATTGTCGATTGTAATATTGTTAAAAGCTGTTGAAAAAGTTGCTTTGATGGCATTACGCTGACTTTCATAAGAAACAGCCGCAGTAGCAAGTGTTTTCCATTTTGAGATCGTGCCGATGTTGGTTCCTTGAATTTCCGTGATAATCCGTCCGGTATAACCGTCATTGTTCGTTCCCCATAGGGTCATACGTGTATTGCCGTTCAAATTTTTATAGATTGTCATTTGGACTGTGCTTCCAGGACGGAAGCCTTTATTGTATGTGAATTTGTCTTTTCCTTCGATGTATGTTTCTTCATTTTTGGACCCAACCTTCATGAGGGGCTTCCAGACGTTGTATTGTTTGCTGTACTGAAGCCCGATATCCGCCTCAGTTCCGCTTTTTGCGCTAAAGCCTGAATAAATGTAAGGCGTAGAGACCGAGTCATCATTTTTTACGGTGTCAGGCAGCTTAATTTTAGCTGTGAAAACTGCGCCAGAACTGTTCAGGTAGGCGCGGCCGCCGATCCCCTTAGGCAGCTGGGAGGCCGCTTTTGCGACTTGAGTGTCTGCCGCGGGCAAGCCTGGTATACCCGATGAAAGTGTTCCGAAAAGAACTGCTGTTCCTACTGCACCTGCAATCAATACTTTTTTCAACAAAATTCCCCCTTTTGATAGTGGTTTCGTCATTCATTATACCTTATTTTGGAACTTGATTTATGTACATAAATCAACAAAATATTTCATTTTATTCATAAATTTCATATTGGATTGTTTATGTAGAGAAACTGCTCCTACAATCTATCTGTTTTCAATCGTTTTAACCGATTTGAAACCTTCCTCAAAATAAAAGCACAAGTGTTTATAGAAACGATAATCAAGAGAACGATCGCCATCGTTTCCCAGCCGGTAAGGTAGGGGTGATCTTTTATAACTGCTTGTCCTTTCAAAATAATAAAAGTACAGAAACCGACTAAGAAAAGAAAACAAATGCTTAGGATCGCTAACGCTTTACGTGTATATGTTTTTATTTCCTCTTTAACGTACAGCAAAACGAAAACAAAGCAGCTAACATTGGCAATCATTCTTATCACATCAAAGCTTTTCATGACAATTGATATAAATAGACAAAGTAAAATGAGATAAAATACTTTATTTTTAGACAAACAATCTCTCCCTTTATGTATGACCCTCAAAGAGTTTACAAAATTTTCATTATAACTGCAATACTTGGAAGCGGGATAAATATACTTCTATATAAACTAATTAAACTATGTACTAAATATTCATTTTAAATTCAGATTCAGTCATTAAGGTCTACATAAAAAAAGGCGGGAAGCTTCAGATTATACGAACAATGGTCAAACAAAAAAACCCGGCATTTAGCCGGGGAAAAAGGAAAACGAGGAGATGTTAATGGAGTTTAGTAATGTTTCTTATGCTTCTTATACTCTACAACATAATCATAGTCTTTTTTGTCGTGATCATAATATTTCTTATCATGGTCATAATATTTTTTGTCATAATCACAGTCGTAATATTTTTTATCATGGTGGTCATAGTATTTTTTATCATATTCGTAATACTTCTTATAATACGTTTTTTTGACCGTATAATACTCTTCTTTATATTTTTTGTAATAACCCATATATACTCCTCCTTTATTGTTAATACGCTTTATTATATGGCGAATAGATTGTGCGGATTGGACAATTTAAATCATAAAGGGAAAAAAGGGCTGTCCAAATTCATAGAAAAAGAGGCAGGTGACACAGAAACAAATCAAAATAAAAAGGCCGATTTTTCATCGGCCAAATCATTTATCCTACATTTGTTTGTCATCTTTGTTTTCTGAATCACTTTTTCTTACATCCTGAGTCAGTCCGCTGGTCGCTTGTTTAAATTCTGATAAGGCTTTACCAGCAGCACGGCCAAGCGCCGGCAGTTTATCAGGACCAAATACTAAAAAGCCTACAAATAAAATAACGAGTATTTTTGTGAAGCTTAATTCCATGTTCTTTTCCTCCTGATTGAAGTTCAACCTTCTAAACAAATTATAAGAGATGGCGGTTTAAATGGAAATACGTTTATTTTGAACATTTTAAAAACCGCCAGCAGGCGTGTTGAGATAATATTCATAAAACGGCTGCTGCAGAATATAATGTCCAATGCCATTAACAAAAAGATGCGAGGAGGTGAGCTGGATCAAATGCTGTGTTGAGGCTATAGGGATCATATCGCTGCCATACGGGATGGCATATCAGGCACAAAGAAATGACTACGTATAGTACTGTGACTTGCTATGATTGAAATAGAGGAGAGATCTGGATGATGAAATACACTAAGGTAATTGGATTCCTGTCTGTTTTAGGGTTCGCTGCGGTTTTTCCATTAACGGCACAAGCAGAAAAAGCGGGAACCACTGGAGCTGGAGAGTGGGATAAGCTGGGGACTTACACATATACTTATTCAAGTCCGACAGTGTATTCGAGCGGAGGAGATTTTAGAGTATGTCTTTCAGGAAGCACTCCTTTTTCTGTTTCGCTGCACCTATATGAAGATGATGCCGGTGATAATCCTGATGATTATGTAGGGGCAAATTATTTTTCGCCCGGAGAATGTCATACCTTTAGCAGTATCGGGAAATTTGTAGATGGAAGCAATAACAAGGCGGAGTTCTTTGTTACCGATTACTCTGGTAAATCAAAAACCGTTACGTTTTATGATTGATGGACTTAGACTTTCGAAAACAAAAAAGAGAGATACTCTCTCTTTTTTATTCTTCGACAGCCTTACGAAGCCGTTCATTCACAATACCTGTCCAGCCTCCATCCATTTTATCGCGAATGATGGAGCTTTTCTCGTTTGCTTTGCCGATCACTTCATTTGGCTCCTTCCATCCGCTGTGAATAAGGGTAAACCTCGTCTTTTCTCCCAAGTCTTCTAATTGAAAGGTAACGACCCATCCGTCTGTATCCCATTTAAAAGAAAGTTCAGTGGGAACTTGAACAGTCAACACTCTACAAGGAGACGGTCCAAACGGTGATTGCAAGTGGAATACTTGTCCTTCTTTCAGCTGAAAGTCATTGGGCATAAACCACTTGGCGATGCCTTCTGAAGACGAGACTGTCTCCCAGACCTTCTGAATAGGTGCCTCCAGGGTAATGTTTTTCGTAATATCGGGTAATGTATTCTGATGATTTTGATCCATTTTGTTACCTCTTGACATATGATATTTTTTCATTTTAATCATATTATAACTAATAAGATCATGTCCATAGCTTGTATGATTTATGCTGCAGTCTGTTGATGAACATGATTGTTTGTGCAGTAGCAATGGTTATTTTTGAACCAGAAATCCTGTTCAGCCCAATCGTTCTGCGAGGATTTGATGCGTTCATCAGTTTTGTTTTATTAGCCAATGTATTGTTTTTCTGGAGGAAAAGCAAACGTATAGCATATGTTTCAGGAGTTTTAGCTGTCATTAATCTCATTATGGTTATATCTCTGGTTTAGAATCTAAAACAGGAGGTTTTTTATGCTTGGAAAAATCAAAGCAGCTATTGATAACAGCCCAGGAAAGCCGGCTAGAATTGTAGTCAGTAAAAAAACGTTTCAGCAATTAGAGGAAGAGATGCGCTTTGTTTACGTTTCAAAACCGAAAACGATAATGGGGATACCTGTGGAAGTTTCAGATCAGGCAGAAAGCTTCAAACTGGAATTTTAGTCTATTCCCGACTGCAAACAGGCTCATTTTGAGTCTTTTTTTTTAAAAGGTAAGGAGTGTCAGCATTTTTCCGTTTGTTCTGCATCATTTTCAAACAAGCACTTGCATACATGTTTCAGTTTTTTATACTTAAGTGGTTAGTATACTTTTTTAAAATGATGAGAACATGTGGAGGAAGAGATGCACGAACATAAGCGCAGCAGCTTTAAAACTCTGATAGAAATCTTAATTGTTTCAACAAGACTTGGGTTTACATCATTCGGAGGTCCCATTGCTCATCTGGGTTATTTCTATGAAGAATATATTCGCAAAAGAAAATGGCTGGATCAAAAAAGCTATGTTGATTTGGTTACTTTCTGCCAGTTCTTGCCTGGACCGGCGAGCAGCCAAGTCGGGATTGGGATTGGTGTTATGCGTGGCGGATTACTCGGCGGTGTCGTTTCATTTCTCGGCTTTACACTGCGCTGGCTTTCTATGTTTGACAGCTTTTATAGGGCGAGGTCCTTGGTTTTTGGCGGGGGACATGTTGTATTGCCGCTATTGGAACAGGAGTTTGTACCAGCTGGAATGGTCAGTAAAGAAGCATTTTTAGCAGGTTATGGTGCAGCCCAAGCTGTGCCGGGGCCGTTATTTACATTTGCCGCCTATCTTGGTGCGGTCATGGGCGGCTGGCAGGGAGGAACGTTAGCCGCCATTGCCATTTTCCTGCCTGCGTTTTTGCTTATTTTAGGTGCGTTGCCATATTGGGATACTTTGCGGAGGAATCCTAAACTAAAGGGAGCTCTTGCAGGAGTGAATGCAGCGGTAGTCGGAGTTTTAATTTCAGCTTTTTATTTTCCGATTTGGACAAGTGCGATTTTGAATCAGATTGATTTTGCGTTTGCGGCCGTATTGTTCAGTATGCTTGCTTATTGGAAGCTGCCTCCTTGGGTAGTTGTAGTCACCGGTGTGATTGGCGGCTTTCTTCTGAGCATTCTTTAACATTGATTTCTCTAAAGCGTGATGAAGACGTTCATCATGCTTTTTTTATTGTGAAAAAAGACGAACATAAATAATAGATGTATGGGAAAAATAATCTTATGAAAGAGAAGGGAATTGACAGATGGATAACATGGTATCAACACTTACTGACTGGACAGTATGGTTTCAAGCGTTAGTTGTATTTCTCGTTCCATATGCAATCTATAAAGTGTTTACTTGGATTCATACATAAGAAGGTGCAATCATGAGGTGGCGGAGCAATCAGTACAAAACACAGAAGCAGCATCAAGGATCAGATCATTCAAAAGCTGAAAAGCAGGACCATGATGTGTTAACCGGTAACTTTGAAGACGACATTGAGCTAGTAAAAAGAAAGATCGGACATAACGGAGACGTTCATATCCGGGAACTTGAGATCACTCATTTACATGTGAAATCGGCATTGATCTTTGTTGATGGATTGTCTGATCAGGATATGATTAATAAAGGACTATCAGCGTTAATCATGAATCATCATCAGGTAAGCGATGAAATTTCTCATTCCGGCAAAGACATTTTTACTCCGCAATCTATAAAGAATCAAATCGTATCAATCAGTGATGTTATAGAATCAGAGAAAATCAGTGATATCGTGCTGAATGTTTTCATGGGTTCAACAGCGCTTCTTATCGATGGAATGCCGCAGGCCTTTCTTCTGGGAACAGTAAAAAAACAAAATCGAAGTATCGAGGAGCCGCTTTCAGAAGCGCTTGTCAGAGGGCCGCGCACGGGCTTTACAGAGGAGTTGAGTACGAATACAGCTCTTTTAAGACAGCAAGGAAAAAATGATCAATTAACGTTGCAGAAATTTGAAGTAGGGACACGGCTAAAAAAGGATTTAATCATCGCTTATATGAATGACATTGCAGATCCAAAAGTGGTCGAGGAAGTAAAAAAAAGAGTGAGAGGGATTGAGATAGATCATTTGCCGGAATCAGGCTACGTTGAACAGTTAATTGAGGATAATTATTTGAGCCCCTTTCCGCAAGTGCAGAGTACAGAACGGCCTGATCGCGTTATAAGCGGATTAATGGAAGGCAGAGTAGCCATTCTGCTTGACGGTACGCCGTTTGCCTTGCTTGTTCCGGTCACTTTCAGCATGGTGCTTCAATCGCCTGAAGATTATTATGAACGGTGGTTCCCAAGCTCGCTCATCAGATTGCTGAGGTTCATTGCGGCAATCATAACGTTATTTGCGCCGGCTTTATATATATCATTTATTTCTTTTCATCCGGGGTTAATTCCGACCAAACTGGCAATTTCAATTTCCGGGACGCGTATGGGTGTTCCGTTCCCCTCCATCATTGAAGCTTTATTTATGGAAATTGCAATCGAAATCTTACGAGAAGCGGGGGTGCGTCTGCCAAAACCGATCGGACCTGCAATAGGCATAGTTGGCGGATTAATCATCGGAGAAGCAGCTGTGCAGGCAGGGATTGTCAGTCCAATTATGGTCATTGTCGTTGCGCTCACTGCAATTTCTTCATTTGCCATCCCGCATTACAGTACAGGCATAGCACTTCGGATGCTTCGCTTTGGCGCGATGTTTTGCGCTGCGGTGTTTGGATTATTTGGTGTCATTATGTATTATCTGCTTCTAAGCAGCCATGTCGTAAAGCTAAAGAGTTTTGGTGTCCCATACGCAAGTCCGGCAGTTCCTTATCATTTGAAAGATTGGAAAGACTTCGTCATCAGAATGCCTCTTTTAGTCATGAAGCGCCGGCCTAAAATGATGAATACAGATAATACAAAACGGGTGAAGTGACGAACTCGACAGGATGGTGATAAAGTCTCATGTTCAGCCCAACCAGTAAAATCACAACCGCTCAGGCAACGATTATCATCATTAATTATATGCTTGCCGCCGGAGTTCTTACACTCCCCCGGACAGTAACAGAACAAACGAAATCTCCTGATGGATGGATTTCAGTTTTATTAGGCGGGGGCATTGCGGTAATAGCCGGGATAATTATAGTTAAATTAAGCCAGCAGTATCCTAAGGAAACCTTTTATGAATACTCCGGACATATTGTAGGAAAATGGCTCGGCCGTTTGATCAGTATTGTTTTTATTACTTATTTTCTAGCACTCGGTGCATTTGAAGTCAGAGTCATGTCCGAAATTGTGGAGTTTTTTCTCCTTGAAGGGACACCGTTTTGGGCCATTATTATGACAGTTCTTTGGATTGGGCTTTATTCGATAACACAAGGGCTCGATCCAATTGCCCGGCTATTTGAAATGATCTTTCCGATTACGGTTATCATCTTTTTAACTGTAGCCCTCATGAGTATAGGTATATTTGAGATCAACAATTTACGCCCTGTATTAGGTAATGGAATAATGCCGGTCCTCAAAGGAGTTAAGACAACGACACTTTCATTTACGTGTTCAGAAATTATGCTCATTCTAGTAGCGTTTATGAAGAAGCCGAAGAATGCAGTAAAAGCGGTGTTCATGGGCACAGGGGTTGTAACGTGTTTTTATATGATTACCCTGATTATGGTCATCGGTGCACTGTCAGTTGATGGTGTTGTAACGAGAACATGGCCGGGACTTGACCTGATGAGAAGTTTTGAAATACCGGGTTTAATTTTTGAACGGTTTGAATCATTTTTGCTAGTCATTTGGATTATGCAGCTTTTTGCCACATTTATTATCACTTTTTATGCAGCATCTTTAGGAGTCTCGCAAGTTTTCAAAAAGAAACCCATTTCATGTATGTTTGGGCTGCTTCCTGTTATTTATATCCTCTCTTGCATGCCGAAAAATGAAAATGATGTGTTTATTTTGGGTGATATGGTCAGTCATACGGCTTTGTATATATTTGGCGCTTTGCCGATTTTGCTTTTAGTTATATCGAAATGGAGGAAAAGAGGTGAAAAGTAAAATAAAACATCCACTGCCCGCTATCGTCATATTATGTCTGCTGATGATTTGTGTAACAGGGTGCTGGAGCAGCCGGGAAATAGAAGAGCTGGGTCTCACATTCGCTATCGCAATTGATAAAGGGAAAGAAACAAACACTGAGAAAGAATTAAAAGAAGAAGGCGGGAGCTATCCGAAAAAAGACAACATTACGCTGACCTATCAATTTGTTAATGAAAAAGCGGCAGGTGCAGGGACAAGCAGTGGAGACGGTGGCGGGCAAGGGGCGCAGAAAGCGTATATTAATATTAGTGAAACAGGGGATTCGTTACAGCAGATTGGAAGCGAGATTGCGTTAAGAAGGGACCGTGAAGTGTTTAGCCCGCATTTAAAAGTTGTTGTCATGAGTGAAGATGTGCTGCGTACATATCCTATCGACAAAATGCTGGATCAATTTTTTCGTGATAATGAAATCAGGCTGAGCTGTCTTGTTTTATCTGCAAAAGGGGAGGCGAGGGAAGCCCTCCAGCTGAAAGAGAGCGGTGAAATTCCGGCATTTCGGCTGGTTGGATTAGGTGAAAATGAACATAAAGTTTCAAGAATTCTTCCCCCTGTGACACTCGCGAAACTAATTGGCAAACTTCATTCTGGCAGCAGCTTTTTACTGCAAAATGTGGTCGCGGCGAATGGAGCAATCAAGTATTCCGGAGCGGCGGTAATAAACGGGAAGTCTAAAAAAATGATTGGCACTTTAAATGAATATGAAACGGAGGGGATTACATGGATTGCCGGGGAAGGAAAAGGCGGAGTTGTCAAAAGTTATGATAAAAAGAGCCAACAGGTGATTGCGTACGATATCAATTATATAAAAAGCAAAATCAAGCCCATAGTAAAAGGAACAGATATTTCATTCCATGTCGATATTGAATCAGAAGGGGACTTGGTTGAAAACTGGAACACAAAAGAGACTTTGGACACCCAGTTTTTAGAACGTATTGAAACGAATACTGAAAACGAAGTAAAGAAAATAGTCGGTAATGTATTAAAAAAACTTCAGGATGATTATAAAGCAGATGTTGCGGGTTTTGATGAATCATTAAGACTTGAACATCCGGACTTATGGAAAAAGGTGAAAAATAATTGGGATGACACCTTCAGTAAGGCTACCATCACGTACAGCGTTAACGCCACAATTACTCATTATGGAACGGTTAAAACACAGCAATGAATCAAATAGGTGCTTAAAATCAGAAGAGAAGAAACATCTCTTCTTTTTCTATGCATTTTTCGGGATTGAAATATACTTTTTTTGGGAGGAAAGCATTTATAAAATGGTCAATATGCTAATATAGGAATTGCTTGAAATAGAAGGGAGGAGGGGCTGTGAGACAGAAACCGATTTATGTAGAAATCGAAATGAGATCTGATCTGGATAAGCTCTGGGAATATACACAAAACCCATCGCTGCATAAGGAATGGGACCTCCGGTTTTCAAATATCACATATTTGCATAAGCAGCCATACGAAAAGCAGAAGTTTCTTTACGAAACAAGGATAGGCTTTGGATTAAAGGTATCAGGTACAGGAGAAACAGTTGGTGTTATCAACGAAGGTTCATCTGAAAGAGTTTCCTCACTGGCTTTTGGCTCTGATCATCCATTATCTCTGATTCAGCACGGCAGCGGCTACTGGAAGTACATACAGCAAGATAACGGGAAAATTACTTTTTTAACACAGTACCAATATAAAACAGCCTACGGACTGCCGGGAAAATGGATCGATCGTTTATTATTTCGGCCGCTGCTTGGCTGGGCGACTGCATGGAGCTTTGATGCATTAAGGCTTTGGATCGAGCAAAATAAACATCCCAAACACACAATTCGATCTGCTATCGTCTATGTGATAATATGTCTGTTTTTCAGTCTGTTTTGGTTTTATCAAGGCTTTACAGGTTTTGAAACAAGCATTTTTGCAGGAACAGCGGAGATAGGTATGGGTATGTTATGGCTGATTCCTTTAAAAAGAAAATGGATCATTCATGCCGGCCAGGCTTGTATCTTTGCTGGATTCGCTTTTGTAGGTTCCGAGATATTATTATCGATGCTGTTGTGTGTGTGTTCTGCGGCAAGCGGTGTTCTTAGTCTTCAGCTCCCCAGTGCCTGGCACACAAAACGAAAAAGAAAGAAGTGACATTGTGAGTTCGATTTATGAAAAAACGATCATTAACTATCATTTGCTGCATCCCAAGCTGCAAAAACGCTATCAGTTAGACGAATCTCATACATTCAGCGGGACAGGAACGATGTCAGAGATAAGCGGAGGCTCTTTTCTGGTCAGAATGCTGTTAAAGCTGGGTGTTTTTTTCAGGTGCTTCTTTTCAGAAAGAGGCAAAGACATCCCTTTTACGATACAAAATAGAACTTGTCTTATGAATCGGGATCATATCGGGATAGAATGGAATCGTACATTTTACTTTAAAGGCAATAAACGTTTCTTTGACGCGATCATGGTATACGACGAAAAAGAAGATAGAATACTTGATTTCTTCGGCAAACCTCATCTTCTGCTGTCTGTTTTAGCGTTCGAGGCATCTCCTGATGGCTCTCTTACGATTACATCGGGAAAGCAATGGCTATTGCTATGCGGAAAAAGAATACCGCTGCCAAAATGGCTGACGGGTACATCAGTTGTTTGCGAAACGTTTGACGAAAGCAAGAATTGCTTCACCATTCAAGTGCATGTACAAAATACAATTCTCGGTATTCTTTTCTTTTATAAAGGAACGTTTCAGGAAGAAGAGAGAGAATCATGCTAAAACGAAATGGCATGATCAGTACGCTTTGCTTTATAGGATTTTTTGCAGCGGAAGCACCCCATATATCAGTGGCAGAGACACTTGTTTTGCTATCCATTCTTTATTTTGTACCGGGAATTTTTCCTTTTGTCTTTCATCAATCGCTGCTCCGGGCTGCTCAATCTCTAGAATCTGGGTTAATAAAGTACTATCCGGCAGCCGCTTTCTTTGCGGTACTGGCTCTTGTGACAGACATCGGAGGTTTCGCTCTGATCTGGTGGATGTACACAATTTTTCTTGCATTTTATGGAATCCTTCGCCTTTGGGAAACAAAGATACATAGAATTGAAGAGACATCAGTTTTGTTCGGGCTTATCTATTTGGCGGGCGGAGGGTTTTGGTTTTTTGCTTATGCTGCACATTTGAAGATAATGCAATTTGGCCCTCTCATCATTTTGCTGACTGCTGTCCACTTTCACTATTCAGCTTTTCTGATTCCAATCTTTAACGGCTTGCTCGGGAGGATCACCAGAAAAAAGCGGATGTTGTACAGGTGGATAACATGGGTAATTTTATTTTCGCCCCTTCTTATCGCGCTTGGCATCACATATTCAAAAACACTTGATGTCATTGCGGTTGGCATCTATATGGCGACCCTTTATCTTCACGCTTTTTTGGTGTTCACCACAGCTTTTCGCAGCAAGACGGGTAAAATTCTTATTCGGCTTTCTTCGGCCGTTTTAATGATAACGATCACTTTCTCGATGGTTTATTCATTTGGTGTATTTCGGCAAGAGGTTACACTGACCATCAATCAGATGATTTGGATTCACGGTTTTGTCAACGCGTTTGCTGTTATATTGCCCGCTCTCATTGGATGGAGAATAGAAGCTACGAAGCCTTTTGATGCAGACAGCGTAAAGACATTCAGCCGTATCTACGGAAAAAGAAGGATTGGAAAAGACTTTTTAGCTAACATTCAAGCTGAAAATAACGCTCAATACAGAGGACTTGTGGATGATATGGGAAGCCTTCGTTCAAAAGATTTTTCACCCGAAAATCTGGCGCCGTTCATTCTATCGTTTTATGAACAAACCATTGATTATGATGTAAAGGCAAAAGTGACGTGGAGCACATGGTTTCGGCCGTTTGCAATTGTTTACGAATGGTTCAGCAGAAGAACCGGCCAAATACATCTGTCGACGAACCCAGACTGGTATAGGATGTACAGCACGATAAAGGGTGTCAATTCGAAAAAAGACGGAAGAAACAAAGTGCGTGCCTGGATCAGAACAAATGAGAAAAACGAAACCATTTTTACCGCTCTATATTCAGTGTATCGTTCAAATGGAGAAGGGTATATGAACATCTCCCTCCCGCTTCCGTTCAGCAGCATGACAGGTATTTTAAAGCCTTATCATCATCAGGAGAAGCTGGTTTTGACGAGCAGGCGTAGAAAAAGCGGAGCTGGAGATGAGGGGATTTATCTGCAAACCAGAGCGGGAACTTGTCCGCTGCCTTTATCTGAAACCTTTCTGATAGAAGCTGCGCATGACAACAGATTAACCGCCATTCATCACATGTGGCTGTTTGGAATAAAATTTCTAACTGTTCATTACAGCATTACACATATTGCCCGCCCAAATGAAAGAACCTAACATAAAGAAGAGGCTTCGGCTGAAAGCTGTTTGACGATTCAATCAGCCACATTCCCATTCTGCGCATCTAGACGGGAAAGGAAGGATATTATGATGTTTTTTATCAGTAGTTTTCTGATTCTTTGGCTGGCTGCGGGATTTGCAGTGGGAATGAAACAACTGTATGTCGATCAGCTGTTTGATAAAGATGTGATCGAAAGGCTGGAAAAAGAGGCGGATGTTCATGGACGCGCTGACCGGTTTATCAAACACCGTGTCCTTTACATCGCAGCAGTGACATTAAGCGGGTTTATCGCTGTTTATCGTGAAGTGAAAACAATCCCGCAAAGGCGAAAAATAAGAAAAATTGAAAAAAACATCATGAAACTGAATAAAGCAAAGAAAAGAAGAATGAAAAGAAGGTAAAAACGCACAGGCCAAAGGGCAGGTGTGTTTTTTTCTGTTTGATATGGGAATTGGGAAAAAGGTGGTGCCAACTTACTTTTCATAAATTCAGAAATGAGAAGAACAGCGCCCGGGCTAATGGTATATAATATTGTGAATTTAACAAAAATTTAACAAGGAGGATGAGAGAATTCGTGCTAAAGCCTCAAAGAAACCGACATCCTGTTTATTTGGATTTAGAGGCGGAGTAGATGAAACCGGCCAAAGTATCCCTGCTCCGCCGTTTGCTCCATTCCTTGAAGCATGTTGATTGTAACATAGCCAAATGTTTTCCATCAACTCTTAAAATTGTAAAAATATTGTTTATTTTTGTGGTGTTCACTCCGATTTCTTCAATATATGCTGAAGATGTATATCAGAATTTTGAGGAATTAAAAAACAATGAAGATCCTTCTGATTACGGCATTGTTACGAAGGAAACCGGCAGCCCTGTCCTTGTTTTAGCCATTCATGGAGGAGGTATTGAAGGCGGGACAAGTGAAATAGCGAGAGAGCTCAGCAAAGAGTACTCGATGTATTTATTTGAAGGCTTGAAATCGTCAGGAAACTCAGTGCTGCATATTACGAGCACGCATTTTGATGAGCCACGGGCCCTGAAGATGACGGGAAGTCATGAATATATCATTTCATTGCACGGATATGCAGAAGAAGATCAGCAGATCGAAGTCGGCGGTACAGATCGCGTAAGAGCGGCAGATTTAGTTGAGAAGCTAAAAAATGCAGGTTTTCCTGCTGTATTGCTCAGTACGGACCATCCGCATGCAGGCATAAGTCCGAATAACATTGCAAACAAATCAAAAACAGGCCTGAGCATCCAGCTAGAAATGAGCACAGGTTTTAGAAAATCTTTGTTCGGCATTTTTTCCTTAGAAAGCAGATCTGTTACCCAAAATGAGAGGTTTTATGATTTTACAGAAGTGATATCCAGTTTTTTAAAAAGTAACTACTGAAAAATAGGAGGCGACAAGGCAGCCTCCTATTCCTCATGCTTCTCATTCGTAACGTCAGGAAACAGCTCATCTGCGGCTTCTGTTTGATATTGCAGAGTGTTATCCTTGGCTGTCAGTTCATTTCGAAAGGTTTCATCCAGCACATTTTCCAGCAAATACCGATGAAAAAAGTATTCAAAAACAGTAAGACAGGCAGCGGAAAGAAGAGCGGCTGCAAACGGTGGGAAATCGTTTCTTGTTTGAGTTAAAACAAAGACCCAAAGAATAACGAATGAAAGTCCAAAGTCAGCCAATGAAGCTGTAATATTGTTTGTTCTCGGAAGAACGATCATGTCACCGGAAAGGTATGATACAAAACCTAAGAAAAATGCAATAAACAGCACGCTTAAAAATGGCGCGTGATAGACTCTGTCCAAAATTACATATAAAAGGGCGAGAGTGAAAGCAATCTTTGAAGCAAGTGCAATGATATGTTTCATTTGACCACCTAAATTGTTATTTTTGAGGAAACTCCTAGCAAGTAAGGCCATGTTTGTTACAGTCATTATTTTGAACAAACCGATTTTGTTTACACTGGTATTTTTTTCTGGCTGTATGGAACTTTCTTGGTAAAAGAACGTACATATGGATGATCAGCTTTCGAGGAGGAATGATTTGTGGAGATAAAAGGAATCAATCACTTGTTATTTTCAGTTTCTCATCTGGATACATCGATTGATTTTTATCAAAATGTGTTTGGTGCCAAGCTGCTGGTAAAGGGGAGAACAACAGCATATTTTGATTTAAATGGCATCTGGCTTGCACTTAATGAAGAACCTGACATTCCGAGAAATGACATTAAGGCGTCTTATACCCATATTGCTTTTACCATTGAAGAGCGGGAGTTTGAGGAAATGTCAGCAAAATTAAAAAGGCTTCAAGCCAATATTCTGCCTGGCAGAGAACGAGATGAACGCGATCGAAAATCGATTTATTTTACCGACCCTGACGGCCACAAATTTGAATTTCATACCGGAACCCTTCAAGATAGGCTTCGTTATTATAAACAGGAAAAAACGCATATGGAATTTTATGATTAAAACACACTCGAGATATCACACAGAACATATACATAAATCTCATGTATGGTAAAAATATGGTGAAGGGGGGATGAAGTTGAAAATAAAAATCTTGGCCTTATCGGCAGTTTTGATGTGTTTTTTTTGCATTGGCAGTACCCATGCGACAGCTTTAGATTTTGAGCACAAAACAGACTTTATTTTAAATGACAGTACAAAATCTTTTGTTTTGGAAAATATTAGTGATGTTCCGGCGATCGACTATTTTTTAGGCTATCAGTTTACGATCTTGGGGGCCAATACTTGCTCAGTTGAGATTAGACTTCAGCGGCTGGGGCTTACGGGGGATTATACTACGCTGAGCACGAAGCAATTCAGCGGCAGCTGGTTAGATTTTAGAGCTCAGGATAAGGTTTCTATTGACCCATTTCATCGATACCGTATATTTGCCGAAGAGCATTCAGAATACTGCACAAGTGTTCGGGTAAAGGGCAGTTATGGTATAGAATATTTTCATTTTGATTAAAGCTCACGACGATTAAGGAAGTGAGCTGTTTTTTAGTATATGTTGAACTAACTAAACTATGTACTAAATTTTCATAAAATTCAGTTGTCGCGCTCCTTAAATGAACATAAAGCCTTATCATTCCACGACCTCAGAAAATGAAACGTTTTTAAGAAGATAACGTCTAATGTTTTAAACAGACAACATTCATAAAAGTTTCCTAAAGGAAAGAAAATTTCTTGACTTCAACAATCTTTTGGTGGATAATTATGGTGTAAACATGATGTTCTTTTTCCTCCTATTCAGGCTCGCACCTAAAAGTTAGGGCGGGCCTGCTTTTTTTGAACAATAAACCCCCTCTCCATAAAGGAAGAGGGGGTTGTTTTATGCTTCTGATAGATCAATAGATTAATGGACGGTTCTGAACACGCCAATCACTTTCCCTAGAATGCTGACATTCTGCAAGATGATAGGTTCCATCGTTGGGTTTTCAGGCTGTAAGCGAATGTGAGTATCCTCTTTATAGAAACGTTTTACCGTAGCTTCATCATCTTCTGTCATCGCAACTACAATTTCCCCGTTGTTCGCTGTGTTTTGCTGTTTAACGATGACATAATCCTTATCGAGAATACCAGCGTCAATCATACTGTCTCCCATAATCTCCAGCATAAACACATGCTCGTCAGGGGGAACCATTCGGTCTGGAAGCGGAAAATATTCTTCAATATTTTCTACTGCTGTAATAGGAGATCCCGCCGTGACTTTCCCGATGACCGGCACATTAACGACCTGGCTTTGCGGAATGTCTACTTCTTCATCAAGAATTTCTATAGCTCTTGGTTTTGTCGGATCCCGTCTGATCAGCCCTTTTGTTTCCAAACGGGCCAAGTGACCGTGGACAGTTGAACTGGAAGCAAGCCCGACAGCCTCTCCGATCTCTCTCACGGAAGGCGGATATCCTTTTGATTTAACCTCTGCTTTAATAAAACGGAGGATATCAAGTTGCCTTTTTGATAGCTTCGTCATTTTTTGCACCTCAAAACGTCGATTTTAAGAAGATTATAGCATGATTTTCCTTACAGTACAAACATAGGTTCGAAAAAACAATTGACAGAAACGTGTGTTCGTATATACTGAAATTATAAAAAGGCGAACAAACATTCCTGTTGGAGGTTATGATCATGAGTAAAGAATCTATTATTTTTGTCGGTCTGTTCACAGTGATTTTGAGCGCGGTTATCCTTTTGCTGTCATATACAAGCAGCGGCCAGGAGCTTAATCAGTATGTTAAAATAGAAGTTCAGCAAGGCGATACATTATGGTCAATTGCTGATCAGGTAGCAGATAAAAAAAAGATAAACAAAAGTGAATTTATTGAATGGGTAGCTGATAACAATCATCTTCAGACGTCTGATATCCAGCCGGGAGATGAATTGGTGATTCCGTTGAAAAAGAAGCATCAGGATGCATATGAATTGGCAACTGTAAGATAGAGAGGATAGATAGAAAAAATGAAAGCACTCATTTATGCCCGCGTAAGTACAAATAAAGAACAGCAGGAGACTTCATTAAAGCGGCAGGAGGAGGAGCTTACAGCGATTGCAGCCGAGAACGGCCTGGAAGTCGTCAAAGTGATTTCTGAAAAAGCCAGCGGATATGAAATGGACCGGGACGGTGTATTTGAGCTGCTTGATGAGATCAAGAATTCGGGAATTGATGTTATTTTGGTTCAGGATGAGACTAGGCTTGGACGGGGAAATGCAAAAATCGCACTGCTTCATTGTATCTACAGAGAAGGTGTGAAAGTCTATACAACAGCTCACAGAGGTGAACTGGAGTTATCGGAGGCTGACTCGATGGTGCTGGAGATCGTCAGCATTGTGGAAGAGTACCAGCGGAAAATTCACAACATGAAAATCAAGCGGGGAATGAAGCGTGCAGTAAAAAACGGGTTTAAACCGCAAAAAAACCTGAAAAACCAACATGAAAACAGCGGAAAAGAAAGAATAGAGGTACCAATCTCAGAGATCGTCCGCCTAAGAGCGAATAAACTGACGTTCGCAGAAATCGCGGCTACGCTAAGAGGGTTTGGCTATGATGTGTCTAAAGCGACCGTCCACCGGCGGTTTCAGGAATACATAGAGAATGAAGAGACAGCCGAGTGAATCAGTTGTAAAACTCTTTTTGATCTAGTACTATATAGACAAAATGCAATAAAGGAGTTTAACATGATTTCAAACGCAAAAATTGCAAGAATTAATGAACTTGCTGCCAAAGCCAAAGCTGGCGTTATTACAGAAGAAGAAAAAGCCGAACAGCAAAAGCTCCGTCAAGAGTACCTGAAAGGGTTTCGCTCTTCTATGAAAAACACTTTAAAAAGTGTGAAAATCATTGACCCAGAAGGCAATGATGTTACACCAGAAAAACTAAAAAGAGAACAAAGAAATAACAAACTTCACTAATATAAGAGGAATACGGAAATATCGTATTCCTCTTTTGTATATACTATAAGCAAAACTTTTATGTGACAAAATTCAACAAGTTTCTCTCAAATTTAAGCTGAAACAGTTGAGAAAAAGTCGTCAGACATTTATGATGTAAGGGTACAACACATAAGGAAGGGGATTTTTATGGATACAATTGAAAAGAAATCAGTTGCTACCATTCGCACACTGTCAATAGACGCTATTGAAAAAGCAAATTCTGGTCACCCAGGGATGCCAATGGGGACCGCTCCAATGGCATACACACTGTGGACAAAATTTATGAACGTAAGTCCGGCAAACCCTGGCTGGTTTAACCGTGACCGTTTTGTTTTATCTGCTGGACACGGATCAGCACTTTTATACAGCATGCTTCATTTAAGCGGGTTTGATCTTAGCATCGAAGATCTTAAGGGATTCCGCCAATGGGGCAGCAAAACACCTGGACACCCGGAATTTGGACATACTGCCGGTGTTGATGCAACAACAGGTCCGCTTGGCCAAGGAATTGCCATGGCGGTCGGAATGGCTATTGCTGAACGCCATTTAGCGGAAACTTACAACCGTGATTCATTTAACGTAGTCGATCATTATACATACAGTATTTGCGGTGATGGTGATTTAATGGAAGGTATTTCTTCTGAAGCCGCTTCACTCGCAGGCCATCTTCAGCTTGGCCGTCTGATCGTATTATACGATTCTAATGACATCTCTCTCGATGGAGATCTTGACCGTTCATTCTCTGAAAACGTGAAACAGCGTTTTGAGGCCATGAATTGGGAAGTTCTTTATGTTGAGGATGGAAACAACATTGAAGAATTAACAGCGGCTATTGAAAAAGCACGCCAAAATGAAAAGAAACCTACATTAATTGAAGTGAAAACGACAATCGGTTTTGGTTCACCTAACCGTGCCGGCACATCCGGTGTTCACGGTGCGCCGCTTGGTAAAGAGGAAAGCAAGTTAACAAAAGAAGCTTACGCGTGGACGTATGAAGAGGATTTCTACGTTCCGTCAGAAGTATATGAGCATTTCGCTGCAGCGGTTAAAGAATCAGGCGAGAAAAAAGAACAGGAATGGAATGCCCAATTCGCTAAATATAAAGAAGTTTATCCTGAACTTGCTGAACAGCTTGAGCTGGCAATCAAAGGAGAGCTTCCGAAGGACTGGGATCAAGAGGTTCCTGTTTATGAAAAAGGAAGCAGCCTGGCATCCCGTGCATCTTCCGGTGAAGTTCTCAACGGACTTGCGAAAAAAATTCCTTTCTTTGTCGGAGGTTCTGCTGACCTAGCGGGATCAAACAAAACGACAATTAAAAATGCCGGTGATTTTACAGCGGTTGATTACTCAGGCAAAAACTTCTGGTTTGGTGTTCGTGAATTTGCGATGGGTGCAGCCTTAAATGGCATGGCGCTTCATGGCGGACTTCGTGTATTCGGCGGAACTTTCTTTGTCTTCTCTGATTACTTGCGTCCAGCGATTCGCCTTGCAGCATTAATGGGTCTTCCTGTCACATATGTCTTCACACATGACAGTATTGCGGTAGGTGAAGACGGCCCGACGCACGAGCCTGTTGAACAGCTTGCTTCACTCCGTGCGATGCCTAATCTTTCCTTGATCCGTCCTGCAGACGGCAATGAGACAGCGGCAGCATGGAAGCTTGCAGTGCAAAGCACTGATCAGCCAACAGCGCTGGTATTGACACGCCAAAACCTTCCTACGATCGACCAAACAGCTGAAGAAGCGTTGGCGGGAGTAGAAAAAGGTGCATATGTCGTATCTAAATCTAAAAACGAAACACCTGACGCTCTTCTCATCGCTTCAGGCTCTGAAGTAGGTCTTGCGATTGAAGCGCAGGCTGAACTGGCAAAAGAGAATATCGATGTTTCTGTTGTCAGCATGCCTTCAATGGACCGTTTCGAGAAACAATCTGATGAATACAAAAACACTGTCCTCCCTGCAGATGTGAAAAAACGCCTTGCGATTGAAATGGGTGCATCATTTGGCTGGGGCAAATACACAGGGCTTGAAGGAGATGTGCTTGGCATAGACCGATTCGGTGCATCTGCTCCTGGCGAAACCATCATCAACGAATACGGCTTCTCAGTTCCAAACGTAGTGAATCGAGTTAAAGCATTACTTAATAAGTAAGCCTTTCAAAGAGGATGAGTCAAATCATCCTCTTTTTCTTGTTTATCCGACAAAAATAGTATTGGCTGTTTAACAGTAATAGACAATTCTTTCTTTTCTTCTTTTGTATAATAGAGAGCAAATGAAATGCTGCCGCAAAAGGGGATGAAAAGATGGAACGTCACTACTATACGTACCTGATAAAAGAGGAATTTGCCAATCACTATTTCGGGCGGGAATCGGTTATGTTTGAGCTGTTTCAAGACTATCATTGGACAAGCCTGACAAAGCAGCAGTATGAAATGACAGAGAAACAGATTCAATATATTACACAGCCAATCCCGATTTTACATATGCATCAGCGGTTAAAAATGAATTTAAACAATGCGGATTACAGGCAGCTGGATTATATTTATAGATTAGCTTTGCCGAAAGCCAAAGGCCATGCGACGTTTATGATGAAGGAGCACATGATAGAAATTGTAGCTTCGGGGGATTACGAGGCAGAAACGATTTTCTTTGAAGTGTTGAGAAAAGTAAGCCCTTGCTTTCTAGCAATGGATTTCAATTCGAAGCGTTATGGATGGCTAAATCCGGTGAAAGAAAGAAATTTTGTCTAAAACCGAAGAAAAAGAGATGTAAATGTTGTATAATAGCTTTTGGTTTAGTACACTTTAAACTAGACAACATGAAGGAGGAAATAAAATGACTTTATGGGTTGGCATCCTAGTGGGCGTTGTTGCATTGCTCATAGGTGTTGCACTCGGGTTTTTTATTGCTCGTAAATATATGATGAGCTACCTTAAAAAGAATCCGCCTATTAATGAACAAATGTTACGCATGATGATGATGCAAATGGGAATGAAACCTTCTCAAAAGAAAATCAATCAAATGATGAAAGCCATGAATAATCAAACGAAATAATACGTAAAGATTATGATATAGAGAAACATGGTTATAAAATAAAAAACCCTTATACGGGTTTTTTATTTTGCAATCAATCATCACCCGCTACTGCTCGAAGGCGCTGCTTTTGATATTGTATGAGAAGATGGTCAAGCTCCTGACTGAGCTCTATCGTAGTATGAGATGTCATTCCGTTCGCCATGACAATTTGCAGCAGCTCTGCTCTTTTTTTTTCGATTTCATTTAATAGATGCTCTCTAATCACAGGGATGTATCCTTTCATACATTAGATCTTCAAAGTGAATGTTTATATTATATCCATATTTATACTAATTTTCAAATGAGAAGGAGTACAATATCTCAATGTCAAATTAAATTATATAAGTTTTTTCTAAAAATAGAAATCCTTCAAGTGAAAGTGTTAAAAAAATGAAATGATTTTGTCATAACTTGAAGGAATGTCAAATCATGAGGGGATGATGACATGGGAGACGTGAATTATTTTTTGACATTTGGAGCGGGATTTCTATCCTTTATTTCACCTTGCTGCCTGCCGCTTTACCCAGCTTTCTTGTCATATATTACAGGGGTCAGCATGGATGATGTGAAAACAGAAAAACTGCTGCTGCAGAAAAGAAGCTTGTTTCATACTTTGTGTTTTTTGCTTGGCTTTTCTGTCATTTTTATCGCTTTAGGCTATGGAACATCTTTTATTGGCAGCCTATTTAGGGATTATCACGATGCGATTCGGCAAATTGGCGCGTTGCTTATTATTTTGTTCGGTTTCATTACGCTTGGCGTGTTCCGGCCAGAGGCGATCATGAAAGAACGCAGAATCCATTTTAAGCACAAACCAAGCGGGTTTTTAGGTTCCGTCTTAATCGGAATGGCATTTGCGGCGGGATGGACGCCCTGTACCGGTCCGATATTAGCGGCTGTTATCACACTTGCAAGCACAAATCCAGGCTCAGCGGTGCCGTACATGATGTTATATGTACTCGGTTTTGCTGTTCCGTTTCTTTTATTGTCTTTTTTTATCACAAAGCTGAAGTGGATAAGAAAGAACCAGCTTTTAATCATGAAAGCAGGCGGCGTTTTGATGATTGTGATTGGCGTGCTGTTATTCTTTGATTGGATGAGCCTGATTATTATTTTGCTGTCTGATCTGTTTGGAGGATTTACTGGTTTTTGACGTTAAATTACTTTCGTACTACTACTAATCCTTTTGTTTTTGGTACAATAAGACTATTATCTGTGGAAATCGATTTTTGGAGGGGAATATGACAAGAGTTTTAGTTGTAGACGACGCCAAGTTCATGAGGGTGAAAATCAGAGAGATCTTGGAAGAGGCAAATTATATAATCGCAGGCGAAGCGGCGGACGGAGAGCAAGCAGCTGACCTGTATAAAAAACTGCGGCCGGACATTGTGACAATGGATATTACAATGCCAGTGAAAAACGGTATTAAGGCTCTTCGTGATATCTTAACCTTTGATCCTAAGGCGAAGGTCATCATGTGCACTGCCATGCGCCAGCAAAGAATTGTATCTGAAGCGATTGAGCTGGGAGCAAAGGACTTTATTGTTAAGCCGTTCGAGGAAACAAAAGTGTTAGAAGCTGTTAGCCGTGTTATGGGACATTAAAGTCATTTCTTTTCAAAATGGTTTTTTTTATTGTTTTGGAGTATAGTATATAGTATCAACACTCCGAGAAACAAAGGAATGATAAGTATGATGATTATAGTTTCATCGATTATTGCTGTGTTAATGGCTGTAGCTGTAATGGTGGTCAGAATTAAGTCCTCTGACAAGCCCGTTTCACCGAAAAAAATCATTCTTCCGCCGATTTTTATGAGTACGGGAGCGTTAATGTTTTTATTTCCGGTATTTTGGGTAACTGGTGCAGAGTTTTTAGAAGCGATCACTTTAGGCGTGATTTTCTCTATTTTTCTCATCAAAACTTCTAAGTTTGAAATTAAAAATAATGAAATTTACATGAAACGCTCTAAAGCATTTGTATTTATATTAGTCGGTCTTTTAGTGATCAGAATCGTGATGAAATCGATCTTAAGCACATCGATTGACTACGGCGCACTGAGCGGAATGTTTTGGATTCTGGCTTTCGGTATGATTGTACCGTGGAGAATCGCCATGTATTTATCATACCGAAAACTTCATAACGAGCTGCAGTCAGCTAATATTCAAATGAATTAAAAAACCTTTCCTCCTGTCAGGAAAGGTTTTTTATTTAAGAAGGGCTTGATAAGGTTCGAGATCGATTTTTTTGTCTCGCAGATGCCTTTTTAAGAAGGTATGGTCTCTTTTAGGAGTTGCGAGAATATACCCTCTGATCATCAGTTGCTGATCAATCTTTGATACCTTTTCTTTTAATGCAAGCTCACCGATTTTACCTGCGATTTTGGCTTTTGCTGCATCTCTGAACAGCTCCGGAACCGGAGATACCAATTCATTCAGAAATTGTTTGTTTTCATCGCTCCACAAGTGCCTGCTGTTTTTGATATAGTAATCCTGCCAATCAAGCTCTGACCTGCCGTCTTCTTTTGGTAAACGCTTTAGAAATTTTCGAAACATAAAAAAACCGCCGATTGATAATAAGACAACCATCATGATCACCCAAAACAGAATAAACCACAAAAACCAGCCTTCCAGCATCAATCATTCCCCCTTATTCTAACCATATTGTATACGAAGAGAGATTAGAAGAACACAGTAAAAAAAGAATAGAAAAAAGTGATAGACGTCTAGTCAAAAGAGATAGTAGATCATATTCTATTGTATAGTGAATCTGCTATTTGGCCATGGGAGAGTCACTAGAGGGTATTTGACGATAAATGGACGGAAAAAAAGTCACTTTCATAATAGGGGATGAAAGTGACTTTTTATGTTAGCTGAGAGGAAATTGAAGAGAAAAAGAAGAACCATCTTCTGTTTCTTTATTGACGGCAACTGTGAGTATTTGATTTTCACATTCGGTTTGAATGGTTTTGTCATTTAAATAAAAAGGAAGCATCATTTGTTTTTCAATAGTCTGTCCTGACGATTTGACCGTTAAGATGAAATCGCATCCAGACAGGGTAACCGTTACTTGTGTCGGCTTTAAAAAAGTCAGATCCGCTTCAATAATATACTGCTGACTTGTTTCATATAAATCAATAGGCAATGTTTCGTCGTACCAGGCGAAGGGGTCTTCAAAAAATTGCCGAAGCCATTCATCCATACCATCGAAATCATTAGCATCATTACGTTTTGAATGGGTCATGGAAGCATTCCTCCACATATCAACCTTGCTTTACATCATATGCGGAGGATCGGAAATGGGTGAACGCATAAAAAAACAGACACTAAGGTCTGCTTTTCTTACATATCATGGCTTGAGTTGTGCTTCTGTCTTGTGTGGTTTCGGTTCTTCACTTTTTTGCTTCCGCTGAGAGGCTCCGGCTGACCCGGATTGTGCCCTTTAGGGGCGTTTTTATGCATATCTTTACTTGTATTTTTATTGGTCATAAAATAGAACCTCCTTAAAAGAGTCCGGTGTTATTGATTGGTTTTTCTTTTTTTATTATTTTGGCGTTCAGCTTCAGTCAGTACAAGCTGGTCGTTTTCGACGTAGCCTGCGCCTTTGCCTTGGCTTTTCGCGTCATTCATTCCGTTAATTACGTGATTCGCTTTTCTTTTGACCATCATTATCACCTCAATCATAATATGGCTCCTTTTGTTGCGTTATATGAGAGAGCATAAACAGTAATAATTACCGGTACATTTGTCCGATAAGCCGAACTTATTGTATTTAATAAAAACATTGATATTTACTTATGTATGATTTTGTTTTAATATGAAATTGTGAGAAAATTGTGATGGAATTTACGTTCATCTGAGAATGATCTGATCTGAAGGGGGATTTTGGAGAATGGCAAACGAGCAAAAAACTGCAGCAAAAGACGTTTTCCAAGCGAGAAAAACGTTTACTACAAATGGGAAAACATATCATTACTACTCTTTAAAAGCGTTAGAAGATTCAGGTATCGGGAAGGTTTCGAAGCTTCCTTATTCCATCAAAGTTCTTTTAGAATCAGTATTACGTCAAGTTGACGGATTCGTCATCAAAAAAGAACACGTGGAAAATTTGGCAAAATGGGGAACTGCCGAATTAAAGGAAATCGACGTTCCGTTCAAACCGTCTCGTGTTATTTTACAAGACTTCACAGGGGTTCCGGCAGTAGTAGACCTTGCTTCACTGCGTAAAGCGATGGCAGCTGTCGGTGGAGATCCAGATAAAATTAACCCTGAAATTCCTGTTGATCTCGTTATCGACCACTCTGTACAGGTTGATAAAGCGGGAACAGAAGATGCGTTAGCTATTAATATGGACTTGGAATTCGAAAGAAATGCAGAGCGCTACAAATTTTTAAGCTGGGCAAAGAAAGCGTTTAATAACTATCAGGCAGTGCCGCCTGCAACAGGTATCGTGCACCAGGTAAACCTAGAGTTCCTGGCAAGTGTCGTCCATGCCATTGAAGAAGACGGCGAGCTTGTAACGTATCCTGATACGCTTGTCGGAACAGACTCACATACTACAATGATTAACGGTATCGGCGTTCTCGGCTGGGGTGTCGGCGGAATTGAAGCTGAAGCGGGAATGCTTGGACAGCCTTCTTACTTCCCAGTTCCTGAGGTAATCGGCGCGAAACTTGTCGGCAAGCTTCCAAACGGAACAACAGCTACTGACTTGGCGTTAAAAGTGACACAGGTGCTGCGTCAAAAAGGCGTTGTCGGCAAGTTTGTTGAATTCTTCGGACCGGGAATTGCTGAACTGCCGCTTGCGGATCGTGCAACAATTGCGAACATGGCTCCGGAATACGGCGCTACATGCGGTTTCTTCCCAGTAGATGAAGAAGCGCTCAACTACTTGCGTCTGACAGGCCGTGATCCTGAACATATTGATGTTGTTGAAGCATACTGCAGAAGTAATGGCTTGTTCTACACTCCTGATGCTGAAGACCCTCAATTTACTGATGTGGTTGAAATTGACCTGTCTCAAATTGAAGCAAACTTATCAGGTCCAAAGCGTCCTCAGGATTTAATCCCGCTTTCTGCTATGCAGGAAACATTTAAAAAGCATTTGGTCAGCCCTGCTGGTAACCAAGGATTCGGTTTAAATGCTGAAGAAGAAGATAAAGAAATTAAATTTAAACTCCTTAACGGCGAAGAAACAGTTATGAAAACGGGTGCAATCGCCATTGCTGCGATTACAAGCTGTACGAATACATCAAACCCGTACGTTCTGATCGGCGCCGGACTAGTAGCGAAAAAAGCGGTTGAATTAGGGCTTAAGGTGCCTAATTACGTGAAAACGTCACTTGCACCGGGTTCTAAAGTTGTTACAGGATATCTTGTGAATTCAGGCCTTCTTCCATACATGAAAGAGCTTGGTTTTAACCTCGTTGGGTACGGATGTACAACATGTATCGGAAACTCAGGTCCGCTTTCACCAGAAATTGAAGAAGCAGTTGCGAAAAATGATCTTCTGATTACGTCTGTCCTTTCCGGAAACCGTAACTTTGAAGGGCGTATTCACCCGCTTGTTAAAGGCAACTATCTTGCTTCACCGCCGCTTGTTGTGGCATATGCGCTGGCTGGAACGGTAAACATTAACCTGAAAACCGATCCGATCGGTGTGGGCAAAGATGGTCAAAACGTATACTTTAACGACATTTGGCCGTCAATGGACGAAATTAATTCACTTGTTAAGCAAACTGTTACGCCTGAGCTCTTCCGCAAAGAGTATGAAACGGTATTTGACGATAACAAGCGCTGGAACGAGATAGAAACAACAGATGAAGCATTATATAAATGGGATAGCGAGTCAACTTACATTCAGAACCCGCCATTCTTCGAAGAAATGTCTGTTGAACCAGGAAAGGTTGAGCCATTAAAAGGCCTGCGTGTTGTCGGTAAATTCGGCGATTCAGTCACAACCGACCACATTTCTCCTGCAGGGGCAATCGGAAAAGACACGCCTGCCGGTAAGTACTTGCAAGAGAAAGGTGTTTCTCCTCGTGACTTTAACTCCTACGGTTCCCGCCGCGGTAACCATGAAGTCATGATGAGAGGAACATTTGCAAACATCCGCATCAAAAACCAAATTGCGCCGGGTACAGAAGGCGGATTTACAACGTACTGGCCGACTGGTGAAGTAACATCGATCTATGATGCGTGCATGAGATACAAAGAAGATAAAACCGGTCTTGTCGTATTAGCTGGAAAAGATTATGGTATGGGTTCTTCACGCGACTGGGCTGCAAAAGGAACAAACCTTCTTGGCATCAGAACGGTAATTGCTGAGAGCTTTGAAAGAATTCACAGAAGCAACCTTGTATTCATGGGTGTGCTGCCGCTTCAATTTAAACAAGGTGAAAATGCGGAAACACTCGGCTTAACTGGTAAAGAAGTCATCGAGGTAGATGTTGATGAAAGCGTACGCCCTCGTGATATCGTTACAGTAAGAGCAATTGATGAAGACGGAAATGTAAAAACATTTGAAGCACTTGTCCGCTTTGATAGTGAAGTTGAAATTGATTACTACCGCCATGGCGGTATCCTGCAAATGGTGCTTCGCGATAAAATGAAGCAATCCTGATGAATCAATAGGAAGAGAAGGCATTAAGCTTTCTCTTCTTTTTATGACAAAGTGTGCTGCGGAGGTGCCATATGCTGAAAAAATGGCTCGCAGGGATCCTGCTTATCGTGCTTGCCGGTTATATGGGATGGAATTTGTATCAAACATACAGCAAAAAAGAAGTGGGGATTGAAGAGGGACAGCAAGCACCTGATTTTTCTTTGAAAACGCTATCAGGAGAGAGAAGTTCCTTACAGGACACAAAAGGCAAAAAAGTGCTGCTCAATTTCTGGGCAACTTGGTGTAAACCGTGCCGTCAAGAAATGCCAGCGATGGAACAGCTGCAAAAAGAGCACGCTGACGAACTTGCGGTTGTTGCGGTTAATTTCACTTCAGCTGAGAAAAGCGAAAAACAGGTTCAGGCGTTTGCTGATACCTATGACTTAACGTTTCCCATCCTGATTGATAAAAAAGGGATTAATGCTGACTATAATGTGATGTCATACCCAACGACGTATATCTTAGATGAAAAAGGCGTCATACAAGACATACACATTGGCACCATGACAAAAAAAGAAATGGAACAAAAACTGGATCTTGATTAGATTCAGTTTTTTTATGTTCAGATATGCTTACAAGTTTTCAGAATTGGAAAAAATAAAAGAATATGCGGAGGTGAGAAGAGTGAAGAAGATGAGAAAGCGTTCTTTTCATGAGCTCGTCATGGAAAACAAAAAAGAGCTGATGACCAATACAGAGTATTTAAATCAGCTTGAGGAAAAGCTTGAACAGCGATTTAAGCAAAAATAACCTTTAATTTGTATTCATGTTTACCCCTCCTTTTGAGAATCCTATCTGTTGAGGAGGGATAAACATGGGAAACAACAAGAAAAACGGTCAGCCTCAATATGCTCCAAGCCACTTGGGTACAAAGCCTGTAAAATATAAAGCCAATAAAGGGGAAAAAATGCATGATACTTCCGGGCAGCAGCCTATCATCATGCAGACAAAAGGCGAGTAACGCCGAACCGAGTTTATTTCTAGGAGGTACATCCGAATGACGAATAACCAAAATCAATATCAGCAGCAGCCAAAACCTGATGATCGTTCTGATAATGTAGAAAAATTGCAGGATATGGTTCAAAACACAATTGAAAACATAGAAGAAGCAGAAGAATCAATGGAGTTTGCTTCGGGAGAAGATAAGCAGCGGATCAAAGAAAAAAATGCAAGACGCGAACAGAGCATCGAAGCTTTTCGCAATGAAATTCAAGACGAGTCCGCAGCGAGAGAAAACGGATACCGCTCTTAAAAACCAGGGAAACCTGGTTTTTTTCTTTCTGATTTGATTATGGTAAAATGGGGCTAAATTGACGTTAAGGGAGCAGAGTAATCTTGCATGTATCAAAAAAAGAAATAGAAGTGCGTTATGCAGAAACTGATCAAATGGGGATTGTTTATCACGCAAATTATCTTGTGTGGATGGAGCTCGGCAGAACGGCCCTCATTAAGGACTTAGGCTTTTTATACAGTGATATGGAAAAGAAAGGCGTTCTTTCTCCAGTCGTTGATATCAATATTTCCTATAAAAAGCCGCTTCATTACGGAGAAACCGCGGTTGTGCACACATGGATAGAGGAATACAACGGCTTTAAAACCATTTATGGTTATCACATTTATAATCCGGCCGGTGAGCTTTCTATCGAAGCCACCTCATCTCATATTTGTGTGGATAAAGAAAGCTTTAAGCCTATTCAGTTCCGCAAAGCTTTCCCAGATTGGCACGCAGCATATGAAAAGGCCAAAAAATAGGGAAGTGAACGAGATATGGCGTTTGGTGTAAAACGTGAGGAACTCAACCGGTGGAAACACGCCGTGAAAAGAGGAGAAATCGCATTTTTAACACATTATTGGCTGGATGACCGGTTTCCAGAAGCAAAGACCGTGACTAAAGCCGGCTGTGCAGATATTGATAAGCTGATTCAATGGGGAGCGGCGTACGGTTTAAAAAAAGAATGGATACATAGAAAAAGTGAATTTCCTCACTTTGATCTGCTGGGTGAGACACAAAAATATATTTTGGAACAAGAAAACCTGACCGATCATCTTACACGATTTCATTTGTAAAAAAAAGAACGCACATTATGTGCGTTCTTTTTTATTGGTATTCAAAAACCGGTTCACCAGCGTCCTCTGAATAGCTGACTAGAAGGTCGTGGTTATCGAAGTACCATAGATCACTTTCTTCAATAAAGAACGTAATGCCGCCGGCTTCTGCAGTGGCTCCAGCCTCTTGTGGGGCATCTTTTGCCACTCCGAGGGAAAATCCCTTTTGAACGTTGCTGCAGCCGCCGTAGCGGACGAAAAAGCGAACTTGGTCTCCGCTTTCTAAATCGAGCTCTTCCTTATACCAGTTCAGTGCGTCTTCGTTAATTGTCATATTCATAACAGAACACCCCTTTGTTCTTCATTTGAATTTTCTCTATTATAAACGTATTAGGCTATTCTGTGTCAAAAGAGAAGGTTTATAACCATTTTACTTTAGGTTCTGTTTTATTGATAATTCGTTTAATGTTCGCCCGGTGTCTGTATATCACAAAAATAGTGAGCAGGGTAACGACAATCAATAAATACTTATCATGGACAAAGAGACTATATATAACAGTATAGATCCCTGTTAACATCGATGACAGAGAAACAAATTTAGTCAAGTATAAAAAGATAAAGAATACCGCAACCATCGTGATAAATAACAGAGGTGCGTAAAATAGCAAAACGCCTCCGGACGTTGCCACGGCTTTGCCGCCTTTAAATTTAGCGAAGATGGGAAACACATGGCCTAAAACTGCAAAGACTCCTGCTAGAAGCGGGTGAATATCAACATGCATGAGAAATGGCAATGCAGTTGCCAGCGTCCCTTTCAAAATATCTCCGGCTATCACGATCGAACCCGCTTTTACGCCCAGCGTACGGAATGCATTGGTAGCGCCTAAGTTGCCGCTTCCGTGCTCCCGAATATCAATTCCCTTGGCAAGCTTGCCCACAATTAAGCCAGATGGAATGCTGCCTATCAAGTAGGCCAAAATAATCAATAAAGCAATTAACATCTACATTTCTCCTTTTTCAAAGTCCCTTCTTTCTATTTTAACATGAGATATCATAATCTGATGATAAGTTTTTTAAAGTTTGCTTGCAAATTCAATCAAACATGCATCATATTTTGATTTCTTACATTTTGATCATGTAAAATAGATGAAAAAGGAGTGGTACATGATGCAAAACCCTTCCAAAGCGGAAATTAAAGAGATTCTTGAAAGAAGCAAGCGAATTGCGGTAGTGGGGCTTTCAGACCGGCCGGATAGAACGTCGCATATGGTTTCAAAAGCGATGCAGGATGCGGGCTATGAAATCATTCCCGTCAACCCTACAATTGATGAGGCACTTGGTGTCAAAGCCGTTTCATCTTTAAAAGAGATTGACGGTCCAATTGACATCGTCAATGTATTCCGGCGCTCAGAACAGCTGCCAGGCGTGGCGGAAGAGTTTTTGGAGACAGATGCCCCAGTATTTTGGGCACAGCAAGGGCTGGTAAACGAAGAAGCTTACCAGATGCTAAAGGAAAAAAACAGAACGGTTATCATGGATCTGTGCATAAAAGTGGCGCACGCTGTAACAAAATAGGTGCAGAACTGCAAAAATCCTTGTGAATTCAAGGATTTTTGCTTTTTAATTTTAAGATATTGTTTGCGTATTACGGTGAAACAGATACAATAAAGCTTGAACAGCTTTTTTTGAATACCTTGTCTAGCTGGGTTTCGGCCGTTCGATTTGCGAAGGTCTGCTGCTTTATATATAATAAACAAACATACGTTCTCGTAGTGTAAAAACAGCACTAGCCGATGTTTTGCGAACTGATTCGTTAGCTCTATGTTGCGATTGCGAACATATTGGTTATAATGGGGAGTCCAAGGCAGTACCGGCTCGAGGCAAGGTTTTAACAAATACTTTATACAATTGATGCGTAACACTGAAAAAGAGAAAGACAATGTTAGTTTTTGAAAGGGGTTTGTACGTTTGGCTAGAAAACAGCAATTTGATTACAACGAAGATGCCATACAGGTGCTCGAAGGCCTTGAGGCCGTCAGGAAAAGGCCGGGTATGTATATTGGTTCTACTGACGCGCGTGGCTTGCACCACTTGGTTTATGAAATTGTAGATAACTCTGTCGACGAGGTGCTTGCCGGCCATGGAGATCACATAATCGTCAAAATACATAAAGACAACAGTATTTCTGTCCAGGATAGAGGCCGCGGCATGCCGACCGGAATGCATAAGCTCGGCAAACCAACCCCTGAAGTGATTTTAACGGTGCTTCATGCCGGAGGAAAGTTCGGCCAAGGCGGCTATAAGACAAGCGGAGGGCTGCACGGAGTTGGTGCATCAGTCGTGAATGCTTTATCTGAATGGCTGACGGTTACGATTGAGCGGGACGGTTTCGTCTATCAGCAGCGATTTGAAAATGGAGGAAAACCGGTTACATCTCTTGAAAAGATCGGCAAAACAAAAAAGACAGGAACGCTTACGCACTTTAAGCCAGATCCAACGATGTTCAGCGCAACAACTTATAATTTTGAAACGCTTTCTGAGCGCTTAAGAGAATCTGCGTTTTTGTTAAAAGGATTAAAAATTGAGCTGATTGACGAGCGCAATGACCAACATGAGGTCTTTTATTATGAGAACGGCATAGAAGCGTTTGTCGCTTACTTAAATGAGGAAAAAGACGTCTTGTCTGAAGTGGTCTCGTTTGAGGGAGAGCATCATTCAATAGAAGTAGACTTTGCGTTCCAGTTTAACGACGGCTATTCTGAAAACATTTTATCGTTTGTTAACAACGTCAGAACAAAAGACGGCGGGACTCATGAATCAGGTGCAAAAACAGCGATGACACGTGCTTTTAATGAATATGCGAGAAAAGTGGCTTTGCTGAAAGAAAAGGATAAGAACCTTGAAGGCACTGATATAAGGGAAGGGCTTTCAGCCATTATTTCTGTCCGCATTCCTGAGGAGCTTCTTCAATTTGAGGGACAAACAAAAGGAAAGCTCGGTACTAGTGAAGCGAGATCAGCGGTTGATGCGATTGTTTCAGAGCAGCTTGCTTACTTTTTAGAGGAAAATCGGGACACCGCAACGCTTCTTGTCAAAAAAGCAATCAAGGCGAGCCAGGCGCGCGAAGCGGCACGCAAAGCCCGTGAAGAGGCAAGAAGCGGCAAAAAACGAAAAAAATCAGAAGCGACATTAAGCGGAAAGCTGACGCCTGCGGGTTCGAGAAACCCAGCAAAGAATGAATTGTATCTCGTTGAGGGTGATTCAGCAGGCGGGTCAGCTAAGCAGGGAAGAGACCGCAGATTCCAAGCGGTTCTGCCTTTACGCGGTAAAGTCATTAATACGGAAAAAGCTAAGCTTGCTGATATCTTTAAAAATGAAGAGATCAATACGATCATTCATGCGATCGGCGGGGGTGTCGGAGCGGATTTCTCAATCGATGACATCAACTATGACAAAATCATCATTATGACAGATGCCGATACCGACGGCGCTCATATTCAAGTGCTGCTTCTCACCTTTTTCTATCGCTATATGAAGCCGCTCATTGAGCATGGCAAGGTGTTCATTGCACTGCCTCCTTTATATAAGGTCAGCAAAGGAAGCGGGAAAAAGGAAATCATTGAATACGCATGGTCTGATGAAGAGATGGATGATGTCCTGAAAAAAGTCGGAAAAGGATATACCATTCAGCGATACAAGGGTCTTGGAGAGATGAACGCAGACCAGCTGTGGGAAACGACAATGAATCCGGAGTCCCGCACGCTTGTAAGAGTCAAAATCGACGATGCGGCACGTGTAGAGAGACGTGTGACGACGTTAATGGGAGACAAAGTAGAGCCGCGCAGAAAGTGGATTGAGAAAAACGTCGCTTTCGGCTTAGATGAAGAAAGCAATATTTTAGAAAATGAAAACTTATCGGTCGCTGAGGAGGTTTAATGATTGTCACAGCCAGAATTATTTCATGATTTACCATTAGAAGAGGTCATCGGCGACCGTTTTGGACGCTACAGTAAATATATTATTCAAGACAGGGCGCTTCCTGATGCAAGAGACGGCTTAAAGCCGGTACAGCGCAGAATTCTGTATGCGATGCATACAGATGGAAACACGTTTGATAAAAACTTCAGAAAAGCAGCCAAAACGGTCGGTAACGTTATCGGTAACTATCATCCGCACGGTGACAGTTCGGTTTATGAAGCAATGGTGCGGATGAGCCAGGATTGGAAAGTGCGAAATGTGTTAATCGAAATGCACGGGAACAACGGAAGCATCGACGGAGATCCCCCGGCAGCCATGCGTTATACAGAGGCACGACTATCTCCGATTGCATCTGAGCTTCTTCGGGATATTGACAAAAATACGGTTGAATTTGTGCCGAACTTCGATGATACAAGCAAGGAGCCTGTTGTACTCCCGGCGATGTTTCCTAACCTATTGGTCAACGGATCTACCGGGATTTCTGCAGGATACGCGACCGACATTCCCCCTCATCATCTGGGAGAAGTCATTGATGCTGTCATTAAGCGTATTCAAATGCCATCTTGCTCTGTTGATGAACTCATGGAAGTCATTAAAGGGCCTGATTTTCCGACAGGCGGTATTATTCAAGGCGTTGACGGGATAAGAAAAGCATACGAAACCGGAAAAGGAAAAATCATTATCCGCGGAAAAGCTGAAATTGAATCCATCAGAGGCGGACGAGAACAAATTGTCATTACGGAAATTCCATTTGAAGTAAACAAAGCAAATCTTGTGAAAAAAATGGACGAGTACCGCCTTGATAAAAAGGTTGAGGGCATCTCAGAGGTTCGCGATGAAACGGATCGGACAGGGCTGAGAGTGGTCATTGAACTGAAGAAAGAAGCGGATGCCAAAGGCATTTTGAATTTCTTATATAAAAATACCGATTTGCAGATCACATATAACTTTAATATGGTGGCCATTCATAACCGCCGTCCGATGCTGATGAGCCTGCCGTCTATTTTGGATGCATATATCGGCCACCAGAAGGAAGTCGTCACAAACCGGTCTGTCTACGAGCTTCAAAAAGCAAAAGACAGACATCACATCGTAGAAGGTCTCATGAAAGCTTTGTCCATTTTGGATGAAGTCATTGCAACGATCCGTTCTTCAAGCGATAAACGTGACGCTAAAAACAACTTGATAGCGAAATATAATTTTACAGAGCCTCAGGCTGAAGCCATCGTGTCATTGCAGCTATATCGTTTAACTAATACAGATATCACAGCGCTGAAGGAAGAGGCAGAAGAGCTCGGCAAAAAAATCGAAGAGCTCGAATCCATTCTGAGCAATGATAAAAAGCTGTTAAAAGTGATCACAAACAGCTTGAAAGCACTGAAAAAGAAATATGCAGACACGAGACGCTCTGTGATTGAAGAAAAAATTGAGGAAATTAAAATTAACCTTGAAGTCATGGTAGCGTCTGAGGACGTATATGTGACCGTTACGAAGGATGGTTACCTAAAACGGACGAGTCAGCGCTCATTTGCCGCTTCCAACGGTCAAGATTTCGGAATGAAAGATACGGACAGGATGCTGCATCAGTTTGAAATGAATACGACGGATGTGCTGCTGCTCTTTACGAACAAAGGAAGCTACATCTATTGTCCGGTTCACCAGCTGCCTGATATCAGATGGAAGGACATGGGCCAGCATTTTTCAAATATGATCACCATTGACCGTGATGAAACGATTGTAAAGGCCATACCGATAAAAGAATTTGACCCGTCGGCGTATCTATTGTTCTTCACGAAACACGGCATGGTGAAAAAGACAGAACTCACCCATTATAAAGCACAGCGTTATTCTAAAGCGCTTGTGGCCTTAAATCTCAAGGGTGAAGACGAACTGATTGATGTACATGTGACAAATGGGGAAAGCCAGATCTTTATGGCCACTCACCTAGGGTACGGCCTATGGTTTGGAGAAGACGAAGTAAATGTAGTCGGCGCACGTGCGGCAGGTGTCAAAGGGATTAACCTAAAAGAAGATGACTTTGTTGTCTCCGGAGAGATCCTTCAAGAATCCGATTCAATTGTATTGTTCACTCAGCGGGGAGCGGTGAAACGCATGAGCCTTTCTGAGTTTGAAAAAACATCCCGCGCAAAACGCGGTGTCGTAATGCTAAGGGAACTGAAGAAGAACCCTCACCGAGTCGCAGCATTGTTTGCTTGCAGTCTTCATCAGCGATTTATGGCGGAAACAGAAAAAGGTGACAGAAAAGAACTCCTGGCAAAAGACTTCCGGACTAACGACAGATACAGCAATGGCTCTTTCTTTATTGATGAAGAGGAGTCAGGCAAGGTCACGGCTGTCTGGCGCCTTCATACAGAACAATAATAAAAAACCCGCTCACATTATGCGAGCGGGTTTCGTTTGTTTTTTTATCAGCTTTCATGGCTGGAGAAAAGATCTGTCATGGCATGAATGACTTCGATTCCTTGCCATACAAATAAATTCAGCGCTGTGAAAGAAAATAAGCCTAAAATCACCATTCTTAAGATAAACAACATGTTTAACAGCCTCCTCATATTTTCGTTATATAATCGGGTGATGTTGAACATGAAGTTTGCCGAAATAAGACGATTGATAAAATTTGGCCAGTATAAAGCTTTTTTTCCGCTGGCGCCTGCGGGAGTAACCCGTATTTTTGCTTTCAGCGGTTATAAGCAGAACAGCCATTGCCCATAAAGCAGTCAGCGCAAATGCTCCTGTGATGGATTTCTTTTCATCATCTGCATTTTGCCCTACTTTCATCTCATGCATTTCCTGCTGGTCGGCTACAGCTTTATAATGATGGCCAATATCAAAGGCATGGGGAATTGAGAACAAATGAAAACTGGCAATCGCCAAGAACAAGATGGACGCTTTCAGTATCGTTACCTTTTTCAAATGATCTTCCCCTCCTTTAATATTACTGAATATTTTTATAATAATACCCCAATCCATTCCAAAAGTAAACCTGATTTATTAAATTTAAAAATAAATTTCACTTTGTTAAGTATATATCTTTTTGCTTATTTTTGAAAGAGAAATTTCTTTTATTAGTGTATGTATACCCGGTCTAAGATGTGAATAAAAACGCATTTTAGATGATATGTTTGTTGTTTAGGATTTATGACTTTATGTATCAAAGGAAACAGAAAGTGCCAGGAGAGAAATTCTAATATTTTAAAAGAGAACTCTTTTTAAAATACAAGCTTATAAGAAATATTTCTATTCATAGGAAAATAATAGAGAGAGACCGAAGGCGTGAACTTCAATCTAGAACAATAATCTTCACGAAAAAACTTCCTAATTCGACATATTGTGATATAATAAGACTCGTTATGTTAAATAATCTAACATCAAATTTGAATTCACCATGAATTGATGAAAACGGGAGGTAAATATGGGGTCATTTTTCAACAGTTTAATTAATATTCCAAGTGATTTCATCTGGAATTACCTATTTTATATTTTAATAGGGCTTGGATTGTTTTTTACCATACGTTTTGGTTTTATCCAATTCCGTTACTTTATTGAAATGTTCAGAATAGTAGGGGAGAAACCAGAAGGAAATAAAGGTGTCTCATCTATGCAGGCATTCTTTATTTCGGCCGCATCCCGAGTCGGCACAGGGAATTTGACTGGTGTAGCCTTAGCAATTGCGACAGGCGGACCGGGCGCTGTATTTTGGATGTGGGTTGTAGCTGCTGTAGGGATGGCTTCAAGTTTTGTTGAGAGTACGTTAGCGCAGCTTTATAAAGTGAAGGACGGAGATAACTTCCGCGGTGGACCAGCCTACTATATCCAAAAGGGTCTTGGGGTCAGATGGCTTGGCGTTGTTTTTGCTGTCTTAATTACGGTCTCATTCGGTTTAATCTTTAACGCTGTTCAAACGAATACAATTGCAGGGGCGTTGGATGGCGCATTCCATGTAAACAAAATAGTTGTAGCCATCGTTCTGGCAGCTTTAACTGCGTTTATCATTTTTGGCGGTTTGAAACGTGTTGTAGCTGTATCACAGCTAATTGTGCCGGTTATGGCAGGCATTTATATCCTCATTGCTTTGTTTGTCGTTATTACCAATATAACGGCATTCCCTGGCATTATCGCAACAATTGTTAAAAATGCTTTCGGTATTGAGCAAATCGTCGGCGGCGGATTAGGAGGCATCATCGTTATCGGTGCTCAGCGCGGACTTTTCTCGAACGAAGCAGGAATGGGAAGCGCTCCGAACGCGGCTGCGACGGCTCATGTATCGCATCCGGCAAAGCAAGGCTTTATTCAAACATTAGGCGTATTTTTCGATACATTTATCGTATGTACGTCCACAGCGTTCATTATTTTGCTGTATAGTGTAACACCAAAAGGTGATGGTATCCAAGTAACGCAGGCTGCCCTTAATCATCATATTGGAGGCTGGGCGCCTAGCTTCATCGCAGTCGCAATGTTCTTGTTTGCATTCAGTTCAGTTGTCGGGAACTATTATTATGGCGAGACAAACATTGAATTTATTAAAACAAGCAAAACATGGCTGAATATTTACCGTATCGCTGTTATTGCGATGGTTGTCTATGGATCTTTATCAGGCTTCCAAATCGTTTGGGATATGGCGGACCTCTTTATGGGTATCATGGCGCTGATTAATTTAATTGTTATTGCGCTGCTGTCAAACGTTGCTTATAAAGTGTATAAAGATTACGCGAAACAGCGTAAGCAAGGATTAGATCCTGTATTCAAAGCGAAAAACATCCCGGGTCTGAAAAACGCTGAAACTTGGGAAGATGAGAAACAAGAAGCATAAGAACACGGCTGCATTCAATATATTGAATGCAGCTTTTTATTTGTCCAAAAGAAGCGGAATGTTTTGATTTCATAAAAAAATAACGTGTAAAGTCCTGGTTAAACACTTTTATCTTTGGTTCCGCATGTGTCAGCTGTATCTGAGATAAGACAAAAAGAGCAAATAGACAGGCTTTTAAGCCGTCTAAAAACAAGAAATTAGGTTGATAGACAATCGTGAGAAAGATTTTTACAATGAGTCCGTGCTAAAAAGCGAAAGGGAGGGAGAGCGGTGAGTTACTAGGCATATTTTATATAATTTAAAGGAGGAGAAAATATTATATATGAAACGTTCAGTCTCTATCTTAATCGTATGTTTATACATTGCATTATTAGCAATCGGCGGTTTGGCGGCTCCAGAAGCATCTGCAGCAGAGGCAAAAACGCCAGTATCCATAAATGGCCAGCTTAGCATAAAAGGTACACAGCTATTCAATCAAGACGGCAAAGCGGTACAGCTGAAGGGGATCAGTTCACACGGATTGCAATGGTATGGCGATTTCGTCAATAAAGACAGCTTAAAATGGCTGAGAGACGATTGGGGCATTACGGTTTTCCGTGCGGCAATGTATACGGCAGACGGCGGTTATATTGATAATCCGTCTGTGAAAAACAAAGTGAAAGAAGCGGTTGAAGCGGCAAAAGAGCTTGGGGTATATGTCATCATTGACTGGCATATCTTAAATGACGGCAATCCAAATCAAAATAAAGAGAAGGCAAAAGAATTTTTCGAGGAAATGTCGAGCCTTTATGGAAACACGCCAAACGTCATTTATGAAATTGCGAACGAACCAAACGGCGATGTGAACTGGAAGCGTGATATTAAACCGTATGCGGAAGAAGTGATTTCCGTTATCCGTAAACATGATCCCGACAACCTCATCATCGTCGGAACCGGTACATGGAGCCAGGATGTGAATGATGCTGCCGATGATCAGCTAAAGGATGCAAATGTCATGTACGCGCTTCATTTTTATGCCGGCACACATGGCCAGTTTTTACGGGATAAAGCAAACTATGCCCTCAGCAAAGGAGCGCCTATTTTTGTGACGGAATGGGGGACAAGTGATGCTTCCGGAAATGGCGGAGTATTTCTTGACCAGTCGCGGGAATGGCTGAATTATCTCAATAGCAAGAATATCAGCTGGGTGAACTGGAATCTTTCTGATAAGCAGGAATCGTCTTCAGCTTTAAAGCCGGGAGCATCTAAAACAGGCGGCTGGCCGTTGACCGATTTATCCGCTTCAGGAACATTCGTAAGAGAAAACATTCTCGGCACCAAAGATTCGACAAAGGACAGTCCTGAAACGCCAACACAAGATAAACCGACACAGAAAAACAGTATCTCTGTGCAATACAGAGCAGGTGATGGAAGTGTGAACGGCAACCAAATCCGCCCGCAGATTCACATTACAAATAATGGCAACGCCACGGTTGATTTAAAAGATGTCACTGTCCGTTACTGGTATAACGCGAATAACAAAGGCCAGAACTATGACTGTGACTACGCGCAGATCGGATGCAGCAATGTGACACACAAGTTTGTGATGTTACATAAACCTAAGCAAGGCGCAGATGCCTATCTGGAACTAGGTTTTAAAAACGGAACGCTGTCACCGGGAGCAAGCACCGGGGACGTTCAGCTTCGTCTTCATAATGATGACTGGAGCAATTATGCACAAAGCGGGGATTATTCCTTTTTCCAATCCAATACGTTTAAAACAACGAAAAAAATCACATTATATAAGCACGGAAAACTGATTTGGGGAACAGAACCCAAATAGTTATGCGTTTGACGGACATCAGCAATAATGATGTCCGTTTTCATCATCTTATACAGCAAATAAGGAGGTTTACATTGTGGATGAAACATTGAAACAGTATATGGTGCTGTTCAAAGAAATGAATGATGTGATCAATGGTCCGGACTATCCAGGTAAGGAAAAAGACATCCAAAATCAAAAAGAACAGATCGATGTTTACGAAAAACAGCTGCAGCAAGGTTTTTCTACAGATTATGACTACGATGTGTTTGCGGACTCGGTTATCAAATGTGCATATGGCGATATGACGCTGGAAGATTTAGAAGCGGTTTATTATGGATTGACTACGCCATTTTTTTGATTAGAGATTCAACTGTGAAATTTCATTTTCTGTCTCACTAACTTAAGTATACTTTGATATTGAGACAGGAATTCATTTATTTTGTTTACTTCCTAGAATATATATTATGTAAACTAAAAAAGCTAGAGATATAAGCTTTGCTGTTGTACATCCTTCTTCTCCCCCTAATTTATATCTCCTTGACAAGCTGATGCCTTCCGCATTTAAAATGGCAATAAGCATGCAGCTTCAAAACGATGAAAGCCCTATCAGAAAATCGCAAATTCAGACTTTCTATAGAAAAATGAGTTACGTGCCTTAGGTACCCTTAACGATTTGCGACAAATGTTGTCACGCTTTGAGCTGGAAGATGGGCCCAAAAATGATTGCCCGTTACGTTGAGATTCGTTCCAGGTTGTAGATTGCTGCTGCTGCTCGTGATCCATCTAGACACCTGAGAAGCAGATCCATTCTGCAAAACAAAGTTTTGGTTTACTCCTGTGCTGCTTTTGTTAATGGCAACAATAACGACCTTGTTGTCACCTTTATAGGCTGACACGTAAACGTTCGCATTAGGATTTTTCGTTGCATCAATCCTTACATAGCCGGGACGCACAAACTTCGAGAAATGAGCCATATTGTAACCACGTTTGCTGATCGTACCATCTTCTTTCATAGGACCATATGATCTTCGGATATACCACCAGACATAAGCTTGAAAATCTCCCTCTACCATTGAATTGTGAATATGATGTGAAACATCCAACGCCTCGGGCCATCGATCCGCCGAGTTGTTATCACTGTTCGGATAGTATACTTCCGTCATCCAAAGGTCCTTCCCCGCTCCTTTTTGTTTGAAAAGAGGATAAGGGAAATGACTGATCTGAGTGCCGTACAGGTGGGTTCCGAGAATATCCATATTGGCAAGAGCCTGCGGATCGTTCAAAATCGGGTCCGACAAATCCTTCAAGTATTGAAATGACTCAGGCGCAATGACGCGGGCATTGATCGAGCCGGCGTTTTCTCTCATAAAGCGAAGTATTTCTTGCGGCGTCCACCACGTCCACTCGTGAGCGTAATCAGGCTCATTTTGGACCGAAATCGTGTAAAGATTCACACCATTATTCTTCATGAAGGTAACAAAATCGTTAAGATGCTGCGCATATGCGGCGTATTTATCGTATTTCAGCCGTTTAGCCGATGTATCACCATTACGGTTAAAGGTCTCAACCATATCACTTGGAGGATTCCAGGGAGAAGCAAAAACGATTGCTCCATGTTTGATCGCACTCTTTGCAGTCTCCACTTCTCTGTACCAATTATTTCTATTTTCATCTACATGAATTCTTAAGATTGAAAAGCCTAACTGATTCTGTCCATTGCCAAAAGCAGTTTCTCTTTGAGCTGCTGTCAAATCCCCAATCCAAGCCGGGTGGTTCATTCCTCCAAATCCGCGAATCACTTGTTTTTCTGCAGATACATTAACTGTTACATCACTTGCTGCCAAAACTTCAGTAGCGCATGGACCGGTTAACATTACTGACAGCATAGTGAAACATACCAATAATACACAAATTGGTTTTTTTACGCATGATATCATTTTTTCCTCTCCTTCATATGTCTTTTACGGTATTGGAAAAATACGTTATGGCGAATATCCTATTCAAAATATGTTTTGCAATTGTAGTACTGGTGGCAGCATACGCAGACTTCCCAGATAAGCAACTCAATAATAAAGCAAGAACCCATAAACATACGCTACACTTTTTACGCATAACTTAACATCCTCCTTTTTCCTTAAAATGGAGGAGTTTCTTTTTAACATTTGATGACTGGTCAAGAAGAACACATAAAATGATTATTTCTAGAGTAAACCGTAGCAAACACATGAGTATTACTCTCACTTTTTTAATAAAAAAATGCCGCTGACTGCCAGCAGCGGCATTTTGCACTAGATCACTTACATTTTGTTAAATTTTGTGTCTCCTGCAAACGATCCCATTGACAGTTGTTCATCAAGAACAAGTCCTTGATGATGCCGTTCTTCAATTCTTTTGATAATAGATTGAATTGTATCCACATTTTCTTCGATATTATGAGGTTCAAAGATCGTCACATGGTCTCCTTTTAATTTGTACTCAAGGTAATGCTGTGCAGTTGATTGCGTCCATCCTCTATCAGTCAAATCGCCACACACCAAATGATGTATGTTGGCGTTGACGGCGCCGGAATTGATCAGTTCATTGTGATACGCAAGGTAGCTTCTGATTTTATCCTTAATCGAAGGAATGGTTAATAATTCTCTATAATAATTCGGAATGATATCCAGATTCAGATGGATGATCTCTTCAGTTTCCTCTTCCGATAAATAAGTCACAGAAACGGCTATTTTAGAATCCAGCATCATAATGTCTGATACGACGCGTCCACGCTTCTCCAAGGCTTTAGCAACCTCAAAAGCCAAATTAGAGCCCGAAGAATAACCAAGCAAAACATAAGGCCCTTTTTCTTGAATGCCTATTATGCTTTCTGCATACTGGTCAACGATCTCTTTCTCATAAGACGGCTCTTCCAAGAAATCAGCGGCATAGACGGTGCAGCTGCCATCAAGTCTTTTTGCCATTTCATTATAAACCAGCCCATACCCGATTAAAGGCGGGAAACAGAACACAGGGATTGAACCGTTCTGATTCATCTTGACGAATACGTTATCCGTCTTGGACCCGAACACCGCTGCTTGAATGGCGCGTGCCATTGCTTCAATGGTCGGAAAATCGTATACGGCTTGATAATGCATTTTGATTCCCATACTGGCGTTAATTTGATGAATAACTTGCAAAACTTTGAGCGAATGGCCGCCAACGTCAAAGAAATTATCTTTAACCCCCGGGTCACTGAGAGCTAAAATGTTCTTCCATATCTCGGCCAGCTGCTTTTCAATTAACGTTTCGGGTGCTGCGTATTCGGTTCCGGTGAGCCTATTTCCCTTAGGAGCCGGCAAAGCTTTCCTGTCGATTTTTCCATTAGCGGTTATCGGTATCTTCTCTACTTGTACAAAATAAGCTGGAATCATATACGCGGGCAGTTTGTTCAGCAAATGCCGCTTCAGCTGCGACGTATTGAATGATTCGTCTCCTGTCAAGTAGGCGCACAGCTGCTTGGAGCCCTCTTCTTCAATCGCGATGACGACCGCTTCTTTGACAGATTCCAGTTGCAATAAAGCTGTCTCGATCTCGCCGAGTTCAATCCGGTAACCCCGGATTTTCACCTGATGATCAATTCTTCCCAAATACTCGATATTGCCGTCAGGCAGCCATCGGGCGACATCTCCCGTTTTGTACATTTTTTCGCCTGGGGCAAATGGGTGTTCAACAAATTTCTCTGCCGTTAATTCCGGGCGGTTCAAATATCCTCTAGCCAGCCCCTCTCCTGCAACATAGAGCTCTCCCGGTATGCCCATTACCTGAATGCGTTGATATTCGTCCAAAATATACGCTTGCAGGGTAGGAATAGGTTGTCCGATGTTGCTTCTGCCCTCGCCGATTTCTCGTTCCGTGATTTCTTTATATGTGACATGAACGGTGGTTTCCGTGATGCCGTACATATTGATTAATTGCGTTAAAGGATATTTAATCTTCCAGTCTTTCAAGAAGGATGGATTTAACGCCTCTCCGCCAAATATGATTTTTCGGATGTTTAAATTGGATTCGGAATATGCTCTCTCCTCCTGCATCAGTTGGTAGAAATAACTTGGCGTTTGATTTAAAATTGTCACTGCTTCCGACTTTAACAATTGCAAATACCTTTCGGGGTTTTTTGCTGTTTGTTTCGGAACAATCACTAATTTGCCCCCATGCAGCAGCGCTCCGTACATTTCCCACACTGAAAAATCAAAGCAGAAGGAATGGAACAAAGTCCATGTGTCCGATGCGTTAAAATCAAAAAGGTTTTTGTTATTAAATAATAGACGGACCACATTTTTATGTTCAATGAGCGTTCCTTTCGGATTCCCCGTTGTTCCTGATGTATAGATGACGTAGGCCAATTGATTTGGCGCTGTCCTTAGATTGAGATTGGATGCTTCGACGTCGTATGATGACGGATCGTCAAGGAAGACAGCATGACTTTGATAAGCGGTACATTTTAGAAGATGATTTTGCAATAATAATATAGAGACGTTAGAATCTTCAAGCATATAATGGATGCGTTCTTCCGGATATTCCGGATCGACCGGTACATAAACTCCTCCCGCTTTCAAAATAGCGAGGATGCCTAACACCATCTCCGGTGAACGTTCCGCCATAATGCCAACAAGCTGCTCAGCCTGAAGTCCTTTGGCGACCAAGGTTCGGGCCAACTGATTAGCGCGTTCATTTAATGCCCGATACGTCAGCTTCTGATCTTCAAAAACAATCGCCACTTGCTCCGGCGTTCGCTCCGCTTGTTCCTCAAACAATTGATGAATCGTCTTTTTCTTTGGATACTCGGCCGCCGTATCGTTAAACTTGTCTATCAGGAGCGATCGTTCATCCGCTGTTACTATATCCAGTTCTTGGACGCGAGTTTCCTGATCGTCCGCCATTTGCTTAATGATTTGCATGAAGTGCGCCTGCATCCGTTCGACACATGCTTGATCATAAACATCACGATTGTATACAAAACGAATTTCAATTTCTCCGGCCGGCATAACTATAAAAGTAAAATCGTAATGGGTATGTTCTTCCATATGAAAATCGATAATGTCTAATGCTTTGTCATCCTGCTTCATATGTTCTATTTGTTTCTCGACCGGGTAATTCTCAAAAACCATAATATGATTGATCAACTGCTGCTTTTGCTCAGTTTGAGCCTGAATTTCATACAACGGAAATGTATCGTATGCTTGAGAAGCCAGTGCCCGCTCCTGGTTCATTTTCAATACTTGTGCAGCTGTCATTTCAGGTTGCGTATGAATACGTACGGGAATGGTATTGATAAATAAACCGACCATAGTTTCAATTCCCGGGATTTCTGCCGGCCGGCCGGATACGACAGTGCCGAAAACGACATCCTGACTCCCGTTATATCTTTGCAGCAATAAGCCCCATGCGGTTTGTATCCATGTATTGAGCGTGACTTGATGGTGGCTTGCGGCCCGTTTGATCTCGTCTGTGAGCTGCTTTCCTAAACGAAACGCATGCTCTCCTTTTTCGTATCCTTTCGGCTGGTTGGAGGATTGTTCTTGTAACAAAACAGTTTGCCCTTCATAGCCTTCCAAATAATTACGCCAATAGACTTCTGCCTGCTTGTGATCTTTTTTATCCAGCCATTCGATATATCGGCTGTATGGAGTGACGGCTCCCCGCTTCGGCTGCCTCCGCTCAAGAATCGAATAGTAGGTTTCAAACACTTCTTTCGTAACAAGAGGCAAACACCAGCCATCCATTAAAATATGATGAAAGCTCCATATCAACCGCGCTTGGTCTACATCTGTCCTCAGGATCGATACGCGCATTAAAGCATCTCGGGTGAGATTGAATCCTCGCGCCTTATCTCTTCTCGCAAAATCGGCAATAAACTCGCTGCGTTGATGACTGTTCATGCTCCGAATATCTTCAACGACCGTTTCAATCGGCTTTTGCCGGAATACAATCTGCAAAGGCTGATCTTTCCATTCTGTATAAAAAAGAGTTCGAAGAATGTCATATCTTTCGGCCAGCTGCGCCAAGCTCATCCTAAATGCCTCGATATCCAAGAAACCTTTCAGATCAAAAGCGGCTTGTTCAAAGTAAGCTTCGGAAGCCGAATCGATCAAGCTATGGAACAACATTCCTTTCTGCATAGGGGTTAATGGGTATATATTTTCAATATCACCAAGGTGATGTGTTTGTTGCACAAATTGATCTAGTTCACCGATCTTTATATCTTTTAATGAAATATCGCTTGGCGTCAGGTGAATTTGATCTTGAGCATCACAATGTTCGATGACTTGCTGCAAACTGCTTTTTAAGAGATCGGCACAGGCTTCCATTGTTTCTCTTTGATATTGTTTACTGCAATAACTGATTGCCAACGACAATTGACCGTTTGAAATCATGCCATTGATATCAAGTGCATAGGTTATGGGGCGCTTGTCACTGACTGTTTTCCCGCTTGAGTAAGGAGATACCTCCATCCTGCCGTTTCGGAAATCTTGATCAAATTGACCCAAATAATTGAAACTGATTTCCGGCTGTCCGGTAAATTCGGAAGCCTTCGGGTGATCGGACAAATACTTAATCAGGCCGTAACCTATTCCTTTTTGGGGGATCTTACGCAAATTTTCTTTCACTGTTTTAATCCGCTGCGAGATATCCTGGTCTGCCTTAATTTGGAGCGAAACCGGGTATAGGCTTGTGAACCATCCCACCGTACGTGAAATATCAAGGTCTTGAAAAATAGATTCTCTGCCGTGTCCTTCCAGATGAATGAGAATGTCTTCATAACCGGTCCAACGATGAATAGCCGTTCCAAGTCCGGTCAGCAATAAATCGTTAATGTCAGTCGTATAGGCCCGGTTAGATTTTTTTAATAAAGATTCGGTTTCTTCCGCCGTCCATTGGACGATGATCGTTTCCCGGTCTTCGATCAGACCGGTCTCCTGTTCTTTGTCCTTTGGCAATGTATGTTGCGGGTTATGTTTCTGCCCGAACCAGTATTGATTTTCTGCTTCGAATTCCTGACTTTCTGCATAACGTTTCAATTGTTCAGCCCATAAAAGGTATGAGTCTGTCTTCTTCGGAAGCCGGATCGCTTCGCCGTTTTGAAGCTGCTCATAAGCTGCTGCAATATCCTCAAGTAAAATCCTCCACGATACGCCATCGACGACCAAATGATGAATCGCAATCAGCAAATGATCTCCATCCTGACATTGAAACAATCCCAGTTTCATGAGCGGACCTTCGGCTAAATGGATGGATTGCTGAATGTCATTGGAGATCGTTTCAATCGTTTGGGCAGGGTTGTTTTCTTCAAGTAAGGAGAACACTTCAAGGCTGAATAAATCTCCTTCATCGATCCCCCGGTTTCGGGCTTGGTATCCATGTTCTGTCGGAACATAAACCATACGTAAAGCATCGTGATGCTCAGCAATCTTCTTCATGACTTTGCGAAGCTTCGATTCATCCAATTTCTCTTTCCAACAAAGCATGATGGATTGGTTATAATGATGCAAATCCTGATATTGCTGGGCGAAAAACCAATGCTGAATCGGTGTCAGAAGCGACCGGCCTTTAATTTCTCCTTGTTCAGCGATTCGGATGACCGGCTCTGCAAAAGGAACAACCCCAGCGATCGTCGGATGCTTGAACAAGTGTTTGATGTCAAGCTTATACCCTGATTGATATAAGCTTGATGTCACTTGAATCGACTTAATTGAATCTCCCCCCAGCTCAAAGAAATGATCGTCGATTCCGACGCGTTCTGCGCCTAATACCGACTCCCACACTCCGGCTAGGATTTTTTCCAGTTCTGTCCGAGGAGCTGTATAGGTATTGCCCGTGAGATTTCCTGTTGGAACAGGCAGTGCCTGACGATCTATTTTTCCGTTGGAAGTAAGCGGCATCGCTTTCAGCTGTACGAAATAAGCAGGTATCATATAGTCCGGAAGCTGCCGAGACAGATGTTCCCGGATCTCACCTGCGGTTAATGAATGCTGTGCCGTATAATAGGCGCACAAAGATGTTTCCCCGTTGGTTTCTTGTGCAATAACGAGGGCTTCTTGAATCGGCGGTATATGAAAAAATGCGGCTTCGACTTCACCGATTTCAATGCGGTAACCGCGGATTTTCACCTGATGGTCGATCCTTCCGAGGTATTCGATATTACCGTCCGGCAGCCGCCTGGCCAAGTCTCCCGTTCGGTACATTTTCCCCTCCGGTACAAAGGGATGCCGCAGAAACCTTTCCGCCGTTAATTCCGGCCGGTTCAAATAACCTCTGGCAATGCCGTCCCCGCTGATATAAATTTCTCCCGGGACGCCGATTGGCACCGGCTTCATGCTCTTATCCAGTACATAAATGTTCATATTGTCCGCAGCGGTTCCGATCGGCACTGATTCCCGTCTGTCGTTTTGCGGATCAAAGGAATGAATCATACAGCCGACGACTGTCTCTGTAGGGCCGTATTCGTTAAAGATTTCGATTCTGCCGCCGAATTGTCCGCTGATATTTTGGACGAGACGCGTGCTTAAATTGTCGCCGCCAACAATTAATTTCCGAATGGTGCACTCAGGAGAGATGTTCATTTCTTTTAATAACTGCAAATGAGCCGGGGTTAATTTGATAATATCCACCCTCGGATCCTGCACAATGGAATAAAGCAAGGCCGCCCTGTTTTCTCCTCCGTAGACAATAATGGCATTGCCGGTAATAAGCGGAGTAAAAACAGACGTTACCGTCAGATCAAAAGCGATGGACGAGTATAGCGGAAAGTTGGTTTTTTCTCCTTTGACATATACCCTGCGGGCCCACCAAATATAATTGGTTAAGCCTTGATGCTCAATTGCCACACCTTTAGGCTTGCCTGTGGAACCCGACGTATAGATGACATAGGCCAAATCCTTCATACTGCTGATCGGTTCAAGGTCAGAGCCGTCTTCGTGGTAAGAACTTTCCTCATCGATGAAAACCATTGTGCCCGTAAGTTCCAATTGCTTTCGGAGATGGCTCTGCGTCAAGACGATATCAGCTTGGGAGTCATCTACTATATACTGTATGCGATGCTTCGGATAATCCGGATCAATTGGCACATAGGCACCGCCCGCTTTTAATACGGCCAGTATTCCAACTACCACCTCAATGTTATGATCGCTGATGATGGCTGCGAGCCGATCCGTCCGCATGCCCTTGGCTCTCAACGTTCGGGCTAATTGATTGGCACGTTCATTAAGCTGACGATACGTGAATTGTTTTTCTCCGCAAATAATGGCTGCTTGATCGGGTGTTCGTTTCATCTGTTCTTCGAATAACTGATAGATCGTCTTATCTCGCGGATATTCAGTTTTCGTATGATGATAGTCAACTAGAAATGTATTTGTCTCCGCTTCAGACAAAATATTTACTTCACCGAGAGTGAGGTCCGGCTGAAATAACATGATAGAAAATAGACGGTTTAAATGCCCGATTACCTGCATCATATACTGACGGTCATAGGCTTGTTCATTAAAAAATAACTTTACATCAATCGAGTCTTCCTCCATAGCAAACTGAAATAAGGCATCTGAAGCAGCCGTTTCTATGAAACGCTCAGAATGAATTTGCTCTAATGAAACAACCGTATGGATGATCGGCAAATGATTTGTATTGTAGTTCAGTCGCAGCTGTCCGGCCATTTTATCAAAGGGAACGTCCTGATATAGGATCGCTTCGTCCAGCGTATGTTTCAGTTCATGGAATATAGATTTAAACGTACTGTCGGCATTTATATTTTGTTTGATTAACATGAGTTGATCTAAACGAAGATCTTCATCAGTTTCGTCTTCAAAGGTTGGAACCCCTGTAATTACACCCTCTTCCCCCGTGTATTTGTACAATAAGGACTCAATTCCGATCAGGAGTACCAGATAGACGGCCATTGGCGTTTGATTCGTCATGGTCAGGATGCGCCGTGATACATCTGAACTCAATGAACTGTGAATACAGTCAGATGCACTCGATACATCACGCTTTAATGTTGAGTCGGACACTTGAAACGAAGGGAATGCACTGGGGCGGTCTTCCGCGTGAAACATACGGCCCCAGAACAACTCCTGTTGTTTGAATTCTGACATTCATATCCCTCCAGTTGGTTTCATTCCTGTTTTGAAGGCGGCTTGCGGCAGCCGCGGCATTCGTGCCGGGACAGCCGCGCCGGCCATTATTAGAAATCCAATTCGATTGTGCTTGCGAGGTGTTTACTTTTGTTTACTTTTCCGCTTAATTGAATTTCTCTTAAAGGAATGGATGGATTTCGTAAAATCGCCGAGAGGATCATGACGTAATCCTTGGCCAATACAGCAATGGTTTTCTTTTTAAATAGCTTCGTGCAGTAATCAAAGCTGCCTTGTATCTCATCCTGGTCTATTACAAAGGTCAGCTGTAAATCAAACTTGGCAGCCGTATTTGTTTGTTCATAAGGTCTGACGGAGAGAGAGTCTACCTCAATATCCGTTTGTTCCGTATTTTGCATGACAAACATCGTATCGAACAATGGATTGCGGCTTAAGTCCCGTTTCACACCCAGTCTTTCAACTAATTCTTCAAAAGGATACTCTTGATTTTCATAAGCCTTCAGCATTGTTTCTTTTATTTCCGTTATATAATCCATAAATGTCTTTTCCGCCATCGGAGCGGTACGGATGGCTAATGTATTTACAAACATTCCGATGATATGTTGCAAATCTTCATGTATTCTCCCCGCAATAGGTGTACCGACGACGATATCATCCTGGCCGCTATATTTAGCCAGCAGTATGGAATAGGCCGAAAACAAAATCATATAAGCGGTCGATTCGGTCAATTCTTCCAGCTGCTTTACACCTTGGATGACAGTCTTATCGAGCACAAAATTGTGCCGCTTCCCATCGAAGCTTCTCACCGGCGGCCTCGCAAAATCTTTCGGCAGCTCGAATGACGGAAGCTCCTCATGAAATACACCCAGCCAATACTCTTCCTGCCTCTTGATTCGTTCTCTTTGCTCTTTTTGCAGCTTCCATTCAGTGAAGTCTTTGTATTGAATACGGAGCGGAGCTAACTCTCTGCCGTCATACAATTGAATCAGTTCTTCGACAAAAATATTCATGGAGGCGCCGTCCGTAATGATATGGTGCATGTCAAACATAAAAATATGCCGGTCTTGTTCCAACTCGATGAGTCCAGCCCGAAGTAATGGAGCCTGGCTGAGATCGAATGGCCGCACGAAGGCGCGGAAAAGTTCCTCAACCTCGTCAGGTGCTGCCTTATACCTTTCCATAGAGAACTCCATTTGCGGTTTGATCACCTGCACCAGTTCTCCGCGGATCATGTCAAATCCGGTGCGCAGCGACTCATGACGCTGGATCAGTCTTTGGAAAGCGGTTTTTAAGCGATTCATATCGATTTTTCCTTCTAATGCAAGGATTCCCGGCATATTGTAGCTAAGTTCGCCGCCTTCGATTTGTGTTGACAGGTAAACCATCTTCTGCACGGAGGATACAGGATAGACATCTTTTTCTTTGGCAGCCGGAATATAATCCGGTCCGCAGGCTTCAGCTTCAGCAATGGCCTTTGCCATTTCTTCAACTTTCGGATATTGAAATACTTCTCTTAATGAAATGCTTTTATTGAATTGCTTATGGATTTTGGCAACGAGCGTCATTCCCCGTAACGAGTGGCCGCCCAGATCAAAAAAGTTATCTTTCACGCCTATTTCTTTTACCTTCAAAACGTCTTGCCAGATGCATACCAGCTTCTCTTCCATACTCGTCCGCGGAGCGACGTAGTCAGTCCCGGTTTGCAAACCGACTTCAGGAATCGGTAATGCTCTTCGATTTACTTTTCCATTGGAGGTTAACGGCAGTTTCTCCAGCTGGATGAAGTATGAAGGAATCATGTAGCCCGGTATTTGATCAGCAAGTTTTTCTTTTAGCTGACTGATCGGCAATGATTGCTCCGCTGTAAAATAGGCATACAAATCGTTTTGTCCATCTGCATTTTCTTTTGACAGGACAACGGCTTCCTGAACATGCTCGATGTTTAGCAGAGCGGCTTCCACCTCGCCGAGCTCAATCCGGTAACCGCGGATTTTGACCTGATGGTCCATCCTTCCCGCATATTCAATGTTTCCGTCGGGAAGGTAACGGGCCAGATCACCTGTTTTATACATTCGTTGTTTCGTGTCATATGGGTGCGGAACAAATGTTTCGAGCGTCAAAGACTCCCTGTTATGATAACCTCTGGCTAAGCTGACCCCGGAAATACAAAGCTCACCGACGATCCCGACAGGCTGAAGCGTTCCGGCCTCATTTAAAATGAAAATCTCCGTATTTGAAATCGGTTTGCCGATCGGCTGAAGCTCCTGATCAATATCCGGATCAACGGTATACATGGTCACGACATGCGTTTCCGACGGACCGTAATGATTATGAAGAGTGACATGGTGGTGCGCCAGCATGTCACGCAGTATACTTGTTGCGATGAGCTGTTCTCCCGCAGCGATAATGTGATCCACGCACTCGGCAAACGGTTCGAAATAGTGTTTCTCCGAGCCAAGGAGCTTAAGGAACGCGGTCGGAAGAAATGCTGTTTGTACCCTGTGCGTTCTGACAAAATCATTGAACTGACGTATTTCCCGTTTTGCCTCATTGCTGATGATAAAGAGTGTCCCTCCGCTTGAAAGCGCGGAGAAAATTTCTTGATAGCAGACATCAAAGCTCATTGCAGCAAATTGCAGCACTCTGTCAAAACGCAGCTGCGTATGATCTCGTTCATATGCGAACAGATTCGTCATCGTTTTATGTTCTAATTGAACCCCTTTTGGCTTCCCTGTTGTACCAGATGTGTAAATGACGTACATTAAGTCATTTTCCGAATAGGAAAGTTGAAGATTATCTGTCCCGCCTTGATATAGTAACGGATTGTCAAGCAGAAGAACTTCCCCTTCAAAGAGCGGCGGAATGGCATGACCTGCACTAGTCAAAAGCACACCGGCGCCGCTGTCTTTCATCAAAAAAGCCCGCCGTTCATCAGGAAGTTCCGGATCGATAGGAAGAAATGCTCCGCCGGCCTTTAATATGGCTAAAATGCCGATCATCATATTTGCTGAGCGATCCGTGAGAACGGCAACCACCTGATCTGTGCCTACACCCTTATCTTGAAGGACGCGCGCCAGCTGATTGGAACGTTCGTTCAGCTGACGATAAGTCAGAGTCTGATTTTCAAACAGGACGGCTTCATGGTCTGGGTTAAGCTCAGCCTGCTGCTCAAAAAGTTGATGAATCGTTGGCGGAATACGTTTTTCTGCGGTTGCAGTATCGTTAAAGAGTTTCTGAATTTCACTCTTCTCTTCTTGGGTTATCATATCCAAATCAGCCAGCTCGGCCTCAGGTTGTTTGATAATCGAATCAATCAGCTGCACAAAATGCCCCATCATACGTTCGATCGTTTCCGGTTTAAACAGAGCCGTCAAGTATTCCATCGTGAAATGAATACCCGAGTCTTCTTCCACAGCCGTTAAGGTTATATCAAATTTAGCCATCGTATGTTCGCTTGGGTATGGTTTGAAAGTTATGTCATTTATATCTAACTGTTCCTGCTCCGTGTTTTGAAGCACAAACATGGTGTCAAACAACGGATTACGGCTCAAATCTCTGGCAATATCCAGTTGATCAACCAGCGCTTCAAAAGGGTAATCTTGATGCTCGTAAGCTTTCAAAGCATTCTCCCTCACCTCGGACAGATACTGAGTGAACGTCTTCCCTTTTTCAGGGTGATTTCTCATCGCCAGTGTATTTACAAACATTCCGATAATGGGTTCCAAATCCGCATGCGGTCTCCCCGCAATAGGGCTGCCGACAATAATGTCTTCCTGGCCGCTGTATTTTGAAAGCAATAAGGTATAAGACGCAAGGAGCACCATATATAAAGTAGATTCGGTTTGGGATGCGAGCTGCTTTAATCCTTCGCTTTTTTGCTTATCAAGCGTGAAATGCATCGTAGCTCCCGCAAAATCCCGTGCCGACGGCCGTTTATAATCGGTAGGTATATGAAGGACAGGAACGTCGCCGCTGTACAGCTCTAACCAATAGGCTTCTTGGTTTTGGATCTGTTTTAACCGCGCTTCTCCGGTCTGCCATACTGCGTAGTCCTTGTACTGGATGCGCAGGGGCGGTAATGTCTCTCCTTCATAAATCCGAATAAATTCTTTAATCAATACGCTCATAGATGTTCCGTCAGAAATAATGTGATGCATATCAAACAGCAGAATTCCGCGGTCAGGTTGAAGTTCAATCAGCCCCACACGAAGCAGCGGCGGCTTCTCCAGATGAAACGGGCGAATAAATTGGCGGATATAAAGGCCTGCATCATTTTCTTCTGCCTGATACCACTCTACTTCAAACTCTGCGTGATCCAAGACATACTGAACAGGTTCTCCGCCGGCCATTTTAAAACCGGTGCGCAAAGATTCATGACGTTGAATCAGTGCGAGGAAGGCTTGCTGCAGCTTATCACGATCAAGCTTGCCTTCGACAGCCATCAGACCCAGCATGTTGTAACTGAGTTCTCCGCCTTCCAGATGATTGAGAATGTACAATCGTTTTTGCGCCGAAGATACCGGATAATATGGTCTTTTCTCAATTGCAGGAATCCCGGCATACCCGGTTTGCTCCATCGTCGTGATTTCCCGCGCGAGCTGTTCAATGGTTGGGAAACGGAACACGTTTCGCAAAGGAATTTGGACATGCAATTGCTTTTGTATCTTTGCAATGAGCGCCGTTGCCCGCAGGGAGTGTCCGCCGATATCAAAAAAGTTATCTCGGATCCCCACCTGCTCTAACCCGAGAACATCCTGCCAAATTGCTGCCAGATGGATTTCTGCCGAAGTCTGCGGCGGCACGTATTCTATGCCACTGTCCCTCTTTTTGACCGGAACCGGTAATAACTGACGGTTCAGCTTCCCGTTTGGCGTCAGCGGCATCTTATCCAGCTGCACAAAATGAGCCGGTATCATATATCCCGGTAAATGCCGGGCCAGACTTTCGCGAAGTTCACTGATCTGTATTGGCTTATCCGCAGTATAGTATCCGCACAGGAAATATTCTCCATCCGCATCTCTAAGGGCAATTGCGGCGGCTTCTTGAATATCAGGAATGTTCAGTATTACCGATTCGATTTCACCGAGTTCAATCCGAAAACCGTGAATTTTCACCTGATGATCAATCCGGCCGATAAATTCAATATTTCCATCCGGCATAAGGCGGGCCAGATCACCGGTTCTATACATTCGGTCCGTCGGGACAAACGGATCGGCAGCAAATTTTTCATCCGTTAGTTCCGGCAGGTTCAAGTAGCCCCGCCCGACACCGTCCCCTGCAATATACAGCTCGCCTTGAACGCCCACAGGCTGCAACCGCTTTTTTGAATCAAGAATGTACATGCGGTTGCTGCCTAACGGCTTGCCTATAGGAACATGAATTTGACTGCGTACCCAAGCATCGGCAGAACATTCTATGTTGAACAGGGACGCGTCTACGCAAGTTTCTGTAGGCCCATATACATTGGTGATCGAAGGCGCAGCGCCATAATCGCCGAATAATCGCATGAGCTTATTTACCGTTGTTTTGGAAAGAGCCTCTCCTCCGATTAAAAGGTGCCGAAGCGGGACTTCCTGCAAATCACCTGCAGCTATCAAGAGCTTTAAGTGGGCAGGTGTTCCGTCGGTTATGTCAATGCAATTCTGCCGATAGTAACGGCATAATGCTGAACCGTCTGACACGACCTCTTTGGGAGCAATAAACAGGGTATGTCCTAACAACAAGGAAGCATACATTTGCTGAACAGAAGCATCAAAATAATATGGAGCAAGCATGGCTACATTCAGCTCCGCATCATAGGCAGAATAAACTTGGCGGCGAAGTCCTTCAATCAGGTGAATGACCTGGCGATGTTCAATTAACGCGCCTTTAGGCTTGCCCGTCGTACCGGAAGTATAAATGGCATAGGCCAGTTGACTCGACTGATAAGAGAGCGCAAGGCCGTTGTCTTTTTCGTGATAGGCATGTTCCTCTATGAGATCGATACATGTCCCTGGGAAGCCGATGTTATTCTGCAGCTTCTCACGATAAAGCAATACGCTGATGCCCGAATCACTTAAAATATAACGGATGCGTTCAGGCGGAGAATCAGGATCTATCGGCAAATATGCTCCGCCCGCTTTTAAAATCCCTAAAATGCCTACAATCATTTCCAGAGAGCGTTCAGTCATAATGCCGACAAGCTGATCCGCCTGCACTCCTTTTGCCTGCAAGGTTCGCGCTAGCTGATTGGATCGCCGGTTCAGTTCTCCGTAGGTTAATTGTTTACCCTCGAATACAACCGCCGCATGGTCAGGTGTACGATGCGCTTGTTCCTCGAACAACTCATGAATCGTTTGTTCACGTGGGTAATCCATCTCGTCAGATTGAATACGACTGAGCAGATGTTCTTTTTCTTGCTGAGTCAGAAGCTCCAATTCTTCTATTTTGACAGACGGTTGCTGCAATACTTGCTGCATGAGCTGTTCAAAATGCCCGCGGAGCCGCTCCACTTCTGATTTTTCATATTCGTTTTCATTAAAACCGAAATGGATGGCAAGCTTTTCGCCAGGAATGACAACCACATTCAAATCATAGTGGGAGTGTTCTTGCATATGAAAATTCATGATGTCCAGTCCCGCATCATGATGGCCTGCCTGTTCAACTTGTTGTCCTATCGGATAGTTTTCAAAGATCATGATATGGTCAATCAGGTTTTGCTTTTGTTCCGTTTTTGTCTGAATTTCATATAAAGGATAGGTATCGAATGCTTGGGAAGTCAATGCCTTTTGTTGAACCATTTGCATCGCTTCAGCAAAAGAGCTGTCCTCATCACAGCGGATGCGAACCGGAATGGTATTGATGAACATTCCGATCATCTGTTCCACACCGGGGATTTCCGCCGGCCTTCCCGACACGACACTGCCAAATACAACGTCCCCGGACCCGCTGTATTTCTGTAATAAAACCCCCCACAATGTTTGGATCAACGAATTTAATGTCACTTGATGCTGATTTGCGATCTGCTGTAATTGTTTTGTCTGTTCGTGATCGAATTGGCAGATCACATTGGCATAAGCGTATTCTTTTTGTTCATGCTGCGGTGTTTTATGAAGAAGCTTGGTTTCACCTTTATACCCTTCAAGATACTCGCTCCAGTACCGTTTGGCCGCTCCCTGATCTTGGCGGTCAAGCCACTCGATATAGTCGCTGTAAGGAGCTGCAGATGGTGGTTCTGTTTCCCTGCCTTCTTGCAAGGCGTTATAATGCTCAAACACTTCCTTCGTGATAAGAGACAGGCACCAGCCGTCCATAACAATATGATGGAAGCTCCAAATCAAATGATATTTGCGGTCTTCTATACGGAAAATCGCTATGCGCATCAGCGGACCCCGAGCCAAGTCAAATCCTTTTGCCTTGTCCTCTCTTTGATAGGCAGCGATTTTATCCTCACGCCGGTGCTCCTCTATGTCACGCAAATCTGCAAAATAAATTTGCGGTTTTTGTGTTTTATAGACGATTTGTAAAGGAGTATTGTTCAAGCCGCTGTAAAAACGGGTTCTGAGCACGGCGTATTTTTCAAATAATCGTTCCAAGCTTGCTTTAAACCAATCAATCTTTAACTCTCCCTGCAAATCAAACGATGCTTGTTCAAAATAAGATCTTGTGGCCTCATCCAGCAAGCTATGGAAGAGCATTCCTTTCTGCATCGGAGTGAGCGGATACACGTTTTCGATCTCACCTGAATGCGGCAGTTGAATGAGGAGCTGGTCCAATTCATCAATGGTCATGCCTTTTAACAAAATATCGCTTGGTGTCAGTTCCGATTGTTCTTTATGAACGCAATGCGTAATGATTGTCCGCAGGCGGCTTTGAATCGTTTCCGATAGCCGCTTGATCGTTTCTCTTGCGTACTGTTTGCTGCTATAACTGATCGCAATCCTCAGCCGGCCCTCGGTTATCATTCCGTTTATATTCAATATATACGGTCTGGCTTGATTCCCGCTTGAGTCTGAACCGCAGGAGTAGGAGGATAATTGAATCGCATGCTGCTGCAAATCTTGGTCAAACTGCCCCAGGTAGTTAAAACTAATCTCCGGATTCAGTTTTGATGGCATTGACCCGCTTAAGTACCTTGCTATTCCATATCCGATCCCTTTATGCGGAATTTGGCGCAGTCCTTCTTTGGTCGTCTTGATATAATCAGAGATTTCTTTGCCTGGCTGCGCGTGAAGCACAACCGGATACAGACTTGTGAACCATCCAACCGTACGGGAGATATCCATATCTTGAATCGTCTGTTCTCTTCCGTGTCCCTCTAAATGTATCGGAATCTGTTCAAGTCCTGACCAATGCGATATGGAAAGACCCAGAGAGGTTAAAAGCAAATCGTTTATTTGAGTGTTATAAGCGCGATTCGCTTGTTTTAATAACAGCTCCGTTTCTTCTATAGTCCATTCCACGGTTTCCGTTTGACTGTCCTTTGAGGTCGTATGTGTTTCATGAAAATCCTTAGGCAGCGGTTTCACATCGGTTTGTTCGATCTCTGTCCAATATTCCTGTTCTTGTTTTATGGTTTCACTTTGCGCATATTCTGAAAGCCTCTTGGCCCATAATTGGAAAGAGTCTGTTTTTTGCGGCAGTTGAATCACTTGCCCGTTCTCAGCTTGTTTGTAACCATTAGCAATATCATCCAATAAAATGCGCCATGAAACCCCGTCTACAATCAAATGATGGATGGCAATCAGCAAGTGATCTCCATCTGCACATTGAAACAATCCGGCCTTCATTAACGGCCCGTCACCTAAACGCATACAGCCTTGTATCTCATTAGCCTTGGCTTCAATTGTCTGCCCCGGGTCGGATTCTGCTTTCAGATTCAGGACTTCAAGGTGGTACAGCCCGCTTTGAGCAATCTCTGCAATCTTTGCCTCGTATCCCTTTTCCGTCTGCTGGAACGTCATGCGGAGCGCATCATGATGTTCTGCAAGCTTTTGCAGGGTTTGACGAAGCGGCGTTTCCCGAAAACCTTCCGGTGCATACAGCATGACGGCTTGATTATAATAATGCGGTTCTATCGTTATGTGATCAAAGAACCAATGCTGAATAGGAGTCAGGCTGACTTTTCCTTTGACTTCACCTTGATCGGCTATACGCAGATTCTGCTTGATATGCGGACTCAAATCGGCAATCGTTGCATATTGAAACAAGTCTTTGATTTCCATTTTGTATCCGCTCTGTTTTAATCTTGATGACACTTGGATTGATTTAATAGAATCTCCGCCAAGGTCAAAGAAATTATCCAGAATACTGACGTTCTCTGCACCTAATACAGCTTCCCAGGCGGAAACTAATATTTCTTCCACTTTTGTTCGGGGAGCCTTATACTCTGCTCTGTCCTGCAGCCCGAAATCCGGAGCCGGCAGCCCTTTTCTGTTTATTTTTCCGTTGGAGGTTAAAGGCATTTCATCCAGCTCGATAAAATAGGCCGGAACCATATAACTTGCCAGAGTATGAGACAATTGTTTCCGGAGCCGGGAAACCGTTATTTGCCCGCCGCTCACGTAATATGCACACAATTGTTTAAACCCGTGGATATCTTCTCTAGCTGTAACAACAGCTTCCTTGATCGCTTCTTCTTGATACAGTGCCGCCTCGATCTCGCCTAATTCGATACGGTAGCCTCTGATTTTCACTTGTTCATCCATTCTGCCCGCATATTCAATGTTTCCGTCAGCCAGCCACTTCGCCAAATCTCCGGTCTTATACATCTTGGCTCCGGGTTCAAACGGATCATCGACAAATTTCTCTGCCGTCAATTCCGGCCGGTTCAAATATCCTCTTGCCACACCGGCGCCGCTGATATAGATTTCTCCTGGGACACCGACCGGCGCGGGTTTCATATTCTCATCCAGCACATAAATGCTCATGTTTGCTGCAGCCGTTCCAATCGGTACCGATTCCCGCCTGTCCTTCACGGCATCGTAACGGTAAATCATGCAGCCGACAACGGTTTCCGTCGGTCCGTACTCATTGCATATTTCAATTCGGCCTTCAAACTGTTTATGAATACTTTGGGCTAACTGGGTGCTTAGATTCTCCCCGCCCACAATCATTCTTCGGACAGCCGTTTTATCGGCGATATTCATTTCTTTCAAAACCTGTAAATGGGCCGGCGTCAATTTAATGATATCCACCCTCGGGTCCTGCACAATCGATGCAAGCAGTGCTGTTTTGTCCTCTCCGTCATAGACGATGATCGTATTGCCTGTGACAAGCGGTGTGAAAATAGAAGTCACCGTTAGATCAAAAGAGATTGACGAATACAACGGGAAGTTGGTTTTCTCGCCTTTTAGATAAACCTCTTTCGCCCACCAAATATAATTGGTCAAGCCTCGGTGCTCGATTAATACGCCTTTTGGCCGGCCTGTGGAACCTGACGTATAAATGACATATGCCAAATGGGTAGCATCACTTATCGGTGCAAGGTCAGAGTCATTTTGGTGATACGAGCTTTCATCATCCAGTAAAACCGTGACGCCTTCATAGACAAGCTGTTCCCTGACATCTCGCTGCATCAAAACGATTCCGGCTTGAGAGTCATCCAGCATATACCGGATGCGGTCTTGCGGATATTCCGGATCTATAGGGACGTAGGCTCCGCCTGATTTTAAAACGGCAAGGATCCCGACTACTGATTCGATACTGTTTCTGCTGATGACAGCCACAGGATGATCCGCCTGTACGCCCTTCGCTCTTAACGTTCGCGCCAGTTGGTTTGCCCGCTTATTGAGCTCTCCGTACGTGAGCTCCCTGTCCTTATCGATGACGGCCGCTTGATCGGGCGTACGCTGCGATTGTTTTTCAAATAATTGATAAACCGACGTCTTCGGAAATGGTGCAGCCGTGTCGTTAAGAGTATGAAGAAGGGTTCTTTTTTCGTCTTCCGTTAACAATTCCACTTGCTCCACCTGGATATCCGCATCTGTCATGACTTGATGCAAGATTTGCATGAAATGTTCCCGAATCCGCTCTATACTTGAGCGTTCATACACACTGGCATTGTATTCAAAATAGATGTTCATCGCTTCGCCCGGTACAACGGTCAAATGAAAATCATAGTTGGTCTGTTCTTCCATTTGCACGTTGGAAATTGTGATGGATGATCCGTTTTGCCGGCCTATGCTTTCCATATACTGATCTACAGGATAATTTTCGAAAATCATTAAATGTGTAATTAAATCTTGCTTTTGCGTTGTACGTGCTTGAATATCGTATAGCGGGTACGTCTCAAATTTTTGAGACGCTACTGCTTTTTCCTGCGCTTCTTTCATAAGTTCGGTAAACGTTGTCCCGGCTTCACATCGGATCCGGACGGGAATGGTGTTAATGAATAAGCCAATCATGGTTTCCACGTTTGGAATTCCAGCCGGTCTTCCGGATACAACACTTCCAAAAACAACATCTCGGCTTCGGTTATATTTCTGCAGCAAAACCGCCCATGCCGTCTGCAGCAGCGTGTTCAGCGTGACATGGTGTTTGCCGGCCGTCTGCTTCATTTTCAAAGTGAGGTCGGTGCTTATTTCACATGTCACTTTCTCCGGAATGTATCGCTCATCTTCCGCCGCATGGTGATCCTTAGGGAGGATGGTTTGCTCTTCATATCCCTCCAAATATTGATCCCAATAACGCATGGCCTCTTCTGCATCTTGCCGGCCGAGCCATTCAATGTATTGACTGTACGGAGTAATCGACGGTTGTTCAGGCTGCTTTTGCTGAAGCAAGGCAAAGTAATGCTCGAATATTTCTTTTGTAATCAGCGGCAGGCACCAGCCGTCCATCAAAATATGGTGAAAACTCCATATAAAACGGTATGTCGCGTCATCCGTACGAAGAATGAGTAACCGCATTAACGCGCCTCTTTCTAAGTCAAACCCCTGTAACTTATCTCTTCTGGCATATTCCTGAATCATCTCTTCTTTTTGTGATTCCTTCATCTCACGTAAGTCAATGAATTCAAAACCGATCTTTTTCGTTCTGAATATGATTTGCAGCGGCTGATCTTTCCAGCCGCTGTAAAAATTCGTGCGGAAAATATCATATTTTTGTGATAAGCCATCCAAGCTTTTCGAAAATGAGTCAATATCCAGATCTCCATGCAGATCAAACATCGTTTGCTGAAAATAGGCACCTGAACTCGGGTCAAACAAGCTGTGAAACAGCATACCCTTCTGCATCGGTGTTAATGGATAAATATTTTCTGCTTCGCCCCATTCACGCGTCTGCTCCAAGAGCTGTTCCAGTTCGTCTATTGTGATATCTTTTAACAGAATGTCACTTGGCGTCAGGGTAGTCTGCTGCCGGCTTACGCAATGCGCAATGACTTCTTGCAGACTTTCTTTCAAATTTCGTGCAAATTGCGCCATAGTCGATCTTTCGTATTGTTTGTTGCTGTAGCTCAGTGTTATCGATAATTTCCCTTCAGCAATCATGCCGTTCAAATCAAGCACGGCCGTTCTCTCTTGGTTTTCATTCATCGATAACCCTGTGGAAAAAGGCGATATGCGTAAAGCTTGATGCTCCAGGTCTTGGTCAAATTGCCCCAAGTAATTAAACGATATTTCCGGATTCAGCTGCAGACTGGCGGCTTCCGGACGCCCGGATACATATTTGATGATGCTGTAATGCATTCCTTTATCAGGAATACGGCGCAGTCCTTCTTTGACGATCTTAATCCGCTGCGACAGATCTTTTCCGGCTTCCATCCTCAGTACGACAGGGTACTGGCTTGTAAACCATCCTATCGTCCGGGAAATATCCACATCCGGAATAATCGGTTCTCTCCCGTGGCCTTCCAAATTCACGAGAATGTCTTCTATGCCAGTCCACCTGTGAACGGCGAGTCCTAATGAAGTCAGCAGTAGATCATTGATCTCCGTGTTGTAGGCGCGATTCGCTTGTTTTAATAATTGCTCTGTTTCCTCTTTTGTCCATTGAATCGTCACTTCTTCGCTGTCTCTTAATAACGAACCTTTGCCGATGTTGTCCTTGGGCAATGGCTGCGGTTTCATGCTTGACAGCTCAGTCCAATAAGCAATCTCCTGTTCCATGTCGGTTTCCGCCGCATACTTGGACAATTGATCCGCCCAGAATGGAAATGAATCTGTTTTTTGCGGGAGGCGGATCGTTTGTCCGCGCTCTGCCTGCTCATAACCGCTTGCAAAATCCTCAAGTAAAATTCGCCAGGATACTCCGTCAATCGTCAAGTGGTGAATTGCAATCAGCAAATGATCTCCGTCCGGACATTGGAACAAACCAAGCTTCATCAAAGGCCCTTTTTCTAATACCATGCTGCTTTGAATCTCATTCGCTTTATCGGCAATTGCTTGAGCCGGATCTGTTTCCTCTTTATAATTCATCACTTCCAGATGGTATAATTCACTTTCATCCGTGCCTGTAATTCGCGGAGCATATCCATTCGGCTTTTTTTCAAAAATCATCCTCAAGGCATCATGATGCGAGGCGATGCGTTCCATCGTCCGGCGAAGCGAAGCCTCTTTAAAGCCTTCCGCCGAATATAACATGACGGCCTGATTGTAATGGTGTGCATTCGGCATTTTTTGTTCAAAAAACCAATGCTGAATCGGGGTCAGACTTGTCCTGCCGTTCACTTCCTCTTGATCAGCCATTCTGCCGAGCGGCACTACAAACTGACTTAGTTCAGCAATCACGGGGTATTTAAACAGATGCTTCATATCCACCTTGTAACCGGCCTGATACAATCTCGAAGACACCTGAATTGATTTAATCGAATCTCCGCCAAAATCAAAGAAATTATCCAGAATTCCTATACGCTCTGCCCCTAATACTTCTTGCCAGATGGACGCCAGCAGTTCTTCTGTTGAGTTTCGCGGGGCTATGTATTCGTTATCCGTCCGCGTTTTTTCTTCGGCAGCAGGCAAAGCTTTCAAATCAATTTTCCCATTGGAAGTGAGCGGTATGTGTTCCAAATGGATAAAATAGGAGGGAATCATATAATCCGGCAGTTTACGAGACAAATCGTCTCTGAACTGCGCAACGGACAAAGAAGGATCGCCGACATAATAGGCATACAATTGCTTGGCTCCGTCTTCGGCTTCCCGCGCAACGACTGCAGCTTCACGAACTTTTTCAAGATTGCACAAGGCTGCCTCTATCTCGCCGATCTCGATACGGTAGCCACGAATTTTCACTTGAAGATCGATTCGCCCTAAATATTCGATTCTTCCATCTGGCAGCCATCTGGCGAGGTCACCCGTTTTATACATCTTTTGACCAGGGAGGAGCAAATGCTGAACAAACTTTTCTTCCGTTAATTCAGGCTGATTGAGGTAGCCGCGGGCCACGCCGGCTCCTCCGACATACAGCTCTCCGGGTACGCCGATCGGCTGGATTTGATGGTGCGCTCCTAAAATATAGGCTTGGTGGTTGGCCACCGGTTTGCCGATTGTGATCTGTTCATCAGCGGACTGGACAGGGTGAAATGTAGATACCACGCTATTTTCTGTCGGTCCGTATTCATTATTGATTCGAATGTGAGGCTGCAGAGAATATAGCTTCTCAACTGTATCTAGTTCCAGCTGCTCACCGCCTACAACAACATGCTGAACATGAATGAAGTCCTCTGCATTCATCTGTTCGATCATCGTTTTCAGAAGACGGGGAGAAGTTGAAAAATGTGTAATCCTCTCTTGTTTCATGGCATTTTGAATGGCGAAAAGGTCTTTATTCTCTTCATTCGGCAAAAGATGCAAGGTTGCACCCGAGATTAGCGGGCCGAAGAAATTTAAAATGAATGCATCAAAAACATAGGGATACAAGACAAGCACTCGATCCTTGGCAGAATGCTTGAAAAACGCCTTTTTCCACTGGAGCGAGTTCACAATGCCGCCGTGTTCAACCATGACTCCTTTCGGCTTTCCTGTTGTGCCCGAGGTGTAAATGACGTAGGCTAAATGGTTGTGTTCCGCTATGGGTGATAACAATGAGCAATCGGCATGGTAAGATGCTTCATCATTCAGATCGATCGTCGGTCCGTCAAAGGTGAGGCTGTTTTTCAAATGACGCTGAACAAGGAGAACATCTGTATTCGCATCATGAAGCAAATATTGAAGCCGCTCTTTTGGATATTCAGGGTCCAGGGGCACATAAGCGCCCCCCGCCTTCCAAATGGCTATAATAGACACGATCATCTCTAATGAACGATCAGCCAGAATGGCGACTAACGTATCGGCTTGAACTCCGCAGTTACGCAATGTTCTTGCCAAACGGCAGGCCTGTTCATTCAATTCCCTGTATGTCAAATGGCAGTTTTTGAACTTGACGGCTGCATGATCAGGCGTTCTTTCTGCTTGTTCTTCAAATAACTGATAGACGGTTCTGCTCCCGGAATAATTTGCGCCGGTGTCATTAAAATCAAATAATAGTTTCTGTTTTTCCGCTTCGGGTATGACCTCTGCCGTATGGATCGCAGCTTGAGGCTGAAATAAGATCACAGACAGCAGTTGATCCAAATGAGATACAATTTGATCCATATAGCGCTCATTGTACAGATTGCCATTATAAAAAAGCTTCAAATGAATCCCGTTGTTCTCCAAATCAAAGTGAAACAGCGTATCGGTTGCAGCATCTTCTTTAAATCGCAAGGAATGAATTTCGTTAAGTGAAACGACGGTATGAATCAACGGCATACGCTCATCATTGTATTGCACGTTCAGATGCTGAACCATTTTTCGAAACGGCAGGTTTTGATTTTTCAGCGAATCATTAACGGCTTCTTTCAGTTGCTCGAATACGGTTTTAAACGTACTCTGGCTTGAAAGCGTATTTTTCAAAAGGACAATGGTGTTAACGGCTGACTGGCTGCTTTTTTGCTTCGATACCGTTGGAATGCCAAGAATCAGCCGCGTTCGATCCGTATATTTATACAACAAGCATTCAATACCTGCCAATAAAATCAAATAGGCTGCCATTTCAGAATGATTAGACATTGTGATTATTCTTTGGGATACTTCCGGAGATAAGGAACGGCAGATGCATTTTTCCTGATAGCCGGTACGGGCCAATGGCGCCTTATCTACTGCTTTAAAGTAAGGGAATGCGCTTAGACTGTCATCTTCATCAAACAGGTTATCCCAGTACGTTTCCTGATTTTTAAATACCGACATTGGAGCACCTCATTTTGTATAATTTAAACAAATAAATATATGCTTTTCCCTAAAAGTTCAATTGAATAGAATCAAGCATGTTCTCTTCTTCCTCATAGCTGCCGCTCAATCCGATATGTTCGATTAGAATGCTTGGTTGTTCTAAAATCGCGGATAGAATGTGTAAGTAGTCGTTTGATAAAGCCTCGATTCTGCTTTTCTTAAACAGTTTTTTCGAATATTCAAACAGACCGTGATAGTTGTCTTGGTCCGCCTGAATCGACAAGGTCAAATCGAATTTGGCAACCGGATGATGAAACTGATACGGCTTGAGCTGAAGGGAATCGAGTGTCAATTCAGCGTGATCGAGATTTTGCAGCACAAACATCGTATCGAACAAAGGATTGCGGCTTGGATCTTTCGAAAGATGTAAATGCTGAATCAATTCTTCTAACGGGTAGTCTTGATTTTTATAGGCATTCAGCATGTTTTCCTTTACTTCGTTTAAGTAGGCATCAAATGTTTTACGGCCCGCCGGCTGATTGCGGATGACTAACGTATTGACGAACATTCCCACGACCGACTCCACATCCAAATGATTCCGCCCGGCAGATGGCGTTCCTACGACAATATCCTCTTGTCCGCTGTATTTGGATAAAAGAATCGTATAGGCTGCCAATAAAATCATATACAGTGTTGCTCCTGTGTTTTCTTCCATTTGGCTTAAGCCTTGTTTCAAGTGTTCCGGTATAACAAATTCAAAGGATTCGCCTTCGTAATCACGTACGGCAGGCCGCTCGTAATCCGCAGGTATGTCCAGTACAGGAATGTCATCACGAAACTGATCCAGCCAGTACGCTTCCTGACTCTTGATATTCCGTTTCTGAATATCTGATTGCTGCCAAACTGCATAGTCTTTATATTGAACAGAAAGCGGATCGGGTTCGTTCCCCTCGTAGAGCCGGCTTAAATCTTTCATCAGAATGTTGACGGATACGCCGTCAGAAATGATATGATGCATATCAACCACAAGCACATGCCGCGCAGGTTCTAGTTCAATCAGTGCGGCCCGCATCAGCGGCGGTTTGGCTAAATCAAACGCTTGGATGAAATCAAGCACACGATCGTCCGCTTCTTCTTCGCTTGCTTGAATTCGTTCTATTGTAAATTCGACGTTCTGATGAATACGCTGTGCCGGTTCGCCTTCATATAATTCAAAGCTGGTCCGCAAAGCTTCATGACGCTCGATTAATTTTTGGAAAGCGGCGTTTAACCGGTCAGGATCAATCGTCCCTTCCACTCTCATGGCACCCGTCATATTGTAAGTCAGCTCGCCGCCCTCTGCGTGACTTAACAAATACATTCGCCTTTGAGCTGAAGAAACTGGATAATAGGACATTTCCTTTGCGGCCGGGATCGGTGTATATCGATTTTTGTTCATGTGTAACGCCTTGTCAGCCAATTGTTCAATGGTAGGAAACTTGAATATGTCTTTTAGCGTCAGGTTTACATCCAGCTCTTTATGAATTCTGGCGGCTAAGGCCGCCGCGCGAATGGAATTTCCTCCAAGATCAAAGAAATTATGTTTGATCCCCGCACGGCTTATTCCGAGCACTTCCTGCCATAAATCTGTCAGTTTGGACTCCACCTCATTGCCCGGCGGAACATATTCAGCTGTCTGTTGCAGACTTGCTTCGGGTGCGGGCAGTGCTTTACGGTTTATTTTCCCGTTGGACGTTAATGGCATATGCTCAAGATGGACAAAATAGGACGGAACCATGTAGTCCGGGAGCTCCGATGACAATTGTTCCCTAAGCTGCCCAGCCGCTATAGGTTTGTCGCTTACGTAATACGCGCACAATTGTATTAAGCCGTCTTCTGCTTCTTCGGCTGTAACAACGGCTTTTTGCACCGCTTCTACGTTATGCATCGCTGCTTCGATTTCACCAAGTTCGATTCGGTGTCCCCTGATTTTGACTTGTTCATCAATGCGTCCCACATATACAAGATTTCCATCCCTCAATCGCTTAGCCAAGTCCCCTGATTTGTACATCTTCGCTCCCGGGATATACGGGTTATCAACGAACTTCTCTGCCGTTAAATCTGGGCGATTCCAATACCCTCTGGCAACACCGGGTCCGCTGATATACATTTCACCGATTACCCCGATCGGAACCAGGTTTCTGCTTGCATCCATCACATAAATGTCCGTGTTGGCAGCCGCAGTGCCGATCGGTACAGATTCCCGGTTGTCCCGTTTTGGGTCGTAACGGTAAATCATACATCCGACGACAGTTTCCGTCGGCCCGTATTCATTGAAAATGTCCAGCCGGCCTTTAAACTGCTCGCTGACACTTTTGGCCAGACGGGTGCTTAAATTTTCTCCGCCCACAATCATTTTCCGTATTGTGGTGCCGCCTGCTATATTCATCTCCTTGATTACATGCAAATGTGCCGGGGTCAATTTGATTATGTCGATTCTTGAGTCCTGCATAATCGCAGAAAGCACAGCGCTTTTGTCTTCTCCGTCGTAGACAATGATGGTATTTCCCGTCACCAGCGGTGTAAATATCGAAGTCACCGTCAGGTCAAAAGAAATAGAGGAGTATAATGGGAAGTTGGTTTTCTCTCCTGTCACATAAACTTCTTTCGCCCACCAAATATAATTGGCCAGCCCCTGGTGCTCAATGAGTACACCTTTCGGATTTCCAGTGGAACCCGACGTATAGATCATGTAGGCCAAATCATGCGCATTGCTGAATAATTCAAGATTTGAGCGGTCTTCATGATAAGAGTTTTCCTCATCCAAAAGCACAACTTCACCATCATAAGGTAATCGATCTTGCAGGTTGTGGTGTGTCAACACAATCTTCGCTTTTGAATCCCTCAGCATATAATGGATCCGGTCCTCCGGATACTCAGGGTCAATGGGCACGTATGCGCCGCCGGATTTCAGCACAGCCAAAATTCCAACAACCAGCTCGATACAATGCGGAGAGAGGATGGCAACGAATTGATCCGCTTGTATGCCTTTTCTCCGTAACGTTCGCGCCAATTGGTTTGCCCGTTCATTGAGCTGTCTGTACGTATACCGCTCATTGCCAAAAATAACGGCTTCATGATCAGGCCGCTGTTCCGCCTGAATTTCAAACCATCGAGAAACCGTTTCGTTATGCGGATACGACGTCTTTGTGTCATTCAACTCCGTCAGCAATTGATACCGTTCGGTTTCAGACAGCATAGGAACGGAAGACAACGTCATCTCCGGCTGCTTAACAAGGCTGTGTAAAATGCTGATATAGTGTTTTGTGATCTGTTCAATAGTTTCTTGTTCAAACTGTCCCGATTTAAAATCAAAATGCATCTCTATCTGTTGCCCGGCATCTTCGACCGTCAGCATCAAATCATATAAAGAGACTCCGGGGTTTCGCTCTTTCACCTTAAATGTACATTCATTGTGCGTTATTTCATGAAATTCAATATTTTGAAACACAAACATCGTGTTAAACAGTGATTTTCCTGTTGTTTCCCGCTGTACATTTAATTTTTCAACCAGCCGGTCGAATGGATAGTCTTGGTTTTCGAAAGCGTCAAGCGTCTGCCGCTTTACTTCTTCCAGATAATCCGTAAACTTTCTATTGGCGTGCGGCTTCGTCCGGATTCCGATGGTTTGAATGAAAATTCCGATGATATTTTCGACATCCGGATGATTTCTTCCTGAAGCAGGCGTGCCTACGACAATGTCTTCTTGTCCTGTATATTTATGAAGCAGCACTTTGTAGGCGGCCAGAACCACCGTATAAAGGGTCGTTCCCGCCTTTTGCGCCAGATCTTGCAGCGAACGGATTACATTCGGCTGCAGAGAGCACGTCACGCGCTGCCCCTCGGAAGACCGTACCGCCGCTTTTGAACCATCTGTCGGCAGTTGAAGAACCGGGATTTCTTCTTGAAATTGTTCCAGCCAATATGTCTCCTGCTGCTTCATGGCATCCTCATTCAGCCATTGGTTCTGCCATTCTGAGAAATCTTTATATTCAAATTCAATGTCCGGTAATGGTTTCCGATGATATAACGCCAGCAATTCATTTGTAAGGATGTTGATGGAATAACCGTCCGAAATGATATGATGCATATCAATGAGCAGCTCGGCCTGCCCGCTATCAATCTTGATCAGCTCCGCGCGGACCAAAGGAGCTTGTTCCAAGCGGAACGGTTTTACGAACCGGTCTGCATAGTCATCAAATTCGTCCCGGCTCATTGTCCGAACATGAACGTTAACATCAACTTCGTTTTCAAGTTTCTGGACAATTTCGCCGTCTGAGATTTCAAAATACGTGCGAAACGCTTCATGCCGCTGCATGACATGCTGAAGAGAAGAAATCAGGGCCTGCTCATCGTACTGCCCTATAATTGATATTTGGCCGAACATATTTTGAGCCAATTGATCCGGTTCCATTTGGTGAAGGAAATATACTCTTTGCTGCGCCGGTGATGTCGGATAATGCGCTTTTTTCTCAGCAGCCTTCATCGGGAGGTACATGACTTTCTTTTCATTCTCAATGAAACGTGCTAATTCCTTAACAGTCTGGTGATTGAAAAATTGTCCGATGGAAACTTTTTGATGAAATGTCTTCTGAACTTTGGAAAGCATCAGCGTCGCTTGGAGTGAGTTTCCTCCCAGAGCCAGGAAGCGATCTGATCTTCCAACCCGCTCAAGGCCGAAAAGTTCCTCCCAAATCTGCGCCAGCTGTCGCTCCGTTTCATTTACCGGCGCCTCGTAGGCGTCAGCAAAGTTTGCCGTTTTGCTTACAATTGAAGAGACCCGCTGCTGGTGATCGGTATACAGTTCTTGTAAATCTTGCTGTTCTTCATCGGAAAACATCATCAGGGCATCAAGAGGGACAGAATCCTCCTCAACCATTTTTTGCAGCAATTTCGTAAAGCCCGCTCCCCACTTTTTCATGATTTCCGGACTGATGACGTTCGTTTTAAAGTCGAAATCAAGAACATATTCTTCATTCGCGTCTGTTATGTTAAGAAATAAATCGTACAGCATGCGTTTCACCGGGTATGCAATGGGCTCCGCCTCCGCCTTTCCGAAATGCAGCTTTCGAAAAGGCCTGTCCAAATTAAAGATAATACGCATATCCGGCACTTGATCGTGCGGAAGCTGTCTGGCTACCAGTGTCATCGGAACAGCTTGATGCTGCATGGCGTGATTCACGTTTTCTTTCATATTGCCAAGATAACCGGATAAAGTGCTTTCTGAAGAAGACGTGTTCTTCACAGGAATCATATTGACGCAATTTCCAATCAGAGCATGATGTTTCATATGCGATTGACCTGCTGCAGGAATCCCGATCACAAGACCCGTCTGTTTGGTCAGCTGGTGCAGAAAAAGATGAAATGCGCCCAGCATCGTCACAAATACACTATTTTTCATCCGAATGCTTAATGATTTTAAAGCCTCGCTTAAAGGCCGTCCAAGCCTGATGGTACATCTGTCTCCCTCATATCCGTTCGGATAACGGGTAGAAGCGACGCTCGGGAGGACTGCCTGCTGTATCGGTTCAGAGAAATGATGCCGCCAATAACGGACGCCTTCTTCATAATGGCCGCTATCAATCTGTGCCTGCTGCCAGTCTAAGTATTGACGAAACGAAGGAGCAGCCTCTTTTGGCGGAAACGGTTTTCCTTGTACAATTGCTGTATAGTTGCTCGCCAGCTCTTGAACAAAAACAGCGATTGACCATCCATCGGCAATGACATGATGGAACGTGAGCACAATCAGATGTTCATCTTGAGTCGATGTAAGCACATGGATTCTAAACAAGGGCTTTTGTTCATGAAAATGAAATGGCCGCTTGACATCTTCTGTCAGCCAATTCTGCATTTCCAACTCCCGTTGCTCATCCGGGTGACCGGTAAAATCAATGACAGGAATGTCTATATTTATCCGTTCCTGCACCTGCTGTACCTCGTCATCCACATGAATCACCGTACGTAAAGCCTCGTGGCGGTCGATGATATGCTGCACGGCTTGTTTTAACTGCGTATGCTGCAGTTCACCCTCCACTTTTAGCATAATGGACTGGTTTAAAGCTGCAGAAGCTCCATTCCCATAATGGGATGCCATAACCAATTGTTTTTGTTCAGGTGAAAGCTCGTACGTCCCGGATTTTTTATGGCTGCCGTCGTTAGGGGAATCCGGGCCTTCCGGGATAAATCCGCCTCGGCGAAGATCCTTCACCGTGTCTTTAACGGCTTGAATGATATGTTCAATATCATCTGCGCTATGCGCAGCAGACAAGAAGCAGTTGCGTCCTTCCCATACATAGACCCCTTTATAATTGAGATGGTAAAAGAACAAGTCGTTATCAAGCGATGAGACAAAACGGAATAAAGAACCGAATTGAACCATACGGATAGGCACTTGCGATTGTTCAAAGTAGCGATTTAACTGATCGACCAGGGAGGTAGTGTTTTGATTTAGCTGCTCATACAGGTGTTCTCCCTCGGTTTGTAAATGGTGAAGCACGGCTAATGACATTCTCATGGTAAGCGGGTGAGTATTGAAGGTGCCGGCCACAAACGTGCGTTTCGCCTCATCCTGTGGATAGGAGTCGTCCCCATACTGCCAGGTTCCCCCGTCGATCGCATTCATGAACTCAGCTTTTCCGGCAACTATCCCTAACGGCTGTCCGCCGCCGATGATTTTTCCGTAGGTCACCAAATCGGCTTGAATGCCGAACCATTCCTGCGCGCCGCCGAGACCGATCCGAAATCCGGTAATAATTTCATCCATAATCAGGGCTGTCCCGGATTGCTGCGTGATTGCCCGCAGTTCTTTCAAAAATGCTCCCGGCTGCAAATCCGGCCTGCGGCTTTGTACAGGTTCCACCAATACGGCTGCCAATTCATCTCCAAGACTGCGAATCACATCGAGCGAATCTGGATTGTTGTAATGCAAAATAATCAAATCATCCATAAAGCTCTGCAGTATGCCCGGAGCAAGCGGATTCGCAGATGCAGCTCCGCCTTTTGTACTGGCAACCCCTAATACGCCGTCAAACGTACCGTGATAAGAGCCTGAGAACGCCACAACTTTCTTTCTTCCTGTTGCCGCCCTTGCCAAACGAAGGGCAACCATGACGGCTTCTGTTCCGGAATTATAGAAAGCGACCCTTTCTACCCCGGTACATGTGCGGATTCGATCGGCAACTTCACCGGCGACATCCGACATCGGACCGAGCGGAGGCAATGATGAACGGATTGAATCATCGATAACCTGTGTAATAAAGGGCGGATGATGCCCGAAAAGATTAACCCCAAATCCCATGGTGATATCGATATATTCGTTTCCATCAATATCCCACATCTTGGAACCGTCAGAACGTTGGGCAATAATCGGGTACACGATTTCCTTCCAGTATGAACGGAAACTGGACAAGTTGCGGTTGTTTGCATGAGCAAATCGGGTTTTGTCCGTATATTGTTTGGAACCTTTCGTTTTATCTGCGTATTTCCCGATGAAATCTTCTAAATATCGTCTTTGCTGTGCGGTATAGTGTCCCTGTTCATACAGGTTCTGGGGCTGAAAAGGAACATAGGGTTTCGCTTCTTGAGCCAATTTCTTTTCTGCAGTGACGGTCGGCGTCCCTTGCTTGACAGAAGGAATTGATTTTTCTAGCGCTTTAGCGTAGTCTTTCACATCGGAATGATGTCCGCTGTTTCTCAGCAAATTAAAGCTATTTAATTGAGCCTGCAAGGTATTCTGAATTAATTGATTCTGAGAAGCGATTATTTTTTCGAGCATGTGCTCTTGATGCTCTTCTCTGTGACCAGATTCAGGCTGTGTTTCTGAAATGACCAGTTTTTCCTCCGCCGGAACATTCTCTTGAGCCGGTGCGGATGCAAAGGACGATGGAGCGGTATCAGCCAAGTAATCTATGACACTTTGAAGGTTGTTCATCGTATCGAAAAAACGATCCATCGGGATGTCTACACCAAATTCGTCAGCGATGGCTTTTTTGACCTGTGACAGCATGATGGAATCCATTCCGAGCCCGATAAAATGCGCATTCAAATCGAGTTCATCCGCTCTGATTCCCGAAGCATTGCCGATTACAGTTTTCAGAAAGGATTCAATATGCGCCTTCGTTTGATTGATATTCATTGCCGCTTCTCCTCTCTCTCCGTCCTCGTTTAAGCGCAAATGGTCAGCTTCAGCCCAGCAGCGGTTTCGTTCAAACGGATATAAGGGCAATGGCGTTTTTTGTACAGTTTCACCGGCATAAAGCGCGCGCCAATCTATAACGGCTCCTTGCACAAATAATTCGGCGGCGCGATTCAGCCATGTGATTCGTTCATCATGCGTACGCATACACTGCTCAATCAGATCAGCAGCTTGTTTATTCAGCTCTTCTTTATGAGCAGGCAGCATTTCCTTCAAGTTCTTATAACCAATGTGTACCCCGGGAAGATGGCTGTCTCCTTGAACCACGGAGGTCAGCTTGTCACATAATTCTTGCTTACTGAATACAACCATGGCCATACCATGATCCAAATGAGCCCTTCCTGTACTGGCTGTATAGCAAATGGACTTCAATGAAGCTTGGCTGCCATCCGATACATATTGCCGATACTGCTGTGCGAGTTCATAGAGTGAATTTTCAGTATGAGCGGATAAAACAAATAGGTGCGGCTCATTTTCGTCCGCGAGTGCTTCCTCACTTTGAGAAATATATTCTTCCAACACCACATGAGCATTCGTTCCGCTAAAACCGAACGAGCTGACTCCGCCCCGCAGCGGCTCATCCCCGGATGTGAACTCCGCAACTTCCTGATTTACATAAAACGGTGAAGAGTGAAAATGGATGAACGGATTGGGTTCATTAAAGTGGGCTAACGGCGGGTTTTTCTTTTGATTCAGCATGAGGACAGATTTGATCAGCCCAACGACGCCTGCCGCTTCAAACAAATGACCGATGTTCGATTTAACAGAACCAATCGCACAAAATTGTTTTTTTGCCGTATACTTTTCAAATGCTTTACAAAGCCCGTTAAATTCAACCGGATCTCCAAGCTTGGTTCCGGTGCCATGCGCTTCGATGAATGACAGCGTTTCAGGAGCAATGCCCGCGTCTTTCCAGGCCGTTTCAATGACCTCAGTCTGAGCTGCCGGGTTCGGTGCAGTAATCCCGGCGGTTGTTCCGTCTTGATTCATCGCGCTCCCTTTGATCACGCCGTAAATATGGTCTCCGTCGCGAACCGCATCCTGCAAAGGTTTTAATAGGACTGCCGCCGCGCCTTCACCTGAGCCAGTGCCGTCTGAATCTTTGCTGAACGTTTTCGTGTATCCGTCCGAAGATTCCATATCAAGTCCGATACGCATCGGCAAGAGCGATGTCCGGATACCTCCGGCAATAGCCATTACACACTCGCCAGAATTTAAAGATTTGCACGCCATATGAACGGCAGCAAGCGATGAAGAACAAGCTGTATCCACTGTGACCGCCGGCCCTTTTAGATTTAAGAAATAAGCGATTCGGCTGGCTAACACTGAAGGAAGATTGCCTACAATATATTGATGAAGTTCCTCCGGATAATTGGCAGAAAGGAGGCGTTCATAATCGTAGCCCACCTTCGAGTACCCTGCATATACCCCGACCCGACTCCCGTTCATGCTGTTTCCGGCATAGCCCGCATCTTCCATCGCATGCCATGCAGACTGCAAAAACAGTCTTTGATTTGGATCCATAAACTGAGCCGTTTTAGGAGCTAAACCGAAGAACGAATAATCAAAGCGGTCGATTTCATCTAAATAGCCACCTTTAACAAACTGATTCTCATTGAATTCACTTTGGATGGACTTTAAATAATCCGCCGCATCTTTCAGCCGAGATGCAGGGTATTCTCGAATGCTGTGCTCCCCTTTTTCAAGCAGATTCCAAAAATCGCTTTTAGTCGATGCTCCCGGGACATTGAGCGACATTCCGATAATGGCAATGTCTTTCGGCGACATTTGGCTTCGCTTCTCTGTCACATCATGCTTGATTTCAGCATGGTTTTCAGACAGAAATGCTGCTAAATCAGTGATGGAAGGATACGTAAAGAGGTCGGAAACGGCAAGCTCGCGCCCAAATTTCTGTTCTATGCACTCAGCAATCTGCGATAACTGTAATGAATTTGCTCCCATATCAAAATAACTATCAGTGAGGTGAACCTTTCTTCCATCGAGAACTTCGGAAAAGATAGACAGCAATTCCGTTTCTATCTCATGAATCGGCGTCTGTCCGGATTTTTCAGGGCTGCTCTCCAAAAATTCATTGATGGCGGCAGACTCTATCGAAAAATTCCCTGCCTCATACTGTCTGGCCAGTTCATATCGCTTAACCTTTCCGCTGGTTGTTTTTGGAAGCTTCCGGATTGGAAGGACTTCTTTTATGTTCCAGCCGCCCCGCTTGTACAAATACTTTTTAATCTCTTTGACAAGCGGTGCAAATTTTTCAGGTGATTTTTTGAAAACAACAAAGAGCACGATTTCTCCGCTTCGCGTCTTTTGATCATATACACCGCAGGCGGCAACCCTTCCTAAGTCAACCTCTTCCATTTCAATCGCGACCCGTTCAATATCGTGAGGGTAGATATTTTTTCCGTTCACGAAAATAATGTCCTTTTCTCTTCCGGTTACGACTAAGTTACCACTTTCACTAATGAACCCAAGGTCTCCTGTTTTTACCCAGCCGTCAGAAGTCAGCGCTCTGTCCGTACTTTCGGGGTTGTTATAATACCCTTGCGTCACATTGTCTCCTTTGATCTGGATATGGCCGATGATTCCGTCTTCTGCTCTTTCATTTTCTCCGTTGGAGATTCGAATCTGACAATAGTCAATAGGCTGTCCCACTTCGACGAATGAAGCGCAATTTTGATCTTCTTTGCTGACTTTTACAGCTCTTTCGCCGAGGTTTAAATGATCGCGATGCAAATAAACGGGGACGAATTCTTCGCCTGTTTTAGAGAACGTTGCGCCGACTGAAGCTTCCGCTAAACCGTAAACATTTAAAATGGCGGATCTTTTCATATTGAATGTTGCGCATCTTTTTAAAAATTCGTCACATAGCTCCGGCAATATCGGTTCTGCACCGTTTGCGATGACTCTGATATGGGATAAATCCCAGTCTGGTTCGTTTTTCAGAAATTTAAGGAAGTAGTTGTATCCGAAATTAGGAGAGGATAGAATGCTGGTTTTATGTTCATGAGCTTTTTTCATCCAAAGGATAGGTCTGCGAATAAATAATTCTGTAGGCATTAGATTTTGATTGATTCCGACTAAGAAGGGAACAAGGTGGCAGGCGATGAGCCCCATATCATGCGTTAAAGGCATCCAAGATAAGAAAGAGTCTTTCGAATCAATGGACAGAGCATTCCGAATGGCACACGTGTTATGTATTAAGTTGTGATGCGTTAACATGACTCCTTTTGGATGTCCTGTCGATCCTGAAGAAAATTGGATAAAGGCCAGTTCATCCGCATCAGGTTCATATATAGAAGCGGGGTAATCGTAGGTTTGATCTTGAATAATGTCAGATTTCTCGTTTAATTGATGATGAAAATCTTGTAAATCGTGTTCTGCGGCGTATTTCTTTATTTTATCCAATACTTTCTCAGAGGCAATCAGATACGGATGATTTAATATATTCCAAATGCGCCAGACCTTCAGCTTATGGTCATCATCTTCTCCGATACTGACCGGTACCGGGATCATTCCTCCTAATAAACAAGCCCAAAAAGCAACGACAAATGATTTGTTTTCTTGGATTTGAAATACAATTTCCTGCTTCGGCTGAATGCCGATATGCTGTAAATAACCAAGAAACCCCTGTGCCTCATCAAACAATTGGCGGTAAGAGACAACTGTCTCTTTTTTATCGGATTCGATAAAACGGATCCCGCGATCAGAGATATTGCTTCTTTCCCGAATGACATCGACTAAGGTTTGGAATTGACTGGTATACATAGGTCCCCTCCTGGGCGCTTTATTTTAAAATCCGTAATTGTTCCCAAGCCGGAAGCTGTTTAGCCTCGCAAATTAATTTGCACAAATGGATCGAATGTTCGAGTTCTTGTTCTGAAAGCTCATCTTCATGTATTTCCATTCTCTTTTTCAGCTCTTGGATTTCCGTAAATAATGGCGTCGTCATGTTGGAATAAGCCAATGAATCCTTATTGTAATTTCGCGCAATGGTGGATTGAATCATCATTTTATTCAGTTGTTTTTTGCGTAAATGGACAATATTTTTATTTCTTTCCTCTGAATTGGAAAGTAGATGAAGATCAGATGTCTGCCCTAAAGAATAAGGTGCAATATGATTCGTTATTTTTCTCAGCAGACTGGCTAAGACATTCTTTGGGCCCATTTCGATGACTTCCGTCACTCCGTGTAAAAGCAAGTAATGCATCGATTCTGTCCATCTTACCGGCATCGTCATGTGCTGCTTGAGATGTTCGTTGATCGAATTTCCGCTGCTGTAAGGGTGCGTCGTGACATTCGAAATGATCGGCCATGCGGCATCCCGGAAGGAATACAGATGTAATACAGTCTGGAATTGTTCGGATGCTGATCGTATCATCGAACTGTGAAAAGGCGCACTGACATTCAAATAAGTATATTTTGCCCCCTTTTCCTCCGCTATCCTGATGACACGTTCCACAGCTTGCCGATGTCCGGAAATCACATGCTGCTGGTCTGAATTCATGCAGGCGACACCTGCGGGAAATTCTTCCGTCGACACTTTCGAACATATTTCTTGCAATGTTTGAAGAGGGAGCTGAGTCACGGCGGCCATCGCCCCCTGCTGCTGAGGATCCGCATTTTGCATAAGAATTCCCCGCTGCCTTACAAGTGTAACGGCATCATGAAATGAAAGAGCGCCAGCACAGACAAGCGCAGAGTATTCGCCTAAACTATGACCTGCAAGAAAGCGAGGCTTAACCCCTATCTCCTGCATATACACTTGAAAAGCAATCACACTGACGGTTAAAATAGCGGGCTGCGCATTCATTGTCTTTGTCAATTCATTTATATCACCGTTAAAACATAGTTTTTTTACATCCAAGGAGATCGCATCGCTCGCTTCTTCAAATAATCTCTTTGCGAGCACAAAATCATTCCAAAAACTTTTGCCCATTCCTACAAATTGAGATCCTTGTCCAGGAAATAAAAAGGCAAGATTGTTCATGAGCTCCCTCCGATCACATTGAACAGAGATACAATATTATACAAAATATCCCTTTATCTAACATCCTAGCATGATTATAATAAATGTGTATAGAATACTTTTGTAGGAGTTATTGTTCGGTTTTACAAAGGGCCTGGATTACATTTGTTCATTAAATATAAAATGGGGCTGACACCGAAAAATCAGTCTTTAAGAGAGATGACAGGAGTCGGAATGGAAGGCTGTTACCGACTCTTCTTCACTTAGGCCGCGCTCTCGATGTTCATATGTTTTAGGTCTATCGACATAATTGTGTCAGAAATTCCATATTTTTTGTTTTTTTATAAAAATTAATCTGTATATCTGTGAAGGATTGTAAACTGATGGCGCTTGTTTATAGATGTTGCACAAGAAATGGATCTTGATGAGGAAACTCTGCGAGGATGAAATACGACGCAGAACATATGAATGATCCTGCTTGGATACTGATTGATCGCAGTAAATCGGTCCATTACATTGCTGAATGCGATCTGCATCATCATAAGAGGAATATATCATTAGAAACAAATTGTTTTGGGTTCAGTCTTGCTGTAGGCTGATAGGGAATCAAGGCGCGGAACTTTTCAATCTATTGAATTCCGGCTGCTTCTTCTGCTGATTTCTGTTTCCATTGTTCTCTTCTTTGTAAGACATTTCGTTAGCATTCCGCAAACCCCTTTCGAAACCCGTCATATTTTGTCATCCATATGTGAACAAGGTATTCAGGCACAAAAAACAGCCGTTCAGAGCGGCTGTTTTTTTCAAGAGTATAAGAACTATTGAACGGTATATACGCCGTCAATGACTACGGCTTGACCTGTGACGCCTTTTGCATTGTTTGCCCTTTTTCTACCGTAGCTGTTTGATGTACGGCAATCGTTAAAGGGCGGATCGTTTTGATCGGTTCATTAATGTTTTCAACCCTGAATCTGCATAAAATCAGGTGTCCGAGAAGCCTTTATGTAATAAGCCATTCACCGCTTCCTGTAAACCGTTGTAAGTGATGAGCTGTTCTCCGCCGGAAATGTGTTTTCCGTCTTGTTCATGGGAACGTCCTGGGAAGTTTCATTCTGACACTGTAATATGTTTTTTTCTGCATCACGTTCTTTCTCACCTGAAAATTAGTGTTAACTAAATAACGTTAACACTTAGGTTCCTAGCAAAATGCGACAACCTAAACTATCAAAATGGTAACTTAATGAATCTGCAAGGCCTCATTACTTTTTCATTTTTTGTTCATATTTTATTAATTGTTTATTCAACACTGTCCGCTAAAGTAATCCATATCAACAAATAAGAAAGCCATCCGCATCTTTTATGAAGGGAGGTCAAAGCCGGGTGCCGTTATGCTGAAAGAAAAAATAAAGACATTAGGCCGTTTTTGCACCGTGGGCGTCGGCAATACGCTGATAGATTTTGGTGTCTTCTTTCTTCTCACCGCTTGTCATGTCCCTTATCTGCCGGCGCAGATCTGCTCCTATTCGGCAGGTATCATCAACAGCTATGTGTGGAACCGGAGTTGGACGTTTCGTGTTAAACGTAAGGCCGGCGGGAAAGAGATCGTGCGCTTTCTCATGATTAATATTGCCGCGTCTGGGATTACCTTTTTGCTGCTTTATTTGTTTCAAAAAGGCGGCTGTTCGCTTTTGGTGAGTAAGCTCGCCGCCACTATCGGCGGAATGATGGTGAATTTTATCGGAAACCGAATCTGGGTATTTGGAGATTCGCTGAAAAACATACAGGATCAGGAGTGAAGATGAATGAGAAAAAAAGTGAGAAAAGCGGTCATTCCCGCAGCGGGTTTAGGAACGAGATTTCTGCCGGCGACAAAGGCGCAGCCGAAAGAAATGCTCCCGATCGTCGACAAACCAGCAATCCAATACATTGTAGAAGAGGCCGCAGAGTCAGGAATTGAAGATATACTGATTATTACAGGGAGAAACAAACGCTCGATTGAAGATCATTTTGACCGGTCGGCGGAATTGGAATTCAATTTGCGGGAAAAAGGCAAGACGGAGACGCTTAAGGAAATGCAGCAGATTGCCGATTTGGCCAACATTCATTACATCCGCCAGAAAGAACCGCTCGGATTAGGCCATGCGGTGCTGTGTGCGGAGCATTTTATCGGAGATGAGCCTTTCGCCGTTCTCTTAGGCGATGATATTATGGTGTCTGAAAAACCGGCTCTTCGGCAATTAATGGATGTATACGATGCTTATGGCACAGAGGTTGTCGGAGTACAGTCAGTTCTCCCTGAGGATGTCAGCAAATATGGTATTATAAATACATCAGGCTCTCAAGGGCATGTGTATGAAGTGAAAGATTTAGTTGAAAAGCCTTCTCCTGAAGAAGCGCCTTCGGAAATCGCCGTGATGGGACGTTACGTGCTGAATTCTTTGATCTTCCCCGTTTTGAAGTCAATTGGCAGAGGCGCGGGCAACGAAATTCAGCTCACAGATGCGCTTCGTGAGGTTTGCTGTAAGCAGCCTATCCATGCCCGGCTGCTAGAAGGAAATCGATATGACATTGGCGATAAGCTGGGCTGTTTTAAAGCGAGCACTGAAATCGGCTTAATGCGCCCCGAAATGAGATCTCAGCTTTTGGCTTATTTAGAAGATGTGATCAAACGGGAAACGAAAGAAATGCTGCGATAAAAAAATTGTAACCATCTTGCTCGTCAATCAGTCATATAATAGTGAAAAAGATTAGGACAGGTTGTGAAGAATGTGGGCAGTTTGATAAGCGAAATTTTAACATGGCTGACGAATATGGGATATGCGGGCATTGCAATTGGCTTAATGATTGAGATCATCCCGAGTGAAATTGTATTGGCCTATGGCGGCTATATGGTATCGGAAGGCACGATTGGATTTATTGGCGCCATTATTGCGGGTGTTATCGGGGGCACCATTGCCCAGATCTTTATTTATTGGATCGGACGCTATGGCGGCAGACCGTTTTTGGACAAATACGGGAAGTACTTATTGATTAAAAAGCATCATATTGACATGTCAGAAAACTGGTTTCAAAAGTACGGAACGGGTGTTGTCTTCTCGGCACGTTTTATACCAGTTGTCAGACATGCGATATCCATTCCCGCAGGCATTGCCAAAATGCCGTTTCTCAAATTTGTGGTACTGACTGTACTTGCTATCATACCGTGGTCTATCCTCTTTGTTTATTTAGGCATCCAGCTTGGAAGTCAGTGGGATGATGTTGAGAACATTGCAGGTACTTATACAACGCCGATAATGATACTGACGATTGTCGTTATCGCCCTTTATTTTGTGATTAAAAAACGTGCAGCCATATTTAAACGATAGCTAGCGGATATGCATAGGGATGATTGATTCTCCCCTATGCATATTTTTTTATCTGCGATGCTGGTTTGCCAGCTTCAAATGCTCCGCTAAAAATGCGACAAATACTTCATCACGCACGAGTGATGCGGCATAATTTCTTTTAATAAACCATTCTGCTTCTTCAAATGCTGCGAATGTTCTATCCTGTGTTTCCCCGTTAATTTGGATATTCCACTCGTTGTTTAAAGGGAACAGAAAAAATCTCATTTGTGCGCGATTTTCGTATAGTGATCCGTTCGCTGATCCCTTTAGATTATAGATATTACGGAAAGCATCAGGCCGGACAGGATCAATCCGGAATGCTTCAGCAACAAACAAATCATATACTTCGTCGGTTATCGAACAGCCTGATGCCTTTGCATGCCCTCCTCCTCCGTATCGGCCGGCGATTTCTGAAACATCGACGTAATCATGAATGGTGCGCAGGCTGACCCGTTTTGACCCCATGCTTAAAATCGCAATGTAATCGAGATGCGGATTTTCTTTTCCGAGCCTGTTTCCAAGCTCTGAATGGTACGATTCTGCGTGAACGATGCCCACACAGTGTTCATGAACAAAGGTTTGCACCATTTCCCTTTTCTTTCTCCGTAGATAGCGCTCGATTTTTGCGTCTTCTAAATCAAGCAGTTTTTCTTCAAAATCATCAAAGAAAAATTCATCATGCGCAGAAAGACGCTGAATCATTTTTTCTTCAAATTCATCAATTGACAGCAAAAAGAAAAGGTCATTAAGCCGCTTCGCCTGTTTTTGATCGTACCGCTCCCACTCCCATGTATCATATTGGCGGACGAGCTCTGTGAATTGATCTAAGGCATTTGTCGGTTTCATGAAACCATTTTCAACGAGATAGCCATATAAAAGCGATGTGGCCGATGAAAGCCGTCCATCATCGTATTCCACTTGAACAAATCCCCATTCATGCTCATTTAAATGAAGGGCTGTTTTATGGTGGTCAATCAGCTTCACTTTTCCGCCCGCATGAACATACTCATTCAATCTCTCTTCGTTTTCTTCGTTGACGGCGAGATCGGTAATGAATAACGCGTCTTGTCTGTTGCTCTCTTTCGCTTTTTCTAAAAAGTACTGGACTTGAGCGTTTAAGCCGTTGACAGAGTTATACCGGACCTCAACATCTTTTCCGAATGCCAATTTTGCTACGATTCCGCACCCTACTCCGTCCAAGTCGTTATGTGAATATAAATGATACATAATGTAGGCCCCTTTTTATGATGAACTGACAATTGCCGCTAGAGGTGCGGCAGCCTTTATTTACTATTCTAAAAAACATAGCATTTTATGCAATGTTGATTAGTTTACATAATGTAATTATTGTAAATATATAAAAGGAGCGCTTTTTTACGCTCCTGAGTCATTGCTTTTATACCGGATACACCGGATGCTTTCGATTTGTAAATGTCATTTCCTTTGTCATGTATGCCTTCAGCCGTTTGTCCAGCTCATCCCGCAGCGAATTGGCTGGGATCACGGCATCGATGATCATCTCTGAAGCCAGGCGGTATATATTAATGTCCTCTTTATATTCCTCCCGTTTGCTGCTGATAAATTGGGCCCTCTCTTCTATCGGCAGCTCGGCGATTTTTTTAGCATAGACGGCATTTACAGCTGCTTCAGGACCCATGACGGCGATTTGAGCGGTTGGGAGCGCTAAGCAGCAATCTGGTTCAAAGGCCGGCCCAGCCATTGCGTACAACCCCGCACCGTACGCTTTTCGGACAATGACAGAGAGCTTAGGGACGGTTGCCTCCGACATCGCTGAAATCATTTTTGCCCCGTGCCTGATAATACCCGCTTGTTCTACCTTTGTGCCGATCATAAAGCCGGGGATATCTGCTAAGAACAGCAATGGGATATGAAACGCGTCACATAAGGTAATAAACTTAGCCGCTTTGTCTGCGGAATCGTGGAATAAGACGCCTCCTTTTACCTTTGGCTGATTTGCAATAATACCGACAGGCTGTCCTTGGATTCGTGCGAGGCCCGTTATTAATTCTGGTGCAAATAAAGCTTTGATTTCAAAAAATGAGCCTTCATCAATGACCCGCTCAATCAGCTCATGCATATCAAAAGGTGCATTTTGGTTTTGCGGAATGACGTCGGCAAGCGGGATGTCGAAGTGTTTTGGCGGGCGTTTCTTTTGCATGGGCGCTTTTTCTTGATAATTTGCCGGAAAGTACGATAAATAAGCCCGTGCCAGACGTATGGCTTCTTCTTCAGTTTTTGCAAGAATATCTCCGCAGCCTGAGATTGAGCAATGCATACGGGCGCCTCCCATTTCTTCGAGGGACACTTTTTCGCCAATGACCATTTCTGCCATCCGCGGCGAGCCTAAATACATGGAGGCGTTACCATCTACCATGACGACAATGTCACAGAAGGCTGGAATATAAGCGCCTCCTGCCGCAGACGGGCCGAAAAGCAAGCAGATTTGCGGAATGCGTCCCGATAATTTGACTTGATTGTAAAAAATTCTTCCTGCACCGCGTCTCCCTGGAAAGACATTGATTTGGTCGGTGATTCTGGCACCCGCTGAATCGACTAAATAGATGAGCGGACAGTTTAATTTTTCGGCTGTTTCTTGAATGCGAATGATTTTTTCAACGGTTTTCGCCCCCCATGACCCTGCTTTAACCGTTGAGTCATTTGCCATCACACAGACGGTTTGGCCGCTGATTTTGCCGATGGCGGTTACGACTCCGTCAGCGGGAAGCCCGTCTGACATGCATTCCGCAAAAAAAGCGTCTTCAAGCTCAATGTCATCGTCAAACAAAAGAGCAAGCCGCTCTCTGACAAAGAGCTTGCCCTTTTCTTGGTTGCTCTTATGATACTTTTCCGCCCCACCTTTTCGTATCCGTTCAGCCCGTTCTGTTCGTTCCTTTTCATAATCCATGAGCATTGCCTCCCTTTTATATTCCCTTGTATACGGCCCGTCTTTTTTCTTGAAACGCCTGAAGCCCTTCTCTCCTGTCTTTTGTCGGAATGGTATGTTCATATGCTTTTTGTTCAATCGCCAGACCTGTAGCAAGATCTGTCTCCAACCCTTTATTGATTGCGAATTTAGCCTGACGGACAGCGATCGGCCCGTTAGCAGAAATGGCTGCGGCCAGTTCTGCTGCTTTTGGCATGAGGTCACAAGAAGCCGTGACATGCTCTACAAGGCCTATCTCTTTTGCTTTGTGTGCAGCTACACGTGTGCCTGTATAAATTAATTCTTTTGCTTTTCCTCTGCCAATCAGACGCGGCAGTCTTTGGGTTCCTCCGGCGCCTGGGATAATGGCTAACCCTGTTTCTGGAAGACCCAGCACAGCAGATTCAGCTGCGATTCGAAGGTCGCATGCCAATGCCAATTCAAGCCCGCCGCCTAATGCGCTTCCGTTTATCGCAGCTATGACCGGCTGCGGCAAGGATTCAAGTAAAGCCGCGGTTCTTTGAATGAGAGATACACTTTCCAGAACCTGATCTTCTTTCAGTTTTATCCGTTCTTTCAGATCTGCCCCCGCGCAAAACGCTTTTTCACCGGTGCCTGTGAGGATAACGCAGCGGATGTTTGAGTTGAATTCAATTTCCTGAAGAATCAATTGCAGTCTTCTAAGCATTTCCGCTGAAAGAGCATTTGCCGCCTGAGGCCTGTTTAAGGTGATCACGGCAATGTGATCATTTTGGACAGTAAAAAGAATAGATTCTCCCATTGTTTTTGTCCTCTCTTTAATCAAGATGATTTAAATACCTGTAAATTTCGGCTCGGCAGCTGTTTGCCCATTTTCTCTTCTATCCATTTGGCTGCGGATAGCAGTTTATCCAGCTTTATATTGGTTTTGATATCCATCTGTTCAAGCATGTACACGATATCCTCAGTTGCGGCGTTTCCTGACGAACCTGGAGCATATGGGCAGCCACCAAGCCCGCCTGCCGAGCCGTCGAACACAGTGATGCCCATTTGGAGAGCTGTGACCATGTTGGCCAGCGCCGTTCCTCTCGTATCATGAAAATGCAGGGCAATTTGATTGGCCGGAAATCGTGCCAAAAGAGCTTCAAGCACGGTTTCAACTTGAGCGGGATTTGCCGCTCCGATCGTATCTCCAAGCGACAGTTCAGAAATCCCGAATTCAAATAGGGCTTCAGAAAGGCGAATGACTTGTTCAATGGGGACATTTTTTTCGTACGGACAGCCGAAAACGGTTGAGAGGTAGGCTCTTGTTGTGAGGTTTGCTTTTTTTGCGTCATCGTTTACTTGTTTAAGAATTTGAAGAGTTTCAGAAGTGGATTTATTGATGTTTTTTCTATTGTGCGTCTCGCTTGCAGACATAAAGACACAAGCTTCGTCAATGCCTCCTTCAAGCGCATTCTCCAGCCCCTTCTGATTCGGGACAAGTGCCGCGTACGTTACCCCTTTTACACGGTCGATGCCTTTTGCCACGTCGATAGCATCTCGAAGTGCCGGAATCCATTTTGGGTGAACGAAGGATGTGATTTCGATATACGAAAGCCCTGTCTGGGAAAGCTGGTTGATCCAAGCAATTTTATCTTCTGTTGCGATCCATTCGGGCTCGTTTTGTAAGCCGTCACGCGGGCCGACTTCTTTGATCTTCACTTTTTTAGGATATGACATGGTCTTCCTCCAGTTTATTGAGTGGAATCGCTCAGTTCGAGCAGCACGTCTCCTTCATTCACGAAATCGCCCTCATTTTTTTTGACTTCTTTTACGGTTCCGCTTCTGTCTGCAACGATCGGAATTTCCATTTTCATTGATTCCAAAATGGCAACTTCCTGGCCTTTTTCAATTTGGTCGCCAGCTTTGACGTGCACTTTCCACAGGTTTCCCGCCATTTGTATCTTAACTGTCATGACAACTGCCTCCTTTATAGGTGTTGTTTCAAAAAGTCAGTCGTGACATCCCCTTCTTTAAATGCTTTTGATGAAGCAGCCTGTATGAGAAGCGGGAGATTTGTTTTGATTCCCTCTATCCGGTAGTCACGGAGCGCTGTCTCCAGTTTTTCAATTGCCTCCGCTCTGTTTTGGCCTTTGACAATCATTTTGGCGATCATCGGGTCATAAAAAGGAGTGACGGTGCTGTCTTTTGCTACTGCACACTCGTGTCTGACTCCTTTTTGGTCAGGGAGTGAAAATGCAGTGATTGTACCCGGTGACGGATAGAAGGTCTTGGGATCTTCCGCATATATTCGGACCTCTATCGCATGCCCGTTTCGTTTGATGTCTTCCTGTGAGAATGTGAGTGTATGGCCCGCAGCAATCCGCAGCTGCTGCTCAACTAAGTCCAGGCCTGTTATTTCTTCAGTCACGGGGTGTTCAACCTGCAATCTCGTATTCATTTCGAGGAAGTAAAAGTTTTGGTTCGGGTCAACTAAAAATTCGATGGTGCCCGCGTTTGTATAGCTGATCGCTTTTGCTGCTTTTACGGCCGTTTGCCCGATCTTCATTCTCAATTCATCGTCTAAAAATGATGACGGCGCTTCTTCAATGACCTTTTGATGCCGCCTTTGTACAGAGCAATCGCGTTCAAACAGGTGTACTGTATGGCCGTGCTGATCGGCCAAAAGCTGAACTTCGATGTGGCGGGCATGTTCAATCACTTTCTCTATATACATCGATCCGTCACCGAAAAAATCTGCTGCGCGCTTTTTGTTCCCCTCGTACGCCTTTATTAATGCTTCCTCGTTTTGAACAAGCTGCATTCCGATGCCTCCTCCGCCCGCTGAAGCTTTCAGCATGACAGGGTATCCGATTTGATTTGCAGCGTGACAGGCTGCCTGTACGTCTCCGAGGGATTCAGAAACACCGGGAACGACAGGGACACCTGCGGCCTCCATTGCTTTTCGTGCTTCAATTTTGCTGCCCATTTTTGCAATGATATCGGGTGAAGGTCCGATAAACACGATGTTTTCTTGCTTACAGCGTTCTGCGAATCGGCTGTTTTCTGATAATAACCCGTAGCCGGGATGGATGGCGTCGGCGTTTGCTTTTTTCGCCGTCTCTATGATTCTCTCTATATTTAAATAGCTTTCACTGACTCTTGATTCCCCAATTAAATAGGACTCTGTGGCTGCCTTTGTATGGAGCGCGTCTCGGTCTGCTTCAGAAAAAACCGCAGCCGTTTTGATGCCGAGACGGCTGCACGTTCGGATAATTCTCATTGCAATTTCTCCGCGGTTGGCGATCAGTACTTTTGTAAACATGACTTCACCTCATTGACATGATGATAAGCGGTACATTTCAATCGTTTTTTCACGCAGTTTATATTTTTGAATTTTGCCTGAAGCTGTCATCGGATAGTCGTCTGTAAAAATAACATAACGCGGAATTTTGTGGCGGGCGATTTTCCCTTTGCAATAGGCTTTAAGCTCTTCAGGTGAAACGCTTTTTCCATCTTTCAGTTTAATCCAGGCTGCGGCCTCCTCCCCGAATTTGGCGTCAGGCACACCAACGACCTGTACATCTAAAATAGCAGGATGCCGGTATAGGAATTCTTCGATTTCCCGCGGATAAATGTTCTCGCCGCCTCTAATGAGCATGTCTTTTAATCTTCCGGTGATGCGGCAGTACCCGTCTTCATCCATGACAGCAAGATCACCGGTGAATAGCCATCCGTCGGGATTGATTGCTTTTCTAGTCGCTTCTTCGTCTTTATAATAGCCTTTCATGACGTGGTAGCCGCGGGTGCATAGCTCTCCTTGCACGCCTCTTTGAACTTCTTGACATGTCCCGGGTTCTACGATTTTCACTTCTGCATGAGGCAGGGCGCGGCCGGTTGTTTCGACTCTTCTTATGAAGGAATCATTTGTCCTCGTTTGCGTAATGACCGGTGAGGCTTCAGTTTGACCATAGGCGATTGTAATGTCTTTCATGCTCATCTTTTCAATGACAGCTTTCATCACTTCACTCGGACAGGGAGAACCGGCCATGATGCCTGTTCGGAGCGTCGATAAATCATATGCTTCAAAATCCGGATGATGCAGCTCTGCGATAAACATGGTCGGCACGCCGTGGAGCGCTGTACATTTCTCTTTTTCTACCGTTTTAAGGACGGTAACCGGATCAAATTCTTGTACAGGTATCATGGCTGAACCGACGGACACACACGCCAAAACCCCGAGCACGCATCCGAAGCAGTGAAAAAACGGAACCGGGATGCACATGCGGTCTTGAGAGGTTAATGCCATACATTCAGCGATATTGGCAGCGTTATTGATGACATTAAAATGGGTCAGCATCACTCCTTTAGGAAATCCAGTCGTTCCTGATGTGTATTGCATATTAATCACATCGTCTTTTTCAAGGCTGTTCATTCTTGCTTCCAGCTCAGCATCCGTCACTGTTTTCGCCAATATCTCTGTATCGTCCCAATGATACATGCCAGGCAAACGTTTTTCACCAATATAAATAAGCGTTTTTAAAAAGGGATAACGTTCTGAGTTCAGCTGGCCGGGCTTTGCTTCCTGCGACTCTGGAATTAGGCTGTTCACGATATCTGTGTAAGAAGTGCCCCGGTAAGAATCCATGACAATAAGCGCCGCAGCATCTGATTGCTTCAGCAAGTAATCGAGCTCGTGTGCTTGATAATTGGTATTGACGGTAACGAGCACGGCTCCGATTTTCGCGGTGGCGAACTGAACGGCAAGCCATTCGGGGATATTCGAAGCCCATATGGCTACGTGGTCTCCTTTCCCAATACCCATCCGCATAAGTCCTTTAGCGGTTTGACGGCACAGACTGTTAAATTGGGCGTACGTATAGCGGATATTTCTGTCTGGATAAACAACCGCTTCTTGATCGGGATAGGTTTCAGCGATTTGTTCCAGCAGTCTGCCGATTGTGGAATGGATGAGTTCAGCCATGCAATGTTCCTCCTTTCTAAGTAATCGAAAGCGTTTACATTTTATTTTAAAAGCTGTCTGGCGATCACGATACGCTGAATTTCAGATGTACCTTCACCGATTTCCATTAATTTTGCGTCCCGCAGCATCCGTTCTACCCCATATTCTTTCATGTAGCCTGAACCTCCATGGATTTGAATGGCTTGATTGCAAGCCCTTGTCGCCATTTCAGATGCAAACAGCTTGGCATACGCCGCTTCTTTTGTGAATGGGCGGTGATGGTCTTTCAGCCAAGCAGCTTTTAACACCATTTGCCGGGCCAGATCAATTTCCATCGCCATGTCGGCAAGCTTAAATTGAATCGCCTGAAAGGAAGAAATCGGCTGTCCGAACTGCTTTCGTTCTTTCGCGTATGCCAATGATGCTTCAAGTGCCGCTTGGGCGATGCCGACTGCAAGAGCAGCGATGGAGATCCGTCCGCCGTCCAGCGTATATAGAAACTGCTTAAAACCTTTTGTTGGATCGCCGAGTAAGTTGCCCGCAGGCACTCTGACATCCTCAAGCAAAATTTCCGCTGTATTTGAACCCCGGACGCCCATTTTATCGTACGGGCTCGTAATCGTAAGTCCGGGTGTGTCAGTTGGCACGATCAATGCGGAGATGATGTTTTTTCCGTCTTTGTTTTTGCCTGTTACTGCGGTCACAATCACCGTACGTGCGTAGCTTGCATTCGTGATCCAGCATTTTTCGCCGTTGATCACATACTCGTCACCATTTGTAACCGCTTTTGTTTGAGTGCCTCCTGCATCTGAGCCGGCATTTGGTTCCGTCAGGCCGAATGATCCGAGGGCATTGCCCGAAGCCAGCGGAGTCAAATGCGCCCGTTTTTGTTCTTCTGTTCCAAAGTAATAAAGAGGGCTTGCGCCGAGCGAGACCGCAGCAGCATAGCTTAATCCAGTACTGCCGCAGGCTTTGCCGATTTCTTCAACAGCTAAGGCATATGAAACCGTATCTCCGCCTGACCCGCCGTAATCTTCTGGAAATGGGATGCCCATCAGCCCGAGTTCACCCATTTTTTTAAATGTTTGGATCGGGAACTCGCCCGTTTGATCTACATGTTCAGCGTGAGGAGCAATCTCCTTTTTCGCAAAATCCTTTACCATTTCACGCACCATTTGCTGTTCTTTTGTCAGCTCAAAATTCACATGGGTTCCTCCTTCACATCTTTGTAACATCCTATTAGGCGAGTTCTGTAATCATTCCCTGACAAAAGAAGTCTGAAAATTAAAACTGAATCATTTTTTATATGAAAACATCAACGGGATGAGCAAATACATGGCATAGGCGCATACCATCCATATGGCAAATGCAATGACTTGCCCCTTTGATAGTGCCGGGAAGATGATGGGATGATTCCAAAGGGAAAACGTGTCAATCAATAACCCGACCGCTGATCCCCATATGCCAAGCTTGATGACAGCGTACTGTGATTGATCGAGTTTTTGATAGAGAAAGAACACAAGGCATAAAACGAGAGCGGTGCCCGCTTCCAGGAGAAGAAAGTTCAGCAAAAAGGGTTCTTCGGCCGGATCAGTTAAAACAGCGTCTCCGAACAGGACAAAAAATAGTGTAGCACCTAACCAGACCAGAAATGAAAATGTAAGGACAAGACGTAATTTTTGAGTAAACATATTTGGTCTCCTTTTGTGTTACGTCATTTTTTCAGTCAGCTTCACCAGCATCAATTCGAGCTCCTGATAAACATTTTCTGATAGAAAATCATCGGAAACGAGAGACTGTATGGCAAGGCCGTCAATCAAAGCATTCAGCATTATTCCCCAGGCTGTTAAGGAAACGCCATCAATTGGAGATTCGCCCCACAATTGAGTGAGCTCTTTTGTCAGATATTGATTTTCCGATTGTAGCAGATGACTTAGCTGCTCTTTGATTTGTTCATTTTGAAAGCTTGATACGATCAGCGTTAAAAATAACCGATGATAATCTGCATTTTCCTTCGTTCGAAATTTTGCTGACAGCAATGCCTCTCTCATCTTTTCGATTGACGGGAGCCGACTGTTCTTTACGTTCGCCCATGAGCTGCCGCATACGTGGCGAACCACCTCCAGCATGAGGTTTTCTTTCGTTCGGAAATGATAATAAACCGTGCCTTGGCTGACATTTGCTTGTTCCGCAACTGATTTTAACGTCAGTTTTTCTAACCCGTTTTCTGAGATGCATTTCTTGGCTGATTCAATGAGTGTTTCTTTGGAAATGACATTTGGTTTTGCCATGACGCTCCTCCTTATGAGTTAGTTAGTTGAATAACTAACTTTTAAATTCACTATAATATGGAATACATGAGATTTCAATACTGCTAATGCTGAAAACTTTCTTTTTTGGAAAAGTTTTATATGTATTCGTTCTTAAGAATGCCGTATATTTCTAAATCGACAACTCCTTTTCCTGACCAATAGGAAGCTTGTCTGACTAATCCTTCTTTCATAAAATTGTTTTTTAAGAGGATTTTTTTTGAAGCCTCATTTGCAGGCATGACTTCAGCTTGAATTCTATTTACATTGGCTTTCTCAAATAAAAAGGAGATCACCGTGCTGACGGATTCCGTTGCAATGCCTTTCCCCCAGTATTCTTCAGCCAAGTAGTAGCCAATCGTTACCATGTTTACTTTTTGGTTAAAATCCATCGCTTCAATGACTCCCACCAACGTATTCTCTTGCTTCCTCAGAAAAATCCCCCACTTGATTCTGCTTTTTTTGTTGTAATCCCTATCAAAATGGCCGATCATTTTATGTACCGTTTTTATGTTATGTTTAGGGATGATGCCGCAGTATTCAAATACTCTGACATTATCATAGATCGAAAATACGTCCTGCACGTGCTCCTCTTCGATTTTACTTAATATTAAATTCTCAGATTCCAATACTGGGAAATGTCCAAAAACTGCTTCCATATTCATGTGAGTTTCTCCCTCGCTTTTTTTCTTTAACAAATTCAGCGGCTCATCTTAAGTATCCTGTCTCCAAAATAACTTTTTTAAAAAAAAGACGACTTAGAAAGCCGTCCTACTCATTTCTTATTTTGTCTTTCGTTTGGAAGCCTTGCTTTCGTTATGAAGCCGGTCTGCTGAAGTGACATAATACGTATACTTCGTGTTTGGATCTGCCGTGTCATCTAAGAAGGTTTGCTGCTCATTTGTCTTTCTCGCGGTTGCCAGCAATGTTTTGTTCTTTTCCCCTTCGGCTCTGTATATCACATAATAGGCTGTTTCTTTCGTTTTGTGATTTGATGGGTGATCTTTCATGTGCAGAAGGTTGCCGTTTTTGTTTTCGGTCACTTTCGTAAGCTTTGGATTTTTTGGGGCTGTGCTGTCAAGCCAAGGCATTTGCGGAACCAATGCCGGCTGGCTGTAAAGCTCGGTGATAAGCCTATCTTTGATGCCAAGCGGATTTTTGTTGAGGTCTTTGAGGCTGAAATGCATACTTCCTTTTACAAGATCAAGCTGACGGTTCAAGGTGATTTGTCTTACATACTCCTCGGGGTCGGACCATGGCGGATCAAAGTTATTATTGATTTTATAAGCTGCCTGGCCAATATATAAATGAACAGGCCTATTTTTGACTTCATTGCTCCACCAATCAGCCAGTACGTCGTAAGCTGCTGCATTGAAGCCGATGCTCCAATAGATTTGCGGAGCAATATAATCGATGTCGCCTTCTTGGATCCAATGTCTCGTATCTGCATAAAGGTCGTCATAGTTCCTGACGCCTGCTTTGGTATTCGATCCGGTTGGGTCATCTGCCGCGTTTCTCCATACACCAAAGGGACTGATGCCGAATTTGACATATGGCTTTGCAGCTTTAATTGTTTGGTTGATTTGTTTGACAAGCTGGTTCACATTATCCCGCCGCCAGTCATCAATATTGGAAAAAGTGCCTTTTCCGTATTGTTCATACTGTGTTTGATCAGGAAATTCCTGTCCCGCTATTTTATAAGGGTAAAAATAATCATCCATATGAACGGCGTCGATATCATACTGTTTTACCACTTCTTCAATACCTTTGACGATAAAATCTCTCGCTTCAGGAATGCCCGGATGATAATAAAGCTGGTTTCCATAAGCGGCAACCCAGTCTGGATGCTGTCTTGCCGGGTGATCCTCAGACAATTTATTGAGGTCCGTATGATTCATTGTAATGCGGTAAGGATTAAACCATGCGTGAAATTCTAAATTTCGTTTATGGGTTTCTTCAATCATAAATGCAAGCGGATCATAGCCCGGGTCTTTCCCTTGGACACCGGTTAAGTATTCAGACCAAGGTCCGTAAGCGGACGGATAAAAGGCATCTGCCGTCGGTTTAATCTGAACAATAACGGCATTCATCCCCATTTTTTGTACATCGTCCAGCAGTTTGATATACTCCTGCTTTTGCTCTTCCACCGATAAACCTTTTTTTGACGGCCAATCAATGTTCAATACGGAAGCAATCCATACGGCTCTCAGTTCCCTGTCAGGCTGCGCATTGGCCATAAACGGAACGGAGATGACAAACGTTCCGATGATCAAGCTGACAAGGAAACGGACAATCGACTTTTGACAAACCTTCATTCTGTTTCTTCTCCCCCATTACATCACTTTCACTATTCGCTATTACGGTATTCCCGGGCTGTAAAAGGGTGCTTAATCGGATTGAAGAAATCAGGATTTATGTCTATATCACCAGATAAACGAAAAAAGTCCTGAAGCATTTTGTTCCGCTGCTTTAGGACTTTTTATCATTTATCATGGTTTGCAGGCTCTTTAACACATCAATGAGTTTTACGCCGACACCGACAGCTGTTTCAAGAATCGCCTGTGCTCCTGCGATGGCTAAAATAAAGATGACTGGAACTGCAATACGAGGCAAAAAGAGATATCCCAGTCCAATCAAGATTGCACACCAAACGCCGGCACACCAGTAGCAGTTCAGCATGTATCCAAAGTTAGATGCCGGCACGCTTTTTTCGTTCACATGCCCGTTTTGATCAACGATCCTTTTCTTTTTCATAAATGGTTTCCGGATAAATTCCGTGATTTTGTCGAATACAATCAAATGTGTCAGCCTGTAACTGGCAAGAATCAGCATGATAAAAGTAAGCCAAGAAAGATGGTCCATGAGAAGCCTCCAAAAAAAGAGATGATGTTATCATTCCCAAGTGTCTTCTATCCATTCTTGATACAAAAAAGAAAGACGGACAGAGAATGGCCTCTGTCCGCTAGTCCGCTTTATCGTTTGTGCAGTATTGCTTGATTTGAAGTGATCTTGTCTAAAATGTCAAGGATGATGTCAGCGTTCTTTTCAGCATATGCGCCTTCCAGCATATCTTTGTGAGCGCCAAAACCAGTATATTCGCTGTAGTTTCCGTAGGCAGCGCCTTTCCATTTCATTAAGCCTGTATGCCCGCTGGTTTCAGTTTGGACTCCAGCTTCGATGAAATGAATGTTTGCTTTGATGTGTCCTTTATTCAGCAACTGCGCCCAATATTCCTGATAGTTTCTTTTTTTCTTCATCACCTTTTCTCTGACTGCTTCAGGCAGGTATGCTGCAGATTCGTCATTGCCGGTATCCATAGACAAAGGCTGTTCTTTTAAATAAGCGTCCACGATAATGAAGTCACTGACTTCCAATCCTCTGCGTTCCATAGCCTGTGCCACTTCAAAAGCCAGGTTTCCGCCTGCAGAGTAGCCTAATAAAACATATGGGCCATCAGGCTGTATGTCCGTCATGCAATTGACATATTGTTCAATGCGGTTGTCATGTTCAATAAAGTGAAATCCGTATACAGCTGCCTTGTCATTCAGCAATAAAGCAAGTTCTTTGAAATAAACGCCAAAGCCTGATATCGGCGGGAAGCAAAAAAGATTTTGCGCACCGTGCTGATTCAGTTTGATCACATGCTGTTCATCTGCCGCTGTCAGCTGTTTGGAATAAAGTTTTTCGGCAAGCTGAGCAATTGTCGGATGTTCGAACAAGAAATCAATCGGTATGTCAATTTGCTGCTGGTGCTTGAGTGTGTGTATGACCTGCAGCGCTTTTAGTGAATGTCCGCCAAGAGCAAAGAAGTCATCATCAATACTGATTGTGTTGACACCGAGGACATTCTTCCAAATGTTCGCCAATTCTTCTTCAACCAAGTTTCTTGGCAATGTGATGTCCTGTCGTTTGTCATACTTATTTTCTGGAATAGGCAGCGCGCTGCGGTCTATTTTTCCGTTTCCGGTAAGCGGCATCCGCTCCACACGCACCCAGTTCTGCGGGATCATATAGTCTGGGAGCACACGCGCCAAATCGGCGCGGATATCCGTTTCTGTTCGTTTGTCATCACCGACGTAATGAGTGTACAGCTGCGCCTCTCCATCTTTTTCTCTCAATGTCACTGCCGCTTCCTGAACGCCTTCCATTTCTAAAAGGCGAGCTTCAATTTCGGCGGGCTCAATTCGTTTTCCACGGATCTTAATCTGCCTGTCAATCCTGCTGATGTATTCTAAGTTTCCATCAGGCAGCCAGCGCGCCAAATCACCAGTACGATATATTCTTTCTCCAGACAAGAAAGGATGGGGAGAAAAAACTGCTTTTGTCAGGTCATCTCTGTTCAAATAGCCTTTTGCGACCCCGTCGCCGCCGACACAAAGCTCGCCGGGAACGCCTATTGGTAAAAGACGCCCTTTTGCATCTAAGATGAAAGCGGTGCTATTGCTGATTGGTTTTCCGATCGGAATCGGCCCTGCATAGTCTCTTTTCATCTCAAAAAAGGTTGAAAATGTCGTATTTTCCGTAGGCCCGTAAATATTGTGAAGTGCCAGATCTGGACAGGCGTGTCTGACAGCATTCATAAGGGCAGGCGAGAGGGCCTCTCCGCCGACATATAACGTATGGAGCCCGCGGAACATGTCTGCTTGAACCTGAGCCAGCTGATTAAAAAGAGCCGTTGTTAAAAATAGCACTGTGATGTCATTTTCAAGCAAATACGTCCCAAACCGATCAGGTGACAGCATTGTCGATTTATCAATGATATGAAGGCTTGCACCATGTAAAAGCGCCCCGAACATTTCAAAGGTGACGGCGTCAAAGCTGATAGATCCAGTCAGAATAAATCGATCATCAACGGACGCAGACGTATAATTGCTATTGCTGACAAGGGACACGACATTGCGATTCGTGATCATGACGCCTTTCGGCCGGCCTGTTGATCCTGAGGTATACATGATGTATGCAAGATCATCCGGGCTGGAGCCAATATTGATAGGGATATGGTTTTCTTCCATCAATGTCTGTGCATCTGAAGTAATACATGTTCCTGAGAACGCAGCGTTTTGCTCCAGCCCCTTTTGAACAATCAGCATTTTTGCCTGCGTTTCCTCGAGCATAAAGCTGACCCGTTCAGGCGGAAGCTCAGCATCAAGCGGGAGGTATACTCCCCCTGCTTTTAAAACAGCAAGCACACTGATAATAAATTCAGGAGAATGAGCAGCCAATATTCCGGCTGTCTCGTTTTTCCGAAACCCATTTTGGTATAACTCTCTGGCAAGTGCATTAGAGCGTTTATCAAGCTCTTCATACGAAAAAGACATATTATCATACACAAGTGCGGTATGGTCTGGCGTCTCTTCTGCTTGTTCATGAAATAAATCTATGATTGTATGATTCTTTGGATACTCTGTTTTTGTATTGTTGAACTGTGTGACAATCTGCTCTTTTTCTGTTACATCAAGAAAAGAAAAATCTGCAATGGGAATATCAGGGTGCTGTGCCGCTGTGCTTAGTGCTTGTGTCAATTGCCTCTTGATACAGCTGATCCATGCAGCATCGTAAACAAACGCATTATAGCTGAACTTAATAACAAGTTCTTCCCCGGGAGCAACGACAAGGTTAAAGTTATATCCTGATTGCTCGGATACCTTAACTTGATCGATTTGCAATGGTGAATCGGCGCGATCAGCTGAATCGGCGATTTTCTGCTGTAACGGATAGTTTTCAAATACAATAATGTGATCAATCAGTTCCTGTTTTAAAGCGGTATTTGCCTGGATATCAAATAAAGGCTGGCAGGTGAACGGCTCAGCTTCCAGCATTTCTTTCTGGCAGCGTCTGAGCAGCTCTTGAAACGTTTCGTCTTGATGTGTTTTAATCCGAACCGGAATGGTATTGATAAACAACCCTATCATTTGCTCCACTCCCGGAATTTCTGAGGGTCTGCCTGATACAACTGCGCCAAATACAACGTCGTCTGTGCGGTTATATTGCTGCAGCATCACGCCCCAGACTGCCTGAATAAGGGTGGCAAGCGTGACGCCGTGTTGTTTGGCAGTCTCTTTCAGCTTGTCTGTCAGTGGTTTATTTAATGAAAATATCAAATCTTCACGATGATAACCTTCTTTTTTTTCTTCATCAAACACACGAGGCAGAGGTGATGGGGTACTGTAGTTTTTTAAATAGGAATCCCAGTACTCCGCAGCTGTTTCTTTGTCTCGGTTTGTCAGCCAGGAAATATAGGTGCTGTAAGGACGGACAGGGTCCAAAGAAAGTGGTTTTCCTGCATGGATAGATTGATAAATTTGCATAAATTCCTGCAGAACGATGCCGAGGCACCAGCCGTCCATTAAAATGTGATGGTGACTCCAGAGACAGACATGCTCATCTTCAGCTGTTTTGAATAGAGAAATCCGCATCAGCATGTCTTTTTGTAAATCAAAGCCTTTCTGCTTGTCCTTCTCCTTAAAACAATCAATAAACTCATTTTGGTCGTTTATTTGCAGATGGGAAATGTCTTCGCTGTACAAATGGAATTCGCGTTCTGTCATTACGACTTGCCGAGGTCCCGACAAATGCGGGACGTGCGGCAAAAATACGGTTCTGAAAATATCATGGCGGTCGATGATGGCTTGAATACTGCGCTGAAACCAGTCATAGATTAGGCTTCCTTTGATGGTGAAGAGCGACTGCTCAACATACGCCCCCTCCTCTTTACGAAGGAAGGAATGAAACAGCATTCCCTCCTGCATATGACTCAGAGGATAAATGTTCTTGATTTTTTTGATGTTATCCATAGTGTCTGCACCTTTCTTCACGGATTCATTAGTGAAAACTGAGCATATCAGCAATCTCTTGCAGCGCGTCCTCGGTCAGTTCTTGATCATCAAAATCGCTAATCGTCTTTTCTGTTTCTCTTTTGTTCTGGCAGTGTTCGATCAGCTGTAATAAAAATTGACGGCAATACTCGCTAAGCTGTTCCATCGTTTTGCGCTGAAAGCGGGTATTGTCATAAGTCATGCTGACAGCCATTTTTCCTTCTGCGGCGATTGCGCTGATATCCAGCGACTGTTCACGATTCCATGTTGCGCTGATATCATCCCCGGCACCCAGCGGAGAGAAAGAGAAGGCGTCCTCCTCAGGTCCTTCAGCTGTGCTGCCGCTTTCAAACTGACCAAGATAATTGAAGCTGATTTCTGGCGAACCTGTGAAATCGATGTCTTTTTTATCAGGCGGAGTCAAATATTTGATGACACCGTAGCCGAACCCTTTGTCCGGTACGCGTCTCAGTGTATCTTTTGTTGTTTTTAGTACATGAACCATGTATTCTTCCGGATCAGGAAGGTCTGAGTTCAGTTTAACCAATAATGGATAAATGGCGGTAAACCATCCAACCGTACGGCTCACATCTATTCCGTCTAATACATCCTCTCGCCCGTGGCTCTCTAATGATAGTTTGAAGGCGGATTGATTGGTCCAATGGCGCAGCGCAAGAATAACAGAAGCAAGCAGCATATCCTGAGTATCTGTGTTATATGCGCTGTTGGCATCTTTTAAAAGCGCAGCTGTCTCTTTATCGCTTAATGTAAACGAAATCGTGGAACGTTTACTCTCGTTTGCTATGGTTCCGTCGATATGATCAAAAGGCAGTGCTTCTGTTTCATATTCTTCGGTTTCACGCCAATACTTGAACTGTTTCATAAGCTGCTGGTTTCCCGCATAGTCAGAGAGCCTTTTTGTGTACGCTTTGAATGAGCTTGTTTTAGGCGGCAGCTGGATATCTTCCCCGCCTGCAGCTTGGCGATAGCCTAAAGCCAAATCCTCAAGCAGAACTCGCCACGAGATGCCGTCAACGACGAAGTGATGAGCAGATAAAAATAAGAAATCACCGTCAGTTGTGCGGAAAAGACCGGCTTGCAGCAGCGGGCCATTCTTCAAATCCATTTTCTGCTGAATATCACGTACATGGCGTTTGATAAGAGGCTCATACGACCTATTCCCGTCAGTGCAGTCTGGGTTTTGTAAATCAACAATGTGAAGGCCATACAGCACATCGTCCGAATGACTGAGCGACCGATTATATTGACTCCACTTTCCTTGTTCATTCTGTGTAAACACCATCCGCAGCGCATCATGATGACACGTTATTGCTTTTAAAGTTTTGCGAAGTGCGTCTTCTTGTACAGAGGTGCTTCGATGCAGCATAACGGACTGATTAAAATGGTGTTTTTCTTTTATATCTTGAGAAAGAAACCATTTTTGAACAGGCGACCATTGTACGTCTCCCTCAATCGGAGCTTGGCTGGAACTTGTATCTGAATCCCGGATATAAGCTGCCAATTCTTGAATGGTCGGATGGCTGAACAAATCTTTCACTGCCATCTGCTTTCCTATCCGGTGAAGCTGTGCGGAAACCTGTAACGCTTTGATCGAATCTCCTCCAAGCTCAAAGAATGAATCAGCTGTTCCGATTTTTTCTGCCCCCAGTACTTCCTTCCATATATCCGCCAGTATTTGTTCCATCTTGCTGGCAGGTGTGCGGAATGGACGTTCAGTTGCACCCTTGAATACAGGTTTTGGAAGTGCTCTGCGATCCAGTTTACCGTTTGGTGACAATGGAAGTGAGCCCAGTTTTTCAATAAACGCAGGAATCATGAATACCGGCAGCTTGTTTTGTAATTCTAAGTGTATCGTATCTGTGCTCAATTCTGGTTCGGTCACAACATAAGCACTTAATTCAGTTTGTCCTGATGCTGTTACATGAGCGAGTACGGTGGCGTCTTTTACACCGTTTATACAACGGATGACCGATTCAATTTCTTTCGTTTCTACACGATAGCCTCTGATTTTGACTTGTTCATCAATTCTTCCCAGATACTCGAGTGTTCCGTCGGCCATCCATCTGGCGGCGTCTCCTGTTCGGTACATTCGCATTTCAGGTTTGTATGGGTTCTGGATGAATGCTCTCTCTGTCAGCTCCGGAAGGTTGATATACCCTCTTGCAAGCCCCGTTCCCGCTATACAAAGCTCTCCCGCAACACCAATTGGCTGAAGGTGATGATTGCCATTTAAAATAAGCACTTGGGTCCCGTCAATCGGCTGGCCGATGCTTACGTATTTCTGCTTTTCCATATGTCTCATGACGGTAGTGGCCACACTGTTTTCTGTCGGTCCATATTCGTTGGCGAGTTCGGTGTGCGGACATATGGCCAGGCTACGGTTTATCAATTCGCGGTCAGCTGCTTCTCCCGCCAGAGTGACGATTCTAAGCGTCTTTACATCTTCCGGCTGCAATACATCCAAAAGCGCTCGATATAAAACAGGCACAATAATCATATGTGTAATCCGGTGATGAGACAGCTGATGCTTGATGGCCAGAATGTCCTTCGCTTCCTCTTCCTTAAGCAGAACTGCTTTTGCACCTGACAAAAGCGGTGTGAACATACTTGTTAAAAAGCCGTCAAATGAGAAAGAAAAGAGCTGCAGGATGGCGTCTGTCTCGTTGAAAGCATAAGCGTTTCGCCGCCACTGAAGAGTGTTGGCAATGCCTTTATGCTCGACCATCACCCCTTTTGGACGGCCCGTCGTCCCTGACGTATAAATGATATAAGCCAAATGATGAGCAGACGATACTTGCGGCAGCGGTGATTTGTCGTATGCCTCCGCGCTCTCTATCGTCAAGATTTCTCCTTCAAAATCAGCAAGCGCCCCCCAATCCGCTTCATTTATTGTAATAAGCAGTTTCGTTCCGCTGTCGCTGAGGATATAGCGTTTCCGTTCCGCCGGGTATTCCGGATCAATGGGAACGTAACAGCCTCCTGCTTTCCAAACACCAAGTACGGCCGCTATCATGCTGAACGAACGAGGCATCATGATGCCTACTGGTATGTCCGGTTTAACACCTCGGCGGCGCAATGTACGTGCGATTCCATTGGACCACTCGTCCAACTCTTGATAAGTCAGTGTTTTGTCTCTACTGACAAGTGCAAGGGCTTTTGGTGTTCGTGCAGCTTGCTGCTCAAACAAACGGTCAATTGTTTGTTCTCCGTAATAATTCGCTTGCCCGGTGTTAAAATCATTGAGCAGCTGGTTCCGCTCTTTTTGGGTCAGGATGTCGATATGGTTGAGTGTCACCTCAGGGTTTTTAACGATGATGTTAAGTACATTAGTCAAATGCGATGCCCAGCGTTCTATAGTTGTTTTTTCAAACAGTGCGGTTGAATATTCAAAATGGAAATGAATGTTCCCGTCACCCTCAGATGCTTGTAATGTCAAATCGAATTTAGAAACGAGATGAGAAACTTGTGACGGCTTCATTTGCAAATCATGCAGATGCAATGGCTGGTGATCATTATTTTGAACGACTAACATGGCATCAAACAGCGGGTTTCTGCTCATATCCCTCGTCACCCCGAGCTTATCGACGAGCTCTTCGAACGGATAATCCTGATGCTCATACGCTTCCAATGCTGTCTCGCGCACTTCCTGCAAATACTCCACAAACGGCTTCCCGCCCTCCGGGCGTGTCCGCAGCGCCAGCGTGTTCACAAACATGCCGAGTATCGGCTCAAGATCCTTGTGCGGCCGGCCGGCGATTGGCGAGCCGACGATGATATCTTCCTGTCCGCTTAAGCGTGACAAGAACGCTGTGTAGGCCGCAAGGAGCACCATGTACAGTGTGCTTCCGTTTTCCCGTGCCAGCTTATGAAGGCCTGATGCGGCCTCTTGATCAAGCGTAAATGAGACCTTGTCACCTGCGAAGCTCCGCACCGGCGGGCGGGTATGATCAGCCGGGAGATCTAGGACCGGCAGCTCGCCCTCGAGCTGCTTCAGCCAGTACGCCTCCTGCGTCTGGTACACGTCTCCTTTTTTAAATCCTTCCTGCCATACGGCGTAGTCTTTATATTGAATGTGAAGCGCCGGGATGGTCCGGTTGTTGTAAAGCTCCCCGAATTCCCGAATCAGAATATTGACGGAAACACCGTCTGAAATAATGTGATGCATATCAACCAGCAACAGGTGCCGCTCATCTGATACCTTTACGATTTGGGCACGGAACAGCGGCGCTTGGCTGAGATCAAAGGACTCGATAAACGCGGCTGCGGCTTCCTGTTCGGTTTGTTCGCCGAGGACTGCTGTCTGTAATGTAAACGGCACCTCGTCATGGATGCGCTGCACCGGCTCGCCGCTTTCGTCCTGTTCGAAGGATGTCCGAAGCGACTCGTGGCGCTTGATTAGCTCTTTAAAAGCCCTGTCCAGCCTTTCGGGGTCCAGCTTCCCTTCCAGCTCTAACACAGCCGGCATATTGTAGGCTGTCCCTCCGTCCTCCAGCTGCTGAAGGACATAGATCCTTTTTTGGGCGGAGGAAACCGGATAGGCCTCGCGCTTTTCAGCCGGCTTCATCGCTTCATATGGACTGTCCGTTCCTTCACGGATAACGGAAGCCAGTCCTTCTACAGTCGGATGGGCAAACACATCTTTCAGCGGCACCTGTACATCGAATTCTTTGGCGATCCGGGACACAAGCGCGGTTGCTTTTAAGGAATGTCCTCCGCGGTCGAAAAAGTTGTCGTGAATCCCGACAAGACCATTTTTCAGCACGTCCTCCCACAGCTGGGCAAGCTTCATCTCTGTCACATTTCTCGGCGCCGTGTAGGTCTCCGCATCTGCAGCTCCGCCAGGAGCTGGCAGGGCGTTTCGGTCCAGCTTTCCGCTTGGCGTAACCGGCCACCGTTCCATCTCTATCATATGAGCTGGGATCATGTAGCTCGGCAGCAGTCTTTCAAGCTGCGTCCGCACTTCGTTTCTTCTTAGTCCTTCTGTATAGGCGCATAATTCCGGCTCGCCGCTGTCTGTCCGTACGGTAACGGCTGCCTCTCTGACGCCTTCAATGCTTCTAAGCGCTGCTTCAATTTCTCCAGGCTCGATACGGTAGCCCCTGATTTTGACTTGATCATCCAAACGGCCGAGGAATTCAACATGTCCGTCAGGAAGCCAGCGCGCCAAATCCCCGGTTTTGTACATGCGTTCACCCGGGTAAAACGGGTCCTCTAGAAAACGCTCCTTCGTTAAGGCTGGCCGATTTAAATAGCCTCTGGCAACACCCGCTCCGGCAATGTACAGTTCTCCTATACATCCAGCAGGCAGCATCCGCTGCTTCTGATTGAGGATATACAATCTGACATGATGAACAGATTTTCCAATTGGAACGCGTTCAAGCTTTTCATGCAGCGGACAATCAAAGAACGCAGCTTCTACAGTTGCCTCCGTTGGTCCGTAAGAATTGGTTAATGCAACACCTGGAAGTAACTCGCAAAAACGGGAGACGAGATGGGTCCCCAGCTGTTCTCCCCCGGAAAACACCCGTTTGAGTCCGTTTATTTTAATCGGTACAGGGCGATATTTTATATGTTCTAAAAATGCATGAAGCATAGATGGCACAAAATGCATAGCTGTGATCTCTTGTTCTTCTACAGCCTTCGCGATCACTTCAGGTTCTTTTTCCCCTCCCTGAGGAAGCAGATAAACGGAAGCACCGGCATAAGGCCACCAAAACAGCTCCCATATTGAAGCGTCAAATGAGTAAGATGTTTTATGCATAATCACATCTGATTGCTTCAGCCGATAGCGGGACTGAAGGGAATTCAAAAAATTCACCGCAGCTCGATGTTCAACTTCCACACCCTTAGGCCTGCCGGTAGAGCCGGATGTATAGATGACATAGGCTAAAGATTTAGGGAGAACGTCCACATTCGGATTGGACAAACGATGTTTATTTGCCTGATTGAGGTAGACAATCTCTCCTGCAAATGCCGGAACATGCAGGCTGGAAGACTGAAGCAGGAGAATGTCTGTACCGCTGTCCTCCAGCAGAAAGCTGATTCGTTCTTCCGGGTAATCCGGGTCAATAGGAAGATAAGCGCCGCCAGCTTTAAGAATGCCATAAATGCCAATCAGCATTTCAGGCGAACGCTTTCCTATAATGGCAACAGTCGTTTCAGATTTTACTCCTCGTCCGATCAGCTCCCAGGCGATACGGTTAGCCTGTTCGTTCAACTCTTTATAGGTCATCGCTCCATGTTCAAAGATAACGGCCGGCTGATCAGGCGTTTTTGCTGCCTGCTGTTCAAGTGCATAGTGGAGAGTTTGATTCATCGGATAGCCCGTCTCCTGAAACGGATGGCATGATTCAATGAAAGCTCTCTCTTCTTCTTTTGTTAAGAGTGGAATATCGTCCAATTCTGTTTCAGGGCTGACAGCTGTATGTTCCACAAGCGTGGTGAAAAGGCCGGCCCACCTTTGGATGGTTTCTTTCTCAAACAAAGCTGTACTGTATTCAAACTGACAGAAAAGCTCGGAATCGTGTTCTGTAACATACAGAGAAATATCAAATTTCGATATTGGATGCTGCAAATCGTTCCATCGAAGCTGTACATCTTTCATTTTCAGCTTTTGCTGTTCCATATTCTGAAGGACTAGCGTTGTGTCAAACAATGGATTTCGGCTCATTTCTCGCTGCACACCGAGTTTATCCACAAGCTCTTCAAACGGGTAATCCTGATGCTCATACGCTTCTAATGCTGTCTGTCTGACTTCTTTCAGAAACTCTTCAAATGTCATATTACCGGCCGGGCGTGTGCGGAGAGCCAATGTATTGACGAACATCCCAAGAACAGCTTCAAGGTCGGCATGGGGCCGTCCGGCGATAGGTGAACCAATTACGATATCATCCTGACCGCTTAACCGCGACAAAAAGGCTGAATACAAAGCAAGAAGCGTCATATAAAGCGTGCTTCTGTTTTTATTGGCAAGCCGCTTTATGCGGGTCGTGATCTCTTTATCCAATTGAAAGGTTACTTTTCCGCCTGTAAAGTGCCGTTCTGCCGGGCGGCGTTTATCTGTCGGAAGCTCTAGTGCAGGGAGGTCCCCGCTAAACTGCTGCAGCCAGTAAGTCTCCTGCTTTTGGTACGAGTCTCCCTTTTTAAATTGCTGCTGCCAAACGGCGTAATCTTTATACTGGATCCGCAATGGCTTAAGCTGGCGGTTTGCATAAAGATCGGTGAATTCTCGGATTAGGAGCTGAACGGATACGCCATCTGAAATGATATGATGCATGTCAACCAGCAATACATGCTTCTCGTTCGTCACTTTTATAAGGCCCGCTCTAAATAATGGCGCCTGGCTGAGATCAAAGGGGCGGATAAACCCCTCGATAGCGGTCTCTGTACTTAATGTAAACGGCACTTCGGTGTGGATACGCTGAACAGGCTCGCCATCTGCCCCGGATACAAAGGAAGTTCGAAGAGGCTCATGCCGGCTGATCAGTTCTTTACATACAGCAGACAGTTTAGCGACATCCAGTGCCCCTTCCAGTTCTAAGACCGCAGGCATATTGTAGGCGACACCCTCATCAAGCTGCTGAAGCACATATATCCGTTTTTGTGCCGAAGATACAGGATATGTCTTCCTTTCTACTGCCGGCTCAATTGCTGCATACGGATTTTCCTCTGCATCTTGAATGATTAAAGCCAATCTTTCTACAGTCGGATGGGCAAAGATGTCCTTAAGCGGAACTTGTACATGAAATTCCTTTGCGATCCGTGACATCAGTACTGTTGCTTTTAGAGAGTGGCCTCCATGGTCAAAAAAGTTGTCTTGGATGCCTATATGACCATTCTTCAGCACATCTTCAAATATTTGTGAAAGCTTTGCCTCTATCAGATTACGAGGGGCAGCATATGGATTTCCGCTGATTGAAGCATCTGGCGCTGGAAGCGCTGCTTGATCTACTTTTCCGTTTGGGGTAAGAGGTATGCTGTCAACCCATATCCATTTCGCCGGAATCATGTATTCTGGTAGCTCACTAGCCATATAGCTGCGTAAATCTATTGCATTCAGCTTTTGTACACTGCAATAGTAAGCGCATAATTCATGTTCTCCGTTTTGATCTTGTCTGATGAGAATGGCAGCCTCTTTAATGTCCGGATGATTCATTAACGTGACTTCGATTTCTTGCGGCTCGATTCGATAACCTCTGATTTTCACTTGCTTGTCTGCCCGTCCTATATATTCGATGTTGCCGTCTCCAAGCCGTCTGGCCAAATCACCTGTACGGTACATGATCGCACCAGGCCTGAATGGGTCAGATGAAAATTTGTCGCGTGTCAGTTTATCGTGATTGACATATCCTCTGGCAACACTTGCGCCGGAAATATAGAGTTCACCTGGTACACCGCATGGCTGTAGCTGTTTTTGGTGATTCAAAATATATAGATCAGTACAGCCTATCGGTTTACCGATTGGCGGAAACTCAGGAATAGGGTCTCCCGGATGAATGGTGTACGTAGATACCACATGAGTTTCTGAAGGTCCGTAATGATTGTGCAGGTGTATGCCGCGTTCACGTAACACGTCTTGGAAAATGTCTGAAATAATTAATTGTTCCCCAGCTGTAATCAAGTGTTTGACGCCATAAGGAAACGAGTTCGCAAGTTGCCGCTCGCTGAAAATCATTTTGATAAAAGCCGTTGGGAGAAACACAATATTCGTCTGATGCTTGTTTATAAATGCAAACAGCTGAGGCATATCTCTTTTTATGGCTTCTGGCACGATGTGCAGGGTGCCGCCTTTCAGAAGCGCAGAAAATATTTCTTGATAACAGACGTCAAAGGCAGGTGTCGCAAATTGCAGAACATCTGCTTCAAAGTCAATCCCAGAGTGAGCAAATTCGAACTTCAGCAAGTTAGCCATGTTTCGATGTTCAAATTGAACGCCCTTTGGTTTACCTGTTGTACCTGATGTATAAATCATATACAGCAGATCGTCCGCATTGTTAACTGACTTTATGTTACTGCCGTCTTCTGTGCTTTCAATATCTTCTGCATGAGTGATAAGGTAATTGTTATCAAGCGATGCGGAAAGATGAGCTTGTGAAACAACATGCGAACAGCCGCAGTCATTTAGAATATAACGGATTCTGTCAGCCGGGTAATGCGGATCAATTGGAACTATGGCGCCGCCTGCTTTCAAGATACCAAGAACCCCGGTGATCAATGCCGCAGAGCGTTCCATCATGATCGCAACAGGCTCCTGCCTCGCAACACCCTTCATTCGCAAATGCCGCGCCAATCTGTTAGCCGATTTATTCAGTTCTTTGTATGTTAACGTGCAGGCTTGATCAATTACTGCATGAGCATCTGGGGTCTTTTCCGCTTGTTTTTCAAACATCGCATGGATGGTTTCGTAAACTGGCGTTCGATCCGCGATTTCCCCAATCAGCTGCCGCTTTTCAGTATCTGTCATGATCTCGATTTCTTCAGGCGGAAGATTCGGATTATTTAAGATTTGTGATACAGCATTCAGAAGATGCTCCTTGACAGAAAGCACAAAAGACCGATCATGCTGCTCCGCATCATAGCTCATTTTGATATGGATTTCTTCCCCTGGCGCCACCATAAGATAAAAGCTGTAGTTGGTTTCATCTGCCACAGTGAAGTTATGAATCTGAAAAAGATCAGAAGCATGTTCCTGCTTGTTCAGCATCTGAATCTCTTGCTGAACCGGATAGTTTTCAAATACGAGAATATGATCAATCAGCCCTTGTTTAACAGCTGAACGGGCTTGAATCTCATATAAAGGGTGGTAGCTGTATGCTTCAGCGGCAAGACGGTCTTTTTGCATATCTTTTATGAGCTGTATAAATGGTGTTTTTGCCCCCTGCACCCGAATCGGTATCGTGTTAATGAAAAGACCTACCATATGTTCAATGCCTTCGATTTCTGCGGGTCTTCCTGAAATGACAGAACCGAATACCGCGTCATCGTTATTATTATATTTTTGAAGCAGAATACCCCAAATGGTATGGAAAATCGTACTGAGTGTTACTTCTTCTCTTGCCGCAAGCTCCGAAAGCCTGCTGCTTTCTTCCTTAGAGAATGAAAACGTAACGTGTTCCTGCCTGCTTCTCCCCTTTGTTTTTTTCTGCTTCGGGAGCATGGTTTGCTGTTCATGGCCGGAAAGATAATGTTCCCAATATGAAACTGCCTGCTCTTTGTCTTGCTCCATCAGCCATTTGATATAGCTTCCGTATGGCTGGACCGGCTCCAATGATATAGGGGTGGCATTTACATAAGATGCGTAAATATGGAGAAACTCCTTTAGCACAATGCTGAGGCACCATCCGTCCATCATGATGTGATGAAAGGTCCAAATACAAGTGTACTGACTCTCACCTGTTTGAATCAGAGCGATGCGCATGAGCATATCCTTTTGCAAGTGAAACCCTTGGACGCGGTCTTTTTCTTTCAATTGTTCGATAAACTGTGCTTGCTTCTCTTCGTTTAAATGAGTAATGTCTTTTTCCTGTACGATGATGTTCCGTTCTCTCAGGACAACCTGCTGGGGAGAGGAAACATTTTGGCTGATAAAAATCGTTCTGAAAATATCGTGTCTTGCTACAAGAGCGTTGATGCTGTTTTGAAAAAACTGTGAGTTGACTTTTCCTTCTATTGTAAAAGAAGCTTGCTCAACATATGCCTGTGAATCTTTTTGCAGGAGGGAATGGAAAAGCATCCCTTCCTGCATGTAAGACAGCGGATAAATATCCTGAATTGAATTCGCTTTTGTCATGTTCATGTCTCCCTGTCCGATTTTCTACAATTCTTCCACCAAGCTGGATATGCTGTCCAAATCCTCTGCCGTTAATGATTGACTGCTAAAATCGCTCAGTGTCTTTTCTGCTTTCTGTTTACCGGCGCAATGTTTCATAATGTCCCGCAAAAAGTGTTCAATCCTGTTGATAAGCTGTTCCATTGTGTTTCTATGAAAGAGGGCTGGCGGATAACTAAGATTGAAATGGAGCTTTTTGTCTGCTGCCATTGCACTCATCTCGATGATTTGCTCACGCTTCCATGTATGAGTGATATCCTTTCCGCTCCCAAGACTTGATGGGCGGAAGCTGTCCTGTCTTTCGATGTCGTTGAACTGGCCCAAATAGTTAAAGCTGATGTCAGGTGTTTTTGAAAACGTAATGCTTTTGTTTTCAGGGTGTGTAAGGTATTTCAGCATACCGTAACCTACCCCTTTGTTTGGTATCCGGCCCAGTGTATCTTTAACGGTTTTTACTGCGGTTCCGAGCTCATCCCTATGATTTTCAAAGCTTATGAGTGCCGGGTACATGGATGTAAACCAGCCGACCGTTCGGCTGATATCTAACTCTGGCAGAATGTGTTCTCTCCCGTGTCCTTCCATAGCGATACGGAGCTTGCTTCCGCCTGTCCATTCACAAATCGCCAAGGATGCTGCGGTTAACAGAATATCTTGTGTATCTGTACCATAGGCATGATTGACGTTTTGCAGCAAAACGGCAGTGTCTGCTTCAGAGAGTGAAAAGCGTATCGAATCCCTTCTGCTGAAGTCGGTCTTCTCATGAAGCGGCATTTCATATGGCAGTTCCGCAGCTTGCTGTTCTTCCACACTTCGCCAATACACCTCTTCACGAATCAGCCTGCTGCTTTGGGCATATTCCTGTATCCGTCTTGCGTATTCCTGATAGGAATCAGTTTTAGGCGGAAGCTGGATCACTTGGCCTGAAGATGCTTGTTGGTACCCTGCTGACAAATCCTCCAGCAAAATCCGCCATGCCACACCGTCAACGACAAGATGATGGATCGCAAGGAACAAGTAATCTCCTGTCAGTGTTTTAAACCACGCGGCATGTAACAATGGTCCTTCCTGCAAATTGATGCTTTGCTGAAGATCTGCAACTTCTTGTTTGATTTGCGTTTCCCAACCGCTTTCGGACTGTGAAAGATCAGATATTCTTAAACTGTACAGCTGTGATTCCTGAATGCCTTGGTTGATTTGAATCCATCGCCCGTCATCGTTACGATAAACCATCCGAAGCGCATCATGATGCTCCGCCAGTTTTTTTAAGGCTGCTCTAAGGGCGTCTTCAGACAAACGGTCAGAATGGAAAAGCATGACAGACTGATTAAAATGGTGTCGTTCTTCAATATCTTGTGAAAGAAACCATTGCTGAACAGGCGTCCAAGGAACATCTCCCTGAATGGGGCCTTGTTCTATGATTCTCTCTGTCTTACAGATAAATGGTGATAAGTCTTTTATCTTTGGATGCCGGAATAAATCACTTACCTGCAAGCTTAGCCCATGGCGCCCAAGGCGTGCAGAAACTTGAAGCGCTTTGATTGAATCTCCGCCCAATTCAAAAAACGAATCCTCTATTCCGATCCTCTGGATGCCGAGAACCTCCTGCCAGATCAAGGCCAGCTGTTCTTCAAGATCATCGCGTGGCGGGACGTACGTTTGTTTAGATGCGAAATCTGGTTCAGGAAGTGCTTTCCGGTTCAATTTGCCGTTTGATGTGAGCGGAAGAGTCTCCATTTCAATGATGTACGCCGGGATCATATAATTTGGCAGTGAACGCGCGAGAAGAGAACGCACTTGTTCAGCATTCGTGCCTGCATTTACGCTGATGTAGCCAAACAGCTCTTTGCTCCCTGTCTGGCCTGTACGTGCCAACACAGCGGCTTCTTTGACCCCGTCTATTTGGCGAAGTGCTGATTCGATCTCACCCATCTCCACCCGATAGCCTCTGACTTTTACTTGATCATCTATACGGCCAACGTACTCAATTGTGCCATCGGGAAGCCAACGCGCCAGGTCACCTGTGCGGTACAGTCGATCGCCAGGCGCAAATGGATTTGGGACAAATTTCTCTTTTGTTAAATCAGGACGGCCTAAATAGCCTCTGGCGACGCCATCACCACCGACACAAAGTTCACCGACAGTTCCGACCGGCTGCAGCATTCCCCATTTATTTAAGATATAAGCAGTGGAATTACCAACCGGCCGCCCGATCGGAATGGAAAGTTCATATGTTTTTTGAATGTGGAAGCATGTCGAAAAAGTTGTATTTTCGGTTGGTCCATATCCGTTCCATATCGATACTTCAGGGCAGACATTTCTGATTCGATTGACGTGGCTTGCGGACAAGGCTTCCCCGCCTATAATCAGATGATTCAGCTGTGAAAAGGTTGTCTCATTTTGCTCTGTCAAATGATTGAATAGAGAAGATGTCAACCACATCGTTGTGATCCCATGATGTTCTATGTATCTCTGAAGCTGATAGGAATCGAGAAATACTTCTTTATCGGACAGGTGCAAAACTGCCCCATTTAGCAGCGGTCCAAATATTTCAAATGTCACAACATCAAAACCGATTGATGATGTCATGAGAAGACGGTCTGCAGGTGTAAATGTAATATAATTGCTGTTTTTAACAAGACGAATGACACTTCGCTGCTCAATCATGACACCCTTTGGTTTACCGGTTGATCCAGAGGTATAAATGATATATGCAAGTGAATGTGGCCCTGCTGACGATTCAATGTTCTTTGTTTCTCCGTGCTTTTGAATGTCTTCGATTATGAATTGTTCACATGCAATGTCTAATTGCCGTTTTTCTGCTTTTTCAGATCGAAGGAGTAATGTTGCCCCGCTGTCTGACAGCATATAAGCTATTCGTTCAACAGGCAGATCAGGTGCGATTGGCAGGTAGGCTCCTCCGGCTTTCAGAATACCCAGCATTCCCGCTATGAGTTCTGGCGTTCGTCCTGTCAACAAGGCTACAACACAATCAGGCCCTACTCCCTTTCTCTGTAGAACTGAAGCAATTTGATTTGCCCGGCTGTTCAGATCCGCGTAAGTTAATTCTTGTGTATCGCTGACAATTGCAATGGCATTAGGTGTTTGTTCAGCCTGCATTTCAAAGAGCCTGCTGATGGTTTCATTTCTTGGATAATCTATTTTTGTATTATTGAGCTCATGGATAAGGTAATGGGTCTCATCCTCATTTAGTATATTTATTGTTCCGAGAGCGGCTTTGTTGTCTTGGGTGATGGAGAGTAACATATTGATGAAGTATTGAAGCCACTTTTCTATCGTTTTTTTCTTATATAAGTCCGTACTAAATTCCATTTGGAACGTCAGCAAACCGCAGGGCTGTTCGTGAGCATACAGAGTTAAATCAAATTTGGACGTTTGATGCCCGTTGTTTGCTGCAGGTTTGAGATGCAGTTCTTCAAGCTGAATCGATTCCTGATCCATATTTTGAAGAACAAACATCACGTCAAACAGCGGATTCCGGCTCATATCCCGCGTCAATTCAAGCTTGTCGACAAGCTCTTCGAACGGATAATCCTGATGCTCAAAGGCTCCCAATGCAGTCTCGCGCACTTCCTGCAAATACTCCACAAACGGCTTCCCGCCCTCCGGGCGTGTCCGCAGCGCCAGCGTGTTCACAAACATGCCGAGTATCGGCTCAAGATCCTTGTGCGGCCGGCCGGCAATTGGCGATCCGACGATGATATCTTCCTGTCCACTTAAGCGTGACAAGAACGCTGTGTAAGCCGCTAGAAGCACCATGTACAGTGTGCTTCCGTTTTCCCGTGCCAGCTTATGAAGGCCTGATGCGGCCTCTTGATCAAGCGTAAATGAGACCTTGTCACCCGCGAAGCTCCGCACCGGCGGGCGGGTATGATCAGCCGGGAGATCCAGCACCGGCAGCTCGCCCTCGAGCTGCTTCAGCCAGTACGCCTCCTGCGTCTGGTACACGTCTCCTTTTTTAAATCCTTCCTGCCATACGGCGTAGTCTTTATATTGAATGTGAAGCGCCGGGATGGTCCGGTTGTTGTAAAGCTCCCCGAATTCCCGAATCAGAATATTGACGGAAACACCGTCTGAAATAATGTGATGCATATCAACCAGCAACAGGTGCCGCTCATCTGATACCTTTACGATTTGGGCACGGAACAGCGGCGCTTGGCTGAGATCAAAGGACTCGATAAACGCGGCTGCGGCTTCCTGTTCGGTTTGTTCGCCGAGGACTGCTGTCTGTAATGTAAACGGCACCTCGTCATGGATGCGCTGCACCGGCTCGCCGCTTTCGTCCTGTTCGAAGGATGTCCGAAGCGACTCGTGGCGCTCGATCAGCTCTTTGAAAGCCCTGTCCAGCCTTTCGGGGTCAAGCTTCCCTTCCAGCTCTAACACAGCCGGCATATTGTAGCCTGTCCCTCCGTCCTCCAGCTGCTGAAGGACATAGATCCGTTTTTGGGCGGAGGAAACCGGATAGGCCTCACGCTGTTCCGCCGGTTTCATCGCTTCATATGGACTGTCCGTTCCTTCACGGATAACGGAAGCCAGTCCTTCTACAGTCGGATGGGCAAACACATCTTTCAGCGGCACCTGTACATCGAATTCTTTGGCAATCCGTGAAACAAGCGCCGTTGCTTTTAAGGAATGTCCTCCGCGGTCGAAAAAGTTGTCGTGAATCCCGACAGGACCATTTTTCAGCACGTCCTCCCACAGCTGGGCAAGCTTCATCTCTGTCACATTGCTCGGCGCCGTGTAGGTCTCCGCATCTGCAGCTCCGCCAGGAGCTGGCAGGGCGTTTCGGTCCAGCTTTCCGCTTGGCGTAACAGGCCACCGTTCCATCTCTATCATATGAGCTGGGATCATGTAGCTCGGCAGCAGTCTTTCAAGCTGCGTCCTCACTTCGTTTCTTCTTAGTCCTTCTGTATAGGCGCATAATTCCGGCTCGCCGCTGTCTGTCCGAACGGTAACGGCTGCCTCTCTGACGCCTTCAATGCTTCTAAGCGCTGCTTCAATTTCTCCAGGCTCGATACGGTAGCCCCTGATTTTGACTTGATCATCCAAACGGCCGAGGAATTCAACATGTCCGTCAGGAAGCCAGCGCGCCACATCCCCAGTTTTATACATTCGTTCCCCCGGGTAAAACGGGTCCTCAAGAAAACGCTCCTCCGTTAAGGCCGGCCGATTCAAATAGCCTCTGGCCACACCCGCTCCGGCTATGTACAGTTCGCCGGCGACACCGCAAGGCTGTACGGCTAAATGCGCATCTAAAACATACAAACGCGCACCGGGTACGGGCTTCCCGATCGGAATCCGCAAGCGATCCCTGTCTCGCTCTGGGTCCAACACGTAAAATGCCGCGTCAACCGTCGCTTCTGTCGGCCCATAGCCATGAATCAGCGATACCTGCGGCAATAAAGAAGCAAAACGGGCTGCCACATGGGGCGCAAGCGGTTCACCTCCGGCGAATACACGCTTCAGGCTTGTCCCATCACCGAGCGCTTTCATTTCCGCTTGATCGAGAAAGCTGTTCAGCATAGCCGGAATAAAATGAGCCGTTGTCACTTTTTCCTGATGAATGGCTTTTACAATCAATGCCGGGTCTTTCTCCCAGCCGGGCGGAAGCAGATAAGCCGAAGCGCCGGAAAGGGACCACCAAAACAGCTGCCACACAGACGCATCAAAGGAAAAAGAGGTTTTCACCATGACAATGTCATCTTCCTGAAGCGGAAACTGACGCTGCATGCCAGTCAGAAAGGAAACAGCCTGGCGGTGCTCAACCGCTACCCCTTTTGGCTGCCCGGTGGAGCCCGACGTATAGATGACATAGGCGAGAGAGCCGCTGTCAGCAGGAGCAAATACATCGTTTTCTGCTTCTTCGCTCGCAAGAGATGCCATGTCCACTTCAAGCATCTCTCCGGAAAAGCTCGGTGCGGAACATCCCGGCTGTGCCAGCAAGAGCGCGGCCCCGCTGTCTTTCAGCATGTAGCTCAGCCGCTCCTTTGGATATGCAGGATCAAGCGGCAAATACGCCCCGCCTGCCTTCAATACAGCAAGTACCGCTATCAGCATTTCAGGTGACCGTTCAAACAGGACACCGACGATGCTTTCCTTCGTGACGCCTCGTGCCGCAAGGTGCACGGCCAGACGGCCGGCATACATGTCAAGCTCAGCATACGTCAGCGAACCGCCGGAAAAGCGGATGGCCGGCCGTTCCGGTGTGACAGCCGCCTGTCGTTCAAACAGACCGTGCAGGGTTGGGGCTTCAGGCGAAACAGATACTGCCCCGTTGTTTTGAGAAACGATTTTCCGTGTTTTGTTCTCATCTAGCAATGTCATCTTTGACACGGGAAGAGATGGATCAGAGATGACATCAGAGACCATGTGCTGTAAATAATCTTTTATCTCGGACATCATGCTTGGTTGATAGGCGCCGGTATGAAAATGAATCCGAACGTACAACGTACGGCCTGGGATCACTTTGACACTGCAGCTATAATTGGTCACCTCTTCCATCTCAAAATCCTTCACGGAGAAATCAAATGATCCAGCCTGATTCAGCCCTTCAATCTCTTGCTGGGTGGGTGTATTTTCAAAGACGATAATATGATCAATCAGCTCTTGTTTAAGAGCACTCTGCGCCTGAATGTCATATAAAGGGAAGTAACTATATGCTTCTGCCTCAGTCATGTCCTTTTGCATCCTGCTGACTAGGTCAGAAAAAGAAAGAGAATCACTTTGGACTCGAATAGGAATGGTATTGATAAAAAGTCCGACCATGTTTTCCACATCTCTTAGCTCAGAAGGTCTGCCTGATATAACGGATCCGAACACAGCATCGCCGCAGCGATTGAACTTTTGGAGCATAATCCCCCATAAAGCTTGGAAAACAGTGTTTAGTGTCGCTCCAGAAGCTGCTGCGATTTTCTGTAATTCGGAGGTTTCTTTTTCAGAAATGGTGAACGTGATCTGCTCTAATGTCCCATCCGGTATTTGATCTGTTCTTTTCGGCAGAGGCGTAGCTTTTTCGAAATGCTGAAGCCTCTTTTTCCAATACTCAGCCGCTTCTTCTCGGTCTTGCTGCATCAGCCATTTAATATACGTCCCGTACGGCTGTACGGGAGGCAAATCAGGAAGCCCACCTTTTCCCAACTCTTGATAAATGTAGAGAAAATCCTTAATAACGATGCCTAAACACCAGCCATCCATTAAAATATGATGGTGGCTCCAGATACAGACATAGCGATCTGGCGCCCATTTTAAAATAGATATTCTCATCAGTACATCTGTTTGGAGATCGAATCCCCTGGATTTATCCTGCTCTTTGAATGCCTCGGTACAATGTTCTTTATCTCTTTCGTTGAGGTGAGAAATATCTTCAAAATGAACATGGCAATGACGATGCTTGAGTACGACTTGACGGGGTTTGGCTACATTTTTATAGATGAACGCCGTTCGGAAGATTTCGTATCTTTCAAAAACAGCATCCATACTTTTCTGGAAACGCTCCAAGTCAAGCTGTCCATGGATCGTAAAAGAAGCCTGTTCAAAATAAGCTCTTGACTGTTCATCATACAGTGAATGAAAAAGCATCCCTTCCTGCATAAAAGACAAAGGGTATATATCCTGTATTTCGGGTTGCTGCGGCATCAGTGTGAATCTCCTCTCCCTATAGTTTGTTGACGGCACCCATAATCTCACTCAATTCATCAAGTGTTAAATCTTCATCAGTGAAATCAGATGCGCTCCATTCTCGGTTTTCTTTGCCCGTACAATGCTCAATGATATTTTCCAGAGTCTGTTTAAAATGCCCGGCAAATGTTTGGATTGTTTTTTTCTCTAATTGAAGCCTGTTATAGATCATGTGCATGTTCAGGCATCCCGAAGAAACGGCGCCGCTGATATCTAGTGCATAAGGCCGCACCCATTCCGGGCTGATCTCATTCCCTGGCTTGATGTCAGAAACCTCAAAGGCTTTTGATTGAATATCCTGATCAAATTGACCTAAATAATTAAAGCTGATGTCCGGGCTGCCTTTCTCAGAGCCCCATTTTTTGTTGGTATATTTCAGCACACCGTAGCCTGCGCCCTTATGCGGTATACGGTGCAGCATATCTTTTGTCTGTTTAATGAGGTGGCCCAGCCGCTCATCTTTGTTCTTATGATCAGAATGGCTCATATCAAGCCATACAGGATAAATCGAGGTGAACCAGCCGACTGTTCTGCTAATGTCAATATCCTCAAGGTATGATTCCCTTCCATGGCCCTCCATGCTGATTTTAAACTGGTCATAGCCTGTCCATTGCTGCAAAGCAAGACCTAAAGCTGTCAGAAGGATATCATTCATCTCCGTGCTGTATGCTTTATGTACAGCCGTTAACAACAATTCGGTGTGATGGCGGGACAGCTCAAAATCAATCACTTCTGTATATTTGAATGTGTTAGGCGCAGCGTCATTGTCTTTAGGAATAGGCTGAATGTGACGGTTCTCACGCTTATCCCAATACGCTGCTTCGCGCTGCATCTGGCGGCTTTTAGAGTAGTCAGCTATTCTTTGTGAATACGTTAAATATGAATCTGTTTTTTGCGGCAGTTTAATAGTTTCTCCTGAGACTGCCTGTTTGTAAGCTGTTGAAAAATCCTCGAACAAAATGCGCCACGAAACCGCATCAACAACTAAGTGATGAATCGTCAGAAACAAATGGTCACCATTCTCGGTCCTGAACAATCCAGCGTGAAGCAAGGGGCCGGTTTCCAAACGCATATGCTCCTGCATCTGGCTGGCTGCTTCCTTAATCCTGTTATGCGCTTCTGTTAAGTTATCCTTTATATCAAACAGTTCAAGAGCATATAGCTCCTTATCTGGCAAATCTATTCCTCTGTTTATCTGAACCGGCCTGCCATTTTCATACCGGCATACGATTCTGAGTGCGTCATGATGAATCACCAGGCTTTTCAGCACCTTTCTAAGTGCAATCTCGTCAAATCTTTCAGTCCGGTAGAGCATAACGGACTGGTTAAAATGATTGATTTCCAGAGATTGCGAGAAAAACCATTGCTGGATAGGTGTCCAAGTGATCTCGCCTTCGACCGGACCTTGGTCAATGACGTTTACGGCTTTTCGAACCCGAGCGGACAGTTCGCCAAGAGTCTGATGTTCAAACATCTCACGTACTGTCGTTTCAAAGCCGCGCTGCTTCAGTCTGGCACAAACTTGCAGTGCTTTAATAGAATCTCCGCCAAGCTCAAAGAAATTGGCACTCACGCCCAGCTCCTCCACATCAAGAAGCTCCTCCCAAATTTCAGCCATCACCTTTTCAATCTCATTTCTAGGGCTGATATCATCAGCAATATAATCGTGTTTATCAGGTTCCGGCAGGGCTTTCTGATCAAGTTTTCCATTAACAGTCAGCGGGATGCTGTCAATCTGTATCAAACGGGCGGGCAGCATAAAGTCAGGCAGCATGGTTTTTAGAGAAGTCCGGATTTCTGATGCATTCGCGGCCTGTTGATCTTTTGTCACCATGTAAGCATATACAGCTGCTTGCCCTTGCTCATCTGTTCTTGTGATGACAGCCGCCTCTTTAACAATTGGAAGCTGAAGAAGCGCCGCCTGGATTTCGCCCAACTCAATACGGTGCCCTCTGACTTTAACCTGATCATCAGTACGCCCTAAGTATTCCAGCTCGCCATTTGACAGGCGTTTAGCAAGATCTCCTGTTCGGTATAATCTATCCCCCGGAAGATAAGGATTAGGCACAAAACGGTCAGCGGTCAGCTCATCTCTGTTGAGATATCCCCGTGCCACACCTTCACCGCCTATATACATCTCCCCTGGAACTCCGATCGGCTGCAGATTCATATGAGCATCCATCACATAAGCCTGCAGAGTTGAAAGCGGCCGTCCGATATTGCTTTTATTTTTTGCAATGTCTGCTGCAGACAATTTTTTGAATGTTACATGTACCGTCGTTTCTGTAATACCATACATATTGATCAGATCAGTATCAGGATATTTTTTATTCCAGCTTTGAAGCATGCCGGGCTGTAAAGCTTCGCCGCCAAAAATCACGTATCGGATGTTTAATCGATCCGTATGGTTTTGATCTTCATGCATCAGGCCGTAAAAAGCTGTCGGGGTCTGATTGAGTACAGTGACGCGTTCTTTTTTTAACAATAATCGGAATGCATGGGGATCACGGGCTGTTTCTTTAGAGACCACGACTAGTGTACTTCCGTTTAATAACGCACCGAACATTTCCCATACAGAGAAATCAAAGCAATATGAATGAAAGAACGTCCAGACGTCTTCATGGCCAAATTTAAAAGGCAGGTTTTGATGCTTTAAAAGACTGATCACATTGCGGTGCTCGACAATGACGCCCTTTGGCTGGCCAGTCGTTCCGGATGTGTATATCACGTAAGCCGGCTGATCTGCTAGGGTTTGAATTTTTAAATCAGCCGGAATTGAATCATTTTCAACTTCATTGATATACAAAATAGGCCCGTTGTAGTCTGCAGGTTTGTTTTGGCCGCGCTCTGTCAGCAACATTTCTGCCCCGCTGTCATTGAGCATAAAACTGATACGTTCCTGAGGATATTCAGGATCAATCGGCAAGTAGGCCCCTCCAGCTTTTAAAATCGATAAAATGCCAATGATCATATCAGGTGACCGATCGAGCATCAGACCTACGATATCGCCAGTTCTGACCCCTTGTTTGATCAGCATAGCAGCTGTCCGCTCAGCTTTTTCATTCAGGTCTCGATAAGTAAGCTGAGAGTGACCGTACACCACTGCGAGATGCTCCGGATGTTCAGCGGCTTTTTTTTCAAATAAGCTTACAATGTTTTCATTTCTCAGATAAGCGGCATACTGTCCCATTTTTTCAAGGAGCAAATTGCGCTCTGCAGCAGGAAGCAATTGCATTTCCGAAATTCTCATCTTGGTATCAGCCGTTACACCTTTCACCAGTTCAATAAAATGGGATGCCCATCGCGCAATGGTCTCTTCTTCAAAAAGAGCGGTGCTGTATTCAAACCGGCAGTGAATCCCGCCCGAATGCTCCTCAGCGTGTAATGTCAAATCGAATTTAGATATATCGTGTTTTGGAGTGACAGACGAAATTGATAGACCAGGCACTTCGAACTGGAAATCCTCACTGCTTTGAAGCACGAGCATCGCATCGAACAGCGGGTTGCGATTTACCTCTCGATGTGTATCGAGCTTATCTGCCAGCTCCTCAAAAGGATAATCCTGATGCTCGTAAGCCGTCAGAGCCAGGTGGCGAATATCCTGCAAATACGAGCTGAACGTTTTGTGGCCCTCGGGCTGGCTGCGCATCGCTAAAGTATTTACGAACATCCCGATGACGCGCTCCAGATCGGCGTGCGGTCTTCCGGCAGCAGGCGAGCCGACGACAATATCCTCTTGCCCGCTTAGCTTGGATAGCAAAATAGAATAGACAGCCAGAAGAATCATATACAACGTTGTTCCCGTTTCAACCATTAAACGGTGCAGCTCATCTGCCGTGTCTTTATCAATGTTTACTTCGATTGTTCCGCCGCTGAAATCAGGGAGACGCGGTCTTGTTTTATCAAGCGGTAATTCTAATACTGGAAGACTCCCGCCAAGCTGATCGAGCCAGTAGGCCTCCTGTTTTTTGTATAGCTCTTTCGGGTACTTTTCTTGCTGCCAAACAGCAAAATCCTTATAATGCAGGTTTAAAGCTGGCAACTCTTTTTCGCAATACAAGTCAGTAAATTCTTGGACAAGAGTGCTCATCGAGACACCGTCGGCAATAATATGGTGCATATCGAGCAGCAAAAAGCCGCGATTATTGCCCATTGTAATGACACATGCTCTAAAAAGCGGACCGGACGATAGATCAAACGGTTTGATAAAAGATTCGATTGCGGACTCAAGCATTTGTTCTGATTCCATTTCAAGCTCTTTCAGATCAAAAGCCATCTCTGGATAAATGATCTGTACGGGCTCTCCTCTGTCAAGCACAAAAACAGTCCGTAATGCTTCATGTCGATTCACAAGTTCTGTGAGAACGCTTCTCAACCGCTGGCGATCCAGATTTCCGCGTAATTCAAGTACAGCGGGCATGTTATAGCCTGTGCTGTCATCTGCCAGCTGATGAAGAGCATATAATCGTTTTTGCGAGAAAGACAGCGGATAGACTTCTCTTTGACCCGCAGGCTCAATCTGTGTAAAAACATGTTCTTTTAAGCTCATCAATTTGACTGCCATGCTTTCAACCGTCGGATAAGAAAACACCTCACTGAGCGGAAGCTCGACATTTAGCTTTTTATGTATTCTTGATACCAGTGCGGCCGCTTTTAAGGACTGTCCGCCTAATTGAAAGAAATCATCACGAATGCCGATTTGCTGTTTATTCAGCACATCTCCCCAAATATGTGCGAGATCAGCCTCGATTAAAGTTCGGGGCGGCATATATGTGAGGCTCGTATTGTTTTCTGGTTCAGGAAGTGCTGACCGGTCAAGCTTCCCGCTGGATGTTAATGGCATCCGGCTGATATTGGTAATAGTTGCGGGAATCATATAGGGCGGCAATGTCCCGGCTAGATGCCGATACAAATTCGGGAGATTGTTTCCCTTTTCCGGAACGATATAAGCAACAAGCTCTTTTTCCTCAGCAGAAACATCACGGGCCAGTACTGCTGCTTCCTTCACTCCTGGCGCCTGTCGAAGAACCGTTTCAATTTCTTTCAGTTCAATGCGGTAACCCCTAATTTTCACTTGATCATCAAAACGCCCTATATATTCAATCGTTCCATCCGGCAAAAAGCGGCCTGCATCACCTGTTCGGTATAAACGCTCCCCTTCAAGGAACGGATGATCGGAGAATGCTTTCTCTGTCAGCTCTGGCTGTTTGTAGTATCCTCTGGCAAGCCCCGTGCCGGAAATACACAGTTCACCCGCCGCGCCGATCGGCTGCATTTGATTTCCGTGTAAAACAAATACTTTTGTGTTCGCAATCGGGTGTCCGATCGTGATCCTCTCTTTTTCGTTCAGTTGACGCAATATTGTTGTTGCCACACTATTTTCTGTGGGCCCGTATTCATTTGCCAATTCTGCAGAAGGACAAATCTTTTCGCTCATCTCAAGCAGGTCAGGCGTGACCGCTTCACCAGCGAATGTCACAATACGAAGACTTTTTGCATCGTCAGCAGTCATCACTTCCAATAACACCCGGTACAGGGAAGGAACAATGATCATGTGACTGACCTTATAACGGGCTATTTTTCGTTTAAGGGCTAGCACATACTTCGCTTCGTCATCCGTTGTCAGCAATACGCACGCACCGGATATAAGCGGGGTAAACAAGCTCGTCACACAACCGTCAAACACATATGAAAACAAATGGAGGGATATATCCTGTTCGGCCATGCCATACTCTTCCCGTCTCCATTGCAATGTATTGGCAATGCCTTGATGATTAACTAGAACACCTTTAGGGCGCCCTGTCGTTCCCGACGTATAGATCAAATAGGCGAGATCACCAAGCGGCACATCTGGAGCTGCTGTTTGGTGACTTTCTGTATGTTCTATCGTTATCATATTTCCTTTATAGTGCGGCGGGATGAATGACATAAGGTTTTCTTCTATCAGCAATTGAGCTGCTTGACTGTCCTTCAGCAGAAAAGAAAGACGTTCTTCTGGGAAATTTGGATCAAGCGGCATATAAGCGCCGCCTGCTTTCCAAATCCCAAGTAGAGCTGCAGGCATTTCCATTGACCGGTTCATCATCACAGCCACGATATCTCCAGATCCAACGCCTTTTTCTATCAGGGCGTGCGCAATCTGATTGGCTCTTATATTTAATTGGCGATAGGTCCAGCAATCGTCTCCCATTTTTAATGCAGCAGCTTCAGGTGTTTTGCGGGCTTGTTCCTCGAACAATTGGGATATCGTTTTGTTCACATAAGGACGCTCAGTTTCGTTAAACAATTGGATAACCTGTTGCTCCTCCGGCGGGACGATATTGATGTCACTGACGGCAATATCGGGATGTGCCAAAATGCAATCTAGAGCTTGTTTTAGATGCCACTGAATCCTCAGCATCTCCTCCCGTTCATAAACGGCTGCGTTGTAGCTGAATTTGATATAAAATGATTCTCCCGGAACAATAACGATATTAAAGTCGTAATTGGTTTGTTCGGACATTGAAATGTCACCAAGCTTCAGTGCATTTTCCTCGTTTTCACTCTCAATGCTTAACGCCTGATCAAGCTGTACAGGATAATTTTCAAAGACAAAAATATGATCGATCAACCCTTGCTTCAATAGACTATGGTTTTGAATTTCATAAAGCGGATAATACCCATGCTGTTCAGATGCTAAAATATCCTCCTGCACGGCTTTGGCCAGCGAAGAAAACGTCATGCTCTCCGCAGATCGAATTCGCACTGGGATAGTATTAATAAACAAGCCGACCATTGATTCAATACCGTCAATCGCTGACGGGCGTCCCGAAATGACGGAGCCAAAAACTGCGTCATCTGTGGCATTATATCGATGGAGGAGCACGCCCCACATACTCATAAACAACGTGTTTAATGTCACTCCCCAATTTTGGGCGGCCTCAGTCAGTTTCTCAACCATTTCCGGTGCTAAAGAAAAGCTGATCTGGTCGGCTTTATAATCCCCGTCCACCGGGCGGGGATTTATCCGGGGGATAGATGCAGTATTGCCGTACTCCTTCAAATATTCGCTCCAGTAAGCAGCAGTCTCTTCTTGATCTTGTTCTCCGAGCCATTCAATATAGCGGCTGTACGGTACCGTGCTGCCAAGCCGTACAGGTGAGTTATTTTTGAGCGAATCATACATGCTGAAAAACTCTTTAAGAATAATGCCTAGACACCAGCCATCCATGATGATATGGTGATGTGTCCAGACACATGTATATTGGCTGTTGCCTCTATCAAAAAGGGCAAGACGCATTAACGGATCTTTTTGCAAATTAAATCCTTTTTCCCGATCCTTGGTCATAAAAGCATCGATCAGAGCCTGCTGTTCATGATCGGCCAGGTGAGAAAAATCTTCTCTATACACTGTCAATTCCCGGTTTGACAGGACTACCTGCTGCGGACCTGTAAGATCTTGGACTTCTTTAATAAAAATCGTTCTGAAAATATCATACCGGGAAACAAGAAGGTTTAAGCTCTTTTGAAACGAGTCGATGCATAGATTCCCTGTGATCGTAAACGAGGTCTGTTCGACATAGGCTTTTGAGCTGACATCCATCAGTGAATGAAACAGCATTCCTTCCTGCATGTGCGATAACGGATAAATATCTTGAATCTGTGCCGCTTGTGCCATCAATTCCACACACCTTTTCAAAAGTTAAAGATCTTTCACGAGATCTTCGATGCTAGATAATGCAGACAACGTTAATTCCTTATTGCTGAAATCACTCAGCGTTTTTTCGCGTATTTTTTTCTGAGAACAATGCTCAATCATCTCGATAAGATGCCTGTGAAAACGATCCATAAAACACTTAATTGAGTGTTGGCTGAACACTTGGGTGTATACCGCTTTTACTTGAAGCCGTCCGTCTGTAATAAGAGCATTGATGTCCAGCTCATACTCTCGTTCTCTCCCACCCGCTATTTCGTAACGAGGCCGGTAAAATGATAATTGAAACGTTTCAGCTTCCTTCTCTTCGCTGAATTGGCCGAGATAATTAAAGCTGACCTCAGGCTCTTTATACTGCAGTTCTCCTATCTGTGTTAACAATCCGTAACCAGTTCCTTTGTTCGGTACCCTTCTCAGCATATCTTTTGTCGTCTTAATTCGGTATGCGAGCTGATCCTCGAAAAGCTCGGGAATACTCATGTCCAGCAGAATAGGATAAATGGAAGTAAACCATCCAACTGTCCGTGAAATATCAATGTTTGGCACATGCCCCTCTCTACCGTGTCCCTCAGTGCTGATCACGATTTGGTCATGCCCTGTCCATTCAGAAAGCGCCATTCCTAACGCCGTAAGCAAAAGTTCGTTGGCATCAGTGCCATAGGCTTGCTGGGTTTCAAACAGCAATTTTTCAGTCCAGTCCCCGGATAGTACAAACGCCGCTGTATCGCTGTTCATTTGCAGTCTTCCCGGCACATTTTCCGTGTCCTTAGGCAGAAAAGCAGTGTGAGCGTCCAAAATTGATTGCCAATATGATTTTTCTGCAAGCAATTGTTTGCTTTCAGCAATTTGTGCAAGACCATTGGCGTAGGACAAATAAGAATCCGTTTTTGGCGGTAATTGGATCTCTTGTTTTTCTAAAGCCTGCTGGTATGCTGCAGCTAAATCCTCAAGCAGTATTCTCCAAGAAACGCCATCTATCACAAGATGATGAAGCGCAATCAGCAAATGGTCCCCTTCTGCCGTTTTAAACAAACCTGCTTGCAGCAGAGGCCCTTTTTGTACATTCATTTTGCTTTGAATGCCGATTTCCTCAGCGGCTAGTTTTTCATCAAGCTGAGTCCTTTCCAGTGATTCTTTTGTCCAGTCTGCTATGTGAAGGCCGAACAGTTCATGATCCTTGTGATTCATTCCGCGATTATACTGAACGACATGGCCGTTTTGATTTCGTTGAAAAACCATGCGAATTGCATCGTGATGCTCGGTTATTTTACGCAGCGCCCGACGAAGTGCATTAGTATTGAATCCTTTTTCACTGAAAAGTATGACGGACTGGTTGTAATGGTAGTGAAAAGCATGAACCTGTCCGAAAAATCTTCGCTGAATCGGAGCGAGATCAGCTTCACCTTCAGCAGGTCCCTGATCAGCTTGAGATGCCAATGGTGTGATATGTCCGCTTAGCTCCTGAATCGTTGGATAACGGAATAAGTCACGTATTGTCATGCTCCAGCCTTCAGCGGCCAGTCGCGCTGCCACTTGTAATGCTTTTATTGAGTCTCCACCAAGCTCAAAAAAGGAATCGTGAATGCCGACTCGAGCAATGGACAGGACATCTTCCCATATTTCCGCTATCGTTTTTTGTATGTCGTTAACTGGTGCCGTATATGGACGTGTGAACACATCATTTGGAGCCGGCAAGGCGTTTTTGTCCAGCTTTCCGTTTAGGGTCAGCGGCAGTTTTTCTATAGGAATCAGATGCGCGGGAATCATATATGCCGGCAGCTCCTTTGTTAAAGCAGCACGGAGAGTATTCGTATTGACGTCTGAAGGCACAATATATGCTGCTAAACCAGCATGTCCATTCTTATCATGCTGAACGGCAACAGCAGCTTCTCTGACCAGCCCGGTTTGAAGCAGAACACTTTCAATTTCTTCTGTTTCAATTCTGTATCCATTTATCTTCACCTGATAATCCATTCGGCCAAGAAGCTTGATCGTTCCGTTTGGAAGCCAGCAGGCTCGATCACCGGTTCTGTACAGCCTTTCTCCGGAGACAAATGGATTTTCTGTAAATTTCATTTGCGTTAAGTCAGGTTTATTATGATAGCCTTTCGCAACACCTGCTCCGCTGATGCATAGCTCGCCGGCAACGCCAATCGGCTGAATTTGATCAGTCTGGCTGAGTACGTACATGTGTACATTCGGTAGCGGGCTGCCAATTGGGACGTTATCTCCCGTATACTCTTCTCCCATCCTTGTTTCATAGCAGCTGGAATCGATCGTTGCTTCTGTGACGCCATAACTATTGATAATGCGCATGCTTTGTCCAAAGCGTTCTGTCAATGTTTTGAAATCTTGAGCTTTCACCATGTCGGAACCAAGAATCAATATGTCTAAATCAGGAAGCTTGAGCTTGTTACGGTATACATACTCCATAATTGGGATAATGAGAGCCGGCGTTGACTCCATTATCGTGATTCGCCGAGAGTTCATGATTCCATATAATTCAGCAGGTTCCAGCCGCTTTTCATCCGGGCAAACGATTAGAGTCCCGCCGTTGATCAATGTTCTCGCTAAATCTCCTGAAAAGACATCAAATGAAAAGCTCGCCATTTGAAGCAGTCTGACAGGCTTCTGATCCAGTTCATAAATTTGCCGCCAAGCAAGAGCTGCATGGGTAAAGTTCCGATAGGTGACAATAACGCCTTTAGGCGCGCCCGTAGTTCCTGACGTATAAATGATATATGCTACATCCTCAGGAGCAGGAGATAAGTCAAGGTTGCAGCTGTTTTCTTCATAAGAGCTCTCATCATCAAGGCAGATGTGAGATATATCACATTCAGATGAGTTTGAAATCAAATGCTTCAACTCCTGCTGCAAAAGAAGAATGTCTGCTCCGCTATCACGGAGAAGGTATTCAATTCTAGCTTTTGGATAATGTGAATCGATTGGGATATACACTCCGCCAGCTTTCATCACTGCTAGGATTCCAACAATTGCATCAATGGACCGCTTGGCTAAAACAGCCACAGTTGGCTTCGTCCCTTTTCTTTTTTGCAACGTCCGTGCCAGTCGATTGGCTCTTTCGTTTAGAAGCCGATAACTAATCTGTGTTTCGTCATCAATAACAGCTATATGTTCTGGTGTTTCTTCAGCTCTCGCTTCAAATATGCGATGAAAAGGAACATCTTTTTGAGAAAATTCAATTTGAGTTTTGTTGAATTCAAAGACTATATTTTGTTTTTCTTGATGACTAAGAATGTTTATTTGTGAAAGGTTTGTTTCAGGATTAGAAAGTGCCGCATGCAGAAATTCGATAAAATGAGCTGCCCAGCGCTCAATCGTAGCTTTCAGGAATACTTCCGTACTAAATTCCAATTCGCAGCAAATGGCTCCATCTGTTTCCGTTGCTATTAGTGTGATATCGAATAAAGAAATGTGATGTGCGAAATTGGCGGGCCGGACTTTTATCTCTTCCAGATCCATGTCCTGCTTTTCCATATTTTGAAGGATAAACATCGCATCAAAAACTGGATTCCGGCTCATATCCCGCGTCAATTTAAGCTTGTCGACGAGCTCTTCGAACGGATAATCCTGATGCTCGTAGGCTCCCAATGCTGTCTCGCGCACTTCCTGCAAATACTGCACAAACGGCTTCCCGCCCTCCGGGCGTGTCCGCAGCGCCAGCGTGTTCACAAACATGCCGAGTATCGGCTCAAGATCCTTGTGCGGCCGGCCGGCGATTGGTGATCCGACGATGATATCTTCCTGTCCGCTTAAGCGGGACAATAACGCTGTGTAAGCCGCTAGAAGCACCATGTACAGTGTGCTTCCGTTTTCCCGTGCCAGCTTATGAAGGCCTGATGCGGCCTCTTGATCAAGCGTAAATGAGACCTTGTCACCTGCGAAGCTCCGCGCCGGCGGGCGGGTATGATCAGCCGGGAGATCCAGCACCGGCAGCTCGCCCTCGAGCTGCTTCAGCCAGTACGCCTCCTGCGTCTGGTACGCATCTCCTTTTTTAAATCCTTCCTGCCATACGGCGTAGTCTTTATATTGAATGTGAAGCGCCGGAAGGATCCGGTTGTTGTAAAGCTCTCCGAATTCCCGAATCAGAATATTGACGGAAACACCATCTGAAATAATGTGATGCATATCAACCAGCAACAGGTGCCGCTCATCTGATACCTTTACGATTTGGGCACGGAACAGCGGCGCTTGGCTGAGATCAAACGGCTGAATAAACGAGGCTGCGGCTTCCTGTTCGGTTTGTTCGCCGAGGACTGCTGTCTGTAGTGTAAACGGCACCTCGTCATGGATGCGCTGCACCGGCTCGCCGCTTTCGTCCTGTTCGAAGGATGTCCGAAGCGACTCGTGGCGCTCGATCAGCTCTTTGAAAGCCCTGTCCAGCCTTTCGGGGTCCAGCTTCCCTTCCAGCTCTAACACAGCCGGCATATTGTAGCCTGTCCCTCCGTCCTCCAGCTGCTGAAGGACATAGATCCGTTTTTGCGCGGAGGAAACCGGATAGGCCTCGCGCTTTTCAGCCGGTTTCATCGCTTCATATGGACTGTCCGTTCCTTCACGGATAACGGAAGCCAGCCCTTCTACCGTCGGATGGGCAAACACATCTTTCAGCGGCACCTGTACATCGAATTCTTTGGCGATCCGTGAAACAAGCGCGGTTGCTTTTAAGGAATGTCCTCCGCGATCAAAAAAGTTGTCGTGAATCCCGACAGGGCCGTTTTTCAGCACGTCCTCCCACAGCTGGGCAAGCTTCATCTCTGTCACATTTCTCGGCGCCGTGTAGGTCTCCTCATCTGCCGCTCCGTCAGGAGCTGGCAGGGCGTTTCGGTCAAGCTTTCCGCTTGGCGTAACCGGCCACTGTTCCATCTCTATCATATGAGCTGGGATCATGTAGCTCGGCAGCAGTCTTTCAAGCTGCGTCCGCACTTCGTTTCTTCTTAGTCCTTCTGTATAGGCGCATAATTCCGGGTCGCCGCTGTCTGTCCGAACGGTAACGGCTGCCTCTCTGACGCCTTCAATGCTTCTAAGCGCTGCTTCAATTTCTCCAGGCTCGATACGGTAGCCCCTGATTTTGACTTGATCATCCAAACGGCCGAGGAATTCAACATGTCCGTCAGGAAGACAGCGCGCCACATCCCCGGTTTTGTACATGCGTTCACCCGGGTAAAACGGGTCCTCAAGAAAACGCTCCTCCGTTAATGCCGGCCGATTCAAATAGCCTCTGGCCACACCCGATCCGGCAATGTACAGTTCGCCGGCGACCCCGCAAGGCTGTACGGCTAAATGCGGATCTAAAACATACAAACGCGCACCGGGTACGGGTTTTCCAATCGGAATCCGCAAGCGATCCCTGTCCCGCTCTGGGTCCAACACGTAAAATGCCGCGTCAACCGTCGCTTCTGTCGGCCCGTAGCCATGAATCAGCGATACCTGCGGCAATAAAGAAGCAAAACGGGCTGCCACATGGGGCGCAAGCGGTTCACCTCCGGCGAATACACGCTTCAGGCTTGTCCCGTCACTCAGCCTTTCGATTTCCGCTTGATCCAGAAAGCTGTTCAGCATAGCCGGAATAAAATGGGCCGTTGTAATACTTTCCTGATGAATGGCTTGTACGATCAATGCCGGGTCTTTTTCCCATCCGGGCGGAAGCAGATAAGCCGAAGCGCCGGAAAGGGACCACCAAAACAGCTGCCACACAGACGCATCAAAGGAAAAAGAGGTTTTCACCATGACAATGTCATCTTCCTGAAGCGGAAACTGACGCTGCATGCCAGTCAGAAAGGAAACAGCCTGGCGGTGCTCAACGGCTACCCCTTTTGGCTTCCCGGTGGAGCCCGACGTATAGATGACATAGGCGAGAGAACCGCCGTCAGCAGGAGTAAACACATCGTTTTCTGCTTTTTCGCTCGCAAGAGATGCCATGTCCACTTCAAGCATCTCTCCGGAAAAGCTCGGTGCGGAACATCCCGGCTGCGTCAGCAAGAGCGCGGCCCCGCTGTCTTTCAGCATGTAGCTCAGCCGCTCCTCTGGATATGCAGGATCAAGCGGCAAATACGCCCCGCCTGCCTTCAAGACAGCAAGTACAGCTATCAGCATTTCAGGTGACCGTTCAGACAGGACACCGACGATGCTTTCCTTCGTGACGCCGCGTGCCGCGAGGCGCGCAGCCAGCCGGCTGGCATACATGTCAAGCTCAGCGTACGTCAGCGAACCGCTGGAAAAGCGGATGGCTGGCCGCTCCGGTGTGAAAGCCGCCTGTCGTTCAAACAGTCCGTGCAGGGTCGGGGCTTCAGGCGAAACAGCTTCCGTCTTATTAAACTCATACAACAATTTTTGTTTCTCTCTTATATTAGTCATATCTAATTCTTTTATGAAACTGTGCGGATGTTGAAGGGCGTTTTCCAGTAACGTAAGCAGATGGTTCTGTATTCGCTTAATATCATCAAGAGAAAACAAGGTATTTTGATAGTCGAAATTTAATTGAATAGTTCCTGTGTCTGTCCGTTCCTGTATTTGAACAGAAAGCTCGTTCGCGGTGTATCCGCTGAAATAAAGCGCCGTTTCATAGTCAAAACCGTCTGCATTGTGCCATTGGAGCGGTTGATACTGCATAGATATACCGATAAGGTTGTGTAAATCCTTCTGTTCTTTTCTTAATTCATTTACCAGCAAATTATAAGGAAACCGTTGGTGACGCATAACGGAAAGCTGTTCCCTGCCTACTCTGCGGACAAAGGATAGAAAGTCCGCGTCAGGATCAACCGTTATTCTGATGGGAAGAGAACTGACGAACATGCCGAGCATTTCTTTTTCAGCCTTTGACCCTCTGTTGCCATAGTAGGTGCCGATGGCAAGGTCTTTTTTAGAAGTGATCCGGCTGATGCATATGTAAAATGAAGCCATAAATAAGGAAATGATATTGATCTTTTGTTCTTCGCAAAAGATTCGAATCTTTTGCCCTAGATGAGGTGAAAGGGTGATGGTATCTCTGGATGCGGATGTGCTCTGTTTTTGTAAAGACGTCTGGCCGGCTAACGAGTGGTATTCCGGCGGATTCTGAAAGGTTTGAGTCCAAAATAAACGGTCCTTTGCAAAACGTGAAGACTGTAAATATTGACTCTCTTTTTCGATGTAGCTCAAGTAAGAAGGTTCAGGCTGATCGGGTAAAGGATCTTGCTTTTTCATTTTTTGATAAAGATCTATAATTTGATTTCCCATCACGTTTAAGGAGATGCCGTCCATTATAATATGATGGAATTTAGCAAACAGCCAAACCTCATGATTGTGGATTCTAAGGAGATAAAATTGATAAAGAGGCGAGTTGAATAGTTTAAATGGGATTCTCGCTTGTTCTTGTATCCATTGCTCTATTTCTATCATTTCAACATTTGAAAAATCTATTATTCCCAGTGAAGTATATTTATATTCAGTAAGGTACAATCGCGGCTCAAGCTCTTCTCCTTCTAACAGATGAAACCTGATGGCGTCGTTGCGGGAGATGGAATGATTCAGCGCGCCCTCTAGAACATCAAGATCAATATTGCCTCTGAATTTCACACAGGCCGTAAGATTGCAAATGCTGGTACCTGGCTCCAGCAGTTCGGTAAACCACACTCTCCTTTGGGCATGGGTTAAAGAATAAGTATGTTGGCTCAACGGATTCCCTCCAGTTCTCATAATAAGAGAGTAAGAAAAAAGTAGAAAAATAACAATAAAAGAAATTATATGACTATATAATCCATATATGCACTATATTAACGGATATTTTTTAAAGTACAATAAAAAATATTAAATTTTTATAACATTTTTTTGAATATAGTATTATTTCTTTAGTTTTGGTTTCTTTCTTCATCAAATTTTTTAATATAAAGTGATAAAAGTATCATTCTGATTCGGGTCTTACACACTAATTTTTCAATTGTGCTAATTTGCTGTTGCGCGTAATCTTTCTATTTGTTGGCAGATGCGACCGGAATATTATTGAAGACATAAAAAAACCTGTTTTCCTTGGAAAACAGGTCTGACGCTATGATTGATTTGCCAAGATGACAGCGATTTGATCCTCGATATCTTTTCCATCCTCGTCATCAATCAATCCGTTCAAAAGAATAGAAAAAACAAGGGTTTTTCCGCTCTTGGTTTCTGCGTACCCGGATAAAGAGCTGACTGTGCTTAACGATCCGGTTTTTGCCCTTACCTTTCCTTGTGCAGGAGTGTCTTTCATCCGGTTCCTCAGTGTTCCGCCTATCATCCTGTCACTATTGCCCGCAACCGGCAGAGAATTTAGATAAGCTGAGAACCATTTCTCATCTTGAATGTCATATAACAGCTGTGAGATTTGATCTGAGGATACAGCATTAATATGGGAGACACCTGATCCGTCTCTTAAGACAAGTGATTTGGGATCAACACCAAATTCCGGAAGCGCATTGTTTAATACTTCAAGTCCCTTTTCCCAGCTTCCTTCTTCTTTTTTCACTTTCCCCATCTCTTTTACGAGCACTTCGGCATGTCCGTTATTGCTTAATTTCATAAACGGCACAAATAGTTTTGACAGAGGCATTGAGCGATGAGAGATTAACACGTCTGAAAAACCGGGCGCAGTGCCTGTCTTGACGTGCCCTTTTACAGTAATTCCTTGTTTTTTTAGTGCCTGCTTAAATAAATCCAAAGCGTATCCAGCCGGCTCCCAGACAGCAATCCATTCCTTTGTCTTGCTTGCGTCAACCGGTACGCTCCCTTCAATTGTGATCGTGTTTGTTCCATGCTCTCTTTCGATCGTGAGGTCTTTCTTTTGGCCAGCCGCAGTCGTTTCGGCATCGTTCTTAATCGTTACATAATCCGTCTTCGGAGATACAGAAACGGCAGGCTTTTCCCCCTCTTTTTTACCCGGGGTGATCTCTACAATCACAGTGCCTGCATCATAATCTTCATTCGGAGACGCTGTTAAAGCGGAGATTTGCGCGCCGTAATATGTGTATTCATCACTCCACGGCATATCAGGCGATAATCGGATGTCATCATACCACGTATCATCACCGATCAGATTGCCTTTGATCTCTTTCACGCCGGATTGTTTCAATTTCTCAGCCATTTCTTCAAAATCAGATGGTAAAAGTGTCGGATCTCCTTTCCCTATCAAATAAAGGTTTCCATTCAGCTTTTTCCCTTTAAATTTGCCATCCGTCCGGACCTCGGTTGTAAAGGAATAGTCCTCTCCGAGAATAGAAAGTGATGCGGCCGCTGTCAAAAGTTTTAAAGAAGAGGCGGGCCTCATTCGGATGTCTCCTGAATGCTCATATAGAACAGCGCCTGTTTCCGCAGAACGAACGGTGATGCCGGCCATTGCGCCTTCGAGTGCAGGATGATCAGCTAAAATCTTATCGATCTGCCCGGCAAGTGCACCTTGTTTTTCAGCCGCTTGCGCAGCCTGATGCATATAAGGTACCGAAGCAACGACGAAAAGCAGCAAAACAGCAACATAAAGCTTTATGCTTTTTTTCATTTTTTTACCCCGCCTCTCTGCGCCTCATCATGGGCTATTGATGATTCAGTTCAATGGTGATACTGCTTTTGGCTGTCGTTTCTTCTCCCGGCTCCAGCACTTGTACACCAGTGAGTGATGGAGACACATTAAGATTCACAGCGTTTGTCACCCATGTGTAAGGTTCAGGGCATAAATATCCCTGCTTTCCGTCCGCGTTGTATACAACCCAATGTTTAAATTGTTCATCTGCCTTATAAATAATGCTTATATGTGCATGCTGATGATAAATGACTGCCTGATTTTCTCCACCTCTTTTCTGATAAGAAGATAAAAAGACATCATCCAGCTGCTGGCTGCGTAAATCCATCCCTTCATGCAAGGCTTCTTTATTCGGTACATCCATCAGTTTCCCGGTCGGCAGCAGGCGCTCATCCAACTCCCATTGCTGATCTGCTGTCAGGGAGAATAACGAGCTTTCTTCTGGAAAAACAAATGTAGTATGATAGCCGATTCCCCATGGAAACGCTTCCTTTCCATTGTTCATGACCGTCGCATGTTTAAATAGAGTATTCCCCTTTAGCGTGTATGTCATCCGAACGACGGCATGATGCGGAAATTGCTTATACACATGGGGAAGCTCTGAAAGGTCAATTTCAGTTTCAACGATCACTTCTTCATCAGTTTGCTTCATGGTCACTACGTTCCATTTTTCCTGATAAAGAAACCCATGAAGATGGTTGTGTTTATCCTTTTCATTGATATCAAAATGATATGTTCTGCCCCGGAAACTGAATGTACCGTCACTTATCCGGTTAGGCGGAAACAGGATCGGAATGCCATACAATGTTGGTGTATCATGAAAGCTTTCTGCTGTTTCCGGTTCACGCAAAAGCTGAAGCTGTGTCGTTTTGTCCACAAGAGAAATAACGTTGCTCCCCCACTCGGGAACGACAATCATTTCTATATGTTCGTTGCCTGCTTTGATGGCAGGTGTTCCTAAATACGTAATCTTCTCAATATCGTTTGCCATGTGTACTCAACCTCTCCTTGATTCATTGCTTGTATAAGAATTCAATGTAATGTGCCATATTTCCTCCATTTATGTTTTCTCTTTATCAAACAAAAAACACCGTTCAAATGTTGAACGGTGTGATTCGGGATGCTATTGGATGAGACGTGTAATCTGTTTCTTTTTCCAAACGAATTGATAATACCCATAAATCAACAGCAAGCTGACGGCAAACGCAGCCGGATAGCCAACCCAGACGCCGAGTATTTCAAGATTTGTGTAGTGGGAAAGTACGAACGCGACAGGCACCTCTACTCCCCAGATGGCAAAAATACTGATAACGGTCGGCCATAAAACCGTTCCGCTTGCCCGCATCGTCGCAGAAATAATTTGGGCATTTCCAAAGAGTAAGTAACTCCACAATGTAATCATCAAGAGACGGTGCGCAATGTAAAGCGTCTCTTGTTCTGTTAAAAATAATCCTAAAATCTGATGTGAAAAAACATAGATCAGAATGATCAGCACACCGCCAATGATATAATTCAGCCAAATCCCGACACGAATTACCTGTTTTAGGCGGCCAAACTCGTTCGCTCCGATCGATTGCGCGGCGAATATAGACACCGCAATACCAAGGCTGACGGCCGGCATCTGCACATAGCTGGCTACCTGGTTGACCACGCCGTATGCAGCTGTCGCACTAGAGCCATAATGGTTGACGAATGAAATAACCGCTATCTCTGATAATGAGACGAGAATCATATTGATGCTTGATGGAATCCCGAGGCGCAGCAGGAGAGCCAGCAGTTCTTTATCCATTTTCAAATAACGGCGCACTGTTTTATCAAATTGCAGCGGATGGTTTCGTTTTCGCAAATACACCATTAACACAATAAAAGTCGCAATCGTGGAAATAACGGTTGCATATGCGGAGCCGTATATGCCCAGTTTCGGAAAACCGAACATGCCAAGGATCAAGACAGGCAAAAGCGCTATGTTAATGACCGTGCTCACAATCAGCGTATAAAAAGGTGTCTTAGAATCCCCTGTTCCGCGCAAAAATGTTGTATAAGCGAAATATAAAAACATAAACGGCATCGCGTAAAATAAAATACGTGCATAGCTGGCGCTGACATGAATTACATTTTCAGGCGTGCCCATTAAACGAAGAATATCCAAGGTGAAAATACTGCCGATGACGGCTAACACAACTCCTAATAAAAACGTAAACGTGAGCGTCGTCCCGACAACAGCCTTTAACCGTTCCTCATTTTTCGCCCCGTAGGCTTGTCCGATCAGGATTGAGCTTCCTGAACCGATCCCAATTGTAAATGAGATTAAAAGAAAAAATAACGGGAAAAAGGATGATACAGCTGCAACCGCATCAACACCAAGCCATCTGCCTACAGCCATCATCCCGACTAGCTGGCCGACTGATTGCAGTACATTGCTTAGCAGCAGCGGAACTAAAAAGAGTGACATAGACCGCCAGACAGATGGATTGCTTTTCTTCTGAGTTAAAAGTTGTTCTTGTGATGTTTCCATATTGAAAGCTCCTTTATTTGCATTCGTTTGTAAACATGATCCTATTCTTTTGACAAAAACAGGATATGTAACATGATATTATTCATCACTGTACATATGAAACCCTTCCCGATTCTTCTAATTTTACACATCTTTTTAGCTTATGAAGAATAAACTAGCAAGTAACAGCCTATTTCCTTGTGAGTAAAAGAATAAAAAATAATTTATGCAAAAGTATTGTAATCTATCCGTAATTATTGTAACATTTGTAACATAAGAGAAAGAGATTTTGAAGGAGTGAACTACAATGAAAAAATGTTTTCTATTTCTAACAACTATTGCACTTATTCTGTCATTAAGCACAAATGCATTTGCGAAAAATACTTCAGGTGATTTATCACAAAAACAAGCACTGCAGCTGGCGTTATCAGCAAGAGAGCATTTTTGGAACACAATGAGCGGCCACAATCCAAAAGCGAAAAAAGCAGTTTGCCCATCAGGCACTTTTGAGTATCAAAATCTTCAATACGTGTACATGTGCAGTGACCTAGGCACTAAAGCAAAAGCAGTGAATTACTTAACTCCTATTTTCACAAAAACAGCAATCGAAAAAGGCTTTAAAGACTATCACTTCACTGTTTCAAAAGGAAAACTAGCCGTGCCAATCGGCGACGGTGACAACCTTTTAAATTGGAAAAAATCAACTGCTAAACTGATCTCTAAAAAAGGCGGCACAGTCACATACGAATTTACCGTTCCTACTTTAGACGGATCACCTGCAGCGAAACGGAAAGTGACATTTGTAAAAGAAAATAAAAAATGGAAAGTCAATCAATTTGACGCAGTTATATAAGAAAAAACGCCCTGCATAAGCGGGCGTTTTTTTATTTGGCATAAAGAAAGACAACAGGCCAAAAGCCCATTGTCATTTTGTCATATAACGCTCTAGGAGAGATTCGAACTCCCGACCTGCAGTTTAGGAAACTGCTGCACTATCCGCTGTGCTACTAGAGCTTTTGGTATTTATATAGTAGCTCTGATGATAAATATTTTCAAGCGGTTTGTATTAAAGTCCTCCAAAAACCTTATACGCGGCCCTTGTCGTATCTTCATCAATACCGATATACCGCATTGTAATCGAGGGTGATGAATGATTTAGTATTCTCTGCAGCTCGGCAATGTCTTTTGTCCGCTGATAAAAATGATAGCCGAACGTTTTCCGCAGCGTATGCGTCCCTATCTCCTCGAGTCCGCACGCCGCGGCGGCCTCTCTTAAAATTCTGTAGGCCTGAATGCGGGAAATCGGCTTCCTGGTCCGGACAGATTTAAAAAGATATTCGTTTTCCTTCATGTCTTTCGTATACTCGTATATTTCGTGTTTCAGCGATTCTAAAATCAGAATCTTCCTTTTCTTTTTCGTTTTGCTTTCAGTCGCCCATAAATGATCTTTATTTTTAACATCCTTCACTTGAAGCGGCAGAATATCAGAAATGCGGAGCGCGCTGTTGATGCCGAAAATAAACAGAAAATAATCCCGCTTGTTTTTGTTTAGCAAATACTGTTTTACATCTTGAATTTTTTCTAAACTGCGAATCGGCTGTACAATATGCATCCAAAAACTCCTTAAAAACCGTTATGTAACGTTTTGAGGTCTATGTTACTATTATAGCTGAAAAACGTTGAAAGTCAAAGTACGGAAGCGTTTATGTAACATAATATACATAGTGTTACATAGGCTGATGAAAAAGCTTTTCAGAACCTCCTCCCTTCTAAATGAGTTTTAAAGCCTCTTATAAAGCTTTTAATCTATTTGATACATATTTCCCTATCTATCATCAAAAAGCCTCTTAGAACAAAATCTGACGCTTCGGTTTTTTCGCTGTTTTGAAAAAAGATATACAAAAAAAGACACAATTTGAAATTGTGTCCTAGTCCTCATCCTTTACATCGATATCTTCCGGGATTGGTTCATTTAAGATTTCCTGCACGAGTGCTTTGTAATTCTCCAGCTGTTCGATATGTGTTTTGAACTGCCCCTTATAAATCAAAAATTGCTCACCGTCATGAACGGCTCTGATTTTTCCTCCCTGCACCAAACTTTTAATATAATCCTCTGAAAGATTTGTATATTCTGCTGTTTCTTTAATCGTTAAATACATATAGCAGTCCTTTCTTAATCCGTATGCTGATTCTAATATAGCACATGGCTCATAACAATATAATCAATTTCACACAGAAAAGCGGGTGAATGTTCTATATAATATACCATTTGTCACTTGTGAAAACGCTGTAATTTTTTTACGCTAAGATTGTAACATAACAGCTTCATATAGGAGGGAGAACATGAAAAGAACGTGGAACGTCTGTTTAACAGCTCTGCTTAGTGTTCTGTTAGTCGCTGGAAGTGTCCCTTTTCACGCGGAAGCCAAAAAGCCGCCCAAAAGCTATGACGAGTACAAACAAGTAGATGTTGGGAAAGACGGCATGGTTGCTAGCGCACATCCTCTCGCTTCGGAAATCGGTGCTGATGTACTGAAAAAAGGAGGAAATGCCATTGACGCGGCAGTTGCCATTCAATTTGCGCTCAATGTAACAGAGCCGATGATGTCAGGCATTGGCGGCGGCGGTTTTATGATGGTGTATGACGGAAAAACAAAGGATACAACGATCATTGACAGCCGTGAACGCGCTCCAGCAGGTGCAACTCCTGATATGTTTCTCGATGAAGACGGCAAAGCGATTCCTTTCTCTGAACGTGTGACAAAAGGTACTGCCGTCGGTGTTCCAGGTACGCTGAAAGGGCTGGAAGAAGCTCTGGATAAATGGGGAACCCGTTCAATGAAGCAATTAATCACCCCTTCTATTAAACTCGCTGAAAAAGGCTTTCCGATTGATTCGGTGTTGGCGGATGCGATTTCTGATTATCAGGAAAAGCTGTCACGGACTGCCGCAAAAGATGTATTTTTGCCAAATGGCGAGCCGCTTAAAGAAGGCGATACACTGGTTCAAAAGGATTTGGCAAAAACGTTTAAGCTCATTCGCTCAAAAGGCACTGACGCTTTTTATGAAGGAAAATTCGCCAAAGCGCTTTCTGACACTGTACAGGATTTCGGCGGATCAATGACGAAAAAGGATTTAGAAGATTACGACATTACAATTGATGAACCGATTTGGGGAGACTATCAAGGCTATCAAATCGCCACTACTCCTCCTCCAAGCTCTGGCGGTATTTTCTTATTGCAAATGCTGGAAATACTTGATGATTTTAACCTTTCACAATACGATGTCCGCTCATGGGAAAAATATCAACTGCTTGCTGAAACGATGCATTTGTCTTATGCCGACCGTGCGTCTTATGCAGGTGATCCCGAATTTGTAAACGTTCCTCTCAAAGGCCTGCTTCACCCCGATTATATTAAAGAACGCCAGCAATTAATCAACTTAGATCAAGTCAATAAAAAACCGAAAGCCGGTGATCCTTGGAAATACCAAGAAGGATCAGCAAACTATAAGCAAGTCGAACAGCCGAAAGACAAAGTAGAAGGCCAAACAACCCACTTTACAGTTGCCGACCGCTGGGGAAATGTTGTTTCCTACACGACGACAATTGAACAGCTATTCGGAACGGGTATTATGGTCCCTGATTACGGCGTCATTTTAAACAATGAACTAACAGATTTTGATGCGGTTCCAGGCGGAGCCAACGAAGTACAGCCAAACAAACGGCCTTTAAGCAGTATGACCCCGACCATTTTATTTAAGGATGATAAGCCTGTCCTCACCGTCGGATCTCCTGGCGGGGCCACCATTATTTCGTCCGTTTTGCAAACCATTCTCTATCACATCGAATATGGCATGGAATTAAAAGCAGCTGTTGAAGAGCCGAGAATTTACACAAACAGCATGAGCTCTTACCGCTATGAAGACGGAGTTCCTGAAGATGTTCTCAGCAAACTAAACGGCATGGGCCACAAATTCGGCAAAAGCCCGGTGGATATCGGAAACGTACAAAGCATTTCTATCGACCATGAAAACGGCACTTTTAAAGGCGTAGCTGATTCAAGCAGAAACGGCGCGGCGATCGGCATTAATTTAAAACGGAAATAAAAGGAAAAAACTGTACTCACTTCAATTGAGTACAGTTTTTTTGTATGCGACCTTTATATAAGAACGGAAATAACCTCCTCCTGCCTGATAACAATCCGAACGCCTTTAATACGGTTTGGTGATACTCCATATGCCGGCTTTCTTGACAATCGGCTACGTTCTTAGTTCAGCTTATGCAGCGTAACAGTCTTCATCTTTTCATTTCGTTTACCTCATCAATAAATGTCTGAAACGCACTCGTCATAAAAAAGTCTTTTCTGTATATAAATACGATCTCTAAGTCTTGATACGCTGCTGGCAGCTGATGAATATACACATTTGCACCATGGGTAGAGCAGTCAACAGCGGACTTCGGAAGCAGCGCCGTACCCAAACCGGCGGATACTCCTCTTAAAATAGCTTCCAATGTGCCAAACTCTATGATTTTTTGATTTTGAATACCTGCTTCCTTCAGCAATCTCTTGACCCTGGCACGATGAGAACAGCCAGCTCCAAAAAAGAGCATCGGCTGCCGAAGCATGTCTTCTGCCGTCCCCTCCCGTGATGAAATCAAAACCAATTCATCACGGGAAACAGGGATTTGTCTGATATCCGTTTGCTCAACCGGTCCGTATACAAAAGCGCCATCAACCTTATGATTAAGAACCTGTTGAATCAAATTGTGTGTATCAGCTGTGTTCACTGATAAATCAACTTCAGGAAAACGCCTGAGGAAGGAGGCCGCATGCTCGGGCAGATGCGTTACCGCTGTTGTTTCCAACGATCCGATCCGCAAAGGCCCTTTCGGATGCTGGCCCACCTGTGCCGATTTTTCAGCTTTGTCCAGCAGTGATAATACTTGCTCTGCGTATTGCAATAGGTTTTCTCCGGCAGCTGTCAGCTTCATCCCGCGATTCGTTCGATGAAAAAGTTTGATCTTCAAATCTTCCTCAAGGTTATGTATTCTGGCTGTCACATTGGATTGAACATAATTCAGCATTCGGGCTGCTTTCGTTATACTTCCTTCACGGGCAACAGCCCGAAAAATCCTTAAATCTCCGCTTTCGACAGGCACTCACCTTCTTGCTATGATAAAAAGTGATATCGGCTATCATATTTGTTCATTTTACTCGAAGAAAACCGCTATGTAAAATATGTAAAGATATGAAAATACAATTCAATGAGGAGGCAGACAGCATGAAAGCTGTAATTCACAACGGAAAAACCGGACTTCAGGGGTTATCCTTTCAAGACGTTCCATCAAAAAAGCCTGGATACGGAGAGGTAAAAGTCAAATTAAAATCTGCAGGTCTAAACCATCGCGACCTGTTTCTTATGAATAACAAATCTGAACGAGATCCTCATGTGATACTGGGCTCTGACGGCGCCGGTATCATTGAAGAGGTTGGTGAAGGCGTGAAAAACGTTGCTGTTCAAACAGAAGTAATCATTTTCCCGACATTGAACTGGGATTTGACAGAGAATGTGCCGCCTGTTCCGGAGATTTTGGGCGGCCCTTCTGACGGAACGCTTGCTGAATACGTGATCATCCCTTCACAAAATGCAATCAAAAAACCTTCTTATTTATCCTGGGAAGAAGCAGGCGTTTTGCCTTTATCCGCTTTAACCGCATATCGGGCCCTGTTTACAAAATCCCAATTGAAAAAAGACGAGCATCTATTGATACCCGGCATCGGCAGCGGTGTTGCAACCTACGCTTTATTCATGGCTAAAGCGATCGGGGCGAAAGTAAGTGTGACCTCTCGCAGTGAGAAGAAAAGAAAAAAAGCGCTGCAATTAGGTGCTGATTACGCATTTGACAGCTACAGCAATTGGGATGAACAGCTGCAGGGAGAAAAGGCTGATGTTGTTCTTGACAGCATAGGCCCCGCCCTCTTTTCGGAATACTTCCGCCATGTTAAACCGAACGGCCGTATTGTCAGCTTTGGGGCAAGCTCAGGTGACGACCTCAGTTTTCCGGTGCGCTCTTTATTCTTTCCTCAGATCAATGTATTGGGAACCTCGATGGGGAGCTGTGAAGAATTTCATGATATGCTCGCTTTCATTGAAAAACATCAGCTGCGCCCTGTACTTGACCGCACATATCCTTTAGAAAAAGCGTGTGAGGCATATACCAGAATGCAGGAAGGCAGACAGTTTGGCAACATCGGAATCGTAATGGAATAAAAAAAAGAAACCGGCTGGCAATCAGACCGGTTTCTTTTATATAATAATCCCCTTTATTTACGGAAGAACTGAACTCCCCATCAAATATCGATCCACTTCGCGCGCTACTTCACGGCCTTCATTAATCGCCCATACGATTAAGCTTTGGCCTCTTCTTGCATCCCCTGCGGCAAATACGCCATCGATATTTGTTTGATAATCCCCATATGCTGCGCTGATTTTGTTATTTACAGAATTGACACCGAACTGTTTCAACAGCGGCTGTTCTGTGCCTTCAAAGCCGATAGCGATAAAGACAAGCTGAGCAGGCCATACTTTTTCCGTCCCGGGCAGCTCGCGGAACTCGTATTTTCCGTGCTCATTTTTCACTTTTTCCATTTGGATGGTATGAAGCTCTTTCAGCTTTCCGTTTTTATCCGCAACCATTTTTGTCGTTTGAATGGAGTATTCTCTCGGATCTCTTCCGAATTTTGCTTCCGCTTCTTCATACGCATATTCAAGCGTAAAGACGTGCGGCTGTTCAGGCCACTGATTGTCATTCGTGCGGGCTGGCGGAAGTTTCGGGTGTTTGCCGAATTGGTGCACACTTTTAGCTTTTTGTCGCAGAGCAGTAGCCACGCAGTCAGCTCCTGTGTCTCCGCCCCCGATTACGATGACATCTTTTCCTTTTGCATCAATAAACTTCTTGTCTTTAAAGTTAGAATCTAAATAGCTTTTTGTTGCGAGTGTCAGGTAGTCCATCGCGTAATGGACTCCTTTTGAGTTGCGTCCTTCAATTAATAGATCCCGTTGTTTTTGTGCGCCTGTGCACAGAATCACAGCATCAAATTGCTCTTTCAGCTCATCAGCTGTAATGTCAACGCCAATTTCTGTGTTCGTGACAAAATCAATTCCTTCTTGCGTCAGCAATTTAACCCGGCGTTCTACAATGCCTTTCTCAAGCTTCATGTTCGGAATGCCGTATGTTAAAAGGCCGCCCGCTCTGTCTGAGCGTTCAAACACAGTGACGGAATGCCCCGCTTGATTCAGCTGGTCAGCACTCGCCAGTCCGGCCGGGCCTGATCCAACGATGGCCACTTTTTTGCCTGTTCGTTTTTTAGGAATTCTAGGCTGAATCCAACCATTCTCAAATCCTTTGTCGATAATGGTCCGTTCGATATTTTTAATGGATACGGCCGGGTCTGAAATCGCTAATGTACATGATCCTTCACAAGGAGCGGGACATACCCGCCCTGTGAATTCAGGAAAGTTGTTTGTTTTCAAAAGGCGTTCCAATGCTTCTTTCCATCTGCCCCGGTAGACAAGATCATTCCATTCAGGAATTAAGTTGTAAATCGGACAGCCGGATGTAAATCCGTTAATGTCTGCACCGATCTGGCAAAACGGTGTACCGCAATCCATACACCGCGCCCCCTGCCGTTTCGATGCTTCTTCTGAAAAAGGAGCAGAATATTCTTTCCAATCCTTTAAGCGAGTGAGAGGGTCCCGCTCAGCAGGTTTTTCTCGTTTGATCTCCATAAATCCAGTTGGTTTCCCCATGTTCCTCTCCCCTTCCTTACTGTACTACCGCTTGTTTTTGTCCCGATGACGCTGTATTCTGCTTTGGCTTCGTGTTGGCTTCAAATGCGTACATGACAGCTTCTTCATCTGATAAGCCTGCAGCTTTTTGCTCTTCGATACTTGCGAGCATTTGTTTATAGTTTTTCGGAATGACTTTGATGAATTTTTTCACGCTGTCTTCCCACTGATCAAGCAGGTCTGTAGCTTTTTGGCTGTTTGTATACGCAGCATGTTTTTCAAGCATTGCTTTGATTTGCTGGGTTTCTTTTTCATCCTCTAATGATTCAAATAAAATCATCTCAAGGTTGCATTTGCGTTTAAACGCTTTTACATCTTCGGCCAGTACATAAGCGATTCCGCCGGACATACCTGCCGCGAAGTTTTTGCCTACATCTCCGAGTACGACAACACTTCCCCCAGTCATGTATTCACAGCCGTGGTCGCCAATACCTTCTACAACCACGTTCACACCACTGTTCCGAACGGCAAAGCGTTCACCCGCACGTCCGTTAATATATGCTTCTCCGCTTGTCGCGCCGTAGAAAGCTACGTTGCCGATAATGACGTTGTCATCTGAAGCGGAATTGAATCCTTCCGGTGACTTGACGATGATTTTTCCGCCAGAAAGCCCTTTTCCGACATAATCATTTGAGTCTCCGTCCAAATAAAGCGTCATCCCTTTAGGAACGAAGGCTCCAAAGCTTTGTCCGGCTGATCCGGTAAACTGCAGCTTGATCGTATCTTCAGGAAGCCCTTCTTCTCCGTAGCGTTTCGAAATTTCACTGCCTGTTATCGTTCCGGCTACACGGTTTGTATTGTTGATTTGAATAGAAACATCCGCTTCTTTTCCAGACTCGATGGCTTCTTGTACGGCCGGGAGAATCGCTGTAATATCAAGTGATTGATCAATCTTATGATTTTGCGGCGATTGGAACGTCCGTACGCCTTCAGGCTGATAAAGAAGTGTAGACAAATCAAGCTGGCTTGCTTTCCAATGCGCCTTCGCCCGTTCACTCACATGAAGTACGTCAGTGCGTCCGATCATTTCATCAAATGTCTTGAAGCCTAACGCAGCCATGTACTCACGAACTTCTTCAGCAATGAACAGCATATAGTTCACAATATGATCAGGATCGCCCATGAACTTTTTGCGAAGCTCTGGATTTTGTGTCGCTACACCGACAGGACATGTATCCAAATGGCAGGCACGCATCATGACACAACCGAGTACAACTAACGGAGCCGTTGCGAAACCGAATTCTTCGGCGCCGAGCAAGGCAGCCATCACAACGTCTCGGCCTGTCATGAGCTTTCCGTCTGTTTCTAATACAACACGGTCACGGAGTCCGTTTAGCATTAACGTTTGATGTGCTTCGGCAAGGCCAAGCTCCCACGGAAGCCCTGTATGTTTAATACTGGTTTTCGGAGAGGCACCTGTACCTCCGTCGTAACCGCTGATCACAATGACATCTGCGGTTGCTTTGGCAACACCTGCAGCGATTGTGCCAACGCCTGCTTTTGACACCAGCTTTACGCTGATTCTTGCGTCACGGTTGGCATTTTTCAAATCGTGGATCAGCTGGGCTAAATCCTCAATCGAATAAATGTCGTGGTGCGGCGGCGGTGAGATTAATCCGACACCAGGCGTTGATCCGCGGACATCGGCAACCCAAGGATATACCTTGTTGCCAGGCAGCTGTCCGCCTTCACCCGGCTTAGCGCCTTGCGCCATTTTAATCTGCAGCTCATCTGCATTAACAAGGTAATGGCTTTTGACACCGAAACGTCCGGATGCAATTTGTTTGATCGCGCTTCTTCTGTCATCGCCGTTTTTATCTGGAACAAAGCGTTTCGGATCTTCTCCGCCCTCACCGCTGTTGCTTTTCCCGCCAAGACGGTTCATTGCGATTGCTAAAGCTTCATGCGCTTCCTTACTTAAGGATCCAAATGACATCGCACCCGTTTTAAAGCGTTTGACAATCGATTCAGCGGATTCAACTTCCTCCAATTTCAGAGGCTTGCGGTCTCCGTCAAATGCGAACAAGTTCCTTAAAAATCCAATGCGCTCTTCATCTGCCGCTTTTGTATATTGTTTAAACAGATTGTAATCATTTCTTCGGCACGCCCATTGCAAGGTATGAATCGTTTTTGGGTTAAACGCGTGATGCTCTCCGCCGTTTCTCCATTGGAAGTCACTTCCCGGTTCAAGCGTTTTGCTGTAATCATCCTGATACGCTTCCCGGTGGCGGCGCTGCGCCTCTTCTGCAATTGTGTTCAAGTCGATGCCGCCGAGCTGTGATGCAGTTCCTGTGAAATAGCGGTCAATCACATCGCGGCTGATTCCTACTGCCTCAAAGATTTGGGCGCCTCTGTAGCTTTGTACAGTTGAAATCCCCATCTTGGACATGACTTTTACGACACCTTCAGTAATGCTTTTTCCATATTTGCTGACCGCTTCTTCATAGCTAATATCTAAACGGCCTTCATCAATTTCCTGCTTGTAAGTCGCATAAGCGAGATAAGGATTAATCGCATCCGCACCATAACCGATTAAAGCTGCAAAGTGATGCACTTCACGCGCTTCTCCTGATTCCACAATAATGCTGACTTTTGTACGCAGCCCCTTGCGGATTAAATGCTGATGCAGCGCGCTGACTGCCAGAAGCGGCGGAATTGGTGTCAGGCGTCCGTTCATCTTTTTGTCTGATAAAATTAACAGGCTTACACCTTGGCTGATGGCTTTTTCTGCCTGTGTGAACATGTCCTTTAATCCGCGTTCAAGATCCTCTGAAAACAGCACATCGATTTTTTGGCTTTTTAAATCAGGATGAACAATCGTTTTTAATGCATAAAACTGTTCATTGGATAAAACAGGTGTATATAGTTTAATCCGGCGAACGTTTCGCTCACTTGGGTGAAGAAGATCCCCTTCTGCACCTAGCCAAGTCATCGTAGATGTCACAAGCTGCTCACGAATCGCGTCGATTGGCGGGTTCGTTACTTGTGCAAACAGCTGCTTAAAGTAGTTAAACAGTGATTGCGCGCGGTCTGACAGAACAGCAAGCGGCGCGTCATTCCCCATTGAACCAAGAGGATCTTTGCCTTCTTTAATGACAGGAATTAAATATTTTTGGATATCTTCATATGTGTATCCGAATGCCTTCTGACGAGTAAGAAGATCTGTAAATTGTTCTTCCTCTCTTGATTCCGGATCAGGATTTACTTGGACAAGCTCTTCCTCAAGCCACTTTTGGTACGGGAACTCAGTTGCAATTTGTGTTTTGACTTCTTCATCTGAGATAATCCGGCCTTCTTCCAGGTCGATTAACAGCATTTTTCCAGGTTCTAGACGGTTTTTATATAAAACGTTCTCCTGTTCAACTTCAATAACGCCTACTTCAGATGAGAAGATAATATAATCATCTTTTGTTACATAATAACGGGCCGGACGGAGACCATTCCGGTCAAGGATCGCACCGATTTGTTTTCCGTCAGTAAATGAAATGGCTGTCGGTCCGTCCCAAGGCTCCATTAGGGAACTATGGTACTCGTAGAACGCTCTCTTTTCCTTAGACATATGCGTATTTTCCGTCCATGGCTCAGGAATGAGCATCATCGCTGTATGTGCCGGTTTGCGTCCAGCCATTACAAAAAACTCAAATGCGTTATCCAAAATGGAAGAGTCACTGCCGTCAGCATTCAGAATCGGAAGAATCTTGTTCAAGTCCTCACCGAAGCTTTCAGAAACAAATTGCTGCTCACGCGCTCTCATCCAGTTAATGTTTCCGCGAAGGGTGTTAATTTCACCGTTATGAACCAAATAACGGTTTGGATGCGCTCTTTCCCATGTAGGGAATGTGTTGGTGCTGAAACGTGAATGGACAAGTGCAAAAGCAGAAACGAATGCTTCATCTTGCAGATCAGAATAAAACGCATCAACTTGTTCAGGTGTTAAAAGGCCTTTGTAAACAATGGTCTGGCTTGAAAGACTGGCAAAATAAAAATCAAGACCTTCCGTTACTCCCCAGTTTTCAGCCTGTTTACGAATGACATACAATTTTCGTTCAAAAGACAAATTGTCCTTCAGATCAGAACTTGCGCCGATAAATACTTGACGGACAAACGGACAGCTTTTCTGTGCCACTGTTCCGATTTTTCCGACATTTACAGGTGCAGTTCTCCATCCAAGAACGGCTTGGCCTTCTTGTTCAATCAGTGCATTGATTTGCTTTTCGATTTTTATTCTTTCATCTTCCTTCTGTGAGAAAAAGACCATTCCTACCCCGTAACGCCCTTTTTCCGGCAGATTGATGTCTTTGCACTCTTTCCTAAAGAAAGCATCAGGGATTTGAACCAGTAAGCCGGCTCCGTCTCCTGTATCCGGGTCACTGCCTTGACCTCCTCTGTGGTCTAGCTGGCAAAGCATCTTAAGCCCCTGTTTGACGATGTCATGAGTCTGCTTGCCCTTTAAGTGCGCATATAGGCCGATTCCGCATGCATCATGTTCAAATTCAGGACGGTAGAGACCTTGAGCTTTTGGCATTTGATTGTACGTCATAATTCCTCTCCCCCGATCAATTTCCGATAATACCGGTCATAAAATCTTACAACTCTATAATCATTGTAGGTTTTCAAAACGATATAAACAATATATAATTTAGATCAAAAGAATCTCAAAATGAGATAGATGGATGTGAGACAAACATGGAGCTGCGCCAACTGCGCTATTTTATGGAGGTGGCTGAACGTGAACACGTTTCAGAAGCTGCTGATCATTTGCATGTGGCCCAATCAGCAATCAGCAGACAAATTGCAAATCTTGAAGAAGAATTAAATGTGACTTTATTTGAGCGTGAAGGGAGAAATATCAAACTCACGCCGATCGGAAAAGAATTTTTGATTCATGTGAAAACGGCAATGAAAGCCATCGATTATGCGAAAGAACAAATTGATGAGTATCTCGACCCGCATCGCGGGACGGTAAAGATCGGCTTTCCTACAAGCCTCGCCAGCCAGCTTTTGCCGACTGTGATTTCAGCATTTAAAGAAGAATATCCGCACGTAGAATTTTTGCTGCGACAAGGCTCCTATAAGTTTCTGATTGAAGCTGTCAGAACCCGCGATATTGATTTGGCCTTATTAGGGCCGGTGCCGACGAACTTTCCGAACATAACAGGAAAAATTTTATTCACAGAGAAAATTTACGCGCTTGTTCCATTAAATCATCCGCTTGCCAAACAAAAAACGGTTCATTTAATCGATTTACGCAATGACCAATTTGTTTTGTTTCCGGAAGGATTTGTGCTTAGAAAAATGGCAATTGATGCTTGCAAACAAGCCGGTTTTGCCCCTCTCGTTTCTACAGAGGGTGAGGATTTGGATGCCATTAAGGGCTTGGTGTCCGCGGGAATGGGCGTTACCCTTCTGCCTGAAAGCACGTTTGCTGAAACAACCCCTCGTTTTACTGTGAAAATTCCAATTGAGTTCCCTCAAGTGAAACGGACTGTCGGAATTATTAAACCTAAAAACAGAGAGCTTGCGCCGTCTGCGAATGACTTTTATGAGTTTGTCATTCAATTCTTCTCTAAGCTGGAGCAGTATCAATAAAAAAACGAACCCGAGCTTCTATAAAGAAGCTTCGGGTTTTTTGCTCTTGTCAGATTAATATACAGGCAAAGATAAATCCACATGGCACACAAATGCTTCCTGATCAATTACTGCTTTGTTCATCAGCTCTTTTTTCTTATCGAGTTCTTGAAGCTGTACAGAAGAATAATTGACGATTCCGAGCCCGATTTCTGCCCCTTGAGAATCCATCAGCCGAACAACTGATCCGCTTTTGAATTTCCCTTTAATCTCCTGTACACCGTCCAGATATAAACTCGATTGCCCGTTTGTTATTTTTCGTGAATAATCATCTGATAAAATCATTTCACCTTCTGGGCCCGAATTAAAAGCGATCCACTGCTCTTTATGGTTTAACGGAAGCGTTCCCTCTGCTTCAAAATAGGTGCCTTCTGCCTCTTGATGAACAGCTTTATATAGAATATCTTTTGCATCTGCCTGACCAAGAAATCCTTTAATGCCAGAAGCCATTACGATTTTAAACGCATCAAGCTTAGAGCGCATGCCGCCGGTACCGACGCCGCTGCCAGTATCACCTGCGCACGCTTCGATGTCAGGCGTTATCTCACTCACCCGCTGCATCCTTTTTGCTTCTGGATTTGTGCGCGGATTGCCGTCATATAAGCCATCAATATCTGATAAAATCACAAGCATATCCGCATCAATTAATCCGGCGACTTTTGCCGCTAGTGTATCATTGTCGCCAAACTTGAGCCGATTGACGGTAACTGTGTCGTTTTCGTTTATAATTGGGATGATGCCGCGTTCGAGCAGTACATTCATTGTATTCCGGACATTGTTATATCGATATTCATCAGAAAAATCGTTTCTCGTAATTAAAATTTGGGACGCAACATAGCCATGCGCCAAAAACAGCTTTGAATAAGCCTCCATCAGCAGGCCCTGGCCGATTGAAGCTGATGCCTGTTTTTCTGGAAGCTTCTCGGGTCTTTGGATAAATCCGAGCTTCCGATATCCTGCCGCCACTGCGCCTGAAGAGACCAAAATCACTTCATAGCCGGCGTCTTTAAGTTTGGCGATCTGGTCGACCAACGCTTCTAATTTTCGAATGCTGATTTCTCCATGAAGGCTTGTTAATGAACTGCTCCCAATTTTCACAACGACTCTTTTCATGTTAGTATCGGACGTCACTTTATCACTCCTGATAGCGGGGCAGCTGTTTTTTCGATATCGTCGCTGATTTCCTTTGAACGCATAGCCGCATGCTTGATCGCTTGAGAAATGGCTTCTCCGCCGCCGCTCTTTTTCAAGGCTTGCAGCCCGGCAGCTGTCGTTCCGTTCGGTGACGTGATATTGTCCCTTAAGACCTCAGGCTGTTCGCCTGTTTCCATGAGCATTTTTGCGGCACCCAAAAGCGTCTGTGCTCCGATGCTTCGAGATAACTGTTTATCGAGTCCTGCTTCCTCGCCTGTCTTCTCAATGAATTCCATTAAATAATAAAAATACGCGGGGCCGCTGCCGGCAATTCCGGTGAAAATGTCCATTTGATTTTCTTGAATTGTATAGACTTCACCCATGCATCCGAGCAATGCTTCGGCCAGCTTTTTCAGGTCTTTTGACACATACTTGCCAAGCGCAATGGCCGTTGCAGAAGCGCCAATCATACTGGATGTGTTGGGCATCACTCTGACAACCGGCTGTTCATTAAGCAATGATTGTTCAATATAAGAGGTGGTTATGCCGGCAAGGACCGACAATATTAATTGATGGGGTTGAATACGTGATTTTAGTGATGACAGAGCGCTTTCAGCGTCTTTTGGCTTCATTGCCAAAATGAGTACATCCATGTCTTCAATACAAAGTTCATTGGGCGTAGCGCCAGTAATTCCATATTGAAGTTCAAGTTCAGCTAATCGCTCTGTATTGCTGCGGTTTGTAACGCAGATGTTTTGTTTCGGGATTTTGTTGGCACGAACGATACCTGATATCATTCCTTCCGCCATAGATCCTGCTCCTATAAAGGCTACTTTCTTTTGATCAAAGATCGGTAACATCTCCTTTGTTCGCTTTTTTGTTCGCATTTTCACACGTTTAAAATGTTACCACGTGAGGAAATGATGTCAAGTTTGAAGGTCATCATTGATTTGTATTGTTTCTTTTCGACAAATATGTATAATGAAAAGCAGAAAACACCCGATGCATACTGCTGTGCCGGGTGTTTGTTTATATTTAAAAGTTATCTGAGAGCGCTTTTTCAATCAGTTTTTTACAGCGGTCCAGCTCAACTTTCAGCTGTTTTTTATATAGTTTGGCAGCCTCGTAATCTTTAAATTGATAGAGGACGACTTCCTGGAGCTTAGCCCCTTCTTTTTTTACTTTGATTTGTTTTAATATCCCGTCATCAAGAAGCTCATGCAAAGATCGGTATACTTCTGTATGATTTGGTTTAAAACCAATCTCTTTAAATTCAGACCTAAGCACTTCAAGCAGCTTCAATCCGTAGAGTCTCTCTTGCTCTGTCATCGTTATCATATAAAGTTTTAAAAATGCGCGCTGTTTAACTAAAAAACCAGTTGAACTTCTTTTTTCTTCTTTCATCATATGCACTCCTTTCTCTGTCAACTGAGAACACTATGTACTAAATATTCAATTTTAATCTATTGGTTTCCTTCTTTATATTAAAGACTGATAATCTGAAAATCTAATGTTAGCTGTTTATATGTGGAGCGGAATATAAAATAATAAATGAACATTTGGTACATAGTTTATTTAGTTCTATTATAGCTGATTTTCACTGTTATCTTCAATTAAAAACGATTGCTGGTTTTCACGTCTTCTTACCAGTGCGGATTACATTCAAATAAAAAAGCCTGTCGCAAGACAGGCTTCTCATTTTTTAGGGATTTGTTGACCATAATCCCGCTGTTTTGATGAAAATTCGCGAATCTAATTTCAATTGTGCCACCATGTATTCAGCAAGATCTTCTGGCTGCATAACCTTTTCAGGATTACCGTCTGTTAAGTTCAATTCGATAGACATATCACTAGCGACAGTGCTTGGCGTTAACGCACTGACTCTAATATTATGCTTTCTCACTTCTTGCATAAGAGACTCAGTTAACCCGAGAACCGCAAATTTAGAAGCGCTGTAAGCACTTGTCACAGCTGCTCCTCTTTGGCCCGCTGTAGAAGAAATATTAATGATGTCTCCGGCTTTGCGTTCGATCATTTCCGGAAGCACCGCGCGAGTGACATGATACACACCCATTAGGTTGACTTGAATAATATCTTCCCACTCATCAGCTGACAGATCTAAGAAACCGCCAAATTTGCTGATTCCAGCGTTATTAATGAGGATATCGATATCACCGAGCTGTTCTTTCACTTGAGCTACAGCTTGATTAACCTGGTCGGCATCTTTTACATCTGCAGCAGCAAATGCAGCTTTTACACCAAGTGCTTTAACTTCTTCAGCCACTTTTTCAACATTTGCGGCAGTCCGGCCGATTAACCCGATATTCACGCCTTCTTTCGCAAGCGCAAGAGCTGTTGCTCGGCCTATCCCTCTGCCTCCGCCTGTGATAAGAGCAGTTTTATTTTGTAAACTTTGCAATTGAAGCACCCTTTCTTTGTTTACATATGTACGATATCACATTATAAGTACAACAAATCCAATACGCAAATCAAACGACCTGTGCAAATATCATTTCTTTTGATTAAAAAAGCGGAAACAGGGTAATGACATAAGAAAAGGAGTGAACATATGGTTATTGTTTATATCAGCATCGCCGTATTGGCTATTTCTACTATTTTCTTAGGGGTTAATGTGATTCAAAACAAGAAAAAAATAGATCCCGCACTAAAAGAGCTCACCTCTGTTACGCAGGCAATGCAAAAACAAGTCGAAGGATTAAAGACGGAGGCGGAGCTGCTGACGCAAAAACAAAAGAAGATTCAGCAGGATGTCCAAATGAAAAAAAACGTATTTCAACAAACAACAGCTGAAGTGAAAGAAGTTCCTCAAGCAGTCAAAGAGGTGTGGAAGGCAGGACATTTAAATAGCAGATAAAGATGAATGATATCCCGTTGTTACGATCAGAATGGACAATGGGGTATCATTTTTAAGGAGGACTATGCATGATTGTAAACCGCCGCTGCTTAAAGGAGTTCGCAGAGAAACTACATTCTCTTCCTTCATCTCCTACAAAGACCGATTTACTCATTTCTCCATTTCGTCTCCATCAAGAAAACGAACTTGGCATCTATTATTCACCTCATAATGAATATATCAATCGTGCTGCCACAATTGTGATTACGGGAATCACGCCGGGGTTTTTTCAGATGAAAACAGCATACGAAACAGCCGCAGAAAGTCTGCGGCGCGGCCGGTCTCTTGAGCAAATGGCGGTAGACACGAAAAAAGCAGCAGGTCTCTCCGGTTCGATGAGGCATAACCTGATCAACATGCTGGATTTATGCGGGCTGCCGCAGGCTTTAGGCATTCAAAGCGCCTCACAGCTTTTTGGAGACTTGCGGCATATGCTTCATACCACTTCTGTTATCAAATATCCTGTCTTCTTTCAGCTAAAAAACTATACCGGCTACAGGCCGGCTATTTCTCGCTCTCCTATCCTAAGCACCTATGCTTTTGAGCACTTCCCTGCGGAGCTCAATAAATTGACAGAACCGGCTCTTCTCATACCGCTGGGAAAAGCAGCCGAAACAGTATGTGATACACTGATCAGCCAGCACTGCATCCGGAATTTGTTTTGCCTTCGCGGCTTTCCCCACCCATCAGGCGCAAACGGCCATCGTTTGAAACAATTCAACAAAAACAAAGAGCAACTAGAAAGACAAATTTGTTCCTTTGCTGCCTCAGGTTTGATTTCACTATAGAAAAGAGGAAATAAAAGGGATATCATAAACGAAAACACAAACTTGGGGAGTGGTTGAATGTTTCCTGTTTTAGAAACGGATCGGCTTACACTTAGGCAAATCACAGATCAAGATGCAGAAGCCATTTTTGTTTGTTTTTCAAACGATAAGGTGACACGCTTTTACGGACTTGAAAACATGAAATCTATAGAACAGGCAACTTCAATGGTTCAAACGTTTGCCGGCCTTTATCAAGAAAAGCGCGGTATACGGTGGGGAATTGAAAGAAGAGACACTAAAGAATTGATCGGAACAATTGGCTTTCATGCTTTGGCCCAAAAGCATAGGCGTACAGAGATCGGTTATGAAATCATCCCGGCGCATTGGCGAAACGGATTTGCATCAGAAGCCATTTCAAAGGTTGTATCCTATGGATTTTCTGCCCTTGGACTGACGCGTATTGGCGCAGTTGTATTTACCGAAAATGAAGCATCAAATCGCCTGCTCGTAAAAATGGGATTTCAAAAAGAAGGGATCTTAAGACAGTACATGTATCAAAATGGAGTCCCTTATGATACAAATGTGTATTCTATTTTAAAATCAAGAGAATGAACGGACGGCATTCTCTCGATCTGCATGTACATCCCCTTCCCTTTAAATGTCCGATTCAGGACCTGCACAAGCTATGACATCTTGATTCTTGATCACTTCCTTCAAGATTTTCACCTCTTATACTTATATAACTTACAAAGTAAATAAACTTTGAAACAAGTAAAAAAGATGCATAGTGGTAAATGCTGTTGTAAGCATGGAAATCCTTACATTACTGAATACATGATAAAAAGCGCCCCTGAAACAAGGCGCTTTCTGATTAAGATGCATATTGAGGAGACGTTTCCTCCTGTACTGCTTTTTCCTCAGGTATATGAATGCATTTCGTCATGACCGCACTCGCAAGATAAAGGATCGCAAAGATCCAGACAACACCTTGCGCCCCGATGAGACCGATGAACAGCCAAGCGAGCGCAGGGCCGACAAACGCTGATAAACCTGCAGCCAAATTCAATACAGACATGGCCGCTCCTTTGTCTTTTCCGGCCACCGTCGGCACAATTGCACCAATCGGCACATAGCCTGCCAGCAAACCTCCCCAAATAAAGCCGATCACGCTGACAACCGCTAAACTTCCGCCGGAGAAAACAGGTGCATAATATAATAGGACGGTGAAAATGCCGCAGCCGACTCCGCCGAACCAAATAACGGTATTTTTCCAGCCGAACTTATCGCCGACAATTCCAAAGATAAGGTTGAACACAATATTCCCCAGAAAAATCGTTCCCCAAATCTGCAGCCACACATTGGTTGAAATTCCATGCTGAGCCATGTGCATCGGCAAAAAGACTGGGAAACCATATGTACCAATGCTGTTGATAATTCTGATGATTCCGCCTGTAAGCACCCGCGGATTCGTAAAAAGAATGGTAACTCCTTTTAAAAGCTCCTCAGCTGTTTCTGATCTTTTTCTTTTCTTCTTTTCAAAACGGTCTTTATTGATAAACAATGCGAAGAATGCACCAAGACATACCCAGAAAATAGAGCTCCAAAGCGTATTCAAATAACCGAACGCTTTGATCGCGTAGCTTGAGTACCAAGCACCGAACACAAACATGCCCAGGCAATACGCAATCCAAAACCAGCCGACAGCGGTACTAAGCTTGTTTTGCGGTGTTCTGTAGATGACCCATGTCAAGAAAGAATAAGCAAAAAGCGGGTAGCCTAACCCTTTTACAAAGTAAGTCACATACATCACAGGAAGGTTCAGCTGTTCAAATCCAAACACGATAAAGGCAGCTGTACCGATCACATAAAACAACAGCCCCATAAACATCGTCCGTTTTGCGCCAAATGCTTCAAGACATACACCCGAAAACCAAGAAGCTATGGCAAGCGCAATCCCGTAAATGCTAAAAATTGAAGCGGATTGCTGAACGGTAAGCCCGTTTTCGATCAGAAAAGGGCTGAGCCAGCCTTGTTCAAGCCCGTCTCCCATCATAAACAAAACTACCCCTAAAAACCCCCAGGCAAGCCGCTTTGGTATTCCAATTTTATCAAACATATCTGTCTCCTCCTTAGATGCTAATATCAATTACCGTATTACCTCATTAAAGCTGAAAATTAGATAATTCCTCAAAACAGCAGCAAATGCCGCCTTATAACAACACTTTGCTTTCTGAACCTGAAAAAAAGCGCTGCGTTTGCTTCCATTCCTCATATAAAGCCAGTTCGGCCTGACAATCCTGCGGTTCTATTACCCGGACATTTGCTGACATCTCTTCCGTCAATTGAAAGGTTTCATTGCAAATGACTGCAGCCCCTACGACAGATGCCTGATGATATCCCTCTTGGACATAGATTTTTTTCTGAAGAAGGTCCGCGATATATTGAGTGAGCGCTTTGCTTTGGAATCCTCCTCCGCACACCCAAACATAGTCACGTTCAAACGGAGTAACCTCTGTTAATATATCAAAGTTCCATTTGATCGAAAATGCGATCTCTTGCAGCGCCGCACGTACAAAATGTGCTCTTTTTAAATGCGCTGAAAGTGGGGCATCAAAAAGAAAACCGCCTCTCGTTAACGCATTCTTTTCTGCCGATAAATAAGAACCGAGAGCCGCCACACATGCATTGTCTTCTTTAGCAATTGCAGAAATCTCTTCCTCCATCACTTCGTACGATTCATTCGGGTAAAAAATCTGTTTTAATTTTTGATAATTCAGGCCGGTAATTCCCGGATTTGTTTCCACAAGCCATTGGCTATGTTCTGTATGGCAGTTCAGCCAGGCTTTATGTTTTGTGTCGTCATGATCAGCAGTAATTTTGGTTATTGGCGTTGTTGTCCCAGATACGATGACGATGTCCTTAAGAGCAGCGCCGGTGCTTTTCACAGCCAGCTGTGTATCTCCGCCCCCTGCTATAACCTTTGCATGTATAGAAAGGCCTAATTCGGACGCATACTCATTTGTTATCGTTCCAATCGCTGTTCCCGCTCTTACAAGAGGCGGAAGGATTGATGGGGAGAAGCCGAATATGCCGCACATCTCTTCTGACCAAGTGTTTTGCTTCACATCAAACAGCAGGGTTTCGGTTGCCTGTGAGGGTTCATATGTCAATATTCCGCTCAGCTGGTACGTTACCCAATCACTGATGCTTGTAAAGCTTGCCGTTTTTTCCCATAAAGAGGGCTGGCGTTCTTTTAAACCATAAAGCTTGAGCGCAGAAAAAAGTGCGGTCGGCAGGCGGCCTGTGCAGCTGTATATCTCTTCCTGATTGGGTATGCTCTCCTCCCACTCACGGCCACGGTTATCAATGTTCGGCAGCCCTAGAAAAGAGTCGCCGTTCTGATCAATCAGAACAATCCCCTGTCTTTGACTCGTCGATGTCAAACCTATTATGTCAATATCATGCGAACGGGAAAGCGCACGTTTTGCCAATCTCATGACTTGCTTCCACAGCACCTGAGGAGAAAAATAACGGCTGTCCGGGTAAAGCGTCTCGGTGGCATACACGATGTCCTCCCGTTCAACCGTTTGAACACTGCCTGATACACTCACGATCGCTACTCTCGCATTGCCTGTGCCGATATCAAAAACGAGATAGCCTTTTTGTTTTTTCATTCCGTTAGCCTCCTTTCTTATGCCTCTGTTTTTAGCTTATCTTTGTTATACAATGTCGGAATATTAAGAGTTTTTTCAACCTTCCATTTTTTGAGGGCTTCATTCAGGATCGTCACGTGATGATCCTCCACTTCAAAGGTTGCTCCAGCGAGATGCGGTGTTGCCAGAACATTAGGCAATGAAATCAATTTGTAATCCGATTCCTCTGGAGGTTCATGATAAAAAACGTCTAAAATGGCTCCTCTGATTTTATGTTCTTTTAATACAGATAAAAGATCGTCACGGTTTACCACAACCGCTCTTGAAGTATTGACGAAAATCGCACTCTCTTTCATCAGATCTAAATATGCCCGATCAATCAGTCCAAGTGTTTCCTCGGTACGAGGCAGATGGACAGAAACGATATCACTGTCTGAAAAAACCGTTTTAAGAGATACTTTTTCATATTGAGGATGATCGTCTTGTACGTATGGATCGTAATACTTTATTTTACAGTCGAACGCAGTCAGCAGTTTTGCAATCCTTTGACCAACGGCGCCAAACCCAACCATGCCGACCGTTTTTCCCGTTAATTCATTTCCTTTAAATTTGACATAAGCCTGCAGGTAATCACTGTCCCACTTTCCATCCTTCAGCCATTGATTCGAGGTGCTGGTATGGCGGAGAAAGGAAATCACATTACCGATAAACATTTCAGCAACGGCTTGCGCATTCCGCCCGGGTGTATAAAAAACGGGAATGCCTCTTTTTGATGCTGCGGCCACATCCACATTGGAGGGCATTCCCCTGCACACACCGACAAATGAAAGTTCGGGAACAGAAGCAAATACGCTGTCTGTTACTTGATCAAGCTCAGTAATCAAGCCTTTTGCATTTGTTTCTTTTAATAGCTGAATGATTTCATCTTCCCGGTATGCCCGGCCTTGCTCCTTCCAGGTGTGATAAGCAACCGAGCCGAACAATTTTTCAAGCTCTTTGCGTCCTTCTTCGTTGTACGGCGCTGTAACCAAAACCGTCATGGTGCAAAACATCCTTTTCATCATATTTTTTCATAAAAAAATCTCTTTCCGAAGATGGAAAGAGATTCATATATAGGCGTGCCCTGTTACAGACAGACGCCGGTATAAACCTTGCTTTCCTATCTTTCAAGCTGACGCTTGCTGGAATTGGCACAATAATGTTGCCGAGGTTTCATAGGGCCAGTCCCTCCACCTCTCTGGATAGAAAATGTTGAGTATGTAATTTTCAGAATGAAGAATACGTTTATCATAAAGAAGTCTCAGATTGATGTCAATCTCTTTTTTCAGAATTGACGTTATCATCCGAAATGTTATAATTCTTACAAAATATCTAACTAGAGAGAGGAACTGGGCCATGAAATCTTTTGCAACACAACAAAACGGCATTTTCAAATCCGTTTGCTCGCTTGACTGCCCGGATCAGTGCGGATTATTAATACATAAAAAAGACGGAAAAATTGTGAAAGTGCAAGGTGATCCCGACCATCCTGTTACGGCCGGAAACATATGCAACAAAGTCCGAAACATGACGGAGCGCATCTATGATGAAAAGCGGCTGACTACACCGCTTAAACGGACAGGTGCGAAAGGTCAGGCGATATTTGAACCGATTTCTTGGGATGAGGCAATTGATACCATTACCTCCCGCTGGAAACAGCTGATTGATGAAGAGGGAGCTGAAAGCATACTCCCGTACAGCTTTTATGGAAATATGGGAAAATTAACAGCTGAAGGTATGGACCGCCGCTTCTTTTACCGCATGGGTTCAAGTCAGCTCGAACGGACAATTTGCAGCAAAGCGGGATCTGAGGGCTATAAATATACAATGGGTATAAGTGCGGGAATTGATCCTGAGGAAACCATTCATACGAAACTATTTATTTTTTGGGGAATCAACGCGGTCAGCACAAACATGCACCAAATTACAATCGCCCAAAAAGTACGAAAACAGGGTGCCAAAATTGTCGTGATTGATGTGCATAAAAATCAGACAGGGCGTCTCGCCGATTGGTTTATTCCCATAAAACCCGGAACCGACAGCGCACTTGCCCTTGGCATCATGCACATTTTATTTAAAGAAAACCTTCATGATGAAGCATTTCTGTCTGAATACACGGTCGGCTATGAAGATCTCCGTGAACACGTGAAACAGTATGATCCGGAAAAGGTGTCACTGATTACCGGTGTCAGCACTGAAGATATTTATCAGCTGGCAAGAATGTACGGCGAATCCTCCCCTTCTTTTATCAGAATCGGAAACGGAATCCAGCATCACGATAACGGCGGGATGATTGTAAGGACGATTGCCTGTCTTCCGGCAATCACTGGCCAATGGCTGCACAAAGGGGGCGGCGCAATTAAGCATAACAGCGGAATTTTAGAATATAACACGAATGCCTTGCAGCGGCCTGACTTACTGAAAGGGCGCACACCGAGATCGTTTAATATGAATCAGCTTGGCAAAGTGCTTTTGGAAACAGATCCGCCTATTCGCTCTCTTTTTATTTACGGGACGAACCCGGCCGTTGTCGCGCCGGAAGCGAACAAAGTCAGACAGGGCTTGCTGCGGGAAGACCTATTTACTGTAGTTCATGATTTGTTTTTGACGGAAACGGCTGCATACGCAGACATTGTCCTGCCTGCAACATCCGCTTTTGAAAATACCGATTTTTATACCTCCTACTGGCACCATTACATTCAGCTTCAGCAACCGGTGATTGAGAGATATGGTGAAAGCAAGTCTAACACTGAAGTGTTCCGATTACTGGCTGAAGCAATGGGATTCACAGACCAAGAGCTCAAGGACTCAGATGAAGAATTGATTCGCCAGGCGCTTGATCATCCAGATAATCCGTATTTGGCGGAGATTGATTACGATTCACTTACTAAGCACTCATTTATGAAAGCGAAACGCAAAAAGCCGCTGTTTCCAGGCAAACTTCCGACTCCAAGCGGAAAAATAGAATTATATTCAGAAAAAATGAAACAAGACGGTTTCCCGGCATTACCGACATATACGCCTCTTGTATCTGATAATGAACATCCGTTTATGTATGTTCCGGCGCCAAACCATAATTTCTTAAACTCAACGTTTTCCAACAACGAAAAACACATCAGGCTTGAAAAGACGCCAAAGCTCTTTATCAATACAAAAGATGCTGATGAACACGGAATCGTTGATGGGGATCCTGTACGAATTTGGAACAGCCGGGGAGAATGCGAGCTGACCGCTGCAGTCGGGGAACAAGTGCTGCCCGGTGTTGTCGTCAGTCAAGGATTATGGGCGGATGAACCAGGAAAAAAACAGCTTGTAAACGCGCTTACCCCGGATCGCTTATCCGATATGGGCGGCGGCGCCACCTTTTTTTCAGGACGCGTGCAGATTGAAAAAGCATAAACGAAAAAACCGCCCAGAACATGTTCTGGCGGTTTTTTTTTGGTTGATAATGAAACCCGGAGTATGCCAAGCCCGTATAACATAACATCGACATAATGGAGGCATGCATATGGACGTTTTTTTAGGAATCGGTATTGCTTTGGCTGGCTATTTTATCGGTGAAGGCTTAAAGCAAATGAACCATCCAAAAGCATATGAAAAAAGTGATACCTTGCTTATAAAAGAACGAGATATTTACTTTTACATCGGACATTTTTTAGGAATAACGACAACTGAGGCAAAACAGTTAGCCGGAGACATGACAGACATTCCTTACATTGAAATAAACGGAAAAAAGTATGTACAGAAACATATGTTAAAAGAATGGACATTCACATTAGTTGAGAAACATCAGGGTGAATAAAGCAAATCTGAGAAGAGCGAGAATCATTGTCACGCTCTTCTCAGTTCAGCTGTATAGATTGGCCACCACCAAAACTTTGCCCATAACCGGTGAAAAACCCCTCAAGCCACAATCAATGTTCTTTCCTCAAACGGCTCAATATGCCCTTTCCACACCAGTACCTGCTGATTGATAACGTATGCTTTCGTAGCGCTTTCAACATGTTATTGATAATCCCCCAAACTGCGCCTTTATCTGCGGATCGAACACAGTTTTCCACAATTATGTTCCGAAAATCTGAATAGCAGCGTTCCGGAGAAACATGCAAATTTATACCGAACTCTTTCCCACGTACCGGAATGATATCAAATGCGCCTGCAACTAATTGGAAGTCATGATCACGCAATGCCGCTGGAGCGATGAATGTATCCAATTTGACTTCCCCGGCCGCCTCCTACCATTACCCAGCGTATCGGTCTTTCCCCCTTTTTTTCGCCACTAATCATTCTGGTTCCCTATCACTCGTAACCAACACTTTTTAAATAAGCAATGCTTTGACTGACATCTCTTAAACTAGTATCAGAGTTTCTCGGATCACGTTCCTGTTCGATGGTAATGTAGCCGTGATAATGAATGTCTTTCAGCAATTTATGAATGGAATCATAGTTAATGATTCCTTGGCCGATCGGACACATGACTCCTTTTGCGCAAGCATCAAAAAAGCGGATATGCTCCCCCATCACCTGCTGATATACACTTTCATCAATGTCTTTAAAATGGATATAGTCGATACGGTCCGCACATTCTCTGAGCCACTGTTCCGGATCCATCTTTGAATAATACAAATGCCCTGTATCAAGACAAAGACCCGCAATGTCGTATGGGATATCCTTTAATAATTGCTGAATTTCATCCTCAAACTCAATATAGCCCCCTGCATGAGGATGGATGACGGCCCGCACGCCATATCGCTTCCAAGCCCGTTCCGCAATTGTCCGAATATGAGACATCATACGGTTCCAATCCTTTTTAGATAACCGTTTCGCTTGATCAGGGTGCCCCGCCTTGTAATCTCTTTCGTCATGCCCCCAGTCAATCAGGACCAAATAAGGCGGTGTAAAGTGGCCGTCCTTTTCCTGAAAAGAGAAAGGGAGTTTTGTCATAAGAGAACATATATCGTCTGCTTGCTGCAGCAAGTTTTCTAAATGAGACGCTGTTACTAAATCATCGAAAATGGTACCGGCAATAATGGACAAATTGTTTTTAGAAAGCTCAGCTTGAACCCGCTCGATATCCATCGGAATATAACCGTATGGACCCAGCTCGATCCCTTTATAACCAGCTTGTGATGCTTCCTGCAGCACTCTCTCCCATGGGGGAAGAAACGGATTTTTCGGATCGTCAACGCCCCAGCAGCACGGCGCGCCAGCAATGTGAATACTCATCCCCAACACCTCTATTTTTAAATTATTGAATAAAGCGCTTTCTTTTAATGGATAACATATTGGTTGAAAAGCACATTTATTTGATTTTCCTCTTTTTCAAATGTTTTGTACAGTGTTTTTCCAGCTTTATAATGCATCCTGATATACGCAGTGTGCTAACAATAGGTTTCAAAAATACCTTTACCCATATTAAATAATATGACTGACATGAAACTTACTCTCTTGCCTAAATGGGAAGAGAACGAAAAAAAGCGAATGAATACCTGCCTAACAGACAGAATAAGAAGAGTTGATATTTCAATACTTTTCGTAAAGGGGTGAAACCAATGAGTAAGAAAGGCATTCAAAATTCAAGTATTGAACAAATAAGAAATGACCATGAGACTGAAACAGCTTTTAAAGCAGATGATCCTAAAAAACATGGTTCCGATCCTAAAAGAACGAAATAAGTTTTTGGCCTTAATGGCATAGACACCGCAAAATTTCAATAGTCTGGAGTGAGTAAAGTGGCTCAAAAAAATGGAGCAGACAGACCGGATGATTACAAAAGATTTTCTTCATTAGACAAGGAATATGATTTTCAGCAATCTTTAAATGAAAGTGGTAAGACAGAGAATGTAAACGCTGATACTCAAACTCATAATAAAGAAAACATTAATGACACCACGGATGTAGCTGGAAAATATTTTGATCCCTCGGACTATAAAGGAACCACGCAATTGGAAAAAGGATTGGCTGAAACTCATGAACAAGTCAGCGATGACTATTTTGAAGGGACAATCGATCAAAATTTGGACTAGTTTTTATCAAACGAGGCTAAAAGCATGTTAGCTCCGTTTTTAGAAAACAACCGCAGGAAGGTTAGTAAAAACCCCACCGAATAAGATGGGGTTTTTACGTCATGTAACCACATTAAAATTTAAAACGATTAATGACGGTTTGAAGTTCTTCCGCTAATTGGGATAGAGATTCTGCAGCATAGGAGATTTCCTCCATTGAATTAAGCTGCTCCTGTGAAGATTTTGCAACCGCTTCTGTATTTGCTGATGTTTCTTTTGTACCAGCGGCCAATGTATGAACTGTATGCTGAATGACTTCAACGCCTGATGTAAGCTGCTGTGTTGCCGCTGCCACTTCTTGTATTTGAGAAGTGACCTGTTCCACCAGGTTCAGTATTTCATTGAAATTTCCTGTTGTCTCTTGAGAAAGAACAATACCTGAGCTCACATTTTCTTGAACAACCTTGATGTTATTCACCGTTTCAATGGATTCATTTTGGATAGTTGTTACCACCGATTGGATGTGGTTTGCAGATTTATTCGTTTCATCAGCTAATTTCCGAACTTCTTCTGCCACCACAGCAAATCCTTTTCCTTGCTCTCCGGCTCTGGCCGCCTCGATCGCTGCATTCAGAGCTAATAAATTTGTCTGCTCGGAAATATTTGTGATCAGTGAAGAAATATCGCTAATCTCAGCTGTGCTCTCTACCAATGCCTGCAATCCATTGCCGGCTGAATCTACAGATGTATCAATGAATTTCATCTGATCTAACATTTTGTTGACGGATTTAGACCCTATTTCAGCCTTGTCTCTCATCGAAGAAGAAAGATCCGCTATGTTACCTGTATTTGAAGCAACAGATGATATACTGTCTAATAATTCAGTAATGGATTCCGCACTCTTTTCAGTCATTGAGCTTTGCTTCACATTGCTGTCGGCAGCCATCTGCATTGCCCCAGAAATTTGTTCAGAAGTTGATTTGGATTCTTCCGCGCTTGCTGATAATTCTTCGGAAGATGCGGCGACTTGTTCAGATGAGCTGCTGATCTGCTTTACAATTTGAATTAACGATTGGGTAAAAGAATTGAAAGATTGAGCAAGCTGACCAAATTCGTCTTTATTTTTAACAATGACTTTTTTCGTTAAATCAGCCTCTCCGTGAGCAATTTCCTCCAGCTGCTTATTCATACTTCTCAATGGAACCATAATGGACTTTAACAGCAATAAGCTTAAAACAATGCCTGCCATTGCTGATATCCCTGTGACAATGATGATGAACCATTGACTCATTTTCCCATTGCCGCGTATTTCGCCTTTTAGATCCTTCACCTCTTGATCCAGGCGATCTGTCAGTTTATCGACAGCCGGATCTACAACGTCTTTTCTTAGCGTTCTTTCTTCTCCAAAATGGATGGTTTCTGCTTTTTTAGGATCTGAAGAGTAGGCTGTTAATACTTGCTGATTTAAAGCTCTATACTGAGTGAAACTTGTTTTAATGTCTTCAATATTTGATTGATATTTCTCTTCATCAATCAAGCCATTGATCCGATCAAGGCTCTTTAAGACATCTTCTGCTTTTTCCTTCATTCCCTCGTCATATTCTTTGTCTCCGGTGATCAGGAAGCCTCTTTCATCATTTGATAACCCGGTCAATCGATATTGGATCTGCTTCATCTCTTTTTGGAATTCCATTTTGTCTTTAAGTTCTTCATTCTTTTTTACAGTAGAAGAAATCATAAAAACAGAGGAGCCTCCAATTCCAATCATTGAAACAACTAATATTGATATAATCCCCAGCAATTTTGTTTTCACTTTCATGTGTAGTTTTCCCTTTCTGCACGATGTAATGATTGACATAATAATGTTCAAGCGTTGGCATGCAATTCGCTTACGCCCATGACAATAATATCGACATGTTTTATAAAATTTTATAGTGATGTCTTACTCGGTAAATAAGCCAATTCTTTAATTTGCTGACTTGTCTGCGTAGTATTTGAATTTCTCTTTTTCGCTTTTTCTATTAAGGCATACTAAAAAAGGCTTTTCCTATCTCAAATTGGCTGAACAGGCTGTTCTTTCGAAAATATAATGACAATACGCAGTATGATTTGAAGGAGCGAAACGTCAAATGGGGATCATCAATGGAAAAGAATTCATTGACCGATTGAATAAACTGCAAAACGAAATATGGTATGATGGCGAAAAAATAAAGGGTAACATTTCTGATCATCCTGCATTTAAAGGAATAATCAAAACCAAAAGCTCGCTTTATGATTTGCAAACGAAGGATGAGTTAATAAATGAAATGACTTATTGCCTTCCTGGAGAACATGACCCAATCGGTCTCTCATATCTTCAGCCTAAAACCAAGAGTGATTTGAGAAAAAGAAGGAACATGATTGAACATTGGGCTAGACATACTCATGGAATGATGGGGAGAAGTCCGGATTATATGAATACGGTCATGATGAGCTTTGCATCCTCAGCAGAGCTTTTAAGAGATAAAGAAAATTGCTTTCCGGAACATATACTAGACATGTATAAACAAGCTGCTAAACACGATCTTTCCTTTACCCATACATTCATTACTCCCCAAGTGAACCGGTCACAGTCCTATTTTGGCTTCAGTGAAAAACCAATATCTGCTAAAGTCATGGATAGGACCGAAAAAGGATTAATTGTACAAGGCGCGCGTCTGCTTGCAACCCAAGGCGGGTTAACGGATGAAATCCTGGTTTTTTCGGCACCTAAATTTTTCTTTGAAACAGATGAAGCCTTTGCTTTTTCAATTCCATCTAATACAAAAGGCGTTAAATTCATCACAAGAGAATCATTTGTATTAAGCGAATCATCCTTTAATCATCCCTTAAGCTCAAGGTATGAAGAAATGGATTCAATCGTTGTTTTTGATCAGGTACTAGTGCCATGGAATCGTGTGTTTTTTTATGATAATGTTGAAGCAGCTAAAGATTTTATGACAAAAAGCTCCTTTCATGCCTTTACCTTTCATCAGGTCGTCATTAGGCAAATGATAAAGGTTGAATTTCTATTAGGAGTTGCACAGCTTCTTGTCGACACTATTAATGTTTCTGAATATCAGCACATACAAGAAAAACTCTCTGAAATCATTGTGGGGTTGGAAACCATCAAAGCACTCATTGAGAAATCAGAAAATGACGCTCAGTTAGATGAATTCGGCTATATGCGTCCCAGTTTGATTCCTCTTCAAGTCATCAGTACGATCATTCCTACTCTATATCCTCGATTCACTGAAATTATTCAGTTAATTGGCGCTAGCGGAATGGTGACGCTGCCGACAGAAAATGCGTTTGACTCAGAGATACGGGAAGATCTTGATCAATACCTCCAAGCAACCAATACAAACGCTGAAGAACGTGTGAAAATTTTCCGCTTGGCTTGGGATTTAACAATGAGTTCATTCGGAACAAGGGAAACTCACTACGAAAGATACTTTTTCGGAGATCCTATTCGGATTTCAAGCAGACTGTATACAAGTTATCCAAAGCAGCAGCAAGTGAACATGATTAAAGCGTTTTTACATGCGGATGTTGATGATTGATATCTATTCATACTAAAAAACAGCGGGAAAAGGTCCGCTGTTTCGTATTTTTTATTCAGGAAACTGTACATGTCCCGGCACTGTATATGCATTGGACGTTCCGCTTTCAGGCAGCTTCGGAATCGTGTCTTTCACAACTTTTCCGCGGATGTCAGTGATTCTGACTGTGAGAGAGCCTGTCCCTAAATTAGTGCTGACAAAATGGTTATAGTCCATTTTCTCCATGTTGATCCATTTTCCGTCTTTATTATATTCCATTTTCATAACAGGATACTTGTGATTTCTGACTTGGATTGCAGCCCACCACCTGCTGCTGCCTTCTTTGATCCGGTACGTGAAATTGCCCGTGATTGGGGCTTTGACAACACGCCATTTAATATTGATTTTTCCGTCTTTGATATTACCGATTTTACGGAAGGCATTAGGTGACAGATCGAGCGCTCCCCGAGCGCCTTCAGGGTATAGATCGGTAACGTAGACAATTGTTTTTCCTTTTGGCCCTTGGACTTCCAAATAAGAACCTGCAAGTGCCGCTTTTACTCCTCCGTAATTGAGATCTGCCGGATTTATTGCAGTAATCTCCATATCAGAAGGAATGGGATCCAGCAGGAAAGCTCCTCCTGAATAACCTGACCCTGTATACGTTGCATAGCCTTCATGCAGGTCATCAAATGCTGCCGAAGCTTGCGGTGAAAAACAAAGGATCATCAACAAAACCATGCCAACAACTGCACTTATTTTCTTTTTCATACATGCCCTCCTCAATCCAGACTTTAAATGAGAATCATTATCATTGTAAGACTCAATCCATCTGGTTTGAAAGAGGAAATAGATTCATAGATATTTTATGACAGATTCACTATCATTCATATATCCAAGGAAGTGTTTGATGAAAAAATCAATACGAATGAATGAGTATGCTCATCCGCCGAATGACTTGTTTTTATTTGCTGAGCTATATTCTTATAGCAATAACCGAAATAAAACGAGTTTTTGGCCTGACAACAGCCAAGCAGGAAAAATTATTTTTCCCCGCTCAGTTTTAACTTAGCTGTCATCATGATGCCAAATATCAGCACGATCGGAACCCAAATGATGATGTAATAAAAATCAGGCTCAGCTAAAGCCACAATAATAGCCCCTACACAATATAAGATAATGGCCAGCGCTCTTAACACAGCATCTCTTAAAAATGTCTTCTTCTGCTTTTTAAAAAACAAACGGCCGGACAAATCCTCTAACAGAGAAGCCAATGTTCCGGTCAACACAGTTGAAGAAATACCTGCGATCCCCAGCTTTTTGGCTGCTATTGTTTGAATCCCCATGGAAATGCTCAAGAGAATAATAAGGATGTATACAGGAACAAAAGACGAATAAAAAGAAAGACAAGCAAAAACAAATAAAATGAATGCTTCAAGTGCAAGCGCTTTTGTCACAGCAGAAGGCCAAAGGGTATTTTCTGCCTTTCCGACCATCAGTGTTGAAATAATCACGCCGCATATAAATCCGATTAGCGCAGTCAAAGAATTAAAAACAGTGACCTGAAGGGATTTGCCGATGGCCAACCCCAATAATACAATGTTTCCAGTCATATTAGCTGTGAACACATGTCCCAAGCTTAAATACCCGATTACATCCACAATGCCAGCTGTTAAACATAAAAGCGAAAGCAAGGTGTTTCGATAAGCTGCTGCAGTCAACGGTGTATCAATCCTTTCCTATTTCAATTAAAAGTGTGTCTTTAAAACGCGATCGTATATTTTTAAATAACCCGGCTTTAATTTAGGAAGATAGAACCTATTATTCCTTTCCATTAACTGTAATAATAATCCCCACGAGGAAATTTATTAAAATTGAAAGGGAGCATATTATGATGAAACGATTTTGTTTATGGTTGGCCATGTTCAGTTTGTTATTGGTTCTTTTGCCTGGAAAAGCGTTAGGCGCCGTCGATTTTCCAAATACCTCAACGAATGGCCTTTTAGGATTTGCGGGAAATGCTAAAAATGAAAAAGGCATTTCTAAAGCGAGCACAACGGGCGGAAAAAACGGTCAGATTGTTTACATTCAAAGCGTAAATGATTTAAAAACCCATCTAGGAGGATCAACTCCGAAAATTTTAGTGCTTCAAAATGATCTTTCCGCATCTTCGAAAACAACAGTCACCATTGGTTCAAATAAAACACTCGTAGGCTCATATGCGAAAAAAACGCTAAAAAATATTTATTTAACAACTTCATCTGCCTCTGGAAACGTCATTTTTCAAAATCTGACTTTTGAACACAGTCCGCAGATTAATGGAAATAATGATATCCAGCTTTATTTAGATTCCGGCATCAACTATTGGATTGACCACGTCACATTCTCAGGCCACAGCTATAGTGCAAGCGGAAGTGATTTGGACAAGCTCCTGTATATCGGAAAATCAGCAGATTATATCACGATCAGCAACTCAAAATTCGCGAATCATAAATACGGTTTGATTTTAGGATACCCAGATGATTCGCAGCATCAATATGACGGCTATCCCCACATGACAATCGCCAACAATTATTTTGAGAACCTGTATGTAAGAGGCCCGGGTCTTATGAGATACGGATACTTTCATGTTAAAAACAATTACAGCAACAACTTTAACCAGGCGATTACGATTGCCACAAAAGCAAAAATATATTCCGAATATAATTACTTTGGAAAAGGCAGTGAAAAAGGCGGAATCCTCGATGACAAGGGCACTGGTTATTTCAAGGATACAGGCAGCTATCCGTCTCTCAACAAGCAAACCTCTCCGCTGACTCCCTGGAATCCCGGATCTAATTACAGCTACCGTGTCCAAACGCCGCAGTATACAAAAGAATTTGTCACGAAATACGCCGGATCACAAAGTACAACACTGGTATTTGGCTACTGACATAAAAGAGGCCTGCGTAAAAAAAAAAACGCCGAGCCTCTTTTTTACTTATAGGCTATTTTTAAGCGGTCTTGTTCCCTCCATCAGATTGGATGAAGGTACTGAAACAATTCCTTTTGCTCCTCTTTATGACTTTTTCACGATAACTTCTCAACGGTTTTTATTATACCAGTTTGATACAAGTAAAAAGAATTCATATTATAAAGTTTCAATATATTGATTTTTATCATCTATAAACGAGACCGCCATCAGTTAATATGGCTTGACCTGTAATGTAATCTGAAGCATCTGAAGCTAAGAATGATACCAAATTAGCAACGTCCTCAGGTGTTTGATATCTTTTAAGGGCTATTTCCGAAGAAAATTTTTCAAAAGCTTCTCCTGGCTGCAAATCATCACTATGTTTCACCATTTCTTCATCAATTCTGTCCCACATTTTTGTTTTTGCGACTCCGGGACAATATGCATTCACTGTTATGTTATACTTCGCCAACTCTTTAGCAGCTGAATGTGTAAAAGACTTCACCGCATGCTTCGTCGCTGAATATGTGCCCAGCATTTCAAATGACTATTGTTTACAAAAACATCTAAACGGCCAAACTGATCTACTGTTTCTTTAACCAAATTGAATTGGTCATCACGTTTTGATACATCACCTTTCACACCAATCACCTGAAAGTGTTTCTCTTTAAAATCTGAAACCGTTTCATTTAGCAATGCTTCATTGATATCATGCAGCACTACACGAAAACCATCTTTACATAATCTCTCTGCGATGCCTCTCCCTAATCCGCCTGCAGAACCTGTAACTATCGCCGTCTTGGACATAAATATTCCCCTTTCGCAATGAGTTAACGTGACTATATATTTATTTTAACAAATAAATTTTTCTCCACATCATGTAAACTGCTAAGGTTTGCTCTTATTTAAAATCATTCGTCCGAACTTGCTCCCACCCCAATTGCCATATCAGAGGGATGATTATGCCGGGCATGCTTTTCTACGCGTAAAAAACATTTCAATCAATGTCCTTTTCATCTTATCTTTAGACACGTAAAAAAAGGCCAAGTATTAGACCGGCCTTAACGCTCAATCTTTTATTAATATTCATATAACTCATCAAACTGATAACCATATAAACCTTTAACTTTCACTTCTCCACAGCCCTGATCTTTCGTTAACTCTAAATAATGATTCTTGTACGGCATCGCTTCTGCTTGATCAGTTGCGCTGAAATCGAAATGGTTGCCTGTGAAATCTTTCTGACTTAGCGTGATTTCATTTCCTGATAAAGAAAGGCGAAACAGTCTAGCATGAATTGTGCATCCTTCCGCATCAAAAATTGTGAATCTGTAGCCGAACTGAGACGGAAACCTATTTGGATTTGAATCATCGGACATCATGAACTCTTTTTGGTTTTCTGTCATCGTAAAGCTTACTTTTTCCTCATTTTTTACAATAGCTGCTGAAGCATTCCCTGCACTGATTGACATAAAAAACAAAGCTAAGATTAACGTGAAGAACTTTTTCACTTAGATTCCCCCAAGCCTTTTTATTTCAATATATTGGAATATTAAGCTTTGATCAATATAAACTTTGATAAATAAGTCTTTAGGGTCAATTCACACATCCTGTAATGAAAATGCTGAACTAATCTAATGATTAATCCAGCATCATACTTCATTAATTATCTAAACCATGCCTTCATTACATGATTCGTGAAATTGGGATCATTAAAAGGAACATTTGCTTTACCGAAATCTGTTATATTTAAAGCATTTCTCGCTGCCGGAGTTAAGTCTTCCCACCCGATTAATGGTTGAGTGCCCCCTGCTGCATGATCACTAATATGTAATTCATGGTTTAAGGGCCATGTGCTGTCGTAAGCAATTAATGGATGTGTATCCTTCATATTGCTTTCATTCGGTTGAACATTTGTAAATTTTCCGTGTCCAGAGTATGCAATTGATAAAACTTGTGGATTTTGATTAGCAGGATTGTCGACCCAAACTACGATGCCTTCCCAGTCATGTCTATGACCCAAACTTGGAGAAGCCTCATCCTTCGGAAAATACCAAGAATACATGATGGCCCACACGCCATTATACCAAGTTGAACGTGAATAAACTTGTCCGGTATGTTTGCTGCAACCCCCTTCAGGCGCTCCAGTCGGCTGTAACCCGCCACTCGTATTGCCTTGTGCGTCTACTGCCGGAAAGGGCACACAGCCGCTATAAACCTTCAAATACGGCTGGAACCGTTTTGCGGCTTTTTGAGAAATAGTAGTTGGGACAACTTCATTGAACCCTACTATTTTGTCATGATCAATGACAGCAGCATCAACTGTTGGAACTAAGCTGATAAAAGCGAAAAATGACATCAATACAGCACACACAATGTTCTTCATTTCACTTTCCTCCTTATCGCATTCGTTATGTAAAGTCTAAGCTGCAAAGTCATTATACAAATAGTGGAATCTCTATTCAATCAAGTTTACAGAATCTTAAATCAATAAACATAATCGGTACTAGCCTTTCCTTTTTTATCATTGACCGTTTTCAACCGTTAGCTTGCAGAGCATTTCGCCTTTTTGATTTTCATCTATCCAGCCTGTACAATATTCAAAAACCCCAAAAAGGATGATGGACATGTGCGGCAGGTTTACTTTATTCTCTGCATTTGAAGATATTATTGACCACTTTGACATCGATCAATTTTTACCTAAAGACGAATACCATCCAAGCTATAATGTCGCTACATCACAAAGCATCCTGGCAATCATCAATGATGGATCAAATAATCGCCTAGGCATGATTAGATGGGGTCTTATTCCTCCCTGGGCAAAAGATGAAAAGATCGGCTATAAAATGATCAACGCACGAGCTGAAACATTACCCGAGAAACCGGCCTTTCGAAAACCGCTTGTCAGCAAACGCTGCATCATTCCAGCCGACAGTTTTTATGAATGGAAACGGCTTGATCCCAAAACCAAAATTCCGATGCGGATCAAGCTGAAATCATCTGCTCTTTTTTCGTTTGCCGGCTTATATGAAAAGTGGAAAACAAACCAAGGGACCCCTCTTTACACCTGCACAATCATAACAACTAAGCCTAATGAACTCATGAAAGATATACATGACCGAATGCCGGTTATATTGACTCATGATCATGAAAAAGAGTGGCTGAATCCTCAACATACAAATCCTGATTATCTGCAAAGCTTACTTGTGCCTTATGATGCTGATGACATGGAAGCATATCAGGTTTCATCATTAGTGAACTCCCCTAAAAATAATTCACCTGAGCTTCTTGTTGCATAGAATCGTATGTAATGATTGAATTTCTATATAATAAGATTTTGTAAATAAGCTTTAGTCCTTAGTGCCGATCTATTCCAGTTTTAATGAATATTTAGTACACAGATCATTTAGTTGTTTAATACGATTGATAATTTCATTACTGAAAAATAATATTATTATGTAAACCGTAAATAAATAAGCAATGTAAACCCCTTTACAACAGGGTTTACATTGCTTATTTAAACTTAACCTTTGCAGAAAATCGCTTTATTGATCAGCTTTGTCAGAAAAATAACTGAACCACATTAAACTTATGAAGCCTGCAGCACCTATGATTGTAAATATGATATAAGCCCATGTGGGTAAATCCATACACTTCCCCTCCTAAGAAATAAATTAAGGGATTTTTTATCTTAGGCCTTCTTCTTTCTTTTTCTTGTCCAATTTAATACTTATGAAAATGTTGATTATTGCAGCTGGGACATATAAAAATCCTACTCCCAGAATGCCTAAAATTGTACTTAAACTTACTATGTAGCGTTTGGTCATCACTTGACTGTCAATTAAAATAAGAAGTGTAATCAATCCAGCTAAAACACCTGCAAACCAGGCATTGCCAACAGCGTAAGAATCATCTAGCACTCCTAGTAATTGTCCAAAGATTGAAATTCCAAGAGCGGTAATACTGGATAATATCGTGAGTGCTTTCATTCTCGCCTCCGTAGTCAATTAGATAATGTTTATCATTTCCACATAAACATTTTAAAGATCATAACAATACTCGGCAAGCGAAAAACCCTATATAACGTATCTTACATAGGGATTTAATATCAGTGTATCGTATTCTAATGAACATTCACCCCTACTGCAGCTTTTAACGTAACAATAGTGAAATCCGTTGTGTGATCGGTTAACTTCTTTACGTGCTGGGATATTTCACAACAGGCACTTTCTTCTTACGCAGCGAATCGAGCATCACTGATCCAGCCTTCAAGTTGCCTTGCACTAATTCTTTAGGCGTCAATGCCATCCACTGATTGAGTGACACGTCTGCATAGCGGTCACTTTTGAACATTTCTAAAAACCATAACGTTTCTGTACCAGTGTTTTGTATATAATGTCCAGCATTGGAAGGCACGTATCCAACGTCGCCTGCTCTATAATCAAATGTGCGCGCAGTCCCATTCCCGATAAATACTGTCATGCGTCCCTGTCCTGTCAAATAATACTGCCATTCATCGCTATTGGGATGCCAATGAAGCTCTCTCATCGCGCCAGGCTCAATCTGAACAAGTGCAGCCGCTATGTTTTTTGAAATCGGGAAGTTAGAAGAGTCCACAATTCGTACGCTCCCCCCAGGCGTTTGAATGGGGGTTTGATTTAATAACTCGTATTTGAAAGTCAAGGGGACTTTTCCGTAAGGTGACTGAATGTCTTCACTGGCGACTGATCCCGGCACATTTCCTTGATAAATATAGACTTGTTCTGAAGGAAGAGAGTGAAAAGCATTCTCTGGGACACCAAAATTTCCAGACAGAACATCTTTTGGCGTGTGTGCAAGCCAATCTGAAATGGTTAATGTTGAAAACTCAGAAAAGTTTCCATCATCGAAGACAAGCAGAAATTCGCAATGTTCTAATCCTTGAATGGAATGCGGAATTCCTGCGGGAAAGTACCAAAGATCGCCTGGACCAACATCAGCAATGAAATTTCGCCCCTCTTGGTCAACTGCGGTGATGCGGGCCCGTCCCAAAAGCATATAAGCCCATTCCGCTTGTTTATGCCAATGAAGTTCACGTACGCCTCCCGCAGTTAAGCTCATATTTACTCCTGCAATTGCGGTCGAAATCGGAAGCTGCCTGACGGTGATTTCACGTGACCAGCCGCCGTGATCTAATTTCATCGGAGCATCTGAGAATGAAAATCTCAAGTTCGGAATCATACCTTCGTCTGTAACAGGCGGAACAAGTATATTTGGATTTTGAATATCTCGCATCATATTACGCGGGCCAGCATCAATAGCCCCGGCTCCATCACTTCGAATAGGCTGCGGCACGTTTCTGTCTTCATGATTGATTGGTTGTTTTTCCAACAGCAAGCACCTCGTTTTAGAAATTAACAAGATTTTATTCCAGCCTATGCATGATCTTATATGGCTGTGCCTAGAATTCAGCAAATAAGCTATCTTTTATACCATGGATTCTTATGTAATTTGATTTCTTCTGTCTGTTCTTTCCGGCCTGTCTTCCACTCTACTTTCACTAAGACATCATGTCCTATCACTTCATCTTCAGGCATATAATTAAAGGTAGCGATATGGTCCTCCATGTGTCCTCCACCTTGCATTTCTTCACCAGTGTATTCTGATAAGTCGTACTCATCTATGTTATCATCTTGATACTTTTTGCCATCTACATACAGAGTAATTCTTTCAACAACAGTCCTTTTCTCGTCTTTCTTACTTCCTTGCCAATACAAATTTAGAAAGTAATTAGGTCCAATTGACGTCTTGTCTGATTTTTCAAGGTTAGAAACCCACAGTCCGCTTCTTCCGCTGCCTTCATATTTCACTTTGTTTCCTGAGATCATTACAATGATTGCTACGATGCAGATTATTAAGAATGCAGCAATCATCAATAGCCATTTTTTAATGTTGTTCTTTTTTCTCATGATTTTCCTCACTTCCCTCATACTTAGTAGGAAAATGGGGTCAAAATGTTACTGATAAGAACTTAAATTAAAGCGTTATAGGGGCAAGATTAAAACTTATAAACATGCTCTTACATGCATTTTTTATTTCATTGAGTCAATTACCTTCAAAATGATTACATTCTTTAACAAAATCCCCTATGATTGTGGTAATATCTTTGTGAGATATTTTTGAATTTTGAGAAAGAGGGGTTTAGATGAGCAAGATTGCTTCAGAAGTTGTTGCTACTGCGCTTAATGATTGGTACATTGCTATAAAGAAACAGAAGGTTAATGAATCAATCAAGTATTACTCAGAAATAAAAAAACAATTTGATGATATGGAAGAAGATCAGGAGGTTCTTGCATATTACAGTTTATTAGAAGAAAGACATAAGATGTTGTTACACTCATCGCGAGGAGAACCATTACAAAAGCACACTTACTTTACTGAAGACAATCAAGCCTTTATTAAGAAAACCAACGACAAATTGGAATACAATTTTTATTTATTTGAAGCCATGTACGAAGCGTATAACAAAAATTACGATCGAGCTATTAATTTATACGGATTAGCAGAGAAAAAACTTGCAGAAATTCCAGATGAGATCGAAGCAGCAGAATTTTACTCCAAAGTCTCCTACCTTTACACTCTCGTTAAACAAAGTGTTGTATCGCAACACTACATAAAAAATGCCATCGCTATATATAAGCGATACCCTGATTACAAGTGCAAACTGGCTGTATCATTAATGATTGCAGCAGCAAACTATGCTGATATTAGACGATTTGAAGAGTCAGAAGAATATTATCTGGAGGCAATAAACATTGCTAAGGAAGTAAAAGATGAATTTTTGAAAGCACAGTTATATCACAATCTCAGTATCGTTTATTCTGACTGGAACAAATCCAATGAGTGTATTGAGTCTCTTGAAAAGGCTTTAGAAGAGGAATCTTGGGCAGATTCAATTTATTATATCCATTCAATATTCATGATGATTAAAGAACAATTTAAAATTGACGAAAAAGCGAAAGCCATTCATTTTTACAATAAAGCACAGGAAAGACTCATATCAATGGAGAATAACATATACGAAGCCAAAATCAGCATCTTATACAACCTTTATTGCGGTGAATTAAAAAACAACTTTAAAAATTGCATAGATCATATTGAATTTTTGAAACAACAAAATGACCTTGAAAGTGTTGATGAATTATCTTACTTAGCCGCAAAAAGATTTGAAACAATAGGTGCTTTTGAAGAGGCTGCAAGCTTTTTCAATGAAAAGATTTGGGCTGAACAGAAAATGAATCAGGTGGAGGGAATCTTATGAAAAAACTAGTGCTTTGCGTGTCTATTTTAACTGTGATATTAAGTGGAGCAGCTTTAACGCAATTGAGTACAGATTCACCATCTAGCATCCAAGTTGCTGAAAGGCCGGTCGGAGGTTAAGGAAAAGATCAATGAACTATAGCCCACCTTATGAGAGTGGGCTTTTTGTTTTTTATCACTCCAAACTCCCTACATCTTAAGGCGAATAAGTATAATTAGACCCATTAATTCTTATCAAGAGAACCACAAAGTGGTAAAATGTTATCATGACTTATTAACAGATAAAAGAGGGATTAATTTGAGAGAAAAATTATATTCATGTTTAATTTGCGGATATAAAGGATTAAGTCAAAATCCTTTATATAAAGGCGAGTATCAAAAAACGTTTGATATTTGTCCATGCTGTGATTTTGAGTTTGGCTACAGTGAGGATCATGATGTCAGATTAGGCTTTATTGTAACTCCGGATCATTTAATCGAGGCTGCATTTCAATTGTATCGTAAACAATGGATTGAGTCTGGTATGAAAATTGCTCATCCTGAAGATATTCCTGAAGAATATAAAAACGGTGATTGCCTAAAATTTGAAGTTTTGTTGAAACAATTGAAAAACCTAAATCTTGACATAGAAAATTTTGAAATTGACGGCTTTCATGTTTAACTGCGTTGCATGTTTTTCAAAGGTGTAACTGTCTTTTTCTTTGTAATTTTAAGCTGCAGGAAATGATCCAGCTGCTTGGTCATTTCGATACCTTTCTTTATTCGTATTCAATAAAGACTTTGTGATCATCGACAAACATTTCACTTCCATCGGATAAGTGTATCCAAAAAGCTTCCTCTGGTTCTTCTCTATAGTCATAAATCGCAGTAACTTTGACGTTCGACTCATCTTTGATTGGTTTTCCAACTGTTATTTTCGTTTTTTCCTCTGGCAAAGTAATGGATCTAATCATCAACTCTCCCCTTTCCTTTCTGGAAATATGCCGCTCTAAAGCCTAATTAACGCCATCTTCAGTAAATTTAAAGGTTTGTTTTAAGTGGCGTCCTTCTTTCCCCTTTTGTGTCCAAATAATATCAACTTCTAATTCAGAAGCCTTATCTGCCAGCATAAAATGCTTGAACCTCAGCGGCGAACCATCGTTTAAACTGTCAGCTAACGTTTTAGAATCTTCTTTTTGTTTTATACAATTTTCATCAGGACAACCAAAAAGTGAAAACCTTGTGATTGAATCAGGGTCATTTCTATACAGTTGCACATCCACTGTAGCTGCTTTTTCCCCTATGTTTTTGACTTCCAAGGAATATACTTTATATTCCCCGTTTTGAGGGCTCGCAAATTCCTTTACATTCTTTGCTTCACTTACTTTTACTGACCACTGGTCTGTTTTTTGTGTAATGGGCAACACCGTAAAAGTCAGGGCTTGCGCTTTTGATTGAACAAAGGTAAATCCAAATATTAAAACACATAAGGAAAAGAATACCCTTTTCACTTTTTTATCCCTTCTTTCTTTTTCATTCGCTTTTCAATAAAAGTGTGTCTTAGACATGATGTTGAGCAGTTTACAAGCTCTTAACCATCTAAGGGTATGTGCCTTACCGCTCGTCATTTATTTCTTTCGGTATCTGAGATGGTGCTTTAGGAACTTTTCGCAGTTTGTTATTGATCACATCAGAAGAGTAGAGCGTAACAACCATACTCCCCCCACGCCGTTTTGCCCGAATGAGTATTGGTTGATTATATTGGTTTTGAAAGAGAAAGTCCGGACCTCCCCAGCTTACTGTAGCATCACGTCCGGGAGGAACATATGGCACGCTTCTTGTATGAGAATAGCGCTGAACAATTCGCAGCCCCGCACGATCAACAGCATTAAATAGTGTTGATGATACCTGACAAATTCCTCCGCCCACGCCTTCAGATAACTCACCTTTAACGATAATGGGCGCACTCTTATAGCCTTTGTCCCGTGTTCTCATTCCAACAACTTGATTAAATGAAAACGTCTCATTAGGAAAAACAACATGGTTGTCAATTGCTTTAGCAGAAAGTGAAATATTGTGGGAACGGCTTTCATTGCTCGAATTAAAATAAGTTACGTACTGACCGAGCTTCTGCGTACTGATGTGAGCAAGCAATTCGCTGTCAACTTTCGGATAAATATTCAATTCAGGTACTTCTACCTTGGAGGGGCCTTGACCATAGAAATAAGCATAAAACTTTTCCATAAACGCCTGTTGATACAGTTTGTAACCAACCCTGCCCGGGGTGATGCTCCCCTGATCGTTAACTGCAGCATTTATCGGCTCACGGTAAATTTGCTGATCGAGCTGCAAGATGAACTTACGGTACTTTTCATGGTCAATCAGCGGCGTACCGGGAAGAGGCATCGTAAAGTTTTCACGGTTAACAGTGGCAATCGTCCGTCCCTCTTGTGTGATCGTTAAGCTGTCAGGCTGTTCGCTCGGCTGAGCCAATAATAATAGGCCAGTGATCCAAATTTGTATCATAAGTCGGTTTACCTCCCGACCATTAGTATGAACAGCAGCTTATCCTTTGATGTATTTCTTCCCATCGTTTGTTTGAATATTTAGATGCTGATTTACTTATTTTTAAGCAATAAAAAAACCCTCATAGAGAGCTATATCTTTAAGTGTTCACATCAATTCCCCGAGCTCACTGAAACACACGGTTTAAATCGTTGAACAAGTTTAAAATGATAGAGCATCTCCCTCGCATGAGGATGCCTTTTTGTGACTGTCTAAAATAAAAAGATCATTTTATAACAACAATAAAATAATCCTTTTCAATATTTTTTTATTGTAAAACGATAAATCGTGTGTTAAATTCAATTTGACAATAAATAAGTGAGGTGCTTTTTATGAATCGAGTGTCAACACTCTTTTTAAAGATTGCTGTTATTCTAATTGGAATTCCGATTCTTGCTTTGTGCATTTTTGTGGTGCCTAGGATAGCCAATTATACAGCAGAATTATTTCCAAATATGGCTTATATACAATATCTCGTTTTCATCTTTTTGTATGGAGCGGCGATACCTTTTTACTTTGCTCTTTATCAAGCGTTTAAGCTTTTAAGCTATATCGACAAGAACAAAGCTTTCTCTAAAATTTCTGTAAGAGCTTTAAAGAATATTAAATACTGTGCGGTCACTATCAGTATCTTGTTTGCGGCAGGCATGCCATTCTTTTATCTCATGGCCGAGGTAGACGACGCCCCGGGTATCATTGGCATCGGATTGGTCATTATTTTTGCTTCAATGGTGATAGCAGTCTTTGCTGCTGTTCTTCAAAAACTTTTAAAAGAAGCGATTGATATAAAATCAGAAAATGACTTAACGGTCTGAGGTGATGAACATGGCAATTATTATCAATATTGATGTGATGCTTGCTAAAAGGAAAATGAGCGTAACAGAGCTTTCGGAGAGGGTTGGCATAACGATGGCTAATCTTTCTATATTGAAAAACGGAAAAGCAAAGGCCATTCGATTATCAACCTTAGAAGCGATTTGCAAGGCTTTAGAATGTCAGCCAGGAGATATTCTGGAATACCGAAATGAAGAAGACACACAGGATTCATAAAGAAAAAATATTTATCATCAAAAGAAAAATAAAGTGATTTGGCGGTGATCCTATGGACGTAACCCTATGTCCATCTAAGCGTGCCTTACATATATCCAGAAAAAAACTTTGGAGGCACACATCATGAGAGCCCTAAAACAACTCGTTCGTTTTGGTTGGGAACAGGCCCTTTCATGTTTGTTTCCTGTCGTTATTTTTGCCTCTTTGGCTATTACACAAATCATCCCTCTTCCCTTCTTGCCGCGGTATGACTGGCTGCTCATCATCTGCGTTCTCATGCAGTTGTGGATGGTGCGTTCCGGTCTTGAGACACGGGATGAATTAAAAGTGATTACCTTGTTTCACCTAATTGGACTTGCTCTTGAACTTTTCAAAGTGCATATGGGCTCCTGGTCTTATCCAGAAGAAGGATATTCCAAAATGTTTGGGGTGCCTTTATATAGCGGCTTCATGTACGCAAGTGTAGCCAGTTATCTATGCCAGGCGTGGAGAAGGCTTAATGTTGAACTGGTCAAGTGGCCGCCGTTTTTTCTAGTTGTACCGCTTGCGGCTGCGATTTATTTGAATTTTTTCACCCACCATTATTCGATTGACATTCGCTGGTGGTTATCTGGACTTGTCATCATTGTCTTTTGGCAATCATGGGTCATATACGAGGTGAATGGAACTCGCTACCGTATGCCGCTTGCACTTTCTTTTGTGCTCATCGGATTTTTTATATGGATAGCCGAAAATATCGCAACCTTTTTCGGGGCTTGGACATATCCAAACCAAACCGATGCATGGAGTCTCGTTCATCTAGGAAAGGTGAGTTCATGGCTTTTATTAGTGATTGTTAGCTTTCTTATAGTTGCAACGTTAAAACAAGTAAAGGAACAGAATCCCATAAAGGCATAAACTGCCAATTTTCATAACTGTTAAAACCCTTTTTAAAAAGTCTTGGTCCTGCGAATGGCAGGGTCAAGACTTTTTCAGGTTGAAGCTCTCCTAGCGCACAAAGGAAAAAGCAACGTTCGAATTATTGCTTTTTTCTATGATTGATCGCCTTATGTTTTTTTGTGTACGGATTTAAATCACGTCTGCTTTCAAGACCTTGATAAACTCTTGCGCCGCCGGCGTTATTTCATCAAATGAATGCGCGATAACGCCAATATCGCGGGTGATCCGCGGAAAGATGTCTTTTTTGATCAATTGATGCGGGACAGATGACAGTGTAAAGTTTGAAATAATGCCTATGCCCAAGTTGTTTTTAACCATATTGATCAAGGTTTCGGCATTTTGCACAGTTAAGTTTTCCTTTAATTCAATGTTGTGTTGCTGAAACGTGTTTGACATCGCAATTTCATGACCGCCTTTGCAAAAAATAAGGTGATCTTGATATGTTTTGAGGTCGACATGCTTTTCCTGTTTTAATTCGTCATATTGCGGCGGGATGACAGCCACCATATAGTCTTTGCACAATAGTTGATGGTCAAACGGTTCAAATGGAGATGCTGCGACCCCAATATCAACCGTCCGATCCTCGACCCATCCTTTGATTTGATCAGAGGTCCCTTCGACCCATTCTATGCGGATCAGCGGGTAGTTTGATCTGAATGCCGCAATCGCCTGAGGCATGATAATTGTTGAAACAGCAGGAAATGAACCGATTTTCACCTTCCCGCTTAACAGCTTGTTTTCCCGGTTGGCTACTTGATATATTTTGCTTTCAATCCCCTTCATTTGCCTCGCCAGCAGCAAAATTTCCTTTCCGACATCAGTCAGCATTAAACCATGATGTTTATCTCTGATCAATAATTTCAGCTGCAGCGAGCTTTCCAGATTTTTAATCGCTTTGCTAACCGCTGGCTGAGAGATGAACAATTCTTTTGCCGCTTCTGTAATATTCAATTTCTCCCCGACTTTTACAAATATGTGAAGATGGTTCATGTTCATAACCATTTGGTTATACCCCCGATAATAAAAATGTATTTCAGTTATATATAAATGTAACATATGATAGAAACCAGCACGAATATTTAAACAAGAAAGGCGGCTTTATAATGGTAAAAGTCATGCTGGGAATTATATCTGTCACACTTATTTGGGGCTATACTTGGGTAGCGATGAAAGTAGGAATACATGACATCCCCCCGTTTTTGTTTTCGGCTTTGCGCCTGTTCATCGGGGCGGTTCCTTTATTCCTCATTCTCTTCATTCAAAGAAAGAAACTTTCAATAGGAAAAGCACATGTCAAAAGCTATATCATCATGAGCCTGCTAATGGGTCTGGGCTATATGGGGATCTTAACGTATGGAATGCAATTTGTTGATTCAGGAAAAACCTCTGTTTTGGTGTATACGATGCCTATATTTGTTACGGTGATCAGCCATTTTACATTAAACGAAAAAATGAATGTGTATAAAACGATCGGGCTGATAAGCGGCTTCTTCGGACTTTTATTTATATTTGGAAAAGAAATGCTGCATGTCGATCAAAGCGCTTTATTTGGAGAACTATGCGTCCTTGCAGCAGCGCTTAGCTGGGGAATCGCGAATGTGTTTAGCAAGCTTCAATTCAAGCATATCGATATCATTCATATGAATGCCTGGCATCTTCTGATGGGAGCCGTCATGTTATTGGTTTTCTCCTTTATATTGGAACCGGTCCATTCAGCCAAGTGGACATATCAGGCGGTATGGTCATTGGTGTTTAATGGTTTGCTTTCTACCGGCTTTACATTTGTCGTATGGTTTTGGGTGCTCAATCAAATCGAAGCGTCAAAAGCATCCATGGCACTAATGTTCGTTCCCGTATTGGCTCTATTCTTTGGATGGCTGCAATTGCACGAACAGATCACCATAAACATCATCATCGGCGCAATGCTGATATGCTGCGGCATCTTTATGAATACATTTAAATTTTCACGTCAGAAAGTGTGAATGCATATACATTTCTCGTGAGTGATATTTAGTAATAACAATTTGCCAAAGCCTTTAGAGAAAATGAAAGATTTTTATACAACGTTTTTCATAAAACCGAAAACGACAAATACATCAATTCAAAAAATAATTTGAAACTATTTCATACAGCTTCAATCAGGAACCCGGCTTGAGCAAATAAGACGGTCGGATCTGATGCAGGGAAAATGAAAAAGAGCATGTAAATTAATGCTCTTTTTGTTTTAAATTTATTTAAAATACTTCTTTATCTTGATCCCTTTGCCTCTCCAATAAAAGAATGTAACGTGTTAAGGTTTAATAAAAACTTCATTAGGAGTGGTTCTTTGCTTAAAGCTTCAAAAATTTTTATTTCATGTGCAGCTTTGATACTATGTGTGTATTCTCTATATAGTCAAAGTGAATTCCTCTTGGTTTCTCTCCAAGTATTAGTTGCACTTCTCTTTGTTTTAGTGGGAGTGGAATCACTTTCAAATAAACAAACAAGGTCAGGGTATTTGTTGTTCGGATCAGCGGCCTTTATACTTGTTGTGAACGTTGTAAAATACGTGATTTAAGTTAAACAAAGGAATGTGGAGTCCCAGAACCAATACATTACCGCAGCGACAATGCTCATTATCGATTCTTCGCTTATCGGTTTTTCAAAAGTTATTTTTGCATTCTCTTCAGGCAAAATAATCGATTTAATCATTCACTTCATTCCAAGTTTGTTTTACACGGTTGCGTCCTCAAGTAACTTCTAATTACAAGATTCAATATTACTCGTTAGTACACTTGGCCCCAACTTTTGAGTTCTAGAATGAGAAAGACGTACTTGAACTTTAACATTCTTCATTTCGGCTGTAATTAAGTCAAATCTTCCCGCCCAACTAGGGCTCTCTTCCTCAGGAGTAGGATAAAGTTTAAACCGCCAACTAATTTCACCGGGTTTAGAAGCAAATCCTTCATAACTGTCGTAATTTCCATAAGAAGATGGTTCGGGAAGGTGGACAGCAAGAATGCTTATATTCGTTCTGGCAGCACTCGGTGGATTTAATTGCACCTTATAGATTAATGCCACACCTTTTGCATTTTTAAGGTTTTGATCCACCGGTTCCAGTATTACACTACAAGGCATTGAATTAGCATTTACTTGAGTTGGATAAGCAACAACAGCAGACAATAAGGATATAACTAAAATAAATCGTTTCACTGGATATCCCTCACAATTTTTTTAGTTAATTTCCCTTATTTCTGGATTGATTATTCAGTAGCTCGATGTTCACAGACTTTATCCATTATTTTGTTTATGTACAAATCCATTTATTTTCTTTTAACAATTATTTCGACTTCATCATCTTCAATAAGTTCAAAACTGCTTGGCACTTTGTATTCTGTTAATATATCGATTCCGGTTCATAACTCACCTGCATCATGCATTACGAATTTTCATCTTTTACACACCATACTTCATTATCATTTTATAAACATAGTCTAGTTGATTAAATTCGGAAGGATTAGAACTGAGTCAATCTCAAATAATTAAACATCTTGGTCATCTCTCTTATTCTTGTTGTGCCTTTGAATAGTATTTCGGCGAGCTATTACTGCAGGTATTAATAGCAGAGTACCGACAATAAGCAACATAAAAAAGATCACAAACAACGCTCCTGTACCCGGCACAATTTCTTCATAGGTAATAAAGCGTTCATCCCCCTGCAGGACGAAGAACCGAGAATTTTCGAGAAAGGCTAGATGAAAGGCTATAGACGTCCATAAGCTTCCTGTTACAATGCGCAGAAGTTGAAGGATGAATCCAAAAGACAACAATAAAACAATGTAATCTAATGTGATAGCAGGTGATTCAATTCCTGCTATATATTGCAAACCACTTACAGTTAACGGTGAAAGCACAAACAGGATCGGCTGAAGGAGTAAAGTTATGAAACAGTTAAACCGCCTGTTTAGAGCATTGTACACCGTCCCACGAAAAGTTAATTCCTCTGGAAAAGCTTCATAAAAGAAAGCGATAATCATGTTTAAGAGCAATACTGTAACCAAATGGGCAGAGAAGTGAAATTGTGCAACTTTGATCCAGCCCAATAAATGGGCAATAGTGAATCCGGATCCGGATAGAATAATCACATACATTGCTCCCATAGTGACTTTCGGAATGGCTTGCCGCCACCCAGACAGTCCGATAGAGTAGAATGGTCTACTAGAAAACCGCTTAAGAAGAATGTAGAGCAACGGGACAGTCATTAATGTCACTAAACCTGCTTGGATACCTTGCTGCAAAAGCTTGGAAGCTCCTGCTTGGCGGACCATTGAACCTATTAATGTAGCAAAAAACAAAGCAAAAACCAACGTTCCCCAGCTGAGCAAGATAGTTACCAACCATTTTGGATGATTGTTTTGTTTTCCGCTTTGGGTATGATGAAGGTGCATTTGGATACCCCTTTCACATCTTTATATAAGCACTAAACAAAAAAGCAAATTGTGCAACTTATATTTAAACTTTATTATCTCGATACGTTCCAGATGCAGTTATTGTTTCAAATTTCTGCATCACCCTACTTCCTTCTGATTAAATTCAGCATAAAAAGCGATCTGCTATTATATGATTTCCTAATAAAAGGACATATAACAACATTCCAGGTTATTTAAAAACTATAATAAAAAAATGCCCCATAAGTTCAGGGGCATTTGGCAATGATTCTATTCATTTATTGTATTCATTAACTCGAAGAAATATTCAGGTTTATGGGTCTTATTTAGCTTATACCATGAATGCAATGTATCCGGTGCAAATACATCTAATTTTTTCAATACTTCCATCGCAAATTCCAGGGGAGCTATTCCTGATGCAGTAACCAAATTTTCATCAGATACTGCAGGTCCCTTCTCATATAATTTTTCTCCTTTATAAGTAGGACAGACCATTTTCATATACTCTAAGTCATTGCTTGTATGCTTTCTAGAATCTAAGTATCCATAATTCGCGAGGCCTTGGGTTGCACCACAAATGGCAGCAACAATCGTGCCAAGCTCTAAAGCTTTACCAACTTTTTTCAAGATCGGTTGATGAGTATCTTCTCCCCAAGTATTCCCTCCGGGTAAAATTAAGAGATCTTTACTCTCAAGCGTACACTCATCAAGGGACATATCTGGTTTTATGCTGAGCCCTCCCATTGTCGTAATCATTTCTTTATTAACTCCTACTGTAACTACTTTTAAAGGGGCTACATCTTTTTTGAAATATCTCCCTGAGTTTAGTTCAGCAATCAAATATCCATATTCCCAGTCTGACATTGTATGAAATACATAAAGATAAACTTTTTTTGTTTTCACTCATAACACTCCAATCCCAATTGATAAAGCTCATTAGAATGACTTCGTGCCCATCCTTTTAAATAATGACATATGGGTGGCAATAGGAACATTATCAAATCTCATGCTACACCTAACCTATTATCAATGATGTAACATTTCACATAATGTTTACCTTTAAAATTGGTGTTTTCTATTTTCTTGTTCCTCGTTACCCTAGTTCTTTTAACATATTAAAAATAAGAAAACGAAATGAATGAAAAGAGTTTTGTTAAACTAACTGTCATGAGGAACATTTCATAGAAATATATCGATTTTACTCCTATTTTTGTGGTATGAATAGAAGGTGAATACAAAATCAATTGAATTAGGAGGCCTTGATTAATTTGAAAAATAAAGCGACATTAAAACTTGGAATATGTATTGGACTTTTATGTTTAAGCCTTACTGGTTTCAAACCCTTTGACGGATCAACGCATGCTGAAGCAAAAGCCATAGAAGACACAAAAATGACAAACCGTATAACTATTAAAAAATTTGTTCAACTTGAGAAAAAATTTGATGCCAGGCTTGGCGTTTATGCAATTGACACAGGTACAAACAAGACTATCGCCTATCGGCCGAATGAACGGTTTGCTTACGCATCAACCTATAAAGTTCTAGCCGCAGCTGCTGTCCTGAAGAAAAACTCAATTGAAAAACTTAATGAAGTCATCCACTACAGCAAAGACGATCTTGTTACATATTCTCCAATCACAGAAAAACACGTAGATACAGGCATGAGCCTGAAGGAAATCTCAGAAGCTGCTATCCGTTATAGCGATAATACTGCTGGGAACATATTGTTGCAACAACTTGGCGGCCCTAAAGGTTTCGAAAAGTCACTGAAACAGATTGGGGATCATGTAACCAAGGCTAATCGATTCGAGACGGATCTAAACTCTGCAGTTCCTGGGGATATTCGTGACACAAGCACCGCAAAAGCACTAGCAACCGACCTTAAAGCTTTCACTGTGGATAACACTCTCACGACTGATAAGCGCACGATCTTAACTGATTGGATGCGGGGGAACGCTACTGGTGACGAACTGATTCGGGCAGGCGCTCCTATAGGGTGGGAAGTCGGCGATAAATCTGGAGCCGGAAGTTACGGAACACGAAATGACATTGCTATCGTTTGGCCGCCTAATAGAGCTCCTATTATTTTGGCAATCCTATCAAACCGGTTTACGAAAGATGCTCATTATGATAATGCTCTTATTGCTGAGGCTGCAAAAGTCGTCCTTAACGATCTCAAATCGTAGATGAAGACTCCTTTTTGGAGTCTTCTTATTCTGAAAACTAGTTTATAATACTCTTAGTTATTCGGACTCACTTCCCAATATTTCGTCCCGTTTAAAGACACTAACGTGTCAAACCATATCTCAAAATTGGAATCTAAGTTAACCGCATCTTCAATATCATCAATTGAATCTAGATATAACATATAACCTAATCCTTTTTTGTTTGTGTCAATGACATATCTTCCATCATAATGATATCCAATTAGGACGTATCCCTCGGGGAAATCTTGAACTCCATTGTAATCAATAATTCCTTCTGTGCTAAGTAATGATTCTGTAACTTCCATACTCAAACACTCTGTGTTCTCCCGGTTCCGTTAATTTCCCTTCGTTGCTACAGTCAACACTTCACTAGCTGGTGATGGCTTACCTGATACACTTATCGCTTTTTCCGTATAGTCATAACTGTTGTTAGCTATTAAAACTGTAGAGGTTCAATATCATCGTATTAGGTTTACATCAATTACGTTATAAAAGGCATTAGAGGTATCCGCAACATCCCACACCCCTAGAATAACATGATAACCACTGCGATCAGTTGGTACATAAATCTTATGAGATAGATTAGTATCAGCCTTTGAACCATCGTGATCTACAGTTCCAATTAACTCAAACTCATCCCTTGTTAAAGGTTTGTTTGGATTCCAATCTTTCTTGGTTATATAATAGTGCCACTTTGATGTTGCGTGAGGAGCAGTATAGTGCCAAGTAAAGGTGTTTAGACCCCCACGTATGTTTTGTTTTACCCAATGATCTGCAGTCTGCCTGTCTAACCCAAAATCAATTTGACCCGAGCCTCCATTGGCTGATGCAATTTTCCCATCTGGTGGACCCGCGGACGGAAACCCTTTTGGTCCTTCTACCGATTGAGGATTATCAACTACGGAACCATATTTCTGAGTAGCTGCCGTCCAACCAATTATTTGTTTTTCTAATGATCCCATATACGCTCGACTAGCAGGTTCTTTTATATACCCGTGTGCAGATACATCACCTGCAAATAAAGTAGCACCAACACCTAGAACAGCAGTTAGAACAGCACCTTTGATAAAACCCTTCATTACTACCTCATTCCTCCCTTTATTGTAAAATTTTTCTCTTTCCTACTATAATAATTCATTACATGTGAGGTAATCTCCTTCTTTATTTTTGTTGACGTTTAAAGAACTTCATGTTCCCCGGCTTCTTTGTTCTTCAGCTTATTGACAAACACTCTTTGCATACAGCTTTCCATTTCAGTCACAGATACCGAACACTTTATCAATCTCTTTTTGATCTTTTGGCAACTCTATAAAACACTTATCATCTCTAATATCATTTAACCCCATTTTCGTTGAGATCCGCTTTTCACATTGTTTACACTTTATTTGACCTCACCTTATTTTCTGATTAAAATTGTTGTTTTTATTGAGATTCCTCATTAAAAAAAGCGCTCTGCTTTCTGCTGCAGATGCGCTTCATCTCTCAATATATGGACATATACCACCATTCCAGATTATTCGTACTTAATAACTCTATCTTCTAGTTGCTGAATCTTTCTTAAAAGCTTCTAACTGCTCAAACTTTTAAAAACTAAGACGGTATACCTCCAATATAATTACAACATAAACTAAGAAAATCCTATAACATTGTTTTTCGGGTTTGCAATGGAGAGGAAAACTTAACAAGTCTTTTCGAATTCGAAATAAAATAATAGTTTTATATTATTTTATGCGGAAAATTTTTGATGAAAGATTAGCATTATTTATAGAAGAAATGAAAGAAATACTCAGCAAATATCCCGACCTTCCCAAAATTTAAATGGCTATCATCCGGGACATTTATAAAACCAATCATAAGAAAAATGCAACCGTTTATCATTGCGCTCTTTTACTATCAATTTCCGCTGAATGCAAAAGACAAGATGCTTTGATACTTCTATAAGTCTTTCTTTTTAACAGAAACCGCAGATATAGCAGCAGAAATAACTATCCGCTCCGCTTCTTATACACTCTCTGTAACATGGAGAATTAAAAAAGGGAGGTCGTTCATATACATAGGGGGAGCTTCCTGGATAAGTCCATGGATAAGGATTATATTCTTGTCGCTGATACAAATGGAAAGACGGGTAATAATACAACATGTTCAACTCCTTTTTCAGTTTCCAATATTATACTTATCTATACCCTTTTTAGGTGATTGTCTCTGTATAATTGGGTGGTTGCCTAGTGGATTTTTATTCTGCAAAATCATGGGTGCATGTTCTATTTGACATTGCAGCTGAACTTAAAATCCATTCATCAAGATATAGAATTTCACATAATCTTACCGCACCATTCACCCTGATCCTCTGGCCATCTTTGATTTCTTCCGATGCGTTCTCTACTCCCGACGACGGCTGGGAGATCGTATTAAAAATCCTCAGGGCATGGCGTTATACCGGACGATTTTATATGTACCCTTCGTGATTAAAAAATTATATGTATTTAATTTCTGATGTAATTACATCTGGCTCTTTCACAGTTGCCTCAAACATACTTTGCATTGTCCCCGCACAAGCTGTGAACCCCTGATTAGTGTACTTAACCTTCTCGTGGTAGCAACGCCATATGTCAGTTTATAAGGGCTAATTTATTCCTCGAGAGCTCCCACAAAGAATGCGTCATAAGCGAATTGAGTAATGGTAAAGTAAATTGTATCTAGTAACGATTCAACGTTTACATAAAAGCCGATCTTAACTAATTGAATCATCCTTGGCTTATTTTTAATATCAATTAAGTAAGTCTCTGATGGGCAGTTTCATTAGATTATTTTCCACCCTCTTCTTTGATGTGTTTTTTAATGCTGCGAATGCTTCATTATTTGAAAAAAAAGAGATCATAATCTGAAATGGCTTTAAAGCATTAATTACCTCGAAAATCTCATGTCCTCTGGATCATCCATATACCTTGATTAGTGAACTCACCTAAAAACAATTCGCCAGAGCTCATTGAATCCGATTAAGTACCACTACCATATTGCTTTATTATGGTGATATTTTGTTTGTATCGCCAATGTTGCTGTATTCAATAAAAGAACCTTTTGTTGAAGAAGTAAGACTTAAAAATTTTTAAAAGATCATTTCCACTCTTCTTTTAAAATAGCGTAATAATATTCATCCCACCATTCATTGCCTTTGGGAATACATTTTTTAAAAAAGCCTTCTCTTCTCATTCCAATTTTCTCCATAACTCGGTATGATGGAATATTCTCAGGTTGACACGTAGCTATAATCCTATGTAAGTTCATTTCTTTAAAACCATATTCCAAGATAGCTTGTGCTGCTTCAGAAGCATACCCTCTATTTTGATATTTTGGATTAAACACCCATCCAATCTCATATGTATGTTCACCAAAATACTTTAAAAAAACAATATGCCCTATAAGACAACCTTCATCTATTAGTACTACTGGAAATTTTTCAGCGTTATCACCTTTGTTTTCAATTACAAATTCTTTTGCATCTTCTTCAGTAAAAACCCCTTCTGGTATATACTTCATCACATTAATATCTGATGTATACTCATATACAGCTTGCCAATCTTTGAATTCAAATTCACGTATCAGTAACCTTTTTGTTGTTATATGCATTAAAGTAACTCCCATCAAAAATACTTAAACCCAATCTTTATTTCGATATTAAGACAACAATAACCTCTTTAATTACTATCCTTATTCAACAATATGGCTCCTTACTTGAACAACTCAAGAAATTTCTGATAGTGAACAGGCAACGGAATATGATTCACCTTAATAAAACCCCACCCTTTTCTTTATTGGGGAGGGGTTTTTCGTTTTTAAGATAATATTAATCTTCCTATGCTAATTCCATCAGCCTGCAACTCCTAGTTAGGGGCATATGGGGGGGAATATCTGATGGCTCGCTACACACATCAGCCATTATAATATTTCAATGTAGCCTTCTGTTCCATGAACACGAATTCGTTGCCCATCTTTTATCAGTCGGGTAGCATTTTCAACTCCAACAACTGCTGGTAAGCCATATTCACGCGCTATAACTGCTCCATGAGTCATTAATCCACCAACTTCGGTGACTAGGCCTTTTATGGATACAAACAACGGTGTCCAGCTAGGATCAGTAAAGGAGGTCACTAAGATATCTCCCTCTTCTAGAACAGCATCTTCCATGTTTAAGATGACACGTGCTCGTCCCTCTATAACTCCGGACGAAACGGGTAGACCTACAATGGCTTCGGATGGGAGATTTTCTCGTTTGTACTGACCTACAATGATTTCACCTTCAGACGTGATAACACGTGGTGGTGTTAGTTTTTCGTATAACTTGTACTCGTCTTTTCGTTTGCTGATGATCTGGTAATCCAGTTGATTTGTACGTACGGCTTCGTGAAGTTCTTCAAACGTAAGATCGAATATATCTTCTTTTTCATGAATAACGCCCGCTTGTACGAGACGTTCGGCTTCTTTCAGTAAAGCCTGCTTATAAACGAAGTAGCGATGAACCATGCCGTATTTTGGATATTCCCGGTAACCGCTAAAATTTCGGATCAGGTCGATCATCCGTTTTGTTTCTTTGGCTTTTTGATCACCATCCGGTAATTGCTTCAATCGATCTAATAACTCTAGCTCTTTTTGTAAAGCTTCCTGTCGCCCTTGCTCAAATTTCCGATGGCTGGCATTAGGCTTAAAGTTTTTGATGTTGCCCAGAATCAACGGGACAAGTGTAATAGGTTTCTCGCTCCAACGAGTTCTAGAAATATCGATTTCCCCGACACATCGCATTCCGTATTTGCTGAGATAATCATAGATAGCGTCTCGGGTTTCCTGTCCACCATCCAACTTAAGAAGTTCATCTAAAAAGTGATCATCTTTTACATGTTGTAAATAATCAATGACTTCCGGATAAGGACGAATCACATCTGCGACATCTAATAGCGCCAGACCCATTTCCGAAGTAATATTGTTGGGGACAGATTGAGAAAGCGTATCTGCTGCGTTTTTTTCACCCAACCATTCGTTCATTTTTTCATTGATCCATGTTGAAGCATTCATAGCAGCCATAATCACAGCCGAACTTTGCGGGTCAAACAAAATCTTCTTTAATTGCTGAATATCTTCCAAGATAAAATCAAATAAATCGGATCCTGATTTAATTTGGATGTCTTGTTTTAACTCTTCTGTCGATATTTGACTGCGCTTAATCAGATCAGAAACGATGGTGGGGTCGTTTTCGATTAGTACTTGAGATCCCGCAGACGACATACTTTTATTACTTTTACCGGGACTCTGTTCTTTTTGATCATTTGGTAATGATTTTATAAAGTCTCGCTCTACGATGGTCATAAGTGCGTCTTTTAAGAGCGGATCGTGTTGTCCCATGCCATTTAATAAAAATTCTCTGCTCTCAGGTGATGCCAGATTATGTGTGACATCAACAAATAACCTTCCACCAGCTTTACGCATAGGTGCAGAAGTCGTCAACAGAAAAAAAGACAATCCCAGTGGTTTTATGGGATCCGTCATCATTTGTTGATGACCGACAGAGATATAGACGTGATTTTCCTGATCATTCGCTTCAGGGATCGGATATAAAGTCGTGATTGGCCGACTCTGGACAATATAAAAAGTATCGTCAACCAAACACCATTCGATATCTTGCGGCTGGCCGAAATGAGCTTCGATCTGTCTTCCGATGCATGCCAGTTGTAAAATTTGTTCATCAGTCAGTGTTTGGGTCTTTTGCTGATCAGGATCGATCTGTTCTATTTCTGTTCCGCCTTCTTTTCGTCCATAGATAGCCAATTTTTTGGCTGCTATCCTCTTATCGACGATTTGCCCATCCTGTACTTTATAACAATCGGCAGATGCCAAGCCAGAGACCAGTGCTTCACCAAGTCCAAAACTGGCATCGATGGATAACACCTTTCGGTTGCAAGTAATTGGATCAGCGGTAAATAAAATCCCCGAAGTCTGCGGGAAAACCATCCTTTGAACGATAACGGATAAATAAACCTGGCTGTGGTCAAATCCATTTTGCATACGGTAGATCACCGCGCGATCCGTAAATAGGGAAGCCCAGCATTTGCTGATATGCTGCAAGATGGCATCGACGCCGATGATATTTAAATAGGTATCTTGTTGACCGGCAAAAGAGGCATGTGGTAAATCTTCAGCAGTCGCACTAGAACGCACTGCATAAGCATGTTCTTCCCCAAACCGGGAGATATTGTAAGCAACTGCTTTCACAACATCGGAAGGAATTTCCGCTTTTATAAGGATTTCCCGAATCTTCCCGCTGATTTCAGCGATTTGATCTCGATCTTCTACTTTTAACATGGTTAGCTGATCCAACAAAGCATGATACGTTTCGTTTTGTTCGATGGCTTTTTGAAACCCCACGGTTGTAACACAAAATCCTTCGGGTACTTGGATCCCTTCAATTTTTGATAATTCTCCCAAATTTAACCCTTTTCCGCCAACAACCATAAGCTGTGTTTTTTCCATTTCCTGAAAACCGAGAACCACTGAACTCATTCTACATCTCCCCTTCAAAAGAAATTGACAAGAGCTTCCCAGCATGATATAATTAAAATATATAATGGATATCTATGTGCTTTATAAGGAAACAGACGTAGTCTGATTATATCAGCGTGTCTGTTTTTGTGCAATATAAAAAGAACCTGAGTAATTTTACCAGGTTCTTTCTTAATTTCCTGCTACCATTAATCACATTAAAAAACTTGGTTCGCGCCGACTCCGTTACTGCATAATCCCCTAAGGAAATCCTGAAGTTGGGTTCTTTTGAACTAACTTGCTTTGTTAGTTGAGTCCTTATTTATAAATTAATATTCCGACTTAGTTTTTGTATACGGAACTTCGAGTTATTTGAGACTCATAGTGATTAAAATACATAGCCTGGATATACTTATTACGAGTAATAAGTCCCGATCCCTTATAGGAACTTTATTCTAGAGAAAGAGCAATAAAAGTATTTACAAGAAAAAGATGATCAATAATCAAAACAACATCCAATTTTTATACTAGGTATTGTTTTCGCTTCGTTCCGCAACAACCTATTATCTTTGTTAACCATACCTAAGCTTTTTTGATAATATCTAATACCTGCGAATCCATTACAGAAAGGCTGCCTCCACCATTCAATCTCGATATCCAATAATCTAAAGACTTATTTAGGTCAAGTGAGCTTTTTAAGTTTTTCACAGAATTCACTAAAACCAATGGATCTACTAGGAGCTGTGTTATTTCCCCTAGCCAATCTGCAAAATGCTAAGAATTTTGGATCTTTAGTGATATCATAATTAGCTGTGCTAATCACCTTGTTCACTCTCTTTCAAGACGTCTGCAAACGGCTACTTTGTTTGTACTTAATATGTTTCGTGATATATTAAAGAAAACCATACAAGTGAGGATGTATCATGACAAAACATCAGATCTATACAATGAGTGTCGCAAGGGTCTATCCCCTTTATGTTACGAAGGTGGAGAAAAAAGGACGTATGAAAACAGAAGTCGATGAAATCATCCGTTGGTTGACAGGATATAGCCAGGAAGAGTTAGAAGCGCAACTGGAAAAACAGGCAGACTTTGAGACCTTCTTTGCGGAAGCCCCCCAACTGAATCCTTCACGAGCTTTGATCAAAGGTGTGGTCTGCGGTGTCCGAGTGGAAGACATCGAAGAACCAACTATGCAGGAAATTCGTTATTTGGATAAACTGATCGATGAGTTAGCAAAGGGAAAAGCGATGGAGAAGATTTTGCGGAAATAATAATTAAAACGAATTCCGTATATAAAATATAAATGAAGGTGTTTTATTATTGAATCGGCAATAATCTGAAAAATGCTTTGATGTTGTCAGCACCCACTGTCATCCTGGTCAGCTACAGCTTTAAATGCTTTTCTGAGCGTAACCATTTGTGACCTTAGTTCCTTATACTCTTTGGTTCTTTTTATCCGCTTCAGAGAGTAAAGATTCAGCTTCAAATACCTTCATATCATTCTCCTTCCAGCCTATTCTATGTAAATTTTACCACAATCATCAATAACAGAAAAAGACAGCCAAATCTGACTGTCTTATACATCGCACTATCTTGTTCTATAATAATTTTCTGCGGTATAATAGCGCCATTCCCAAAAAGCTTCTCCATTGGAGAGTATATACCGGTCTAGAAATATCTCAAAGTTTAAATTTAATGGTGTATACTCACCTATTTCAAATATAAAGAGGTAGTTGGGATCACCTTTATCCAATTTACCTTTGTCGATCATCAAATGGCAACCTTCTAATAAGTGACCAATTGGGATACCATTGATGCCTTCAAACAAATCCTCATATTTTAATTCTTCTTCAATCTCTTCAAGGCTAAATAAATGAAGTCCTCCACCTATATTCTCCCTATCAGCAAGAATCTCAAAAATTTTTGCACCATTATGTAGTGTAATAAACTTTTGATAATCATCTGGAAGTGTAAGCTGGTACTTAACCTCAAAGTTTTGAACTTCCTTAAGGGTTGCTTTGTTCGGTGAAAATGTAACAAGGCACTCCATGATATCTCCCTCAGAACAAAACAATTTAATGGCTCCTTTTTCATCTAAGAGACTTTTCAAACCGTTTACTGTCTTATGAACAAAGTTAGCCAAATACATCACCCCATTATTATTCTTGTAACGAGAATAAATATCCCTTTTGGCATACAAATTCCAAAAGATATGAACAGATCGTGATAGACGCCCTTTTCATTGAATATAATGCAATAAATTCAAAAAAGAGGTGCCTCCCAAAAGTGAATTCTCTAATGAATGAAGACATGATGAAGATTATTAGAAATGGCCTTAGCGCATCGCATCATCCAAAGCATATTATTGTTGTGGGAGCTGGATTGGCCGGGCTTGTATCAGCATCTTTGCTAAAAAATGCCGGTCACAGAGTGACGATTCTTGAAGCGAGCGGCAGAGCTGGCGGCCGTGTCTGCACTTTGAGATCTCCCTTTAGTGATGGTTTGTACTTGAACGTTGGTCCGATGCGCATACCGAATAACCATTTGCTAACCTTAGAATATATAAAAAAATTCAGTCTGCCAACAAATGTATTTATCAACAGAACCCCAATGGACATCATTTATACGAATGGAATCCTAACACGTCTCCATATTTTCGAACGAAATCCTCAAATATTAAGATACCCTGTTGCACCGAACGAACAAGGGAAATCGGCTGAAGAGCTAATGCTTTCTGTATTGCAGCCAATATTAAATTTTATTAATCAAGATCCTGCAAGAAATTGGCGGATTGTTGAAAAACAATACAAGAATGAATCGTTAAGCTCATTCTTAAACACTTTCTTTTCATATGGAGCAATCGATATGATTGGTGTACTTTTGGATATGGAAGCGTATATGGGTATGTCCCTTGTTGAAGCGTTACGGGAATCAATCTTTTTTACATCGCCATCTCACTTCTATGAGATAACAGGCGGCATGGATCGACTTCCTCATGCGTTTCTTCCTCAATTAAAAACAAATATTCTATACCATCAAAAAATGATGAAAATTTCTCAAAATGAGAACAGCGTTACGATCCATTGTCAGCATCAACAAACAGCAGAACATGTAGCGTTCACAGCTGATCTTGCTATTATAACTATTCCTTTTTCAACATTGCGATTTGTAAAAGTCGAACCATACCATTCTTTTTCTTACTATAAACGGAGGGCAATCCGCGAACTAAACTATATAAGCGCAACAAAAATCGGCATAGAGTTTAAAAGCCGATTTTGGGAAAAAGCCGGGCAACGCGGCGGTAAATCAATTACTGATCTTCCGATTCGATTTTCGTATTATCCAAGCACTGGTATTGGAGCAAATGGACATGCTGTTGTTCTGGCGAGTTATACATGGGCAGATGAGGCACTGATGTGGGACAGTCTTTCAGAAGATGAGCGTATTCAGTATACTTTACTCAATTTATCTGAAATATATGGCGATATTGTATGGTCTGAATTTGTGTCCGGCGCCTCTTTTAGCTGGAGTCAGAACCCTTATTCTGCGGGGGCCTTTACAGCTTTCGAACCAGGACAAGAATTAGAGCTTTATCCTTATATCCCTGTCCCTGAGGGAAGAATTCATTTCGCTGGAGAACATGTCTCACTCACTCATGCGTGGATGCAAGGCGCGATTGAATCAGGAATACGTGCCGCTTATGAAGTCAATCGTTTACCTTAAATCAGGCTGGCATCTTGTGATAAAGCTGATTGAATCAAGAATCTTGAAGGAACGAGGAGGCCTTCAAAGAGCTCTTCATTTTAAAAAGAATGAAGACCAAAGGCTGCCGATAATGAATCGACAGCCTTAATAATCTAGGACTCTCTTATTTTTTATCTATTACTCAGTAAAATCTATAACCATACGGCCGGTAACTTTGCCTTGTTCCATTTCATCAAATATATCATTAACATCTTGGATTGGACGCTTTGTCACTTTAGGTACAACCTTACCGTCTGTAGCAAATCGGAAAGCTTCCTTCAGGTCTTCTCTAGTACCTACTAATAGAACCTACTACTTGAATCTGCAGCTAAAGTATTGAGGCTAAGAGGTGCATTAAATTGTTAGATGAAGAAGGATTATGTGAAGGTATCTGTTGAGAGCAAGCGCTGACTACAAAAAAATACCGCTATTAAACAAAAAATTGATAGCATTCTCATTTTATAGGGTAAGTTTTAAAACCTGATGGAGAATACCCTACCTCCAGCAATGCCAAGGCCGTTCGCCTAGCAGAAAACGACCTTTAACCATTACTAACGATTTTAATAATCATTTACTATACCCGAGGCATATATTGGGATTCCAACTAAAAGACCGTCGCCTCTTAGTAACTCACAATAACAATGATTATAAAATTTCTCATGGAACGATCAGCAGCCCGTTAGCTACCCCTGATTAAAGATGATCTGTTACCACACTGTTACGTTAGAACTTCCACTACTTTGATATCCCTCTGTCGCTAAAACTTGGTAAGACCAATTACTACCCAGATTCATTCCATGACTCTTCCATGCGTTAACATGATTGCTGAAAGTGATTGTAGCGTTGCTTCCAGTTGGTCTCTTCGACTGGCGAACACTCCAGTACTGCGTAAAAGTAGTGCTTGGGCCATCAATAGAAGGTGCGTTATAACGTGTAGTTGTATATATGTCATATGTACCCCCATCACTGTTTACAGTACCTTTATACGTTCCAGTAGGTCTATAAGTACCCCATGAATCCACTACATAATATTCTATGAGAGGAGATCTCGTCCAACCATATAAAGTCAAATATCCATTGCCATTCGGCGCCCAAACTCCTGCATTATAGTTTATTGTCCTAAATGGCGAACCTGTAGTCCAACCTTTACCAACAACGAAATTTCCGGTATTAGACCAATTAACACTGTAATTCCCGCCAGACCCATTGACAGCGTTTACTATTCCGCCCCCATCAGTCCAATTTTGCCAGTAGTCTGTGCTAGCTGCAGAAGCGGTTGACGAAAACAAGCTAATACTCATTAAAGCTGCCGTTAATCCAACTAAGAAATTCTTTTTAAACTTAAACATATGTTACCTCCTATAATATTTTTTCTGACTTTAACTTGAGGTAGCACTCGTATATATTTAAAACATTCTTAATTACTAACGCCAAAGCTTTTGATCGTCCCCTTCAATATAATACCACGAATTCAAGAATAAATATTGAGAATATTTGTAATTTAATTATAAATACCTAAAAATTACATTATAAGTAGTCTTGTCCCGCCAGTCTGATCCTTTTTTCGTAGAATCACAATTCTTGATGGAGTAATATCTGTAATTAATCCCCATTAAAACCATTTCGTATAAAGGAGATATACATTAGAGATTGTGAAGTCATTGTAGCTGCTTCAGGTGGTGCTCCTGACTTTGAAACGTTTCATGTCCAAAAAATCAGCTCATAAGATTGTTTACTGTGTCTTCGATGTTATCTACAAAGACGGTCAGTCAATTGCTTCTAAGCCGCTCACTGTGCGTAAGACAGTTCTGAACTCACTTGAACTGAATCATCCAAATGTTTGTGTTATCGAAGGAATACAAGGTAACGGACTCGCTTACTTCAATCTGGTCAAAGAAATGAACTTAGAGGGAATCGTACTCAAGAAATCTGACTCCTCTTATGAAATTAATAAACGTTCAAATAATTGGCTGAAAGTGATCAATTATGATTACACTGAAGTTCTCATAACCGGCTATACCAAAAAGGATAATCTGTCTTATCCTGATGGAACTGCAGCTGGGTTTATGGAATTTATGCCACATGCAGAGCGAACTAAGTTCCACTCTATGAAACAAGTAAAGTCTGAATCTGACGAATATGTATTTATTGATCCTATCTTATGTAAAGTTAAGCACAGATTTAAGACTAAACATGGTAAACTCCGCATCCCTTCCTTCGAATCCTGGAGAGTATAATCTCTCCGTTACATAACTCCTTAGTGCAAAACCCTTTAAAGTTGAATGAAAATCTAGTACATGGATCAATTAGTTTTCATCCATTCATCGAAGCTATAGGGATAATCGACAGTCTTTATAAACCTATTTCTTTTGCCTTCTGACGGGTTTTCATACATCCCTCATAGCTGTAAGCCCAAATTTCTTTATAATCTCTTAATTCACCGGATTTCCCTGTGGGTGATGAAATGTCTAAAGCTATTGATTAGCTCCCACATATTACCGCCATGTGAAAACCCATTTGCTCTATAGCCTAATTGGTATGGCTAAACGTCTTCCCCTGTGTAATCATCAACGAAGAACAGCTTTGTTTTAAATCTGAAATAAGCTACACGATCCTTTGACTTACAAAAGAAAATACGTATATCAATGCTTCCGATAAGCTTTATCAGGTCGTTAATATCATTCATGCATTTTATTTGCTCTTGATTTGGTAATATAGTTTTTATAACTATTTCACTCACAATTAAAAAGTTACCCTTGCATTCCTTCAGCCGCCATGCTATATTCATATAGCGATGAGCTGAATTGTGTAAGCCGATGTACATGCCCTTTGCGGCACACACGAATGTGGCATGGTAAAAGAGGTACTACAAAGCCTTACACAGCGTAGCTCATCGCTTTTTTATTTCTGTCAGGTCACAGGTAAGGTCACGATTTTAATAACAAATCCATCTTATCTGCTGCTTCTAATTGCATTGATGGAAGAGCGTGACTCTATGTTCCTAATGTTTGCTTAATATCTGAATGCCCTAACCTCTCTTGTACTATTTTTGGACTCACACCAATACTGATTAAATAAGTAGCATGTGTGTCTTAATGCATGAGGTTTAATTTTAGGTAATCCCAGCTGTTTACGTATTGAGTGAAATCCCCTTCTCCAATTACATGGCAGCAACCAATCCCCCATTTTCGTACATACCACTAAGTCTAGATCATTGTATTTAGTTCCTGCTTCTTTCTTGTGTCCTGCTCAACCAACCTTTTATGTTTCCGTAAGCTTTCACATAGTGACTCAGGTATATTAACGTTTCTGTATGAGTTAACTGTTTTAACTTCTGGTTCTAACCCATAGTTACCTTTATCATCTATCCTACATAATGTTTGGCGTATTGTGATATACCGTTTTTCTCAGTTAATACTCTTCCATTCTAACCCCAGTACCTCACCCATTCTCAAACCAGTCTTAATGGATATTTCATAAGCAATGTAATGTCTTGATGGGCGTTTAAGTTTTGAAGTATCCAGGAAACGTTTAATTTCTTCAGGAGTCCAAGTCTCCACTATGCTCTTTTCTCTTGGTAAGTTCAATTCATCAAAGATGGCCATATCAATTTTTCTTCTTCGTGATGCCTTTTTGAATATGCTTCTGGTTACCTGTACTGCTCTTCTTACTGTGTCAGCTGATACTTTAGGCTCAAAGTGGAGTGTGTTTATGTGTTGCTGCAATACTTCCTCTGTGATCTCATCGAATTTGTATTTCGATAAATAAGGAAGAACATTGTATTGAAGTATCTCTCTATAGTTGTTAAATGTACTTGGTCTAAGTTTCACTCTTTTTGATTCTAACCAGGATTCGGCATACGTTCCAAATGATTCAGATATCTCCGGTAAGTAGTTCTTTTCTTCTTCAACCTCAAGAATCACCTGTTTAAGTACCTCTTGAGCTTCTTTATAAGTCTTAATCCCTTTTCTTTTACGCTGAATCCTCTTTTTTGTTATTGGATGCGTTCCACCTGAATAAACAAAATAATATGTTCCTGTTTTATCGTCTTTTGCATCTGCTTTATGTGCCATCTGTTTGTTAGTTGTTTTGTCTTCACCTGCCTTTGCAATGAGCGAGACTAAACCATCTGAATTCACAAATGTCATTAGACCGTCTGGTTTCACTAGTGCGCCAATAAATTATGAACTTAAAGGTTCAAATGCTTTTTACACTAAGGAATTTAACGCAGATAGAGCTAAAGTAAATGTAACTACTAAACCTAGTTCTGAGTTTTGGGATAACCAAACTATCAATGTATCACTTCAATATTTGAATAAAAACACAGGAAAGAGTGGGAAACAGTTGCAGCAAGCTATAATGCTGGTAACAAAGAAGATACATGCGCTCTCAATATCGCATACAATTAGTTTCATATATACCTAGCACCAAAATCGGTGAAAGGTACTCTTGTTTATTACACATGGTAGGTAAATATAAAAAATCTCCTGTCTGTTAATTGAGACGGGAGATTCTTATTTTAAAGTCCAACAAGTCCATATTGTATTTTTATCTAGTCTTATTATCTTGTTTATTTTATTAAAAAGATGCTTTTAATTAAATAACTTCGTTTTGAGCTTCTCCCTCTCTAAGTACCGTTATAAACTATTATAGAACATTTGAGGGTATTTGTGTATTAAATTAAAGTGAGTTAGGCTAGTTTCCCAGTGAAGATAACAGGAGATTAGTAGTTAACATTTCCCATTTTAGATGGATTATATTGACACAATTAGATAATAAGTTACAATTAACTTGTGAAAAATTCACAAGGAGGAGATTTTAAATGAAAAAAATTGTATTACTTATATTTAGCCTGTTTATGGCATCTACAGTTGCTATTATCCCAGCATCTGCAACAACTTATCAGCTTAATTTTACTAAGAGTGGAGGTAACTATCTTTATTCAAACAATGTTGAAACGATTCTAGGTTCTGAAGTGTCAAGTAGTCCTTATGGCAAATACACAGTAGAACATTCTTTATCCGCAAACAATGAATACACTGCTGAGTTTTACCATCACAACAATGCATCAACAAATCTTACTTTTGGTATTGCCATTAAAAATAATAATACAAAATCTGCTCAAGTAAGAGTCTTAGGAAAGGCAGTAAATGCCGGTTCGCAAACTTTAGATACCGCTACGCTTACTACAAGAGATTTTGGTAACAGCACCAATGATCAGTACATTACTATTCCAGCTGGACAAACAGTGGTTTTATTATCTAAAGATGTTACGGCACCTTATATAGTCGATGGTAAAGTTAGTTTTGTTCCTACTGCAAGCAACATGAAGGCACGTATCTTTTATATGAAGACCTCTAATTATAATGTAAATAGCATTTTTGGTTTACCTAAACAAACAACTTCGGATTACCAAAAAGTATCTGGAGTTTTCCCAACTTGGAAGCGTTACGCAACTGTTGATGGAAACATATTCTATAATAATACCTTCTATTTGTCCTCGTACAGTTGGGTTGGGAACCAAAATGAATATGATACTCCAATTAGTTACATTGGAAAATCCAATCTTGATGGTAACTATGGTGTGCTTTATGACTTACAGTTGAAAAACGCCGCTGGCAAGAGATTAAAAATTACTCCTTATCTTAATGAAAAAGATCCACGAGCTGCAGGGCAACTAGTTCTTTGGACATCCTCTACAGGTTGGTATCGTACTACTAGTATCAACCACACTAGTGCGATTAAATATTGGGTTATGTCTATTCCAGCAGATCAACATATCAAGTATATGTTGCCAGGTGGTAACTATGGGAACGTTAAGTTTGATATTATCGACTAAAAACAGAGTATAAATATCAAGTAAACTAATCATGCAAGTTATAAAAATAGATATTCTAAAATTTTATTATTGGCTCCAACCAGCCATAGTGATTAGAGGGCTCCCTCGCTCTCTAATCACCCCTTTGTATCCCCTTAATACTTTTTATATTTATCTCTTCAATTAGGCAGCTTTCCAGCTATTTAGATATACGTGTAGCAAACCTACAAAATAACATGCTTTTGTGTTAACTCACTCCAATCATAATCAAATTCCTTATCTGTATACACAGTCTGACAAAGAACTAAAGATTCTTCATTTCCCTTTGCTAGAGTTAAATTACTTTATGACACCATTACTCTTTAAATTACTCATGAGTTCAGGATTGTCATGTTCTACATGATAAAAGAACACCTCATCAACATAATTTTCAACATCCCAACTTTTTATGCCCCATTCATTTGTTGTAATTAATATAATTTTTCTTGAGTTAGTTTTTTCAATTTCCCTCAACAATTTTACAAATCTCTCTGAGTTATCTAAAGCTCCTTGAACAGGATAGTATAAAGTGAACGTAGATTCATTTCCACTTGGATTTGATCTTGTCCGCCCTTCATAACTATTGATTTTGACAATCATTCTACCCAATTTATAAGTAGTTGTGGATTTTACGGAGCTAGGTAATAAACCCTCCTCAAACGCCCTATTTATCGATCTTGCTACATCGTTCATTTCATTGCTAGTTCTTATAATTCCTTTATTAAATATTTCATTTCAACAAAAAAGGACTACTCTTACCTTAGCGTCATTATCGTACCCTCTTACAAGTAATACTTTTTTTGTTTCATCTTCTAAAGATTTCATCACATTTTCAATAGCCTTGTCTCTATCGTTCAAAATAACCCCTCCATATATTAAAGCCGCTTCCATTCAACATACTCAAACCGTTTCTGATACAAATCTTCAAGTATGGCAGCCCATTCAATCCAACCTTCGGCAACAATGCTTTTCTTTTTCCCGTCTTCCATCCACTCTATCCAATACACCTGAACACCCCTAGCGTTTTACGACTTGAATTTCCCTTACTTCACATTGGACATTACACTTTGTTTTGAGCTCACTTGCTACCTCAATGACTTCTAACATATTATGCAATTTAGAAGCGCCGTGGAGGTCGTTAGATGTCAAATAACCGTCCTCATCTAACTTAAATGATTGAAGTATTCCTTGTTTTCAAACTGCAGTACATAAAAATAATCAATCAAAGGCATAAATCAACCTCTTTTAAATAATTTTGTAATCCTCATTGCTAATGGCAGCAAACCAATTAACATGAAAAAAGCAATCGCATTAAGCTTATTTTTGAAAAACAGGCTGGCCAAATTCCTTTCCATGCCCGTTGCTGTTTCTTTATCCATGAGTTCTTTAAACTCTTCATCATAGACCTGATCAACAAAAATAAACTTAATGCCAGTCAACAAATTCTTGAGTATGTTGAATAAATTATGTAGGTGATCTTGTGGAAGAGAAATACGAAACAAACGGGTATGATACTTCAATCGTATATGATTACAAAGAGTATCCTGATGTAAAATACGGTCGCTGCGACAATTGCGATTACACTTTGTTCAAAAGCTCTGTAAAAAGCGGTATATTCTTGCGTGAGTGTCGACGATGCGGTATGAAAAAGAGCATTTAGTTTAATGCTCTTTTGTTTAAAACACTTCTTTTATCTTGATTCTTTATGCTCTCGAATTAATCATGTTATTTTGGATACTTGCCTGCTTGGATCAGCAGTGTTTACTTGGTGTAAACGGTGTGAAACAATAATTTAATTCAGTTCCTGATTCTTTATAAACACTGAATCCCAGAACCAGTACACCGCCGCTGCTACAAAACTCAAATAATAAAAGTTCACATGTTTAACCTCAGTAAGCACATAAGATGGATCACTCGCTAAAGAAAACAAGAATAATGCGATTAGCGCTACTACGATATAAATCAATAAGTACTGCACACTGAATTTCTTTACTTTTTTTCGAAGTAATATTTGCAATGGAACAGCAAATATTGTATATGGGATAAATGCATATAATGGTATGATAAAAATTGTTATCAGCATCCAAGGTTCAAAATTGGAGTAAGCAAAACCATAAAACCCAATGATAATTCCGTATGTAATGCATGAAAGCGCTAGTGTAAGACCGTATCTAACCAAATTTTCTTTATTAATGCTCAAAACTCTTAACCTCCAAAACAATAACTCACTCTAATAAAAGAATTGTAATTAAATTATGCAATTGCTCAAGACCTTCATCAATTTTGCCATATTAACTTTAAACTCCAAATAACAAAGTCCCGCCTATAAACCAGAAAAAAGGAAATAGGAACATAATTGTATTTAGGAATATCCCATATACAGCACACCGTTTATTTGCCTTTATTGAGACCAAAGCCAAGATTATTCCTATAGGGGAAAGCATTAGTGGAAAAAACACCGGCATACCTTGCCATGGAATTGAAATAACTCCCGTAAAAAAATTAATAATTAAGATAGCTGAGATAATTGGAATAGTGATTGAAAAAATAGCTGCAGCTTTTTTAACATTCATATTGAAGGCAAGTCTCCGTTCTCTTTAAAATCGTAGTTTTATTTAGTCTTGAGAAAGTTTGTCAAAATCTCTTTCTTTCATTTCAGGTAAAGTTAGATTAATCCCTAACATATTTATTAATTCTTGTACATATCTTTTAATTGCAAGCATATCAAATGGAAAATCGAAATCAAATTCCTCTTTAACGCTTAGAATATCCATTGAATACGAACAATTATGCTTCATACCCAAAAGATCATCATTAAAGCTTAGTACATCTTTATATGATTGATCAGATAACTCAAAGTGAGTAACTAAATAAACACTAATATGGTTACCACCTTGAGAATCAAAATCCTCTAATCTTTCCTCAAGCACTAATAAAAATGCAGATCTCTCATCATCACTTAAGACCAACTGAAAAAATTCTAAGTTTCTTAGTTTCAATAACCGTTTAAATCTTGTATGTAGTGCCCCCATAATCTAATTCTGCCTTTCCTGGTATAAATCGTTTTAGAAAGAGTATTACATGTATTTATATGTATTTATATTCTTCTACCCAGTTGTGATATTTTTCATAAAGTGGACGTATTCGTTTGAAATCAAGAGCTATGACTTCACATCCTCGGTCATCATAGATAAAGAAAATAATGTCTTTTGTAATGTTCACAAAGAAAACATCAGGGTAATCAATAGAGTAACCCCCGAATCTCGGTTTCAATGGAAAATCTTCATTACTGGCTGCTTTAAGTAGTTCAGTTACATGTAAGTCTCGAGGTTTGCATAACAAGGAAAATTGTTGCATCTCGTATTCTTCAGCTTCATCTATCTGAAACGGATAGGAATATGTCTTTACTTGAATTTGATTTAAATAATTTTTACACTTTAGAAACGGTTGATACACCTTCAATTTTTTTATAAATTTGTCGTTGGTTTTGTGCTTATACATATTCGTCACAAGGAATATGTCATCGTTTTGTTCAAATAATTCATTGAAAATGGTTGAGATTTGCTCATATACAAACCGAAATCTCTTAAGATTCAATTCTTCATTCTCTTTGAGTTGGTAAATATTTTCCCCAAGACACAAATGGATTCCTATGCTCCATTGATTATAGATGCTAGGAATTAATTCGAGTCTTGGAAACCTTTCCTCCATATACCCCATTAAATTCATTCACACATTCTCACTTTCGGTTAATCGAATAGCAAATAATTTTGGAATCACTTTTTCCTTTTAAATAACAATTATGAAATAACAAATCATTTTATTTAAATAACAAAATACCCTTTTCAATAAAAGTACGATTTTATGTAGACCTAGAAAACTTGTAATTCTTTCCTAACCTTATAACTTTAGTATACCATTTTCATCCTGAGTGTTCGATATGGTTATGATTTTTTTGGAAAATCAATAACTCATGCAGATCGATGTTTAAATATGTACAGACTTTATCTAACAGCTCTCTTGGATACCGCTCCATTTCATCTCTGTATAGCTTTCTGACAGTCGGATACTTATGATCAATTTCTCTGGATAGCTGCCTGATGCTGATCTTCCTTTCGTCTAATAAGGGCTTTAAATTTGATTTAATCACGTTCTCACCTCTTGGTTATTTCTGATCACTTAAAATGATCATTAAATAAATAATAATGGCCAAGGCTTTTTTCTCCTTGGCCTCGCTGAATTTAATACTCATCAGGCTCTTCGTGTTCAAATCCATAAATACCGTTTATCCAAACATCTCCACAACCTGGATTCTTTGTAATCTCTAACACGTGATTACGATTAGCATCTCCCTCTACTCGATCTGTAGCAGTATAGTCTAAATAATTTCCGGTAAATTCTTTCTCACTACGTGGGAATACCCAGCCAGCAAGAGTAATTCTGCTGATTTTCATATTTAGAGTACAACCTTCAGCATTACGAATTGTGAATTTGTAAAATAACCAAGTACGGTCATAATCCCGATCAAAATAATCTGCCATAGAGAAACTTTCTGAATCCTCACTCATGTGAAAGTTTACATTTTGTACTCTATAGTAAGCTTTGCCTCGGCATTTGGAATACTAAAACTCGACATAAAGCCAAGAAAAATCAAAGTCAGAACGATTAATTTTTTCATTACCTCTCCCCCTTTTTCCAATTATAATATAAATTGGTAATTAAAGGACAGGTTTTTTCTTAATAAGAGGAAGAAATTTTATGACGTTCTTACTTAGCTGCTATCCTTGCCTTGTTTTGCAGAAAAACAGAGTCCCAGATCCAAAAGATTACAGCAAATGATATACTAAATAAGTAAATTTCATATCCCATTAGAAAGTCTATTGTGGTTTTTGGATCAGTAGTTATAGCAAAGATTAACCACACTAAGAAGGAAAAGAATATGTATATGAGTAAATAATTAAGGCTAAACCTTTTTGGATTGCGATTCAAGAAATATTGAACAGGTGCAGCAAAGATTAAATAAAAGATAAAGAGAATAACACTTATTAAAAAGTATGGAATGTAGCCATCATAATCAATGCCCAAAACATAAACAACAGCAGCTGATAACGCAGACAAGATATGAACAATAAAGATCCTTAAAAGTTGCATGTTTATAACCCCTTTCATGTTAGAAGCTTCTTCAACATTGTCTCGACGCCTCCTTAAAATCACTTTAAAATCCATGTTTTATTCAGATTTAGTTTTCTATATTGGTGAGTTTTCTTTTACACTGAACACACTAAATTTACCTTTAAAACCACATTTTTTAATTTTATTCTTAAATAATTCTCCAGTTTCTTCATAATTAAAATCATTTAAAAACCATGTAAGATTCTCTGTATCTAACCTTTTGCAAATTTCTCTAATGTATGGAAGATCAACATCTGAAAACGAAAAACCATATGAGTATACTTTTTTTATATCACCAGATAGTAATTCATAGAATTCTTCTTGTGCTAATTTTATTATTTCTTCTGTATTTTTTCTCAATGCTGAATGAATTTTAGACAATGAATATTCAGATCCTGAAAAAGAATTTATTATTTTTTTGTCATCTTCTCCGTGTCCAATTATTATTTCACTGTTTTGTTGTCCGTGTATTGGGTATACGGGAATGGCACCATATACCAACTCTAATACAGGTGTATAGTTAAAAGTTAAGAAAGTGTCTTTCCACGGGTCCATTAGAAATTCAAAAGATTCTTTTGATTCCACTTCAGAGATATCAATAGTATTAATCCACTCAGAAAACAAATCTTTTATTTTTACAGATGCTAAGTAAAAGTTGGAGGTAGCATCTTCATTTCTATAAGCCATTCTATAATCGGAAGAATCATCATCTTCATCTTCGAATAAAGTTGACATAGAATATAAGTGGTTATCAAAATTTAATCTACCTAGGCTAGCTTCAAAGTCATTCCAATCCTCTCCACTAACTTCTGAGATTATATTGATAAGAAATGCAACAAGTTCTTCTTTGTTAAACTTTAGTGAACCATCAGGCATTTCAGAAGGTTGAATACCAAATGAAGGATCTAACTCTAATGCTTTAGGATACTTCAATAAATAATTGTAGAAATCTTTATACCTTGTTGGTAAACCATGTGCTAAGTCGAAACCATTGCCTATAATAAATAAACTACTCATGTTTTCACTCCTAATTAAGGTTTATTGACATATGCAGTATTAGAGGAATTCACTGTCCTTTTTCCAAAGTGATATGAACAAAAAACTGAGTTACTATCTTCAACTATAAAATATGTATCCTGAATTTAGAAATTTGTATAGCCAGCTGTTTTGAGTATCGCTTTACTCACAATGAGCATATCCATCTGGATATCATAATCTGTTAGAAGACCTAAATCAGTATTAAACGTTGCATGTAATTCAAAGAAAGAATTATCAAATTTGAAGTTTAAGATTTTCATGACCATCCCCCACCGGTTTCCTTTATTATACAGTGAGGCCATAGCTAATTAAAACTGCTGTTTTATTCAGAATTGACACTAATCAAAATATCCAAAAGGAAGGCTTTCTTTTAATAAAGACTGGTGAACTGCGATTACTTCTGAATCATTTTCTTTTTCTTTTGAGCCTTCCAAAAGTTCAAGTGAGACACTATTTAATGCACCATTTACTTTCTTTAATTCAATCCCATCTAATCTTCCTCACTCTCTCTCTTGTACAGCCTATAATCGCCTTCGCCATCCTCGTGTTCACCATCCCTCGATTCACATTTTTAACCATCTCCATCCATTCATTGTGGCTAACCTCTGACATTTTCAATCTCCCCATTCTGTTTAAATATGCATTTTATTTAAACAACTCCAACTAGCTCTTCTATAATGCTAGTAAAATCATCTTGTTTAATCGGTGCGGTAATTTTCTCGTTTTTTAACTTCTTATACCTTATAACCATTCTATTGATCCATATCATATATTCATAAATTTTATATTCATCACCTGGCTTTATTCCTTGAGATAGCATATAGTACCTGAACCTAATCTGGCACTCATCATAAGGAGGAGCAATACTCATGTATTTTGTCCTCCTTGTAAGCATCCCAATGTTGTTTCTTCAATATTCAGTCTCAGAATGATTCTCATAATTTCTTCTTGGAACCCTTCACTGTCTTTTTTAAATGAAAGTTCCGTTAACTTTTTCATATCAGTAAGATTAAGTTTTGGTAATACTCTTTTCAAAAATTGATCTTTTGCTTTTGCAAAGTTTTCTTTTTCTTTTTTTGCCTCTCTCATTGATTTTATGCTTACTACCTTTGTTGATTTAACTTCTTCTTGTACTTCATCTACTTGCTTTGTTTCTTCTGTAATTGGCTGAGGTGCAGGATCTGTAATAAAGCTTTCAACTAACTCAGCTTCACCATTTTTGATTAGTTCTAATGCTTCAACTTTTTTAATTGGGAAACTTCTCATTTGAGCCCAGCTATATCTATAGTATCTGTTTCCTTTTTGTTTAATTAACATCATCTTTAATCATTTATATGATTGTTTATACACAATTTTCACTATCGTCTTCACAACCAGTACTACTACTGCAGCATGGTTCAAAAACAATTACGTAACTACTAAAGGAAAAAAAAAACAAGTTCTAAAAAAAGAGAACTTGTTTAAATAGATTTTTTTCGGATTACCTGTGTAACCCTCCTTTTTACAAGGCGGGTTACTTCTTTTTAATTATAAACATGTTGATTTTGTTTTAATTTCTTGCTTTTGACAATTAATTTTATACCTATACCGAGTATCAGTGCAAAACATACTGAACTCATTAAGGGTAATGTAATAAAGCCTAGATACTCCACTTCAATTTTCGCGCAGCTGTTGGCTCCAATTTCACATACGACACTTTTGCTTTGTGTAAGTTGGATAATATAATGATAAATCGCAATAATTAATCCAATTGATGAAAGGAAAACAACATAAAATATCGAATTCAGATCTTTTTTTATTAAGCCTATTAGTAGGATAATAGGTATAGGATATAGAAATATTCTTTGATACCAACATAAGGCACATGGTTTGAAATGCATGATCTCACTGTAGAATAAACTAGCCATTGTGCCAAAAAAAGAGAGAAAAAACAGGAATAAAAAAAATGGTTTTACATATCTTGTATTCATACTTCAATTCCCTTCAGGACGTATTCAATATTGTGGAGTGAGTTGGCAAGATATTGTTTAATTTCTTTTTTCATATTATCATTTTTAATTTCCCCTGATATTTCTTTTACTCTTTCCCAATTTTCAAGTTGAATATTAAGGCTTAATAAAATTCTTTTAAAGTGATCTTTTGTTGTATTAATAGCACTGTATCTCTCGTCTGTAAGAGCTTTATCAATCATACTGCTTAAAGAAGTAAGTTTATTTTGCATATCTACTAACAAAATAGCAGATCTAAAGTAATCAACATCAACACATCTTGGATATTCAGTTTCCAATATATTCAAATATGAAGTTAAGTCAACATAATTATTCCTCTGCAATAATAAAGTACATAATAGCACTAAAGCATCTATAAAATGTCTTTGATCATTAAATTTTTTATAATTGTTTATTGATTTTTTTAGATAATCAATTGCTTCTTCATCTTTATCAAGTAAATGAAGCTCTCTGCCGAAAAAGAATAACCATTTTGGGTTTTCTGGCTCCAATTTTAACATTTCTTCTGTGAGATTTATATTCCTTCGTGTTTTTGATTTTATATTATTCTCTGAAGGATTATATCCATTGTGGTAAACCTTAAGGTTCACAATGAAATTAAAAGGTAGACTATAGTTATAATTCATAGGTTCTTCGTGTACTTTCCCGAGAAATTTAACTTTACCATTGAGCTGAAACATTCTTCGTGTATCCGAATATAGATGTCCAGTATATTCTTCTATATATGGACTAACTACACAATCAATAGAAAAAAACTCTAAAACTCTAGCTACTTTTGCTATTTTCCCTTTGTTTTCTTCAGAGTATAAATTATCTGCATCAATAAAATAAATCCATTCAGAAGTAGCATACTCTATAATTTTATTTCTAGCATAGGAAAAATCATTCTTCCACTTTTCATATTTAATTTCAACATCAGGAAAATCACGTTTAATAATATCAACGGTATCATCAGTGGAGTATGAATCTAGAACAATAATCTCGTTAAAATCATCTTTAACACTATTTAAACACCTTTTAATTCTCTTGCTTTCGTTATAAACTATAATACCGCATGTTATTGTAGGGGTAACTGCTTTTTCATAACGTGCAACCAAAGATTGAATTGACATCACATCAATATCTTTTTCATATTCCATTATGTTAACCAACAATGACAAATCTGAATACAATAAAGAATCGGGATAACCTTTCTTTAATTCCAAATAAATATCACTAAGTTTCATTATTTATCACCATTTTTTTCAAAGAACTTTTCTATTTGACTTGCGCTTCTATAGCCCTCTAACCGATCTTTTTCTTTGCCATCTTTGTAATAGAGAATCGTTGGAGTTTTATTCAAATTATATTTATCTAAAAAATCAGTATTGTAATTTTCCTTTTCTTCGATATTTAAAGCCTGTACTTTTAACTTTTCTTTTTTAATTACTTCATTTAACTCAGGTTTTATTTCTTGACATGGAGGACAACTTGTCTCATAAACATAAATAAATTTAGGTTTCTTAGAGTCTACTTCTTTTTGGTATTGAGTTAAATTTATATCATTATAAAAAGGTTTTTCGCTACCTGTAGAAACATAAACGAAAATACTAATGGCTGCCGCTATTAAAACAAGAAATAAAACAATCCACTTTTTCATATAGAATACTCCTTATTTTCCGAGTAGCTCGACTCTATAATCCTATTGTTCCTGAATACTAATTTTTTATTGTATTGGAAGTTACTTGAGTCATTATGAGTAATAAGAATAATTAAACAATGCATCCTGTGTAAGTTTTCATAAATCAATTTTGTGTTATCCGGATCAATATTAGATAATGACTCATCTAAAATTAATACTTGTGGTTGATGTAAAATTGCTCTTGCTAATGCTAACCGTTGTTTTTGTCCTGTAGATAGATTGGAACCGTTTTCAGACAATTTGTAACTGTACTGCTTGTCCAATTTACAAATGAATTCATGACATTGGGAAATTATACACGCGTTTTCGATTTCGTCCTGATCAAAATTCTCTCCCATGCAAAGATTCTCTTTAATAGTTCCCTTAAAAAGAAATGGATTTTCGTCAATATATACAATCCTTTTTCTTATTGATAAATGATTGTATCGATTAATATCTAATCCATTTAAATAAATTTTATTATCGGGTACTTTATACAATTTAGACAAACTTTTTGCAAACGTACTTTTCCCAGTACCACTTTCTCCAATAATAAGGACTTTATCCTTTCTGTCTAATATTAAATTAATATCTTCAACTATATAATGCATTGGGTCTGCCCCAATATTAAGATTAACTATTTTTATATTCTGAATAAAATCAAGTTCAGTTAAATTCTCATAGCTATCTTGCTGAACTGGATAGTTTACTACGTCAAAAAATCTTATAGAGGCAACATGTGCCTGCTGAAGATCTGATTGCATACTCAATATACGATCTAGTGAACTTAGCAAAAAGGCTGCTAATGTGTTTATAAATAGCAGTGTCCCTAAACTCATTGAATCATTTAGAACTTGTCTTGTTCCAACCCATAGGATAATTATTGTAAAAGAGTTTTGAATTAATCCTTTTAGTATTTCATTGCTAATAACTGCCTTTGCTACACTAAAGGTTGAATTTAATTGTTTATCATATGTAAGATGAAATTTTTCTAAAAAAAACGAGGTTTTATTTAAAGAATAAACAGTTGTCATATTCTTTAGAAAATTAATTAAAAGGGAGGTAGATTTAGCCTTATCCTCCATCAGCTTTTGATTTTTCTTTTTAAGATGATCAAAAAACATAATCGCTAGACATGAAAGGAGCAAAATCGGAAGAATAATTGTTAAGAAAAGAATATTATTTGTTCTATATAAAATAACTCCTAATCCCAGTATTAAAATTATATCAATTATTGCAGTAACAAAATTAGCACTAAAAAAGTCTTTAATATATATACCATCATTGAATCGAGAAATTACCTCTCCATCTTCTCTGTTTTCAAAAAAATTAATGGGTAATTTTGTTACCTTATTAAAATAAACATTTGACATCTCTTTATCAACTTTGTAAGACAATTTTATTATCAAATATGATCTTACAAAATCGAAGATGCACCTTATTAAGACCATACTTAAGAATATTAAAGTGATTGTGATTAAAGATTCTCTTAAGCTTCTTGGGATAATTAGATCAACCAGAAACTTTATGTAAAACGACCCAGCTACAGCTAGAGCCACAACGAACAAGGAAGTCAATAAAATCACAAAAACGATTAATTTATTTCTCAAAAGTATGTCCTTAAAAAAGTAAGAATGTTTTTGATCTTTTTCTTTTTCAGGAATTGACTCATTGTCAATTTCTAATATAAAGTTTGTGAATTTACTCTCAAAATCCTCTTTTTTTATTTTAGTTATTTTGTCTTTATCAGGATCACTAACAATTAAATAGTTATTTCTAATTTCGTATATTGTTATGTAATGTCCATATTCCTCCCCTGCCAACAAAGCTATACAAGGGAGTTTTATTTGTTTTAGGGCTTCGAATGTCTTATTTTCTTGCAATTCAAGTGGCCTAGTTTTTATCCCCATCTTCTTAAAAATAATAATTAAGTCTCTTAAACTATAGCCTTCCTTATCGCCAATTAGGTCTAGTAAGAAATCAATTCCATAGTTAAGGTTATGAAACTTTAAAACTGACGAGATACAAGCTAGTCCACAATCATGACTATTAAACTGTTTAGTATGAACATATTTCTGTTTCTTTTTCTTATTCAATTTCGATCCCCGCTTTAAATATGAGGGAATATTTAAAATATTCCCTCTACAAATGTTTTATCTGCAGAATTGACGATAGTTTTGACAAGCAACAGCTCCGCCACCACAACCAATTGTACCGCCACTAGCACATTGTAGCCACAACGCAGCACACTGAGCTTTTCCTAATCCACTACCTTTTTGGTTTTCGAGTTCCTCTAGTTTAACTTCTTTGAATAGTTTTTCCATTTGTAAAACCTCCCCATTTGTTTGCAATCCGGATTACATTTTTTAATATAAAGGAAGATTAATCTAAATTCAACCATATTTTTTTATTTTTTTTTGAAAATTATAAGAAAACTTGTTCATAAATTATAGAAAAAAAACCTCTATTACCTATCAATAAACAGAATTGGTTGTAACACACCAAACAAATTGACCATTCTGGATTTATTTTGAATTAATAATGATAAAAATTTAATTAAATTTTTAATAATGATAGATATAAAAAAGTACCTTCTATCGTAAGAAGGTACTTTTCTTATGTTCAAACACTAACCTTTTTATACTTTTGAATAAATTGATGAGCTCCATTTAAAAAAACTAGAAAACGCTTATTTGTAGTTTCAATAACAATTCTATCTGGTTGAGCATATGGCATACCAATTTTATAATCGATATTATCTGCAACTCCATACTTGTCTGACTCTTTAATACTAACTATTTGATTAATTGGAATTTCTGTTTTAGATAAACCAAATTTTAAGACTAAGCATTTTTCATCAAAACTATAACGTGTATTTAGGAAAACAGTAAAAATAAAGAAAAGTGCTAATAAAATGATTATCATAACTACATATTCCATATAATCACTCTTTCTTATGTTTTTATATAATTTTACCATGTTTTTTAACTTTTTAAAACAAAAAAACTTTAAGAGATGTGTTATATAAGTTTAAATTTATCTTAACTTTTATGTCCCCCAGTAAGCCCTGCTCTGTGAAGCGCAGTACCTGAAGGTGTATAAGAAACTGCTCTCAGAATCGCTTTCGATCCATACTTGCTTCTAATCCCATCCATTACAAACCCGAGTCTCCTTCTCTTTTCATTATTCACTTCAAACAGGCTTAACTGCTGATTAACATCATCCTCAATATTTGATAACGTAACTGAAATACTTCTCACTGTTTTACCTGAGTAAAACTTATTAAAGAGCATCAATTTATAAATATCCATTGTGATATTTGTGGGAAGCTCAATTGTTTTGGATCGATGAAACCCACCACCAAGCTCATCCTTGCTGTATCCAATTCCCAGGCTTATTGTTCGACCTGCTTTGTTATGTGTACGTGCCCTTCTTGCGACTTCCTCACAAATCTCCAAAAGAACAGCCTTAATCTCTTCTCTCCTTGTATAATCCCTCAGTAAAATCTGACTCTTACCAAAACTAATCTGACCCTGCATCAACAGAGCGCCTATTTCAGATAAATCTATTCCATGCGCATGATAATACAACTGGTTTCCCATTATTCCGAACTTCTTCTCAAGCAACTCTAATGGAAATTTAGCTAACTGACCTACAGTCGATATTCCCATCCGATTTAGGTTTCTTTCCATCCTCCCTCCTATCCCCCACATTTTAGACAAAGGTCGAACCTTCCAGAGTTTATTTGGCACATCTTCATATCTCCAACGTGCAATACCACTCTTTGTTTTCTTACTCTCCAGGTCAAGTGCAAGCTTACTAAGCAACATATTGTCCCCGATGCCTACTGTACACATCAAACCAAACTCTCTCCACATGCTGCTTTGAATTGCTTTGGCCATTTCTTCAGGATCTTCTTTTCCTACATCTAAAAAAGATTCATCAATTGAATAGGTATGTACACATTTTTCAGGAACAAACCTGTAAAACAGCTTTGTAATCTCAGTCGAAACTCTGATGAAAAGCTTCATTTGCGGATTTACAATGTGTATTCTTGGATCTTCAGGTATCTCAAATAGTCTCGATCCTGTTTTGATTCCAAAATCTTTTTTAAGTGCAGGAGATGCAGCTAACACTACACTTCCCTGTCTCTCCGTATTTCCTACAACAGCAAGATAACATGTTAAAGGGTTAAGCCCCATTGTTACAGCCGATACAGAAGCATAAAACGATTTCATATCGACACAAAGTATATTCTTTCGTGGAAATTGTGAGTAATCAATCATTGTATGTAACTCCTATGATGTTATTCATGTTGATATAAACTGTATTATCGTTCTGGTCTTTTACGTGAAGCTTTTGTTGTTCAAAATTAATGTAATGTACTCTGCCGGTAACATTTTCAACGAATCCGTTATTAAAGAGCTTGAATTTCAATTCTTTATTAAATTCAAGTGCCTCAGAGACGAGAAGATCCATCTCTTCAATTTGTTGGTCATCTAAGGATGGCTTTTCAATTTTTGATACATCAATCAAATCTTGTTTAAGTTGTGTTAAATGTTCTGGAAGCATCATTGATGTCCATTTGATTGTTCCTCGATCCCTAAGCATATCGACTCACTCCTTTATTGATCTAATATCAACAGAACAAATGTTCGATGTAAATGTTGGTAATAAATAAAACCCCCTTATAAAAGGAGGTTAATTAGGAGCAAATCAAGTTGCCATATTACTTTGGTTTCATTGAAAGAAATGTACGACAAAATGCTGTCAAAGTTATCGCAACGCTTCGCTTCTACGATCATCCTCTAATCAAAGTTGCAATAGATTTAGTTAGAATTCCAGATATAAAACATACAACTGTCATGATAGTCACCCAGATTAAAAAAGTTGGCTCTAACCCTATTTCAATTAGCATAAAAACTAAAGAGAGAACAAATATAACTAAAGTTGTTACCCATACTCTTTTGAAAATAAAGTATCCTATTATCCCTAAGATAAATGATACAGTCAGCAGTACAAGTAGTATTAAAAATGCAGGACCCCAAATGAGATATCCTCCTAATCTTATTCATTATGCAATAATTCAAACGTGCAATTTCCCATTCTTTTTTCGCTTTTAATGGTGTTGTATTAACCTTTTTCCCTGATTTTAAATCATAGGAGGTTATTTCTCCTAAGACATTCTCTTTTTGCATGTCAAACCCTTTAATAAGGACGTACATGTTACTATCATCAAATTTAATATCATTCAATAACATTTCACTATTGCCTGCATAGAATTTGAAAGATTTTTTCTTATTTATATTTAGTTTTTCATCAAAAAAGCTAACTTTTCCATTGCATGAGACAGCAACGATCTCATCATTTATTCTCTTTAATTTTGTTGGGATGAATCCATTCTCCATTACAACTTCTTTTTTGTTTTTAATGTCTCCTTATCAATCAATAGTATTTTTGAAGCTTCTTTTTCATTTACATTATCATTAATAGCTAATTAAATGTTCTTTCATCAAAAGTTTGGAATGCATCTTTATCATCTGTAAAATAAACAGTTTTATTTGGAATGGATGCCTTCTTTTCCTGTTTGTTCGTTTTTGGATTAATTGAGATAATGGACATATTCTCTTCATCACTCGTAATTGCGTAAATTTTATTATCTAGAACTTGTGCTGAAACAATCTCTCCATCAAGTTTAATTTGGTTTTTCTTTTGTTTGTCATCTTTCCAATAAACCAATTCACCTTGTAATCCTGAGTCAGTGTACCCAACGTTTATATCATGTAACACATAGTTCTCTGAAATGTTAATGAAAAAAGCTCCTTCATCTTCGGTTGCTTTAGATAAGCTTTTATCATTAAATTTCTTAATACGTCCAGTTTTGTTATTGATCATAAAATGGTTATTGCTTCTGTTTGAAGAAAAAAACGTATCATCTTTATTGGATGATGATGTGCTAAGATTAATTCCGTCCTTTATCATGATACTATCCTCTACTGATCCATCATCTTTATATATTGCTAACTCAGAACCTCTGTCTAATGTGTGTGAAAATCCAACTATAAAATCTCCTTTACTTATATTTTTTAATCCAGTTTTATTGTTGTTCCTTTCTGTCTTATTCCCTGTCGGTTGTAAATCACAAGAGCATGTGACTATAAGAATACTCATCAGAATAAAAAGGGCCTTTAGTCTTTTCATTTTTTCCTCCTTATGAAGCAACAAAACAATCGGTTTTAATCCGATTGTTTTGGCTTTTTCTGATTTGTTTAAATCATCATTTCTGTGGTGAAATATTACCGTATTGTCTGATTTGACTAATTCCATTGGACTAACAACAGTGTCCCATTTAATATTGTCAATGTCGTGTCCTTGGTTTTTCCAAGAACGCCATGCTAGTTGAGAGCAGTAGAATTTTTTTGTTGTTTTTTTGTCAAAGAAGTTTTTATTATATTTCTTTTTGGCGTCAGCCTGTTTCTCTGCATATTTTGCAGCATTTATATATTTATCATTATTTGATTTTCTAACCCATAGCCCATAAACTTTCTTTTTGCTTCCCCAGTTATTAGTATATCTACGAACTCCATCTTGTTTAATTGGGCTCCAATCTTTATGCCAGGCTTCAACTGTTTTTGCTTTATTTCTAGATACAATAGCGGCATGTCCTACACCAATAGACTAGCTACCAGAGTTAACCTCATAACTAACTAAGACATCTCCTTTGGTGCCCAATGACCCTGAGACTTTGTTTTCTGGTTGATATTCAGGTTCGTTCCACTTGTGTAAAACTTCATCAATTTCACCGGATTCTTTCAATTTTTTTATTTCTTCTTGTGACTCATTGTATAAGTCATCTGCATGTTTTTGTACAAATTGATATTCTTCCTTGCTCATTTCATAAAACTTATTAATCTGCTCATCGGTCAAGCCTTCTGCTTTTAACTCTTGGATTTCAGTTTGAACTCTTTGATCGGCAAGACTTGGAACCCATCCGCTTTTGCACTATTACTAAACCCCAGACCAGAAATTAACATTGTTGTAGAGAACATGGTTGCTAATAAATACTTACTCCTTTTCATTGTAACATCCCCTTATCAATTGTTAACTTTTTTTCAAAAATATAGAATCAATGACACTTTTGAGGCACACAACAGAAGGGTTTGTGTGCTTTAATCGAGAGTTACGGAGATGAATTGCGTGTTATCCCAATAACCCCCTTTCCCACTAAATACTTCCTTCATTGACGGTTTCTTTTAATCAGCCTGTCTATTGATTGCTTTATTGTCTTTAATATAAATAAAAACTGGCTCCAAAAATGGAGTACCCACTCTAGTAAAAAAGAAATAAATTGTTTAATATTTGAAATGAAAAAAGAACCTGCATTTTGCAAGTTCTTTTCATATTATCAATTTATTGTGAATTTTTAACGACAAGGGCATTTATGTATAGTATAATATTTCCTGTACACAAGTTTGCTCACCAAGGGAGTCTTGCTCATCCCCTTCGAAAGGGGGTGGAAAATGACTGTTTACGAATCATTAATGATAATGATCAATTTTGGCGGGTTATTACTAAATACCGTTTTGTTAATCTTTAATATAATAATGATTGTAACGTCAAGCCAAAAGAAAAAATAGACCTTCCCTTGAGTTTGGACGCCCGTAGGGTTAGGTCTACTATGTTACATGCAACTGAGCAAGGCCCGTTGATGGGCAGCTTTTTGCACATGCCGGGGTGCTACCAACACCCTGGTCTTTTTTTATTTTATGCACTTCCATTAAGCACATGCAAAAAATAATTATATAATCTAATCATTACCCTAATTATAACCATATAAAAATGGTATTTACAATACTAATGTTTTTTTTGATTAAAACCATTATTTTATTTAGATTGAGGATGCAGGCTCGGACAAGCAACAAAACTTTGTTATTGTGTTAGTCGTATCAGCAGTCCTATTTTAAAGCCCACAGTACAGATACTCAGTCATATGAATATTTCCAACTTGCAAAAAGTGAGATCCAGCAAACAGCTATTTAAATCAAAAGGGAGCCTTCATCAAATCTAGCGCATCTTTATGAGTTTCCAAAGCGTATAAGCACCAAGAGATAATAAACCGACACCTATTAAAAAGGCTAAAATCAAACTGCCAAAGAAATAGAATCCTCCCATGAACCTCACTCCTTTTCAGTATCATATTGCCATTAATGACGTTGATACCTTAATGTATAATATATGAGCTCAGATTCAATAAGTACCAGTCTTTAAAAACTGTCAATTACAATACTTTTGCTTAACTGTTTAGTAAGTCATCATCTAATTCCATGAAAAGAATACCGTCATCCTCTTCATCTGAATCCTCTTCAATTGATAAGCTTTGAATAAAGTCTTCAAATGAATCAGCAATCAAAAAGGTGTCTTTTACTCCATTGTTAAATGTCTTGGGGAGAGAATCGAAATGAAGAAAGCACTGCCACAGATAAAGGTTATCGATTTAAACAAACCTTCAGCAGAAGCGTTGAAAGATATAGCTGATTGCATGATAAAAATAGCCACTCGTTGAGTCGTTTTGTTGAAATTAAAGTATTTAATTATTGACTTTTTGTTCTTCAAATACAATTTTCAAAATATATTGGCAACGAAATCAATTTTTGAATGGTTAAAATAACAATTTAAAAGAGGAGGAATTCAAATGCCAGGACCCCCTGAATACCTTGAGTCTAATCAGTCACTTGTTCCAGCTTTAACTGTCTATAATCATGCGGCGGGAACAGCACGTCTTATCGAAGGCTACGGTGCTGGAGTCAACAACCTTACCTTCCTGGTTAACAGTGATGGTTCAATTTGGTCAAAACATAACTACGAGACAGCAGGTGGCATAATTGCAAGAGGTGCCGCCGAAATTAAAGGTAATCTCTGGGTGGGACGTGACGCCATGGTGACAGGTCGCGTCTTTGCACTCGAGTTCAAGGTCAGATGTGACAAAAACGCAAAGGAGAATTTCTCTAGCGTCAACCCGATTGAGATTCTTGATAAATTAGCAAGCATGCCAATCCAATCTTGGAACTTTAAGGAGGAATCGACCAATGAGCGTCACATTGGCCCGACTGCTCAGGATTTCCAAGCCGCCTTCGGATTAAATGGAGATAATGATACTCGGATTTCAAGCATCGATTTACACGGTGTAGCATTGGCTGCTATTCAAGGTTTAAACAAAAAACTTAAGGTTGAAAATGATGAGTTACATGCGAAATTAGCTAGCCTCGAGGAACGCCTTTCCGCCCTTGAGTCCAAGAGATAAACTGAATGAAGGATTAATCTTAAGGACCAAAAAAAGAGTCCTTTTTCTTTTGATGAAAAATCAACGTTTATTTAACGAGCTCATTTACAAAAAATAGTCCCTAAATTCTGGACAAACCAGTATAGTAAAAACTAACATTTAGTTTACCTGTCCTTTCAAGGCTTAACGTGAATGAATAACACAATTCTTGGTCGCTCTCTTTGAAGACTTCTCGCAGCTTCTCGCTTAGATCAAACAACTTTCTCTTTTTCTCAGTAAAGTCATCTTCATCAAGCGTAAAAACAAAAGGCACTTCCAAGCTTTACTTATAATTCTGTGGGGCTCGTCAGGAGTGTTGTAATAAAAATAAGTTCCCCCTCCTGTTTCTGAAACTTGCGCATAAAACAAAAATTTCTCTCACTGTTCGGTGATCATTTCATTTACTGTTTCTGCAATTTTTTTATATAGATAACTTAGTTCAGTTTCCATTATATCAGCCCCCACATGCCACAAAGAAATTTAATTATATCTTTAGACAATGTGTTTTTAACATCGGTTTTTGGGAAACCTTCAGCTTGAAACAGACGACAATCATCATTTCTTAAAATTTTATATGCAACTCTTTAATTTCTATTGAGGAGAGTTAATTCTCTTTTCCAAAGAGTAATTTTCCAAAATCATTGTCTAAAATCTCAATTTCAACATCGCTAACATTATCATCAGTTTCAACTGGTTCATCAACTAAACTTAGGATAAACTCCTCAAACGTGTTGGCAATCAGTAAAAAGTCTTTCTCAGGATGACTTGATTCATGATCCCAAAACAATATCTTTTCATCATCGATATCCATACATATTTCATTCCCACCTGCAGAGCTTGCAATCGGGATAATATTTCTAGGAAAGCGATCAGAATATGTATCGATCGCTTTCTGAAGACTGTTATGATGGTTCGCTAAACCATAAAAACCCTCTAACAATTGTGTATCATCGTCCTTACCCATCCAAGGATCTTTCTCTATAGGTTTATAGCAAACGTCATACTCAATCTCATCTGATGTTTTTTTACTTTCTAAATAACATCCTCCGTATTCCTTCAAAAAGTCCTTATAATTAGAAGGTAATTGATTACCTATATTCATTTCAATCTCTTTGAGTTGTTCATTTGTATTTTAATGCTGGGATCTATTTTTGCATCAATTGAAAACTCTTTCAACTTTTGTTTGATATTATTGAAGCTCATATTAATCCCCTCCGCATTGCACATCTTTAGCAATGAACAATTGCAATACTTTTGTTTAGTTGTCTAAACTAACTTTCAATGCATCAGCTAGCATGGCGTTAAAATCATTAAATTTGTTCATCAGCGTTCCAGAGGGTTTATCAAGCTCTAAGTATTCATTCTCAATTACATCTAAACAATACCAAGCTGTATCTGAGTCACCAAAAAACAGATATTTTTTCTGCTCATCATTTTCATGCCACTGTTCATTTGTTTCAATAAAACCATAGACTTCTTCATCATTTTCTTCTCCCATTAATTCTTGATCCAATCCATAGATTACCAAGCCATTAAAATCTAATCCATTCACAGTTTGAAGGAATTTTTTATATCCTGAAGGAATCTCATTTACAGGGAACTTTCCTAATACTGCTTCTTCAAAATTTCTTATTTCTTGGTCTGTAACAGGAGAATTTAATTCATCTCCATACTTTGATTCAGTTTTTCGAATTTCCTCTAATATATTTACCCACATAAAACTGCCCCCTTATTTCTCACTTCGATATATCTCACCATTAGGAATAGGCCAATTTATCTTCTTAGTTTCTCCTGGTGTCAAACCTTTTGTTAAAGAGTTTTGCTCATTAGTTATTGCTTTATGATAAGGGTCATTTTTAATCAAAATCAAGTTATCCATGTCGTTAGTGCTACCGTCATCTAGAGGAAGCTTATGGTGAACTTGATATCCTTTTGGATTCAACCCATCCTTCATTCGGGCAATATCCTTATCTGTTAAGCCAGCCTTCTTAAGTTTCTTAACTTTACTGGGATCATTTGATAGACCTTTTAAGAATTGTTTTTTTATAGAACTGTTGAACTTTCTTCTAAGTTTTGCTGTTTCTTCTGGACTTCTCTTTGTGTAGCTAATTTCCTTAACTTTAACACCTTTTAAAAGAACCTGTTCACCTTTTAGTGTTCCTACAAAATCATCGCTACCAGCCGATTTATATAGCACACTGTTCTTCTGGTCTATCGCTTCTTTCAATATTGATGTGTTTTTCACATTATGAGTATTCTCTATATCCTGACGGATACCTGCATACGCCAATCGATTATTATTTAATGAAATAGAATTAATGAAGGTTTTTCCTTTATCAATTCCAGTCTTTACGCTATTAGTAACTGCTTTTTCTCCAGCCCCTAAGACTTTATCAACCTTGGCTGCTCCAGTTGTAGCTAACTTACTTGACCCTTTAAGGATAGAGCCCCCACCTTTTAATCCAACAAGGCTTCCAACAGCATAAGTAATAAAGTGTGCTCTTGAATAGGCATCACCATTGACCATCTTATCATTCCATGAATCAGATAAATCTTTCCATATAATTTTAGCATAAGCCGGTGTTTCAATTATGGCACCAGTCATTTTTAAAAGCTTTTGCTCTTCTGAAAGCTGTGAAAATTCCCAGGTACCAACTGCTAAGTCTTTAGCACCAACTACAGTATCCTTAACGACATCATATGCAGCTACACTTACTCCTTTAATAATATCCCAGGTGATTTCTCCTGCTCCTTCTAGCTGTTTGGCTTGTTCAATTTGCACTGCAAGCTGTACCTGAGCTGGCTCAAGATTCTCGTAGCCTACTTTCTTAGCAATCTCTAAATACTCATCTGGGTCAGACACACCATCATTAAGTTTCTTTTTCAATTGCTTAATTTCACGTTCTTTTGCTTCTTCTTTTTTCACGCTTAAATAAGCTTCTGAATGCTTCTCAATATCGCCTTTTTTCTTATGTATGTCACTTTCTCTGTACGCTTTAGCGTTATAGTGAATCGGAGTGGCGTTTTTTCCTTTGCCTGTTGATTCCTGCAGCTTTTTAAAGTCTTGCTGAATAAATTGTTCGTTTGGTTCTGTTTCAGCGTATTCTGTTTTTAAATCCTCATCAAGCTTGTTTAGCTTATCGATTGTTTTTTCACGTTTGTCATCTGCAGAAGAAAGTTTGTCTTTGAAGTCTTCTGTTGAGAATATTTCAAGGGAAGAATATCATTGATGTCGTTTAATATGTCTTTCATTGCTTTTTTCTGTTCAGACATAATGGATTTTGATTTTGTGTATGCATTGACAAGTTCATGTTCTAAAAAAGATTCTTCTATGTAAGCATCAGACATCTTGACATCTTCAAGTTTTGCAGAAATGCTGCTTAAGAAAGCAATTTTCATGTCAATTAAATCAATCCATTGGTCTGTTACGCTGACATGATCATGATAAAACGCTTTGATGTTGTCTGCACCCTTACCGGAAAACTCGGTGTCATCTAGGTCAGCTACGTCCTTAAACGCTTTTCTTAGCTTAACCATTTGCGACCTTAGTCCCTTATACTCTTTGGTTCTTTTATCCGCTTCAGAGAGTAATGAATCAGCCTCAAATACCTTCATATCATTCTCCTTCCTATCCCTACTCTATGTAAATTTTACCACAATCATCTATTTGAATAACAGAAAAAGACAGCCAAAATGACTGTCTTATACATCACACTATCTTGCTTTCTGCGGTATAGTAGCGCCAATCCCAAAAAGGTTCCCCATTAGCCAATATATACCGGTCTAAAAATATTTCAAAGTTTAAATTTAATGGATTATATTCTAAATCACTTTCAAATATATAGAGATAGTTAGGATCACCTTGATTAATTTTATCTTTATCGATCATTAAATGGCATTCTTCCAATAAGTAGCCAATTGGGACACCATTGATACCTTCAAATAAATCCTCATATTTTAGTTACCTTACCGTCCTCATTACTTTCGGGTTTATCAGCCGCTTTTTCTCTTGAATTATTATCAGAAGAAACGGATTCAGAAGCTGAAGTTACTACTGGTTGTTCAGTTTTTTCCTTGGCTTGTTGTCCCTCCACGTTATCTGCAGGAAGGAACCTCAACCGGACTGCTAATCATAGGAAAAAAGGTTCGTATGCCCCTTCCGCGATTCGCCGTATATACCTGCATATCAAAGCGTTCCCCGTTGATAATGAAATCGATGGTCTCCTCCCTCTCTCTTAGCGTACGCTTAAGGAAGTAAGCTGCGGTCCCAACAGCCATCAGCCCCTCCACACTCAACCCCACAAAAAAACCGCCCTTGGGTCCTTTCACCAAAGGATGCTTGGAACCATTCGGTTGAAGCTTATGATACTTGTACTTTATCGTGATGACCTCCGCCAACCTGCTGTTCTCTGCTCTCCCGACCTCCACATGGTCGAGAAATTCGATGACGTCCTCCATTCGTGTCACCTCATAGGGTCCGTCATTGATGTGATAGTGGTACCAGAAATGATGTCCTCCAAGGCCCCCACGAGAGTTCTCTTCACCGATAAACACATGCTCGAACCCAGACGTGGTGCTCTCTTCATCCAGCTCGAACCAGATGCGCTGAAGCAACTCTTTCCACTCTTTATCCATTATAGTCGAATCAATGAATCGTTCTTCCACAGCAAACCTGCGTACTTCCTCGATCGGCTCCGTGCTAATGACAAAGTCCAGCAAGCGGCTTACTTCTCCTTTCTCGTCGCCGCTGTGGTCTTCGCCCGCATTTCTTTGCCATTCATAGTTGTCATGAAGGTCCTTAAATTTGTTGTAGGATTCCATCTTCCGATTCGGTATATGCACCTGCTCCAATACATTTACTTGACGAATATCATCGGGGTCTCTGTCCTTATTCAGGCTGCAGCCCTCCGGGTACGGATCCATATTCACCACCACATAACCCTCATTCGAGTCCTTCTGGTGGTCACTCATTCCTTTGATAAGCGGCTTGACCCCATTCCCTCTCATATCAGCCTCCCAAATTTGCTGAAAAATCATCTTGTTCCTCCTGAGTAACCGCTGAGGCCAATGGCTGTCTTCCTTCCTTCATGGCTCTAACCGCAGCAACCGCTGCTTGCGCATCGACCCTTCCATGCCCGTAACGAGGATCCCAGCCTTGCTGCCTCGGCGGATTATGGCGTGCCGTTCGCTCCAATATCGTTCGGATCTGATCTATGTCGAGGCTTATTCCTTGAGCTCTTGCCTCCGACAATATAAGGGCAACAACTCCTGTCACGGTCGGGGCGGCCATGCTCGTACCCGACATACCGATGACTCCGTTTCCAGTACGCGAAGACGCAGCGAGAACGTCTCTTCCTGGTACGCTATTCTCTCCTCCTGGCGCGCTAATCTCAGGCTTGTGACGTCCGTCCCTTGTAGGACCTGCACTGGAAAAAGACGAGATTGGTGTATTCGGTGTTTTCGCATCATAGGATCCGACCACGATGCTCTTATGACCGCAGCAGATGGAACCGATCGTATAGTTATTTTCACGGTTCGTGGCAAAGCTGGATTGAATCCCTCTAGTATGTTTGTCCCGTTCGATCCACGCATGGAATTTGCCGTTATTCACGCTGGAGCCGTGAATACGAATCGTCCAGGTACCAGTTGAAACGATTCCCCGGTCTAAATCACAGAAAATCATCGCAACGTTATCCCCATTCAGAGCACTCTTTTCCTGAGATGCGAATATTCGTTCGTCATAGTAGTGCTCGCCAAGTCCTACCCGACAGACTGTTGTTCCTTGTGGGTCGATGACCTCCACCTGAAATGCATCGGAGCCCTCATACCAAACCTCTACCTCGTTCAAGGTAAAATCGGTTGTCGGAATATTCCAGTGGAGATCGATATGCCCATTGCGCGGAACCACCCCTGAGGTATGAATGTTGTCTAAATAGGAGTTGCTTGCCGCTATGACGACAGCCCTTTCCGGTTTCTCTGTCACAAAGCCATCGAGCGCTTGCTCTACCAGCGTAGTACCGTCATGAGGACCACCGTTCGTCCCGAGGCTAATATTCACTACACACGGGCGTTTCCCCGCTTGGTCGAAAATAAACTTTACCGCTTCAATCAAATTTTTGGAATCTCCAAAAGTCCCCAGGTTGCCTCTAGGAATATCCCAATAAGCAGGCTCGACAAAGATGATATCGGCCTTAGTCGCTACTCCGGGTGCCTTATTGTTGCGGCCGTTGCCGGCTGCAATATCCGTCACGTGAGTTCCATGCTCCTCCTGACCGACGGAGTATTTCAGCTCCTCGAAGGGATCACGATCACGATTCCCAAGCGCTTTATTAATCTGCTGGCTGTTGTATACCCGGAAGCTGGTTGTTCGATCGGCCATCACTTCTTGAATTCCGAGGGCGAGTAAGCGGGTCGACCCGTCCGTATGCCGAAAGCTGGAATACGTAAAGTCACAGCCATGATCGACGATACCGACAATCACTCCTTCGCCTCCGTTGCCGATCTGCCCCTGAGCCGGGGATAGGTTGATCTCTCGAGCCGTATCCTTAAGCAACGGCTTCACTGGCTGTGTCCCCTGAAGCTGTACCACTACCGGAGATTGATTGACAGCGGGCAGTGTATTGGCAGCAATATGAGCGGTGACGATTTGGCCGGAGCGATCTGGTGCCGTGGTAATCTTGGTAACGTCCTGAACTCCGGGAATTCCTTGGAATGCTTGGAGATCTGTTACCTTGGCGATAACAGGAATCAAGCTTTCTTCCTGAACCGCTGTATGCAGTCCTTCCGCCTCGAGACGCTCGTTTTTCAACACCACTCGTTGCAATCTGGGATCGAGATTCGATAAATAGTTTTGTTTTGACATCAATATTCTCCTCCATTAACTTCCGTTTATTTCCATCCTCTAGGAAGCACATAATCAGTTTCAGCCAACAGTCCCGACAGGATGCATGTAAATAATTGTATTCTCCATCAAGGTCAGCCCTCATTTTCCCAGTAATTTATTTATATTTATGTAAAGATACTAAGCAAGGATCACATCAAAGGAGGTCAGAACAGACGTGGAAACCACCACACAGCAAGAGCAGGAAAGCATAGCGCATACTAGGGAGCCGCTGATCGCCATGCTCGAAACTAATTTGGGACGAATCCGATCCGAGGAACGAGCGTATTATGATGCTGCACGGGATCAAGAGGACATCAAGAAGTATTATGCAGGAATAAATCCCCATGAAACGGACGGCAAAGCCTTATTCCGGCAACTCTCCGAGTTGCTGAAGAACACACACAGCAAACAGGTACGCTATTCCAGTAGCGATGATTATTTGAAAACGTGGGTCGATTTGCATGCAGACGGCTCCTTGCGAAGCATTTATTCCGGAAAAGAGGCGGAACCCAGAGTTGTTATCGAGGAGAGTCTTACGCAGTTGACAGCGGATGCAACTACAATTACGGGGCATATTGCAGACATCGAGCACGTGGTTCCGCAGTCTTGGTTTCATGAGAAAGAGCCCATGAGAGGAGATATGCATCACTTATTTTACTGTGAAAGAGCATGCAATAGCCGAAGAGGAAACAAGGTGTATAAGGATTTCGCCGATTACAACCCGGAGGAATTCCGTACGGAATGGGTTCGCAATGAATGTGGAAAGGGCGAAGGCGGAAGCAGCGAGCAGAATGGTGTCTTCGAACCGGAATATGGTAAGGGTTTCGTAGCCCGGGCAATGCTATACTTCTTCCTGCGTTATCCCGATGCCATCGAAGCGGATATTCGCAGCAAGATTGATATAAACGTGTTGCTTCAATGGCACAAAAAGGACCCTCCCGGACATTCGTACGAAAAGCATCGCAACCAAGCGATTTTCGACATCCAGGGAAACCGCAACCCTTTGATTGATCTTCCCGAGCTGGCGGAGACCATTGATTTTGGAGTATTTCACCAATGACACTAAAGGAAAGGTTGTGATCGTGTATGTCAGTAGAGAATTGGATCGAGGGTACAGTCAATCTACTACCGTTCCAAGCAGAAGAGGTTACCCGGACGATCAAGGAAATCCCCAAAGGTGTTCAGATGATCCAAGCCCCTCAGTTTTGGGAAAATGGCAGCTATGGACGCGGTGTGACGATTGCCGTTCTCGATACCGGCTGTGATGCCAGACACCCCGATTTGCAAGGCAGAATTGTCGGTGGGAGAAATTTCACCGACGATGACAACGGAGCTGCTGACAAATATAAAGACTATAACGGTCATGGAACCCATGTAGCGGGAACCATTGCAGCTTCCAAAAATGATAACGGGGTTGTCGGAGTCGCTCCGGAAGCAAGCCTGCTGATTCTTAAGGTGCTGAATCGCCTTGGGTCTGGTCAACCGAAATGGATCGTTCAAGCCATAGATCATGCAATTCAGCAGAACGTCCATATCATTACTATGTCGTTATCTACCTCCAAGGATTATCCGGAGATTCACAAGGCAATTCAGCGGGCTGTGGGACAGGGCATCATCGTCGTCTGTGCAGCTGGCAACGGCGGCCGTCCCGAATTCCGCTACCCGGCAGGGTATAATGAAGCTACCTCCGTCGGTGCGGTTGATTTTACTGGCAAAGCGGCCGATTTCCTATCGAGCAACAACGAAGTGGATCTGACAGCTCCGGGGGTGGACATTCTGTCAGCATACCCGCTCGATTTGGTTTCGGATCCGAGCAATCCGTACAAGGTGTTGTCCGGCACCTCGATGGCTACACCTCATGTAGCAGGGGCTTTGGCACTGTTGCTGAATTATTGCCAAGCCTCCGGTCAATTCAACCGACAGCTGACAGAGGATGAGCTGTATGCACAGCTGGTCAAGCACACTGTTCCCTTAGGTACGGATAAATCAGTAGAAGGAAACGGACTGCTGTTCCTTACAGCCCCTAAGCTGCTTGCGGAGTATTGGAAGCAACATCCGCCAGATTTAACCCCCTACATGTAATCGAACGCTAGAATTCTTACCATTTGCATTATGGTTAGAAAAAATATATCAGGGCGTATTCCGTATGGGAGCTTACAGAAGTACTTGAGCATATGAACATGGCTCTGATTAAACCACTGGGAGCCGACGGTGGAGAGACTTGATCAGGTATATGATCTGTCGGCAGAATCGATCATTAAGTACGATCCATTGTAACAAACCGTCTTTTTTGGTTCGAATTTTATAATTTCAGTAGCCGGCGAACGTAATTAAGGTTAATAAAAGAAGCCAGAGAGTATGTGAGGGAACTCTCTGGCTTATAGTGACTGATATGCCAACTATGATACATATACAGGATACTTTAAATTTAAGATGTATTCAAGATAAGATATATTTTATTGTTTAATGACCAGATTGAGTTACGCCTGATATATTCTGCTGCTAGAACCAACATTTCTAAAGAGTAAGGAAGCAATCAAAGCTAAAACAAAATAAACAACTACAAACCCACCCCAGAAGACAAGCGCTTCATCGAATGGAAATCCAAATAGTCTAAAAATAATCCTGTGAACAATACCGGTAATAATAATCAGGATGCTTGTAGAAATTGCAAAAATAATATGTTTCATCAAGAACAACTCCTTACGAAAGATTTATTACTCTATCAGAGCAGTTAGCTATTTCTGGATCATGCGTTACACATATGATTGTTTTCCCCATTTCTTTCAACTGATGGAAAAGAGAAAGAATAATGTTCTTGTTGTACTCATCAAGGTTTCCGGTCGGTTCATCGGCCAGAATGATATCGCATGGTTTTAGAATAATCCTGGCTATTGCTACACGCTGTTGCTCACCACCGCTCAACTGGTATACCTTTTTCTTTAAAAAGCTTTTATCTAAGCCTACCATCTCCAGAGCTTCAGATAGCTTGTTTTTGTCAAAGTCTTTTGCGTATGCTGTGGAGAGCAATAAATTTGTTAATACAGTTTCATTATCCATGAGCACATAGTTTTGAAAGATATATCCTAAATTATCTCTCCTTAACTTCATCACCTCTTTAGATTTAGGATTTTCATAGCCTAAAATCACAACTTTACCTTCATCTGGATAATCTAAGAGGCTGATTATATTTAGAAGAGTGGTTTTGCCAGAACCGCTCTTGCCAACAATAGAAACGAATTCATTTTCCTCTATGTGAATAGAAAAGTTAGAAAGAACTGATTTTCCATCAAAACTTTTGGATATTCTTTTAAGTTCGATCATAATCTGTCTCCTTTTAAAATCTTATTCATGTTTTTCCTGTTCAAATAAAGGCTGAGGAAATACAGAATAATCATCTCAGTACCAATGAACAATACAATCAAGCCTATTAATTCATAGATTTTATAATAAATACTAAAGCAGATTCCTATCAGACAGTTAGACACAGTCGACAATATGATTAAGCTTTTATTTCTAGCCCAGTATGAATATCCAAATATCTCTTTAAGGTACAGTCGATACGCATTTGCACTGTAGTATGACCATATATAAGAGATAAGGAAGGCTACTGACAATATGAGTGTTATAGTTAATCCAATTAGATTCTGGATGAACTGATTTTGAATTCGTGCTATTTGGTCGCTTAATTCTTGATAGACTGATATCGCAGAACCAATCAGCTCTTTTGTATCTGTTTTATCTAAATAAGGGATGATGTGGTCATATGCCATACCTTTTGAGGCATCAGAAAAGAATAAACTTGAGGTTGCATATGCACCTATAACTGATGAATCAACATTATCAGTGAATACAATTGCAATTGGATCAACAATATTGTTTTTATTGTTGCCGAGCATACTATTATAAGTGAAGTATTCTTGATTATTTTGAGTATATATTATTTTGATTTTCAACCGCTCTTTTTTCAGCGTATTTAATGGTTGCTGAATTTCTTTGTTATACATATTGTCTACTTCAACCTTATCGAAGAAAAATTGATCTTTGTAAGCTTTGAGGATTTTTTCTTTATACTTAGCGTATTTTTTTGGAACAAGTAAATTCAATGTGTTTTGATCGAGAGTTAATTGTTTTTCAGTAATCGTTTTTCCGTTAATTCCTTTAATGGTGTTTACTTTTAAATAATTAGGACTGATCGTTACGCTTCTTCCGGATGGTGAATAAATTTCATTTTCTTTGGTTGTATTCAATGTATAGAAATAAACTGGAGTTTTTCCATTCATTTTCAGTATTCCATAGTTTTGAGCATCCATTATAAACGCATCTTTATGTCTTTCTAATTCATGATAAAGCTTTCGTATCTTCTCGTTTTTTTCTCTATCAATTTTTAAATCACTGTAGTTCAAACCTGTATTAGCAAAACCGGTTTTATAAACTGTTTGTGTCTTATTCCAGTAAGATTGATTGTCTAGCCGTTGTTTTAAATCGAACAAATTAGAGAGGGATGAAGCAAAAATATTAAAAAGTAGGATTGTCACAATTAACTTAAAACCCAATGACAGCCATTGAAACTTTTTAAATGGTATGCCGCCTATTATCGTGGCGCTTATATTGCTGTTGTTATATAAAATCAAAGTAACAATAATTGTGTATATCATCATTGAGAATGTCACAATCAGTGCATTTCGCATGTGCATTTTAACGTACACTGATAACCAGTCGTTAAGGTTGAATATAAAAGCCAGAATTACAATGAGAAGGGCGCCGCAAATTATGATCATAACAAGTGGTTTTAAAAACATTTTTGGGAAAGTTAACAGCGATTTGGTTTTTGAATATCCCCATAGCTTCTGTAAGAGAAGTTGCTTGCGATTCTTAATTACGAAATAAAGGATGCCAATAAATAAAATTAGCATGGAAAGCAAAGCTAACAAGAGTAATGCGGTGCTGAACACAGCAGAGTCATTTAAACTGATGTTTTCTTCTATACTGACATCGCCATAGTCTGAGAATAGCTTTTTAGCTTGTTCAATTACATCTTCATCCTCGGATGAAATATAAAATCTATTTCCTAACCCTACGTTGTTTATTTGGTTTAAATTGAAGTATCTGATTTTCCATGTTGATAAAGGGAAATCAATAGTACCAATCAAATTTTTATTTGATTCATTTGCTGTTTTATTGAAATTAGATATAAACCTATCTCCTATTTTGATTGAAGGTTCATTCTTAAGGTTTGAAGCGTAGATATTTAAGGTCTTCTCGTCTAAAAAATTGTATTGAGTAATATTCACGTTCTCTTTTTTTGAAAATCCAGCTATTTCCTTAATGAAATCATCACTTTTAAAGTGTGCTTTGTTGTAATTAATAATTAACGTTTGTTTATTAGAGAATAAAGTATAAAAAACTTGCTTATTCAGAGTATAGTGATAGCTGGATATGTTCATTGAGAGTAAAAATAGAATGAACAATATATAAATCGTTTTCTTCATTGGATAGCCTCCATAAAAAGAAATCCGGTGCCTTATATTCAAGTTTTGACGGCACCGGATGATAGATTATTAATCTCTTTGCTATTGTCTGTTTTATTTCGTATCCCAAAAAGCCCTATTTCCCCAAAGAGTTGAATACACTGAAGCGTAGGTATACCCTTCATCTTTTTTCTTCCATTTAGATGAAAAGAACCTTTCTCCACCAGCCTTCGCACTTGATTTGTGAGTCTTTTTAGTATGATTGTAATTGGATTTAACTTGCCCATCTTCGAAACCGTGATACCAAGTACCGCCACCCGCTTTGGTTTTGGTCAATTTCATGATTTGTATTAAATCCCTTGTTTCATCCAAGTTCACTTCTCCGTGTGTAGCCCATCTGAAGAACTAGCAAAAATGACAGAAGATGATACTAGTAAAGTAGCTCCCAACGCCATTGAAGAAAAAACTTTCTTTTTCAATATAACCTCTCCTTTTTGTTTTCACAAGAAACCAGATCACAGTTACCCCTTGTATTCACCATTAAGTACGTTTTCGTTTGTTTAAAGGCATTTCTGCCTATTCTTAAAATGGTGTTTGAGGTCACAGTTAAGTCACATTCCGTGTTATTGTTGACAAACTCATTATTGTCGAACAATCATCATCATACAGTAATATTTGAATTACTCACGATTAATTTAGACAAAATAAGACAAGCTTTTATAACTATTTCACTCACAATTAAAAAGTTACCCTTGCATTCCTTCAGCCGCCATGCTATATTCATATAGCGATGAGCTGAATTGTGTAAGCCGATGTACATGCCCTTTGCGGCACACACGAATGTGGCGTGTGGTGCATCGCCTCAATACGCAAAGACGTTTGCCTTAGGCAAACGTCTTTTTTATGTTATCCGATTTTTGTGCCGTTTGGGACGGATTGTCCCGGCTGCAGCAGGACGACATCGCCCTGGCTGGGAATGCCGCCGAGCACCAAAACTTCCGATTTAAATCCCGCGATCCGGCGAGGCGGAAAGTTGACGACTGCAATGATTTGCTTGTTGATGAGATCTTCCGGCTGATAACGCTTCGTGATTTGCGCGCTCGATTGTTTCATGCCGATTTCTGCTCCAAAATCAATCAAAAGCTTAATGGCCGGGACTCTTGCTTCAGGAAATTCCTCCGCTTTTACAATAGTGCCTGTCCTGATATCCAATTTCTCAAAGTCTTCAATGACTGCCATATCAATAACTCCTTTTTCTCCTATTATAAAAGAGGGGTATGAGGTTTGTTTAACCAAAGGACCATCATTTTTTATCCGAATATAAGGTATTTCGATATAGCCGGGGCGGCATGCCTGTACTTTTCGTGAACCATCTTGTAAATGAAGATAGATTTTGAAAGCCCAGCGCCTCGCTCACGTTAGTAAGGGTTTCCTTTTTCTCTATCAGCATTCGTTTCGCTTCCTCGAGACGAAGATTGGCAATATAGCTCTGCGGAGACTCCCCGGTCTGCTTCTTGAACCAGCTTGAATAGTAAGCTGGATGGTAATGCTCGATTTCAGCAAGCTTTTTAATCGTTAGCCGCTCAGATAAATGGCTGTGAATGTATGCAATTGAGGCGCAGGTATGGGATTGCAGCTTTTCTTTTAAGTATTGAACGAGCATATGCAGCGAGCTCGTTGTGCCGGCCTTTGCTTCCTCCGTCAGCAAGTACCTGATCGAAGACCAGAAAGGATCGAGCGCAGCTTCAAGGCCCGATCTTGCATGATACTCATCTATTTTCATTGCATGAAGCGGAACATCCAGTACAAGACATTCATTTCTGCCGATTGAACGGAAACGGTGCTCGCACTCCGGCGGAATATATAAAAACCGATCCGGCTTTAATTTCACCTGGCGTCCCTCCGTCTCAAGATCAATACTCCCTTCAAGCGGAAAAAGAAATTGGCTGTACGCGTGCTTATGTGAATGATAAAGGCGTGTATATGTCCGTTTTTCGCAAATAATCTCTTGAAGCGAGTCCATCAGCAAGCCCCTTCCTTTGGTCATTTTTTGATCCGGTAATGGTGTTCCGATATAGGTGAAAATCCGATTTTTTCATATAAAGAAACTGCCACAAGGTTTTCTTTCAGCACTTGCAGATACATGTGCTTCGCTCCGTTGCTGATTGCCCATTCAGTCAACACCCTGATTACTTGAGTTCCCGCCCCTTTTCCTCTATGCTCCTTGGCTACAACGATGTTACTGAGTCCCCCGTAGCCTTCAATGACAGAAGCCGTTCCCACCGCTGTCAGGCTCCCTTGGTCATACATCGTGAAAAAGGTTTTACACGGCGGCATTCGTTCGAAAATGTATGCATAACCTCGATGCCGCTCAGGTGAAAATTCTTCCAATTGAATAAAGTTATCAATCCAAACAGAAGACGGTACCTGTTCCCACTTGTATGTAAATCGGCGATTGTCTTCTGTACGGTTCATAATGTCCCGGCACAATGCAGTCATTTGAAAACATTCATCTGCCTTTTCATATCCGCTGTCTGCCAATGCGCCATCAAGCCCTTTCGGAGATGCATTACTGATATGAAAACAAACAGGCAAGCCTAAGCTTTTATAAAAATGCTCGGCCTCTTGCTGGAATTCTCCTTCAGGCATATCCGCAGAAGTCCATACGCTGTTCGCCCTTTTGGTTACGCCAAAGTTGGCTCTGAGAAGCCATTGTCCCATGCTTTTCTGAATATAAGACGGCCATGAAGCTGCCGCTAACTGCTCAATTTTGTGAATGTCAACCATAGCATAATGTCTCTCTCCTATGTATACTACCATAACATTATACAATATTCAGAAATATAAGACATCTATTTATTAGTTTACATAACATTTTTATTGTTAATCGACAATCCTGACAAAAACGTTCGAATTGAAAATGACAGACTTTCTAAAATATCCTCTTCACGTTCAAATGCTTCTTTTGCGATTAAAGCAGTAAAGCCATGAAGCAAACTTCTGAGCCCCCTTGTCGCGTGAATGGCAGTCTTTTCGCATGCATATCTATTTTCAATGAGCAGATTCGTTACAAGCTGGACAATTTGGTCTGACACGATTTCCGCCCTGTTGTCCTGAACCTTAAGCAAAGCCGCCTCATAATATCCGGGATTTTCAACTGCAAAATCAACATATGCATGAGCTAAAGAAAGCAGAGCGGCATCTCCCTTTTGTTCGGTTACAGAGGCTGCCATTTGATCAAAAAGCTTTGTCAGCCCGGTGACAGCAAGCTCTGTTCTGATTGCTTGCAGCCCGTTGACATGATTATACAGCGATGGAGGGCGAACATTCATTTTTTTAGACAGTGCGGCAAGCGTGACACTATTCAAGCCTTCCTGATCGGCAATCTCCGCTGCCGCGTCTACAATCATTTTTTGGTTCAATCCTATTCTGGGTGACATGCTATCATCCTTTCTTTGCTTTTTGTATCGCCTGTCGCATCCGCTCTGAGGGTGATCTCAGAAAATTCCCATGTCCGACAGCGAGACAGGAAGGCGCCTTGTCGGCGAGCAATTGTGCGCTTTTGATGGCCTCCTCCTTATTCCATGTGGCGAAGGCAGGAAAAGGAAACGTCCATTTTACCTGGCCTGATACAGCGATTCCTCCGCGTAATTGAAATGCATCTCCTGCTATTATAATGCCGTTTCTTGTATCAAGAAATGACATGCTGCCCGGTGTATGACCCGGTGTTGGAATTGCAAGCAGAGAACCAATTGTTTCACCGCCCGTCAGCAGATGGTGAGGCTTTGTTTGCACGTGTTTCGGAATACCCCCTTTTATAGGTGTCTGCGGCTCATCATGACGCAAGGATGTATCACCTTGCAGCAGAAAAGAATCCCGTTCTGAGATCATCACCTTTGCATGAGGAAACGCTTGTGTCAATATATCCAGTGATCCGACATGATCCCCATGTGCATGGGTCAATAAAATATGCTGAAGCGGTTTTCCCAGCTGATTTACAGCTTGAATAATTCCTTTATAGCTGCCTGGAATTGCAGCATCAACAAGGGTGACTTCGTTTTCTTCCTCTACTAAATAGCAATTGACCGGAAACAAAACTGGAAAAAAAGTCAGCTGCCAAACCGTTTGATTCTGGGTAACTCTCATCTTTTTATTCCCCCTAACAAAAAACTAATGGTATTAGTTTCATTATAACTAACACCTTTAGTTTTTCAAGAGTTTATCAATTTTTTATGGCGACATATATATTAACTTGCGCCCGTTGAGGTACTGCTGCACTTTGATCATACATCTCAAAGTCGCCTGTAAATGTCCGCAGATGACGCTTATCCCAAGTCCAAATTTCCTTCCACGTTTCATACACAATCTCTTCAATAGGGCCGATTCTGGAAGTGAAAACGGCATAAGCGGAAGCCGGCAAATCAATGTTTTCATACGGTTCCGGAAGAGTCCCGCTGTCCTCCTGAAACGCTCCGACTGAAAATGTGTAAAACCCATTCGTCTCCTGTTCGTAATTGGAATATAAGGCGATAATGCTTTGATCTTTTTCAGCCTGTGAGAAAAGAATGCTCATATCCTGCTGCCAGAATTGGTCCCATAGGGCCGGGATCCGCCTTTCTTCTGTCATTTCCAACGCGTTGCTTGTCCGCTGTGATAGTCCGGCAAACCGTTTCTGTTTTAAGTGTGTTATATGTGAAAAACTCATATGTTCCCTCCTTTTTACCTAGATTATAAAAAAAGAAACCTGACAGCAGTGTGTCAGGTTTCATATACTTTTTGCATCTGATGAATGGTATCTTTTACTTTATCCCGTATATGAAGGGGTTCCAAAACCTCAATATCCTTCCCGAACTGCAGCAAAAAACCGATCAGCCATTGATCTTCTGGAAGAGAAATCACTGCCCGGCAGTTCTCATCTTCATCACAATGAAGAACTTCAGATCCGAACCATTCACGTATTCGCTGACGTGCTGGCTGCTGAACAAGAATAACCAGTTCAGTTAAACGGTCCTTTTCGTACCAATTCCTATCCCACGGCAAGGTATCCAGCTGAATGTCTTTTCTGATAAAGGAATTTTGTAAAATGGCCATATCTTTCATCCGGTTAAGTTTAAAAAAGCGAAAATCGTTTCTAACCAGACAATAGGCGTATAAATACCAGTGTCCCGCCTTGCAAACCAATGTGTAGGGTTCTGTTTCACGAAGAAGTGTTTCCCCGCTTGCGTTCGTATATGTAAATGATATCGTTGACAATTGATCGATGGCGGCACTGATTTTCTCACGAAGTGCCTTTTGATCCTCAGTATGGCCCCAAGCCGTCATATCAATAAACCATTTTTCTGTTTGATGCTTAAATGCTTCAGCAGATTGCTCCGGTATGAGGTGCTTAATTTTTTGATAAGCTGTGCTGTGAGAAGCAGGTTCACACATGGAAGAGACACTCTGCAAAGCGGACGCAATCGCAAACAGCTCCTCCTCTTTCAGCCACTCTCTCTCAAGCCGATACGTTTCCATAATGCCAATTCCGCCCCCGGCGCCCTGTGAGGTCACAATCGGAATACCAGCTCTATTGATCGTATCAATATCACGGTAAATTGTTCTGACGGATACTTCAAACAGCTCAGCAAGTTCAGCAGCCTGCACTTGTTTTTTGCTGATTAATAACACAACAATCGCTAACAAACGTTCCAGTTTCATTCTGTGCACCTTTTCTTCTTTTCATTTCCAACAAATTCAATCATAACATTTTTATAAAGCTTGGGCATATCTATTATGCGGCCCAAAGACACCTCGCATATGTTATGAATACAGGGGTTTCCCCTTCTTTTTTATGTTCAGTATTTGATTTCAACTACTATTTCGAACCGGATAAGCATACACTTCTCAACGGAGGGGATTTCACATCATGCATCTTACACTTCAGAGCGTTTATCCTGCCATGATTATTATCTTTTTTCTGTATAAAAAAATTAAAAGGTCCATCGGATATCAGCCGCTGAAACCTCACTGGCTGTTCACCCGTATGATTCTTTTCTCGCTGTTTGCTTTTGGTCTTTCGGTCTTCAGCATCACTCACCCTTTTTTATATAGATCTCTCATTTTGGGCATTCTTGGCGGATGGCTCCTTGTCTTTTTCGCTAAGAAAAACATCTCCTTTGAAAAACGCAGAGGAAAAATCTATTTTCGGACTCATATTTGGGTAGAAATGATTCTCTTAACTTTATTTTTATCAAGATTTCTGTATCGAGTGACAGAGCTTTATCTTACCTCGCCTGATCTCAACAGCCTTGGATCTTACAGTCAGTCAATCGGAACTGATCCTCTGACAATTGGCGTCTTTTTTCTGATAGCCGTTTATTATATCGGGTTTTCTTCTTTTGTCATCAAACTCAGCAGAAACGAACTCGATCAGAACGGACACGATAAAGAAAAAGACATCCTTGCCCGCTAGCAGCGATTAAGCAAGGATGTCTTTTTTAATCGTGTTGTGTATGATGGATCATTTGCTGAAGAACATCTAAAACGTGTTCATCCTCCGGAGAGTAATAAATAGATGTTCCTTCTCTGCGCGATTTTACAAGCCGGAGATTTTTTAAGAATCTAAGCTGGTGGGAAACTGTGGATTGCAGTAAATTCAGCTTTTCTGCAATTCCGTTTACAGCATGTTCACCCTGGGATAATAAATGGAGAATTCTGATTCTGGTAGGATCTGAAAGCGCTTTGAATGTTTGCGCGACGAGAAACAGCGTCTCCTCGTCCAGATCAGCAGCCGTCCGTTCCGTTTCTCTAAATTCAGTCATATGTATCACCTTTCTTTATTCATAGTTTTATCTTATAACAAATGTGCTTGAGTGCAAACCAACTTGCTCGTGTTCCAATTCAATCTCATAGTTTAAATTTATGTTTCAAATCAGGTTTTTACTTGGTCTGATATACCGTTCTGTGTCATAATAAAAAGGTCATACTGCTCCAAACATTGAGGGTGAAACACAGTGAAGAAAAAGAGAAAAGGCTGTTTCGCTGCTGCGGGTTTTATGATGATTTTTGTCTTTGTCATCGCCTCTTTTTTATTGGTCTTGCTTTTTTTCAACCGGGATTTAATCAAAAAACTTCCGATCGATACAAAAACGATTGTTTTGGAACGTTTAACCGATTATAAACCGCTGGTGGAAGACGAGCTTGAAAACCAAGGACTCTCTAATTATACATCACTCATACTTGGCATGATGTATCAGGAGTCAAAAGGAAAAGGCAATGATCCCATGCAGTCCTCTGAATCTCTGGGGTTAAAACGCAATGAGATAACAGACCCTCAACTCAGTGTTAAACAAGGCATCAAGCAATTTACCCTCATGTACAAGTCCGGTAAGGAAAAAGGTGTAGATTTGGATACAATAATTCAAAGCTACAACATGGGGGCAGGTTATATTGATTTTGTAGCTGAACATGGAGGAACGCATACTGAGGAATTGGCAAAACAATACTCCGAGCAGCAAGTCAAAAAAAATCCCGAGCTGTATACTTGCGGGGGAAATGCAAATAATTTCCGCTATCCGTATTGCTACGGTGATTACACGTATGCAGAAAAAGTAAAAGAAAAAACAAAAACTGTTGAAGAATCTTTGCAGGTTGCAACACTTGAAACCATGGAATCAAAGGCTCATGAATAGGAGTCTATCAATTTACTGACAGAAGCCCAAAAACTGATTTGGGCTTTTGTCATGTTTACAAGCTCAAAAAAAAAGCCATACTCAGTATGGCTTTTAATAATACGGTGATATCATCAGATATACAATAACGCCTGTAAGACTTACATACAGCCATAGAGGCATTGTCCATCTGGCAATTTTTTTATGGCGCTCCACCTGCATGCTGAAGCCTCTGATCAGCGTAAACAGTGCAAGCGGCACAATGATTGCAGAAAGGCAGATATGTGTAATTAAAATAAAGAAGTAAATCGAGCGCATAATACCTTCTCCGCCATAAAGCGTATTCTCCGCAATCGAATGGTAAGTAACATAGCAAATCAAAAATAGTAATGTTGTTGTGAAAGCGGCTAAAATAAAGCGTTTATGAGCTTTGATATTTTTCTGTTTAATCATAATCAGCGCGGCCAATAAGAAGATAAACGTAAAGCTGTTGAATATCGCATTCAGCATTGGCAAAATGTGAATATTCGCATGGCTGAACTGATCTAATTTAGGCATAAAAAACAGCACTGCGATTAAACCGTTAATCAGAACTGTCAGCGTAAGGACAATCCCCGTATAATTTTTCGGTTTATTTTCTGTTTGATTCATTTGATGACCTCTCCTAATTTGTACTGGCTATCCAAATCGTATGCAAATTCAAAGAAGATGTCAACGTTTTCGATTGCTTCGTCAGAAATTAGACACACTTCAAAGGCCGGCGGCTTTTAGCCCCGGCCCTGTTAGATTTACGCCTCTTTGATCAAATGCTCAACGACCTTATGTTCATTTTCATTCAGCAGGTTCTTTTGGATTTTTGAATGAATCGGTTTATTCATATGCTGATCCAAGATATCGGCCGTTTCTTTATCACCGGCGATGACCATTCGTTCCCATCTTTTTGCGGCAGCTTTTTGATCAAGATTGGCAGCCAGACGCTTATACAGTCTCGTTTGATTCTCCGTTACATGTTCCCTCATTTGGTTCTCTTCAAATGGTGCCGCTTTGTTTACAGAGGAATGGCAATTCTCCCAAGACTCATTGATGATATCATACTCGTAATGCTCCACCGCCTCAATTTTACCTAAAACGGTTTCAATAATTTTTACTTCATGCTGCTGAGTTAAAATAAACGCCGTACTTGGGTACGTTTGGCGCAGATCCTTCAGCTGATCCAGAACAGCTGTTTCTTCCCAGTAAAATCTTGTGTCTACAGGGATTTGAAGTTTAATTGGTTCCCATATGCCGCTGTCAGAAACAAAAAATACGAGACTGCGGGGCATGTCTTTTCCCATTTCATTGAGGTATTGGTCAATTTTCGTTCTGATTCCACCCAGACACTTCTCTTCCTCTGGATCACTTGCTGCCAAATACTCTTTCAATCTGCCGAATCCCGACTTTAAGGCAATTTTCCATTCTCCCCCCTGCTGATCTGGATCCCTCATGTCTGTATTGAGATATAGGGAGAGAATTTTATCCGGCGGTTCCAATCGGACATACTGTAATTTCTTAATCAATGAATCAATCGCCATTCCAATTCCTCCTTTTTCACAGGTTAGTTTTCTTTTTCCTCTCTTAAAAACGGTCAAACCTTATTTTGCGCTAAATTCTAGTAATAATGGATTTGTTGTTTACAATGCCCTTCTCATCTAATACAATTGATAACTGTGTTTCTAAGCTGATTTTGAAAGGAGTTTGATCTTGTTTACTGCTGAAGAAAAAAATCGTCAAGAACTTGAAGAAGAACTAAATGATTTAGAATTTCAAATTTACCGCATGCAGGAGAATATGAAGGATCTATCTAAAGATGCCAAAGTGCTTGGTATTGATCAATCGAAACATGATGAGTGGATGATTGTTTCCTCGATTGATGATGGCCAAACATGCAAAATTATGCTTACCGATTGTAAAACGGCTTATAGAGGAAAAGGCTGTTTTTCACTTGTAGCGTCTTACAAGGACGATGTCATTCATATCGGCGACATAAAAGGCCCTCCGAATCACGGGTTTGGTTCCATTTGCATGAAATATTTAAAAGATATCGCCAGAGACCACAATATTCCGAAAGTCACCGGCGACATTGCCAAGCGGGACTGGAATCATGTAGACCGGCTGATTCATTTTTATGAAAAACATCAATTCAAAGTATGCGTTGATCATGATACACAATCAGGCAGCATTAAGTGGGTTGATTTGTAAAAAAGTCTGGAAGAATGAGCCAAGTTGTGCTGTAATGGTGTAAAACCATTGATGGAGGGTTCTATGTACGCCTCAAAACTAAAAAAGGGAGACGAAATCCGAATCGTGTCTCCCGCGACCAGCATGTCTATATTATCAAATGAAGCAAAAATTCAAGCAAAAACGGCGTTAGAACGCTTAGGTTATCGGGTGACTATCGCCGAACATGCAAATGAATGTAACGAATTTGATTCCTCTTCTATCGAATCAAGAGTTCATGATCTGCATGAAGCCTTTTTTGATCCAAACGTCAAAGCGATTTTAACGACACTCGGCGGCTTCAATTCAAATCAGCTGCTTCGTTATCTTAATTACGAGAAAATCAAACAGCATCCAAAAATTCTGTGCGGCTATTCCGATATAACGGCTCTTTGCAACGCCATTTATCAAAAAACGGGCCTTGTTACTTATTCAGGTCCCCACTTTTCAACATTTGCAATGAAAAAAGGGCTCGATTATACAAAAGAGTATTTTCTTTCTTGCTGCGCTTCGGACGATCCGTTTGAGATTCACCCTTCAAGCGAGTGGAGCGATGACCGCTGGTTTTTGGATCAAGAAAACAGACGATTTTATCCAAATAACGGCCCTGTTGTGATCCAAGAGGGTTATGCGGAAGGCACTTTGATTGGCGGAAACCTTTGCACACTTAATTTGCTGCAGGGAACAGAGTATTTTCCTAAAACAGAACATACCATTTTATTGATTGAAGATGATTATATGTCAGACATCCACATGTTTGACCGCGATCTGCAATCACTCATCCATCTTCCCTCCTTCTCAAATGTTAAGGCAATTATGATCGGCAGATTTCAGAAAGCATCAAACGTATCAATAGATCTTGTGAAAGCCATGATTGGAACAAAAAAAGAATTATCCGGCCTCCCAATCATCGCAAATATAAATGCAGGACACACCTCACCAATTGCCACGTTTCCTATAGGAGGAACATGCAGGATTGAAGCTGTTTCGGGTACATCACGAATATGGATCGATAAACATTAATCAGCTTGTAAATTTCTTTTTTACAAGCTTTTTCAGCGTAAACATTTATGCAGCCGCACGAGGATATGACAAATGTCATATATCATGCATGATGTGTGCTACTACAAAGGACTTCTCTCATTCGCGTATACTGAACTGAGACACACAATGAGAGGATACTTACTATGACTGAACAAACCATTGCACATAAACAAAAACAGCTTACAAAGCAAGTCGCCGCTTTTGCTAAGCCCGAAACAAAAAACAGCCTGATTCAGCTTTTGAACACGTTTATTCCTTTCTTCGGATTGTGGTTTCTGGCTTATTTCAGCCTCAACGTCTCCTATCTCCTTACGTTAGCATTAACAGTAATTGCCGCAGGATTTTTGACAAGAATTTTTATCATCTTCCATGACTGCTGCCATCAATCATTTTTCAAACAAAAGCGCTATAACCATATTCTCGGTTTTCTGACAGGTGTTCTGACTTTATTCCCGTATCTTCAATGGCAGCACAGCCATTCGATTCATCACGCGACAAGCAGCAATCTGGATAAACGCGGAACGGGTGACATCTGGATGTTAACAGTAAACGAATATAAAGCTGCATCCAGACGAACAAAGCTTGCATACAGACTTTATAGAAATCCGTTTATCATGTTTATTCTCGGACCGATTTATGTTTTTCTAATCACCAACCGTTTTAACAAAAAAGGCGCAAGACGTAAGGAGCGTGTAAACACATACCTTACGAATCTGGCCATTGCGGCGTTGGCTGCTGCTTGCTGTCTGATCTTTGGCTGGCAATCGTTTTTGCTGGTGCAAGGCCCAATTTTTCTGATCTCAGGTTCAATCGGTGTGTGGCTGTTTTATGTTCAGCATACATTTGAAGATTCTTATTTTGAAGCAGATGAAAACTGGAGCTACGTTCAGGCTGCTGTGGAAGGCAGTTCGTTTTATAAACTTCCGAAACTGCTTCAATGGCTGACAGGCAATATCGGTTACCACCACGTTCATCATTTAAGTCCAAAAGTGCCTAATTATAAGCTTGAAGTTGCTCATGAACATCACGAACCATTAAAAAATGTACCGACAATCACCTTAAAAACAAGCCTGCAATCACTTGCATTCCGCCTTTGGGATGAAGATAAAAAACAATTTGTGTCATTTCGGGATATCAAACATATACCTTTCAGCCTTCCGCCTGATTCAACAGAAAAACAAAAGCTGCGGAAGAACGCCTGACAATGAAGGAGGTCTTCTCTTATACACAAGAAGGCTTCCTTTTTATTGTTCGAGGGTGCATTCTGGCTTTCGCAATGATAAAGTTACATGTAAGATGAAAAGTTGAAAATGAGGTAATATTATGATGAAAAAGCATTTTACATTTCAAAAACTAAGCGGGATTACGCCCTATATATGGACGATATTTTTCATCCTCCCCTTCTACTTTATATGGAAAACATCATCTACATTTGTTATTATTGTCGGCATCATTTTGACGCTTTTATTTTTTTCGGTATATCGATTTGCTTTTGTCTCAAAAGGCTGGGCTATTTATTTGTGGGCGTTTTTGTTAATTGGCATTTCAACTGCCTCTATTACGCTGTTCAGTTATATTTATTTTGCTTTTTTTATCGCGTATTTTATTGGAAACATAAAGGAACGCGTTCCCTTTCATATTTTATATTACGTCCATTTAATAAGCGCAGCCGTCGCAGCTAATTTCAGCCTCGTATTAAAAAAGGAATTCTTTCTGACTCAAATTCCTTTCGTCGTTATTACTCTCATCAGCGCGATTTTATTGCCCTTTAGTATAAGAATCCGCAAGGAGCGCGAACGGCTGGAAGAAAAACTCGAGGATGCAAATGAACGGATTGCCGAGTTGGTGAAATTAGAAGAGCGGCAGCGAATTGCCCGCGACCTCCACGATACACTTGGGCAAAAGCTTTCTCTTATTGGTTTAAAAAGCGACTTGGCAAGAAAATTGATATACAAAGATCCCGAACAAGCAGCACGTGAACTGAAAAGTGTACAGCAAACAGCGAGAACTTCTTTAAATGAAGTAAGAAAGATCGTATCCTCTATGAAAGGCATCCGGCTCAAGGATGAACTGATCAACATCAAACAAATTCTCGAAGCAGCTGACATTACGTTGATCTATGAAGAAGAGAAATGGCCCGAAAATATCTCATTGCTTAATGAAAACATTTTGAGCATGTGCTTAAAGGAAGCTGTCACAAATGTCGTCAAACACAGTCAGGCTAAAACTTGCCGAGTTGACATTCAGCAGCTATGGAAGGAAGTTGTCATTACAGTGTCTGACGATGGAACATTCCAAGGAGAAGAAAAATTCTATTCAAAAGGTCATGGCTTACTCGGTATGAGAGAACGGCTTGAATTTGCAAACGGGAGCCTTCACATCGATACCAAAAACGGGACCAAGCTTACCATGGCAATTCCTAATAACTCAAAATAAACAAAAAGGATGGCTTACATGATTAGTATATTTATTGCGGAAGATCAGCAAATGCTGCTGGGCGCTTTAGGATCACTTCTAAACTTAGAAGACGATATGGAAGTCGTAGGCAAAGGTACAACCGGTCAAGATGCTGTTGATTTTGTCAAAAAACATGAGCCTGATGTATGCATTATGGACATTGAAATGCCCGGAAAAACAGGGCTTGAAGCTGCTGAGGAGTTAAAGGATACAGGCTGCAAAATTATAATCTTAACCACTTTTGCCAGACCCGGCTACTTTCAGAGAGCCATTAAAGCAGGCGTTAAAGGCTATTTGTTAAAAGACAGTCCGAGCGAAGAGCTCGCAAGCGCCATCCGTAGCGTCATGAAGGGAAAACGCATCTATGCACCTGAACTGATGGAGGACATGTACAGCGAAGCTAACCCTCTTACAGATAGAGAAAAAGAAGTGCTTGAACTTGTGGCTGACGGTAAAAACACAAAAGAAATCGCTCAGGAACTCAGCATCAAAAGCGGGACGGTGCGAAATTATATCTCAATGATTCTGGAAAAGCTTGAAGTGAAAAACCGAATTGAAGCCATTACTCGGTCAAAGGAAAAAGGCTGGTTTAAATAAAAAGGATCTTGGCGATGCCAAGATCCTTTTTGTAACCCCAGCTTTACGTGTTTCAAGGTGTTAGATTCTCTTGCGGATTGTGATCGAGTTTATATTCTGTCAGAAGCTAACACCCACTGAAAATGGAAAAAGTACGGCAAGGATGTACAGAAAATAAATGTGTTCTAAATAGATTTTTGATAAGCCGTATAAAACAATATGGTCTGGTATCGCTATTTTTGCAGCTAAAGCCGCACTTTTTTGTAAAAAACCGCTGACGACTGCTGCTGATAACGGTACTTTTAAAAGCCGTATATCTCTTGAACATAGCTGTATAGCCCCTTTGGCGTATAAAAAAATGGTGCGATGACTATCGATACAATCCCAAGAACTGCAACGAAAAGCCGCCCTGTTTTGATGAGACAAGTACATCTGCATGTTACATATACCGGGTTGTATGTGTCCAGAGTAAACATGCTAATGGTAATAGCTTAATATCGCGGCGAATACATTATGGCAATAAATCGGCAATCGGCGGAGGCTATACACTGTCAGCGTTCTCAATTCAGCCCCATAAATTGATAGGCAAGCACTTCGGGGACGAGTAACTAAAAGCGCCGATGAGTTTAAAGAAACCCTCTAAAAGAGCGCCCTTTTGTCCTTCAGCTAAATTTTTTTCGCTCCTAATGCCTGCTGAACGACCGCTTGGTTAACAGCCCTATAAATTGATTAATAGCCCCACTGCACACCTTCCGAATTGCTGATATCAATTGAATTGAGTTTTTCAGTATAGAAAGCCGTCCGTTGAGCAACTCCGCTCCCAAAGCGGCGAGCTTCCGATATAAGTCCTTCCTCCAATAAAACCTATTTATTACACGTGAAAACATCGGGACCACTTTTCTTTTATCAGCATATGATATAAACATCTCTAAACAGAAAGAAAAAAGACACAAGCCAAAAGCTCGCGTCTTTTCTCACAATCTATATGATTAGTTTAAGATTTTTACATTTACAGTTTTGACGCCCCAATTAGATGCATCACTTTTATTTGGTACAAATACGTCGATTTTATTTCCTTTAATAGCGCCGCCAGTGTCTGCTGCTGTTGCTTCACCGTAGCCTTCAACATAGACTTTAGAACCTAGTGGAATCACATTAGGATCAACCGCGATGACTTTCGCGTTCGGGTTCTTATTTAAGTCAATGCCTGTTGCCGTAACGCCGGAAATGCCGCCGTCGTTAGCAGTGTAAGCAGTAGCAGTAACTGTTAGTTCTTTTGAAGCTTCTTGATTATTTGTATTTGATTGAACAGCCTTCTCTTCTGTGTTAACAGAAGTTTCTGCCTCAGCCTTTGTTTCTTGTTTAGGTTGCTGTTGTACAGCTTCTTGTTTAGGTTGCTCTTTTTGCACAGCCTCTTGTTTTGGTGCAGTTTGAGGTGCGCTTGTTTGCGCATTCTCAGTAACTGTGTTTGCTGCTGTTGCCTGACCTTTTACTGAAAGTGTAGATCCAGCATAGATCATATCAGAGCTTAGGTTATTCCAAACTTTCAGGTTGTTGACTGTCGTACCGAATTTTTGAGCAATCTTAGAAAGCGTATCTCCCGCTTTAATTGTATATTGCCCAGAAGTGGTTGTTTCTTCTGAAGAAATGGTCAGTTTTTCTCCTGCAAAGATTTTATCAGAAGTTAACTTGTTCCATTCTTTTAGGTCCTTTAGGTTCACTCCGTTTTTCTGAGAGATTCCCCAGAGCGTATCACCCTTTTGCACCGTGATTTCTTTTGCAGAAGCGTGAGCTCCGAATGCAGTTGTTGAAAGTGCAGCAACTGCTACAAAGGACATAATCGTCTTCTTCATAAGTAAATCCTCCCTTGTTAGCTTTTTATTGGCGGCTAACAGGTGATATCGTAACACACGTAAATGTCAAATCAATAACAAAAAGATATGATTTAGATTACAGTTCCTTTACATGAAGGATTTCTCTGTGTTGGAAAGACTTGCTGAACCCTTGATATAATAGGCTTCGCAAGTCTTTTTGATTTGAACCAAAAAAGAGAAAATAAAATGTGTTTTTTATAGAAAAAAAGGTTGATTTTCTGTTTTTTTAGTCTGTCATCCCTGCATAAGCTTGTATTTCTTGTAAAAAAAGCCGGCCGTATTTTGCTCTTTTTTGTTCTCCGACGCCTTTTATAGACAAAAGTTCCTCATCATTTACTGGCTGTTTGCCTGACATTTCTTTTAACGTTTGGTCAGAAAAAACGACAAAAGGCGGAACCCCCTGCTCTGCCGCAATTTCTTTGCGAACCATGCGCAATCGTTCAAACAGCTCGTCATTTTCAGTAATCGCAACCGCTTTTAATGCTTCTTTTCTCGTTACTGATAATTCTCCTTTCAGCACATTCCTTCCTTTACTGCTGACAAAAAGAGTCGGAAATGTTCCGTCTGACATCCTGATGAAATCGTCAGAAATAAGAAATTCAATAAAATCACTGATTTCCCCTACTGATTGGTGTTTTAATATCCCGTATGTTGAGAGGTCGGAAAAGCCATTTTCAAGAACTTTTTTATTTTTAGAGCCGGCGAGCACCTGGGCAACCATCGTCTTGCCAAACCGTTCTTTCATGCGAATGATACAAGATAAGACCATTTGCGCCTCCCGTGTCACATCATGGGCCGTCCTTGTATCAGTGCAGTTTCCGCACTGTCCGCACGCGTCAGGCTCCTTTTCTCCGAAATACATAAGGATAAAACGCTGCAGACAATCTTCCGTGTGACAATAGTCGACCATTTGTCTCAGCTTTTTTAAATCCTGCTTTTGTTTCTCTTCATGTTCTGATTGTTCAATTAAAAAACGCTGCACCATAATATCCTGCGGTGAAAACAGGAGAACACATTCGCTGTCAAGACCGTCCCGCCCAGCTCGTCCAGCCTCTTGATAGTAGCTTTCCATATCTTTCGGAATTTGTGCATGCAGAACAAATCTGATATTTGATTTATCAATGCCCATTCCAAAAGCAGACGTTGCCACCATCACTTGCAGCTCGTCATTAAGAAACCTTTCCTGCTGCTCTTTTCTGACATCATCAGCCAAGCCTCCGTGATACCGGCCTGCACTGATCTGATTTCGTTTCAATCTCTCATAAATCCGATCAGCTTCTTTTCTGGTCGCTGTATAGACAATGCCAGCTTCATGTTTGTTCTTTTGCACATATTCATCAATAAAACGATCCTTATTTTCTCCTTTTGCTACTTTAAAGGTTAAATTATCACGGGAAAATCCGGTATATACCGTGTTTTCTATTTGAATATGCAGCTGTTTGCAAATATCCTCATGAACCTCGGGTGTTGCTGTTGCTGTTAATGCCATGATGACAGGTTTGTCATGTAATTCTCGGAACAAAATTTCAATATTTCTGTAGCTGGGCCTAAAATCGTGGCCCCATTGAGAAATACAGTGCGCCTCGTCTATTGCGACCAAAGGAACATCAATGCCCTGCAAAATCCGAATAAACTCCGTGGACGTTAATCGCTCCGGTGTAATGTAAAAAAGCTTATAAGCCCCTTCTTTGAGCCCGTTCAGCCTCTCATATATTTCCTGATTGGATTGTGTGCTGTTGATGTAGGCGGCGTTAATCCCCGCTTCTTCCAACGCATCTACCTGATCCTTCATCAAGGAAATCAAAGGCGAAATGACGATCGTTGTCCCTTCAAACATCAGTGCCGGGATTTGATAGCAAATCGATTTGCCTCCTCCCGTCGGCATTATGCAGACCGTGTTTTGCCTTTCTTCCGTCACCGAGCGGATCGCTTCCTCCTGGCCGATGCGGAGCTTTTCATAACCGAAATAATGGGCCAGAAGGGATTGGGCTCTATGTAACATAACGTGTAAACCTCGCTTTTCCTTGAATTTCTCCCATCATATCATAAAAAAGCGGCCTTCATTTCTTTCACACAAAAATTGAATTTTCATTATACCTACCTTTTTTAGATAAAATAAAAAGCCATTTCCAAAAAGGAAATGGCTTTCGCTACGTCTTGCCGTATGCAAGTAAGAAAGTTTTAAACCACCACTCCTCAAAGTGGGTGTTTGCAGAAACGTTCCTGTCGTCCTCTGCAATGGAGGCATGACATTCCGGCTTCGATATAAAACTCCCTATTACAGCTTAAAGGTTAAAACTTAATTAACAATACGCACAAAGTAGCTTCTTTTATATAGTACACCATCAGACGTTTTTTATCAAGGGGCCAAAACAATTGTTTAGAAAAACTTTTTCTCAGCCATTAAAACTGTTATTTCGCCATTATATTCGATCATTCGACAATCAAAAATATATCACAATAGAAAAAAACAGCCATTATAGCGAAAAGAATTTATCACTTTCTTCTATATAATATGTATACAAAAAACTCCTATCGCATGGATAGGAGTTTTGACTTGATTAGAATTTTGCAGCAAGATCTTTTGCTTCTTGTAAACCTTTTTCAACGATTTCTTGCGCTTGATCAGGTGCTGCGTTATGTCCTTCGATGACAACTGTGTGCAAGTCTTGAACACCCCAGAAACCAAGAACAGTTTTCATGAAGTTTAATGACATTTCAAGTGAAGCCATTGGTCCTTCAGAGTAGATGCCGCCGCGCGCGTTAAGAAGCGCAACTTTTTTGCCGCCCATTAAACCAACTGGTCCTTCTTGTGTGTATTTGAATGTAACGCCTGCACGAGACAGGTAATCAACATAAGTATGAAGCACTGCCGGCACTGTGAAGTTCCAAAGCGGGAATGCGAAAACAACTTTGTCAGCTTTTACAAACTGATTCAGATATTTGTCAGCAATTGCAGCTTGTTTTTTCTCTTCTTCTGTCATTTCCATTCCTTGACCAGCTTTAAATGTTCCGTTAATCATATCTCTTCCAAGGTAAGGAAGGTTTTCTTTATGAAGATCTAATTCAATCACTTCATCATTAGGGTTGTTTTCTTTATAAGCAGCTAAGAAAGCTTCGTAAAGTTTAGTTGAAACGCCTTCTTCAGCTGTACGGTCGCTTGATTTTACAAATAATACTGTAGACATTTGTATTCCTCCCGGTAAACTTTTTATATTTACTTACAAATAGTATGTTACTTTCTTTTTTACTCAAAGTCAATCACTTTATTTTGAATATGAGATTTTTTTCAAAAAAAGCAAGTACACCTAATATCGGTGTACTTGCTTATCATTTTTACTTTGAATCTTGTTCACGATCCAAAATCTCATACGTCTGTGAGCTTTTTTGATCAACTGTTTCTTTATTGGATAGATCCTTTACCTGTTCATGAAACTCTCTTTCAAATGACGGAGCATCTGTCTCTAATTCATCCTCCATATCAGCTTGAGCTTCAACTGTCATTCTTGCATAAGGAACAGCTTCGAGCCTTTCGTAGGGAATGTCTTGGCCAGTTTTTTCACACACTCCGTAAGTTCCGTCTTTCATCTTTTGTAATGCATGGTTGACCTCCTCTAACAGCTCCCGGTCTATTTCTCTCACCGTTTGGTCTGTCATCCGGTCTGTGACGAGCGTTCCGTGATCTGCCATGTGGTTGTCAACCCCATTTGAAAGCTCCCCCACTTCTTCCGTCATTGATTCTGTTTCCTTTTTCTCGCCAGACAATTCTTTTTGCATATCGAGCAATTTATGGTAGAGATGCTGTGTTTGTTCTTTTGTCAGTGACATGTGTATCCTCTCCTTTCTATCCTGTTTCCCGTTTCGCCCTCTGTCAAACATGGGAACTTGATGGAAAGTTGAGCTACTGTCTTTGTAACCGCCGGCGATGATGGTGTGGGATTTCTTTGGCACATTTTGTCCTTCTTAGTCGTGTAAACAGAACGAGCATGTGCGCATTGTTCTGTATTTATATAAAAAAAAGCCTAACCATTTTTTGAACGGCTGGCTCGTCAAATATTCAGCTGCACAAATGCTTTGTCAGCACCGCTTGAACTTCGCTTAAATCGGTGTCTTTTGCAAATTCTAATTCAAAGGTTTTGCTTCTTGTCATCAGTAAAAGCCCAGTGTCTGGATCAAACATGCCCGCTTCTTGGATCGCAAAGCTTTCAATTGTTTTATATGGAAGAAATACACGAACCTTCTTTTTAGAAAACATTTTATTGTCAAAGAAAATGATCCGTTTATTTGTAAAGCAAATTTGGTCAACCCGGAGCTTATAAATCGATTCTATTCTTTCCCCTTCAACGAGCAAAGCTTCAAGCTTCTTTGCGTCCGTTGATCTGCTAACAGAAAAAATACCCAATGAAGAACCCCTCTTTCTGCGTTTATCTATTTGTTTTATCATTCATTACATAAAAATAAGTCCTTTATCCCTATATAAGAATACGACATAGAAGACATTTAAACCATTACGAACAGATTACATTTTTCAAATTTTTGATTTGTTTTTCGTCTTTTAAGCTGTTGTCATCAAGTAATACGCACGTATAGAGAAAAAAGTTTCAATATTCAGCAATATTTTTTAAAAAGGTTTTAAAGTTTTCATTGTTTTGTTTTATTTTTCCTGTTTTAACCATAAAAAACCGCAGCTGAGCTGCGGTTTTTTATATCCTCGGCTTTATTCAGGCATTAAACCTCTTCGAAGTATTCTTTATAATAGCCGCCGACTTTATTCGTATTGTCGATCACAAATAGAAACTCCTCTGTTTCATTTTTCACTTCATATTCTTTTCCCGGAGTTAAAACGCGGTTCACGATATATTTTTTTGCGTTTGTCTGCACACATTTTACCTTTTTGATTGTTTCTTTTTCAAGCCAATTGTTATGAATCATGATGAAATCTCCTTTACTTATCTATAAGCTTATTGTAGCTTTTTTCTTTTGTAAATTGCAATATCGGTTATTCATTGATTTTGCCTTGTTTTCTATTATAGAATGTTTGTATACGCTTACTCTTACTGTAAATAACACAGCTTATTTCTGCTATTCAATCAAGGAATTAATGTGCTATCACCAAGAATCTCAAAACAGACCATAAAAATTGACTGGAGGTTTGTTACGGATGAGTTCTTTAACGATGCAAGTGACGAAAAGGCTGGAGACATTTTTACAGGGAACAAAGAAGCTTTATATTGATGGAAAGTTTGTTCCGAGTGCCTCAGGGGCAACCTTTGATACTCCCAACCCGGCAACCGGCGAAACCTTGATGACGCTGTATGAAGCCCAGGCTGCGGATGTGGACAAAGCGGTTAAAGCTGCCCGGAAAGCCTTTGACCAAGGCGAATGGAGAACAATGTCTCCAGCTTCGAGAAGCAGACTGATGTATAAGCTGGCAGACTTAATGGAAGAGCATAAAACTGAGCTTGCTCAGCTTGAAACGCTCGATAACGGAAAACCGATAAATGAAACGACTAATGGAGATATTCCGCTGGCTATTGAGCATATGCGCTATTACGCCGGCTGGTGCACAAAAATAACAGGACAGACGATCCCGGTTTCCGGCGCCTATTTTAATTATACGCGCCATGAGCCTGTCGGCGTCGTCGGCCAGATCATTCCATGGAATTTCCCTCTCCTGATGGCGATGTGGAAAATGGGTGCGGCTCTTGCAACAGGCTGTACAATCGTGCTCAAACCGGCTGAACAAACGCCGCTTTCAGCTCTTTATTTAGCAGAATTAATTGACCAAGCCGGTTTCCCTGACGGTGTAATCAATATCATTCCGGGATTCGGTGAAGATGCGGGAGAAGCGCTGACGAACCACGAAGCGGTTGATAAAATTGCCTTTACCGGTTCCACTGAAATCGGAAAGAAAATCATGTCCACCGCTGCGAAAAGCATTAAGCGGGTTACACTGGAGCTGGGCGGAAAATCACCTAATATTCTTTTGCCGGATGCGAATTTGAAAAAAGCGATCCCAGGCGCTTTAAACGGTGTGATGTTTAACCAAGGCCAAGTCTGCTGTGCGGGCTCGCGCGTTTTCATTCATAAAGACCAATACGATGAAGTTGTTAATGAGATAGTGTCCTATGCTGAATCACTTCGCCAAGGAGCGGGCCTTCATAAAGATACACAAATCGGGCCTCTCGTGAGCAAGGAACAGCACGAACGCGTTCTTTCCTATATTCAAAAAGGAAAAGATGAAGGAGCAAAAGCAGTGACTGGCGGAAGCTGTCCTTTTGAAGAAGGGTATTTTGTCGCACCGACTGTGTTTGCGAATGTTGAAGACGAGATGACCATCGCAAAAGAAGAAATTTTCGGTCCGGTGCTGACTGCCATTCCGTACGAAACTGTCGATGAAGTCATTGAACGAGCAAATCATTCAGAATATGGACTCGCGGCCGGTCTATGGACAGAGAACGTCAAGCAGGCCCACTATATCGCGGACCGTCTTCAAGCGGGAACCATCTGGGTGAACTGCTATAATGTGTTTGACGCGGCGTCTCCGTTCGGCGGTTATAAACAGTCGGGACTCGGAAGAGAAATGGGATCCTATGCCTTAGATAACTACACAGAAGTCAAAAGTGTATGGATTAATCTCGAAGATTAACATGCATGTTAAAAAAACTGCTGCCTGCCAGCAGTTTTTTCTTTCTGTAATGGCGGTAAATGACGCTGAATATATATGCTTCTGAAGGAGTTGAGCGTGATGGGCACACTTCAGGAGAAAGTGAGGCGTTATCAAAAGAAAACCATTGCAGAGTTAAGAGACAGGCAAAACGCTGACGGTTCGTGGACATTTTGCTTTGAAGGACCAATCATGACAAATTCCTTTTTTATTTTGCTCCTCACCTCACTTGATGATGGGGAGAATGAAAAAGAACTGATATCAGCGCTGGCAGCGGGCATTCGCGAAAAACAGCAGTCCGACGGCACATTTATCAATTATCCCGATGAAACGAGTGGAAATATAACGGCTACCGTCCAAGGATATGTCGGGATGCTGGCTTCAGGATGTTTTCACAGATCTGACCCGCACATGAGGAAAGCTGAACAATTTATCATTTCACATGGCGGCCTGAAACATGTTCATTTCATGACAAAATGGATGCTTGCCGCGAACGGGCTGTACCCTTGGCCTGTTTTGTATTTACCATTATCACTCATGGCGCTCCCCCCAACATTACCGGTTCATTTCTATCAGTTCAGCGCATATGCCCGAATTCATTTTGCTCCTATGGCTGTAACACTCAACCAGCGATTTGCTCTTAAAAACCGCAATATTCCATCTCTTCATCATCTCGATCCGCACATGACAAAAAACCCTTTCACTTGGCTTCGATCCGATGCTTTTGAAGAAAGAGATCTCACGTCTATATTGTCACATTGGAAACGCATTTTTCATGCACCATTTGCTTTTCAGCAGCTGGGCTTACAGACAGCTAAAACGTATATGCTGGACCGGATTGAAAAAGACGGAACATTATACAGCTATGCGAGCGCAACCATATTTATGGTTTACAGCCTTCTATCACTTGGCGTGTCGCGCCACTCTTCTATCATTAGGAGGGCAATTAAAGGCATCAAATCGCTAGTGACAGAGTGCAGCCGGATTCCTTATCTTGAAAACTCTACTTCAACTGTTTGGGATACTGCTCTGATCAGCTATGCCCTTCAAAAAAACAGCGTAACCGAAACAGACAGCTCTATTACAAAAGCATCCGCCTTTTTGCTAGAACGACAGCATACCAAAATAGCAGATTGGTCTGTCAAAAATCCGGACGTACCTCCCGGCGGCTGGGGATTTTCAAACATCAATACAAATAACCCTGACTGTGACGACACTGCAGCCGTATTAAAAGCGATACCCCGCAGTTATTCTCCTTCAGCTTGGGAGCGAGGATTGTCTTGGCTTTTATCAATGCAAAACAATGACGGCGGATTTTCTGCTTTTGAAAAAAATGTGAACCATCCTCTGATCCGTCTTCTCCCGCTTGAATCCGCCGAGGATGCGGCAGTTGACCCTTCAACCGCCGACCTCACCGGACGTGTGTTGCACTTTTTAGGCGAGAAAGCCGGTTTTACAGAGAAACATCAACATATTCAGCGCGCTGTGAACTGGCTTTTTGAACATCAAGAACAAAATGGGTCTTGGTACGGGAGATGGGGGGTTTGCTACATTTACGGCACATGGGCTGCTCTTACAGGTTTGCATGCCTGCGGGGTTAACCGAAAGCACCCTGCTATACAAGAGGCCCTGCGCTGGCTCAAGTCTATACAGCTTGATGACGGCAGCTGGGGAGAATCCTGCAAAAGCGCTGAAATCAAAACGTACGTATCGCTGCATAGAGGAACCATTGTACAAACGTCCTGGGCTTTAGACGCTTTGCTCACTTACGAAAATCCCGAACACCCATCTATTGTGAAAGGTATGCAATACCTTACTGACAGTAGTTCTCATGGCGCCGATAGTCTGGCCTATCCAGCAGGAATCGGATTGCCAAAGCAATTTTATATCCGCTATCACAGCTATCCATATGTATTCTCTTTGCTGGCTGTCGGGAAGTATTTGAATGCTATTGAAAAGGAGACAGCAAATGAAACGTGAATCTTATCAAACGGAGATGTTCAATTGGTGTGAAGCCCTGAAGGATCAGATTCAAAAACGAGGACAGCTTGATCAGTTTGAAGATCAAATCGACAAGATGATTGAAGCACTGGAAGATGATCAAACAACAGAAGAAGATTGGTATAATCAGGCTGCTGCCCTTTATCGGGATATTACAGAATCAGAGGATACAAGTGAGAGACGCGCTTATGTCCCTATAGGGAAACATGTGCTGCCAAAGCTTCCGTACAAATATTCCGCCTTAGAGCCTTATATTTCACGCGAGATTATGGTCCTTCATCATACGAAGCATCATCAAAGCTATGTTGACGGTCTGAACAAAGCAGAATTAGAGCTTAAGAAAGCGAGAGCATCAAAGAATTTTGATTTGGTCACTCATTGGGAAAGAGAACTTGCATTCCATGGAGCAGGCCATTATTTGCACAGTATTTTCTGGTTTTCAATGCATCCAAACGGAAAAAGGCGTCCTACGGGCGCATTGTTCCAGATGATTGATCTTTCATTTGGAAGCTATTCCGCTTTTAAAGAACATTTCACGCAGGCCGCTAAAAAAGTAGAAGGTGTCGGCTGGGCCATTTTGGTCTGGGCACCTCGATCGGGACGGTTGGAGATTTTAACGGCAGAAAAGCACCAGCATTTCAGCCAATGGGATGTGATCCCTCTTTTACCGCTTGATGTATGGGAACATGCCTACTATTTGCAATATAAAAATGACCGGGCGAGCTACGTTGATCATTGGTGGAATGTCGTGGATTGGCGCGAGGCAGAAAAACGTTTTGAGCAAGCAAAAGAAGTTGTTTGGAAACTCTATTAAAAAAAGCCCCCTTTTCCCGGGGGCTTCTTGTTTTAAAAAATGCCTAACACATGTAAAAATACGATGATGATGGCAACAGGTGAAAGATAACGAATGAGCAGGAGCCAAACCGCAAACCACTTTCGTTTGAGGCTGGAACCGCTTTTCAGCTCGTCGAACAAATCCTGTTTCGGTATTTTTAACGGAACAAAAATAGAAATCAATAACGCGCCTAACGGCATTAAAATATTGCTTACAAGATAGTCTGCCGCATCAAAAATGGACAAGTGAAATATAGAGACGTCACTTAAGACACCGTATGATAATGCAGATGGCACTCCGACAATAAAAATAGCAATTCCGCCTAACCAAGCGAATCGTTTTCTTTTATTGACATCGCCTTTTGAAAGCACCGCGACCAAAATTTCCAGCATTGAAAAAGCGGATGTTAGTGCCGCAAATAAAAATAGAAGTAAAAATGCTAATAAAAAGATAATTCCGAACGGCATTTGATTAAATACAGTCGGCAGCACGTTAAATAACAGGACCGGCCCTTGGTCTGGTTTGAGGCCGAATGAAAAGACAGCTGGAAAAATCGCAATTCCGGCCATTACAGCAACAAGCACGTTCAATACCGTTACAGATACAGCGGATTGCACCAGATTTTCCTGTTTCTCTAAATAAGAGCTATACGTTACCATGACAGATACACCAACACTTAGTAAGAAAAAGGATTGTCCCATCGCATATAAAATCGTATTGGCATCAATTGCGGTTAAATCAGGCATCAGGAAAAACTTAAGACCTTCCATTGCGCCATCAAGTGTAATGGAACGCACCATTAATATGACAAATAATATAAAAAGCGCCGGCATTAATACTTGGCTTGCTTTTTCAATTCCGCTGCTTACCCCTTTTGCAACAACTAAAATTGTCACCACCATAAAGAGCAGCTGGCCTCCTACAGCCAAATAAGGATTTGAAATCGTACTTGCAAATATCGTATCAAAACCAGATGTTTGCGATAAACCGCCAGTGAAGCCTTTGATAATATAAACTAAAATCCACCCGCCAACGACACTGTAGAAAGATAAGAGAATAAAGCACGTCGCCATGCCTAAATAACCGATCCAATGCCACTTCGTTCCTGGAGCAAGTGTTTTATAGGACTGAACGGCATCTTTCTGTGTTTTTCTGCCTATGATAAATTCACCTAACAACAAAGGCAGTCCGATTAAAAACGTAAATAAAATAAAAATAAGTAAAAATGCGCCTCCTCCGCTGGTGCCTGCTACATATGGAAATTTCCATATCGCGCCAAGCCCGATAGCTGATCCTGCCGCGGCTAAAATAAAGCCGAGCTTCGAAGACCATTGATTCGCTTCCTTCACCCTATCACTCCTATTTTATCTAACCATTATAAAGATTCATTGTAAGAATATCTTCCTATATAGTCAAGAACATTTTAATTAGTTTACATAATATATCTACTGTCATCTATTTAAAGCCAATCCGTCTATTGATATTGAATTATTCAGAAAATTAATTATAATAAGAGAATGTTTAAAATTTTGTGAGAATTTCTGCTGAAGTTCTTGATAAATGTGTAAGGAGTGTTTTTATGGACATCATTAGAAAAATAAGTCATTTCGCGGGACAAACCTTCGGCATATGGGTCATTGTTTTTGCCGTGCTGGGATTTTCTTTCCCGTCTTTATTTACGTGGATCAGTTCTTATATTACGATTTTTCTTGGCATTATCATGTTTGGAATGGGTCTTACATTGCAAGCCGATGATTTCAAAGAGCTGCTCAGAAAGCCTTGGCACGTCATCATTGGAGTGATTGCTCAGTATACCATCATGCCGCTCGTTGCTTTTGGATTGGCATTTGGACTGCATCTGCCAGCTGAAATTGCAGTGGGTGTTATCCTTGTGGGTTGCTGCCCTGGGGGAACTGCATCTAATGTCATGACATTTTTAGCAAAAGGAAATACGGCCCTTTCTGTTGCTGTTACAACAATATCTACCTTGTTGGCACCTGTTGTAACCCCGGTTTTGATTATGCTGTTTGCAAAGGAATGGCTTCCAGTCTCGCCGGGGTCTTTGTTTATTTCAATCTTACAGGCTGTTTTATTTCCGATCATTGCAGGCCTGATCGTCAAAATGTTTTTCAGAAAACAAGTCGCAAAAGCCGTACATGCCCTTCCGCTTGTTTCTGTCATTGGCATCGTTGCAATTGTCTCAGCTGTCGTCAGCGGCAACCGGGAAAATCTGCTTCAATCAGGGTTGCTCATTTTTTCTGTTGTCATCCTGCATAACGGTATCGGTTATTTGCTTGGATTTCTTTGCGCAAAGCTTTTAAAAATGGATTATCCGTCTCAAAAAGCCATTGCAATCGAAGTCGGCATGCAAAATTCAGGACTTGGGGCGGCACTAGCCACGGCTCATTTCTCACCGCTATCTGCCGTACCAAGCGCGATATTCAGTGTGTGGCATAACCTTTCAGGTTCCATGCTTGCAACATACTGGTCAAAAAAAGCGAAAAAGAAACAAACAGCATCAACCAGCAGTAATCTATCTCATAAAATCCGCATACAAAAAAGGTACATCACATTATCGTGATGTACCTTTTTTTATTAGCCCTCTAATAAAAGCTGTTCAGGATCTTCTAGTAAATTTTTGATTGTCACTAGGAAACCAACCGCTTCTTTACCGTCTACAATCCGGTGATCATAAGATAAAGCGATATACATCATCGGACGGTTTTCGAAGCGCTCTTCATCAATTGCCACAGGGCGCAGCTGAATCTTATGCATGCCCAGTATACCGACTTGAGGGCTGTTTAAAATCGGAGTCGACATCAGTGAACCGAAAGTCCCTCCGTTTGTAATGGTGAAGGAGCCCCCCTGTAGCTCACTAAGGGTTAATTTATTGTTTCTTGCTTTTTTCGCAAGCTCGCCAATTTCTTTTTCGATTCCTGCAAATGTCAGGCGATCCGCATCCCGTACAACCGGAACGACAAGGCCTTCATCAGCCGCAACAGCGATCCCAATATCGTAGAATTTCTTAACGATCAGCTCATCGCCTTGAATTTCCGCATTCAGCAGCGGATATTTTTTCAACGCAGCTACGACCGCTTTCGTAAAGAAAGACATGAAGCCGAGCTTCACTTCGTTTTGCTCAAAGAATTGATCTTTGCGGCGTTTTCTGAGATTCATGACAGCCGTCATGTCTACTTCATTAAATGTAGTCAGCATCGCCGATGTTTGCTGTACCTCTACAAGGCGTTTTGCAATCGTTTGTCTGCGGCGTGACATTTTTTGCACTTCAACAGGTTTCTCAAAGCTTTGCTGTGCTTTTTGAGCCTGAGGCTGCTGTCTTTGCTGAGGAGCCGGTTTTGACGCTGGTTTTTCGTACGCTTCGACATCATGCTTGCGCACTCTTCCTAACGGATCTCCCGTTGGAACCTGAGACAAGTCAATTCCTTTCTCTCTTGCCAGCTTACGGGCTGAAGGAGAAGCAATCGTTCTTGATTTTGCTTCGGCTTGCGTTTCCTCGCTCACCTCTTGTGCCGCTGGTTCAGCTTGCTTCTCTACTTTTTCGCTTTCCTTGCTTTCAGCTTTCTCTGAAGGAGCAGGGGCAGAACTTTCACCCGCGCCTTCTGAAATAGTACCGATAATTTCTCCGACTTGGACGGTATCACCCGAATCTTTCAATACCTCTTGAAGTACACCCGATTCTTCTGCTGTCAATTCAACATTTACTTTGTCCGTTTCTAGTTCAAGCAGATATTCACCCTGTTCTACATAATCACCAGGCTGCTTTAACCATTGGGCTATTGTTCCTTCTGAGATTGATTCTGCTAATTCAGGTACCTTAATTTCCGCCATTTTTTCATTTCCCCCTTAGTTTTTGCGAGTCAAGCTATCAGATACAATACGTTCCTGTTCTTTTTTATGAACTGTCGGATCTCCCTCTGCAGGGCTGGATCGTCTTCTCCGTCCAATATATTGAACGCTTACTCCCTGTGGTGCAATTTCTGTCAAATACGGGCTGATATAACTCCAAGCCCCCATGTTCTGCGGCTCTTCCTGCACCCAAACGATTTCTTTCAGGTTCGGAAGTTTTGCAAATAATTCTTTGACTCCTTTTGCCGGGAATGGATACAGCTGTTCAATTCTCGCAATGTGAAGCCACTCTTTACCGTCTTCTAATTTATTGAAATGATCACTGATGTCTATGGACACTTTACCGCTGGATAATACAAGTCTGGTTACTTTTTCATAGTCATGAGAAAGTCCGGACTGTTCGTAAACAGGCTGGAAGCGGCTTTCGCTGAGCTCCTGCACTTCCGAAACCGTATTCGGATTACGAAGAAGGCTCTTCGGCGTCATAATGACGAGCGGTCTGATCTCTTCACGAAGCAGCATTTTCGCCTGTCTTCTTAAAATATGGAAATACTGTGCAGCGCTTGTCAGATTGGCAACCGTCCAGTTGTTCTCCGCGGCAAGCTGCAGGAACCGCTCGATTCTTCCGCTTGAGTGCTCAGGCCCCTGTCCCTCGTAACCGTGCGGAAGCAGCATAACTAATCCAGATTTTTGGCCCCATTTCGCACGTCCGGCAGAAATGAATTGGTCAAAATACACTTGAGCAGCGTTGGCAAAATCTCCGTACTGCGCTTCCCACATGACAAGCGTTTCCGGTGAATGCACGTTATAGCCGTATTCAAAGCCGAGAACCGATCCTTCAGACAGCGGGCTGTTATGAACAGCAAACGATGTGCCACAGTCAGATAAGTGATGAAGCGGCACAAATTCTTCACCCGTCTCACTGTCATGAAGCACAAGGTTTCTTTGGGCGAACGTTCCGCGCTCGGAATCCTGTCCTGTTAAACGAATCGGTGTTCCGTCTTTCAAAATAGAAGCAAACGCAAGTGATTCAGCCAAAGACCATTCCACTTTTCTGTCATCATCAAACGCCTTTGCGCGTCTTTCTAAAATGCGCTTTAGCTTGCCGAAAACGTTAAACGACTCCGGCCAGTTGACCAATTCGCCATTCAGCTTGCGAAGCACATCAAAATCAATGGAGGTGTCCACATCAGGGAAACCGTTTGAAACAGGCTCTGGAAGTTCAATTTCACAGGCGGTATGTTCCTTTTTAGCCGGCACTTTCTGATAAGCATCCTCAATGCGCTTCGTTACCGATTTTTCGATGTTTTGAACAACTTCCTCGGTAAGCACGCCTTCGTTCACAAGCTTTTCGGCGAAAATTTGTTTGACGGTCGGATGCTTTCTGACAGCATCATACAGCATTGGCTGAGTGGTTGACGGCTCATCCATTTCGTTGTGTCCGTAGCGTCTGTACCCGATCAAGTCAATTAGAAAGTCCTTGTTGAATGTTTTTCGGTATTCGACCGCAAACTTAACAGCTGAAAGACAGGCTTCAGGATCGTCTGCATTTACGTGAACAATCGGAATTTCATAGCCCTTCGCCAGGTCACTGGCATAGTTTGTCGATCTTGATTCAGCGCTTTCTGTTGTGAATCCGATCATGTTATTGGCAATAATATGAATCGCACCGCCTACTTGATACCCTTTTAAAGAGCTTAAATTCAATGTTTCAGCAACAATTCCTTCCCCAGGGAATGCAGCGTCTCCATGAATTAAAATGGCAAGCGATTTTGTTTCATCCTGCACCGGGTATCCGCTTTGTGTTCTTGTTTCTTGTGCCGCTCTTGTACTGCCTTCAACAATTGGATTGATAAATTCCAAGTGGCTCGGGTTGTTTGCTAACGTAATGCGTGCTGATTTTGTTTCAGCGTCTTGAAGCTCCCGATTTGCCCCCAGATGGTATTTCACATCCCCTGTCCATCCGTAGCTGATTCCGATTGATCCCTCAGACGGGACAAGGTCTTTGTTCGGCGCATGCTGAAATTCAGAGAAAATAATTTCATACGGTTTGCCGAGCACGTGAGCCAATACATTCAGGCGCCCCCTGTGCGCCATTCCGATGTTGACACTGGTCGTACCTGATTTGACAGATTGTGCAATAATGTCATCCAGCACTGGTACAAGCGCGTCCAATCCCTCAATGGAAAAGCGCTTCTGTCCGACGAATGTGCGGTGCAAAAACTGCTCGAAGCCCTCTACTTCTGTCAGTCTCTCCAGCACAGCCGACAGTTTTTCAGCTGAGTTCTTCTGGAACAGCTCGCCAGATTCAATCTTTCTCGTCAGCCACTCACGCTCTTTGAAGTCATGCACATGGTCAAATTCAAATGAGATCGTTCTTTTATAGGTATTTCGTAAATACTGAATGGCTTCTAGACCGTTCGTAATGTTTTTAGGAGCGTCTTTACAAATCACTGACGCAGGTATTGCTTTTATTTCTTCTTCTGTTAGCCCGTAATCGGATAATGGAAAGAGTTCGCTCTTTTTCCCATCCTTTCTGAGCGGATTGACGGAAGCGTTTAAATGGCCATAGGTTCGGATATCTTCTGCAAGTCTGACTGCGGATGCGATCTTTTGAATCAGATCGGCTGTAACACGTCCCTTTTCTTTTGTTCCCGAGGCCTCTTTTATATCGCTTGGCGGAGCACCGAGCTCGTCGAACATGTCCTTTAGATCCGGATCAATGCTGTTCGGATCCTGGGTATACTGATCGTAAAGCTCCAGCGCATAGCCGAGGTTCGGACCGTAAAAATCTTCCCAATTCATTCGTTGTTTCATACTATTTTGAAACATTTGAATATTACCCCCAACTTAGATAATCAAGTGAATGATTCACTATCTTAAAATAACTTTCGAACACTGTGTCCAAAATTATGTAATAAAAACGCTTCCAACGATATTTTACCACTGTTTGCAATTTGATTCTACCTTGATTGTTCACAAAATAGTAAAAAACCTTTATAAAAAACAAAAAATTTAATCATTTAAAAAAAGAAACGCCAAAAAGCATAGGATAAAGGGCTATCCTATGCTTTTATGGAGCAGTTTTTTCAGCAGCGGATACAGAACATCCGGGAGCTGATCGACATCCGGGACAAATATACTGAATTTTCCGTACATATCCTGAATGGTCTTCATTTGCGATTCTTCTATTTCTGAGTTGGAGAGAAAAACATTTATCACTTCTATTCCTCTTTTTCGGGCTTCAATAACCGCTTCACTTGTATCGACAATCCCGTTTTGTTCATAGCCAAATGCAGCCGGCTCTCCATCTGAGAAAACGATTAAGAACTTTTGTGCCTCGCTGCGCTGCAGCAATTTTTTCGTCATCTGCCGGATCGCATAGCCGTCACGGTTATCTTCCTCAGGCTCGAGCTGCATAATTGCAGGCCCAGCATCTTGTCTTAATGACGATTGGAAAGGAATAACCGTATTGAAATAGTTTGGCTGGCTTGTTTCGGTTGCATCGTTTGTGTCCTCCCAGAAGCCGACAATCTGATGCGGAACCGCTACCGATTTCAACGCTTCGTGAAACAACACGATTCCCCGTTTTGTTTCGTCCATTTTGTCGAACATGCTGGCTGAACAGTCGACCAGCAATGTAAAAACTGCGTCAATTTCTGAAGACGGTTCTTGCTTTTTGTAGAATAGACGCGGATTTCGCTCAGTGAAGTAGCGCAGAAGCTTATTGTTCAGCCGTCCGGCATGAAGGTCTGTTCTCGGCAATGTTTTTTTATGCTCCAGCGTTTTTTGAATCATTTGTTTTAAACGCTTTTGATACGACTCAATCGTTTTTGCCTGCTGTTTATAGGAAAGCTCCTCTTCACTGGTTGCCGGCTGAGGTTCTTTGTAAATCGGAAATGCGTATTTATTTTCTTTGCCGTCAGCCATACCCGCTCCGTTCGGCTGGTCTTTTTGGGACTCCAGCGCTTCCAGCTTGGAATAGTCTTTCCGTTTTGTTTGTCTGGCTGATCCTTGGACAGAACCAAGGGCTTGATCTCCATCGTCGCCTTCCCTTGAAGCGTCTTTTCCTAAATCTGATTTTGCGCCGTGTTCAATATCGAATTGAAGGAAGCTTTTAGCCGGTGCTTCTGTTTCCCGGTGCCACGTCGGCATTTCTTCTTCATGAATATCCTCATCACCGTCTGATTTTTTCGGAAGCGCGATGTCATCACTCAGCTTAGGCGCTTTTTTCTCTTCTTCAAATAACGGCTGTTCCGCAGCGTTTGCGTAATCAAGCTCAGGCAAAAAGAAGTAGGTGTTCAGCATATCCTTATCGAGCACCTCTTCAAGCCCGTCCATGAGGTCTTCAACAATTTTCAGGACCTGCCGTGTCGAATCTGCTTCATACACGCGAAGGAGCTGCTGCTCAATAAACGGGCGCATCAGATCAATATCTTCACGCATAGACGGAAGGGTCTCGAGCGGCGATTCCGTTGTTAGCTTGACATAGATCGCACAAAAGAGGGCATCCGTAAAAATGCTTCGTTCTAAATTTAAGGTCAGCTGGGTAGAGAAGTGTTTTCTGTACATGTCTTTTCGCTTCGCAAATACATGTTTTGTACCCGGACGCTCGTGTTTGATGCATTCTTCAATTCTGATGTCCTCAAGCAGCATAAACAGCTGCTTGGCAAAGCTTTTGAACGTAAGATGCCGATGGATATCATCCAAAAAGTTCGCAAACTCTTGCAGCGAGCTATATCTCGTTCCGACCGAACGCAGGTAGACGTCGCTTTTCAGACCCGCCTCCATGTCCTCGGCTGCTCTGTCTTTCCAAAAGTGGCTCATATAGATTTTCTTTTCAAATGGATTGTAATAGGACTGAACGCCATACTCCACTTCTACCGCTTCACTCTTGGTAAGTGTTTTGGCCAAATCAGTCAGCATCATAAATAAAAACGAATCAATTGTGCTGTCGTTAAATTTGATAAATTTCATCGCAGCTCCCTCATTCAAACAGAGTTTCTGCAATATTTCGAACGGCCGCCTTTTCCCGGTCATCATCAAGCTTCTCTACAATTCCCCGTTCGATGGCACGACGCGGCGGAATATAAGCGGCTAAATCACATGTATCGATTAAAGCTCTGATGGATGCCGCTTCTTCAGACACCTGTCCGTTATTGGCCTGAACAATCAGGTCAGAGGAAAGCGTGATAAACCGGTCAATTAATTTCTCATCTTGCAGAGCTGACTGAGACATAAGCACTTGTTTCAGCAGCTCGCCTTTAATATAAGGTACATCGATGATGACAAAACGGTTTTTCAATGCTTCATTCAGCGGAACAGTTCCAACATAGCCTTCATTGATGGCTGCAATAACTCCGAATCCGCCTTTAGCCCGAATGACCTCGCCTGTAAACGGATTTGTCATCATTTTTCTGTAATCTAATACACCGTTTAAAATGGGCAGTGTTTCCGGCTTTGCCATATTGATTTCATCTATATAAAGAAAATGGCCTTCCTTCATGGCTTTTGTGACAGGCCCTGAAACAAACTCGATCGTCGCTTGGCCAGATTGATTTTCAATTGTTTTATAGCCGACCAAGGCTTCTGCATCCAAGTCAACTGAACAGTTGACACTGTGCATCGGTTTATGAAAATAGCTGGACAATGTTTCTGCCAGCTTTGTTTTTCCTGAGCCTGTAGGCCCTTTCAGCAGGACATTTTTTCCCATGGCTAATGCGATAATGGCGTCGAATAAAATGGCTTCATCCTCCGCCTCATAGCCTGATGTCCCGATGAGTGACTGAAACTCTGGGGAAATTGGCTGATCTTTATACGATAAAAGCTTTTTTTGTATATCTTCCGGCAATGTTAAGTGCTGTAATTGAGTTGTCATAGACAGGTTCCCTTTCCTATTCGTATTCCATTAACGAGTATACTAAAAAAGCCCCTGTATGCTCAATACAAAAGGGCTTGGATGATATTACTGCTTCTCGTTATTGCCTGAAAGGGCTCCGCAGACGATACGCGCACCTGAATTCCCGCTTGGATTCGTCAAATAATCGTCGGCATGTTCATGAATAATAAACGCACTCCCGTCCTGGTCGAGAATATTTAGTTTACTTCCTTTTTTCAGTGAGGTGTCCGGCGCATTCATAATGACATCTACTTTTCCATCAGCACCGACTTCAAGGTTCGGCAGATCTCCGGCATGATGCCCCATCGGATTGTTGAAGCCGTGTTCTTTGTTCAGCGGATTAAAGTGACCTCCTGCTGATTCAAAATCCGGCCTGACACATGAACCTTTCTCATGGATATGAAAACCGAGTGAAGCGCCGGGACGCAGGCTGTTTGCGGAAATATGAATGTCGAGTCCTTCGTCTTCTGATTCTTTGAGTTCTATAAAACCGACTGCTTTGCCTTCACGATTAACCAGCTGGACATGATGACCAAACGCTGACGTTTCAACGGCTTCTTTTTCCGGTACCCGCTTAGGAGGGTCAGGAGGGTTTTGTCCGCATCCCGCAGCTCCCAGTGCCATCACCATCATCAACAGCAAGAGACGGTACATACTGTCTCCCCCTTGTTTTTTCTAACAGTGTGGTCAATCATTGTCTGATATAAACAAAAAAGCCTATAAAAAGGCTTTTTGTCATGCTCATTTTTAAAAATAGCTTCTTGCGCCCAAGTAGCGCTGTTTCCAATATGAATTGCTGAGATTGGAAATGTCTACGCCCGATGAGCTTGCATGAATAAAGTCTCCGCCGCCTAGGTAAATTCCCATGTGAGACGGGCCGGATTTATATGTGGTAAAGAAAACAAAATCCCCGACTGACGGCTGGCTGACTTTTTGCATGACATTCCAATACCCTGCCGTACTCAATCTTGATATCGATGATACATTATTAATGAGGTAATAAATGAAGCCGCTGCAATCAAAACCGGCAGGCGTGTTTCCTCCCCAGCGGTACGGCACTCCGACATATTTTTTCGCTTCTGTTATCATTCTGTCAATCTTCGAGCCTATTTGAATGTTTGACCCTGAGTTATCTTTTGGCTTTGTCTGATTTGAATTGTTAGACTTTGTTGTTCCCGAGATAGTCAGAACCTGTCCGATTTGCAGCACATCAGATGATAAATTGTTTTTATCACGGATGCTTTGCACAGTGACTCCGAGCTGATTCGCGATTTTCCACAGCGAATCGCCTGCTTTCACCTTGTATGTAGTTGTTTTGGAGGAATTGGAGTTTGACGGCTTCTTGGAACCGCTGTTTCCGCTCTTGGGTGAGCTGCTTCCTTTTATTTTGAGTACCTGTTTAGGATAAAGGGTATCTGATGTTAAGCCATTTAATGTTTTCAATTCAGCTACTGTCATATTTAAGCTGTTTGCGATTTTCCACAGTGAGTCACCAAGCTTAACTGTATATGTACTTTTTGAAGAGCCTGAAGAATTGGAACCGCTGTTTTTCTTTGATCCATTTGAGCCGCTTGAACTGCTTGTCCCTTTGATCTTAAGCTTTTGCCCTGGACGAATCAGGTCACTGCTCAGGCTGTTTAAGCTTTTAAGCTCAGAAACACTCATTTTATGATTTTTAGCAATCATCCATAGCGAGTCACCATATGCAACAGTGTACGTTGACGTTTTGCTTGAGTTTGATGAAGGTTTCGTGCTTTTTTTGCTGTTTTCAGGAATCTTAAGGCTTTGTCCGACATAAAGCACCGACGATTTCAATTTGTTTTCGGATTTCAGTTTGGATATTGTCGTATCATATTGGCGGGAAAGTTTCCAAAGAGAATCACCGCTTTTTACTTTTATCGTTTTTGCTTCCGCGGGCGCTGCTGTCATCGATGACCCAACAACTGCGGAAACAGCCAAGCCGGCTACAATCTTCTTTTTCATTCATTCAACCTCCTAAACTGTTTATTGCTCAAAAAACAGATAGTATTTTATTTCCAAAAATGGCGCACATCAGTTTTATCGTCACTTCTTCAAAAAGTTAAATCCTTTTCAAACATTCGGCAGCAATTTCAGCATCGTTCGACCTTTAAATCTTCAAATAAACACCTAACATTTTACATAACCTGCATCTATTTTTCGAAAGTCTAAAGAACTATTTAAGCGGGGGCAAAAATGATGTTTTTCTATTGATGAACGAAGCAGATTTTCCTCCTTTCTTGTCTGTTTTTCTTATCAATTCTCTATTGGCGTGTCAAATCCCTTCCTCTGCTTTCTTACGAAAATTCCAAAATGCCTGTTCTTTTGATAAGAACAGGCATTTATATTATGCGTTGGCTGATTGAGTTTTGTGTTTCACAACTTCAAGAATGCTGTCGGCCGCTTTTTTAGAACCGCCTGCCGCTTTCAGTGATTGTCCAATGTCTTTCGCCTTTTCAGCATACACAGGATTGTTCATCACTTCTTGAATCGTTTCTTTCAGAAGGCTTTCAGATAGTTGTTCTTTTTTCAGAACTTTCCCTGCGCCGATTTTTTCCACTTGATTTCCGACGGCAAATTGGTCAGCTCCCATGGGAATAACAACAAGCGGAGTTTCAAAATACAAACCTTCACTTGTGCTGTTCATTCCGCCGTGGGTCACAAATAAACTGGCCCTTTTCAGGATCTCAAGCTGAGGGACATACGGGCGTACAATGAAATTCTCCGGAATGTCGTTTAACTCATTTGCTTTGATATGCTTGCCGATGGAAAGCACAACCTTACCGTCAAAGTCTTTACAAACCTCAAGACATTGATTAAAAAACTGCTTTTGATTGTTAAAAATGGTTCCCATCGAAATAAACAGCACGTTTTCATTGTCAATCTGCTCAAATGGGAAATCATTGTTTCCGGCTCTTTCCGTAATTGAAGGACCAACAAATACATACTGATCGCCGAATTGCTCAGCCATTGGCTGAAATTCCCTTGATGTAAAGACAATCGTCAAGTCCCCCTCTGAAGAAAAAACGTCAAATGGCTTTTTGATCCCTGCCTGAAAATCAGTATTTAATGTTTCTGCAAGCTGCTTGTAAGATTCATAATGAGGCGAATCTTCAAATGATCCTCTCATGTATGCACCCATCATTTCCTTTAGAAATTCCTCATTCATCGCAAAGGTTGTACACAGTGAAAATCTCGGCAGCTTCAACAGGTTGGCAATGATTTTACCGGCCAGTAGGTGATGATCATATATGACATAATCATACGACTCATGTTTGACTTCATCATAAATATGAGTCGCGATATCCTTACAGCCTTTCAAAAAAGCGCAGATCATTTCTGTGAAATCTCTTTCTTCATCTCCGGTTGCATTCTTTCCGAAGTAATCTTCCCGGAAATCATGATACTCACGAAACTCAATATCAAGAGCTGCAATTTTTTCTTTGTATTCCTTCACTGCGTAGTAGGTAATATGTTCTCCCCGTGATTTCAACTCCTTCATTACACCGATAGACGGATTAATATGCCCTTCACCGGGAAAACCGATCATTAATACATTAGCCATGCGGCAGCACCCTTCCTTTAAAAATTTATATAATATTTTATACGGTACTATAAATACATAATTAGGTAAAGTATTTAACTTAATTAATATTCATTAGATATAACTTTTCTACCAGTTTATATTTCCTGCCTTCAAGACAAAAAGCATTCAGCTTGAAGTGAATGCTTTAAAAAAGATCCGATTTCAGTCATTTTGTCTCATGATAGGATTCATTATCAGGCCCTTTTATTTATTTTACGTTCTTGGCGAAATTAACGGATATAATACACCGTCTTTTGCAAACGACATCTTCCCTGTCTCCTCTGAAACAACGAGCACAAGCGCGTCCGTATACCCCGACATTCCAAGAGCCGCGCGGTGCCGGGTTCCCAGATGGATATCCACATCCTTTGTTGTCAGCGGGAGTACATTAGCTGCTGATACGAGTTTATTTTCCCTTACCAATAAAGCGCCGTCATGAAGAGGATTTCCGGGGAAAAAGATGCTCTCAATTAATGAAGCGCTGATCTCCGCATGAAGGGATGTTCCTTTTTGAATAAAATGTTCAACAGGGTCCGCTCTTTCAATCACAATTAAAGCACCATGCTTATGTTCCGATAAGGCTTTAATCGCCTTGGCCAGCTCAATAAATGCCGGCGTAAATTCCTCAATGTATGATTGCAAATAAAAGGATGATGCGATCCCCTGCATGTCCTGAAAAATATGCCCCAATTCATCTAATTCACAAAGGAGGCACTGGTCTTTTTCGTGAAGCGCCTTCAAAATTAGCGATGCATCACCTAATATTTGCTCTAAGTACACTTGTATTTTCCCCTTGAATGCATTTTCTGACATCTGCTCATAACGCATAGACCTTCATCTCCTTTTCAAAATTCCAACTTTTCACGCATGCTTATCTTATTGATGCACATTCTATTGGTAAAGGAGGGATGTAAAGAATGGAAATCGAAAGAATCATTCAGTATATTTGCACCTTTTTAGGCGTGATTTCGCTTTCTTTTATTTATGCCCAAATGTTTAGAAAAACGAAACCGACAAAAAAAGAATAGGCCTGCCGTTCATTGCTTTTTATACATAAAATGTTATAATTTCTCTCGTTATGAAAAAGAAACGGAGATCAATGTATGAAAGAAACTCGAAACGCCCGGCAGAAGATCAAACAGCTTTTGCACATTTTAATTCCGATATTAATTACCCAGGCGGGGCTATCTCTTATGACTTTTTTAGATACTGTAATGTCAGGGAAAGTCAGCCCCGCTGATTTAGCCGGTGTCGCCATTGGCTCAAGTCTTTGGACCCCTGTTTATACAGGACTTGCAGGCATATTAATGGCGGTCACCCCGATTGTCGCTCAGCTTTTAGGCGCTGAAAAAAAACAGAAGATTCCCTTTACTGTTTTACAGGCTGTATACGTGGCCGCGCTTCTTAGCATCGCCGTTTTAGCGATTGGATATGCTGCAGTTGACCTTATTCTTGGCCGATTAGACCTTGAGGCTCACGTGCATCAGATTGCCAAACACTTTTTAGGGTTTTTATCGCTGGGAATTTTCCCTTTATTTGTTTACACCGTTTTGAGATCATTCATTGACTCATTAGGGAAAACGAGAGTCACAATGATAATTACACTCAGTTCTCTTCCGATCAATTTTGTATTGAATTACGTATTCATCTTTGGGAAATTCGGAATGCCTGCCCTTGGCGGCGTCGGTGCCGGGCTAGCGTCCGCGCTTACATATTGGTGTATCTGCATCATCAGTTTTTTCATTATTCATAAAGCCGCGCCATTTTCCGAATACGGGATTTTCCTTACAATGTATAAGTTCTCTTGGAAAGCGTGTAAAAATATGCTCAAAATCGGGCTGCCTATTGGGTTCGCCGTGTTTTTTGAAACGAGCATTTTCGCAGCTGTCACGCTTCTGATGAGCCATTTTGATACAGTGACCATCGCGTCCCACCAGGCGGCCATGAACTTTGCTTCGCTTTTATATATGCTGCCGCTTAGCGTGTCCATGGCTTTAACAATTGTTGTCGGTTTTGAAGCCGGTGCAGCCCGATTTAAAGATGCACGCTCATATAGCTTGATCGGCATCATGATGGCGGTTGGCTTTTCTTTGTTAACTGCAGCCTGTATCCTGTCATTTAGAGCGCAAATTGCCGGCATGTACACTTCTGACCCCGATGTGCTCCTGCTGACACAGCACTTTTTAATTTATGCGCTGTTTTTTCAGCTTTCCGATGCTGTGGCCGCACCTATCCAGGGAGCGCTCAGAGGATACAAAGATGTGAACTATACGCTTGCGGCCGCATTTGTCTCTTACTGGGTCATTGGCCTTCCTGTCGGTTATGCGGTCGGTACGTTTACAAGCCTTGGCGCGTTCGGTTATTGGATCGGGTTAATTGCAGGACTCGCCGCCGGGGCAGTTGGGCTGTTTTTCAGGCTGGCTAAACTGCAAAAACGTTATTCGCAAAAACAATACAGTTAAAAGAGGTGATCATACATGGCAAAAAATAAAAAATTATACGAATATCTTTCTCAGCATGCGGAGACCATCAGTTCAACATGGTATGAAACAATTGAGGAGACCGATCCGAATTCCATATATGCATCAACAGACCCTGCTGTCATTCACAATTTAAAGAGCCAGAATCTTGCCTTCAATTATAAAATAAACCGTATTTTTATAGATGATGAAGATGTGTACCTGCCTATACTGAAAGAATGGGCCTTTGAAGTCACACAGGATCAAGAGCATTTAAAGACTCCTATCCACTATATTATCCGGGAGTTTGTTAGAGTGAGAGATTTATATGTTTCCTATGTGAAAGAATTTGTCCATATCAATCAGGACACTGTGAAAGGCGAAGAAGCCGAAGACCTTTATCACGCCCTTATAAAAGCGTTTGATCTTGTGATTCATATTTTTATAGAAGAAATGTACAAAAACACAAGTCTTCAGCTTCAAGCCCAAAAAGATATGATTACTGAATTAAGCGCGCCGGTCATCGTGCTGTTTCACAGCGTCGGGCTGCTGCCTTTAATCGGAGATATTGATACAGTTCGCGCCAAACTGATTATGGAAAACACACTGCATCAATGTGCGGAGAAAAAGGTGACACAGCTGTATATTGATTTGTCAGGAGTAGCTGTTATTGATACGATGGTTGCCCACCAGCTGTTCAGTCTGATTGAGGCGCTTCGTTTAATCGGCGTTTCATCAACTTTGTCGGGAATCCGCCCTGAAATAGCACAAACAGCGGTTCAGCTTGGTTTGTCTTTCGAAGATATTTCCCTGAGATCCACCCTCGCTTCAGCGATTGCATCTGACTTGAAATTAAAAAAGGTATAAGGCTAAAGGCCTTATACCTTTTTGATTAATCATTCCATTGATACGTCCAATATACTTCTTCTTCAAACCATGTTGCCATAACAGGTTCATTGTTTTTCAATTTTTCTTCAAGCTCTCTGAGCATGCCTTCTGTTTGAGTGCGGTGAGCTCTTAACGCATTCATTTTAATATCAGCTACTTCTTTGATATCAAGTACGACATCTGCTTCGCCGAGAACTTCTTCCCTGTTGCGTGTAATGGCCATGCAGAGCGTACGCGGACGGTCTTCTTTCTTTTTACGGTACAATGCACGGATAACCGCTTCCCCGCATGCATCATGGTCAGGGTGCACGCCGTGTCCAGGATAAAATGTGACAATTAAACTTGGTTTTACATCATCTATGATCTCTTCCATGATATCAGCTAAATACTCATCGTCTTCAAATTCGAGCGTTTTGTCACGGAGCCCAAGCATCCGAAGGTCATTGATATCCATTTCTTTGCATGCGTTAATAAGCTCTTGTTTTCTTAATAGCGGCAACGTTTCCCGATTCGCAAAAAATGGATCGCCCATATTTCTGCCCATTTCACCTAAAGTGGCGCAGGCGTACGTAACCGGAATGTCTTTTTTTCTGTTTAAGGCAATCAGGCCTGCCACTCCGTATGATTCGTCATCAGGGTGAGGCAGGATTACAAGTACATGTTCTTTCATTATTTTTCACCCTTTTCTTTAAACTGTGAACGGTTTTTCACTGATTTGCAGAGAAATAGCCAGTTTACCGCCCGGCAGGTGTCCTGCCATTAATAAACGGTTGTCTTCATCTACCGTGTATTCAGTCAAGCCTTCAGCATAAATCCAGCCGTCTTCTGTTTTTAAACCAACCCGAAAAGGGCCGTTGCCTTTAATTTTCGCCTGATGATAGGTAACTTTTGCATTGCGGATGTATGCAACAACCGTCATGTTTTTTTCATTTAAGTGCGCTGAATAAGAACCGGTTGTGGTTTCTAAATGGATATATACAGGGCGGTCCGCATATCGTTCTAAAGATGCTTGCACATCTTCTTTTATGATTGCTTTCATGATTGCTCCCCTCTTTCTTCTTTTAAATGCTCTGCGCGTTCTGTATGTAATTTGACCAGCTGATATTTCACAGCCGGTTCGAGCTGTGAATTCACAATGCGCTGGATCGCGGCAAAATATTTTTCCAGCATCGGTTTCCGGAGTCTCGGATGTGTACGTTTATCCAAGAGCTCAAGATCAATCGCCTCTGCTACCGCTTCTGCGTCATCACTTGCGAAAGATCGGTTGTTCCAAAGTGAAGCGTAGGCTTTCACTATCTCTTTATCATTGTCCATCGTCTTGCTCCTTTATGTCTTACATACATGAAATGATTATACATAATATATGGTTCAGCTGAAAAGCCAAAGGCCTCAATGGCTTTTTGACGCCCGCTTCCACTTTACTTGTGAAAACGTAAACAAGAGCAACGCAGCCCATATACAGCTGAATGTGAAAGCCTTCGAGCTTGAAAATGGCTCATGATAAACAAACAGCCCGATCAGCAAGGTAATGGTCGGTGCAATATATTGTAAGATACCAACTTGGTACAGCGGCAGCCGTTTCGCTCCTTCCGCAAACAATAATAGCGGCAGCGCCGTAAATACACCGGCAAAAAAGAGAAGCATCCACGTCCCACCGCTTTCTGCACCCGCGGGCTGGATATGGCCGCTCAGCAGCAAATATCCCAAAGCAATCGGCATAATCATGAATGTTTCCAGCGTTAAGCCAATGGCGCTCGACAGGCTTGTTCTTTTTTTGCTTAACCCATACAGCCCGAAGCTGAATGCAAGCAGAAGCGCAACATAAGGAATGGAGCCGTATTGGAACGCCGAGATAATAACGCCAGCCGCCGCAATCGAAACCGCCACCAATTGCAGGCGATTCAGTTTTTCCTTTAGAAATAAAATTCCAAGGAGCACTGATACAAGCGGATTAATGTAATAGCCAAGACTAGCCTCAAGCAAAAAGCCATGGTTGACAGCCCATATGTATACAAACCAGTTAATCGAAATCAGGATAGAAGCGAGAAATAAAGAAAGGATGCCGCCTTTCTTTTTCAAAGAGCGCAGCTCCTGCCACCCTGTTTTCCATTGCCGCAAGAAAAAAAGCACGATACACATAAAAACAAAAGACCATATAATACGGTGAGCCAAAATATCAAGGGCCGGCAGCTGTTCGAGAAGCTTCCAATAGAGCGGAAAGAGCCCCCACATGAGAAAGGAAACGGCTGTGTAAAGAACGCCTTTTTTTGTTTCTGAGTATTGCATTTATATCCCCGCCTTTCTTTAGAGCATCTTATATTATATCACGTGAAAGATCGGGCGGGCATATACTATTTTGTCCGTGAAGAAAGGGTGTGATGACGATGTTTGAGTGGAACAAGTACTTTCCTTTCCACAATCAATTTTCCAAGGAAGCATTAAAAAAAGCAGATCCAAAAGAAGTTGAAACGTATGTAAATCGCGTAATGGAAAGTGTGTTCGGCAGTGATTATGCGGCTCAATTTCCTTTCCGCGATCCTCTCCCCCAAAAAGAACAGCCCGCCAAATCTGCTAAACCTGATATGGATATATTTGAAACAACAGACCATGTGTTTGTAAAGGTGCCAATCAGCGAAAGCCAGCTGGAACAGTTGAAAATCAAACACACTTCTCACGCATTAATGATAGAAAATTTTCCGAATTTGGATCATCCGAAAAAAATAAGCCTGCCTTGTTTAGTCAAACGCAAAGGAACAAAAGCCGTCTATAAGGATGGCCTTCTGGAAGTCATGTTTCAAAAGCAGCAAGACTACAATATGTCCGAGGTAGAAATCATCCGATAAAAAACGACCTGCACCGATGCAGGCCGTTTTTGTTAATAGAAACCGGGATATCCGCCGTATGGCACGCCGGCACCAAAACCGTACGGTGCGCCTCCGTAACCATACGGGACAGGCGGATAAGCATAGGGACGAGGTGCGTTAAACAGAGCACTCCCGAGAAAACCGCCTAATAAACCACCGACTAAAGGAGCGCCAAACAAGAAAGGATTGCGCGCCGGATATCCGGCTGGATCTGGGTTCCCGCGATAATATGAATGATGAGGGTACATGATTTTTCCTCCTTTATATCTGCCTATACGTAAAGTATTCAACAAGGAAGAAAAACGATTGGGCTATGGACTGAATCTGGGTATTGTTACATCACAAGCCCTGCCAATAACACACAACCGAGCCCTGTTACTGAGAGAACTGTTGTAAGCAGCGTCCAGGTTTGAAAGGTTTCTTTCATGCTCAAACCGAAAAATTCCTTTACCATCCAAAATCCTGCATCATTTACATGACATGCGATGACACTTCCCGCTCCGGTTGCCAGTACCATCAATGCCGGGTTTACACTGCCTGCCTCCATAAGCGGAGCTGCCATTCCCGCAGTGGTAAGCGCAGCCACAGTAGCAGAGCCCAAACACAGGCGCAGAACCGCAGCGATAATCCATGCAACGAGCAGCGGCGACATGTTTGTTTGACTGAAAAGATCAGCAACATAATCACCGACCCCGCCGTCAATCAGAACCTGTTTAAACGCCCCTCCCCCTCCTATGATAAGCAGCATCATCGCGATTTGTGAAATCGACTCGGATAACGATTTGCTAATCTCCTTCATAGGTATTTTACGCGCATATCCCATCGTATAGAGCGCAAGCAAAAGTGAAATGAGCATTGCCGTCCCCGGAGTGCCGATAAATTCTATGATGTCTTTTCCTCTTGAATGTTCTTTGAGTAATAAAGAAAAAACAGTCGCAATGGCCATAAAGATAACTGGAAATAAAGATGTGACAACACTGATCCCAAAGCCTGGTGTTTCATCCAGCTGAAATTCTTTCCGCGGCCCGAACGCCGATAAACTTCCGCGCTTTTGATACGCACCGGGAAACCGCTTCATCGCAAATTTATTAAATAAGGGCCCGGCAATCACAGTCGTCGGAACAGCGATGATGATTCCAAAAAGCAGCACCTGACCAATATGGGCGCCGTATGCAACTGAGATGGCAGTTGGCGCAGGATGCGGGGGCAAAAATCCGTGAGTGACATTTAAGGCGGCTGCCATCGGGATTCCCAGATAGAGAAAAGGCATTTTTAATTCTTTGGCAATCGCATAAACAATCGGAATCAATAGAACAAGACCCACTTCAAAAAACAGGGCTATGCCGATGATAAACGAGGCAATGACCACCGCCGCCTGTATTCGTTTCCTCCCAAATTTGTCAATCAGCGTAATGGCAATGCGATAGCCGCCCCCAGCATCTGAGACGAGCCTTCCGAGCATCGCACCAAGCCCAAACACTAAAGCTAAATGCCCGAGCTGCCCGCCTATACCCGCTTCAATTGAAAGAACGATTTTATTGATATCCATCCCAAGTCCGATGGCTACTAAAAATGAAACGACAATAAGTGAGACAAAGGTATTTAATTTTACTTTAATAATGAGAAATAACAGAATCAGCACTCCGACAGCAACGATTAAAATCGGCATGGTACCCCTCCAAATGTGTTTTAAAAATGAATTCGGCACTATTTAAGCCCAGCCAAACAGAAAACGCTTTCACTAATAACCAAAAAATGTTGGTTATATGATTGTTATCTTTTGATCAACTAGTGTATTCTTACTAATCTCCTAATCAATGACTGTCAATTGTTTTTATGAGTTTTTCTCAATTATCTAACGCCTATCCTATCGATTTGTTAGTTACATGTTGATTAACTTTTGGTTATATGTTATGTTTTTGATCAAGCTAGCAGCCAGTTTTCATATCTATCCATTGCCTGGAAGCAAATTGAACAATATGAAAACAGACTTCACAAGAGGAGGAATTCACATGCCATTATTACGTTTTGATGTAATTGAAGGGCGTGACGAAAAATCACTGCAATTGTTATTAGATACTGCTCACCAAGCGATGGTCGAAGCGTTTGGTGTTCCGGAAAAAGACCGTTATCAAATTGTCCATCAGCATCCAGCAAACGAGCTTATGATCCAGGATACAGGATTAGGATTTCAAAGAACTAAGGATCTGGTCATCATCAGTATAACGAGCAAAACAAGAACAGAAAGCCAAAAGGAAAAATTGTATGCCCTGCTGGCTGAAAAGCTAGAAGCAGAATGCGGTATTTCCCCAGAAGACCTAATGGTTTCCATTACCGAGAATGGTGACGCAGACTGGAGTTTCGGTCTTGGTGAGGCGCAATTTTTGAATGGAAAACTATAAAATAATAAAACATAGTAAAAAAGAGAGCTTCATCAGAGGCTCTCTCTTTTATAATTCTCTCATTTCTTTTTGATAAAAGCGGAAATCCCAAGTTTGGTGGATAGAGCCTGGATCTCTTTTTTAAATCCAGTTTCGATGCCAATGTAATTCCAATGGAAGCTGACTGGTTTTTGGCAGTAAACATAAAATTCAGGCAGATAGAGTTCCGTTTTGCCGATTTGCAAAACGAGATAAATGATGATCCCCATTTACAAGAGGTTAGCTGCTAATCATTTTTTCACAGATTGGAACATTCCCTATTTTTGTATATTCACTTCATATTCACATTACTTTGTAAACCTGTAAAAGCCATTTTGACAAATATAAAAAGTCATGTAAACGGTATGAACCACCACCCCTTACATGACTTTATTATTGAAATAAAGACTCTTTCCCGGACGCCCCTTTCCTTATTTCTCTTCTTCGCACACTGTTTCACCGGGCTCGCAAAATTGATCGGCCCACGCCTGCATCTCTTGGAATACAGCTTGAAGCGCTGTTCCTTTTTCAGTCAGCGTGTAGATGACTTTGACCGGCGTTTCAGGGAGAACCTGCCGCTGGACGATCTCGTTTTGTTCAAGCTCCTTAAGGCGTTCCGCAAGCATTTTTTGGCTGATCATCGGTATTGTTTCCGTTATCTCTTTAAACCGTTTCGGCCCATCCATTAACACATGGATGATCAGACCGTTCCATCGTTTTCCCAGCAATGAAAAAGCGGATTCCATTTTAGGGCACATTGTATTTCCCACAAGTCTTCATCCCTTCATCTATTGATTGACATGTATTCAATGATCCATTACAATAATCTTTCAAGTTACATTTAGTAAGCTTCTAACTTTTCTATTATCATACCACGTTTATCCGAAGGAGGAAACACTATGACGAATACTCTGGATGTTTTAAAAGCACGTGCATCTGTAAAGGAATATGATACAAATGCCCCGATCTCTAAGGAAGAGCTGACTGAGCTATTGGACCTTGCCGCTAAAGCGCCTTCAGCTTGGAACCTTCAGCATTGGCATTTCTCAGTATTCCACAGCGATGAATCAAAAGCGGCGCTTCTTCCTGTAGCGTATAATCAAAAACAAATCGTTGAGTCTTCTGCTGTTGTCGCTATTTTAGGCGATTTAAAGGCAAATGAAAACGGTGAAGAAGTTTACGCTGAATTGGCAAGCCAAGGCTATATTACAGATGAAATCAAACAAACATTGCTCAGCCAAATTAACGGCGCCTACCAAAGCGAGCAATTCGCACGTGATTCTGCTTTCTTAAATGCTTCTTTAGCTGCTATGCAGCTTATGATTGCCGCAAAAGCAAAGGGTTATGACACGTGCGCAATCGGCGGATTTAACAAAGAGCAGTTCCAAAAGCAATTTGATATCAGTGAGCGCTATGTTCCTGTTATGCTTATTTCAATCGGAAAAGCATTGAAACCTGCCCATCAAAGCAACCGCTTATCGCTTTCAAAAGTGTCAACTTGGCTGTAAGGATATGAAAAACCTTAGTCCGAAATACGGACTAAGGTTTTTTTATACAATCGCATTTTTGTACCATTCACGAGCCTGTTCAGCTTCATGCTGCGTCAGCTGATGGCCCCCATCCTGCCAGAATACGGAGGCTGATGCCCCGCTGTCACGTAAATAGCTGTGAAGCTCTTCTGATTCTTCCTTCGTGCAGAGAGGGTCGTATTTCCCGGCACCGATAAAAACTGGGAGTCCCGTCATATCAGGCAGCGTGACACCGCGAACCGGAACCATCGGATGATGCAGAATAGCCCCTTTTAAGACATCTTTATAATGGAAAAGCAGGCTTGCTGCAATATTTGCGCCGTTTGAATAACCGACTGCAATCACTCGGCCGCGGTCAAATTGATGCATTTCTGCAGCCTCGTCGATAAAATCTTTCAATTCTCTTGTCCGCTCCACGAGGTCCTTTTCATCAAAGACACCTTCACTCAGGCGTTTGAAAAATCGCGGCATTCCATTTTCAAGCACCGATCCTCTGACACCAAGCAAATGGGCATGAGGGTCTATAAACCGTCCCAATGAAAGCAGATCGTGTTCATTACCGCCTGTTCCATGCAGCAGCAGCAGTACGTTGTCAGATGTGCCTTTTTCATAAATATGCTTCATCGTAAATTCCCCCTTTTAAAGTTCAGGCAACATGTCTATTATTTGTTGTCTATGTTTCTCCAACCATTCAGGCAGTTTTAATGAAGTACCCAGCTCATCAAACGTTTCATCTGTTATAAAGCCCGGTTCATCTGTGGCGATTTCAAATAAGATACCGCCTTTCTCCCTGAAATAAACGGATGTAAAGTATTCTCTGTCAAGGATTTCTGACGAAGGAAGGTGGTTTTCCGCAATAATCGGCAGCCATTTCGCCTGTTCCTCTTTCGTTGTCCGAAACGCTACATGGTGGACCGTGCCATAACCTCCCACCCCTCTTTTTTCAGGGTGTAAATGTACGTCAATGACGCCGCCGATGGCCGCTGAGGATGTCAGTCTGACAATCTGGTCTTCTTCCGCCGCTTTGGAGTATCCGAAGCTTTCCGTTAACAATTGAATGGTCGCCTGCGGGTCGTAGGAATACAGCAGCACGCCTTTCATTCCCGTAATCGCCTCATGTTTTGAAATGCCGTCAGGTGTCCAGTCGCTTTTATTGCTTTTCTCGTCCTCTATGATCGCTAATGGAAGGTCTTCCGTATCATGAAAAACAAGCGCCTTTTCACCGAATAACGTTTTTCCCTCCAGTTTCAGCCCGTTTTTCTCAAGACGTTCCTTCCAAAAAGACAGGGAGCCTTTTGGAACTGAAAAGTACACCCGGCCCGCTTGGCCTTTGCCTACCGTTCCCTGCCCGCTTCCTTGGAACGGGAAAAAGGTCATAATTGTACCGGGATCTCCATTTTGGTTCCCGAAGTAAAAATGGTACGTTGCGGGATCATCGAAGTTTACTGTTTTTTTGACAAGCCGAAGCCCGAGCACTTCTGTATAAAATCGCAAGTTTTCTTGCGGATCTCTGGCGAATGCTGTGACGTGGTGCAATCCTTCTGTTTTCATTTTCCCACTCCTATTTATCTCGATTTCAAGATATTTATTATTTTAAACCTTTATTGAGCAGGATGCAAACAATGTGTTTTGGTTAAATAATTGAAAAAATCATTTTTTTCTAATAATTATCTTGTGATCTTATCTTACAACTGCTATTATAGTGAGCATTATCATGTTTCAGGAGGAAAGTAAATGGTTAAAAAAGCACTTATTGTTATTCTCATTCTTTTGCCATTCGCCCAACTTGCGCTATTGCCGCTTGTGAATCGAATTGAACCGATTATGTTCGGCCTTCCGTTTTTCCACCTTTGGCTGCTGTTGTGGATTATCATTACGCCGTTATGCTCGTTTGGCATTTACCAGATGCAAAAAAAAGATGGAGGGCTTGAATAATGCAAGGGAATCTCACTGCACTTCTCATTACAGCTGTTATCGTTTTAACCGTTGTCTGTATCGGATTTCTCGCCGGAAGAGACAAATCCTCACGCACCTCGGTGGAAGAATGGTCTGTCGGAGGCAGACGCTTTGGCGGCCTTCTCGTCTGGTTTTTAGTAGGCGCTGACCTCTATACGGCATATACTTTCTTAGGGTTAACCAGTACTGCTTATACGGGCGGAAGCGTTGCATTTTTCGCCATTCCTTATTCTGTATTGGCCTACTTTATCGCCTACTTCTTCCTGCCGAAACTTTGGAAAGTTGCGAAAATTCATAAATTAATGACACTTGCGGATTACGCCCGGGAGCGTTTTGACAGTAAGCTTTTAGCAAGCCTTGTTGCCATCGTCGGTGTGCTGATGCTTATTCCGTACATATGCCTTCAGCTGAGCGGCATTCAAGATACGCTCCAGGTTGCCGGCACCGGATATATTAATGTGAAATTCGTTGTCATCATCTCATTTATTCTTGTTGCTCTTTACACATTCTTCAGCGGGATTAAAGGTCCTACATTTACAGCTATTATTAAAGACATTTTAGTATGGGTTATTATGCTGTTTATGGTGGTGTCCCTTCCTCTCATTCATTTTAACGGCTGGACGCCAATGATTGACACGTTAGTAAAGGAAGCGCCTCAAATGCTGACGATACCGGCTGATGGGCCAAAAGGCATTCCTTGGTTTATCACAGCATCTATTGTTTCCGCTCTTGCACTTTTTATGTGGGCACATGCGGCTACAGGAGTTTTCACAGCGAAAAGCGCCGATGCAGTAAGAAAAAACAGCATGTTTTTACCGCTTTATAATATTGTTTTAATTTTGGTCATATTTCTTGGTTTTATCGCATTTCTTGTTCTGCCGGAAGATACAAATCCAAGACTGGCGCTGCTGCATTTGATTCAAACATCTTACGGCGGCGTGGCACAAGGTTTTGCATATGCCACTATCGCTCTTGCTTCATTGATTCCTTGTTCCATCATGGCAATCGGGGCATCAAATTTATTTGCCAATAACCTATATCGGGATTTGATTCATCCGAATGTGTCTCAAAGCAAGCTGACACTTGTCACACGTTCAATGGTGTTTGTTGTCATCGGCCTTGCGCTTCTGTTTGGAATGCTTTTCCCGACTGCCTTAGTGACACTCCAGTTATTAGGCGTATCCGGCATGGTGCAAATCTTCCCGGCGATTGCTGTCAGCCTATTCTGGAAAAACCAAACGAAAGAAGCGACAGTTATCGGATTATTGGTCGGCCTTGCGGTTACGTTTATTGTGTATACCACTCAATCCGCACATGGCATTTATGAAGGGTTCTGGGGATTGGCCGCCAATATCATCGCTGTGGTTATTCTCAACCCGCTGTTCGTCAAAAAAGCAGGGTCCAATCCTGTTATTGAAGGTTTATTTGGTAATAAACAAGACCAAAACCCGAATCAAAAGGGTGCATAAAAAACCCATACGCGGCAACCGCGTATGGGTTTTTTTACATTTCTTTTTTCAGTGTTTCAATTGCTTTTTCCATTTGCGTGTCATTATTTGACAGCTTCTTTTGAAGTTCTGTCATTAATTTCGTTGTTGTATCGCCAGTCAGTACGCCAGTTTCTTTCAGCTTCTCTTTTTTCTGGAACTGTTTGACCACAGATGCAAAATCCTGATCATACGTACTGTTCACTTTCACCTGATAGCCAAGTGCTTTGAACATTTGCTGAGCTACTTTGACGTTGGTGCCTGAATCACCTGACTTGTACGTTTTATCCGCATCCAAATACGGCAGTTTCGCGTAATCAGGCAGCTCTGCTTTCACTTGAGGCTTGATGCCTTTTTTGTGAATCCATTCACCATCGGCAGTCAGCCATTTGGCGACTGTCAGTTTTACGGTTGAGCCATCATCATATTCTTTTGCTGTCTGCACTGTGCCCTTGCCAAATGTCGTTTCACCGATTAATGGTATGCCTGACGATTCGTGAAGGGCAGCGGCCATAATTTCGGCGGCGCTGGCTGTGCCGTCATTCACTAAAACGACGGTCGGTTTGGTCACTGTTCGTTCTTTTTCAGCCTTCATGACTTCTTTAGAACCGTTTTTGTATTCAACCTGCATGATGTTTTTCCCTTTATCAATAAACAGGTTGCTCATTGTAATCGCTTGGTCCATTAAGCCGCCCGGGTTGCCCCTTAAGTCTAAAATATAGCCTTTGGCGCCTTTTTTCTCTAAACTGTCAATCGCACTCGTCAGCTCTTTAGCAGTTGTTTCAGAGAAAGAAGTGATTTGGATTTCGCCGATGTTGTTGTCTTTCATCTCAGAATAGACGGTCTCTACAGGAATGGTATCGCGCTTAATGGAAAGATCGATATTTCCGACTCCCGCTCTGTTCAGTTCAAGCTTCACTTTTGTGCCCTTTTTGCCGCGGATTAAAGCGACAGCTTGATTTACATTCATGCCTTTGACGCTTTTTCCGTTCACCTTAAGGATTTGGTCCCTCGGTTTGATTCCGGCTTTTTCAGCAGGTGAACCTTTAATTGGCGATACAATAAGGATTTCACCGTCTTTCTCCTCTACTTGGGCTCCGATGCCTTCAAAGGATGCGGAAATCGTCTCATCGAATGATTTTGCTTCCTCTTGATCCATATATGTGGAATACGGATCATCCAGAGATTCAATCATTCCTTTAATTGCTCCATCTACTAATTTGTCATCATCTGTCTTCTGGTAGTAATCACTTTTGATTTGCTCATACGCTTTATTTAATTTGTCGAACTCGCTGTCTCCCATGCTTGCTGATTTCGGGCCCAGGATGCTGGAATTGCCCGTAATAAATAAAGTAAGCGCTGAAGCGACAACCGCAGTGATCAGCACAATAAAAAACAGTTTTAATTGCCGTTTCAATTAAACACCACCTTTTTCTTCTTACATTATTATCATGGACGAATTCTTATTCGTCAACTCGGAGCAGAAATGAAAGAGAAAACGCCCTTCTTTCGCTTTTCATAAACCTATGTCTTTATACGACATATGATAAAGAAAAAGGAGGATTCGATATTGAGCCGATATTTAGAAATGCTGTCCTTATTCGGTGTCGCAGGGGCGCATCCAGGCGGGCTGGCTTTTTCAAAAGCGGTCTTGCAAAAAGCTGCCCCCTCCCCAGATCAGCCGATTCTTGATGCCGGATGCGGAACAGGCCAAACAGCGGCTTACTTAGGACATTTACTGTATCCTGTAACAGTCGTTGATAAAGACCCTATCATGCTAGAAAAAGCGAAAAAAAGATTTGCAAATGAAGGGCTTGCCATCACTGCATATCAGGCAGAGCTGGAACATCTCCCGTTCTCTTCTGAGTCCTTTTCCTGCGTCCTGTCAGAATCGGTCCTCAGTTTTTCCGATTTGACGCCCTCTCTCCAAGAAATTTCAAGAGTATTGAAGCCCGGCGGGATGCTGATTGGTATTGAAGCAGCTTTAAAAAAACCGATGCCGCCTGCAGAAAAAAAGCGAATGATGGATTTCTACGGTTTTACTTGTTTACATGAAGAAACCGAGTGGCATAAAACTCTTAGGTCTTATGGCTTTCAAAAAACGGAAGCGATAACACTTCTTCCAGATGACATGGAATTTGAACCGACCACAGAAATGGATTTATCGCAAACGATCGCTCCTATCTACTACGATACGCTTCAAACACATTATGAACTCATGCAGATATATAGCGAGTTCATGGGACATTGTATCTTTGTCGCGCATAAGTAAAACGGCGTATCGCCCCCTGTTTTCGTCCAACCTTTTTATCCTATCTATCATATGCTGATAGAAAGTCAGTATAGGAGGGAAACAATATTGGAGAGATATTACCATCTTTGCAGAAACCATCAAGGTAAAGTCGTCAGAATTACAGAGAGAGGCGGAAGAGTTCACGTCGGCAGAATTACACGTGTAACAAGAGACAAAGTTTTTATAGCTCCGACCGGCGGAGGGCCGAGAGGTTTTGGTTACGGATATTGGGGCGGTTATTGGGGATACGGAGCGGCTTACGGTATTTCCCTCGGTTTAATTACAGGAGTGGCTCTGGCTGGTTTATTCTTCTGGTAAGCATAGAATAAATGTATGAACAAATGCTAGATTCACCAAACACAATAAAGCCCGCTTATCAATTGTAAGCGGGCTTTTACTGTTAGATTTTCTTCACTTTTTCAAAGTACTCTTCCAGCGTTAAATCATTATCATGGATGACCTTTGCGGCCTTTTTGCCTACATAGCGCAGGTGCCATGGCTCATATTCGTATTTGGTGATATCTTCTTTATTTTTTGGATAGCGAATGATAAAGCCATATTTATAAGCATTGTCCTGCACCCATTTTCCGTCTGCCGTGCTGCCGAACGCTTCATTTATCTGAAAACCGTTGCTTCGGCTCGAGATGTCCATCGCAAGGCCTGTTTGGTGCTCGCTTTCACCCGGATAAGCGACCGCTTCCCTTGCCTTCTTTTCCCCTTTTAGGCTGACTTCATTGTTAAAAATGACTTGCTGTCTGTCATACGAACGGTATCCTGAAACAGCTGCAAGTTCATAGCCTTCCTTTTTCGCAGCATCGAACATCGTTTTTAATGCTTCGGCCGCTTCCTTTCTGATGTAACGTTTTTGAATCTTTTCTTCAAAAGAGAACTCTACATCAGGTATGACTAGATCACTAGGTTCATAGTTTCCGGGCAGTGCGTATTCTTTATTAACAAGTGCGAGTATGTTTTCTGGATTTTGAATGGTTTCCAGACCGTCCACTTTTTTAATATTATTGAAATATTTGCTTTCCAATGAAAACGCACTGTCCTGAGTGTTTGCTTTTTTGCTGTCAGCTGTTTTTTGTTCTGTTTGCTTTGTTTCTGCTGTGGTTTTCGTATCCTTTTGAGCATCTCCGTTTGACATGCTGCAGCCGGCTCCGACTATTGCCGTTACACTCAGAGCGGCAGCCAGTGAAAACCATTTACCGGACTTTTTCATATTACATTACCTTCCTTTTATCAATCGTTTCCGCATTCATAAAGAAGAGGCTGCCGGCACCCAGCACGCCTCTTGATTTATTTTATTGTGATACGGAATGTAAAGCCACTTCTATCATATCATGAAATGTCGTTTGACGCTCTTCCGCTGTCGTTTCTTCTCCTGTTAATACGTGATCGCTCACGGTGAGAATTGACAGCGCTTTTCTTCCGTGCTTCGCTGCTAATGTATACAATGCAGTCGTTTCCATCTCTACGCCCAGGACACCGTATTTTGCAAGCTTTTCGATTTGCGAATCGTCGTTGTAGAATTGGTCAGCTGTAAATACGCTTCCTACAGTGACCGGCACGCCTTTATCCTTTGCGGCATCATAGGCATTTTTTAAAAGCTCAAAATCTGCGCAAGGCGCAAAATCAATGCTTCCGAAAGCGACTCTGTTCATTTGTGAATCAGTTGAAGAGGTCATAGCCAAAATGACGTCTCGCACTTTGACATCTTTACGAATAGCGCCGCAAGAACCTACTCTTATTAAATTTTGCACATCGTAGCTTTGAATTAATTCATTCACATAAATTGAAATCGACGGAACGCCCATTCCCGTGCCTTGCACGGAGATTTTTTTGCCTTTATATGTACCCGTAAATCCATACATGCCTCTAACTTCATTGTAGCATTCTACATTTTCAAGATACGTTTCAGCAATAAATTTTGCTCTGAGAGGATCTCCCGGCAAAAGCACTGTGTCCGCAATCTGTCCTTTTTCAGCACCTATATGTACACTCATCTCATATCCTCCTGTAAATCTAAATTATCATCCAGTCCGTTCATTTTACAACGAATGTCATGATGAGACAAACTTCAGCATTGATTATAAAGGAATATGGCGAAAAAAGAAATGTTCCGGGGCCGTTTGGGCACTTCCGGAGAAAAACGGGATAATTGAGGTGTTTATTTGAAAACCTAACCGCAGGAAGGAGGGATGGGACATGGGTAAAAAACAGCGTAACCGGATCACCGGCCAAAAAAAGAACAACCACATACCTGCAAAAGACGTGATTGCAGCTGAAGAGGCGCACGAGAAAGAGTATTCCGCTGCCAAACGCAAGCCTTAAACTGCAGAAAACTGCGGAAATCCGCAGTTTTCTTTTCATTTTGTCGTTTGTACAATCAGACGATTGATTTTCCTCCATCCGGCGGGAAGCAGTTTATAATATGTTTTCCCTTTTCTTCCTTCATCAATCAGAATCACGTCCCCTGTGGCCATAAATCTCGCATCATAATCACTTGGAACAGTGTCAAATACATTAAACAAAGAGAATGCTCTTTTTAGCACGTCTTGATGATCGCTCCCGTTCAGTTCAGTTCGATAGACGGCTCTGTAGCCCTTTTTTTCGCCAAACCGGGGTGTTTGAAATATTGTCACGTCATAGGAACAAGACTTCTTTTTAAACACGGATAACATCATCAAGATCCCCTCCCTTTTATTTCTTTAACATATTAGCGTTTTTGCCCGGTTTTCCTCTCTCTATTTTTGTCGAAACCGCTTAATCTTTTCGTCAAAACCTTTTACGAGGAAAAACAGAAGCAGGCCGAGACTAAAGCCCCCTAGCACGTCGGTTACAAAATGCACACCCAGATAGACTCTGCTTATGCCGACCAAAACCGTGATCACGCCGGCTATGGTGTATACCATTTTTTTATGTTTGGACAAAAACGGGAGGTGTTTTACTAAAAAGTAGGCAATAACAGGATAGACATAGGCAGCGTTCATAGCGTGGCCGCTCGGAAAGCTGAAGGATGATTCATGAACCAGCGGTGAAAAATCAGGCCTCACTCGCTCGATCCATTCTTTTAACACTTTGTTTAACAGCCGATCTGCACCGAATACCAAAAGCATCAAAAGCCCATCCCATGTTTTTCTGTAAAAAAACAGGCCCACTCCAATGATCAGGATAAGAGGGAACAGGAAAGAAGAAGCTCCCAGATGCGTGATCCCTGTCATGGCATCATTAAGCCATGGCTGGCGAATCAAAACAGCTGCCTTGCTTATCGCTTCATCTGCAGATTGAACAGCATTTGAATGAATGACCGCAGCTAGAAAAAGAAAGAAAAGAAACAGACTAACGGGCTTGTACAACATTTTAACCACCTCGATTTTCACAGAAGTCATAGAACATGAATAATAAAACCGGAGCTGGGCGCTCCGGTTTCATGCCTCAATCATCTTCGTCCAGCTCTTCATCTATCATACATTTTTCTATCAAATAATCAAAGGTAATATCAGCGATTTCAAACAGCTCATCCTCACTCGGTATGTAGCCCCGTCTTGCAAGCTCTCTGTAAAAAAATTCAGCGATTTCTTCCGTATCAATCACAAGATCTATTTCTTTCATCTCCGTACCGCCTCCTTTTTTATGTTTTATGAAAAAACAGGCTGAATTATACCCGGTGTTCTAAACAATTCTTTCGGTCATATACATTGAATAAAAAAACAAGCCATAGGAGGCTGACTATATGATCGCTAAAATGATGGAAGCACTGGACGGAGAAAGATTTGATATCATAATGGAAAAAACGCTCAAAGGAATGACGCAAGTGATGATTTGGGGCTGTCTGCCTTATTTTTTATATGTTTTGATCCGTATGTTCACAAACTAACTGAAGTGCTCTTTTAAACTTTCCAGAACAAACATCATCATATCTTTATATTCTTCATCTTGAAACATTTCGTACAGAATTTTGTAGTCATTATAAATATCCAGAAGCTCATCAACAATTGATACAGCAAGGATGTGAAGGGTATCTTGATCTTCATCATCACCTTCAAACTGAAGAAGAGCAGACGATGCGATATCTTCGCCGATCTCTTGGGCAGTTTCTCCGACATAGTGGACAAACAAAAGCTGATGTACAAACTGGTCCATTTCATATTTTCTTAGCACCAGCGTGAGATCCTCTTCCTCCGTTTCAAGCCACTCTCCATCCTTTAAACGGGTCAGCTCATAAATGATATCTTCCCAGCCATCTTCTAAATATCTCCAAATTTCTGTTCTGTGGCCGATAATGCGAAAGAGTTCTTTTCCATAATCTTTTACATAAACGACGTCCCCAATAAGGAATTCATACTCAATATCAAGTTTTTCCATGTCGACAATGACACCCTCATAATCTTTGTAAAGCTGAATGGACGACTCAAAGTATAAGACTTCATTATGATTGACTTCATATAGATAGTGTTTATCAATTTGGTGTACTTTTGTGATGGTGCCGACTGTTCCATACATAATGACGACTACGATATCCCCTACTTGGAATTTCGGTTTATTTTGCTTCACGGTGTCTCCCCCTCGCCGCAACATTTCTCATACGCTATCGTATGCCGGGTGACGCCAATTCGCATGGGCATGAAAACCAAAGGAAATATCCAATTCTGGTATGGGTGAGGACATAAAAAAATCCGCAGTGATCTGCGGATGAAACAGCTATTATCTGCCGTGCACTTCAGCCTCGTATTGATCCCAAGCTTCATCAAATGTAGCCATCGTGTGAAGGTAATCAGCGTTCAGCTCTAAATATGAACTGATTTCATGATAATCGGTTGAGGTTTTCGGAAAGCTGTGATCCTCATACGCCTGATTGGCAAATTCACTGATGCTGTCCTTCGGCTTAGGGTGCCTGTATTTCAATAAATAGTGATAAAAGGATTTCATGGGTTTCCCCTCCTGGTGTCTGTCTTTTGTTGTTCTATTATACAGTTCAAGTGTAAAATTACAACAAAAGAATACCGAAACATCATTCAGGAGAAGTCAAAATAGTTGCGTTTCAGAATCCTTTCTGTCTCCATGAGCTGCTGGTACGTCAGGCTTTCAGGCAGTTTTTTTGTTTGAATCAAAAGCAGCTGATCCTCAATCTCCTTAATCGTGGTTTCCTCTTGATAGGTCATTCCGCAGGAAGCACACACCATGGCGGGGGTGTCTGTCAGTTCTATGGCTCTTGTTCCGTCAGGGAGCTCCCAGTACACCGTGTTCCTGCCGGGTACTGCTTCAAGCTCGCCGCACCATTCGCATGTTTTCATGAAGAATCCCCTCCGATTTCAGCCTCTTTCTGTTTTTTCTGCTGCGCCAAAAATTTCTTTTCTTTTAGCTGGTCTCTTTTCTCACGCCGGTCTTTTAATGTTTCATGCTCGGGATTCGCTGTGTATGCCTCTCTCCTTTTGATTCTGGCTACATTTTCCGGTGTAAAAGAAACCTCTTTGTCGGCAAAAATGGCACTCAGCCCGATCGGTTCCTTTTTGTCAGCGATTTCAGGGAAAACGGACTCAAAATAGGCGTCAGCCTGGTTAGGGATATAATTCTCCGGTTCCGGATATGATGTAATGACGCCTTCAAAATTTCTTAAGATGACTTTGTCAGGGCTTTGCGACAGTACATAGTTTGGCTGCAGGGCGATTTTCCCCCCGCCGCCTGGCGCGTCAACGACAAAGGTAGGAACCGCATAGCCTGAGGTATGGCCTCTCAGCCCTTCAATGATCTCCAAACCTTTGGAAACGGGGGCTCTGAAATGTCCGATACCTTCTGACAGATCACATTGATAAATATAATACGGACGGACTCTGATTTTTACCAAGTCGTGCATGAGCTTTTTCATGATTGGAACTGAATCATTAATACCGGCTAACACGACTGCCTGATTTCCGACCGGCACTCCTGCGTTCACCAGCTTTTCACAGGCCTCAACGGATTCCTCTGTCATTTCGATGCTTGTGTTGAAATGAGTGTTCAGCCAGACCGGATGATATTTTTTCAAAATCTCGCACAGTTGATCGGTAATGCGCTGTGGAAAGACGACCGGCGCCCTTGTTCCGATTCTGATCACTTCCAGATGCGGAATGCTGCGAAGCTCTTTTAAAATGTATTCTAAAATTTGATCATTGATTAGCAACCCGTCACCGCCTGAAATTAAACAATCGCGGATTTCAGGTGTTTCCCGGATATAAGCAATCGCAGCATCAAGCTGTTTTTTGGGGACTCCCATTCCGATTTGTCCGGAAAAACGCCTTCTTGTGCAGTAGCGGCAGTACATGGAACATTGATTAGTGACAAGAAACAGCACACGGTCGGGATAGCGGTGCGTCAGACCGGGTACCGGTGAATCTTCATCCTCATGGAGCGGGTCTTCCAGATCGTATTTTGTTTTGTGCATTTCTTCAGAAAGCGGTACAGACTGCATGCGGATCGGGCATCTCGGATTATCGGGATCCATTAATGAAGCATAGTAAGGTGTAATATTTAGGGGGATCGTTTTGGTCGAAATTCTGACGCCTTCCTCTTCATCCTCGGTCAGATTAATGACTTTTTTTAAATCATCTACCGTTCTTACCGTATGTGTCAGCTGCCAAAGCCAATCGTTCCATTTCTCTTCCGGAACATCCTTCCATAACTCGATCTCCTTCCAATGCCGTTTCGGTTTATGCCATTTGTTTGCCAAATGAATTCCTCCTTACAGGTGCTTGCACCAAATATTCATGTTTTCAAGACCTTCGGCTATATAGCAATTGTTGATCAGTCTTCCGCCGTACTGATAGCCGGAATGGTACAACACAGCATTCATCCCAAAAGACGCAGCACGGGCGAGAGAAAATACATGAAAGATATCCTTCTCGGCCATTTCTTTTTCTAAAGCCTCGATTAAAATGCTTGTCAGCGAACGGCCCCGATATTCCGGAAGCACAGCGCAGTCGGTTATTTCCGCATGCCCCAGCCCTGGATTGCTATCTGCGCTTGCTGCACTGATCAGACGATCATGATCAAACATGACATAATACATCGTATTTTCATTCATCGTCTTTTCAATATAAGCAGGATCAAATACGGGGGTCGGGTACGTACGGAATACTTTTTTATACAGCATGGATAGCTGGTACATGTCGTTTGTTTCTGCTTTTCTCATCGTAAAAACGGGTGTAGTTTCGCTGCGGTGGTGAGGTGCTGTGCGATATAAGGCTTCGATGGTCTCCTGTTCTTCTATATAAGAATCTGTTTGTCTCCGTTTCTCTGTGAGGTAACGGACCATGAGGCAAGCCGGGTGGCCGAGATAATAGCCCTTGAGAAAACCCTCCGGCACAAATAAGTGTTTGGCAAGCACTGCCTCATCATGCTGTTTCGTATAGACGATGATTTTTTCCGCATCCTCTACTTTTGCCGCTGCCACGATATCAGGCAGCGCCTTCTCAATGGCTCCGTCATAACGAACTACTCTGATTCGTTTGTTAAAGTCGTCATGGTCCAAAACCGCTGTGACACCGTTACTCTTTATTGACTTGAGCATCCGCATCCTCCCCGTCTGTATGAAGCCCGCACCAATCCATAACAAAAAGTGCAATAATTTTAGCAGATTCTATCATGGCTTCAACCTCAATATATTCGTTTGCCTGATGAGCTGTTTTTGTTTCTCCAGGCCCGAAGACGATCACTGGCGTATCTCCTGCATGGTATAAAAGCCCTCCGTCTGTTCCCCATGGCGAGGCTTCGATCATTGGCTCTGTCTGTTTCATTTTTTGATAGGCTGATTGCAGCACTGAGATTAAAGGATGGTCATCTGGTAAATCATTCGGAAGCCATTGAGCGCCAAACCATTCTACTTTAATCGGATGATGTTTAAACCATTCGTCACGGTATTCTAAATCCCTCAGCCAGTTTTCCAATTCTATTTTTACAGCTTCAGGCTTTTCATGGGGAGCAATTCCGCATCTCCCTTCTATGACGACACGGTCTGCAACTGAAGATGGCCACGCACCGCCTGAGATGGTGCCGATATTCACCGGTACCGGTATTGGGACATTGTCATACAGCGGATCTGAAATTCTCGCATTGCGGGCTTTCTCCAGCTCTTGTATGGCTGTGATCACGTGCATGCTTTTTTCAATCGCGCTCACACCTTCATAGCGTGTGCCCCCATGTGCCGCTAATCCTTTCACTGTGATCCGAAACCACATCGAGCCCTGCTGCTTTATAAAAAGTTTCATATTCGTCGGTTCCGGAATCAGCGCGCCGTCAGCACGGTAGCCTCTCATAATGGCAGACAGTGTTCCAGCGCCGCCGCACTCTTCATCTACAACACTTTGAAACAATACATCTCCCTTCAATTTGACATCGCAAGCGTGCAGGGCTTCTAAAGCAAAAAGAAGGGCTGTATTGCCTCCCTTCATATCCGTTGAGCCGCGGCCGTATATTTTACCGTTTTCTTCGACAGCTTGAAACGGTTCATACTTCCAATCCTTTACGCTTCCTTCAGGCACAACATCGATATGACCGTTTAAAATCAGCGACCGGCCCCCGCCCGCTCCCGTTTTTTTTGCAACGATGTTCGGGCTCTCATGAAAATCGGAACGGTCTGATTTAAAGTAGGGATGCTGTTTTAATTGCTTTAGGCTTGGCTCCCACACGTCTATGTCCATATGAAATTGCCGCAGCTTTTCAAGCACAACAGCTTGGGCGTTAAATTCTGAGCCTAATGTGCTTTTTTCTCCAATCAGCCTTTTGAGAAGACGAATGGCTTTGGCCGAATGCTGATCAAGCCACTCGATTACTTTTCTCTCAATACCCTGCATCCTCATTCCCCCTTTAAGACAAAGGCATATCTATTTTGATTTCAGCTTCAGTCAACCTCGTCACCTCGTCGATTGTCGAGCCATTCATCAGCTCTTTTAATATGAAATGATGGCCGTCGACCTCAAGAACGGCTTTTTCAGTAATGATCATATCTACACAGCCTGCTGCAGTTAATGGAAGCGTGCAGGTTTCTGTTAATTTAGGCCTCCCCTTTTGATCTGTATGACTCATGACGACAACCACTTTTTTCGCTTTTTGGGCCAGTTCCATCGCACCGCCCATGCCCGGCACCTTTTTTCCCGGGACAAGCCAATTTGCCAAATCGCCTGACTGGCTCACCTGCAGGGCGCCTAAAATCGTAATGTCAATTTTGCCTCTTCTGATCATCGCAAAAGACATCGTTGTATCAAAATAAGACGCTCCTTTTACAGCCCGGACCGGAAATCCCGCTGCGTTGCATAAATTTTCATCCTCATCTCCCTTTTGAGGGCTTTCGCCAATGCCGAGCACACCGTTTTCCGCCTGCAGCATGACCTGCATGTCAGGCGGCAAAAAGTTCGGCACCAAGGATGGAATGCCGATACCGAGATTCACAATCATGCCCGGCTTGATTTCAGAGGCGGCCCGTTTTGCGATCTGTTCTCTCTCTGCTACTCCCAAGCCCATTTCCACTTCACTCCTTCGCTTCTCACAACCCCCTCGACAAAAACCCCCGGTGTAACAATCATTTCTTCAGAAATCTCTCCCATCGGGACGATCTGCTCAGCTTCGGCAAAGGTTCTACTGGCGGCCATTGCCATAAGCGGATTCATATTGCGCGCTGTTTTGTCATACGTTAAATTGCCGAATTCATCTGCAATGCGCGCATTGATCAAAGCAAAATCAGCCGTCAGCGCCTCTTCAACCAAATATCGCTTTCCAGCCACAGACACGATGCCCTTTTCCTCACAAACCATTTGATTATCAATACCGACGTCGGTTAAAATGCCGCCGAGTCCCGCTCCGCCGGCACGAATCCGTTCTGCAAGCGTTCCCTGTGGTGAAAATTGAACCTCTAACGTCCCGTCAGTCATCTGTTTACCTGCTACAGGATTGGAACCGATATGCGATGCGATCAGGGTTTTGACTCGTTGATTGACAATAAGCGGACCGATTCCTATTTCCGGAAACCCGGCATCGTTGCATATGACGGTTAAATCCGTTACACCGCTGTCCAATATAGCTTCAATCAATGATGGAGGCGATCCGACTCCGCCAAAACCGCCGAACATGAGGACCGATCCGTCCTGAATATCTGCAATTGCTGTTTCGATGCTGATTGTTTTTTGAAATGGCGCCATTTGATTTCAATCCTTTTTCAGTATTTTTTCGACCGCTACAACTGTTTCTGAAAAAATAGATATAAGCTCTTTAGCCTCACCGTCTGAAATGGTAAAAGGAGGAGCAATAATGACAGCATCTCCTTCCCCGCTGTCTATTCCCGCTTTGGCAGGATAAACAATCAGCCCGCGTTTTTTCGCCTCGCCGATCATGCGCTGGGTAACCGCCTGCTCTGGTGGAAAAACGTTCTTCGTTTTCTTGTCAGATACAAATTCAATGCCTAATAGCAGTCCTTTACCGCGCACATCACCAATGATCTCGCTTTGAGATGCTGCCTCAACAAGCTGCTTTTTCAGCGCCGCCCCCTTTTTTTCTGATTGCTTGATCAAGTCATGCTTTAACACATATCGCAAAACTTCAAGAGCAGCTTTGGCAGAATAGGGGTGTGCACTATATGTGTGGCCGCTCATAATCACACCTGAACCTTGTTTTATCGTCTCAATAATAGAGTCAGATACAACGGCAGCGGCAATTGGCGCATACCCGGCACCGAGGCCCTTCCCCAGTACAGCAATATCTGGAACGGTGTGCCAATGTTCTGTCGCAAGCATCCTTCCTGTTCTTCCAAGCCCTGTCATCACTTCGTCTGCAATAAAGAGCACTTCGTGTGTGCGGCATACCTCACTTAATCTTTCATAATATCCCGGAGGCGGAGTGATCGCTGCTCCTGCGGCTCCGATGATAGGCTCAGCCACAAAGCCGGCGATAAATTGGCTTCCGATTCTTTTGATGGCCGTTTCGAGTTCATCAGCGGCAGCCTGAACAAAATCCTCTTCCGTCTTATGATTCTGCCGATAAACATGAGGAGCTGAGATAGCGGGATATCGTTCAACTAGATGGGTGAACCGGTATCTCCTTTCATAAAAACCAGATAATGAAAGCGCTCCCAAAGTTATTCCGTGGTAACTGCTCCATCGCGACAAAAAGATGGATTTTTGCGTTTGTTTTTTTTCCTGCCAATATTGAATGGCGATTTTCATAGCGGTTTCTATTGCTTCTGAACCGCTGTTGACAAAAAAAGACCAATTCACATCTCCCGGAAGCTCCTGCGCCAAGAGAGCGGCTAATTGCTCGGCGGGCTCACTCGTAAACTGTGAGCGGTAAGCAAAAGACACCTGATCAAGCTGTTCTTTCAGCTTCTCAGTCACATCACGAACCCCGTGGCCGATGTTGCATGTCACCGCACCTGATGAGCCATCAAGATATCTTTTTCCAGTTTGATCATATACATATGAACCCCTCGCATAGCTGACAACCGGATAGGCCGAACTAAGCTCCGGCTTAATCAAATAACTGCTCATGCTCCCACCTCAAAAACCCATTTGCTATATTGTATGAGTGTTCAATTTGCGGCATGACGTTCCCCGCAAAAACTTTTTCACACAAAAAAGAGCCTTCCTGAACGGAAAGGCTCTTTTTGAATTTCACCTTCTAGCAAATAAAAGCGGCTCCGACAATAATTAATAAAATGAACAAGACAACAATCAATACAAACGTATTTTTCTCGCAACCAAATCCGTAACCGTATCCAGGGTATCTATGCATGCTGTTTTCATCCTTTCTTATCACGATATACGGCATTTTATGCGGGCCAAGTCCCAAATGGTTTGTGCGAACGCCTATTTCATGTAAGGAAATAATGAAAAACAGTATGCACCCGCTCATATTTTTTAAACGTCAGCTTTTCGTAAAAATGGGTTGCGCCGTCAATGCTTGTAGCCACTAAATAGGCCGCTTCCATTCCTAGTGATTTGGCGATGGACAGCATTTCTTTCACTAAGATACTGCCATAGCCCTTCCTTTGAAACTGATCCAAAATTGCCACTTCTTCGATTTTGGCCGTTTTCTCTTGCGGATGAATGAACAGCTCCCCGCACCCAATGGGAATCTTCTGTTCCTGGTCGCTGTAACAAACAACAAGGATAATCGTACCCGCTTTGTAAAAGGGATATTTTCTTTTTAGTTTTTGTTCAGCGATCGCTTCTCCAATATAAATGGAATCGTAAATTTTCATGATAGAAGATCCGTCGCTAAGGCTTTTTGCCGTCCCCCATGCCGTTAACGGATGTCCCGTCTGCCCCTTCCAGTCATCAAGCTTCATGTCATAAAACAGCTCATCCTCGACAACAAATCCGCTTTTTACAAGCGATTGCTTCAAAACGAGCGGAAAAACATGCTGCGGGGACGCTTTTAAATGAAGATAATTCGCATCAAGAAGCTTTGGTACGGATGGCAAAAAATCCAGTAACCGCTCCAATGGAAACGTATCATGGAGCTGAACAAAGTTATGAGAAAAAATTTGCGGAAGCTCCGGATCTCTATATACGCTGTAATGATCAAACGATGCTGATTCAGACGTTAACAATATATATTGATGTTCCGTTTTTGAATAATGTCCTGTCATGAACGTCTCCTTTTTATGACCTATACCTTTACTCAGTTGCAAGATTCAATTTCTTTATAATCTCATCGTACACCGGATAAAACGGCTTTCCAATTGGAAATTGCTGAATATTTCGGAAAGAAGCGGATATTGGCTTCTGATGTAAAAAGAATTTCCTTGCTACTTGCTCACTAATCGGGTGAAAAACGCCGTTTAGAAACAAAAACGGCTCACGTTCTATAAAAAACAGCCTTCGCCCAGGCGGATTTTCGATCCATCCAGATCGTTCCCGCGTAATTGGCAGCCCTTCTGGCAGCGCCTCCAGTTCTTCTTTTTCAATTGTCAATATGTCTTTTCTTTTAAATTGATAAAACTGAAAAGCATACTGGCCCTCAATCCGTCTTTTTTTTCCGGCTTCGATATAAAATATTGCTGGATGGTCAGCTTCCTTTACTAATATATAATTCGGAATGTTTAAAATCTTCCCAATGTTATATTGGAATAAATACGGGTCCGGAACAGCCACAGTCCGATTTAGATACAAAGAACCCCACCTTTCCCCGACAGGATGCCTTACACCCTGATCAAGAAAATACACGTTTTGATCTGAACCTTTTACAAATGAACCGTCAATCAAATCAGCGGGCAGAAACCGATATGCATTTTGAAATGAATCGGGGGTTTTATAGGTTGTATCTAATACTTCATTTATCGGCAGAAATGGGGCAAAGTTGTTGATCCTGGCCCAAAAAATTGAGTCGCCATGATTCCAATGCGTCATATCATCATCCCAATAGCTTCCATATTTATGTTGAATACGATCAAGTAGCGAACGGCGATGCATAACTGAACAATGATCAACTTGAAAAGCGGCCTGATCAAGCACTGCATTGGCATTTCTATAGAAATGGGAAATTTCCTCTCCCCTTTCGTTTACATGTACAACTTTTTGTTTTGAATAGACAGCCTGTGCCTCAGGCTTATGTGAAAACGTCTGCACCATACGGCTCAGCCGCTCAGGATGATAAACAGTGTCATCGGTGAGATAGGAAATGTAATCGCCGTCGGCATATGGGAGCGCGCTGTTAATTAATGTGGCATAACGGGTTGTTTTTAGTCGTTCTGCGGGATGTACGAAACTGTTTTGATAACGAATGCGCTGGTCATGAAGGTACTTTTGAATCACCGCAGTTGTTTCTTCATTAGAATGATCATCCATGATAAATAGCTCCCAGTGATCATATGTTTGCTTCATGACGCTTTCAATCGCTTTTTGCAGATAATTAGGTTTGTTGTAACTCGTTAAAATAATGGACACTTTCTCTCCCATCTATACAGCCCCCCTATCGTCAAACATAAAAACGGCTCCGCAGCAAGCAGAGCCTCTGTCATCATTTAAAAAGCACCCCAGCTTACAATACTTGAGAGTGCGACATTCGATCTCGTGTTATTTAACGGGTTTTGAAAAATAACCAAATCAGTCAGAACCTCTTTTACGATGACGTTTTGAAGCGTATCCCCATTCGACAGATGAACTGTTGAAACCGGTACGCCAAGCTCTTTTGCAAATACGAGCTGCCGTCTGAGATCAGATGGATTTCCTTCAGAAGATGATTGACGTATGAGCAGAATCAGCAAAAGCAGAATAAAATGCAGTTCATCTTGATTTTCTTCTTGATTCACGTGTTTCTCTAAATCCAAACAATCCCTCTCCCTTATCCTTATACTCTATTTCACAATATGAACTGACTTTGATTTATGGTATAGGCTATGTCCACTCATTTAAAAAATCAGCATTTTCCTTAAATGTAAGAAAAATAGATCAGGTACGGCGTTCGACTCATACCAATTGGCAATCCGAAGAATATGATTAACGTGAGTTCACTATTGGATAGGAGGTGTGTGTAATGAGCTCTGAAAATGCACAGTTAAAAAAGGATTTGATTAAAACCCTTTTAAGCCCTTTATTCTCAACAGAAGGAGGAGTAAACGTGGATAATAATCTTAAAGACATGCTTGAAGCTGCCATCGATCAAAAAGTAGATGAAAGTGATATGATTACGGCTGAATCTACTTCCCTTCCGGCAAGATGGATTTTTGCCAGAGTTACGCCAGGCACTACAATCAGTATTGTGACTGATTCCGGTGACATGATCGGCCCGGTTGTCTTCGTTGCTTTCGATCAAGTTCACGGTATCGTATTTGTAACACAGGAAAGCTCCGTCACTCCGGCAGGTCAAGCTACAACATTAATTGATGTAGACAAAGTAGAAAGCGTTACGTTCTTTTCGTAACATCTGATGAAAGTCTTGTATATCCAGTCGGGATACGGAGGAATATACAGTTATTTTGACCGCTGGGCTGAAGAATGTTTTCGGAACACTCATACAGAGTATATGTCTGCAGATACACCGGAGGCAGAATCTCTGGTGAAGATCGAAACGTTTCAGCCGGACTTCGCACTTATGATGGTAGGAGACCGCGTTCCTCACGACTGGCTGACCTGGTTAAAGGGTAAGGGTATCCCCGTGTATGTTTGGCTAACCGAAGACCCATTTTATATTGATATCAGTCTTCAGGTGATTAAGCACGCTGACGCCATATTAACGATTGAACAAAATGCCGCTCTCTATTACCGGGAGCTTGGCTGCCAGCACGTCTATTATGTTCCGATTCCAGTTAATCATCGGCTGTTTAGAAAAATGGACACAGAACATTCTTTTCATTCAAATCTGCTTATCATCGGCTATCCTTACCCTAATCGGGTTCAGCTTATGAAAGAAGCGGTACATCTGCCTTTCACGGTTCGAGTAATCGGAAAGGAATGGAGAAAATATCTGCCTAAAAAAGTGCTCAAACAGCCGCATATCGATGTCGTCAGCACGTGGGTTCCGCCCGAACAGGCCGTTCATTATTACAATGGGGCAGACATCGTGATCAATGCGCATCGGCCCTATCATTTTGCTTTCAACAAAAATCATATCCGCATCAAAAATGCCAGTTTTAATAACAGAACGTTTGATATCGCTGCATGTGAAGCATTTCAATTAACAGATTTACCCGCGGCACATCCTTTTTCATCCTTTATTTCTTATCACAACATCAACGATTTTAAGGAAAAAGCCGCTTTCTATATCAACCATCCTGAGGAACGGCATAAAGCAGCAGCAGCCAATTACAAAGAGACCGTACCCGCAAATACGTATGATGAGCTTCCTGCAAAACTAAAGGCGATTCATCTGGCGCTTTCTTGAAAAATCGTTCATTGATATGAACGATTTTTTGATCTGCAGAAAAAAGCAGCTTACTCAGCTGCTTTCTTTTTTAGCCGTCAGAACGGTCCTTCAGCTTCCTCGGATTCACCTGCTTATGAAGATCAGGCTTTCCGCCGAGATGCTTTGCAATCTGTTCCCACGACACAATTTTGAAGTTTTGATTGACGGCTTGTCCATTTTCAATATTTTCGCCGTCCTGCGCCACAAAAATCCCGTACGGATATTTTGGGCCAAGCCCGAAGCCGAGAACATCAATACCATCTGTATCACTAGTACCGTCTATCTTCTCGCCATCTGTAATGTCAAAGTTGGCTACATAGCGATTGCTTCCCTGCCGTTCATACATTGCATAGCTGTTACTTCCTTGACTTGAAGCCATGAGATATCCTTTGCCGTCTGGCGCATAATAGATCGTCAGTCCCTCAATATCAGCTGTCAAATGTTCTCCTGTCGCAACGTCGACAACCTGCCCCTTTGATCCTCCGCCAGGCTCAGCATTAAATTTCCAGATGGCTTCATCTTCCTCTGCTATGTACAGGTTCCCGTACTCATCATCCGCAACAAGGCCTTCGGTTTGAGAATTCAATTTAAATTCACGCACTTTTTTCCCTGTCACATAACCCTTTCCATTATCAACAATTTCATACTGCTCAAATTCTCCTTGTTTGCCTGTCACTAATGCGTAAAATGCTCCTGTTTTCTGGCTGTGATACAGGCTGAATCCGTATACCTCAGAAATATCAGTGGCTATAGGATAGTTCGGGTCTGTAATGCTTTTCAATATTCCTTTATCCCCGTCAATTGCATATACTTCAATTGTATTCTTTCCTTCAGACCGGTTGGAGGCGGCAGCTATGTCAATTTTTTCGCCGCTAAATGGAAAATCATAGCGCAGATCGACATTATTGAGTTTGCCAAACTCGAAAGAATGAATCTGTTTGCCGTCCAAATCATACACGACTAGACCTGATTTCTTATTTGTCGTGATCAACTTGCTTTTTTCCGGATGCTTTTCATTGACCCAAATGGCCGGGTCATCCGCTGCGTCATCACCAGAAGCGACTGGATCTGTCTCCGTTTGCGCCGTCACTTTAAAATGCTGTTCCTCATTCACATGATGTGCCGACACCGAGTTTGCTGTCAGGCTAAGAAATAAACCCGCGGCAGTGCTTAGCAGCATTGTTTTTGAAACCTTCATTTGAATACCCTCCTTTTTATCACTATCACTCTCTATTGTAAAATATATACAGGTCTTTAACTGTGAGGAAAATGAACCCTTTTTTTATAGTGTTTCTGACTCATAAATCGCTTTTCCTTACGATGTACGTGAAAATGACTCCGTCAGATTTGCTTTTGCGGCGCGAAATAAACCGAAATGAATAATTAGTACATTGTTTATTTAGTTAGAATATTCTCATGATCATTCCCCTAAATTTTTTTATTGGTTGCTTTCATTAACTCGAGCATCGATGAGCACCTTCTCGTAAATCCTGGATTTGCTGTTGAATGATTTCAGTTAAAGTTGAATAAAAATAAAATTGGAATCATCCAACAATTAACATTAAGATTATTGCGGCTAAATGCGGTTTGTACTATTCCATAAGAAGGAAGGAATCGTTGATGACAAAGCTTTGCCGAGAAGTTTGGATCGAAGTCAATCTTGACGCCATTAAAAAAAATTTGCGAGCCATACGCCATCATATACCAAAAAAGAGCAAAATTATGGCTGTTGTAAAAGCGAACGGTTATGGTCATGGGTCTGTAGAAGTAGCGCGCCATGCACTGGAACACGGGGCGAGTGAGCTCGCTGTTGCCAGCGTGGAGGAAGGAATCGTTTTACGAAAAGCAGGGATTACAGCACCTATCCTTGTGCTTGGTTTTACATCCCTTAGTTGTGTGAAAAAGTCAGCAGCTTGGAATATAGAGTTATCCGCATTTCAGGTTGATTGGATTAAAAAAGCTAGCGAAATATTGGAAAACGAAGCAAGTACTAACCGATTGGGTATACATATTAATGTGGATACTGGTATGGGCCGATTAGGTGTACGTACAAAAGAAGAACTTTTAGCAGTAGTGAAAGCACTAACAGCAAGTAAATCCCTAAGATGGGCAGGTATTTTTACACATTTCTCAACAGCTGATGAACCAGACACCACACTAACCAAGCTGCAGCACGATAAATTTGTCAGTTTTCTCAGCTTTTTAAAGAAGCAAGGCATTGAGCTGCCCACCGTGCATATGAGCAATACGGCTGCCGCTATCGCTTTCCCTGAATTTAGTGCTGATATGATTCGTTTAGGTATAGGCTTATATGGTTTATATCCTTCAGCATATATAAAAGAACTTAATCTCGTTAGGCTTACACCTGCATTAAGTTTAAAGGCGCGTATCGCTTATGTGAAAACCATGCGAACAGAACCGCGGACCATTAGTTATGGTGCTACATACATCGCGGAGCCTGAGGAAGTAATCGCTACACTCCCGGTCGGCTATGCTGACGGTTATTCCCGTGCACTTTCCAATCGCGGATTTGTTCTTCATCGCGGAAGACGAGTGCCGGTAGTGGGAAGAGTGACAATGGATATGATAATGGTTAGTTTAGGAGAGAGCGGTGAAGGTAAACAAGGAGAAGAAGTCGTGATTTATGGTCAGCAAAAGGGAGCTGAGATACCCGTTGATGAAGTTGCTGAAATGCTCAACACGATTAACTATGAAGTGGTGTCTACATTAAGCCGCCGCGTCCCTCGTTTTTATATAAGAGATGGCGAGATTTTTAAGGTATCAACTCCAGTAATGTACGTGTAGATGTTCACTTATTTTTTTACAAACACGAGGTTGTTCATCTTAAAATCTTCTTTTATGCAAAATCAAGGTTCCTCATATGAGAGATTTTGATGATGTATAGAAATCTTCGACAAATTTCGAAATCTATCCGCTGTCATCCAAGTTGTCCGACAATTGGACTAGACAGGGATTTGGATGCTGGTGGAAAGCCAGAAAAGAAGAACCTACAAAGTCAAATAAAAAAACCGAAATCATTGTTTATACAACAAAACCTAAAACAATTAACATCCCCTCATGAAATTGAATCACTGTATGAATGGGGCAATCTTATATGCCCCTTCCAGTTCGCAATGTCAGTCTGCCTGGGTATCAATCAGATCAAGCCCCACTTATTACAAAAGACAGAATTGCCCAGATATTGAAGATTTGCATCAAGAAAAAAAGGCATAAAAACAAGCCTGTCTATCCATTAGGCAGGCCTGTTTTTTTGATTTATTTATCAAAGAGATGCAGATAGCTTTCGTACCCTTCTTCTTTCAGTTTAGCCTTCGGCACAAAACGCAGCGCCGCTGAATTTATGCAGTAACGCAGCCCGCTTGGCCCCGGTCCGTCATTAAATACATGGCCAAGATGAGAATCAGCAGTGCGGCTTCTCACTTCTGTGCGAATCATGCCGTGGCTCGTATCTAGTTTTTCTTCCACTTCTTCTTCTTCAATCGGCTTTGTAAAGCTTGGCCAGCCGCAGTGGGAATCAAATTTATCCTTGGATGTAAACAATGGCTTGCCTGACACAATGTCTACATACAGCCCTTCCTCTTTATGATCCCAATATTCATTTTGAAACGGCGGCTCCGTGCCGTTATTTTGCGTCACCTCATATTGCATGCGATTTAGTGACTTCATTTTTTCTTCTTTATTGTACGCCATTTATTTCGCCCCCCAATGCTCGCTGATAAATCCGGCTCGTCCAGAACCTGTCCGGTAGCGCTGATAATGTCCTGGATTCTTTTTATAAAAATGCTGATGGTAGTCTTCCGCTTCATAGAAAGGTTCAGCTTTTAAAATGTCCGTTACAATCGGGTCTTTAAAGACGCCGCTTTCTGCCAGGCGCTGCTTAGAAGCTTCCGCAAGCTCCTTTTGTTTTTCATTATGATAAAAAATGGCTGCACGGTAGGAACTGCCGCGATCTGCAAACTGGCCGCCGGCATCTGTCGGGTCGATTTGCTGCCAAAATAATTCAAGCAGTTTTTCATAAGGGAACACATCAGGATGAAACGTGATTTGAACCGCTTCACGATGACCTGTCGTTTCACTGCACACCTCTTCATACGTAGGGTTTTCAGTATGGCCGCCTGTATACCCGGACACCACTTTTTCAATTCCCGGCTGTTCGTCAAAAGGTTTAACCATACACCAAAAACAGCCTCCTGCAAATGTGGCGATTTCTTTTTTTTCAGACATACTGGTGCCTCCTTTGTTAATACGTGGTATTATTATATTATAGCATGTAATAATAGAATGAAAATGATTCTGCTTTTCAATAAAATCTATAGGTTTTAAGCAATATGCTTATGTAATGGAGGTTCACAAATTTGAAAGTAAGAACACAGATGATGTACGATATGGAAACTTTACTCCGTAAAGTCTTTAAACAAATACGCAACGAAATCAATGAAATTCTAGATAAAGAGCTGTCACGGAATGAATTTACGATTCTGCGGATCCTCAGTGAACAAGGGCCCAAAAAAGTTACTGAATTTGCGCCTATTTTAGAGGTATCGGCAAGTCACATTACGGCTGTGACTGATGCGCTGGTAGAAAAGGAATGGATTACGAGAATCAGATCGAAGGAAGACAGACGCATCATCCGCATTCATATCACTGAAGCGGGTGAAAAAGTCCTTCAGCATTTCAACGAGAAAAAAACGGAATATTTCTTTAAACGCTTTGACTGCTACAGTGATGCCGAACTTGCCTCATTAATCGAGCTCTTCAGCAAACTTGATAAAAAACGGTGAAAAAAAGCACATACCGCTATATATGGGTATGTGCTTTTCACAGCGCTCACTTATTTTGCAGTGAACAGTTTCATTGTTTTCCAGCGGCCGTATCTGTAATACAAAAAAGCCGCACAGCTGCTTAATAAAAAACTCATTCCGATTCCGAGCCCGATTCCTTTCTGTCCAAGCCAAGCTGAAAATAGAGCTGTGAAAGGATATCTCAAAACCCAAAACGATATCAAATTTAAAACCAGCACCTGCAGCATCGCTCCCGCTGCCCTGACGATTCCGTTCAGTACGAAATTAATTCCGATAAAAGGATAGAAAAACGCGATCCAGCGCAAATATTGTTCACCAAACGCGACAGCATCAGGCTCGCTGATAAATAACCTCATGAGGTATTTACCAAATACCCAAAGTATAACTGCAATCACCAGCATGCAAGAAATAACAGCCATCACACCAAGCCTCGCAATGGTTCCCACTCTTTTAAAGTTTCCGACTCCGATATTTTGCCCTGCCATACTGTTGACCGCCGTACCGGCAGCCATAGCCGGAAGCGTGATGAGGCTGTCGAGCCGCTGCACCGCGCCGAAGCCTGACACAACGTGCTCTCCGTATGAGTTGACAACACTCATAATCGCCATCATGCCGCCTGTAATCACCATCATCTGCAGACCGGCTGGAATCCCGAGTTTTAAAATCAGCGCGGACTCTTCCCATTTAGGCATGCGCGGAATAGAGAACGGCACAAGCTTATGATTGATGACATAAAACAACCCATACAGAAACGCAATGCCCTGTGACAAAATCGTCGAATAAGCAGCTCCCGCTATTCCCATGCGGAACACAGAAATAAAGAGCGGTGCCAACACTGTATTCAGCACAACGGCAAACGCAATAAACCGGAGAGGTGTCTTGCTGTCGCCAAGCGCACGAAGCACAGTACTGATAAAGTTATAACCAAACAAAAATAAAATGCCGATAAATTGAATCTGTAAATAGGTCTCAGCAAGCGGAATCATCGACTCCGGCGTTTTTAGAAGACGAAGCAAAAGCTCTGACAGAAAAAAACCAGCCGCGCCGAATCCGATGCTTAGGCCTGTTAATAAAACAACAAATGCGTTAATATACGACGCCATTCCTTTTTCATCATCTTTTCCCTTTTGCTGTGACAAAATCGTTAACGTCGCATTGTTAAGGCCCAAAATAAAAGACAGCACGGTTAATACAATCGTGCTTGATACCGCGGCTGCCCCAAGGGCCTTTGCCCCCAGTAAATTTCCGATCCACAAACTGTCTATAAATTGAAAGGAAACCTGCAATGCGTTTCCGAGCATAATAGGCATTGAAAACAGCACAAGCTGTTTCAGCACGTTCCCCTGTGTAAAATCGTATGCTTTCATTTTTTCTCCTCGTGTTCTCAAATTTTCTTCAGGCGCACGAAAAAAGAGACGTTGTTTCATGTCTCTTTTTTCATGATTTATCGGTTTTTTTCCGGTCTCTCATACCAAATGTAAACACCATCACACTTAGGAACAAGGCACAATAGGAAACGTTCAAATACATTTGATCCATATCTTCAGTGGCCAGATGATGATAAGCAAGCCAGCCAAAATACAGGGAAAATATAAAGGATAATAAACTGAAATACTGGTAAATCCGTTTCATTTTCAGTCACCTCTATTGTTTAGGATGGTAATAGGAAAACTCAATTTCATCTTTTTCTAAATTTATTTTATCCGCTTTGACATACATTCCATTCGTTAAAGGCATTTCTGACAGACGCACTTCAATGCTTTTATCGCCGGGATGAACGTGGACAAATGACGGCAATTCGTAAAAGCTGTCCATATAATTTAACACAAAGCTAATCGGTATACTCAATTTCCCTAACGAAAATTTCGTGACATTCAACTCCACATCGCCATTTTTTTTCACAGTCGGTTCAAAAGCGACAAACGCATCAATGGACGTGGAAAAAGCCTTGATTTTCCCTGCGACATGAACATCATCATCTATCTCTACTTTATAATCAAGCTTGTTTGCTGCTTTGTCGTTTAAATATGAGTTGACAAACGCAGCTAATGATTCTTTTGTGCTTGTCACTTGAAATCCATACTCACTCTGAGATGAATCCTTCACCTGAGCTTGTTCTCCCGGCAGCATAACAAGTGTCACAAACCCAGCGGCGAGGACAATATTGATTGCAAGCAATATAAAAAACAGTCGTTTCCACTTATTCATGATGTCACCCTACTCTTTCGGTAATCCTTCTTTTTTAATGGCTTGATAGACCCGCTTCGCGATAAGGGAATAGCCCGTACCATTAGGATGAAAATCATCTTCCTCAGAAATTCGGTTGCTGTCACTTTTTTGATTGAACAAGTCTTCAATTTGAATGATTTTTGCATGTTTATCTTTTTTCAGCTCTTTTTCAGCAATATGGTTCCAATCAGTGACGACTCCGTTTATTTCATTTAATTCAGATAACGTGAACGTAAACGGATTATACATGCTGACATAAATCAGCTCAGCGTGATCATTCAGCTCCCGGATTTCAGAAATGATTTTTTCAAAACGCTTTTCATACGGCTTTTCCGCTTCCTGAAATGGTTCAACGGTTAATTGCAGAAAGTTTTGGCGAAGGACTTTCATCAAATCATTACCGCCAATGGTAAAAAAGACATAATCTGCGTCCTTTATGCCTTTTTGAACCTTTTTATCTTTTAGTTTCTCTAACAAATCATCCGAACGGTTCCCTTTCACGGCATAATTCTTTACGTCTACCGTTTTGACTTGTTTATCTGACCGGATAGAATCCGCCACCTTGCCGACGTATCCCTTTCCGTCAGGATCTCCGACACCTTCTGTCAGCGAATCTCCGACAGCCGCAATGACAATGTGCTCTTTCGTTTTCGTTTCATGGGTTTTTTGTTTTCCCTCAGATGCTGTACGTATGCTCGTACAAGCAGTAAGAAGCAAAATCAAACTGGCCATGAGTGAAAAAATGCGCAGCTTCAATCTTGTTGCTCCTTCCCATTCTACTAGTGGAAAGTGTATCATGTTTTAGAAGATTTGCAAATGCCCAGTCTCCTAGCTTACTTGAGTGTACTGGCTGTCTTCACATCCGCGATGATATCATCGTACGGTGTATTTTCCACTCCATTGTAATCTTTCAGCACCTTACCGTTGGGGCCTACCAAATAAAAAGAAGATTGATGAATGACTTGGTCCTCTCCCTCCGGTTTCTTCACAATTGCTTTAAAGCTCTTAAGCGTGAACGCTTCAATGTCACTCTGGCTGTATCCCGTGAGGAAATCCCAGTTATCAAAAGATAATGGATAATTTGCGGCAAATTTCTTCAGCTGTTTTGGCTTATCGTTTTCTGGGTCAACACTAAAGGATACGATGCGGACATCTATATTCTCAGCCTTCAGTTTTTTTTGCAGCTCGGTCATATGAGCGGTCATTGGCGGGCATATAGTTTCACAATTGGTAAAAATAAAATCCGCCAGCCATACTTCTCCTTTTAAACTCTCTAAAGAAACGTTCTTGCCGTCTTGGTTTTGAAATGTAAAAGGCTCCACCTCGTAATTGAGCGGATCTTTAATCTGTTGTCCTCCGCAGGCACACAAAAACAGAAAAAACAGCCCTGCCGTTAAACCCTTGATAACCTTCATGACTTTCACCCTTTCCAGCCAGCATAAAAACGCTTTCCAAAACAGTCCTTACCTGCTGCGTCCCATGTTTGTATTCGATACCGGTCAAAAAAAATCCTGCATGCCTCCCATACAAATACAAAGGGGGACACACAGGTATAAACACCATATCACGCGTTGTGCTTTAACACCTCTTGATGAAAAACAGCCTGATAATCTGCCCATTTCATCCGGCGCTTCATATAATGTCGGAAAGAATACACTTTTGCCCTGCTGTTTGATGAAAACACTTCTTTTAAGTAGAACTGCAAATGGTGATGTAACATAAAGAAATAGTGCTCATCTTCCTTTAAAACAGGTATTTCTGTCACTTTCACCTGAATCCCGTCACTGCGTTTGAACTCTAGGCTTTTGAGTAACAAGCTATCAATCCTCTTTTTTTGTTTTCTTCTATTATATACAATGCCAGCCAGGCTGTCTGTCATTTTGCGCGGTTGTGTGAAAAAATTAGATCAGCAAATGAAATAAGTCCTCATCCTTATTCACCTCTACATAATGAAACGCTTTTCTATTCATCCGTTCAATCAGCGGTCCATAGTCTGCCTTGTTCTGCAGCTCGATGCCGACAAGAGCAGGTCCGTTGCTTTTATTATTTTTCTTCGTATATTCAAACCTTGTAATGTCATCATTAGGCCCGAGGACTTCGTCAAGAAACTCGCGGAGCGCCCCCGCTCTTTGCGGAAAATTGACGATAAAATAATGCTGAAGTCCCTCAAAAATCAAGGACCGCTCCTTCATTTCCTGCATTCTTCCGATATCGTTATTGCCCCCGCTGACCACACACACTACATTTTTGCCTTTAATTTCATCCTTGTACAAATCAAGCGCGGCAACAGAAAGAGCTCCAGCCGGTTCAGCAACAATCGCACATTCGTTATATAATTCAAGAATGGATGTACATACTTTCCCTTCAGGCACAAGGAGGATGTCATCCACGACCGCTTCCAGCGTCTGGAACGTTTCCTCCCCAATTTTTTTAACAGCGGCTCCATCTACAAATTTATCAATTTTATCAAGTGTGATGACATGCCCGGCTTTGTTTGATTCAAAATAGGATCCCGCACCCGCCGGCTCAACAGCAATTACCTTTGTATCAGGGGACACATTTTTCAAATATGTACCTACCCCTGAGAGAAGGCCGCCGCCTCCGACACTTGCAAACAGAAAATGCGGTTCTGTATCAATGTCGTTTAAAATCTCGACTGCCAGCGTTCCCTGGCCCGCCATCACATCCGGATCATCGAACGGATGGATAAACGTCCGGGATTCCGCCTCACAGCACTCAACAGCGCTTTTATACGCATCGTCAAACGTATCACCTGTCAAAATAATATCGATAAATCCTTTTCCGAACAGTTCAACTTGAGACACTTTTTGTCTCGGTGTTGTAGACGGCATAAAAATTTTCCCGTGAATGCCGAGATGTTTACATGAGAACGCCACACCTTGAGCATGGTTTCCGGCACTTGCACACACAACTCCGTTCTCAGTCTGCTCGCTGGAAAGCTGTTTCATTTTATGATAAGCCCCTCTGAGCTTAAAAGATCTGACAACTTGCAAATCTTCACGTTTCAAATAGATATTGCATTCATATCTCTCAGAAAGTCTGTCATTCCTTTGCAAAGGTGTGTGAATCACAACATCCTTCACGTTTTGATGAGCCTTTAAAATGTCTTTCACTTGGATGAGAGAGTTTTCTTTAAGCAACGGTTTCATGTACAGATTCCTTTCTTGTTTTAAATCCCTATTTAATATGCCATTATAACACGAATATTCAAAAAATAAGACAATTATTTTTATTTAATAATTAAAAAAATACAGACTATATTCACCACATCCTGTTGTAACATCTGCGTCATCAGTATCCTGCTGACCCAAGAAAAAAGATGATCGTAAATAATAGGTGTTTTCAGCCAAAAGACATGATATAATAAAACCAATTAGAACCAAAAGGAGCCAATTGATGAATACCGCACCAACACTCAACACATTTCATAACCTAATCGGAGAACATCAAACATTTTTGGAAGCGAAGCGAATCGCTAAGCAGTTCTCATTATCGGAGCTTCCCGTCCTGATCACAGGAAAAATCGGAACAGGGAAAGATCATTTCGCACAAGCCATACACCAGAGATCTTCGAGAAACAACGAACCTTTTATTAGCGTCAATTGCAGCGCCCACTCGGAAGAAAGCCTTATGCATGAGCTTTTTGGTCCTAACGGAAACTCAGGAGCGTTTCAAAAAACGGCACGAGGAACCCTTTTTATTGATGAAGTATGGCGTATGCCTGCTTCTGTACAAGCTCAGCTGCTAAAAGCGCTTGATTCAGACACGGAAAAACCGCGAATGATCTGTGCTTCCGCAGACGGATGCGCGGAACATACATTCAGACAAGACTTATTCTACAGACTGAATATTTTAACGCTCACACTTCCCGAATTGTCTGAACGAAAAAGCGATATACCGCTTTTGACACAGTATTTTCTCTCAAATTCAGGTCAGCAATTGTTAATTGATCCCTCAGTCTTTCCGATGCTTGAGCAGCACACATTTGAAGGCAATGTCAGAGAATTAAAAAACGCCGCAGATTATATGGCAGCAGTGTCAAGCGGAGGAACAATTCATTCATATGACGTCCCGCCATACATTAGGGGCGCAATAGACGGAAAAGCGTCGAAGAAAAAAGCGAAGCTGCTGACTTTAATGGAAAAAGCGGAGTTTTTGTTTATTTTGGAAACAATAAAAGCGTTAAACGAAAAAGGAGAGCCAGCCAGCAGACGGATCATTTCCGAACACAGCAAAAACACCCAAACGTCGTTAACTCCTCAGCAGGTCAGAAGCCGACTCGACTATTTGGAGAAAAAAGATTATGTCACAAAAAGCCGCGGACGCGCCGGCACTAAAATTACGTTAGAGGGCTTGAGCTTTTTAGAAACGCTGAAAAATCAAATGATCTAGCGATCGAAAGGAGAATGCACTTGTTTACAATCAAAGAAGAGATCGCCAATGCAATTACACATGGCATCGGTGTACTCTTATCCATACCCGCACTAGTGTTTCTGATCATATTTGCAGCTAATTACGGCTCCGCATGGGATATTGTCAGCTTTACGATATTCGGTGTCTCTATGCTGCTGCTTTATCTAAGCTCCACACTGCTTCACAGCATCACACATAAAAAAACGAAGGATATTTTGGAGATTATTGACCATAGCGCCATTTACGTTCTGATCGCCGGAACCTATACGCCTTTTTTGCTGGGCCCGCTGAAAGGCACGCTCGGCTTCACCCTGCTGGTTATCGTATGGTCACTCGCCCTAGGCGGAATCGTTTTTAAAATTTTCTTCGTGAAACGCTTTATCCTATTGTCAACCTTAGTGTATTTGATCATGGGGTGGCTGATGATTATCGCGGTTAAACCTTTATATGCTTCGCTGAGCGGAGCGGGATTCAGCCTTCTTTTTCTCGGCGGCATTTTATACTCTGTCGGAACCATCTTTTACATTTGGAAAAAGATCCCCTTCCATCACGCCATTTGGCACAGCTTTGTATTAGGCGGAAGCGCTGCGATGTTCTTCTGCGTGCTGCTTTATTGTGTGAAGGTGCCGTTCATGTCGTAACAGAAAAGCGCAGTCTTAAAGACTGCGCTTTTTTATGCACGTAATTGCTTTTCATTTGCAGGTATATAAGCTTTTGAAAATGACAATTCAATGTCTGCCGGTTTTAAACGTTTAAAAATCGATCCCTTTTGCAGTTCATCTGTCCCTTTCGTTTCCACCATCACCAACGGAAGATGATAGCGGGCCGCAAGTTCAACAGGATCTATAGAACCATCTAATGAAAGAATCAGGCTTTGTCCTTTTTCAAGCTGTTTCGTCACATCTTCATATACCTTTTCTGAACTGCCGTCTGCAATCACATCCATCCGATTAAGCCATTGCCCGATAAAAGGCAAGCGAAATACTTTTGGATTAGCGATAAAGCCGGCCGGTTCCTCAATATATCCAGCAATTAAGGCCAGTTCAGCTAAACGCAAACGGGGATGCACATACAAAACAGGACCGCGCGGTATTGGTTCAAGCTGATGGATCGTCACAACTGAACCGGTGATGCCGATGCAGCCTTCCATAAACGCCTTTGGCTGTTCATAGACAAGAGTCATCTGTTTTTTGTATGACAGACGGGGGTCAAGCATCGTTTGATTAAATAATTGTTTCATATTTTTTAACAGCATATACACAATATAAACTACTAGCAAGCTGTAACGAACCAATTAAAATCCTCCCGCTTCAGAAGAATTCTTTTTTTCATACATTAGAAATTCGTAATCGTACGGGTTTTTTTCGTCCTTGATCCCCTGCTCAGAAGAAACCAGCTTCCAATTGGTTTCATCAAATTCAGGGAAGTGACGGTCACCCTCAAACTCGTGATGAATTTTGGTCATATACAGTCTGTCCGCATAAGGGAACAGCGCTGTATAGAGCTGAGCCCCTCCGATCACAAAGCATTCCTCAGAACCTGAACAAATGTCCAGCACATCCTTTAATGAACTGACAACCGTGCATCCCGGAAATTCTGAAGCCGGCGCTGAAGTGACAACAATATTTTTCCGGTTTGGAAGCGGACGTCCAATGGATTCATATGTTTTTCGGCCCATAATGATTGAATGGCCCGATGTTACTTTTTTAAAGTACGCAAGATCATTGGGTAAATGCCACGGCAAATCATTGTCTTTGCCGATAAGCCTGTTGGCATCCATCGCAAAAATGAACGAAATCATACGCTTACCGCTCCTTTGATATGAGGATGCGGATCATAATCCTCGATGATAAAGTCCTCAAATGCAAAGTTGAAAATAGAATCAATCTCCCTGGCGAAACGAAGCTTCGGAAGCGGGCGAATGTCTCTTGTCAGCTGCAAATTGACTTGTTCAATATGGTTTTGATAAATATGGACATCGCCAAATGTATGAATAAACTCTCCCGGTTCAAGCCCAGTCACATGAGCAATCATCATGGTTAGCAGGGCATAAGAAGCAATGTTAAACGGCACACCGAGGAAAACATCGGCAGAGCGCTGATACAGCTGACAGGACAGCTTGCCGTCAGACACGTAGAATTGGAACAGGCAATGGCACGGCGGCAACGCCATTTTATCAATTTCAGCAACATTCCAGGCACTGACGATTAAGCGTCTGGAATTCGGATTTGTCTTAATATCCTCAATAAGACGGGAAATTTGATCAACGGTTTCCCCGTCAGCTCCCCGCCAAGAACGCCATTGTGAACCGTATACAGGCCCGAGTTCACCGTTTTCATCAGCCCACTCATTCCAGATCCGCACTCCATTTTCCTGCAGATAGCGTACATTGGTATCCCCTTTTAAAAACCAAAGCAATTCATGTGCAATTGATTTAAAGTGGAGTTTTTTAGTGGTCAACATCGGAAAGCCTTCCTGTAAATTAAATCTCATTTGATACCCGAAGGTGCTAATTGTTCCGGTCCCTGTCCGGTCTCCTTTTTTTTCGCCATGCTCTAAAACATACCTGCATAAATCCTTATACTGTTTCATTTTTTTCATCCTTTAAAAGTAGTCTTCTAGTAGTGTAACACAATAAAAAATCATTTCTGAACCCAGAAATGATTTTTTTATAGTCAGCTGACGACAGGCTTTTCATCCTGTTCTTTTTCTTCATCTTGCAGATCCTGATGCGTATGGGCAATCCTGCTCGCCGCTGCTGCCGCAAGTGCTGCCACAATATCATCCAAAAAGGTATGGATACCGTCTGGACTTTCATCAAGTTCCTTAATAATTCCAATCTTCTCTTTATCTAGATAACCGAAGTTAGTCAAACCGATCGACCCGTACACATTGACGATTGAAAGCGGGATAATTTCATCTATGCCGTAAAGCGGTTCATCCGTTTCAACAAGGTGCTGCAGCGGTTCAGGAAGCAATTTCTGCTCAGCAAGCTGATCAAGCGCAAGTCCTGTTAATACAGCATGAATAATTTCACGTTTGTTCAGCACTTTTTCTACATTCTCCATACATACACTGAGCGGCAGATTTGGATTATATTTTTCCTGAAGCTTTTGAACAATCTGCGCAATATCTTCTATCATAACGCCCCGTTTGTTCAGCATATCTTTTGTTATATCGACCATTTCATTCATTGTGTACTTTTTCATGTCTAATGGCATCTCCTTTACGCACTCATCCAGTTGGGAGGCGTGTTGCGGTCCCAGTAAATGCTCCCAAGCTCATGATGTGATTGAAATCCATCTTCTGCTGTATGATAGTGAAAATTAAACCAGTAGCCGTCATGAGGCGGGTGGTCTCTTCGCACGTGGAATCTGAGGAGATCCTCTCCAGTCGTCCGATTGTAAACGTTGAAAATTTTTTCTGTTTTGCCCGCTGAAGGCTTGCTGGAGATCACAACATCTTGATACGCCTCATCATCTTGCAATGTTGCTAAAAATTCACTAATCACATTTTCGATTTTCGGCAGGATCTCATTCCGATAGTCATCCTCAATGACAGGAGCGATTTTGCTGCCGAATTTCAAAAAGGACTGATCCTCAACGCTGTCAAGGAGCTGTTCCCTGTACGATTGAAAAAGCAGTTCAGGATCGCGCCTGTCTTCCGACTCATAATCATCGTACAGGTCATGCTCATCATAAAAAGCGGTGTAATCATTCTGCTCAAGACTGCTCGGCTGTCCGGAGGGCTTGTCCGCCATAAGAGCAGCCGGAGGAGATACGAGCCCGAACGTTACGATGGTAAATAAAACCACAAGGGTCTTTCTCATCCACAATTTCATGACTGCTTATTCCTCTCTATTTTATTGTCATGTTTCTCTTATTTTAGCACACCCGAAACATGCAAGTCATGTACTATATGAAACTGATATGGAAATTAGGAGATTCGTTGCTTTGCCGCATGTGTAAAAACGCTTACAATATACTATGAAAGGAGGCTTTCCGCATGATTGACGCTTTGTTTGCCACAGTTTCACTCTTAACATTGTTATACTTTGTCGTCATGGAAGTCACCGATTAACAGAAAGCCCGTGAGAGTAATCACGGGCTTGTTTTACTTGCAGCTTGAATAACGCCATAATGAAACAGTGCTGTTTTTCTTTTCATGACGTGAAAACCAAACTGTTCAAATCGCGGGCTTTTCCAGTGGTCTTTAAGCACTACGCTTTTTCTGGCAACGCGCACCGCTTCTATGATACACCCTTCATGCAAAACTGAATCCTCTGCCAAATCCCGTAAAGGTGCGATGCCGTCAGATGTCTCTACAGGCTCATGAAACATTGGATCGAAATAAATTACATCAACAGAGTCGTCAGGAAGCTGCTTGATATATTCAAAGCAATCCCCATTCTCCACTTGGATTCTTCTCATTGCAGCTTGAAGCTCTTCTATGTCCGTTTCCCATGAATGCAGTCCCGTCCTCACCAAAACGGATACAAGATGGTTTTTTTCGATCCCAATCACAGAGCCCGTTTCGCCTACTGCCATACTTGCGATAATGGCATCCGAACCCAGTCCGAGTGTGCAATCTAAAAACGTATCCCCTTCCGATAAACCAGTTGCCTGAAGCATCGGCTCTTGCTCCCCCCGTAAGAAGCGTTTGGCTCTAAACATCGCTGTATTCGGATGAAAAAAGAATTTGGCACCTTGTTTCGTATAAAGTTCAAACCGCTCTTTGCCGACCACAAGCAAATCACGTTTAGCTGACTTCAGCAGGTTTTCAACGGTTTGTTTATTTCGGCCGCAATATGGCATGCCCAGCTCTTTAGAAAGCTGCTTTGCGGTTTTTATGGTGTGTTCAGTCGGTCTATAGCTTGTTGTTATCATCTTCTATACTCCCAAAAAGAAAATGCCCGGAAAACGGGCATTTAGCAGTGTGCATCGAAGGCAGAGGTCAGATTTTTCATGATCTCTTCCATATCGTGTCCTTCAATTTCATGACGCGGAATAAAATGTACGACTTCTTTGCCTTTCAAAAGAGCCATTGACGGTGAAGAAGGCTCCTGGCCAGTAAAATACTCACGCATTTTTGCAGTAGCTTCTTTATCTTGGCCCGCAAATACAGTCACTGTATTGTCAGGTGTTTTATCGTGCTGGAGGACTGCCTGTGTTGCCGCAGGACGCGCAAGGCCTGCCGCACAGCCGCACACAGAGTTAACCACTACAAGAGTTGTGCCCTCTGCCTTTTCCATAAAGTTTTCTACTTCTTCCGCTGTTGTTAATTCTTCAAAACCTGCTCCAGTCAGCTCGCGGCGCATCGGTACGACAAGCTGGCGCATGTATTCTTCATAAGCCATTGACATAAAAAAAGCCCCCTCTATTATCCTTCATCTGATGTAAAGGATACTATAGAGAGGGCCGGATTTCAAATGTTCACGACTTAAAATAGGAGAAAGTGATTCCCGCTGTCTAGATTTTCATGATACCGCCGGTGTTGGCGCTTGTCACCAGTTTAGAATAACGGGCCAAGTAGCCAGTTTTCACCTTAGGCTCAAAACCTTTCCAGTTCGCTTTCCGTTTTTCCCATTCTTCCTCTGGAACTTGTACATCCAAGATACGTTTTTCAATATCAACGATGATATGGTCTCCGTTTTCAACAAAGGCAAGCGGTCCTCCCTCTGCGGCCTCTGGTGATACGTGGCCGATCGAGAGGCCTCGAGAGGCTCCGGAAAAACGCCCGTCCGTAATCAATGCCACTTTTGGCCCGAGTCCCATTCCAACGATCTGGGAAGTAGGCGCCAGCATTTCCGGCATTCCAGGTCCGCCTTTTGGCCCTTCGTATCGGATGATGACGACGTCGCCTTCTTTTACTTTCCGGTTGATTATGCCGTCAAGCGCCTCATCCTGAGAATCAAATACGACAGCCGGACCTTCGTGTCTCGTAATTCCGTTCTGTACGCCGCCCGTTTTAATGATAGCGCCGTCTGGAGCCAGATTGCCAAATAAAACAGCAAGGCCGCCCTTTTCAGTGAATGGTTTATCCAGCGGATGGATGACGTCATAATCCTTCACTTCATGTCCGGCAATGGTTTCTCCAAGTGTTTTTCCTGTAACAGTCAGCGCATCTAAATGAAGCGCTCCTTCTTTCTTGGAAAGTTCATTCAGCGCCGCTGACACGCCGCCCGCTTCATGAAGATCTTCAATAAACACATCTGATGCAGGAGCCAGCTTGGCCAAATGCGGCACGCGCTCAGCGACTTCGTTAATGCGTTCTAAAGAGTATTCAACGCCGGCTTCGTTTGCTAGAGCAAGCGTATGAAGAACGGTATTTGTTGAACCGCCGAGCGCCATATCGAGTGCAAAGGCGTTATCAATCGCTTTTACTGTGACGATATCACGCGGTTTGATATCCTTGCGAATTGTTTCCATTAATTGCGCAGCCGATTTTCTGACAAACTCTTTTCGTTCCGGTGATGTCGCGAGAATGGTTCCATTACCCGGCAAAGCTAGTCCAAGTGCTTCGGACAGACAGTTCATTGAGTTTGCTGTAAACATTCCAGAGCAAGACCCGCACGTTGGGCATCCAAACTGCTCTAGTTCTTGAAGCTCGTTTTCATTGATTTTTCCGGCTTGGTAAGCGCCTACCCCTTCGAATACTGAGGAAAGGGAGATTTTGCGCCCGTCACTTGTTCTTCCTGCCGCCATCGGCCCCCCGCTGACAAAAATCGTTGGAATATTGATGCGCATTGCCGCCATAAGCATTCCCGGCGTGATTTTGTCACAGTTCGGAATACAGACCATTCCGTCAAACCAGTGCGCGGATACGACCGTTTCCACAGAGTCGGCAATGATTTCACGGCTCGGCAGCGAATACCTCATACCGATATGCCCCATCGCGATGCCGTCATCTACTCCGATGGTATTAAATTCAAACGGTACGCCCCCGGCTTCTCTGATTGCTTCTTTTACGATTTTCCCAAACTCCTGCAAGTGAACATGACCGGGAACGATATCAATGTATGAATTACAAACCGCAATAAACGGTTTGCCGAAATCCTCTTCCTTTACACCTGCTGCACGAAGCAAACTGCGGTGCGGAGCTCTATCGATTCCTTGTGTGATCATGTTACTGCGTAATTCTGCCATGGTGATCCTCCTAAATACTTTCAATTGTTAGACTGGATTTTATTTTAACAATTTTCAGTTTATTTGTGGGCTGTTTTTGCAAAAAGATAAAATACAGGCCGCCCTCGCCTTAATTGTTTCCTTCATGTTTTTATATTTATATAGTTTTCTGTCGATGTGAACCCTCCAACTATTAATATTGTTACTTACTATAAATAGTTTTCGGGCATTTTTCAACAATATTCGAAATAATTTTTATAAAAAGTGAATTCACAAAAAAAGGTGCATGATCTGCACCTTTTTCTTTCTAGTCTCCTTTTTTTCTGCTCTCTGTCATTTGTTTCCAAACCGAACCTTTTGCTTCTTCTCCATGCTCAATACGCTCAAGCGCCATTTTCACTTGAAGGCTGACCTCAAATTCGGGATCATCTTCGGCAGCGCGCAAAGCTTCAATTGCACTTTCATCGCCGACTTCGTACAGGAACATAGCCGCACGCCAGCGAACAAGCTTGCTGGAGTCGCTTAACGATTTGATCATAGCAGGAATAGCTTGAGGGTCGCCGATATCAGACAGGCAGTCTCCGGCCGTTCTTCTCACTGAGACAGCTTTGTCCTCAAGTGCCTTATACAATAAAGGAAGAACATCAGGTGTTTCAATCATTCCTAAATACACAACAGCCTGTCTTCTAATGGACACCTTGGGATCATCCAATGCCTTCTGTAAAACCGGGATATCCTCCTCTTTCGGATCCATCTGCTCGAGATGTGCATAACGCTTTTTCCAGTCCTCATCATCCAGCATATCAAGCGTTACTTTATACGCTTTGCGCTGTACAGCTTGTTTTGCTTCGCCCTTTCCCTGAGCGGCTGCTTCTGTCAGCCGTTTCAGCCGTTCATCACTGTATGCGGCCTGAAGCTCTTCTGTCACGTCATGACCGATTTCATTAAAGTCGCCGAATCTGACGCCTTGTTCTTTCCAGGCCCGCTCAAACACAACATTTGAAGCTTCAGATCTGAGTTTTAAGATCGCCTGCTGAAAGCGTTCAGGTAACCCGAAGCGCTCTTCACGCTCCCCATCCGTCAATTTGACCTGCATAGGAATGCCGCTGAACATCTGCACAAAAACTTTCACCTCTCCAAAAGACTCTTGATCAGAGCGGTTTTCTTCTGCACTTTCAGCACTTTCCATCCCAAATGCAGAGCGGACTTGCGGTAAAATGTCTTTCCAGTCGTATCTTGCGTTCCGTTCAACAGCAAGAAAATCAGCGACGTGGTAGACACCTCTAACCCCTTCTATTTTAAGGATTTCCGCTATAACAGGCGGTGCGCCTTCTGCTTGATCCGGTTTATAGTTATTGCTTTTGCCCGCCGGAAGCTCTTCCGTTAAGATGACCTTCATTGTATTCGGGCTTGGCGTAGGTTCAATTGATTTTATCTTCATGATCGTCCTCCTATAGCATATCTGTGACTTATTCTATCATAGTCACAGCAAGCCTTCTATTACGACGTTTTGGCATCAATCCCGGGTATGTCTTTTTCTAGTTGGCGGACAAAATGGATCATAAAATCATGTCTTTCTTCTGCCAGTTCCCGTGCAGTGTCTGTATTCATCATATCTTTCAGCCGCAGCAGCTTATGAAAAAAATGAGCGTAGGCGCTTTGATCATCTCCATAAAGGCTGTGGCCTTTTGCGCCCGCAAACATAAAAGTTCTCGCAATACCGACAGCACCGATCGCATCAAGCCTGTCAGCGTCCTGTACGGCTTTCCCCTCAATTGAGAGCGGCTCTTCCGCCAGCTTTTCCCTGTCCCGAAAGGACATCCTTGTGATAATATCAATCACTTTGTCAGTAGCCTCTTTTCCAACTCCGAAAAAAACGAGCTGTTCATAAACTTCACTCACTGAAAGCCTGACCGTGTCAGGCAGCTTGACATCAATTAAATCATGAACCAAAGCCGCCGTTTCAACAATGAACAAATCCGCATTTTCCTTTTCTCCAATATACACAGCAAGATCTGCAACTCTTGATACATGATGCCAATCATGTCCAGAGCTTTCGCCGGTTAGGACAGATTGAACCCATGTCCTGATTTGCTCTGTCTGCTTCAATTCCTTCACAAAAACACCCTCTTTATTGCCCTAATAGCTTCACGATAACGTCTTCCAGCTCTTTCGGATTTGTATTGGGAGAATATCGGCCAACGATTTCTCCATTTCTGTCCACAACAAATTTTGTGAAATTCCACTTGATCGCCTTAGTTCCCAGCATTCCTTTCGCATGCTCTGTCAAATACACAAACAGCGGGTGGGCGTTTTTCCCGTTTACTTCTACTTTTGAAAACATAGGAAACGTAACACCGTAATTTGTTTCGCAAAAATCCTGTATGTCTGCCTCGTCACCAGGCTCTTGGTTCATAAATTGATTGCAGGGGAACCCTAAGATCTCCAGGCCCTCCTGCTGATATGTATCATATAACTCCTGAAGCTGCTTCAATTGCGGAGTAAAACCGCATTTACTCGCTGTATTCACGATCATCAATACCTTTCCGGCAAAAGGCTGAAGTGTCATGTCTTTCCCTTTTATTGTACGTACCTTCATATGATATATAGACATGTAAGTCCCTCCTATGTCCCTGGTGCTGATTATTTTACCTTTTTTATATCTCAATTCAAAATGCAAACATCATTTATCACAACTCTTAAGAAAAGAGTCGAATGAACCTTAAAGTCAGGTGGCTCATTTTTTATCTTATCATTCTATAAAACATTACATTTACCTTCTGAGATACATCATGGAAAATCATTTTACAGTGAAACCAAAAGGCGTATCTATGCGTTTTATTTAAAGAGTTTTCCGTTGTTTCCCCATCAACCCTTATAGATAGATTGAAAATTGGCGTGAAAATTCCTATAATGAAGAAAATTAAACGGGGAAATGATGGAGGTGGCACGTTGCCTATTAATATACCAACACACCTGCCGGCAAAACAGGTGCTTGAGAGTGAACATATATTTGTAATGGATGAAAGCAGAGCATTTCATCAGGATATCCGGCCGCAAAAAATTATCATATTGAATTTGATGCCGAAAAAAATCCAAACAGAGACTCAGCTTCTCAGATTGCTTGGAAATTCGCCTTTACAGGTTCATTTTACATTTTTAATCCCAAGCACACACACGCCGAAAAATACTGCAAGAGAACACCTTGACGAATTTTACACGACTTTTTCCAATATCCGTCACAAGAAGTTTGACGGCATGATTATCACCGGTGCGCCGATCGAGCATTTGGCGTTTGAAGAGGTTTCTTATTGGGAAGAGCTCAAAGAGATCATGGAGTGGAGCAAAACAAATGTCACTTCAACCTTGCATATTTGCTGGGGCGCTCAAGCAGGTTTGTACTACCATTACGGTGTGGAAAAAATTCAAATGCCGAAAAAGATCTTCGGTGTGTTCGAACATTCCGTTCTTTCAAAACACGAAAGATTGGTAAGAGGTTTTGACGAGCTATACTACGTGCCGCATTCCCGGCATACAGATATAAATATGGAACAGCTTCAAGCAGTGCCCGAGTTAAATATTCTATCCGCATCAAAGGAAGCTGGGGTTTGCTTAATTGTGTCAAAAGACGAAAAACAAGTCTTTTTAACAGGGCACCCCGAATATGATACAAATACGCTTCTTCAAGAGTATGAAAGAGATCTGGAGCGAAACCTTTCTACTGTCGAGGCGCCTAAACATTATTTCGCAAAAGACAGCGAAGAGCCAGTGAATCGCTGGAAAGCGCATGCGACATTATTGTTTATGAACTGGCTGAATTATTACGTTTACCAAGAAACTCCTTACGAATGGGACTAATTTTTCTTTTTTTAGTGATACGCTGAGCAAAAAATATGATAAAATACATCTGATTCAGTCTGCGTATAACAAAAATTTAAAATACTGGAATCCAAATCATTTAAAATTAGCTTAATTTTTTCACTGCATTAATAATTCAATTATGTATTTGTGTTATGTTTATGTATAGACAATAACTCCTTACGATGCATGAAGCTTGCTTGTTGTTGATTACATTGAGGTGAATTTACTTGAATACCAATAAAAGAGTATTAATTTTGACTGCAAATTACGGAAATGGACATGTGCAGGTAGCCAAAACGCTTTACGAGCAATGTGTACGTCTCGGCTTTCAGCATGTAACAGTTTCTAATTTGTACCAAGAGTCAAATCCGATTGTTTCAGAGGTAACTCAGTACCTTTATTTAAAAAGCTTCTCAATCGGGAAACAGTTTTATCGTTTGTTTTATTACGGAGTTGACAAAATCTATAATAAACGTAAATTTAATATTTACTTTAAAATGGGTAATAAACGATTGGGCGAACTTGTCGAGGAACATCAGCCCGATATTATTATTAATACATTTCCGATGATCGTCGTGCCGGAATACAGACGCCGAACAGGAAGAGTCATTCCTACCTTCAACGTTATGACTGATTTTTGCCTTCATAAAATTTGGGTTCACGAAAACGTGGATAAATATTATGTGGCGACAGATTATGTGAAGGAAAAACTGCTGGAGATCGGCACTCATCCAAGCAACGTGAAAATCACCGGAATTCCAATCAGGCCGCAATTTGAAGAATCCCTGCCGGTGGAGCCGATATATAAAAAGTACAATCTTTCACCAAACAAAAAAGTGCTTCTTATTATGGCAGGCGCCCACGGTGTACTAAAGAACGTAAAAGAGCTGTGCGAAAATCTTGTCAAAGATGATCATGTGCAAGTGGTTGTCGTGTGCGGGAAAAATACGGCTTTAAAAGAATCTTTAAGCACGCTTGAAGCAGAAAACGGTGAAAAATTAAAAGTTCTTGGCTATGTGGAGCGCATTGATGAGCTGTTCCGGATCACAGATTGCATGATTACAAAACCTGGGGGCATTACTTTGACAGAAGCAACTGCCATCGGTGTGCCTGTCATTCTGTACAAACCCGTGCCTGGCCAGGAAAAAGAAAATGCAAACTTCTTTGAAGATCGCGGAGCTGCCATTGTCGTGAACCGTCATGAAGAGATTCTCGAGTCAGTCACTTCTCTTCTCGCAGATGAAGATACCTTACAGCGCATGAAGAAAAACATTAAGGAGCTTCATTTAGCAAACTCCTCTGAAGTGATCTTAGAGGATATCCTGAAGGAATCAGAAATGATGACATCCAAACAAAAAGCCAAAGCGCTATCTTAATGATGTTCATAGAGAGCACACGAAAATCGTGTGCTCTTTTTATTTATATTCACCCATCTATAAAAGCGGTTACATTTTTTTGCGAAATTTGCCCTTCTTTTGAAAAATAAGCAGTTTCGCAACTTGACGGGTGCTCCCAGATGGTGTATAGTTGAACCATCATTTAACAATGAATCAACGTTAAATGATGACAAAATTTTTTTTAGCACACGGGTGCTACAGTACTAGGAGGAATTAAGCAATATGCAAAACGGTAAAGTAAAATGGTTCAACAACGAAAAAGGATTCGGCTTCATTGAAGTTGAAGGCGGAGACGATGTATTTGTTCACTTCACAGCTATCGAAGGAGAAGGATACAAATCATTAGAAGAAGGACAAGAAGTTTCTTTTGAAATTGTCGAAGGTAATCGTGGACCTCAAGCTTCTAATGTTGTAAAACTCTAAACTCAATACATGACGACAAATAGAGGAGAGGCATTTGCCTCTCCTATTTGATTTTCATCTGAATTTCAATAGCCAAAATATTTTGTTTGCACCTCTGTTCAATCTCTGCAACATGCTTTTCCATTGACGGCTTCCCTTTTTTCGCGATATCCGCCAGTTCTTCTAAATCACTGTATATTTCTATAAATGTTTTGTGAAGGATCGACTTCAAGTCTTTATCATCCATAGCTGCGTTCCCCTTCTCTGCCAAGATACCTCAAATAGTAAAGCAGACCTATTTATTCTGGTTCAATAGTTATATCGGCTTATTTTCGTTTTATTTTCTATTTTGGTACATAAATTTCAAAAAAACTCTGCAAAATAGTTGCGGAGGTGTTTTTTGTGACATCAGAATTTCATAAAGAGGATCAGACTGGATTTACTGATAAGCGGCAGCTGGAACTAGCGGTGGAAACAGCGCAAAAAACGACAGGAGCTGCGACGAGAGGCCAAAGCACAACATTAGTCGATTCCGCATACCAAGCTATTGAGGATGCAAGAGAACTGTCACAATCTGAAGAGCTGGCAGCTCTCGATGATCCTGAATTTGTTCAGCAGCAACAGCAGCTGCTGGATGATAGCCAGCATCAGCTTGATGAATTCAAAGAATAAAAACCGCAGCTTCTGCGGTTTTTATTCTTTAGTGATTGGTTAAAACATCGCCGTATGCTTTCAGCTTTTCACCCACCGTACATTTATTAATGCAAAATGAATGCGCATAGGTTTTGCCAAATTCCTTGCGAAATTGCTTCTTAATAAAACAATCCTTGCAGTATTCATCGTGCAGTTCTGTCAGTTCTTTAAAAATCATTTTCTTATCCAATATCGTCATCTCCGTTACGGTCTAATTTCGTGTGGCTTTCTACGAATTGATGGGATAGAATTTTTTTAGCGAGGCCGTCAGCTTCCTGGTTGTCTTTCCGCTGTATGGTTTCGTAGGTTGGGGTAAGCTTCAGCGATTCAAGGAGTGCTTCTATTTTGTCCAGCCATTCATTATGCGACGGATCATAGCAAGGCCAGCTGCCGTCAAGCTGATTCAGCACAACAAGTGAGTCCCCTTTGATCGTAATTGAATTTCTGCTTGCCCCAAGCTCTCTTACTTCTCTTATTGCTTCATATAGCGCCGCGTATTCAGCTTCATTATTGGTTTTCAGCCGGAAGCTTTTATTTTTTCTCAAGCGATGCCGGATTCCTCCCAATGAATAATAAATGACGATTCCGAGTCCGGCCAGTTCGCTCTCCTTATCGAAACTGCCGTCAAAGTAAACAGTAATATCATCAGGCTCTTGAGCAAGCTCCTCGGTTAGCTTTTCCAATTCCTTCAGCGTCCAGCTGCCGCCTTTCTCGTCTTCAAACTCGAGCTCTTTCATGTATGGAAAACGGCTGAGTTCTCTGGCTAGCATACGTGCTTGCTGAGCAGTCAGCCAGTCTTCACCCAAAAATGAGACGGATCCCGTCCCTTTTGCTTCTATTTTCATATGCGGTCTGAGCTTCATTACGATCACCTTACCATTCATTAGTTGCCGGGCTTGTGCTATAATCAAACCAATCTAATCCCGGAAAGGAAGCTTTTTCATTTTGTTTAATAATTCGTTTTGGATCATTTTTGCGATCATTCATTTTATCATTGTTCTTTTATTTTATAAAGGATTTGGCAAAATGGGACTGTTTGTTTGGATCGGTTTTGCGACAGTCTGCGCCAACCTTCAAGTCGTCAAGACAGTCGAACTGTTTGGCTTAACAGCAACGCTCGGGAATGTGATGTACGGCACAATCTTTTTTGCGACAGATGTGCTGAATGAAAAATACGGACCGGCTGAAGCTAGAAAAGCGGTATGGCTCGGATTCTCAACGCTCCTGACGCTGACATTTGTCATGCAGGGCGTGCTGCTTTTTGAACCGGCTTCCAGCGACATATCACAAACTGCGCTGGAAACAATTTTCGGATTCCTTCCACGAGTCGCGTTAGGAAGTCTGCTTGCCTTTATCTTCAGCCAAACGCTGGATGTTTATGTATATTCGGCAATTAGAAGGATATTTCCTTCTGATCGGCTTTTATGGCTCAGAAACGGCGGCAGTACAGCAGTCAGCCAGCTGTTTGATACACTGATATTTACTGGTGTCGCTTTTTTCGGCATTTATCCGGCAGGCGTTTGGCTTCATATTTTTATTTCTACATATTTGATTAAGTTTGCGGTATCTTTGATTTCATTGCCTTATGCTTATGCAGCGAAAAAAATGATACCAAATGATGAAAGGAGTTCATAATGCCTACAGAAATTTATGTAGACGGCGCAAGCGCCGGTAATCCCGGGCCTTCCGGTGTCGGCATTTTTATCAAACATGAAGGAAAAGCAGAATCTTTCTCTATTCCAGTCGGAATGCATACAAACCAGGAAGCGGAATTTCTTGCATTAATTGAAGGGATGAAGCTATGTGCAGAGCGCGGTTATCAATCTGTTTCCTTTCGAACCGATTCAGATATTGTGGAACGGGCCGCTGAGTTTGAAATGGTCAAAAATAAAACATATCACCCGTATGTAGAAGAAATCATCCGATTAAAAGCGGCCTTCCCTCTTTTTTTCATCAAATGGATACCGGGCAAGCAAAACCAAAAAGCCGACCAGCTGGCAAAAGAAGCGATTCGGCTGAATGATAAGAATTAAATCTCGATCAATGGTCATCCTAATGACGAGGTGAACAAACATGAAAAAGAAAGATAAAGGCCGGCTGACCGGCGGTGTGACTCCGCAAGGCGACCTGGAAGGCAATACACATGATGACCCTAAAACAGAGCTTGAGGAAAGAGCCAAAAAAAGCAATACAAAACGCTAGAGAAGATCTTACACGATCTCTCTAGCGTTCAGCTTTTCGAGCATACGCTCAATTCCTTTGATTTGGTGGCGGCGAAGCATGTCAGCCGCCTGCTCCATTTGCAGTGTAAATAGAGCGTCTTTCAGTGTGCAGACCAGCGGCACAGAGCAATGAATTTCCGCAAGCTTCCTCGACATCTCCAAATCGCTCAAACCTTGCTGAATTTTCCCCTGCTGCCCCTTCGGAAGCAAAGAAAGATTTTCTAATAAACGGTCAATCGTTTCGTATTCACGAATCAGTTTGTAGGCTGTTTTTTCTCCAATCCCTTTGACACCAGGATAGTTATCACTGGAATCACCCATAAGCGCTTTAATATCAATCAAAGCTTTCGGCAGGACGCCTGTTTCTTCATAAAAAGTCTCTTTTGTATAGACTTTATAATTTCCGATTCCTTTTTGGAGCAAGGCCACACTCACTTCATCCGTTAACAGCTGAAGTAAATCTCTGTCCCCTGTTACGATTGTAATGTCAGCTTCATTTGCAAATAAACCGGCAAGAGTTCCGATACAATCATCCGCTTCATACCCGGCAAAGCCGATGTTCATAATCCCAAGCTCAGCGGCCGCTTCCTTTGCCAAATCAAACTGCGGAATAAGCTCTACAGGCGGTGCACTGCGGTTCGCCTTATAATCTTGGAACAGGTCATTTCGATACGTTTTGCTCCCCATGTCCCAGCAGCAGACGACATGTGTCGGCTGGAATGTTTCCACAGCTGTGATCAAATGCTTTAAAAACCCGTTGACGCCGTTCGTCGGCACCCCGCTGTCATTTATCATAAAGTTGCGATGCACGGCCGTGGCAAAAAACGCCCGGAATAAAAGAGCCATGCCGTCAACTAGCAATAGTTTATTATTATTCATAAGATAACTCCCTTTTCTTTCATTCTTTCTATTTTACCATAAAGCAGCCTAAAAATAAAAAACAGCATCTCTTCGATTAGAGATACTGTTTTAATAACATCAGTCGTTGTGTCTTTTGTTGCTGGCGATCAGCTTTTCAGCTTCGCGTCCTGCGTAAGAGTCAAAATGGGTTTGAAATCCGTTTTTCTTTTTGGCATTGTTATTCGCCTGTGCATTTCTGTTTCCCAGCTTTGTTCTGCCCAACATGAATCCCCCCTTACGTCGGATACACATAGTATATGCTTCCGGCAGGAGATTCACTCGCGACAGGATCATCCAGCTTTACATACGGCTTACGTATTCTCTGACCATTTCCGTTGATACAAGGCGTCTTGTCGGTACGATCCCTTTTTTGGCGAGCTGATTGATCTGCTCGGTAATTTCATTAATCGCATCTGTAGTAAAAGGCTCATCGTTTTTGCATTTTGAAACCGCTTCTTCAATGGCCAGTTCACGCATGTTTTCAAGACGCATAAATGCTTTGATATGCTCGTGCTGTTTTGATGAATGTGCTGAAATTGCTTTATGTACCTCTGACATGAATCGTTCATCTCGCTTTTTTCTATTTAGTCTATCATGACTTGAAATACAAGCCAACTGAATTTTACATTTTTATTGTATTGTCTGATCTTTTCCAGGAGATGCATGCTTGGTATGCCTTTTCAATTTCTTTCGCATGTTCCCCTTCCCCATATCCTCCTAAATACGTATCTTTTTGATCTTTTATTTGTGTCATTGCTTTTTCAGCCATATCTTCCTGCAAGCGCCTGAGGTGATCTGTGTAATGAGAGATAAGGCTTTCTTCTTCATTTTTCACCCAATCCTCTGTGATTTTCGTGAGCTTCATCCGTACAGCTTCGATGAAGGCCGCTTTTCCTTTTTGTTCAAAAAAGTGCTTCGGTGATTTGACCTCTTTTTGTTCCTGCTCGAAGGCACGTACATCTATTTTCGGTTCAACTTCCTTCAGCTGTATGCCGGTCGAATGCTGATCACCCGCATAAATGGAAAAATAACCGTCCGCGTTTAATGTTTTTTGAAAGCTTTCCAGCCACTCTTCGGTGATATGCCGCTCGATGAAACCGCTCATACGAACATCAAGTGTTTTGATTTCCTGAACATATTCAAACTGATACTCATGTAAGGCGATTTTCATTGCCTTCCCGACGTTCTTTTTCCAATCCCCGTTCTGAAGCCCCGGATGAAATGCTGATTTTAGTAAATCATTCGCAAAAAAAGATAGTCGCTGTGTTATGTGATAAAGCTGCTCTCTTGTATCTTTTTTTACCTTCTCAATGATGGTTTCTGAGTTCCGCCGTTTCTCGATTTCGGCTGCTGTCCGCTCAAATGACAGCATAAGGCGCTGTTTCTGCGCTTCCTTTTCTTCCTTGGACTGATGCTGTGATTGGTGAAGCTGGAAAACAGTTTCGCATAGTTTGTCTGCTTCCGAACTGAGTTGTGCAGCTGCGGCTTTTTTTACATCAACTTCGATAAACCGGTCTAAGTGCGTTCTTACTTTCGGGAACTGGTTATAAAATGATTCCGATTTTCCCAGCAGTTCCTCCTTACTTGATACGGTAAAGAGCTGCGGACTATGAATCCCTTCTTTTACAAGCTCTGTGCTGACATAATCGGTCACTGTTTCCAGCTCTGATTTATCTTTCGCAAGGTCTGATGCATTAATGACGAAAAACATTTTATCCATGCTGAGCGATTCTTTCACCAGCCCGAGCTTGCGCAAAAACGAACGGTCTCCTTTCGAGAAGGAGTGCTGATAATAGGTCATATAAAAAAACGCATCGGCATCTTTAATATATTGGAACGCCAGCTCTGTATGCCGTTTATTCATGCTGCTCGCGCCGGGCGTATCAACTATTGTAATCCCTTTTTCAGTCAGCGGGCATGTATAATAGACCGTTACCTCTTTCACAGCGCAGGCCGTTGCCTCCTCTGCCACATACGGCTTTAATTCAGACAGCGGAATCGTTAATTTCTTTTGTTCCTGTATATATTGGTGATACTTTTCGTATGCAAGCAGGAAGTTGCTGATTAATTTAATATGTTCTTCCTGCATCCGGCTTTTTTTGACTGCCTTTTCCCACTTCTCTGTGAAAGAACGGCCTGTCGGTTCTTCTTGTATCCCGGTGAGCTGCAAAATGTCAGCCGTTATGTCATCCTCCGTCTTAAACACCACATCCGCTGTTTTGTTGATGTTGCCATTGGCTGGTTTTGTGATTTTGTTAATTGTGGCTGTGGTTGGCGTTGGTGAGGACGGCAGCACCCTTTCGCCGACAAGCGCATTGGCAAATGATGATTTCCCCGAGCTGAATCCTCCAAAAAGCGCAAGTGTAAATTTCCGTTCCTCAAGCCTTTTAATCCTTTCCCGAAAGGCTGAGGTTTGCTTTGACAGCATACTGTACTCGCCTAAACGGTCAGATAATGTGTAAAAACGTTTGATCTGGTCTTGAAGCGGCAGTTCTTGTTCCATTTTGATTTCTGGTTTCTGTATTGGCTGCTGTGTCTGCTGGCCTTGACTTCGTTTCTGTTCTGGAGCCGCCACTGTTTTTTTCTTCGTTTTAAACCAGTCAGTGTCTATGTGCATTGGGCATGCTGACTCTTCTTCCCAAATGGCCCATAAGCGATCGGCTTTCTCGCGGGCATTATTCTCTAAACGGGCCTGTTCTTGGAGAAGGACAAGTTTTTCTGATTCCTGAATGAGCCGGCCATTGATCGTTTGCACGTCTTCGGAAACACGCTCTTTCAGCATCGCGGCCAGCGCCTTTATGATGTCTGCCGCTTCTCTCTTCGCCTCTTTGCGGATAAGCTCTGCCAAGTCTTTTGTATATTGCAATACATATTCAGAAGAAAAAGCTGCACCATGCTTGACCGCGCGTTCAATGATATCAATTTCAAGCGGAGTGCGATAGGCCTGAATCAGCTGTTCACTTTCAACTGTATGAACATCATATGTCTTGGCGAGTTTATGGAACGTGTCTATCATATGCCAATCTGCTTCGGCCTCTGTTCGTTTTGTCACATCAGAGAATAAAGCATTCCGTCTTCTATCTCTTTCCTGTGCAGTTTTTGCTTTAGAAAAGAAAAAGCCGGTTTTAAAAGAAGGCTCTCGCGATTCTAGAAATGCAGCTGCCAATTCACGCATTTCAAAAGGCGTCAGGTTGGCGTTTTTTAAAATTCGATTGATTTCTTCCTGCATCCTGTTTTCTGCCTCAGTCGCTTGTTTTGCCGCCTCATCCAATTGATTACCCAGCGATTGGACCAGATCAGTTTGTGTATCAAGCTGTTCAGCAAAGCTTGGACCGTCTGTTTCGTCTTTCAAAAGCATTTCGGTATGTTCCTTCAGCAGATTGCGGACTTTTTGTTCTGTTAAAGCCTGCAAATTGCTTTTTGATTGTTGTTTTATTCTTTTTAATTCTTCTCTCAGGCTCCCAATCTGATTGAACGGATGATTTGGTTCTGTTACTGACGTAAAATAAAGTGATTCCTTTGAAATGCCTTCATTGCAAAGCATCTCCTCTACCTGTGTTTTATAGTCTTCAAAGTGTGTCTCCTTCTCATCATGCCGGTCAATTTGATTAACGATAAAATACACATTCGGAATGCTTTCTTTTATCGACCTGAGAAACTTAACATTTTCCTCAGAGTGCACGTGATTATAGTGAACGACGTAAAACAGCGCATCCGCCTGATGGAGTATAGACGCCGCCGACAGAAAATGCGCATCATCTGTTGAGTCAATCCCGGGGGTGTCAATATACGCAACTCCGGAGTCGATCTCAGTATACCGGTCAAAAATTTCAACGCTTTCAATTTGCTCGCCGTCTTTGCAATATTGCTGCACCTTGTCTTTCTGATAAGCCCCCTTCAGCTCAGCGTATGCTCCGTCTGTTGTATGAAGCCGAACACGCTTTTCCCCGTTTCTGATCACAACAAGGTTAGCACTTGTCGGAATCGGGCTTGTCGGCAAAATATTCTCCATTAACAGGCAGTTCAGCAGTGAAGATTTCCCCGCTGAATAATGCCCGGTAAATGCGATATAAACCTCTTCATCAGCCGCTTTTTTCATGACTGCTGCCAGTTTAGCAGCCCTTTGTTCATCTTGATTCTCGATGAATTGCTTATAAATTTCACCTGTTTTGTGCAAAAGCTCTTTTCTGTTATGTTCTGTCATAAATCTGAACCCCTTTGTGCCGTTTCAATTGTGAATATTTTTCGAAAGATCTGAATACATTCCCTTTCATTTTACACAAGAATGAGCCAAATTTCTTTAAGAGAATAGAAAAAAGCCGCCATTACGGCAGCTTCTATAAAAGAAAATCTGCAACTTTGACAAGTTCCAGATTCATTAAACAGATTTATTAGAGATTCCTTTTAATACAAAACCAATTAATACACTATATGTACAAACCGCCCCAAGCAAAAACAGCATTGTCATTTGCTTCACCATCCTGATTGAGAATCTTTTTCAAATTCATTTTAACATGAATGAAAATGATTTTCAATCGCTATTTTATGCTGTATTCCTCTAATGCTTTGTCTTCTGCACGAATTCTGACGGTTAACAAAACGGCATTTAAAATGGAAAACAGACACATGGTGACGTACGCTTGATATAGCAGCGGAATCAATAAGATTTCTAGTATAACAACAGTATAGTTTGGATGCTTCATCCATTTATAAGGGCCTTTTTTTACAAGCTCCACACCTGGAACGACAAGGATTTTCGTATTCCAATATGCTCCTAAGGAACAAAGCGCCCAATACCGCACTGCCTGCACGATTAAAATAACCGCAGCGATACCGATCCACCAGCTTGACGGCTGTTTGTTCATCAGCAGCACTTCCGCAATTAAAGACAGGAAAAAAAGGATGTGCATGATGATGATATACGGATAGTGGCTCTCACCGAATTCGATCGCCCCTTGTTTCTTTACCTTTTGTTCGTTTTGTCTGGCTACTGCCATTTCAGCTGCTCTTTGAGCGATGAGAATGGCGATCAACAACCAAAACATAAATCAAGCCCCCTTTTCCCAGCTGAATAACAGCAGCTCTGATGAAAATCCCGGCCCTAATGCGCCAATCAGTCCCCGTTCTGCTTCCTTTTTATGTCCGTTCAGCAGATGGTCTTTGATCACATACAAGATTGTGGCAGAAGACATATTTCCGTGCTTTTGCAAAATGCTTTGTGCAGATGAAAGCTTTTCCGGTGAAAGCTCGAGACTTTTGATGTATGCTTCAATCACCTTTTTTCCGCCAGGATGTGCCAAAAAAACACTGATATCAGTAAATGACAGCTGATGTTTGTCTAAAAAAACCTGTAGATTTTTTTTGAGCCATTTTTCTACCAAAGTAGGAATATCTCTTGAGAAAATGACTTTGAATCCTTGATCAGTAAAGTCCCAGCCCATAACATCTTCTGATTGTTTCATCAAAACAGATTGGGAATCCATTAACTTCGGCACAAGCTTTAGTTTTGACATTCTGCGGTCTGCCTTCTCCCCACATAATAAGGCTGCAGCAATGCCATCGCCAAAAAGTGAGGTGCCGATAAGATTGCTTTTCGTTTTATCTTCCGGCTGGAATGTCAGGCTGCATAGCTCAGCAGCAATGACAAGCACGAAAGCCTCAGGATATGCTTTGCAGTATTCGGCTGCGCGTGCAAGTCCGCTGGCCCCTCCTGCGCAGCCTAGGCCCCAAATCGGAATCCGCTTCGTATATGGAGAAAATGGAAGTTCATTCATCAGCCGCGCCTCAATGCTCGGTGTGGAAAGGCCCGTGCTGGAGACGAAAAAAACAGCATCCACTTTCTCATAAGGGATGGCTTCTTGAAAAAATCCAGGATGAGAGAGGCACTCGCGAACAGCCTCTATGCTGTGCTTAAGTGTTTCTTCTATGTATATTTGATTTTTTTCTTCGAAGTTGTGACCCTCTTTATACCATTCAATCGGCTTGACAAATTGCCTCGATTGAATTTGCCCGTTTTTAAAGGAGGTTAACAGCCGGTCAATATCTTTAAAGGAATGCTGAAACATATACCGGGCAAACTCAGCCGCTTTCTCTTGGTTTACATCGTACGCAGGAAGACTTGTTCCGATGGATAAAATAAACGCCATGCGATCACCTCTTTGCATACATTGTTCCGCAACGATCTTTTTTATATGCAAAAAACTCCGCCGCGGCGGAGTTTAGACTGCTGTTTTTTGCTCAGTGATGTCAGCTGTTTGTTCTGTTTTTTTGGCTTTAGAAAATACGTTATATACAATATTTAGAACTACTGCAGTGAAGCTGCCGGCAACAATACCGTTTGTTGTAAGGAGCGTTAAGGCGCTCGGAAGCTGCTTAAAAATATCCGGCACAACTGTCACACCGAGACCCAGTCCCACTGAGCAGGCAACGATCAGCAGATTTTCCTGTTTCGCAAAATCAATGCGGCTGAGCATTTTGATTCCATAAGCGATCACCATTCCAAACATCGCCACCATTGCTCCGCCCAAAACAGCAGATGGAATAATGGTCGTAAAAGCAGCGATCTTCGGAAACAGCCCAAATGCCATTAAGATCACACCCGTGACAACAATTACGGCATTTTTCTTGATTCCTGTGAGCTGTACGAGCCCGACATTTTGAGAGAATGCCGTGTAAGGAAAAGCGTTAAAAATACCGCCCAGCAGCACAGCCACCCCTTCAGCGCGATAGCCTTTTGATAAATCTTTCTCTGTCAGACGGCGGTTCGTCAGGTCACCTAAGGCAAAGTAAACACCAGTTGATTCTACAAGGCTGACAATTGCAACAATGGACATCGTAATGATAGGCGCTGCGTAAAAAGACGGCGCTCCGAAGTAAAACGGCTGAATCATTTGAACAACTGCCGCGTCCGAAACGTTATCAAATTGAACTTTTCCCATAAAATAAGCAATGAAGGTGCCGATCAAAATACCGATCAAAATCGAGATAGATTTGATAAAGCCCGTTGTAAAACGGTATAGAAGCACAATAATACTCAAAACGATAAAAGCGAGAGCAAGATTGGAGAGATCTCCGAAATCTGCACTTCCTTCTCCGCCGGCCATGTTATTCATGGCTACCGGCATAAGTGTAATTCCGATAATCGTAACAACTGAGCCTGTCACGACGGGCGGGAAAAAAGATACGAGCTTCCCAAAGAAAAATGAAATGAGAATGACAAGAATACCTGACGAGATAATACTTCCGTAAACCGCTGAAACCCCGTACTCAGACCCAATCGCAATCATCGGCGATACTGCTGTAAATGTACAGCCAAGCACAACCGGAAGCCCGATCCCGAAAAATCGGTTGCTCCACACTTGCAAAAGTGTAGCCACGCCGCACATAAAAATATCAATCGATACTAAGTAGGTCAGCTGTTCGACAGTCAGGCCCATTGCTTTTCCGACAATCAGAGGAACGACAATGGCACCGGCATACATGGCGAGCACATGCTGTATCCCTAAAGACAGCGTTTTGCCAAATCCGTTTTTCATGAATGAACCTCCTGTACGAAGGACACTTTTCCTTCTTCTAATGATTGAATTCTTGCCAAAGATTCCACCCGGTAGCCTAGCTTCACAAGTTCATCTCTTCCCGGCTGAAACGACTTTTCGATGACAATGCCAAGTCCCGCAATAGAGGCTCCCGCCTGCTTCACAATCGACACGAGCCCGTGCGCTGCTTGTCCATTTGCCAAAAAATCATCGATAATCAGAACATGATCCTGATCCGACAGGTGGGTTCCTGAGACCGCAATTTGGCTTTCTGTTTGCTTCGTAAAGGAATAAACAGACGCTGTCAGCAAGTTGTCGGTGAGTGTTAAAGATTTATGTTTTCTCGCGAAGACAACCGGCACACCCAACTGCAAACCCGTCATCACAGCAGGAGCGATTCCAGATGATTCGATTGTCACAATTTTAGTAATACCGTCTTTTGCAAATCTGGCGGCAAATTCGTCACCGATTTTCTGCATAAGCAGCGGATCAATTTGGTGATTCAAAAAAGAATCCACTTTCAATACCTGATCAGATAATACGACGCCTTCTTCCTCTATTTTCCGTTTCAGTGCTTCCATCCTGTCTTACCTCCGTTATGAGAATAAAAAAAGCATTGCCCGCTCAAAAAAAGAGCAAGCAATGCTGATATAACAAAAAACCGTACACGTGCGGTCTCATTGCTCACTCATAGTCGAACATTTACGGTGTCCGGTAGAAACTTGCGTGCCATATCCACGCGATTATATGAGTGTTCCTATGATATTGTAATAAATTATATCAAGATTCTAATCTCTTGCATAGACAAAAAAACAAAATTTCCGAACTTTATTTTTATTTTCTTGATAATCATTCGTCTTTTATGTATTTTGATTCTAAAAAAGCCTGACGGCCGCACCGCCAGGCTTTTGATTACGACAGATAGAGATTTGAATATTTGTTTGACAAATAGTCAATCAAATAACGTACATTCAGCTCTTCTCCTGTTGCATCTTTAATAATGTCTAACGGCTTTTTCCGTTTTCCGTGAATGTGCACCTTTTCCGTCAGCCATTGTTTTATCGGATGAAATTCCCCTCTTTCCAAAAGAGTGTCAAACTCAGGCAGATCCTCGAGCATTTTTTGTTTCAGCTGAGCCGCATACATGTAGCCAAGCGCATAGGATGGGAAGTAGCCGAAATCTCCTCCTGCCCAATGGACGTCCTGTAAAATCCCCTCTGCGTCCGTCTGTGGTGTAATCCCTAAGTAATCCTGGTATTTTTGATTCCAAAGCGACGGCAGTTCTTCTACAGACACTTCATTGCTGAAAATCGCTTTTTCAATTTCATATCGGATGATAATATGAAGAGGATACGTTAATTCATCCGCTTCAACCCTGATGAAGGAAGGTTTTGATTCATTGATTGCACGGACAAAATCATCCAGTGAGATGTCCTTGAACTGTTTAGGTGATGCTTCTTGAATCTTCTTATAGTACGGTGTCCAAAAATGCTTGTTGCGGCCGATAAAATTCTCGTAAAATAATGATTGAGATTCATGGATTCCCATCGATGCACCGTCTGACAAGTTCGTGCCGCTCAGTGCTTCGTCAATATTTTGCTCGTATATCGCGTGACCGCACTCATGAATGGTGCCAAAGATCGCCGTACGGAAATCTTTTTCATCATATCTCGTCGTGACCCTAACGTCTCCGCGGTTCATCGTGGTCGCAAACGGATGAACAGTTTCATCAAGCCGTCCGCCATCAAAATCGTAGCCGAGCTCCTGTAAAAAATACAGGCTGAGCTCTTTTTGCTTTCCTTTAGGGAACTCTCTTGTGATAAAGCTTGTATCTGGTTTATTTCCGGAAGCTGTCACCTGCGCAACAAGAGGAATAATCGCTTCCTTGAGCTCGGAAAACAGCTGATCAAGCACCTTTACCGTGACACCCGGCTCAAACAAATCAAGCAATGCATCATAAGGATGCTCTTGATAACCCCAATATGTAATAAAACGTTTATTGAATTCAATCAGCTGCTCTAAATATGGGGAAAACAAGCTGAAATCAGATTTCCCTTTCGCTTCTTCCCACGCGGTTTCTGCCTTTGAACACAGAATTACGTATTCCTTGTATTCAGCCTCAGGGATTTTTTTATTCTCTTCATACTCTTTTTTCGCTAGCTCCACTGCCTTTTTCGTATCTTCAGATAAGTCATCAAATCGTTCATACAGGGCATCAATAAGCTCCTTCATCCGATCTGATGTTTGGATATTGAATATATCTGTTGAAAGCTGTCCGATACTTTCGGCACGGTCCTCTGAGCCGTTTTTTGGCGCACCTGTTCTGGAGTCCCAGTGCATTAACGCAACTGCTTCGCTGTAATGTGAGATTCTTTTTAAAAGATCAAAAAATTCCTTTTCATATGTATGTATCTCCATATCCATTCCCTCCCTATTCTAGCCGTTCCATTACAGGCTAATGGAAGGGGGTATGAAAGTCAAATTGTTTGTATAAGAGGCTGCCGGTATTTTTGGCGGCAGCCTTCTTTGTTCAGTTGATCGTCATTTGATTTTTTGGCGGCGGTGTTTTCCGCTTTTTCTCATTGATTTTTTTATCCACCCACACTGTTGCCAGCGGGGTTAGCAGCGAGGTGACAATAACGCTTGTCGCTATGATTGCCGTTGCTGATTCAGCAACTGGCGCAAACGAAGCATTCGCTTCCGCTAATGCGTATGGCACGGCTACAGCCGCCCCCGCCGTAGAGGAAGCTGCCACTCCCGCGACGCCGTCTCCCCGCGCGACAAAACGATCAAGCAAAAACAAGGAGCCGCCCGATAAAATAACGACAGAAACACCGATAAAAATGCCGAGCAGCCCTGATTGGATCAGCATTCCAAAATTCAAGGTGTTGCCGAGCGAAAAGGCAAAAAACGGGATGATCGCGGGTACAACCTTGCTGAATAAGTCTCTGAGATCATGATCAAGATTTCCAAGTATACAGCCGAGTAAAAACGGGATGACAGTCGCTGCCAGCGTTTCCCACGGGAATGCCGCAAGTCCTGTCACACCAAACGTCACCATGGTCATAAAAGGACCTGATTCTGTACTGATAAACGCGAAAGCGCCCGCATCCTCTTTTCTTCCCATATGGTTCATAAGCGCCAAATACAGGCCGCCGTTCGTTTCATTCATTACCGCGACAATTGCTAAAACAGAAAGACCTGCAAAAAAGCCGGATTGTATGCCTTCATCAGGTATAAATTGCGCTGCGATCACGCCAAGCAGCGCCGCAAATCCGACCTTCCCCAATAATAATGTGATTCCTTTCCTTGCGATATAGCCTGAAGAACGAAAATCAATCGTCGCTCCTACGCAAAAAATAAAAACACCCAGTATCGGCAGCGTTCCGGTAATCAAAGCACCCGTAAACCCTCCAAAGAACTCCGCTGTTCCAGGCGCAAACGTATTGAGCGCCGCTCCCAGAAACAGCGGAATAATCATCATTCCGCCAGGTACCCGTTCAATTGTCGCTTTGATTTTCATATGTGGATTCTCCCATCCTCCGGTTATGAAAAAAACAATACCCCTTACACTTGGAAAACAGCCTGCAAATCTTCTTTTGAACAGCTGCCCAGCTGGCTGCCGACACCGACGGCGCCAGCTCCGGCTTTGAGCCAATCCGGCACTTCAGACGGATGTATCCCGCCTGTCGGAATAAAGGTCACCTGCGGGAAAGGGCCCGCTAAATTTTTCATAAACGGGATGCCAAACACACCGCTAGGGAACAGCTTCAATGTAGTAAAACCGCATGTCAGCGCTTCCATAATTTCGCTCGGAGTCAATACGCCGGGGATATAATGTGTCTTTAAAAAAGAAAGATGTTCAGCAAGGTCTGCTGAAAAACCCGGACTGACAATAAACTGCGCGCCAGCCTCAGCAGCTTCTCCCGCTTGCTGCGCAGTGATGACCGTGCCCGCCCCGATTAAAATATCTTCTCTATTACGGAAGGATTCGATAATATCTGATGCCCCAGGCGTCGTATAAGTCACTTCAACCGCACGAACCCCTTTATCAAGTAAACTCTCAATCTGCTGACAGGCCTCCTGTTTATCCTTTGAGCGAATGACTGCAATCAGCCTTGCTTCTTTCAGACGGTTTTCAACGATTTTGGACTCCATATTAATAATCCCCTTTCTTTTGGTAAACCGTTCTTTGAGCAGATAAAAATGCAGCTAATTTCTCCCTGGTCGGCAGTCCGTCCATATCCCCCGGTGCCTGAACTTGCAAAGCGCCAATCGCATTTCCCCTTTGCACCGCATCCTTGTATGACAAACCGTCAAGGATGCCGCTGATCACACCGACTGCAAATCCGTCTCCGGCACCGACTGTATCAACCACCCGATCGACCCGGAAGCCTTCTGCAAATCCTTCACTTTCCCTCGTTTTAAAGTAAGCGCCTTCTTTTCCGAGTTTAATAGCGACAAAGCTGACCCCTTTTTTCAGATAATAGTCGGCAATGCCTTCAGGTGTTTTTTCTCCGGTCAATAGCTCCCCCTCTGCGATCCCCGGGAAAAACCAATCTGCAAGACCAGCCAGATCATTAATGGTATAGGCCATCGTTGCTTGATCTGGCCAAAGCGAAGGCCTTAAATTGGGATCTAACGATACCGTTTTCCCAGTATGTTTCATATCCTTCATTACGTGGTAGGTAAAATCTTTCATTTCAGCAGATAAGGCCGGCGGAATGCCTGTCACATGCAAATGGCCTGCGCCTTGAAAATACTCTCTCGGATATTCAGCAGAAGTTAGTGTGCTTGCAGCTGAGTTTTTCCTGTAATAGGTAACTTGCGGATCGCCTTCTTTCACTTTTGACTTCAGCAGAAGACCGGTGGGATTTCCGTCCTGCGATCGGATCACGCGGGACACATCCACTCCCTCTTTTTTAAGCGCCTCTAAAATAAATGTTCCGAGCTGATCATTACCGACCTTGCTCATCCATCCCATCTGAAATCCGAGTCTGGCCAGGCCGCAAGCAACATTGCTTTCTGCCCCGGCCAGCCCTTTAGAAAAAGTGGATGCTTCATGAAGGCCCCCGTACTCATTTGCGTAAAACATGGCCATCGATTCCCCGAATGTCACCGCATCAAGCTTCATCTTTTCCCAACCTCCTCTTAGTTGAGGGCACCTAGGATTAAAGTGACTTTCTCATGATGACTTCTGCCTCTAATTCAATGGTTTGAGGCGCTCCCTTGTCACCTTCAATCCTTTTTAATACACGTTCCATCGCCGTCCTGCCCATATCATGTGACGGCTGGGCGATCGTTGTAATGCCCGGACCGATCAGTTTGTACCATTCCGTATCGTCGAACCCTGCAATCCCTATATCTTGGGGGATGTGCAGTCCAAGCTCTTCCATACAGCTGATGATTTTCAGCATAATTAAGCCGTTCAAAGCCAGAATCGCTTTTTTTTGCTCTGGCATATCCTTTGAAAAAGAACGAAGCGCCGCCTTAAGCTGCTCCTTGTTTTTCACGTCAATTTCATACATTCTGACAAGCCCGTTCACATTTTGAGCCGAAGCCATTTCTTGATACACAGCTGCTCTTTCTGCACGAGGGCTGATAGATGAAATCGGTTCGGTAAACAGCGCGACATCAGTGTACCCTTTGCTGTAAATCTTCTGAAGAATCTCTTTTGTGATCCTTCTGTTGTCAGTCGTTACCGTATCCAGTTTCAGATCTGGAAGTTTCCGGTCAATTAATATCGTTGGAATGTGCTGTTCGGCAAAGGCGTTCAGTAGATCCTTATTTTCTCCGGTTGCGTTTAAGATCAGCCCCTCAACCGAATGGGCTTCAAGCTTTAAGAGCATTTCCCGCTCTTTTTCAGGACTGTTATCTGTGTTGCACACCATAATGCTGTAGCCATATTGATCACAAACCTCTTCGACTCCCCTGAAAGCCGCGACCGAAAAAGGATTTGTAATGTCAGCTACAACAAATCCGATTAATTTGCTTTTTTTTATTTTCAAACCTTGCGCCATTTTACTTGGCCGATAATTCAATTCTGCAATTGCCTTTTTAATATTTTTCACTTTTTCAGGAGAAATCGCATCAATTTTTCCGTTGATATAGCGGGAAACTGTCGATTTCGAAACTCCTGCACATTCAGCTACGTCTTTGATGGTCGTATGGCCTGTTGTTTTCTTTTTCATTCAAGTGCTCCTGTATCTCATATATTTGAAACCGATTTCAAAACCGTTACAACAAAAGAATACCATATTTTTAAAATTTGGAAAGAGTTTTTTTAATAATGTGCTTATTCACAATTTTTCCGTTGACTCTTTTCACTATTTATCCTAAAATTTTCTTTGAAACCGTTACCAAAATATTTTCATTCAAGTGAGCCGAAATCCTAACCAAGGGGGAAATATAATGGAAAATCGTTATTCTGTACACCCTGAACAAGTTAAACGCTTTACAACAGAGGAGCTTCGCAGCCATTTCTTAATGGATACTTTATTTACGGAAAATAAACTAACGATGTATTACTCACATGAAGACCGGGTTGTCATCGGAGGAGCAGCTCCGGGGCAAAGTGAACTGAAGCTTGATGCCGGGGATTTCCTTAAAACAGACTTCTTCTTGGAACGGCGTGAAATTGGGATTATTAATGTTGGCCAGCCTGGTGCTGTCAGAGTCGGCGATGATGAGTATGTACTTCAAACAAAGGATTTTCTCTATATTGGAATGGGCAATCAGGATGTAGCGTTTACAAGCCTGAACGGAGAAAAAGCTAAGTTTTACTTTATCTCCGCTTGTGCTCATCAAAGCTATCCGACGCAAAAAGCCGCTCTTTCTGAACTGACACCGGACCGCCTTGGTGATGATGCAGCGTCTAATGTCAGAAGCCTGTACAAAGTCATTCATCAAGATGGCATTAAAAGCTGTCAGCTTATGATGGGAATTACGATGCTTGATCAAAACAACAACTGGAACACCATGCCGGCACACGTCCATGATCGCCGGATGGAGGCTTATCTTTACCTTGATCTTGAGAAGGATTCGAAGGTGTTTCACTTCATGGGCCAGCCGGACGAAACACGCCATCTTGTTGTCGGAAATGAGCAGGCTGTCCTTTCTCCTGCCTGGTCTATTCACTCTGGCGCAGGAACATCAAACTACAGCTTTGTATGGGCAATGGCCGGAGAAAACTACACATTCACGGACATGGATGTCGTTCCGATGGATGGGCTGAAATAAGATGAGTTGTCTACATGATGCCTTTTCATTAGAAGGAAAAACAGCGCTGGTAACGGGACCGGGAACGGGAATCGGTCAAGGAATTGCCAAAGCACTGGCTGGGGCTGGCGCTGATATTATCGGCACATCACATAAAAGCAGTCTGTCTGAAACACAGCAGCTTGTCGAACAGGAAGGCCGAACGTTTACGTCTTTTACAATGGATATGAGCAAGCCGGAAGCGATAAAGGATACTGCAGCTGAGCTGTTCGAAAACCGGCAGGTCGATATCCTTGTCAATAATGCCGGCATTATTCACCGGGAAAAAGCGGAACATTTCCCAGAAGAGAACTGGCATCACGTACTGAATGTCAACCTAAACAGCTTGTTTATTCTGACACAGCTGGCAGGCGGACACATGCTGAAAAGAGGTTATGGAAAGATTATTAATATCGCCTCTCTTCTGTCTTTTCAAGGCGGGATCCTTGTTCCCGCATATACAGCGAGCAAACACGCTGTTGCCGGTTTGACTAAATCATTTGCAAATGAGTGGGCAGCGTCCGGCGTTCAGGTGAACGCAATCGCCCCGGGCTATATTTCTACAGCCAATACAAAGCCTATTCAGGACGATGAAAAGCGAAATGAAGACATTTTAAAGAGAATCCCTGCCGGACGGTGGGGCAAAGCGGATGACATCGGCGGGACTGCAGTCTTTTTGGCATCACGTGCTTCAGATTATGTAAATGGACATATTTTAGCAGTAGACGGCGGATGGCTATCCCGCTGACAAATAAAAAAGCTGACGAACACGATCGTCAGCTTTTTTCTATTACATCATATGCGGTTCAACAGGAAGTACCTTTTTGACCTCATCAATGATGCGTTGATTTTCTCCGCCAGCGTAAATGTGAATCGAGCCGCTGTCTTGATTCGAACGAATCAGACGCCCGATACCCTGCCGCACGCGTAATAACATATATGGCAGATCAACTTCTTCGAACGGATCTTTTTTCGCCCCGTTGCGTTTCGCTGTAAATACAGGATCATGAGGCGGGAATGGCAATGACCAAATGGTAACATTCTTCAATGCGTCTCCAGGAATATCGAGTCCTTCCCATAAGTGAACCGAACAAAGCACTGTTTCCTCTTCCTCTTGGAATTTCTCCACTAAGCTGCTGATTTCTTCATCACCTTCAAAGAAAATCGGATACGGCAGCTCCCAGGCCGCCGACAGCTGCTTAAACTCCTTTAATTCCTCAAAAGAAGGGAAAAGCACCAGCGTTCTGCCTTTATAACGCTTGATCGTTTCAATCGTTTCAGCTGTTTTTTGTTCAGCGGTCATTTCTGTTTTTGCATATAGATTAACGGTCATTTGCTCGTCATAATCATAAGGAGAATCAACGGTTAACGACAAATAATCATGAATCCCGAGACTGTCGGCAATATAATCAAATGAACCGCCTTCTGACAGCGTAGCAGAAGAGAAGATATAAGGAATTTTCTTAGAAAATACTTTTTCGCCAAGCACTTCTGCCACCGTTCTCGGCATTACAACAAAGGTTGATTCTGCTCCCTTTTTCTCCAGCCAGCTGATCGCATCCTTTTGATATAGAGATAATGAATACGCCATTTGTTCAACATATTCTTCCACAACTGACAGCTCGTATTGATCAATCGTGTACATCTCAGACTCGAACACGAGAGCCTCCCCGATTTTATCGAGCAAACGGCAAAGCTCGTCCGCCGCCTTTTTGACACGCTGGTCATTTTTTATTTCTAGACGGTGTGAACCGGCTACTTCTTTTGATTCTTCAGAAAGAACATAGAAAAATTCGTCGTTCGCAGCAAGCGCATCTTCAATCAGTTCAGCAAACTCTTCTCTGATGTCATTTTGAAGCAAACGTTCTAAAAACAATTCAAGAGTAGACTGCTTCACTCTGTAGGTTAACGCTTTTTGTGCGGCAAACTCTAACAGATGCCCTTCATCAAATACAACCGCACTATGATCAGGCAGCAGCGGCAGCTGGCCCTCTCGTTTGCGTGACTCTTCCGTCCACACATGCTCCATATAAAAATCATGGGAACAAATGATCAAGTCTGTAGACTTTCGGTAATAATCTCTGGAAAGCGTCAAACCGCATCTGTGTCTCATATCACAAGTCAGACAATCCTGAAACGAGTCGTAGCTTACTTCAGACCATTGTTCATTCGATAGATTTGCGTACTGCTTACGGTCGCCATACGGATAAAAGCGCTGCATCGCCTGTGATTCATGGACAAATGACGGTAATGACTCATAAAGATCCAGCCATTTATCATCATCAGAGCGCTGCATTGTTTTTTCAAGCTTCTTCAAGCATAAATATTGCTCATGTGACTTCGACAGCCTTGTATCTATTTTCAGATCCAAATGTTCCGCCAGCTTCGAAATATCGCCCTCTTTTTTCACAAGCTGTTCGATTAATGTTTCATCAGCACAAGCAATAATGGCGGGTTTGCCGACATATCTTGCATAGCTGATCGCGAAAAGAAGATAAACCAGCGTTTTCCCCGTTCCCACTCCAGCTTCGGCAAACATGACTTTTTTCTCTTTAAACGCCCGCTCCAGCTGAAAAGCCATAAATACTTGCTCATCCCGAAGATCAAACCCTTTTTCGGGAAGGATATCGTAAAACACGTCACCAATCCAATTGTTCAATTCTTCATAAAAATTCTTTGTTTTCGTTAAAGAAAAAGGCAAACGTGATGTTGTCACCTAGTTCCAACCCCCAACTATTCGACATTCAGACCACCAATAATATCATTTCCTACTGATGAATACAATAAAAAAACTTGGCAATGCCAAGTTTTTTTGCAGCTTACTTTCGATTGATCACATGCGACGATAAAAAAGGATGGTCTGTTGAATAAATATGTTCCACCGCTTTTTCTAAATCATTTTGCGCATGCGACATCACAGACGGAGACGAATCAGCCCCGAGCTCCTTCAGCTCGTTTGCTGTTGCGTCAAGCGCCCTTTGAATAAGATTAAAATGTTCGCTGTTTAGCATGAGATCACCTCTGATGGAAATAATCATCATTGTATGCGAACTTTTCATTTTATATACATGCTTTCCGCATGTTATTACCGAAACATGCACAAACTACATTCGATATTCCGTACCCGGATTATCCGTCTTATCAACAATATTCTATCAGGGAGTGATGTTGACATGAGTTATAGAAATCGATTAGATCAGCATTCTGAACTGTTTCATCACAATTGGACGCGGCCTAAACGTTCTAAGTCTCAAGTAAACGGTCACACTGAAATGTCCCAAACCAACATTATATTGAGAAGCAACGCGAAAGCTCACCGTTGGTAACGATAGAATATGGCTGAAAGATGAAAGAAGACGCATGCAGAGCGTCTTCTTTTTATGCGTTTTCTGTTTTCTTGCGCTGCGGTCTTACTTTTGACCAGTATTGATAATAATCCGTTTTAATAAATCCGTTAAAGAGCTTTCGTTTCTTCGTCGCTTTTCTGCCGTAAGCTTCCTCAAAATTCTCGTTTGATGTCAGCATATACACAGACCAGGTATCAAGCGGTTCGAACGCCTGTCCCATTTCTTTGTACATCTGCTCAACGGCTTTTTTCTCGCCGAGACGCTCTCCGTATGGCGGGTTACCGACAATTACGCCAAACTCCAGATTTGTCGTAAAGTCCTTGACCTGCATCTGCTTAAATTCGATTAAATCTCCCAAGCCTGCTTCCTCTGCATTCTCTTTTGCGATTTGAACCATGCGGTGGTCTATGTCGCTTGCGAAAATCGTAAGCGGCTGGTCATAGTTGGCCTTTTCTTCGACTTCAAGCCGTGCTTTGTCCCACAGATCTTTACCGATCCATTCCCAATCCTCTGAGACAAAATCGCGGTTAAATCCAGGGGCGATGTTTTGACCGATTAACGCGGCTTCAATCGCAATCGTTCCGGAACCGCAGAAAGGATCGACAAATGGACGGTCCGGGGTCCAATTGGTTAATTGCACTAAAGCGGCAGCAAGTGTTTCTTTAATCGGCGCGCCGCCCTGATCGACACGATATCCTCGTTTGTGGAGGCCTGTCCCCGACGAATCCAATGTAATAATTGCTTGATCTTTTAATAAAGAAATTTCCACCTTATACTCGGCACCTGTTTCTTCAATCCAGTCATTGGCTTTGCCTGACTGGAGCTTGAGCTTTTCGACAATTGCTTTTTTGACGATCCGCTGACAGTCAGGAACGCTTGCTAGTGTTGATTTCACCGATTTCCCGATGACAGGGAATTTCCCGTTTTCAGGTATAAATGAGCGCCAGTTAATCGCTTTCGTTTTTTCAAATAGTTCATCAAATGTTTTCGCTTTAAAAGAAGCAACCTGAACCTTTATGCGGTCGGCTGTTCTAAGCCAAAGGTTCGCGCGGCAAATGGCAAGCGCATCACCTTCAAAAATAACTTTTCCGTTATCAACCTTGCATTCGTATCCTAAATCTCGTACTTCCTTTGCGACAACAGCTTCAATGCCCATCGGCGCCGTTGCAATTAGTGTATACTTCTTCATCGTATCACCCTGTCTTTTAAAACTTTTCTTTTCTCAAGATAAAAGCTCTCCTTATACGGGAGAGCTTGTTTTCATCATTTTAAATGTAAGTGGTCTAACGTTCTGTAAGCCATGTTTTGTTCCGTCGTACTGCAAACGGCTCATCACCTCGTACTCAGGCGGCAATCATCTATCTACAGAAAGCATTCTGTCCTTCTCTCCGTTGAATTCCGTCAAGAAGGTTCCCCTACCAAAATTTGGGTTTCTCGCTCGAGGGGTTTACCGCGTTCCACTCTCACCATTTCTAGTGAGACTTCGTCACTGTGGCACTTTCAAGGATACTCAGCCATATCCAAAGGACGTAGGCTTTTTTCCTGCCGTCAGCCTATCAAGGCTGCCCTAGCTTATGACTTCGCTAGGCACGAACACTACGGGCATCTCAGCACCGTGCGAGCATGGACTTTCCTCTACAGATTCAAGATCTGCAGCGATTACCCGAACGTTAAGAACATGAATTATTATATAACAACTGATTGCAATTTACAAGCGCCATTTTTTTCAAGGGCAATCAATCATAAAGCTTGCTGCCAAACACGTGTTTTTCTAAGTTAGACAGCCGTTTTAAAATATCAAAGTTCGTTGTGTTAGATTGCACAGGCTGTTTTTTGCTGGCTTCTTCAAGCTGCTTTTTCAGCTGCAGATTTTCCTGCTGCAGTTCTTCGATTTCTTGATGGAAGGTTTCATAATCCTTAATAATCATATCTAAAAATTTGTCAACGTCTTCTTGCTTGTAGCCTCTAACGCCTGTTTTAAATTCTTTTTCCAAAATTTCTTTCGCAGAAAGCTTTACTTTATCAGCAAGCATCTTTTTCACCTCGTATCGTGAATCATCACCTTATATTTTTTCAGAAATCTGTACGGTTGTCAAATTTCTCTTTCTTTGTTACAAGTAGCTGTCTTCCTCTACCGTCACTCTCAGATCATCCATTGTAATAAAGTAGATGGGATAGCCATCCTGTTCGCGCCTTTTTTCCGCTGTCCCAAGCATATACTTAGGGGAGCCTTCCTTTTCCGGGTCATATAAAAGCAGAAGCCCATTGGACTTATCAATGAAGAACTGATTTTTTTGTTTAAATTGAAGCGGGCTTTCATACGGACGGTGAGTCAGGCTTGCTTCATAGTCTGCCTGAGCCAGAACTGCTTCATACAGTTCCTTATTCGGTTCTTTCCAGTTCTTTTCCTGCTCGTAAAATGGCGTAATGACAGCTACCTTTAAGTCAGGGTATTCTTCCTGCAAATCATATGCAGCTTCGGCAGCCCATAGTTCCGTCCCAAGCTGACCTGAAATTAAAATCCATTCTAATCCTTCATCCAAAAAAGCAATCAGCCGGTTCTTAATGGCTTTTTTTATGTAATACAGCGCCTTGTCATCCTGTTTAAATATCCCGAGTTCAAACGGTTTATAGCCCGTTATTGCCAATACTTTCATCATTTCACCTGCTTTAAAAAATGGGGCTCCCGTTGGGCCCCATTTGATGTGCTGCATTGTTTACACCATCAAGCTGCACGTTTTCCATACTAATAGTCGCAGCAAGGTTTTCCTGCTTGAAAATGCTGATGCGTAGCCGGATCAACATTTGAGAAAGTGTGTGGAAAGTAGTGAACGTGCTGAAAATGCTGGTGGTTTACGTTTGTTGTATGCTGTGGATGAATGTGCGGCACGATAGTCTTCGAAAACGTATGGTGTTCACAGCAATGAGTAGGATGGACAATTGGCGCCACCATATGCGGTCTGCAGTGATGCATGATAAAATCCCCTTTCCATAAACTTTATTACAATACTAAGCTATGAAAAATTAGGGGTACATGTTCTAATACAAAGACCTATTTTAAAAGTGTGCAATTAAGCTGTCTTTAAAGTTTGAAAACACAAAAGCAATCAAAAATACCACAACAAAGAACAAGTAAAAAACACCCTTATACATACCAACTCTCCCTTTAAAAATAACTAACGTCATTTTACAGGATTCGCCGCTATTCTACAACAAAATCGATGTGAATTCAGCAAAAAAAATTCATGGCGAAACAAGTCGTCTTTTGCGCTTTCCCGGGGAATATTTAAGAGGAATATTTCCTCTTCAGCCGGGCGATTCTCACATGCAGTTTTTCTGTTTCTTTTTCTGATAAGAATGCCACATCGCTAAGTAATTGTTCAGTTATATGCAATGCTTTCCCGAACGCTTTTTCCTTATGCTCAAAATATTTCGCAAGCTCTATCACAGCATCATATCTGCACTTCTGATTTTGGGAGCGGGACAGCTTTTCCCAAAGCGGCACTGCTTCTGCCAACCGGTTTTGTTTCTTGTACAGGAGCGATAAATCGAGCAGCGCTCTGTCCTGATCCTCAAACGGCTTTTCTTTAAGCGTTTCAAGCTGTTTGACCGCCTGATCCGTTTCTTTATGGGCCATAAACCATTTCGCCATTGCATAAGCTTCTCTGTGCTCTTTTGGCGAATGTGATTCTGAAAGAATTTTTTTAGACATATGAATGTACAATGAAATGAGCGATAGCACATCCATTTCATTATGATGCAGGACACCTTTTAGAAGATCCGGCTCTTGCGCCTTGATAAAATGAAAGTAAAGCATTGGCGCCAAATAGCCCGGTGTATCTTCTTGTCTGCGGATGCCGAGCTCCTCTTTTTCAACCGTGCCAAGTGATACACGGTCCATTTTGTGTTTCCACAGGCGTCTTGCCCCATGCAGAAGGTCAAAGTGGCCGAACTCCGGGAGCTTAGGAAGTCTGTCGCGGATCAATGTGTGCCTTGTTTTCACCTGTGGCCAATCGAAGGCTTTTCCGTTGTACGTAACAAGTGATGTAATGTCAACCTCGCTTAAAAAGCTTTGATACAAGGCGACTTCATTCCCCGGTTTGGGCAAAAGATGCTGTTTGACTGTCACTCGGTCTTCATATACTCTCGCATGACCAAGCAAAAAAATAGTATTTCCGGCTCCGCCTCCAAGACCGGTTGTTTCTGTATCAAAGAAAAAGAGACTGTTTTTCTTATACCCTTTTGCTGACAACGTATGCGACAGGCTGCTTTGATTCCACAATGTGATCACTTCATCAAGCTGAGAAAAACTGTACAACCCATGGCGGTGAGAAAGCGGATATTCTACTTCCCTGGTGAGGCAGTATTCATCTTCGAAGAAAAAAGGCTTCATGCCAAAAGCCTCCCACTCTTCTAAAAACGGAATTTCAGCATGGTTTTCAACGCGTTTGTTTTCTTGTTTACCCGCTTCTATTTTATGTTCCCCTTCATCAAGCATCATATGCTTTTTCATTCGCTGAAGTTTCCCTTTTAATGACATATCTGACCTCCCTCCTTACGACATTTGATCCAACAGCTGCAAAATTCTTTCCTTTGCTTTTATCCCGTCTATTTCGGTACCTATACAAGACGGACAGCCGTCATGGCAGGGACATTGTTTAATCAGCTGTTTCGCAGCTTCATTAATATCTGCAAATCGTTTGAAGACTTCATCCGCCAAACCGATACCGCCCGGATAATGATCATATAAAAATATGGTCGGCAATCCGGTATGGGCTGCTTTGATTTGAGAAACGACATGCACATCGTTTCGGTCACACATGATATACACAGGAACAATATGCTGCAGCACATTCGAAATGCCAAGAAGCAGCTGTTCCAGCGTCTTTTCCCCGATGTCTTCGTCTGCTGTTTTGATTTCGAGCCAAGCTGCACTTGTATGCAGTTCTTCTTCCGGCAAATGAATAGGACCAGAGCCAATATTTTCGAAAGTGGTCATTTTTATTTTTTTAAAAATGGTCGGCAGGGCATTGACAGTGACGTCACCATAGTGCAGTGACGTACGGCTGTTTTCTGTCGTTTTATCAACTTCTAATACTTTTAGCTGAACTGCCAGGTTGGCATCCGTATAATATTCAACATCGACTTTCCTGACATAAGCCTTTTTATGGTCCCAATCGAGCTTCTCTACTTGGTATTGGACCCCTTCATGCAAATAAATCGCTTCATCATGCAAAAGCGTCATCGCGCTAAATCGATCCATTTCACCGATAATCCTTACATTTGCAATATCTGACTGATCAACAATGACGACATTTTCTTGTGATGCGGAGCGCAAACTGATATTTGAAGCAGGGAACGATTCACTTGCCCAATGATACCGTTCGCCATTGCGGTGAAGAACAGCCTCTTCCTGAAGGTACTCAAGAATGTCACTGACATCCATCGGTCCAAACTCTTCATCAGCTCTAAAAGGAAGCTCATAAGCCGCACACTTTAAGTGGTCTACTAAAATAATCAAATTCTCAGGATTGATTCTTGCAGATTCCGGCGAACGGTTAAAGAAGTATTCTGGATGGCGTACAATATATTGGTCAATCGGCGTTGAATTGGCGACCATGATAATCAAAGACTCACCGTGTCTTCTGCCGGCTCGTCCCGCCTGCTGCCATGCACTTGCCACACTTCCAGGATAACCCGTCATCACACACACTTGCAGCTGTCCGATATCAACACCAAGCTCTAAGGCATTCGTACTGACAACTCCTAAAATCTCGCCTTCTCTTAACCCTCTTTCGATTTCTCTCCGCTCTTTCGGAAGATAGCCTCCCCGATAGCCTCTGATTGACTTTGTCCCGATCTCTTTTTTCACAAGCTCTTGAATATGGCTTAAAATAATTTCCACCCGGACTCTGCTTCTGGCAAAAACAATGGTCTGCACTTTGTTTTTCAGAAACTCTTTCGCCAGTTCATTCACTTCTGCTGTTGCACTCTTTCTGATATTCAGCGGTTTGTTCACAATTGGCGGATTATAAAACACAAAGTGCTTCCGTCCGCTCGGGGCACCGTTGTCATCGACCAGCCGCATCGGTTTGCCCGTCAGCTGCTCCCCCAATTCCTTCGGGTTGGCAATCGTAGCGGAAGTGCAAATAAAAATTGGATCACTTCCGTAAAACCGGCAGATACGCTTCAGCCGCCGGATCACATTCGCCACATGGCTCCCGAAAACACCGCGATACGTATGAAGCTCATCGATGACGATATACTTAAGGTTTTCAAACAAACTGACCCATTTCGTATGATGCGGAAGAATGGCAGAATGCAGCATATCGGGGTTTGTAATGACAATATGTCCTGCTTTTCTCACTTTTTGTCTGATTGCCGGAGACGTATCCCCGTCATATGTAAAGCTTTTAATATCAATGCCCATTTCATCAATGATTTCATTTAGCTCGCTCTTTTGGTCCTGTGCCAGCGCTTTAGTCGGAAATAAATATAGCGCCCGGTTTGTTTCGTCTTGGGCGATGGACTGCAGGACTGGGAGGTTATAGCATAACGTTTTTCCTGATGCGGTTGGCGTTACGGTAACGATGCTCTCTCCTTTTTGCACACATTGAAAAGCGGAATATTGGTGGGTATATAGTTCATCAATGCCCCTATTCGAAAGGGCTGTCTTTATTCTCTCGTCTATACTTTCAGGCATCGGCCTTGTTCTTGCTTCACGAGGCTCAATTTCATGCCAATTCACAACGTTTTCATTTCCTTTTAACTCAGAAATGAGCTCAGTTAGTGATTTCTTTTTCATACTTTACACCTCTTTGTCAAATACAGTTTACCGAATATTCGTTTGCATGGCTAGGTGCAAATTTTATACAATCAAACAAAAAAGCAAGGCATACGCCCTGCTTATTTCGCTTTTATTGTGAGGAGCTTTGTTTCACCTTTATGCGCAGCTTTTTCGCCTGCCGGCACAATTGATCCTACAGCTTCACCATTCATTATAACGATCGGGATGACTGTACTGCTCGCTTTTTCTTTTATTAATTCCAAATCACACGTAATCAGCGGGTCACCGACCTTCACTTTGTCCCCTTCTTTAATGTGGGCAGTAAACCCTTCTCCGTTCATATTGACCGTTTCCAGCCCGACATGAATTAACATTTCTATTCCCGAGCGAGTCCGAATGCCAACGGCGTGTTTGGTGTGGAAAATCTGAATCACTTCACCTTCAGCAGGTGAAACGATTTCACCGTTTGAGGGTTCCACCGCTATTCCCTCACCCATCATTTTCTGTGAAAAAACAGGGTCCGGCACATCCGTCAAGTCCATTACCGTACCGTCTGCCGGAGAATAAATAACCTCTTCTGTCACTTTTTCCTGAGTTTTGCCCATTCCGAATAATTTTTTCAGCAATGTGTTTTCTCCCTTCTCATTCACTTCAACCGCTATCCCTTCATTCATCACTATTTAACCACACTTTCAATTTTGCTTCAATTTATAACAACATCTGGCACAGGCGCATAATCTGGTTAAAAAAGGCGGTGGCAGATTTGGAATTCTTTGATGACAAAAAGAACGAACTGCAAAAGAAAGAAGAAATCATTACACAGGCAATAGACCATCTTTTTCAATCCTCAGCGTTCGGCAACCTTTTAAACGGATTTCAGAACCTGATCAACTCGAGTTTAAAAGATGTGCAGACGACCATACAGCTCAGAGAAAGAGATACAGGGCTGTATGTCGATATCACAATTCCGTCGACGTTTCGAGACGGCGACATCGTCGTTGATATTGAATCTAGGTATCTTCATGTCACACTTCAAGAAAAACAGCAACAGCAATATGAGGCCACTTTGACAACCATGACGAGAACGGTGCAGCTGCCTTATGAAGTTCGCCAAGAAGATATGGAAACATCTTGGAACGAGCAGACAATGACGCTTTTCTTTCCAAAAAATAAGCATGAATGAGCGATTCATTCATGCTTCTATCATTTGAAAAAGCTAGTAAATCCCTTTATTAAAGATCCGACCTGATTCATTGCACTCATCACTTGACCTGTCGTATCCATCATTTTATTAAAATCAAACTGCCCATTGTCTTTTTTGAACTGCGACATAATACTTTGAAATTGTGAGGGCTGCTGCTGATTTGGCCTTGGGATTGGATAAGGGTTGGAAAATACAGGCGGCTGCATTGGCATAGAATGGATCGGAGCATACGGCTGATAATAATCCGGCTGCCCATAATGCTGCTGCGGCAAGTATTGCCCAGGTGCAGCCTGCTGATAATATCCCTGCATTTGTTGAGGATAATAATAGCCCATTTGCCGAGGATAGCTTTGAGAACTCCAGTTCATTGCGATTCCCCCCAAACTCAACATGTTTCTCTTCTATATATGTATGAATGAAGTCTATTGTTTGTGTCACAGGTCCTGATCCGTGTTTGTCAAATTGTGTCGAAAGTTTAAATTTTTTAAAAACAGAAAAAAGTCGAATCATTGTGGTACCATTTCTTCAATACAGATGAGAGGGGATGCACCATAATGAACGTATCATACTTAAGCAAACGTTTTGCAGAAATGAAGAAATATGAAACAAACTGTATGAATAAACTGATGGACTTTGCCAAGTTCCTCTATATTCAAGGACATCTCAGCACAACTGAGTTTCGTAACAGTATGAAGGTTCTCGAAGCAAATGGAGCAGAAAGTCCGGCATATGAGCTGAATTAACGTCCGGCCCCCTATAACAAACGAAAAGAAGACAGCCTTTACCGGCTGTCTTCTCTTGCAATTTCATCCTTTACTGCGTGCAATGTGTAAAGGACTGACTCAGTGATATCCTTGAATCGTTTTTTATGAATATGATGAACATATGATTGAAGGACCAATTCCTGAAAATTATCCTTTGCGGTCTCGATCTGCTCTCTATGCACATATTTCGGGCGGCGGGCTTTTATCAGTTCAAGCGCCCCTTGCGCCCAGCGAGCTGCCAGAACATCATTCTCTTCAACTGCAGGCTTTATCGTCTCAAAAAAATCATAAGAAAGATCACTGTCTTTTCCTTCCTGATATCGATCAGCGCCTTTTTCAGCAGCTTCAATCATTTGCTCGGTCATTTCCAGTAATGTTTGTGATTGCAACACCCTTCACCTCAATGCATATCGTACCAAATTTTGCTCGCAAATTCAGCCGATGCGGTATACCTTTTCAAATGCATACCTGTGTTCAGGCGAGTGATACAGCTCATTTATACAAATATGAAGGTCCATGATTTCTTCTTCCAGCACACTCAGGCGCTCGTTTTCCGTTTCCCGCATCTCAGCCTCAAATGAGTTTAAAGAATAATTCAGGCTCTGCTCAGCTCGGGTTAATTCGTCTTCTATATCAGAAAGCATACGGAGAATATCTGTCTTGCTTACGTAACCGGACATTCGTGTACCTCCCTTTCCTCGTCTCTCCTGGTTAACATTCTTTGCTCTTCAGGCTCTTTCCTTCCTCATGACAAAACTAGAAGCAAATCGCCAAACAAACACGTATTCCACGAAAAGCTGAAGTTTTCGACAAAAACACCCGCAAAAATTGTATGATCCTCTCCCTTAATGCAAACGATACTTGTGAGGAGGTGCCGTATGAAAACAAGACCGAAAAAAGCCGGCCAGCAAAAAAAGACTGAATCAAAAGCAATCGATTCTTTAGATAAAAAACTAGGCGGCCCGAACCGCCCTTCTACGTAAGAAGCAAGGGATATCCCTTGCTTCTTTATTTTTTCAGCCAATGCTGCACCGCAAAAAGCGCATGAAGCTGGCGTTTTTTATGTAAATACCATTCTGTCAATTCAATCTGCTTCGGTAATTCCTCCCGCCTAAAGAACGTTTTCTTTATCTTTCCATGAAACCAATCTGTTTTCTTTCCGTCTAATGAGTGGATTAACTCAGGGTAGCATGTCCTTAGCATAGGAGATGTTCTTTTTGTAATCCCGATCATTTTTTCCATATCAAAACGGGAGCCTGTATGCGGCACTGTGTGCAGAAAGTGATAAAAAGAGGAGAACAATTCCGGACTGAACAGCAATTGAGACAGCTGCTTTCCAAGTCTTATCCTTTCCTCTGTCTTTGAAAAACGTTTCACTGAAATGCCGTAAAGAAACCCGTCTGCAGCTGGAAAAATAACGGTGTTGAAATGAAACCAGTCACTTAAATAAAAAGGAATCGTGTCAAAAACGTTCTTTTTAAACGAAGGATTTTGTATAATAGGTGTTTGGATAGTGTTTTGTTCATTTATAATGAGGGCATACATCAGCCGCTCCGTGTTTCGCTCATGCCAAAAACGGGCCCATTCTTCCGTCATAAATTGTGAGACGCCAAACACATGCAGATGATGAAACAGCGGTTTCCCGATTTTTTTTGACCAGTGATACAAAAGAAGCTGCGGATAGGCATCGGAAAAAATGAGCCAGTTCGCTCTTTCATAGGCTAAAAAGAACCACCTTTGCTGTCTCTCACGGAGTCCGAGCTGAAACAGACTGCCTTTTAAGTCAGTCATTGACCAGCCGGCATTGCGAGAAACGAAAGATGCCAAGAGCGACCATTTGATTTCCGGATGACGGTCATAAAATGATTTATACGCGTTCGTTCTTGAAATGTTATCTGCGTTTTTTGCTTTTGTCTGCCGCTCAATTCGGCTCAAAAGCTTTCTGATGGTCTGTTGTTCTTGCACGTTCATTCACTTCCGTCATGAATAGTTTAATAAGGAGGATGAGAAAGTGATTCGGTATCCTAACGGAAAAACGTTTCAGCCGAAACATTCGGTTTCATCCCAAAACAGTCAGAAAAGGGCCCCGTCTTACAGTAATCGCGGAATGACCCTCGAAGATGACTTAAACGAAACGAATAAGTATTATCTGACAAACCAAATTGCCGTCATACACAAAAAGCCGACACCTGTTCAAATTGTAAATGTCCATTATCCAAAAAGAAGCGCCGCAGTGATTAAAGAAGCTTACTTTAAACAATCATCGACAACAGATTATAACGGGATTTACAAAGGGCGGTATATTGATTTTGAGGCGAAAGAAACGAAAAACAAGACCTCTTTCCCCCTGCAGAATTTCCATGACCATCAAATCGAGCATATGAAGCAGGTAAAGGCTCAAGACGGTATTTGTTTTGTTATTATATCCGCTTTCGACCAGGTTTATTTCTTGGAAGCCGATAAGCTGTTTTATTTCTGGGACAGAAAAGAAAAAAACGGCAGAAAATCAATTCGAAAAGATGAGTTAGAGGAAGCTGCGTATCCGATTTCTCTTGGATACGCACCTAGAATTGATTATATTAGTATTATTGAACAGCTTTATTTTTCGCCTTCATCTAGTGCGAAAGGTTGATTAACGAAAGGTTGAGATGTTTATGTCAGATCAATTTAACAGCCGTGAAGCTCGACGAAAAGCGAACAGCAAATCGAGTCCTTCACCGAAAAAAGGCAAGAAACGAAAAAAAGGCGGATTGTTTAAAAAGACTCTTTTCACTTTACTCATTCTGTTTGTTTTAGGCGTAGTCGGCGGTGCCGTTACATTTGCCGTCATGGTTTCAGATGCGCCTTCACTAGACGAAAGCAAATTGAAGACGCCTTATTCATCAACAATATACGATAAAAATGGAAAAGAAATCGCTGAAGTCGGTGCCGAAAAACGGACCTACGTCTCGATAGATGAAATTCCCGATGTTGTAAAAGAAGCCTTTATCGCGACAGAGGACGCGCGTTTTTATGAGCACCACGGGATTGACCCTGTCCGTATCGGAGGCGCCTTAGTTGCCAACTTTAAAGACGGCTTCGGAGCTGAAGGCGGAAGTACGATCACCCAGCAGGTCGTCAAGAACTCCCTTCTTTCTCATCAGAAGACACTGAAACGGAAGGTGCAGGAAGTATGGCTTTCAATTCAGCTGGAGCGCAATTACTCTAAAGATGAAATTTTAGAAATGTATTTAAACCGGATTTATTTTTCTCCTAGAGCATACGGAATCGGAAAAGCGGCGGAAGAATTTTTCGGCGTCACAGATTTAAGCAAATTGACTGTAGAACAAGCTGCGACACTTGCGGGTATGCCGCAAAGCCCGACAGCGTACAATCCCGTTAAAAACCCGGATAAAGCGGAAAAAAGACGGAACATCGTACTCAGTCTGATGAAAAAGCAAGGATTTATTTCTGATTCTCAATATAACAAAGCGAAAAATGTAGCAATGAAAGACGAAGGCGTTGTGTCACAGAAGGAATATGAAAAAGCAAGTTCAAACAAATACAGCGCGTTTGTTGAAGAAGTCATGAAAGAAATTGATGAAAAATCTGATGTCGATCCATCTGCTGACGGATTAAAGATTTATACGACATTAGATACAAAAGCACAAGACAAACTAGATGAGTTAATGGACGGAGACACTGCCGGATTTACTGAAGGCATGCAGGGCGGCGTGACGCTTCTCGATACAAAAACCGGAGAAGTCCGTGCGATTGGTGCCGGAAGAGATTCTACGGTTGGCGGCTTCAACTATGCTACTCAAGGAAAAACTCAGCCTGGTTCTACTATTAAACCAATTTTAGACTATGGGCCAGTTATTGAAAACAAAAAATGGTCTACTTACGAGCAAATAGACGACTCGGCTTACACGTATTCAGATGGAACACCTATCCGTGACTTTGACCGCTCGTATAAAGGACTCATGTCTATGCGTGAAGCACTTGCCCAATCTCGTAACATTCCGGCTTTAAAAGCATTCCAAGCAGTTGGAAAAGATGCGGCAGTTGATTTTGCTAATGGATTGGGGCTCGGATTAAATAAAGAAAAAGTGTATGAATCGTATTCTATCGGAGGATTCGGCGACGACAACCCAGGTGTCTCTTCGCTGACTATGGCAGGAGCATACAGTGCATTCGGAAATAACGGAACTTATAATGAACCGCATTTTGTGAAGTCAATTGAATTCAACGATGGAACAAAGCTTGATTTAACACCTAAGTCAAAGTCAGCGATGAGTGACTATACAGCCTTTATGATTACAGATATGCTGAAAACAGCTGTTAAGACCGGTACTGGACAGCTTGCTCAAGTACCGGGAGTGGAAGTCGCAGGTAAAACAGGTACAACAAACTTTGATGAAGCGACTATACAAAAATACAATATCGCATCAGGCGGTGTACCAGATTCATGGTTTGTAGGATATACACCTCAATATACAGCTGCTGTATGGACAGGTGTAGATTCTCAAAATAAGATAGGAAAAAAATCTTTAAATCATACAGAACAGCAAGTTGCAAAACGTCTATTCGCCCAACTCATCGCCGATGTCGATGACGGAAGCGGATCATTCGAGAAGCCTGACAGCGTAGTGGAAGCCACTGTAGAAAAAGGCTCTAACCCTGCAAAACTGGCAGGACCTAATACGCCAAGCGATAAAAAGCTCACAGAGTACTTTGTAAAAGGCACAGCTCCTTCTACTGTTTCTAAAACATATGAGAAAGAAGAAAAAGAAGAAACAGAAAAACTGTCTGGTTTAAGTGTGAAATATGATAAAGACAATCAATCATTGACATTAAGCTGGAATTACGACGGAGATGCGACCTTTGCTGTTAAGCAATCTGTTGATGGCGGCAGCTACTCAGAAATTCAAAACAGCTCTGCAAAAGAGGCAGTCATTTCAGGCGTGCAGCCAGGATCTGTATACAAATTCGAAGTGACAGCCGTCAGTGATGATGGCAAAAGTACAGCTTCCACATCCTATGAAGTGCCGAAAGCTGAAGACGACGAAGATAAAGAAGATCAGCAACAAACGGATGATGAAAATCAAGATGATGAGAAGACTCAGGATGACACACAAACTGACGATTCTCAAACAGATGACAGCCAAACGGATCAAGATCAGACAGATGATTCAACAAACGATCAAGACAAAAAACAAGACAACACGAACACCAATCCGTCCGACAACAGTAACCAAGACCAATCTAACGATAACAGCAACAACAATAGCAACAATCAGGATACGTCGGATGATAATTCGAACCCAGATACAAATGATTCATCAGGTTCTGATCCAAATAAAAACAAAACAGACACTACCGACAAAACACAAACGAACTCATCATCAACAACCGAAAAAACAAATTAAACAAAAAGCCATCACCTTTAGGTGATGGCTTTTTTCTTTCAGAAAAAACCTCCCCTTTCAAGGGGAGGTTTTTATCGATTCATCGCATGATATTTATAAAAATGCTTTTTCATTTCAGTAAACAGCTCATCAAGCTGAATAAAGCAATGGTATTGAGTCGGCTTCAGGAGAATAAACTCCACCCGTTCAGCCCAATTGATCGGCTTTGCGGGAAATGATTTCTTCGTCAGTTCTGACCAATCGAGCGACTTCACCCGCTCGCCTGCTGTCCAGTGAAACGAAGCCAGCAAACACACAATGCCCTTTAGCATTTCGTTTTGGTCACATCTCGATTTTCGTGTTTGAAAGACTGGGAGAAGTGATGCTTTGATGTCATCCCACACTTCAAATAAATGCGGAACGTACTTGCCGCTGTCCTCCCATGGCAAAACGCCTTTAAATTCCGTGCAGAAATCAATATACACGGGGTTGATTCGCAAGGCTTCTTTCATATCCGAGGAGCTCATCTGGCCAAGACTGCGCAAGTATTGCTCATAGGAAGCCAACACTTCTTTTGCTTGCGTCATCGTTTCACCAGTCCTTTTTTATCTCTCTTCTGCCCCTCTCTGCACAGAGAAAGCAGCGGACATTCCGCACAGCGCGGAGACTGCGCCTTACAATGATATCTGCCGAAGAAAATAAGCCGGTGATGCGTAACGGACCAGTCTTCTTTTGGCACTTTGCGCATCAGCGTCTTTTCAACTTCCAGCACCGAGTCCTTCCACCGGCAGATTCCCAAACGCTTGCTGACTCTCTCCACATGGGTATCCACGGCGATGGCCGGCACGCCAAAGGCAACGGATACCACGACGTTGGCGGTCTTTCTTCCGACACCTGGCAGTTTGACAAGCTCATCACGGTCTCTCGGCACTTCTCCGCCGTAATCTTCAATAATCATTTTGCTCAGTTTTTGGATATTTTTCGCTTTATTACGGTACAAACCGATTGATTTAATATCCTGCTGAAGCTCTTCCAGTGAAACAGCCAAATAGTCTTCCGGCCGTTTATATTTTTGAAATAATGTTTTGGTCACTCTGTTTACAAGTGCATCTGTACATTGCGCAGATAAAGCGACTGCCACCACTAATTCAAAAGGATTGGAATGAACCAGTTCACACTCCGCGTGGGGAAACATGTCGCCTATTTTGTCTAAACAGAATTCAATTTGTTTTAGATTTAACACGATTGTCACCTTTTCACTTTATTGTTCAAGCCAATTGTAAAAAGGAACCTGCCTTTTATACTCTTTTTGCGGTTCATTCTGCTTTGCTTGTACCCGCCGGAATTTTTGGCTGTGGATTTTTGCCTGCTCCACAGTTTTCAGCCCGTTTTTCTTCCACTCAAACAAAATCCGGTCAATGTAGCGGAAACTGAGTTTTCCTGATAGTACAGCCTCTTTTAACGCGTGTTTAATCAGCTGTGCGTCATGCTGGTCCTGGTCCTGCCAGATAGCCAGTGTTTCACACTCTAAAGGTGATAGCGGTCTGGCGAACTCTTCCTCAAAAATGGTATAAAGGCTTTTTTGTTCCCCTTCTGCTTTTCTTTCCTGTGTTTGATTCTGTGCAAGCTGTATAAACTCGTACAGCTTCCCCCATAAAGGCTGAAGCGAATACTTCTCAAATTTGATGCCGTTTTGGTCTTCGCATTCTTCAATGAACAGAAAACCTTTTTGAATAAACATCCGTAATCTGTTTGTGCATTCCTCAACAGAAATTGACATACCTTCCTGCAGCTGATTCGGTGTAGGAAAATAAGATCCTTTTTCTAAATGCATTTTAATTTTTAGCAGCAGAATAAGTTCTGTTTCATTAAGCCCGAGCTGTTTATAATGCGTGAGCAGAAGATTGGGAATTGTTGACGTCCCCTGTTCCTGCATATCAATAAATTGATGTTTTTTCATCGTTACACCTCTTACTGTAAAGGATCGTGATATCCCCTTTACTGTAAAAAGTCTCCCTTGCAGGAGACTCTTTTTTTGTTTCATTTGAATGTATTACGGATACAGACGGTTTAATAGTCTTGGGAACGGAATGGTTTCACGAACGTGAGGCGCTCCGCTGATCCAAGCTACTGTCCGCTCTAATCCAAGGCCGAAGCCGGAATGAGGAACTGATCCATATTTTCTAAGTTCAGCATACCATTTATACGCGTCAGAATCCAGTCCATGTTCTTTAAGACGCGCTTCCAAAAGTTCCATATCGTGAATCCGTTCAGATCCGCCGATAATTTCACCATAGCCTTCCGGCGCAATCAGGTCAGCACAAAGCACGACATCCTCGCGGTCAGAAGCCGGCTGCATATAAAACGGTTTTAAGGAAGTCGGATAGCGAGTGATGAAAACCGGTTTGTCATAGTGTTCGGCAATCGCTGTTTCATGAGGCGCTCCGAAGTCGTCTCCCCACTCGATATCGTCAAAGCCTTTTTCTTTCAGAAAATCAATCGCTTCATCATACGTAATTCTTGGGAACGGAGCTTTGATTTGCTCAAGTTTTGACGTGTCTCTTCCTAATGTGTTTAATTCAATTTTGCAATTCTTAAGAACAGATTGCACAATGAAAGAAACGTAATTTTCCTGTACTTGAAGGTTTTCTTCAAATTCTACAAACGCCATTTCCGGTTCGATCATCCAGAATTCGATCAAGTGGCGCTTTGTTTTAGACTTTTCCGCTCTGAATGTCGGTCCGAAGGAGAATACTTTTCCTAAAGCCATTGCCGCTGCTTCCATGTAGAGCTGACCGCTTTGAGACAGGTAAGCATCTTCATCAAAATATTTTGTCGCAAAGAGCTCTGTTGTTCCTTCAGGTGCGCTTCCAGTCAGAATCGGCGGATCCACTTTTACGAAGCCTTCGTTATTAAAGAATTCGTAAGTCGCGCGAATGATTTCATTACGGATTTTCATGATCGCATGCTGGCGTTTTGAACGCAGCCATAAATGTCTGTGATCCATCAAGAATTCCGTACCGTGTTCTTTTGGCGTAATTGGATAATCAGTAGCTTCGTGAATGACTTCAATACCTGTCACAGCTAGTTCATAACCAAGCGGAGAACGCTCGTCCTCTTTGACAATCCCTTTTATATAGAGTGACGTTTCCTGCGTCACTGATTTAGCTGTTTGGAAAATGCTTTCTTCCACTTCCGCTTTTACTACGACACCTTGAATAAAGCCGGTACCGTCCCGCAGCTGTAAAAATGCGATTTTCCCGCTTGAACGCTTATTAGCGACCCAAGCTCCGATCGTTACTTCCTCACCTACGTGCTTGTACACCTGGTTGATTGTTGTTTTCAACATATTTCCCTCCAAAACAAGAAAGACATTCGGAAGCTCATTGCCCCGAACTCTATTATCATCACTTTATTATACCCGCTCTTAACTAACCGGGTCAATGCAGATAAAAAGCGGCTTTTCTGTCAGCCGCTTTTTGATCTGTTAGCTATGTTTTTCTACAAAACGTTTGATTCTTTCAACCGCTTTTTCAAGAAGTTCTAACGATGTTGCGTAAGAAAGACGGACATTATCAGGAGAGCCGAATCCAGACCCAGGAACAATCGCAACTTTTTCCTCCTCAAGAAGCGCTTTAACAAATTCATCTACATCTTTAAAACCGCAAGATTGAGCTGCTTCTTTTGCATTCGGGAACAAGTAAAAAGCGCCTTCCGGCTTCACACAGCTGAACCCAGGGATTTCTATGAGCTTTGCATAGATTGTGTTTAATCTATGTTCAAATGCTTCTCTCATTTCTTCCAGCGGCTCAGAAGGTCCGTTATAGGCAGCAATTGCTCCGTACTGGGCGATTGATGTCGGGTTTGACGTGCTGTGGCTTGCTAGGTTAGTCATCGCTTTAATAATGTCTTCAGACCCAGCCGCATAACCGATTCTCCAGCCCGTCATACTGTGTGACTTCGACACGCCGTTAATAATAACCGTTTGCTCTTTCAGTCTGTCAGACAGCTGTGCTATGGAAACGTGTTTCTTTCCGCCGTATGTAAGTTTTTCATAAATTTCGTCAGACACAATCAGGATGTCATGTTCAAGGCACACTTCACCAAGCGCAGACAGCTCTTCTTCGGTATACATGACACCAGTCGGGTTGCTTGGAGAGTTAATGACGATCGCTTTTGTTTTTTCTGTGATCGCATTTTTCAGCTGTTCAGGAGAAATTTTAAAATGATTTTCCTCAAGCCCTTCTACATAAACAGGATTTCCGCCAGCGAGTTTCACCTGCTCCGGATAGCTTACCCAGTAAGGCGTTGGAATAATGACTTCATCTCCTTCATCCAAAATCACTTGGAAAAGGGTGTACAGAGCATGTTTGGCACCAGTGCAGACAATAATTTGAGACGGTTTGTATTCAATATTCTGGTCACGTTTAAATTTCTCTGCAATGCTGTTTTTTAGTTCAGCCAGACCACCTGATGGCGTGTACTTCGTATGGCCTTCGTTCATTGAACGCACAGCCGCATCAATAATGTGCTGCGGTGTATTGAAGTCTGGTTCGCCGGCCCCTAGGCCGATGACATCATGGCCTGCCGCTTTCAGTTCTTTCGCTTTTGCTGTGATTGCCAGTGTGGTAGATGGTGTTAATGCGGATACTCTTTTTGCCAGTTTCAACTTGAACTCCCCCTAATTCGTCTTAAGGCGTGATATTTTTGAGAATCTTTCCAGTTGTAAAGTCCACATAACTTAAACTGTATTGACCTTCTTTGTCTAAGTACGTTACTTCCCAAAGCAGGACATTTCCTTCCCTTGCCAGGTGAACCTCTTTTTGCTTTGAAACCAGCCCTTCATCCTGTATGATTTTCGCCGCTTTGTCTTCCGAGATTCCCTCTTTTGCTTCTTTTGAGAGAATTTTTGCTTTTTTATCAGCAGGAACCCAGACATATAATTTGCTGCCTTTTTTGTCCGTTCCCTTTACGACATAATATTTTTCTTTTCCGACAAATGTTTCGACTTGATCAACGCTGGTGAGATCGGTTTCTTTTTTAGCTTCAGCAGCTGCTGCTTCGTGCCCCTCTTCCTTTTGTGCCATGGCCGATTTATAAATGCTTGCCGAGACAAGAAGTACTGCTAAAAAAATAATACCAAAAATGACGGTAAATATTAATGCTTTTTTTCTCATCTTCTCACCTACGTACGATAAATGGTAAAAACGGCTTGGTTTTTGTTTTCTTCATTCAGCGCAAGGCCGAACATCAGATTGTCTCTTTTCAGTGTCCGATTCAGTGTGTCTACAATTTTATACAGGTCATCAGAATGCTCTACATTAATTGTTGAAAGAATTTCGATTTTGCTTTCCATTATTTCATCCTCCAGTTTGAACAAATATTGTTAGTCATACTCCATTTCAGGACACGCCATACTAGTATCACAGAGCGGCAAAACCGCTTTTAAATAAAACACCATCCTACTCCCACACCGGAAAGCCGCTTTATGCGGCTTTTATTCATTTTTCCATGCAACATAAGCCTCAAGCTCGCTGTCAGTCATTTCAGATACGGAGGTTGTCGGCAGGGCATCAAGAAACAGCCGGCCGTAACCAGCCGTTTTAATCCGTCTGTCCAATATGACAATCGTCCCTTTATCCCCCGCTGTCCGCAGCAACCGGCCGATTCCTTGCCTAAAGGTCAGCACAGCTTCCGGAAGTGATACTGTTTGAAACGGATTCAGCCCTTTTTTGCGGGCAAGCTCACATTTCGCAGCATGAAGCGGATGATCAGGGGACCGGAATGGAAGCCTCACGATCATTACTGTTGTCAGCTCATCACCAGGGAAATCAACGCCTTCCCAAAAGTGATTTGTGCCAAGCAGGATCGCCTGATTGGATGTTTTAAAAGTTTTCATCAGCTTGCCGGGACTTCCGCCTGTAATTCCTTGTGCCAAGAGCTGAATTCCGGAAGCACTTATCGCTTGCTTAAGCACCTGATGAACTTTTTTCAGCATATCATGGGATGTAAACAGCACAAGGATTTTGGGCTGTTTTTCCTTTGCCATTAGCTCGATATAACGGGCCGTATCCTGTATAAATTCAATTTGCCCCGTATCTTGAATTGATTTCATTTCTTTTGGAATCATCACACGCATGCGCTCATCGTAAGAAAAAGGCGACTCAATTCTCATGGTCCGCGGGAAAAAGTCACCCAGTCCCAGTCGTTCAATCATAAATTGAAAAGAACCTTCGACAGTAAGAGTTGCAGATGTTAGCACCACACTATTTTTGCGCGCGAAAAACTGATCAGCCAGAAGTTCACCAGGTTCAAGCGGCTGTGCGTAAATGGCCACCGCATTTTTTGCTCCCTTTGCGTCTATTTCAATCCAAACCGCTTCATCGTCATCAGACTCAAAGAACAGCTTCTGCAACGTTTGACAGTAACGCTGCAAACCTTTCATGCTTCTTTGATATTCATCGGCTAAAAAGACGGTTTTGTTCTTCATACTAGTTAGGTGTTTTTCCATCAGGGCAGACTGTGCCTCAAAAAGCTGCTGCAAATGTGTCAGCATGGAACAAAGCCTCTCCGCTCCATCCGTTAAAATCGGCCAGCTTTTATCTTGGCTTTCTTTGTTCACCTTAAAGACTAGACGGTTTAAGTCTTCTTTAGGTTTTCTTCGTTTGACAAAAGAATGCACAGAGCTGAAGAAAGCATCACTTTCTGCTTGAATGTGCTGAATCCACTCTTCCAATTCGAAAAATGAATCAACCGGCAGGCTGTTTCGCTGAAATAGCTGTCTCATCTTTTTTAGAAGTCCCTGCTCCTTCAGAGTGCCGATTCTGCTCAATTTAGAATGCAATTCTATGTACGTGGCTCTTTTTCCTAAATGTTCGCTTGCAGCCCGTTCAAAATGATGTGCTTCATCGATAATAAATGTACCGCTTTCCGGTAGCCTTTTTTTCTGGCTGCCTTCATCGGTCAGCAAAAGAGAGTGGTTGGTGATCACCAAATCGGAACGCATGGCAATCTGTTTGGCCCGCTCATAAAAGCCGGTCACACTCTCATTGCGACTTCTTTTGTAGGAGTCATCGTCATAAGCCAATCTGTCCCACAGCAATTTTCCGCCTGAAGGCAAATTCAGCTCAGCTACATCTCCTGTGTTTGTCTCTGTCAGCCAAACGAGGAGCTGTGCCTTTGTCAATACGGCATCATAATTATCATCGTCTTCATGAAGAACCTGCTCGAATTTATACAGGCATAAATAATGCGATTGCCCTTTTAAAATTGCCGCTGTTACCGGAAATGGAAACAGGTCTTGGACAATCGGCAAATCCTTTGTCAAAATCTGCTGCTGCAAAAGCGTTGAATACGTGCTGATAATAACCGGCTTTTTTGATTTCTTGGCAAAAAGCGCAGCCGGAATAAGGTAGCCAATCGTTTTTCCAATTCCCGGAGGAGCTTCAATCAGCGCATGCTCACGATTAGCAAACGCTTCAGCCACCTCTTTCATCATCATCATTTGGCCGTCTCTTTTTTCATACCCAGGCATTAACTCAGACAGCGCTTTTTCATTTCCCGCTTCCCAATTTTCGATCTCAAATGAGAAGTTCCCGTCTTCATTGACACGTCTATCGATAGATTCAGGTTCTCTGACAGAAAAGGAAGAAAAGCGCACATAGCCCGTTATTTCGGTATGTCTGTTTTCATAAATGAACATATCCAACAAATGCGTCAGATCACTGATAAAATGCTGCGAAAGCCTTCTTAACTGTTTTAATGTCGGATAAGGAAGCTGCCGCAGCTTTTCAAGGATTTCCAAAAAAATAAGCCCTGTGACTTCAGCGTCGCTGTCAGCCCGATGCGGCTGATCGTGCCGCAGTTGAAGCTCCTCGCTTAATTCGGTCAGCTTATATCCCTCAAACCCCGGAAAAACAATCCGGGAGAGCTCGACAGTATCCAGCACTTCACAATCCGGAAGCTGAAAGCCCGCCTTATGTAACTCATACTTGACAAATCCAAGGTCGAAATGGATATTGTGGGCGACAAAATAAGCGCCGTCAAGCAAATGGAACACTTCTTCAGCCACAGCTTCAAACGGCTGTTCATGCTCTACCATTTGATTGGAGATTCCAGTAAGCTGCTCAATAAAAGCAGGAATGGATTTATTTGGATTAATGTATTTTGAAAACCGCTCAGTAATTTGTCCATTTTCGATTACAACCGCTGCGATTTGTATGATTTTATCGCCTTTCTTCGGCGAATTCCCTGTTGTTTCTACATCTATAACAACGAACCGTTGCTCATTCATTAAAATGGACACCTCAATTCTTGCATACGACAAAAGTGTAACACGTTTTGTGCGGAAATGGAGCGGCAAAACCGTTTTACTCTCAAAATCTTAAAAGAAAACCCCCGATAAAGGGGGCTTTTCTTCTACAAAATTGTGTGGGCTGGTTCATTCCCCAGCATTTGTTCAATTTTGTTTTGATCATTCAGAACAGCCACTTTCGGCTGGTGGCTTGCCGCTTCTTGATCAGACATCATTTTGTAGGAAATAATAATGACCTTATCACCTTCCTGCACAAGGCGTGCGGCTGCACCGTTTAAGCAGATGACGCCGCTTCCGCGTTTACCAGGAATAATATACGTTTCCAGACGTGCTCCATTATTATTATTTACAATTTGCACTTTTTCATTAGGAAGCATTCCCACTGCATCAATGAGGTCTTCATCAATTGTAATGCTTCCCACATAGTTTAGGTTTGCTTCCGTAACGGTTGCCCTGTGAAGCTTTCCGCTCATCATCGTGCGATACATATTATATTCTCTCCATTTCTCGAATATCAATAATGATATTATCTATTAAACGCGCTTTTGAAAAAGCAACTGCAACAGCCAGAATCATCTTTCCTTCAATGTTGTTCACAGGCTCGAGTTCCGGATAGGAATAAAGCTCTACATAGTCAATGGTGCCGCTTGTCGTTTCAATGATTTCTTTCGCAGCATTTATCACCGCTTCGGGATCTCTTTCACCGGCTCTGATCAGCTCCGCACTTGTTTGAAGTGCCTGATAGAGCTTAGGCGCTTCTTTTCTTTCCTCAGCTGTTAAGTATACATTGCGGGAGCTTTTGGCTAAGCCGTCTTCCTCTCTGACCGTATCGACAGCAACCAATTCAATATTCATGAAGAAATCGCTGATTAAGCCATCAACAACAGCCACCTGCTGTGCATCCTTTAAACCGAAATAGGCGCGGGTCGGCTGCACAAGGTTGAACAGCTTCGTCAGTACGATTGCAACCCCATCAAAATGCCCTTCTCTTGAGCGACCGCATAAAACGTCTGTGCGTCTTTCAACGTGAATTGTGACATTCTTTTCACCAGGATACATGTCATGAGCATCAGGCGTAAAAAGAATATCGACTCCGGCGTTTTCTGCAAGGGCCGCATCCCGCTCAATATTGCGCGGATATGCTTCAAAATCTTCATTAGGACCGAATTGCGCAGGATTCACAAAGATACTCATAACAACGGCGTCATTTTCTTGTCTTGCTTTGTCTGCCAAGGTTAAATGCCCCTCATGCAAAAACCCCATCGTCGGAACAAATCCGACTGACTTCCCCTCTGATTGATATTGTCTTATGGCTTCTTTCAGCTGTGAAATATCTGTAATCTGTCTCATCTTATTTTCCTCCATACAAGCCGTCAAGCACTGTCTGGTTCATTTGAAAGGAATGCTTTTGTTCAGGGAAAGCACGATGTCTTACATCATGGACATATCCGCTGATTGCTGTTTCGATTGTTTCGTCAATTCGCGTATATTGTTTTACAAATTTAGGTGTTCTTTCAACACCGTGGCCGATAATATCATGATAAACGAGAACTTGTCCGTCCGCTTTCACACCAGCCCCGATTCCGATGACCGGTATGCTTAGCATTTCGGCAATTTTGGCTGTGAGTTCTGCAGGAACACATTCCAGTACAAGCATCATAGCTCCTGCTTCTTCGCATTTTATACTGTCTTCTATTAATTTTTTAGCGCTTTGTTCGTCTTTGCCCTGTACTTTATATCCGCCCAATACACCGACTGACTGCGGTGTCAGGCCTAAGTGACTGACTACCGGAATGCCTCCGAGCGTCAATGCGCGAATGGATTCAAACACGCCTTCTCCGCCCTCAAGCTTCAGCGCGTCAGCTCCGCTTTCCTGAACGATCGCAGCCGCATTTTTCAGCGTATCTTCCTTAGACAGGTGATAAGACATAAACGGCATATCCGTTACGATAAATGTATTCGGCGCGCCCCTTTTAACCGCTTTTGTATGATGGATCATGTCCGCAACTGTCACACCGACAGTTGAATCAAGGCCGAGGACGACCATTCCGAGTGAATCACCGACTAAAATCATGTCGACTCCCGCTTGTTCAGCCAGCTTAGCCGCTGGATAATCATAAGCGGTCAGCATCACAATCGGTTCTTCAGACTCCTTCATTTTTAGAAAATCCAATTTTGTTTTCATGTTTTCTCCTCCTCATGTTTAGAGGAGATGAGCTGCCGTTTTCTTTTACAAGCCAAAAAACCTTCCGTTACAACGAGAAGGATTCTTCACTTTCTAAAGTTCGGCGAGTTTCATCCCTCTGTCCCAGTCCTTTTTTGGATCAAGGCAGACTGCTGCAATGTCTATCTATTTTTATAATAGGTGCAGTTCGCAGGCGATACTGCCCAATGGAAGTATACCAAAATCAACGGGCTTGTACCAACACATTAACCCAATTCTATATCGGCAGAATAGATTTTTTTAATGCCTTCCTTCGTTTCTAATAGAAGAACACCTTCATCATCTATACCTAGCGCCTTCCCGTAAAATGTTCCGTTTAACGTTCTGGCCCTCATATTAGTGCCGATTCCCAGCGCATAGCTTTCCCATAAAAGCTTAATCGGTGTAAAACCGTGATTCATATAATCCCGGTACCGTTTTTCAAAGCAAAGTAAAATATGCTGGATGACGCCGGCCCGGTCAATTTTTTCTCCGGCAGCTTGGCTGAGGCTTGTCGCGATGTCCTTCAGTTCATCTGGAAAATCGTCCGGCTGCTGGTTAACATTAATGCCCATCCCGATGATGACTGAACGTACGCGGTCTTCCTCGGCCTGCATTTCTGTTAAGATGCCGACTGTTTTTTTTCCGTTAATCAAAATATCATTAGGCCATTTAATGTCCGTCTGGATGCCTGCTGCCTCTTCTATTCCCTGCACAACAGCTATTGCAGCAAGCAGTGTGAGCTGCGGTGTTTTTTGGAGCGGAATGTCTGGCCGCAAAATCAGGCTCATCCAAATGCCGTTTCCCTCTTGAGAATGCCACACCCTAGACATTCGACCCCTTCCGGCTGTTTGTTTGTCAGCCACCACGAGGGTGCCTTCCGGTGCGTTATCATTCGCAAGCTCATGCGCCGTTTTTTGCGTGCTCGAAAGAACGTCATGATAAATAAGATGCTGGCCCATCACATCCGTTTTCAGTCCGAAGCGAATTTCGCTTTCACTGAGTTTCCCGGGCTTTTTAATGAGCCGATATCCTTTTCTTCTGACGGCTTCTACTTCATAGCCCTCTTTCCGAAGCTCTTCAATATGCTTCCACACAGCAGTTCTGGAACAGCCGAGGGCATCACTGATTTTTTGGCCGGAAATAAATTCATTTCCGGCCTGAGAAAATAATTCAATAAGATCTTTTCTTAATGTTGACCGCATGTCTTCAGCCACTCCTCTATGTGGTTCTTTTGATTGGAGAGCTTTCCCGTCACAACTGCCTGCTCGATCTGCTGTAATTCTTCCGACACCCATTTTCCAGCAGGCCGGTTTCGAAGCGCAAGCAAATCCTTACCCGTGAAATCAAGATCCTTGAGGCTTTTGATCGGCAGGCTTTGATAAGCGTTTTGAATGTCTTTCAGTTTTTCTTCATCCAGTTTTTCATTTTCCCGAAGCTGCGCTATTTTGGCTGCTGAAAGCAGTGCCTTTTCCCCAGCCTTGTACATTGACATATCGTCAAGGCTCTGGCCAAACGTATGGGCAATGTGAATGGCTTCCTTCATCACCTTTCCCGGGAGCTTCCAGGCTTTCAGGAAAAGCGGCGCATCTTTCAAGTCTATGTCAAGGTCAATTAAAAGCGCAGCCCAAAGCTCCTCACGGGATGTTAAAAAGAAAAATGGAAAGTTACTCGCCGCAATCAGGTTCTCTCGTTTATGGTAAAAACCAGGCAGTTCCTCATACAGCCCCGTTTGAATGAGCGTTTGAAGCGCTTGGCGGGACGCTCTTCCCTGCAGCAGCTTTTCGAACTCTATAGTTTTTCGCTCTACTGAAACATGGGATAGGAGTGTTTTTTCCTTCGTGATCGCTTCTTCTGTTTCAAGTGAAAGCGTAAAGCCAAGCTGACTCATAAAGCGTACGGCTCTCAGCATGCGAAGCGCATCCTCTTGAAATCTGTCCTCAGGCTTTCCGACGGTTCGAATCAGCCTCTGATCAATATCTTTCTTACCGCCAAAATAATCAAGCACCTGCCCGTCAGCTGTCATGGCCATCGCATTAATCGTCAAATCTCTGCGTTTTAAATCCTCTTCTAAAGATGTGATAAATTGTACATCTGATGGCCTTCTATAATCTTCATACTCTGATTCAGTCCGGAATGTAGTGACTTCATAGGTTTCATCTTCCCAGAGCACAATAATGGTCCCGTGCTCTTTTCCTACATCAACTGTTCGCTGAAACAGCCGTTCTACTTGATCCGGAGCCGCATCAGTCGCGATATCGACATCTCCGATCGTTCGTTTCATATAGCTGTCACGAACTGCGCCTCCGACAAAATAAGCCTGGTGGCCCGCTTCGAATAAAGTGCGGAGCACGGGAAGCGCTTTGATAAAAACTTGTTCCATGTGATCACTCCGGTTCTGCTAAATCGGCATAAATCTGTTCATACTGGCTGACAATTTTTTGTGAAGAAAATTCATTTTTGAGCATTTCCATTGCCGCCTCTGTAAACCGCTTGCTTAGCTGTTCATCTTCTAAAATACGCATCGCGCTGGCTGTTGCGGCTGCAACATCGCCGACATCCACCAAAAATCCGCTCACATTATTCTTAATAACCTCCGGGATACCGCCAATGTTTGTTCCGATACAAGGCACCCCGCAAGCCATCGCTTCAAGCAGGACAAGGCCAAAGCTTTCTTTTTCAGACAGCAGCAGCTTCAAATCGCTAATGGAATAAAGCTCCTCAACACGATCTTGATTTCCAAGCATTAAGACTTGGTTTTCCAATCCATATTTTCTGACAAGCTCACAGGCTGTCGATTTCTCCGGGCCGTCTCCGACTAAAAGCAATTTTGCTTTCGTTTTGCCGGCGATATTCCGGAACACACGGATGACATCCTGCACACGTTTGACCTTTCTGAAGTTAGACACGTGGATGACGACTTTTTCGTCTGGTAAAATACCATGTTTCTCTTTAATCACCGCTGTATTTTTCTTCAGATACACGCGCTCATCTATAAAGTTATAAATCGTTTCGATTTTTTTCTCCGGTTTAATTAAATCGTATGTTTCAGCTGCAAGCGCAGAGGAGACAGCTGTCACCCTGTCTGATGCCTCAATGGCAAAACGGATCAGATCTTTTAGAGACGGGTCATACCCTAACACCGTGATATCCGTACCATGCAAAGTGGTCACAATGCCGATATTGCGTTTTAGCATCTGCTTTGCAAGATAGGCGCAAACCGCATGCGGGAGAGCGTAGTGAGCATGGATAATGTCTAAATTCTCCCGTTCCGCCACCTCGGCGATTTTGCTTGCCAATGTCAAATCATACGGCGGATACTTAAAAACAGCATATTGATTAACCTCAACTTCATGAAAATGAATATTGGGATGATATGTATTCAGTCTAAACGGAATGCTTGACGTGATAAAATGGATTTCATGTCCTTTTTCAGCAAGCTGCTTCCCCAGTTCTGTCGCAATGATACCTGAGCCTCCGACGCTCGGATAGCATGTGATCCCTATTTTTAGTTTTTTCATTGTTCGCCCCCAAGCACATCATGATCAAGCATCAGCATCCGTTTGGAAAAGAAACCTTCGGCATACCCCACTCCCGCTTCTTTACCGTAAAGCTTTTCTCTCGCTTCAACGATCTCGATATAGCCATTTGTCAGAGGTGTTGAAACTGAATCCTTTGACGGTATAAACTGGCTTTTGTAGGCATTAAGGCTTTGTTTCTTGGCCTCTATTGTATCCGAGATATCAATGACAAAATCTGGCTGATGAAAACCATTTATCATATAATAGTAAACCTTGCTAACTTTATGCGCGGGAAGGCTTTTTTCGTCTTTATATTTATGGATTCCGGCGGAAAAGATTGCTTCTTCCACCAGTGCTGCCGCATTGCCGTGATCGGGATGGCGATCCTTTTTATACGGCATAAAGACTGCTTTTGGCCGGCAGGTCCTGATGACACTGACTATCGCCCGAATTGCCTGATCACTCATCATCAGACCGCGGTCTGGAAGCGTCAGCTGAATTCTTTTTTCTGCACCTAATATTCGGGCTGCTTCCGCTGCTTCCTCTTTACGTAAGCTGACCGTTCCGTTTGAAGAGAGTTCCGCTTCGGTCAAGTCGCATATAATAACTTTTTTCCCCTGTTTGACAAACTTCGCTATTGTGCCGCCCATTCCGATCTCGACATCATCACTGTGGGCCCCAAAAGCAAGAACGTCAGCATTATACATTCGGCTCTTCTCCCCGAAGAAGATTGCGGAATTCAAAAACACCTTCATCAAGTGTGCGGACAAGAATTTCCGCAGTACCCATATTTGTGGCGAGCGGAATGGAATACACATCACATAAACGGATTAATGCCGAGACATCCGGTTCGTGCGGCTGCGCGGTCAGCGGGTCGCGCAAAAAGATGACAAGATCGAGTGCATTGGCTGCGATCAGCGCACCGATTTGCTGGTCTCCCCCTAAAGGGCCGGATTGGAAACGTTCAATGTGAAGACCAGTCGCCTCTTGAATTTTCAATCCTGTTGTTCCGGTTGCGTATAGATCATGATGACTCAAAATATCCCGATAGGCAGTCGTGAATTGAACCATATCCTGTTTTTTCTTGTCATGCGCGATCAAAGCAATTTTCATCATTTCTCCCCCTGTCTAATCAATGATATTTTCCAGTCCGTACACAAGCTGATCAATCTTCATGACTTGTTCGACTGACAATTTAACACCTGACATGAAAGAAGCGCGGTTATAGGAATCGTGGCGGATCTGAAGCGTTTGGCCATCCATGCCGAACATGACTTCCTGGTGTGCAATCAGTCCCGGAAGACGGACGCTGTGCAAGCGGATACCGTTTTGCTCCGCTCCTCTTGCTCCTGGGAGAATTTCTTTTTCATCCGGATGTCCTTGCTGCTTTTCTTTACGAACCTCTGAAATCATTTCTGCTGTTTTAAGCGCCGTTCCACTTGGTGCGTCAAGCTTCCGGTCATGGTGAAGCTCAATAATCTCAACATCCTCAAAGTAGTTTGCAGCCATTTTCGAAAATTTCATCATCAGTACCGCACCAAGCGCAAAATTTGGAGCGATGATGGCTCCAATTCCCTTCTCTTCTGTTAAAGACGTGAGCTCTTTTAAATCAGCTTCTGAAAATCCGGTTGTTCCGACAACTGGACGAACTCCGTGCTCTAATGCAATTTTTGTATGTACTTTTCCGATTTCAGGCGTAGTCAAATCAATTAAGACATCCGGCTGTGTTTCTGTAAAACAGGCATGGATATCTGTGTAAATCAGGGCATCTGACTCAACAGACATCACATCAGATAATTTTTGCTGGTCGTATGTATGGTCTATGGCCCCGACAAGGTCAAAATGAGGTGTTCGTTCCGCCAATTTAACAGCTTCCTGCCCCATTCTTCCACGCGGTCCTGCAATGACTACTTTAATTGTTTCGTTTGACATCTTAATCTCCTCTACTTTCCTTCTTCTTTTCTGGTCCAGCGATCTTTATCTCTCGTATTAAATTTATGCATAACTCGATCGTGGGCTTCCTCTAAAGAGATATCTAAAGAGTTGGCTAAACAAACCAATACAAACAGCACATCGCCCATTTCCTCTTCCATGCTTTTATCATCTTCAGTCGCTTTTTTTGGTTTTTCTCCATAACGATGATTGACTTCTCTGGCAAGCTCGCCCAGTTCTTCGGTCAGCCTCGCCATCATGGCAAGCGGGCTGAAATATCCTTCTTTAAATTGGCCGATGTAACGGTCCACTTCAGCCTGTATGTCTTTCATTGTTTTATCACTCACTGCACGAAACCTCCTATCATCCTCTTACATGTTAGCTAATTCAGATACGTTTGACAAATGTTTAAGCACGTTTGCTGTTTTCTTTTTCATCCACTATAATATAAACGCTATCTAATGGAAGGAAAAGGGGTTTTGTGTGATGCTTGGAGAAATTAGATTAAAAAACATATTTTTTATTTTAATCGGAGCGGCGATTTTTTCATTTGGCTTGGTTCATTTCAATATGCAGAACAATCTGGCTGAGGGCGGTTTTACAGGTATTACACTTTTGCTTTATGCCCTTTTCCACATCAGTCCCTCTATCTCGAACCTGGTTTTGAATATTCCGATCTTTTTTATCGGCTGGCGTTTGCTTGGCAGGACAATGTTTGTTTACACCCTTGTGGGCACTGTAGCATTGTCTCTGTTCCTCAGCATTTTTCAGCGATATGAAATACATATGCCTCTTCAGCATGACTTAGCGCTCGCTGCTTTATTTGCCGGCGTGTTTATCGGAGCCGGATTAGGCATTATTTTTAAGTTCGGCGGTACGACAGGCGGAGTTGATATCATTGCCCGTTTGGTCAATAAGTATTTTGGGATTCCGATGGGCAGAACGATGTTTGCTTTCGATGCCTGCGTCATCATTTTGTCTTTGCTTACTTACCTCTCCTATAAAGAAGCGATGTATACCCTGGTGGCTGTATTTGTAGCGGCAAGATTAATTGATTTTATTCAGGAAGGCGGATACGCTGCTAAAGGGGCGACCATCATCTCTTCGAAAAACGACCTGATCCAGAAAAAGATTCTTGAAGAAATGGAACGGGGCGTCACCATTTTGAAAGGACAAGGTTCCTATACAAAAGAGGATATAGATGTACTTTATTGTGTGGTGCCGAAAAACGAATTGGTGATGCTGAAAAGTGTGATTAACTCCGTTGATCCTCATGCCTTTGTGGCAGTAAGTGATGTCCACGATGTACTCGGAGAAGGATTTACGCTTGATGAAAATAAAAATCCGCTTCCCCGCTGACATTTAATAGAAAAAAGGCGGCTGCCGCCGCCCCTCATGCTCATTTAGGGTAGTCCCGTTTTTTCAGCTTGTTTTTCTCCGCTTTGTACTTTCTGTAGCCGACATAGGTGAGAGCCGTAATGATAATACTGCCGGTTGTGATGATCACCCAGAGTAAAGACGGATCGGCATCATCCTCCTCCACCCTGTCAAATACATTTTTCAGATCATGCTGAAGAAGAGAAAGCCGTTCAAGCTTCGTGCTCTCAGTCATTTGCTGAAATTCCTCTTGCTCAATGACGTCTATATGTTTTCCCACTGTTTCAAGCTGATCCTCTGATACATCGATTGTAAGACTTGGATAAATCAAATCATATAAACTGATAAATTCATTCCATTTTTCATGAAAGCTCGTACTTTCATTTTTTTGGACATCCTGCTTCAGTTCAGCAAAGGCTTCCATAATCGGTTTTTCCAGTGATCCCCAAAGCGGATCAGACCGATTCTCCACCGCATCCATCAGCATTCTGAACTGCGCGGCTGCTCTGAGTTTTTGTGTATCTGATGTATCAGCTTGCTTTAAACTCCGTACCATATCGTTATAGCCCAGTGTGATTTGACGGATTTGGGCTCCGGTTAGCATGGGGTCTTGCTGTTTTTTTTCAGCGGATTTTAAAGTTTTTTCAAAGTAAGCAAGGACTTGCAGCGCCTCTTCATATTTCGACTGGCGGGTCATTTGAAAGACCGTATCGGATAAATCGTTCAATTCTTCGAGGCTTCCCCGCTCTGCAGCCTTGGCATTTCCATTATAAAAAATAAGAGCAAGCAACAAACAGATCGTCAGCTTTCGTTTCATGCAGGTCCCTCCCACTCTCTCTCCTTACAGAATATGAAGAAAGGGACAAGGATAGACCAACATTGTCTTTACATCAGCTCAAGCTTTGATTGCTTTTTCGAGACCACAAGAAAGTAAGCCAGCCCGATTGAAAAGATGCTCAGCCAAAATGTTCCGTACCCTATATCAGTCATATAATCAGAAAGCATAGAGTACTTCGGCATCATTTCAAACAAGTAATCAATGACATCGTTATGCAGCGTCCAGACGGCAGCAATTGCAAGATGCCAAAACGAAAAACGAAAATACGGACTGTACAATACGCCTTGGACTGCCATTGCAAAATGCGAGACAATCAGCATATAGCCCTCCCACGGCAAGTCACCTGTTACAGCCAGCACAAGAAAATTCATAACGACCGCCCATAGGCCATACTTTACGAGGGTGACTAGCGCAAGCGCCTCAAAGAGCGGGGCGTTCCGTTTCATGATAAAGGCGAGCATCACAAACAGAAAGAAAAACGTTGCTGTCGGACTGTCCGGAACAAAAACGAGGAAACGGGCCGGTGTCTCCAGAAGCTGCGGCAAATACCAGTAGTATCCGTAAACCGTTCCCAGAAAATTGATGGCTAAGACCAGAATAAGCACCGTCCGCTGTCCTAATACATATTGAAACCATTTCACATCATATCAACTCTCAGTCTGTAAAAAATAATATGTCCATATAAAAAAGCTGACGCCGGGTCAGCTTTTGATAATAAAAGTATATCCTTCCATTTCGCAATTCACAATACGTTATTTTGCAGTTGTTTCAGAAATGAATTTCGCAAGTTCTTCGAGCTGCTTATCATTCCCTTTAAACACACCCGCCGGCATTTTGCCTTTCCCTTCAACAGCGATTTTTTTGATTTCTTCCGGTTTCAGTCCGCTGTCAACCAATGAAGGCCCGGCCGCTCCCCCTTGGAGGTTATCCCCATGGCAAGAAATACAGCCCTGCTCCTTAAATACCTTATATCCCTCTGCATTGGTGTCAATGTCAGCTTCTTTTGTGATTTTCCCCTGTTCTTCTGCCTTGGCCCAGTCATGAGTAGCAACTGACTGCCACGTCAAAAACACAGCAGCAGAAATGGCCAAAAGCATCATACCGACAGCAACAGGACGCTTCCACGGCCTTCTTTCTGTTCCTCTGTCAAGGAATGGCGCCAAAAGCAGGGCGCCAAAAGCGAGTCCCGGCATAATCATGGCGCCGACGACTGTAAAACTCCCGGCGGCGTATTCATACTTCAACAGCTGGTATAAGAAAAGAAAATACCAATCCGGCAGCGGAATATAACCTGTATCAGTCGGGTCCGCCATCCGCTCCAAAGGCGGCTGATGCACAATCGTCAAAACAAGAAAACCGATCAGAAAGACAGCTCCAACCATCCATTCCTTCAACAAGAAATTCGGCCAGAAAGCCTCTGTTTTACCGGGATACTCCGAATAATCCTTCGGTATATTCGGCTTTTTTTCAGCCGGTATCCTTGAGTCGCCTACAAATTTCATCCCTTTGCCCCGGTGCATGTCATCCCCTCCCTTTTATTCGCAGATCAAGAGTTTAAAGCGGTCCTGAAATCCCCTGCTTCCGGATCATAATAAAATGTGCAGCCATCAGCCCGAACAATGCGGCAGGAAGAAAGAATACATGGATCGCAAAAAACCTAGTCAGCGTTTGGGCGCCTACAATATCCGGGTGCCCCGCAAGGAGTGTTTTGACTTGCGTCCCGATCAAAGGCGTGGCTTCAGCGATCTGCAGCCCGACTTTTGTTGCAAACAGAGCCTTCATGTCCCAAGGAAGCAAGTAGCCTGTAAAGCCAAGCCCGAGCATGACAAAAAAGATCAGCACACCGACAATCCAGTTCAGCTCGCGCGGCTTTTTATACGCCCCTTGGAAAAAGACCCTCAGTGTATGTAAAAACATCATCACAATGACCAGGCTCGCACCCCAGTGGTGCATTCCCCTGACGATCTGGCCGAATGCCACTTCATTTTGCAAATAATATACCGATTCCCAGGCATTTTTGATATCAGGCACATAGTACATCGTTAAAAACATTCCAGATAACACTTGGATAACGGTTACAAAAAACGTCAGTCCCCCAAAGCAATACACAAACGCAGAGAAATGATGGGCGGGATTCACATGTTCCGGTACTTCGTGATCGGCAATATCCCTCCACATCGGTGTAATATCAAGCCGCTCATCTACCCAGTCATAAATTTTGTTCAGCATGTCACCCTTCCCCCTTAGGCTTTGCTTTTCCAAGATACAGGAAGCCGTCTTTTACTTCTTGCTCATAATGATCAAGAGGCGAAAGCGGCGGCGTGCCCGGGACATTGGTGCCGTCCTTTTCATAGAGTCCGTAATGGCATGGACAAAAGAATTTATTCGGGTTTTTAGGATCACTATTCCAGTTCACCGTACACCCTAAATGCTTACAAATTGGCGAAAGTGCTACAATTTCATCCCCGTTTTTGAAGACCCAGGCTGATCTTGACTCTTCTGACTCATACCAGGCATCGACTTGATTAATTTTGAAATCAAAACGCTGCGGCTCTTTTGTCAGCTCATCTACGCTGACAACCTGAACCATGTCCTGCTTTCCTGTCGATTTTAATACCGGGTCGAGTGCAAAGCGAACCATAGGCATGAGCATACTAGCCGCCATAAAACCCCCTACGCCTGTGAGCGTATAATTCAAAAATTGACGTCTGGATATATCATGTTTTCCGCCCATCTCTTCTCCCCCCTCTAGGTCACCCCTGCAAACTGACTAAAATAGAAAATATTGCAATAACTCTAGACACCCTCATAATATATGAATCTCTCAGCAAGGTCAATATAGCCAAAATATTGTTCATAAGGAAATGTAAGTGTTTTTACGAGGTGCTCCACAACTGTAACAAAACGTTCAAAATTTCAGCAGTGCGTTCATCTAATATTTTTCTTTTTAAAGAGTCATTTAAATGCTCTAACGGAACAGACGGTGTCACAATGATTTTGCCTAACGCATCCTCACTATTCCAATTTTCGTCAGACGTGAGCAGTACAACATGCGGAAATTCTGATATAAGCTCTTCCCGCAGGTCCTTAAGTCCTTGAACGGTTTTTTCATTTCTATCAACATATGTATAAGGGGGCAGTAAATATACCCGTCCCTTTAACTGCCTTTCTAGTTCATCTGACAGAAGCTGTGTGAATTCTCCTTTCTCTGCCGTTATTTTGAAATGCGCACCTACTTTTATGTTAATTAATGGAATGACAGCGGTATCAATGTAATCTTTAGTTTGTAAATAGTCCTTGGCATCAGTGATTCTCCACCTCATCGTTCTCCCCCTTTACGACCACAAGCCTTGCAATACGCTGCAAGGCTGGTCATATTATGTGAGCTGATTCAATTGGCGCGATAATTGTTCAAATGCTTCTTTATCATGACGATCTAGCGCGTCGTCAATGTCTTTTAATAATTTTTCTCTTTGGAATGTGGAAATAGCGTGCTCTAAAATTTGTTCAGCCAACCCCTGATCTTTTTTGTTCTCAAACAGATCCTTCGGAATATGAGGGTTAGACTCCAGCACCGCCGCATACTCAGGTGAGCTGTAAGCTGAACGGAAATTAAGCTGGATAAACAAATCCTGCTGTTTATTTAATCTAATATCATGAAAAGATTTTTCCGCGTCGGTTGTCATGACATTCTCTTTATAGAACCGAAACGGAACTTCTTCAACACAATGTGTTGACATTATAATGCCTCTCGGGCAAAATTCTGCCTGCTCCACAAAATGAACTTTCTCCATGAGAGAATCATGGCTCATTAAGTAGTTCAAGATCCAAACGCACTCTCGGCGCTTTAACTGATAATGGTTTAAAAACCAACGGATAAAATCCTTTTTCTCATTGACAGAAACAGGGGTCTGCATGTAATTCCCTCCTCTATCGTTCGTATAATCTATATACTTATATGTTCCACACGAATGGTGAATATTCCTGCTTATCTAGAAAATTCATCCTCGATTCGCAAAATCGTTTCTTCCAGCTCTTCATTGGCTCCGTCAATTTCGAGAACCTTTTTCAAAAGCGGCAGTGCTTCTTTTTGAAGTCCTTCTTCCAATAGGAAGCTTGCGTATTCATATAAGAAATCTCTGTCCTCACGGTAGTGAAGAAAGGCAGCCTCAAAGGATTGTTTTGCTTCCTCGTATTGCTCTAATTCGGTATATGCGCTCGCAAGATACCAATTGTATTTCGGATCTTCTTCCCCGTAGCCGCGCACCTCTTGAATAAGATCAATGATCTGTTCATAATCCTCTTCTTTATGATACACGGCAAGAAGTGTATGAAGTGCCTCGACGAAGCCCGGATCAAGCGCAAGCGCCTCCTGAAGCAGCTGTTTCCCATCTTCTGACTTCCCGATTTTCAAGGCCATTTTTGCGGCATAGAGAAAAAGCTCTTTGTTATATTCATCATATCTGATACCCTCTTTTGCCGTTTTTAATGCCTCTTCATACATTCCTTCAGCTTCATAGCTTTTCGAAAGCGGCATATAAAGTGAAGAATAAGATGGATCAAGCTCCTTTAAATCAGACAGCTGCTTAATAGCTGTTTTAACAAGCCCCGCCTGTAGGGCTGTAAACCCATAGCCGAAAATCGTATTAGGATCAGGATTCTCATCAACAGCTTTCTCGTACCACGGAATGGCATCCTCAAATTCACCTGAGGCACTTAACGATTCTGCCAGTCTTTGATGGACATTAACGCCTCCGATCTCACTCTGCTCCTCAGCCGTTGTTTTAAAATATTGAACCGCTTTTGCATAAGCTCCCTGAGTAAAATAAAGTTCGCCCAGCGCAAAATCAATAACGGGTTCATTGTCCAGAATGGACTTTGCCTGTAAAAGCTTTTGCTCACTGACTTCGAATAACCCCTGCATTTGATAAAGATCCGCCATAAGCAGCAAACTTTCCGGGTATGATGGATCTGTTTCCGGAATGGTTTCCAGCACAGCAAGGGCTTTTTCTTCTTCGTCAATATCTATTAAAAGTTCAGCGTAAAAATTCGTCAGTTCTGTTTCATTTGGATATAAATCATGTAAATCACTGATCAGTGAAATTGCTTTTTCTACATTGCCCCACTCATAATAAAGCTGGGCAGCGATGGCTTTATCTTCATCATGGAGCTGTTTTTCAGCCTTCGAGAGAGTGTTGAGGCCTTTTTCTGTTTCACCTGCTTCAACTAATTTTATGGCTTCTTGAATCAATGTATTCAAATCGGACCGGTCCTTTCTTTTCCTATACAACATCAACCATACAAAAAAGCTTTATTTGTTCGGGTTAATCTTATCATAATTCAGACGAATGTCCCCGGCAAATAAGATGCTTGCTGTACGGCAGGGAATTATTGAGTCTTATTAGTTTACCAAAAGATCTTGAGATAGAAAATGAAAAAAGGAAGATCGCCCTCTGTACAGTAAAGCAGCTCTATGACCTGCCGGCTTGTAAGTAAAGCGCATCCCCCCTTTTCGTTTTTCTTTTCCCTCTTAAGACAAGCTATGTTTTTTTCCCTCGAATTATGATTCTTACAGTCAATCTGCACAACAAATCCTGAAGCAAGAGCTTCAGGATTTGTTTGAAAGCTTATTTAAATGCTCGAAGAAGGTTGGATAAGAAACATGAATGGCATCTGTCTGCTCGATTTCAATTGGCTCCTCCGTTATACAGGAAGCGATACCAAGCATCATTCCGATCCGATGATCTCCATGGCTGGACACTGTTGCGCCGCCTTTCAGTGTTTGTTTGCCATAAACCTTCATTCCATCTGCTGTCGGTTCAATCTCAGCACCCAGCTTACGAAGCTCGGAAACCACGGTGTCAATGCGGTTTGTTTCTTTTACTTTAAGCTCTGCCGCATCCTTAATAACGGTAGTTCCTTCCGCCTGAGTTGCAAGAAGCGCGATGATAGGGATTTCATCAATTAAACGCGGAATGATATCTCCTCCGATTTCAACCGCTTTTAGAGATGACGTTTCTATGACCAAATCTCCATAAGGCTCTGCACTGTCGGCAGCAGACGGTTTGACTTCAAGTTTTGCCCCCATGTTTTGAAGGACGTCAATGATACCTGTCCGAGTCGAATTTAAACCTACGTTTTTCAATACAATCTTGCTGTTTGGAACAATTGCGCCCGCAGCAAGGAAAAAAGCCGCTGAAGAAATGTCTCCAGGAACAAAAACATCTGCAGCTGTCAGTTTCTGGCCTCCTGCAATGGAAACACTCGTTTGATCTTCAGAAAGTTTAACGCCAAATGCAGAAAGCATCCGCTCAGTATGGTCCCGAGATTTATGAGGCTCTGTGACGGTTGTTGTGCCCTCAGCCTGTAATCCGGCCAGTAAAACAGCAGATTTAATTTGCGCGCTTGCAACAGGTGATACATAATCAATTCCTTTTAATGAAGAGCCGCTCACTGACAGCGGTGTAAATTCTCCGCCGGCTCTGCCGTCGATTTTAGCCCCCATTTGTTTCAAAGGCTCAGTGACACGTTTCATCGGGCGCTTCGCAATGCTCTCATCTCCAGCTACCGCGCTGTAAAATGGACGGCCCGCCAAAATGCCGAGCATCAGGCGAATCGTTGTACCTGAATTTCCGACATCTAAAAGGCTTTCTGGCTCGCTCAAGGAATCGATTCCTTTTCCGTGAATCACTACATCGCTGCCGTTTTGCTCAATTTCAACACCCATTTTTCTAAAGCAATCAATCGTGCTCAGACAATCCGCACCCGGCAGAAAGTTTTTAACAGTTGTTGTGCCTTTCGCTAGTGCACCGAACATGACGGAGCGGTGTGAAATGGATTTATCACCAGGAATGTGTATTTCTCCGTTTAAGGCCTGCACCTTTTCTATTTTCATTATTTTCCACCTCAATCAGCATAAAAAGTTTCATATTCCGCCCGGGCTTCAATGCATTGTTCAGCCCGTTTGCGGTCATCATCAGACTGAAAACTGATTCTTAGAATCCCGTTAATATCTTCTCGTGTTTCAATAATGCGGATATTCGTGATACTGATGCGCTCCGCAGCTAAGATAGCCGTTATCTCGGAAATCACACCCGGATGATCGGGAACATCCACGTATAAATCATAAAATGCAGGTATCGCGCCCTTCTGCCGAAGCGGCAGCCCGTCGCGATAATCCTTGGCCGTTTTAAAATAACGCAATAGATTTTCCGCATCTTCTTGTTCTACATATGTCCTAATCTTCTCGATTTCACGAATCCACTCATCAAAACGGTCCAAAATTTTATCTTTATTATGTAATAGAATATCCCGCCACATTGCCGGGCTGCTTGATGCAATCCTTGTAATATCCCTGAACCCGCCGGCAGCAAAACGCTTAACAAGCGGATAAAGCTCTTCCGAATGATGGGTTTGGTGAACAAGGCTTGCTGCGACAATATGCGGAAAATGACTGATCACGCTTGTAACGCCATCATGCTCTTCTGGTGACATTTCCACAAAATGGGCATTCGTCCCCTCCAGCAGGCTTTTTAACTGCTCTACCGCTTGTCTGTCCGTTTTATGGCCTGGCGTTAAAATATAAAATGCATTTTCAAACAGGAACTCCTTCGCAGCGGCCACTCCTGATTTGTGTGAACCTGCCATCGGATGCCCTCCGACAAATTGATAGCGGCTAGGCAGCACTTTGTCTGCGTAATGAACCACTTTTTGCTTTGTGCTTCCTACGTCGGTAATCAAAAGCTTATGTTCAATCCCTGAATGAGCCAGCTCATCAAGCATAAGTAGCGTTTGCGCGACAGGCGTCGCAATGATCACTGTAGCCGCCTCTTTCGCACCGCTAATAAACGAATCAGCACGCTCGTCTATCACACCTAATTTTAAAGCGGCAACCACCTGTTCATCAGAGATGTCGATTCCGATAATCCGTTTGCCGGGATGCTTTTTTTTGATCGCTAACGCAATCGAACCGCCTATCAATCCGAGACCGGCGAGCAATATTGTATCTTTGATTTGGTTCATATGTCATCACCTGATTTATAGACTAAAGAGGTGATATTTGATCACCTCTTACAAAATTTCAGCTAAAATTGCAAGAATTTCTTCATTTTGCTCTTTTGTTCCGATCGTAATCCGGAGTGATGTCGGGAAACCTAATGCATTTCCCGACCGGACAATATAGCCTTTTTCCAGCAGAGCCTGAAACAGTTCATCGGCCGGACGGTTAAAGTCAATTAACACAAAGTTTGTCTGTGAAGGGTAGCACTTTAAACCATGAGTCTTCGCAAAATCATAATATTGCTGGAGACCTGCTTTATTTTGCTCGATACAGGAAGCAATAAACGCTTGATCATCAAGCGCTGCGATCGCAGCAGCCTGGCCTAGACGGCTGGTGTTAAACGGCTCTCTTGCCGGCTCAATCTGGCGAATCAGGTTCTCGTCAGCAATTCCGTATCCGACTCTGAGCGCAGCCAGACCGTAAGCCTTTGAAAATGTCCGTAATATCATCAAATTGGAGTACTTGTTTAAGAGCGGCACAGTCTCCGGGTAATCCTCTGCTGTTACATATTCATAATATGCTTCGTCTAGAACAACGAGGACACGAGATGGAACGCGCTCCAGAAATGCGAGTAATTCCCCTTCTGATGTATAAGTGCCTGTCGGGTTATTTGGGCTGCATATCCAAACGACTTGTGTCTGTTCGTCAATCGCTTCAAGCATGGCGTCTAAATTATGTGAGCCGTCGGGCCGAAGTGCGATTTCACGAACTTCAGCACCTTCAATGACCGCATTATGTTTATATTGCGGAAAAGTCGGAGCAGCAGTAATCGTGTTCGTTTTCTCGTTTAAAAATGCCCGGCAGATGATCTGAATGATTTCATCTGAACCATTTCCGAAAATAAGTGATGTTTCGCTGACATTGAGGTGCTCACTGAGCCTTGTGCGCAAAGCGGCGCTATATCCGTCCGGATAAAGCGCAAGCTGTTGAATTTCGTGATGAAGCGCCTCTTTTGCAGCTTCTGAACAGCCGTATGGATTCTCGTTTGAAGCAAGCTTCACAACTTTATCCAAGCCATATTCTGATTTCACTGCTTCAATCGGCTTTCCAGGCTGATAAGGCTTCAGCTGTTTTAAATGTTCTTTGATACGCAAATCCAGTCACCTCATTTTAAACTGTACAAGCCGCCAAACGCCGTTGCGTAATCTTCAAACTCCTGCAGCGCTTGATCTCTCGTTTCAGCGCTGATGAGCCGGTCCTTTAATTCTTCTATTTTTCTGACGAGCGCACTTCCCACTACGACACCGTCACAAATTTCATTCATCTTCATGACCTGTTCGCGGTTTGATATACCGAACCCTACAGCAACCGGCACAGCGCTAAGATCCTTCACTGTCCGGATGAACGGATACACGGATGAATTGAACTCATTGCGGACACCGGTCACACCTAGAGAAGATACACAGTAGACGAAGCCCTCGGCTTGTTCAATAATGGTTTTCAAACGGCTTTCGCTTGTCGGCGCAACCAAAGAAATATACGTCACCTCATGGTTTTTGCATTCGTCTTGAAGGCTGGCGCTTTCTTCTAATGGCAGATCCGGAACAAGCAGACCGTCAATATGATTTTCCCGCAGTAAAGCGAAAAAGTATTCTTTGTTCAATTGTAACACAGGATTATAATACGTAAAGAGGATAATCGGAATATTCACTCCGTTTTTTTTCATTTCTCCGCCTAATTCGATTGCCTTTACGATATTCATTCCATTGTTAAGCGCCCGCTTCGAAGCCCGCTGGATCACCGGACCGTCTGCAAGCGGGTCTGAGTATGCAACACCAAGCTCCAGTGCCGTGGCACCCGCTTTTTGGAGAGACTTCGCCAGTTCAACCGAAACCTCAGGCAATGGATCGCCCGCCGTAATAAACGGGACAAACAATTTTTCTGACGCTTGAAGGTCTAATTTAAACATGCGCTTTCACCTCTTCTTCCAATACATTCATTAATGTGTTGACATCCTTATCTCCCCGTCCTGATAAACAGACGAGAATCATTTGATCGCGATCCATCTCTTTAGCAAGTTTGAATGCTTTTGCTAACGCATGGGCAGATTCGATTGCCGGCAAAATCCCCTCTTTTTCTGACAAGAGTTTTAATGCATCCACCGCTTCTTCATCTGTGATACTGTCATAAGTGACTCGGCCGCTCTTATGCAAATAAGCGTGCTCTGGACCGATTCCTGGATAGTCAAGTCCTGCTGAAATGGAGTAAGGCTCAATAATTTGCCCGAACTCATCTTGAATGAGATAAGTCAATGAACCGTGAATGACACCTACGGTTCCTTTCGAAATAGTAGCGGCATGAAGAGGGGTATCAATTCCTTTTCCGGCTGCTTCAGCGCCGATGAGTTCAACATCTTCATCCAAAAACGCCTGAAACATGCCCATCGCATTGCTTCCTCCGCCTACACACGCCACCACCTTATCTGGCAGAGCGCCTTCAATGCGTTTCAGCTGATTCTTCGCCTCCTCACCGATCATTTTTTGAAATTCACGGACGACCTGCGGATAAGGGTGCGGTCCGACAACTGATCCGATCATGTAAAAATGATCCTCACAATGCTGAACCCAGTACCGGATCGCCTCATTTGTGGCATCCTTCAATGTGCCGTTTCCGCTTGTTACAGGCACAACCTCCGCTCCAAGAAGCTTCATTCGGAAAACGTTAAGAGACTGGCGGGCAACGTCTTCCTCGCCCATAAATACAGTGCAGGAAAAGCCGAATTTAGCTGCGACTGTCGCAGCGGCAACGCCGTGCTGCCCGGCGCCAGTTTCAGCAATGATTTTCGTTTTGCCCATTTTTTTAGCAAGCAGCGCTTGGCCTAGTGCATTATTGATTTTATGAGAACCTGTATGGTTTAAATCTTCTCGTTTCAAATAGATTTTTGCACCGCCTAAGTATTCAGTGACTCGATCAGCGTATGTTAATGCAGTCGGCCTGCCGGAATAGTCATTTAACAGCTTGTAATATTCGTCACGAAAAGCGGGATCATCCTTGATCTCTTTAAATGCAGTTTCAATTTCTTCTAATGGCTGCATGAGTGTTTCCGGAACAAATTTTCCGCCAAAATCGCCGTATCTGCCTATTTCATTCGGGTATGGATACATATCGGTTCATCCTTTCTTCTAAAAGCCTCATCAGATTTTGATCTTTTTGTCCGTTTTTTTCGATTCCGCTGGCAAGGTCAATTCCTATCGGCTGCCATTTCAATAGGTCTGTGATGGTGTCCGGATTCACGCCACCTGCGATAAAGCAGCGTTTGCCCGCAGCCGCCTGCTGATATTCCGGCACACAGTCCCAAGAAAAAGCAACACCAGTGCCGCCTCTTTGCCCTTTTACAGATGAATCAATCACAAAGCCGTCCACACCAACTTTAAAACGGGCTATTTCTTGAATTGTGTTCTCATGATGGTGAAGCGCCTTCCATATTTCGCAACCTGTCAGCATGCGAAGAGCATCGGCATCCGCCGGTACCTCATCTCCGTGAAGCTGAATGACGTCGAGATTCAAGTCTTCGGCAATGCGTGACATTGTCTCTATCGATTCATTAACAAAAACACCCGCAACTTGTTTTTCGACATGAACTTGACTCAGCCACTTTTTCACATCTTGCGGAGATACTTTCCGTTTGCTTTCAGCAAAAATAAAGCCCAGATAATCAGCCTGTGAATCCGCTGCAAGCTGCAAATCCTGCAGTGACCGTATGCCGCAATATTTTAATGCAGGTTTCTTCACATCCTCACTCCCCAAACAAAGCATGGATTGCTTTTTGCTGTGATGTTTGTCTCATCAATGATTCACCGATAAGCACAGCTCGTGCTCCATGTTCTTTGACAAATGTTAAATGTTCTAAAGAACCGATTCCGCTTTCGCTGACAAGCAGGGATTCTTTCGGTACGAGAGATGCGATTTGTTCTGTCTGCATTATAGAGGTTTCAAATGTTTTTAGGTTTCGGTTGTTTATGCCGAGAATAGCAGGCATAAATACTTTCAATATTTGTTCAAGCGTTGAAGCATCATGAACCTCTACTAACACGTCCATCTCCTTTTCACCTGCTTCAAGATATAATTCATGGAGGTGTAAGGGATCAAGCACCTCGCCGATTAACAGTATGGCATCCGCTCCGATTCTTTTCGATTCCTCCACTTGAAGAGAATCAATAATAAAATCTTTTCTGAGTACAGGAATTGATACAGCACGCTTTACGTCCGATAAATAGCTGTTTTCCCCTTGAAAAAACGGGGTGTCTGTTAATACGGAAAGCGCATCTGCCTGCGCAGTTTCATAGTCTTTTGCAATCTGTACAGGGACAAAATCCTCTTTAATAAGCCCTTTTGACGGTGACGCTTTCTTCACTTCGGCAATCAATCCGATAAACCGATTCGGACTTGCCAGCGCCTCTTTAAATGAACGTTTTTCGAAAAGCTGCTCTTCCGGCAGTACCAGTGTTTTTACTTCTTCTTTCTTTTGTTTGATAATATTTTCAAGCATAGATCTCTTCCTCTTTCTGCTTTAGTCGTTCAAGCTGCGCGGCAGCGCCTCCGCTTGTAATCGTCTCTAACGCCAGCTCCGTTCCTTCCTTTAATGAAGCGGTTATCCCCGCCGTGTATATCGCAGCCCCTGCATTAAAAGCAGTAATAGATAAAGCGGAACTGCTGCTTTTATTTTCAAAAATATTCTGAATGAGACAGGCACTCTCTTTCGGTGACTGCACTTGTAAATCTTCAATTCTGCCATTTGCAAAACCGAAATCTTCGGGTGAAACGGTGTATTCCCGGCGCTCTCCGTCCTTTAATTCAATCACATCAGTCGGTGCCGTAATTGAAAGCTCATCTAAACCGTCGCGGCTGGATACGAACAGGACGTGCTTCGGCTGAAACATCTCCAGTGCGCTTGCCATCAGTCCCGCTTTTTCAGCGGAATAGACCCCGATCACCTGACGCTTCGCCTGCAAAGGATTGCTGAGCGGTCCAAGCAGATTAAATACCGTTCTGAAACCTAGTTCTTTTCTAGTACCCGCTACATGTTTCATAGACGAATGATAAAGCGGCGCAAAAAGAAATCCCATGTTGTTTGTTTCAATGCTGCTTTTGACCTTTTCGGGAGTAGTTTGAATTGGAACCTCTAGTTCCTCTAAAACATCAGCGCTTCCGCTTTTAGAAGAGACAGAGCGATTGCCGTGCTTAGCGATTTTCGCACCGGCTGCTGAGGCAACAATTGCAGATGCCGTTGAGATATTAAAAGTAGAAATACCGTCTCCTCCGGTTCCGCATGTATCTACAACATCAGGAAGTCCATCTACGGTAAGAGCGCGCGCCCGCATCGCCTTCACAAAGCCCGCAAGCTCTTCTGGCGTCTCTCCCCGATGAGCAAGAATAGACAATATACCGCCCATTTCAGAAGGAGTCATTTCCGCTGTCATCATCATATTCATCAGCGTTTCTGCCTCACTGGCAGTGAGTGTTTTTCCGTCAACGCACAATTGTAGAAATTTGTTCATCAGCTTTATCCTCCTTGCTATGGAACATGTCTTCTGCAATATGAATCGTTTTCAGCAGCGCACCGGCTTTATTACAGCTTTCTTCGTATTCGGCTTCCGGAACAGAATCCGCAACAATACCAGCACCTGCTTGTATCGATGCAACACCGTCCTTTACGCTCATAGTGCGAATCGTAATACAAGAGTCGATATTACCGTCAAATCCGATGTAGGCGATGCAGCCTCCGTATGTCTCTCTCGGTGTTGGCTCCAGCTCTTGCAAAAGCTGCATGGCACGGATTTTTGGTGCGCCTGTTAACGTTCCCGCCGGGAAAGCGGACATCAGTGCATCGACAGGATGAACCCCTTCTTTCAATCGGCCTGTAACCACCGAGATAATGTGCATGACATGTGAAAAGGAGACAATTTTTGTGAACTCCGGCACAGATACAGATCCATACTCTGCTACTCTGCCGATATCGTTCCGGGCAAGATCAACGAGCATGTAGTGCTCTGCTTTTTCTTTTTCATCCTTCATTAGCTCAACTTTGAGTTTTTCATCTTCCTCTTTGTCTGCGCCCCGTTTTCTCGTTCCGGCAATCGGATGGATTTCCAAGTGCCCGTCCTGAACGTGGATTAACCGTTCCGGAGAGCTGCCGACTATTTCTCTGTCTTGGAGTTTCATATAATACATATACGGAGAAGGATTGACGATCCGCAGCACTCGGTATAACTCAAAGGCATCTGCTGTTATCGGAATCTCAAATTTTTGTGACAAAACGCCTTGGAAGATATCGCCCGCTTTTATATATTCTTTGATTTTTTCTACATCAGCCATAAAAGCCGATTTTTCATAATTAGAAGAGACAGTCTCAAAGCTGGGCGTCTTATATGAATCAGCAGAGAGAAACAGCTCTTTTATGTTTTTTTGATCCATCATTTTTTCAATGAGGTCTTGGAGCTCTTGATGATTTTGATGAAACACATCGGTTTTTTCGTTTTCAGTTTCCTGGCCATTGAGTCTTGCATATTGGATAAAGTGGACATTTTTAGTTTCATGATCATACGCAATTATTGTCCGGCAAACAAACAGCATACACTTTTCCATTCCTGTTTCTTTTGTATGCGGAGGAACAGAAGGTTCAATCAGCGGGATCATATCATAGCTTAAATACCCAACAGCTCCGCCGACAAAAGGAATGCCAAGCTCTGGCGTTTTGATTTTGTACGTGGAATTCATCCAGTTCAGAACTTCTTTGAGTTCACTTCCTGTATAAAGAGCTCTGCCGTCCTGATCAGCGGCTGTAAAACGGCTCTGCTCTTCTTTAATTGTGAGAAATGGATTCAGGCCGACAAACGAATATCTCGACCAATTAGAAGTATCATCCTTGCTTTCAAGAAGATACGTAATCTCCCTATCGAGCTTCTCTACCATTTGAATGGGTGTCAGCGTATCGACTGTGAAGGTCTCCACAATCGGTATAGTGTGGTTGGACAAGCTGTCCTGTAAAAATGCAGAAATGTTTGATTGGAAATTCATTGCTCTCACTCCTTATGGCAAGGAGAATGAGAAGATGGCATGAGAGGATAAACTATTATATAACAAATAAACCCAAAAGAAAGGCTTCTTTTGGGTAGAATAAACATACATGTCTCAGCTCAACTAAACTCATTCTCTGCTACCCTATTCTCTAACTCAACTCATTCAATGCTTTATACACACTCTTGTGTATTTCTAAGCTGTTCCTATCGTATTACAATTCAGTATTTTTTGTCAATGATAAATCGGGTCTTAATACGACAGCTTTTTCTAAATATACATGTCTGATCTGATCCTGAGGAACATCTGTCTGGACGGTCATCATGACTCTTATGCACTTTTTCAGACCGCCGGTTACGTCCATTTCCTGCATACAGGTTACTGGCACGTACTGCCATCCTGAAAGCTGACGAACAGCTTTTGCCGGGAAAACGGAGTGCAAATCAGGTGTCGCCGAAAGAAGCATTTGAACAACATCTTCGGGCTTTGTTTTGTTTTCTTCTATGATTTTTTCTAACAGCTGTTTTGTTTTTTGTAAAATTTCTTCTTCAGTATCCCGTTCAACTGTAGTTGCTCCGCGAATTCCGCGAATCATCATGATGTCTCCTCCAATCGCCATTTGTTCAGCCAGCTCTCAAGTTCATTTCTGGAAAATGTGTGATCAGCAACTTTTCCTAATTCGTTGAGCACGATAAATTGAATCTTCCCGCCGCGGGTCTTCTTATCATTCATCATACGGTCTAAAAGAACCGAAGTTTCCGTCTCTTTTTTGATTTGACTTGGATAGCCCAGGCTTTTTAGCCAGCTGACCAAACGTTTTCTGTCCATTTCACAGCCCACTGTCTTTTCGCTTACATATAAAGCAAACTGCATTCCGAGGGCTACGGCATCACCGTGAGTGATCTGTCCGTATCCATATTCCGCCTCAACGGCATGGCCGAGCGTATGTCCAAAGTTTAAGTAGGCTCTTATCCCCTCTTCTTTTTCATCCTGCTGAACGACAGACGCTTTAATTGAAATGCCTTTAAAAATCATGTCATTCAGCTGATCACTTGTGATATCGTGCAGTGAGCGGATATTCAGCAGCTCTTCCAGAAACGCTCTGTCATAGATAAAAGCGTGTTTAATCACTTCTGCCATTCCGGACCGAAGCTCTTTTTCTGGGAGAGAACGCAGAAAGTCTGTATCGTAGAGCACGGCTTTCGGCTGATAAAACGCACCGATTAGATTTTTTCCGAGCGGATGATTCACGGCTACTTTTCCTCCGACTGCGCTGTCATGCGCCAAAAGCGTCGTAGGCATTTGAATGAAATCAATGCCGCGCATAAAAGTGGCAGCCACAAAACCGGCAAGATCTCCTACAACACCGCCACCGAATGCGATGATGCATGAGGAGCGATCCATATGAAAACGAATCGCTTCACTCTGCAGTTTTGTGTACATGTCCATGGATTTCGCCTGCTCTCCGCTCGGCACCGTCACTTTTTTCACAGGCCATTTTTCTTGCAGCAAATGAAGCATTTCATCACCATACAGGCGATCCACCTCTTCATCCGTGACAAGCATAATCCGTGTTAAAGGCCTGTTTAGAGAGGTTAATAGTTCGCAAGCCTCTTGTCTGATGCCTTGCCCGATAAAAACAGGATACGACGAGGAAGCGGTTTGAACATGCAGTGTTTTCATTAAAATTCCCTCGACAGTTTTCTCATATTCTCCACATTTTCTCTAATGCGGTCGATTTGATCTAAACCGAATTGTTCAACGACTGCGTTCGCAATTTCCCATGCAACAGCTGCTTCAGCTACTACACTTGCCGCAGGCACTGCACAGCTGTCTGAACGTTCAATACTGGCAGAAAACGGTTCTTTCGTTTCAATATCCACACTCTTCAACGGTTTATATAAAGTCGGAATCGGCTTCATAACTCCGCGGACGACAATCGGCATTCCTGTCGTCATGCCGCCTTCCAGTCCTCCAAGTCTATTTGTAGCGCGAGTATAGCCCTTTTCCTCATCCCAAATGATCTCGTCATGGACTTCGCTTCCATTTCTGCCGGCCGCTTCAAAGCCGATGCCGAATTCCACACCTTTAAATGCGTTAATTGACAGCACTGCAGCAGCAAGCTTACTGTCCAGCTTGCGGTCATAATGGACGTAGCTGCCCACGCCTACCGGCATTCCCTCGACAATGACTTCTACAATTCCGCCGATGGAATCTCCGTTTGTCTTCGCTTCATCAATGGCAGCCATCATTTTTTTGCCTGCTTCTTCATCGTAGCATCTGACCGGAGACTCCTCCGTTACACGCTGCAGGTCTTCAATTGACGTATATTCTGTTTTTTCAGCTTTAACTGCGCCAATTTGCAATACGTGGCCTGCTACCTTAATGCCAAGCTCAGAAAGAATTTTTTTAGCGACAGCCCCTGCTGCCACTCTGACAGTTGTTTCCCTTGCTGAAGAGCGCTCAAGCACATTTCTCATATCACGATGATTATATTTAATCGCACCGTTTAAATCAGCGTGACCAGGTCTCGGTCTGGAAATTTGGCGTTTCATTTCCTTTTCTTCATCTTCTGTAATCGGAGCTGCGCCCATGATTTTTGTCCAATGTTTCCAATCGTTGTTTTCTACAACGAGAGCAATTGGCGAACCGAGTGTGCGGGCATGGCGCACCCCGCTCATAATTTTGGCCTGATCTTTTTCGATTTGCATGCGGCGGCCGCGGCCGTGGCCTTTTTGGCGTCTGGCAAGCTCAAAATTGATATCTTCCTCCGTTATGTAAAGCCCGGCAGGCACACCTTCAATAATGGTTGTCAGTTGGGGGCCGTGTGATTCTCCGGCTGTTAAATATCTCATGACTTCTTCTCCCTTCATCGCATTAACGCTTTTAAGTAAAACTACTATAACATATTTTTCAGCAAAAAGTCAGTCTATCTTTTTTGATAAAAGAATGTATCGGCTGGAGCCAGGCCAAATTTCTCAGGATTAAAGATTTGCTCAGTGCTGCCGACAAAGAGAACTCCATTCTTTTTCAGGCTATGTGCCATTTTCAAATAAAGTTCTTCCTTCGCGCTTTCTGTAAAATAAATAAATACATTGCGGCACACGATTAAGTCAAAGTCTTGTTCATAACGATCCGCCAGCAGATTATGCTTTTTGAATGTAATATTTTTTTTGATTTCTGCTTTTACTTCATAGCTTCTATTTGCGTTTTGAGTAAAATAACGATCCTTCACAGATGATGGAACTTCCTGTAAAGACCGCTCCTGATAGATGCCTTTTTTCGCTTTCTCCAATGCTTTTTCATCAATATCAGTCGCCAGAATCTGAAAGCCGGGAAGACTTTTTTGCTGATCCAAAAGCATGGCAAGCGTATAAGGCTCCTCACCCGTTGAGCAGGCGGCACTCCATATCTTTAAAGGCTTAGAGTGCTTGATTAACGGCAGAATAGCAGTCTCAAGAACTTCCCATCTTTTATAATTACGATAAAATTCTGAAACATTGATCGTCATTCTGTCCAATGTTTCATTTAAGAGAGCTTGATCCTTTTCCAATGCCGCCGCAAACTCCTTAAAGCTCTGATACCCCTTTTTCTCATAAAGCGACGTCAGCCTTCTTTTCATTTGTGCTTCTTTATATAATGTCAAATCGACTCCGGTTAATTGCTTCCATTTTGTTGTAAATACGCTGTATGTATCCATCTCTACTCTCCCAGTCTCGCTGTCTTTTTGTCCTAGTATAGCTTGTTTTATCAGGAAATTGTATTGTTTCAATAAAAAAATCAGCTTTTCAGCTGATTTTAGATCGGTTGGGAAAGGCAGGAGTCTGATGCACACTGCCGTTTCACCCTTTATTCACTTTAATGTAAACCTTTACAAAACAGAATGAAAACCGGCGGCATTACATGGTGCCGGCTCTGTTACTTATTTTCATAATGATTAATAGATCCAGCCTGCCATGAGCTGTTGATATGATACTAATTCTTCATTCTTAAAGAAAATGTTAATCTCGCGTTCAGCACTTTCGAGAGAATCAGAGCCGTGGATGATGTTTTTCCCGACAAACATGCCATAATCTCCCCGAATCGTACCAGGCAAAGCTTCTTTTGGATTTGTCTTTCCGATCAGCTGTCTCGTCACTTCAATGACATTTTCGCCTTCCCAAACCATTGCGAATACAGGTCCTGAAGTAATAAACTCAACGAGCTCTCCGAAGAAAGGCTTCCCTTGATGTTCGGCGTAGTGTTTCTCAGCCATTTGTTCTGTCACTCTCATTAACTTGGCGCCAGCTAATTGTAAGCCCTTACGCTCGAATCTGGATAAAATATCACCAATGAGCTGACGTTGGACACCGTCTGGTTTCACCATGATAAAAGTCTTTTCCATCACATTCTCCACCCCATCATTATGTATGTATAGGCTTTCACACTGCACACCGAAATCGTAACATCTTTCTGATAATTAATCAATCCGGGGCGGAGAAATTTCTTAATATCTACAAAAATTAAAATTTTCTTTTACCGATATATTTTGCGATGGCCGCAAGAGACGAACGTGCACGTCCTCTCGGAAGCGTGTTTAATTTCTGGAAAGCTTTCTGCAGATACATTTCGCTTACTGCCATAGATGCTTCAATTGCATCTGTTTTTTTGATTTCTTCAATGATTGGTTCAAGCTGTTCCTGCGTAGTCTCGCTGTTAATCAATTTAAGCTGGTTTCTTAATGCTGGATTTTTCAGGGCATACAGCACTGGCAATGTGACATTCCCTTGAAGCAAATCTCCTCCAACAGGTTTGCCCAGCTCTTCTTCAGTTGAAGTAAAATCAAGAATATCATCAATAATTTGATAAGACATGCCGACGTAATACCCAAACCAATACAGCGCCTTATGAATCTTTTCATCAGCTCCGGACGCAATGGCACCGAGCTGGCAGCTGACTGCGATCAGGAGCGCCGTTTTTCTTTTGATGCGGCGGAGATACGTTCTGAGATTTTGTTCCATGTTGTATTTGTCTTTGATCTGCTCGATTTCCCCAAGACAAACTTCAACAATAGTCTGTGACAAAATCCTATGGGCTTTCGGTTCGTTAATTCTCGTCATCATTTCAAGTGATCCCGCAAGCATATAATCGCCTGTGTACATCGCAATGCGATTGTCCCACTTTGCTTTGATTGTCGGCTTCCCTCTGCGAAGCTCGGCATCGTCAATAACATCATCATGAACCAAAGATGCCATGTGAATCATTTCCAGAGTGACGGCGACATATTTAATCTTATTAATATCGTAATCGCCAAACATGCCGGAAAGCAGCACGAAAACAGGCCGAATGCGCTTCCCTCCTGCCTGCAGCAGATGAAGACCCGCCTCGCTTAAAAGCGGGTAATCGGAACGTACGGTTTGTTCAAGTTCTCTTTCGATTACATCAATATCGTCATTTAAAAAAGAGTAGGCCATTTTAAATTTCATATCATTCACCCAAACATCTGTGTTTTCATTTCCATCCGATATGCGTGGCAGCGACTCCGCCAGTAAACGAATGATATTTGACATTTTTCAAGCCCGCCTCTTCAAACAGGCCTGCCAGTTCCTTCATTCCAGGGAATTCTCTGGCTGATTCTTGAAGCCAAGAATATTCTTTATAGCTCTTTGCAAACAGTTTCCCGAAAAACGGCATAATATACTTAAAGTACATAAAGTAAGCCTGTCTGAATCCGAACATTTCCGGCTGGGACGTTTCCAGACATACGACCTGGCCGCCCGGCTTCACCACACGTCTCATCTCTTTCAGCACAGTCAAGTAATCAGGGACATTGCGGAGTCCGAAGCCAATCGTGACATAATCAAACGTATCATCATCAAAAGGAAGCTCCATCGCATTTCCGTGCAGCAGTTCAATTTGGCTGAATCCGCCGTCTTTTACTTTCTGCTGGCCGACACTCAGCATATTTTTACTGAAATCCAAGCCCTTGATCTCGCCGTTTTTGCCGGCTGCTTTTGCAAGAGCGATCGTCCAGTCAGCCGTTCCGCAGCAAACATCAAGCGCTTTGGCACCTTCTTTCACATCCATGATGCGCATCGTTTTTTCGCGCCATTTTTTATGCTGCTGAAAACTGATGACAGAGTTCATTTGGTCATAGTTTTTAGATATTTTTTCAAATACTCCATGAACGCGCTGTTCTTTTGATTCCTGCATAATGGTTTACCCTTCTTCCACTTTCTGATGATAGGTTTGATCTTGGCTGATTGTCTTCAGGCGGTTTAATAAAGCATGCTGAATAGGTGAATTTAGAGGCAAAAGTGACTCAATGCTGTTTTTCGCTTTTTTAAAACAATCTTCTAATATCTCTTCTTTTGTTTTTCCCAGCTGTATAAAACTGCCGATCACATCCAGAAATGTATCATTTCCGTTTATAAGCCGCTTAAATACAAAAAAATCACTCGACAGCTTTTTCCAGCGCGGGAGGTTGAAGTGTTCCGCCACCCGATGGAATAAAGCTGATTCAACGATGCCGACACTTTCGAAAAAATCGTGTTCATCCTTGAAAGAACGGTCATAGAGACGAATTTTATGTTCATTGATTTCTTTGATAGCTGTAGCAAGCGTCCGAATCATGTAGATATCCTTCATTTCAGATAGCAAAGAGTAGTACAGCCCGCTGAAATAATCGCCTGCGAGAACAGTCAATTGGCGGTTTTTGTTTTCGTCTCGTTTTATGACTCTGGCTGTCGTCACTTCATCATGGGTATCAAGGGCGCTTTGTACAAGCATCGCTGTTACAATATAATTTTCTCTGTCGTTGTTTTTTATGTCGGCTTCCTCAAATAAAGCATGAAAAAGAAGAAGCTTATCCTCATCAATCTTTGGCGCAGAAATATGCTTCGCTAAATAAGGATGAGACAGCTTTTGTTTTAATTTCGTGTTCAGATTGGCTAAAGTTCCGTAGATGTCTTGCAAAAATATCACCCTTGTCCCCAAATTCACATTTATTTCTTAATCTATGTATGAGTTTTATCTTTTCATTCGCTTACGCAGGTATCATTATAGCATAAAAAAAAGAAATTGGCTGTATTCACCCGCTGTTTGCGAGCATTTGCGTTGAACAGCGGGAACAGCCAGCTTATTTTTTTTCGCTTTTCATTTCTCCGTATGCGGTTTGAATGAGTGCCTCTCCTCTGACCTTAATGGCAGAAGTATGCTCTGTAAACTGAGCGATGATTACTTCTCCCTTGTCGAGTTTTTCGGAATGGTGAAACTTTGTGTCTGTTCCTCTTGTCAGGCCGATCACATTCACTCCGTCCTCAACCGCTTTAATGACGACAAAATCACTTGAATGCTTTTCGTTCATTTATAGCACCCTCTATCTTTATTAGTCCTGGCGTTTAATATGTTCCAATACTTCAGCACGGGCAGCAGCATCATCTTTAAAAACGCCTCTGACTGCTGAAGTAACAGTTTTTGCACCCGGTTTTCTTACTCCGCGCATCGTCATGCACATGTGTTCTGCTTCAACCACTACCATTACGCCGTGCGGGTCAAGCGTTTCTACGATGCTTTCCGCAATAGTAGAAGTGATGCGTTCCTGAAGCTGCGGGCGCTTTGCAACAGCTTCAACGGCACGTGCCAGTTTGCTGAGGCCTGTGACCTTTCCGCCTCGCGGTATATATGCAACGTGTGCTTTTCCATAAAAGGGAACAAGGTGATGCTCACACATAGAATGAAACGCGATATCTTTTACAAGAACAAGCTCCTCATGGTTTTCACCGAAGATAGTCTGGAAATGTTCTTTCGGATCTTCATTCAAGCCGGAGAATACTTCGGCGTACATCTTTGCGACTCTTTTCGGAGTATCAAGAAGCCCTTCTCTATTCGGGTCTTCTCCGATCGCTTCTAAAATTTGACGAACAGCTTGTTCGATTTGCTCTTTATTAACTTCTTTCATGTTCTATGTCCTCCACCAATGAATACATTTAATTTCGATTCTAGCACACATGCCCCGCTAAAAGCAAAGTGAATGCCCTGCCAGGAAGCCCATGCTCTTGAAATATGAAAAGCCCCTTAGAAAGGGGCTTTTCTGTGAAGAAATAAAGTGTATGTAAGCTAGATGCATACACGATCTATATTCACAATTATTTTCCGGCAACTGCGTCTTTAAGCGCTTTACCTGGTTTGAAAGCAGGTACTTTGCTTGCTGGAATTTCGATTTCTTCACCTGTTTGAGGATTGCGTCCTTTACGTGCAGAACGTTCACGCACCTCGAAGTTACCAAAACCGATCAGTTGAATTTTATCACCGTTTTTAAGTGCATCTAAGATCGTATCAAAAACAGAGTCAACTGCTTTTGTAGCGTCTTTTTTAGACAATTCGCTTGCTTCTGCAACCGCATTGATAAGTTCTGTTTTGTTCATGCCTTTCACCTCCTCCCAAAAGGAATACATTCAGTTCGTTTATTATCATTTCTTCACAGTTCAGTCTGATTCTAAACCTGTCTCAGAAAAAAATCAGAGCAGGCAAGAAAGACAATTAAACGGCTTTTTACGAAAAACTGCACTCTGAGGAATGTTTGTCCAACAAAGTGAAGAATTTCTGTATGTAGAGTAACACATATAAAAAGCCATATCAAGCATTTTAAAGCGTCAATCCCTTGCTCGTCAAGGATTTAACGTGATTTATCGAACAAATATTCCTTTTTTTACTTTTTTCATCCTATTCTTTGATCCTTTTCCATTATTAAGAGCAAAGAAAAAAGACCTCCCATTCTATAAAGAGGTCTTGCGGTATTACAGGATGATGGCGATTAAGCCGCCTGAGCCTTCGTTTATAATTCTTTCTAACGTTTCTTTTAATTTGTACCGTGCGTTTTCAGGCATTAATGACAGCTTTGCCTGAATCCCCTCTCTTACAATTGAGCTCAGCGATCTTCCGAAGATATCGGAGTTCCAGATGGAGAGCGGATCATCCTCAAAATCCTGCATTAAATAGCGTACAAGCTCTTCGCTTTGTTTTTCCGTTCCGATAATCGGCGCGAACTCGCTTTCGACGTCTACTTTGATCATATGGATCGACGGAGCGACAGCTTTCAGCCTCACACCGAATCGTGAGCCCTGCCGTATAATTTCCGGCTCATCGAGACTCATATCTGTTAAAGCAGGCGCTGCAATGCCGTATCCCGTCTGTTTGACCATTTTTAAGGCATCGGACACTTGATCATATTCTGTTTTCGCATGGGCGAAGTCCTGCATGAGCTCAAGCAGATGGTCTCTTCCTCTGATTTCAACGCCCACCACTTCTTTCAGGATTTGATCATATAATTGGTCCGGCGCGTACAAATCAATTTCAGCCACCCCTTGGCCCAGCTCGATTCCGGCTAACCCGGCACTTTCAATGAACTCAAACTCGCTGAATTGGCCGACAACCCTGTCTACATCCCTGAGACGCTTAATATCCTTAACGGTTTCCTTCACGGATTCCTGATAGCTTTCACGCAGCCAATGGTTTTCTTTCAGCACCATTACCCAGCTTGGGAGATTGACATTCACTTCAAGCACCGGAAACTCGTAGAGGGCCTCTCTGAGCACATTCAGCACATCTGTTTCCCGCATGCTTTCTACGCTCATTGCCAATACCGGGATATCATATTTTTCGCTTAAATCCTGGCGCATGGCTTCTGTTTCCGGGTGATACGGCCTCACTGAGTTGATGACCATAATAAAGGGTTTGCCAACCTCTTTCAGCTCTTCAATAACTCTTTCTTCAGCCTCTATATAGTCACTTCTGGCGATATCCCCAATGGTGCCGTCTGTCGTAATGACAACTCCGATGGTCGAGTGTTCCTGAATGACTTTTCGTGTGCCGATTTCAGCAGCCTCATGAAATGGGATCGGTTCTTCGTACCAAGGCGTATTAATCATCCGCGGCCCGTTTTCATCTTCATATCCTTTTGCACCGGGAACTGTGTAACCTACACAATCTACTAATCTTATATTGACATCGAGTCCGTCTGACACATGAACAGACATCGCCTGATTCGGAACAAATTTAGGCTCTGTAGTCATAATCGTTTTGCCGGCTGCGCTTTGCGGCAGTTCATCCTGCGCACGTGCCCGGTCTGCTTCGTTACTGATATTCGGGAGCACCACAAGCTCCATAAATTTCTTAATAAACGTGGATTTTCCTGTACGGACAGCACCTACGACTCCTAAGTATATATCGCCTCCTGTTCGTTCAGCGATATCCTTGAAAATATCGACCTTTTCCAAGTGATCCCCTCCCGGACTTCCTATCCTTCTCAATTTTATTAAGCTCTTTCAATCAAACACAGGACACTATATGTGTATGACGTTGTCCTATTTCAATATGACATCTTTAGAAAATTTCCCATCCACAATCTATTAAAGTATAAAAAAACCTTTCTCCCTATTTGTATGCAAGGGAGAAAGGTTCATTCCTTTTTCATATCATTTTCTAAAAAAACAGGTTCCTGTTTGTCATTTACCGTATATTTCACAGAAAACGCGGGGACAAAGGGGGTTTCTTGCCAAATCATATCCTGGATTTCAGAACCGGGTTGAAACGTTTTTTTGCTTTTTTTGAGGCAAGAAGCCAGCTCAGTCCGGTAATCGGCATATATTTCTCCGTCTCCGTCAATCATAAGCGGCAAGGAATCTCCTGAGATTGGGCTTGTCACTGTAAGAGAGCTTCCATCCCCAAGCTTCTTCCCATCGAGTGTAAATAAATCACGTGATAGCACGTCCTTGTAAGGCGGATATTGATGCTCCTGGCGATACATTTGGACGCGCAATTTCACATCGCGGATTTTTTCAGCCATCTTTAGATCAATCAATTTAACAGTCGGATCGTTCTCTACGTCAACAAGCACATATTGATAGTCTCCTCCGCTTTCATATGCCGTGCTTGGAGGTTCGGCTATATATCTCGGGGCTAAACGGTTAAAGTCTATCGGATACTTTTGATATAGCGGTGTCGACATATCTTTTGTTTGAATGGGAAGCAGCCCTCCATTAGCCTTTTGAAATTCATCAACAGCAGACTGAACCTGCTTTAGCTGGTCCTGATAAGGAATGGCATGTACACTGCTTTTCCGCTCATTCGGATATAAACACCCCGATAAAAACACGACTGCCGCAAAAATTATAGCGCACTTCAGTTTACCCATACAGCACTTCCTTTTACAGCTTTATTCATTGACGGGGCCGCTGAATACCACGAAAAACACAATAATTCCAGATATGAGCATACACATGTAAGCAAAAGACGATACCGCAATCTTCAGTAACCGATTTTGAAACTTAAACCGGCTTAAATAGATGGAAGCTACAGCCAGAAACATCAGACCCATGGACCCCAGTGCAAACCACATTTTCATCAATGCCAGACTCAATGACCTGCGCCTCCCCGATATGTATGATGTAAGCGTTATATTTTAATTTTAATATACAGCCCCGGAAAAGATCAACCAGATTTTCCATCCTTTGATAGAACAAAAAAACTGAAGCAAAGAGGGGGACCTTCACTTCAGTCAAATTGACTATATTCACCTGCACGTTTAAGAAACACTCTCTTGGACTTCGATGCTATAGTATGCGACTTGACACACAGATGCATCCTCTATTGCCTAAATCGGCAAAATGTTTCAGGAGATCCCAAGACTTGGGTGTTCTTCTGTTTTTCGAGCTTTCGTTCAATTAAGATATGCGGTCTTCAATACGATTGACACTTTTACTTCACTTGATTTTCAAACGTATTGACCAGATCCTCCATCTCGTGGGTTTTGCCCCTCGCCATTAAAGATTCAACAGCAGTTTCCACTTTTTGTCCGTTAAATAGAACTTGATGGAGTGCTTCTGTAATCGGCATTTTCACATCATATTTCTTCGAAAGCTGGTATGCCGCTTTTGTCGTGCGGACGCCTTCGACTACCATTCCCATCTCTTCGAGTACGTCTTCAAGCTTGTAGCCCTTTCCAAGCAAATTGCCGGCACGCCAGTTTCTGGAATGTACACTTGTGCACGTAACAATCAGATCGCCTACTCCTGTCAATCCGGAAAACGTCAGGGGATTCCCGCCCATTTTCGTTCCGAGTCTCGCGATTTCGGCAAGTCCGCGTGTAATCAAAGCCGCTTTGGCATTGTCGCCATACCCTAAACCGTCTGTAATTCCTGCGGCGAGGGCAATAATATTTTTTAAAGCCCCCCCGATTTCAACTCCGATAATGTCAGGGTTTGTGTACACCCGGAAATTGTGATTAATAAATAAATCCTGCACCTCTTCTGCTGCCCGCATGCTCTTTGAAGATGCAGTAACGGTCGTCGGATGCCGCAGCCCCACTTCTTCCGCATGGCTTGGTCCGGAAAGAACAACAATATCCTTTCTGGCATCGCTCGGGAGCTCAATTTCCATAATCTCAGAAATGCGCAGGAGCGAATCAGGTTCTATGCCTTTGCTGACATGAACAAAGACTGCCTTTTTCGTTATAAAAGGCACAGCCTGTCTCAGCACTTCCCGAATCGCTTTTGTCGGAACCGCAACGATAATGAAATCTGCATCCGAAACAGCTTTCTCGATATCCGTTGTTGCCTCTATTGATTCAGGAAGCTTGACGTTCGGCAAATAATCCTTATTTTCATGGAGATCATTGATTTGATGAATCAGATCTGCACGGTGCCCCCACATGGTTACATTGTGATGATTATCAGCTAACACTAAAGCCAGTGCCGTCCCCCAGCTTCCCGCTCCGAGCATAGTGACTCTTTTCATATTTGCTTCACACCTTTTTATTTTCTAGCTCTTGCAAATATTTTAATTGGTGTCCCTTCAAAACCGAACGCATCTCTGATTCGGTTTTCTAAAAAGCGTTCGTACGAAAAATGCATCAATTCCGGATCGTTTACAAACACAACGAAACTCGGCGGCTTCACCGATACTTGAGTCGCATAATAAATCTTCAAACGAGAACCGTTATGAGTCGGCGTCGGATTCATTGCCACAGCATCCATAATGACATCATTTAAGACATTCGTTTGAACTCGAAGTGAATGGTTTTCGCTCGCTTTAATAATCGCAGGCATCAGCGTATGGATCCGTTTTGTCGTTAAGGCTGACATGAATAGGATTGGCGCATAATCAAGAAATTGAAAATGATCACGGATATTTTCTTCAAATTCTTTCATCGTGCTTTCATCTTTGTCAACAGCATCCCATTTGTTTACGACAATTACGACGGCCTTGCCCGCTTCGTGTGCATAACCGGCGATGCGCTTGTCCTGTTCAATAATGCCTTCTTCGCCATCCAGCACAACCGCAACGACTTCGGAGCGGTCGATTGCTTTCAGCGCGCGCAGCACACTGTACTTTTCAGTCGTTTCATAGACTTTCCCTTTCTTTCGCATACCGGCAGTATCGACAATGACAAACTCCTGCTGGTTGTACGTAAATGCCGTATCAACAGCATCTCTTGTCGTTCCCGCCACGTTGCTCACAATAACGCGCTCTTCGCCGAGCATCGCATTCACAAGTGAGGACTTTCCGACATTCGGGCGCCCGATCAGGCAAAATTGAACAACTTCTTCATCATATTTCGTTTCAGGAATGTTTTTAAAATGCTCTGCAACGGCATCCAGTAAATCACCCAGTCCGAGTCCGTGTGTTCCCGAAATTGGATACGGCTCGCCAAAGCCAAGCGAATAAAAATCATAAATATTCGCTCTCATTTCTGTGTTATCCAGTTTATTAACTGCCAAAACCACAGGCTTTTTCGTGCGGTACAAAATTTTTGCTACTTCTTCATCAGCAGCTGTTACGCCTTCACGGCCATTCACCATAAAAATAATGACGTCCGCTTCATCCATGGCGATTTCAGCCTGCTGGCGAATTTGCGCTAAGAACGGCTCATCACCGATATCAATACCGCCAGTATCAATCAAATTAAAATCATAATTCAGCCATTCAGCCGAGCTGTATATCCGATCCCTTGTCACACCAGGGGTATCTTCTACTATTGAAATTCTTTCTCCCGCAATCCGGTTAAAGATTGTGGATTTTCCTACATTTGGTCTCCCGACAATGGCTACGACAGGTTTACCCATAGTACCCTTCCTTTCGATCCAGCCGCTTTCATTTTTACATAAATTTCCAACCGGTTATTAAAATCATTTCATTCACTTTTATGAAAAGAAACCCTTCAGAGGAAGGGCTTAACTCATTTATTATATCAGTTTTTACTGGGATCACAACTATTCTTAGAAATGTTTCACGATCAAATACACGTCATCCCCAATTCTATGCGCTATTCCATCAAGGATCGCCTCAAGATTTTTAGCGAAAAGCTCCATCTCCTTTTGGTCATTGCAAAAAAAGACAGGCGCTCCCCCCGCAGCCCGGTTTCGGTTAGTCGTGATCACAGACAAAATCACTTTCGTGAGAGATTCGCTCATCCTATCACCTTATCCTGCTTTTTGATAAATTCCGTCGGCATTCTGATCGCGTTTTCCAAGGTTGGAACATTGCTGATGATCTGAACAGCCGTTTCGGGGTGGTTAATTTGCGGCAGAACAAAGACTGCCACTCTCCCGTCATTTAAATCCCGTTTTGCAATGGGCGTCAGAGACGGCTCGCCTGAGTCCCGATAAACCCCGAGCACATTGGAAACATCAAATAAAATCGCCTGGCGCTGCCCTAAGTTGGCAATCGTCGCTGCTGAATTAAAGTTTTTCGGCGTTAAAATAAAGCCCATGCCATGCTTTAAAATCAGCTCCTGTTTCTCCGGAAGCCCGATATTCATCATATAGATATTATCAACAAACAGTCCCGGACCGTCAAAGTGAGGCTTTATGTACTCGATGTCTACAATATCCTTCAATACACTGCCCGACATAAATTTCATTGCCAGCAAAAAACAAACAATAGCCGCTATAATTGCAGCCCAAATGGATAAAAACACATACGCAGAGGTTGTCAAAAGCGCTGTAAAGATCACAATATAATTTCTGCTTTCAAACGCAATGGCAATTCCCTCAATATATGTGCTTCCCCTTGAGACAAGTTCATACGAATCCATTTGCGTCAGCGTGTTCCGCTCCATGTTTCGGACATCTCTAAATTGCGTCGCGGCTAACGTTAAAAATGTGATGGCCGTAAATTCCTCCTGCAAAAGCGCCGGCATAATAATTGCCCCTAAACCAGCCGCGATCAGCCCTAGTGCAATATGAATGACTTTCCCATGAATATAGGTCGGATACTGGCGGTAATCCGTTTTCAGCATATAAAGCCGTGTTGCTACTCCGGCAATGACCCCAGCAATAATCGGATAGATGTAATCACTCATGACATTTTGGTAGCTCCTTTGTTTGATCTTTTGCTTTTTTGACCAATCTGGCTTGCGAGCTGTTCGTATTTGGATATGCCAAACAGCAATATCATGCCAGCAGAACACGCATTCAGCCATTGAAAGCCGCCGACAGCCAATCCCCCAGCCAACTTCTGAATCACAAACGAATACACCAGTTCGCCTTGGCACATCCCTAGGACAAATAAGGTAAGCTGCTTCTCGAAATCCCTTTCAACTGAAGCTGTCAAAAGCACTAATAATATAACGGCAACCCACTCAGGTTTTATGATGAACCAAACCGGATCATATAATGCAAAAAGATAGACAAACGCATACCCGCCAACAAGCGTCAGAAAGACCATGAGATAACGAAAACGATACATTCCCAAATACCCGGCATAGACACACCCGCAGACGAAAAACATCATATAAGCAGCATTCAGGGAAAAATATAAAGTAATGTCATGTATGCTTAGGATTATATTAGTCAAAATAAAGACAGAGACGGCAAATCGTCTTTTCGTCTTTTCAAAAATAAATGTTGTCAGGACCCACAGAAACCACATTGACCAATAGTAATAAAATTGTTCCATATTGCTTCCTCCATACTCCCAGTATGGAACCCAAGCGCTTTTTTTAAACAATCCATCTCACATTAAGGAGCATGATCATGGGAAAAGACAGACAGGAGAAAAAACTCAAAGCTTCTGGCAGAGTCGAATCAGACCGAGACCAGTCCATTCACTATGACGGAGCGACAAGCCTTGAACAAAACGGAAGCTTCAAAAAGCGAAAATCATAAAACAAAAAGCCCAAAACTCATAAGGTTTTGGGCTTTAATATTTATCGCACACTATAGCTGGACGTATCGATCCCTCTCTCTGTAAGCCAATGATGGGTTTCACCTTTGATCACAAGAGGCGCCTTTTGCAAATCAGAAATCGTTCTGGCGCCCAGCACGGTCATAATCATTTTCAATTCCTCAAGGATCAGCTGAATCTCCTCAAGCAGTCCTTCCTCGCCGCTGTCAGTCAGCGCTTTTAAAAAATGTCCTGCCATTCCGGTGCAAGAGGCCCCAAGCGCAATTGCCTTCGCCACATCAAGCGCATCCTGCAGGCCGCCGGACGCAATCATTGTGCTTGCGGGAAACGAAGAGCGGATTTCCGCCAAACTTGCGGCTGTCGAAATGCCCCACGAGTCAAAAAAAGTAATTTGCCGCTGTCTTCGGAGATTTTCGATTTTCGAAAAATTTGTACCCCCGTAACCGCCAATATCAACAGCTGCCGCTCCAGCTTCATACAGCTTCCCTGCTGATTCTTTGCTCATACCGAAGCCGACTTCTTTCACAATGACTGGTACACTGACCTGGCTGCAAATTTGTTCAATGCGGTTCAGAGCGCCGCTAAAGCTTCGGTCTCCTTCAGGCATCACAATTTCCTGAATCACATTTAAGTGAATCTGCAGCGCATCCGCTCCAATCATATCAACTGCTTCCTTTGCATGATCAGCTGTCGCCTCGCTCCCCAGGTTGGCAAAAATCAGCCCGTTTGGGTTTTCCTTTCGAACGATTTCATACGAAACACGCTCTGAGGGATCTTTTAATGCGGACATTTGCGATCCGACAGCAAGAGGTATTCCAGCCTGACGAGCCGCTCGTGCAAGCGATTTATTTATTTCATATGTAAGTTGTCCGCCGCCGCCAGTCATTGCATTGATAAAAATCGGCGAACTGCTTGAAAGTTCGCCGATTTTTGTGGAAATATCTACTTGTTCTAATGCAAGATCGGGCAGACTGACATGAACAAACGTAATATCATCAAGACCCGTTTCCCGCTTTTGGCCGGTGGACAGGGCATGATTGATGTGTTGTCTTTTCCGTTCTGCTCGAGTCACGTTTATCACCAATTATTTTAGTTTATTCAGCTTATCTCCGATCAGATCTCCAAGCTGGAAGCCAGTGCTTGTTTCTTCCTTCGCCTGATATTGACGGTAATCTTCCTGATCGGCTTTAGGCGCTTCTTCAAGTTCACGCATGCTTAATGAAATGCGCTCCTCATTTTCATTCACATCAAGAACCTTCACTTTTACAGTCTGTCCTTCTTCAAGGACTTCATGCGGCGTGCCGATGTGTTTATTAGAAATTTGAGAAATATGAACGAGACCTTCAACACCTGGAAGGATTTCAACAAAGGCACCGAAGCTTACTAGACGCTGCACAGTTCCTTCAAGCACATCACCAGGTTTCACTTTCTCGCCGATTTGGCTCCAAGGTCCAGGCAGTGTATCTTTGATAGATAAAGAAATACGTTCATTATCACGGTCAACCGATAATACTTTCACTTTTACTTCCTGTCCCTCTTCGACAACGTCAGACGGCTTCTCTACATGGGAGTGGGAAAGCTGTGAAATGTGTACAAGTCCGTCGATACCGCCGATATCAACAAACGCGCCAAAGTCAGTCAGGCGCTGTACTTTTCCATCCAGTACACTTCCAACTTCAAGAGACTGAAGAAGTTCTTGTTTTTTATTCGCTTGTTCACTTTCAACAACGGCACGGTGTGAAAGGATCACGCGGTTTTTATCACGGTCAAGCTCTACAACGAGCAGAGACAGTGTTTTCCCTTTATAGTCAGTAAAATCTTCAACGAAATGCGCTTCAACAAGTGATGCCGGGATAAAACCTCGAACGCCGATATCAACGACAAGGCCGCCTTTTACGACATCTTTTACTTCAGCTTCAAACACTTCTTTTGTTTCAAATTTTTTCTCAAGGTCTTCCCAAGCGCGGTCTGCATCAACAGCACGTTTAGATAAAATCAAAGCATCGTCTTCCACTTTTGTTACTTTCAGGTCAAGCTCGTCGTCTACTTTTACAACATCCGATGCTTTCTCTACATGAAGACTTGATAATTCACTGATTGGAATAATGCCGGACTGTTTGACATTAATAATTTCTACATCCACATGCTTGTCCTCTACCTTTGTCACAATCCCTTTAACTACATCTCCAACCTCTGGCACTTGAACATCAATTTGATTCATTTCCTCTGTCATTTGAATAACCTCCTTGGTCCAAACCTACACAGCTTAATTAAAACGGTTTGAAAGCTGAACATATAAACATGCCCGCTTTTAGCCGAATATGTATTAAAGAATCATCCAAAAAAGTTTTTTGAATGATCAATAAAAAGTTTTATTAGTATTAACTTCTAATAAAAGGACATGTTTGTCAAGCAATAACATTCTTTCTTCGTTGAAAAATTCAAAAAAAGTGGCATTCGCCTTAATCAGCGGGACTTTTGCTCCACTGCCTCAAGGATTTTATCAGCTACTTCCTGAATAGAAAGAGATGTCGTGTCGATTTCAAGAGCGTCTTCTGCTTTGCGCAGGGGAGATACTTCGCGCTCTGAATCAAGCTTGTCTCTTCTTGCAATTTCCTCAATTAATGTTTCGTAGTTGACATCGAAGCCTTTTTTCACATTTTCTTCATAACGGCGTTTTGCTCTCTCTTCAACAGATGCCAAAAGAAAAATCTTCACTTCTGCATTCGGCAGCACGTGAGTCCCGATATCACGTCCATCCATGACGACGCCGCCTTTTTCCCCAAGCTGCTGCTGGCGCTTCACCATTTCTTCTCTGACGCTTCTATGCTTGGCCGCAATTGAAACTTGGTTGCTGACTTCATCTGTTCTGATCGCCTCGGTTACATCGGTGCCGTTAACGAGTACTTTTTGTCCTTCTTTTGTTGTAATCAGTTCAATGTTTGTCCGCTTTAGCAGCTCAGCCAGTTTTTCTTCATCTGTCAGATCAACGTTTTCCTGTAAAGCCGCGTACGTTATCGCCCGATACATCGCTCCTGTATCAATATATATGTACGATTTTTTCTCAGCCACAATTTTGGCAACGGTGCTTTTCCCCGCAGCTGCTGGGCCGTCGATTGCAATCGATAATTTCTTTTCCATAATTCCTCTCCTTGCTCTTTTCTCCTCTATGGATTGTATCACGAACTTTATGAAAAAGGGTGAAAAATTGATGAATAATTAATGTTTGAAGGTTTCAATCTTATTGTCCCCCTCCATGTTATCCACCCCTTCATATTGAATCACTTTTGATACATAAGGTTCAATATGCTGATAGTGAAAAAGAAATTGGACACTAAGTAAAATGATGGCCTGAATAAACAATATTTTAATTAGCAGCCGTTCAAATGTTTTCATCGGAGCACCTCCATCACAAATAGTATGGAAGTGTTTGCCGATGTTTATTCCATCCGGGCCTTTCTTCTCTTATTTAACTGGCGCCGGATGCAATATTGAAGCAGGAACTGCTGGTCACTTGCTGCGATTCCCGTATACTCAATGGTCATTTTACGTTTCCTGGATTTTGGATCATCAAAGATTCGTCTGACAACGGCTGCTGTTTCTATTTGACGTGTGTTCTCCTCTTCAGAAAGACTGATGATAAGGCGCAATGATTCTCCGGATTGAAAAGAACGGCCATCAGCTAAAATCACGGCGATGCCGCCTGCACTGATGTTATAGGAAAGTGTGTGGAACCCTTCTTTTTCATCTGCCGGCTTAATTTGCACATCCAATACCGCATCAGACCTTACATACTGGCGGCGCTGGATTCGTTTCATTTTTTCACGGGGAGGCACTTCAAGACAGATCATTTGAAGTTTGTCCTTCACTTTACCTTTTATGCGGCTTGTAAAGCGGTAAGGAACTTCGTCTTTGCCCACAAACTCTACCATTACTTCCATATCGTTATGTAAAATCACAGTTCGCCCTGTAACTACATCAACAGGGTACGCAATCAAAAGCTCATTGTTTTCGATGCTTACTGCCTTGCTCTTTGCCTTTTTCAATTCATTTTCTTCTATATATTCTAAATGTACATTTTCCCCAATCTCTATCATCATTGACTTCACTCTTTCGTATTCAAATATACTCACTTTTTATTAAAGCATGTAATGAAAAAAAGGAAAAGACATTTAGTCCTTTCCTCCTGTTTTTATAGGTCTTTATATATAGGTTCGGCATTTTTTAGTTTTTCAACCTTTTCTTCCGATCCGTCTTTAGCATTAATATACATCCTGAATGTGTCGTTTTCAATGGTTCCGAGCATTTCATAGCACAACACTTCTTGCCCAACTTCATTTGTAATCAAAGCGAGCCTTGTTTCCCTCACTTGTACATTTTTATTTAATTTGGATTTTGCTTCTTCTTCAGTAATGGCTGGCTTAGCTATGTTTCTTTTTCTGTGGGATGTTAGGAAGTCTCTTGCTGAAAAGCCGACAACCTCACCGTCATCCAAAGCCACTTTCATGCGAATCGCTTCTGGGTACATCCGGACTTTATTTTCAACAGGAACATATGAAAATACGCCGATTTTATCATATTGGGCACTTTCATCAATTTCCAAATCATCTGTTTCAAATCCGTTTTTCTTTAAAAAGGCGAGCGCGCGGTTCGATCCGTCATTCAAACTGATTTTCTGATTTTTCACTTCTCTGTTTTGGATCAAATATACCGGATGCCCGCCCTTTTTCGTAATATCCATATAAATCGCTGCTTTATGGTCTGGGTCTTTCATGCTGATGCTATATACGTCGCGATTTGTTTTTTTTCCGCTCTTTACCACTTTAATTGAATAATTATCATCGGGGGCAAATCGCTCAGCAATTTGTTTTGCTTCCTGTTCGGAAATTTCTTTTCCTTTCAGATGGCCAAAGCCTTTCTCTTCTTTTTTTGTGCTTGTGAAACTCGGGCCTAGATCAGTTCCAGTGGAAAATGCACCGACATTTTTTTCGACAGTTTTAAAGCTGTTGATAATCGTATTATCACTTTGTTTTTCGTCAGAAGCCAGCGCCATCTCTACGTCCATCCAGCGAAGGTTTTTGCTCATGACAAGATGCTGAACATGGCGCAGTTCATTTTGTATATCTTCGGATTGCTGATATAGCTTATTTAGTGATGTATACTCTTTTTTATCAAGCGGCTTTTGGTCCAAATCTCTGACTGACGTTTTATAACTGAAATCGCCGATCTTTGATAATAGCTCTTCTGTTTTGTTAAACGGCATTAATGTAAGCGGCAGCTGACTGACACTGTTATGAGCTTCAGATGTAATCCTCCACACATCTACCAATGCAGGTGATAGTGATTTTTGGCTGTTCATGGCAAGTGTTGTTCCGATTTTATCATGAAGCTGATCCATCTGATAGGTAAGTTCATGAAACGCCCGCTGATAGTTATTTTCAGCATGAAGAAGAACTGCGTCTTTTTCCTGGTGCTCTTTGTATCCCCAGTAGCTTGTACCGACAATTGCAATACCGAGCACGGCGATTAAAATTCCTCTGATCATTTATCACACCTCTTTTTATGCTTTCTCATGTCCTGCTACTCACAGAAAATGTGTTTACCGATTCTTTTAATCTGCGGACGCCCCCAAATCCACGGACTTGTAGCTGTATCCGGGTTAAAGTAGTACAGTGCTTCCTCTGATGGGTCCCAGCCATTGATGGCATCCAATACTGCTTCTCGGGCCGTTTCATTAGGCTGCATGTAAATTTGCCCGTCGGCTACTGCTGTGAAGGCAAGCGGCTCAAAAATAACCCCGGCCACAGAATTCGGAAATAACGGGCTGTTCAATCGGTTCAAAATGACTGCTGCAATGGCAACCTGCCCCTCGTACGGCTCGCCCCGGGCTTCGCCATAAACTGCCTGAGAAAGCAGCCTGATATCATTGTTGGAAAATCCGCCAGGCATGTTGGCAGCGACCGCATCCTGTTTTCTTGCTTTTGCAGGTGTATTGTTTTGCTGTTTATTCGCTTTAGGCTGCTGCGTTGTTTTTTCCGCAGGCTGTTTCTGCCGCGCCTCTGCTTGCTGTCTTGCTTTTTGTGTTGCTGCTTTTGATGGTTTCGTCTGGTATTTCAGCGGAATTTTTCCGTAATGCGTGAATGTATTCCCTTTTTGAAGCTGCTGCATGACATATTCACGATAGTATTTAGATTTAGATATTAGGGTTTGCTTTGTTTTAGCTCCGACTAGGCCGTCAACCTCTTTTAACCCGAATTGATCCTGAAAATTTCGAACTGCCCAGTACGTTCCCCATCCATAAACCCCGTCAATTTTTCCGTTATAGTATCCATTGTATTGAAGGCGCGCCTGGAGTTCGACCACATCGTCTCCTGTTGCCCCTCTTTGAATGACCTGATTCGAAAAGGCAGCGATGGTTTCAGTATTGATAAACGTCGTTATTGTAAAGGAAAAAAGGATGAGACATGCCATAATCGATCCTTTGGACTTCATCTTTTTCAAGCCTCCTACAGCAAATTTTTAAGTGTAATCGTATTTTCTGTAACGAGGTTATTTTTATACACTCTTTCCTTGTTATCCCTCAAAACATAAAATCTCATTTGATAAATCGGCACATAAAAAAGCCGCACGGTTTCTGTGCGGCTTCTATATTTGCATCATATTGACGGAACGGGCTTTTTTCGCTTTGCGTAAACCAAACCACCATAAAAATAACATAAATGGAAGCATATAATAAATCCAATTGCTGAGTGCTGTGAGGATAAAATCATACGATCCATGCAAAAGTGACGGGACTGCTAAAGAAAGAATAAGCCACTTCACACGCGTCTTATCAGCGGAAAAACGGGCTTTCCCAAGGTAAAATCCCATAATAACGCCTATCAAGGCATGGCATGAAACGGGCAGCAGCGCCCTGACGAACGCATGCTCCACGCCGTGACCGATTAAGTATAGAATATTTTCGAGGGTTGCAAAACCGAGCGATACACTGGCCCCGTACACAATCCCGTCATAATGCTCATCAAAGTGGGCATGCGGGTAAACACTGACCATCAAAATAAACCATTTTAATGATTCCTCCAAAAACCCCGAAGATAAAAAAGAAACGAAAAAGCTTCCGCCTCCCACATTCTCTTTTTCAAGCACGTACTGGATAAACATCGTGGGAAATACAAGAACAACCCCTAGAAAAAACGACCGAAGCACCATATGTACAGGTTCATTATCATACTGATCTTTTAAATAAAAATAACTTAACAGCGCGATGCCAGGGGCAATTCCTGCAGAGATGATTGCAAACATCAGGCAACCTCTTTCCTTTATATTCCTAAGTCTATCCTACCATGTTGTTTATGATTTTACATCTGTCTACACTTAAAAAAACAAAAAGAGCATACGAATTCATCATATGCTCCCTTTCTTTAATGATTTTCTCTTTTTGCGATTTCCTCTGCGATATGTCCTCCATGAAACCTGCCGTTTTCAATAAATATTTCATTTGCATTGTTCCCCGCAGCAATAACCCCGGCAATAAAAATACCTTCAACGTTTGTTTCCATCGTTTCTTCATTGAAAAACGGACGTCCTGTTTCTTTATCAATTTCAACACCCATTTTTTCAAGGAATTGATGGTCGGGATGATAGCCTGTCATGGCAAATACAAAATCATTTTTAATGGTGATGATTTCCTTCTCGCCGGAGCGGAATACAACTTCATCCTCGGTGATTTTTTCTACACAAGCGCCAAATTCCATACGGATTGTTCCGTTTCTGACTAGCGATTCAAACTCAGGCAGAATCCAAGGCTTAATGCTTGGCGAATACTCATTGCCCCTGTATAAAACTGTGACACGCGCTCCAGATTTCACGAGTTCAAGCGCAGCGTCTACACTTGAGTTTTTCCCGCCGATGACGACGACATCTTTGTCAAAGTACGGATGGCCTTCTTTAAAATAATGGAATACTTTCGGCAAATCCTCACCGGGTACGTTCATATAGTTTGGATGATCATAATAGCCTGTTGCAATAATACAATATGGCGTCGTGTAAGTTCCTTTTGACGTCTCTATAACGAATGTATTGTTTTCTGCCTTCGTCACTTTATGAACCATTTCAAACGCATTTACACGGATGTTTTTCCGCTTGACCACTTCCCGGTAATACGACAAAGCCTGAATTCTGACAGGCTTTCTGTTTTCCGTAATAAATGCCACGTCTCCGATTTCAAGCTTTTCACTTGAGCTGAAAAAGGTTTGATGCGTCGGGTAATTGTAAATGCTGTTAACGACATTGCCTTTTTCGATGACGAGGGCATCAATGCCAATTTGTTTTAGGTGAATGGCAGCAGATAATCCGCAAGGTCCTCCGCCTATAATTATTGCTTTTTCTTGAATCATTTCCGTCAACTCCTGCGATTGGCATTTCACTTCATATTTTTCTATTTCCGAATAAAAAAATCTCCTATTTTATCATAGGAGATTTTTTATTTTTATGCAAATCATCAACTTATATCCAGCCTCTAAAACGCGAAGCTTCAGCCATTTTGCGAACGCCGACCATATAAGCAGCGAGTCTCATGTCAATTCTTCGGTTTTTAGCCATTTCATAAATATTGTTAAATGATTTGACCATCATTTTTTCTAATTTTTCTTCTACTTCTTCTTCACTCCAGTAGAAGCCTTGATTATTCTGAACCCACTCAAAATAAGAAACCGTTACGCCGCCGGCACTTGCCAGCACATCTGGTACAAGCAGAATGTCCCGGTCTGAAAGAATTTTTGTTCCTTCAAGCGTCGTTGGCCCGTTTGCCGCTTCAACGACAATTTCAGCCCGGATATTATGGGCATTTTCTTCTGTAATTTGATTTTCAATCGCAGCAGGAACGAGGATATCACAATCCAGCTCCAGCAGCTCTTGGTTCGTAATGGTATCATTGAAAAGCTTTGTTACGGTACCGAAGCTGTCGCGGCGGTCGAGTAAGTAATCGATATCGAGTCCTTCTGGATCGTAAAGTCCGCCATATGCATCTGAGATGCCGACAACCTTTGCCCCTGCATCGTGCATAAATTTCGACAAATAGCTTCCCGCGTTTCCGAAGCCTTGGACAACGACACGCGCACCTTTAATATCGATGCCTTTTTTCTTAGCCGCTTCTTTAATACAGATGGTTACACCCTTTGCTGTCGCAGATTCTCTCCCGTGAGATCCGCCAAGCACAAGCGGCTTGCCTGTAATAAATCCAGGCGAATTAAATTCATCAATTCTTGAATACTCATCCATCATCCAAGCCATGATTTGTGAGTTTGTAAATACATCCGGCGCCGGCACGTCTTTCGTCGGGCCGACAATTTGGCTGATTGCTCTGACATACCCTCTGCTCAGACGCTCCAGCTCTCTAAACGACATATCCCTTGGATCACAAACAATTCCGCCTTTACCACCGCCATATGGAAGATCAATTATGCCGCATTTTAAACTCATCCAAATAGAAAGCGCCTTCACCTCTTTTTCTGTTACGTTCGGGTGAAAACGTATCCCGCCTTTCGTCGGACCGACAGAGTCATTGTGCTGCGCACGATAACCTGTGAAAATTTTTACTGAACCGTCGTCCATACGAACAGGTATTTTTACCGTTAATAATCTCATCGGCTCCTTTAACAGTTCGTACACTTCTTCAGGATATCCCAATTTCTCCAGAGCCTTATGTATTACGGTTTGGGTTGATTTTAATACATCAAGTTTGTCCTCTTCTGTATGACCGGTGTTTCGATCGGCTGCCATTTGAGTTAACCTCCTAGAATCTTCTGTTTCTCACATGCTCCCTTTCAGAGAATAGTATACACCTTCATATGATCTGTGCATAGAATAAACGTTATGTTTTTCCATGTTTTTTAACGAAAAAAAACTGCTGTGAAATCAGCAGTTTTTCGTGCGTTCTTATGAAAAATGAGTCTGTATCGTCTCGACGGCATTACCGTCCATAATGATTTTACCATACTCTTGCAAGCGATAAATCGTTAAAGTTGTCGGATTGCCGTATTCAGCCAGAACCGCCACAACCCCCTCAGCCGTATGTGCTCCCAGGTCTTCAAGGCTTAAAAAGTACTGTCCGTCATAGTGGTAGACAGTTCCCCCTGTGATACCGATTCGCTGTAAGCTTTCTGAAAGCTGAATGATATCTTCGAAGGAATGGAATTGATAAATGATGTCCGCGCTTTCATCAAGCTTGACTTGCATTTCGATGTAATCATCATCATACTCATCGTCTTCTGAATCGGCGTCTTGGTTCTTTGTTACGATCACTACCATCCCTTGTGCTTGGAGAGAATACACTTCCACTGCAATCGGTCCATTCGCTTCAAAGCCGAGCTCTGTATTAGCTTCATTCATCATATCTTTAAATAACTGGTGGACTTTAAATGAGTCCTTCCAGAGGTCTTCTTTTGTCAATCCCCGGTCTGTCAAATCATCGAGGGTTAAAAAGATTTTGATCTTATTATAATTCAGACGCTCAAGCCGCATAACGTTCCCTCCTGCCTCTACTTGCACACAAATCATATAACACATTATATGAGATGATGAGTCATAGGTTCTTAATTGTTATCAGTTTACACTGAGTTCACTAGTAAGACAAGCACAATGCAGTTTTTATTGCCTTATGGATTTTTGCTTTTGAGAAGTTATTCTGGCGCGCAAAGAGTCACAATGTGCGTTTCCGGCTCAGCACCTAAACGAAGAGGCACTTTTGTTGTGCCATATCCATTGCTGATCAGGTACGCCGCATTTTTAATCATGCCTGTTTTTCCAAGTTCATACGGGCCGAATTTTCCAAACCTGATCTGACCGCCATGGGTATGTCCGCTGAATATCGCATCAATACCATCAGCTTCATTGATTTGTTCATGGATCTCCGGGTTATGGCAAACCAGAATATTCAGCTGGCTTTTATCGAGTTCTTTAATGGCTTCCTCATAATGATCCATCTCCATCCTGATATCATCAACTCCGGCAATGCCTATCGTATGGCCGTTGTACGAAAACGGAACTGACTCATTCCTCAGAGTGATGACACCATGCACTTTGAATATAGAATACAGTTCATGCTGCCTGACTTCATAATCATTATTCCCCCACACAAATACGACAGGGACCCCGATAGCCGCGAGCCTTTTGATGTTTTCCTCGATTCTCGTACTAGACACTCCGCCCTCAGCTAAATCACCGCCGATGATAACAAGGTGAGGGGCATGGCTTCGCGCTTTTTCTAAAAGATCTTGATCGATGAGACGCTTGTGAATGTCTGAAATAAAAAAGATTGTAAGAGGCGGCTTGCCCTTCATTTTTGATAAAGGAAATGTATGTGTTTTCAGATGGTTGCCTTTTGCTGTTGAGTACATTTTTGCCGTCATTGCCGCTGCCGCCACAGTTAGCACACCGGCAATTTTCACTGATAGCTTCATAAAAACTCTCCATTCTTTTAGAACTTATCAATAAGACGGACAATAAAAAAAGACGTTTCTATCGTTTGAGAAAACGCCCCATTTTATTTACTTTCAAAATATAGATTTATGTCATATTTGTGCTTCATCATTTGAAAGACAGACTCTCTCGCCTTCCATTTATCCGGCTGCGGCCAAAGGTCAGTGCTTTTCTGGATAATTTCGCATCTCAGTTTATGGAAATCACCCTCAGCTTTTTCTTCCTTTTTCTTAAAATAATATGAAGTGCAGTATGCAAAAGCGGTTGCCATCATCCAAAATAAATAAAAAGTATGGCTAAGCATTTCTTGAAGAACGAGCTGAGGCGCCGGGCTTTTGATCATGATCATCAGACATAATAAACCCAGGCAAATGAGTGAAGTCCATCGCCACCTGCGGCACTGTGCTGCATAATTTTCAAATTTTCGTTTTCGTTTCACCAGTGCTTGGAGCATCTGTTTGGTCGGCGCGTCTGTAAACTGATCCAGCTGATTCCATAAAGATTCCATACGCTTCACACCTTGTCCATTTTCATTGCTACAATATATGTGCGTAAAATAAAAAAATGCCCTTTAATCCACCAAGGGGATGTCCAATACTTGTCCGGTGTAGACATCATTTCCATTTAGATGGTTATACGCGCGAATTTTTTCTTCTCCTGACCTGCTTTTATAATACTTCATGGAAATGCGGTACAGCGTTTCTTTCTTCTGGACGGTGTGCTTGACAACGCGTTTCGGCTCGGGTTGAACTGGTTCAGCCGGCTGTTGTTCTTGCCGGGCTGCTGTTTGTTGGGAAGAGGAAGCAGCCGCGGCGGTTGCTTCCTCCTTATTTGCTGAGTCTTCTTTTTCCGCTACAGCAGGCTGTTTCTGATCAGTTGTTGTTTTTGCCGGCTCTTTTACCTTTGTATCCTCAGACTTTTTTTTTGACTCTTGCTGCAGTGCAGCCTCTTTGGTCACTTTGGTGTCTTCGTTATCCTTTTTTTCCTCTGATTTCGGCACAATCTCATATTTGCTTTGGCTGCTGTCGATAAAAACATCTTCATAATCATCATGATTATCCGGGTGGCTTTTGAGATAAAATAAGGTCACTAAAACGATAACCGGCACAAATACAAATAATACAGCGAGTACAGTGAATAATGGCGTTTTTGTTTTGCCTTGCTTTTTTTTCTGTTCTTTTTGATTTTTTACAGATTGTCTTGTCGGAAGGCTTTCTCCATCATCATCGACATAATCGTCCGCCAATGCGGCGGCGTTTTGATCTTCATAAAGATTCTGGGCTTTTCTTCTCTCTACTCTCGACATGTTCGTCATGTATATCCCTCCTCACATGTTCAAAACGAATCTGACAGGCAAACACGGCATCAATGATAAAATGTGCCGTCACCGGAACAAATAAGTTACCGGTCCATTCATATATCAGACCGAGCAAAAAGCTGATTGCTGTCACCATGATAAATAACAGCCATTTTGACAAATATCGAAAGTGCAGAACGGCAAATACAATGCTGGCCGCCCATAAACCGATATGAGTCTGAAGCACTCCTCTGAATAACATTTCTTCCGCGAAAGCAATCAGAAGCGTTAAAAATATAATATGAGGGATTGACCTCTTACTGAATATTTTTTTATTGATTCCGCCGTCATCATATAAATGAGGCGGACACCATTTCATTACTGCCATATCGGCTAAAATAACAATAACCGCAACAGAAACACCATACCATATGATTCGCATATCGCGAATATTCCAGAGCTTTAGTACGTCCCTTGCATCCTCAAAGAAGAACAATCCCGCTCCTGCTGCGACGATGATGATCAAAAGCTGCGTCAAATATAACTGCTTCAGCATATCACGGTCAGACATATACTGAATGAAATCCTTTTGCTGTTTCAGTTCAGCTCACCTACAGTCTGCAAGCTGAATATCCGTTGCAATTCCGAACTCCAGCTGTCTAATGGCGACTTTTTACTCCGTTCTCCTTTTTGTTCATACAAGGATAGATCAAAACCGCAATGTGAACAGCATGGGAGGTTTCCGTCATCAGGCTCGTATGATTCATCAAAATAGGTTAACATAGATTGCCTTAAACAGCCATCACGCTGAAGCAGAAAAGATACGCGGCGCATTTTTTCCAGCTTCAGCTCCATGCGATATGAAATCTCCCGCTTTATCAGTTCAATTGATGTTTTCCCCTGCATAAAGAGATGAATCATCATACGGGCTTGTGTCTCTCCGACACCATACTGCATTAATATATCACGCAGCCTTCTCTCATCCCGCTCCTCCGTCTCCTCAAGCACACGGATCACATTGGCGATTTCTTCATCTGTAACACTCTCCATTTGAATAATCTGCTCCTGCAATTCAAAATCCCCTGGCGCCCGCAGCAAAATGCTGACACTAGGTTTTCCATCGCGTCCCGCTCTGCCGATTTCCTGCATAAAAGCTTCAGCCGTCTGCGGGAGGTGAAAATGAATCACATATCTGATATCAGGTTTATCGACACCCATTCCAAACGCATTCGTACAACATATCACATCAAGCTGGTTATGAATAAACTGCTGCTGAATTAAAATCCTGTCGCCAGACTCCATACCGCCATGGTAAAAGTCGGCTCTGCTGCTCGTTTTGCTTTTAATTTCACCCGCTAATTCCTCAGCCCATTTCCGTGTCGGGCAATAAACAATTCCCGGACCTTGCAGGTTTTCAACCAGCTGAATGACCCTATTTATTTTTTCGGCAGTATCTGCCGCATTTTCCACCCTGAGCGCGATGTTTGGGCGATTGACTGAGTTGAGATGCCGTTCGGCATGCTGCAGCTCTAGCAGGTTCATGACATCTTGCAGCGTATCCTTTGTAGCTGTAGCGGTCAATGCCAGAACGGGCGGGTGCCCAAGTTTTTTTCTCAGCTGCCCGAGCTTTGAATAGTCAGGTCTGAAGTCGTGTCCCCATTCAGATATACAATGCGCTTCATCAATTACGAATAAGCTGATCGGGACACTTTTCAATTTTTCCAATACATATGGCGACCGCAAAGCCTCAGGAGACAAGTACAAAAATTTATAGCGATGAATATGCTCCAAAACGAATTGTCTTTCCTGCCTGCTAAGCATGCTGTTCAAAGCGGCCGCACGCTTCTCACCACGTGCTTTCAGCTGCTGTACCTGATCCTCCATTAAAGAAAGCAATGGAGAAACGATTAATACCATGCCGTCAAGCATATAGCCAGGCAGCTGGTAGCAAAGCGATTTTCCTCCCCCAGTCGGAAGCATCGCAATGGTATCCTTCCCGCTAAGTATGCTTCTAATAATGTCCTCCTGCCCTTTTTTAAAGGAAGTAAAACCAAAAAACTGATATAACGTTTGCTGTAATTTAGTCATATTGCTGCACCTGCTTCGTCAATGCCAGCCTGATTTGAAAGTAGCTGAATTGCTGCTCCAGGCCGTCGCGAATTTGTTTGATTTTGTTCGTCCGCATCCGCTTGGCAAACGCTGCAATGTGGAGCTGGTCTTCCGCTGATACATAGTCATCAATCATAAACGCAGGCTCATGGAGAGAAATCTCGACAATATGGTCTTCGATTGTCGCTGTTTTCAGCTTTCTGATTTCGGCAATTCGCTGTATCGGGATCCCTTGTTTGACCATCTGCCATGTTTTCCTCGTTGACTCTGTCAGGGCATTCTCTAAATACACATCAGAGAGGAGATCCTTTAACAGAGAATGTTCACACTCCGGAAGAGAATGAATAAAATAATGTACTGAAGCCCAAAACATGACATAAACATACCATTCATCTTCTTTCAGCGTGTCAGCAAGCTGCCTGCTCGTATAACCGATCCTATCGTGCGAGGTTAAGGAGTAGACAAAAATTTGCGCTGCTTTGTCATCAATCTTATGCAAATTCTCCTCCAGCATAGCAAAAAGGCTGTTTGCCATCTCTATATGATCCGTATGCCGGGACAGGTATTTCTTTACCCAGTGAAGTGTCTTATAATCGTTTGTGACAGGGATATACTGCCTGCTCCCTCGCTGTTTATGAGATAAGACTTGCACAAGCAGCGAAAGCCTTTTCCAAAGTACGCCGGCAGCCTGCTGGTAATAAGCGCCGTGGCAGTGAGCGGGCCAGGGGCGTTCACTGAGAGCATGCCTCAATGCTGCTTCGCCGCTGGCTGTCACCTTGTATGTATCTGTTTCAGGCATTGGTTCGAGATATGAATGCTGTTCAAGCTTGGTGAGTGACGCTGAAATATCGCTTCTTGAACATTGCTGAGCCATTCCAAAGTATTTTGCAGTCTGAAATAAGCCGGCATCTTGAATGGTTTGTGACGATCTTTTGCCTTTGAATAGGTGAAAAACAGCACTTCCCGACCGTTCTCCGTTTATTTTGCAAAGGCAATCGAGAACCATAATATCGAAATAATTTAATGACAACCTATCCACCCACATTCTTCCTGACAAAAATCGTTGATTTGCTCTTTTTATTTTAACAGATTTTAAACAGAAATCGACGTTTAAAGTCATCATTAAGGGGGATGTTATGTAGATAACCCCTTATGTGATAAGCATTCTCAATCATTTTTCTGTTGAAATGTGGCAGCAACATCATTACAATAAGTAAGAGGAATAGGTGTTAAATTGATTAAATATAAAGATTGATCCATTTGTTCCACCAAGAACAATCTGGGAGGTTTTATTCATGGCAAAGTACACAATCGTAGACAAAGATACATGTATTGCATGTGGCGCTTGCGGAGCTGCTGCACCAGACATTTACGATTACGATGATGAAGGCATCGCGTTCGTAACGCTTGATGAAAACAAAGGCGTTGTCGAAGTTCCTGAGGTACTGGAAGAAGATATGATTGACGCATTTGAAGGATGCCCTACTGATTCCATCAAAGTGGCGGATGAGCCATTTGAAGGCGACCCGCTTAAATTTGAATAGAAGTAACAAAAAAGCTCCCCTGCGGGAGCTTTTTTTATTTAATGGATATGCGCGCTTCGCTGCTGTTCAATCCATGGCTTAAGCTTGATGAAAATAAGTGAGAATACTATTGTAATCACAATGCCTTTTATGATGTTAAACGGCAGGATACCTGCGACGACCGCTGTTTTCAGCGCGCTGTCAGATAATGCCGGTGAATGTAAAAACCACGTGTACGCCGGAAGAATCAGAACATAATTTAAAATACTCATTAAAATTGTCATCGCTGCAGTTCCCAGAAGCAGACTGACAGCCAAGCCCTTTGCTGAGTTCAGCTTTTTAAATAAGAAAGCAGTCGGCAATATAAAGAGTGTTCCTGCGATAAAATTCGCAATTTGTCCTACAGGAACTCCGGCCATGCTTCCTTGAATGATATATTGAAGAACGTTTTTTATCGCTTCTACGGCAATACCCGCCAAAGGTCCGTAAATCAGAATGGCAATAATAGCGGGCACATCGCTAAAATCAATTTTTAAATAATCCGGAAGACCCGGAAACGGGAAATTTAACAGCATCAAAACAAATGCAATGCTGCTCAGCATACTAATCACAACTAATTTTTTTACTTTCACTTTACTCTCTCCTTTTCGATCACATCTTACTCGAAAACGGAAAGGTTCTTTTCCAGCCAATAAAAAAACCGCTTCATATATAAAAGCGGGGTTTCGAAAATTAGGCTAGGCAAAGAAACGTTTGAAAATCTAATTTCAAAACGCTTATGAACCTCCATCTTCTCCCATCCAGACTATACTGTCGGCTCCGGAATTTCACCGAATCCTGCTGTAAAAACAGCTCGCGGGCTTAGAGCCATCGGCTCATCACCGCCGGTAGGGAATTTCACCCTGCCCCGAAGATTGATCATATGAATTTAGTTCCATTATAAACGATAACTGGTTGGCTGTATAGAGAATTGCTTCAAATTATATATAATACTTGAAAGCTGTAAAAACATTGATTTTCAAGCTTTCCTTTTATCCTTTACTGCGTCAATACACGTTGACACTCTATTGAGAATATGTTAAATTATCAGATATTTAGTTTGTCAATTTAGGAGGAAATCTAACGATGTTTCGAGTATTGGTCTCAGACAAAATGAGCAACGACGGCTTACAACCACTTATTGAATCAGACTTTATTGAAATCGTTCAAAAAAACGTAGCAGATGCAGAGAATGAATTACATACTTTTGATGCTCTTTTGGTGCGGAGCGCGACAAAAGTAACAGAAGACCTTTTCAAAAAAATGACTTCTTTAAAAATTGTCGGAAGAGCCGGTGTCGGTGTAGATAATATCGACATTGACGAAGCGACTAAACACGGGGTAATCGTGATTAACGCTCCAAACGGCAACACCATTTCGACAGCTGAGCATACATTTGCGATGATCTCTTCTTTAATGAGACACATTCCTCAAGCTAATATCTCAGTGAAATCCAGAGAGTGGAACCGCACAGCTTATGTCGGTTCAGAGCTTTACGGAAAAACACTTGGGATTGTCGGATTAGGCCGAATCGGAAGCGAAATCGCACAGCGTGCGAGAGCGTTCGGTATGACCGTTCACGTTTTTGATCCCTTCTTAACTGAAGAAAGAGCAAAAAAAATCGGCGTAAACAGCCGTACATTTGAAGAAGTGCTTGAAAGCGCGGATATTATTACCGTACACACGCCTTTAACGAAAGAAACAAAAGGCTTATTGAATAAAGAAACGATTGCAAAAACGAAAAAAGGTGTTCGCTTAATTAACTGTGCGCGAGGCGGTATTATCGATGAAGCAGCACTTCTCGAAGCTTTGGAAAACGGGCATGTTGCCGGAGCGGCGCTTGACGTTTTTGAAGTTGAACCGCCAATTGACAATAAACTCGTTGATCATCCATTAGTCATTGCCACTCCTCACTTGGGAGCATCGACTAAAGAAGCTCAGCTGAATGTCGCGGCTCAAGTGTCAGAAGAAGTTCTGCAGTTCGCAAAAGGTCTTCCTGTGATGTCAGCTATCAACCTGCCTGCCATGACAAAAGATGAATTCGCTAAGATTAAGCCTTACCATCAAATCGCAGGAAAAATTGGCAGCCTCGTATCCCAATGCATGAAAGAGCCGGTACAGGATGTTGCCATTCAATACGAAGGCACAATTGCCAAACTTGAAACATCGTTTATTACAAAAAGCCTACTGTCAGGCTTTTTAAAACCGCGCGTTGACTCAACTGTTAACGAAGTCAATGCCGGGGGTGTCGCAAAAGAACGCGGCATCAGCTTCAGTGAAAAAATTTCCTCTTCTGAATCTGGATACGATAACTGCATCAGCGTAAAAGTGACAGGAGACCGCAGCACCTTTACTGTGACGGCTACGTATATTCCACATTTCGGAGAGCGTATTGTCGAGATCAACGGATTTAATATCGATTTTTATCCGACGGGTCACTTGGTATATATCCAGCATCGGGATACAACAGGTGTCATCGGCCGAGTAGGACGTATTCTCGGAGATAACGATATTAACATTGCAACCATGCAGGTTGGCCGTAAAGAAAAAGGCGGAGAAGCCATCATGATGCTTTCCTTTGACAGACATCTGGAAGATAAAATTGTGAAAGAACTAACAGATGTTCCTGATATTGTGTCTGTAAAGCTCATTGACCTTCCATAATCAAAAAAACTCAAGCTGTATAGCTTGAGTTTTTTTATTGTTCTATACTCGTATGTTTTTGTGCAAAATGTCTAAGACACTCCTCAGCTCAGAAACAGGTATCTGACCAGGTGCCGACGCCTCTTCTCCCGCCCCAAAAGTGCAAGCTGATCCAAAAACCTCACCGCTCAGCCTGCTGATCAGTCCTGTTCCAGCCATTGACATTGTAATGATTGGACGGTCTGCATATTTTGTATTCATTGTATACGTCGCATCAAGCAGCGTTAAGAGATCTCCTGTATCATTCGGCATGACAGCCATTTTTGGAATATGCGCCCCTAAATCCTGCATTTTCCGAAGTCTCGAAAGAATCTCATCTTTCTCAGGCGTTTTCTCAAAATCATGATTCGACATCACCACATAAACATCGTTTTCTTCCGCCAGCGATACTAACGCTTTCACATTTGCATCTCCTGAAAATAATTCAATGTCAATAAGATCGATGTTTTTTGTTTGGACTGCCGCCTCCAGCAAAGCAAGATAGGAGCTTTCGTCCATTTCCATGCTCCCTCCTTCTTTATGGGTTCTGAATGTAAATAGAAACAGCTTGTCCGCTAAAGACTCCCGAAGCTTAGAAATCATTTTTGTGACGGCTTCTACGTCATTTGCTTTTTCAAAAACGTCGACTCGCCACTCCACTATGTCCGGATTCAGCAATTTTACAGCTTCTGCTTCATTCAAAATTTGTTTTTCCGTTTTTCCCATCAGCGGAACGATAATTTTCGGCATCCCTTCTCCGATGGAAACTCCTTTGATTGTTAACACGTTCACTCGTCTCAAATCCTTTCAATCGTTACCTTGTTTTATTATACACGCACAACTATTTTTTGAAAATTTCTATTATATGCAAAGCAACTAAAAAAGAGCCTGAAAGGGCCCTTTTTTAGTTTATGGAAATCGGATTTGGAGCAGCTGGTACCGGAATAGCATCTGATACGTCATATCTGCCGATTTTTTTTGTTCTGGTTTCCGTAAAGGTCACTTCTGTAAAACCAAACTCCTTTGCTGTTAAAAGTAGTCCCTCAAGCATTAAAATACCGGCAATAGAATCCTCAACTTCTGATTCTTTTGAGAAGTGGATATATAAGTGTTTCTGTTTCTTCGTTACAGATTGAACAGCACCCTCCTGAATAAGAGGAGTTGTATCTTTTTGGCTGCTCGATTCCATTTCCTTAACCGCTTCTTTTACTGTATCAAACGTTTTTTCTGACGGAACGAGAAAGTCTTGTCCTTGTTTATTTTGGTACAAGTAGTAGGCTCTTTTCGACTGTTTTGGAATAGGAATTTCCGTAAAAGTGCCATATGAACCAATAACGGCACCGTCCTCATTTTTTTGATCCGATAAAAATTTTATTTTTTCATAAGGACTCCACTTTAAGGATTCTTTCAGCAGTTTTTTTAACAGTGTATCATCTTTTACAGAAAAAGCCGTAATGAGCTGATGAACTCGTATACTTAATTCCTTTTGCTTTGGTTTTTCCTTTATCTCTACTTCATCTATGAAGGATGGAATCGTAATAGGATGATCAAGGATATCCAATTCACTACTTTTAGACAGCATATCCTGTATCGTTTGGTCTGCGTTTGTTTTTTTGATGCTGATGGGTATAATTGCGGATGTTTCGGCATCAGCAATCGCTACAGTGGTGTAATTGTTCTGTTCCTTTTCAGGAACAACAAACGATGTCTGATCCAGGGATGATGCAGCTTTTGGGCTGTCTGCTGTCTCAGTTTTCGTCACAGCGTTCTCTTGGGACGCATCTTTTTGTTGAGGTTGTGCCTGATCAAAGAAATGAGGAGAAATAATGAAGGCGATATAAACCGCAATTGCAGTGGCACACGCGGGGCCAATCCACCTAACAGCGGGCTTTTTTTTGCTTTTAGCCATCGTCAGCAGCTTGTAAATATCCTGAGGCGAACGATGGTCTTTAACTGCCGGAAGTTGACTTAACAACTCCTTTATCTGTTCTTCGTTCCAATCTGACTTCATCATCCATTAGCTCCTCCCTCAAAAGCTCCATATGTTTCCGAAGTACTTTGAGCCCTCTGTGTTGGGTCGTTTTTACTTTGCTTTCCGAGAAGCGCAGAGCATTGGCTGTTTCCTGAATTGAATATCCCTGAATAAACCGCAAGATAATCACAGCTCTTTGATCGATCGTGCATTGATCAAGCGCAGCATAAATTTCCCGGACGTTTTCATGTTGAACCGCAAGTTCGTCCGGAAGCAATTGCTGATCTCTGACATCCTGTGTATCCCAATCAAACGTGCCGAGTATACGCTGTCTGATCGTCTGCTGTTTACGGAACCAGTCTATCGCAACATGGCGTGCGATCGACAAAAGCCATGTTTTTTCACTGCTTCTTCCTTCAAACGTATGGTAAGAATTTAATACCCGGATATAAACCTCCTGAAGAAGATCTTCTGCCTGGCTTTTATCCTTTACCATATAAAATAAAAATTGATACAAATCTTGATGATATGTTTCATATAACAATTGAAAGGTTTCTTCCATTTGAAACCCCTCCGTTCACTTTTTTGTCGTATTAATAGCTTGAAAAGTTACATTACAACTATATTACGAGAAACTGGAATTTGGAAGGGAATTTATATTAACATATCCTTAAATTTTATTAATATTGGCTTTTAAAAAAACACCCGCTTAATCAGCGGGTGTTTCTTATGGAACAAGATTCTTCGGCAAATTCAGACCGAATTTTATAGTTTTGTCGGAATATAAAATGTAAATGTCGTTCCTTTATCCATTCGGCTGTGCACCGTAATCGAACCGTTGTGGGCTTCTACGATATTTTTAACGATAGCCAGCCCAAGCCCGGTTCCTGCTCTGCCTCTTGTCCGCGCTTTATCTGCCTTATAGAACCGCTCAAAGATAAATGGCAGGTCTTCTTCCGGTATGCCGGATCCAGAGTCTTTGATATCAATTTTCAATCCATCCTTCACAGAATGGACTGCAATGGAAACACTGCCCCCGGATGAAGTATGCCGTAGCGCGTTATCGATCAAATTGGTAAATACCTGCTCCATCTTGTCTTCATCAAACATAAACTCTTCTTCTGTGAGAGAAATATCTTGATGTAAAGCAATATTTTTTTCTTTAGCAACGCCGGAAAATTTCCGAATGATCTTCTCTAAAAATTCATTGACGTTGATATTTTCGTAATGCAAGCCTGTATGGCCTGATTCCATTCGGGCTAAATCAAGCAAATCATTGACTAAGCGGCCCATTCGCAGCGATTCATCATAAATGATTTGGGCAATTTCTTTCCGGTCTTCCTCGGAGCTTGCAATGTCATCGACAATTGCTTCACTGTATCCCTGAAGCATGGAAATCGGTGTTCTCAGCTCATGGCTGACATTTGCGATAAAATCTTCACGCAGCTTATCAAGGCGGCGTTCTTCAGTCATGTCGCGCAGCACGGCAACCGCTCCTCTGACATGCGATTCCGCATAAAGGGGCGACATCAAGAGCACCCATGATCTGCCTTGCAGCGTCATCTCAATCATTTGTTCTTTTTCAGTGCTGACAGCGTTTTGGAACAGCTCTTTTGCTTCAGGCGGAAGGTTATCGCCTTCTTTGATATTCATATTCTGCTCATAATACCAAGCCTGAAGAAAACGTTCAGCCGGCGGGTTTGTCACAAGAATCGTACCGTCAATATTAATGGTAATAACCCCGTCAGCCATACTGCTCAAAATGTTAGAAAGCTGTTCTTTTTCTTGATTGAGCGCATTAATATGAAAGTTAAGCTGCCGGCCCATTTGATTAAAAGCGGTTGCCAGTTCACCGATTTCATCCTGAGTTAAAATCGGGATTTTTGTATCGAACTTGCCTTTCGCCAAGTCTTGTGCGCCCTCTCTCATTTTTCGAAGCGGATACGTGACCCTGCTTGATAAAAAGAAAGCGAAAAACGTTGTCAGTACAATTGCAATCCCCGCGGCCAGAAAGATATAGCGGGTCGTGTGTTTTGTTGTATCTTTAACGGCAAGCAAAGACTGGGATAAAAAGACCATGCCTTTCTTTCCGTCTTTTTCATACGGGACACCTACAATCAGGCGTTCATTATCCGTGTCTGTATTGCTCAGCACCGTTCGTTTGCTTACTTTTTTATGATCTTGGAGAGCATTATTTAAATCTTTGTCATGCTGTATTTGCTCAACCGTAATGGACGACAGGCGATTTTTATCATTCGGAGAATACCAATACTTTTTCTCATCCTGAATGATGGCAATGCTTGTTAAGTTATCAGCGAGCTCCCAAGTGATTGATCTTGCCAGTGCCTGGTCCTCGTGATTTTCTATGATGACAGCAACTTTATTCGCAAGCTGTGTTAAATCATTCTCGGCCTCTTCCACATGGTAATTTTCAATAAATTCGAGCAAAAGAACCGTCAAAATGAATAATACGATCAAGACGAGTGAAAGGATCGTAAACCACAGCTTGCCTACTACGCTTTTCCAAAATTTCATTCAGCGCCTACCTCAAATTTATAGCCTACACCCCATACGGTGACAATTTTTTTCGCAGCTTCCGGAGATACCTTATTCAGTTTTTCTCTCAAGCGTTTAACGTGAGTGTCTACTGTCCGCAGATCACCAAAAAACTCATATTGCCACACTTCTTTCAGCAGTTTTTCCCGATCATACACTTTATCAGGTGTTTTCGCTAAGAAGTATAGGAGCTCATACTCTTTCGGAGTCAGACTTACTTCTGTTCCATCAGCCGTTACACGGTGAGCATCATGGTCAATGGACAGATGTGAAAACACGAGCACATTTTTCGTCGGTGTATTGGCATTGATATAAGAGGTTTGGGATGCTCTTCTCAAAAGGGCCTTTACCCGCAGCACGACTTCTCTCGGGCTGAACGGCTTGACAATATAATCATCTGTTCCCGCTTCAAACCCCTGCACCCGGTTTGCTTCTTCTCCTTTTGCGGTCAGCATGATAATTGGTGTCGCTTTTTTTTCACGAACTTGCCGGCACACTTCAATTCCGTCAGTCCCCGGCATCATCAGATCAAGCAAAATTAAGTCATAATTGGCTTCAAGCCCTTTGGCAATGGCTTCATCACCATTTTCCGCTTCGTCTATGACATAATTTTCACGTTCAAGATACATTCTTAAAAGGCGGCGAATTCTGGCTTCGTCATCAACTACTAATATTTTGGTTTCGTTCGTTTGGTCCATCGTTTTCCCCCTGCTTTCCTTCTGTTACTTTCATTTTATCAAATCGTGAGAAAGTTTGAGAATTGTGTCGCTTTCTTAGGACTATGCATAAGAATGAAGTCCGGCAAGCACTAGATTTACGAATATTAAATTAAACATTATAATAGCAAAACCGATTACGGCCAGCCATGCTGACTTCTCACCGTGCCAGCCTCTTGACAGTCTTAAATGCAAGTAAGCGGCATAGAACAAAAACGTGATCAGCGCCCATACTTCCTTCGGGTCCCAGCCCCAAAATCTGGTCCACGCGAGCTGAGCCCAAATCATCGCAAAGATCAGCGCCCCGAGCGTAAAGATTGGAAATCCGATCGAAACGGCCCTGTAGCCAACTTCATCCACCAGATCAAGATTGACGTTTTTCACCAGCGGATGTAATAGAGCGCTGATTCTTTTTCTGATGATCAGACGAAGAACTCCGTACAAAACAAGGCCTGCTCCAAATGACCAAATGACGGTGTTCACCTTTCTGCCTGAGAAAAGGGCGGGAAGCTCAGCAAGCGGCTCCATTCTCCCCTCGGTCAAAAGCTCTCCCTGATGCGGGCCGACAAGTGCAGGCATTTCGTACACCATCACACTTTTTTCTTTATTTTTATCCACCCAGTTAAACTCCGCTTCATAGCCTGCAAGACGAAATGCCGATGTGATCGCAATAAAGGCGACGGTTGTGACCAGGATAAACATAATCGCTTCAAGCCAGAACGTTTTTTTGCTTGGTTTTGTCTGGTCTACATGCTTCAAAAGAAAGATGACACCTGCGACAAAGCTGATAGCAAGTATAGCTTGCCCAAGCGCTGCTGTTGTTACGTGAATATACAGCCAATTGCTCTGCAGCGACGGAATTAAGGGCGAGATATCCCTCGGAAACATGCTGGCGTAAGCAATCAGCAATAAAGCGATTGACAGCGTAAACAGACCTAATGAAGGCAATCTGTAGATAAAATAAAGAATAATAAACGCCAAAACAAGCATCATGCCAAAGGCGGTGGTGAATTCAAACATATTGCTGACTGGTGCATGGCCGCTGGCATCCCACCTTGTGATGAAATATCCCAGATGGCAGAGAAAACCGATAATAGTAAGGGTGATTCCAATGTTGGCCCATCGGTTAGGCTTGCCCTTTTTACCTTTATTTCCGCGTATGGCCCCGCCGAAAATCGGGACAGCGATTAAATACACAAGAAAGGCCGCATAAAGAAAATTTCCGCTCAGCTCCGCCATGACATCACTCCCTTTTCGCCTATTTCTGTGTTTTGATTAATTCTTTTTGGTCCTCCGGTTCAGTCAGTCCGGAATCAGCCAATACAAAGGCTAAATCCTTCTTCAGGCCATACCAGTTTTTATTCGTATGCCCTGCCACCATGACTGCGCCATCCTGTGAGTGAAGCCAGATTCTTCGGTGCTGCCAGTACATACCCTGAATAACACCGATCATAAAAATGGCTCCGCCGACAGCAAGCACCCAGAGTGTCAGATCCTTTCTGACTGTGAGTCCGGTAATGTTTTTCGTTTCGACATGGTCAAATTTCAGCTTATATTTATTGCTGTCTGAGCCTTCGATTGTTTCTTGGATGGCGACAAAGCTTTTCTCACCCTTCGGTTTGTCCGGCGTTATGATATTAAAGACAAAAGCCGGATTGTTAGGGATCTTTGTTTTCGTGCTCGGCTCTCCGTCCTGATTAAAATAGAAGTCTGGCAGGTAGCTGGCGATTTCCACTTTGTAACCGTTGCCAAGATCATAAACCGAATCTGGATCCAGAAGGTTGACCTTTAAGCTCCCAAAGGATTTTTTTGTTTTTTTGTCTATCAGCTGAAACACCATTTGATCAAGCTGATTCTCTTTATAATCCACCTGGTAAACGGAAAAAGAATCAAAACGCAGCGGCTGATTGACACGAATGTCCTCTTCTGTTACTTTTTTCAGCTTCGGCTTCTCACCATAAACAATTTTTCCTTCTCTCTTGTAGAGTACGGCATCTGTTTGAAAGTTCTTTGCCACTTTCCCGTCCCCGACTCTGTCAATCGCATCTGCGAATACCTTTTTTTCCGTTTTGCTGTTATAGGTCTCTACGCTGAATTGATTGTTTTTCAAATAATATTTTCCGTCTGTTCCCGGAATGGCTGCGGTTTCGCCTTCTCTGACCCAAAGCGTCTCATCGACGTACATGCCAGGCACAAATCTCAGCATTGCACCGATCAGAAAGATAATCAATCCAATGTGGTTGACATACGGGCCCCAGCGGGAAAAACGCCCTTTTTCGGCAAGAATGCTGCCCTCTTTTTCTCTGATTCTATAATGCTTTTTCTTTAAGAGAGCAACAATCTTTTCTTTTGCTTCTCCGTTAAGTACAGTATCCGTTTCACTGAACAAGCGCTGCCTTCTTAAAAAAGCAGGACTCCTGCGGACACCTTGGTTTTTTAACGCTCTGTACAACGGAATGACCCGGTCGAGGCTGCAAATCACGAGTGAAATGCCGATCGAGGCAATGAGCAGCAAATACCACCAGGAGCCATATAAATGATGAAACCCAAGCAAATAATAAAGCTGGCCGAACGTGCCGTACTGCTCTTTGTAATAGGTATCAGCCTGTGCGCCCGGAGGCAAATAGGCTTCTTGGGGAAAAATGGTGCCGAACGCTGATGCGGCAAGGGTTATGACGATAAGCCATATTCCCACCTTAACCGAAGAAAAGAAATTCCAAATTTTATCAATGATCGTTTTGTTATAGGTTTGTGAACGCCTTGCGCTTCCGTCATATCTCATATCAGCAAGCGGAGGCTGGGTTTCCTGGAGAGCTCTTCCGCACGATTCACATAGAACGGTTCCGACCGGGTTTACATGTCCGCATTCACATTTAACTTGCTTCATCCCGAAGTCTCTCCGGGTTTTATCAGATTCATATAATCATGGATCATGCTTTCTGTCATAGTGCCGGTCACCACCTTGACAACTTTTCCTTCCGGATTGATTAAAAAGGTTGTCGGAAGCGGAGATACGTCATAGGCATCAAGCACTTGGCGATCTGTATCCAGAACAACCGGAAAATTGACTCCGTAGGATTTCATAAAATTATGTACTGCTATCTTTGACTCCCCAACATTTACCGCGACAACTTCAATACCTTGGTCTTTAAAATGCTTATATTGGTTCGCCATATAAGGAAATTCTTTCTTGCACGGTTCACACCATGTACCCCAGAAATTCAAAAAAACGCCTTTCCCTTTTAAGTCACTGAGCTCGATACGTTTCCCATTCGTATCTTCAAGGACAAAATTCGGTGCGTCGGACCCTTCGGATATACTCTCTTTGCCGGCAAATACAGCGTTGTAAATTGTATAGCCAAGTGCACAGATTAAAACGAGAAGGATGCCGGTCCGAATGAATAAACGCCTTTTTTTCTTCATTGTCCACTGCCCCCTTCCCCCTATTGCAGATCCATTCAATTATATCATTGCACGTTCATTTCACATTTCTTACTTTTTGAAGGTTATGTGAAATTTAGAAAGCGTTTTTACCGTGCTCCGCCAGCGCTCTAAGTCTTTTAACTTCATGCGGCGTCAGCTCTCTGGCATCTCCCGTGTGCAAGCCTCGCAGGTTTAAAAACGCGTATTCTTCACGCTTCAGCTTGATTACTTCATGCCCGATCGCTTCGAACATGCGGCGCACCTGTCTGTTGCGTCCTTCATGGATGGTCAGCTGAATAATGCTTGTTTGCTTTTTCTTATCCAAAGACAGCAGCTTCGCTTTAGCAGGAGCCGTTTTGCCTTCTTCAAGCCTAATTCCGCGCTCCAGCTTTCTGAGAAGCTCTTTAGGCGGGATGCCTTTCACCTTCGCCACGTATGTTTTATCTATTTCATACTTAGGGTGCATCAGTTTATTGGCAAACTCGCCGTCATTGGTTAACAGCAAAAGACCGCTCGTATCATAATCCAGACGCCCGATCGGGTAAATGCGCTGCGGGATTTCTTTAAAAAAGTCCGTCACGACTTTGCGCCCTTTGTCATCTTGGGCTGCAGAAATAACGCCTCTTGGTTTATATAAGAGAAAGTAAACCGGCTCTTCGCGTTCAACCTTTAACCCGTTTACCTCAATCTGATCAGAACCGGTGACCTTAACACCAAGCTCTGTTATTACTTTGCCGTTCACCTTTACTTTTCCTTCTTTAATCAGCTCTTCTGCCTTTCTGCGCGATGCAACACCGGCATGAGCAATTACTTTTTGCAGTCTTTCCATGTCTTTCACCTCAAGTATTATCTTACTTTTTTCAACCTTAACAAACAAGCTTTTTCAAATTTCTGTGCCAAATCCAAAAAAACGCCGTTTTCAGGCGCTCCCAAATAATAACGTAACGATGATGATAGATGCAACTACACCGATTAAATCAGCAAGAAGTCCCACCTTTAACGCATCACCCATTTTTTTAATGCCGACCGCTCCGAAATACACAGTCAGTACGTAAAGCGTGGTATCTGTTGATCCCTGCATGACGGAAGCCAGCCTGCCGATAAAGGAATCGGGCCCGTATACTGCAATTAAATCTGTCGTCATGCCGAGTGCGGCCGTACCAGAGATCGGGCGGATCAGCGCAAGCGGAACCACCTCAGCAGGGATGCCGATAGCGGAGAAAACCGGTTTTAAAAGGTCCATTATAAAATCAAGCGCGCCTGATGATCTGAAAACTGTAATGGCGACAAGCATTCCGACTAAGTAGGGGATAATGGAAAAAGCGATTTCTATCCCTTCTTTTCCGCCTTCAACAAACGACTCATATGTGGGAACCTTTTTGATTGTTCCATAAAGAAGAATTCCGGCAATAATGATCGGAATCATGGCTAAAGACAGCCAGTTGATGATTTCCATCCGCTCACCTTCCCTTCTTTTTGCGGCGGTAATAAAAATACCGGTCAATGATAATGGCGCCAATTCCAGAAATGAGTGTCGCTAAAATGCTCGGTCCGACAATATCTGTCGGCGTTTTGGAGGAATAGGCCATTCGAACAGCAATCACCGTTGTCGGAATGAGCGTGATGCAGGACGTATTGACAGCTAAAAAAGTAATCATCGACCGGCTTGCTTCCGATCGGTTTCCATTCAGCTTTTTCATTTGCTCCATTGCTTTAATGCCAAGCGGAGTTGCCGCATTCCCGAGGCCGAAGAAGTTCGCCATGAGATTAGATAAAATGTAGCCCATCGCCGGGTGATCCGGCGGTATATCAGGAAAAAGCTTAGATATAAAAGGCCTGCACATCCGGCTGAAAATATCCAAAAGCCCCGCCTGCTCGGCTATTTTCATTAAGCCAAGCCAGAAAACAAGCACGCTCATCAGTCCGAATGAGATTGTAACGGCTTCCTTCGCACCCTTAAACACGGCTTCATTTACATCTTGCAGAGTTCCGTTGCACATCGCAAAAACAAGTCCGATCACAGTTAAGCTGACCCAAATTATATTGACCATTTTGCCCCGCCAGCCGCATTCAGAAAGATGGATTTAAACGTTTCAAAAAATTGTTTTTTCGGTTTTTGATGTTGTTCATTTTCATAATAGATCGGCACTTTTGCGATGGTTTCATCGTTGAACATGATCTTCATGTGTCCTACGATGTCGGGAATTTTTGATACATCTTTCTCCCATGCTTTTTTCGGCTTAAGCAGCGTGGTTCTAATTTTGACATCTTCTTTTTCCTCTTCGGTTAGCAAGTAGGTGATGTCACGTTTGATAAAAGCCTTAGATTCATAAAATGTGCCTTTCAGCTTTGGAATGTCCCCTTTTTTCGCGATTAAATAGGTTTGATAATGATCAAACACATAGTTAAACATATTCATATGATCATCCCAATCGTCAGGGTCATTTATGGTAACGGCGATCAGGTCAATGCCGTCCTTTGAGGCTGTTGAGACCAGTGTCCGTTTTGCAAGTTTTGTATAGCCTGTTTTTCCTCCTGTGCTGTATCGATAAAGCATGGTCAGCAGTTTATTTTTGTTTTTCCAGACACTTTCCATCGTTTCTGCTTTGTATATTTTTGTGCCTGAAATTTTTTGATAGTCTTTCAACTTCATAGCGTATTTTGTTAAGATGGCCATGTCATAGGCTGTTGAATAATGGTTTTCATGGTCGTCCAATCCGTGCGGGTTTTGAAAACGGGTATTCTCCATACCAAGCTGCTCGGCTTTTTGATTCATCATATAAACAAATCCATCGAGGCTGCCCCCGACATGCTCGGCAATCGCAACAGCGGCGTCGTTTCCTGATCTCAGCATCAGGCCATACACAAGATCTTTTAATTTCACTTTTTGCCCTTCCGTTAAATAAATGGCAGAGCCTTCTGTTCTGACAGCATTTGCCGAAACCGTCACAGTTTCACCCATTTTGCCGGATTCAATGGCGAGAACGGCCGTCATGATTTTTGTGATGCTTGCAATCCGCCTTTTTTCATGCTCACCCTTGGCAAATAACACTCTGCCTGAATCTCCATCAATTACTATCGCGCTTTTTGCACTAACATCTATAGCCGCATGTGCTGTGTTCACATTTACATTTGCAAATAGAAAAAAAATCATGACCATGAAGACTGCTTTTTTGAAAATGCGCATGTTTGCTCACGTCCTTGTGTGGTTTGTACAAGTTTATGCGCATGTCCATCAGTTATGAATAACAATTATATAACGGCGGACAAACATAAAAAAACTCTCCCTGAAAAAGGGAGAGTAAACGTTATCTGATTGGCGCCATGCTTGATCCGGACGCTTCGTAATGAGCCAGCTCTTCTCTCATCTTCAGAAAGGCTGCGCTCAACGGCAATAATAATTGCTCAAGCGACGCAGGAACAGCATGGTAAAACTCAATTGCACTGACCCCCGTATAAGACGCCCGGCTATTTTCACACCACGTGTCTTTTTTCGGCATAAAGAACTCTTCAATGCATTGGTGATACACATTGTACAGTGTTTTCTCCGCTCTGGCATCCTGAAAAGGCTCCTGCATCAAGAGACGGCGGCACGCTTCTGCGCCTCCTTCACAAAATACTGCCATTCTTCTCAGAGTGCTCAGCACATCACAGCAGTATCCTTTCTCAATAGGCAATTCAGCCTGTAAGGACTCCAGCGTCGTTTGATTTAGATAATCGTTAACGGTATTGACAACCATTGATAAGAATTCGCCTGTTTTTTGAGTCTGCACTCGCACAATCGAATGTCCCATTTCGTTTGGTATCTTCCCCTCATGTCTTTGTCTCTCACATTTTGCTTCTTTCATGATAGCTTCTTCCTTATATCTTATGATGATGAAAAAGCGCGATTCATTAAACTTCTATTTTATATCTTCGAAGGTTTGGTTAAAGTTTTCAAAAAATAAATCTGCTTCTTCTTGAAGAACGTCTTCTTCCGCATTTTCAGGAAGCGGCGGAAGCTCGTCCAGCGTTTTCAGACCAAATTGCTCAAGAAAAGTCGGCGTTGTGCCGTATAAAATAGCCCTTCCCGGACCGTCAGCCCGCCCGACTTCACACAATAGCGCCTTCGCAACGAGGCTGTGTAAAATCCGCTCTGATTTCACGCCTCTGATTTCTTCAATTTCTGCTCTTGTAATCGGCTGTTTATATGAAACGATGGCCAGCACTTCTAAAGATGCTTGAGAAAGGCCCTTTGACGGCACTTCAATCAGTTTTTTCAAGTACGGGGCAAAGTCTTTTTTGGTAGAGAGCATATACGTATCTGCATATTCAATAAGTTCAATGCCCCTTGTATCCCCGCGGTATTCATCTGCTACATCCGCCATAATGGTGTTCAGTTCAGGCTCTTCGATTTCAAGCACTGTTAACAGCTGCTTTTTTGTGAGCCCTTCATCGCCTGCCGCATAAAGAAGGGCTTCCACTATAGCTTTCCAATTCACGATATCAAGCCCCATGAATGGATTCACTCCCCGTAATGTAAATATCTGAAAAATTGTGCTCCTGTTCAATGAGAACCAGCTGATTTTTCATCAGCTCGAGAACGGCTAGAAAGGTCACTACCAAATGTTCTTTTTGCTCATACGGAAACAGATCCATAAAGTTGATTCTCGTTCCTCTTGATTTCAGACTGTGCACGATTTCGTTCATTCTGTCTTCGATTGGTATTTCCTGTCTTGTAATTGTTGTTTCCATCGGCCTTGTTATTTTTTTGCGTTTGAGCACTTTTTGAAAAGCCCCGATCATATCATAGACCGTGACAGAGAGCTTTTGCTCAGACTGCTTTACTTCTTTTGCATATTCGCTCAAATCACTCGGCGGTTTCGTGAACGATTTTTGTCTTTCTTCTTCCCGTTCTTTTAAATCCTTCGCCGCATCTTTATATTTTCTATACTCAATCAGCTTTTCAATCAATTCTTCCCGCGGATCTTCTTCTTCAAGTAATTCATCTTCAAAAAGCTCCTCCTCTTGCTTCGGGAGCAGCATTCTGCTTTTAATGCTGAGCAGCGTGGCAGCCATGACCAAATACTCGCTGGCAATATCGAGCTCAAGCACACGCATCGTATGTACATATAATAAATATTGTTCAGTGATCTTCGCCACAGGTATATCATATATGTCAATTTCAAGACGATTGATTAAATGAAGCAGCAGGTCCAATGGGCCCTCAAACGTATCAATTTTCACTTGATATTCTTCCATCATCTCACCATTTTCAAGTATCACTCTCATTGCCGGATAAACTGGCTACCCTTTAGTATAAGCCACCAAAAAGCTCTCGTCCAATACTATTTCATTTCCTGTTTTGAAGCGATTTGTACAGAATATTCAAAACAGGAAAGTATTCGCTCAGACCATAGCAAAGGAGGTAGGAGAAAAAAGACTTAGCGGCGGTTTCCCTTTCATTGTCGTGCTAAAAACAAAGAAGCAGCCAGGGCTGGGCGTTCTTTTTCCTTTTAACCTTCCTGTGTTACACTAAGGGCAGATTAAAGGAGGAAGCATCTTGTACCCGAAAGCTTATATTGATTATCTCGTTGAATTTCACGCGACGCGGGATTATTTTGAATGCCATGAAATATTAGAAGAATATTGGAAGGAAGATCCTCCAAACCAACGAAAAATGTATTGGGTCGGTTTCATCCAGCTTGCGGTCGCTTTGTATCATCACAGAAGGAAGAATACTGCCGGGGCAAAAAGACTGATGGCGAACAGCATCCGGATTCTTCAAGCGGAAAAACAAGCGGTCGAATGCTTGGGGCTTGATCATAGCCGTTTACTCGAGCTTATGCAGTCGGTTTACGAACAAATCGAAACGGGCTCTTCCTATAAAAGCATCATGCTGCCGATCAAAGATGAGAAGCTTGAGGAAGCATGCCGCGTTGAATGCAAGAAAAAGGAGTACACATGGGGGCAGCCCAGCACACTCACTGATACATTTCTTATCGACAAGCACCGTTTGCGGGATCGGACTGACGTCATCCTTGAACGTGAAAAAGAAATAGAACGGAGAAAAAAAAGCAGAGGCTGATTACAGCCTCTGCTTAATTATTGTATGAAATGTCTTGATCCTGCTGACCTTGACAACGTTCGAAAAAGCTCTGCGTTAATTCATTCGGAACCAGTACCTGCGTTTTGAATAAATGCTTTAGAGCATCCATCATCTGTTTTCCGATTCCTTGATGGCGATGAGAAGGATTCACACTGATATGCCGGATTTCAACCTCAGAATCCTTTTTTTCGACTCCGATTGCTCCGACGATATCCTCGTCCTCTTTCCAAAGAAAGAGCTGGCGGTCTGTATCCGTTTCGTAGTCCTTAATTGTCTGCTGAAGCTGCTTAAGGTCTTTTTCATTCGGCATGAACGAAAGAAGTCCCATCGCAATCTTTTCAAACGATTTTTTATAACGAATTAACATAAAAACCCCTCTATATCCAAAATGTCCAGTCTGCTATTAACGGATACGAATAGGTGATCCGTTTTCTCACATTATATCATTTTCGCCATATTTTTAAACTGTTTTCAGCAAATTATTCAAATGAACGGTTTAAATTTGCCATTTCTATGGCAGAAACAGCACAATCTACACCTTTGTTGCCCGCTTTTGTGCCGGCACGCTCAATTGCCTGTTCGATGTTTTCAGTTGTCACAATTCCAAAGATGACAGGTACGCCTGTAGTGTTTGCTGCTTGCGCGATGCCTTTGGCAGCTTCATTGCAGACATAATCGTAATGTGTTGTCGCGCCTCTGATGACAGTGCCCAATGTGATGATGGCGTCATATTTTTTTGTTTCCGCCATTTTTTTCGCAGCAAACGGAATTTCAAATGCGCCTGGAACCCAAGCCACATCGATATCATTTGTGTCTACGCCATGTCTGAGTAACGCATCTTCTGCACCGCTCAGCAGCTTACTTGTAATAAAATCATTAAATCTTCCTACTACGATTCCGATTTTAAGACCTGTACCAACTAAATTTCCTTGTATGATATTCATATGATTCCCATCCTTTTTTGTGATATTTGTGATTAGAAATGAAGTAAATGACCCAGCTTGTTCATTTTGGTTTGCAAGTACTTTTTATTGTGTTCTTTTGCCTCCATTTGAAGCGGCACTCTTTCTGAAATACTGAGTCCGTAGCCTTCAAGGCCGGCAATTTTGCGCGGATTATTCGTCAAAAGCTTCATATTCCGCACACCGAGATCGCGTAAAATTTGTGCACCGATGCCATAGTTGCGAAGGTCAGGCAAGAAGCCGAGCGCTTCGTTGGCTTCTACGGTGTCATAGCCTTGTTCCTGAAGCTTATAAGCTTTTAATTTATTGATTAAACCGATGCCTCGGCCTTCTTGGCGCAAGTACAAGAGCACCCCCCGGCCTTCTGCGGCAATTTGCGTCAGCGCGGCGTGCAGCTGCGGGCCGCAGTCACAGCGATGAGACCCAAACACGTCACCTGTGAGACATTCTGAATGCACCCGGACCAATACCGGTTCTTCTCCGAACGGCACATCTCCCATCACAAATGCGACATGCTCTTTTCCGTCTACCTCATTTGTGTAACCGTAAACCTTAAATGTGCCAAAATCAGTAGGGAGCGTAATGTCGACTTCACGCTCGACTAGTGTTGTTAGATTGTAACGGTATTGAATCAAATCTTTAATGGTGATCATTTTTAATTGATGCTTTTTCGCAATTTCAATAAGCTCAGGCACTCTTGCCATTGTTCCGTCTTCATTCATAATTTCACAAATGACGCCGGCTCCTTGAGATCCGCAGGCTTCGGCAAGGTCAACAGCAGCTTCTGTATGGCCCGCTCTTTTCAGGACACCTCCTTTTTTCGCAATCAGCGGAAAAATGTGCCCCGGACGCTGAAAATCAGACGGCACGGATTTACTGTCCAGCAATGCTTGAACGGTAAAAGATCTTTCTTGAGCACTGATACCCGTTTTCGTATTACGGTGGTCAATACTTACCGTAAATGCAGTATGGTGAGAATCTGTATTATGCTCAACCATGGGGTGAAGATCCAGCTTGTCTGCGATTTCCTCACTAAGCGGCGTGCAAATCAGCCCTCTTCCGTGTGTCGCCATAAAGTTAATGACTTCTGGAGTTGTATGCTCGGCAAGAGCCACAAAGTCTCCTTCATTTTCTCTGTCTTCATCATCTACAACTATGATGACTTCGCCTTTTTTTAAAGCGTCTAGTGCTTCTTCTATCGGATGAAACATGCAAATCTTCCTCTCTAAAAGCCGTTTTCGCTTAAGAAGGCTTTTGTAATGGTTTGTTGGGTCTTATTTTCATTGGCTTTATCCAAAAATCGATACATATATTTTCCGATCATATCGCATTCGATATTCACTTTAGAGCCGATCGTTTTTTCTGAAAAAATCGTTTCGCTGATGGTATGCGGTATTAGAGAAATTGTCACTGTATCTTCTGTCAGGCCGAATATTGTTAAGCTCACGCCGTCCACGGTAATCGATCCCTTTAAGACCAATGTTTTTGTTAAAGACGGGTCCATTTTTAAATCATAGTAAACTGCGTTGCTTTTTTCTTCAATTCGTGTAATTTCAGCAGTTCCGTCGACATGGCCTGAGACAAAATGGCCTCCGAAACGGCCGTTTGCCGCCATCGCTCTTTCCAGATTTACTTTGCTTCCTTTAGATAGATCATTCAGTGATGTAGCTTTGACTGTTTCAGGCATAACATCCACTGTGAATTGATTCTTTGTAAAATCAGTGACAGTCAGACAAATGCCGTTAACTGCAATGCTGTCACCCAGATGAACATCCTCTAAAATTTTTGAGCATTTGATTGTTAAGGCCATTGAATGCCCTGCTTTTTTCATGGATTCGATTGTGCCTGTTTCTTCAATTATTCCTGTAAACATGGTCACCATCCTACTCGTTTATCGGTTTTGCCGTCAGTTTGATATCACGGCCGATTTGGGTTATATCAGTGAATTGTAATAAGGGGACATCTTTCATTGATTGAAAACCTTCACCGGAGATTAAGCTGGGAGCATGCAATCCTCCGATTAGTTTAGGGGCAAAATAGAAGATGATTTCTTGAAAACAGCCTTCTTTGACAAAGCTTCCGTGAACAGCTGATCCGCCTTCCACATACACCGACATGATACCTTCTTCTGCAAGGATTTTCAGCACATCGGGAACTTGAATGCCTTCAGTTTCAAGCGTAAATATGTTCACACCGAAAGCTGAAAGCCGTTTTTTCTTTTCCTCGTCTGCTCGTGCCGTTGTAAAAATCCATGTCGGTGCTGCTTGATCGCATATCACTTGAGCGTCCTCATGAATCGAGAGTGCGGTATCAAGTATTACCCGAACCGGCTGTTTTGTCACATTCGGCAGCCTGCAGGTTAAGCTTGGATTGTCAGCTATCACCGTGCCAACTCCGACTAGAATGCTTTGGTGTGTTTTCCTGTACTGCTGAGCATCCTGTCTCGCGGCCTCTGAGGTGATCCATTTGCTGTCGCCCGTGCTGGTAGCTGTCTTTCCGTCAAGGCTTGCAGCAGCTTTTAGAGTGACGTAAGGGAGGCCTGTCCTCATGAAGTGCAGAAATTTTTCATTCAGCTTCTCCGCCTGATCTGCCAGAATGCCTTCCTTTACTTCAATACCGGCTTCTTCAATCATGCTGATCCCTCTTCCAGCCACAAGCGGGTTAGGATCTCTCATCGCCACAAACACTCTTTTGATGCCAGAGTTGATAATCAGTTCTGCGCATGGCGGTGTTTTTCCATAATGGCTGCACGGTTCGAGTGTAACGTAAATATCTGCCCCCTTTGCATGGGATCCGGCCATATGGATGGCATGAACTTCTGCATGAGCTTCGCCGTATTTTAAATGGGCGCCCATACCGACAATTTGTCCGTCCTTTACCACAACAGCGCCAACGAGCGGATTGGATTCGGTCTGTCCTTCGCCCTGCTTCGCAAGATCTAATGCGAACTTCATATAATTCTCTTCCATTTGTTTCCCTCCCCTCTTTTATTGATTTACCGTCAAAAAAGCCCCGAATTTATAAAAAATCCGGGGCTTTAGGTATTTTACGCAATAGGAAATAACACTATGCATATTTAAACTTTTTGCATAGCGGCTCATCATCCTTCTCCCATCCAGACTTTCACTGTCGGCTTCAGCTTAAACTGAATCCACCGCGCGCTTATGCACACGGGTCACGGGCTCTAAAGCGCATTCGCTTTACCACCGCCGGTCGGGATTTCCACCCTGCCCCGAAGGATACAATCTTTATTCATTTGTCCTTAATGGCTATTATAGCGATCCTTTTTAAAGGACGCAATGAAATAAACTTACAATTTGAGAAAAACAAAAAACACCCTTCGATCGGGACTGACCCCATAAGATGAGACAAATAAAAAACACCTTCAAGTTTGAAAATGGATAGTTGTTATCCGAAATAAGACTTGGAGGTGTTTTTTGTATGGGAACAAGAGTGAGTTATCCGATTGAAGTCAAACAGAAGGCTGTAGAAATGAGATTGGCAGGCGTGCCTATGAAAGAGATCATGCAGGAATTGAATATCAAGAATAAGACGCAGGTTCAGACATGGGTTAGGTGGCATAAGGCTGGGGATACACATCGATTCGAACAACCTGTTGGTAAGCAATACACTTACGGAAAAGGTCCGGAGTATGCTTCCGAATTAGAGAAACTGCAGGCAGAGAACCGTTATCTGAGACAACAGAATGAAGTTTTAAAAAAGTACAACGAATTGGAAAGGAAGTTGATAGCCAAACGTCAGTCGAACTTGTAGAAGTATTGCACAGCACAATGACCGTACAGGATATCTGTGTTCATTTAGGTATCTCACGAGCGTCTTATTATCGTTGGAAGAAGAACCTGACGAAAGATCATCCCAAGTGCCATTTGAAAAAACAAATCGGCACGTTGTGCCGAGAGCACAAGTATCGATATGGATATCGAAAAATTACAGCTATATTAAAAAAGGGAATGCGTATTAACCATAAAACGGTTCAGCGTATCATGCAGAAAAATCAGTGGCAGTGCCGGGTTAAGGTGAAAAGGCGCAAGAAGAATGGGCAGCCATATGCCGTGGTCGATAATATATTAGATCGGAACTTTCAGTCTGATCATCCTCTTGAAAAACTAGTAACGGATATCACGTATTTGCCTTATGGACAGAAACAATTGTACCTTTCCAGTATATTGGATGTATACAATGGAGAAGTGATTGCTTTCACGATTGGAGATAAGCAGGACACAGACTTTGTCTTAAACACACTTGATCAGCTGCCAACACTGCCTCAGAACTGCGTGTTACATAGTGACCAAGGATCTGTGTATACATCTTATGAGTATCAGAAAGCTGTTAAAACAAAAGGCATTACCATGAGCATGTCCCGCAAAGGGACGCCCGCTGATAATGCCTCCATCGAATCGTTTCATTCCTCACTAAAGTCTGAAACGTTCTATCTTAACAGCATTGATCGAACCACGACCGCCATCGTAGAACGCACTGTCAAAGAATACATTTATTATTATAACAACATTCGTATTCAAACGAAACTAAACAGCCAATCACCGATAAGCTATCGGCAATTGGCTGTTTAAAAGGTGTTTTGATCCCTGTCTCAAAAACGGGGGTCAGTCCCATCCGAAAGGTGTTTTTTTGTTAATCATTCACTTTGGCAACCTTGATTAATCCGTCGATTCGCTTTGATTTGCTGAAGTATGCTTTAATCTTGTCGCCTTCTTTTATATCAGACAAATCCTGATTTAATTTTTTTCCGTTGAAGATGATTTTCGTGCCGTTTTCTGCTTCTCCATGATACTCTGAACCGTCAATTTCCGTCACTTTATATTCCTCGATGGTGTATTCCTCTTCTTCCGAGGACAAGGTTTGTCCAATTGCTGTCGGAACATCCTTCAGCTCAAGATCATTTATATACATATAACCGCCTGCAAGTAAAAGCAAAAGCACTAACAGAATGGTAATCTTGGTTTTTATTCTTCCCATTTTTAAACCTCCAGCCAATATGAATCTATTCATTCATATGAGTTATTCCTTTTTTTCATGAATAAAAAACCGTAAATTCTCGTAAATTATTAATATAACGATGCATAACGGGAATATGTTTCACATTTCTGCAAAAATTTCTTTTCTATAGATATACGAATTTATGTTCTGGTTTTGGGGGATGAACATAAAAAAGATATAAAAAAGCAGCCTCCTGTTCAGGAAGCTGCTTTCAGGAAGCTGCTAAATCCTAATTCGTTTTTCGCATTTCGTTAAACGGGAAGAAAACAAACTTTGACGTACCCGCAATTTGTTTTTTCGTGAAGAGGCCAAGCCCGTTTCGGCTGTCCATTGAATTCCGGCGGTTATCACCCATCACAAAATACTTGTCATCAGGCACTTTAACCGGGCCGAAATCATCGGTCAAACGGTCATAGCCATCCTGCTTCGCTCTCTTTTTATTAGCTGTCAAATAAGGCTCGTCCACCTTTTTCCCATTGATATAGAGCTGGTCGTTTTTCATTTCAACCGTATCTCCAGGCAGGCCGATAATACGTTTGACATAGTGAACATCATCCCCGTTTAAAACGACGATGTCTCCTCTATCAAACTCGCCGATATATTTGACTGTCATATTGACAAAGACCCTTTCCCTGTTATGAAGTGTAGGATACATAGAGTCACCATCAACGACATACGGCGCAAAAATAAAATTGCGAATGAGCAAAGCGAGAACGACAGCAATCACAATTGCTTTTGCCCATTCTAACATTGATTTTTTCTTCGAAACATTTTCTGATTTCAACTGATTTCCTCCAATAAACAACGGTCTTCAATTTATGTTATCACGAATCGAAAAGAAATCCCATCAGGACCATTGAAGTGATTTTACAATCTATTAATCCTCATCTTCCACCCAAATCATACCTATCTTTTTCTTGTCGATCACAGCTAGCCCTGCATCAAATGTTGCTTGAGAAATTGGACTCCAGCAATCGTATAATACACAGAGACATCCGAAAAGTAATGAAAGAAATAATCACATAATTTCAGCAGAGATGGGCTTAGAAGAAAGACAGCTCGTATGCTAATCTTTAGATAATATATAAAAGGTTACGAGCAGCTCTTTTCATCTACTGCATTCTATTGATCGCCCAGTCCCATGGTGCTTGACAAATTGATTCACATCATGAAGGGCGGCAGCCCATTTCACAGGTGACATATCCGGCCTGCATCCCGTTTTGCTTTCAAGATATTTTAAATATCATTGAAGCTCGAAAACATGGATCAGCCTCCAAAAAATAAATCCAATATATTGCCGGCAGTTGAAGATTCTTTATTATAAAACTCCGAATATCCACAATTCTTGCAGTAAACCACGAGAAAACGGTTATTCTGAACGTCAAACAACTTCGATAATCCCGTACCGGTTGTGGCTATTTCTTTTTGGCCCGCTTCAGTGCTTCCGCATTTTATACAGCCTTTATTGTTCATATCGTCAAGCTCCCTTTCACAACATCACGTTTGTTTTGATTTATTTTACTACAAAATACCATTTTGATGAACCATGCAACTTTAAAGTTTTCTTAATTTTATATATGAAATCCACAGAAATAAAAGCCGATTTTGCTGCTTAACTCGAGTGACTGGCTAAAAAAGATGCAATGATTGAAGAATCCCCCCCTTTTTGCGACATCATAAAAAACATAAGTATTTTTACCAATAAGTTTACGCTTATTGACTCTAGCAATAATACATATAAAAAATAGAGAATTTGAAAGGAGACTCCGTGAATGATTGATTATCCATTAATATAAACAATGTTTCCGGGAACAGTGTAGTAAACGTAGGCGGCGCTTTTACGATAAGACCATTAACTGTGTCCAAATCTGTGTTTGGTTCCGGCAGCTTGAATACTGGAATTGTCATTGAGAACAATTTTGTAAGCCAGTCCAAAATGATTAACAGTCAATTTTCCGATCAGCATGTGACCAAAACATTGTAATTTCTGTCTGCTTTAAGCAGATACAAAACTCCTCGTTAACCGGATAAACGTCTTTTTGTTCACCGCCTCCAGCACTCAGGCGGTTTTCTATTGGATCATTTTTTTGCAAATAAAAAAGCTCCCCCGAGATGAGGAAGCCTTTTGCTGCCTATTAGCCTTCTACGCGAACTTCTTTCATGACGTCGCCATTAGACATGTTTTTCGCGAATTCTAGTCCGCTTGTTACTTTACCGAATACAGTGTGAACACCGTTCAAATGTGGCTGAGGTTCATGCACGATGAAAAATTGGCTGCCGCCAGTGTCTTTTCCTGCGTGTGCCATAGAAAGTGCACCCGCTTCATGTGTATGCGGGTTTCCTTCTGTTTCACATTTGATTGTGTATCCTGGGCCACCTGTGCCAGTTCCGTGAGGACATCCGCCTTGGCTGACGAAGCCTGGAATCACTCGGTGGAATGTAAGCCCGTCATAAAAGCCTTCGTTCGCAAGCTTTTCAAAGTTTGCGACAGTGCCCGGTGCAGCTTCAGGGTAAAGTTCAAATTCAATTTTGTTACCGTCTTCTAATAAAAAGTAACCTGTTTTCAATTGTATGCCTACTTTCTTTATTTTAATTTTCAAAGGAGATTATGTATGATAGGTTATAGCCTGTCTCTCCTTGTCGCGGCTATTATACCACACCTTTCGGGGGAAAACGAATCTCCCGGCTTTACAAAAAATAAAAATGAAACCTGGATCTCTTTATCTCCGTCTAACCTAACGGAACTGTATTTTCATTATGATCACAGGTCCTCGCAAAGCCGCTCTATCCAGCTGCTTGTGAAATTGAAGGAGGTCAAACTGCTTTGAAAAAAATATGGATTGGAATGCTGGCAGCGGCCGTTTTGCTGCTGATGATTCCGAAAGTCAGTCTCGCGGATGCCGCAGTTGGAGATGTCATTGTAACTCTGGGTGCTGATTTATCAGAATCTGATAAACAAAAAGTGCTTGATGAGATGAATGTCCCTGATAATGCCACAACGGTAACCGTGACCAATAAGGAAGAACATGAATATTTAGGAAAATATATACCGAGCGCTCAAATCGGATCAAGAGCCATTTCTTCATCGTCAATAACCATTGCCAAAAAAGGCTCTGGACTGAATGTTGAGACGCATAATATCAGCGGCATTACAGATGAAATGTACCTAAATGCCCTGATGACAGCAGGTGTTAAAGATGCGAAGGTGTATGTTACAGCACCATTTGAAGTATCTGGGACTGCGGCTTTAACTGGATTGATTAAGGCGTATGAAGTTTCTTCTGATGAAGCGATCTCGGAGGATGTGAAGCAAGTAGCTAACCAAGAGCTTGTCACGACATCAGAGCTTGGGGACAAAATCGGTAACGAAAATGCAGCTGCGCTGATTGCAAAAATCAAAGAAGAGTTTGCTAAAAACGGTGTGCCTGACAATAAAGCTGACATTGAAAAACAAGTGGACGACGCAGCTTCTGATTTAAACGTCACACTTACAGACAGCCAAAAGGATCAGCTTGTATCCTTATTCAATAAAATGAAAAATGTTGACATCGACTGGGGACAGGTCGGTGACCAGCTTGATAAAGCGAAAGATAAGATTACGAAATTCATAGAATCAGATGAAGGCAAAAACTTCATCCAGAAAGTCATTGATTTCTTCGTATCTATCTGGAATGCGATTGTTTCTATATTCAAATAAAAAAAGCGCCGAGAAATCGGCGCTTTTTTATTGCTTTACACTCGTTTTAAAGGGCAGGTCAAGTTTGACAATATCCTCGTAAGTTTCTCTTTTCACGACTAAATGAGCTTCGCCGTTTTCTACAAATACAACTGCAGGTCTCGGGATTCGATTGTAATTGTTGGCCATGCTGTATCCGTATGCGCCTGTACAAAAAACAGCAAGAAGATCGCCTTCTTTTACTTCCGGCAGGTCAATATCCCAAATTAACATATCCCCGCTTTCACAGCATTTTCCGGCAATCGATACCGTCTTATTATGCGCTTCTCCGATACGGTTGGCTGTTGCAGCTTCATATTTAGCCTGGTAGAGTGCAGGACGAATATTGTCGTTCATGCCTCCGTCTACCGCGACATACTGGCGGACACCCGGCACTTCTTTTTGAGAGCCAACCGTATAAAGGGTTGTGCCTGCATCTCCCACGAGAGAACGGCCCGGTTCGATCCAAATTTCCGGAATGTCAAAACCGTGACGGGCAGCATTTGCTTTCACAGCTTCGATAATTTTTTCAACGTATTCAGTAGCGTGAAGCGGTTCATCTTCCTCCGTATAACGGATGCCGAAACCTCCTCCAAGATTCAAAACCTTGGATACAAACGAGTATGAATCTCTCCACTCGTCTAGTTTTTTGAAGATTTTTTCCGCTGCTAACACAAAACCGGCCGTATCAAAAATTTGCGAGCCAATATGGCAATGGACACCCAGCAGCTGAATGTGTTCTGATTGTAATACTTGCTCAATCGCCCGTTCAGTTTGCCCGTTATGAAGGTCGAAACCAAACTTTGAATCTTCTTGACCTGTTGTAATATAGTCATGCGTGTGCGCTTCTACTCCGGGTGTGATCCGAAGAAGAACATCGATGGAGTGTCCCGTTTCTTTACATAAGTCTTCCAAAAGCGAAATTTCATAGAAATTATCCACCACAATGCAGCCGATGTGATGCTCAAGTGCCATTCGCAGTTCTTCCCTGCTCTTGTTATTCCCATGAAAGTGGATGCGTTCTGCCGGAAAGCCTGCGGCAACAGCTGTATAAAGCTCTCCCCCGGATACGACATCTAAAGAAAGTCCCTCTTCTTCAGCAAGCTGAATCATTGCAACTGATGAGAACGCTTTGCTCGCATATGCCACCTGTGCTTTCAGCCCTGCAGTAATAAATGCCTGCTTAAAGCTTTTAGCACGCTCACGTATTAAAGCCACATCATATACGTAAAGAGGCGTTCCATATTTTCCCGCTAAATAGAGAGCGTCCACACCTCCGATTTCTAAATGCCCATGTTGATTTTGTCTGCTTGTGCCATGTAAGAACAATGTCATTCCCTCTTTCTCCGCTTATGGGTGAAAAGGACAGTTTTATCGACTGTCCCTTCATAATTAAGACATACATTATCATACTCTTCAGTCAGTTTCAATGCGATTATGAATTGGTAGGTTGTCTTAAGCGATTTCTTGGGTGAACGATACTAGGTCTTACTTTTGCACCAGGTTTTGCAGTGCGGATCAGTACCTGCCACAGCGCCTTGCCGTTAAAGGGAATCAGCGGCCATAAGTACGGTGTCTGGAGAGATTTGATGCTGGCCATGGCAATAATTAGCACTGTAAATCCGATTACTAGCCCTTTTATGTGAAATATGGCAACGAGTATCATGAGAGTAAGCCGGCCCATTTTGTTCGCCAAGCTTAATTCATAACTAGGCGTCGCAAAGGTTCCAATTGCCGCAAGTGAGACGTATAGAATCACCTCTGGTGAAAACAGGCCGACTTCAATGGCAATTTGTCCAATCAGCACAGCGGCAATGATGCCCATGGCTGTCGATAAAGCGGTCGGGGTATGAATGGCAGCCATTCTGAGAAACTCGATTCCTAAGTCAGCTAAGAATATCTGCAGGATGATCGGGATATGCGTATTCTTATTTAAACCGATAAATTTCATATTCTCGGGCAGCAGGTCCGGCTGCAGCACAAAGAGAAACCAGATCGGGAGAAATATAGTGGATGCAATAATACCGAAAAATCTGACCCATCTTAAAAAAGTACCGACTGCAGGCGCCTGCCTGTATTCTTCAGCATGCTGGACATGATGGAACAAAGTCGTCGGGGTGATAATCACACTCGGCGATGTATCAACCATAATGATGACATGGCCTTCAAGTACATGATTAGCCGCCACATCCGGCCTTTCTGTATAGCGGACGAGCGGATACGGGTTGTAGCCTTGTTTAATGATGAATTCCTCTACTGTTTTGTCTGCCATTGTTAATCCGTCGACATCAATAGCGGCAATTTCTTTTTCGACGATGTCAACCAGATCTGGATCTGCAATATCTTCTATATAACAAATGCTCAGATCCGTTTTTGATCGCTCACCGACCTTTGTCATCTTGATGCGAAGACGTTCGTCTCTGATCCGCCGTCTGAGAAGAGCCGTATTGACGACGATATTTTCTACAAATCCGTCTCTTGCTCCCCTGACGACCTTTTCCGTATCGGGCTCTTCAGGGTTTCTGCCCGGATAGCTTCTAACGTCAATAATAAATGCGAAGCCTGCGTCTTCAACAATGACTGCGACTAGCCCCGACAGCACTTGATCAGTCGTTTCATCCAGCGTTTTTACTTTTTCAACCTGGGCGTTAAGCAGCCTGTTTTCGACGATATCGACCAGGTTATCAGCGTCCTCTTTCCGATTGTTAATGGCGACAAGCTCTCTCATTAAATGAATGATATAGGCGGTATCAGATAGTCCATTTAGATAGTAAAGCTGTATTTCCTTGTCTAAAATGTTAAGCTTGCGAACCCCTACATCATAGCTGGTTCCCATTCCGACCCGATTTTTAAAATACGCTTCATTTTTGGCTGGATTTCGATAAACCCGGATTTTCTCTTCCTTGTGACCCGGCATGATACCCGCTCCTTTCTAAAATAAACTCGACCGCTTTCATGGTGATTGGCGACCCTTTTGAGATATCGTCTTTTCTGCCCATTTTGCCGATATCCCCGATGCCGACAATAAGCGGAAGATCAAGTTTATCAAGGCAATAGACTGTGTCTCCGCTCATTCTATGTTCATCAAACTCCCTTTCTCCGCCTTTATCAACGCCGTATTCTGTTATTTCTCCATTGCGGTCAATGCTTACATCAACTCTGGTCCATTCAGCCTGATGGGTTTTTGACGCGACCGCAATCACACCGAGCACTTCAATTGAAGGATGGGTGGCGACATAGGTAAGAGCGGCTTCTCCCGGACCCTCTCCTTGAAGGCCTGAGTCGTCAAACATGACAAATACGGGATCATACTGCGCTGAGGTGATTAGCTTGACAAGCTCCGCGCCGCTGCGAATGGAGGGGTTCCCTTTTGATTGTGAAATACATCGCCCCCCCACTTGGCTTGCGGCGTATTCAATTGTTTTAGCGGCATACACGTCACCGTCTGTTACCAGTATGACCTTTCGCTTTGTCGTCATGTTGACATTATCCTTTCGGTTTGAAAATAACAGCTACGAGAAAGGCGAAGAGAATGGCGGCTGATATACCGGCAGATGTCAGCTCAAAAATCCCCATGCCGATCCCGATAAATCCGTGTATATGCGCCTGATGCATGGCACCATGCAGAAGACTGTGGCCAAAGCTGACGATCGGAACAGTGGCGCCCCCTCCGGCAAATTCAATAAATTTATCGTAAATGCCGAAACCATCTAAAATCGCTCCTATAACGACAAAGGACGTCATGACGTGGGCTGGCGTCAATTTAAATACGTCTAACAGCAGCTGGCCAACAATACAAATAGCCCCGCCGCATACAAAAGCCAAAAGGTAGTCCATGTTAAGATGCACCTCCTGCACGCTCAAATACAACCCCGTGGGCGATGGTCGGGATGGTTTCTTTTTGCTGGACCATTGTCGGGCTTAACAACGCCCCGGTCGCCACGACAAATACACGGTTTAATTTTCCTTCTCTCAGCTGCTTAAAAATGTGAGAGTAGGTAACGACCGCTGAACATGCGCAGCCGCTCCCTCCGGCAAAGACCTGCTGATCCGGCGTATAAACCAGAAGCCCGCAATCATCATGCTTTGTGCCGACCGGATAGCCATCTTCTTTTAAGATGTCTTTTACGATGGGAGATCCGACGCCGGATAGGTCACCTGTCAGGATCAGATCATAGTCATCCGCTGTCCGGTTGAGGTCTTTAAAGTGCTGTTTAATCGTATCAGCTGCAGCCGGAGCCATGGCCGATCCCATATCAAACGGATCTGTAATTCCTAAGTCAGAAACCTTTCCGACAGTCGCGCTTGTGATTTGGATATCACCCGGTGTCTGACTGATGACAACAGCTCCGCTTCCAGTTACAGTAGACGTTGCAGTGTCCGGTTTTTGGCCGCCGTATTCCGTCGGATAGCGAAACTGTCTTTCCGCTGTGGCATTATGACTGCTGGTGGCAGCGAGAGCCCTCTTGGCAAACCCGCCGTCAACTAAGGCTGATGCGACAGCCACCGTTTCCATTGATGTTGAACAAGCGCCAAACATACAAAGAAACGGAATTTTCAAGTGCCTTGCCACATAATTGGCCGTCACGTTTTGATTCAGCAAGTCGCCTGCCAGCAATAGATCAATATCATCTTTTTTTAGATTACTTTTTTGAAGCGCTGCGTTTACAGCGTCTTCCATCAGCTGCCGTTCAGCCATTTCCCAGCTTTTTTGATTACAGTGCATTTCGTCATAGGTTTTATCATATAAGGAGCCGAGCGGTCCGTCTTTTTCCTTTGGCCCAGCTGCTGTTCCCGCTGAGTTGACAAATAAGGGATTTTCAAATACCCAGGTTTGCTTTCCTGTTAATTTCATTTCCTTCTCCTCCTACGACATCAGTTTCTCAAAAGCAAACCGAATCATTCCGACGATGTAAGCAGCCACAACACCAAAAACGATGACATTTCCCGCCAGTTTAAACATGTTTGTCGCTACTCCGAGCACAAACCCTTCGCTTTTATATTCAAGAGCCGCGCTTGCCATGCTGTTGGCGAAACCTGTGACCGGTACGGCTGAACCGGCGCCTGCAAACTGCCCGATTCTGTCATAGATGCCGAACCCGGTAAGCAGGGCTGATAATAATATCAGCGTTGCCGCCGTTGGATTTCCCGCTGTTTTTTCATTAAAATCAAAAAAATGGATATAAAAATTCTGCAGACCTTGCCCGATCATACAGATCAGACCGCCTACCAGAAAGGCTTTTACACAGTTCCAGACGTAAGGCGGCTTAGGCTGATACGTTTTTACTTTTGATTTGTAGTTTTCTTTTATGTTTGTCATCTTGAAACCTCCTTATGAATGATCAATAAAATATAGCCAGTGGAATAAAGATCCCGCGATTTTCCCAATCACGATGGCCATTAACAGAATAATGATTTTACTTCTGAGCCCGATTCGTTTTGCCAAAATCGGCAGGACATTTAAAACCTCTGTAAGGGCAGCCGCAAGCATCCCGACAAACACACCTGCCAGCAGCCCGACCGGTACGGCAATCCATTTTGTTAAAAAAAGATGGTTCATATGAAGCGTCTCCCATCCCCCGCAAACCGCGCCAAGAATAACAGCCGCTTCATAAGCCTGAACGAATCTCATCGTTTTGGTGAGCTGCATCAGCCGCGGAATGATCCCCATTACGGTTAAAAAAGCAACGAAGCCAGCCCCCACCGTGATGCCTCCGCCGAGCCCGACAAAAATAATGAACAATACACTAGCGATCATGCAGGTCCTTTATTGTTTCTTGATTCTCATGCATGGCCACATATTGGTCGAGATCAAGCTGATAGTTAAACATCTCAACCTCCAGCGGGCTGGGCTCTTCATTAAGGCGCTTTTTAAATATGTGGTTAAAAAACACGATCATCCCAAGTCCCAAACCGATGCTGTACGGGATTTGCAGCAAATATGGATAGTCATTCCTCTCTCCAGTTATGATTTCATAAAGTGCAATATGAACATCTCTCATGCTTACATCCTCATGAAAGTTCATGATGGCAAGACACGATCCGATAAACAAAAGCAGCCAGACACCAATAAACAGAACCGTTGATATTTGCCGTTTCCGGTACTGAATTTCAACAATGGTTTCTGCTCCGCCTACCGTTTGAACATCTAGTGCCGGATCTTGTAAATGAATGGCTTTGAGGACTTGTATGATATCCAGAATTACGATATTTTTATCTTTTTCGCTCACCTGATAGAGCGGCATAGCCGAAAGTTTCTTTTTCAGCTGAAGCTGTCCTTCAATTTGCGCGGCATCTCCAACCGTGATGATATCCCCCGGATGTGCCAGCACCCTGTGGCGAAGTCGGATAAATATACGTCGTTCCATCTTTGATCACCATCTTTCGGTGGTTATATATGTAGTATGTGGTTCGATTTTGTTCTCATTCATCCGCTTGAAAAGACCATAAATTACCACGCTTTTGCACACAAAAAAGCCAGCCTGCATCGCAGACTAGCTATCCGTATGATCCATTTGAACCTTGATCTGTTTTAATATTTTCTTTTCAAGCCTGGAAACCTGAACTTGAGAGATCCCGAGCCGCTCAGCAACCTCGGACTGCGTCTGGTCTTTATAATATCTGAGATAGACGATTAGTTTTTCCCTTTCCTCCAAATCGCTGATCGCTTCTTTCAGCGCAATCTTTTCAAACCACTTTTCTTCAGAGTTGTCAGCGATTTGATCAAGCAGGGTAATCGGATCTCCGTCATTCTCATAAACGGTTTCGTGAATCGAAGACGGAGCCCTTACTGCCTCTTGAGCGAGTACGACATCTTCTGCTTCAATCTCCAAATGATCGGCGATCTCCTGCACTGTCGGCACTCTGCCTAATGTTTTTGAAAGTTCATCCTTCGCGCGCCTGATTTTGTTTCCAAGTTCTTTTAATGACCTTGACACCTTTACGGTTCCGTCATCACGGATAAAACGCTGGATTTCACCAATAATCATCGGCACTGCATACGTTGAAAAACGCACATCATAGGTTAAATCAAATTTGTCAACAGATTTTAACAGCCCGATGCAGCCGATCTGGAAGAGATCGTCAGGCTCATAGCCTCTGTTTAAAAACCGCTGTACGACTGACCAAACAAGACGCATGTTTTTTTCTATGAGGAGGTCTCTTGCCTGCTGGTCGCCATTTTGGCTTTGCTTGATTAATTCCTTTACTTCATGATCCTTCAGCTGAGCGTTTTTGCCGTTCTTCTTAACCTCCACATCCATAACAAATCTCCTTAATTACAAAGCGCTTTGCTTTTTGATAAGTGCTTTGTTAAGCGAATCGTCGTTCCCATCTCAGGCGATGAATCGATACTGACATCATCCATGAAATTTTCCATAATGGTAAAGCCCATTCCAGAGCGCTCAAGCTCAGGCTTCGTCGTAAATAAAGGCTGGCGGGCTTCTTCAAGATCTGTAATGCCCATGCCTTCATCACGAATAGTCAAATATACGACATGATCTTCCAGCGTCACTGAAATGTAAACTTTTCCGTCACAGTTCTCTTCATATCCATGGATAATGGCATTCGTCACAGCCTCTGACACGACTGTTTTGATTTCGGTCAGTTCGTCCATTGTCGGGTCTAGCTGGGCAATAAATGAAGCAACTGTCACACGGGCGAATGATTCATTCTGGCTAAGGGCAGAGAACTCGAGATGCATTTCATTTTTCATGATGCCACCCCCAGCGTCAGCAGCGCCTGCTGCTCGGATTGTTCAAATCGGATAATTTTAAACAGACCCGACATATCAAACAGCCGTTTCACCGCAGGAGAGATAGCGCAAACGACCATTTCCCCGCCAATTTGCTTAATTTGCTTGTATCTGCCTAAAATAACGCCAAGCCCCGAGCTGTCCATAAAGGAAAGGTCCTCCAGGTTCAGCACGATATGGCGAATATCATCCTTCTCCAATGATTGAGTCACTTTTTGTTTCAGGGTTTCAGCCGTATGGTGATCGAGTTCGCCTGTTAATCGAATACAAAGCACAGATTCTTTGACATGCATGTCAATTCCAAGGCTCATGCTCATTCCTCCTTGATATGATCGGATAATGAGTGTTTCGATTTCGACGGAATGAATTCCTTCACCGTGACAAAACTAGTGGTCATTCGGCATAATTACTTAAATTTTGTCCAGTCTCCCATCGTCCGCTTCAAGAATGTTATGAACCCGGCTTTCTTCATATCTTCTTTAGCAGCAACAGGACTTTCAGCAAGCACTTCTCCATCCTTTTTCAGAACGAGAGTGCCAAGCTCTTGGCCTTTTTGAATCGGAGCAGTTACATTGTCATTCATTTTGATTTCTTTTTTCACATTGTTCATATCCTCGCCTTTTTTCGTCAATATTGAAATCGGCTCAGATGTAGTGAGTTCGACAAATTTTTGTTTTCCTTTTTTGACCTTTACTTTTGCTACTGTTTCATTTCGTTTATATAAAGGATGCGTTTCATATTGACTAAAAGCGAAATCAAGCATCTTTGTCACTTGCGCGTTTCTATCTTTAGGTGTGCTCGTTCCGAACACAACCGCAATGGCCCGCATGTTTCCTTTTTTAGCTGAAGCTGTCAGACAATATTTGGCCTCTCCTGTATAGCCTGTTTTTACACCGTCTACGCCAGGATAAAATTTGATAAGCCGATTCGTATTGACAAGCCAGAACTTTTTATCTGTATTTTCGCGCAGATAATCCTCATACGTACCGGTAAACTTCGTGATTGATTCGTATTTCAATAATTCCTTAGCCATGATTGCCATGTCATAAGCAGAGCTGTAATGCCCTTCCTCGGTCAGTCCGGTCGGGTTTTTGAAGGATGTGTTTTTCAAGCCAAGCTCTTTTGCTTTTTTATTCATTTTCCTAACAAATTCTTCTTCAGAGCCGGAAATGAATTCAGCCATTGCTACGGAAGCGTCATTCCCTGAAGCGATTGCGATGCCTTTCAGCATTTCTTCGACAGTCATTTCCTCACCGGGTTCAAGGAAAATCTGTGAGCCGCCCATTGAAGCCGCATGCTCGCTCGTACGGACCTTATCACTCATTTTGATTTTGCCTTCATCTAAAGCTTCCATAATCAAAAGCATCGTCATAATTTTCGTCATGCTTGCAGGCGCCAGTCTCTCATTGCTGTTCTTGTTGTAAAGCACTTTTCCTGTGTCACGTTCTATCAGCACCGCAGACTTCGCTTCATGAGCAAGCTCCGATGTACGTTTTCCGTCTTGTTTTGCAAATGCAGACGGTGCAAATGTAAGCAGCATTATACCAATCAACAAAGTGGATAAAAGACGTTTCATCTCAAAAGCCCTCCATTTCATAATCCTTTTTATTTTTTCCAAGCGGGATGGTTTTATACCCCACTGATGGAAAATGTTTCGTATCTTTTTTGGCATAAAAAAGAGAGCTGCGTCCATGGGACACAGCTCTCTTTTGATCTTGCTCTGATTCAATTTTTATTCGTACTGAGCGACAACCGCTTTCACAAGCTGCAAGAATCCAGCTTTTACTTTTTCCGTCACTTCCATTACTTCATCGTGGCTTAAAGGCTGATCCAAAATGCCGGCTGCCGCATTAGAGATGCAGGAAATGCCAAGGACACGCATTCCCGCATGATTCGCTACAATGACTTCCGGAACAGTAGACATACCGACAGCGTCAGAGCCCATTGTTCTTAAGAAACGGACTTCTGCCGGTGTTTCGTAAGAAGGTCCTGTCACAGCGGTATACACGCCTTTTTGAATTGGAATGTTAAGGTCTTTCGCAATCTTTTCAGCCAGTCCGGATAGGTCTTTGTCATAGGCTGACGACATATCTGGAAATCTGGCGCCGAAATCGGCTTCGTTTGGCCCGATCAGCGGGTTCGTTCCCATAAAGTTAATATGATCGGTAATGATCATTAAGTCTCCCGCACGGAATTCAGTGTTGACGCCGCCAGCAGCATTAGTTACGATCAACGCTTCCACGCCGAGCGCTTTCATCACGCGTACAGGGAAAGTGACTTTCTCCATTGAATAGCCCTCATAAAAATGAAAACGGCCTTGCATCGCAATGACGGAAACTCCTTCAAGAGTCCCAAGCACAAGCTGTCCGGCATGTCCTTCAACAGTGGATACCGGGAATTCAGGTATGTCCTCATATTTCAGCTTGACCGGGTTTTCGATTTCGTCTGCCAAAATGCCAAGACCTGAGCCTAGAATAAGGCCGATCTTCGGAGATTCCGGCAGGTTTTTTTTAATAAAAGCGGCTGCACGTTCGATTCTGTCTTTCAAGAAACAGTCCCCCTATTGTAATAAAGATAAAAAGCTTTTTCCGTATTTCGGTTTAGTCGTTTGGAAATTATCAGCGATCGTTGCGCCGATATCAGCAAATGTATCTGCAAGCGGCAGCATTTGCGCATTCTTATGTTTTTTGCTGTAAGCGAGAATCGGCACGTACTCGCGTGTATGATCGGTTCCATGGTGAATCGGATCATTGCCGTGGTCGGCTGTAATGATTAACAGATCGTCCTCTTTCATTTTCTCAAACACTTCCGGAAGCCGCGCATCAAATTCTTCAAGCGCGCGTCCGTATCCTTCCGGGTCACGTCGGTGTCCGAATAAAGCATCAAAATCAACAAGGTTCGCAAAGCTCAGACCTGTAAAGTCTTCTCCCAGCGTATCAATCACCTTGTCCATTCCGTCCATATTGGAAACCGTTCTCCGTGAAGAAGTAATGCCTTCTCCGTCATAAATATCAGAAATTTTTCCGATTGAGATCACATCTAAGCCGCTGTCTTTCAATTCATTCATAACAGTGCGGTCAAACGGCTTAAGTGCATAGTCATGGCGGTTTGGCGTCCGTTTGAATTGTCCGGGCTCTCCGACGAACGGCCGTGCGATAATGCGGCCTACCATATACTTCGGATCAAGCGTCAGCTCTCTCGCCGTTTCACAAATGCGGTACAGCTCTTCAAGCGGCACAACCTCTTCGTGAGCGGCAATTTGCAGAACAGAGTCAGCAGATGTGTATACAATTAAAGCCCCTGTCTCCATGTGCTCTTGTCCAAGTTCATCCAAAATCGCTGTGCCGGAGGCCGGCTTGTTTCCGATAATTTTGCGACCAGATCTCTTTTCCAGCTCCTGAAGCAGTTCATCTGGAAAGCCTTCAGGGAACACTTTAAACGGTTTATCAATGTACAAGCCCATGATCTCCCAATGGCCGGTCATCGTATCTTTGCCGTTTGACGCTTCTTGCATTTTTCCATAATACGCAAGCGGATGTTCCGTTTTTTCTACACCTTTGATATCTCCAATGAGACCAAGGCCGAGTTTTGCCATATTCGGCATATGTAATCCATTCATATGCTCGGCAATATGCCCGAGCGTATTTGCGCCTTCGTCATTAAAGTCAGCGGCATCCGGCGCTTCGCCGATTCCGACTGAATCCATTACAATTAAAAACACACGATTATATTTGTATGCAGGCATCTTGAAAGCCTCCTTTTTTTCTATACGTCTATTGTATCGCTAAGAGGTCTGACAACTCAAGTATAAACCGTTTTCATTCTCGTTGACAATGCATTCGGAAATAATGAAAAACTTCAGTATTTTCTGTCGTTCTAAACAAAAAAGCCGCAGCCACCTGCGGCTAGGCGCGCGGATGAAACTGCTTGTACACATCCTTCAGCCTTGTTTTCGTCACATGCGTATAAATTTGCGTCGTGGATATATCCGCATGGCCGAGCATTTCCTGCACCGCTCTTAAATCAGCCCCGTTCTCAAGCAGATGCGTCGCAAAGGAATGCCTGAGCGTATGCGGGGTCAGCTCTTTTTTAATCCCAGCTTCCAGCGCGATTTTCTTCAGGTTTTTCCAAAATCCCTGGCGGCTGATTTGTTTGCCGTGATGATTTAAAAAGAGAGCGTCAGACACATTGTTCTTCAGCAGTTTCCCCCTGGCTTTTGTCATATATTCCTCAATGGCAGAAGCGGCTGCTTCACCGATTGGCACAATCCGTTCTTTTCTTCCTTTCCCGAAGCAGCGGACAAAACCCATAGATAAATGAACATCTGCCGTTTTCAATTCAATCATTTCACTGACTCGTATGCCTGTCGCATAAAGCAGCTCCAGCATCGCTTTATCCCGATAGCCGAAAGGGCTCGTCAGCTTAGGCGTGTCTAATAATCGCTCGACCTCATTGAGCGCGAGCACCTTCGGAAGCGCCCGCTCGGTCTTTTGTGTTTCGATATGAACGGAAGGATCCTTGTCCGTCACCTTTTCCCTGAGCAGAAATTGGTGAAAAGAGCGAATGGATGCCAAATGCCGTGCTGAAGTCTTGCCGGATTTCCCCGAGTCCTTCAAGTGCTTTAAATATTGAATAATATGTATACGGGTTACATGATTCCAATCCGTAACATGAAGGGTTTCTGTTAAATAAAGAGAATAGCTTTTCAAGTCACGTTCATAGGATATCACCGTGTTTTGGGAAAGCCCTCTCTCTACCATGACGTAGTGGATGAAATCCTTTATTTGATCTTTCACTCTTGATCTACTCCCCGTTTTGGTAAAAAAAGATCAACCGGTCAAACCATCCGCCTTTTTCATCCTGATCCATTTCAACAACTTTTACAGCGGAGCCTTCCGGTTTATCGTACCGATGATAGTTTTCATATTCTTGATTTACCCATATCATAGCATAATAGAACAGAGCGGTAAAACCGGTAAACAGGATGAAAACTTTCAATGCATCGAGAGTTGTTTTTAGGAATCTTCCCATGTCCTAATCGATCCTTTCCCTATGGTTCCAGTTATTTAACCATATGCCAAATCAGAAAGGTTTTATACATGGAAACAGCAAAAAACCCTTTCCCCAGGAGAAAAGGTTCGCGCTCGGCACCGTCTATTCAGCATCTTTTCCGTTACAGCGGTGGCAAATGCCGTGAAACGTCAATCTATGATCTTTAATCTTAAATTTCCAATCACGTTCAATGATTTCTTCCACGTCTTCTAGTAAATCTTCTTCAATTTCATCAACGGCTCCGCACTCCATGCACACCAAGTGGTGATGAAAGTGAGCTGCACCCTCTTTACGAAGATCGTAACGGGACACGCCGTCTCCAAAGTTAATTTTATCAACGACTTTTAATTCAGTTAATAATTCAAGCGTACGGTATACTGTTGCGAGACCGATCTCAGGAGATTTCTCTTTTACGAGGAGGTATACATCTTCTGCGCTTAAATGGTCTTCTTCATTTTCAAGCAGCACTCTTACTGTCGCTTCACGCTGAGGCGTAAGTTTGTAGCTGGATGAGTGCAACTGTTTCTTAATTCGATCAATACGGTTTTCCATGTCTTTCCCTCCTACGCCGCATTCCATGACTCATTATAACAAAATACGCGCAGAGTTCCAACTATAATTATTATAAACTGATAAATAAAACGATTTTTTCTTAATAATTATTTTAAAAAAGTCTCAATGTAAGCTTTTCCATTAATACAGGAGATAAATATGCTTCAAAGAGGGATGAGATCAGCGCTAAAAACAGAATGACCAGAAGCACAAAGGCATACCGTCCGAACCAATGAATCGGCGCGTCATGCAGGCTTCGTTTAACGAACAGCTGCCTGATTAACTTTAAAGAAAACGCAATCGCACACGTGCCCATAATGAGATAAGCCGGAATAAGCAGTACATTTTGCGGCAAAACGGAGACAAAGGATAAGAAAAAACCGCTGATTCCCATCTGATTGACGAGAAATCCGACAGTAAAACCGACGACGATTCCTTTTAGAAAGATCATGATAAAAATAATCGGCATCCCAATGACGGAAATCCCCAATATCCACATCAGCCCTAAATACTTTACATTATGAAAGATACTTTGCCCAAACATATCAGATGAACTTGCCTGTTTTCCATCCGAAAGCTGTCCGAAAAATTGGCTTAAATAGTAATATAAATCTTCCTTCTGGCTGATGGTCATGCTGTTGACAATAATTGCGCCAAAAATGACACCCATGAAAAACAGCACTGAGACAAATATATAAAGAGAGAGATGATCTTTGACATGTCTGAGAAACATGTCTTTATAAGAGATTTTTCGCATACCGTTTCCTCCCGCCCGTTCTAGTGATTTGATTTAATAGATTGTATGAAAGAAACGGAAAAACATGCTCTTTTTCAAAAAGAAACGATAGAGAAGGATGCTAGGCGGCTTTTGTGGGCACAAAAAAATCCTTATCATCAAATGCTGTATGATCATAAGGATTCCTATGCTTTTTCTTATTTAAAATCTCTTTTTTGCTTTTTGTCATTCTTTCATGCGTACTGAACGATGGTGCGCTTCCTCTTGATAATAAAACGTCACGTCCGCCATTTCTCAGCAGATGCTCCCGCTTCTTTTTCGATCGGCTTTTTGCCATGCTGATCACTCCCTTATTTATTTTCACAGCAATTATAGCAAAAATGAACACATGATGAGAAAAAAACAGCACCTGTTATGCCAGGTGCTGTTTGACTTCATTTATTTAACTGCTGTAAGAGCTGCGTGCTCGACCGCAGCTGCTACCTCATGATGGACTTTTGAATCAAGCGGCTGAGGGACTACATCGCCTTGTTTTGTGCAGGCTGCGATGGCCTCTGCTGCTGCGACAAGCATATCATGATTGATCTCCTTGCTTTTTGCGTTGAGCGCTCCTCTGAAAATACCCGGGAAGCCAAGCACATTATTAACAGAACGTCCGTCCGCTGCATATGCGGCGCCAGCCTGCAGCGCGGCCTCCGGTTCAATTTCCGGCTTCGGATTTGATAAAGCCAAAATCACCTGGCCAGAGCGTACAAATGCTGGTTTTATTAACCCTGGAACTCCCGTTGTTGCAACGACAATGTCACATACTTCCATGAGCTCCTCGATGCTGGAAACTGCCTGTCCGCCGTATTGTTCGAGACGGTCCATTGCTGCCTCTGATTTGTCTGTGCCGTAAACAGCTTTCACGCCATAGGCCATAAACATCCGGCAGATGGCAACGCCTGCTGCGCCCAGACCGATTTGCCCCACTTTCGCTTCTTTCAGGTCAACACCCGCACTCCTGCATGCCGAGATGGCAGCTGCCAGCGTCACAACAGCTGTACCATGCTGATCATCGTGCATAACAGGGATGTTCAGCTCCTCTTTTAGGCGGTCCTCGATTTCGAAGCAATGCGGCGAACCGATATCCTCAAGCAGGATGCCGTTAAAACCTGGAGAAATATGCTTTACCGTTTTGATGATTTCTTCAGGGTCACTCGTATCAAGCAATATCGGAATGCCGCTAATACCCGCCAGCTGATCAAATAAAGCAGCCTTTCCTTCCATGACAGGCATGCCTGCGACAGAGCCGATATTCCCAAGACCGAGAATTGCCGTTCCATCTGTCACAATCGCAACAGAGTTGCTGATCGTTGTATAAATAGAAGCTTTTTCAGGTTCTTTTTCAATCAGACGGCACACGTCTGCAACACCTGGTGTATAGACACGCCCGAGCTCTGCCAATGAACGGATCGGCATTTTGCTTTTCATTTGGATTTTTCCGCCTTCATGTGCGGACAGGACTTCATCAGATACGGTGTGAAGCCTGATCCCTTCTCCCAGGGCCTGTACAGCCGCGATCACTTCCTGAAGCTGTTCTTCATTCTCCACTTGAACGGTAATATTCCGCATTGTGTAATTGGGTCCGACTTTTACCGTCTCCACTTCACCAATATCCCCGCCCAGAAGGCCGATTGCCGTAGCCACCCTTCCAAGATTTCCGGGAACCGAAGGCGTTTCGATCATCAGTGTCCGAATCATGTGTTTCGCTATCATTCAGTGATCCTCCCCTATTAGCCTAGTTTTTCGGCTTTAACTGTATTGTTTTTCGTATACCATATAAATTTTCCTGTATAACCATAGATAATTGCAAGACCTATTGCAACAAAACTGAGCCACATAAACGGCAGATAAGAGAAGGTAGAAACACCTAAAATACCAGCCATGTAAATACCGTTATCAGACCAAGGAACCATACCTGAAGTCAATGTTCCCCCGACCTCTGCATTACGCGACAACACTCTTCTGTCCAGATGTAATCGATCATAGCTGTCTTCCATAATCTTCGGAGTCAAAATAAGGGATACATACATCGCACAGCCGAAGATGTTCGCTAAAAACGCTACAATCAGCGTAGACAAAGTGACATTGCCCGGTGATGTTAATTTCTTTTCAAACATAGAGACAATGACTTTTAGCACGCCGAGTTTCTCAAGCAGTCCGCCAAAACCAAGGCCAAAGATAATCACGACGAGAGAATCAAGCATACCGACAATTCCTCCGCGGTTTAACAGGCCGTTCAAAAATTCAACATCTGTTTTAATAGAAAATCCGTTGTACGCTGTAGCAATCGCATCGGCAATATTCATGCCTTGGAAAACAGCTGCCCAGATTGCGCCAAGCAAAGCACCGATCACGATAACCGGCATAGACGGCTTTTTCAGCGCCAATAAGACAATGACGACAACAGCCGGGATCAGCATCCAAATATGAATGTCAAACGTATTTTGCAAAGATGATTTCAAGAATTCCACTTTGTCAAGATCAATATTTTTTCCGCCGTACATAAATCCAACAACTGTAAAGAGAATAGCTGTAATCACATATGCAGGTATTGATAAATAAAGCATCGCTCTCACGTGAGCCAATACATCGACTTTTGATAGTGAAGAAGCCAGAACTGTACTGTCAGACAGCGGAGACAGCTTGTCCCCGAAATAAGCGCCGGAAAGAATAGCTCCCGCCACAAGAGGAAGCGGAATTCCCAATCCTTCTCCAATTGCGATCATGGCGATGCCGGCAGTTCCGACTGTTCCCCAAGACGTTCCTGTAGCTACAGACATGATTGAACAAATAATTAACGTGGCCAGTAAAAAGATACTAGGGTGAATAAATTCTAATCCGTAATAAATCAGTGTCGGCACAACGCCTCCGGCAATCCATGTTCCAATGAGCGCCCCCACTGAAACGAGAATCAGAACGGCTTCAAGGCCGTTTGATATTCCATGCAGAATTGCATTTTGCATATCTTTATAAGAATAACCGAGTCTGATACCGAGAATCATTGCAATAAACCAGGAAATGAAGAGCGCAAGCTGTATCGGCAAGTCTAAAAAGACTGTAAACGACATGACAAGTGCTAAAAATGATCCTAGTACAATAATAATTTCGAATAGTGTTGGCAGTCTTACATCCTTCAAAAGAAGTCCCCCTTCATGTAAAAAGCTAAAACGCTTTCAATAAATAGTACAACACGTATACTATACTTCCTCATCCCTATGTTGTAAACAGCTTATTCATCCGACTATCCGGAGATGAATAAGCTGTATTTTGTTCAAATTTTATTTTTCTAATAGTTCTTTCCCTGCAATCCCTGGTTTTGTCATCTCATATGGATTTAAAATAATATCCAATTCTTCTTCTGTCAGCACATCATGCTGCAGGCAAAGATCACGGACTGATTGGCCTGTCATAATCGCTTCCCTTGCGATTCGGGCAGCCGCTTCATATCCAAGATGCGGATTGACTGCAGTGATCACTCCTGCGCTTTTTTCCACGTATTGCTTCAAGCGTTTTTCGTTGGCCTCGATGCCTTTTAAGCAATAGTCAGTGAACGAACGGAAGCCGTTGTTCATGATGCTGATGGATTGAAGCAAATTAAAGACAAGCACTGGCTCCATGACGTTCAATTCAAGCTGGCCGGCTTCAGAAGCAAGGCAGATAGTATTGTCATTTCCAATGACCTGGAACGCAATTTGGTTGATCAGCTCCGCCATCACCGGATTGACTTTGCCCGGCATAATGGATGATCCCGGCTGACGTGCTGGCAGAGTAATTTCCGCAAGTCCGGCGCGCGGGCCTGATGCCATTAAGCGAAGGTCGTTTGCGATCTTCGACATGTTCATCATGCAGACTTTTAATGCTGCTGATACCTCTGTATAGGCATCCGTATTTTGTGTGGCATCAACAAGATGATCAGCTCCGACAAGAGGAAGCCCGCTGATATCAGCAAGGTGCTTCACAACCTGTTTGATATATTCAGGATCTGCGTTCAGGCCTGTACCGACAGCAGTTGCGCCCATGTTGACTTCATACAGGTGCTGGCGCGATTGCTTGATCCGTTTAATATCACGCTCCAGAACACGGCTGTACGCTTCGAATTCCTGGCCAAGACGAATCGGAACAGCGTCTTGCAGGTGTGTCCGTCCCATTTTTATAACAGAATCAAACTCCTGTGCTTTTTGTTTGAACACACTATGCATGTCTTCCATTGTTTTCAGCAGTTTTTCCAAGAGATTCAATGTGGAAATATGAATCGCAGTCGGGAACACATCGTTTGTCGACTGTGACATATTCACATGTGTGTTTGGGCTTAAATGGATATAGTCTCCCTTTTTATGCCCCATGATTTCAAGCGCCCGGTTTCCGATAACCTCATTCGCATTCATGTTCATAGAAGTTCCGGCACCGCCCTGAATCGGATCAACGATAAACTGATCGTGCCATTTGCCTTCCAGAATCTCGTCAGCGGCTTGTACGATAGCTTGGCCAATTCCTTCATACAGCCGTTTCACGTCCATGTTGGCAAGAGCCGCAGCTTTTTTTACAATCGCCAGCGCGTTAATCATTTCTTCATGGATCTTGTATCCCGTAATCGGGAAGTTTTCAGAAGCACGGAGCGTCTGGATTCCGTAATAAACATCTGCTTCAATTTGTTTTTCCCCAAGGAAGTCTTTTTCCACGCGGTATTCTTTTTGGCCGTTTAACATAATCTTTAACCTACTTTCTCTTTGTTGGTTATCGTTTCTGACATTTTACAGGACAACGTCATCAGCAATCGGCGTTTCCATAATTCTCTTGACGACAGGAAGATCCGAAGACTGGCCGAGTGCCCACATCAATTTTGGCACGATTGCTTCTGTGTTCATATTTCTGGATCGGATAATTAAGTCTTGGTTGACTCTGCGGCCGACCTCGTAAATGCTCATGTCTTCCCCTTCTTCCAGACATTGAGTCGTGATCACGACGACGATGCCGCTTTCAATCAGCTCATTCACTTTTGACAAAATGTCTCTGCCTTCAAACGGCACGCCTCCGCTGCCATAGCTCTCAATGACAATTCCTTTGTACATGCTTTTCAGAGCATCAAACATTTCAGGCTTTAAGCCCGGATGCAGCTTCAGCAGACATACATCTGTGCATAGTGAAGTATCAACTGTGAAAGTGTCATTCTCAGGTTCCGTTACTTGTTTGTTGTATTCGATCCCGTCTTCATTGATAAAAGCGATATATGGGTAATTGATGCTTTCAAATGCGTCGTAGCTTTTCGTTCTTAATTTGATCGCACGCGTTCCTTGAATGACTCTGCCGTCAAACACAACATATACGCCGCCCACGCCTTCACAGGCAAAGCGAATGGCGTCTGTGATATTTTTTTTGGCGTCCGTTTTTTGGAACGTGATCGGGATCTGCGAGCCAGTGATGACAATCGGTTTTTTGGCATGCTGCAGCATATACGATAATGCGGCAGATGTGTAGGCCATTGTATCTGTACCGTGAGTAATAACAAATCCGTCATAGGCATCATAATTTTCCTTAACGGCATCTGCTATTTCCACCCAGTATTCAGGCTGCATATTGGTGCTGTCTATATTCATAAGCGACTGAGTTTCCATCGTGTAATCGTTATCAAGTTTTGATACGTAACTTAATAATTCATCAGCCTTGACTCCGGGAGCCAGCCCATTTTCCCCTTCAACTGAAGCAATCGTTCCCCCAGTTGTCAACATCAATAATTTTTTCATACCATGCACCTCTTCACTGTATCTAAAGATGGGTTGCGAGAAGGTATTCGCTTTTCGCATACTTTTAATGCAATTATAGACACGGAAAATAAAATACGCAAGACATTATTATTCAATTCGCGTACACTTCCTAATACCTATATGATATAATCAGCTCAAGGTGAAAAAGGAGCGGAAGTTCATGAATCTAGATCGTTTAACTGAATTGAGAAAAAAGAAAAATTGGTCGCTTCAATATACAGCTGACCTTCTGGGTATCGCAAAAAGCACATATGCCGGCTACGAGTCAGGGTACCGCCGGCCTTCGCTTGAGGCACTTGCCATGCTGGCTGATCTCTTTGACACAACGTGTGATGAACTTTTGGGCCGCGAGAAACAAAAGCAGACTGCCCCTCAGACCATTGAATTGACCACGTGGAGCAGTCTTGACTTTCACATTTCTGTTGATGGCAAGCCGCTGAGTGAAGACGAAATCATCCAGCTGATCACCTTTATCCGGACAAAAAGAAAAGTACAGGAGGAACTGAGTTAATTTTTAACTCACGGTTTAATTTTTCCGTAAGTTCCTCCTCCTCCGGCTTTCAATTCCAGCTTTCCGGATCTCGCTTTTACAATAAGCGCCGCGGTTTTCGGCGGGACAACGCGAGCCAAATCTTCTTCTGCAGCCTCATGAAGAACAGCCATTTCTGTTCCGAAGGCTTTTTTTAGTTTGTCCAGCGTTTTCGGACCGACACCCGGAACAAATTGCAGCGGAATCTGATGAACATATCGCGGACGCGAGACGCGAACTTCAGCCTGATCACTCAATTCACGCAATCTTTCGCTGACTCCCTTGGTAAATCTGGAATTTCCGCAATTCGCGCACGCCGTTTCCCCGCTCACCGCAGGTTCTCCGCACGCTTCACAAGCCGTCTGATAATATTTCCCCAGTAACGGGTCCAAGCCGTAATTTGCGGCAATTGTTCTGTCACCCTGTCCTCTTAATGCAAGAGCAAATTCAGTAAAATCAGCTGACTGTACATATAGTTCATTATATTCTCTGCCGATTTTCCCTAACGAATGCGCATCAGAATTTGTTAAAAAAGGATACTGATTCAATTCAGATACGTGGGAAGCCATGTCTGTATCACAGCTTAACCCAAGCTCCACCGCATCTATCATAGAGGGATCAAAAACCTCGGTTAAGCTTGATTTAACCCCTTTTCCATATAAGCTTTTATGCGGTGTAAAGATATGGGCGGGGATAAACAGCCCGCCCATTTCCTTCACTTTTTTTTGCAGGTTCAAGCCCGTTTCATATATCCGCTGCGAGCTTAAATGAATATTTTTCAGCCGCGCTGACAGCCAGTTTGAAAATTGTTTCATATCAGCCAGCGTCGGCAAAAAGACGAGCACATGGATTGGCCCGCTGCAGGCTTCATCATAGATCTCCAGCTCGCTCCCCATCAAAAGAGTCGTGCTGCGGTAGCGAATCCCACCGCCGTCAAGCTCGCGATATTTTCCGGATGAAATGCCTTCCTCAAGCTCCAGGATGACTTCCGGAGAATGACAGTCGATAATACCAAGAAGTTCAATCCCTTTATGTTCACTGGCTTCAACCAAAATTCGGTCCAGCGTCAGTGTTTTGGCGCCTGTTATTTTGACAGCCCTTCCCGTAAAGGTCCGGCCGATATGAATGTGCAAGTCCGTGTAAATCTTTTTCATTTTTGTGCTTGGAGCGCTTCTTTCAGTTGAAGATACTGAATCGCATAGGCTGTTTTAGCATCATATACTTCACGCGATTCAACCAGCTTCAGCGCCTCTTCAAGCGTCACCTCCATCACTTCAACAAACTCGTCCTCATCAAGCTCCCGTTTTTCTTCGAGTGCAGAAAGCTCTTCAGCAAGAAACACGTGAACGATTTCATCAGCAAAGCCAGGCGAAGTATAAAACGCAGTGATTTTTGTCAGTTTTTTCGCTGTATAACCCGTTTCCTCTTCAAGCTCCCGAAGTGCCGTATACTCCGGCTCCTCCCCTTTTTCAAGCTTGCCGGCCGGAATTTCAACGATCGTCCGCTCAAGCGGCTTACGGAATTGTTTCACCATGACGATTTTCCCTTCATCCGTAACAGCTAATATCGCTACAGCTCCAGGGTGTTTCACAATTTCACGTTTACTCGCTTTGCCGTTTGGCAATTCGACGTCCTCTACATAAAGATCAATGACTTTACCTGAAAAAATTTGTTCTTTGGCAATTGTTTTTTCTTCTAATGGTTTCATTTCTCCATCTCCCGTTCTGTCTCTATATGATGCCCCATACATTTTATCATACTAGAGAAAAGGGGGCTTCTTCTTGAAAGTGCATCGTATGGCAAAAGGTGTTATCTTAGTCGGAAAAGCATGGGAGATTCGGGCAAAGTTAAAGGAGTACGGACGCACATTCCAATATGTGAAAGATTGGGTCTCTAAGCCGTAAAAGTTGAAACTTAAGCTCCTTTATATTACGGTCAATACAAAGCCTAAAAAAAGGAGTGTGCACATGAGAAAGCGCAAACTGGGTACATCTGATTTAGAAATAAGCGAAGTCGGACTCGGCTGTATGTCTCTTGGAACTGACAAAAACAAAGCCTTGTCCATCCTGGATGAAGCCATCGAGCTTGGGATCAACTATTTGGACACAGCAGATTTGTATGATCGCGGACGCAACGAAGAAATCGTCGGTGATGCGATCCAAAACAGACGCCAGGATATTATTTTGGCAACGAAAGCGGGAAACCGCTGGAATGACGAAAGCGAAGGCTGGTATTGGGACCCTTCAAAAGCTTACATAAAAGAAGCAGTAAAAAAGAGCCTTGCGCGGCTGAAAACGGATTATATCGACCTTTATCAGCTTCACGGCGGGACGATAGAGGACAACATTGATGAAACAATTGAAGCGTTTGAGGAATTAAAACAAGAAGGCGTGATCCGTTACTACGGCATTTCTTCCATCCGCCCGAATGTGATTAAAGAATATGTGAAAAAATCAAACATCGTCAGTATTATGATGCAATACAGCCTGTTTGACAGACGCCCCGAGGAGTGGCTTTCACTTTTAGACGAACACCACATCAGCGTAGTCGCCAGAGGCCCGGTTGCCAAAGGGCTCTTAACTGAAAAACCGCTTGATCAAGCGGCAGACAGCATGAAACAAAACGGGTACTTGTCCTATTCATTTGAGGAATTGACAAATGCCCGCAAGGCGATGGAGAATGTTGCTTCCGATCTTTCCATGACAGAAAAATCACTGCAGTATCTATTAGCACAGCCGGCTGTCGCCTCAGTAATTACAGGCGCCAGTAAGATTGAGCAGTTACGGGAAAACGCTCAGGCTGCAAACGCACGGCGTTTAAGCGAAGAGGAAATCAAAGCGCTCCAATCTCATACGAAACAAGACGTTTACGAAGCGCACCGCTCATAACAGAAAAACCAGCACCCTGTATGGGTGCTGGTTTATTTATATTGATGCCAATCCATTTGGCTTTCATTAAGGAGTTCTTCAAAGCTTTTGTTTTTTTCGATCTCTTTTTTCTTTCTGATCTGTTCTGCTTTTTCTCTTTCCTGCCTCTTTTCATCCTCTTCCTTCAATTGGCTCTTCATCTCCATCAGCTTTGCTTTGATGTCGGATTGAAGGTCGTCTTTTAACTGGTGTTTGTCAGCGGATTTTTGTTTTTTCATGTACGCTTCCCCCGTATTTTGTTTTGAGGCCAGTTTATCACGGAGCATAGAGACTGAACAAGCGGACTCTCTTCTGAAAACTTTTTTGATCAGCACAGCACTGTTTAGGTATAATGATTTCAAATATAAATTTCCTGTATTTAGTTGAAAGGTGCTGTGACTTTTGAAGAAAATCCTTTTGGCCATTGGCGCTCTCTTAACCGCTGTTATTGCAATCGGAGTTGTTTTTTCAAATATAATTCTGTTTATCAGGAAAAAGACAGATGAAGACATTATCAAAAGAGAGACAGACGACGGACATGATGTGTTTGAATCATTTGAACGAATGGAGAAGACCGCTTTTGTGATACCATCCGCTTACGGGTATGATATAAAAGGATACCATGTCGCACCGCATGACACACCAAACACCATCATCATCTGTCACGGGGTGACGATGAATGTGCTGAATTCTCTTAAATATATGCATTTATTTCTTGATCTCGGCTGGAATGTGATTGTTTATGACCATCGCCGGCACGGACAAAGCGGCGGAAAGACGACTAGCTACGGGTTTTATGAAAAGGATGATCTCAGCGAGGTTGTCAGCTGGGTCAAGAACAAAACAGATCATCGCGGATTGATCGGAATTCACGGCGAATCAATGGGAGCTGCAACTGCCCTGCTTTACGCTGGTGAACACTGTGATGATGGGGCTGATTTTTATATTGCCGATTGCCCATTCGCACGTTTTGATGAACAGCTTGCCTATCGGCTGAAAGCGGAATACAGGCTCCCGGCTTGGCCGCTGCTCCCCATCACCGACTTCTTTTTAAAGCTGAGGGGCGGCTATCGCGCACGCGAAGTTTCTCCGCTTGCTGTCATTGATAAAATTGAAAAACCGGTCCTCTTTATTCACAGTAAGGATGATGAATATATTCCGGTTTCTTCAACCGAACGGTTGTATGAAAAGAAACCCGGACTGAAGACGCTGTATATTGCCGAGAACGGCGAACACGCCATGTCGTATACAAAAAACCGGGACACATACCGAAAAACGGTGAAGGAGTTTTTAGATAAAATGAAAGATTCAACAGAATAAAAAAGCGAAAGGCCCCTTCGGCTCTTTCGCTTTTTCCATTTCATAAAACGTCGGTAATACCATCCATATTTTCTCTAATCCATTCAATCGCAAGATCTATCGTTGTAAACTCCTGCGTTTCGAATGTCATTTCATCCTGCAATAGCCAAACATCTTTCTTGATGGATTCTGCTCCTCCGATTGACCAGTGGAGCAAGGTATAAGGATGGTTTTGATTCAGGAAGGATACCCACGTTTTATTCTGTGCTGTGTTCTTCATTGACTTCAGCTTTTGTTCCACGTTTCGTGTCTCCCTACTTTACTAATATGCTCATTCTGGGGCTGAGCATTTCAGCCGGGCTTTTCAGCGCCAGCGTTTTGGCTTTTTCATTGTAATCGATCGTCATTTGATCGTCAAAAAACACTTTTTGCGACGATTGGATATAAAGCGGAATGCCGTTCGTTTCCAGCTGCTCGCACTGTCCTGTTAATTCTTCTGCCAGCCAGATTGTCGGTACACCGCTTACCGCGCAGCCGCATCCTTCTGCATCGTAACGAAGCTGGGCTTTTTTTCCCGGGTTGGCGTCAAACGCCTGCTGCAGTGCCTGTTTTGCTGCATCTGTCACATGTATGTTCATAAGGTGAGACCCCCGTTTTCATCATTTTCGCTATTGTAGCATACAACGCTTCCATTCGCATTGTTTCTGCCCTCTTTCCAGCGCTTCGCATTTTCTTCTGCAGTCTTGATCCAATCATCTTTCCCTTGTATGTACTGATGGATGCTGTCCGGATGCTGGGCCGCTAGCCGTTTTTTGAGAACGGCGTATTCTTTCGCTATTTCTGGATGAGCTCTGAGATAATCTCTGAATAATAGGTGCCTTTCAATTGCAGGATTCCCCTTTTCGTACATATGGACATGATGAGTGCGTTTATTTCCGCCCTTTTGGAAATAACGCCTGCCAGCTATGCCGTTTTCTCCCTTCGGTGTATAGCCGATTGACTTCATTTGTGTATCATATTGGCTCACAGCTTCAATGCTTCTGACTTCAATTAACATATCAATGATTGGCTTTGCCGCCATATCCGGTATCGATGTGCTTCCGATATGATGAACAGCAATGATCTCCGGTCCGAACACAAGCTTCAGCCGCCCCTTTTCTTCACTGAAAAGTTCCGCCCATTTTTCATTGTAGTGAACGACTTTAACATTTCTTTTCGGATACAAATAAAAGACAGACAGCAAAAGATCCTCCGTCGCTTTCACAGTTTCGACCTTTTGAAATCCCGCCTGTGTATAGAGCGACACGGCTGGTTTATTTTTCTCGGCTGTGACTACCTCGATTTTCTCAGCGTCTTCGTTTTGAGCAATGACAAATTGCAGAAGTGCTCGTCCAATCCCTTTTCTGAAACCGTCGGGATGCACAACAAGCCTGCAAATCGTTAGATGATGCATGTTTTTCTCATATGAAATGACACCGATCAGTCTGCCGTCTTTCCGATATCCCGCAAACTGTTCATGAGATGCTTGAATATCCTTTGCCTTCTCTTGTAAGGCGGGAATACCGTCAAAACCGATTAGCTCTGCTTCTTTTATGTAGGCGGGCTGCTGTACGGCAATAATCTCACGCGCTGTGATGTCTTCCTTATGCTGAAGAAATTCAATCATTCGTGATCTCCTGAAAACAGCCGCTGCCTCTCGACTTTTGTGACGCGGACTGCATACGACTCGTACCAAACGCTTTTTCCTTTTTCTTTTGCCGCTTGATGTTCAGTGTGATGCTTCCAGTGGTTAATTGCATTCATACTGTCCCAGTAGGAAACCGTTATGCCTCTTCCATCCGCTTCACGAACGCTTTCGACGCCTAAAAATCCGGGCTGACCCGCCGCAAGTGATACCATCCGTTCCGCTGTTTCTCCATATCCTGTATCATTTTCACTTTTGACAGAAGAAAAAATGACCGCATAGTAAGGAGGCTCAGGTGTTTTTGATAAAAAATCCATCATATTTCCCCCCTCATATGGTTTTGACAAACAGTACCCTGTCTTGGCCCGGGCCATCGTAGTTTGCAAACACTGAGATGCCATTTACCGTTTTGGTGCCCTTTTCAATGTCAAAACCCAATTTTGTGTGATACGCGATTGATACCTTATTCACCGGTGAAGTGACGCACTTTACCCGGGTGCAGCCTCTTTGTTTTACTGTTTCAATAAATACATCGTATAATTGTTTACCAATTTGCATTTTTCTGAAATCCGGATGCACACCGGAAAAATGGATGTATGCCGTTCCAGGGTCCGATTGCGATTGAAATCCGATTAAAAATCCGGTCATGCTGTTATGTTCAGATGTGATAAAGCTTGTGTCCTGAAAATGCTCAAAAAATAATCTCGGCAATTTTTCTTTCAGCTGTCTGCCGCCCCACCATTCATTCATTACAGACGTTACCATTTCATAATCTGAAGACGTGATTGTTCGAATATCCATTACGATTTGATCTCCCTCCGTCTGGCAAAACGAATGTCAGCTCTTTTTTTCTCACAATATAAAAATTATATTTTGCCTGACTGGAATTGTAAATGCCTTCTTTCCTGCATCATACGTTTCCAGACTGCCGAGGGAACAATGTTTGATATTTTTACACATATTTCTCCCCCCCAGTGCAGGAGGGAGAGACTTCACAGCACAATATCAAGCACTTGATCAAGCTTCAGCTTATACAGCTGATCCTCGTCTCCTTTTATCCATACTGTTTTTTCAAACTCTTCATACCGGCAGATTTTTCCGGTGCAGCGGACAATTTCACCGTCCTGAAAGCAGCTGACAGTGATATCCTGAGCAAACTCCATCGCGGCGCAAAGCGTTTGATTCATCTCCTCCAGCTTATCAGGATCAAGGATCGGCTTTGGCAGCTTCTGTTTATGGCGCTTTCTCTCAAGCAGGCTTTGTTTATGTTCCGGCAGAAACATCCTGCTTCCTTCCCACAGCAGGTTGCCTCTTTTTAAATGGTCGTTCATTTATAGTGACCTCCTATTTTAGCCGCACGTTCAAATGCCTGGCCTGCCGCTGTCAGTGACGCCGCCCGGATGATGGCTGTGTCGCCGAACCGGTTCTTAATGCCGTCCATCACATAGCCGAGGTTCATTTTCTTTGCATAATCCTGAAATAAATTGAGCTGCCATATGTCATCAGATGAGAGCTGAGACAGATTGACCCCGAGGCGGCGGACAGGCTTCCCGTCCCAAAACGTAAGAAACAGCCGGCATACAGCCTCATATACATCCTGCGTAGAATTAGTCGGCTCCGCCAGCTTCACTTGCCGGTTGAAGCCCGTCGGCCAATCAAAATCAGCCCCCCGGCAGCTCACTGATACCGTCTGCCCCATTACTCCGGCGTTTCGGCTTCGCCTGCACACTTCTTCACTCAGCTCCAGCAGCACGACTTTGATTTCTTTGTCAAAGTGTTCGTAGTCTTTTGGGAGAGTCATTCCATGGCCAATCGCCTTTTGCCCGTCCAGAGATGAAGTTGATACAGGGGAATAGTCGATCCCGTTCGCCGTCATCCACAGCACGTGGCCGTTAATGCCCCATTTCTTTTTTAAAAGATCGAGCGGAAAAGCCGCGAGCCCGCCGATCGTACTGATGCCCATTCGGTTTAAATGATGCTTCATTCGGCTCCCGACGCCAAACATGCTGCCCACCGGGAGCGGCCACATATCAGTTTTCATATTTTCTTTCGTTAAGGTAAAAATACCGTTCTTATTCTTTTTGGCAAAATTGTCGCACGCGATTTTGGCTAGCGCTTTGTTAGGGCCGATTCCGACCCGCGCATAAACGCCGATCTCCCGCATGATTCTGCCCTGAATGCTTGTCGCGATCTCCTCCGGCGTCCCAAACAGCTTCTGGCTGCCTGTAATGTCCATGAATTGTTCATCGATGGAATACGGCTCCACAAGGTCTGTATATTCCTCTAAAATGGCCGTGATTTGCAGTGATACATCAATGTACCGCTGCATACGGGGCCGGAGCACAACAGCTTCAGGGCACTTTTCCTGCGCCTCCCACAGCCGCGAAGCATTCGCCACCCCCTTTTGTTTCGCCAGCGGGCAGGCAGCCAATACGACTCCGCCCCTTCTTTCAGGATCACCCGAAACAATGACGGGCCTATTTTTCAAATGTGGATTTTCCGCTTTCTCTACAGATGCATAAAACGATTGCATGTCAACGAGAAAAATCACTTTTTCTTTCATCATATACACCTCTAAAAAGAACTTACGTTCGCCTTTTCTATTATATGCGAAAATATGTTCGTTTTATACTGGTAAATGATTCTTGTCTGACAGAAAATATGATCCAAGGGTGTGAGAGAAGAAAAACATTTAGTAGAATAAAAGCGAAGCATAAGGATAGGAGAGTCATAATGGAGAAATTTGTTGAAAAAATGATGGGGCAGGCACTGCGTCAATACGGCAGAAATGTTGCCATAGATCCGTTAAGCCCGTACGAAAAACAAAGCCTGAAAGCCGCCTTAGAAGAGAGACGGAATGAAGAACCCGATGAGGATCTGCATGCACATATAGAAGATATCATTTATGACTATGTCACAAATCAAGGACTGTTCTCTTAAACGCTGGTCAAAAGAAAACAGAGGCGCACAGCGCCCCAATCAGACTGTCAGTTCTTTCAGCCGCTGATGCGGCTTCCCTTTGAAAACACCGCCGTGATAACAAATAACAGTCTCAAGCGTGTCATACTGCAGAAGGGCTTGCAAAGAAAAGCAGGCTTTTCTCACGCTCCATAGATTGATATGGCCTGACAATCCCCGGCGTAAAAATCACCCGAATGCCCTTCAAAATAAGGCAGCCGCTCCAGTTCGCGTATATCTTGATCTCATGTCCGGCATCACTGAGCATTTTCGGAACTTGATCCACATCATGATGGGTTAAAATCACTGCCTTTAATGTTTCAAACGGACCTCCGTATTCTTCCATGCCCTGCCGAATCGTTTTAAAATGTCTAGCATTCCAGCATCAATTCATATTGTCCTTTTACCCCAGATAAGCGTCAGACATATCGTCATTTTCCTTCCGAATGCTTTAACCTCAATTTCAATGATGTCCACACATGGTAAAATGTCAATAACAAAATATTTTGAATTCTCTATTGGAGAAGGGAATTTTTTCATATATGATAGGAAAAGATTCTTACATACAGGAGAGAATACGATTTATGAAGAAATGGAAAAATATCCACCCGATCAGCTGGACAATTATAATCGGAACCATTTTCGGCAGAATGGCCACATCGATGAGTATCCCTTTTTTAGCGATTTATTTAACAGCCATCCAGGGCGCATCAGCGTCCTATGCAGGGCTGGTCATTGCCGCAAGCTCATCAGTCGGCATCCTTGCAAGCTTTTACGGCGGATATATCTCGGACAAATTTGGCAGAAAAAACATGATGCTTGTGTCCATTTTCGGCTGGATGCTGGTATTTGCAGGATTTGCGGCGGCATCTCATCTCTGGGTGTTTTTTGTGGTAAACGCATTAAACGGTCTTTGCAAATCACTGTTTGAGCCAACTTCAAAGGCTTTGCTGTCTGATATGGCAGAAGAAAAAAACAGACTGCTTGTTTTTAATTTACGCTATGCAGCTATTAATATCGGCGTTGTCTTCGGACCGGTACTCGGCCTGTATTTCGGCTCATCTCAATCGACCGCACCCTTTTTGGTGCCCGCAGTCATTTACGGACTATACGGACTCGTGCTTGCCATCCAATTTAAAAAACATCCATCCTCATCAGCATCAGGCCAATCCCGAAATATGAGCGTGCGGTAAGCATTTATGGTGACGCAAAAGGATCATCTTTTTACAATTGCTTTGGTCGGCATTACACTATGCACCTTTGGCTACTCACAATTCAGTTCAACATTTCCGCAGTATATGGCGCAGAACCCCTTGATCGGCAATGGAACGAAGCTGTACGGGTTGATGCTGACATTAAACGCAATCGTTGTGTTGGCAACGCAGTTTCCCATCGTCCATTTTGCAAAACGTTTTTCGCCGCTTCGCTCCCTGATGCTCGGTAATGTGATGGTTAGTGTCAGCATGGCCATTTTCACCATATCACACGGTGTTTCATCCCTTGTTATAATCGTGGTTACATTTACAATCGGCGAAGTGCTTTTATTCTCTATGATGGATTTGTTTGTAGACCAGATTGCAAAACCAGGATTAAAAGGCACTTATTTCGGGGCAATCGGTTTTTCACAGCTCGGAAACGTCATCGGCCCCTGGGTCGGGGGTATATGTATAGACCTATTTGGCGCTGGCCGGCCGATTTTTATTTTTTCTGTCCTGAGCGGCATCACCCTGCTCGGCCTGCCATTTTTAGCGTTTGCCTATCGGCAGATGAAAACGGAAATGACAAAACACCGGTCCGCGCTGGAAAAGCCGCTTTAAACAAAAAAACGGGAGAGAACCAATCTCTCCCGCAAAAATGAGGTGATGCACATGAATATAGGTGATGTGATGTTTCAGTTTTTCGTATTTATCGTGTTTGCCGCTGTCATCTTTGCAGCTGTTACAGGCTTCAAGTATGCGAAGAACCGAAAAGCGCAGCTGGATCGCATTGAGAAAAAGCTTAACAGCCTGCCCGAAGATCACGATTAACCGCTTGGGGCAGTGAGCTCTACCTTAATCCGATCCGGCCTTTTTGAAACTCTTTATAGCCAAGTTCTTTTAAGAACCATCCCCAAAACCGTCGAGACGTTTCCAAATCAGAGACATACAGTTCAATATAATGCACGATATCATACCCGCCTTACCAGCACTTCTTCAACCTTATGCCCGTCTCCCTTACGCAAAATGAGATCTGACCTGAATTTAGTCGGCAAGATATTTTCATATAAATTCGGCCGGTTGACACTCTCCCAAATCGAGGCCGCCATCTCGTCAGCCTCCTGATCAGACAAGTCTTTAAATTTATGAAAATAAGAATCGGGATTTTGAAAAGCTGTTTCCCGAAGCAGACGAAAACGCTCTAAATACCAAGTGAAAATCCGGCTTTCTTCCGCATCCACATAAATCGAAAAATCAAAGAAATCGGAAACAAAAATACGCGGATTTTCCCGGTCATCCTCCAAGGTGGGCGACTGAAGAACATTAATACCTTCAATAATCACAATATCGGCCTGCTCCACAACCTCGAACATACCTTCCTCGCGGTCATAGGTGAGATGGGAATACACCGGAGCCTTTACTCTGTCTTTTCCTGATTTTAAGTCATTCAAAAATTCGAGCAGCGCCTTTACGTCATAGCTTTCGGGAAACCCTTTTCGTGACATCATATTTTTCTTTTTCAGCTCGGCAGTAGGAAATAAAAAACCATCTGTCGTGATAAGGCTCACTTTAGGACGATCCGGCAAACGCGAAAGCAGCTTCTGCAATATCCGCGCCGTCGTGCTTTTCCCGACTGCCACACTGCCGGCGATGCCGATAATAAACGGAATTTTGGCTGAATGAGGGTGCTTTAAAAAAACATTGACATGCTTATTGCGTTCGGCCGCAGACTTAACATGCAAATGAAGCAGGCGAACAAGCGGAATATAGATCGTTTCCACTTCTTCAACAGATAGATAATCATTCAGCCCTTCCACGGCTTTTGCCTCTTCTTCAGAAACAGCAATCGACAAATGTCCCCCAAAACCAGACCAAGACTCACGATTGTGCTTTGTATATAAAGTATGTAAGTTAAGCTCTTTATTTTTCACTGTTTACACCTGACTCTCTGAAGGTTAAAACCCTTACAAAGATTGTAACGGAAAACCCTTTCACTGTCTGCTTATTTTTTCAGCAAATCCGCACCGATTCGGTTATACGCGGCCATTTCTTCTTTTGGAACCATGCTCCCTCCCGTTCCCCAGACGACATGTACGGCATGTTCCATGTTATATTTCTGACTATAGCGCCTTCCCTCTTCTGTCGAAAAAAGCTGAATCGGCCCGAACATGCCGGCAAGACCAGAGGGCTCTAAATATTTATTTTCAGATACAGCCAGCATATGAAGCAAGGTATAAAGCGTATTGTCCTTTACCGTATAACAGCCGCTCAGAAGAGGTTCGATCAGCTTGCCGACAAATCCTGACGGCCTCCCTACGGCAAGCCCGTCAGCAGCCGTCCGATTATCCAGGCCGATATCCTGGACAGAAATCTTCTCGTGAAGGCCGGAATAAAGCCCCAACAGCATACACGGTGAATGAGTCGGCTCCCCGAAAAACACATGAACATGGTCTCCATATAAAAGCTTCAGCCCGAATGCCACACCACCCGGCCCTCCGCCGACGCCGCACGGCAGATACACAAACAGCGGCGTCTCAAGACTCGGTTGTATATTCATACAGTCAAGCTGGGTTTTTAATCGGCTTGCAGCAACAGCATATCCTAAGAACAGCTGACGGGAATGTTCATCATCAATGAAATAACAAAATGGATCTTGTTCCGCCTGCCGTCTCCCTTCTTTCACCGCTTCACTGTAATCTGATTCATACTCCATGACGGTGACACCCTTTTGGCGAAGGAGATCCTTTTTCCACTGCTTAGCATCGGCGGACATATGCACTGTCACACGAAACCCGAGTTTGGCACCGATGATGCCGATGCTTAACCCCAGATTTCCTGTCGAACCGACAGCAATCGAATAGCGCGAGAAAAACGCGGCAAACCGCTCTTCATGTAAGATGCGGTAATCATCGGTTTCCTGAAGCATTCCTTCTTGAAGTGCCAGCTTTTCAGCATGCTTCAGTACTTCATAAATCCCGCCCCGCGCTTTAATCGATCCTGAAATCGGAAGCTCATGGTCGCACTTTAAAAGCCATCTTCCCGGAAATGGCTGCTGGTATGCCGCTTCCAGATTTTCCTTCATATGCTGCATCTCAAAAAGCGGAGACTCGATCATTCCTTTGGCATCTTTCGTCTCAGGAAACACCTCAGCAATATAAGGAGCAAACCGCCGCAGCCTTTTTTCCGCCTCTGCTATCTCACTTCCCCACTCATCTGCATCGAATAACGGGCCCTCTTTCTTGCCCGGATTTGCCCAGAATACAGGCTCTGCATTAATCAGTTTCTGAATAAACGGATCTTTGAGCAGAACATGAAGGGCTTCTTGATTGATTGACATCCAATGGTTTCTCCCTTCCTCTATAAAAACTGCCTGTGACTATGCCAACAAACCAACTCGCTACAGGCAGTTCCATCGTTATTTTTTCATGAGTACCCGTCCTGCCAGCTTTTCAACGAGAGCTGGAAACAACTGATACAGCTTGGTGCCGGCATTCATTAAACGCGGAAGATTGATCTCCCGTTTGTTGGTTAAAATAGCAGCTGTAATTTGAGCTGCCACGTCATCAGGATCAAGCATCCACCGGCCCACATTTTTGACGTAGTCCCCGTCTTTATCAGCAATGGAAAAAAAGTCCGTCTGAATCGGTCCCGGATTGACTGTTGTCACATAAATGCCGGTTCCCGCCAGCTCCATCCGCAAAGCGTTTGAGTAGCCGAGCACGGCATGTTTTGTCGCAGAGTAAAGACTCGACTTCGGTGTTGCAATTTTCCCTGCTTGAGAAGCGATGTTGATGATATGGCCCTTTTTTTGCTCAAGCATATGCGGAAGCACCGCTTTTGTACAGGCGATCAAGCCAAAGACATTCACATCAAACATCGCTTTCATGTCATCCAGTGTCGAGTCTAAAACCGTTTCAAATATACCGAAGCCCGCATTGTTGATCAGTACATCAACCGAGCCGATCTGATTGCGGACGCGGTCGATATCCTCTAGGCGGCCGACATCCAGAGGAAAAATCTCACACTGTCCGCTCCATTCCTCGGTTATTTTCCTTTTGATTTCAATCAAACGATCCTCACGTCTTGCCGACAGCAGGACATGGGCTCCTTCAGCAGCGCATAAATATGCAATTCTTTCACCAAGCCCTCCTGAAGCGCCGGTTATCCAAATCCGCTTTCCCGCTATATGTTTCATCCATTTCACCTCTTCATTGTTCTAAAGTATGCAGTATTTCCTTCCCAATATGACGTGATGGCTTCTTCAGCCGCCAACACATCAAGATGCCCTGCTGTTTCTGACATCGTTAAAAATAATTCCTTTTCATACACAGCAGGAAAAAGCTGCTGGCAGACCTGAAAAGCAGTCATCGGCTTTTCATCCAGCATGCGCCGCACACCCTCCGTCCTGTTCCTCTGTTTGTCAAAACGCTTCTCAATCAGCGCCTGAACGCTGGTGATTGTCTCGCCGTGACCGGGAAACACGATTGTTAGATCAAGTTCAGACAGCCTTCCCAACGACCGCTGATAATCGACTAAAGGCTTTGACCTTATGTCTCCCGCTTTCGGCGCTTCCAGAATCGGGTTAGACGAGCTGTTGGCCAGCAGAAGATCGCCGCCAAGCATTCTCCCGCTTTTTTCATGGAAAAGAACGATATGCGATTCAGCATGTCCAGGCATCTCCAAAACCGACCAGCCCTCAAGCCCATCAATACTCATACCTTCTCTGACTGTTTTCGTCAGGGATCTCGTACAGGAAAATGCGTACGCGGACCGAATGAGCTTTTCTGCCTTTTCCATATCAAAAGGAACGCCTAATTCTGGCAGCAGCTTTTGAAAAAAACGTTTTTGCCAATCCATAAAAGCCTGATCTCGGCTGATATAAGGTTCGTTAAACGGATGTCCGATCACTTCGATTTCATCAGAAAAGACATCAAGCAGGCCTGCATGATCAGCGTGATGGTGAGTCAGTACAACCTGCTCGATATCTGACATTTTCACATTTACAGCGGCAAGCTGCTCTTGAAGGGCTCTGACAGCCTCCTTTGTATTCGGCCCGGCATCGATAAGTGTCAGCGCATCGCCTTTTACTAGATACACGAGAACATCGCCGACAGCAAATGGCGTCGGGACGCGGATCGCAATTACATCTGCAGTTGTCATCCTTTTGCTCCTTGTCTTCATTCATTATTCATATTTTAGCTTTTTCTCGGTCTTGTGTCATTATTGCCGAATGAGAACGGCCCTTTTTGAAAAAGCTATTGACATTAGCTTGTCCGCCATTGCATAATGAACAACAAACTAAAACGAGAACCATTGGAACGCTATGACGAGGAATAGTATACAAGGCAATGGCCAAAGAGAGCGATATCCCCGGCTGAAAGATATTGCGGCCCGCTTGTTTGTAGAACCTGCCCTCAGAGCGGTTAGGAAAACCTAAACGTTTCCCGCGTTACGGGATTTGAGCTGAGCATAATCTGTGCTAATGAGGGTGGTACCGCGAACCTTTTCGTCCTTTACGTGATGAAAAGGTTTTTTGTTGTTCTAATAGAAGGAGGATATCAATGAAAAAGATAGGATTTGTCGGCGCCGGGTCCATGGCAGAAGCAATGATCAACGGTATTTTGCAAAGCGGCATCACAAAACCAGAACATATCTATATCACAAACCGCTCAAATGACGAGCGTCTGATTGAATTAAAGGAAACGTACGGGTTGCGTCCATGCAGAGATAAAAATGAGTTTTTCACTCAAACCGATATCATCATCCTCGCTTTTAAACCGAAGGACGCGGCGGAAAGCATTGACAGCATCCGTTCGTACATCAAGGACCAGCTTGTGATTTCAGTACTTGCAGGCCTTACAATTGAAGCCATTCAGCACTATTTTGGCAGAAAGCTCGCGGTCATTCGCGTCATGCCTAATACTTCAGCAGCCATCAGAAAATCAGCAACCGGATTTTCCGTAAGCGCTGAAGCAAGCCAGGATGATATCACAGCAGCACAGGCTTTATTGGAAACAATCGGTGATGCCACACTGGTTGAGGAACGGCATCTTGATGCTGTCACGGCGATCGCCGGCAGCGGTCCGGCCTACGTGTACCGTTATATTGAGGCAATGGAAAAAGCGGCGCAGAAAGTAGGATTGGATGAGGAAACAGCAAAAGCACTCATTTTGCAGACAATGGCAGGGGCAACAGATATGCTCCTTCAAAGCGGCAAACAGCCCGCACAGCTCCGCAAGGAAATCACAAGCCCGGGAGGCACAACAGAGGCAGGTCTTCGCGCTTTACAGGACTCCCGCTTTGAAGAAGCGATTATTCACTGTATTGAAGAAACTGCTAAACGCAGCGCTGAAATCAAAAAGCAGTTTGCCGGTGCCGCCTTAGAGAGGCATTCATAGTGTAAGCACAAAGACAGAAGGCACAATGCCATCTGTCTTTTGTTTTTCCTAAAACAGCTTACCGGCAGTTTCTGATTGTTTTAATAGGGCAGCGATCGTAAACGAAAGCAAGTCGGGAAGCACTTCAAAGGAATAAGGCAAATACAGTCTTTCCGTCCATTTGTGCGGGTCTTTTCCCGCCGGGCCAACATTTAAAACCGGTACATATAAAGCCTGGTCTTTGCCGCTTGGCAGCGAATATCCTCTGTTAAAGAGCGGCATATTGCTTGTGTACGCATCAACCTCCTGCTTTTCGAGCTGCAGATAGCTTAAGTCTGAAAGTCCGGGAAAATATTGAACCTCCCGTAACGCAATGCCGTATCTGTCAGCCGCATATTGCCTAAGCTGGTCAGCTGTATTCCTGATCAACTGATCGTCCTTTGAAGAAACCGCCGGATAAAACGGCGGGCTGTAAAAAAGAACAATAAGCGGCGCATCCTCCTTACAAAGCGCAGCAAGCTCAGATACAATTTTCGTCGAAAAATCCCTGTCTCCAAGATCTCCCCTGTTGGCAAAGGCATAATTCAGAACCCGCTCGGTTTCAGAATTTCCAGCACGCTTTTTCGCACGCGCGATCAGCTCATCAAATGTCAAAACAGAGACAGCACGTTCCATCGGCGTAAATGACTCAAATTGCTGAAAATCCTGTGTTTTCTTTCGGATGTTCGCAGTTATTTCCTCCGCCGCCTGTTCGGCGGTTTTAAGCAGCATCTGATGCAGTTCACTGGCCGATCGTTTCATTGACAGCACATTAAATAACGTGACAGCTGTATGCGGTGTCTGAACAGAATACGCCTCTTTCAAGTCCTTTTGCATTAAGTTTACCGGCGGCGGAGTGACTTCACCATCAACCTTTTCGCAATAATCCGCATTCAGCTCAAGCAAGCGGTTAATCTCAGATACCATTAAATTGGCATTTATGCCTGAAAACGGCTCTCCGACATGAGTTTCAATCCCCTTGCAGAAAAATCCCGCAAGCACCTTGCCAATGCTTCCTGAGTAAAAATATTGCTGCTGGTCGCCGGGAAATTTTTCAAACATCGGTTCAGCATTCAGGCAAGCTGTTAATGTGATATCATACTTTTTCTCCATTTCCTTCAGTACAGGAACCGCTTCAATCATGCCTCTTGAATTCACTTCCTCATCAGGAACCGTAATCAACAGCAGATTGCCTTCAAATTGGCCGTTCATTGCCCGCTCCAGCATCGACAGCTGAACCGAAAGCCCTGCTTTCATATCCATCGTCCCTCTTCCGAACAGCCAGTCGCCGCTTTCAGCGTCTGTTCTCACACGCTCCGGAAGCAGCTCTTTTTTCTCTAAAAAGGAGCTCAACAGCTCAGCAGGCTTACATGCCATATGTTTGAATTCTCCGTAATCCTCTATGTCCACGACATCAAAATGACTCAGCAAAAGCACTGTCTTTTTGACATTCTTCTTTTTGACAAGAGCCGTAAGAAAGGATCTGCCGTCGTCCATCGTATGAAGTGTTACATCATCTGGATGTTTTTGAAAATAAGGCTTGTCCTTCAAAATAAAATAAAGATATTCTGCAAGCGCTGCCTCTCCCTTCGAACCGGTGATGCTTTCGTATTGCACAAGAGAAGTTAAAAGGGTCAGCAATTCGTCCTTCGTCTGCCAATTCATCGATTTCCGCCCCCTCCTATGTATAAAAACGCTTCTAGCTTGAAAAATAAGATGATTCCCTGTCTATTATACAGAAATGTTTGACAAAAACGGATCTTTTGAGCAGTTTATATGACGGGAAAGAAATGACCTGATATAATCAATCTCTAAAACCTTACGGGAGGCGAAAGAAATGGCCAGAAAATTATTCACACCTATTACAATTAAAGATCTGACGTTAAAAAACCGCATCGTCATGTCGCCAATGTGCATGTATTCTTCTCATGAAAAGGACGGAAAATTGACGCCGTTCCACATGGCACATTACATATCACGTGCAATCGGCCAGGTCGGACTGATTATTGTGGAGGCATCAGCGGTTAATCCTCAAGGGCGAATCACAGACCAAGACTTAGGAATTTGGAGTGACGAGCATATTGAAGGCTTTGCCAAACTGACTGAACAGGTTAAAGAACAAGGCTCAAAAATCGGCATTCAGCTTGCCCATGCCGGCCGTAAAGCAGAGCTTGAAGGAGATATTTTCGCTCCATCGGCGATTGCGTTTGACGAACAATCAGCAACACCTGTAGAAATGTCAGCAGAAAAAGTAAAAGAAACGATCCAGGAATTCAAACAAGCGGCAGCCCGCGCAAAAGAAGCCGGCTTTGATGTAATTGAAATTCATGCGGCGCACGGATACTTAATTCACGAATTTCTATCTCCGCTATCCAACCATCGTACAGATGAATACGGCGGCTCACCAGAAAACCGCTATCGTTTCTTAAGAGAAATCATCGATGAAGTCAAACAAGTATGGGACGGCCCTTTATTTGTCCGTGTATCTGCTTCTGACTATACAGACAAAGGCTTAGACATCGCCGATCACATCGGTTTTGCAAAATGGATGAAGGAGCAGGGTGTTGACTTAATTGACTGCAGCTCAGGCGCCCTTGTTCATGCAGACATTAACGTATTCCCTGGCTATCAGGTCAGCTTCGCTGAGAAAATCCGCGAACAGGCTGACATGGCAACTGGTGCTGTCGGCATGATTACAGACGGTTCAATGGCTGAAGAAATTCTGCAAAACGGACGTGCCGACCTTATCTTTATCGGCAGAGAGCTTTTGCGGGATCCATTCTTTGCAAGAACTGCTGCAAAACAGCTTAATACAGAGATCCCGGCCCCTGTTCAATACGAAAGAGGCTGGTAATGTCCAAAAGAGATATCCTCAACCGGATATCTCTTTTTTTATTTTTTAGAGAAACGATCAGCTCAGGTTCTCCGTCTCCCTAGTAGAACCAATTAGAGGAGATGACTCCAATGAACTCAGCTTGGATAGAAAAGACATATACAATTGACGGATGTGCGTTTCATACACAACACCGGAGAGGATCAAGCGGTGTAACGATTGTCTTTGAGGCCGGCTACGGTACTTCTTCTGAGACGTGGGAACCATTAATGGCGGACATTGATGATGAATTTGGCATTTTCACATATGATCGGGCAGGAATAGGGAAAAGCGGACAAAGCAGCACTAAACGAACAGCTGAACAACAGGTGAAAGAATTGGAGAGTTTGCTTAAAGCAGCAGATGTAAAACCTCCTTATTTGGCTGTTTCTCACTCATACGGAGCTGTGATCACCGGTTTATGGGCCTGCAAAAACAGGCGCGATATTATCGGCATGGTCCTCCTTGATCCAGCTTTAGGAGATTGCACAAGCTTCTCCTTTATTCCTGAAGAAATGCACAAAGCATACACAAGAAAGATGATGCTTGAGGGCACACATGCAGAATTTTCAAAAAGCCTGCAGGTACTCAAACAACAGCAAGTCCATTTAGGAAACATGCCTCTCCTTGTGTTGTCATCAGGTGAACGGACTGAGAAATTCGCTGCTGAACAGGAGTGGCAAAACCTGCACAGCAGCATATTGTCTCTATCTAATCAAAGCGGCTGGATTCAAGCTAAAAACAGCTCGCACAACATCCATCATGATGAACCTCATATCGTGCATTTGGCTATTTATGACGTATGGTGCGCAGCGTGCCAGCAGGCCGCTCCTCTTTACCAGGCAGTCAATTAACATAAAAAAAGACCGGGCTGTAAGACGCCCGGTCTTTTATGTTATTTTGTTTCACGATGAAGGGTATATTTCTTTAAACGCGGTGAATATTTTTTCAGCTCTAAACGGTCTGGGTTGGTGCGTTTATTTTTTGTTGTGATGTAGTTTCGGTCTCCCGTTTCAGTGCAGGCTAAAGTAACATTTACTCTCATATTAACATCTCCTTATAAAGCGTAATGATTACGTTTTATTATACAACGTAATCTCAGATTGTCAAATAAGAGTTTTTTCAGCCGCGCGGGATGTTTACCTCTAAGAAATCATACGCCGCCACGCTGTTTGGGAAAACGTCTGCCGCTTCTTTTTGAAGCTCCAGAGAGGCATCTCCCTGATATCTGGCGCTGATATGGGTTAAAATGAGCTGCTTCGCCCCGGCTTCTTTCGCTGTTACAGCAGCTTGTTCCGTTGTACTGTGAAAATAATCATAAGCAAGTTTCCTATCTTCCTTAGCAAATGTCGCTTCATGAACAAGCACATCACAATCCCTTGCAAGCTCTTTTAGTTTGTCACTTACTCTCGTATCTCCTGAAAACACCACAGCCCTGCCCTTTTTAGGAGGCTCCAGAAAATCATTTCCATTGATGATGCGCCCGTCTTCAAGCGTTACCGTTTCGCCTTTTTTGATTTTTTGATACACAGGTCCGGGCGGGATGTTCATTTCCTTTAATAAATCCGCCTTTAAGGAACCAGGCACGTCTTTTTCCTGTACGCGGTATCCGAAGGCTTCCACTCCATGAATAACAGATACTGCCGTGACAATAAACTGATCGTCTTCAAACACGATTCCTTCTTCGATTTCCTTGATCACAAGCGGATATGTCAAATGGGTTTTAGTGACGGCAAGGCTTGTTTCAATAAAAGCCTTGATGCCTTTTGGCCCGTACACCGTCAGCTCGTCTTCACCGCCTTGAAAGGAGCGGCTCCCCAGAAGCCCTGGAAGCCCGTATACATGATCGCCGTGCATGTGGGTAATGAAGATTTTTTCTATTTTACGAGGTTTAATCGTTGTATGTAAAATTTGATGCTGTGTGGCTTCCCCGCAGTCAAACAGCCATATCGAACGCCTTTCTTCAAGCAATTTTAATGCCACCGACGTTACGTTTCTCGCCTTGGCGGGAATGCCCGCTCCCGTCCCTAAAAAAAGTAATTCCACATTTCCTTCCTCCTACTAGAACTAGTTACCTACAAGAATACAGGATCATGCGACAAATGTGAATCTTGCCTCTGAAAGGAACAATCCTTTCGTTCTAGAAACATTTTTACGGCATTCAGCAAAAAATGGGCTGAAATGTTTGCTTTCGTTGAATTTTAGATTTAAAATGAAGGAAATATACGGGGTGTACTAAAATAAAGCTTCGAATAAAGTGAGGTACTTTTAGTGAAAACAAACCAACAACCAAAAGCAGTAATTGTCATATTCGGTGCAACGGGAGATTTAGCAAAACGAAAACTGTATCCGTCTATTCACCGTTTATATCAAAACGGACAAATCGGAGAAGAGTTTGCAGTTGTAGGAGTTGGAAGAAGACCTTGGTCTAATGAAGATCTTCGCCAAACCGTTAAAACATCCATATCCTCATCTGCAGATAAACATATAGATGATTTCACGTCTCATTTTTACTATCACCCGTTTGACGTGACAAATCCCGGCTCTTATCAAGAGCTTAACGTATTGCTTAACCAGCTGGAAGATACATATCAAATTCCGAACAACAGAATGTTCTACTTGGCAATGGCTCCTGAATTCTTCGGGACAATTGCAAAAACATTAAAATCAGAAGGTGTTACAGCAACAACAGGCTGGTCCCGCCTTGTCATTGAAAAGCCGTTCGGCCATGATCTGCCAAGCGCACAGGCACTAAACAAAGAAATCCGCGAAGCGTTTACAGAAGATCAAATTTACAGAATCGACCATTATTTAGGCAAACAAATGGTTCAGAACATTGAAGTCATTCGATTTGCCAATGCGATTTTCGAACCGCTTTGGACAAACCGCTATATCTCAAATATTCAAATTACATCAAGCGAATCACTTGGCGTTGAAGACCGTGCAAGATATTACGAAAAATCAGGCGCTCTGCGCGACATGGTGCAAAACCACATTATGCAAATGGTTGCCCTTCTTGCAATGGAGCCACCGATCAAATTGAACACAGAAGAAATCCGAAGCGAAAAAGTGAAGGTTCTGAGAGCTCTGCGCCCTATTGCAAAAGAAGAAGTGGATGAGTACTTTGTGCGCGGACAATATCAAGCCGGTGAAATTGACGGTGTATCGGTTCCTGCTTATACAGATGAGGATAATGTCGCTCCTGACTCAAATACAGAAACGTTTGTTTCAGGCAAGCTCTTGATCGACAACTTCAGATGGGCTGGTGTTCCATTCTATATCCGCACCGGAAAACGAATGAAAGAAAAGTCCACAAAAATCGTGGTTCAATTTAAGGACATTCCGATGAACCTGTACTACGGTAATGAAAACAATATGAATCCGAACTTGCTCGTCATCCATATTCAGCCTGACGAAGGCATTACGCTTTACTTAAACGCTAAAAAGCTTGGGGGGGCAGCACACGCGCAGCCAATCAAACTGGATTACTGCAGCAATTGCAATGACGAGATGAACACCCCTGAAGCATATGAAAAATTAATTCACGACTGTCTTCTTGGCGATGCAACAAACTTTGCTCACTGGGATGAAGTTGCCCTATCTTGGAGCTTTGTCGATTCCATTTCTGAAACATGGGCAGCAAACAAAACCTTGTCTCCTAACTACGAATCAGGCTCTATGGGACCGAAAGAATCAGATGATCTTTTGGCGAAAGACGGCTTGCACTGGTGGAATATATAAAACGAGAAAAGCCGAAAATGCTTGTGAGCATTTTCGGCTTTTTTTGCAGCTGTCAAGACTGCCATATCCCTTAATACATTCTTTAATAACAAAAACCCCCGAAGCCTAAAGACTTCGGGGGTTTTTATTGATCACTTCATCCATTCAGTATGGAAGATACCTTCTTTATCAGTACGCTCATAAGTATGGGCGCCAAAGTAGTCACGCTGTGCTTGGATTAGGTTTGCAGGCAGTACGGCTGTACGGTAGCTGTCATAGTAAGCTAATGCGCTTGAGAATGACGGCACCGGCACACCTTGGGCAACTGCAAGTGAAATCACTTGGCGAAGCGCTCCTTGGTAGCTTTCTACAATATTTTTGAAGTAGCTGTCAAGAAGCAGGTTATCAAGCTCAGGTTCGCGATCGTAAGCTTCTTTAATCTTTTGAAGGAATGCTGCACGAATGATGCAGCCGCCGCGGAAGATCATAGCGATTTCGCCATATTTCAGATTCCAGTTATATTCTTCAGAAGCAGCTTTCATTTGGGCAAATCCTTGCGCGTAAGAACAAATTTTACTCATGAACAGCGCTTTTCTGACTGCTTCAATCAGCTCTTCTTTATTTTCTGTAACAGGCTTCACTTCTGGCCCTGAAAGAATGCCGCTCGCTTTCACACGTTCTTCCTTCATAGCTGAGATAAAACGTGCGAATACAGACTCAGTAATAATCGGAAGCGGAACACCTAAGTCAAGCGCGCTTTGGCTTGTCCATTTTCCTGTTCCTTTTTGGCCTGCTTTATCAAGAATCACATCAACAAGCGGTTTGCCTGTTTCTTCGTCTTTTTTCGTAAAGATGTCAGCTGTAATCTCAATCAGGTAGCTGTCAAGCTCACCTTTATTCCATTCAGCGAAAACTTCGTGAAGCTCATCAGCTGAAAGGCCGAGCACCTGTTTCAGAATGAAGTAAGATTCAGAAATCAGCTGCATATCTCCGTATTCAATACCGTTGTGGACCATTTTCACATAATGGCCGGCACCGTCTGGACCGATATATGTGGTACAAGGTTCTCCGTCAACTTTTGCAGAAATCGCTTCAAGAATCGGCTTCACAAGCTCATGTGCTTCTTTTTGTCCGCCTGGCATGATAGAAGGCCCTTTAAGCGCTCCTTCTTCTCCGCCGGAAACGCCTGTTCCGATAAAATGAATGCCGCTTTCAGCGAGCTCTTTGTTACGGCGCTGTGTATCTTTATAGTATGTATTACCGCCGTCAATTAAAATATCATCCTTTTCTAGATGAGGAAGAAGAGATTGAATTGTCGCATCTGTTGCAGTTCCCGCTTTAACCATTAATAAGATTTTGCGCGGTGTTTCCAAGGATTGGACAAACTCTTCAATGCTGTATGTGCCAACAACATTTTTGCCTTTTGCCTCCTGCAGAAACTCCTCAGTTTTACTGCTTGATCTGTTGTAAACAGAAACAGAAAATCCCCGGCTTTCGATATTTAAAGCCAGATTTTTACCCATGACCGCAAGACCGATAACTCCGATTTGTTGTTTTGACATATTCTAACGTCCCTTCTGCAAACGTTTAATCATTTTAAAATTTAAATTAAAATAAAATGATATTTATAATAAAGAAATTACCATACTTCCACCCTTTTTTTCAAGCTATTCAACTTTTCTTTTCATCCTGAAAAAAATCTTTATTAAAGCTTGTTCCCTTCGTTTTGCTCTCCTCTTTTTTTATCCTTGCCCCTTTTCTGATCAGTTTGGAGCCGTACTTATCATTCAGCTTTTCCATCATCTGCTGAATTGGTTCATCCTTCGCATCTTCATTAAAACTGAACAAATCGAGCTGCTTATAGGCCTGCTCTTTTTCTACTAAATCCGTTCCGGTAATGCCAAGCAGCCTGACAGGATTTTTATTCCAATGTTTAAAAAAGAGGTGCTCCGCTTCTTTCATAATTTCATTTTTTTGATCGATCGGATTTTTCAGCGTGATGCTTCTCGTGATGGTTTTCCAATCTGCATATCTAATCATAATAAAAAGCTTCGAAGCCATGACTTCCTTGCGCTGTAAGCGGTCACTGACGGAAGCGGCCAGTTTTCTGAAAACGCCTAACAGCTCTTCTTCATCACTGGAATCATGTGAAAGTGTCGATGAGTTGCCGACGCTTTTAAATTCGTAAATGCGCTCCGGGTCAACTGGCGCATGGTGAATGCCATTTGCTTTATTTTTAAGGCGCGGCCCGTTGATGCCAAGCAGGCGCTTCAGCGAGTGTATATCAGCTGCCGCTAACTCTCCAATCGTATGAATGCCGAGTCCCTTCAGCTTTTCCGCTGTCTTTTTGCCAACTCCGTGCATCTCTCCAACAGGAAGCGGCCAAAGGATATCAGGCACTTGTCTCTTTCTTAAAATCGTGATGCCAAGCGGTTTTTTCATATCAGACGCCATCTTAGCGAGAAATTTATTCGGCGCGATCCCTATGCTTGACGGAAGCAGCAGCTCTTTTTGCAGCCTGCTTTGGATTTCTTTTGCCGTCTCCAAAGCGCGGCTGCTGTATGGTGTATCGGTCATGTCCATATAGCCTTCGTCGATGGAGACAGGCTCCACCAGGTCAGTATATTCACGGAGGATGTTAAACATCGCTCTTGAAGAGCTTCTATAGCGGTCAAAATTCGGCGGAAGAACGATAAGTTCAGGGCAATTGCGCTTCGCTTCCCAAACCGGCATCGTTGTTTTGACGCCGCGCGCTCTTGCTTCGTAGCTGCATGTCACCACGATGCCCTTTCGCTCCTTTACGTTTCCGGCAACTGCAACCGGCTTCCCTCGGAGGGCCGGGTCATATGCCATTTCCACCGATGCGTAAAAACTATTCATATCAATATGGAAAATAATTCGGCCCTTTCCCGGCATAAAATAAATCTCCTTTTCGTTCATTAGACAACGGCTTGTACATATAGTAAAATGAAGGTATTGAATGGATGTGATTACAATGTTTGTGGAATCGATAAATGACGTTTTATTCTTAGTCGATTTTTTCACAATTATTCTTCCGACTCTGACGGCAATCGGGATTGCATTCCTCTTACGAGAGTGCCGTGCCGGCGAGCAATGGAAATCAAAACGAACAGATGAACATCAGACGGTCTTTCAAATTAACCGAACAGACTTTCTTATTATTATATATCATCGCATTACAACTTGGATACGTAAAGTCTTCCGCATGAATTCGCCTGTGAACGATGATGAAGACGCCAGTTCTCTTCTTTTATAAACCGCATTTATAAAAAGGAGGAGAACAAATTGTTAAAAACATATCAAAAACTTTTGGCTATGGGTATCTTTTTGATCGTATTATGCTCGGGCAATGCTGCATTTGCCGCGACTAATCAGGTGGGAGGCCTCAGCAACGTCGGTTTTTTCCACGACTATTTAATCGAACCGTTTTCTGCTCTGCTTAAGGGTGTTGCCGGGCTGTTTCACGGAGAATACGGACTGTCTATTATTCTCGTCACCATTATTGTTCGTGTCGTTGTACTGCCTTTGTTTGTCAATCAGTTCAAAAAACAGCGCATATTCCAAGAGAAAATGGCAGTTATTAAACCTCAGGTTGACAGCATTCAGGCCAAATTGAAAAAGACGAAGGACCCGGAAAAGCAAAAAGAACTGCAAACGGAAATGATGAAGCTGTATCAAGAGCACAATATCAATCCGCTTGCCATGGGGTGTCTCCCAATGCTGATTCAATTTCCTATTGTGATTGGGTTTTATTACGCGATTCGCTCTACACCCGAAATTGCGTCACACTCGTTTTTATGGTTCAGTTTAGGACAATCTGACATTCTCGTGTCTCTTAGTGCGGGAGCGATGTACTTTATCCAAGCCTATGTCGCTCAAAAACTGAGCGCGAAATATTCCGCTGTCCCGCAAAACCCGGCGGCGCAGCAATCTGCAAAACTGATGGTGTTCATCTTCCCTGTGATGATGACGATTTTCTCGCTTAATGTTCCGGCAGCCCTTCCGCTGTACTGGTTCACAAGCGGGCTGTTCCTGACAGTGCAAAACATCGTCCTTCAGATGACGCATCATAAAAGTAAAAACGCCGCTTCTCTTACTGAGACGGTAAAATAGCGTAACAACCCCGAGCGAAAAGCCGGGGTTGTTTTTTGTTTCACCGCACCCTTTTCGGTCATGGCAGAGGCGAAAATGGCAACCCTAAAAAACAGCCGTATCGTTTAAAAAGAAGGAAACCGGGAATACCTTATACTCACATCTAACTGAAAGGAGCATGTATGTGACGGAACGCTCTCAGCAAAAAAACATTTCTGTACCTGAAGGAATCTGGATCATGAGGCAAACTTGGAATGATGTCTTATTTGCCCACTGGCCTGTTGATGCTTCTAACCTTCGGGCGATGATTCCGCCGGTTTTAGAATTAGATACATATAACGGGCAAGGTTGGATCAGCATGCTTCCCTTTATGCTCACGAATCTGAGGGCGCGTTTTCTTCCTGCCCTTCCCGGTGCGCGTGCATTTCCTGAGCTTAACCTTCGCACCTATGTCACTTATAAAGGCAAGCCCGGCATTTATTTTTTCAGCTTAGATGCTGATCATCGGCTGGCAGTCCTGGGCGCTCGCACGTTCTTTCATTTACCTTATTTTTACGCGGATATGAAAGCTGAAAAAAACGGTGATGGCATTGACTATGTCAGCAAGCGGAGAGACGACGGAGAAGCAGCATTCCGCGCCGCATACCGGCCCATTTCAGCTCCTTTTACAGCGGAAGAGGATTCGCTCGATTATTGGCTGACGGAACGATACAGACTCTACACCACTTATCGAAACAAGCTCTATTACGAAGACATTCATCATCATCCTTGGCTTCTGCAACATGCCGAGGCCGAGTTTTCGGTCAATACGGTGGCTGAAGCTCACGATATATCATTGCCAGATTCAGACCCTTTGCTTCATTACGCTAAAAAACAGGACGTGTTATTTTGGCCGCTTAGGCAATGGCGCTGAATGCAAGAAAAAACCCGATGCGGGCAAGCGCACTCGGGTTTTCCTTTTTTATTTCGCTGCCTCTTCAATAATGGCAACAACCATTTCTGCCGTTTTAACGAGTTCTTCGATCGGCATTTTTTCATTCTTTGTATGAATTTGCTCGTAACCGACAGCAAGGTTGACCGTCGGAATGCCATGACCTGCAATAACGTTCGCGTCGCTTCCGCCGCCGCTTGTTTGCAGCTCGCTTGGCCGTCCGATTTTAGCAGCCGCTTTTTTCGCGATTTCAACTACTTGGTCGCCGTCTTGATATTTGAAGCCCGGATACATCACTTCAATTTCGACTTCTGCGCGTCCGCCCATATCAGCAGCAGCCTCTTCAAATGCAGCTTTCATTTTTTGAACCTGAGCTTCCATTTTCTCAGGAACTAAAGAGCGTGCTTCAGCAAGAATATGGACTTCGTCGCATACAATGTTTGTTTGTGTGCCGCCTTCAAACCGGCCGATATTTGCTGTTGTTTCTTCATCAATACGGCCCAATGGCATTTTTGAAATGGCTTTGCTAGCGATTGTAATCGCTGAAATGCCTTTTTCAGGTTCAACCCCGGCGTGTGCGGTTTTCCCGTATATTGCCGCTCTTACCTTCGCTTGTGTCGGCGCGGCCACAATGATATTTCCGACTTTTCCGTCTGAGTCAAGGGCATAGCCGTAGGATGCCGTGATCATAGAACGGTCAAGCGCCTTCGCTCCGATCAGGCCTGATTCCTCACCTACAGTGATGATGAATTCAATCGTGCCGTGCTCAATGTTTTCTTCTTTCAGCACTTTAATCGCTTCAAACATAGCAGCCAGCCCTGCTTTATCATCAGCACCTAAAATCGTAGTGCCGTCTGTTTTGACATAGCCTTCCTCAACAACCGGTTTTACGCCGTTTCCGGGTACAACTGTGTCCATATGAGATGTAAAATAGATCGTATCTGCTTGTTTTGTCCCTTTTAATGTGCAGATCAGGTTTCCCGCTCCGTGGCCAGTGATATCCATTGTATCGTCTTCTTTAACGTCCACACCTAAATCAGAAAATTTTTGTTTCAGCACTTTGCAGATTTCTGCTTCGTGTTTTGTTTCTGAGTCAATTTGGACAAGCTCTAAAAATTCTTCCAGCAGGCGTTTTTCATTCACCATGTGTAAGTCCCTCCATGTTAAAGCGGTATGTTACCGTGCTTTTTTTTCGGTCTCTCTTCTGTCTTATGTGCAAGCATGTGAAAAGCTTGAATCAGTCTTTTCCTTGATTCTTCCGGCAAAATGATGTCATCGACCATTCCGCAGGCCGCTGCTTTATATGGCCCGGCGTTTTGCTTTTTGTATTCAGCAGTTTTTTCGCGTTTTGTCTTTTGCGGGTCGGCTGAAGCTTTTATTTCTTTTTCATACAAAATCGATGCCGCACCTTCTGAACCCATCACTGCGATTTCAGCATTCGGCCATGCAAACACAAGGTCCGCTCCGATTGCTTTGCTGTTCATAGCGACATAGGCGCCGCCATACGCTTTTCTGATAATGAGCGTGACTTTTGGGACGGTCGCTTCTGCATAGGCAAACAATAATTTTGCTCCGTGCCTGATAATTCCGTTATGCTCCTGCTGAACACCGGGCAGAAACCCCGGAACATCCTCGACAGTTAACAGCGGTATATCAAAGGCGTCGCAAAAACGGATAAACCTCGCTGCTTTATCTGCAGCGTCAATCGTCAGGCTTCCCGCCAGATGTTTCGGCTGGCTCGCAACGATGCCGATCGTTTTTTCACCCAGCCTTGCAAACCCGATAACAATGTTTTTCGCAAAAAACGGCTGAATTTCAAAAAAAGACTGCGGATCAGCCAACTCCTTAATTACCGTCCGCACATCATACGGCTTTGTCGTGTCGGCGGGCACGAGACGGTTTAATAATGGTCTGGAGGCCTCTTTCTTGGGTAGCGGCGCTGCTGTCTGGCCATTCAGCGGCAAATAAGACAGCAGTTTTTTCACTCCTGTCAGAACCTCCTTCTCCGTATGTCCGGAAAAGTGGGCGTTTCCGCTGACGGCATTATGTATTCCCGCTCCGCCTAAGCTCTCCGCATCAACCTGTTCTCCTGTCACTTTTTCAATTACCTTCGGCCCGGTAATAAACATCCGGCCGGTCTGTTCAGCCATAAATATAAAATCTGTGAGTGCCGGAGAATATACAGCGCCTCCAGCGCACGGCCCTAAAATAACCGATATTTGCGGAATGACTCCGGAGTATAAGACGTTTCGGTAAAATATGTGACCGTATCCATCTAATGATACCACACCCTCTTGAATTCTCGCACCACCTGAGTCATTCAGCCCGATAATCGGCGCCTTATTTTTCGCAGCCAGATCCATCAGTGCGCAGATTTTTTTGGCGTGGGTTTCGCCAAGCGCCCCGCCGAACACTGTGAAGTCTTGCGCAAATACATATACAGAGCGGCCATCAATTGTGCCGTACCCTGTCACGACTCCATCCCCTAACATACGCTGTTCTCTTGTTAACACTTGACTTTCCATGAAGGGATTCAACTCGATAAAGCTATCCTGATCAAGAAGAAACGTGATCCTTTCCCGAGCGGTGAGCTTTCCCTTTTGCCGCTGCTGAGCCAGCTTTTCATGTCCTCCGCCTTGTTCTGCCTGCCTGCGTCTCGTGTATAAATGATCAATATGCTCATTCATGTTCAACGGTTTGGACTCCTTTCGGCTCGCATAGCTCTACAAGAATGCCATTTGTTTCCCGCGGAGAAAGAAATGCGATCTTTTTCCCATTAGCTCCCTGTCTTGGATACTTGTCAATCAATTGAACTTGCCGGTCAGACAATGCTTGCAGCTGTTCAGATAAGCCGGTGCACAAAAACGCAACATGATGCAGCCCCTGCCCTTTCTTCTCCAAAAACAAACGGACGGGGCTGTCAGGTGTCAACGGTTCTATCAGCTCCAGCTTGACGCTTCCCGCTTGAAAAAAAGCAACATTCACCTTTTGCTCTTCAACCGTTTCTTGATGAAGAAACGCAAGCCCCAATATATCTTCATAAAAGCTTCTCGCTTCTTCTATCGAAAAAACAGCTATCCCAATATGGTCAAGCCTGTTCATTTTCATCCCTGCCTTCCGTCAATAGATATCGCTTGTCCGCCCTTTCAAAACACGCTAAAATATAGACAGATTGTCTAAGGAGTGAAATCATGTCTCAAAAACTGATGAAAAGCGTTTTAATCGTGATTTTGGGAGTTTTTATTCTTTCAACTGTACTCTCAGGAATCGTCATGTTTTTCTAACGATAAAAAAGCAGGCAACCTTATTGATTAGGAACATCCTGCTTTTTTATCAGAGCTTTATGCTCGATAGCAATCTCTTCAAAAGAGCGGGAGTCGTCCGTAATCAGCACTCTCGTACCCACCGGAATCGTTCGAAACAGATGAACGACCTCATCGTTATGCATACGTATACAGCCGTTAGACACAAATTTCCCTATTGATTCTTCCCGGTTTGTCCCATGAATTCCGTAAATCCGCCCGTCTGTTCCTTTCGCGTCAAATCCGATCCATCTTGCCCCAAGAGGGTTGTCAGGAGATCCTCCTTCTATATTTTTCTTTCTGTAGTAAGGATTCGCCGCTTTAACTGTTACCGAAAATTCCCCTTCAGGCGTCAGATCGTCTGTTTTTCCGGTCGCCACGCTGTACACCCCTTCTACTTTGTTGTCCAAGATGACAGCCAGTTCGTTTGTTCTCTTGTTGACAATGACATAAGGATCCCCCGGCAGCGGGTTTTCGCCAAGCGGCCAAATCGGTGAAATCATCATCATAAAAATTGAACATAAGAAAAAACGCATAATCTCCTCCTTTTTCATTAGGTTGACCAATGAAGGAAGAGCTCATGCGAATCAGCCGAGTGATTTTTGCGCTTTTATTCCTTTAAAATAGCTTTTGATCACTAAATATTGTTCCATTTCGCCGAGAAGATGGAAGAGGGCGGCTCGTGCTTCAAATTCCTCTCTTGTCGCCGGAAGCGGCATCTCCTCAAATTCTTTTCTCATGTCAGCAAGTCTTTTCAGAAATTTGTACGCCGTATTTCCCGGGTGTATCGCTTCCCGCAAATCATGAATAAATTCAGCGATCATTTTTCCCTGATCTACTGTAATGGAGATGGAAGTCACTTTAGGGAGAAGGCGTTCAATAATTTCAAATTGCTTTTCTCTCATTTTAAAATAATGATAATGCAGATTTTCGTAGCGCAGAATGTGGTTTTGCACATCTCGGTACGCCAGGTTTTTCGCCTCCGTGATGAGCTGGTGTGTTTCCGGAATTTCCTTTCCAGTCCAATCTTGCTCACCAGTTAACAAATACCGCTCTATTTCTGCAAAAATGACAGCAAAGTTATCCTCTATCTTTTTGCGATAGGCAATCAGCTTCCGGTCAAGGCTCGGCATATACAAGTTCATCAAAAGAGCGACACCGATACCAACCGTAATTAACTGAACTTCATTCCAAATGAAAGCAAGCGTAATGCCGCCGGACATGTATAAATGAAGGATAATAACGGAACTGGTAACGATCCCCTCGTTAATTTTTAACAGGACCGTTATCGGAATGAATATCAAGAGAAGCGCTCCGATAACAAACGGATGATAGCCAATCAGCTCGAAAAAGAGATAAGAAAAAAGAATTGCCAGACAGCATGCGGCAAAGCGGGCCCACGACGCCTGAAGCGACCGTTTTTGTGTGATTTGAATGCACAAAATGGTGATGATTCCTGCTGATGCGAAGTTTTGCAAATGCAATAGCTGGCTTATATAAATAGCCAAAGCTGTTCCAAGCGCGGTCTTTATTGTGCGGTAACCAATTTTAAACATGTCGGACTCCATTTCTATTTGTTTCTTCAATAAAAAAGAAGAAGCTTTAGCCTTCTTCTTTTTTTCTATATTCTATAATATTTTCTCTAAAAAGTCCTGCGCTCTTTTGGATTTTGGCGAAAGAAAAAATTCTTTCGGATTGCCGTCCTCGACAATCATTCCTTGGTCCATAAACAGCACTCGGTCTGCCACTTCTTTTGCGAAGCCCATTTCATGTGTGACGATCACCATAGTCATGCCGGTTTCGACCAGCTCTTTCATAACCTGAAGCACTTCCTTAACCATCTCCGGATCAAGTGCAGAGGTCGGTTCGTCAAACAGCATGATTTCCGGATTCATCGCAAGTGCCCGGGCGATGGCGACACGCTGTTTTTGCCCGCCAGACAAGCGGTTTGGATAGTCATTTTTCTTTTCAAACAAACCGACTTTGCGAAGCAGCTCTTCAGCTTTTTCCTGTGCAGCCTGTTTTGATTCTTTTTTGACATTAACAGGCGCGTACATGATATTTTCGAGAACCGTTTTGTGCGGAAAAAGGTGAAAATGCTGAAAAACCATCCCGATGTTTTCCCGCACCTTTAATGTGTTGGTTTTCGGCTTCGTGATCTCGTTGTCTTTGATTGTTATGGTTCCGCCGTTAGGTTTTTCCAACAGGTTTAAACAGCGAAGGAACGTTGATTTACCTGAGCCTGAAGGGCCGATGACGGCAACAACCTCACCTTCAGCGATTGTTGTTGAAATGTTTTTTAATACTTCGTGTTTCCCAAATGATTTTGACAGCTTTTCAACCTTAATCATTGGATTTCAGCTTCCTTTCTACAGCCTTGCCGATAAACGTTAAAATCAGGACAAGCACATAATAAATCAATCCGGCGATAATGAGCGGCTCAAGGTAATTGTAAGTGGCGGCGCCAGCTTGATAAGCGCGTCTCATGACATCACCAAGCCCGATGACGGTGACGATCGCCGATTCTTTTGTTAACGTGATTAATTCATTCACAATTGCAGGTGATATATTTTTGAAGGCCTGCGGCAACAGCAGATCCTTCATCATTTTGCCGTACGGGACACCCAGTGCGACAGCCGCCTCTTTTTGCCCTTTATCAATGGCGTTGATTCCGGCTCTGATAATTTCCGATACATAAGCGGCGGAATTCAATGACAATGCGACTACCGCAGCCCAAAACTGGTCAATTTGAAAGCCGAGCAGCTGAGGAAGCCCGAAATAGACAATCATAAGCTGCAGCACTAAAGGCGTACCGCGGAACACTGATGTATAAAAATCAGCGATCCAGATCAGAGGGCGGAACGTGCTGATCTTGCATAAGCTTAGCACAATACCCAGTATAAGTCCGATAATGGCTGATACGATGACAATTTTCAAAGTAATCGCTAAGCCTTCTAATATAAAAGGAATTTGGGGGATCGTTGCTGAAAAATCCAAATTCATAGTCTTTGTCTCCTTTTCTTACAGGAAAAAAGATTTCCTATTCAATAAAAAGGCTCAACGAAAAGTTGAGCCGCTTTTTTTTACTTCTCGCCAGTGAACCATTTCTTCTTCAATTTCTCGAGCTCTCCGTTATCTTCCATTTCCTTGAGGGCTTTATTGAATTTGTCTGTCAGTTCACTGTCCTTTCTGAAAGCAATCGCTGAACCGGCTTCCTCCGCTTTCGCATCAGGAATCACGAAGCCTTGCAGGTCGTCATTTGATTTGAAATACCCTTCTGCTACCATGTCTTCGATAATCGCGGCATCAAAGCGGTCAGATTTGATTTCCTGCACCAAATCAGAAATTCTGTTGCGGTCTTCTGTTTTAAAAGCATATTCCGGAGAAAGCTCTTTCCCCTTCTCTTCCTGAATGGAGCCAAGCTGAACGCCGACTGTTTTTCCTTTCAGATCTTTTAAAGACTTAATGCCGCTGTCTTTTTTGCTGACAATCATATGGTTCGCTGTGTAGTACACATCGGAAAAATCAACTTGTTTTTTACGATCAGGCGTCGGTGTCATTCCGGACAGAACCAGATCCACCTGTTTTGATTTCAGCGCTGTGATTAAACTGTTGAAGTCCATATCCTGCACTTCAATTTCGTAGCCAGTCTTCTTCGCAAGCGCTTTTGCCAAATCTACATCAAAGCCGACAATATTATCGCCTTCCTTATATTCAAACGGTTTGTAATCCGCCGAAGTGCCCATAATTAACTTTTTCTTGCCGCCTTCAGAACCTGAATTGCTTGAGCCGCAAGCGGATAGTGCTAAAGTGATGCAGGCAGCTACAAGTAATAAGAGCCATTTTTTCATGATCCATTTCCCCCATATTCATTACTTTTAGTGTATTTGAATATTTATTCGTTAATTTGTATTTTAAACAGTTTCTTATTTTTATGCAATACTATTTTTGAAAATTATCTTCAAGCTTATTTTTCCAGCGATTTCTTTTTGATATTACTAGATAAACATAGATTTACTGTACAACTGGATTGAATAAACTTTTAATATTTATTCATAACCCTTTGGAATTTTATGCATAAAAAAAACCGGGGCCGTTTAGGCACCCGGGGTGTTCGTCTTATACTTCTTCACAATATTCTTCAAAGGCTTCCTGCAGCTTTGCCACAACTGCCATCGGCTCATGGCCTTCAATTTCATGGCGTTCCACCATTTTCATGATTTTTCCATCTTTCAAAATCGCAAAGGACGGAGAAGATGGCGGATATCCTTCAAAATAGTCACGAGCACGCGCAGTCGCTTCTTTATCCTGTCCGGCAAAGACGGTAACGAGCTGATCAGGTCTTTTATCATAGTGAACGGAATGGTATGCGGCCGGTCTTGCAATTCCCCCGGCGCATCCGCAAACAGAGTTTACCATGACTAACGTCGTTCCTTTTTTCGTAAGTGCCTCATCCACCTCTTCAGCAGTTTTCAGCTCGGTATATCCGGCAGCTGTAATTTCTTGTCTCGCTTGGCGGACAATGTCATTCATAAATAAATTAAAGTCCATGTTCAATGAAGACCTCTCCTTTTTCATCATCTGTTCTTATGATAGCAAGGAAACGTCCATATCGGCAAATGACATTGCTTGGCCGCACACTTTTTTTGCTCTCCGTTTACAGCTTACAGAAAAAGGGGATTATATAACCAGATGTAAAATAAAGGAGCAGTTTTGTATGAGCCACCGGAAAGCATTACTGATTCATAACGGAAATGCCGGCAACAAAAATATAGAAAAAGCATTAGGGGCTGTGGTGCCGGTTTTATCACAATCTTTAGATGAGGTGATCATTAGACAAACAAAGAAAAAGGATGATGCGTATCATTTTTGCCAATCCATTGATGATTCTGTAGACACCGTCTTTATTCTCGGCGGCGACGGCACGGTTCACCAATGCATAAACGGCATCAGTGCTTTAGAAAGAAAGCCCGCGGTCGGAATTTTGCCCGGCGGCACGTGCAATGACTTTTCAAGAGTGCTGGGCATCCCTCAAAATCTCGCAAAGGCGGCGGAAGCGCTTGTGTCAGGAAAAAAAACAAGCGTAGATGTATGTCAGATGAACGATCGTTATTTTTTAAATTTCTGGGGGATTGGCCTGATTACAGAAACATCGAATCAAATTAACGAAACGGAAAAAGCATTATTGGGAAAAATCAGCTATTTTACAAGTGCATTGCGTACCGTCTCATCTGCCGGATCGTTTCCGATGACCTTAAAAATTGATGGAAAAGAAATTAAAGAAGAAGCCGTTATGCTGCTTGTCATGAACGGACAATATATTGGTACAAACCGAATTCCCCTGCCGGATGCCAGTATAGAAGACGGCTTACTCGATATCCTCATTTGCCGCAACACCAACCTCTCCGCATTGCGGGAGCTGATGAGCATGGAACAGGGCACAATTGATCGTTTTACCGGAGAGCTGTCCTATATTCAGGCCTCCCGTATCGAAATTGAAACAGACACTGTCAAAAAAGCTGATACAGATGGAGAAGTCTATACTCATACGCCTGCGGTGATTCAAGTGCTGCCGCAGCACATTGATATGCTTGTCCCGTCCAATGAATAACGATAAGGATCGAACACTGTTAGAAAGATTTTGCAAATCCGTTGACTCTCCCCTAAGAGGAGGGCTTACAGTATAAGAGATACACTTTCGAAAAAGGGGAAGTCACATGGAGAAACAAAATATCACTTTAATGATATTATTAACAAATTTATTTATTGCTTTTTTAGGAATCGGGCTTGTGATTCCGGTAACGCCTACCATTATGAATGAATTGCATTTATCGGGTACCGCGGTCGGCTATATGGTTGCCTGCTTTGCTGTTACACAGCTTATTGTATCGCCAATAGGCGGACGATGGGTTGACCGCTTCGGACGTAAAATCATGATCGTGATCGGTCTGTTGTTCTTTAGTGTTTCGGAGTTTTTATTCGGCATCGGAAAAACAGTTGAGATTTTATTTATATCCCGTATGCTTGGCGGAATCAGCGCAGCCTTCATTATGCCCGGGGTCACGGCTTTTATTGCAGATATCACGACCATTAAAACACGTCCGAAAGCGCTCGGTTATATGTCAGCTGCTATTTCTACAGGCTTTATTATCGGCCCAGGCATCGGAGGATTTTTAGCGGAAATCTATTCCCGCCTGCCATTTTTCTTTGCGGCAGCCTTTGCATTGTTAGCAGCCATTTTATCAATGCTCACGCTGCGCGAGCCGGAACGAAACCCTGAAAATCAGGACATAAAAGGGCAGAAGACAGGCTTCAAACGGATTTTTGCCCCTATGTATTTCATTGCTTTTCTCATTATCTTGATTTCATCTTTTGGTTTAGCGTCATTTGAATCGTTATTTGCGTTATTCGTTGACCATAAATACGGATTTACAGCCAGCGACATTGCCGTCATGATTACAGGAGGAGCGATTGTTGGCGCCATTACGCAAGTCGTCTTATTCGACCGCTTTACAAGGTGGTTTGGCGAAATCCACTTAATTCGGTATAGCTTAATTCTCTCGACGAGTCTTGTATTCTTGATGACAATCGTGAATTCTTATGTTTCAATTCTGCTGGTTACAGTCACCGTATTTGTCGGATTTGATCTCATGCGGCCGGCGGTAACGACTTATCTGTCAAAGATTGCGGGAAATGAACAGGGGTTTGCCGGCGGTATGAATTCAATGTTTACAAGTATCGGCAATGTTTTCGGGCCTATTATCGGCGGAATGCTGTTCGATATCGATGTAAACTATCCATTCTACTTTGCAACGGTAGCTTTAGCCATAGGCATTGCGCTGACCATTGCTTGGAAAGCGCCTGCACATCTTAATGCCAGCACGTGATAAAAAGCGTATTCTTTGTGTACTGCAAAGAATGCGCTTCTTTATTATACTGATCATAGAAGGAGTGATGGCATGAAGGAGTCGTATTACTCAATTGGAGAAGTTTCAAAACTGGCAAACGTGTCGATTAAAGCGCTCCGTTATTACGATAAAATTGATTTATTTAAACCCGCCTATGTCGATCCGGATACAAGCTACCGCTATTATACAGATTCCCAGCTCATTCATCTGGATTTGATCAAATCATTGAAATATATCGGCACACCTTTAGAAGAGATGAAAAAGGCACAGGACTTAGAGATGGAAGAACTGTTTGCTTTTTATACAGAGCAGGAGAAGCAAATCAGGGAGAAATTAGACTTTTTATCAGCATTGGAGCAAACCATTTCGTTGGTGAAAAAGCGGATGAAACGGCAGATGGAATATCCCGCGCTCGGCGAGGTGTTTGTTTTAGATGAAGAAGAAACCCGCATCATTCAGACAGAGGCAGAGGGAATCGGGCCTGAAAACGTGCTCAATGCCTCCTACAGCAAATTAAAAAAATTTATCGAATCAGCAGATGGATTTACGAACAATAGCTACGGCGCTACTTTCTCGTTTCAGCCGTACACCAGCATTGATGAAATGACTTACCGTCATATCTTTACGCCTGTATTGACGAATAAACAAATTTCTGCCATTACGCCAGATATGGAAATCACAACGATCCCTAAAGGCAGATATGTTTGTATCGCATATAACTTTTCACCTGAGCATTATTTTCTCAACTTACAGAAGCTTATCAAGTATATCACAGACCGCCAATTAACAGTTGTCAGTGATGTTTACGAGTTAATCATACCGATTCATTACTCACCGAAAAAACAAGAAGAATACCGGGTCGAAATGAAAATTCGAATCGCTGAATAATGTTGCATAGAAAAAGAGCATTTTTTGAAGTTATGTGTCAAAAAATGCTCTTTTTGCTTATTTAGTAAACAGATGCTTTTTCGTCAATCGATTCTAAAATTTGTTTCACTCGTCCCAGGAATCGCCCGCACACAAGGCCGTCAAGCACTCTGTGATCCAAGGACAGGCACAGATTGACCATGTCTCTGACAGCAATCATGCCATGATCCATGACAACCGGGCGTTTGACGATGGATTCCACTTGAAGAATCGCAGCCTGAGGGTAGTTGATAATGCCCATTGACTGTACAGATCCGAACGAACCTGTATTGTTGACGGTAAACGTTCCTCCCTGCATGTCGTCTGCTGAAAGTTTTCCGTCTCTTACTTTTTTGGCAAGGTCAGTAATTTCTCTCGCAATGCCTTTAATTGTTTTTTCATCAGCGTTTTTAATCACCGGAACAAATAAAGAATCCTCTGTCGCAACCGCTATTGAAATATTGATATCCTTTTTCTGAATAATCTTGTCGCCCGCCCACATACTATTCATTTGCGGGAATTCTTTTAACGCCTGAGCGACCGCTTTGACGAAAAAGGCGAAGAACGTTAAATTAAACCCTTCTGTCTTCTTGAATGAATCTTTTATACTGTTGCGGTATGCCACCATATTTGTGACGTCGACTTCCATCATCGTCCAAGCATGCGGAATTTCTGTTTTGCTTCGTTTCATATTGGAAGCAATTGCTTTTCTTACGCCTGTGACAGGGATTTCTTTATCTCCGGCTGCAGACGCAGGATATGAAATCTCTTCCTTCGGCTCTGGTTTTGGTGCAGACTCAGGTGCAGGAGCTGCTGTTTTCGGCTTCTCAGGCCGTTCTTGCACGCCGCCTGTCTCAATGATACGCTGAATATCTTTTCGCGTAATGCGGCCGCCGGCACCAGTTCCTGTCACTTGATCAAGATCAATGCCGTGCTCTCCGGCTAAACGGAGTACAGCTGGCGAGTAGCGCTTTTTATTTGGCTGACTGGCTGCTTCGGCACTTTCTGCAGCAGGCGTCTCAGCAGCTTCTGATGCCACTGGCTGCTCTTGTTTTTGTTCAGCCGGATTCGCGCCTTCTGTTTCGATTTTGCAAATCACTTCTCCGACTTGCAGGGTCTGGCCTTCTTCACCCACAAGCTCTGTTATCGTCCCGGTAAAAGAAGACGGAACCTCTGCATTTACTTTATCTGTCATCACTTCCGCTATCGGATCGTATTTGTTCACTTTATCACCGGGGGAGACAAGCCATTTGCTGATCGTCCCCTCTGTCACGCTTTCTCCAAGCTGCGGCATCGTCATTTGTTCAATTGCCATGATTGTATCCTCCTTACGTCTTTAAAACTCCGCTAATTCTCTCATCGCCGCTTCCACTTTATCAGGGTTGACCATAAAGTATTTTTCCATTGTCGGCGCATAAGGCATAGCCGGAATATCAGGACCTGCAAGCCGTTTGATCGGCGCGTCTAAGTCGAAGAGACAATGCTCGGATATAATCGCAGCTACCTCACTCATGATGCTGCCTTCTTTTGTATCTTCTGTGACCAAAAGGACCTTTCCAGTTTTGGATGCGGCTTCGATGATTGCTTCTTTATCAAGCGGGTAAACCGTTCTTAAATCCACCACATGTACTGAGATGCCATCTTTTTCGAGACGTTCTGCAGCCTGTAACGCGAAGTGGACACACAGGCCATATGTGATTACCGTGATGTCGTCGCCTTCCCGTTTTACATCAGCCTTGCCGATTGGCAGGACATAATCATCTGCCGGAACCTCTCCTTTTATCAGGCGGTACGCGCGCTTGTGCTCAAAAAACAGCACCGGATCTTCATCGCGAACTGCGGCTTTTAAGAGTCCTTTCGCGTCATATGGCGTTGAAGGCATGACAATTTTCAATCCGGGCTGATTGGCGAAAATCGCTTCGACTGATTGAGAATGATAAAGGGCCCCGTGTACGCCTCCGCCGTATGGCGCTCTGACAACAATCGGACAGCTCCAGTCATTGTTGCTGCGGTAGCGGATTTTAGCCGCTTCAGAAATGATTTGGTTGACCGCTGGCATAATAAAATCAGCAAACTGCATTTCGGCAATCGGTCTCATGCCGTACATAGCCGCTCCGATACCGACTCCGGCGATCGCTGATTCAGCAAGCGGCGTATCCATAACACGCTCTTCCCCGAATTGTTCGTATAGGCCGGCTGTGGCTTTAAATACACCGCCTTTTTTTCCTACATCTTCCCCAAGAACGAAAACGCGAGGATCTCGTTCCATTTCTTCTTTCATCGCCAAATTGATCGAATCAATATATGACATTACTGACATTTGTTCTTCCTCCCTACTTCGCATACACATAATCAAGCGCTGACTCAGGAGCTGCATAAGGGGCGTTCTCCGCTTCATCCGTCGCTTCGTTGATGATTGCCATGATTTCATCCAGCATGGTTTGTTCTGTCTCATCGGACAGCAGGCCTGTTTCCTTTAAGTAAGCTTGGTAAGTAAGCAGGGGGTCACTTTTTTTCGCTTCCTCTACTTCTTCACGGCCTCTATAGCTGCTGTCATCGTCATCACTGGAATGCGGTGTAAGGCGGTAAGAAATGGTTTCAATTAATGTCGGGCCTTCTCCTCTTCGCGCCCGTTCGCGTGCTTCTTTGACCGCTTGATAAACTTCCAGCGGATCATTTCCATTCACAGTTACGCCAGGCATCCCATAGCCTACGGCACGGTCGGAAATGTTCTCACATGCAACTTGCTTATCGTAAGGCACTGAGATTGCGTATTTATTGTTTTCACACATGAAAATAACCGGCAGCTTATGGACAGCGGCAAAGTTTGCCCCTTCATGGAAATCACCTTGGTTTGAAGAGCCTTCACCAAATGTAACAAAGGCTGCGATATCCTTTTTCTCCATACGTCCCGCCAGCGCAATGCCGACTGCGTGCGGCACTTGCGTTGTCACTGGAGATGATCCCGTCACGATGCGGTTTTTCTTTTGTCCAAAATGCCCCGGCATCTGGCGGCCTCCTGAGTTCGGATCTGCTGCTTTGGCAAACCCGGACATCATTAAGTCCTTTGCTGTCATGCCAAACGCCAGCACGACACCCATGTCTCTGTAGTACGGCAGTACATAATCCATTTCACGGTCAAGAGCGAAAGCCGCTCCTACCTGTGCAGCTTCCTGCCCTTGACAAGAGATCACGAATGGAATTTTGCCAGAGCGGTTTAACAGCCACATTCTTTCATCGATTTTTCTTGCTAACAGCATGGTTCTATACATATCAACGGCTTCCTGATCAGTCAGCCCTAGTGCTTGATGTCGGTTTGTACTCATTCAAGCCCCTCCTTTATGCTTTTAAAAATGAATGGCTTTGCCGTCTGCGGCAAGCGCTGCTTCTCCAATCGCTTCAGAAAGCGTCGGATGCGGGTGAATCGTTTGTCCGACCTCCCACGGCGTCGCATCCAGCACTTTGGCAAGACCAGCTTCTGAAATCATGTCGGTGACATGCGGGCCGATCATATGCACGCCGAGAATATCATCCGTATCACGATCCGCCACGATTTTTACAAATCCGTCGCTTTCACCGTATACAAGCGCTTTTCCAATTGCCATAAACGGGAACTTGCCGATCTTGACATTATGCCCCTTCGCCTTTGCCCCTTCTTCAGTTAAGCCGACACTGGCAGCTTCCGGGCTAGAGTAGATGCACTTCGGTACAAGCGTTGGATCAAGCGGATGCGGATTGAGACCTGCAAAATGCTCAACGGCAATGATCCCTTCATGTGATGCAACATGGGCTAACTGGAGGCCCCCGATCACGTCTCCTATTGCATAAATATGAGATTCCTTCGTTTGGCAGTTTTCATTGACTGAAATGACGCCATTTTCAGTGACAATATCGGTGTTTTCTATGCCGATGCCTTCGATATTTGCCTGTCTGCCGATGGAAACGAGCATTTTTTCAGCAGAGTAGGTAACGGTTTCTCCGTCTTTTTCCGCTTGTATGCTGATGTTGTCTGATGTTTTTGCCATTGTGTCAGGCAGCACTTTTGTGCCTGTAACGAACTGAATGCCTTTTTTCTTAAGAAGACTTTCCATTTCTTTTGAAATGTCTTGATCTTCAGTCGGCAATATGCGGTCCGCGTATTCAATAACCGTTACCTTCACGCCAAAATCATGAAGCATAGATGCCCATTCGATACCGATAACGCCTCCGCCGACGATGATGATCGATTTTGGCAGCTCTTCCATTTGGAGAGCCTCATCTGAAGTCAATACATGCTTGCCGTCCGCTTCAAGGCCCGGAAGCATTCTCGGTCTTGATCCTGTTGCAATGATGACTTGTTTCGGGATCAGCATGTCATTTTCTTCGCCATTTCCCCGCTCAACAGAAATCGTTCCCGGCATCGGAGAGAAGATTGACGGTCCGAGGATACGGCCATATCCGTTATACACGTCGATTTTTCCTTTTTTCATTAAATGATTCACACCTGCTGCAAGCTTATCAACAACAGCTTGCTTACGCTGCTGCACTTTTTCAAAGTTGAGGGACACGCCTTCCGTTTCCACTCCGAATTGGTCGGCTTCACGAGCAGTCCGATATACCTCTGCACTTCTAAGCAGCGCTTTACTCGGGATACAGCCTTTATGGAGACATGTTCCCCCGAGCTTTTCCTTTTCAACAACGGCTGTTTTTAAGCCGAGCTGAGCGGCTCTGATCGCCGCAACATAACCGCCGGTACCGCCGCCCAAAATGACTACGTCATACTCAGTTGCCATGGTGACTCACTCCTGTCTGTCTATTCAATACGATATTGTTTGGATTGCTCTTCGCCCAGCAATACCCTGAGCGCCCCTTGGGCCAGAGACTGCAGTTCATTTTCTCCCGGATAGACTAAAACATCTGAAATCCAATCTATGTATGATCTGATACTGGAAACAAAGCTTTTGCCGTACGCAAGGCCTCCCGTCAGCACAATCGCTTCAACTTCGCCTTTTAATGCCGCGCTGGCTGCTCCGATTTCCTTTGCTACCTGATACGCCATGGCATCAAAAATGAAGCGGGCTTTTTCATCGCCACCCTGAATCATCTGTTCCACTTTTACTGCGTCATTCGTACCGAGATAGCCGAAAAGCCCGCCGGTGCCCACCAGTTTTTTCATGATTTCTTCTTTTGTATACTGTCCTGAAAAACATAAATCCACAAGATCTCCCGCAGGCACTGTTCCTGCACGTTCAGGACTGAATGGCCCCTCTCCGTGAAGACCGTTATTGACATCGACCACTCGCCCGTGGTCATGGACGCCAATTGTAATACCGCCGCCCATATGGGTAATAATCATTTTCATGTTCTCATATCGTTTGCCAAGAGAGGCTGCCGCCTTACGGGCGACAGCTTTTTGGTTTAACGCATGAAAAATGCTTTTCCGTTCAATCTCAGGCATGCCTGAAATTTTTGCGAGCACTGACATTTCGTCTACGACAACAGGGTCGACGATATATGAAGGAATATTCAGGCCGTCAGCGATTTCACGCGCGATAATGCCGCCTAAATTAGAAGCATGCTGGCCGGCGTAGCCGCTTTTCAAGTCCTTAATCATGTCATCGTTCACTTCGTAAGTTCCGCCTTCAATCGGCCGGAGAAGGCCGCCTCTGGCGCAGACTGCATCAAACTTTGAGATATTGATTCCCTGTTCATGAAGCGTTTCGAGAATATGGTGTTTGCGAAATTCATACTGATCAATAATATGGTCAAATCGCTGCAGCTCTTCTATGTTGTGTCTCAATGTTTTTTCAAAAATGCTTCGTTCGTTATGAAAAACACCGATTTTCGTTGAAGTTGAGCCTGGATTAATTGTGAGAATGCGTTTTTCATCATGTAGCACTTTCATAACCTCCAGATCAATTTCTTAACGTCTGCTTAATACACTGTGGCCGTTTTGCAAAAACTGGCTTCTTGAGCGGCGCATGCGTTCAATCCGTTCCTCTGCCAAGCGGTCAGCCGCTAAATACGTCGGAATGCCGTCACGCTGAGAAATTTCAAGTACACGCTCAATATTGCCGTAAATGCCTTCAACTTTCTTCAATGCGCGTTCCGCATTATAGCCGTAAAGCTCATCTGCAACGTTGATGACGCCGCCAGCGTTAATGACATAATCCGGCGCGTAAACGATGCCCATTTCATGAATTTGATCGCCATGACGTGTTTCTTTTAATTGGTTGTTCGCTGCACCCGCGATGACTTTCGCCTTCAGCTGTTTAATAGTGTCGTCGTTGATTGTCGCACCAAGGGCACACGGCGCATAAATATCGCAGTCTTGTGAATAAATCTCTTCCGGATCAACCGCACGGGCGCCAAAATCTTCAACTGCGCGCTGTACTGATTGTTTGTTGATATCCGTAACGATTAAGTTTGCCCCTTCCTCATGCAGGTGGCGGCATAGGTTGTAGGCTACGTTCCCTACACCCTGCACAGCGATCGTTTTCCCTTCAAGAGAGTCAGTTCCGAAAGCAGCTTTAGCGGCTGCTTTCATTCCTCTGTACACCCCGTACGCTGTAACTGGAGATGGGTTTCCAGAAGAGCCAAAAGCAGGAGAAATCCCTGTGACATAGTCCGTTTCATCATGAATGATGTCCATATCCTCAACTGTTGTGCCCACATCTTCAGCTGTAATGTATCTGCCGTTCAGTCCTTGAATATAACGGCCAAACGCGCGGAACATTTCTTCATTTTTGTCTTTTCGCGGATCGCCGATAATCACTGTTTTTCCGCCGCCAAGGTTTAAGCCTGCTGCCGCGTTTTTATAGGTCATGCCTCTTGCCAGTCTGAGCGCGTCTTCAATCGCCGCTTCTTCATTCTCATATGTCCACATTCTCGTTCCGCCAAGCGCCGGACCGAGCGTTGTATCATGAATCGCGATAATCGCTTTTAAGCCTGATTGTTCATCTTGGCAGAACACCAATTGTTCGTAATCGTATTTCTCCATATATTTAAAAAGTTCCATGTTCGTTCCTCCTAATGTGTGTATTCTTCAGATGCGCATATTGCCAGCGCAATGGAATACAGTTTATTTTCAGCGGAGTCCGCTCTGCTTGTTAAGGCAATCGGCGCTTTTGCTCCTGTAATTACAGCCGCCACGCTGGCCTTCGCAAAATAAATCAGTGATTTATATAAAATATTGCCGGCCTCAATTGTTGGGACGAGAAGGATATCAGCGCTGCCCGCTACATCTCCCGAAATCTTTTTCTGGGCTGCGGCAATTTGTGATACTGCGTTATCCAAAGCAAGCGGTCCATCAACAATGCAGCCTTTGATTTGGCCTCTTTTGTACATTTGAGCAAGAGCAGCTGCATTCACTGTCGCTTCCATTTTCGGGTTCACCGTTTCGACTGCTGCCAGAGCTGCTGCTTTTGGCATATTGTTCCCTACTGCGTGGGCCACATGAACGGCATTTTGCAAAATCTGCCGAAGCTCTTCCAGCGAAGGGGCAATATTCATTGCCGAATCTGTCACAAACATCAATCTGTCAAAGTCCGGTATATCAAACACAGCCACGTGGGAAAGGACACTGGATGACCGAAGCCCCTCCTGTCTGTTCAACACCGCTTTAAGCAAAACAGAAGTCGGCACATTGCCTTTCATTAAAACATCCGCTGATTTGTGATGCACAGCACGAACCGCTAATTTTGCCGATTCCTCAGGCGTATCGGCATGAACGATTTCCACTTGATGCCCTTGCATAGATGCTGTCAGATCGTTCAGTTTTTTGCTGTCGCCCGTTAACAAAAAACGGGCGGATAGATGCTCGGCTGCCAGCTTTACTGCCCGGATCACTTCCTCATCCTCAGCATGGGCAACCGCAATGGTCTTGTTTTTGTACATCGACGCTTTGCCGATTAAATCTTTCAGCTTCATCTGTTACCACCTTTCTTATTTCGACTCCGCCTTTTATTATGCAAGTTCCATGCCAGCTCCTCACCTTGCTGTTATACCAGATGTATTGAAAAATCCGTGCAGATGTTTGCGTTTATTCTGCAAATTATTGCATGCCTTCATTTGCAAGGCCGTATTTATCCATTTTGTAATATAAATTCCGTATGCTGACACCGAGGGCTTTCGCTGTTTTTGTCCGGTTAAAATGATGCTTTTCGAGCGTTTGCTGGATTAAATGCGCTTCAAATTTTTCTACTGCGACAGACAGCTTTTCGCCTTCAATATCCGGAAAATCAAAACCTGTCCCCTGCTCTGTATCACTTTCTTTTTGTTCAAGTTCGAAAACAGGCAAGTGATCTTTTTCAATCCATTCCATATGCGGATTTAGAAAAATCATGGCTCGTCCAAGGACATTTTCCAGCTCGCGGACATTCCCAGGCCAATGGTACGCGGATAAGGCACGCACGGCTTGCTGTGAGAGCCCCTTTACATTCCTGCCGTAATCCCGGTTGATCTTTTGGATAAGCCTGACGCTTAATGCCTCAATGTCTTCCAGCCGCTGCCGTAAAGGCGGGATGGAGATGGGATAGCGGTTGATCCTGTAATACAGGTCTTCGCGGAACGTTCCATCTGCCATCGCCTTTTCGATATTTACATTTGTCGCCGCGATTACTCTGACATTGACAGGGATCGCTTTCGTGCCGCCCACTCTGACGATTTCTTTCTCTTGAAGGACGCGGAGCAATTTCGCCTGCATATTTTGTGTCAGCTCACCGATTTCATCTAAGAAAATACTGCCGTTATTGGCTTCTTCAAATAAGCCCTTTTTACCGCCTCGCTTCGCTCCTGAAAACGCACCATCCTCATAGCCGAACAATTCAGATTCGAGCAGGTTTTCAGAAAGGGCTGCGCAATTCACGCGAATAAATTTATTGAATTTCCGGTCGCTTTCGTTATGGATGGCATGGGCGAACAGTTCTTTTCCTGTTCCTGATTCCCCGCGCAGCAAAATGGTAGCCGGCGTTTTCGCCCCGAGCTTCGCCTGCTCAAGCGCAACCAGCATTTGCTCGCTTGTGCCGATAATGTCGTCGAAAGTGTATTTCGCTTCAAGCGTGCGAATGATTTGTCTGGCCCGATTAAGCTCCGCAGTCAGCATTTTAATTTCAGACACATCATGAATCACACCGACGCTGCCTTTCAAAATCCCGTCTACAATCACCGGCGCTACATTGACGATGACTTCTTTTTCATTGGGGCCAACCTTCATTCTGACACCGCGGACAGGGCGTCTTGTTTCAAGCACCTTTAAGTGCATGCTTTCGCCTTCAGAAATATCAGTGTTTGCAGGCTTGCCGATGACTTCTTTTTCAGAAAGCCCCGTCATTTTCGTATATGCTTTATTGATCAAAAGGCCAATACCGTTTTCATCAACGACAGAAATCGCCTCATCGGAGGATTGAATAATCGCCTCCAGCATCGTACGGACCTGCTTTAAATTTGTCACTTCCTCTGCCAGCTCGACAGCATCAGTGATATCTTTAAACACACAAAGCGCCCCGAGCAGACGTCCGCCTTCATCAATAATCGGCAGCCTAGTGGTCACAATTTGCAAATGATCGCCTAAAAGCTGCTTCTGGTTATATTCAGGCTCTCTCGTTTTTAAAATCCGCGGCATCTTTGTGCTCGGAATGACTTCTTTTATCGGTCGCCCGATGACTTCCTCGCGTTTTTTCCCGACCATTTTTTCGGCCATATGGTTAAAGAGAATGATTTCTTCATTGATATCAATGAAAATCATTCCGTCATGAGTGGAATTAAAAATTCTATCGTGTTTATATGTTTGCTCTTTCAGCATTTGAATCAGCTGCTGCTTCTCTTCCATCAGCTGAAAAACGATGTACGCCATTTTTCCCGGCATGACAATGGTCTCTTCATGCTTTTTCTGAAGGAGTTCGTCAAACACGGCTTGATCGCCGGTGGTATGAATGACGATATCCGGTTTTTGTTGTATGTAAGGTTTCCAATCAGATGAAACGGCAATTCCATACCGTTCTGCTTCTTTCAATCCCGGCGCCTCGGGGTCTTTGTCAACCACGGCAATGATATCTATGACGGCTGTTTTGATCAAAATATGTAATAACGCCGTTCCCCTTTTGCCGGCACCTACAATCAGTACCTTTTGCATCCCGTTACCCCTTTGTATGAAAAAATTTGCACACCTATTTATTCCGTTGCAATAATTTGCACAACCCTATGTTACCACGTTTTCTTCTCTTGACAAAATATTTTTTCCGCTGGACAATAAAGGAAATGAAAAGATAAAGGGGTTTTCTGAGGATGAGCCGACTTCTTGCGCTTTTGATATTAGTCCTCCCCGGCGCCATTTCCGCTTTAGGCATTAAACTGATGAGGGATACACTTTTCGGCAATACGATAAAGCCATTTGCAGCTCTTTGGCTCCAAGGTTTGTCAGGATTCATCTTTTTTGCGTTCGGCCTTTATGTGCTGGCCGGGTTCATTTTATACAGAGACAGAAAACGCAATCAAGTCAGCCCGCGATTCAGAAAACGATAGCTGCAAAAAAGCCGGAGAACGCCCCGGCTTTTTTGATCAAAACTATTCGTCAGGCAAAACGGTTTTGGCAATCGTTTTATCTAACGCTTCATAGTCATAGTAAGAAATCGTATCGTACAGTTCTTTTCGTGTTTGCATATCATGCAGGCCTTCTTTTTGCGAGCCGTGCTCCTTAATCAAACCAAACATCCGCTCATAAGCTTTTGCCGCCGCTCGAAGCGATGTGACAGGATAAATCACCATGTGAAACCCCATATCTTCGAATTCATCGGCACGATAATACGGCGTTTTCCCAAACTCGGTCATATTCGCAAGGAGCGGAACGGAGATGCGCTCAGCAAACTGGCGGAATTCGTCCTCCTCCTGAAGCGCTTCCGGGAAAATCGCGTCCGCTCCAGCCTCAATGTAAGCCGCTGACCGTTTCATCGCGGCATCAAGTCCTTCCTGCGCCCTGGCATCAGTACGGGCAACAACGACAAGGGAGGGCGCCGCTTGTTTGATCGCTTTTATTTTTTGCGCCATCTCCTTTATCGGAACAAGCTGTTTGCCATTTAAATGCCCGCATTTTTTCGGAAGCTGCTGGTCCTCTATTTGAACGGCGGCTACCCTGGCTTCTAGCATCTCACGGGCGGTTCGGGCGGCATTTAACACACCGCCAAATCCCGTATCGATATCAACAAGCAGAGGCAGATCAGCTGCGCGCACAAGATCCTTGGCCCGATCAGCCATCTCTGCCGACGTGATGATCCCTAAATCAGGAAGCCCCCTGCTGGCTGTATATGCCGCACCAGACAAATAAATAGCAGAAAAACCGGCCTCCTTCGCAAGCAAGGCGGCCATTCCGTCATGGGCGCCGGGAATTTGCAGAATGTCCGGTGCTGACATCAGCTTGCGGAAACGTCCGGCAAGCTCCTCTTGTGACGATTGCTTATTGACGATCCACGACATGACACAAGTCCTCCTTTTACATGCAGAACATATCTACGAATTCATTTACTCGCATCGTTTGTAATGTCTCATAGTTAGTACAGTGCTCATAAATGTGTTTGTACTGTTTATCAGAAAAATGGGTTTTGAGATTGGCAGAAAACTTTTCCAGCAGTTTCGGCACTGCCTCGTCTCTTCGAAAACGATGGCCGAGCGGAAATTCACATTCCACCATCTCCGTGCTCGTTCCGTCTTTAAAATGAATTTGAACGGCGTTTGAAATGGAACGCTTGTCGGGTTTCAGGTAATCCTCGGTATATACTTTATTTTCAGTCACTTCCATTTTACCCCGAAGTTTATCTATTCTCGGATCAATCGCTGTTTCAGCCTCATAATGCTGCGCTGTGATATCACCAAAAAGCAAACCGATTGCTGTGATGTATTGAAGGCAGTGATCACGATCTGCCGGATTGTGAAGCGGGCCTTTTTTATCTATGATTCGGATAGCGGATTCATGCGTTCTGATGACAACACGGTCAATCTCATCAATCCGGTCCTTTACCTGCGGATGAAGAATGACAGCACACTCCGCCGCTGTCTGAGCGTGAAATTCCGCAGGATAAGACACTTTAAATAACACATTTTCCATGACATAAGCGTCGAGCGGGCGGGCGAGTTTGATCTCTTGCTTATTGAATAAAACGTCTTGGAAGCCCCATCCCGGTGCGCTCAAAGCTGTCGGATAACCCATTTCCCCTTTTAACGCCATCAGCGCCAAATGAACACCTCTGCTCGTTGCGTCTCCTGCCGCCCACGATTTGCGCGAGCCGGTATTCGGTGAATGCCGGTATGTCCTCAAGGCTGCATTGTCAATCCATGCATTCGAAAGCGCATTTTTGATTTCTTCTCTTCCGCCGCCCAAAAGCTTTGCTGCAACAGCGGCTGTCGCAACTTTAACGAACAGAACATGATCAAGGCCAACTCGGTTTAAGCTGTTTTCTAATGCAAGCACGCCTTGAATCTCGTGTGCTTTGATCATCATTTCAAGTACGTCTCGTACCGTTAAAGGCTCTTTTCCTTCAGACAGCCTCTCTCTCGATACATAATCAGCCGCAGCAAGGATTCCTCCCAGATTATCGGACGGATGCCCCCACTCCGCCGCCAGCCACGTATCGTTGTAATCGAGCCAGCGGATCATGCAGCCGATATTAAACGCTGCCTTTACAGGATCGAGAACATATGACGTTCCCGGTACTTTGCTTCCATTCGGCACAATCGTTCCGGGAACAATCGGGCCGAGCAGCTTTGTGCATTCGGGATACCGGAGCGCCAAAATCCCGCAGCCCAGCGTATCCAGCAACACATGCCCTGCTGTTGTATACGCCTCGGAGCTTGTAATCTCTTTCTCAAGCACATAGTCTGTGATTTCTTCAATGACATGATCCGTTTTCAGCATTCTACCAGTTCCTTTCATCATTTATGATTCGGCCTGATGGCGCGGCCCCATATAGCTGACACGAGGACGGAAAAGGCGGTTATTGGAATGCTGCTCAATTACATGGGCGCATAAACCGGACGTTCTCGCGCTGAAAAAGACAGGCGTATACAAAGGAATCGGTATGCCAAGCATCCAGTACACCGGGGCAGCATAGTAATCCAAATTCGGGTAAAGCCCTTTTTCCTTCTCCATCAGCCGCTCGCCCGCTTCACACATCTCGTATAAACGATAGTCTCCGGCTTTATCGCATAATTGCTGCAGCGCTTCTTTCATTATGAGTGCTCTCGGATCCATTTTTTTCATATACACCCGGTGGCCGAATCCCATAATTTTTTCTTTTCTTTTCAGTTTCGTTTGCAGAAGCTGCTCAAACTCGGACGGTGTTTTCGCATCCAAAAGCATATACATCACGGCTTCGTTTGCTCCTCCGTGAAGATTCCCTTTCAGGGAGGCGACAGCTCCTGTCAAAGCGCCATAAAGATCTGAATGTGTGGAAGCGATGACCCTGGCCGCAAATGTTGAATTCGGCATCTCATGCTCACTGTACAAGACGAGGGACCGATCAAAAATCTGCTCTTCCAGTGAGGACGGCAATTTCCCTGTCATCATGTATAGAAAATTTGCACTGTAGCATAGGGTTTGAAGCGGAAGAATCGGCTCTTTCTTATTGATGATCCTGTAGCTGGCAGCAGTGAGGGCAGGCATTTTCCCCAGAAGCTGATAGGCGCGTTCTTTGTTTGCAGAAGGAGACCGATCATCAATTTGCCGATCATAGCCGGCAAGTGCTGACAGTCCTGTCCGCAGGCTATCCATTGGATGAGTGTGCTCAGGGAGCAGCTCAAGCAGGCGGAGATGATCAGCCGGCAAGCTTGATGCGCTGTTTATTTTTCTTTCCAGCGTTTCCGTTTCACCTTCTTCCGGCAGCCTGCCCTCCAGCAATAAATGGACAAGCTCCAGGTAGCTTTTTGTTTTAGAAAGATCAATTAAATCATAGCCTCGTATCAAAATCTGGCTGAACTGCGTGTCAAGATAAGAAATATGAGTTTCTGCCGCGATCACACCGTCCAAACCTGGAGAATAATGCTGTTTCTCCTCCATATCCTCAACCTCCGTTTTGCGTTTTTGTCTATCAGATCCCGCCAAGCAAATGCTTGGAAATAATCAGTCTTTGAATCTCGTTCGTCCCTTCATAGATTTGCGTCACCTTTGCATCGCGAAGCAGACGCTCGACCGGATAATCCTTCATATAGCCGTATCCCCCGTAAATTTGGACGGCGTCTAACGCCGCCTTTACCGCGGAATCGGATGCAAATTGTTTAGCCATAGATGCTTCTTTTCCGCAGGCCAAGCCGCGGTTATGAAGGTCTGCCGCGTGATAAACAAGATGCCTTGCCGCCTCAGCCCTTGTCGCCATGTCAGCCAGCTTAAACGATATGCCTTGATTGGCTGCGATAGGCCTTCCAAATTGCATTCTCTGTTTCGCGTAATGAACGGCATGCTCAAGCGCCGCCTCTGCAATCCCAAGCGCCTGTGCCCCAATGCCGATGCGGCCGACATTTAAATTCGCCATGGCAATGTGAAATCCATCACCCTCTTTGCCAAGCAAATTTTCTTCAGGCACTTCTGCATTGTCAAAAATCAGTTCCGTCGTATTGGAGCCATAGAGCCCCAGCTTTTTTTCTTTTTTTCCAACGGTAAAACCAGGGGTGTTTTTTTCAACGATAAAAGCCGAAATCCCGTGCCTGCCTTGATCTGGAGCTGTTAAAGCAAACGTGATATAGATATCGGCGGCTCCGCCGTTCGTAATGAATATTTTCGATCCGTTTAATAGGTATTTGCCGTTCTTTTTGATTGCTGTTGTGCGAAGGCTTCCGGCATCCGACCCCGAGTGAGGCTCCGTCAGCGCAAATGCGCCCAAATGGTCTCCTGAAGCGAGCTTCGGTATATATTTCATCTTCTGTTCTTCGTTGCCGAAGTACAGAATCGGATTTGTGCCGACTGAGGTATGAACGGAAAGAATGACACCGACAGCCGCGCTGATTTTAGAAATCTCATGAATCGCCAAAATATAAGAAACAACATCCGCCCCAGCGCCGCCGTATTGCTCCGGCACCGGTATTCCCATCAGGCCATGTTCACCCATTTTTTTGATCAGCTGAGACGGAAATTCGTCCGTTTTCTCCATGATTTCCGCAGCGGGAGCAATTTCTTTTCGGGCAAAATCACGCACCATTTTTCGCATCATGACTTGCTCTTGGGTTATATGCAACTCGGCCACCCCCGGATGGAATTGACTTCAGGAAGTCCTCTCCTCATATTGATAAAAACCGCGTCCGCTCTTTTTGCCAAGCCAGCCCGCTTTGACATATTTGCGAAGCAGCGGGCAAGGACGGTATTTGGAATCGCCAAGGCCGGAATGAAGAACTTCCATAATCGATAAACACGTATCAAGCCCGATAAAATCCGCTAATGCAAGCGGGCCCATCGGATGATTCATGCCCAGCTTCATCACCTCGTCTATTGCCTCCGGCTTCGCCACCCCCTCATACACACAATAGATCGCTTCATTAATCATCGGAAGAAGAACTCGATTGGAAACAAACCCCGGAAAATCATTAACTTCTACCGGTATTTTCCCCATCTTTTCCGCTAATCCCATAACATCTAAGGCTGTTTCTTCTGACGTAGCCAAGCCGCATATCACTTCTACCAGCTTCATCACAGGAACGGGATTCATAAAGTGCATGCCAATGACTCGGTCAGGCCGGTTTGTCACAGCAGCGATTTCTGTAATAGGCAAGGAGGATGTATTGCTGGCCAAAATCGTATGAGGCGGGCAAATGTGATCAAGTGTTTTAAACATCTCGGTTTTCGCTGTCATGTTTTCTGCGATAGCCTCAATCACAATGTCCGCATGCTTTGCCTCCTCAAGCGTTTGAGAGAGCGAAATGCGGCTGATCACACGCTTTACTTCCGCTTCGGTCTTTCTTCCTTTCTCAGCATCACGGGTCAGATGTTTCTTCAACCGCTTCAATCCTGCCTCCGCAGCCTCCGGGTTCACATCGTACATTCGCACATAAAAGCCTGCGTCAGCAGCTGTTTGAGCAATTCCGCTTCCCATCTGTCCTGCGCCAGCTACCATGATTTGTTTCATTTCCATTCAAATCCCCTTTTTCGTCATGTTTTAATGAACCTGCACTAAGACGGCGTCCCCCTGAGCCGCACCGCTGCAAATGGCGGCAACGCCCAGTCCCCCTCCCCGGCGCTTTAATTCGTAAACAAGCGTCATGAGAATTCTCGCCCCGCTTGCGCCAATCGGGTGGCCGAGCGCGATCGCACCGCCGTTCACATTTACTTTTTCAAGATCGAAACCGACGATTTTTTTGCATGTCAAAACAACAGAAGCAAACGCTTCATTTACTTCAAACAAGTCAATATCTCGGACGGTTAAACCGGTCTTTTTCAGCAGCTTATTGATTGCAAACCCCGGTGCTGCCGCTAGCTCGTGCGCTTGCATTCCCATAGTAGAAAAACCAAGAATTGTAGCCAGAGGCCGTTTGCCAAGCGCAGCAGCTTTGTCCTCAGACATCAGCACGAACGCACCGGCTCCGTCATTGACTCCGGGAGCATTGCCGGCTGTGACGGAACCGTCACTTGTATAAATCGGAGAAAGTTGTGCAAGCTGATCCAGACTTGTGTCACGCCGAATCGCTTCATCTTTGTCGACAATGTTTGTTTTTCCTTTTCGTCCGATCCAGCTGACAGGAACAATTTCATCCTGAAGCTTTCCTTCATCAGCTGCCTTAGCTGCCCGCGAATGACTTCTTAGCGCCCATTCATCCTGCTCCCTGCGTGAGATTCCATATTCCTTGGCCGCTGTATTTCCGTGAACAGCCATATGCACCTCGTCAAACGCGCACGTTAACCCGTCATAAACCATTAAATCTCTAAGCTCCCCATCTCCCATCCGCGCTCCCCAGCGCCCGGCTGGAACAGCATACGGAATATTGCTCATGCTTTCCATTCCCCCGGCAACAAGAATGTCCGCATCTTGCGCCCGGATCATTTGATCACACAGGGTGACCGCTCGAAGTCCGGATGCGCAGACTTTATTCAGCGTTTCTGACGGCACACTCCAAGGCATTCCAGCCAGACGGGCAGCTTGCCGGGAAGGTATCTGCCCTGAGCCGGCTTGAACAACCATGCCCATGACAGTTCCTTCCGCATCGTCTCCAGAGACTCCAGCGCGATGTAACGCCTCCTTCATCGCAACGCCCCCAAGCTCAGCAGCTTTCACCTCTTTCAACGACCCTCCGAATTTGCCAAATGGTGTTCTTGCGGCACTTACAATGACTGTTTTCCTCATGGTTTCACCTCATTCAGAAGATAGACAGCGCTTACAATTTCTAGTTGTCTTCTATGAATGTATGCTTTGAAACGGGCATGAATGAATGAAAAAAGAAGGCTGCGCCAACAGCCTCCTTCTAAAACAACTATTTATTTTTTAACAATGCCAAAGCCTTTGCAGGAAAATCGGTGAAAATGCCGTCTGCCCCCGCTTCAAAGAGGCGCTTCATATCTTCCGGCCGATTGAGTGTATACGGCCTTACCTTGATCGAACTGTTCCTCATTTTCTTCAGTACTTTATCCGCTGTTGCCGGGCTGTTTAGCTTCGGGTGATAGCCAGAAGCCGGAATTGATGTGATATACCGATCAGCCTGATATAGCACATCTGAAGTCAATGCCGCCCGTTCGATATGGGGTGCAAGCCGGGCGCATAGCGCCAAGCTTTCATGATTAAACGTGGACAGGATGACTCTTTCCTCTATATTGAATCGTTTCACTGCCTTCAGCACTTTTTCTTCCATTCCCTCATAACGGATCACGCTGTTTTTTAATTCAATGTTGATGAGAAAATTCTTTTTTTCTGCCCATGAGAGCACGTCTTCAAGCAGCGGCACTTTGATATCATTGTCCATTTGATTGTGATTTGCTGCCGCATTTGCCGTTTTTATCACATCATACGCTGTATCCTTCACGAATCCTTTGAGCGATGTCGTCCGGTCGAGTCTTTCATCATGGATCACAACAATGCGTCCGTCTTTTGTCAGCTGTACATCAAGCTCTATTCCGTCTGCTCCGGCTTCAATTCCTTTTTCAAATGCAAGCATTGTATTTTCGGGAAATTGACCTGATGCCCCCCGATGGGCAAAAATCTTTGTCATCGTTTCACCTCAAGCCCTAACGTTTTCTCCATTATACTGATTTTGGCGTTTCCACTCTAGGATTAAGGCTATATCAATCTACTGTTCGTAATAAGAATCAATACCGTTGACAATCGCATCCGCGGCCTTTTGCTGGTATTCTTCGCTTCCGAGCTTGTCCGCGTCAGAGCTGTTTGTGATAAATCCAAGCTCCGCCAGCACACTCGGCATTTGTGAATATGTAATGACGTAAAAGTCTGATTCCTTCACGCCTCTGTCTCTTGTCTGTAAGGATGAGACGAGCTGTGATTGAATATCGGCGGCCAGACGCCGGCTGTTTTCCCCTTCATAATCAGATTGAAAATACGTTTCTGTTCCTGAAGCTGAAGCAACCCCGGAATTCACATGAATGCTGACAAAAAGATCGGCGTGATTGGCACTTGCCTTTGCCACTCTGTCCTCCAAAGTCAGAAAATGATCGTCTGACCTAGACGCAACAGGATTGGCTCCCTCCGCTTTTAGCTTGTCCGTCACATGCTCGGAAACTGCTAAATTAATATCCTTTTCAAAGAGCCCGTTCCCGACTGCTCCGCTGTCTTCACCGCCGTGTCCGGCATCAATGTATACTGTTTTCCCTTCTATCGGCTCTGCGGCCTGTGCACAAGGCGCGAGCGTTAAAGCCAATCCGCATAGCGCCAAGCTCCTCCATAACAGTCTCAACTTTCTCCCTCCGGTCTTTTTATGATGAATTCTTCTGCAGCTGAATGTCTTCCAGCTGTAAGGTTCCATTATCCTTCTTTATATATTTCACCTGGACATCTGTGTGATCTGGCAGTGATTCACATTCATCACGTTTATCCTTCGGAACTTGTATCATGGTTTCTTCTCCGTTAAGGGAAACCGCGATCGTATGAGGGTCAGCCGAGCCAATGTATTTTCCCTCTTCGGTAAACCTTGGGGCTGAGTCATCCGCACTTGCAATACTGCACCCTGAGAGAAGGAGCACAGTAAACAGCAAAAGAGCCGTTTGTTTCACATGATCACCTCTTCCTGATGTTTGGCTTTTATCTTTGACCAGAATGGCAGATTTGTAAAGATGTTGTGAAAGCAGGCGATGAAGTTCCATGATTTTCAAAAGGGCTATCCGACCTGATCATTTCCTGTTGTTAGAAAGAAAACAATCGCATTTGTCTATGAGGATGGCTCTAATTGAGGCGCATATTAGAAAAAATTAACGGAAAGAAGCAACTTTTTATTCATTTTGAAAAAATGTGAGGAATGAGGTGAGCAAATCGTTTGACGGCTGAATCAGCCAGGCGTAACCTTTTAAAGGATATTCACTTTATAGAAAGAAGTTACACCCATGAAAAAATTCGTTCTGCTGCTCGCTGCAGCAGTCATCACTTGCACCATCGGCCACCAAATCAGCGGCGGCTACAAAGCCCCCGAAAAAGAGCGCAGAAAACGTCACTCTGTACTCAAAATATTCAGCCGGTAAAGCAGATCAATTGCATTAATTTTTACATATAGGCTAGAATATGTGCGAATCCAAACGAAAGAAGATGATCAAATGAACCCTAAATATAAACCGCTGTTTGAACCATTTACGTTTAAAAGCGGCGTTACAATTGACAACCGGATCACAGTAGCACCAATGACTCATTACGCTTCTAATGATGACGGTACAATATCTCAAGCAGAGCTTGATTACATCATCCCCCGTTCAAAAGAAATGGGAATGGTGATTACAGCCTGTGCAAATGTCACACCGGATGGAAAAGCATTTCCCGGGCAGCCGGCCATCCATGATGATTCCAACATTCCAGGTTTAAAAAAATTAGCGCAAGCCATTCAGGCGCAAGGCGCTAAAGCCGTTGTACAATTTCATCACGGCGGCATTGAATGTCCGTCTGAGCTCGTTCCGCAACAAGATGTTGTAGGGCCAAGTGACATGTTTGATAACGGCAAGCAAATTGCCCGCGCCTTAACAGAGGAAGAAGTAGATAACATTGTGAAGGCATTTGGAGAAGCGACAAGACGCGCCATTGAAGCCGGCTTTGACGGTGTCGAAATTCACGGCGCAAACGGCTACTTGATTCAGCAGTTTTATTCTCCGAAAACCAATCAGCGCACAGACCGCTGGGGAGGTAGCGACGAAAAACGATTAGCCTTCCCGCTTGCTATTGTCGATGAAGTGAAAAAAGCCGCTGCAGAACATGCGAAGGGTGCGTTCTTAGTCGGCTACCGCCTGTCTCCGGAAGAACCTGAGACACCAGGATTGACAATGACTGAAACCTTTACGCTTGTTGACGCTTTAGGGGATAAAGAATTGGATTACCTTCATATCTCACTGATGGACGTGAACTCAAAAGCGCGCCGCGGTGCAGATCCGACTCGCACACGCATGGACTTGTTGAATGAACGTGTCGGAAACAAAGTGCCGCTTATCGCCGTCGGTTCCATTCATTCCGCAGATGACGCGCTGGCCGTAATCGAAAACGGCATTCCGCTAGTCGCGATGGGACGCGAAATTCTAGTTGACCCTGACTGGACGGTGAAAGTAAAAGAAGGCCGTGAAAAACAAATCGAAACAGTGATCAAAGGCACAGATAAAGAAAAATATCACTTGCCTGAACCGCTATGGCAAGCAATAGTGAACACGCCTGGCTGGGTGCCTTATAAAGATTAATGTGTGGAGACTGCCGAAACGATATTTTTAAAAAAGCCCCTTGTATATGGGGCTTTTTCTCTAATCAAACAGTTTGTGTAAAAACCTAAATGGCAGGAACAGCAATAGGTCTGCCGCTTCAGAAAGCAAATCCAACAGCATCCGTCACGTTTTCCGGCTTTTTTCTTTTTCATTCGTACGTCTTCTTTGTTCATGAATACGTCCTTATCTTACGAGTTTGCAGGGGAAAGGTTTCAATTTGATCCTGATTGTTTGTTTTTGGTAATCCAAGCAGCGAAAACACATGAAACCATGACTGTAAATGAGATGAAGTCGATCAGGGTGCCTGCCATGTGTGATTCTGTAATGATGTTCGAATTGACGCAAAGCGCAAGAATAAATAACGCAATCAGCAGTCCGTACTTTTCAAACACATTATCACTCCCTCCGAAAAATGTGCTTCATATTCATCATCCATTATAATAAATGTCCCTAAAACAAAACGCCTCCTATTTATCAGCGCGGACTAATAAATAAAAGACGTTTGATTTAATCATCGCTTAAACCGCTCATGCTTAAGAAGCCTTATGCTCTAATCTCAGCTTATCCGCAACCATTGCAATGAATTCGCTGTTGGTAGGTTTAGCTTTTGTCATGCTGACAGTATAACCGAACAATGAGGAAATGGAGTCAATGTTTCCTCTGCTCCACGCCACTTCAATTGCATGGCGGATCGCTCTTTCTACACGGCTTGCGGTTGTGTTGAATTTTTTGGCGATGTCCGGATAGAGGACTTTTGTAATGCTGCCGAGCAATTCGATGTCATTGTATACCATTGAGATTGCTTCGCGCAGATAGAGATAGCCTTTAATATGCGCCGGGACGCCGATTTCATGGATAATGCTTGTGATGCTCGCGTCGAGATTTTTCTTTTTTGGTTCAGGCTGGCTGCTGCGTATAATGCTGCTTTGCGATGAGGGCGCACGGTGCGTCACGCTGCTGGCATTTCCGCTGACCTGACGGATATGTCCGACAAGGTTTTCCATATCAAACGGTTTGAGAATAAAGTAGGACGCGCCTAAATCGACGGCCTTTTTCGTGACATCTTCCTGTCCAAAGGCTGTCAGCATAATGACATTCGGCTGTTTTTTCAGATCTGATTCCCTCAGCCGCTCTAAAACAGCAAGTCCGTCCAAATGCGGCATAATAATATCCAATACGAGCACATCGGGATCTTTTTCTTTAAACAACGACAGGCATTCCTGTCCGTTATAAGCTACACCGATCACTTCCATGTCTTCCTGTCCTTCTATATATTCACTCAACAGGCTTACCAGCTCTCGATTATCATCAGCAACACAAACTTTAATTTTCTCCACGTTTCTTCCTCCCCAAATGTAGTTAACAGGATTCACCCTTGCTACATGTTTACATTCGACAAAACCGCTATATACCCTCTAAAAAAATCATAATCACCAATATTAGTGGCATATCTTTGTTATTCTATGTTTTTCTCCGTTTTTCGACTAAAAATGAAATTTGACAAACAAGGAAACGTGAATTTGTCGAAAAATCTTCTTTTGTACATTTTACCGTATGTATTCTGAGAAGTGAAGAGGAATAAAAACAAAAAAACTGCCGGAAATTCCGGCAGTCAGCTTGCTTTTTCTTTTCCGTAAATATCGATTCCTGCTTCTGACAGCATCCATTCAATATGAACGCCGTAGCCGCTTGTCGGATCATTTACAAACACATGGGTGACAGCGCCGATCACTTTTCCATTTTGAATGATCGGGCTTCCGCTCATCCCCTGTACGATGCCCCCTGTTTCTTTCAACAGCCTCGGATCGGTTATTTTTAAGACCATTCCTTTTGTCGCCGGGAATTTTTGCGGCGTCGTGCTGACGATTTCAATATCAAATTTTTCTACCTTGTCATCATCAATGACCGTTAAAATTTCAGCCGGCCCTTTTTTGACTTCATTAGAAAACGCAACCGGCAATGCTTGATCTGAAATGTTGTTTTGAATTGGCTGATGCAGTGTGCCGAAAATCCCAAATGGGCTGTTTCTGTTAATATCCCCGATCGTTTTGCGTTCTGAGGAAAATCGCGCCAGTTTTTCTCCCGGATTTCCGCCTGTCCCTTTTTCAATCGATGTTACAGTGGATTTGACGATTTCTCCATTCTCCACTACGATTGGTTTCTTTGTGTCCATATCGGAAATCACGTGGCCAAGTGCTCCGTATTTTTTTGTTTTCGGTTCATAAAAGGTCATGGTACCGATGCCAGCAGCCGAATCCCTGATATATAATCCGATTCTGTACTTGCCTTCTGCTTCATCCTTTTCTGGAATGAGCTTTGTTTTGATTTTTTGCTTATCACGTTTAATCAGTAAATCTAACGATTCTCCGGTTTTACCCGCCTTTTGGATAAATGGGGCTACATCATTCATTTTTTCAATTTTCTGTCCATTCATCTCAATAATGATGTCGCCCGCTTCGATACCGGCCGTTTCTCCCGGAGATTTTTTGCCTTCACTTGTGTTGATTTGATGAAACCCGACGACAAGAACACCGACGGAATGAAGTTTAACACCGATTGATTGTCCGCCAGGTATGACTTTTAAATCAGGAAGAACTTGCACTTTTGTTTTTTTGATTGGAAATCCGGCAAGATCGTATACTAATTCTGATTCACCTGATTTTTTGCCTGTCACCTTGATTTCATGCGGGTCTTTTTTTACTGTAAACGCTTCTGACGATTCTTGTGCATGAGCGTTTACCGATAAGCTCGTTTCAATCGCTTGTGTTTGGGTTTCAAATACTCTCATTTGCGTTGGAATCAGTAAATACTCTTTTAGCGGTTTGCATAAACCTACACTTAATAACGAAACAAGGAGAATTAAACCTACTGCTTTTCTGATGTTATCGGGCATTCACTACTTCACTCTCCTCGCTCCTATCCCACACCTTCTTTATGACTTGCTGCTACATCATTTAATTTTGCCTTCTGACGCCTTATTTATAACTGTCATATAAAGAAAAACATTGGATATACTGATGAACGAATGGATGTGTGCGAAAAAAAATAAGCTGCGCTTCTCGCGCAGCTTACCCAGTTGTTTTGACTTGATCCGCTTGTTTTAAAAGTTCTTTCGCATGGCGTTTCGTCAAGTCTGTTACTTCGACTCCTGCAATCATGCGCCCGATTTCCACTACCTTTTCCTGCTTAGACAGCGGCTTGACATGTGTCGTCGTTCTGCCGTCTTTTAACTCCTTCGCAATATAAAGGTGCGTATCGGCCATGGCAGCCACCTGAGGCAAGTGTGTAATACACAGCACTTGTGATCCTATTGACACTTTATGGATCTTCTCAGCGATTGCCTGGGCGACTCTGCCGCTTACACCGGTATCGACCTCATCGAATATAATCGACGTCACATCCTGCTGAGAGGAAAAAATGCTTTTTATGGCAAGCATTACCCGAGACAACTCTCCCCCGGAAGCGACTTTCGAAAGAGATTTTAGCGGTTCACCTGTATTGGTTGAAATTAAAAACTTCACCAGATCTATCCCTTGTTCAGTCAGCTGAACAGGCTGGCCGTTTACAATCGGCGCCTCCTCATTGCGGGACGCTGTTCTGACCTTAAATTCCGTATCAAACGTTGACTTTTCCATGTACAGGCTTTTTAATTCCCGATGAATCTCATCGGCCAGCTTTTTCGCCCATGCTTTCCTGATTTGTGAAACATTTGCCGCTTCCACTGCGACATCTTTGCCGACTGAGTCAAGCTCCTTCTTCAAGCTTTGAAGGTGGCTGTCCCTGTTTTCAATTTGGTCTATCTCTTCTTCAATTTTAGAAGCGTATTCTAAAATATCTTCAACAGATGCACCATATTTTCGTTTCAGCTGTTTGATTTCATTAAGACGTGTTTCAATATAATTCAGGCGTTCCGGATCATACTCAAGCTCGTCCAGCATATTTCTCATCTGAAATGTAGCGTCCTCCAGAAGATAGTAGGAGTTCGAAACACTTTCAGACAGTTTTTTCAGCGGTTCATTAATATCGGATATATCTTCAAGCTGCGCTGATGCCATTCCGACCCAGTCCAGCCCGCCTTGCTCACTGCGAAGCGCGTTATACGCGTTTTGCAGCGATTCATATATCTTCTCAAAGTTTGAAATTTGCTGGCGTTCTTCTTGAAGCTGTTCATCTTCATTAAGCTCAAGCTTTGCCGATTCGATTTCTTCGAGCTGAAATTGAATGAGATCAAGGCGGTGGGCCATTTCCTGTTCGCTTTCAGAAAGCTGTTTTAGCTTTTTAAGCAGCTTCATGTAACGCTGGTATCCTTCCTGATATGCTTGGAGCGCACTTTCCACTTCGGCTCCGGCAAACTTGTCCAAAAGCTGGAGATGATTTTCGTCCTCCATTAACAGCTGGTTATCGTGCTGCCCGTGAATATCTAATAAAAGCCTGCCGATCTCTCTTAACGAGGCAATCGTGACAAGCTTGCCATTAACCCGGCAAACGCTTTTTCCACTCGTGCTGATATCCCTTCTCATAACGATCATTTCGTCTGAAACGTCGATTCCCTGCTCAGCGCATATATCAAAAACGGGATGGCCGCTCTCCAACAGAAACAGCCCTTCAAGCTCGGCTTTTGCTTCTCCATATCTGACAAATTCAGATGATCCTCGGCCTCCGACTAAAAGAGAAATGGCATCTATGATGATGGATTTGCCGGCTCCGGTTTCTCCTGTTAAAACCGTGAGCCCGCGTTCAAAAGAAACCGTCAGTTCCTCAATAATGGCAAAGTTTTTAATCGATAGTTCAGCTAACAAACAGCATTACACCTCTTATCTTTGTTAGATTTCTGTTACAGCAGCTCAAGCAGTCTGTTTTTTACGCCGTCTGTATCTTCAGGAGTCCGGCAAATAATTAAAATCGTGTCATCTCCGCAAATGGTCCCCATAATTTCATCCCAGTCCAAATTGTCCATCAGCGCCCCGATTGCCTGGGCATTGCCCGGCATCGTTTTCAGCACAATCATATGGCTTGCAGAGTCTACTTTCACAAATGCGTCCATCAGTGCCCGCTTCAGCTTGGACAGCGGATTGAAACGCTGGTCTGCCGGAAGACTGTATTTGTAAGAGCCGTTATTCGTAGGGACTTTTACAAGGTGAAGTTCTTTAATATCCCGTGAAACCGTGGCTTGCGTTACTTTGTATCCATCCTGCTTCAGCATGTCGACCAATTCATCTTGCGTTTCGATTTCATTGCTTGTAATGATCTCTCTGATTTTAATATGCCTCTGGCCTTTGTTCATGTAAGCACCTCTATTTCCAGCTTATCTGTTCTTTTATGTTATATGATTCTCTGCAAATTGTACATGAATGCAGAAAAAAGGAATAATAGTCGCCCTATTATTCCGGTACATCTGCTTTTTTTTCTTTTAACGTCTTATGTGCCTCTTCTACAATGCGGGTGATCTCTTCTTCCGGCAGCTCCTGTCCTTCCTGTCCCTCTCCCGGCCAATGCAAATGAAGGAGAAATTCAATATTACCGTCTCCTCCCGTAATTGGGGAAAATGACAGGCCTTTGCAGATATAGCCTTCAGCCGCAGAAAAACTGATCATTCGCTTGAGAACATCAGCATGCACTTTTGGATCTCTGACAATCCCTTTTTTGCCGACGGATTCCCGTCCCGCTTCAAACTGCGGCTTAACAAGAGCCATGCAGTCACTGCCCGGTACAAGCAATGTTTTGAGGACAGGCAGGATGAGCCGCAGTGATATAAAGGATACATCAATCGTAGCAAACTCCGGCATGCCCTTTGTAAAGTCTGCCGGTGTTGCGTAACGGAAGTTGGTCCGTTCCATTACGACGACCCGTTCATCTTGTCTGAGCTTCCACGCAAGCTGATTGTAGCCTACATCCACCGCGTATGACTGTTTAGCTCCGTTTTGCAGAGCGCAGTCCGTAAAACCGCCGGTGGAGGAGCCAATATCAATCATGATTTTATCCTTAACAGAGACGGGAAACTCCTTCAGCGCTTTTTCAAGCTTTAAGCCGCCTCTGCTCACATATTTTAGCGGGTTTCCTTTGACGGTTAACGGTAAGTCACGGTCAATTTTTTCCCCGGGCTTGTCCAAGCGGTTTTCGTTTGAATAGACGATCCCCGCCATAATAGCTCTCTTGGCTTTTTCCCGCGTTTCCGCCAGCCCTCTTTCCACTAGTAATACATCTAAACGTTCTTTCTTTGACGTCATGATCCAATTCCTTTATGTGTCTTCGGCGGCATCAGTAATCTAATCCGGTCTGCCGCCTGCTGTTTTGTTAGTCCAATTTCTTCAAGAAGCGCCGTTACGCTTCCGTGTTCAATAAAACGATCCGGGATACCCATTCTGTCAATTGGTGTAAGATATTCACCTTGATCATGAGCGAATTCTAAAATCGAGCTTCCGAAACCGCCTTCTAAGACCGCTTCTTCAATCGTTAAAATTGGCAAGCCTTCTTTTAGGATATCCTTCATCATCTTTTCATCAATCGGCTTAATAAAGCGCGCATTTACAACGCGCACGGAAAGGCCTTCTTTTTGCAGCTCTTCAGCTGCTTCAAGCGCCATTTCGATTGTTGTTCCAAATGTTAAGATGACAGCGTCGTTCCCCGGACGCAGCACCTCCCACGTGCCGATCGGAATCGTTTTCAGCTGTTCATCCATTTTTACGCCGAGTCCGTTTCCGCGCGGAAAACGCATCGCAATCGGGCCTTCATTATAGCTGAGTGCTGTATGAACCATGTGCTGTCCTTCATTTTCATCTTTTGGCATCATTAAGACGATGTTTGGAATGTGACGCATAAACGCAATATCAAACACACCTTGATGTGTTTCTCCGTCAGCGCCGACGAGCCCTGCACGGTCAATGCCAATAAACACATTCGCGTTTTGACGGCAGATGTCATGAACAACTTGGTCATATGCCCTTTGCAGGAAGGTTGAATAAATCGCCAAAAACGGCTTCATCCCCTGCATTGCCATAGCTGCTGCCATCGTAGCGGCATGCTGTTCTGCGATTCCTACGTCGAACATGCGGTCAGGGAATTCCTTTGCAAAGCCTTCAAGCTTAGAGCCGACAGGCATAGCCGGCGTAATGGCTACAATGCGTCCGTCCTCGCGCGCCATTCGCTGCACAGTGCCGCTGACTAGGCCGCTCCATGAAGGAGCTGCGGCTTTCGGTTTTACAAAGTCACCTGTATTAATTTTATATGGTCCGGTACCATGCCATGTTCCAACCGTATCGGTTTCAGCCGGTTTGTACCCCTTCCCTTTTTTCGTAATGACATGCAGGAGAACAGGGCCTTTCGTTTTTTTGGCGTATTGAAGATTCTCAATCAGCTCATGATAAGAATGTCCGTCCACCGGGCCTAAATACGTAAAACCAAGCTCTTCAAAAAACATTCCCGAGACTAGCATGTATTTCAGGCTGTCTTTGACTCGTTCCGCCGTGGCAGCAAGTTTGCCCCCGACTGCCGGAATCTTTTTAAACAAGTATTCGAGCTCGTCTTTTACCCACTGGTATTTCCCTGCAGTGCGCAGTCGTCCGAGCATAGAATGAATGGCGCCGACATTCGGTGCAATACTCATTTCATTATCATTCAGGATGACAATCATATCTTTTTTCTCATCGCCAATGTGGTTTAGCGCTTCGAGCGCCATTCCGCCAGTCAGCGCGCCGTCACCAATGATCGGAATAATAAATTCATCCGTACCTTTAATATCACGCGCAGCAGCCATCCCCATCGCACCTGACAGAGAAGTTGAGCTGTGCCCGGTTTCCCAAACATCATGCTCGCTCTCACTCCGCTTTGGGAATCCGCAAAGCCCTTTGTACTGGCGAAGCGTCGAAAATTCTTTTCCGCGTCCTGTCAGCAGCTTGTGGACGTAAGACTGGTGGCCTACATCCCACAAAAATTTGTCTTTCGGGCTGTTAAATTCCTTATGCAGCGCAACAGTAAGCTCTACGACACCTAAGTTTGGGCCGATGTGGCCGCCGGAAGCAGATAAAGTTGTAATTAAAAATTGACGGATTTCATCACTTAATTTCTCTAATTCATCAATGGACATGTTTTTTAAAAACGACGGGTCCTGTATTGATAAAAGATCCAAAGCGGATCAACTCACTTTCAGCATGAATTTCTGCAATGATACATGTCTTCTACAAGCCGAGCTGGACAATGGCCAGTTCTCAGACATAAAAAAAGACAAACACGCTTTTCCTTTTCATTTTTCATATAAACTGCTTACATTTTACCATATCTCGTGCAGCCGCTTCAAATTAGGATCGTTTTAGTGATCTCTTGCCGCAATTAAATCACAAAGCTCAAATAAAAGATCTTTTTGAAGAGAGAGTCCGCCGATTAAACGCTTCGCCTCATTGATGTGAACATCCAATTTATGTTTGGCCCCTTCCAGTGAAAGAAGTGACGGGTAAGTCGATTTGTCGTTTGTTGTATCCGAGCCGACACGTTTGCCGATTTTCTCTTCACTGCCTTCTAAATCTAAAATATCGTCTCTGATTTGAAAACCGATTCCAATGTGACTGCTGAAGGTACGCAGCGTTTCAATGTCTTCCTCAGGCGCATCCGCCAAAATAGCACCGGCAATTACGCAAAAACCGAGGAGCTTGGCTGTTTTCCGTTCATGAATGGATTCGAGCTCTTCAAGCGTGACTTGGCGGTTTTCCGCTTCCATATCAGCTACTTGCCCTCCGACCATGCCTTCAGTGCCTGCCGCTGAAATCAGTTCATTCACAAGCCGAAGGCGCTTTTCTGCTGACACCTCGTCTGACACGTGGGAGGTGATCAGCTTAAAGCTTTCCGTAAGGAGCCCGTCACCGGCTAATACTGCTGTCGCTTCACCGAATACTTTATGGTTTGTCGGCTTCCCGCGGCGCAAATCGTCATCATCCATACAAGGAAGGTCATCATGAATTAACGAATATGTGTGAATCATTTCGACAGCACACCCAACTGGAATGCCGTCCTTTTCACTTTTCCCATAGGCGTTTAATACAGCCAGTACAATGAGAGGACGCAGCCGCTTTCCGCCAGCCTCTAGGGAATACAGCATAGACTTTTTTAATGAGTCCGGCATATCAAGCTTCTCTGTATAGACAGAAAGCTGATTTTCAATCATTTTCTTCCGCTCCGCCAGAAAGCTCGTTAATTTATTTGTCACCTTCGTCTTCCTCCTGAACACTAAAAGGTGCCAGTTCGCCGTCTTCTTTTAAAATGAAGTCCATTTGTTTTTCGACTTTTTGCAGCTTTTCGTGGCACATTTTTGAAAGAGCCATGCCTTCTTGGAAATAGTTAATCGCTTGCTCTAAAGGCACATCGCCCTCTTCAAGCTTTGACACAATGCTTTCAAGCCCTTTCATCGCTTCTTCAAATGTCATGTTTTCATTTTTTTTCACGTCTGTCATTTTTCTTCCCCTCTCTTTTCTAATACTTCACAGGTCAGCACGCCATCCTTCAGCTTGACCTCAACCTGGTCCTTCTCTTCTATCTGACTGACACTTTTAATGAGTTCGTCTTCTTTATAAGCCAAGCTGTATCCTCTTTCCATCACTTGAAGAGGACTTAACGCATTCAGCTTGCCAAGAACAGTTTGAAATTGGGAATGCAGCTGCTTCATTTGAATTTTCATATTTTTTCTCAGCTGATTTGTTTGTTCCTCGTATCGTGTTCTCGCTTGCTTCAGCTGTTCATGAGGATGCAGCGCCTCTAATCTGTACGTTTCACGCTCAAGCTGTCTGCTTTTTCGATCTAAAAGAGCGGTAAGCTGTGCTTGAAACTGTTGATAGGCAAGGTCAAACTGCTGCTCTTTTTGCGCATACAAACGCTTTGGAAAACGAAAGGCATACGAGGATTGCAGCGTTTGAATCCGCTCTTTTTTCTGGCCGAGATGCTGCTGCATCGCTCTTGTCATCCTGACTTCCGCTGTTTTTGTCCGTTCGATTAAATCAGTGGTATGCGGTACGGCAATCTCAGCTGCTCCTGTCGGCGTTGCGGCTCTGATATCAGCGACAAAATCACTGATCGTAAAGTCCGTCTCATGCCCGACTGCCGATATAATCGGAATGTTAGAAGCGAAGATCGCACGTGCTACAATTTCTTCATTAAATGCCCACAGTTCTTCAATCGAACCGCCGCCTCTCCCAACAATTAATACGTCGCAAACCTCTTTTTCATTTGCCTCTTCAATGCGCTGAACGATGGATCTGCTCGCATTTTCGCCTTGTACGAGCGCTGGAAGAACAATAACTTTTACAAGGGGATATCTTCTTTTTAGAGTTGTAATGACGTCTCTGACAGCGGCACCCGTTGGAGATGTCACAACCCCGATTGTGGCTGGAAATGCGGGGATTTGTTTTTTGTAGCGGTTATCAAATAAACCTTCTCCGGCAAGCTTCTTTTTTAGCTCTTCGTACGCTAAATAAAGCGCTCCGACCCCGTCAGGCTGCATTTCTTTGGCATATAATTGGTAGTTTCCGCTCGGTTCATATACGGAAATTCCGCCTCTGACCAGCACCTTCATGCCGTTTTCAGGTTTAAAAGGCAGACGCTCGCTCTGTCTCGCGAACATCACCGACTGCATTCTGGCATTTTCGTCTTTCAATGTGAAATAAATGTGGCCTCTTGTGTGTATTTTTACATTCGATAATTCGCCTTTAATCCAAATATTTTCAAGGTGAGGATCTACATCGAATTTTCGTTTTATATACTTTGTCAGCGCTGAGACAGTAACATACGCTGTTTCGCCCATGTCTCAAACTCCTCTCATAAGCATTCCTGCACCATAACTAAAGAAAACCCGCCCTGGCTTTAGGAGCCTGAAGAAGCGGGTATCGTGCTCATATTCACAGCGGGCAAAACGTCCCGCCTGTGAATATCTCCAATTATCTATGATAACGTACGTTTCGCAGATTTAACAGTATTATGCGCAAGCATCGTGATGGTCATCGGACCTACTCCGCCAGGAACCGGCGTGATGAAGGACGCTTTTTCCTTTGCCCCTTCAAATTCAACGTCTCCGCAAAGCTTTCCGCTTTCCAGACGGTTAACGCCGACGTCAATGACAACAGCGCCCTCTTTGATCTGGTCTGCACTGATGAAGTTAGCTCTGCCGACTGCCACCACCAAGATGTCCGCTTTTTTCGTATGTTCGGTAATATTTTCCGTTCTTGAATGACAGTAAGTAACCGTCGCGTTTTCATTTAATAAAAGCTGGCCGACAGGTTTGCCGACAATATTGCTTCGGCCGACTACAACAACCTCTTTACCGGAAAGGTCGATATTGGTTTTCTTCAAAAGCTCAACAATTCCATGAGGCGTACAAGGAAGAAACGTATCTTCGCCAAGGAGCATTTTCCCTACGTTTAATGGATGAAAACCGTCTACATCTTTATCAGGAGAGATACGTTCGATCACCGCTTTTTCAGAAATATGTTCTGGAAGCGGGAGCTGAACGAGAATGCCGTGAAACTCAGGGTCTTGATTGTATTGATCGATTATGGATAGCAGTTCAGCTTCTGTGAGGCTGCTGTCAAATTGATCGAGCTTGAAATTCATTCCCATTGTTTCAGCCGCTTTTTTCTTTCCTCGCACGTAAGAGTGAGAAGCAGGATCATCTCCAATCAAAATAACCGCCAGTCCAGGAGTGACGCCTTGCTTTTTAAGCTCTTCTACCTCTTTTGCCAATTGTTCGCGTTTTTCTCTAGCCGTTTCTTTTCCGTCGATGATTGTTGCAGTCATTTTCTTTCCTCCTATGATTGTTCAATATCAGATTTAATGTTAGAAAGAACCCCGTTTACAAACTTTGTCGCTTTGTCATCACCAAACCGTTTTGCCAGCTCAATCGCTTCGTTCATGGAGACATTCACCGGAATGTCTTCGACATATGCCATTTCGTATGCTGCCAGACGCAAAATCGCGCGGTCAACATTGGCAATCCGATCGAGCTTCCAATTCACCAGATGCTTGGAAATCATTTCATCCAGCTGGACTTGGTGTTCCAATACCCCGTGTACAAGCTGTTCAAAGAAAGGATCTGTTTTTTCTTCATCCAATGCGTGTTCAATGGCTTCATTTACTGCGATATCGCTGACATCAATTTGAAATAGTGCCTGCAAAGCTTTTTCTCTTGCTGTTCTTCTTTTCATTTTCTTTCTCCTTTGATCCTCTTTATCCGCTTGTCGTTAAGCCACAAAGAGATCATAACATATTTTTTTCGTATCCGCATATTGAAATCAAGGTTTTTTTACCCTATTACCGAATATTTTCACACACCTTGATATGATCATTCGGATTTCACGTTCATGAAGAAACTCGGCTGCCTTGAGCCGGCTTTCTTCATGCTTTGAAATAAAGGGTAACGTGTAAAAAAACCAAAGGGCCGCCCTCCCCTTGGTTTTTTGTTAAGCCATTTACATTTCTTCGTCGATTTGGACTTCTTGGGCTTTTGTGTCAAATTGAATGCCGACGATGTGAATATTGATCTCGTTAATCGAAAGAGACGTCATATTTAATAAGGTTTGACGAATGTTTTCCTGAACGGACGCTGCAACTTTCGGAATCGAAACGCCGAATGTAACAACGCAGTATACATCGATCGTAATTCCGTCATCCGCCAGGTCGACTTTGACACCTTTGCCATGATTCACTTTACCGAAGCGCTCGACGACGCCTGTCGCAAAGTTTCCGCGCATTTCGGCAACACCGTCAACTTCTGAAGCTGCTATGCCGGCAATGACCTCAATGACTTCCGGTGCAATCTCAACCTTACCTAAATGCGTATCTTCTTGATCCATTTTAAGCAAGCTGTTGTCTTTCATTCAATTCACCTCCGTAAAAATTATGAGCCCATTACATCATATGTTTCTAAAAATTTCGTATTAAACTCTCCGCTAACAAATGTTTCGTGTTCAAGCAGTTTTAAGTGGAACGGGATTGTTGTCTCAATGCCTTCGATCACGAATTCGCTCAATGCACGCTTCATTCGGGCAATCGCTTCATCTCTCGTTTTTCCATATGTGATCACTTTTGCAATCATGCTGTCATAGTACGGAGGGATGGAATAGCCCGGATACGCAGCTGAATCTACACGGACACCAAGACCGCCAGGAGGCAGGTACATTTTAATTTCACCAGGTGACGGCATGAAATTTTTACTTGGGTTTTCTGCGTTGATTCGGCATTCGATAGCCCAGCCTTCAAATTCGACATCTTCCTGCTTGAGGCTCAGTTCCATTCCTGATGCAACTTTGATCTGTTCCTTAATCAGGTCGGTTCCCGTTACCATTTCTGTGACTGGGTGCTCTACCTGGATTCTCGTATTCATTTCCATGAAGTAGTAGCGCTGTTCTTTGTAGTCATAAATAAATTCAACAGTTCCCGCGCCTGTATAGCCAACTGCTGTTGCAGCCTTAACCGCTGCATCTCCCATCTGCTCCCTGATTTCTGAATCAAGCGCCGGAGACGGCGTTTCTTCCAAAAGCTTTTGCAGGCGTCTTTGAATCGAGCAGTCGCGTTCGCCCAAATGGATCGTATTTCCGTAGTTATCGGCAAGCACTTGGATCTCAACATGACGAAAATCTTCTATGTATTTTTCGATGTAAACACCTGGATTTCCGAATGCTGTTGCAGCTTCCTGCTGTGTAATCTTAATGCCTTTGACCAATTCCTCTTCGGTGCGGGCAACCCTGATTCCTTTTCCGCCTCCGCCTGCGGTGGCTTTTATAATTACAGGATACCCAATTTCATTAGCAAGCGAAACCGCTTCTTCCACATTTTCTATAATTCCTTGTGAACCCGGTACGATCGGCACGCCGGCCTGTTTCATCGTTTCCCGCGCAACATCTTTTGTTCCCATTTTTGAAATGGCGTCAGCGCTCGGACCGACAAACGTGACGTTAACTTCTTCACATAATTCCGCGAAATCAGCATTTTCAGCTAAAAATCCATATCCCGGATGAATAGCGTCTGTGCCTGTCAGCTTTGCAACACTTACTATATTTGTAACGTTTAAGTAGCTGTCTTTTGATGCTTTCGGTCCGATACAAAAAGCTTCATCGGCCATTTGAACATGAAGGGCATCTTTATCAGCTTCTGAATAAACAGCGACAGTCTCAATTCCGAGCTCTTTGCAGGCTCTGATGATTCTGACAGCAATTTCTCCTCGGTTGGCGATCAATAGCTTTTTAATCATGTTAAGTCTCCTTACTCTGCTTTCACAAGAAATAGAGGTTGTCCGTATTCGACCAGCTGGCCGTTTTCTACTAATACTTCAACGATTTCACCTTTTACTTCCGCTTCGATTTCGTTGAATAGCTTCATTGCTTCTACAATGCAGACAACTGTGTTTTCATTTACTTTTGAACCAGCCGTTACATAAGGGCCCGCTTCCGGTGATGAAGATGCATAAAACGTTCCTACCATTGGCGAAGTGATTTTATGCAGATTTTCATCTTGCTTCGGTGCTTCTTGGGCAGGTGCCGGCGCTGCTTGCTGCGCTTGCGGCTGAACTGCCTGCGGAGCCTGAGCTTGTACAGGTGCTGCCGGCGCCTGCTGCATCACTTGAACAGTGCCTGCTTCATGTTTTTTCAGTTTTAAGGATACACCTTCATTTTCATATACGAATTCGTCAATTGTAGACTCGTCAATTGCTTTAATCAGCTCGTGGATTTCTTTAATATTTAACATTCAATCGCACTCCTATGTATGAAATTTCTTTTTTATAGGTTACTACTAAAAGTACATACTATGTTTATCTTACAGGAGCGGACTTTTGAATTCAACTCTAATATGATTGGCACTCAAAAAGCCCGCTGCTTAAGCGGGCGTGTTTTTCCTCTTTTTCACTTGGATGGCTCAAATGTGACAGCGACGTCTTTCATTGTTTTGATTTCTTTTGCCACAAGGTCTATGATGGCTGTCGCCTTCGATTTGGAGTGTTTGTCTGATTTGACAGTAATATTGATTTTATCTCCTTCAGCATTGACGAGCGCGTCTTCGTAGCCTTGTGTTTTAATAAGGGTTTCCAGCTGTTTTTCTGTTCCTTCTACTTCACTGAGAGCCGTCATTTTATCATATGCTTCGCTCTTTTCCTTTGCTGTTGCATCATCGCTTGACACAATGGCATTCAGCTCTTCTCTTTCTTTGCTTCTGGCATCTTCTAAATCAAGACGGTACGTCGTAAACAGATCATCATCAGCTGTTTCTGTTACAACAGTTCCTTTTTCACTGGCTTCAGCTGATGTTTCCTTGTCTCCAGATGAATCTTTCGTGCCCTTTGTTCCATCTTCTTTTTCCGTTTCTGTTTCAGTTTCTGCACCGTTTTTTTCCTTCGTGTCTTGCTTGGCAGGCGCTTTTTCAGTTGCAACCTCTCCGCTGTCAGACGCGCTTTTTTCACTTTGCATCTGTACGGCATTTTTACTTTCCGGCGACATGATATAGTAGACGCTTAACACCACGACAAGACTGAGCATTGTTAATAGCCAAACGGTTTGTTTTTTAAGCATTTATGAATCCTCCTTTATTTTTTTAGGGGCAACCGCAACCCGGTGGCTTGGTACATCCAGGACCCGTGTCACCGCTTCAATAATGGTTTGTTTTATTTGAACGTTGTCCACTCCTTGAGCAACAACGAGTACACCGCGTATATCAGGCTTTTTCGTTTGGACGACGACGGGCGTTTCCTTATCGCCGTTTTTGATCATGACAATTTCTTCTTCTGACGTCTGGTCTGTAACGCTTCTTGTTCCGCCTTCTTTGTCTGTTTCTTCAGTGGTTGTATTTTTGTTTGATTTGTTTTTTTCGTATACTTTCAGCGACGTTGCATCAACATTCACGACAACAGAGACATCGTCCACACCTATGATCGTTTCAAGAATTTCTTTCAGCTGATTTTCGTATTCTTTTTCATAATCATCGATCGAGTCTTTAGGTTCATCAGATTTTGAGGCTTTAAACACTTCGGCTGTTTTCTCTTTGCTGTCTTTGGTATCTTGTGATGGTACTGCCGTTATCATTTTGGCGTTTTCTGTTTTCTCAGGTGAAGAAAACAGCTGGCTGACAAGCATAAAGGAAACTCCGAGAACAAAAACGAACAGAAAGTAATGATATTTGGTCAGCTTCGGCTTTTCACCGTCCTTCGTTTGCCCCGGAAGAAACTGCTTTTTCAATACATTCCATAATCCGTTTTTATTCATTGCCGACACTCTCCCCGCCTTCCATATGAACCGTAATTTTCTCACTTCCGATTTCCCAAATGTCCGCAAGCTGTGACTGGATCTGTTTGGCTTCTTTTTGTTCGGCTGCTTCTTTCGTTACGTATGCATGATCTGTATCAATGTTGACCGGCGCGACCGTTTGGACCGTTTTTTCAGAAGACGGGGCCATATACACGCTGATTGTTTTAATATCCTCTTCTGAATCTACCTTTTCTCCTGCCGTGAGTTTGATGTTGTCTACTTTGTATTCATCATGACTGAATCTCTCCTCCGCTTTCTTTTTTAGTTGGACAGCCATTTCTTCTAAAATATATGCGCGCTGGGAAGCTTGTATTTCTATTTTTTTTGAATTGATTTGATTTTTTATGTCGGCAGACTCTGACTGCCCGTTTTTTGTGAGGTACTCAAAGATGACTGCAGGGTCTGTGTTGAAAAGCTTAAAAATCGGCGTGAGCATGACGACAATCAAGAGCAGGCTGACTACCATTTTTGCGTACTTTTGCATGCTGGAGCTCGGCAGCAGCATATCAATTACAATTGCAAATAGGATAAACAACACGATGGTGGTCAGCCATTCAGTTAAAAAACTCATCCGCCAGCCTCCTTTATTTCATCATCATCGTGAGGTTTCCGGCTGTGATTATGACGGTAAGGCTTAAAAAAAACATGAGAGATACAATGGCGAGAGCTGCAAAAATATAAATGACGCTTTTGCTGATGACATCGAGGCAAGTAATGACGGGCCCGCCTCCAAGCGGCTGAAGAATCGCGGCTGCCAGCTTATAAATAAAAGCGAGGGAAAGCACTTTGATTGCCGGAAAGGCCGCAATACAGATCAAAATAGCGACACCGAGAATCCCTACTGTATTTTTCAGCAATAAGGAAGCACTGATCACTGTATCTGTCGCGTCTGTAAACATCCGGCCAAGCACAGGAATAAAGTTTCCGGTTATAAATTTAGCCGTCCTGAGCGTAATGCCGTCTGTCACTGCAGCTGAGGCTCCCTGAACAGAGATGACGCCGAGAAAGATGGTGAGAAAGACGGCCAGTGCGCCGATGGCGATATTTCTAAGCAGATTGGCCAGCTGCGTTACTTTGTATTGTTCGGTCATTGTACTGACAATGCTCAGAATCGCTGATAAGAAAATGAGCGGCATAACAATATTCTGAATCAAGAGACCGCTTGTATTCATCAGAAAGAGGATAACAGGATGAAAGAAGGCTGCAGATACAGCTCCGCCTGAGGAAGCCAAAAGCGCCAAGAGGAGCGGAATGAGCGCCAATATAAAGCTGGTCATCGTCTGAATGGCCTCTGTCGCATAATTGATTGCCACATGAAAACTGTTTAGCGCAAGGATAATCAACACCATGTACACAATTGAGTAAGCGACTTTGCTGACGGTGCTTTGCTGAAACGCATTTTGCAGAAGCTGCAGGATGACGCAAAATATCGTGAGCAAAATCAATGTGCCCAGCAGCTTTCCGTTGGCAAGCACTTCATGAAACAAATAAGAAAAAAGAGCTTTCAGCCATTCTTGCGGTGAAAATGATTTATCGCCGTTGATAAACTCCATTAAGCTGCCTTTTTGGCTTTCCGGCAGCAGTCCGCCGTACTCTGTCATAATGTCATTCCAAAATTCACCGATCTTGTCTGTTTCAAGCGAGTCCGCTGTCCTTTCCGCTAATTGTTCAGCCGTTTCAGCATGGTCTTCCGTTTGTTCGGCGTCACCGGCTGCTTGTACCATTTCTGCACGGCCTGCTATGAGCAGCAGGGCCAGAAGCAAAGCCCATTGAAAACGCTTCAATCTACCGCCTCCTTTCGGTTATGACATAGAAGGTATAAGTCCGAGAATCGTTTCGATAATGACTGTTAAAATAGGCACAGCCATAACGAGAATTAAAATTTTCCCCGCCAATTCTATTTTCGAGGCGATGGCCCCTTGACCGGCATCCTTGGTGAGCTGCGCCCCGAATTCAGCAATATAGGCGATTCCGATAATCTTTAAAATGGTTTCAACATAAACCATGTTGACGTTTGCATTAATCGCGATTTTTTCTATCATTCGAATAATGTCGTAGATTTGATCTACTAAATAAAGAAAAATGGCACAGCCGGCAAACACGACGATTAAAAACGCAAAAGTCGGCTTTTGTTCTTTTACAATCAAAGAAAGGAAGGTGGCGATCAGCCCTAAACCTACAATTTGAACAATGTCAATCTGCAAGCCCCCCTATCCTTGGAATAAAAACACAGCTTTTATCTTTTTAAAAAGGTCATCTACGATCGTGGCGACCATAAATAAAATATAGATAAAACCTAACAGCGTCACCCACTGGGCATATTCTTTTTTGCCCATCTGATCCAAAATCGTGTGTAAAAAAGCAACCACGATTCCCACTCCGGCGATTTGAAATATGACATTCACGTCTACTCCCATTTTATTTTTGCTCCCCTCACGTTTACATCAATAGAAGAATGAGTAACAAGCCCGCTAAAAAGCCCAAACTTTTTATCATCTTTTCATTTTTTGCTTGTGCCTGCTCAGCATCCGCTTCAGAGGCTTCCAAGTGTGTCAGCGCCAGCTTGATGTGCTTTTGCTGTGAGATTCGATCATGAATCCCGAGCGTCTCACCAAATTGCTTTAGCACTTCATATTCGCTTTTTTTCAAAGACATGCTGTCCCACACTTTCTTTAAGCTTTGCTCCCACGCCGTTTTCGCGGAATCACTGCCCTTGTCCAGCTGATCACTAAACGTGATAAAAAGAGCCGAAACAGGCTGTGCCAGCTGCTTGGCAATCTGCTGTGAAGCGGTATGAAGCGGTGTATGGCCGTACATGATTTCTGCCTCGAGAGATTGGAGCGCCGCACGCAGCTGGCGGATTTGCCGCGGACGTTCTGTATAAATCTTCGCCATCTCAAAACCTGTCCATGTTGTCGCTACCACAATGAATACAGCGCCCAGCAGCTTCAGCATGTCTTCACGCCCATCGTCCCAGACAGCACATTTCCGTCTTTGTCATAAATCCGGCTTACTGTGCCCGGCCCCTTCGCTCTCGATAATTCCAAATAGCGGTCAAAGGCTCTTTCTTCCCACAAACGCTTCAATGAAGGCCGCTTCATCAGGTCGGATATGCTCCAGCCATGCGCCGAGACGATTACTGAAACACCGGCATGCAAGGCCTCAAGAAGTGCATCTGTATCTTCCACGCGCCCGATTTCATCGACAATGATCACCTCAGGGCTCATCGATCGAATCATCATCATCAGACCCTCAGCCTTTGGACAGGCGTCTAATACGTCAATCCTCTGTCCAAATTGATGCTGCGGAATGCCGCGCAGGCACCCGGCAATTTCTGACCGCTCATCGACGATTCCTGTCTTTACGGGCAACATGAGATTTTTGCCGGTGCTCGAGAGCCTCGCAAGATCCCGGAGAAGTGTTGTTTTGCCGGTTTGCGGCGGACCGATAATCAGCGTATTCAGCCAGCTGTCTTGATACAAGTATGGAAGCAGCGGCTCCGCAATCCCCAGCTTTTGCCGGGCAATTCGTATATTAAAAGATGTGATGTCACGGAGGCCTTTCACACCTCCGTTTTCCGTAATGACTCTGCCTGCCAGTCCGACTCTGTGGCCGCCTCTGATCGTGACATACCCCTTCTTCAGCTCTTCTTCGAGCGTATACATACTATAGTTGCTGAGCCGGCTAAGGATCAGATGGGCATCCTCGGCCGTGCCCGTATAGGACAAAAAAACAGGTTGTCCTTTTCGAATTAATTCAACAGGGCGGTTGACCCGAATTCTGACTTCTTCGATTTCCAGCCATTGATGTTCCGGTATTTCAGAAAGGGCGTTTTTCATGGATTCAGGGAGAACCTCAGCGATTTCATTCAACAGAGCCTCCTCCTTTCTACCGATTGGCTTCTTTAAAATGTATGATGTGAGGCAGACTTTATGACAAGCCTCTCTTTATTTATGAACACCCGCTAAAATCAAAACAACACCCGTAAAAATCAGTATCAGCTTTGCATACGACAGCTGCCCGGCAATTTGATAGATTCCGACAGTCATGGTAATGATAAATATCAGCGGACCGACAATAGCGAGAATGCTGTTAACCACAACCGCCTTCCGGACATCATTTGTCACAAGCATGATAATCGCTGCCGTCAGCTCAATCATTGAGGATAAAACTCGCAATCCGGCCATTGTTAAAACAGTAGAATTGATATTTCCAAGTAAAAATTTCATAGCACTCTCCCAACCTCCCATTTTTTTATATGATATGCTCTAGCTTGCAGAAGTAGTCTTGTCATTTTCGTATAAAAGAAAGATTCTGTTTTTGGGCAAAAAAAAGCCTGCTCCCATTCGGGAACAGACTTCTTATTTCTTTCTACGCTCTTGAAACGTAAGAACCGTCTGATGTATTGACAACAAGTGTGTCGCCTTCATTCACAAAGAACGGCACGTTGACAACAAGGCCGGTTTCAGTTTTCGCAGGTTTTGTACCGCCTGATGCTGTATCACCTTTAATACCAGGTTCAGTCTCAACAACTTTCAGCTCAACTGTGTTTGGAAGTTCGATACCGAGCGTTTCATCTTGGTACATCATGATATGCACAGACATGTTTTCAAGCAGGTATTTTAATTCCTCTTCGATTTGAGCCTCGCCCAGTTCAAGCTGCTCATAAGAAGAAGTATCCATAAATACGTGCTGATCTCCGTTTGCATATAGGTATTGCATTGTTTTTGTTTCGATTTGCGCTTTTGCTACTTTTTCACCAGCGCGGAAAGTTTTTTCCTGAATCGCGCCCGTACGAAGGTTGCGGAGTTTAGAGCGGACAAACGCCGCGCCTTTACCAGGTTTTACGTGCTGGAAGTCAACGACGCGCCAAATGCCGCCGTCTACTTCGATTGTTAATCCTGTACGGAAATCGTTAACTGAAATCATGTTTAATGTCCTCCTATATTCCAATCACAAAATAATAAGTTCTTTTGGGGAATGGGTGATTGTCCGGTTGCCGTTTTCTGTAATCACGATGTCATCTTCTATGCGGACACCGCCTGTTTCTGGTATGTAAATGCCCGGCTCCACTGTGACCACCATGCCCGGTTCAAGGATAGCTGAAGATCTGACGGACAATCCCGGCGATTCATGAACTTCCATACCGAGCCCGTGCCCGGTTGAATGGCCGAAATATTCACCGTAGCCTTTTGCAGCAATGTGATCCCTTGTGAGGGCGTCAGCCTCTTTTCCTGTCATGCCCGGCTTAATATGTGCGACGCCGAGTGCCTGAGCATCAAATACGACCTGATAAATCTCCTTCAATCGATCACTGGGCTGACCGACAGCGACCGTACGGGTAATATCAGAACAGTATCCTTTATAATAAGCGCCAAAATCAAGTGTAACAAGGTCTCCGCTTTCAATCAGCTTGTCACTGGCCACACCGTGCGGAAGGCTTGACCGAAGGCCCGAGGCGACAATCATATCAAAAGAAGAGCTATCAGCTCCCTGGCTTCTCATATAAAACTCCAGCTCATTGGCAACAGCTATTTCAGAAATGCCGGGTTTCATAAACGTCAAGATATGTTTGAAGGCATCATCTGCAATCTTCGCAGCTTCCTCTAATATCTTAATCTCTTCACTAGACTTAATCAAGCGCAACTTTTCTACGGATTCAGCCACAGGCACTAATTCAGCCTCACTGATAACCGCGCTGTATGATGCGTATGTGCCGTATGTCATGCTGTTCTGCTCAAAGCCGAGACGCTTGATGCCGAACGCTTCAACCGTGTCGGCTGTAGTCTGAATCAAGCTGCCGCCATGCTCAATGATCTCAAAGCCCTTTACCTGAACCTTCGCCTGCTCTGTATAACGAAAATCCGTAATAAACGCTGCCCTGTCACCTGATATAACAGCCAGGCCAGCTGAACCTGTAAATCCTGTCATATAGCGTACATTTGTGCTGCTTGTAATCAGCATTCCGTCAATCCCCAGCTGTCCAAACAGGTTTCTTAATTTCTCTAGCTTCATCTTTATTCTCCCCCTTGCTGGCTTATTAAGTAGCGGAGAGCAAGCTTGTAGCCTTCAGATCCAAGACCGACAATCTGCCCTTTCGCAACCGGAGCGATGACCGACTGATGCCTGAATTCCTCCCTGGCGTATAAGTTTGATAAATGCACCTCAATCACTGGAAGATTAATGCTTGAAACAGCATCCCTGATCGCATAGCTGTAATGGCTCAAGGCACCAGGGTTCAGAACAATCCCGTCGTATTGCTCCTCAGCCTCATGTATCGCATCTATCAAATCACCTTCGTGGTTAGACTGGAAGAAAGTGAGCTGGATATGTAAAGCTTCAGCAAAATGAAAAAGGTCTGTTTCGATATCAGTCAGTGTCCGGCGGCCGAATACCTCCGGCTCACGCTTCCCCAGCCGATTGACATTCGGCCCGTTCAAAATCAAAAAATGAGGCACATGAATCTCTCCTTTTCGCGAGGGTTTCTCATGTAAAAAATGTTCACTTCTCGTGAACATTTTACCATACTGGAAATGGATAATACACTATTCTCTATGCGTTCCCAGCGCACGTGCCAGCTTTTCCGAATTCAGCTCATTGTATTCAAATGAAATGGAATAACCGACAAACAGCCCGTAAAGCAAATAAATGCAAATGGTTGTAATAATTGTATCTGGTTTCAGTTCGGTCACCGCGCGCACATCAGGAAAAATCGGATTAAAAACAAAAAACACGAGTAGCCAAAGCAGCAAGCCGTATAAAATACCCGGCCACATAGTTTTTAAACGTTTCAATAGAAGAAAATATAGAAATGCTGCGCCAATTGAAATCATTCCGATCAAAATGATGCTGATTATGGTTCCAAGTCCATGTTTTTTCCACTCTCCAAGCACAAACGGCTGCAAAATCATATTCGGACTGACTTCAGAAAAATGAAACAAATACGCAATATAAGCGATAAAACTCCATAATACGCCGCCGCAAAAACCTGTTGCCGCCACCCTGCCGGCCATCGGAACAGGCGGTCCTTGCTTCTCAGTCGATTCTTGATTTTGTTCTGTATTTTTTTCGCTTGTCATCACGGCACCTCCAGTTAAAGTGTGCCCAAAAAATGAAATGTCAATAAAAAAGCTCACACTTTTTGGCAGCTGCGAGTAAAATTTGAAAATAACGGGTATAATGCATGAAGAAAAAGCAAGGCTATGGCAACTTTTCAGCCTGTCAATCTAGAGGTTTAGCGCTGTTTCCTGTACAATAGAGTGAAAGGAAATAGTTAGCAATCCTAAAGAAATAGGCAGGTTGATAATATGTCAAAACATAAAATTCCGCCCGCTTACGGCGGGCAGGCAGTTGTGGAAGGCGTTATGTTTGGCGGAAAGCATCATTACGTTACGGCGATCAGAAGAACGGATGGGAGCATTGACTTTTTTAAGCTTCCCCGCAAACACAATCCGAAACTGAACATCGTAAAAAAGATACCGTTTTTACGAGGAATCGCGGCCATTATTGAAGCGAGCGCAAACGGCACCAAGCATTTAAATTTTTCAAGCGAACGTTACGGGCTCGATCCATCGGAAGACGAGACACTTGAGCAGGAAGAAAAAAAATCCTCCGGTCTGTCTATGTATCTCAGCCTCGCGGTAATCGGCGTCTTATCATTTTTGTTCAGTAAATTCGTATTTACATTGGTTCCTGTTTTCTTAGCTGAACTGACAAGGCCGATTTTTTCATCGGACACAGAGCAAATCGCGGTTGAAAGCCTGTTTAAGTTGATTTTGCTGCTCGGCTACATTTATTTTTTGTCCATGACACCGCTCATTAAAAGAGTGTTTCAATATCATGGAGCCGAACATAAAGTCATAAACTGTTATGAACAGAATTTGCCAATTACAGTGCAGAATGTTCAAAACCAATCTCGGCTTCATTACCGCTGCGGATCAAGCTTTATATTATTTACGATTATTGTCGGCATGTTTGTCTATTTGCTCGTTCCGACAGATCCGCTTTGGCTGCGTGTTATAGATCGTGTCGCGCTGATACCAGTCGTACTCGGCATATCCTTTGAAGTTCTCCAGCTGACTAACAAAGTGCGTGATATTCCCGGACTGAAATTTCTTGGATACCCGGGCCTCTGGCTTCAGCTGTTAACAACAAAAGAACCTAAGGATGACCAGGTTGAAGTTGCCATCGAAAGCTTTAACGAGCTTCTCAGACTCGAAGAAATGTCTGAACAAAATCAGAAGCCTTCTCACAACGTCATCTAAAATCCGTTGCCCTGCTATTACTTTCGGAGGTGGACAGTTATGAATCATCGTGTACAACCTATTATTGCTGTATTAATCGCGCTGGGAGCGTTCGGTTTCCTCTATGTTCTGGTAACCAATCCCGGAGAAATGGCAAAAATGGCGGTAACCGTCATCGTGGCAGGTATCATTATTTATTTTATTGTGAAATATGTAATGAATCGAAATGCGGGCAGCGAAGGAGCAGCCTTCAAAAAAGCGGCGAAACAGTCGCGGCGCCGGATGAAAGAACAAAAAGCAAAGCATCGCGCCGGACATAAGGGACGTGTGAGCCACCTGCGAAGCGTTCCGAGCGCCAGCAAGCCTAAGCCGATGATTCTCAAGAAAAAAAGCCAGACTCAGCTGACTGTTATAGAAGGGAAAAAAAATAAAAAGAAAAACAGAGCGCTTTTTTAATAGGTCCATTGTTTTAAAAACAACTCTGTCCGTCTTTTACCTAGCTCTATCAGGGCTAGTTTTTTTTGTTGTGTTAATTGAAAATCAGTTGCCATTACGTCATCAACCGGCAGAAAAATGATGTTTTGTTCATAGCGTGACGCAATATGCCTTGCGTCATGGGCATCCTTCATCGTTTCAAACAGGGCGCCAAACAGTTCGAAAGCGTTGCGGATATTTTTTTTCGGGCGCTCCCTTTCACGCGGCGCAAGCGTCACACCGATCACAGGGCGTTTTCTTTCCTTTGAAAACAGCCATATTGGAAAATTGCTTAACACGCCTCCGTCAACCACCGTGGCGGTGCCTGTGTCCGTTTTTAATTTTATCGGTTCAAAGAAATACGGAATGCTGCAGCTCATTCTTACCGCCCTGGCAACCGGAAACATATCGGGATTTAACCCGTAACGGACCAAATCGTCTGGCAAAACAATCATGGTGCCGTTTGTCAGATCAGAAGCGATAAGGCGCAGAGACCCTTTCTGCAAATCACCGAAAACCCTTATGCCCTTCGCTCTTAACAGATCAGCAATCCATTTTTCTATCGTGTCGCCTTTGTATAAGCCAAGACGCCAGTAGATGGACACCCACTGGAGCATTTTTAAGGGGAGAAATGAGTACCGCTGGTCCAGCAATTTCTCTCCATCCACTTCTTCAATTAAAGCGTGGATTTCCTTACTGGTGTAACCTGACGCAATGAAAGCGGCAATAATTGCGCCCGCGCTTGTACCCGCAAGCCTTTTAAAGCGGAAGCCTTTTTCCTCAAGCGCTTCATAAGCGCCTGCAAGCGCAATGCCTTTTACTCCTCCGCCGGAAAACACACCGTCAATATACATCTCATTCCCTCCCCCTCGATCCGATCGTTTACTATCATTTTAAGAAAACACGTGAAGAAATAGACCAACGAATGACACGCGGCCCGACGCATCAAAAAAGACGGCCTCCTTCGAGACCGCCTTTTTACTGATTATGATGTTCTGTTTTCTTTTGGATTGATTTCAGATCTTTTTTACGAGCATCATCTTCTTCAAAATATTGAACAAGATCCCCGATGCGATCAATGCTGTTCCAACTTAAATGATGTTCGATTCCTTCGACATCGTTATATATTTTCTCTTCATCAACACCAATGATTCTTAAAAACTGCTCAAGCAATTCATGTCTGTATACCAGCCGTTTGCCTATTTTTTTCCCTTTAGACGTTAACACGAGACCGCGATATTTTTCATAAATTAAATATTCGTCTTTATCTAGTTTTTGAACCATTTTCGTTACAGAGGAGGGATGGACTGCCAATGCTTCCGCGATATCGGAAACCCGTGCATATCCTTTTTCTTCAATCAGCATATAAATCTGTTCAATATAATCTTCCATACTTGGTGTTGTCATCGAAACCCTCCCAAAAAGCACCTTAACTTTATAAACCATTACAAGTTTACACTAATGAACTTGAAAAAACAAGGATGCTCCGCAGGCCAAAAGCCCTTTTTACCGCTTATAATTCCATTCATCTGAAGCATATTTTGTTTCTGCCAAATGATGAACAAAATCAAGCTCTTCCTGAGTTAGTTCGTACGGCTTTAAATGAATGTTAAGACCAGTTTCAAATCCTTCTTTAAAGGCTTTACGGGCCTCATCCATCGTCACCCGCTTATCGGTGAGTTCATTAATGGCAACCGCTTTATTTTTGAAATTGCGCTGCATCCGCTCTCTGACTCTTTCACTCGGATACAAGAACAGATCGAACAGCTTGTCCTCATCCAAATCAAGCAGAATGGAGCCATGCTGAAGAATCACGCCTTTTTGTCTCGTTTGCGCACTTCCTGCCACCTTGCGTCCCTCGACCACCAGCTCATACCACGAAGGCGCGTCAAAACAAACGGATGACCGCGGATTTTTTAAGCTTTCTTTTTCTTTTTCGGTTCTCGGGATGGCAAAGTATGCGTCCAGACCGAGATTTCTAAATCCTTGGAGTATGCCTTCTGAAATGACCCGGTATGCTTCAGTAACAGTCGCCGGCATTTCGGGGTGCTCTTCCGAAACAATCACGCTGTATGTCAATTCCTGATCGTGCAGCACACCTCTCCCGCCGGTCGGGCGTCTGACAAATCCGAGATTATACTTATGTACTGCTTCAAAATTGATTTCCTTTTTAATATTTTGAAAATATCCTACAGAAAGAGTCGCCGGATTCCAGCCGTAAAAACGGATAACCGGAGGAATTTTCTTTTCGCTGTGCCAATATAAAAGCGCTTCATCAAGCGCCATATTGAATGCAGGACTTGCATTGCCTGAGTCTATAAACCGCCAAGTTTCTTTTTCCATTTTGAGACCTTCCTTACCGTTTTAATAGAATCAGTTTATCAAACTGCAGGGAAAATGAAAAATATTTTAGTTCCATTATGGATGACAATCGCGCCATGCTTTACTATAATAGTATTTGTCGAAAACGGCTCTATGGCCTTGTTTTATGAAGCAGGGTTTTGATTTTATATGCTAAAGGAGTAGAATCACATTGTCTAATATGATCGTCTTAATTATTTTTGCTGCGTTTCTCGTCTATATGATTGCTTCATATGTCTATCAGCAGCGAATTATGAAAACACTTACGGAAGAAGAGTTCCGCGCAGGTTACCGAAAAGCGCAGCTCATTGACGTTCGTGAACCGAATGAGTTTGAGGGCGGACATATTTTAGGCGCCCGCAACATCCCACTTTCCCAGCTGAAACAGAGAAAAAATGAAATCCGTCCGGACAAGCCTGTCTATCTGTACTGCCAAAACAGTGTCCGCAGCGGACGCGCGGCACAAACTCTGCGCAAAAACGGCTGCACTGAGATTTACAACCTAAAGGGCGGCTTTAAAAAATGGGGCGGAAAGATTAAAGCGAAGTAATAAAGAAAAACAGCTGTCGTATAGACAGCTGTTTTTTTACCTCTCTTCCGCCTCGTACCTGAGCACCGGGTGTCTCGCCGCTTTTGTTTCATCCATTCTTTTTACAATCGTCGTATGCGGCGCCTCTTGGACGAGCTCCGGATTCTCCTCCGCTTCCTTTGCGATTTGAATCATAGCGTCGATAAACGCATCCAGTGTTTCCTTGGATTCCGTCTCTGTCGGCTCGATCATTATGCATTCTTCAACATTAAGCGGGAAATAAATCGTAGGCGGATGATATCCGAAATCGAGCAGCCGTTTTGCTATATCAAGCGTACGCACTCCCAGCTTTTTCTGGCGCTTCCCTGACAATACAAATTCATGCTTGCAATGACGGTCAAACGGAAGATCGTAATAAGGCGCGAGCTTTCTCATCATATAGTTGGCGTTTAACACTGCGTTCTCAGTAACAGCCTTTAACCCGTCAGGCCCCATAGAGCGGATATACGTATACGCTCTGACATTGATGCCGAAGTTGCCGTAATACGGCTTCACGCGGCCGATCGCATGAGGGCGGTCATAATCAAACGTAAAGCGTCCTTCTTTTTGGATTAAAACTGGTTTTGGCAAATAAGGAATCAGATCTTTTTTTACGCCGACAGGGCCTGATCCGGGGCCTCCGCCGCCATGAGGGCCAGTGAATGTTTTATGCAAGTTGAGGTGCACCACGTCAAAACCCATATCTCCCGGTCGTGCTTTGCTTAAAACGGCATTTAAATTAGCGCCGTCATAGTACAGTTTCCCCCCCGCTTGGTGAACAATTTCCGCCATCTCGGTAATCTGTTCCTCAAACAAGCCGAGCGTGTTCGGATTCGTCAGCATAAGAGCCGCCGTTTCTTCATTCACTGCTCTTTTTAAATCCTCCAGATCGACAAGCCCCTTTTCATTCGATTTCACCGTTACTGTTTCAAAGCCTGCTACTGTCGCTGAAGCAGGGTTCGTCCCGTGCGCGGAATCAGGTACAATGACCTTCGTTCGCTTGAAATCCCCTCGCGCTTCATGATAGGCCCGGATCATCATCAGCCCCGTCCACTCGCCATGCGCCCCGGCAGCGGGCTGAAGAGTAACCTCATCCATTCCCGTAATTTCCTCAAGGTGCTTGCTTAAATCATATAAAAGCTCTAAAGCGCCTTGAACCGTGTCTTCATCCTGAAGAGGATGAATCGCAGCAAAACCGGGAATTCGCGCAATTTTTTCATTTATTTTCGGATTGTATTTCATTGTGCAAGAACCGAGCGGGTAAAAGCCGGAATCCACTCCGTGATTACGTTTAGACAGCGCTGTATAATGGCGCATGATATCCAGCTCGGACACCTCTGGCAGCTCTGCATCCTCGTCACGAATATAGGTGTCTGACAAGAGGTTCTCCAATTCGATTTCCGGTACATCGAGCTCCGGCAGACTGTAGCCGATACGGCCTTCTCTGGAAAGCTCAAAAATAAGTGCCTGATCCTGATTACTCATGGCGATCCCCCAATTCCTGAATGAGTGCGTCAATTTCTTCTTTTGTTCTCAGCTCCGTTACAGCAATCAGCATATGACAGTCCAGCTCCGGATACGTCAGCCCAAGATCATATCCGCCGATGATGCCTTTTGCCAGCAAACGCCGATTTACTGCTTTTACCGGTTCATCCAGTTTGATGACAAATTCATTAAACATCGGTCCATCAAACATGACGGTGAGGCCCGCTTTTTTTCCTTCTTGCTTGGCATAGTTGGCTTTTAGGAGATTTTGACGGGCGATTTCTTTTACGCCGTTTTTCCCGAGAGCTGTCATGGCGACAGAAGCTGCCAGCGCATTTAAAGCTTGGTTCGAGCATATATTTGATGTCGCTTTATCCCGGCGGATATGCTGTTCCCTGGCTTGCAAAGTAAGCACAAAGCCTCTTTTTCCGTTTTCGTCTTCCGTTTGTCCGACGAGACGGCCCGGCACTTTTCTCATTAATTTTTTGTTGACTGCAAAAAAGCCGCAGTGCGGGCCGCCGTATGCGGAAGGAATGCCGAAAGGCTGTGCATCACCAACGACGATATCAGCCTGAAACTTGCCCGGCGGAGTGAGAAGACCTAGCGCAAGCGGATTGGCTGACACAATAAACATGGATTTCCCTTGATGAGCGATAGGCTCAATATCCTTTAACGGCTCAACCCGGCCAAAAAAATTAGGGTACTGAACGATCACTGCAGCCGTGTCCTCGCAAACGGTTTGGCGCAAAGCATCAATATCAGTAACTCCATCTTTAGCGGGGACTTCAACGACTTCAATATACTGACCTTTTGCGTACGTTTTCAGCACTTCTCTCGATTCAGGATGCACGGTTTTTGACACAACGATTTTTTTCTTTTTCGTGTGGCCGGAAGCAAGCATGGCCGCTTCCGCCAAGGCTGTTCCGCCATCATACATAGAGGAGTTGGCGATATCCATTCCTGTCAGTTCACAGATCATCGTTTGGAATTCGAAAATGGCCTGTAGCTCCCCTTGTGAAATTTCCGGCTGATAAGGCGTATACGCCGTATAAAACTCAGAGCGCGAAATGACATGATCCACAATAACAGGCTGATAGTGGTCATATACACCCGCTCCTAAGAAAGACGCGTGTTGTACGGTATCACGATTTTTAGAGGCCAGCTTTGCCAGTTCTCTTGTTAATTCCGTTTCTGATTTCGCTTTTTTGATTTGATACTCTTTTTGATATCTGACGTTTTCCGGTATATCAGCAAATAATTCATCGATGCCGCTTACGCCGATAGCGGCAAGCATTTCCTGTTTATCCTTTTCTGTTGCGGGCAAATAACGGTGCTTCATGTGTTGACTCCTCTCCCCAAGAAAAAATATTAGCGTTTATAAAATGGTGTTTTGACAACCTTTGCTTTCACTAATTTTTTGCGAATCTCCACCTCTACAACAGTCCCGATTTCACTCGCTTCCGCAGCAACTAGGGCAAGGCCGACGTTTTTCCCTAATGTCGGTGACTGCGTGCCGGTTGTGACCTTTCCGACGGACTTGCCATGTTGGAATACTTCATATCCGTGCCGCGGTATCCCTTTTTCGATCATTTCGAGACCGACAAGCTTTCGCTTCGCTCCGTTTTCTTTCTGTTCACTCAATACAGACTTACCGAAAAAGTCAGACTCTTTTTTGTGTTTTACGGCAAAGCCAATACCTGCTTCAATCGGTGTAATATCCCGGGTCAGCTCCTGTCCGTAGAGCGGGAGTTTCGCTTCAAACCGGAGCGTATCACGTGCGCCAAGACCGCATGGAATCAGTCCGTATTCCTCACCCGCATCAATAATTTGCTTCCACAAATACACGGCATCATGGGCACGGCAGTAAATTTCAAATCCGTCTTCACCCGTATAGCCGGTGCGCGAAATGAGTGCTCTGCAGCCGCTGATATCAGCTTCATCAATAAACGCAAACGGCTTTATTGCAGACACATCTGAAGCTGCCAGTTTTTTTAAGATTGCTTCTGCTTTCGGCCCCTGCACAGCCAGGAGCGCAATTTGATCTGACTGATTGTCAATCTGCACATCACCTGTCGCATGTTCTTTCATCCAAGCCAGGTCTTTATCTATATTAGAAGCATTAATGACTAGCAGATAGCGGTTCTCTCCTTTTTGATAGACAAGCAAATCATCGACGGTTCCGCCATCCGGATAGCACATCGCTGTATATTGCGCACGGCCTGGTGTCAACGCGGAAACATCATTTGTCATCAGCCTTTGCAAAAAAGACAGACTGTCGCTTCCTGACACTTCGATTTCTCCCATATGGGATACATCAAAGAGCCCGGCTGCAGTTCGAACAGCCTCGTGTTCGTTTTTTATAGAAGAGAATTGAACAGGAAGCTCCCAGCCTCCGAAATCAATCGTTTTTCCTCCATATTCCTTATACAGGTCAAATAACGGCGTTCTTTTCAGCATCAAATTCCTCCCCTTTTTCAACGGCGCAGCTAAAAAATTATACAAAAAAGGACAGAGAAACACCTCATGTAAAATGAAGGTTCTCTGTCCTGGCACCTGAAAGTTTACTTTGCATACGCAAAGACGTCCCCTTTGGTGGCTTGCGGCATCCGCGCAAACACTCTCCAGAGTTGCGTCGAGCAAGAGTTCTTTTGCCTGAGAGATTCACTCCGCAGTTTGCTCCTTCGGCGCCTGTATCCCGAGGTTCTCGGTCAGGTCTCTCCCCTTGCTGTCATTCGCTCATATTTTCATGCTGTTATGGACATACTATAGCAATATCTTACATCAAATACATACTCATATCCTACCACCATCACTATATGCTGGGCAACAGCAATTTGGGCAGATTTTTCTTATATTGTTCATTTTAAGAATCGAAGAATAAGAAGGGCGGTTTCAAAGCAATGAACGCAGAAATGATCTACGATGCAAAATGGCCGGAAGAATTCGCTGAAAGGCTGAAAAATGATGGCCCATGGGCGAACTGGGAACTGTACAAGCTATCTACAGAAATCCAGAACACATTAGCAATTCCTGAATTTGAAGGCTTACGGGCCCCTTTATATCTGCCTTCCTTTACGCCGCTCCCTCACCAGCTTGAGGTAGCGCAAAAAGTGGTTGAAAAAATGAACGGGAAAGCGATTTTAGCAGATGAGGTGGGTCTCGGGAAAACGGTTGAAGCCGGGCTGATTCTAAAAGAATATATGATTCGCGGTTTAGCCAAAAAAATTTTAATCCTTGTGCCTGCTTCCCTTGTGTCACAGTGGGTCAAAGAGCTACAGGAAAAATTTTTGATCCCGGCTGTTGAACAAAAGAAAAGCTACGTGTGGGAGCAATACGATATTGTCGTCTCATCAATCGACACCGCGAAGCGCTCGCCCCACCGTGAAATTGTGCTGTCAATCCCATATGATCTCGTCATTATTGATGAGGCACATAAACTAAAAAATAGCAAAACGAAGAACTATGAATTTGTCCGGAATCTCGTAAAAAAATATTGCCTGCTTCTTACCGCGACGCCAATTCAAAACCGTATCGAAGAAATTTTCAATTTGGTGTCATTATTAAAGCCTGGCCATTTAGGCAGTCAAAATCACTTTCAGGAAGAGTTCGCTAAGAAGAAATCCAGTTTAGAAGCGCACGAGCATTTAAAAGATCTTGTGAATAAAGTCATGATCCGTAACAGGCGGCATGACACAGGGCTGAATTGGAAACAGCGCTATGTTGAAACAGTGCCGATTGAATTTTCTCCATCTGAGCAGGCGCTTTATGATGAAATTTCCCGCCTGAAGGAAGGCATCAACAAGCCGGCCAGCATGTTCTCGATTATGACTTTGCAAAGAGAGTGCTGTTCGAGCAGAGAAGCGGTGTATATGACGCTGAAAAAGATGCTAGATCAAAAAGAGAAACAAGCACCGGCCATTGATGAGCACACCATTTCGGTTTTAATAGATCGCATCAACCAAGTGACACAAAACTCCAAAGCACTTCAGGTCGTTGATCTGATCAAAAAGATAGACGATAAGGTCATCATTTTTACAGAATACCGGGCAACCCAGATTTACCTGCAATGGTTTCTTCAGCAAAACGGCATCAGTTCTGTGCCGTTCAGAGGCGGATTTAAACGCGGGAAAAAAGACTGGATGAAGGATCTTTTCCGCGGAAAGGTCCAAGTCCTGATTGCAACTGAAGCAGGCGGTGAAGGGATTAACCTGCAATTTTGCAATCACATGATCAACTATGACCTGCCATGGAATCCGATGCGTCTCGAGCAAAGAATCGGAAGAATTCACAGGCTCGGGCAGGAGCGTGACGTGCACATATACAACATGGCGACGAAACATACTGTAGAAGAGCATATTTTAAAGCTGCTATATGAAAAAATTCATTTGTTTGAAAAAGTGGTCGGCGAACTTGATGACATTTTAACGAAAATTCAAGTGAACAATTTTGAAGAGCACCTGCACGACATTTTGTACCATTCAGCTACAGAAGAAGAAATGAAAATAAAAATGGATAATTTAACCTCATTTTTGTCTTATAAAAAACAGCAGCCTGCTGAAAAAAGAGGATCTTAGCCTGTAAGGAGGTTTTACAAGTGAGACAGCAAGAGGTTCACGATTTTCTGCTTCGTTTTTTCCAGGCAAACAGCTGCCAAATCGTCGATCAAGGTTCCGGCTATATGACTGTGCAGCTTACAGTTGAAATGGACAAACAGATCATGAACCGCCCTTTCTACTGGCACTGGCGCGAGAAGACAGGCGGTGATCCGAATCCGATGAAAATCACTTTTATTACAGATAAGGAGACTGCTCCAAAAGACCTAGACGGCGAATTTATTTATTTTGGAGCGCCCCGCCTTTTTCAAATATTTAAAGCTGTTAAACAAAATGGGAGATTTACCAGAATGTATGAGAAAATTGAATCAGCCGGAGCTAAAGTCCCACTCCAGCCTTGGCTTGGTATAAATATCACGATTTCATACCAGTCCGACATGAAAAAGGACAAGCTATTGTCACTAGGTCTTCACCTAGTCTCTGGAACCATGATTGAAGATTTTCAAAGCAAGCTGACACAGCTTTCGCTGACGTCTCAAATATGTGACTATTGCTTCACCATATCGCCTATGATCAAACCAGAAAGCGGCCTCAAGCGCATGGAAAACTATATTGCTAAATCTGCCATGCAGGAGCCGTCAGACTGGGCAGAACAGGCTGTAAACAGGTGGAAAAAAGATATGGAATTGCTTGACAAATTTTATGAGCATACAGAAGAAAAACCAGAAGAGTATTATCTAGAAAAACAGGCCCTGAAAGCCTTGTATCAACCAAAGATATCAGTTGAAATTGAAAATGGCGGATTATTTTATCTGCAAAATAATATTTCAAGCTAACTTTTTTACCATTCGACATCGTTCTCGTTTTTTTTGAAAAAATGCGACTATAATAAAGATATATTGGAAAAAAATTCTGGCAATTTCAATGACAAATGACTTCCAGAGACCAATGAAGGCATACAATGAGTCATGGCCGGACTGGCTGAAATACATAAACAAGTATTTTAGGAGGAGAAACTGCATGAAAAATGCAAAACAAGAGCACTTCGAATTAGATCAAGAATGGGTTGAATTAATGATGAAAGCCAAAGAGGCAAATATCAGCCCGGAAGAAATACGAAAATATTTACTTTTAAACAAAAAGTCTGCTCATCCTGGTCCGGCAGCCAGAAGTCATACCGTAAATCCTTTCTGAATGTGCTATAATATCACAAGGAAGGTGATGACATTGATTGGCCAGCGTATTAAACAATACCGTAAAGAAAAAGGCTACTCACTATCAGAACTAGCTGAAAAAGCTGGGGTAGCGAAGTCTTATTTAAGCTCAATAGAACGAAATCTACAAACGAACCCCTCCATTCAATTTCTCGAAAAAGTCTCCGCTGTTCTGGACGTCTCGGTTCATACTTTGCTCGATGAGAAACATGAAACCGAATACGATGGTCAATTAGATAGTGAATGGGAGAAATTGGTTCGCGATGCAATGACATCCGGGGTATCGAAAAAACAATTTCGTGAATTTTTAGATTATCAAAAATGGAGAAAATCCCAAAAAGAGGAGTAGTGCCTGAGCAGAGGCACTTACTCCTCTTTTGTTAATAAACGTAGAGATGGCCCAGTATATGATATACCGGGCCATCTCTTTTTTATTGCTGCTATTAATTTTTATCCTCACTGTGCGCTTTTTCATTTTCTTTCACGTAACCGTCTTTATCAGTGTGTTCCTTTTTGATTGTCAAACCATTCCATTGTGTTGCTTCAAACGAGAACTGAAGCTGAATGGAGTTGCCTTGGTATTTATTTTGAACCATTAGCCCGTTTTCATCTTTTGTTTTGTCGTCTTTAAATTGGATTTCCATTTGAACCTGGTCGAAATCAGTCGGTGTTTTTGGAACACCATCATATTCAGGAGCGGTTTTACCGTCAATTGTTGCTACATTGACTTTGCCGCTTGCGTTTAAGAATTTAGGGTCAATTTGTTTTTTAATTTTTTCAGCAGCCGCTGCATCATTCTTTGAGGACATCAAATACAAGTCTTTGAGGTTGGCATCATCTAAAATAATGTTTTTCGGGTAACCATTGCCGCCCTCTTTTCCGACTGTCAATAACGTCACTTCAAACTGGCTGAGAAAATCTTCTGGAGATGTATTGCTGCCACCGTTTGCTTTAAATTCTCCGTAATTCAGCGCCATTAATACCTCTTTGATTGCAAGTGAGCCGTTATTTTCAAAATGGAAATCTTTCGTCAATTTGTCTCCCGGCTTTAGATTTGACAGGTTGACACTTGCTGAATTTTCTTTAGCTGATAAATCAAGCGTACCTGATGCAAAAGTAGCATCCGTTGATTTAATGTCGTTAAATGCTGCCCATGTTCCTCCTCCAACTAAAGCTAATCCTAGTGCCGCAGAAGCGACTCCTAAACTCAATTTCTTTTTCATACCCATGGCAAACTCCCCTTTTATTGAATGATATTATATCGAAACCTGTTGCCAGGTTTACAACTGATGTTAAGTGGACATAGTATTGTCCTTTGTATCTGTTTCCAAAGCTTTTGTCTTTCTTTCTATTTCTCTAATGGCGCTTGTGATCGTCACAAAAGCGTACACCAGCAGCATCACGCCGGGAACAATCAGTAAAACAGCAGTTCCGATCGGCTGACTGGCAAAATGAAGTATGTAGCCGGCATACGGAAGCTGAAAACCTGTATATTGCGCGCGGACATTTTCGTCCGATACGAGCGCTGAATCAGCTGCGGCGTTATTGTCCCCTTTTGTTTTAAATAACAAATGGTCTCCTTGCTTCGTCATGTCAATAATTCTGTGGGTCACCGCCGTATTTGCATCCTGCATAAATGTAATGACGTCACCCTTTTGGAGCTCTTTCACATCAGTAATTTCTTTGACCAATATTAAGGAACCTGTGTTGAACTCCGGCTCCATTGAACCTGACAGAACTGATTTCAGCGTGTATCCAAACACTGCCGGCTCTCCCCCGGATGAACGTGTTGATATCACGACAAGCGTCAGCACAATAATGAGAGTAAAGATGATCACGTAGAGAATATTACTGATCAGCCTCATTGCTTTTTTCATCCTCTTCCCCGCTTTCCTTCTGAACTGATTGAGTTTCTTTTTCTTTTGTTACAGCTTCTTGAGTTGCATCTTCGTTATTTGATTTTTCTTGTATATCCTTTTGTGAGTTTTCCTTCTCCTTTTTGAAGGCTGGCTTTGTTTCTTTTTTCGGAACTGTCGGTTTTTCATCGCACTTTGCAAGCGTCATAGGCTCCGACCACTCAAATGTACTGCCTTCTGCCGGATAGCCAGCCGGTTTGTATACTTTAAATGCATAAATGCCGGGTTTCATTTTTTTCTTCGTCTCAATTTTATAAAGTGAATCGCCGATTTGATTGGAAACAAATCCTTTTTCGATCACATTCCCATCCTTTAATGGTTTGCGGGCATTTTTCAGCTTATGAAGCTCCCACTTCCACTTTGATTTTTTAAGTTTCTCGCCTGTATTTTCGAGCTCAGCAAATAAAGCGACAGGGGAGCATACAGTGCCTTTCGTATCCGTTTGATCTGATAAGTGCAAATCACTTTGATCCCATCGTTTATCATAATGGCAGTTTTTATCTGTATGCTGAAAATCTGTACACGCTTGAAGCGAAACATCCAATGTTTCAATATCATGAAAAGCAGCGCTTGTATCATCGGAAAATTGTAAGCATATCGCGAAAGTCAGACTGAAAATGACTGAAAGCTGAAAAATAAGAAGCAGAACTTTCAGATTCGTCTTCGCCTTTTGCTGATTGCGGAACAATCGAAACATATCTTACCTCCTGTAAAACACTGTAACTTGATATGACAAACGTTCTTTTTAAAGAACTGCACAAATAGAGTATAATCAACGTTTAATGGATTGAAAAACATCAAAATCGACCGTTTTGTTCGTTTAAAAGAATGTTTTCATCATATTACAAAGTCTTACTCAGTATTGCTCACCTTTTTGAATTTTTTTGAAATTTTTGGGATTATTATGTGAGAAATTAAATGCATAGCCAAACATGATTTGGTAATAATAAACAAAGAAAGGGTGACAGCATGATGATCAAACAATGTGTGATATGTCTTTCTCTTCTCGTTTTCGGCACCGCAGCCGCTCACGCAGAAGAAGCACCACTTGTGACCGCCCGCCACATGTCCAAATGGGAAGAGCTTGCTGTAAAAGAAGCAAAAAAAAGGTACCCGCTCGCACAGGTACTGTTCAAACAAAAAGTATGGGACCGAAAAAGAAAAGATGAAGCAGTAAAGCAATACCACCTAACCCTGAGGGAAGGATCAAAGGAATTCGGCGTATTTGTAACGATTTCATTCGATCCCTACAGCCAAAAGGTCAATAAAATTGCCATATTAGAAGAATATCAATAAGGTCCTCCTTATTTGAAGGGCCTTATTCTTTGTATATGTGATTATTTTTTCCGTTTAAGCCATAGCCTGAAACCATAGGGTAAAATACCGAACCAATGCTGTGAAGCGGGTGTTTTAGTTTCTTTCCGGACCTCTTTTCGCTCTTTTCGCTCATCTTTCGGAGTATCTATATATTTGACAAATTGCTGAGTCATATATTTGACATAATCATTCGTTTTCACGTGATCACCTCATCATTCAATTATTATGAGTGTTGGCTCACATGACTTTTTTTATACCCTTTTCTCTGCTTTATTCTGTCCAGCGCAGCAGTTTTTTCTGTTTTTGATCGAACACTAGCTGTGCAGTTCTTTCTGCTCCCGACTCCGTAATGGCTTTTAAGCTGATTTGTTTTTGCTCTTTTATCGATGTATTGTGAATGTGATAAGAAACCTGCCCATATGTAAACTGCTGTGAACCCTTTTGGCCTTTCCGCTGCTCAAGAACATGCCGAATTGAAAGAAGTGCGCCATTCTGAAGCAAATTTTCTCCTGTGTAAAACGCTTTTGTTTCCTTTTCAAACATGCAGCGTGAAATATATTGAGCAGCAGTAAAGTTTACGATCAGCAGCACAAGCGCGGAGACAAAAAGAACAGCGGGATAAATAAACCCTTTCGAACGGTACATTCATCCTCCTCCTAAAGACGTATAAACCGGAAAAGCAGTTTGATACACTTTTTCATCCTTGCTCTTAATATTTAACAACACAATCCCATTTTCAATATCAGCTTTCATGGCAGTAATATGATAGAGAATCGGCACATGCCCTTTGCCATCCACCCTTTTTCTGATCATTGAATGATAGGTTTCAAAACGGATGTCTTGCCCGGAAAGATTGGTGCAGATCAATACTCTCCCATGCTCGGCTATCTTGACTATTTGAGACTTCTTGCACTCGTTCATCATCTGCTCCGTTGAAATCATCCATTCTTGCTGTGTGAAACCGTCATGCTCCTGCTGTCGTGACAAAAACAGATGGAAGATCATAGCTAACGATCCTGATATGAGCAAAAAGACGGAGAGCGAAAATAATACGTTAAGAAGCGTATAGCCAGTCTGTCCGCAGAATGCTGAGGCAAAATGGTTTTTCTTTATATGCTGCTGAGATGCATACGTTTTGATATTCTCCCTCCTCCTCCCACTTCAGCGTATAGATATTATTGTTCTTTGTAACCGTTTTTGACGCAGCTCCTTCACCAGTCATCATATATTTGCTAATACTTTCATTCATTAACTGGTAGCCGATTTCTCGTGATTCCGCCATATTTTCATCAGCTATCAGCTTGTCCCACAAGGGAACGACTGTCAGCATCAGAAACAGCCACAGGCTTAGCGCAGACATTGTTTCTATTGTAGAAAAACCTTTATTTTCTCTCCACATTGACTCTCCCGCTTCCTAAATAAACTGTGATGTCATAAGTGGCATGTCCTTTTACTCGTATTTTTCCGCCTGCATTCGGGTGCCCTTTCTCATTAAATTCCAAACGGTCTTTTAATGTCAGCGTTTCTATAGAAAGTCCCGTTGTATACGGACGTTCAATCACAATATCACCCATGACTAATTGATATTCTTTTTTCTGAAAGAGAATTTTTGTTCTTTGATGACTGGAAATAGCAGTCTGCTGTGCAAGCATAATATCGTTTTTCAGCTGCCAAGCCGCCTGACGGACAGCTGTATTGTCATAAGCAGGAGGAAGTGTGGTAAACACGGCAATCAAGAGGATAGAGGCGAGACTTAACACAAGTAAGCTTTCTAAAAGGGTAAATCCCTCCTCCTCGTTTAATTTAATGTTCAACCTTAACTTCTCCGCCACTGATAATAATGTGCTTCCCATTTGGACAAACTGCATCCTTTTTCACATAGCCCTCTGACTGTAAATCAGCAAGGCTCGGTGTCTGTCCTTCATGGTCGAGCTCATATGCAGTCATTTGTGCTTTAATCATGTTTTGCAGGCCTTCACAACCCTTTTTCTGAATGGTTTGATTATGTTTCGTGACGTTCGGTATCGTAATTAAAAGCAAGATTGAAATAATAAAGAGCACAATTAACATTTCAACAAGTGTGAAACCTTTCTCATTCATCAGCCTCTTCCTTTCACATTTGATTCATCATCTGATACATAGGCAAGAGCATAGATAAATACACGATTAAGATCATTGCTGCAACAAATCCATAAATCATAGGCTGAAGGATGCCTGTCCATTTTTGCGCCTTGTGTTCCAGCCGCTGAAGTATGAACTGGCTGTATGTGAAAAGCTCCCGATCCAGGCGGCCGCTTAGCTGGCCGTGAGATATGACTTTTGAAAAATCAGTTTCATAAAAAGGGCTTTCACAAATAGCGGCTTCAATTGATTCACCAGCTTTTAACCGTTCAATCACTTGTTCAGCCTCGCAGCGGTAGAAAGGGAGAAACGTTTGGTGTTTAAATGCGTTAAGGCTGTCATAAATTGAGAGGCCTGCTTTTAAAAGGCTGCTTAGCTGCAAAGAAAAAAAGTAGCTGTTAAACAGCCTGACAAGGTTTCCAACCAAAGGAATCCTGACACAAATAAGCATTTGCCTAGCAGGTGATTTTTTCTTAAACACAAGCCAATAATAAAGGCCTATACCTGCTGCAAAAAGAGCCACCAGAATGATCACAAGATCAATATGCTGAAAAAAAGCAAAAAGCATGTCTGTTGAACGTGAGGTTTCCATATTCATCGATTGATAGATACCGGAAAACTGAGGAATGATGATGGCCTGTAACATATAAAACATGACAGCGACTGTGAAGATGAGGAAAAGCGGATATCGCAGCACCCTTTTCAGCTGGTCTGCCTGTGCAATTTTTCTTTCCAGCAGCTCTCCGCTCTGGATCATGGAAGCAGGCAGTTCACCATGTGTTTCAGCAAAATAACAAATACCTACGGCTTCCTTATGAAATGACAAACTCTTTAATACTTGATAAAACGGCGCCCCTTCCCTCAAACGAATGACTGTGTCAGTCAAGTCAGCCGCCTGCCTTTTAGTCATCTGGAGTTCCATCAGGCGTAATCCATCCAGAAGGGTATACCCGCCCGCCGTCATTTCACCGAGCCGCTTCAATAACTGGGCTTGATCCTTTAACGGCCAAGTTTTCCTAATCTGTTTCATGATAAACCCACCGGTCATAATTGTTTGTCGTCAAGTAGCCAAGCGCAATTCCTTTTCTGATAATTTGACGAAGCGTTTGATACTGGTAATTTGCATGATTTCCTTTTGCCTCCTGGATACATTGCTGAAGATTTTTCCCGTAAAGAAGCTCATAAACGCTTGCTCTCCTGGTGCTTCGTGACTGGCGGCAATACACCGATGAACATCCGTTTTCACAAAACGGGCAAGCCAAATCAACCAAGCGCTGAGCCGCTATTGCAATGACGGTCTGTTGGATTTCATTCATATTGATGCCGAATTCAAGCAGCCTGTAAATCGCGCCCTTCGCATCTCTCGTGTGAAGGCTCGTCAGCACCAAATGCCCCGTCATCGCTGCCCGCACCGCAATTTTGGCTGTTTCCGCGTCTCTGATCTCACCTAAAATAATCATATCCGGGTCATGGCGCAAAATAGCCTTCAGCCCTGTGGAATATGTCACACCCGCTTTTTCATTCACCTGCACCTGAAGAACATCCTCGTCCCTTGTTTCAACAGGGTCCTCCAGTGTGACAATATTTCGATTAAAGTGTTTTTTTGCATATTGAACAAGAGAGTATAGTGTAGTGGTCTTCCCTGAACCAGTCGGCCCGGTAAAAATGAGCATGCCGTGGGAATGTTTTAAAAATGAGAGCAAGGTGGCTCCTGTCTTCGGAAATAATGACAGTTTATCAATCGAAGGGATATTATATTGAGGCATCACTCTGATCACGAGGCTTTCTTCATTAATTGTAGGGAGCGTTGACATTCTTAAATGAACATGTCCCTCTTCAAGCTTTAACGTAAGCGAACCATTTTGCGGCTTTCGTCTTTCCCCTATGTCCATCGCTGAGAGAAATTTAAAATGTGAAATCAGTCTTACACAGTCTTCTTTTTTCATGTTCCTTTTTTTCAACAATGCATGATCAACCCGAAAATGAATGATGGCATCACGCTCCCTCGGCACAATGTGAATATCAGAAGCCTTTGTTATATATGCCTCTTCAATCAAGGTTCTGCTTATCTTTTCTATTGAATCCAATTTGATTCCCTCTCCTTTCAATGCGTATTGTAGAAAAATAAGAACCGGTAATCAAACGGGGAAAAAGTGATTTCCTGAAGGTTTTATATACTGAAAAATCAATTCCTGCTGGCAGAAAAAATGGTTTCAGCTGAATGTACCTGCTTGATTTCACTATTTTACTCAATAAAAAAACAGGCATGATGATCATCATACCTGCTTCACTCCATCTTTCATTATGCTGATTTAGAAATTTCACTTAATGCTTCTCCGGCTTTTTGATCTGTATCTTTCTCAACGGAAAGATCGCCTAACGCAACAATACCGGCAATTCGTTCGTTTTCAAGAATCGGTAAACGGCGGATTTGGTGCTCTGACATAAGCTGACCCGCTTCTTCAGCAGACATTTCAGGATGACCGGATACGATATCAGCGCTCATGATGTCACTTGCTTTTGCATCCATCTGATTTTCAGCTAAGCATCTCGTCACAATATCTCGATCAGAAACAATCCCCTGAAGTGTGCCATTTTCACAGATTGGAATAGAACCGACATTGGAGTCTCTCATCTTCTTCGCTAGTTCAGTCATTGAAGCGGTTGGTTCACTGCATTCTACATTCTTCGTCATGATGTCTCTTATTTTCATTTCCATTCCTCCTTTACCGTGTTCTATTTATCCTTTATCCGCTGCACAGAAAATGAAACATCCTACAGTGTTCGCCTTTTCTTTTTCTTCTTACGCTCCTGCAGCATATCTCCCGTCCAGCCCTTTTTCTTCAGATACAGGTAGATCAGGACCGTAGAGGTGATAATCAATAAGAGAGAAAAGAGATATCCGTATTTCCAATTCAGCTCAGGCATCACTGAAAAGTTCATCCCCCAGAGGGCGCCCAGTGCTGTAATCGGCGTAAAAAGCGTCGTAAAAATGGTCAGCGCTTTTACAATTTCATTTCCCCTGTGAGAAGTAATGACTTCCTCTGAATGCAGCAGATTGTTAAGCTCCCCTTCAAATTCGCTGATGTATGTAAACCCCCTGTCAATTTTGAGGTGTGTCCGCTGATAATCCTTTTTTCCTTCATTTTGAGGCAAAAAGGTTTCATTCAACGCCATTTCAATTTTTTTGGCGCTTAGGATTAAGTTTTTCCAGATCATCAGCTCATGGCGCAGGAGATGGACGCGGTTTAAAATGCTTTTGCTATTGTCGTCTTTGATTTGCCATCTGAGCTTTCTCAGCTTTACTTCAAATTCATCAACACCGATTAAATACGCATTCATTAATTCGCCGAGAAGAATCAAAAATCCCTCTATAGCATTGTCCGCCCTTTCCATTTGTTGGACAACTTGTTTTCCCTTAATCCCTTTCAAAATCGAAAAATCAAAGTTAATTGTAAAAAAATATTGCCTGGTAATATAAAAGTGAAAAACGGTATGGTCTTTTTCCTCACCCAGCCCTTGATCATATACAATCGAGCCAAATACCGCTTCATTTTCTGTTTCAGTCGTGTCTACGCGCAAAAAATTAATATGATGATTATTTTCAAACCACTTTTCACATTGAGGCCAGTGAGAAAAATGGATCAGATCTCTTGCCTTATTTCTTTCCTGAGGTCCCATTTGGTACCAAAACCAATCCTTTCCCGTATGTGCCTTCATGTCAAGCTCCTCCAAACTTTTGTTCTTTTATTCTTTAATTGCCCAAGAAAGGCATCGCTAAACCAGTTAGCCGCTTCACCTCATGTTTGATGAGCATTTTCCGGTGGTATGGAATGTAGAAAGACATCGGAAAAGGGAGGTGCATGCCTTCCTTGGAGAAGGCAGTTGTTTTGGAATTTATCAATTTACTAGCAGTCGCTATTCTCATTTTGCTAACAGGATTTTTTGTCGCCGCAGAATTTTCAATCGTAAAAGTGCGGCGATCCAGAATTGATCAGCTTGTCGCAAAGGGAAAGAAAGGTGCTAAAGCGGCAAAGCATGTCATCACTCACCTTGATGAATATTTATCAGCCTGCCAGCTGGGCATTACAGTTGCAGCTTTAGGACTGGGCTGGCTTGGGGAACCGACCGTGCAAACCCTGCTTCGGCCGCTTTTTCATAAAGCAGGCTTAAATGAATCGCTTACCCACCTTCTTTCACTTGTCATCGCCTTTTTAACGGTGACGTATTTAAATGTCGTCATCGGGGAGCTGGCGCCAAAGAGTTTCGCCATTCAAAAAGCAGAAAGCATTACCTTGATGCTTGCCAAACCGCTTATCTGGTTTTATAAAATCATGTTTCCATTCATTTGGCTGCTGAACCACTCTGCCCGGTTGATTACAGGGTTGTTTGGGCTGAAGCCGGCGTCAGAGCATGAGCTGGCGTATACGGAGGAAGAGCTGCGGGTTCTTTTGGCAGAAAGCTATAAAAGCGGTGAAATCAGAAAAAGCGAGTTAAAATACATGAATAATATCTTCACCTTTGATAAACGAATGGCAAAGGAAATCATGGTGCCGCGAAATGAAATGGTCAGTTTGTCACTTGATGAAGACTCCATTCCAAATCTGCAGGAAACAGTGAAGCAAACAAAATATACACGGTACCCAGTTGTCAGAGAAGATAAAGATAATGTCATTGGCGTAATCAATATGAAAGAAGTGCTGTTTTCAATGCTGACGAAAGATTTCTCACTCAAAAAGCAGCAAATTGAACCTTTCATTCAGCCTGTTATCCACGTTATTGAGACAATTCCTATTTATAAATTACTGCTGAAGATGCAAAAGGAACGTACTCATATGGCGATCCTCATTGATGAATATGGCGGGACTTCCGGTTTGGTTACTGTTGAGGATATTATCGAAGAAATTGTAGGAGAAATCCGTGATGAATTTGATGCCAATGAAGTGCCTCATATCCGCGAGCTCGGAAAGAATCACTACTTATTAAATGCAAAATTATTAATCAGCGATGTGAACAACCTGCTTGGAACAGATTTATCAGACGCAGAAGTGGACACCTTGGGCGGCTGGTTTCTGACACAAAACATAGACGCCGAGCCTGAAAGTGTCATTGAATATGATGGTTACTCTTTTAAGGTAAAGGACATCGACAGCCATCATATTTTATTTATTGAAGTTAAAAAAGCTGAATAGCCCGATGGTGGCTGTTCAGCTTTTCCCAGAATGAACATGGCTGATTATTAAACGGTATATCATGACTCTTCTATCTTAAATCCTTTATTGGCCAGGGCTTTAGCAAGACTTTGCTCAGTTTTTACATTCGAAAAATCCAGACCCAGTTTCACCACAGTTTGGGCAATTTCCGGCCTGATTCCTGAAATAATCGTCTCAATTCCGAGCAGCTTGGTGCTGTCAATCACTTTAAAAATTTGATAGGCCACCATTGTATCGACGATGGGAACGCCCGAAATATCTAAAAATAAATACGAGAGCTTTAACGCTGAGCACTGTTGCAGCACCGACTCCAAAATTGTCCTCGCTCTGTACGTATCAATTTCACCAACAAGCGGTAGAATCCCTATCCCGTCAGAAATCGGCATAATCGGCGCACTCAATTCATTAATCATTTCCTTTTGCGCGTTTAATTGGATCATGGTGACCTGGTGATATTCTTCAGTAAACACTTCGATGATCTCATCAATGGTTTGATTCAAAATCTGGCTCCACTCATAAATGTCCTGAATACTGATTTCTTGAGAAGAGGCTTCGCTGAATTTCTGAAGCCATTCAAAAATGATGTGTCTAAAAGCGTTAAACTGGCCGACACTTTCTGTTACACTCACTTCATGAACGGCACGGTCTCTGGCGCATTGAAGAGACCATTGATTGAGCTCATCCTTTACATCTTCTGCTTTACTAAGGGATTTCGCCACGATGGTCACTAATGATTCATGCTGATCTTTTAACTTTTGTTCTAATTTTTGCTGATCTTTAACGGAATACAGCCAGCTTCCCTTTGACGAGCAAGTTTCCAGCCATTGTTTGATAATATCTTCTTTGTGCTCTGTTACATGCTGATCAAGAGCTATCATCTTAATGAGCTACCTCCTATTTTTTCAAAAAATATATGCTTCATATGTATAACGCGTCTGCCTTTACACATACTATGTTTACATTCAATGGGCTATAGCCAAGCGGTAAGGCAATGGACTTTGACTCCGTGATCGTTGGTTCGAATCCAGCTAGCCCAGTTTCTGAACAGGTGAAAAACCGAAGATAAGCTGATTCATATAATCAGCGGATCTTCGGTTTTTCATCATGCAGATTGATGAACCGTTTTCTTCTTCGATAACTTCAACAGTTCTCCCGGATTATAACCGATCACCAGCTTTTTGTTGTCCACAAGAATCGGACGCCGCAAAAGCTTCGGCTTCTCGACTAAAAGTTCAAGCACTTCATTTACCGTCATCTCTTCGATGTTTAAATTTAAATTTTTGAAGGTCTGGCTTCTTGTCGCTAAAATTTCATCAATTCCTTCTGTCGTTAACGATAAAATGTACTTTAATTCTTCTACTGTCGGGGTCTCTCTAAATAAGTGCCGTTCGTTAAATTCAATTTGATGCGCTTTGAGCCAATGTTTTGTTTTTCGGCATGACGTGCAGCTTGGATATGAGTAAAAAATTAATTGTTTCATTCGTTTTTTTCCTCCTCAGTTAACCATCTCTTTGTAGAATAACTACCCGGATCATTTTTTCTTTAAACCATTTACAGAACTTTTTTTCGGATTATTTTTAAAAACCATTCATATAATAGAAAACGCAATCAAAGGAACAAATTCCATTTGTATAACAATAATGAAAATGTTTACATTTATAGGTGTGATCTATTATAATAACAGTCAGAGGGACTCTCGGGAGGGGATAAAAATGAATCGCATGTTCCGGGTGTTAGGATTTTGGACGGGAATTTTTGCAGTCATGTTTTATTTGGGTGATATGAAAGATGCTTCCCTTTTATTTTTTGGACAGACGATCTTATTTGTTTTTCTATCGTATTTGAATTTGACTGAACGCACGTATATTTATATTTTTGGCGCTTATTTAACGATTTTCTTCGCCGGCTTTACATATTACTCGATTTTCATTATGGTGCCCGGCGGCGGAGGCCATTAAATGCAAAAAGAGACAAACCTTATCGGTTTGTCTCTTTTTACAATGAAAACCCATTTAAAAACGGATTTTGATCCTGCTCAGTCCGTACGTCTGTTTCAGGACCGTGGCCGCTTAACACCAGCGTGTGCTCCGGCAGCGTAAGCAGTTTTTCATGGATAGACGTCAGCAGCGTTTCTTGATCGCCGCCTATTAAATCCGTACGCCCTATGCCGCCTTGAAACAGGACATCTCCAGAGATCACCAAGTCTGCATCCTTCACGTAGTACGAAACACTGCCTGGCGAATGTCCCGGCGTAAATAATGTTTCCAAATGAAACGGCCCGATATTCAGTTCACCGTCTCCTTCAATCAGATGATCTGCAGGCTTAGCTGTGACTTCTCCCCCCCGCAGCATGCCGGAGCCGTTTAAAGAGGCATCCGTAAGCCACTTCTTTTCATTCTGATGCAGGTAAACAGGGATATCCCATTTTTCCCTCACTTCATCTAGCGCCCCTATATGGTCAAAATGGGCATGTGTAAGCAAAATGGCTAAAGGCGTCAGCCCTTTTTCTTTTATGTATTGATTGATTTTATTTCCTTCGCCGCCCGGATCAAAAATCAGGCATTGATCATCATTGATGAGAAAATATGCGTTCGCTTGAATCGGCCCTACTGGCATCCGTCTCCATTTCACTTGTATCACCTCTTTCTTTTCTATGCTCCTATTATGAAGGTTTTTGAAAAAAGATTCAAACAATCGCAATGAAAACGCTATCGACAAACATATAAAAAACAGGTAGAATAAAAATGGAAAGAATTGCAGGTTTTTCAATGTAAAGGGGGCTGCGTAATGTTACTTGTCGTGATTTTCGGCCTTGTCGCTCTTTTCGCTTTATGGGGAGTCTTGCGTTCTGTTAAAAATAAAAATATACTTGGCTTTTTATTAGCCGGCGCTACCTTATTTGTCTTTGGCTGGTTTACAGTGATGACAGTAATAAACAGCGGCTATCCAACCGCACATTAAAACCTGTATCCGATCGGATACAGGTTTATTTTTATTGCTATAAATGTTTATTGACACTTTCTATTTTGCTTTCAAGCGTTGTTTTTTTGTCACGCCTGTCATCGATACGGATGTTCGTTGCCACTCTGTGCAGCCCTTTTTGAAACGGTGCTTCGTGAATTGCCTGAATGACTGTGAAAAGGTCACTGAGTTCTCCCTCGATCAGCGTATTCATCGGTGTCAGCTGATATTTGATTTTTCCTTCAGCTTGATATCCTTCTAAAATCTTTTGCACATCGGCCACGTAAGCACTCACACTAGGTGTTTCCGTACCGATTGGGATAATGGTTACATCTGCAATAGCCATTGTTATTTCATCTCCTTTTGATCAATGATGAGTTGCTTCATTTCATGTGATTTCAATAAAATGATCTGCTCAAAATGAAAGCCGTATAATGCATATTTCCCGTTCGGAGATATTTGAATCGGCTCCATTTCCGGCAAAGTGAAAAGATCTTTTGCCTTTCCCGATGCCACATTGACAGCTGCGAGCTTATATGCATCGCCGCTTTCTTTAAACGTATAAAACAGGCCTTTTGCTTCATCATAGTCATACTCCATCGGGGCCAAACTTGTATATTTCGTTTGGAGCGGCCATTCCGCTGTAACAGGCGATTTTGTTTGCGGCGTTTTAAACTGATACGTCCCTTTTTCTCCGGCAGCTGATTTGACAGTAAAACTCATTTGATGGAAAGAATCAAAGAAGAGAACGTCATCCTCGAGCTTCTGCTCCGTTTTAGAGACTGTATCGAACGTATATAATGGCCCTGACTTATCGTCTCTTCCCTCTTTTACATAATTAAATGTGTTTTTGGAGGTCCAATGAATAAACGGAACCTGTACCGGACTTAAGGAAGATTCGTCTTTTTTGGCATCCACCTGATATGTATGAAAGTCCCATTTTTCAGAGAATACCGTAACCATCATTTGATAAGGATCATACTGATTCCAAGCAGCCTCGAGCTCATACGTTTCGTATTCTTTTTGGTAAAGCGTCTCTCCTTTTGCATTAAGCAAAACCACTGCTGTCTTTTGGCTGTGCGTGACTTGCAGCAAAACCATCTGCTTCCTCGGGTTGATTTGAACATCAACGATTTGGCCATCCGTCCGATAGAGCTTTTTCGCTTTGCCTGTAAAGATGCGGTATGCAAAAAGCTCCGTTTTCGTAGGATCGGACGCTGTATATAAAATTGTGCTGTTAGTAAGCCAGCCTTCCACTCCCTCTGCTTTTTCCGCAGAAAGCGGAGTGATGTCTATTTCCTCATCTTTTGCCGCCGATGCCTGTTTTTGCTGCTGATGAGATGGTTCGCATGCCGATAAACTAAACAGCAATGCTGACAGCAGAATGAAACAAACTGATCTCATCAGCCTTCCCCTCCGATCATCTTTATTGTCGCATATTTTCTGCGGCATAAAAAAGAAAAAGTTTCAGTTACTCATGAAAAAATAACGCCCTCCATAAAATGCCGTTTGTCGCGTTATAAATATGTGTAAACTGCTTAAACGGCAAAGGGTTTTGACCTTTTCCAAGTTCCACCGTATACCCTTCTTTAAAATAATGGTGAATAAACCAATCACGAAATCCCGCATAGCTGTCAATATCCCTTACTCCTTTATAAATGTTCCCGCTTAACTTCTCAAAATCCTTTATGACAGCAGCAGATTCTTCAGGTTCAAGGCCTTTATAGCCCCAATAAATTTCTTCCCCCTGTGTATGGAGGGCCAGCAGTCTGTCAGGCGGATTCACCGTTATCAGCCGGTACATCGCAATGGATTCCGGCTCCGTAAGCGGAGAGATTCCCGGAAAATCACGGTAGCTGGGTGCTGTCGGTTTGCGGTATTTTTCAATTTCCCATAACGACGGAAATTGTTTATTTAAATCGACCCCGTTTATGTTTGCCTTCCATTCATTAAAATTCGGACGATGATCATTTAGCCTTTCAAGCTCTTCTTTCCTGTCTCCCATGCCTTCTGATCCGTTCAAGACAAGATCAACGCCATCTGGATTGACAAGAGGAACGAGAGACAAGGATGTGCTGCTGAACAGCTTCATGGGAGAAAAGCCGAAGAAAGGCGAGTTGCAGCATAATGACATACAGTATTCCTTAAACCATTTTAGCAGGACAGATGTTGTGATCCACTCATTCGCATGAAATGAGGCGTTCATATGGACCTTTTTTGAGGTATGCTCTCCTCCAGCCTTCAGCTCCCAGATCGGCCTGCCGAGTACAGAACGGCCGATTTCCCGGCATGAGACAAATGGAAACACATCAATGATCTTCTTTACTTCCTTTTCTACAGCTGAAAAATCATAGACTTTTTCTTGCTCCACCCAGTTATCAGAAAGGTCCAGCCGCCGAGGCTGTAAAAAGCTCTTTATGTCCTGAATGGTTTGAAGCTCCTTATCGTTATGTTCTTCTATAACATAACCAGGACAAAACAATTGATGTTTTTGTGCGGAGCGATTTGCACTTCTAAGCAGCTCCTCGTCTATCTTCAGCTCTCTCGCCACTCTGGCCAAATTGTGCTTGATCTCAGGTTTCACCGTAATAAACGCCATCATCATCCCCCTTTTTTGTTACTATATGACAGCGTGTTTAAAAAAAGAAAGCCTCCCGCTACTTTGATGCGGGAGGCTTTGTGATTACGATGCCTGATCAAGCATTTGTTTTTCATTTCGTTTTGACGAATTGTCCAGCCTTTTCTGATCATAAAATCGTAACAAATCTCCATATATGATTTCATCAGAAAGTAATAGCTCCTGTTTCGCTTTATCAGCAAATGCTTCACATTGTTTTGCCTCTTTTAACGGCTGTCCGGTCTCTTTATCATAACAAGCACCGTCAGTATATACGACCTGATCAGTGATAAAGCTCCCGTCCCGGAGCACCGTAAAGTCCAGTTTTTCATCCGAAAGCAGATCGTTTCCGAATTGAATTTGATCTTTCGTATCAATCCCTAAAAGGTTCATCAGCGTCGGCCTGATATCAATCTGCCCGCCTACTGTTTCAAAGGTTTGCGGTTTTTTGTCGGTAATACCGGGAATATGAATGACAAGCGGCACTTTTTGGAGCTGAACTTCTTCAAATGGTGTAATCTCTTTCCCTAAAAATTGCCCCATCGCTTCATTATGGTTTTCCGATATACCATAATGGTCACCGTATAATACGATAATAGAGTTGTCGTATAACCCGTCTTCTTTCAGCTTTTCGATGAACCGTTTCAGCGCCTCATCCTGATAGCGCACTGTCGGGAAATATTTGTTTAGTGTCTGGCTGCTTGAATCGTATTCATCAATCAATTTATCCTCTTCATCAAGATCAAATGGGAAGTGGTTCGTAAGAGTGATCAGCCTCGAATAAAACGGTTGAGGCAGATTTTTCATCAGCTCTGAAGATTGCTCAAAAAATTCTTTATCCTTCAGTCCCCAGCCGACTGAATTTTTGTCAGTTACTTCATAGGAGTTAATATCAAAAAACGAATCATATCCAAAAGAGTCGTACATTAAATCCCGATTCCAAAAACTTTTATTATTAGCATGAAGCACAGCTGAATAGTAACCGTTGTTTTTCAAAATCTCGGGTGCCGCCATGTATTGGTTGCCCGCATTTGTAAAAAACACGGCGCCTCGTCCAAGCGGATACAGTGAATTGTCCACGATAAATTCAGAATCTGATGTTTTCCCCTGGCCGGTTTGGTGGTAAACATTATTAAAGTTGTAGCTCTTTTTTATAAAGTCATTCAGAAAAGGCGTGATTTCTTCTCCATTCACCTTTTCATTGATCACAAAGCTTTGCGTTGACTCTAAGGATACGAGTATGACGTTCCTTCCTTTTGCAGCGCCGAATAAACTTTTGTTGGCATCTTTCGCATTAGCGGTTACGTAGTTTTCAATTTCCGTCAGGCTGTTGCTGTCAGCCAATGCCCTTTGTGCGGACTGCTTTGACTGAAGAACACCGTCGTAAATATGAAAATTAAATAGGCTGATGTTTTTAACAAGCATTTCCCTGTCAAATGAGCGTGTCAATAGCTGAGGTCTTTCCGCCTCAGACAAGCCCAGGTTGAAGAAATAAACAGAAGCAACAAACAAAAAATATGCCGCCCGTTCATTTTTCGTGGAAGGAATGTCCGATTGGAAAGCTTTTTGCCGGATGTGCAGCCATAGTAATACCGCAATATCTACAGCCAATAGGAGGTCTGTCGGCTCAAGAAGTGTTCCGATGCTGCTGCCGAGATCACCCATATTGCTCGTTTGAAAAAGAACAGGGATCGTTAAGAAATCATTGTAAAAACGATAAAAAACCATATTAGCCAGCAATACAAACGTGACAAGACAGCTCATCGCGATAATATAGCGATTTCTGTTTTTGCCTTTTAAAAACAGGCTGAAGCCAAAGATGAGCAGCAAAAAGCTCAATGGGTTGATAAACAAAATAAATTCCTGCGTTAGATTGTCAATTTTAATATGAAAACTGGTTTTGTAAACAGCATACGTTTTCAGCCACATCAATATAATGGCAATCAGCATAAATGAAATCTTCGAAAAAAACGTTTTTCGCATTTCAACCTCCTATGCAGCACGCTCAAAAAATCAGTCTATTCCCAACATTCTCATTAACACATCAAATTAAATCTTAACCTGAACATAACAAAAAATCAATTTCATTTACACAATTTTAACAATTTTGGTGTTTCAGCCATTCGTTTTTAGCGATCCAAGCGCCTCCGATAACGCCGGCATCATTTCCAAGTGCTGCAATTGAAATATCAGCAGCTTCTGCTGCCCGCGGAAACGCGCATTTGCGGAATGTTTTCTCGACTTTTGATCTCAGCAGTTCGCCGGCTTTCGATACGCCGCCGCCAATAACGATTTTTGACGGGTTAAGCGAGCTTGCCAAATTTCCGAGCACCAAACCAAGGTGCTTGGCTACATAATCCACCACTTCAAGGGCCATTTCGTCATTTTCACCCGCTGCTTCAAATACATCCCGTGCTGACAATTGTTCAGTTGCTTTTAAACGTGTCGTCTGCCTAGCATTTGCTATTTTCTCTTTTGCAATTCTTACAATTCCGGTTGCCGACGCAATCGTTTCGATACAGCCCGTTTTGCCGCAGTTGCACGGCGCTCCGCCTTCAGGAATGCTGCAAATATGGCCGATTTCCCCGCCCGCGCCATTTATGCCATGTACAATTTCACCATTTACAATAATGCCGCCGCCAACTCCTGTGCCAAGCGTCACGAGAATGACGTCTTTCGCGCCGTCACCCGCTCCCTTCCACATTTCTCCGAGCGCAGCAATATTCGCGTCGTTTTCTATAACAGCCGGGATGCCGGTTTCTGTCTCCAGATGGTTCTTTAAAGCATAGTTTTTCCACCCCAGATTTACCGTTTCATAAACGACTCCTGCCGCCATATCTACAGGGCCTGGTGCACCCATTCCGATGTATTTGATGATATGCTTCGGTTTTTGCAGCTCATCCAGCTTGCTATCGATTGTTTTTGCGATTGTAACGGTAATGGTGTCGCCGGTTTTATCAGTCGGGACTTCCCACTTATGCTGAATTTCACCATATTGATTAATAAAAGCGAGTTTAATCGTCGTTCCTCCCAGATCAATGCCCGCAAACCAAATCTCGTCCATTTTTATCACCCTAGCCTTTACATATATCTCTTCCGTTTTTTTGTTTGTTCCAATTCTTTTCGAAGGACAGCTGCCGCTTTGGCCCACTGCTCCTTCTCAATCATGTGGTTCATGTATAATTCCTTTAATTCATCGAGCATAAACTCAATTTCAAGCTCTCTGTCTCCAAAGTAAACAATGTGGCCAAACGTTTTTAACAGCTGCTGCACATCATATAATGTATTCATTTTCCTCACCATTCTTAATCTTAACTATTTAAGCGTATTCATATGGGAGCGGCCAGTCAAGAAGAAAACGCTGACAAAAAATCCAGCCTCCCTCCTTAGGTATATTCCGCTCCCTATGATTCTTTATTATTTTCAATTTGCTGCTGGAGCTCTTTGTACCGCTGCTCCTTCGGCTTAAGTTTTACAGCCGACTTGATAGCCTCTTCTGCTTGACCAAGCTCATTTTTTTCCGCATACAGCAAGGCTAAATTGTAATATGAGGCATGGTCTTTAGGTTCTTTTTCCACAGCTCTTTCCAAAAGGGAAATCGCCTGATCATATTCGCCGATTTGAATATCAGAGACAGCCAGGATTTTCAAAAGATCGGCTGAGGCATCTTTTTGCTCCGCTTCTCCGTTCAGCAATTCCGTTACTTCTTCATACTTTCCTTCCTGATACAGCTCGTTTGCCTGCTGAATCAGCGCTGACTCCTGGCGGGAAGGCGAATGCAATCCGTAATATAAAAACCCGGCTGCCAAAGCAATCAGCAAAACCGCTGACAACAATCTTTTTCCAAAGGCTCCGGTTTTGGGCAATCCAAGTGCGGCAGCTGCGAAAAAGCCGCCAATCAGACCGCCAATATGTCCAGAGTTATCAATATTTGAAACTGCAAAACCGAAGCCAAGATTAATGATAATAATGACAATAATATTGGTTCCAATGGTTCTTAAAAACATTTTCCGATTTGACAAAGCTACATACAGCAGTGCGCCTAAGCATCCAAATATGGCTCCTGAAGCGCCCGCTGAAGGATACGGGCTGAACACAAAGCTCGCGATTGAACCCGTAATGCCAGCCGCCAGATAAATCAGCAGAAATCTGCCCGAGCCGTACATCCGCTCAACTGCTGTACCAACCGACCATAAAGCAAGCGTATTAAAAGCTAAATGCGCTATGCCAATGTGAAGCACGATCGGAGTCAGGAGCCGCCACCATTCTCCGGCTGCAATCAGACTGTTTTCCTTTGCCCCAAAAGAGACCAGCGTCTGCGTATTTGTGCTGCCCCCGTTTAGTTCAAGCAAGAAAAACATTAAGACCTGAAGCGCGATGAATACATATGTAAAGATTGGTTTTCCGTTTTGAAAAACCGCCGCTTCATTTTTTCTCTGTTCTTCTTGTTTCAGTACGAGCGAAAGGAAGCGTTCTCTCGCCATTTGCGCGTCTTCAAACGAATCACGGGCTTCTGTACATTCTTCTGCACGAATTGATGGGAAAACAGCTTGAAGGTCATCACGAAGCATCGTTCCCCTCACGATCGCCGGCTCAACTAAGACAGGTCCCTTCTCAAAAGGCTTTTCGGCGATCTCTTCCCAGTCATCAACAGGGGCTTCCGCTGAAAAAAATACATTCAGCAGCTTCATCTTGCGTCTGCCAAGTTGCTTTCTGACTTGTTCTACTCGTTCAGCCTGCTCTTCGATATCTCTTGCCATTTCTTGCCGAAAATCAATATCATGATTATAAAGGCGAACCAGATCATAAGAAGACTTGTCCGGTGCTTCCAGCCATATTTCACCTGACTCACCGGCTTGTATGACGCCATACCCGCTATTCACTAGGTGCTCCGCAGTTTTCCAATATGTATACTCCAACAAATACATGTTTACCGCTCCAATGGTTTTTTTTCATTATAACAGCTGGCGCTCCGAACGCCTACTGAAAGCAAAAAATCCCGTTTTTCACGGGATTTTAGAAAGCTTGCTGTATAAACTTATTACGGATAAACGGAATTCTTAAAAAGAAATGGATAAAAGACCGCCTGATACCCGGCTGGCTGAGTACGGTATTCATAAGACGGTAGCGATTTTGATAAAACATAACGGCAGAAACAGCAAAAATGGCATAAATCATAAGTTTTTTCATCTTATCCCTCCTGCCAATAGGGTTTGTCATTCTTTCTTATTTATTCTTGAATAATGAGCAGGAGTTATGAAAAACAAGACATGATCCGATCCTCTGTTATCAGCTTATGTACCGGGATGTCATGCGGCAGACGGGGGACGTGTGCAAACAGCTGGCACTCCAAAAGCAAAGAGACTGTCTTCCCTTTATAATCGCTTAAATAACGGTCATAATAGCCGCCGCCAAAGCCAATCCTAAACCCATCAGTATCAAAACAAACACCCGGAACGATCATCAAGTCAATTTGCGATGGTTTCACTTCTTTTGTTTTTTCAATCACCGGTTCAAGAAGTCCGGCGTAAACGGTTTCGAGCTGATCATCCGTCTGATAGGTGCGAAATTGCATTTTCTTCGTGTCCGGGTCACATTTTGGAATACAAACTTGTTTCCCTTCTTCCCAAGCCTGCTCAATGACGGGGCGCGTCGGTATTTCCAGCCCTCTGGAGATGGTGACGGCAATGGTGCTGGCATTTTGCCACTCCGGCAGTAAAAACAAATGCTTGTATATACGTGCTGTTTTTTGAAGAAGATCTTCACTTGATACAGCAGATAGTGCCTCCATCGTCTTTTTTCTTAATTGTGATTTCATCTCTCATCCCCCTCGGAATAGAAAAAAAGCCAGAACCTTTTTCAAAGCTCTGGCTTTTTTCTTACACCTTAAACAGCTAGGCTGTTATTTTGTTTCACGGTGTAACGTAGATTTTTTATCACGTGGGCAATATTTTTTAAATTCAACGCGGTCTGGATTGTTGCGTTTGTTCTTTTTAGAAATATAGTTACGCTCACCACATTCAGTGCAAGCCAAAGTAATATTAACGCGCATTATTTTCCCTCCAAACTAAAATCATTTACTTATTCAGACTTATATATAATACCACTATAATGGACGGAAAGCTAGGCTGTTTTTCAATGAATTGCTGAATTATTGATGATACGCTTATAAAGGTGCAAATATGATTCCGTAATAAGCCGGGGATGGTGAAGTTTGATCACTTGTTGTCTGCCGGCATCTTTTATCCGGCATGCTTTTTCCCGGTCTTTTAATAACCTGTCCAGCAGAACAGCTGCTTCCTCTGCACGCGTAAAATCAACGGTGATTGCCGTTTTGTCATGAACCGCATAGTCACAAAAACCGCCCGATGGAGAAACAGCAGTCAGCACACCTTGTTCCATGCTTTCTTGCGCGGCAAGCCCAAACGGCTCATAAAAACTAGGGAATACAGCCATTTCACAGTGAGACAGAAACGCTCTGATGTCTCTTTTGTGCAAAAACGGCAGGAACATGACACGTTCCTTCAAGTTCAATGCCTCAGCCAATTTCTCATAGGAGGACAAAGACGGCCCTTCCCCAGCCAGCACCAAATGCAAGTCAGGCTGACGCTGCCTCAAGATAGCAAACACCTTTAACAGATGAGAAAACCCCTTTTCCGGAACAAACCTTCCAAACGAAAATAGGAACCTTCTATTCATGCTCTTTGATATTTTCCCCTTTTCTTCCTCCATAGATGCAGGGCTCGGGATAACGGATATTTTTTTACCTGCTGTCTTATCAAGAGACCGTTTCATAAAAGTGCTTAATACAATCAGTTCATCAGCGGATTCTATAAGGAGCCGTTCGGTCTGCAGTCGGTATGGGTGCGGTGCTTCTTGGCACGCCTTCTTCCTTTCCCTTTCAAGACCATGGATTGTCGCAGCAAGCGGAAGACCAAGCTGTTGTTTCAAATAATAAGCAGCAGGGGCTGTCATGTCGTCATGGGCATGAATCAGATCAAAGCGTTCATTGCAGGATAACATATGCTGAACCATTGCAAAGTTGGCATTAGCTATGAAATCTTCAAACTGCGCATATGAAAACAGCTTCCTGCTTGGAGTGCAAACCGTTATGTTGATATGTGGTTTTAAATAGGAAATGAGACGGTTTAAATGGACCCCGAGCCCGCTTTTCGGCTCATGAGGATGTTCGAGAGTCAGCATGAGAACGTTCATCGTTCTTTTTCCCCTCTCCCATAACAGGTGTAAGCAGAAAATTGCTTCTCCCATCTGGTGTGCCCGTCCTCAATCTGAAAGCTGTTTATATCGCTAACCCCATTTTCCGCAAGATAGATGTCCTCTGTATCGGCGAGCTTGAGCGTCACATTCATAGAATTAACGATTCTGTACTCAGCCCGATAGACAGCATCACCAGCCGCCTGTCCAATCGTCCATTCCCCTTTATCATATGTTGGGCGTTTCATCCTGACAGCTTCGATGCCTTTTCTTTTGATGACAATGCGCAATTCTTTTATCATATCCTGCGTTTTTTCGAAAAGCACCGCTTCAGCCAGCTGCATTGTTTCTTCTGAGATCTCCCAGCGTACGGTCAAGGTGTGAGCGTTTTGAATAATCATGTCGAATGTGTCCCTAAAAAAAGAAAGCCTATGTCGTATATTATAGAGAAATGGGTGTTTATCCATAGACTCCTACCATTCTCCTTTCCTATCGTTCACTCGGTGTCCCTATTAAACCATTACATAGAGAGGAAGCAAAGAAAGATTTCTCGACAAAATCTCGTTTTTTTCGCGAATTCCTTTAGAATCCATTGGTTTTATGGTATAAAAAAGAAGGATAAAAAAAGAATAGAAGGTGATGAAACGTGGAAATTGCTATTATTGCGTTGTTTATCGTCAGTATAGCGCTAATTGCATTCTCATATTCTCAAAGAGATCCGATGAAAGATGTAGAACAGGAGCTCGAAACACTGCAGCTTTCTGCGATGCAGGAAATTTACAAGCTCAAAAAGAAAATGACAGTGCTTGAGGAAGAATTACTGGAAACAAACCTTGTCATCCGCAAATCAAAGCATAGCGACATCAATCAAAAGATCGCCAAACAAATACTTTCTAAATATAATAACGGCATGTCCGCTGAAGCGATTGCTAAAGCTGAGCATGTATCAGTGGAAGACGTAAATACGATTATCAAAGATAACGAGAAGGTGCTCGTATGACAAAACGGGGCATTCAGGCATTTGCTGGCGGCATTATTTTAGCGACGGCCGTTCTCGCAGCTGTTTTTTATCTTACAGACGAAGATCAGGCCGCTGCTGTAAAAGAAAGTAAAACAGTAACCGAACAAGACGTGAACAATTACCTTGATTCTAAAAAAATGGTTTCTGTTAACCGTGATGAATATCAAAAACTTCTCGACTCAAAAGAGAAATCCTTGAGCAATGACAGCAGCTCAGACACGAAAACAGACAAAGTAAAAACGTACAAGCTCACCATTAAAGATGGCATGAGCACTGCAGATGTATCAGATATTCTTGAAAAAGAAGGCATCATCTCCTCGGCTCAAGACTTTAACGACTATGTCATTGATGCCGGCTATCACAAAGAAATCCGCGCTGGGGAGTTTAAAGTAAAATCAGACATGAGCTTCAAAAAGATCGTAAAAACGTTAACACGATAAAAAAACAGGCTGACTGTCAGCCTGTTTTTATTTACCCAAACTTTCCTGTAATGTAATCGAGAGTTCTTTGATCCTGCGGGTTTGAGAACATTTTATTGGTATTGTCGCATTCAACAAGCTCGCCCATGTAGAAAAAGGCGGTTTGATCAGAAACCCTTGCTGCCTGCTGCATGTTATGCGTGACGATTACAATGGTATATTTATTTTTCAGCTCAAGAATGAGTTCTTCAATTTTTCTCGTTGAGATTGGATCCAGTGCAGATGTCGGTTCATCCATCAGCAAAATATCAGGATTTGTCGCTAGCGCTCTGGCGATACAAAGACGCTGCTGCTGGCCGCCTGATAACGAAAGGGCGGATGAATGCAAACGATCCTTCACCTCATCCCATAACGCCACGTCTTTTAATGACTTTTCCACAATGTCTTGAAGCTTCTTTTTATTTTTAGTGCCGTGGACTCTCGGTCCGTAAGCGACATTATCAAAAATGGATTGCGGAAACGGGTTCCCTTTTTGGAATACCATGCCGATATTTTTTCGTAAATCCACGATATCCACTTTATCCTTTAAAATGTTGCTGCCATTATAGTTCAGCTCACCTGCAAGCTTTACATTCGGCGTCATTTGAATCATTAAGTTCAGTGTTTTGATGAAGGTTGATTTCCCGCATCCTGATGGCCCAATGATTGCCGTGACCTCGTTTTCATGAATGCTCAAATTGATATTTTTTAAGGCATGATGCTGGCCATACCATAAGTTCATTCCATTGACTTGATAAACTTCCTGTTTCATTACAGCTTCGGTAGCAATACTCATTGCCGCCCTCCTATCCGAATTTCCCGTTAATATAATCCTCTGTTTTTTGCTGCTTCGGACTTGTAAAAATCTGTTCAGTCTGTCCGTATTCTACAAGCTCGCCGTTTAAAAAGAACGCCGTCCGGTCAGAAACCCGCAGAGCCTGCTGCATATTGTGCGTGACAATAATAATCGAGTATTCGCTTTTCAATTCTGTAATTAATTCTTCTATTTTTGCATTTGAAATCGGATCAAGCGCTGAAGCTGGTTCATCCAGCAGAAGAACAGCCGGCTTCATCGCAAGCGTTCTCGCGATGCATAAACGCTGCTGCTGGCCGCCTGATAATGAGAGTGCAGATGAATGCAAACGGTCCTTCACCTCATCCCAGAGCGCTGCTTTTGTTAAGCTTTCTTCCACAATCTCATCTAAAACGGCTTTATTCCGCTCTCCGGCATATTTCAATGCATGTGTGATATTGGCATAGATCGATTTCGGAAATGGATTCGGTTTTTGGAAAACCATTCCGATTTCTCTTCTTAAGCTGACAACGTTAATATTGCTGCCCAGTATATTTAGTCCTTCATAAAGGATTTCACCTTCAGCTCTTGCAGAAGGAATTAAATCATTCATTCGGTTAATATTTCTCAAAAAAGTAGACTTTCCGCATCCTGACGGCCCAATCAAAGCGGTCACCGCGTTCTTTTCAATATCCATATTCACGTGGTGAACTGCTTGTTTATTTCCGTAAAATATAGACAGATCTTTCACTTCAAGCACGTGGTGCTGCTTCGGAACGAAAACAGCACGTTCAGGCTTTTCTTTTACCATTTGTTCAGACATGATTTTCGCCTCTTTCCGTTCTAATTTGCCGTAAGCTTTTTGTAGATCATCGTGCCAAGCCATCTCGCTGCGAGATTAAACACAAGAACAGAAATCACCAGCACCGCAGAACCTCCGTTGGCAATCGCTTCAGCATCCGGAATCATTCCTTGCGTATTTACGTTCCAAATGTGGACCGCCAGTGTTTCAGCGGGCCTGAAAATATTAAGCGGAGATGTTTCAGAAAACGGGTTCCACTCTGTAAAATTAAGACGTGGCGTTGTCAGACCGGCTGTAAATAATAGTGCCGCCGCTTCTCCGAACACCCTTCCTGACGCTAAAATCGCTCCTGTGATGATAGAAGGGATCGCACTTGGAATTAAAACTGTTTTTACGGTATGCCAGCGTGAAACACCTAAAGCGAGAGATGCTTCCTTCAGATCTTTAGGGACTGTACGGATCGCGTCTTCTGTCACACGCACCATGACAGGAAGGTTAAAAACAGTTAACGCAAGCGCACCGCCTATGATCGTATATCCCCAGCCTGTTAAGTTGACAAACATCAGTAATCCAAACATCCCAATGACAATAGACGGAAGAGATGAAAGCACCTCTATACATGTTCTGATGAAATCAGTCACTTTGTTATTAGGCGCGTACTCAGCCATGAACACTCCGCCGCCCACACCGAGCGGGATTGTAATCAGCATGGTAATAAACAAGATATAAAAGGAGTTAAACAGCTGGTCACGTATTCCTCCTCCAGCTGCAATGGCACTCGATTTTGTTGAAATAAAGTCGAAGCTGAGCTGAGAAACACCGTTGATAATAATATAGGAAAACAAGCCTACTAGAATTGCAGCGATAATGGCTGCACACAAACCAAACATTCCAGTCGCCAGTTTATCTGTTATTTTGCGGTTCATTACACTTTCCTCCTAGATGACAAGTAGCGAATAAGCAGGATGAACAAGAATGACATCACCAGAAGCACTAGCCCCATTGACCAAAGCGTATTATTTTCAACGCTGCCGTATGTGGTGTGGCCCATATTCAGTGTGATGATCGTTGTCAGTGTTCCAGCAGTGTCGAACAGGCTTTCCGGCAATACTCTTGTATTTCCAATGACCATCTGAACAGCCAAAGCTTCACCAAACGCCCGTGCCATACCAAGTACAACAGCTGTCATTAATGTTGGAAAAGCTGCAGGCACAAGTACTTTTCTGATCGTCTGCCATCTAGTCGCACCAAGCGCGTAAGAACCTTCTCTTAAACTCTTCGGAAGAGAAGCCATTGCATCTGCAGAGATCGATGTGATGGTCGGCAGAATCATGACGGAAAGGACAATCGTTCCCGCCAATAAACTGTGCCCTGTCCCGCTCGATTTGAATTGGGCGATAAACGGCACCAATACTGTAAGACCTATGAATCCATAAACAACAGATGGAATGCCGACTAAAAGCTCAATCACCGGCTGCAGCACTTTCTTTCCCCAATTCGGCGCAATTTCTGTCATAAAAATCGCACCTGCAATGCCAAGCGGCGCAGCAATGAGTGCAGAAAGAATCGTTACTGCAAATGATCCAAAAATAAATGGCAGCACGCCATATTTCGGATCAGCATCTGTAGGGTTCCAATTTAGACTCGTTAAGAATTCAATTGGGCTTACACCATTTACTAGAAAAGATTGCAGCCCCTTAACGCCGAGGAAAATGGTGATCGCTACAGATGCCGCAATCATAATAAGCGCACAAGCTGTCACAATCATTCTTCCCCGAACTTCATCCAATTGCCTATTTTGCCTTGAGCTGATTAAACGCTCGCTCACAGACATATTTTCTCTATTGTTTATCATTGTTTTACACTCCTATGAATGTGTTAAGAGGAGAAACGGTTGTCCCCGCACTCCTCTTTTTATTAAGATCAGCTTTGCTTCCCGTTGGCATCGCGTGTCACTTTCATATCAGTAACCGGAATGTAGCCTTGGTCAGTAACAATGCTTTTTTGAATGTCTTCACTCTTTAGATAATCTAGAAATTCTTTAGCTAAATCTGTCGCTTCACCTTTTGTATAAGAATGTTGATAAGCCCAGATCGGATACTCGCCAGTTGTCACATTTTTTGCTTCAGGTTTTACACCATCAATAGATAGAGCAGTTACTTTGTCATCTGTTAAATATGAGAATGCAAGATATCCAATCGCTCCCGGAGTATCAGCAATGATTTTTTTCACAGTGTTGGAGGAATCTTCAGTAATGCCTTCTGCAGGTTCTTCTCCGTCAAGCGCATATTTCACAAATGTAGCACGTGTGCCAGAAGAATCAGGACGGTTTACAAGTGTAATCTTTTGGTCTTTGCCGCCAAGCTCTTTCCAGTTTTTGATTTTACCAGTGAAGATTTTTTTCAATTCATCTTTAGAAATATCCTTCACACCAGCATCAGGGTTTACAGCTGCTGCCATACCAACGACTGCGACTTGATGATCGACAAGCGCTTTTGCATCAATACCTTCTTTTTCTTCAGCAAAAACGTCTGAATTCCCGATCTGAACAGCTCCTTCAGAGACTTGAGAAAGCCCTGTTCCAGAACCGCCAGCTTGCACCTGTATATCAGCATCAGGGTTTTCTTCCATAAATTTTTCTGCGGCTGCAAGTACTAATGGCTGCATAGCCGATGAACCAGAAATGGTTAAAGAACCTGATGCCTTTCCTTCTCCTTTTGCAGAATCGCTATTCGATTTTTCACTTTCTCCTGCATTTCCGCATGCAGCTGCAATGATCATAAAAGCAGCCATTAGAAGCATAAGCACCAATTTGTTTTTTTTCATTTCCTGAATTCCCCCTGCGTATAATGTGTAATTTGTCCTACACGTATAGAGTAAAGGTTCTATGTAAAAAGGGTTTGAACCGAATGTTAAGGTTTTGTAAATCAATGCGTTTTTTTGTATAAAAAAAACGCCCACATCATGTGAGCGTTTCTTTTTAGTTATCAGAAGACGTTGTGTTCTCTGCATTTTCTTCGATTTTATCTTTATTCTTTTGTTGCGTATCTTCTTTGTCCTGCTTCGATTTCAGCTCAAAATATTTATCCATTACCTCTCTGCCGATTTCGTTTGTAATGGTATATTTAGCGCTGTAATCAATATAAGCCCAAGGTACTACGACAGAGATCGCAATTTCAGGATTATCAGCCGGCGCATAAGCGACAAGTGTCGTATTATATGTCGCTGTTCCTGTTTTTGATTTATCAGGCCCGTCATAGAACGATTGTGCTGTTCCTGTTTTCCCAGCAGGCTGATATGATGCTGACGCAAATTGGCTGGCAGCAGTCCCTTTGGTCATCACTCGTCTGAATCCGGCCTGTACTTCTTTAATGTATTCACTCTTCATGTCGATTTTATTCAGCACTTCCGGCTGAACGGATTGCACGACAGCACCAATCCCTTTTTCAGCATTAGGTTCTCTGACTTCTTTTACTAGCTGAGGCTTCAAGCGGTAGCCGCCATTTGCAATCGTTGATACATATTGTGCCAGTTCCAGCGGTGTATACGTATCGTACTGACCGATTGCATAGTCAAGCAAGAATCCCGTTAATCTGTCTGTTCCTTTATAGCCTGTCATTTCATTCGGAAGATCAATTCCAGTTTTAACTCCCAATCCAAATTGGCTGAAATAATTCCGGAATGTATCAAAGGCCGTTGTATCAATCGGTAAAGCTTGATGCGGTTTATATTCACCTTTTCCGAGTGCAATCGCCGTTTTAAACATAAATACGTTGGAAGACTGCTCTAAGGCTCTTTGAATATTGACCGGTCCTAAGTTCGTCCATGACTTTTTACCATTTTTATCCTGGCTACCAATATACAATGGTTCATCCTGAAAAACGGTATTCAGGTTGATGGCACCAGTTTGCAAGCCCGTCAGCACGGTTGCACCTTTGACAGCCGAACCCATGGCATAAGATGACGTCATATTTCCTAGCGCGTAATCATCAATTTTATATTTCCCATTTTCTTGTTTAATCTGCTTACCCGCCATTGTCAGCACTTCACCGTTTCTCGGGTCCATCATGACAACGAATGCCCGGTCTAATAATCCAGTGCTTGGTCTTGCTTTAGCAGATTTGAGATTCTTCTCAATGATTTTTTCCACTTCTTTTTGCAAATCAATGTCAATCGTAAGTACGAGATCTTTTCCGGCTTTGCCTTCAGAAACGGTTTTTGTTCCCGTGACATTGCCGTTTGAATCCGTGATGTTTTCCACCTTTGCTTTTTGTCCCTGCAGAAGGCTTTCGTACTGGTATTCAATATAACTTTTTCCGACCCTGTCATTTCGGCTGTAGCCAAGAGACAGATAATGGTCGAGCAAGTTGGACGGCAATCCTTCATCAGAGCTGGAAACACTTCCGAGCACTGAGCGAAGAAGGTTTTTATACGGATATTCGCGTTCCCAATCGGACGTGACATCAACACCCGGCAGTTCGTCTAAATGTTCACTTACAACTGCCATTTCTTTCGCTGATACATCTTCGTTTTTGATATATTGAGGGGTCAATGCATATCCTGAATCCATCTGTCTTTTGATGGCTAGGATCTGCATGTCTTTATCCGTCAGTTCATTCAGCTGCTTATCAGTAATTCGTTTTAGCTGGAGCTGATATAAATCGTCATCGGATAATGTTTTGTCTTCAACCTGCTTTCTTTCTTTAGCGGTAATCAACTTTTTGGCTTCTTTCGACCTCGTTAAAATCCAATAATCCTTTTTATCCCGTTCTGTTACTTTTTTTGTATCAACTTTAATCATATCAGACAGCTTTTTTGCGATCTTTAAACGCTGGTCTTGCGTGGTCGATTTAGATCTGGTGTATGTGATTGCATTTAAAGCCTTATTTGTCACGATGGCATTAAAGTTTCGATCATAAATTTTCCCGCGCGGCACCGCCGAGCTGACTTCACTTTGTTCCTGCTGATTGGCTTGGTTTTTGTAATCATCGCCTTGTACGATCTGCTTGATGCCTAATTCCACAATGATCCAGGTGAATATGACAAAGGCAGCCAAGAATAAAATATTCAGCCGGATCGGAAGCGACTTCTTTTTCTCTTTATGATTTTGCTTTTTTGGTTTATTTCTCCTCATAACATCACCTTTTTCTATTTACAGAAAGAAAAGACACTCAAGTAAGAGTGCCAGTTTTCATTCTAAAGGTTTTTTCGACTTTTTTCTACAGATAACCCCTTTTTGACAAAAAATTATCTTTCGCCTTTTAAAAGATTCGGTTCAGTTACCCGTTTTTGGCCGTCTTCTTCCATGGTTTCATTTTCCTCTTCTTTCTCCTTAAAACGGATATCCTTAACAAAGTAATAAATCAGCGGATGTCCTATGCCCAATATAGCGAGTGACAAAGGAATTCCCACATCCTCTTTCAGAAGGGCCACGATCAAGAGAAAGCATAAAATGGAGACAATCCTGCCGGCGTTTAAAAACAGTTCCCTCAGCACGATATATTCAATTCTTGCTTTTCTGGCATGCCGCGCCCGGCCTATCACATCATATGTAAGTGATACATATGGCACGAGCAAAAGAGGATAGCCGATGGCAATAAAAACGCCGTACGTCAATAATGTCGTAAAGCTCATATGAAACAGAATCAAAAACAGCGCGCCATACAGAATAAGGCCGCCCAGCAAGATTGATTTTTTTCTGGCCTTTTTCTTAATCAGCCTGGATGCAAAGTAGTAGGCAAAGAAGGAAACAGCTGAGTTGACAAGGCCGAATGTGCCGAGGGCCAGTTCGCTGTTTGTCTCAATAAATACAAATACACTGATTAAGAAGACAAAAATCCCTTCTCTCAAGCCTTGAAAAAAATGCGCATTCGTAATTCTCCGCCAATTCATATTGCTATGACGCTCTCCAAATACCTTGCTCAGCATAAAACGGCCCTTTGATTCTCTCCGTTTTAAAAAAAAGCTCATCACGACAGCCAAGGCAAATAAACTGAGGGAGAGACTGAAAATCACTGTGTAACCCGTATTATTTTCAAGCCTTGAGATAACAAATCCCGCTACAATCGGACCGATCATCCCTGCAGAGGAAGACAGAATGCCCATAAATCCGTTGAAAAAGTCTCGCGTCTCCGGCTCTGTTATTTCAAAGGTCAGCACGTTAAACGCTAGCCAATAAAAGCCATAGCCCACTCCGAGCACCGCGCCGATCAGCACGAGCCGGCTGGCCGCCGTTTCTCCGGCTAAAAGCACACTTAAATAAAAGGCAGCTAAAAAAATGACGCCGAACCTTAAAATGAACACCCTGTCTATTTTTTTGGCTAACCGTCCAGCCAAATAAAAGGTTAACGGCTGCATTGTCACAATGGATAAATTATATATCGCCAAATCAATAAATTTCCCTGACTGCTTCCAAAGGTACACATTAACAAATGTATTGGACAATGCAATTCCCAGCGAATAAAGCCCGCCAATGGTCAGCAGAAAGAGTAACCCTTTGTTTACGTCTACATCGCCAATTACTTTTTTTAGTTTGCTCATTACTGACTCCCCTTTACTATCCCTTAGTCTGTCTCACTCAAACCGAGATATGTAAAAAGAAGACAGAAAAAAACAAGGCCCCCCCTATTGAGGACCTTGCTTGTGTCATTATTTTGCTTCGCTGTATAGACGAGCCACTTCGTCCCAGTTCACAACTTTCCAGAAAGCTGAAATGTAATCAGGACGGCGGTTTTGGTAGTTAAGGTAGTAAGCATGCTCCCAAACGTCAAGTCCTAAGATAGGCGTTTTGCCTTCAGAAAGCGGAGAATCTTGGTTTGGTGTGCTTGTGATTTCAAGTTTGCCGTTGTTCACAACAAGCCATGCCCAGCCAGAACCGAAGCGTCCAGCTGCTGCAGCTGCGAATTGCTCTTTGAATTTGTCAAAGCTTCCAAATACACTGTTGATCTCCTCAGCAAGCGCGCCAGTCGGCTCGCCTCCGCCGTTTGGAGATAAAAGTGTCCAGAATAATTTGTGGTTCGCGTGTCCGCCGCCATTGTTGCGGACTGCAGTGCGGATGTTTTCAGGAACAGAATTAAGATCTGCAACAAGCTCTTCAACTGATTTGTTTGCAAGAGCCGTGTTTCCTTCAACCGCTTTGTTTAAATTTGTAACGTATGTGTTGTGGTGTTTCGTATGGTGAATAGTCATAGTTTCCTTATCAATATGCGGTTCTAAAGCATCGTACGCATAAGGTAATTCTGGAAGTTCGTAAGCCATGATAAATTCCTCCTTAATATATATGTACTGAAATGCCGCTTCACAGCGAGCCTTTCTTCATTCAATGTAACAAAAGAACGCTGTGTAATCAATGAAAATGCTCACATTTTGGCTCATTTCAGCGGACATATTTCACTTTAACCGATAATCCGCCCCATTAAACCTGCCGCCCGCAATTCTTATAGGACCGTCCATAAAAAATATCCGATCATCAAAAGCTGTATGATGCCCTTTGCAATCACCCCTGTTAAAAAGCCGATGAGTGAGCCGAGACCAATTTTAAACGCTGACTTTAAGTCCTTTTGATGAACGATAAGTTCTGCACAAACAGCCCCGATAAACGGCCCTAATATGATCCCCGCAACCGGAATGACGAAAGGCCCGATTAATAAACCGATCGTGCTTCCCCATATGGCGGCTTTGCTTCCGCCAAACCTTTTTACTCCAAGCAGATTAGACACGTAATCCGCGGCGAATAATACTGCGGCAAAAACAGCTTCAACGAGCCAGAACATATATGAATACGGACTGAACGAAAACAAAAATCCGTACAACACAAAGCCGGCAACGATAAATACTACGCTCGGAATAACGGGATACACCAGCCCTATAAAAGCGATGACAAATACCGCCGCAATCAACAGCCAATATAACATATCCATAAAATCCATCCTCCCTTTTTACATCTATCTTCTTCATGTCTTCCTTGTATTCACACGCAGGCAACGATACAATAAGCAACATATATTAGTATAGCTAGGAAGTGAAGATAGTGAATGTATTTCAGCTTTTCATTAAAAGTACATACTCTCCCCGTGATATTGCAAAAACAAGATTTCAAGGAATCGGAAAAGCGATTCTTTATGTATTTTTGCTCTCTGTCCTGTTTGCAATCCCTACCGCTTATTATGTAAGTACAGGGACCGTAAAATCAATGAACGGCTTTAAAACTGTTTTACACAAAGATTTCCCTGATTTCAAAATTTCAAACGGCAAACTTCAAACCGATGAAAAAAAAGCCACGGAATCACAGGCAAATGGCTTCGTTATCGTGTTTGATCCGACAGACGCCTACGGCACTGAACAAATCGAAGCAAAGCAAAACGCAATCGGCATCCTTCAGAACAAATTTGTTTTGGCCATTGACGGACAAGCCCAAGAAATGTCTTACTCAATGATGCCGTCAGAGTTACAGAAAAAAGATGTCATTGCAGGTTTAAACCAAAATAAAGCGATGATTGTAACTGTTCTCTCAGCTCTTATTTTTCTCGTAACAGCAGCGGGAAAATTTATTGAAGTATCGTTTTTAGCGCTTATCGGGTTAATCATTAAGAATTCGCAGAAAAAACATTTATCCTATCATCAGCTCTGGAAGCTTTCTGCTTATTCCATCACCCTTTCGACTGTGTTCTTTACGATCATGCGGGCATTAGAAGCAACAGTTCCAAGTGAATTTTTACTGAACTGGTTCGTCAACTTTGTCATCCTGTTTCTTGTTTTGAAAGAGATCCCGTCCAAAAAAGTTGCTGCATAATCTGAGACTGCCTTCGCAGTCTCTTTTCTTTTGTCATGAATCGAAATGGACAAGCATACTATAGTATAAAATTTCGTATGCGGGAGGAAAAGCGATGAAGCGTCTCACTTTTGTATGCAGCATTGTTTTTATTCTATTTATTCTTTTTTATGATCTTAAAATTGGAACAATCCCCATCCAGGACCTCCCTGTCTATGAAGCATCAGCAAAAACGGCTGAACAGGAACCAGCCTATAAAACGGTGAAGGTACAGCCGGGTGACACCGTTATGTCAATTGTGGGACCAGCAGGTTCTCCTGACGACATTGTAAAGGATTTTGAAACACTGAATCCGAATGTGAAAGCCAACGCCATTCAAGCGGGAACAGCGTACAAATTCCCGGTCTACCCTTAATTAACGTTAATTTCTTGTCAGTTCGGCGAAGACACTGTTACAATGTAATTTGTAAAATAAATTCACATAAACCATACTAGAATTGTTATATCTAGAAGCGGCAACTACAATTAAGGAGCGATTGCAAGTGAGTGAAATCACACATCGTACAAAAACGCGTCCCGTCAAAGTGGGACCTTTAACAATAGGCGGCAACAATGAAGTTGTTATCCAAAGCATGACAACAACAAAAACACATGATGTAGAAGCAACGGTTGCGGAAATTAACCGTCTGGCTGAAGCCGGATGCCAAATCGTCCGGGTAGCATGTCCGGATGAACGGGCGGCAAATGCCATCGCGGATATTAAAAAACGCATTTCCATTCCGCTCGTTGTTGACATACATTTCGATTATAAACTTGCGTTAAAAGCCATTGAAGGCGGCGCAGATAAAATCCGAATCAACCCAGGCAACATCGGCCGCCGTGAAAAAGTCGAAGCGGTCGTTAAAGCGGCGAAAGAAAAAGGGATTCCGATCAGAATCGGAGTAAACGCTGGTTCACTTGAAAAACGGATTTTAGAAAAATACGGTTATCCGACAGCAGACGGAATGGTAGAGAGCGCACTTCATCACATTAAAATTCTTGAAGATCTTGATTTTCACGATATTATTGTCAGCATGAAGGCATCTGACGTCAACCTTGCGATCGAGGCTTATGAAAAAGCAGCGAAAGCATTTGACTACCCGCTGCATCTTGGGATCACTGAGTCAGGAACACTGTTTGCCGGCACAGTAAAGAGCGCAGCAGGACTCGGCGCGATTTTAAGCAAGGGCATCGGGAACACCATGCGTATTTCATTAAGCGCAGATCCTGTGGAAGAAGTAAAAGTAGCAAGGGAGCTTCTGAAATCTTTCGGCTTAGCCTCCAATGCTGCCACACTCATCTCATGTCCGACTTGCGGCCGTATTGAGATTGATTTGATCAGCATCGCCAATGAAGTGGAAGAATACATTTCTAAGGTGAAAGCGCCGATTAAAGTCGCTGTTCTCGGCTGTGCAGTAAACGGACCTGGTGAAGCGAGAGAAGCTGATATCGGAATCGCCGGAGCACGTGGTGAAGGACTGTTGTTCCGGAAAGGAAAAATTGTCCGTAAGGTTCCAGAGGAAACAATGGTAGAGGAACTCAAGAAAGAAATCGACATTCTTGCTGAGGAACACTACGCAAAGCTTGAAGCTGAAAAAGCAAAACTAAAAGAAGAAACACAAAAAGCTTGACGGGAACCCGTCAAGCTTTTTTGTGTTAGAAAAATGGAATAATAAATATTCCAAGCACTAATGAGACGACACCGATACCCATCGCCCAAGCTCCTAGGCCTTGGGCACCTCTTCTTCTTGCGATATAGCCGACAATAATACCGGCAGCTCCCAATAAAACAGGCAGTACAAACAATGAAATAATGGACAAGGCTAATGCAATATAGCCTATTCCCCGCCCTTCATTGACATTGCCGTCGCTGCGGTCATTGTCTCGGTCATTGCTGCGGTCAGTAGCACGGTAAGGCTCTGCGATTTCAGCAGCCGTTTCCTCAAAAAAACCATCGTTGTCGCGGGTAATATTTGATCCTTCAGAACCATGATCTACATAGTAGCTGTTGTTATCACGTTTTTCGTAATCGTTTGCCACCTTCAATTCCCCCTTCTGTTTTTATTAAAGGAGCTTTTATAGTTTGATCTATTTTGCCTGATTCATGTTTGCTAAACTTTTCTGTTAATGTCAATTGTTTATGTTACACTGGAAGGGATGAAACTGAAGGAGTGTGGGCATGTTACGCTTAGGAATAGATATTGACGGCACAATCACGGCTCAGGATACATTCGTCCCTTATTTGAACCGCTCGTTTAATCTTTCCATTTCATTAAACGATATGACGGATTATGATTTGACAAAGCTGTTAAACATTACGCAGGAAGAATTTTGGGATTGGATGAATCAAAATGAAGCCATCATATATAAGGAAGCATTGCTTGCGCAGCATGCAAAACAGTCACTTGACCTCCTCAAAGAGGAGCACAAGCTTATTTATATTACAGCGAGACGGACTCATTTAACTGATATTACTTATGAATGGTTTGACAGACAAAATATTCATTACGACCACATCGAACTCGTTGGCGGTCATCATAAAGTTGAGGCAGTCAAAAAACACAACATTGACTTGTTTTTTGAAGATCATCACGGAAACGCAATGATGATTGCGAAAGAAGCCGATATACCGGTGATTTTATTCAATTCCCCTTATAATCAGCTTCCGCTTGATTCAAACATCATCAGAGTCAGCAACTGGCTTGAAGCCGTTCAATGGATTAACAAAAATAAACATCATATCGTACGTGTCAATAACTGAAAAAGGAGCCCAACCGGGGCTCCTTTTTCTCATATAAACAATTACGCAGTAGTGTTTTCTTGGTTTTCCGCTGTACAATCAGGGCATGTGCCGTAAATCTCAAATTTATGTCCGCTGATCTGATAGCCATCCAAATCATCACAAAGCTTGTCCATCGGGCATGATTCAATTTCTTTTGTTTTGCCGCAGGCAAGACAAATAAAGTGATGGTGATGGTGGGTAAATGAACACTTAAATCGGAAGAGTTTTTCACCGGACAGCTCAGTTGTTTCCAAAATACCAAGTTCTTCATATAAAGAAAGGTTTCTGTAGATTGTATCAAAGCTTAAGCCGGGATAATCATCATTTAATGCAGACAGTACGTTTTTAGCGGTAAGATACCTGTCTGAATCAGCAAAAAGCTGCAGCATATCTTCACGTTTATTTGTATATTTATATCCGTTTTCTTTCAGTAGGTTCAGCGCTTCTTGTACGTTCATGAAGGGTCCCCCTTTTCGCTTTGCTTAAGAACGTATCACATGTATGAAAAAGAAAATGGCAGCTGTCTGACCAGCAAGCCATTTTCTTTACTGCAGATAAAATTATACCCATAAAATGAATAAAAGTAAATGAAAGCCTAGTGGATTGCGTTTTTGAATTTTCCGCCTCTCGTTTCATGCGTATTCATAATCGTAATGAATGCATTTTGATCGACTTCAAACACGATCGATTTTAGCTTAGTCACTTCCAGCCTTGTGACAACCGCGTAAATCACGTCCTTTTCTTCGTCCGTATATCCGCCTTTCCCCTTCAGCTTGGTTGTTCCGCGACCGAGACGGTGCAAAATCGCGTCGGAAATCTCATCATACTGATCAGACACAATAATGACAGCTTTTGTTTCATCAAGCCCCTGGATCACGGCATCAATGGTTTTCATCGCAATATAATAAGTCATGAAAGAGTACATCGCTTGCTCAGGACCGAACACAAAACCAGCCCAAATGAAAATGAATACATTGATGAGCATGACGAACTCACCAACTGAAAATGGCAGCTTTTTCGTCAGCAAAATACCGAGAATTTCTGTACCATCCATTGAACCTCCGTTTCGAATAACGAGCCCGACGCCAAAGCCGAGCAAAAGACCTCCGAACACAGTGGCCAAAATAGGCTGAGTTGTAATGGCTTCTACATGGTGAAGCGAGGATTCAATAACGGCAAGCCCGACAATTCCAATCATCGTAGAGACAAGGAAGGTCTTACCGATATATTTATAGCCGAAGATCATAAAAGGAATATTTAAAATGACAACGAATAAAGCGAAATTCAAAAAGGGGTTTGACATAAAGAGGTGGTCTAAAATAAGTGATACACCGATAATCCCGCCATCAATAAAATCGTTAGGGATTAAAAATAATTCAATACTTACAGCCGCAGATGCCGCTCCTGCCAGAATCATGAAGACCCTGAAAATAAAATGGGAAAATGTTTCTCTCTTATGTTGTTTTGTTGGGGTCATAAAATCTCCTTTCCTGCAATAACTATTTTAAATACATTATAAATCTATTTTACCATTAAACACTGACACATTTTACTGATTTGCCCATACATTAAGTCTGGAGGTGGAATGGTCGATGATTTTATTTCAAAGAATTATTTTGCAGCGGCTTAATCAGGCTACTGCTGACGATTTGCTGAAGTACTCAAAACAATACGGAATCAGCCTAACAAGACCGCAGGCCGTTGAAGTAGCAAACCTGCTGTACGGGAAAAATGTGAACATCTTTAATGAGAGTGAACGAATGCGGCTGCTGAAACAAGTAGAGGCAATTACATCGAAAGAAACAGCCCAAACCGTTAATGAACTATTCAAACAATTTACAAGCTGAAAAAATGGGGGACTTATCCCCCATTTTTTATTGCTGTAAAATCTTTTCAAGCAATGTGTCATCAAATTGTTTTTCTTTCAGCATTTCAATCTCAAAACGGTATGGCGGTTTTTTATTCTTTTTATCTTCACCGACATACGGCGTTTCAAGGATTTTCGGAATGTCTTTTAACTGCTCATGGTGAACAACATACTGCAGTGCGTCAAATCCGATTTCACCAAAGCCGATGTTTTCATGGCGGTCTTTTCTTGCGCCTTTGACATTTTTGCTGTCATTAATATGAAGCACTTTAATACGGTCAATGCCGACGATTTTATCAAACTCAGTCAGCACTCCATCAAAGTCTTCGACAATGTTATATCCGGCATCATGTGTATGGCACGTGTCAAAGCATACTGACAGATGCTCATTGTGTGTAACGCCATCGATAATCTGCGCAAGCTCCTCAAAGCTTCTGCCGCATTCAGATCCTTTTCCTGCCATTGTTTCTAATGCAATCTGGACATTTTGATTCGGATCAATCACTTCATTTAAGCCTTCAATAATTTTCTTGATGCCTGCTTCAGCTCCCGCTCCTACGTGAGCGCCTGGGTGAAGGACAATTTGCTTCGCTCCGATGGCAGCTGTCCGTTCAATTTCAGAACGAAGAAAATCGACACCAAGCTCAAAAGTGGACGGATTTGTCGTGTTGCCAATATTAATAATATAAGGCGCGTGTACGATAATCTCGTCAATACCGTTTTCTTTCATGTGTGCCCGGCCAGCTTCTATATTCAAGTCTTCAATTTTCTTTCGGCGCGTATTTTGCGGTGCGCCTGTATAGATCATAAACGTGTTCGCCCCATAAGAAACTGCCTCCTGGCTTGCGGCCAGAAGCATATGTTTTCCGCTCATAGAGACGTGTGAGCCTATTCTCAACAACAGGTTCCCCTACTTTCTTTTTTTAGATTGGTTTCTTCTCTGTTTTTTCTTGATTTTCTCCATCTCGTAGCTCATTTTCTTTTTATATCCAGGCTTAACCTTCTTCGGCTTTTTCACGAGACGATGTGCAATTTCATCCGCTTCGTTCGACGTTTTTTTACGCTTTTTGCGGCGCTGGCGGTCATCGCCTTTTTTCCACTCGCCCTTTTCAAGCTCCAAGTAATCAAATTCAATGCCCATTTTCTCAAGCCTGACTAATGAATCCTCATCAGAGAGCTCATAAATGGTCATCGCTTGTCCTGATGAGCCGGCGCGAGCCGTTCTGCCCACACGGTGAACATAAAAATCAAGATCATCCGGCAGCTCATAGTTGATAACATGGCTGACACCTTTAATATCAATGCCTCTTGCGGCAAGGTCAGTCGCAATGACATAAGTGAATTCCAAATCATTGATCTGCTTCATGACTTTTTTCCGCTCACGAGGCGTTAATCCGCCGTGCAGCAGCCCGATTTTCATGCCTTTTCCAGTCAGATATTGAGCGATATGGTCAGCCGTGTTTTTCGTATTGGCAAACACAATGCCCAGGTATGGATTCAGATGAGACATGATGTCAAAAAGGAGCTTGTCCTTGTCACGATGTTTCGAAGGAATGAGAATATGCTCGATCTTCGAAGCAGTCACCTGTTTTGGCTCCACGTGGGCGTATTTCGGATTTTCCATATATTTTTTCAAAAATGGTTTCAGCTTTTCCGGAATGGTCGCTGAGAACACAAGCATTTGCAGATCCTCAGGCATGCGTGAACCGATGTAATCTACATCTGCAAGGAATCCCATATCCAGCATTAAATCCGCTTCATCAATGACGAGAGATTCCGCTTTATAAACACTTAACGCCTGTTCTTTGATTAAATCGGCAATACGTCCTGGCGTACCGACGACAAGATGAGGCTGTGTTTTCAATTTATCAATTGATTTTTGTTTATCTGTGCCTCCGATAAAACATTTCGAGCGAATCTGACTGCCTTCTTCACCTTGTGTGATTTTAAGTGCTTCCTGATGAATCTGGTTGGCAAGCTCTCTTGTCGGAGCCGTAATGACAACCTGAACGACATCCTTAGAAGGATCGATTTTGTTTAATAAAGGCAGTAAATAAGCGTGAGTCTTTCCGGTTCCCGTCTGAGACTGGCCGATGACGCTTTCTTTTTTTAACACTGCAGGAATCAGCCTTTTCTGAATATCAGTCGGTTCATAAAAACCAAGGCGGTGCACTGCATCTATAATAAACGGTTTCAATTCATAAAGTTCAAATTTAGTTTCTTTCATTTTTCCCAGCTCCTTAAAGCGGCACATTATGCGTCCATCATCACATTATACCCGATTTTGCTTAAAAACACCACGTTTGGAAGGCGTTTGTTTTATTCAGTTATGTAAAGCAAATACCGCAGCCCATGCATATTCTAATAGCAGAGAGAGCTGAAAGGAGGTACAAGTATGTTTTCACCGCAGCAGCCGATGAGAAATTATCCGCAGCCCGGACCGCCCCGCCCCATGCCAAATCAGCGAATGATGGGCAGAAGACCGCCTAATTTGCAAAGACCTTCATTTGGACCGCAGCAGCAAGGTTTTCAGCAATCCGGACAATTTCTTCCTCAGGCAAATGCCGGAGCGAGAAATGGTGCGGGCGGAGGCTTAAAAGGAATGCTGTCAAAGTTCTTACCCGGCGGAGGAGGCACTGGCGGCGCCGGAGTTCCAGGAGCAGGCACAGCAGCGAGCGGAGGAGCAGGTCTGCAAGGCATTCAAAATATCGCCAATCCTGCATCTTTATCCAGTATGCTTGGGAATGTGCAAAAAGTGCTCGGCATGGCGCAGCAAGTCACCCCCATGATCCAGCAGTACGGCCCATTAGTCCGCAATCTGCCAGCAATGATAAAGCTGTACAGCCAGTTAAGTAAAAGTGATGATACAGAGAGCAATGAGGAAAATGAAAAGCAAACAGAGTCAGAAGAAACCTCGGAAACCGAGAACGAGGCTGAAGCAAAAACATCAGATGGGAACAAAAACTCAAAACCAAAAAGTTCTTCTCCACCGAAGAAATCAAAAACATCTGACAGTAAAGAACAAGAATCAAAAACATCTGCCCCGAAGAAAAAAGAAGCTGTCTCTCCTGCTTCGAAAAGAACATCAGGCAGATCAAAGCCGAGATTATATATTTAACATTCTTTGATATCTGAAGTGAGATTGGCTATAATGAGATCAGAAGAATGCAAGAATAGAGCCGTTTGATTACGGCTTTTTATATTGCCTTTACTCACTTCAGTATTGGAGGACTACCGAAATGGACGTAATTAAAATTTCACCGCGCGGCTATTGCTATGGCGTTGTTGATGCTATGGTCATTGCCAAGAACGCGTCACTTGATAAAAGCTTACCAAGACCCATCTATATACTCGGGATGATTGTTCATAATAAACACGTTACTGATGCGTTTGAAGAGGAAGGAATCTTTACTTTGGACGGCGCTAATCGTCTGGACATCCTGAAGCAGGTTGACAAGGGAACTGTCATTTTCACTGCGCACGGCGTTTCTCCCGAAGTCAGAAAAATCGCTGAAGAAAAAGGATTAGTCGCAATTGATGCCACATGTCCGGACGTGACGAAAACTCACGATTTAATTCTAGAGATGAAAGAAAAAGGATATCACGTGATCTATATCGGCAAAAAAGGGCATCCGGAGCCAGAAGGAGCCGTTGGCGTAGCGCCTGAGATCGTTCACTTAGTTGAAACAGAAGAAGATGTGAAAAACCTTGATATCCAAGCAGAGAAATTAATTGTGACGAATCAAACAACGATGTCTCAATGGGATGTTCACGACATCATGGAGCTTGTAAAAGAGAAATATCCTCATGTCGAATATCACCAGGAGATTTGCCTCGCTACTCAAGTGCGGCAGGAAGCTGTATCAGAACAGGCGAAAAAAGCAGACTTAACGATCGTTGTCGGTGACCCGAAAAGCAACAATTCCAATAGGCTCGCGCAAGTGTCTGAGGAAATAGCCGGCACAAAAGCATACCGAATCGGCGACCTAAGCGAATTAAAACTCGAGTGGCTGAAAGGTGTTCATACCGTTGCCGTTACTGCCGGGGCTTCAACACCAACGCCGATCACAAAAGAAGTCATTCGCTTTTTGGAGCAATATGATCATGAAGATCCATCAACTTGGACAACTGAACACAATGTTCCGCTCAAAAAAATACTACCGAAAGTAAAAGCAAAAAACTGAGGCTGTTAAAGCCTCAGTTTTTTTATAGAAATGTAAATGGATTTGTATCTGTCTCAGAAATAAAGATATTCACGTCCAGCTTTTTCTCTTTGCACAATGCCGTCAGTTTTCTCGTGACGCCTTTTTTCATGATTTTTTCCGCATAATGGCCCGGATCAACAACATTCAGGCCAAGCATCATCGCATCATGGGCCACATGGAAGTATAAATCTCCTGTAACGTAAACATCGGCTCCCTTCCGTTTCGCATGATGAATATACTTGTTACCATCTCCGCCAAGAACAGCTACCTTCTTCACTATGCTGTCAGCCTCACCCACCATTCTAACGCCATTTACTTCAAGCTTGTCTTTCACAAATAAAGCGAATTCCTTGAGCGTCATCTCATTTTTAAGTGTTCCGACACGGCCGAGCCCTTTTTCGGCAAGAGACTGCTCAACAGGATAAATGTCGTAAGCGACTTCTTCATATGGATGGCTTTTTATCATTGCTCTTATAACAGCTTTTTCGATGCTTTTAGGAAACACAGTCTCAAGCCTTACTTCATGAACAAGCTCAAGCTCTCCCACTTCACCAATAAAAGGCTTGGCGCCGTCTAATGGCTTAAAGCTGCCGATTCCTTCAGACGAAAACGCGCAATGGCTGTATTCGCCGATATGGCCGGCTCCCGCATTTCCGAGCGCCGCTCTGACCTGCTCTTCATATTCCTTCGGCACATATACGGCCAGCTTTTTCAGAGGATCAGTATAAGTAGGCGCCAGCACTTCCGTCTCACTCAACTCTAATGCTTCAGCAAGCAAATCATTCACGCCGCCGTCCGCAACGTCTAAATTTGTATGAGCAGCATAAACTGCGATATCATGCTTCAAACACTTTTCAATTAACCTTCCAGCAGGCTGATCTGTTGAAATATGCTTTAGCGGCCTGAAAATAGGAGGATGGTGTGCAATAATCAAATCAACCTCTTTTTCAATTGCTTCATCGATAACGCTCTCCAACACATCAAGTGTAACCATCACATTTTTAATCGGTTTGTTTAAGGTGCCGATTTGCAGTCCGATCTTATCGCCTTCGACCGCATAGGCTTTCGGGGAAAATTGTTCAAACAGCTGGACGATCTGCTGCCCATTTACGGTTTTAGCCATGATCGATAACCTCCTTTAGCAGCTCCATTCGATCGGCGAGCTCCTTTAATTTTTGTTTATTTTGCTCTGTAGTTGCAGCTCGGCTGATCTGTTCATAAATGCTTTGTGTGTGCTCAAGCTCTTGTGTCCATTTTTTCAAAAAGACAGCATTCTTTTCTTTTGCCAAGAAAGGGCCGACGAGCATTCCGGCTGATAAAGAAATACCGGCATAAGCCGCATCTCTGTCTCCCGCTTCGGCGACAAGCACCTCATAGCACTTTCCGTCCTCTTCAAGGATCACCTCGTCTATCAACGCATATCCTTCTTTATAAAGCCACTCTCTGATATGAACAGCATGAATATTCGGCTGTAAAATAAGCCGTTCCTTTCCCGTTAATTTGTCTTTACCCGCTTCTAAAATGTGAGCGATCAAAGATCCGCCCATCCCGGCAATCGTAATGGCATCGGCTTCACCTTTTTTAATGACTTCCAGGCCGTCTCCCTGCCTTACAGAAATGTGCGAGCTTAAGCCTGATTTTTCAACCTGCCGCTTGGCAGACAAAAATGGGCCGTCTGTTATTTCTCCGGCAATTGCTTTGCTTGCTTTATGATTCAGCACCGCATAACAAGGAAGGTAAGCGTGGTCAGACCCGATATCGGCCATCACCGCTCCATTCGGTATGTACTCAGCTACTGTTTGCAATCGTTTAGATAATTTTAATTCGTTCACTTGTCATCACAACTTTTCTCAATCATTTTTTCCTTTTCTATCATATAAAAAATCAGCCAGGAATCCAAGCTGAGCGAATGATTTTAAGATTATTTCTTTTGATGCGGCTCTACTACGCGGCAGACAAAAATAAAAGGCTGTCGAGAACATCTCGGCGGCCTGAGAACGTATAAGGAGAAAGATAGATCTTTTATTTAATTTTTGATACCCATTCTGCCATATCATCCAGCTTATCGGCCGGAACAAGACCGGAAGGCATTCCATTACCGCCTTTTTCGATCTTTGTTTTAATTTCAGCGACATCTTTCTTATCCCCTACACCTTTTAAGCTAGGACCCGAAACACCTTCATAATTTTCACCGTGGCACGCGATACAGTTTGCCTTGTATATATCCTCCGGTGAAGCGTTTGCATCATCTTTTTCAGCAGATTTGCTTTCTCCGCCGCTTGCAATCTCTCGAGAGTCATCAAGCCCCTTTACTGATAAAAAGAAAGTCAGACCAATACCTAAAACAGCGATCAGTAAAAATGGAATAAGCGGATTCCATTTCATTTCCCTTCCCCCTTTTTGATCCTTCCCCCTATGTAAACACTTCTAATTCTAACTTATTTTTACAAAAAGTAAATGGATTGATATACAAAAGTTTTTTATTCACACTTTATACAAAATTGAATAGAAGCATGCTTATTTCTCTGATATCCTTTTTATTCTATTGTATAATGTATTGTATACGCTTACAATAGAAAATATGGATTCAGTTTTGAAATTTTTCGCCACAATGTTCATTTGCAAATGACATCATTTTTCAGTAAAATAAAGACATATTATCCATATATCTTTTTGAAAAAAAGAAGAACGGATCTGCAAGACCCGTTCCATCTTATTCGAGGAAATCTTTCAAACGTTTACTTCTGCTAGGATGTCTTAGTTTCCGCAACGCTTTAGCTTCGATTTGTCGAATACGCTCTCTCGTTACTCCAAATACCTTGCCGACCTCTTCTAATGTTCTTGTACGGCCGTCATCAAGACCGAATCGAAGACGCAATACATTTTCTTCACGATCAGTTAACGTATCAAGCACATCTTCCAGCTGCTCTTTCAATAGCTCATATGCGGCGTGGTCTGAAGGTGAAGTTGCTTCTTGATCTTCAATGAAATCACCAAGATGCGAGTCATCCTCTTCACCAATCGGTGTTTCCAGCGATACCGGCTCTTGTGCAATCTTTAAGATTTCGCGTACTTTTTCAGGTGTTAAATCCATATCTTCCGCAATTTCTTCGGGTGTTGGTTCTCTGCCTAAATCTTGCAGTAATTGACGCTGCACACGGATTAATTTATTAATGGTCTCAACCATATGAACGGGAATCCGGATCGTTCTCGCCTGATCGGCAATGGCGCGAGTAATCGCCTGTCTGATCCACCACGTAGCATACGTACTGAATTTATAACCTTTGCGGTAATCAAATTTTTCAACGGCTTTCATCAGACCCATGTTGCCTTCCTGAATCAGGTCAAGGAACAGCATTCCGCGTCCGACATACCGTTTTGCGATACTGACAACAAGCCGCAGGTTCGCTTCAGCCAATCTGCGTTTAGATTCTTCGTCACCTTCTTCAATCTTCTGAGCGTAGGCGATTTCTTCTTTTGCAGAAAGAAGGTTAACCCGGCCGATTTCCTTTAGATACATACGAACTGGGTCATTGATTTTGACACCAGGCGGTACACTTAGGTCATTAAGGTCAAATTCTTCTTCGGCTTTGGCAAGCTGCTGAATATTAGGATCTTCTGTTTCTTCATTCTCACTAATTAATTCAACACCTTGTTCACCTAAAAATTCATAATACTCATCCATTTGGTCTGATTCAATTTCAAAGCTGGACATACGCTCGGCAATTTCTTCATATGTCAAAACGCCACGTTTTTTACCAGACTCTGTTAATTGCTCTTTTACTTGGTCGAATGTTAATTCTGTCTCGTGGGTTTGTTTATCAGCCATTATGGATCCCTCCTTCCAAAGCTTGCAACGAATTCTATAAGCGGTATGATTCTTATTCGGTCCATTCAGGCGTTTTCTATGTGAACTGCCTTTAACAATGTGCGAATAATGATATGACAATTCATGATGAGGTCAAGCGATCTATTTGCTCCTCCGCAAGGAATCATTGCCAATAAATGCTTCTCACCAGTTTATCTAGTTATTTTAAAGATCGGTTCAATGTAACGATTTCTTGAGCCAGGGAAGCAGCTCTTAAAAAATCTTTTTGCCTTTCGGCTTCGGCTCTTTCCGCCTCTTTTTCTTTTATCATTGACCAATTTCTGTGATTCAACACTTTTTTTACATAATCTGATAACTCGGCTTCGCTGAGCTCTTGATTGACCTGAAGCATTAAAATATCAGACAAGAGCTGGCTTATATGATCATCCGTCACTCTGGCCATCAGATGCTGAGGCGTCAGCTCGGCTCCCTCCTCATAAAAAGCGTAAAGATAGGCGGCTAATGCGCGGTGCTCATCAATATTAAATTGAAAGCCTACCCGGTCAATCACTTTTTTGATGACGCTTCGATCTCGAAGCATGTGGGCGAGTAACAGCCTTTCCGCATTTTCATACGCCGGACGCAGACGTTTTTGCCTTGCTTTTGTCGTCAGATGCGCTCGCCGTGTTTTCGTTTCACCGCCACCATTGTCAGCAGGTTTGTTTTGCTTGCTGAAAACAGTCAGCTGCTCAGTTAAAGACTCCTGTGAAAGCGAAAACTCTGAAGCAAGCTGTTTTACATAGACTTCCTGCTCAAGAGACCCTGAAAGCGTGTTGATTTCTTTCAGTACGTCTTTAATGTAAGCTAAGCGATCGCCTTCATCGGACAGGTTCTTTCCTTTTCGGAAATATTGCATTTTGAACGCCATCACGGTGACACTAGCGTTGATAATGTCGTTTTTAAATTTGTCCCCGCCGAACTTTTTGATGTAATCATCAGGGTCCAATCCGTCAGGAATCATTGCAACTCTGACTTTGCAGCCTTTATTTTGCAGAAGCTCAGAAGCTTTTAAGGTGGCTTCATAACCGGCTTTATCAGAGTCATAGCAAAGAATGATTTCTTCGACATTTCTTCTCAGTATCTTGACATGATCATCTGTCAGAGACGTTCCCATCGTGGCTATGCTCTCTTTTACACCCGAGCTTACGGCCGATATGACATCGGCAAACCCTTCAAATAAGACTGCTCTTTCCTGCTTTCTGATATGAAGGCGGGCCTTATAAAAATTGTAAAGCAGTTTACTTTTATGAAAGAGCGGTGTTTCAGGACTATTCATATACTTAGGCTGCTGGCTGCCAAGAGCCCTGCCTGAGAATGCAACAACAGCCCCGTGATGATCATGGATCGGAAACATGACGCGGTTTCTGAAACGGTCAAAATATCCGCTTCCGTCTTCGCGTCTGATCAGGAGTCCCGCTTTTTCCATTTGCGCCTCACTAAAGCCCCTCTTCACGAGAAATTTCGTGATGAAGTCCCAAGAATCAAGGGCATAGCCGATCTGAAATTCATCAATCAGCTCTTTTGTAAAGCCCCTGGAAAGCAGATAATCCAATGCCTCTTGACCTTCTTTTGTATTTATTAACAAATGATGGTAAAATTTCTTCAGGAGCTCATGAGCCTCAGCCATTTTTTGATCTCCAGAAGATTCTGGCCGAGCTCCGGAATGGACTGTTATATCATCTGGAAAATCAATTTGGTATTTGTCAGCAAGGTGAGAAACAGACTCAGCAAATGAATAGCCTTCCATCTGCCTTAAAAAAGAGAAAACATTGCCGCCCGCTCCGCAGCCAAAGCAATGAAAAATCTGTTTGTCGGGCGATACGGAAAACGAAGGTGTGCTTTCTCCATGAAAAGGACAGAGTCCAAAGTAGTTTCGGCCTTGCTTCTTTAATTGAACATAATCACCTATGACTTCAACGATATCTGCCGACTTTTGTACCTGATCCACAATTTCATCTGGTATCCGATTTCCCATCTTATAACACTCCGTCGTACATTATTCGATGCTTTAGTGCAAAATCCCTTCATCGTTCGACAGGATTTTTTGCAGCAGTGTAATAAATCGTTCTCGATCTTCATTATTCAATTTTTTAGGCCCTTTGGCGTATATGCCTTTTCTCCTTTGTTTGCCTGAAAAATGACGGCTCTCAAGAGCAAAATCAATCGTGTCTTCTTTGTAAAGACGCCCTCTTTCCGACATGACGGAGACATTTCTGTTCAACAGCAGGGATGCTAATCCGATGTCCTGCGTCACAACGATATCTCCCGGTTTTACGTGATTTGCGATATATAAATCAGCAGCTTCTTTATGAGGATCAACATACTTCCATTTTTCTTCCTTACTTCTGGAAAGCTGATAATGTTCAAATGAAGCGACAAAAAGAACTTGGACTTCATAATCGGATGCTGTTTGTAAAATTTCATCTTTTACCGGACAGGCATCAGCATCGACAAAAATCGTCTTTTCTTGTTCATTAAGAAGAGTAATTCTCCATCCCTCCATTAAACTCCTGCATAAAAGCAAGCAAAATCGCACATCCTTTATCATTGCGGATGTACATAAATTTGTCGAAAAATTTTCGGGAGAAATTCTTGACATCTTACCCATAATAGTTTATTCGTATCACACGAACCTTAAACCTAAAATTAATCATTTTATCACAATTTTTTATTATAATACAAACTTCACAAAGATGCTATTGTTTTTCATTATTCCCTTTTGGCATAGCCAAAAACCCAGGATAGAGCGTCCTGAGTTACATGTTTTTTGTTTTGAGATGATGGATGATATTCGCTGTTTCTTCAACCGCTTTATTTGAAACATCAACAACCTGGCACCCGATCCGATCCACAATCTTTTCGAAATATTCCAGTTCCTCTTTGATTCTGTTGATATTTGCATAGATCGCTTTGTCATTAAGCCCGAGTGATTTTAACCGTTCTTTTCTGATATGATTCAGTTTATCCGGGCTAATCTTTAAGCCGATGCATTTTTTCGGATCAACGTTAAAGAGTTCTTCCGGCGGGTCAACCTCGGGAACAATCGGAACATTGGCAACCTTTAGGCGCTTGTGGGCGAGATATTGAGACAACGGTGTTTTAGACGTTCTTGATACGCCGATCAAAACGATATCAGCTTTTAAAATCCCTCTTGGATCACGTCCATCATCGTATTTAACTGCAAACTCGATGGCCTCCACTTTTTTGAAATAGTCTTCATCAAGCTGGCGCACCCGCCCCGGTTCGTATTTCGCTGTTAAACCGTAGGCTGTTTCCATTTTATCAATTAACGGGCCGATAATATCATAATATAAAACATTTGCTTTTTCCGCTTCGGCAATCAAATATTCTCTGATTTCCGGCACCACAAGTGTAAAACAGATAATGCCGCCGTCTGCCTTTGCAAGTGAAATCACTTCATTGATAGTGCCTATATCTTCAACATAAGGAATTCTTCTTACATGTGTATCGTCCGCTGAACCGTTAAATTGGCTGAGCGCTGCTTTTACTACCAATTCAGCCGTTTCACCGACTGAATCCGATACGACATAGATGATGCGGTTATTCATATTATCCCCCCGTTAGTTTGCGATCTTATAGGATTTCATTTTCAGATAAACTGACAAGTATTTTTGTCATATTCGTTTTTGTCACTCTGCCGATCACTTCAAAGCCTTTATCGGTATCTTTGATGACAGGCAGTGCATCAATTTGTTTTTCTATTAAGTGCTTTGCAATGTCCATCACATAATCCTCGCGCCTGCACACCGTAATGTTCGGCATCCTTGTCATAATGATGTGAACAGGGACTGATGTAAGCTCCTGCTGGCCAATGCTCGCTCTCAGCAAGTCTTTTCGTGAAAGCACCCCGACTAAAACAGCATCGCGGTCCACCACAAACAGAGTACCTACATCTTCTAAAAACATGGTGCAAATCGCATCGTACACAGAAACGTTTTCGTGAATCACAACGGGGATAGATTGAAAGTCTTTCACCTGAAGCTTTTTGAGTTTATCTGCCAAAAGCTGTGTGCCGGTTTTTCCAGTGTAGAAATAACCGACTCTCGGGCGCGCCTCGAGGAATCCTGACATGGTGAGTATGGCTAAATCCGGACGCAATGTTGCCCTGGTTAGGTTCAGCTTTTCTGCAATATGCTCCCCTGTAATCGGCCCGTTTTCTTTTACAATCTGCAAAATATGTTCTTGCCGTTTATTTAGTTCGATCGTACTCACCACCTTTTCACTTCATATCTATGTAAAGAAACAATAATCCATATTATATCGTAAATATCTTGTAATCAAACAAAAAAACTTATAAATGGGGAAAAGACGATTACCGATCACACAGCAACCGCCTTTTCTCTCTTTATTTTACAATAAGGGCATTCATATTCGCAAAGGACTTGATCTCATCCGCCAAGTTTACCATTTGCGCTAGTCGGTTTGCCTTTAATGTCTCGTTATCCGCTATAACCATTGTATGATCGAAGTATGCATCGATCGGTTCTTTTAAGGCTGAAAGTGAAGAAAGGGCCGCCTCGTAATCTTTTTTACTGAAACTTTCCTGCAGATTTTGCTTCGCTGTTTGATAGGCATCAAACAGTTTTGCTTCGTATTCATTTTCAAATAGATCAGGCTGAATGTCTCCGCGGACTCCTTTTTTGCTGATAGAAATCACTCGGCCTAAAGCTTCCGCTGTTTCCTTAAAGCCCGGCGCACCAAGTTTTTGTTCCAGCACTTGTGCTTTATGCAGCGCTGAGTATGGCTCAAGCTCAGAGCTTTCCAGCACGGCATCGATGACATCGTGTCTGATCTGTTCAGCATTCAAGACATATTTCAGGCGCTGAGTGAAGAAATCCAGCAATTCATTTTCTTTATCGGTTTGTACGAAAGTAAGCAGCTCTTCAAACGAAATTCCCCAGTTGCGGTCAAGAAGAATTGCAACAATACCGCTCGCTTGGCGGCGCAGCCCGTAAGGATCCTGAGAACCGGTCGGAATAACACCGATAGAGAAGAATGAAGTGATTGTGTCAAGCTTATCCGCCATTGCTACAACTGCTCCGATGAAAGTAGAAGGCGTTTCTCCGCCTGCTGATCTAGGCATATAGTGTTCGTTGACTGCCGTAGCCACTGCTTCATCTTCACCAAGCATTCTCGCATACTTTTCACCCATAATTCCTTGAAGCTCAGGGAATTCGTATATCATATGAGTGACAAGGTCGAATTTAGAAATTTCAGCAGCTCGCTTCACATGTTTTAATGTATCTTCATCAGCTTGAAGACGAACGGCAAGCTTCTCTGCGATTGAAGTGACTCTTCTAACCTTATCAGCAAGAGAACCAAGCTCTTCATGGAAAACAATGTTTTCAAGCTTCTTCACGTTTGCATCAATGTTTAGTTTCTGATCTTCCTTGTAGAAGAATGAAGCATCAGATAAACGCGCGCGCAGCACTTTTTCATTGCCTCGGGCCACATTTTCGATCGCGTGGCTGTTGCCGTTTCGGACTGTGATAAAGTGAGGCAACAAATCACCGTTCTTGTCTTTGACAGGGAAGTAGCGCTGATGCTCTTTCATTGTCGTGACAAGCACTTCCTCAGGAATTGACAGAAACTCAGATTCAAATGAACCGTAAAGAGCTGTCGGATATTCTACTAAATGATTCACTTCATCAAGAAGGTCTTCGTCAACTGGAATGCTCCAATTGTTTTCTGCAGCCATCGCTTCCAGCTGAGATTGAATCATTTGTTTCCGGACGTTAGGATCAGCAATAACGTGCTGTTCTTTCAGCTGCTCTTCATAAGCTGAAGGTGATTCAATTGACACTTCATGTCCAAGGAAACGGTGTCCCTGTGTTGTCCGTCCAGACTCAACGTTTGTGATAGAAAATGGAATGACATCCTGTCCAAATAAAGCAACAATCCATTTGATTGGCCGGATATAACGCAAATCTTCATTTCCCCAACGCATGTTCTTCGGGAAATGCAAGCTCGTAACTAAGCCGCTCAGTTCCGGAAGAAGCGATTTCGTTTCTTGGCCGGCTTGGAATTTTTGCACGAATACATACTCTGTGCCTTTCACTTCTTTAATGTACAGGTCTTCCACATTCGCGCCTTGGCCTTTTGAAAAGCCGATCGCCGCTTTTGTCCAGTTGCCGTCTGCATCAAGAGCAATTTTTTTCGCAGGCCCTTTCGCTTCTTCTTTTATATCAGCCTGCTTTTCTGCTACATCTTTTACAAAGACAGCGAGACGTCTCGGTGTATTGAAGAGCTTTACTTCACCGTGATTAATATTTTTTTCTGTAAGCCAGCCTGTCAGCTTCTCACCAAGCTGAACCATGCTTTCATTCAAAAAGCGCGCCGGCATTTCCTCTAATCCGATCTCTAAAAGTAAATCCTGTTTACTCATGAGAAGAACCCTCCCCTTTAAGCATTGGGAACCCTAGTTTTTCTCGTTCCTCATAATAGGTTTTTGCTACTTTTCTCGCTAAATTCCGCACTCTTGCGATATAGCCTGTCCGTTCGGTAACAGAGATCGCACCTTTGGCATCAAGCAGGTTGAAGGTGTGCGAGCATTTCAGCACATAGTCATATGCAGGGTGAACAAGTCCGTTGTCCATTTGCTTAATCGCTTCTTTTTCATACGTGCTGAACAATTGGAACAGCATATCGACATCTGACGTTTCAAACGTATAAACGGAATGCTCGTATTCCGCCATCATGAATAAATCTTTCACTGTAAAGCCGGACGTCCATTCCAAGTCGAAAACATTTTCTTTATCCTGGATATAAGACGCAAGACGCTCAATTCCGTACGTAATTTCTACAGAAACCGGTTTACATTCAAGTCCTCCGACCTGCTGGAAATACGTAAATTGTGTAATTTCCATTCCGTCAAGCCATACTTCCCAGCCTAGACCCGCACAGCCTAAAGACGGATTCTCCCAGTTGTCTTCAACAAAGCGGATATCATGCTCAAGCGGATCAATTCCAAGAGCGCGCAATGAATCTAAATACAGCTCTTGAATGTTATCAGGAGACGGTTTAATAATGACCTGAAATTGATGATGCTGATACAGTCTGTTCGGGTTCTCCCCGTATCGTCCGTCAGCAGGGCGTCTGGAAGGCTCTACATAAGCCACTTTCCACGGCTCAGGCCCAATACTGCGCAAAAATGTATACGGGCTCATCGTGCCGGCCCCTTTTTCTACATCGTAAGCCTGCATAAGCACACAGCCCTGACTGGACCAATGCTTTTGCAAGGTTAGAATCATGTCTTGAATGTTCATTTCAAGCACCTCCACTTTTCCTTCATAAGATGACTGCGGCAGCAACCAAAAAACTCCCGTCTCTATGCTTGCCAGCCGCAAACATAGGGACGAGAGTTCTCCCGCGGTTCCACCCTAGTTGCTGAGATCAAAATCCCAGCCTCTTTTTTTAAAATTGCTCAAGAATGCCTTTCGTTGCGCGCTCATCCTTAGCTTACACCGCCCTAAGGTCGCTTTCATGAGGTAAACGCAAGTACTTCTTTCTCTCACTGCAACATATTTTATAATAAATGATCATATAAAAAGATGGACCAGATGTCAACTTTTGTTTTCACCCATAAGATGTTTCATGCTTTCCATTTGATCTAAAAAGCGCTTTGATTTTAAATATAACCCTGAATATTCCTCATAATATAAATCAATCACTTGCTTCAATTCAGCTTTTGTTTCCTGTTTTAAGGACACATTGCCCAGCCTCGACAGATCGAAGTAATAAAACAGCCTCAACAGCCTTGCCGTTTGCGGTTTAATCGGAATCCTGTAAGGATCTTTTTCAAAACAACGATGGCAAATAAACCCGTTATCACGGACAGAGAAATGAAATGTCCCGTCCTGGCTTTTACAATGCACACAGTGATTCAGCTCGGGATACAGCCCCATGACACCGAGCATCTTCATTTGAACAATGAAGATGATGACATCCGGATCTGTTCCTTCATTCAGCTGTTTAAACGATTCTAAAATGAATTCAAACAAATAAGGGTTTGGCTTTTTTTCTTCTGTGCCTCTGTCGACTAGCTCAGCAATATACGCAGCATATGCGGTTAAAAACAAATCTTCCCTGATGCCTCTCATGCTGAGGATCATTTCACCCTGCTGAAGCGTTCCGAGGCCCGTTGTTTTTTGCATTAAGAATGAACCATACAAAAAGGGCTGGCTGACTGCTGATAAACGGCTGTTCGGTTTTTTGGCGCCTCTTGCCATAACACCTATTTTTCCGTGTTCTCTTGTCAGTAAAGTAACGATTTTATTCGTCTCTCCGTAATCGTTTGTGCGAAGAACGATTCCTTCACATTTTGTCAGCATTTCCGCACCTTCCTAAAGCAGGAGCGGCCAAGAGGTTTATAAAATTGGATAATCAAATCGGGCTAGCTCATCTTCTAGTTCTTCGGGTCTTTCCATGTTCTCTTTTTCCAGCTCTTTAAAAAGAAGATACGTATCAACATTTCCTGTTTGAGAAAATACGTTCCAGGTAAAATTCAACACAAGAAACCCACCTTTCTGTAGTTAAACTAGCTTACCTAAACTCCAAATTCTTACCTTTATCTTGACCAGATGTCCTCCATTTCATGTTAAACAAAATTTGCTAATGCATCCCTGTTCCTGTGAGATAATGACACAGCAAGAGATTAATATTCGTCCTCTTTGAAGCCAAAATCGCGAAGCTGGGACATTTTATTGCGCCAGTCTTTCTGCACTTTGACCCACAATTCAAGGTAGACACGGGAGCCTAACAGTGCTTCAATATCCGCTCTCGCTCTTTTTCCGACCTCTTTCAGCAGACTTCCTTTTTTCCCGATCACAATGCCTTTTTGAGAATCACGTTCGACCACAATCGTTGCCGCTACATGCACAGAACCGTTGTCCTGCCCTTTTATGGATTCGATGGCCACCGCAATGCTGTGCGGGATTTCTTCTCTCGTCAGATGCAGCACCTTTTCTCTGATTAATTCAGAAATGATAAAGCGCTCCGGGTGGTCAGTTACCTGGTCACTTGGATAGAATTGCGGCCCTTCCGGCAAATATGCTTCAATCTGGGCGAGCAATGTTTCGATATTATTTCCTTCTAAAGCAGAAATCGGAACAATTTCCTTAAAAGGATAACGTCCGCGGTATTCGTCAATTAACAGAAGCAATTGATCAGGATGAATTTTGTCAATTTTGTTTACGATTAAAAATACAGGCGTAGACATCTTCTGCAATTTCTCAATGATGAATTCGTCGCCCTTCCCGTAGCCTTCCTCTGCATTGATCATAAACAAGATCAGATCGACTTCTTTTAATGTATTTTGCGCCACTTTCATCATAAAGTCCCCAAGTTTATGCTTAGGCTTATGAATCCCTGGTGTGTCAATAAAAATCGTTTGTGATGTGCCTGTCGTCAGAACTCCTTGCACCTTGTTTCTCGTCGTTTGGGGCTTATCGCTCATGATCGCGATTTTTTGTCCAATGACTCTGTTCAAAAATGTAGACTTTCCTACGTTTGGTCTTCCAATAATGGATACAAATCCTGATTTAAAACTTTCGTTCGTCATGTAAATCCTCCGATGAAAATGCGCCTGGCAATAATTCTTCCACAGTCATTTCTTTTATTTGTCCTTGTAAATTAGTCAGTACGACAATAACGTCCTTTGTGCAAAGCTCAGAAATCACCTGGCGGCAGGCTCCGCACGGAGATACCGGTCCAGGGGTGTCAGCCGCAACGGCCAGCATCTGAAACTCTGTATCCCCTTCAGAAACAGCTTTAAATAAAGCGGTACGCTCAGCGCAATTGCACATGCTGTATGCCGCGTTCTCGATGTTGCAGCCTCTGTACACTTTTCCATCCTTGGTAAGAAGAGCGGCTCCTACTTGAAACTTGGAATACGGCGCATATGCCATATCACGCGCTTTTAAAGCTTCTGTTATTAATTCTTGTTTGTTCATGTGTACATGTTCCTCTCTTACCTATAATGGTACCGCTATCACTTTATATTTTACATAATCGCGCGCTTTTTTTCACGCCCATTTCTAAAAATGTAAAATAAATGTAAGAATTTTCAGCCATTACAGCTTTGGCAAAAAAATAAGTAAACCAATGATACACGAAATGACAGCAAAAACGCAAACAGCCCCGGCGGCAGCGTCCTTAGCCGCTTTAGCAAGAGGGTGATGTTTGTCTGTTATTAAATCAACCGTATGTTCAATGGCTGTATTTAAAAGCTCAAGCGAAAACATTCCGCCGATCAAAAGGAAAATAATTGCCCACTCAATCGGGCTGAGCTCCACAAGGAAGCCGCAAATAAGAACAGCGCAGGCGGCTGCGGCATGAAATTGGAAATTCCGCTCCGTCCGCGCTGTTTCCCATATGCCCCGGCCTGCATGCACGAAGCTTTTGAAGAATCGCTTCAGCTCATTTCTATGATCTCTTGAGTCCATAAGCGTCCAGCAAATCCTTTTGCTTAGTAAACATCTCCTCTTCTTCCTCTTTCGTCATATGGTCATATCCTAAAAGATGCAGAAATCCGTGCACGGCAAGAAACCCGAGCTCTCTCTTAAAAGAATGATTATACTCTTCGGCCTGCTCCCTTGTGCGATCTGCACTGATGATAATATCACCTAAAACCGGCGGCATTTCCGCGCCTACGATTTCAACCTCGCCTTCTCCCTCTTCTTCAAGAGCAAATGAGATGACGTCTGTCGGCGCATCCTTTCCGCGATAGTCTTTATTAATCTGCTGTATGTCTTCATTGGTAACAATCGTGACAGAAACTTCAGCCTGATCCTGAACACCTTCACGCTCAGCGGCAAATTGAAGCAGATTTTCTACTTCTTTGAGCATCTCTTCTGAGACACTCCCCGTTTCATCAACGATATCAATCAGTAAACTCATCTATTTCACCTTCTTAGTAGCCTCCGGATATTCGATCCGGGAGTGGAAAATTCCTTTTAATGTTGCACAGAGCGTTTTTGCGATTGTATCAAGCTCTTTAAATGTCAAATCGCATTCGCTGAACTGTCCGTCCTGCAGCTTATCGGATATAATACCCCGGACAAGCTTTTCAATTCGTTCAGGGTTTGGGTTATGCATGGATCTGACGGCCGCTTCAACACTGTCAGCCACTGATATAATCGCGGCTTCCTTTGACTGCGGCTTCGGTCCCGGATAACGGAACTCTTCTTCTGTAATCTGATCGCCTTTTTCCTTCGCTTTATAATAAAAGAACTTTAAAAGCGAGGTTCCATGATGCTGCTCAGCAATGTCGACAAGCTCTTTCGGAAATTTATAGCTTCTCAGCATGTTCGCACCGTCAGTGGTATGCGAAATGATGATATTTTTACTTAGCTGAGGAGACAGCTTGTCATGCGGATTATCAATATTCATTTGGTTCTCAATAAAATATTGCGGCCGCTTTGTTTTTCCGAGATCGTGGTAATACGCGCCGACTCTTGCAAGCAAGCCATTAGCCCCAACCGCCTCACAGGCTGCCTCTGACAAATTGGCGACCATTACACTGTGATGATATGTACCTGGTGTTTCTGTTAGTATTTTACGCAGCAGCGGATGGTTAGGATTAGACAGCTCGATCAGCCTCATAGTGGATAAAATGCCAAAGCCTGTCTCAAAAAACGGCATCAGCCCGATGATCAATACAGACGAAGCAAATCCCGATACAACCCCCATCAGCATTAACGTGCCGATTTCAAGACCCGACAGCGCAGTGTTTTGGATCAATAATAAGGAAAGAACGACAACCATATTGATAAACGCCACGAAAAGCCCTGTCTGCAAAATCTTTGATCTGGCATTGTGTTTTCCTAAAAATAAAACACCTGAAATCCCGCTGATCAAATAATAAATTCCGATGACATAATTAAATGTACCTGTCACACCCTGATTAAACATCATACTTCCGCAAATCGCAAGAATGATACTTCCCAAAATGGCGATGCGTTCATTCATCAGCAGTTTGATTAGAATCGCGCCGGCCGCAATAGGAACAAGATAACCGATATTATTATATTCCATCTTCTGAAATAAACTGACGACCTCCATGATCACAAGCAAAAGCGTTGTGATAATGGAGAAAAGCAGGATGGATTGGTTTTTAACCTTCAGGTTTTGTTTCTGTTTTTCAAAATAATATACAAGTGTTGCAATGAAAAGTCCGATCATAATCAATAGGCCGCTGATCGGCTTAAAGAGATTTGAGTTATTTAACAACCCGGTCAGCTCGAGTTTTCTGTACACTTCCCGATCAATGAGGTCATTTTCTTCCACGAGCACCTGGCCCTGTTTGATCTGAACCTGCTGGACATTGTCTGACGCTTCCTGACGCTTTGCCTCTGTCGCTTTCGGATCAAAGACGTAATTCGGAATAATAGCAAAACGCCCGATTTCTGTCGCTGCTCCCAAGTATTTAGACGGAATAGAATTGCTCTTTAGCTCTTTTTCTACTTTATCCTTTGCATCAGATAGTTTATCCGACGGGATTTCACTGCTCATGACCGTATTCACTGCCGTAATGACCGTATCTCTGACGAAAGAAAAGTCTTCACTGTCTGCTTTCAGCAATGTCTTGATGGAATCCTCTGAAATAGAATCATTCACATCTGACGTCAGTTTGTTCTTCACAGACTTAACCATTGATTTTTCCGACGGTGATTTGCTGTCTTCTTCCGCCGATTTTTTCACTTCGCTGATACTGTCGAATATAGATGACACAAGGTCAATCCGATTGTCTGTATATTCTTTTTTCAATGTATATTGATCTTCAACCGCGTCCTCAGCGGCTTGCTTTTTTTCCTCTGTGGCTTTTTGATCTTCCACGGTTGCCGGAGCATAAATGGTCTTGTCGCTGACTGAAAACAGGTCTAAATCAAGTGTTTCCGGCTTAACATGTACAAAGAGCAAAGCAAACATAATAACAGCCAGCAGAAGATACAGCAGGACATGCATGGAGCGGGCATTTTTAAAGCTGCTCCATTTGTTTGGTCTGCTTTTGGTCTTCCCCTTCTTTTTCAACACAAGAACCTCCTCTTGAAACATCAAGCCCATAAGCAATCATAAAAATGACCCGATAACGCGCGATCGGGTCATTCAGCATTAATTTTGCTTATCGTATGCTTCAATAATTTTCGCAACAAGCGGATGTCTGACCACGTCTGTCTGGTCTAGCTCAATCATAGAAATGCCGTCTATGCCTCTCAGCATCTCCTTCGCTACTGCAAGTCCCGATTTGACGCCTTTCGGCAGATCAATTTGGCTAACGTCACCTGTAATGATCATTTTAGAGCCAAAGCCCAGTCTCGTCAAAAACATTTTCATTTGAGCAGGCGTGGTATTCTGTGCTTCATCAAGTATAACATAAGCATCATCAAGCGTCCGTCCCCTCATATATGCAAGCGGAGCAATTTCAATGATGCCTCTTTCCATTAGACGTTCTGTATGATCTGCCCCAAGCACATCATGAAGAGCGTCATACAGCGGGCGCAAATAAGGATCTACTTTCTCTTTGAGGTCACCTGGCAGAAAACCGAGGCTTTCACCGGCTTCCACGGCAGGTCTTGTTAAAATGATTTTTTTGATATGTCCGTTTTTTAAAGCATGGACTGCTTTTACGACAGCCAGGTACGTTTTCCCGGTTCCCGCCGGGCCGATGCCGAATACAAGGTCATTCCGCTTCATGGCGGCCACGTATTCCCGCTGTCCTATCGTTTTTACACGGATTGATTTGCCTTTTGCGTTTTTTGTAATTTCTTCTTCGTACATGCTTTCAAAGTATTCAAGTTCATTCTTCTTTGCCATTTTGACGGCGTAAATCACATCACGTTCAGAGATCTCTATCCCCTTGCGAATTAAAGCGAGGAGCGATCCCAGCAGCTTATCTGCAATCTGAAACGATTCTTCATCGCCTGAAACATAAATCGTTTCGCCGCGCGTAATGATATTTACATTCAGATCTTTCTCCATCAATTTCAAAAAAGAATCTTGGTTCCCGAACAGTGAAAGCGCCTCGTCCGGGCTTTTCAGTTTTTGATTCATCGCAAGTAAATGTTCTGTCATTCTTCAGTCTCCCTGACAATAGGTGTGGTTTGAACGATATCTTCTATAACTTGGTAGAGAATAATCAACTTTACTTTACCATTCTCAACAGTCTGGTGCAAAACTTTTTCACTTTTCACCTCGCCGTTTTCGCCTATTTTATCCTCTACATCCAGTTTACCCATTTTTATGCCTTCTTGAACTGCTTCTTCTTTCGTATATTTTCGCAAAGCTTCTTCACTTTCTCTCGTTTGCTCTTTGATATAAGATATAGGGAGCTTAAATCCGAGAAAATTCAGCGAATGCTTTTCTTGTTCTGTTTTTGGGTGCTTCAATTCCTCTTTTTTAAATGTCATACCCCAGATCGGGATGGCCAAAGAGCCAAAAGAAAGCTTGTGCTTTGTCCTTACTTTGCCCGTATAGACGTTAAATAATGTTTCAAGCGGGACTGTCACTTCAGATTTGTACCAGGTTTCTCCGTAGATTTCTGCTTTTGAGGCGACTTCCTGCTGTTGCTCTTCGCTGCCGATGAGTCCTGAAACAAGTAGCTGTCCCTTTTCCACATGATCGTGGATTGCGGCCATCGGCTGTCCTTTTTGTACAAACATTCTTGTAATGGTTGCTTTCTTTTTGGCGACAATATCGCGCGGGCTTACATACTTTTCTTTTTCGGGCTCATTTTTCTCCACGACTTTCATATGAATGGTCGTCCCCTTCAGATCAACACCGACCCAGGTGATATTGTCTATTCCATTAGTTAACGATTTTTGGATTTTTTCGGGCGACATCATTAAAAACTGCAGACGCCCCTTTTTGACGCCGATTTCATTAAGATGCTGCATCATTTGATGTTCCGTTTCCGGCTTAGCGCCTGTCACATCAATTTTCCACACCATATTGGAAAGCAAAAACAAAAGGATGAAAAACATTGCAAAACCGATCGTAAACCCTATATTCAGCTTTGATTTCAGTAACAGGAAAGGGAATCCCTTCCTATTAATAAATCGGGCTTTACATTTAAATTTTCTTCTCACCCGCCGAAAGGCATGTACATCCTGAAGCTGTATATATAACGATACGGCTTCTTTCTTTTTTTTGACATGAAAGACCGGAATCCCCTGTCTTGTGCATTCATTAAGAAGCCGTTCAATCCCTCTTCCCGTCAATTCAAGCTGGACCTTACCCGAAAAAAAAGACAGCCATTTATTTTTCACAACATTTCCCCCTCGGCTTTATGACTCAACATATCGAACGACATCAATCGTACCCTCCAAAAGAATTTCTTCCGGAAGAATCGCCTTGATGACAAAGTTTTTTCCTGATATGATGCACTGGCCCTGCTTCAGCATCAGCCTCACTTCATTCTCACTGAAAAGCAAAAGACCTCTATGGTTTTCTATGTAGATATGAAGTCTGCCAACCATTGTAATCCGCGGCAGATCCATCATAACGTCCGGGGGAATTTCCAATGCTCTTGTCAGCCAAGCTTTCACACGATTCTTTCTTTGCCCCATACAAAAAGAACCCCCTTTCATCTCATATGTATGATTTGAAAGGAGGTTCTAACACTTTAATTTTTACGGGCCGAGCGCATCGTATGGTGAGGTTTTTTCGCCCTTGGAGGCCCGAATACCTCTCCTAAGACGATCCCCTGTACCACAGTGTCTTTATTAACCTGGAGCATTTTTTGTTTTGTGTATACTGCTTTTTGTTTACCTGCAGTAAGATCACGTTCCAGCCCTTTCAGGTTTCTTTCTGTTTCCCTGCGTCTTTCTTCCGCTTCCCGTCTTACCTGTTCCATGCGGTTAGGAATAGGGACAGATACTTCTTCTGCCTGCTTCTTTTGAGGAGAAGCAGTTTGCATCTGCTGAGGCTTTTTTCTGTTTTGGCTGCTTTTCTTTTCTTCTTTGTTCTTTTTGCCGAAAATTGCAGAAATGATTCCGATAATCGCTGCAATAATAAGCGGATTGGTCAGTATATCTTCCATCAGAGTTCTCCCTTCTTAGAGAGATTATGATTTGCGGTCTTCATCAGACGAATCTTTCGTCAGCTTGCCGAATGAATCACGCATTTCTGTGTCAGCATCGATGTTTTTGATATTCATGTAGTCCATGACGCCAATATTCCCTTCACGTAAAGCTTCTGCCATCGCAAGCGGCACTTCCGCTTCGGCTTCTACCACTTTCGCACGCATTTCTTCTACGCGGGCGCGCATTTCCTGTTCCTGAGCGACAGCCATCGCACGGCGTTCTTCCGCTTTTGCTTGCGCGATGTTTTTATCAGCCTCAGCCTGATCGGTTTGTAAGATCGCACCGATATTTTTGCCGATGTCAACATCAGCAATATCAATCGAGAGAATTTCAAACGCAGTTCCTGAGTCCAATCCCTTTCCAAGGACTGTCTGAGAAATCATATCAGGGTTTTCAAGCACTTTTTTATGATTATCTGATGAACCGATTGTAGAGACAATCCCTTCGCCGACACGGGCTACAATGGTTTCTTCCCCTGCTCCCCCGACGAGGCGTTCGATATTCGCTCTTACTGTGATTCTCGCTTTCGCTTTCATTTCAATCCCGTCCATGGCAACACCGGCAATAAATGGTGTTTCAATCACCTTAGGGTTAACACTCATCTGCACGGCTTCCAATACGTCACGGCCGGCAAGATCAATAGCAGCACAGCGTTCGAATGTGAGTTCAATGTTGGCTCGCTGAGCAGCGATCAGGGCATTGACAACTCTGTCAACGTTTCCTCCTGCAAGATAGTGGCTTTCAAGCTGATTGGTAGCAACATTAAGCCCAGCCTTATGCGCTTTAATCAATGGGTTCACAACTCGGTTTGGTATAACGCGGCGAAGCCTCATCCCTATTAGAGTGAAAATGCTGATTCTAACTCCGGCTGCTAACGCTGAAATCCAAAGCATCACAGGCACAAATGTAAAAAATACAGCTAAAACAATGATTCCTACTACGATAATAGCCAGAATCATGAGTGTTGATGGATCCATATCTATTCTCCTCGTTTCTGTTTAAATTTCTCGCACGACAATGCGTGAGCCTTCTACTTTAATCACTTTTACTTTCTTATCTTTTTCTGTAAACGATCCCTCTGAAACGACGTCAAGACGTTCATCATCAATAATGACGGTACCGGCGGGACGCAGCGGTGTAAAGGTTACACCCACTTTGCCCATTAAGTCCGTGCGTGTTTGATTTGATACGTAGCCGCTCTCCGTATTTGTAGAATCATTTAATATCAATTTCTTAAAGAATTTCATACGCTTTCCCAACACCCTTGTCAGTAAAATGAAAGCTGTAATAGAAACAGCTGAGGCGATCAAGAGAGAAACCGCCATGACAGTAAAGCTTCCCGCAGCTAAAAACAGGCTCGCAATAATCGCTCCTAAGCCCAGTAATCCAATGATTCCCCCGGGAAGGAAAATCTCAAGCAGGATAAGGATCACCCCTGCTATAAAGAGGAGAACCGTTTCGTATCCTGAAAGGCCGGCTGCGAGATGTCCGTAAAAGAACAGCAGCAAAGCAATGAATCCAATCGTTCCAGGGATGCCGACACCCGGAGAAAAAAGCTCCACCGTCAGACCTAAAAAAGCGATTGTCAGCAGAATAGGAACAATGACCGGGTTCGTCAGCCATCTTGCTGTCTTTTCCGCAAAGCTTTCCTTTGCATAGCTGATGTGTGCTTTTTCAAACCCAAGCTTCTTTACGAGCACGGATAAATTGTCAGCATTGCCTTCTGAATAGCCAACATCAATCGCCTTATCAGCATTAAGTGTCAGCAGATCACCCTTCGGCGCGCCGACTTCCTTGGCATCTATATCCGGGTCAGCCATAGCGAGCGCATATTTTGGATCGCGATTATTTTTCACTGCGGCATCTTCCATCTCTGCAAGCCAAAGCGATTCAGCTTTTTGGTCAGCGGCATTGCCTTTACCGTCAATAATCGCGGCCGCTCCCATTTTTCCGCCGGGCGCCATATAAATGTTATCGGCTTGCAGGGCAATATATGCACCAGCTGACAACGCGCGTTTGTTTACATATGCAGTTACAGGGATCTCGCTTTCGGTTATCAAATCCGCTATATCAATAGCTGATTTGACCAATCCTCCCGGCGTATTGATATCAAGAATAATATGATCTGCATGGGCTTCTTTTGCATCCTGTAATGAACGGGACAAAAACGAGGCGAGACCCTGTTCGACATTTTTTTCAATCGGGATCACATAAACCGTTTGTTTCTCTGCTTTTGCGTTCAGCTGTACGCCTAATAAAGAAAGTAAAAATATGCTCAATAGAGCAACACGGAATCCTTTGATGTGAAGCAAGGGCGGTGTATCCCTCCTTCCTTTTATAATAAGTGCCTTCTCTTCATACGTAACAAATGTATCAAAGGTTTCATTTTTTTATGTATAAAAAAAGACATCTCTCTTAGAAAGATGTCCTTTTCTTTGCCATTTAAGACAGTTGACTGCTCACAAGTTTATTAATTAAACTTCCGTCAGCTTTACCTTTTACTTTAGGCATAATTGCCCCCATCACTTTGCCCATGTCCGCTTTTGAGCTCGCACCGACCTCCGCGATGGTTTCATTTACGATTGTACGCAGCTCTTCTTCTGACAGCTGCTCAGGTAAATAAACTTCTAAAATGTCCAGCTCTTTTTGAACTTTATCTACTAAATCTAAACGATTAGCGTTTGAAAATTCCTGGAGGGAGTCTTTACGTTGCTTAAGTTCACGAGAAAGGACAGTGAGTTCCTCATCCTCGGTCAAACTGTCTTTCTTAAGCTTAATTGCTTCATTTTGAAGTGAAGCCTTAACCATTCGAACGACAGTCAGTTTGTCTTTCTCACGGTTTTTCATATATAGCTTCATATCCTGGTTAAGACGCTCAAGAAGACTCATAAATCCACCCTCTTTTAGAATTTGCGTTTTCTAGCAGCTTCAGACTTTTTCTTGCGCTTTACGCTAGGTTTTTCATAAAATTCACGCTTTCTTGCTTCTTGCAAAGTACCTGTCTTTGATACACTGCGTTTGAAGCGACGAAGAGCATCTTCAAGCGATTCGTTTTTTCTAACGACCGTTTTTGACATTCTCTTTCCCTCCCTCCGAATACACCAATCGACTACCTTTAAGTTACACATATAAACATGTACTTTGACATTATAATATAAGCCATCAGTCAGGTCAACTAAGTGAGTTCACTTTTCCGTCATGAGCGCGACTGCCTGTCTATATAATGATGGAAAGGGGTTGGTGAATAAGATGTTGATTCTGATCAGTTTTACTGCTCTTATATTATTCTTTCTCGCAGGCATGAACATGCTTCGAAAAGGCTTAATTTCAATGGCGTACTCAAAAATTGAAGAACGTTTGCTTTTATTTACGAACCATCCGTTAAAAGCGTTTCTTATCAGTATTGTATTTACGGGGATTCTTCAGAGCAGTTCAGCCTTTATGGTTATTGTCATTGGCTTTGTAAGTGCAGGCGTTCTTTCTTTTAAGAGAACGATACCGATGATTCTAGGAACAAATGTCGGGTCGACCTTTACAACTGAATTTATTGCCATCAAAATGGATGTGTTGATTTGGATTCTTTTGATAGGCGGTTTATTGTTTTTTCTGACTGGCAGGTATCCCTTAAGACAGCTGGGAACAAGCTTCCTCGGACTTGGCATCATCTTTTTTTGCATCAGCGGGTTTAGCCACCTTGCAGGACCGCTTACAAAGCTGAAAACGGGAGCCGACGTTCTATACCACGTTAACGATTCAAACTGGTCCGCATTGCTCATCGGTATGGTGTTAACTGCCATCATTCACTCAAGCTCCGTCTGCATCGGCATTTTGATGAGCTTTATGAATGAAGGCATTATCGGACTGACACAGGCGATGAGCGTCGTGCTCGGGTCAAATATCGGGACATGCATTACAGCTGTCATGGCTGCTGTATCCGGTGGATATGCGGCGAAACAGACAGCGTATGCCCATGTGGTATTTAACGTGCTGGGCGTGGCTATTGTATTTCCTTTTCTGACGGCAGCGACCGGCTTTGTAGAACTGTTATCACCTGATCCCGCACAAAGGATCGCGCATTTCAGCCTTTTATTTAATGTGGTAACAGCTCTTTTATTTCTTCCGCTTACAAACTTGTTTTATCGCTTGATTCACTTCCTTATTCCAGCTAAATAAAAAACCAGTGCATGTAAATGCACCGGTTTTTAGATTAAGAAGACAGACGCATATGTTCAGTTATTTCGTCCTCAACAATACGGACAAATTGCCCTTCGTTGTAAGGATAACCTGCTTTTTGGATTTTGACCTTCACGATTTTGCCGATCATATCTTCCGTTCCTTTGAAAACAACCTTCATATAGTTGTCTGTGTAACCGACAAACATGTTCTCTTCTTCTGTTTCCTTATACGCTTCCTCAGGGATAATCTCAAGCACTTCATTTTCATACTGAGAAGCGTATTCCTTCGCAAGTTGATCAGAAAGAGCAATCAGGCGGTGTACACGTTCATTTTTCACGTTTTCATCCACTTGGTCTTCCATTCGCGCAGCTGGCGTTCCTGTGCGCTTACTGTAAGGGAAAACATGCAGTTCAGAGAATTTATGTTCTTTAATAAAGTTATAGGTTTCCATAAATTCTTCTTCTGTTTCGCCAGGGAACCCTACAATAACGTCAGAAGTTACAGCTAAGCCTGGCAATGCTTTTTTCAATTTGTTTAAACGGTCTGCAAAAAACTCCATCGTATATTTACGTCTCATCCGTTTAAGCACTGTGTTTGATCCGGATTGGATAGGAATATGCAAATGATTCACAATCTTATCTGAGCGGTCTAAGACCTCGATCACTTCGTCTGTGATCTGGCTAGCCTCGATTGAAGAAATTCTGATCCTTTTAACGCCTTCAACACGAGTGTCTAATTCTCTCAAGAGTTTAGCGAAGTTGTAATCTTTCATATCTTCGCCGTAGCCGCCTGTATGAATACCGGTTAGAACAATTTCTTTATATCCGGCATCGACAAGCTGCTGCGCCTGTTTAATGACTTCTTCAGGATCGCGGGAGCGAAGCAGGCCGCGGGCCCACGGAATGATACAGAATGTGCAGAAATTATTGCAGCCTTCCTGTATTTTCAATGACGCTCTTGTCCGGTCCGTGAAAGCAGGTACATCAAGCTCCTCATACACTCTTGCTTTCATGATATTGCTGACACCGTTAATCGGCTGGCGTTCTTCTCGGTATTGGTCGATGTAGCCGAGCATTTTTTCCCGGTCCTGTGTTCCGACTACAATATCGACACCAGGGATCGCCATAATCTCAGCAGGCGAGGTTTGCGCATAGCAGCCTGTGACACAGATGACACCGTCAGGATTTTGACGAATGGCGCGTCTGATCACTTGGCGGCTTTTTTTATCTCCCGTATTTGTTACCGTACATGTATTAATGACATATACATCAGCTGTTTGTTCAAAGTCTCTTCTTTCATAGCCCGCTTCTTTGAAAAGCTGCCAGATTGCTTCTGTTTCATAATGGTTGACTTTACAGCCAAGCGTATGGAAAGCAACAGTTGCCATTATTGATCACCTCTTAATAACTCTGTTTGATAAGAAATCGCACTCAACGCGTATAGCGGAGCGGTTTCTGTCCTTAAAATTCTCGGTCCAAGGCCGCACGGTACACCGTCTTTCTCTGTGAGCCGTTCAACCTCCGCTTCTGTTAAACCGCCTTCGGGACCAAAAACGATCAAAAGGGAGGATCCTTTCGGAAGGCTGCTTACAACCGCGCTGAATGCGCTTATTTCCCCTTGCTTCGATGACTCCTCGTATGCAACGACACATTTATCGAAATCCTGCATCCTTTGAAGAAGCTGCTGAAAAGAATGGACATCCATCACTTGCGGTACTTCGTTACGGTACGATTGTTCAGCCGCTTCTTTCGCGATTTTCGTCCATCTTTCCCGCTTTTTCTTTGCCTTTTTGTCATCCAGCTTGACAACAGAACGAGCGGCTTGGAAAGGAATAAAGGCATGAGCTCCGAGCTCAGTCCCCTTTTGGATAATCCATTCAAGCTTATCTCCTTTCGGGAGGCCGCTCGCAATATAAACTTTTATCGGAAGCTCTCTGTTTTCATTCGTCCATTCTACCATAAGACAGGACACATTATCTTTGGAAACAGATTGAAGTTCACATTTTGCCTCGAAGCCGTCCTGAGAGCAGCAGATAATCTGATCTCCCTCATTCATTCTCATCACGTTCACAATATGATGAACATCTTCGCCGGTAATCGAAAAAGCCGGCGCTTCCTCCATTTGCTGCTTCGTGAGCTCGATAAAATATCGTTGCATACGCTGTGACACCTACTAACTGTTATTTTTTCGCAATAATGCTGACCCAATCTTCCATTGAAAGGATTTCTACAATGGTAAAGCCAGCTTGTTCCAGTGCTTCTTTTACTTCTTGTTTTTTATGGCCGATGATTCCTGACGTAATAAAATGGCCGCCTTCTTTTAACAGGCTGTACGCTTGTGAAGTAAAGCGAAGAATGACTTCAGCCAAAATGTTGGCAACAATCACATCATGTTCCCCTTCAATCCCGTCTAACAAATTATTTTGCTTCACTTGAGCAGTATCGCTCACTTTGTTCAGCTTGAGATTGAGGCGTGCACTTTCTACAGCTACGGGATCAAGATCGTAGGCATGAACCGATTCCGCCTCAAGCATTGCAGCCGCAATACTTAAAATTCCGGAACCTGTACCGACATCAATCACCTTATCGCCCTTTTGCACAAAGCGTTCAAGCGCCTGAATGCACAGTACGGTTGTTGGGTGTGTTCCTGTACCGAATGCCATTCCCGGGTCCATCTCAATAATCAGTTCATCTGTATGGACCGGCGTATATTCCTCCCACGTCGGCACAATTGTAAACTTTTCAGAAATTTTCACAGGATGATAATACTTTTTCCAGGCAGTGGCCCACTCTTCTTCATTCACTTCAGAAATCGTGATGTGATTTCTGCCCAAATCAATATTGTAAAGAAGCAGATTATTAATCGTTTCTTTAATGCCATCCACCGTTTCGCCTAGAAAACTGTTAACCGGCAGGTATGCTTTAACAATGACACCCTCGTCTGGATAATCATTGGGGTCGAGCTGGTAGATTTCCCCGTATACATTCTCACGTTCTTTAATTAAATCAAGCGGGTCCTCTATCACAACCCCACTTGCACCAGCTTCATGCAATATATTTGAGATAGGTTCGACCGCTTCATGTGTTGTGTGAATGCTTAATTCGGACCATTTCAAAACTACCAACTCCTCATCCAATAATTAATCGCCTTTAAACGCGCGTTTTACCTTGTCAAAGAAACTCATTTCCTGTTCGTCAGGCAGGTTTCCGCTGACCTCGGCAAATTCGCGGATAATGTCTTTTTGTTTATCTGTCAGGTTTGTCGGCGTAACGACGCGGACGACGATATGCTGGTCACCCTGTCCATAGCCTCTGACATTTTGAACGCCTTTGCCTCTTAATCTGAATTTAGTTCCTGTTTGTGTACCGGCTGGAATTTTCAATTTCACTTTTCCATGCAGCGTCGGAACTTCCACTTCATCACCGAGAGCAGCCTGAGCAAACGTTAACGGCATTTCACAGTAAATATCATCACCGTCACGCTCGAAGAACTCGTGGGCGCGCACGTGGAACACGACAAATAAATCCCCGGCAGGGCCGCCGTTTACTCCTGGTTCACCCTGTCCCGAGAGACGAAGCTGCTGCCCGTCATCTACACCAGCTGGAATTGTCACGTTAATTTTTTTGCGTTTTTTGATTTTCCCTTTGCCGCCGCAATCCGCACATTTGTCTTTAATAATTTTGCCCGTACCTTCACAGTGGTGGCAGACACGTCTGTTAACAACTTTTCCAAACGGCGTATTTTGCTCCACGTTTAACTGGCCGGAGCCTCCGCAGTGGGAGCACGTTTCAGGAGTTGTTCCAGGTTTCGCACCTGAACCTTTACATGTGTCGCACGTTTCCTCACGCGGAATTTCGATGGTCGTTTCTTTACCGAAAGCGGCATCCTCAAACGACAAGGTCATCGTATACTGCAAATCGGCACCTTGGCGCGGTGCGTTAGGATCTCTTCGTCTTGTGCCTCCGCCGAAAATACTTGAGAAAATATCATCGAAACCAAAACCGCCGAAATCGCCGCCGCCAAAACCTCCGCCGCCGAAGCCCTGATTAGGATCAGTATGCCCAAATTGGTCGTAATGCGCACGTTTTTGGTCATCTGACAGGGTTTCGTACGCTTCTTTTACCTCTTTAAATTTTTCATCCGATCCGGCTTCTTTGTTAATATCAGGATGATATTTTTTTGACAGCTTCCGATAAGCTTTTTTAATTTCATCCTTTGAAGCACTCTTACTTACTCCCAGCACTTCATAGTGATCACGCTTACTCATCTCGCTTCACTCTCCCGAATTTCTCACATAAATTAGATTGTATCATTTTGAATTATGATTTTTCAATTCCTTTTATCCCGGGCAAGAAAAAAAGTCAAAGCCAAGAGATGCCTGACTTTGACTTTCTAATCATTGAATCAGATTATGAAATGTGTTCTTTTCGGTCAGCCCCAGAAGCGGGACTGACTCGGAAAGGAACTTATTTTTTGTTTTGGTCGTCGTTTACTTCTTCGTATTCAGCGTCGACAACGTTGTCATCCGCTTTGCCTTCAGCGTTTGCTCCGCCTTGAGATTGCTGTGCTTTAGCAGCTTCTTCATAAAGCTTCATAGAAAGCTCTTGAACGATTGTTTGAAGCTCATCTTTTTTCGCTTTGATTTCTTCAAATTCGTTTTTCTCAATCGCTGCTTTTAAAGCGTCTTTGGCATCGTTGGCTTTTTTCACTTGTTCTTCGTCCACTTTGCCTTCAAGATCTTTTAATGTTTTCTCAGTTTGGAAAACAAGCTGATCTGCTTCGTTGCGGACTTCAATTTCTTCTTTTTTCTTCGCATCAGCATCAGCATTTTCTTCCGCTTCTTTTACCATGCGTTCGATCTCATCATCAGAAAGACCTGAAGAAGATTTGATAGTAATGTTTTGTTCTTTTCCTGTTCCTAAGTCTTTTGCTCTTACGTTTACGATACCGTTTTTGTCAATATCGAAAGAAACTTCGATTTGAGGCACGCCGCGCGGTGCTGGCGGGATATCAGTAAGCTGGAAGCGGCCGAGTGTTTTGTTGTCGGCAGACATTGGGCGCTCACCTTGAAGAACATGGATATCAACAGCTGTTTGGTTATCAGCAGCAGTTGAGAACACTTGAGATTTGCTTGTCGGGATCGTCGTGTTGCGGTCGATCAGTTTTGTGAACACGCCGCCCATTGTTTCGATACCGAGAGAAAGCGGTGTAACGTCAAGAAGAACTACGTCTTTTACGTCACCAGTGATAACGCCGCCCTGAATCGCAGCACCAAGCGCTACAACTTCATCTGGGTTTACGCCTTTATGCGCTTCTTTTCCAGTTTCTTTTTTGATTGCTTCTTGTACAGCAGGGATACGAGTTGATCCGCCGACAAGGATGACTTTGTCGATTTCGCTTGCAGAAAGTCCTGCATCTTGAAGCGCTTGACGGACAGGACCCATTGTGCGCTCTACTAAATGAGAAGAAAGCTCTTCGAATTTAGCGCGGGTTAATGTAAGTTCAAGGTGAAGCGGTCCTGCTTCTCCAGCTGTGATAAACGGTAAAGAAATTTGTGTAGAAGAAACGCCGGAAAGATCTTTTTTCGCTTTTTCAGCTGCGTCTTTCAAACGCTGGAGCGCCATTTTGTCTTTTGACAGATCAATGCCGTTTTCTTTTTTGAATTCAGACACAAGATGATCGATGATGACTTGGTCAAAATCGTCCCCGCCAAGACGGTTGTCGCCGGCAGTTGAACGAACTTCGAATACACCGTCGCCAAGTTCAAGGATTGAAACGTCGAATGTACCGCCGCCAAGGTCATATACTAGGATCGTTTGATCTTCATCTGTTTTATCAAGTCCGTATGCAAGCGCTGCTGCAGTCGGCTCGTTGATGATACGTTCTACTTCAAGACCTGCAATTTTACCAGCGTCTTTTGTTGCTTGACGCTCAGCATCGTTAAAGTATGCAGGAACTGTGATAACTGCTTTTGATACTGTTTCGCCAAGATAGCTCTCAGCGTATGATTTAAGATGTTGAAGGATGATAGCAGACACTTCTTGAGGAGTGTAATCTTTTCCTTCAATTTCAACTTTATAATCTGTACCCATATGGCGTTTAACAGACATGATTGTGTTAGGGTTTGTGATAGATTGGCGTTTAGCCACTTCCCCTACTTGGCGTTCGCCGTTTTTGAACGCAACAACTGATGGCGTTGTGCGGTTTCCTTCAGCGTTAGCAATAACTTTAGGCTCTCCGCCTTCAAGCACTGCCACACATGAGTTTGTTGTACCTAAGTCGATTCCGATAACTTTACTCACTTGAATAACCTCCTGCTATGTAATTATTGATTCACTTTGACCATGGAAGGGCGAATGACGCGATCCTTCAGCTTATAGCCTTTTTGCATTTCCTCAACAACAATGTTGGAGCCGTAGTTTTCATCTTCAGCCTGCATAACGGCTTGGTGCAGATTAGGATCAAATTCCTGCCCTACAGCTTCAATGGCTTCCACGCCTTCTTTTTTCAAGGCTTCTACGAGCTGACGGTGGACCATTTCCATTCCTTGGAGCAAACTTTTCGTCTGTTCATTGTCGGCTTCAACCTGAAGCGCTCTTTCAAAGCTGTCAAGAGCCGGCAGCAAATCAGCCACGATGTTTTGAGAACGGTATTTTTGGGACGCTTCCATCTCTAAACGGCTGCGTCGTTTATAGTTTTCAAAGTCTGCTTGAACACGCAAAAGTTTGTTTTCTTTTTCCTCAAGCAAACCTTGCAATTCGTTAATTTGATTTTGAAGAAGTTCGCTTTCATTTGTTTCTTCCTGCTGTTCTTCAGCGGCTGCTTGTTCTTCAATGACTTCTTGCTCTTCTGTTTCGTTTTGTTCAACGGTTTGTTTTTCTTCTGACATTGTGTTCACCTCCCTCAAAGTGTAAGGAGAAGGGCGGGTGCTGCCCTTCGATAAAATTTGCCAAAATTCCCTTATTCATCATACAAACTTGTTAATGCTTTTGACAAGTCCGAAGTCACATGCTGAAGCAGGCTGACAACCCTGGAATAATTCATGCGGGTCGGGCCGATGATCGCAATTGAGCCGATCTGCTTCTGATCGACAGAATAAGAAGCCGTAATCAGACTGCAGTTTTCCATCTCTTCATAGTCGTTTTCTTTCCCGATTTTAATCGAAATTCCCGTGTGTGGGGATTGAACAAGCTTTAAAACGTCCTGTTCTTTTTCGATTAATGAGAGCAGCGACCGAACTCTAGTAATATCATGGAACTCCGGCTGGTTCAGCATGTTGATTTTTCCGCCGAAAAACAATTTTTCGACGTGGCTTGTGGAATGAAAGGTTGAACGAAGCGCGTCAAGAATATTGTCATAGTTCGTAATGTGCTGTCTTAGGTACATGACGACTTCCTTAAATATGCGCTCATTCAGTTCATCCATTGGAACGCCGCTTAAACGGTCGTTGAGTATATTTACCAGTTTTTCAATATCAGACAGATCCATTTTGGCTGGAAAATTAATCGTTTTGTTTTCCACATGCCCCGTATTGGTAACGAGAATCGCTACTGCCATATCGGGCTGAATCGGTATGATTTGAATCTGTTTAAGGTAATTCTCACTCAGCTTCGGCCCGAGTACGATGGATGTATAATTCGTCAGATCGGACAAAATTTGCGCTGATTTTTGAACTGTCTTCTCCAGCTCGAAAATTTTCTCTTTGAAGATCGAGTGGATTTGGTCCAGATCGCTTTTTGTCAGTTTGACGGGTGACAGCAAATGGTCAACATAGTACCGGTACCCTTTTTCTGACGGAACACGTCCTGAGGATGAATGGGTTTTTTCAATGAAGCCCAATTCTTCCAAGTCAGCCATCTCGTTTCTTATTGTTGCAGAGCTAAATGTGATTTCATCTTTTTTCGAAAGAGTTCTTGACCCTACCGGCTGCGCCGATTTAATAAAATCGTTGATTATGACCTGAAGGATCAGCAGCTGACGATTTGTTAACATCATCATCACCTCTGTTAGCACTCTCGATAAGCGAGTGCTAATTCTATAACAAAAGTATCAAACCACAAGAAAAATGTCAATTATAACTCACCCAAAAAAGCGCCAAAAACTTCATTACCTAATAATTTCCCCTGATGAGTCAAACAAACGGCAGACTCCGAATTGTGAATCAGTCCTTTTTCAGCAAGGTCTTTTAATACACTTGGGAAAAGTTCATCCAGGGAACGCCCGTATTTTTCTGCAAATCGTTTTTTACTGACACCGGCTGTTTTTCTCAGGCCTAAAAACATTTCTTCTTCAATTTGTTCTTCTATTGTCACTTCATGTGTATCTCTGTACGGAAAGCCTTTTTCTGCTATCAGATCAATGTAATGTTTGACAGGTCCGACGTTTACTGTCCGTGTACCGCTGATATATCCGTGGGCCCCTGCTCCGAAACCGAAATATTCCTCGTTGCTCCAATACGTCAGATTGTGCTTAGATTCCATGCCTGCCTTGGCAAAGTTGCTGATTTCATATTGATGAATGCCGTGAGCTTCCATCCGGCTCATCACCATTTCATACATTTCAGCTTCCTGCTCCTGTGGCGGCAGATGCAGACGACCTTTTTGCATCAGATTATAAAATACCGTTTTCGGTTCTACAATGAGTGAGTACACGGAATAATGCTCGGCGTCCAGCGATAAAGCAGTATTTAAAGAATGATCCAGATGCTTGAGGGTTTGTCCCGGAAGTCCGAACATTAAATCAAGACTGATATTGTCAAATCCGATTTCCCGCGCCCTTTCAAAAGAGGCAAATACATCTTTTTGTTTGTGCACTCGGCCGATTTTTTCTAACAGATCGTCTTCGAATGTTTGGACACCGAAGCTGAGGCGATTTACGCCTGCTTCTTTTAAAATTTTTAATTTCCCTGCGGACAAGTCGTCCGGATTTGCTTCAACCGCAAATTCCGACAAGGCGCTTGAGGGCTTCAGCACTCGGATGATCGTGTCCATCAGCTTTTTGAGCTGTTCCTCTGACAGGGAGGTCGGCGTGCCTCCTCCGATAAAGATCGTTTTAAGGTCAGGCTGCCCTGTTTTTGCAATTGTATTTATCATTTCCTGTTCGAGCGCGTTTAAATACTCATCGACAGGCTGGCTTTGAATAAAATATTTATTGAAATCGCAGTAGTGGCAAATGTGCTCACAAAATGGGATATGGATATAAGCTGATTTCAACGAATTCACCTTCTTTACAGAAAGAAGCCGCAGTACAGGACTGCGGCGGCTTCTATTGTTTTTTCGGACTGTCGTCCATTTTCAGAACTGCCATGAATGCTTCTTGCGGCACCTCAACTGAGCCTACCTGCTTCATTCGGCGTTTTCCTTCTTTTTGTTTTTCAAGAAGTTTCCGTTTACGCGAGATGTCCCCTCCGTAACATTTAGCCAATACGTTTTTACGCATTGCTTTTATGGTAGAGCGGGCCACGATTTTCTGGCCGATTGCGGCTTGGACCGGAACCTCGAACTGCTGGCGCGGAATGAGCTCTTTCAGTTTTTCAACGATCACTTTTCCGCGTTCATATGCGTAATCACGATGCACGATAAAGGAAAGAGCATCGATTTTTTCACCGTTCAGCATAATGTCCATTTTCACAAGCTTAGACGGTTTGTAGCCGATCAGTTCATAATCAAAGGACGCATAGCCTTTTGTGCTTGATTTCAGCTGGTCAAAAAACTCGTATACGATTTCCGCTAACGGCATGTCATAAATGATGCTGACACGGTTTGCGTCCAAATACTGCATATCAATGAAGTTGCCGCGTTTGCCTTGGCAAAGCTCCATTACAGCGCCGACGTAATCATTCGGCACCATCATCGTCGCTTTTACGTACGGCTCCTCAATCCGTTCGATCTTTTGAGGGTCCGGCATGTTGGACGGGTTGTCGACAACGACCTTTTCGCCGTCTGTCATATACACGTCATAGATAACGCTTGGCGCTGTCGTAATCAGGTCGATGTTGAACTCACGCTCAATGCGCTCCTGAATGATCTCCATGTGGAGCATGCCTAAAAATCCGCAGCGGAATCCGAATCCAAGCGCTTGTGAAGTTTCCGCTTCATATTGAAGCGCGGAATCATTCAGCTCAAGTTTTTCAAGGGCTTCCCTTAAATCATTATATTTTGCTGTATCAATTGGGTACAATCCGCAGTACACCATCGGGTTGAGCTTTCGGTATCCCGGCAGTGCTTCGTCTGCAGGATTGGCAGCGCTCGTTATTGTATCACCGACTCGCGTGTCACCGACATTTTTGATAGAGGCAGTCAGGAAGCCTACATCACCGACCGTCAGTTCATTTGTCGGAGTCGCTTTCGGCGTGAATACGCCGACTTCTGTTACTTCGAATTCTTTGCCGGTTGCCATCATTTTGATTTTTTGTCCCGGTTTTACCGTTCCTTCAACGACTCTGATATACGCCACGACACCGCGATAGGCATCATAAAGCGAGTCGAAGATCAGTGCTTTGAGGGGCGCCTCCGGATCTCCGGTCGGAGCGGGCACCTTTTCTACGATCTGTTCTAAAATCTCCTCAATCCCGATACCGGCTTTTGCTGACGCAAGCACGGCTTCTGATGCGTCAAGGCCGATAACATCCTCTACCTCTTGGCGCACACGTTCCGGCTCGGCGCTCGGTAGATCGATTTTATTGATGACTGGAAGTATTTCAAGATCGTTATCAAGCGCTAAGTAGACATTGGCGAGCGTCTGCGCTTCAATTCCCTGTGCTGCATCCACGACAAGAATCGCTCCTTCGCAGGCAGCAAGGCTTCGGGATACTTCGTACGTGAAGTCGACGTGTCCCGGCGTATCAATCAGATGGAAAATATATTCCTCTCCGTCTTTTGCTTTGTATTTAAGCTGAACAGAGTTTAACTTAATCGTTATGCCCCGTTCACGTTCAAGATCCATAGAATCGAGCAATTGTTCTTTCATTTCTCGTTGAGTGATTGCCGACGTTTTTTCTAAAATACGATCCGCTAAGGTCGATTTTCCGTGGTCAATATGGGCAATGATAGAGAAATTCCGTATTCTCGACTGCCTCTCTAAACGCTTTTCTTTATCTGTCACAATCTATCACTCCTACTATTAAACGCAAAATACACTAGCTTAGATTATATCAATAGGATTGTAAAGATTCAATGTAAAACAAGAAAGAGAAAAGTTCCCTGTTAAACCTGGGCTGCTTTTCTCTTTCACGCACTATTGATTCAGATCCCGTATCCATTCATACATCGACTGGGCAGTGTTGGTTACGGTGTTAGAAAGCGCTTTTCCGGCTTTAGAGAACATATTGAACGTTTCTACCTGTTCCAGCTCTTTTTGTTTTTCTTCTAAATCTTTCGCCGTAACTGTTTCTCCTAAAATCGAGGCTTCTTTTTCATTATTTTTTCCATCGGTGAGCGTAAACGCTCCCTTAAGTGAAGGGTCATGATAGCCTTTCATACTCAGCATCCCGTTATTCGCCTGCTGCATGCCGAACAGTACGCCTAAAAACATGATCGTGACAAGCAGTAAGCATTTGCCAAAGTATGCAATCAAATCAACCACCTATTTCTTATTGTTTTTTCGTCTCGCCGCTCTCTGCGTTGACCTTTTCAGCATCCCAGTATATTTCGCTGAATACGTCTGCGGCTGCGTCAGCTGCACGCTGCAGCTCCTCGAGGTTATTATCTACTCCGCCAAATTCGAGCAAAAGCGCTCTGTCGGTTAAATCCTGATTGTAAACACCGTTATCGCCTGGCGAGCCTTTTGAAAAGACACCTGTGCTGAGTCCGGGGTATTTTTTCTCCATCAGCTTATGAAGCTCGCTTGCAATTTTATAGTTTTCTTCGAAATTCTTGCTTTTTTTGCCGACGACAAAGGCGACCCGGGCATAGCTTTTCCCATTAATCGTTGCTGTCGTATCTTTTTTGCGCCGTGAGTCTCTGTGGATGTCAATGATATATTGCAGATTTTTGTTTGAGGTGAGCGCATCTTTGACAACCGGCCTTGATTCATCATAGGATCTGGCATAGTTTAAGCCTTTTTTGTTCAGTTTTGCCTGTATATCGGTTTTATTCACTGTGGCTCCGATGCCTTGGGATTCAAGCGCTTTTCCGAACATATCTCCTACGAGCGTGACGTTGGCTTTAGAATGGCGCGCCATATCAGGATCGGTCTCGCCTTTTAATAGAGGGAGATATGATTCCGTATTGTGTGTGTGATAGATAAAGACGACCTTTTTATCACCGGTTGTTTGTTTCGGCGGATCTTTTTGCGCATGATCTGATTGTGTTTGCTGTTTTTCAATCTCTGCCAAATTCGCTTCTCTTTCTTCCTCCATCACCTTTGACGGCGGCGGCGATTCCGCCGGCATATTCGTATAATCCGTGCCTTGTCCAGCTAACAGGATCTCGGTATCAAATTGTGCAAACCCCGGCAGCTCCCGGCCGAGAAAACTCCGCGGATCTTCGAGGTTAATGCTTGTCGCCAGCTTCAAAGAAAGACGTGAAAGATGGAATGAGCTGTCGGTTTGAGAAAGGTCAGAAGCGAAATAATGGTTTTCCATCCGCAGCAAGTGTGCAAACATGTCCCCCGGCAATTCTTCAGCAATCCCGTAAAAAGAGTCAGACGACGGCCTGAGTTCCGGCCGGAGAGACGTCAACACACCGGATAGAACAAAAATCACGATAAGGCTTGCGATAAATAGAAAGATGGCTTTTACCGCTTTCCCGCCATTTACCGCAACAACAATTTGTCTGTTTCTGCGTTTATTTCTCATTGAATCCCTCCAGCGCTTGTCTAGTAATTACTCTATGAACAAGCTAGAGGAAGTAGAACCGTTTAGTGATTATAGGAGCCTTTGTTTTCTTGTGACACTTTTTCATGAAGCGCTGTGTTTAATCCATTCGCCAGCACATTAGCCATATCGTCGATAAAAGAATCAACTTCCTTCGGCGTGACCATTAAATTGTGGCCTAAAGGCGACAGCACCTCGTGAATGAGCTGCCGTTTTTCATCTTCTTGAAGGGTTCCGACGATGCCGAGGAACGATTGACGCTGCTTTTGATCAGGAAGATCTTCTTCAGTGAGCACTTTCTTTTTCCCAAACGTCATGCCAGCCGGAACAAGTGATCTTGACGGCCTGTCATCCTTCATTTCTCTGCCAAAATGTTTTAATATGTAGTCCACCGTGTCGCTGGCAATCGTCACCGCGTCAACGACCGTCGGAACTCCGATGGCGATCACCGGTACGCCAAGCGTGTCTTTGCTTAAATCTTTTCGTTTATTTCCCACACCTGATCCCGGGTGAATGCCTGTATCCGATATTTGAATGGTTGTGTTGACCCTTTCCACGGCCCGCGCCGCCAGTGCATCAATGGCAATGACAAAATCAGGCTTCGATTGCTCTATCACGCCTTTAATAATGTCGCTTGTTTCAATTCCCGTAATCCCCATCACACCAGGTGCAAACGCACTGACAGGCCTGTACCCTTCCTGCACGTTTTCCGGCTGAAGCTTGAACAAGTGCCTTGTTACCAATAGATTTTCTACAGCCATCGGTCCCAGCGCATCAGGTGTCACGTTCCAGTTGCCGAGCCCGACGATCAAACAGCTCGCATCTTTTGAGATATTAAGGCTTTCAAGAAAAGCCGAGAATTCCTCCGCAAAGACAGCAGAGACTTTTTCCTGCATTTCCGAATCATTCTCTCTGATTCCTTGCGCCTCAAGCGTTAAATAGCGCCCTTCTTTTTTTCCCGATAGCTCCGCGCCTTCCTTTGTAATATCAACAGTGCGGATTTTAATGCCGCCGCGATCTCGTTCTTTTTCGATAAAACCTTTAATTTCTTTTGTCGGCACAGCCTGCTGATTGGCCATTGCTTCCTTCGTTTCCACTGCCAAATCGGTACGTATCAAATACTGATTAACATCCAGTTCACTCTTTTTCATCAGGGGCCTCCTTCACATTCAGTACCTATATTGTTGCCATTTGGTGTATGAATCATGCTAAAAAGAGATCCTTCAATGAAAAATACTTTACATTTATATTGCAATCTAAAGATGTGTTTGATAGAATACAATTTGTTCTATTGTGAAGAAGATTTAACCTTAAGACACTGTGCTACAGGTTGTATCTTAGGAGGTGAAACACATGCCAAACATTAAATCAGCGATTAAACGTACAAAAACAAACAACGAACGCCGCGTTCATAACGCGACAATCAAATCTGCTATGCGTACTGCAATCAAACAAGTTGAAGCTTCTGTTGCCAACAACGAAGCTGACAAAGCGAAAACTGCTCTTACTGAAGCAGCTAAACGTATTGATAAAGCAGTGAAAACAGGTCTTGTACACAAAAATACCGCAGCTCGATACAAATCAAGACTAGCGAAAAAAGTGAACGGACTTTCTGCATAATATAAAAACGATCCTCAATGATGGGGATCGTTTTTTTCGTTTCTTTTTAACAGCTGTAAAAGGAACAGTTCGAGCAGGAGCTGCTTGTCCTTTTTCCCTGTTTTCATCTCATAGTCCATTACGGCAAGCTGTTCAATAATTGACCGGAGCTCCGCCTCTGAAAAAAGCCTTGCTTGATCCATCGCCAGCTTTACCCGAAATGGGTGAACTTTTAAATTAGAAGCGATTTGTTTTTGTCCGTATCCTTGCTCCGCGAAGTATTTTGTCTGCAGAATCAGCCGGAACTGGTTCGAAATAAGCGCCATGATTTTGATCGGTTCTTCATTTTGTTTGAGCAAATCATAAAAAATTTGCAGGCTCTCTGTCCGTTTGCGGTTGACGATTTTATTGATCAGCTCAAAAATATTTTGCTCCAAGCTTCTCGCAACAAGCATTTTCACATCATCAAGCGTAATTTCTTCACGATCTCCAATAAACGTGCAGAGCTTTTGAATCTCCTGAAAAATCGATGAAAGATGTCCATTCACAAGCAGAACCAAATGTTCCGCCGCTTCAGTGCCGATTGTTTTCTGCTCGGTTTTTGCAAGGCTAACAGTAAAGTCTGTGGTCTCCTTTGCGTTTAATTCCTTCGCCTCCATCATAAACGCGTGCTTCTTTAGCGCTTTCGTCAGTTTTTTCCGCTCATCCAGCTTTTCATACGGGGCAAGCAGGACAAAGACCGTGTAAGGCGCAGGCGATTGTATATATGTTTCAAGCGCACTGACGTTGTGCTCAATTTTTTCTTTTTTCTTCTCACCTGTTAAAAAATATGGATTTTTCACAATGACAAGACGCCGCTCCCCCATAAACGGAAACGTTTCAGCATCTGCAATCGCTTGATCCAGCGGGTCCTCTTCCAGATCAAAAACGGATAGATTGAAATCCTTTGTCTCCTGATCAACGACCGTCTGTCTGATCCTGCTGACGGTTTCTTGCAGCAGATACGTCTCTTTTCCGTATAAACAATAAACCGGATGGACATCTCCTTTTTTCAGGCTTTTCCACACATCAAATACCATTGTTGTACGACTTCCTCTCTTTCGTCATCCCCTTCTATCCTAAATTGAGTTTGCAAAATAGTAAAGAGGAAGCCTGACTGCTGCTTCCCCATTTATATTAAACGCCTGTTCGCAAGCCCCCGGGACAGCTTGTAAAAAGGCGATAATCACCAGAACAGAAAACGTTACCTTCGCTTCTAGATTTTTCAAAACGATTCCATTATACTTAAAGCAGTCAGGAGGGATAAAGTTGAATGATTTTGAAAAAAACGTTCAAAGCAAACGAAATGATGCTGTAGATTCAGCTGTTGGTTTTGTTGTGTCCTTCGGATTTTTCGCCTTCTTGTTTGTTATGGCAACGGTTATTCACCTGGTTGGTTCATAACAGCGACTGCCCGGGCTGCTGATTTCTCGGCAGTCTTTTTTAGTTCGTCTCTGTTATATCTGATGTATCATATGGAGGATAGACAGAAAAGGTTCCAACTCTGTTTTTATATCGATATTGGATCGTTCCGCTTTGATCGGTACGCAGTACGCGGATGGAATGTCTCTGTAATATTTGCAGAACCTCTTGATGGGGATGATGGTACCGATTGTTTTCTCCCGCTGAGATAATGGCCGTTTTCGGCTGAAGCTGTTTGATGAATTCTTCACCGGTAGAGCCTTTGCTTCCATGGTGCCCCACCTTTAACACGTCTGCTTTTATATTCGGAAACACGTTCATCACCTCCTGTTCCCCTTCTTTCTCCAGATCACCCGTCAAGATCCAGCTCATACCGCCCGTTTTCATCCACAGAACGAGAGAAGAGTTATTTTTGCTTGCCGGATCAGGTGTTTCCGGTGACAGTACTTGAAACTGCAAATCCTTTATTTGCAATACATCGCCTCGCTTCACCTCCTCTATTGTCACGCCCTCTTCTCTGGCTGCCCGCAGCACTTTCTCGTCTTTAGGCTCAGAAACGAACCCTTTCGGAATCACAAGGCGCTTCACTTTATGGTGCTTCAGCAGAGTCTCCGCCTCTCCGATATGATCTTGGTCAGCGTGCGTCAGAATTAAAGCATCAAGCTGTTTGATTCCCTTGGCGGTTAAAAACGGCATCAGCACCTTTTCCCCAAGTGAAAACGGGTGCTGTTTTTCCTGCCAAGGCTCTGACGAGTAAGACAAAGTGCCGCCTGTATCAATTAAGACACGTCCCTGCTGATGCGGAGCACCGACATACATGCTGTCACCCTGCCCAATATCAATCATATCGACTTCTCCCTCGGAGCTAAGACGCGGATAAATAAGAAGAAGACAGAGCACCGCGCAGCAAAGACCCCCAGTAATCGCCAGCTGCGAAAAGGAACGTTTTTCAATCGCCATAAGCAATAGGATGATTGTAACCGTGAATAAAAAGAGCAGAGCAGGTGCGGGACGTGCAATGATGATCGTGAATACATCAATATCTGCAATTCTTGTGATCAGCCTGTTGGTCCAGCTCATCAAGAAATCAAACCAACAGAAGAAAAATCGACCAGCCGAAGCGGAAAGGCTTAATAGAAAAACACCTGCTATAGCCCCCGGCAAAACACAGAATGTATAAAAAGGAACCATCAAGATGTTCATCGGTATGCTGATTATCGAAAACTGCTGGAAATGATACAAGAGAATAGGAAGTGATCCCAGCTGAGCGATTATTGATACCATTGTCAGCTGGCCCAGGGAGGTTTTGAGTTGTTGAAAAATAGAAGAGGATAGAATTAAAGAAAAACTGACGGCGAATGACAGTTGAAAACCAACTTCAAAGAGATGGTAAGGATTGAAGAGCAAGAGGACGATGTATGAAAGGCAGATTGCACCGGCAGAATGTACCCGCCATTTAACAAGACTTCCAGCTAAGTAAATACCCGACATCAGAGCGGCGCGAAGCACTGAAGGAGCAGCCCCTGTCAAAATTACATAGAGCGGCAGAAATAACAGCAACAGGAGTGACGCCTTTTCTCTTGTTATGCCTAGACGAATCATGATATAAAACAACCCGGCTGTCAAAATGCCGACATGGAGTCCTGAAATCGCCAAGAGATGGACGACACCAAGCTTTTGATATGCGTTAAGCACCTCGTCTTCTACATAAAATCTGTCACCGACTGTAAGTGCCTGTACAATTCCTGCCGAATCAGGAGGCAACAGGCTGTTTGTGAATGATACGATGTATTTTCTCAAACTGAGCAGTTTATCCTTGAAATTTACAGGTTCGCTGCAATTATGGATAGATGTGACAGAATAATTCCAGTGAATATGCTGCCGGTAAAGATACTCGTTATAATCAAATGTGCCCGGCACAGTTGCGTGTTTGGGCTCTTCCAGTGCACCCGTCAACTCACATGACATTCCTGGTTCTATGTATGACAGCTGATCTTTTTCATCAGAAGACTGAATGCGATATGAAGCGGCCCATTTTTCGCTATCAGGTGTCTTAATCACCATAGACATACGGTCTCCGTCAATTTTAGGAATACTGTCAATCACTGCCTTGGATTTATAAGTGCCCTGCTGATATGAAGAGACATTCCGGGAATCTGTGACCGTATACAGTGCAAAAAACAATATAAAAGAGAAGAAACAAACAAAAATGAGAAAAGCGTGTCTCGTTTTGATGAAAATGATGAGGAGAAAGAGGAAGAAAAGAAAAACAGCGGAGAAATAAGCGGCGGCAGTAATTCCAGCCGTTGCCGAAGCTGCCGCCAAAGGCAATAACAAACGCGAATTACGCATCAATCACACGTAGCTCGTAAAAAGTGTATTCGCCTGTTCATGTATTTTCTTCAAATCTTCCTCTGCAAGACCAGCATCCGCTAGTTTCTCTAAAAGACCAGCTACAAATGAAAGCTTTTCCCTGTTTTTCAAATCAACGATCATTTCATCGAGTTCAACCTGTTCAACAGTTACACCCGCCTGTTCAAATAATTCCTGTGCATACGGATTTGTTTTGTAGTCCTCAGCATAATAAACCGTTTTGATACCAGCTTGAATGATAGATTTACAGCATTGAATGCACGGATAATGCGTCACATAAATCTCCGCTCCATCAGTCGGCACCCCGAACTTAGAGCATTGGAGAATTGCATTCATTTCAGCGTGAATCGTTCTTGCGCAATGATCATCTATCATCAGGCATCCTTCGTCTGCACAATGCACGCCGCCCGCGATTGACCCGTTATAGCCTCCTGCAATCATGCGTTTGTCTCTGACTATAGTAGCGCCGACAGACAATCTCGGACAGGTGCTGCGCAGCGCCAGTAAATGGCTTTGAGCCATAAAGTATTGATTCCATGAAATTCGTTCCACGTCGTTCCCTCCAAATGTTGTGTTGCCTGACCTTTAGTTTACCTATCATTATGCATGACCGTCAAATCACTTTACTGTAATGGAAGACTTTATTTTCTCAAACGACTTTTCACCTATTCCTGAAACCTTAGTGATATCTTCAATTGTCTGGAAACGCCCGTTTTCCTCCCGGTATGCAATAATAGCTTCAGCTTTTGACGGTCCCACCCCTGAGATGCCTTGTAATTCGTCTAAGGTGGCTGTATTGATATTTACGAGCGCTCCCTTCCCTCCATCGCTTTGAACAGCGCCTACGGCTCCTTGCTGCACCGCCGTCTCCTCTCCCTTTTTCGGGATGTACACCACTGTCCCGTCCTGAAGCAGCTCCGCCAAGTTCACTTGCATTTCGTCTGCTTGTTCACTGGCCCCGCCCGCTTTCTCAATTGCCTGAGATACTCTGTCCCCTGTTCGCATTTCATAAACGCCAGGATGCAGAACAGCACCTTTAATGTCTATCACTATTGTTTTGTTTGACTCGTCTTTGACTGCTTCCTGCTTTACCTCCGCATTTTCTGTCTCAGTTGATACAGCCTGCTTCACCGGCCCTTTGTTTTTTCCGCTGGCAAAGATGAAAATAGCCGCTATGAAAACAGCCGCAGAAGCCGCTAAAATTATTGTTTTTTTATACTGATTCAACCAATTCATCGCGCATGTTCCCCGCTTTCGTCATATTTTATTTCGATAACACATATGGTTTAGAGGATAATAGCTCAAAGGAGGGGAAATCATTGAAGATAGGCTTTATCGGCACAGGAAATATGGGTACGATCCTTATAGAATCATTTATTGAATCAAAAGCAGCCGCTCCCTCAAACATAACAATCACAAACCGCACAATTGAAAAAGCGTTGCACATAAAAAACCGATACAACAGCATAAACGTAACAGAAAGTCTGGAAAAGCTTGTTTCTGAAAACGAGATGATTTTTATTTGTGTTAAGCCGCTTGATATATATCCTTTACTGGCAAGAGCGGTGCCTTATTTAAGAAAGGATCATATTCTCATATCAATTACAAGCCCAGTTCAAACTGAACAGCTCGAACAGTATGTTCCGTGTCAAGTGGCGCGAGTGATCCCAAGTATTACGAACAGGGCGCTGGCAGGCGTTTCTCTCGTCACTTTCGGCACAAGCTGCGGAGAATCTGCAAAAACGAAAATCAATGAGCTGATGGAGCACATCTCTCAACCGCTGCAAATTGAAAGTGACATCACGAGGGTGGCATCAGATATTGTAAGCTGCGGTCCCGCTTTTATGAGCTATCTGATTCAGCGGTTTATAGATGCAGCCGTTTCGGAAACGTCAGTGTCTAAACAGGACGCTATTCTGATGTGTAAGGAAATGCTTGTCGGAATGGGAAAACTGTTAGAAACCGAATTGTATACCCTGCCTGCGTTACAGGAAAAGGTTTGCGTTAAAGGCGGTGTGACAGGAGAAGGCATTAAAGCGCTGGAAAGCGGTGTGCAGGATATGTTTCACCGGGTATTTCAAAATACTCATTTGAAATACGAGGAGGATATTTCCGCCGTGAAGAAGCAGTTTCATGTGTAAACGAGTATGTCATGCTTCTGTCTGTAATGCAAAAGCTTAAAAAAGCATTTTAAAAAACCATCGTTTTAGGAAACGATGGTTTTTGACTTCTGCGCCTTGAAAAATAGGCGTTCTGATTGTCCTGATGGCTCTGAATCCGTAAAATCAGCTGTCACATGGTGAAGCTGAAAGCCGCAGCTCTTCAGCATTTCTTCGTATTCATCCACTGGGAACGTTCTTTGCTCGTGCGTCTCATCAAAACGGTCATACGCTTCTCCGTTCCACACAAAAAACGACATGTCATGAATGACAGAAAGCTCCTCACTTCCAGCAAAGCTCTGCCAAATATAGCTGATATCTTCGTCCTGGTCAGCAAATGTGCTACCTGGAAAGACTTCGGCAATTTTATATGATGAATGAACATCAAACAGCAAAATGCCTTCAGGCTTCAACACCCGAAATACACTTTTAAAGGTTTCGATCACATCATTTTTCGTTTTTAAATAATTCAATGAGTCACAGCATATCGTAACAGCGTCAAACTGGCCGTCAAAGCCGGCAATCTCTCTCATATCCTGCTGAAGAAAAAGAATCGGCTGGTTACTAGAGACCTTTTGCTGGGCGTAAGAAAGCATTTCCTCACTGAGATCAATGCCCGTGACCTCGAAGCCTTTTTCGGCAAGCCGGATTGAGATTTCTCCCGTACCGCATGCCAGATCAAGGATACGGCCTTTTTCCGGGAGAGATGCTTCAATCCACTTTGTCCATTGATCGTAAGGTGCGTGAGACATTAACTCGTCATACACGCTTGCAAAGCCTTGGTAAATCATTGGTTCATTCCAAGCTCAAGATCCGCGAGCGGAGCGTCTCCCCACAGCTTTTCCAGGTTGTAGTAGCTTCTTTCATCCTTGTGGAAGACATGGACAATCACATCGCCAAGGTCAACGAGCACCCATCTTGCTTCATCGAAGCCTTCCATCTTTTTGACTTGAATGCCGTTTTCTTCAGCCTGATCCTTGATTTCACGGGCAATCGCCTGCACCTGTTTATCTGAATTTCCGTGGCAGATCAGAAAATAATCAGCAACCAGAGATATACCTTCCATATCCAGTGCTAAAATATCCTCTGCCCGTTTATCATCGCAAGCCGCAGCTGCGATCTTTAAAATGGACTTTTGGTTCATTCACAAATTCCTCCTGTTCAGTTGCCAGACACAAGCCAGTTATACGTTAAAAATGTGTCTGGAAAAACCGGTTGATTTTTTTTCATAAGAAAAACCATTGTATTTTTGATGGATTGAATCAGCGCTTGATTCAAATCTGTCTCAGCAAGCTTACGCACCTCATCGACACCGGGAAATGCCCGGTTGGGCTCAATGTAATCGGCAACGTAAATGACTTTTTCTAAAAGTGTCATGCCAGGCCGTCCAGAGGTATGATACCTGATGGCGTCAAGAATGTCTTCATCTTGTATCCCCGCTTCTCTTTGGACCAAATAAGCGCCGACCGGAGCGTGCCACAGCTCCGGATTATGGTCCAATAATTGCGAAGGCATTTTTTCCCGTGCAATAATTTGTTTCATTTCTTCTTTCGGGCGGAATTTAGCGTAATCATGAAAGATAGCCGCTGTTTCCGCTTTTTTAGAGTCGGCTCCAAAACGCTCCGCAAGTTCGATCGCCGTGTTCATCACGCCAATTGTGTGGATATATCGGTGTTCGGTCAATTGCTGCTTAACGCAGGCAAGTGCCTCCTCACGATTCATACAAACCATTCTCCTCTACATACTTCTTCACTTTATCAGGGATTAAGTAGTCAGTGGGCTTCTTGCTTTTAAACCGTTCCCTTATCATAGTTGATGATACCTCAAATTCCGGAACGTCTGCAAAGAGAAGCGGATAAGGGGTTTCAACATGAAAACCGGGGCGCTTTACTCCAATAAATTGAATGAGGTTCAGCAGCTCGTCCAGCTTATACCATTTCGGCAAATATTCAATCATATCAGCACCGATAATAAAGAACAGCTGATCATTCGGATAACGCTGCTTCAGTAAAGAAACGGTATCAAAGGTATATGAAGGCCCTTCTCTTTCCATTTCAGCCAGCTCCAGCTTAAAGGACGGATTAGACTGAATTGCAAGCTTCAGCATCTCCACTCGGTGAAAGCTGTCCGTATAGTCTTCATCCTGTTTATGGGGCGGAATTTGATTAGGCATAAACCAAATTTCATCAAGCCCCGCCTGATACAGCACCTCATTCGCCATTAAGAGGTGACCGTTATGCGGAGGATCAAACGTGCCTCCAAAAATTCCGATTTTCTTCATTTCAACCACCTTTAAGGAAGCTCGATTTGTTTATTTTCCTTTGATTCCTTATATAACACAATTGTATTGCCGATTGTCTGCACCAATTGAGAGCGGCTTCCTTTTACGAGAGCTTCCGCAACATCGTTTTTATCCTCTTCACAATTCTGAAGAACACTGACTTTAATCAGCTCTCTCGCTTCAAGCGCCTCGGCAATTTGTTTAATCATGTTGTCGTTTACTCCGCCTTTACCTACTTGAAAAATCGGCGTTAAATGATGCGCTTTTGAACGCAAAAAACGTTTTTGTTTACCTGTTAACATTCTTTTCCTCCTAATTTTCCTATTACAATTGATCTCATTTTTTCAATATCAGGCTCTCGCCCAGTCCACAATTGAAAAGACAATGCCGCCTGTTCAACAAACATGCCCACTCCATCGAGTGTTTTCAGGCCTTTTTGGTTTGCTTGTTTTAAAAGGGCCGTCTGAATTGGATTATACACGATATCACAAACAACGGCACTGCTTGCAGCACGCTGTAATGAAAGCGGCACATCGTCCACGTTCGGGTACATGCCCACAGACGTTGTATGGATAATAACATCATACTGTTCAAGCCGCTCTTCTGCTTCTTTTATGCTTAACACTTCTTTATTATGGAACGAGGGAGTGGATTCTGTAAGCTGCTTTGCTTTTTCTAACGTCCGATTGCAGATGTCAAACTTTTTTGGGATATTACGGGCGATTGTTGTAAAGATGGCTCTTGCCGCTCCGCCCGCACCGATCATTAAGAATGACAGTTCAGAGATGGGCTTGTCCAATACCTTCATTAATGACTTTACAAAGCCTTCCCCGTCGGTATTGTATCCGACAAGCTTGTCTCCCTCTCTTCTGACCGTGTTTACGGCACCGATCACTTTTGCACTTTCATCAATATGATCCAGATAATCCATAATGGAAACCTTATGCGGAACAGTCACATTGATTCCTTGTATACCAAGTGCTCTTATTCCTTTTACCGCATCTTCCAGATCATCTTCTTCTACTTTGAAGGCATGGTAATGTCCGTCTAAACCGAGATCTTTCAATGATGCATTATGAATATCAGGTGACATGGAATGGCCAATCGGATTTCCGATAACCCCGTACAGCTTTTTCATACTCCTCTCCCCTTTTCATTAAATTAATGAGCGCCGAACAAATACGTGAACGCCTTTTGGCGCGTAAGCAGTTACTTTTTTATCGGCATCATGCACTGTTACCCAGCCTAACCCAGAGAAAACGATATCTGTCTTTTTGTCTTTGATCGTAAACGTATGGGCCACTAATTCCGGAAACTCATCCATTTCGTCTTTTCCCGGAGGTGTGAGCAATTCCCCTGCATGCTTTTCATAAAGCGCGTCTGCATTTTCCAGCTTTGTTCTATGAATCATCAGCTCATTTGGCATATAGCAAATAAAAGGAGATCTTTCCCCGGACACATAATCAAACCTTGCAAGTCCGCCAAAATACAGTGTTTGCTGATCATTAAGCTGGAATGTGCGAGGCTTCAGCTCCTTTTTAGGAGATAATATTTTTAAATCCTTTTTATTAACATAATGCGCCATTTGATGGTGGTTGATAATTCCCGGCGTATCATAAAGCGCTGAGCCATCGTCCAGCGGGATCTCAATTGCATCAAGGGTTGTGCCCGGAAATTGGGATGTCGTAATAATATCTTCTTCACCTGACACTTCTTTAATAATCCGGTTAATAAAGGTTGACTTCCCTACATTGGTACACCCGACAACATAGACGTCTTTGCCGTTGCGGTAATGCTCAATTGCATCAATGACTTCTTTGATCCCCTGGCCGCGTCCAGCACTGACTAAGAATACGTCAACCGGTTTTAAGCCAAGCTCTTTCGCTTCACGCTTCATCCACTGGATCAGACGTTCTCTTTTCAGTGACTTAGGCAAAATATCGGCTTTATTGCCAACCAATAAGATAGGGTTTCCTCCCACCAAGCGCTGCAGCCCATTGATCCAGCTGCCGTTAAAATCAAAAATATCAACAATTTTAACAACGAGAGAATCTGTTTCCCCAATTCCATGAAGAATGTTTAAAAAATCATCATCCGTTAAGGAGACGTCTTGTATTTCATTATAGTTTTTCAGTCTGAAACAGCGCTGGCAAATCACATTTTCTTTCGTAAGCGATGCAGGCGGCGCGTATCCCAGACCTGTTTTGTCCTCGGTTTGGATTGCAACTCCGCAGCCGATACAAACAACCTTTTCCATTTCTTACTCCTCCCACTGAATGTGCCCTTTTCGTTTGAGAGCACTCAGTATTCTGCGTTCGACCTGGCGGTTAAAGCGCGTAATGAATCCGTCAGAGGAAGCGACAGGTACGACCAAAATCGTATGGTAGCCGTTTCGGTTTCCCCCGAGTACATCGGTCAGAAGCTGGTCTCCGATAACAACGCAGTCCTCTTTTTTCAGCTCCATATTGCGCACCGCTCTGTTAAAGGCTTTGCCCATCGGTTTTCTTGCTTTATAGATGAATGGGATTCCAAGCGGTTCTGAGAAAAGTTTTACTCTTCTTTCATTATTATTAGAGACAATCGTCACTTTAATGCCGTGCTCCTTCATTTCTTCGAACCACTCGATCAAACGCGGCGTCGCATTCGGTCTGTCCCACTCAACAAGCGTATTATCCAGGTCAGTTATAATTCCTTTTACATTTCGTTCCTTTAATTTCTCAGGTGTAATATGAAAAATATTTTTTACAAACTCGTCAGGTAAAAAAAACTTTTTTAACAAAACCCGCACCCTTCCCTTTTCTTTCTCTTTAAAATGATTGTCGAAAAAAATCGAACTTGCGCCTAAAGAAAAACTGAGCAAAAAAATTTCGACAAAAATTGGGTTTCTTCACCAGGTGTGGATAAAATTACACACACTATCCACTCTTATTACATCACTCTTTAGACAAATTATAAACACGATACTCACAAGTTATCCACTTTCTGGTGTGGATAACAGAACGATTGTTCTTATATGAAATTCATGGTAGATTAAAGATAACTTCAGCCTCAGAGGAACGCAACTTATCAATGTATGCGTTAAAATCATGAATGATTCCAACTTTTAAGGAGGTGTCTCTCCCATTAATTGGGTTCCTAGCATGAGAAAACTGTCTGATGAATTACTAATAGAGTCTTATTTCAAAGCCACCGAAATGAATTTAAACCGTGACTTTATCGAGTTAATTGAAAACGAAATAAAAAGAAGATCGCTCGGACATATTATTTCCGTATCTTCTTAATAGGAATTTGTCTATTTTTTCCGGGCGTATTTCCTTTTTTTACTCAGATGACTGATATTATATCACTTCGGTTACGCGCTTTACTACTGTTTTCAGCAAAAAACACCCCTAAAAAGAGGTGTTTTAAAGGGACGGTTACTATGCTAACCAATATATGCCGCCCACAACCAGGAGAACAACAACTAAAACAACGATAAAAGCGTATCCATATGCCCGACTGGCGTATGGCCAGCTGCCGAAAGGATACGAATAGGAATAACCGCTGCACATGTGAAGTGCCTCCTTTAATAAGGTTTTTTAACAGCCTATGTAGGTGAAATAAAACGGCTTAGGCCGTTGTCCGGCTCAGCGCTTCAGAACCTGCCCATCTTGTATTCCTTCATATATAATCCTTGCCCCTTTAGGTGTCATATGATTGCCTGAAGGATCTATCAGACCGGATTGGATAAGCGCTTCATCAGTTGCTTTTCCGCCGTCTTCTTCTACAAAATGCTGCCAGTTGTCTACAAGAGGGACGTCCAGGCGCTTCGACACATCTCTTGTAATATCATTGTATGAGTTGTGCCATTTCCTCGCCCCGCCTTTCGGTTCAAAAGCAGCTGCTTTATATCTGGAATAGTAAAACAGGTGGTGCTTCCCGTTTCCTTCAATAATTGGGATACACGTCATCAAGATTGGCTTGATACCGTGTTTTCTGCTTTCTTTAATAAAATAAACCAGATTTTCTCTAAAACGCTGCTTCGACACTCTCGGTTTCCCCTCAGTCAGTATCGCTGCGTCATTCGTGCCGAACATAATAAACAAATGCTTCGGTTTTTGATCCAGCACATCTGTCTGAAACCGCAAACGGGCATCCTCTGTCGTCTGTCCGCCAATTCCCGCATTGAGTATATCAAGCTTTCCGCGTTCAGCCGTTTTTAATATATTGACCCACTGCTGTGCTTTTGGATAATCGCGATAATCCCAATTTGAGCCTCGCGTGTTGCTGTCTCCAAATGCTACAACGTCTTCGTATCCCTTCCCATCGCATCCTGCTGTAACGAACAGCAGAAGGAAAAGGATCAAAAAATGCTTCATCTTTACACCCCCAAAAGCCTCATCTTAATGTTATACCTCTGTTCCCCTTCGTTCAACGAAGAGTTTTTTCGTTATCACTGTTTTTTTCCTATTGTTAACGTGTCCCCCTTAGTGAAAATCATTCTGCTTTCATTTCTGCATATCAGGTGATTCTTTTAAAATTCCCTTCTTCTCAATCGAAAAAACCCGCAAGCAATAGGAAAGAAAATAACCTGTATCCGCACTGGAAACAGGTTATCCTTACCCCTGCATTCACTTTAACTTCGATTTAAGCTTGGCCTTTGTTTTTGGTCCATAGATGCCGTCAGCAGTTAATCCGTTCATGAGCTGAAAACGCTTGACGGCATTTGCTGTTTTCGGTCCGTAAACTCCGTCTATCCCATTATTTTTGGCACCTTTATCAGGATAAAAATGAAGCGCGGCTAAAGCCTTTTGCAGCTGCAGGACTTTCGTGCCCTTACGATAAGGCGAAGTGAGTTTGATAATACCTGACGGCAGCGGATATGTTGGAGACGACTCTTTTGGAGGTGTATCGGAAGAAGAAATTCCGTTTATAAAAGAATTCCAGCGATCCAAGAGTTTGCGCGGACATTCTTTTCCGGACCATTTTTTGTGGGGAACGACATGTTTCAGTGGAATATTGTTTTCCTTCATTAGTTTCCGGATCAGCCACTGGGCATTTGCTGTTGCTTTTTCAAAATCGCCGTCAGCATTTTCGCAGATCTCAATCCCGATCGATTTGCGGTTCCCTGTCCCATTTGTGCCGTCGCCCGCATGCCAGCCGTTTTCATCTATCGGAAGATGCTGATAGATAACTGAATCATCAACTGTAAAATGCCAGCTGACAGATGTGCTTGGATTTTTCACATAGTTGGCGTGCATTTTCGCATTCGCGCCTTTTTCGGTATTTGCTGTATTATGCACCGTAATGTAAGCAGGTGTCATCGTATAGCCAGGACGATTATCGTTCGATGTCGGTATAAAATCCTTTTTTATCGTTACCATTTCCATCCCTCCCTACTATTAAAAAATGCAGAAAACAGAAAGATGGACAGCCTATTTTACAAGATAAAAAAGAATTGTGTTCTCAACCTAAACATGGTTTTCAGTTGAACCGCTGAAATGACACCAGTTATACTAACTCTAGATGACGGAGGTTTTGGCTCCTGACATCATCTTAGTTGGGAGTGACCATAGAAATGTTAAAAAAGATACTAGGTATCATCATAATTATTACTATCATTGCAGTCGGTTTTTTTCAGAAAGAAGCTTGGCTTGATGCGATTAAAGCAGGAGGAATGTTTTCTGTTTTATTCAGTATGCTGCTGATTGCTGCCGATGTTTTTTTCCCAATTGTGCCGTTTGCTTTGGTTGCGGCTTTAAATGGCGCTGTGTTCGGAATGGCAAATGGGATCTGGATTACACTGACCGGCTCAATGCTTGGTACGATGATGCTGTTTTTTCTCGCCAGGTACAGCCTTAGAGATTGGGCCAGAAAAAAAGTTCAGGCCTATCCTGCCATCCAAAGCTACGAGGCTTCCTTTCACAAAAATGCTTTTACCGCTGTTTTATTAGGAAGGCTCATCCCGGTCATTCCTTCTCTTGTAATGAATGTGATATGCGGGCTGAGTCAGGTTCGCTGGCATGTTTTTTTCTTCGCGTCTTTCATAGGGAAAATCCCGAATATTGTCGTTGTCACCATTGCAGGTGCCAATTTTACCAGCAATAAATTACTGTCTTTCAGCATTTACGGAGCCTACATTCTGATCATTATGCTGATCATTTATAAAAAGTTCCCTCATCTGCTGAAAGTGCAAAAAAAATAAGGTGGCCTGTTCGCCCCCTTACTTTTTTTCTGTCGCATGGCCTCCAAATTCATTTCGAAGCGCAGCGACAACCTTTCCTGTAAACGTATCGTCTGTTAAAGAACGGTATCTCATCAGTAACGACATGGCGATTACCGGAGTTGCGGTCTGCAGATCAAGCGCTGTTTCCACTGTCCATTTTCCTTCACCTGAGGAATGCATAATGCCTTTGATCTGATCCAGCTTCGCATCTTTAGAGAAAGCACGCTCAGTCAGCCCCATAAGCCAAGAGCGAATGACAGAGCCATGATTCCACACTCTGGCAACCTTTTCGTAGTCAAAATCAAATTGGCTGTTTTCAAGCACTTCGAATCCTTCACCGATTGCCGCCATCATTCCGTACTCAATGCCATTATGAATCATTTTCAAGAAATGTCCGCTCCCCGCTTCACCAGCGTAAAGATATCCGTTTCTGACGGCAGTGTCTCGAAACAGCGGCTCTACAATCTCCCATGCCTCGGGGTCACCTCCCACCATAAAACAGGCTCCATGGCGCGCGCCTTCCATTCCGCCCGACGTTCCCGCATCGAAATAATATATCCCCGCTTCTTTCATTTGATTGTAGCGGCGAATCGATTCTTTATAATGAGAGTTTCCGGCTTCAATGATAATATCGCCTTTGCTTAATAAAGGTGTCACATCACGCAAAACAGCATCGACAACGCCATGCGGTACCATAACCCATAGTATACGCGGCGTGTCTAATGAAGAAATCAACTCATTTAGATTTGTTGTCCCCTCAGCCCCATATGCTTTCAGTTCATCGACAGCCGCTTGATTTACATCATATCCGACCGCTTGATGATTGCGGTCAATGAATTGCTTTCCCATGTTTATGCCCATTTTCCCTAAGCCGATTAATCCGATTTTCATGTCTGTTCCTCCCGGTTGTTTAAAAAGCCTTTATTCTTTATGTTCCCTGTGAACTGTATTGTGATACGTATAAAATGAGGCCGAAAGGATTTAACTGTCCCCTCTCCTTTGTGATTTGTATGTTCTTCCGCTTGTTTTTTTTCGAAACAGCTCTAATTGCACGACTGTAAAATCAGGTGCGTTGCTTATGTTTTTTGTTCCCCCATAACCGACTCTCCCTTTATATCAAAAACCATCATTTTATCCTTGATTTACCATCTATTTAAGTTAAAATATGGGGGAGAATTCGATTTATTCAGTAAAAGAAGGTGGCATATTGCAGGATCAATCTCATACTCTCATTGGAGTTACGAAAACCGCTGCATCTCTTTTATACACCGCACTTGCAATCATCGGACTTACGATCGGGTATTTTATCCCGCAGTTTGCGAAATGGGCATTATCCCTCCCGTGGATTCCTTTTGAGGGACCGCTTCGGCTGGTCACCTCTTTTCAAGGGTCACTAACTGAATTTATCACTGCGATGCTTGGCATGTGTGCAGGGATTTGGTTCGCTCATTCTGTTATTGCAATGCTGCTGTCTGTAAAAATTACAGATGACACAGTGGAATTAATCAAAGGAAAGAAAGTGCAAACGATTCGTTCCGACGACATCGCTCTTGTGTTTATCGATCACAAATGGCTTGTCCTCCTAGGAACAGCCGGATATGAATTGGCACGAGAAGAAATTGATGAAAAACCTGAAAAGGTCGAGAAGGCCTTTAGAAAGCACAATTACGAATGGGCAGCAGATGGTGATCCGTTTAAAGATCAATTTCGCCGGTGGATACCTGATGCACCAGAACTCTCGCCAGGTGCCCATGCATTATTGAAAGCTCGTCACAAAGCACTGAAAGACGAGGAAACAGACGATGTGGAAGAATTCCGTCTCGAGCTTGCACAGTTGGGCATAGTTGTTCGAGACGAAGGCACACGCCAGTATTGGCGAAAAGCAGAAACCTATCCTCCGAACATTCAGCATCGCGATGGATCGTAACAACAGAGGCTCAAGAAAGAGCCTCTTCTCGATTACTGCACAATAAACCGCACTCTGGTGCCGTCAGGATAACCACTCATTTGATTCCCTACCCACGAGCCGGCCCCGCGATTATCAGAAGGCGTCACATATCGGACGTCAGCTCCTGCGCCGCCTTCCTCGCAAACCGCCATTGGCCACTCATCCCGGTCATAGCCCGGCTTCGTCGGAATTCCTTTTAATGATTCCTCTCGCCTTTTGTCCGCTCCATCCCTGTCGATGGTACAAATATCAGAATGCCCCTCTGCTATCGCATCTCTAATATGATCCCCTGTTTCCGGATAACGAGACAGCGGAAAATACAACACTTTGTCATACAAAGAAGCGCTCTTGATCGGCTGCGGAACCACTAAACAAAGAAAAACTGCTGCAGCAAGAAGCAGGCCTGCCATCCATTTTTTCATTCCCATCCCCCCATACATCGTTCATTTCAATGTATGGGCGCATGATAAAGATTATTTTTAAAATTTGAAGTTGGCCTGCTGCTCACGAAAGCCAAGCTCCCCTGCGAGAAATTTCCCGGTACAGACACAGACAGCCTCCTGCTCACATACATTTACATATAGGCTTTTGCCTACATACTTTTGTGGAGGTGACGATGGTGACAGGTGTTTTCGCAGCGTTCGGCTTTGTTGTTAAAGAGCTTGTCTTTTTAGTATCTTACGTGAAAAACAATGCCTTTCCACAACCGCTCTCAAGCAGCGAGGAAAAAAAATACTTAGAGCTCATGGCTAAAGGAGATGAACATGCCAGAAACATGCTGATTGAGCATAATCTTCGCTTGGTCGCCCATATTGTGAAAAAGTTCGAAAATACAGGTGAGGATGCAGAGGACTTAATCTCCATCGGAACAATCGGGCTGATCAAAGGAATTGAAAGCTATTCCGCCGGAAAAGGGACAAAGCTGGCGACGTATGCTGCGCGGTGTATTGAAAATGAGATTCTCATGCATTTACGCGCATTGAAAAAAACAAAAAAAGACGTTTCCCTTCATGATCCGATCGGGCAGGATAAGGAAGGGAATGAAATAAGCCTGATCGATGTACTAAAATCAGAAAACGAAGACGTGATTGATACGATTCAGCTCAATATGGAGCTTGAAAAAGTGAAGCAATACATTGACATTTTAGATGACCGTGAAAAGGAAGTGATTGTTGGGCGGTTTGGGCTTGATTTGAAGAAGGAAAAAACGCAGCGTGAGATTGCCAAAGAACTCGGTATCTCGCGCAGCTATGTATCACGGATTGAAAAACGGGCGCTGATGAAGATGTTTCATGAGTTTTATCGGGCGGAGAAGGAAAAGCGAAAGAAAGCAAAGGGGAAATGATTTAGAAAGGCCGGATCTAATATTCCGGCTTTCTCTATTTCATTAAAGTTTCTTTTTAAAAAAATAGAGAAAGAATATATGAAAGAGTTATGAAAATCATTTTTTGTCATCGCTGATAAGCTCTCCGAGAAACAGATGACTTTACTTAAAAGCCCTTTACTTGCTTACTTGCATCCTCTCTCAAGCAATCCAAAGCCGGACGTTATAAAAGCTCGCGCTAGAAACCCCTTCATAGCATGCTTCAACACACCTATTTATACAGGCCTCGATCTGGCTGTCGATGCTCGATCCCTTGATCGCTTGTTCCTCGGTTGATACCCTTACATATATTGCGATCACCCTGTATCTCCTTCCTATAAAGTTTTATTAAATAATGATAGCAATCGTTAATGCATTTTTCAGCTTGCGGTCCCTCGATGATGATTACCTTCATAATGCATCACCCCTTGGGTAATGCTATGTAACAGCTGTTTGTCCAAATAAGGTCATTTTCAAAGAATATGAAAACAAATAAAAAAACCGAGGTTTAAGGGACTGACCCCCGTTTTTGAGACAGGGATCAAAACACCTTTTAAACAGCCAATTGCCGATAGCTTATCGGTGATTGGCTGTTTAGTTTCGTTTGAATACGAATGTTGTTATAATAATAAATGTATTCTTTGACAGTGCGTTCTACGATGGCGGTCGTGGTTCGATCAATGCTGTTAAGATAGAACGTTTCAGACTTTAGTGAGGAATGAAACGATTCGATGGAGGCATTATCAGCGGGCGTCCCTTTGCGGGACATGCTCATGGTAATGCCTTTTGTTTTAACAGCTTTCTGATACTCATAAGATGTATACACAGATCCTTGGTCACTATGTAACACGCAGTTCTGAGGCAGTGTTGGCAGCTGATCAAGTGTGTTTAAGACAAAGTCTGTGTCCTGCTTATCTCCAATCGTGAAAGCAATCACTTCTCCATTGTATACATCCAATATACTGGAAAGGTACAATTGTTTCTGTCCATAAGGCAAATACGTGATATCCGTTACTAGTTTTTCAAGAGGATGATCAGACTGAAAGTTCCGATCTAATATATTATCGACCACGGCATATGGCTGCCCATTCTTCTTGCGCCTTTTCACCTTAACCCGGCACTGCCACTGATTTTTCTGCATGATACGCTGAACCGTTTTATGGTTAATACGCATTCCCTTTTTTAATATAGCTGTAATTTTTCGATATCCATATCGATACTTGTGCTCTCGGCACAACGTGCCGATTTGTTTTTTCAAATGGCACTTGGGATGATCTTTCGTCAGGTTCTTCTTCCAACGATAATAAGACGCTCGTGAGATACCTAAATGAACACAGATATCCTGTACGGTCATTGTGCTGTGCAATACTTCTACAAGTTCGACTGACGTTTGGCTATCAACTTCCTTTCCAATTCGTTGTACTTTTTTAAAACTTCATTCTGTTGTCTCAGATAACGGTTCTCTGCCTGCAGTTTCTCTAATTCGGAAGCATACTCCGGACCTTTTCCGTAAGTGTATTGCTTACCAACAGGTTGTTCGAATCGATGTGTATCCCCAGCCTTATGCCACCTAACCCATGTCTGAACCTGCGTCTTATTCTTGATATTCAATTCCTGCATGATCTCTTTCATAGGCACGCCTGCCAATCTCATTTCTACAGCCTTCTGTTTGACTTCAATCGGATAACTCACTCTTGTTCCCATACAAAAAACACCTCCAAGTCTTATTTCGGATAACAACTATCCATTTTCAAACCTGAAGGTGTTTTTTATTTGTCTCATCTTATGGGGTCAGTCCCTTAAATCATCGGTTTTTTTTACTATCCCCACTAGGATCTCAAGTTTTTCGCTAAGCTTTCTCCCAACCGGTTTTCTTTCCACATAATTGTAATACCGAAGCCAATGACCATAATGACAGCAGCGAAAAGATAAGGATAGTGGATGTTTACGTCAAATAATATTCCACCCATGGCTGGCCCTCCGATATTACCTAAGCTCGTATAGGTTGAGTTCATTCCAGCAACAAATCCTTGCTCTTTCTCGGCAGCTTTTGATAAAAAAGTCGTCAATGCCGGGCGAAGCAAGTCAAATGCGAGGAAGATGAAGCAAGTTACCGCTAGCACTGCTAAAAAGCTAGAGATTACAGTAGATGCCACTGCCAATATTGCACCTATAATTAACAATAATTGAATTAGTTTCTTTTCACCAAGTATATCTACCATTTTTCCAAACATAAATAATTGAATAACAACTCCGAAGATTGAGCTGATTGTAATAATAGTTGCAATTTCCTTCGGCGTGAAGCCAAATTTATGATCAGAAAATAGGCTGAAAACTGTTTCATATGCTGATAATCCGAAAGCAAGTACAAACACAATGATAAAGGCAGTAAAGTAACGTGGATTAAGTGATCTTTTGAAATCGCCTATTAAGTTTGTTTGCTTTGTATTTGCAGAAATTTCTGCAATCTGCTCCTTTGTTAGCGGCTCTTTTAAAATAAATATGGATGAAATGCATGCTAAAAAGGCAATGCCTGCCGCAAAGAAGAAGGGCATACGTATACCGTATTCTGCAATAAAGCCACCGATGCCAGGTCCGATAATAAAGCCAGTACTAATGGCGGCAGAAATATAGCCTATCGCTTTTGGACGTTCCTGAACGGATGTAATATCTGCAACAAATGCAGTAACGCCTGTCATAATAAAGGCAGCACTAATCCCCCCTAGAATCCTTGATATATAAAGCACTGATACAGTCGTGCCTAAACTAAAGATAAGTTCTGAAACACCAAAAAGAAACAAACCGCTTATGATGATTTTCTTTCTGCCATAATGGTCAACCCATCGTCCTGCGAGCGGTGATATAAGCAGTTGTGCTACCGCAAGTACGGCGACAAGATAGCCCATCGTTTTTCCCGATAAATGCATGATATTCATAAAAGACGGCATAACGGGGACGATGAGACCTATACCTAGAAATACAATGAATATATTGCTAAGAAGTATAATTAATACCAACTTTTGTTCTTTAATTGTTTTCTTCATATATAAACACCCCTTTCTATATAATCATTGATCTACAGTGCCTCTCCAAAATAATGTCCAAGAGACTTCTAATTTATCACTCAGGCGTTTTTCATCATTACCGTATCCAGCACAACAATGGAATCGACTACACCTAAGTCGAAGTTTTGTTACATCTCCGCTTATACCTTGAAGTTACATAACACCCAAGACACCTTAGAGTAATGTCTACTTAGGTTCTTCAAATGTATAGGAAAGTTATATAAGCTTATGCTTTTTCCTGAATCCCTTTAAAATACCAAATAACTACTGGAATGAGTAACAATGATAAAACGGCTCCAGAAATTGATAGTATTGTATAACTAGAATGTGCAACAACCATTCCTGACAAGGCTCCACCCGCTGCTCCTGATAGTGCTACTAAGACATCGAATGTTCCTTGTGTTTTTGCACGTAGAGATGGATGTGTTGAATCTATAATGAGGGCAGTTCCCGTTAGTAAACCAAAGTTCCAACCTACCCCTAGTAATACTAGTGCTAGGATTAGTAATGATAATGAGTCTGCCGGTGCAATAGCTGCCACCAATCCAGCGGCAAGAAGTGTAGCACCTGAAGCAATAGCCATAGTAGTGCGACCAAACTTATCTACTAATAAACCAGTCAATGGTGAAGGAAGATACATCGCTGCAATATGGAGCCCTATAACTAATCCCACTTCGCTTAAACCATGACCGTGATGACCCATGTGAACTGGTGTCATTGTCATAATAGCTGTCATGATTAGTTGAGCTAAAATCATAATTACAGCTCCTACCATTATTCCTTTTTTGTTTATAGCAGGATTTTTTAGACATCCTCCTATCTGTACTTTATCGTCTTTTTTCTCAGCATTCGCAATAGCTGTTGATACAAACAGCGGATCTGGACGAAGAAAAATTAAGAGAATAAATCCAGCAATTATAAAAGCTGCTCCTGACATGATAAACGGACCAGCTAAATTGGGAACACCAATTGAATCTGCAAATTCCCCCATCGTATTAACTAAGTTAGGACCCACTACAGCTCCTAAAGTAGTAGAAACTAAGGCCATACTTGCAGCAGTTGCCCGTTGTTTCTCATTTGCAAGGTCTGTCCCAGCATACCGAACTTGAAGATTAGAAGCCATACCTGCTCCATAAATAAGAAGGGAAACAAATAATAGGGCAACGCTGTTGATTAAAGCCGCAATTATAACACCTATAGCACCTAATCCACCTATAAGGAAACCACCTGCAAGTCCGGCTCTACGACCAAAACGTTGTGAGGATGCTCCTATAAGTAGGGCAGCTACGGCAGATCCAAAAGTAAAGAGGGCAGTTGGAATTCCTGCTACATTTTCCGATCCTATCATATCTTGTGCAAGAAGCGCCCCAACTGTTATCCCAGCACCAAGTCCTGCTCCCCCAAAAATTTGTGAAACCATCAAGATTTTTAATGTTTTTTTATAAAGTTGGTTTTGTTTTTCTGGTGAATCAATATAACCTTGTAACCAAACAGGCTGCTGTGTTGATATATTTGTATCTTTTTTTGTCATTATCTCTACCTCCTAACGACATATCTCTGTTGCTGTTCAAGTTTTTTTGTCATCATTGGAAATTCCATTTTTGTTATTCCATATATTTAGGATTTTCGATATATTTAAAATTTCTTTATATTCATCATTAGAAGAAGCTCATGATTAGTTTTTATATTATGAGCTTCTTCTATTTCTTATTTTTTAATATGAACAAGACAATATTGTTTGTCGGTGTTCATATTAAAATGTGTAAGACTCGCCATCTTCTGGTACTAAAATATTACTTGAGAATCCTTTTTCCTTACTAAAGTTTTTTAATTCTTCTCTAGATAGTGTCCAATGGTTAACAGCTTCCATATGAACAGATATAATCTTAGCATTAGGAGCAGCCTTGTGAACTTCATAGATGTCTTCTTTTCCCATGATGAGTGAACCTAATTCTAATCTTTGATTGTCTCCACCATTAACAACAATGATTTCTGGTTGATGTGTATGAATCTCGTCTTCGATAGCATCATACCAAACTGTATCACCAGCTACATATAAAACTTTTTCACTTGGGTGCTTGAATACTAATCCACAAACTTCACCCATTAAGTTTAATAACTCTTCTCCTCTACCATGTTCACCTTTTGTTTTTACTAATTGGATCCCTTCAAAAACTGTGTCTTGTTGTAGTACTTCTACATTTTTGAAACCACTTGATTTTACTTCTTTTGCATCTGCTTCATTTTGAACAAACATTTTGATATTTTTCGGCAATACGTTTCTTGCCACATCATCAAAGTGATCTAGGTGTAGATGAGTAACAATGACTGCATCTACGCCATCCAGAATGTTATCAATTGACGTTGGCAAACTCACCAAAGGATTAAATAGATCTTGTCTGATCGTTTCAGGGAAAGTAGCGTACGTACCTTTCTCTGCTAACATAGGATCTATTAAAAATTTTTTATTTGCGTATTTTACAACAATTGTTGCATTTCGAATTTGTGTAATATTCATATTTACAACTCACTTTCTTTTTTTATTTGTCTTAGTTCGACAGAGTTAAGTGTATAATATCAGCAGTGTTCAAATACATAGATAAAAAAAAGTGTTTTAACTCTTTGACTTTATTTTCGAAAGGAATTAACGTTCAAATAGATCAAACAGATAAAAAATTATAGAGAAATTATGTATAATAGCCGAATTACAATGAAAGATCTGGGAGAGAGTACATTTAACATGGCCAGCAGCTACAGCTAGAGTAGAGAAATTAGAAGAGAATGGAGTTATTGAGGGATCTAACATTAAAGTAAATCAAGCAATTAGGTGCTTTATGTAAACCTTCATCAATATCTATATGGCAAAAACAATTCCTGTACATGGTCTTACTATGGATCAAAAACAGGACATCTTGATCTTTTATCAGATGGGAATAATGATACCGAAAAACAAAATAAAGATAATGAATAAAGGATGTCCAGAAGTTATTTTTCTGAACATCCTTTTTTAAGTTGTTGAATCATCTTTCTTGTGAAAAGAAAGACGTTATGTTCGCAAAGGAAATTCTTTTATTTTAAAAATGCCTCTGTGGTTTTCACTGTTGCATAGACACCATTTAATGCGGCCATAAATGCGTAATGGACATGTTCAGCAGGAACGATTTTATCTTCAATTTGCAATGTTGTTGTTGCGCAAGCATCTTCTACCACTTGGCATACATAACCATGTTCAACTGCAGAACGAACTGTTGCATCAATACACATATGGGACATCATACCGCAAACAACTAATTCTTTAACCCCTTGTTCTTGTAGCTTTTCATGTAAATCTGTATTGAAAAAGCTATTCGGCATATATTTTACAATAACTGTCTCTTTCTCTAATGGACGTACTGACTCATAAATTTCGACACCTTCTGTATTTGGATGGAAAAAATGAGCAATGTTACCTTCTGTGATATGCTGTACATGAAAGACTGGTGCGCCTGTGTTTCTGAAGTGTGAAAGTAGTTTAGCCGCATTTTGTGCTGCTTTCTCAGGGTTTGTTAAAGCCATCTTCCCATTTGGAAAGTAATCATTTTGAATATCAATCACTAATAAAGCTGTTGTCATTTTTTTCACCTCTTAAAATTTTTATACTGTATAAGGATATATAATTTCCATTGAATTTTCGATGGTCTCATGAAATACTATTATGTAAAACTTTTTCACTGTGAAAGTAGTTACTATGCAAATTGATTCAATTGATTTTCAAATTCTCCAATTATTAAATAAAAATGCTCGGATACAATGGAAAGAAATCGGTGAAAAAATTCATATGACAGGACAAGCGGTAGGCAATCGCATCAAAAAAATGGAGGATAACGGTATCATTAAGGCATATTCGATTGTGATTGATGAATTGAGGGTGGGGCTTTCTTTTACAGCCTTTGTCATCTTTTTCATGAATGCATATAAGCATAATGATTTATTGAAATTTATTGCTGCTCGTAATGAAATTAGCGAAGCACATCGTATTTCAGGAGACGCATGTTATCTTCTGAAGGTAAAGGTTCATTCACAAGAAGTTTTAAATCACCTTTTGAATGATTTATTGAAATATGGAAACTATCAGCTTTATTTGTCTATTAAGGAAGTAAAAAATCATTATAATACGTCATTAATGTCTGATGAATAATGTGCTTGTTATCATAATGTATAAGTGTTAAATCATGTATAAAAAAAGCTCTAGCTTGGTAAATTTCATATCCAAACTAGGGCTTTTTTAGAGCAGATATATATCATGTTATATGACCACACATCTCCGTTTTATAAAGTTAACTATTTACCAATAACAATCGACACTTTATAGTTTGCATGTTTGTTTAAGTCATTTAAAAATTGATCTAATACCTCGTTTGAAGGAAATTTACATTCAAGCAAATAACAACCGTCTCCACTAACTTTATAATTGTTTATTACATAGTTACCTTGTGTTTCTATAAAAGCTAAATAGGGTTGATGATGGATTTTTTCGATATAAATATTAAGAAAAGCATGTATAGAGAAGCCTAATTTCACTTGATTCACTTCAATACTACATCCTTTTATTATGCCATTGTCTAATAACTTTACTACTCTTGATGCGGTTGCTGGTGCAGTGAGATGTACTTTTTCCCCTAATTTTTTCATTGTAAGGCGACTATTTTTAGACAGCTCATCAAGTATTTTTTTATCTATTTCATCAATCATTTTCTTGTATCCTTTCTGAAAAAATAAGAAGTATTTTACATAGTCTGTTCGCTGTGCAATTTTTTATGTATGCTTAAAACTTTAAAAATAAAGTGAAATTGTGAAATAACTTTATTTTCCCTATGTATTGATCGATTGAGAAAGTATATATTTATTTGCATACAAAACAAAAGAGGAATGTACACCATTTAATATGAGACATTTATTTAAAATGGTTTTTCCATTGATTTTGTATAAGTTCATTATTTTTAGAGGTGAAATTATGAAAAAATTTGATATATCTGTTTTATCAGTTGCTCCATTAAGACAAGGAGAAACAATGAAACAAGGGATTGATTCTGCAGTTTCATTAGCTAAAGCTGTAGATAATATGGGCTATAAACGGATTTGGTTTGCAGAGCATCATAATCACGACGCTTATGCAAGTGCAGCAACCGTATCAATTGTACAACATATATTAGCAAATACAAAGGACATTCGCGTAGGTTCAGGGGGTATTATGTTGCCAAATCATTCCCCATTAGTCGTAGCGGAGCAATTTGGAACACTTGAAACATTATATCCAAATCGTGTAGATTTGGCATTAGGACGCGCACCGGGAACGGATCAAAAAACGGCCGATGTGATTCGTCGTTCCAACCATAATGGAGTGTTTTTCTTTGAAAGAGAAGTAAATGATATTTTGCGTTTTGTTGGGGATAAGAGTGTGCAGAGAGAGGTTCGCGCTTATCCAGGTATTGGAACGCATGTGCCTGTATTTGTGTTAGGATCCTCAACGGATTCAGCGAAAATTGCTGCAAAGCTTGGTTTACCCTATGCATTTGGCGCTCAATTTTCACCTCATGCGATGGAAGAAGCGCTCGCTATTTATCGAGAAAATTTCCAACCGTCTTCTTATTTACAAGAGCCTTATGTGATTGCTTGTATTAATGTGATTGCAGCAGAATCTATGGAAGAGGCATCTTTTATTTCTGCAAGTCATTTGCAGGTGTATATTGATATTTACACAAATAATTTAAGTAAGCTTATTCCACCCACTGAAAACTTCCTAGAATCGTTATCACAGTTTGAATTAGAAATTCTCCATAGTCGACTGGGGTATACAATCATGGGTGATTCAGAAACAATTCGTCGCGAACTAATTGAATTCCAACAAATGTATCAAGTAGATGAATTAATTGTATTATCTAATATTTACGAATTGAGCAAGGAAATTCAGTCTTACGAGATTTTAAAACATGTTGTGGATGAGTTGTTTGAATAAAGAATGGAGCAACTTTAGAAGTCGAGTTATGTGAGTTCGTATTCCTCGTAGCTTTATCCTTCTTTTAAAATACTCAAATTCTTCCCTATCCGTGTATAAAAATGCTAATCGACAGTAGACAATACTAATTCAAATACTTTATATGGGCTATCATATAGATTGGTACGAGTCATCCATTATCAAAAAGAATTTCATCCTGTACAAACATTTATTGAACATTATGTAAATGTCTTAACAGAAAAAAGAAAGGCCAACATTTGAAACACTCTGTTGGTCTTTCTTTTAATCATACGTAAGAAAGTGATCTGTTACAGAATATCCAACCAAATTTTAACAGCCGTCACCAAAATCAGTAAAGCTAAGATCCACCGCAGGATTTTTTCATTTACTTTTTGTCCCAGTTTTGCTCCTAGAGGCGAAGCGATTAAACTTGAGATAATAAGAATCAAAGAAGGTAAAAAAAGTATCTGACCTGTAATCACCTTTCCAACTGTTGCTCCAATAGATGAAAGAAGTGTAATCGCAAGAGATGAAGCGACGGTGATTCTAACAGGAATATTTAAAATCGATAACATAATGGGGACTAGGATAAAGGCGCCGCCAGCTCCTAAAATACCTGATACGCCACCAATGATAAACGCTAGGGACGAAGCCAACCATTTATTAAATATCACTTCTTTGCCGTCTCTATGTGCTTGTCCTTTTTTAGGTATAAACATTAGAATAACAGCTATAATAGCCAGAATTCCGTATATAAAGTTAATTCCTTTTTCAGATAAGTGATGAGAAAAATAACTCCCCAATACACTCCCTAAAAGGATGCTGCTTCCCATGTAAATAATTAATGCTTTATTTAAAAGACCACTCTTACGATAAGCCCAAACACCGCCAAGTGTCGCAAAGAAAACTTGAATAGCCCCTATCCCTGAAACTTCATGGGCAGTTAATGACATCACCCCTACTAAAGAAGGAATGTACAATAACATTGGATAATTAATTACTGAACCGCCAATACCAATCAATCCGGAAAGAAAGGCACCAATAAACCCTATAATGAAAAGAGTTGTGATAAAGGCAATATCCAATTTGGTTTTCCTCCTTTTCAAAGGAAAAGGGTATCTTTTTATTCGATACCCTTTCACATTCATTAGCCTTTTTCAATCCAGAATTTCAGTACATCTCCTTCTTGAGCTTGCTCTAAGATGTCATGCCCACCTGATTTAGACCAAGCCGCTAGGTCACTTTTGAATCCTTTATCGGTTGCATGCACTTCTAATATTTGACCTGATTCTATTTCATTCATAGCTTTCTTTGTTTTGACGATTGGCATTGGACATGCCAGCCCTTTAGCATCTAATACTTTATCTGATTTCATGTTCATCTCTCCTCTGTTTGGTAATAATCATCTTTTATCGAATTGCACAACGATTTGGCCCAATCTCCATTTCACGCTGTTTTTCTTCATCTGGGTTGATTTTCCCCATATTTGTTTCGCGAATCTCTTGATATGCATTGGGTTGTGGAGGTAAATTACCTGTCACTAAGTGCCTAAATTCTGCTTCATCAGCAATGTTCAAACCATGGTTCTCGGCAAATAATGTACTTAGTTTTTTACCAACACTTCCATCATCATTTAGCTCATCAATGATCATAAAGTGTGCCGGTAATACAATTAAATCCTTTGATAACGCGTTGTAACGGCTATAAAGAGTTTTTCTTAAATCTCCTACCCAATCTCCTGCCATACCGGCTAAATCCGGTCTGCCGATTGAATCGATAAATAAGATATCACCTGAAAGAAGATACTGATCATCGACAATGAAAGAAGTGGAGCCAATGGTATGCCCTGGAGAATAAATCGGTTGAATTCTAATCTTTATATTTCCAATGATAATATCATTTCCTTCTTCCAACGGCTGATAATCGAATACCACTTCTTCAGCATCTTTAGGCGGTAACCAGTAGGTTGCTTTTGTTTTTTCGGCAATTACTCTCCCACCTGAAATATGGTCTGCGTGAAGATGTGTATCAAATACGTGAGTAATCGTTACACCTTTCTCCTTTGCAAAATCTATAAACACTTCTGCCATACGCGTAGCGTCTACTATGGCTGCTTCTCCATTGGAGAATATCATGTATGATAGGCAACCTTTCCCAATTCGAACAAACTGATAAATTTCACCACCATCTTTTAAATCTCCGACTTTTACCGGCTCTAAATGTTCACTCCATGCTTTCATTCCGCCTTTAAGATAGGATACAGAAAGACCTGCTTCTGAAAGCATCTCGGATACCATTACGGATGAACCTTCTTTTGCGCAAACGACTAGCACTTCTTTATCGGAAGGAATTTTCTCCAATATATCTTCTACTCCATCTAAAAGATCGAAATAAGGAACATTCAAATGGTCAAAGTCATGCCCTTCAATCTTCCAATCACTAAAATCATTTTCATTACGCACATCCAAAATAAATAAAGGTTCTTTGTTAAAGATTTTTTTTGTCACTTCTTTTGGGGTCAGTGCCTTTACGGTCATGTTTAAATACCTCCTATATCGAATCTATTTTTAACGGGACTAAAATGTTAAGGATACATCAGCATCTTTAGCAAAATCTAAAAAGGTAACAGCCCCGCCTACTTCAATTCCTTCTACAAAATCATCTTTTGTTAAACCCATAACGTCCATCGTCATTTGACAACCAATAAATGTAACTCCCATTTCTTGTGCCATTTCAATCAGTTCAGGAATAGACGGCACGCTTGCTTTCTTAAATCCTTCCGCAAAGTGTTCTTTTCCTTTCGGCATTTCTAATTCTTGATGTGCTTGCTTATGAATCAGATTTAATCCCTCGAATGTAAAGAAGATAGATACTTCTTGATCACTTGCTGCTGCGGCAGTCGCAATATTAAAAACTTTATAGGCATCAAATAGACCACCATTTGCCGCAATAATTGCTACTCTTGTACTCATTTGTTATCACCCTTTTCTTATTTATTCTGTTTTACCTGTCCAATCACGCATACCAGGGACAACATTAATAACCTTTTTAAAACCTTGTTTTTTCATCGTTTGGGCTGCCATTTCACTTCTTCTTCCAGAATGGCAAATGATATAAATTTCATCATCTTTGTTTAACTCGTTAGAGCGCTTTTCCACTTCCCCAAGAGGGATATGCACAACTCCCGGGATATGAGCTTCTTCATACTCATCTAACTCCCGGACATCTAAAATGTTAAGAGACTCCTCACTTTCAACTTTCTGTTTGAAAGCTTCTAGTGAAACCTCAGGAATAGAAGGTGTGCTTTCTGATGAATGTTCTCCTCCTTTACGAAGAAAATGATGAAGTATTTCTCCCTCTGTTTCAGTACCTAGATATTCATGACCTGTGCTATTTGCCCATGCTTGCAAATCTGCCGTAGAGCCTTTATCTGTTGCTTCAATTTCTAGTATCTCACCAGCTTTTAAATCCTTAATTTTCTTCTTCGTTTTTACAATGGGCATTGGACACGTCAAACCTTTAGCGTCTAACACAATATTTGCCTTCACCATTTTTTTCCTCCTTTTTAAATAGGGGTGGGGGTATATAAATATACAAAAAAAATACTATCTAAGGTTTTATGACCATGTATTCATACCACCTTTAATATTTGTGATATTTTTAAATCCTTGTTTTTTCAATACCTTGCTCGCCTTTAGACTTCCCATTCCACTTTGACAAATAATAAAAACTTCTTTATCTTTCGAAAGTTGATTGGTTTGACGAAGCAGATTTGACAAGGGAATGTTTTTAAACCCTTGAATATGTCTTGTACGAAATTCATGAGGTGTTCGTACATCGATAAACTGTTTGCCTTTATTTTTAAGCTCTGACTTTAAATCAGCAGTTGTTATTTGTTTAACACCTTGCACTGGTAAAAAACGTCGAAATACAATCCAAAGTAAAAATAAAATAAGTAAGGTATTGATAAGTACGCCACTGTCCATAGTGTCCCCCCCTTTCATTTATTGAATTTGCAATGGGTAACGTTAGATAAATAAGTTGACACTGCCTTCTTCAGCATCTGCCAAATAAGCTGCTACTCCAGCATAGTCGATATCATCTAATAGTTCTTTTTCCTGTAAACCAAGAAGATCCATTGTCATCGTACAAGCTACAAGCTTTACATCCTGTTCTTGAGCCGTCTCAATTAACTGAGGCAATGTCAGTGAATTATGCTTTTTCATCACATTTTTAATCATTTTAGGACCCATACCTGCAAAGTTCATTTTAGATAAACCCATCTTATCAGCACCGCGAGGCATCATTTTACCAAACATTTTTTCAAGAAACCCTTTTTTCACTGGAACAGGTTCTTCTTTACGCAAAGCGTTTAATCCCCAAAAAGTGTGGAAAATCGTCACTTCATGATCGTAGGCAGCAGCACCATTTGCAATAATATAGGCTGCCATTGCTTTATCATAATCCCCGCTAAATAAAACAATTGTTGTGCGTTTTGTTTGTTCTGTCATGTTTATTCTCCTAACCAATTACCCATGGGGGTATATCGAGATCAAAAAATTTTTTCGAAAGATCTGCTATTATTCAACTCATTAAATACCGGCAGGGGTATAATATAACACATATAAAAATTCGTCAACCTTAAATATAGGTTGATGAATTTTTTATCGACTCTTTACCAATAAGTCGACTGCTTCTTTTACTAAGTTTTGTGTGTCTTCGCCCTTTTCTAAACTTTCACGAACACAATGTTCAAGGTTTGTGCTCACAATTAAACCCATTGCTCGATCGATAGCATTACGTGAAGCTGCTAGTTGGGTCACAACCTCTCTACAATCTTTTCCTTGTTCCATCATAGTCAATACACCTTTAATTTGTCCTTCTATTCGGCGTAAGCGGTTTTTAATCTTTTGATCATACTCCATATATCGATGAAATCCTTTCTATAATTTATTTTTACATTTACATGTTGCCAATTCATAACTATTTACATGGATACCTTTGCTCTTCAGAAAACGCACTCCTAAATTTAATTCCACCCTATCATGAGCTATTATGTGTATTTTATCACGTGGAATCTCTAAATAAAAACGTTTTAGATACGCATATGGGATGTTTAAAATAATACCATCCGAAAAATTGGGTACATCGTTATAATGGCGAATATCTAATATTGTTATGTCCATGGTCTCTAATTTATCTTTATGGGTACAAGAGATTCCGGTTATAGGATAATAACGTCTATACGTTGCATGAATAATAACAAAAATAAGCAGAAATGCAACAACTAAATAATTGATACTAACCACACCACCTTATTAACCCCTTGTTATTCATAACGTAATAATATACCCCTATAGGTATATAGTCAAGTGTGAAAGCTAATTTCTTTGAGCTATTAATTAATTTTAACCTCTAAAGACTGAAAAACACTCACATTTCGCTAATGCCAATTCGACTAAAAGTAACTCAAATAAAGAAGAAACCGATATGAAACATGTTATGTTCGTTCCCCCATTTTTATGGGAGGAAGATTTAGAACTACTTGAATTTAGTAACAAAAATGTTACTTGGCTAATAGCTTTACCTATTTCAGGCAGAGGCCGGATCTAACATTCCGGCTTTCTCTATTTCATTAAAGTTTCTTTTTAAAAAAATAGAGAAAGAATATATGAAAGAGTTATGAAAATCATTTTTTGTCATCGCTGATAAGCTCTCCGAGAAGCAGATGACTTTACTTATAAGCCCTTTACTTGCTTACTTGCATCCTCTCTCAAGCAATCCAAAGCCGGACGTTATAAAAGCTCGCGCTAGAAACCCCTTCATAGCATGCTTCAACACACCTATTTATACAGGCCTCGATCTGGCTGTCGATGCTCGATCCCTGGATCTCCTTTCTATAAAGTTTTATTAAATAATGATAGCAATCGTTAATGCATTTTTCAGCTTGCGGTCCCTCGATGATGATTACCTTCATAAAATGCATCACCCCTTGGTAATGCTATGTAATAAGTGTTTGTCCTAATGAGATCATTTTCAATGAGTGTGAAAAATGCACTAAAAAAAACCGATAGTTAAAACCATCGGTTTTTATTGACATTTACTAATGCCTAAGTCCCCAATAAAGAGTTTTCTTTTATAACTAGGTAAATAACATGCCACTAGTGACATGTCTGTTAGAGAAAGCACCTGTCTCAATTTCATTCCAACATTTTCTATAAGAAACAATTGAAATGTCTAGTTCTCCATGTTTTATCATTACTGCTACAGGACTCCGGCTTGCTGAAGTTTTTCTATGATCTGACCTAGCTCTTTATCTTTTCCATTTCTTAATAGCAGATCTCGCGGTTTGTAACTTTATTATTGCCTTTCAAAATCCTTTACATAAATGATCTCAACTTTTTGACTGCTTTCTTCATATTCCCCTTAAAATTTAATAATCACTTTCCCTTTTGATCGTCCATTTGCGACTAGTTTTAGCGCTTCATTTACGTTGTCTATGGTAAATAGTGTTGGATGAATTGCTGGAACAATGTTGTTTTCTTCAATGATTTTTGTAATTTCTTTAAGTTGTGCGCCGTCAGAACGAACGAAGATAAAATGGTATTCCACGTTTTGTTTCTTGGCTTTGCGGTCATACTTTGCGCCAGCAAGGGAAAATAGCATTTGTTTCCACAATGGAAAATTTCGGTCTTTTCCAAAACGTTTATTTGGTCCTGTACGGAGAGAGAGCAATCTTCCCCCCGGTTTGATAATACTCAATTCACTGTCAAATTCTTTAGGTCCCAGTGTATCAATCACGTAATCCACATTCAACAACAAGTCAACATAGTTTTCTGTTGAATAATCCAAATATTGATCTGCACCCATTTCCAAAATGCGTTCGCGCGCTTCTGAGCTACCGCTAACAATGACATTTAGGTCCATTGCCTTTGCGATTGGTACAGCCATTTGACCAAAACTGCCTGATCCACCTGGAATGAAAACAGATTTACCTGACTGTGCCTCAAGTTCTTCATGCAGACCTTGATACGCTGTGAGTCCAGCCAGTGGTGCAGCAGCGGCTTCCACGTAGGACAAATTTTTTGGCATGGGTGCAACTGCGGCAGCGTCAATTGCGGCATATTTCGCAAAAGCACCAATATTTTCTAGAGGGAGACGTGTATAGATGGCATCTCCTACGTGAAATTCTGTCACATTTTTTCCGACTTTTTCGATAACACCTGTCAATTCATTACCAAGCGTTAATGGGAATTCATAATCTTGAATCAGTTTGACGCTGCCTGCAATAATTAACATTTCGAGTGGATTGACCGCCGCAGCTTTGACCTTTACCAAGACTTCGTTGTCATCGATTTCAGGAATTGGAATGTCATTGATTTGGGCATAGAGATCTTTAGAGTACTTGGTGATCTGAGCTGCTTTCATGAGTGTTTTCATTTTTTTATCAGCATCCTCTATCATATTACATTTATTAGGTTTTTACCTTTTTATATAATCGTTTAGGTGGAGGGGAATCTTACTTTAAGCGAAGTCTGACTTCCTATTTTATGATTAACCGGCCACCTAAACATTAGTGATTTTTAGAACGATCATTCTCAAATGATTAAATTTTTTAGAACCGATACTGTAAATAAATGTTTTTCATCTTCCTAGTGTTAGTGATATAGAGCATCGTTATATAGGTTTAATAACTTGAAATATTACATCTCTAGAATCGGATAGATTTGATCTCTTAATTGAAATTCATAGTTTTCGTCTACAATTCCTACTACTTGATTACTATCATAAAGCTTCATCATAAAACTCGCCACTTGCTCAACTGTGTGGTACATCGGGATATTTGCTTTGTAATCAAATTCTTTCGTATCAGATGCATTTTTCATGAATTCTGTTTCCGTGATTGCTGGTCCTAAAACTTTCACCTTCATTTTCGCACCTTTGCGTTCCAGTTCTTTTGCAAGCCCTTCTGTAAATGCACTAACAAAGTATTTAGATGCAGAATAAGTAATACTGCCAACAGCAATTGCATATCCGAGTGCTGATGATACGTTAATTAACTGAGTTCCCTCTACATCCGAATAATCACGTACAAATAGTGTAGAAAGAATCGTTAAGGATTCTACGTTGACACGTAACATGGTTTCCACTTTATCTAAATTCTGATCCGTGACAGAAGAAGATTCACCAAGCCCGGCATTATTAATCCAAGTCTCAATTTGATATTCCTTTAAATTGTCATACAGTGTATATGCCTGAGCTGTGATAGATAAGTCACTTGTACGAATAATAACATCCAAATCAGGATGAATATTCTGAATTGTTGATTTAAGCTCTTCTAATTTATCTAATCTTCTAGCTACAATAATTAAGTTTTTGCCGCGAGCAGCAAACGCTAATGCTGCCTCATATCCTATACCTGAGCTTGCTCCTGTAATAACTGTGTACTTCATATTATTCTCTCCTCGAAAACAAATTTTTTTAATTAGTTAACCCGTATAACAAAATAGATTCAGTCTAGTGTCGACAAAGTCAAATCAATAATGTTTTCTAATTTTCCCTTATCATTTGTCGTTTTTGCTAATACTCGTATCCCTACGAGTGAATTATGAATAAATTGAGAAAGCCCTTTGATGTCATAGTGTTTAGGAATTTCTCCTTGTTCTTGACCATGTTTTAGCAGATCAAATAATAATGCTTCCGCATTTATAAAAATCTCTGTAATTTTCTTAGCTACTTCTTCATCTATTAGGGATAATTCAACAGCTGCATTAACAGCTAAACATCCTTTTGGATGATTTTCTTTTGGGTAAATAACCATTTCAAATAATTTTCGTATAGCCTGCTTAACCGTTAATTCTGTTTTCACTTCATTCTTCATTCTTACTTCCATTATTTCTACATAGTGACATAAGGCTCGCATAAATAAAGTATGTTTGTCGCCAAATGTATCATAGATACTTCTGCGGTGAACGCCCATACGGTCCACCAAGTCTTGCATGGATGTTTTTTCATAACCCTGTTCCCAGAAAAGCTCCATTGCTTTTCTTAATGCTTTTTTTTCATCAAATTCTTTATTTCTAGCCATGTAATCCCACCTTAGAACGTATTACCTCTTTATACTGAGAAAGGACTGAGAATCATTGATGCATTCATCCCTCCCTCATTCTTAAATCATTAAAGAATGATCATTCTCATTTGAGTAGCAAAACAGTTAGATCTAACCTGTCTCAAGTATATCAAATTTGAGAACGATCGGTAAAGAATTTAGAACTTATTCATATGTTATGTATTTTAAGTCTTAAGGCAAAACTTTAAAATAATCAAAGAAGATTTAATAATCTCTGAAGCAAAAACAAAAAAGATACCAATATGATTTGGTATCTTCATCTAAACCGAGTCCCTCAACATAGTAAATCCTTATCACTGGTTATGAAAGCTTGTTTTCATTACACTCTTTTTACTCTTTTTACTCATTTGTCATCAATTCTATACGTTTATATCAATTATGGTAAAAAATGTTGAGCCAAAACAATAAACGTCTAACCTTTCATCTTTTATATGATTAATTTTTAATTTCTTCCTTTGATAGCTTGTTTTTATGAATTGTATATTTCTCTGTTTAGATTCACAACATCCTCGTGTAAAAATTCAACATCCTTTTTCTCTGCAAATATTTCCATCACTTTGTCGCGTAGTAATGGTGCTTTTTCTTTATTCGCCTTTTTCAACGCTTTCGTGAGTTCATCTTTTGTTAGCTCTGTGCAATAAGCAGGAGTTCCTGGCTGCTGTCTCCAAGAGTCACTTAAAGAACCACTGTCTACTGCATCGAAGCCTAACTCGGATACTACGTTCATAACTACTTGTTTTTGCGATGCGTCATTACCGGAAACTGCCATCGTGATTCGTTCACTAGAATCTGCGGATGTTCCTTCATTTTCTAAAGTATAGGCTAATAAGTTGTTGAACGCTTTAATGACAGGTCTGCCTAATTGATTTGAAACCCAAACACTTTCAACCATCCCGTTCTCGATTTCTTCAATTTTGTCGTCTCTAAAAGGATAATAATTTGAAGTATCTACAATGATTACTTCCTCTCCGACTTGATCGATGATGTTCCGAATGCTTGGCATTGCTTTTGTAGGAAGAGATATTATAAGAACATCAATATTTTTAATTGCATCCTCTACGCGCACAGGTGTTCCAGCAAGCTCTTTTCCTTCTACATATTCAATTCCCCTTGCATCTGCAATTTTGACATCATGCCCATTCTCAACTAATTTTTTAGAAATAATTGACCCAATTGTTCCTGCACCTATAATTCCGAATTTCACTATTTTTCCTCCTAAAGAATTTGTACATAAGAATAATTCTGCATAAAGTTACACAATTATGTGTTTACCAAATCGTAACCCTATAATCATTAGATATGAAAAACGAATTGAGTATTGAATATTTCTTTTACATATACTAGAATAAAACCATTTCTCATCTTTTTAAAGCGGGCAATTATAATTGCCGTAGTACATTTTTTTGTACTTAACAGTAGAAAGCAGGTGAAAAGGTGTCTAGAATATGTAAGGATGGATTTGACAAAGAGTGCATAAAGGAACATAGAGAAGTATATGGAATTGCCTATGCCCAAAATATGCTTTCAGGACGCTGGAAGTATATTATTCTTTGGTTTTTAAAAACAAAAGAACGTCGTTATAGCGAAATTAAAGCTTTTTTATGGGACATTTCACAAGGTTCTCTAACAAAACAGTTAAGAGAACTAGAAACAGATGGATTAATTAAGCGAGAGGTTTTTCCTGAGGTACCTCCACGTGTAGAGTATTCACTAACCGCAAAAGGGAAAGAATTCATTCCTATAATTGATTTGATGGAAGAGTTCGGGAAGAAGTTTGGGGAGCAGGTAGACTAATTTTACAATAAGAGTTTGTGAAGAAATGTATTAAAGTAACAGGAGCAAGAGTTAACAGATCAGAAGCTGTCTAATGTGGCAGCTTTTTTTTACTAACTAAGCAGGATAACACAACAATAGCTTCCTTTTTTTAGGACATTAGCCAGCTTAATACTCTTTTGTTTGTTCCATTTACATTCTTTTTCAAATCCGTCTTAATAAAATCTAGCCATCTTTTTACCTGTTTTTTGCTATTAAGTACAAAAAAATGTACTACGGACATTTAAATTGCCCTCTTCATAAATTATGAGTAATGATTTTATTATAATCTATGCAAGCCATACTTAGTTTTCAAATAAGTATGACAAATTAGCCTTGAATCTAATTTTTAAGAAAGAAAGGAAGAATATCAATATATGAATACTACAATTGAATTACTTAGTAATCATGCATCCATACGTTCTTTTACAAATCAACCACTGACAGAGGAGCAACGAGAAGCAATTTTTAAGGCAGCTAATCAAACTTCATCTTTCAGCCTTCTCCAGGCCGTTTCAATCATTAGAATTACAGATCCAGATCTTCGAAAAAAAGTGATGGAGCTTTCTGCGAATCAGCCTTATATTGAAGAGGCAGCAGAGTTTTGGATTTTTTGTGCGGATTTTAACCGAAATCATCAAATTGCTCCCGATGTAGATCTTGAGTATATTGAATACCTTTTAATAGGTACATTTGATGCTGGGCTAATGGCTCAAAACGCTTTGACTGCAGCCGAATCAATGGGACTCGGTGGTGTATATATCGGTGGAATAAGACTTCATATTACAGAATTAACTAAGGTATTACATTTACCAAAACATGTGGTTCCTTTAGTGGGGCTATGCATAGGTCATCCTGCTGAAGAGAAACCTGGACTAAAACCACGTTTGCCTCAATCAATGGTCATGTTTGATAATCAGTATCAACCACTAGATAATGAAAAATTAGCAACCTATGATCAACGGATGCGTGAGTACTACCGAGATCGTCCTGTTAAAGCGCCTTTCACAGTGAAAAAAGTAAAGGGATGGAAAGATCATATTGAGGACCATCTCGAAAGAAGCAAACTCCCCTTCATGCTTGAGTATTTAAATAAACAGGGATTTGCTAAAAAATAAATTAGATATTTTTGCAATCCAAATAAAAGAGGAAGAGTTTTGACACTCTTCCTCTTTATGCACCAACTCGAACTGCGGCAATTTTGAATCCTTCCTTAAGCGATTCAAAGCCGGACGTTCCAAAAGCTCTCCAGAAAATCCTTCATCGGCATACTTCAGCACATCCTTAGAGGCCTCGAGCTGGCTGTCGATGCTCGATCCCTTGATCGCTTGTTCCTCTGTCGATACCCTTACATATATTGCTATCACCCTGGATCTCCTTCCTATAAAGTTTTATTAAATAATGATAGCAATCGTTAATGCATTTGTCAGCTTGCGGTCCCTCGATGATTATCACCTTCATAAAATGCATCACCCCTTGGGTAATGCTATGTAATAACTGTTTGTCCTAATAAAGTGATTTTCAATGAGTATAAAAAAGCAGTAAAAAAGCTAACGGTTTTTCACTACACTCATTAGGTCCTCACATGGTAAATCCTCGCAGAATTTCCATTTCCCTCTCTTATGTCTCTTAAATTTTCACAGACAGATAAAAGGTTCAAAAGTTTAACTTAACAAGGTGATTACATCGGCAGAAATTTTAGGATATATTATACATATGAGTAAGAGGAAAAGGTTTTCCAGTACGAAATTTCATTTTGGGCTTGCTGGGTACACTAGGTATCATTTTATTAGCAGGTGTAGAATAGGGGGAGATGCATAAATGAAAAATATTTTTAATCAATTGCATTTAGAGGAAATTTTAAATCGTATTGACAAATTAAGCCCAATTTCCAAGCCCCAATGGGGTAAAATGGATGTTTCCCAAATGTTAGCACATTGCTCATCCTTTCAAGACATTGCAATGGGACTTTCTTTTCCAGCGAGAGGTTGGTTAGGAATATTAATAGGAAACTTTGTGAAACCAATTTTTTATAATGACAAGCCATTAGCCCAAAATATGTCCACGATTCCTGACATTTTGATTGTAGATGAAAAAGAATTTGAAACAGAGAAGGAAATACTGAAACAAAAAATTATAACTTTCCAAAATAATGGTCCAGAGAAGTGTACGACTCATCCACATCCTTTTTTCGGTAAACTGACTTCTGAGCAATGGGGAAAAGGGATATACAAGCACCTTGATCATCATTTGAAACAATTTGGAGTTTAGTTAGATTTAGAAATATAAATAAATGATGACCAAAGAGAACAGTAACGCAATGCTTTAACTGCTTAGAAATAAATAATCATCCTATTTTTAAAAAGAAAATTCTTCTTCAACTAAAGAGTGCTTTAGTGTTCAAACAAACACTTTGTCTATTATAAAGTAAATATATTAAACGTAAAAAGGAAGGGCCTAATCCCCTTCCTTTTTATGCACCAACTCGATCTTCAGCAATTTTGAAACCACCATTTGAAGCACTATCTTCATCTACTATAATGAGCTAATCCCCAAAAGCACTTAATCCTCCATCGAGAGATTTTCCCTGAGAAACAAAAAGTTATTGCGGTCTCACCGAAAATTTAAATTACGGTGCCGCCCTATTGCCTTTTCCTCTCCCAAAAAAATAAGGTTATGCCTCAAGTATTTAAAAGGGGATACTAATTATATCGCATTTGATTCAATTGTTTCTGTTGATATCAAATAAAAAAACCTCCATTTATGAAGGAGGTTTAGGGTAGTATTATCAAGTTTGAAGACGATCTGAAGCAATATGAAATGTGTTTTGAGTTTGGTTCTCTGTAAAGTCGGTACCGAAACCACATACTAAAACAAATGACAAACCCAGGATAATGCTTAACCTCTTTTTAAAAGTCATACAGGCATTCTCCCCTTTGAATTTGTGTTTGAGTTTCAACCATTTTCTGATGATAAACATAAGATGTTTCAAATTCTTTTGAGTTTGCATAAGCAGCTGCGGTCTCACAGGCAATGTCTTCAACATAAGAATAGTTCTTATTCTTCTCTAAGTATTCTATGGTTTGATTAACTCCATGTTGATCCACCGCATCGACGTAAAGAGCTTTTAAATAACCCTGTAATTTTGCAAAAAGCTCATCACCTTGATAAAGAGCTGCTGACAAACCTTTCTTACTTACTTGGATAGCTTCATTCATTTTTCCTTGTTTAAAAAGGATTTTTGCATAAGAAAATAAAGAATGTGGCAAGTTTGTGAGCTTTTCTTTTTCTGTTATCTCCACAGCTTGCTTCATGAATACTTCCGCTTGCTCGTAATCGCCACTGTCAGCAAAATTTGTGCCTAAATTATATAACGCAGAACTAATCAACCTCTTGTTATTCAATTCCCTAGATAACTCTAATGCTTTTTCAAGATGCGGCTGACTTTTTTCATAACGTTTAAAATCTATATAATTCCCTGAAATAACAAACATACATTGAACTTTCCGCACCTTATAAAGTTCATATTGATTATAAATATCCAATGCTTGTTTAACGTGATGCATAGACACATGACTTTGCTTCATACCATAATATGCTTCAGCTAACTTAAAATGAAACTCTGCCCTTTCGATCTCATCAGGGACATGTATAAGCTGCTTTTCGGCTTCTCTATAATAGTAGATAGCTTTCATGTATTGCTTCTTATCAAACTCGTACATCCCTCTGAAAAACAGAGAATAATACGACAAAAGACCAGATATGCCTTTATTTGAAGTCTCAATTTTTTCAAGAAGTTCGTCAATAGTTGGTCTTATGCGTGTTGTTACGGGTTCCAAATAATCTAACATGAGTTGATGACGGAATTTCATTAGGGAGAAGTAAATGAGTAAATACTCATCTTCCTCCATCCGTTGGATTTCTTGCTCCACCTCTGCCTTTAAAATCTCTGCATCCGGGACACTAAATTGACGTATCATTTTATACCATTCATTGATCTTTACGCCAACTTCTGACGATGATAAAACCGGATTCACAGGACCCCTCCTTTTATGTCTTTTTATGTAATATTCTAACATTTCCAAAAAGTGTTTGAACCGCAAAAAAACCGCAAACTTTTTATTCGGTTCGTTCATAATAAAAAAGCAGGCATTATGCCTGCTTTTTTGTAAGGACTCTATCAATTAAAAACATAAATAAACTGAATAACAAGGACATAACTAACATGTCGAGTATAGTAATCCCAGAATCTCTTTTTATTCCAAAAAACAAAATAGCTTGTAAAATTAAAGAGACCAGGAAAAACAATATGTACTTCATACTATTCATGTTAGAACATCTCCTTTACCTTTTTAATCACCGATATAATGAATTCTACTTCTAAGATAAATCAAAGGCCAAAAAATTATCACTTATATCTTGTTCAGCTTGTTCCTCTAACTGACCAATTTAGGTGCACCGGACTTGTTTTACCAGGTTGTTTCTATATGACTATCAATTTTTCGTTTTCCCGTTCTTTATAACGGTAAAGAAGGTTATTCAAGTACTTTTATAAAATTGGCTATTCACGCATTTTATCTGTTGCACCTTACTGTGATAATCCTCATTAAAGAATTACTTATAGTATAATACTATTCACAAACATTCTGAAAATGTTTTCATCATAAAAGATGCAACATGATATGCGCAGACCGAACAGCAGTAGGACTATCCTTCCAAAAAGATAGTGTATATACTAAAAAGCAAATATCTAAATTGTTTATCATTTATCCGCCGTTTTAATCGGACTTGCCTTTTTCGGATCTATGTCTAAGGCGAAATGGAGGAAGCATCCCGGAATGTAACTCCCGCTCCTACTCATGAATTCCTTGTTTGATTCGATAAACAACATTAGTTGTAATTCCCTTTAGCCGTTTTAATAACGGCTTTTTCTTATTTTAGCCATGAAAAGCATTTCACAAAAGCTGGTCAAACCCCAAAAACTAGATCAAAAGACACAGATCGAATGATTCATTTCCACCATTTGATCCACATAACAGTTAGTTTCATCATTCTTCCATGGTAATATTTTGTTATACGATTAAATGAGAGGGTATGATTATGAAAGTCTTTGAAGCTAAAACACTTATGTCTGAAGCTACAGACCGCGCCAAAGAATATAAAGAACTAAGGACGCAAATGGTCAACTTGAGAAAAGCTTTACAAAGCGTCGCTGAACTGGACGACAGCGAATTCTCAGGTAAAGGTGCTAACAACATTAAAGCATTCTATCACGACCATGTTGGTGTCACTGATCAATGGATCGACTACATTGATATGAAAATCGCATTTTTTAACAGCATTGCCGGAGCTGTAGAGGACAAAGGTCTCTCTGATGCTTATATTGAAGAGTCTTTTTTAGAACATGAACTGGCTAACGCCCATAAAAAATCAAAGTCCATCATGTCTGAACAGAAAAAGGCCATGAAAGATATCCTAAACGATATTGACGACATCCTCCCGCTCGACCTGTTTTCAACAGAAACCTTCAAGGATGAGCTTGCGGATGCCAATGACAAACGCAAAAAAACAATTGAAAAACTAGGTGACCTTGACGAAGATTTACTGACAGAATATGCCCTATCAGAACCAAATGAACAATTCATCAAGTCAGATTTCCAAAAGCTCCAAGAAGCAACGGGCAAAGGTAAAAACGCTACGCCCATTCACTACAACGCTAAGGCGTACCGTGAGAGTGATATACATAAGAAAAAAGGTGATATTGAGAAACAGACTGAAGCCTATTTGAAGATTAAGAAAGAAGAAGCGAAGGAACGAGAGATAAAAGACTTAAAGAAAAAGCTTGTGAATGGTGTCTCAGATCCGGATGAGTATTTAGAAATTGCGAAGAAAATCGGATATGAGAACCTTGAACCTGCACAGTTACAGTATGTGGTGCAGCTAGAACAAGCAAAACAGCTGAAGTCCGTCGGTGAAAGTGTAATCAATGCAGGTAAAACGGCATTGGATATCATCGATGGGGTTAATGATGGGCTTAACGATGCGATTGATGATACGATATATAGCATCAAGGACTTGGTTGTAGGCGCATGGGAATTTTCACAGCTCCCTATGGAACTAAAACTTGCAAAAACAATTACAACAGTCTTAAGTGTCCCCTCCTACCCTAAAATAATTTGGACAAACATCGTCGATTCATGGAATGATAAAATGATAAATGGCGATGCATATACAAGAGCACATTATATCAGTTATGCGGTCGGTAATATCGTTGGTCCAAAAGGTGCAGGTGCTGCAGTGCAAACCACTACTAAGCTCTCAAAAGCGGGTAAAGTGGTTGAAGGTGGAACAGCAGCTCCTCATGTGAATAAAGGAATTACAAAAGGAAACAACCTTATTAATCCCTTTTTTAAAAACAGATATGAACCTGCACTTGTAGGAATTGCACAAGATATTGAGAATACTCATAATGTAAAGAATACGTCTATATTAAAAAAAGCAATACAATCCAAACATGATCAATTTGTTAAAGCTGCACCATACACGTACGAAAACAGTGCGGGTAAAACAACGACTATTAACTTAAGAATGGGTCACTTAAAAAATGATGTCCACCCAGTAACAAAAGTTCCCTATGATAAAGATGGATTTCCAATATTCGAATCAAAGCATACACTCACACTTGATAAAGCCGACTTTAAAAAGAGTAGAGACCAGCATTTTGACAAATTAAATAAACAATTATATAAGCAGATTGAAGAAGACCCATCATTGATTAAAAAGCTTGATTTGAACGAAGATGATTTACTTGATCTTCAAGATGGAATAACACCAGAGAAATACACATGGCACCACCATCAAACTCCTGGAAAAATGGAGCTAGTGGACCGAGTAATTCATGCTAAAACAGGTCACACTGGCGGATATAAAATTTGGGGGAAAGATGAGAAATAGGAGGTTAAACAATGCAAAGTATTAAATGGAGAAAACGAAGCACCTTTCAAGAGGCGACAAACAGTCAGATCAAAGAGGTAGAAGAGAAATTAAAAATCAAGTTCCCGACAGATTACAAAGAATTCATTAAAGACCATAATGGATGTTCCCCTATAGATAAAAAGGTTGTTTTATTCCAAGATTCTCGAGAATCAATCAACAATTTACTGAGCATAGGAGATCCTACTCGGCCAATTGATCTCCTTAGTACAATTGATAATGTTAAAGATCGGTTAGTTGATAAGATCATACCTTTTGCTACAGATGCAGGGGGAAACCTCTTTTGTTTTGATTACAGAATGTCTTCTCAAGAACCCGTAATTGTTTTTTGGGATCATGAGATCGCTTATGAAGATAAGGAAAGTTCCATTAGCTATGTTTGTGATTCATTTACAGAGTTGATTAATAAACTATACGAGGGATAAACGGATAATGCCTTTCCCCTTCTTTTTGAGGAGAAAGTATTAAAAGGTGGAAAGCCCTTCTCGTTATGAGGGACTTTAATTCAGTGTGAAAATGAAATGGATAATAAAAATAAAAAATTAATTAATTATTTCTTTAAGGTTCTCTCGCACCTGGTGAGGATTAGCGCTAATTGATAGACATATCGGTAAGACTGATGAAAAGTTATTACAGAGACTACAGAAAAACAAGAAGATACGTGCCTCTTCTAGTTTCACTGATAGGCCAACTGCAGAAAGAGTCGCTAATGAAACATTAACTAAATATAAAAAGGAAATTGAAGAGTGGTTAAATAGTGATATTGACGATACTTACTGTTGCCTTATAGGGGAACCGAAGTTATAGGTAGAGGAGTTCGTAGAGGTTCAAATGAAGTTAAAGATATGACTAACGCTAGAATAGTATTAAGATAAAATGAAGATGGTAGCTTTATACTAACAGGCTACCCAACGAGGTGATTTATAATGATTGAAATTAAAGTTTCTGATCCTGTATTTAGATTTCTCGGTGGACATTTCCACCAAGATATAGAGTCTCCGGAAAAGGCCCTTGATGAATATTTAAATGAAGCATCACAAAAACTAAAAGAAAGAGATTTAATAACACTAACTGAGTTTGTAAATAATGATTATTCAAAAGAAGACAAGAATGAATTTATAGAAGAAGCAGCTGATGGTATATACTTTCCTGAAGATGATATAACTCCATTAGAATGGCTTAAGCAAGTCATTGAACAAATTAAAGAACACCTTAAAACAATATAGTTAGAAAAGGAGCCCCTCTTTTAAGAAGGGCTTCTTTTATTATTTCAAGAACTCTTCAAGTTTCGCTTTAGTTTTTGACTCTTAAAGTCTGAATAAACATTATTAATAAAAATAAAATACCTCAGCAGCATACTTGAACCCCAAGTAAAGCTGCTAAGGTACTCTTTCAAATTCACAAAACCAAAATAAAAATTCTACTCTACTATTATTTTAAACTCACCTTCTAATTCCTCTTGAGCCTCTTGTAAAACTTCTAATACATCATCAGCGTATGAACCTAAAAACTTTTTACTAAACTCAAAATTTCTCCAGATTAAAGTTAACGGCAAGTCTATCCACCCTGTAAGGCAATCCCATAAGGCGTCTAAATTTTTCCCATAGTAGTCTGGGAAGTCTAATTTATCTTTTAATGTATCATGTAACCCTTCTTTATTTTCAAAGTCTTTTCCATCTACAAATATTTTTTTCATTAAAAACTATGTCCTCCATTATTTATTTTAACTAATGTTTTAGAATGATCTGTTGTTTTATAGATTAATTCACCATGTGATAGTATTCTTTCAGACCTATATGCCTGTTTTCCTTAAAAAACTTTTCTAAATTATTATTTTAGTATGATAAGGAAATTTTAAGGAAATGACAGCAAAAATGTGGTATCGTTATTTCCGTTGCTTTAAACCCTAAAATTTTCAGTTCACAGATATAAAATTAGAGGAGCGTTATATGAAAAAATAGCTCTTGTTCTTTTAGCTCTAATCATTATTATCGGAGGCATTACCTTAATTGTTCATTTTAACAATCGAAAAGTAGCTGAAGATAAGATCGACCAGTATATTGCTGATTATGGTATTCCCAAAAAAGAGATTAAATCAGAAGATTATCCTATGTTTAATTCTTTGAGTGCACCTAAAGGATTCTTTAAAACTGTTTATGTTAAGAACGAAACTGACAAAAACAACTATTACATTTTTCACTACGATCCTTCTAACAAAAAAGTTACGTTTTCAGGTATTGTAGATGGAAATGAAGTATCAATCAATGATAAATTGGTTGAAAAATTGAGGTATCAACCTTCTGATAAGGTATTGAACCAAAAATAAAAAGGCCCTCGCTTGGAGGGCTTTTTTATTTTAATAATGCCTCAAGTTTCACTTGAGTCTTAGGTCCATAAATTCCATCAGCAGAAAGCCTATGCATCAACTGGAATCGTTTGACCGCGTTCGCCGTTTTCGGACCATAAATGCCGTCTATGCCGTTATTTTTCGGTCCTTTATCCGGGTAGAAATAAAGAGCCGCTAGAGCTTTCAGAATCTGAGTTACCTTTTCCCCTCTCATCATTGGACTCTTCACTTTGAAAATACCGGACGGGAGCTGATAGGATGATTTTTTGCTGCTTGAGTTTGTTGTTTTCTTTTTTGCTGCGCTTTTTTTGCTTGAGCTTGTTTTCCCGCCTAACTTTTTCAATTCTTCTTCGATTGCGACCTTAACTTGATTCCATCTCCCCTCTGACAAAATACGATGCGGGCAGTACTTCCCGTTCCCGTCTTGATGCTTGCGGACACGATCAATGCCCCAGCCGCGTTCTTTAAGTAGCTGCGCCACAAACTTAATAGCGAGTTTTTCCGCTGCCTTATATCGTGCACCTCCAGACTTGCTATAACAAATTTCGACACCAATCGACTACGATTCCCTGTACCGTTTGTTCCATCTCCTGTGTGCCAAGCGTTACGATTTGTTGGAATTCCTTGAATGACTTATTTATCGTCTACGGCAAAGTGAAAACTTGTTGAGCTAGTGTTGTTCTTCATGTAAGAAATTTCATTGGCTGCTGAAGCATCATTCGCAGTGTTGTGAATAGTGATATATTCAGCTTTCATAGGATTAGGACATTTCAATCCATATTTTGATTTAGAGACTAGATTCTTTACTACTTTAATGGCCATATATCCTCTCTCCTTCTGTCAATAAAAAAAGCCACTGGCTCAGCCAGCAGCTTTGTCTGTGTTATCTTTACTCTGTTCATTTTTGTTCTCAATTGTTTGTAATCGATCTGTTATTGTTGAAGGGATTTTACCACCGATCTGTGCTAAGTTTTCAGTTATTGACAAACCTTCATTAGCGATATAAAAAAGAACGGTACCAAAGGTTAGGACACCGTTTAAATTGAGGACTGTATCAATAACGTTTGCTAAAATGACCGCAAAGAAATTGAGTAACTTGCGGACATATCCAAACCATGCGCTCCGGCTTCGCAGTTTTTTGAATTTCCATGCCTTAATTACTCCTGTTAAGACGTCAATTATGCTAAGTACTAGAAGTAAATCAAGGTACTTCACCCCTCCAAATAAATATACTCTTGCTAAATCTAATGTTTCAAAATTGATAAACAAACTTGTCTCCTCCATTTCTAATCACCTCCTCCGAGGCAAATAAAAAAGGACAGCCGGATCTTATGAGACGGCCGTCCCTCTAACTGAAAAGTTTCCATTTGTTAAAGCTGTAAGCTCCATAACGATTTCTTTAAAACCGGTAATGTCAAAAGACCAGGCTTCAGATTTCCCTTTTGTGCTAGTGGCAAACGTTCCGTCATCCACTTTTTGCCCTCTCAAGGCTCTTTTTGTTCCCGATAAGGATTTACCCCAGAACTTCAATTCACTTGTCTCAGCCGTCCCATAAACCTCAACGAGTAACGTTTTGAATGGTCCAACAGTTAATGGGTTACCCTCACCTATGGTTTCTGTTTTATCGTGAAAGACAATATCCATTGTTTTTGCTTGAGTATCTAATGAGTTAAGGTTCAAGCCTTCAGTTTGAACTTTTAAACGACCATCATTAGTTAACCCGCTTTTATCTAACTGGACTGAGAACGGAGTAACTGCTGTAATAGGAACAGTGTGGTTAATGTTTATATCCTCTTCACCTGCGCCCAGTGACTGGTATAGTAAAAATTCAGATTGCTGTAGGTTACCATTCACGTATCTGAAACGGAAATAGCGTTTAGTTAAGTGAATCCATTCAGTCTCGTCAAGCGTATTTGCTTTAACAACCAATGAAGAGATTACGTTGGTTTTACCGCTTCAATTGTTGTCTTATTCAAACCAAAGTTGAGCAGTGTTCTACTTTTTATTTCAGGGATTGGAGGACTTATATGCATTGACTGGTTTTACTTAATACCAGCTATACTTATGATCATCCCTGGAATCATGGTGTTTGTAAGGAAAGAAAAAACTGCTACTAAAGCAATTTAGAGCAGAGTATAACACAAAAGAACCGCGACTGGCGGTTCTTTTAGTGTATATTCCTATTTTCAATAAACTGCTTCATTATTATTGGACAGTACCATAATCAAAATCAATATCTTTCTTGTCTAAATCCCCCTTAAAATTTTTAGCATAGGTCATGGTTAAATGTACGCTTTTATCTATCCACCAAGTTCCATCATCAGTATTAGTATCCCAAGTAACATCTATATCTCTGTCGAAATTCTCAAAAAACACCAAATCCCCAACAGCTACTGTTTTTCCGTTGATCTTGTAATATATTAGAACAATTTTCTTATCAAATATACCTGTCCCGTGCTTTACGATTGTTAAACTATAAGGCTTATTAGGACATTGCTCTTCAAGTATAACTTCAGGATTTAAAAATAAAACATAACAAATGAATAGAATTGGTACAATCGTTAACCTTTTTAATAATTTTTTATTGATATTTAACCCCTTCAACATAGCCCTCCCTTAACAATCCATTTCATTTGGGATATACCCCCATCATTGAACGTATTTCCTATGAAAAATGATTTTGAACCTCCATAGGAACCCTTACATGACAGGGTTTTTGTTGTTTTTTCATTGTATATCAAGACCTAAATCAAAAAAGCCATAAAAAATAAGGAGTGATACATATTATACATGACTAATATGTATCACTCCTATAGTTCTTGTTCAATAATCGTGCCCGATTGTGGAAGAACGTTATTGAACTAAAAGCCCCCGATAGTTGGATAAGAAAAAGAACTTGCTATTTCTCAAATACATCCACCAAATTTTCAATGTTAGTTTGTTTTTCATACATACTAATAAAAAAATAAAACCTTGTTATAACTTTACAAGACAAACTGAATTGATTATAGTCTAATTAGACTAAAATATTGATGTAAAGAAGTGAAAAATGAGATGATAAAGTCTTTTTTAATGTTGGGGCAGTCGAATATGGCGGGCCGTGGATTTTTGAATGAAGTAGACCCTATCTATAATGAAAAAATAAAAATGCTGCGCAATGGACAGTGGCAGATGATGACAGAGCCGATTAATTACGACCGTCCGGTTTCCGGTGTTGGCCTGGCGGCATCTTTTGCAGATGCATGGTCGAAAGCTCATCCCGATGAAGAAATTGGCTTGATCCCTTGTGCGGAAGGTGGCAGTTCATTGAATGACTGGCATCCGGAAGGCATCCTTTTTCAGCATGCTTTGTCCGAAGCCCGCTTCGCCCTCCGATCCAGTCAAATTTGTGGAATCCTTTGGCACCAAGGTGAGAGTGACAGTTATCGTTCGCTACATGAAACTTATTACGAGAAATTAACTCTTATCATCGAGACGCTAAGAAACGAGTTGGAAATTGATGAGGTACCGTTGATTATTGGAGGGCTTGGTGACTTTCTTGGGAAGACCGGTTTTGGACAGCACGCGACTGAATTTCGACAGGTTAATGAACAATTGCTTCGTTTTGCCAACGAACAACAGAATTGTTATTTTGTTACTGCAGCAGGTTTGACTGCGAATCCTGATGGCATTCATTTAGACGCAGCTTCACAACGCAAATTCGGTTACCGCTATTTCGAGGCTTTTTCGAAAAAATACCATATCTTGAAACCCATTTCGGGAGAGGAGCAATCACTGAAAGTGAATGGTGACTATTCTAAAACAGAACAGATTTACCTTCATAGTATGGATTTGGCTTCGGGTAAAATTACGTACGCGGAATTTGAGGCGCGGATGGCGAAGGTGATGAAACCATGATTCCCTTACTTATCCTTGGCTTGCTAATCCAAAACCCCGGAGCTCATGGCTATGAACTTCTGGCCTTAATGGAAAAACGTCATTACAAATACATTGTTAACTTCACGAAAGGTTCATTTTATTACAATCTGCAGCAACTTGAAGAAAAGTGCTTAATTGAACAGATTCAGCAGAAACCCTCAACCAGCGGGCGTGAAATCCGTAACTACAAAGTCACAGATTCGGGAAGGGCAGAATTCGAAAAATTAATGATCAAATACGGCACCAAATCGGAATATGTGAACCTGCAATTTTATGGGGCGTTACTCTTTGCCGATGAATTCGACAAAAATAAATTACTGGATCTGATCCAATCACAAATCGATCAGACTAAAACTCGAATCGAGCTCCTTGATGAATACCTGTCCATCACTCAAGAAATTCCCGGCACAATCGATTACTTTCGCCGTATGAACGAAAATTCCCGTTCACATCACTTGGTTAATTTAGAGTGGTTTGAAAAATTGAAAACAGAAATAGAATCAACTATTGCAGAATAAAAAAATGCAAAGTTAAATATAAGAATATTAGTTACCTAAATATAAAACCTGTGTCGTAGATATCTAGTAACATCTTTGATACAGGTTTTATACTCCTTCTTTAATTAAACCAGTAATAGGGTTGTCAACACTTGCCCCCAACAAGAGCAAGCGAATCTGCTGCGTGTTCTTCTTTTTCAATCACTAGCCGTTAGTTTAATTAGAATTCAAAAAATCCAAGACACGGTCAACTCTTTCATTGACTGAGCAATCGCCTTCAATTTTTAACACTGGACAAGATAAATCTTCCATCCAATGTTCATGCAAAGCTTTACTTCTAACTTCCATTCCAGCATTATCATATAAAGAAGCCCACTCTAAAAATGCTTTTGATTGTTCATATTTACTGCCACCGGCTAACACTTCATTTCCATAACGCTGAAATTCCCTATGCCTTAATCTCTCAAGCCGTATTTCCTGTGGAATCCATAAGAAGACGACAAGGTCAAAATAACTTTTTAGATTATCGTCCCAGCCACACACTGCACCAGAAAGAATCCATTTCTCATTTATTGTTAAGTCTTTTTCAAGCAACTTTCTTCTTTCAGGAATTTCTCTTTTTTTAGTGAATTTATCTAACCAATAGTAATTATCAGTATCAAGATGCGTATGAGGCAAACACTTTGACAATGCAGCACCCAATGTTGAAGTTCCGACACCAGAGGCTCCCAATATGTGAATATTTTTTTTCATACTTCCCCCTCTTTATTAAGCAACCAAACTCCCTGTTTGTTGCATAAGGTACTTACTATTATTTTGACATAAATCCCTAAAGACCTTTACTTTTCTAGAGAAATCCAGATGCGTGTTAAAATCATAATACTTACGAAAACAGTCATTATTAAACGGATTCATATTCCATCTCCTTAGACGCATTTTCCTATGAAAAAAGTCTTACTTTCCCTATAATATTTAACGAATCCAATTTTTAGATTGTCGTCTTTAAGGAGGTTTTTCATCTTGAGGTATACAAACAGTCATTTAGAGGATTGGATTGAAAACTTATACAGGAAGATTGATATTACAGAACCAGAACAAATTAATTTTGAACGGATTGCCGAGGCTTTAGATATCCATTATTTATACAGAATCTATATTTGAAAACCTTTCAACTTGAATAACAAACTCATTTACCATAGATAAATTTAAATTGTTTTTAGATAGAGCATCCAAGTCCGCCACATTAAAGGGTTGCCTTCTTTATCTTTTAAAACGATTGTGTGCAGTGAGTCACAACCTTCTAATACGGTACTCGGAACAATTGCGTATCCAATACCTTTCATAACCAATTTTTTTGCCACTTCCATATTATCGGTATGAACTAAGACATTCGAAGGTTTATTAAAATGTTGATTCCACCAATTATCGATCACCATGTTTAATGCTGGATCCGTATTATAAGTAATTCTGTTTTGCCTTTGAATTTGATGAAACTCTATCTCTTCTTTAGAAATAATACACATGGTCTCCTGACTGATCATTTTCTTTTCGTTGCTCCAATGATGTTCTCCTCTGACAAAACCAATATGTGCATCTTGCTTATAAACTGCTTTAATGACCTCCAAGTTTAATGCAGTTTTGATGGAAAATTGCGCAAATGGATGTATATCAGTAAATTGTTTTACGATATGTGGCAGCTTGTATAAAGCAAAAGCTCTGGATACACATAAACGAATGGTTCCGTGAATATGGTCCCCTATATTCCATAAGTTCTCTTCCATTATTTTTAATTGTCTTAGCATGTCTTTTGCATAGGTAACAAGATATTCTCCTTGCTGCGTGAATTCTACACCTCTTCTGCCTCTATTTAAAATTTTAATATTAAATTCTTTTTCAATTTGCTGAAGGCGGTACGTTAAAGTTGGCTGTGCAATAAATAAACGTTCTGCTGCCTTTGTAATATTTTTTTCTTCATAAACAGTTTGTAAAATGATCCAATCTCTTTTTTCCACGTTCCTTCTCCTCTTTGATTTTTCAATCATATATTTTCAACCTACAATATTTTAAAGATACTACATTACATTTAAAAATAATCCAAAACAGCTTTCTGACTATATTTGAACTTTTTCTCAAACGTCAATAGAATGCGTCCATTTTAATAGGTGCGTTAAGAGAGTAAAATTAATCAATTCTTAAGGGCTTTTAGACTTGCAATAAGCCACTGAATGATAGTGTAGTTATGCATACCCTAGAAAAAAGGTTTTAGCAAAAAAAAAGATACCAAAATAGATCGGTATCTTTTTCAATTAATTCGAGCCCTTCATTAAATGAAAGTATGTCTTCAGTTAAAAAATCCTGTTATTTCAAGCATTTCAGGTCATGCATTACACTCATTTGCATCATTTTATATCTATTTTGGACGCAAAATGAGCACTGTTTTTAGCCTAATAACAAACCTGAACTTATTTGGAATTGATGTCTTTGTTAAGGAATTCTTTTAGAACTTGAATCAATTCCTCCTGTTGCTTTATATTTTTGCGGCCATTTCGATTAATTGCCGCAAGTTCACAGACAATTCCGGCTGAAATGAAAAACAATAAACCTTCAAGCATACCTTATCCTCCAACGTCTAAGAGATAGTCAGATGTGTTTGTTCATTTTTTAAAACCTGCTTATAACTTTCTTTACGCTGATATATGTTATTTAGAATAAGTGCAGTAATTACAAACAGTGTTCCTATTACATCAAAAGTAGTTATTTTATATCCTTGTATCATCATGATTAACAATGTAGTAATGGGGACAAAGTTAATAAATAAAATCCCATTAATGGGTGATAAGATTTTAATACCATAGTTCCAACTAAGGAGGGCTATGATACCTGGTAAAGTAATCATAAATAAAAAATCATACTTAATTTCTGCAATCACTTCTATACTCGGTATAGACACATATCCTTGCGCGGTAAGTATAGCTGTAATGACTCCTGTTATAGCTGTACCGAATAAACATGTCAAAGTTGAATAGCGAAGTGTAGACCATTCTCGAAATATCTGTCCTCCCATTGTGTAGACTACCCACCCTAAAACACCAATCAATATAAAAGTTAATGGGAATAGATTATCTCCCAATGAAAAAAAGAAGTTCATATTTCCTTTCGTAATAACGAACGAAGCTCCAAAAAAGGCAATCAACATACTTATAATTGTATATTTTTTGGGTTTCACATGTTTATATCCCCATAGAATAACAATTGAAAGCATCGGCATGAGTGCCTCCGCAATAGACGCAGTCATAATTCCAGACTTCCCCATCAACCTTTGACCTAAAAAAATAAGAACGTTGTATATCGTAAACGCCATCACCCCAAATAAAATGAGCAATTTTGCTTTACCCTCTAAACGAAATGATTTCTTCCCTTCCCTCGCCAATAATAAAAACACTAAGATAACTGCTACCACACCGTAGCGAATAAATGAAAAATAAAATGGATCAACATATTCTAATGCATGATCTGCAACTGGAAACATTGCGCCCCAAGACATACTTGCTACTAAACATGTGAGGACACCAATGAATAATTGACCTTTTTTCATTGAATTCCCCTCCTTTTCTTTATCATTACAATGAGAATTATAAAAAGAAGAATACATCATGTAAAATGAACAAAAATGATGAAAAACATCATTTATAATGATACTTTAATGAAGGAGGGATCTAAATGGAACTGCGAGACTTACAAATTTTCAAAAGCGTTGCACATCACAAAAGTATAACCGGTGCTGCAAAGGAATTAAGTTATGTACAATCAAATGTAACGGCACGGATTAAGCAATTAGAGAATGAGCTCAAAACACCTCTTTTCAATCGCCATAAAAAAGGGGTGTCATTAAGCCCAGAGGGCCGAAAAATGATTGAACACGTTAACAAAATTTTGAAAGATGTTGAAGAATTGAAACAAGCCTTTCTTGATAGTGATGTACCATCCGGAATATTAAAAATTGGTACAGTAGAAACAGTGAGGATACTACCGACCATCTTAGCCTCTTATTATAAAAAGTATCCTAACGTGGATTTATCATTGCAGGCTGGTTTAACAGAGGAACTTATTAAAAAGGTAACAAATCAGGAATTAGACGGGGCTTTTATATCAGGGCCTATTAAACATTCAATTCTTGAACAATATGATGTCTATACCGAAAAGCTTACACTAGTAACGACTAACAAAACGTTTAATATAGAGGATTTTTTAACAACGCCCATTCTTGTTTCTAATCGAGGATGCGGTTATCGTTCTAGGTTGGAACATTGGCTTCAGGATGAAGGCTTACTTCCAAACAGAATTTTGGAATTTAACATTCTAGAGACAATTTTAAATAGTGTTGCACTCGGTCTTGGAATAACAGTCGTACCGGAATCTGCTGTTAGGCATCTTTCTACCGCAGGTAAGGTTTATTGTCACCCATTACCTGAGAAATATAGCTGTATCTCAACAGTCTTTATACGGCACAAAGATGCTTACCTGACAAATTCGATGCGCAGCCTACTTAAGACTATTGTTGGGCATAAAAATATGAGTATGTCTTGAAGAGATTTTTCCCCTGCTTCTTAAATAAATGAGAAGTCACATCTCTGCTTTCCTTTTAGGACTTATAATACAATGTAAAACTTTTAAGCATGCGGATTTCGCACACTATTATCCAAATTTTATACACACAGAAAAAAGAGGAAACTCATGGTCTGCTCCTTCATTTTTCCATTGATGATGTAAGCTTCTCGATAAAATTTCACACAAGTTTTTCAAAAAAGCACCATGAAGAAACAGTTGTATCTTCATGGTGCTTTTAGTTCTATTTATTCAACTATTGGTGTAAGTGAACTTCCTTCCCACATTTCTCCCTTATTGAGTGTCCAACTATCATTATAAAAACTAGAACCACCTTTATTAACCGAAGGGCTGTGAACTTCATCCCAAGTTAGAAAGTAAACGGTTTTCGGATATTTTTGTTTGACTGTATTAAGAAAAGCAGAATAATCCAAATTACCATCTTGTTTTTGCGTACCGATTTCTGTGAATGCAAATGGCTTATTAAGAGCTGTTAACTCATCATATCCTTGAATTGTAAAATTGTCTGAGAAATACGCATCTAATCCAACAATATCAACATATGAAGATCCAGGATAAAAGTCAGTCTTAAAGTCTCGGTTGGCGTCCGGTGAGTAAACCCATATCAGGTTGTCCAAACCTCTTGTATCAGTCATATAATGATAGATTTTTTGATAAAGTTGTTTGTAAAGTGAGAAGCGCTGGCTGTCTTTTTTGTTATATTCGGTTAGTCCCCACCAAAACCATTCTCCATTCATTTCATGAAGAGGTCTGAATAGAACAGGAACACCTTCATTTTTCAACTGATCGAGACCATCTGCAACTTTGCTCAGAACAGCCTCTAATCGCTTACCCTCTGTAGTTGATGAGTCTAAGATTTTTTCATACTCACTGTTTGAGATATGGGAAGCATTTTTCCCAAAAATACTTGATGCGGGATTAGCTAAATGTAAGCTAATCTGTGGTATTCCACCACTTTTCCAATATGAGATTAAGTCACTGTTACAACTATAGTCGATCGTCTCAGTAATATCAGAAATATATGGCTTCTCCAACCATCCACTGGAATAGTCACAACCATAAATTGCGGGTAACTGGCCTGTAGCAGTCTTTATTCGGTTGGCTTCTTTCATGGAAAACGAAGCATTTGTGAATCCGCCGAATGCACCTGACAGTATGCGATTTTCAGATCGGTTTGGCAAATGAGCCAGCCAATTCATCAACTCCTTCGTTGTCGCCTGAGCATTAGGATTCACAGGGTTAACTGTATGTGCAGATGCCGTCTGTGAAAAAGCTGAAATGATTAATAAAGAAAGTAATATAAAAACACTAGTTTTTTTAAACATTCATATTCTCCGTCTTCTTTATTTTTATTATTCTAATCATTAGTTCTCTTAAGAATTTATAAAGCACAGAATCCATTAAGTCATTTACCTTTTTAATCTATCTCTCCTCTTCTAATTATTAGTTGTTTGGAGTATCATTCCCCTTTCAGTTTTAAATAAGAGAGACCTTTCCTTCGAGATATTTACATTTACCCATCGTGATTCTCCATTTTTTGGGCATTAATTATATTAAACCGAAAACTACCTTCTTTCATCAGACAGTATTCCTATTTTTGTCATATGCCTAACAGTCTATAAAATAAACTGTTCCTTTTACATTGGAGACTTTTCCCCTATTTATCTGGTTAAATTATTTACGATATAAAGAGGTGGATGATTTTTACTCTCTTTTTTATCATCACTTCGAAATTATTTTAAAAAAACAATACTCCCCAATAGCAGCTAACAACTTTTACGACTTGACACCAACATCACGACGACCTTTTTATAGACAGAAACTTATTTGCATTATTCCCCAATCTTCAATATAGATTTTTCACTCTGCATAGAAGGCTCTTTATTTAAAGCCAATATTAAAGTTATACCTATAATACAGAAAGCACCAACCCATTGAAAAAAACCAAATGGTTCTTTTAGCCAAACGACAGTTGTTACTACTGCTGATAGAGGCTCTAAGCTTCCTAACAGGCTTGTTTCTTTGGGTGAAAGGCTTTGCAAACTTTTTATAAAGAACCAGAACGCAATCATTGTTCCAAATATTGTAACAAATAAAATATATACATATGCCTCAGCAGTTAAGCTTTTAAAATCCATTTGCCATGGCGGATGAATAAAACTTAATGCAAAACCGCCAATAATCATAGCCCAACCTACAACAACAAGGGAATCAAATTTATTTAATAAATCAACGGCATATAAAGTATAAAAAGCTGCCGCGAATCCTGATAAAACTCCCCATACTACTGCAATTTCCGGTACTGAAAGCTGAGAAATGGAACCATTTGTCAGCAGAAAAAAGCACCCCGCCAGCGCAAGCAATACTGTTATGTTATCTTGTTTGGTCAGAACAGTTCTTTTTCGCAAAACCGAGTAGATAATGACGATTACTGGGGATAAATATTGTAATAACGTAGCAACAGCAGCATTCCCATGTTGAATGGATGCCATATATGTGTACTGCACAGCAAGCATTCCAAACAACCCAAAAATGAGAAGCTGACCAGCTGACGCTTTGTTTTTCCAAACCTCAATAACCTGAGACCGATTCTTTCTTAACAATTGGAGCATTAAGAGTAAAATGCCTGCCGTAAGCAAGCGTATCGTTACAAGCCAATCTACATCAACTTGATCATCTTGAAAAAGTTTTTTTGCTACTGTCCCCCCAATTCCCCAACATGTCGCCCCTGTTATAACATAAAACAATCCCATTCTTCTTTTAGAAGTATTCATACATGACTCCTCACTAATAAATATAATAATAGTGTTATAATAAGTGCAGATTCTCATAAAAAATACTCAAATCGAATGAAAAAATATAAATATATTGAGGTGAGAATGTCCAAATGAAAAGTTTTATGATTGATCAAAACTTAAAAGAATTAACAGAGCACCGAACGGTAGAATTACCAGTTGCATGTTACGAGACAAGAATCAATCAAAATATAAATGGCTATATTCCGCTTCATTGGCATGATGAAATTCAATTTGTGTTGATACGAAAAGGGGAAGCTGTCTTTCAAATAAATGAAGAAAAAATAGTGGTTCCAGAAGGGGATGGATTATTTATCAATAGTGGCTGCCTGCACATGGCAGAAGAAAAGGATGGCTCAGATTGTACGTATATTTGCTTAAATGTTTCACCCCATTTCGTGTTATCTCAAGAACTGTTTTCAAGCTATGTTCAGCCCTATATTTTTTCAACCAATTTATCCTATTTATTTTTGGATGGAAATCAGCATTGGGCAAAAAACATTCTAAAAGCTGTAAAAACAATAAATCAATTGGTTCAACAAAAGAAATCGCTTTATGAAATTGACATTACCATGCAATTAACTTTGATGTGGAAAAATTTGATTTTTAATGGTTTTCAATTAGAGTATGATCAATCTGAAATGATAAAAAGTCATCGAATGAAACAAATGTTAAACTGGATACATCTCCATTATGCTGAAAAAATTACATTAGAGGACATTGCAAAAGCTGGCCAATTGAGCCGATCTGAGTGCTGCCGTTATTTTAAACGAATGCTGAATAAGACGCCGTTACGTTATGTACTGGATTACAGAATCCAAAAAAGCTTATTGTTACTGCAACACCCGGAAACCAATGTTACAGAAGTGTCTTATCAAGTTGGATTTAACAGTACCAGTTATTTCATAAGTAAATTTCAACAAGCTATGAATATGACACCATTCTCATACAAAAAAATTCATATGGGAATTAATTGATACGGTTATTTTACGATTTGAAATAAAGTCCTTGTTTAAGGTGCTCCCTTCTAATTTTTTAATAAGCTGTTCAACTAGCCATTGGTGTCAAGTTCGTATAGCTACACATACCTGAAAGTCCAAGAGGATCTCGGCATAGAATGATTTGTTCCCCTTTGCTATAATGTAATTTCGTTTTTGAATTGGATGTCAATGGGGAAGCACCAACAAAACGCGAATTTCGTACGCTAAAGCAAAATTTCATTTCATAAAGAAAAAACCGATGTTCCTATGGGACATCGGTTTTTGTTCGTATCCTTTTACTTAGTTATTAAATTTTGACATAAAACTTAGAGTGCTACATTTTTCAAAAAGTAATAAAATTACCTATACTAACTAGAAAAGGGTTCATACTATACATTTTAAAATATCAATTAAGCACTAATATTTGGGTTATGCGCCGTTTCACCTTTATGGGAAACATAACTATGTGCTATCATTCCTAGCATTATTACAAACATACCACACCAAGATAAAATAGAAGGAAATGAAGAATGTAATAAAATTAGTTCTCCGATAACAGCAAAAAGTACCTCCATGGATTGTGTTGCTTCAACAGTTGCAAGTTTCTGCATATCTCCTTTAACCATATCAGTCGCTTTAAAAAATAAGATAGTTGCAATTACACCCGAACAAATAGCAACTAAAATAGATTGCATAGTTTGCTCTTTACTAGGCAATCCTTCTGTAAAAAGACCATACAGGGATAGTAAAAACCAAAATGGTAAGCTAGCTAATGTCATTCCAAGGACACGTTGATAAGCATCTAGACGATTTCCACAAACCTCCATCATCTTACGATTCCCGAGCGGGTAAGCGAAAGATGCTAAAATAACAGGGATAATACCTAACAAAATATCTTTTACAGCAAGCGATTTTGCTTGTTCCATTTGCATAAAGAAAATACCAAGAAGAATAATTAATGACATACCCATACCCTTCATTGGGATTTTTCCTCTTTTCTTAAGAATTCCATCTGGTGTTTCAATGGTTTGAATAAAAAGAGGAGCTAACAAAGATCCTGATATAATAGTAATTTGCCATGTCCCAGCAATTATCCATCCTGGTGCATGTACAGCGGCAAAGCATAATGGAGCGTAAAATAGACCAAAACCTACGAAACTCCATAAAAACCATGCTCTTAAATTCTCTCTCATAACTTGTAATAATACTTTTAATTTTTTCCTACTCATAACAAGAAGTAAAAGAAATGGAAGCATGAAAACAAATCGTAATGAGGCACTCCATATCCAGCTACCACCTGATAATTCCATTGCTCGATTCAATATAAATGTGAAAGCAAAAAAGAAAGCAGCACATATACCTAAAAAAATAGGGCGCAAATTTCTCACCTCAATCTGTCTCATAAGTCAGTAATTCACCCAGACTTAACCAGTTTTGTTCTACAAGATGTGCTGTTGTTTCTTTATCTTTATTTTTGCATGCTTCTATAATGTGCTGATGTTGTTCTACTGATTTCAAACCATTTATAGAAGTGAACTGAGAAATTTCAAGGCGTTGAATCTTAGATATACTTCGTTCTAGCGCGCGAATGATTTCAGGATTTCCCGCCACATCTAGAAAAACATTGTGGAATAACTCATCGGCTTCAATTGCTTTTATAATATCTTTTTTCTCAATAGATAGTAGTAAGGCTTTATTACTGAACTCTAATTCTTGAATATCTGCCTCTTTGAGTAATGGTACTGCTAAACGAGCTGCTAATGAATGTAAAGCTGCTACCACAGTAAATGCGTGTTTTGCCTCCTCAGGATTTAATGGTGCAACGCGAGTCACTGAACCAGGAATAGATTCAACCAGTCCTTCATCTTCAAGACGTTTTAGAGCCTCTCTAACCGGAGTACGGCTAATTCCGAATTCTTCTGCTAACTCTTTGTCATTTAAGCGTTGCTCCGGTTGCAGCTCTAATGTAACAATTGCTTTTTTCAAAGTTAGATATACTTCATCTCTTAATGACGTACGTTTAATGGGTTTAATAATATCTTTTTTCATAAAACCAATATATCGGATATTGGTTTAATGGTCAACTGTAATTTTTCAATAAGATACATTCAATTAGCAAGTTCTAAAAACGACTGTTTATGGTACTTGGTTATTTTAAACAAAAGCACTAAAAACTCATCCATTTTAAGTACCAAAACCCCGCTGCAATGATGGCGATGGGAACTAACATTGGTCTAACTAAAATGGCTGATGCTACTCCTGGTATCTCCTACGAAAATAAGAGATATACCATATATCCAAATTTGTTGTTTTTCTAATTATTCTCTAATTATCTTCATATTGATAACCTTGCCTCGTTAATTCTTAAGGAAACTTTGTTCTCTTTCTATCCCTGAAACCCCTAGTTAACTACTTCTTACTTGAAATTGGTGCCATGTCATGGATACCATATAAGGGTATATAACTCTAAAGAAAAAACAAAGAAGATACAAAGTATCGTTTTGTATCTTCTTTGTTAGTTCGAGTCTCTTTAAAGTTGAGGTATATTTCCAGTTACAAAAGCCTGTTATTTCAAGAATTTGAAGTGTTTCGAATAAAAATTAATCAAAATGATGTTAATAACAATAATAAACGAACAAAAGGAAAGAACATGTTGTAATGGCTTAACTTCTTTATAAAAAAGTTTGATTACATTTTCGGGGCTTCCAAACCGAATTTTGTCCATTCCTCTTTTGCTGGACCATAAATACCTGGAACAGTTAAACCTGCTTGTCTCATAAGAACAGTCATTTGTCCTCGATGGTGATTTTGATGTTGAATTAAAAACATCAAGAGTGAACCATTTGGCAATTGTTGACCAATAAAGTTGATACGTTCTTGAAGTGTATGGTCAGTCCACTGGTCTTTTAACGCCTGTACAAATGCATTACTTGCTTGATGATAGCTGTCAGCTATAAACTGAGCTGAAGAAGGAACAGGATAATCTTCAGCTGGAGCGTGAAACGTTAAGTTTGTGTTTGAGGTAATGATGCGAATAGCAGCAACAGTATGCCAAGCTATACGGCCTAAAGTCCAATTTTGTGAAGTTATTTCTTGTTTAAGCGATTCATCAGTTAGACTATTTAGTAGTTTTTGTGTAGCATCGGCTTCGAACTCCCAAGATTTAAAAAAATGGTCTAAGGTTTGAAACACAAAAATCCTCCTCATAAATTTTTTGTTTTTCTATGAACCTATAATTCAATTATAGTGCCCCGTTTAGTTAAAAAGAACATACTTTAGACAAAAATTATCTAAGGAAAAAAGGCATCACGACATTCTTATAAAGTCATGAATTTATTTTAAACATCGCATCTTTTTTACAAACATGGTGACTATCCAGTGGATTAATCGCTTAAAGTCTCCATACTCACTCCAACATGCATATAAACCCGTGAATGTATATTATCCTTTGCAGAATAAGAAATAAGGAGAGTGTAGTATGAGTATCGAAATAAAAGCAGTAACTGATGATAATCGTGCCGCTATTCTTGCTTTACATGTCAGCGAGAATCAAGCATCATATATTGAATCAACAAAAGTATGTTTAGAGGATGCAAAAGAATGTCACTATTATAAACCTGTCGGACTTTACTATGAAGGAGATCTAGTCGGTTTTGCAATGTATGGATTGTTTCCTGAGTATGATGAAGACAATGAGAATGGGAGAGTCTGGCTTGATCGATTCTTTATTGACGAACACTATCAGGGAAAGGGATTAGGAAAGAAAATGCTTAAAGCTCTTATTCAGCACCTTGCTGATCTATATAAATGTAGGAGAATTTATTTAAGTATATTTGAAAATAATATTCATGCTCTATGCCTTTATCAGAGGTTTGGTTTTCACTTTAATGGTGAACTCGATTTTAACGGCGAGAAGGTAATGGTAAAAGAACTATAAGTTCTTAGATGGTTTCCAATAAAGCCATTTCAAAATTAGGCAAATTAATAAAAAAAGATTTAGTATTCTGGCTTTCTCTATTTCTTATACAGGAGATTACATATTTAAGAAAACTAATATGTAATCCCCATTCCTAAACAACTATCGCAGTCAACCAGTTCCACAATTTTACTGTTCACAAAATAATTTGGGCTTATTTTTTACCTCCACGAGACCATACCACCACTGGAATGAGCAATAAGGCTAAAATCCCTCCAGTAAATGATAATGTTAGGAAACTTGAACCTGCCACAATCATTCCAGACAATGCACCGCCAGCAGCTCCTGACAACGCAATCAGAACATCTACTGTACCTTGAGTTTTAGCCCGTGTGGCCGTTTCAGTTGAATCAACAATAAGTGCAGTCCCACTTATCAAACCAAAATTCCATCCTAATCCAAGTAAAGAAAGAGCAATGACGAGAAGAACCATAGAATCTCCTGGTGCAAATGCTGCCATTAAGCCTGCCAGAAGCAACGTCGTTCCAGAAGCAATCGCCATTACAGTACGTCCCAGCTTATCAACAAGAACACCTGTAACCAGTGAAGGGAGATACATGGCACCTATATGAAAACCAATAACAAGACCGACTGCACCCAAGCCATGTCCATGATGACTCATATGGACTGGTGTCATTGTCATAATAGCCACCATTACAATTTGGGTAAGAACCATAATCGCAGCACCAACAATTATGCCTCTTTTGTTTTCTGTGTGCTCGGTTGTTTCCAAATGTCCTTTATCACTAGGTTCTTGGTTGGTCGCTTCGATTGTTCTTGCTATCACTAATGGATCTGGACGAAGCATGATGAAAAGGACAACACCAGCCAAGATATATGCTGCTGCTGCTAAAATGAAAGGGCCAGCAAGTGATGGAACACCAATAGAAAGAGCAAAATTCCCCATGACATTCACTAAACTTGGACCCGCAACTGCGCCAAATGTTGTAAAAACCATCGTAATACTAACAGCAGTCGCCCGCTGTTTATTATTTGCTAAGTCCGTACCTGCATAACGAGCTTGTAAATTTGTCGCTGTTCCAGCACCGTAAATAAGCAATGAAGTAAATAACAAGAAAATACTATTTATGATGGCTGCAATGATGACCCCTATTGCTCCAAGTCCGCCAATCACAAAGCCAGCTGAAAGGCCTGTACGGCGGCCATAGCGTTGAGATAGTCTCCCAACAAATAATGCAGATCCTGCTGATCCTAAAGTAAATAAAGCAGAAGGCAGACCAGCAAACGCATCTGTACCAAGCATTTGCTGTGCAATAAGCGCACCGACAGTAACTCCTGCCGCCAGCCCTGCACCGCCAAAAATTTGTGAAATACTTACAACGAATAATGTACGCTTGTATAATGCTTTTTGTTTTTCTGGAGAACTGATGTAACTTTGTAATGAAGCTGTTTGAATGTCTGTTGTTTTTAACATACTCTGACCTGCCTTTCGTAAAGCCTAATTATATAAACCTCCCTCTAGATGTGGATCATCATAACACGCGCAAAAAAGCCATACAATATAATAATTGTATGGCGAACAATATTAGGTAATACCGTTTATCAAACGTTTAAGGATCATTAATCCTTGCTCAAGCTCTTCGAGAGTTTTTGGTGCACATACAGAAACCCTTACAGCCCTTTCCGGACAACTATTTCCAACTACAAAGCGTTCAGCCGCATACACTTGCACTCCATGCTGTGCAGCTAATTCTTCAAATTCAGCACCAGTCATTTTACCCGGCAACAACAACCAACGAAAAATGCCTGTTTCCACACCTAAACATGTATAGTCCGCAAAATATCGGTTGACGATTTGGTTTCTGCGAATGGTTTGTTCCCGATGCCCCTCATTTAAGACTTCAAATTGATTTGATACAATCGTGCGTGCAGTAAGTTCAGCTAATAGCGGGGAAACGGTTATATTTAAATTATAGAGCGCCTTTGACATTTGCTCCTTAAATTGACTCGGCACTGCTACATAGGCCAGTCGCAGCCCTGGTGCTAACGATTTTGATAAACTTGCAATATGGATAACCTGTTCCGGCGCGAATGATGCAAGTGCTGGAAGTGGATTTTTGTTGAGAAGATGGTACGATGCATCTTCAATAACAAACAGATTATATTTCTTTGCAATTTCTGCAATCATTCTTCGTTTCTCAACAGACATAAAGGAAGCTGTCGGATTATGATAATCTGGGATCAAATAAATGCCTTTAATATTTTCATTTTTACAAGCATATTCAAGTGACTCCGGACTCATTTCATAGTTCTCTGATTTTATCGGTACGATTTGCACACTAAGCATTGATGCAACAGTTTTTAATCCAGGGTATGTATGATGGTCAACACCAATGCGATCTCCAGGCTTACAAAGACTCGCCAATGCAGCAGCAATCGCATTTTGCCCTCCATTTGCAAATAAAATGTGATCAACGGCTGTTTCAAACCCGCCTCTTCGGATGAGCTTTACAGCTGCATCCTTTTGCCAAAGGCTTTCGCCTGTCCGACCATAACCAAACCATTTTCCGTAATCTTCATCTTGCAGCATGTTTTTTAGTTGGAGTAACAGGGGCTCGTAAGAAGCATTATCAGGCAGTGTTGCTCCCATTTCAATTAAATGTTTCGGCTTTGTATCTTCAAGTAAATACGCATTTGATAACGCATCGTATGATACAAATGTGCCGCTTCCCACAGATGCACTTAGCAAGCCCTTTAACTCGCAAACTTTAAACGCTTTTGAAATGGTACTTACGTTTAAATCCAAATAATCAGCCAGTTCTCTCTGTGGAGGAAGTTTTGTTCCAGGTAATAAAACTCCGTTTACGATATCCTGTTCCAATTGCCCTGCAAGTGCTTTATAGATAGGCTTTTCCGTTTTATCAATCGATGGCTTCCAGCTCATCGGATAGTTTTCAAAAGAATTAATCGGCATGATACGCATCCTTTTTCACTCAATTATAAGAAGGTGCTGTTTATAATACAATGATAATACTCTATCATAGGATTGTCGGGCGGTTTGGACTTGATTTAAAGAAGGAAAAAACGTAGCGGGAGATTGCCAAAGAACTCAGTATTTCGTGCAACTATGTATCGCGGATTGAAAAGCGGGCGCTGATGAAGATGTTTCATAAGTTTTATCGGGCAGAGAAGGAGAAAAGGAAGAAAGCCAGTCGGCTTTAATTTCATTCATATCTACTCATTTTTTTCATCTGCGTTTATGATGAACATGCTTCCTTCATCTCCATTACTAAATCGGGGTGACCTCATATAGCCCACTTGCATCAGGAAGATTAACAAGAGATTGGTCGGAAACAACACATCATTTTGAAAAGGAACAAATTCAAAAAGATACGTATGATGCAACGATCAGTTAGGAGTACAGATTAGACTAAAAACTTATTTTATACACAATTAAACTATCATCACTATCGAATAAGCTCGATCAGCATATCATGTACTATCCTCTTTTAAGGAAGGTGATGTTATGCGGTCATTTCCATTAATTGTGGTGCTATTCATCCTATTAATTATCGTTGGGACATCTTTCTTCGGTAGCTGTTAAGAACTCACCTTACCCCATATCCATCAGACGCCATAAGAAATCTTTATGGCGTCTGTTTTGTTATGTGTCTAACTCACCCTGCAAAGTTTCTGAACCAGGGAAATTACTGTATATTGAGCTATATGTTTTTAAAAATCGTCCACTGTGTTTGCTATTTTACTATTGATTTAGAAGCCATTTTATACGATCAGCTGAAATTATGTAGTGTAGCAATATTAGACAAAAAAACATAATACCAACCGTTTTTACATAACTAAAATAAAGCGCTGCAACAGCCATTGCAAAGATCAATAATTCCATAACTAATCTTGTTACCCCGTTTACAGCTATCACAGTTTGTCCACTTCGACTAGGATCATTAGGCACTGCAAACACGGACCAGATCATCATAACTGCAATCGGTAAAACTAAAGTTAGAACATATTTAAAATAACCATTAAAGTGGGTCCATGCAAACACACCTATGGAAATGAGTGCAGCGGTTTCAAGGGCGAATCTTAAAAGTAAATTAGTTTGATTCAGTTTTCCCAACTCCTCTGTATTAAAAAGCACCCCGCAGGAGATGCTCTTTCTCTACTTTATTTCAGCGTATAAAAGCTTTTCTGTTCTTCCTCTTTAGACTCTATTGGAGTTTTCGGAGAGATCATCTCCACTTTTAAAGATATGACACCGACTGCTGCTGTTACCAATGCTCCGATTAATGCAACAAATATAAGTATAATGAAATATGACAACTTTTCCCCTCCTATCCAGATAATTATCCAAATAATCGGGAAGTTGTCTACAATTCACGGAATTTGTCGAACGATACTATGAAATAAAACCATAATCTGTTGGTCCTCATATTAATAACATCTAATAGTAAAAGAACCAATGGCTAAAAACCCTTGGTTCTTTAGCTAACCAGAATATTCCAACGATGTCGTTCGTTCACCTAGAATATTAAAGCATTTCCTTGACCTTACTTCCTTCTTCATCGTTTTCTATTACTTGATACTCTTTCTCCCAAAAGTGTACATTCTTTATCCCGAGTTTTTCCGGATCAAATACTGGATCTCTCCCCTCTTTTTTCGGACTCCATAGAGAAGTTGTAAAAACTAGTTTCCAATTTCCCTATTGTTTTTCGGAATATATGCCTCCTTCAAAGCTAAGAGCTGTTCCTGCTAGAAACGCTAATAGATAAGAGAAATAACGCATTACATGATCCTTCTTTTCATTTTGTGAGGGAATGTTCTTTATGGACTTTGTTGATGAAAGAGAAAGTTGAAATACCTTTTCAGAGTGAGATGAATCGGGGCTTAGAAATATAAACCGCAAAGCTTTCTTGAAGAAGCTTTGCGGTCTGGGGGATTAGTGATGCTTAGTCGGTTACATCTTAATCATTCGAAGGATTATTTGTTACCCTTTTCGAAATCAATTACTTGTTTTTGTTGCGATTACTACCCACAGCCGTTGGCAGAACATCGGGTTCAAAATCAATACCTATATTCTTACATTGACAAGGGTATGCTGCCTCCATAAAATGAAAATGATTATCAACATCACTTAGGAGGAAATACAGATGCTTAGCGGGAAGATTCGTTTGAAAATTAAATTTACTTTCTTATCGATGCTCATCTTTTCTATTTTATTAGCAGGATGTACAAATGCAGGACAAACAGAGAAAAAAGATCCTAACAATATGGTCACAATTGCTTGGCCTAGAGATATAGGAGAAATAAACCCACATGTCTATAATCCTTCCCAATTGTTTACACAGTCAATGGTGTATGAGCCTTTGGTCTCTTATGAAGCGGGCGGAAAACTTAAACCGCATTTAGCTGAGTCTTGGGATATATCTAATGACGGCAAAGTGTATACGTTTCATTTGCGTAAGAATGTAACATTTTCTGATGGGACAACATTTAATGCAAAAATCGCGAAAAAGAATTTTGACTCCATTTTAAAACATCCTGAGTTACATAGCTGGTTAGGATTTATTACAAAAATAGCTCAAACAAAAGTGATCGATGATCATACATTTCAATTGACACTGACTGAATCATATTATCCAACCATTCAGGAGCTGGCAGTTGTACGGCCTGTTCGGTTTTTAGGAGAGGCTGGATTCCCTAAAGATGGCGATACATCAAAAGGTGTAGCAAAACCGGTTGGGACGGGTCCATGGGTATTGGAAGAGCATAAAACCGATGAATATGCGATTTTTAAACGCAATGAAAATTATTGGGGTGAAAAGCCTAAAGTCGAGAAAATCAAGGTGAAAGTCATCCCAGACGCAGAAACAAGAGTACTCGCATTTGAAAAAGGTGAACTGGACTTAATTTACGGTGAAGGCGTCATCAGTTTGGATGCATATAAGCAGCTGCAGTCGACAGGACAATATGAAACAAGCCTTTCCGAACCGGTGGCGACGAGACAGCTTGTCATGAATACGAAAAAAGAACAGCTTTCTGATGAACGTGTTCGTCAAGCCCTGCACTATGGTTTTAATAAAGACGCCATGGTGGAAGGCATTACCTCTAGGTTAGAAGAAAAAGCAGATTATATTTTGCCGACAACCTTCCCATACACGTCTGATATTGATGTAAAGCCAGTGAAATATGATGCGGAAAAAGCGGCAGCGTTATTAGATGCAACAGGCTGGAAGCTTCCTAATGGCAAGACGGTGCGTGAGAAAGACGGTAAGCCTCTTGAATTTAGTTTAATGTATGATTCAGCGGAATCCATTCAAAAAGCAATGGCAGAAACGCTGCAAGCAGAGTGGGCAGCGATTGGGGTGAAGTTGAATCTTGAAGGAGTAGAATTGGCAACTCAGGTTAAACGGTTCAAAGCGAATGAATTTGATATGAACTTCTTTAGCAACTATGGCGCGCCTTATGACCCGCATACATTTGTAAACATTGTCGCGTCAAAAGGATTTGGATTTAATGAAGCGATTTCAGCATATCCAAACAAGGATGAGCTATTGAAGCAGATGGCAAGGGTTCCCAAAACAACTGATGAAAAAGAGCGTCAACATCTTTACTCATCTATTTTAACATCCCTTCAAGATCAGGGAGCCATCGTTCCTATCTCTTATATAAAAAAGACAGCGATCTACCAAAAGAATATTACAGACTTTACTTTCCCAGCCAACCGTGACGAACATCCATTTACAGGTATTCGCATTAAGCAATAGGAGGCTTTTATGGGCATCTATATATTAAAACGAATCATGTCCATCATACCAGTGTTTCTTTTAGCTACGCTTCTGACAACAGGAATGATTCAACTCTCACCGGTTGACCCGGCTGAAGCATATGTAGCCGCAGCGCATATCCAGCCAACCGATGACATTCTAGAGCAAAAAAGACATGAGTTTGGCTTAGATCAACCATTCTTTATTCAATATGCAAACTCTATTTTGAAGATATGCCAATTGGATTTCGGCATTTCTTATGTTTCGAATAAGCCGGTTTGGGACGAGGTAACACTCCGAATGCCAGCAACGATCGAACTTGCTCTTGGGAGTTTATTGATCGCGGTGCTTGTCAGTGTGCCTCTCGGCTTCTTTGCGGGAATCAAAAGAAATCGCGCAATTGATCATATCAGTCGCTTCATTTCCTTTTTCGGGGCATCCATTCCAACTTTTTGGTTAGGGTATATGTTGGTTTTTTTCTTTTCTGTTCAATTAGATCTTTTTCCAGTAGAAGGAATTGGAACATGGCAGCACCTCGTACTGCCGTCAATGACGCTGGCGCTTCCTTTAATTGCAATGTATACAAGGCTTTTGCGCGCCAGTGTTATAGAAAACCTGCAAGAACCGTATGTACAATACGCAAAAATCAGAGGACTGAAGAATAAAAGCATTATGGCTAAGCATGTATTGAAAATGGCCATTTCTCCGATGATTACAGGCCTAGGAATGAATCTTGGCAAACTTCTCACCGGAACAATTATTGTTGAAGTGGTTTTTTCTTGGCCTGGCTTTGGCCGTTATTTTATTGAGGCCATTTTCAATCGTGACATCCCTGTCATTCAATGCTATGTGTTCATAGCCGCCACATTTTTTATATTGAGCAGCTTAATCGTTGATCTCATTCAAATGTATATTGATCCGCGCATTTCCAGGAAAGAAGGGCAGTATCGATGATCACAAGCATACGCATGATATATAAAAGTCAAAAAGTGATAACGGCATGTATCATCATATTATCAATCCTATTTCTCATCGCTGTATTTGCCCCTTGGATTGCGCCGAATAACCCTGTTGCTGTTCATTTAGCATATAAGCTGCACCCTCCATCCATGGAGTTCCCTTTAGGAACTGATCATTTAGGAAGATGCAACTTATCCCGCCTTTTGTACGGAACACGAATTTCTTTGGGATTTGCAGTGCTCATTTTTATTTCCTCACTTGTGATCGGTCTCATCGTCGGTACGATTTCGGGATATAAAGGCGGATGGATTGATCATTTGTTAATGAGATGTTGTGATGGTGTGATGGCCTTTCCGAACTTAATTTTAGTTCTTGGTCTAGTAGGCATATTCGGACCTGGACTTCCTCAAGTCATTCTTGCCCTCATGCTTGTGCAATGGGTCTACTATGCGAGAATTTTTAGAGGAATGGTGCTTAGTCTGAAAGAGGAAAACTTTATTAAAGCCGCAAAAATCAATGGATCATCACAATGGAAGATTCTGAAAAAACATATCATACCTAATGTGCTCCCTCCCCTCGTTGTCATGGGTACATTGGAAATGGGCTGGGCTATTATGGACATATCCGCTATGTCGTTTCTTGGATTAGGCGTCCAGCCACCGGCTGCGGAATGGGGAGCGATGATTCATGAAGGTAAATCGTATATCCGGACGAACCCTGAGTTGATGATTTATCCAGGGATGATGATCATGATTGTGGTTGTAACGTTCAATTTATTGGGCGAGAGCTTATCAGAAAAATACGGAATCAAACGTCGATGATAAAAGGAATGAGGAAGTTGGGAACAGAACAATCACCGGTGCTGCAAGTTAGAGATTTGCATGTACAGGCCAAAACGCACAAAGGAGTTTCAACTCTAGTTCAACACGTCAATTTCGAACTGAAGCGCGGTCAAGTTCTTGGCCTGATTGGTGAGAGCGGATGCGGAAAAACAGTAACAGGCATGTCCATTCTTCAGATGCTTCATCAGAAAACAACCAAGGTGGAAGGAAGCATTTCAATACTAGGCCGAGAATTAAACGGATTGGCAGATAAAGAAATGCGCAAGATACGCGGCAAAGATATTGCCTATATTATGCAAAATCCGATGAACGCTTTTACACCCGTTTTTACGATTGGTCATCAAATGATTGAAACGATTCGCTCTCATACGTCTTTTAACAAAAAGCAGGCAAAGGAGCTTGCAATAGAAGCATTGCATAATGTGAGCTTATCCAATCCTGTTAAACTTTTAAAATCTTACCCTTTTCAATTAAGCGGCGGAATGCTTCAACGGGTGATGATTGCAACCGCTGTATGCTTACATCCAAGCATTCTCATTGCGGATGAACCCACAACTGCATTAGACGTAAATAATCAGAAGACCGTGTTGAAACATTTAGACGCCATGCGCTCTGAATGTGGAACGGCGATTTTGCTTATATCTCATGATCTGGGCGTCATTGCTGAAATGGCGGATGAAGTCGCTGTGATGCAGAAAGGAAGAATCGCAGAAAAAGCAGATGTGTTTCAGCTGTTTGATGCACCAAAGCATGAATATACAAAAAAGCTATTAAGTGCACGTTTGACATTGCCAATTGATGAACGTGCCATTGGGTCAATTTGACAAAAGAGCGGCATTTTAATGAGGTGAACAAGTGAGTTTATTACAAGTGAAAGAAGTCTCTCATCGTTATGCGGAGCGTTCATTGTTCAAATGGAAATTTCAATCTAAACAAGTCCTATCCGATGTCAGCTTTTCGATTGAGAAGGGTACATGCTTAGGCTTGATTGGGGCAAGTGGAGCCGGTAAGAGTACATTGGGAAAAGTGTTGCTTGGTTTAGAACGGCCGCAATCAGGTCAAATCCTTTTTCAAGGCCATGATATGTATAGCGCAGATAAATCGATCCGGCGAAAAATCCGTCGTGACCTTCAAGCTGTCTTTCAAGATTCATACTCGTCCGTCAACCCGCGAATGACGGCGGAACGGATTATTGCAGAACCATTAGAAAACTATGAAACCCTCACTACGGCGGAACAGAGACGAACTATTATCGAGTTGTTGGAAAGGGTAGGCCTAAGCGAAAGTGATTTAACAAAATATCCGCACCAATTCAGCGGCGGTCAATTGCAGCGGATCAATATCGCCAGAGCAATCTCGCTCAAACCGAAACTGATCGTATTAGACGAATCAGTCAGCAGTCTGGACATGGTTACCCAAACGCTTATACTCGATTTGTTAAAAGAGCTCAAAGACGAGTTTGGGTTATCGTATTTTTTTATTACGCATGATTTGAAAGCCGCTTATCAATTGAGTGACACACTAGGTGTACTGGATAACGGAAAATTAGTTGAGCTTTACGAGTCCAAACCTCAGTTCTTTGCATCAGACCATCCAGCAGTAAAAGAAATGAGAAGCTCCATACTTGCAGAACACCCGCGCTTTCGTTCGATAGGAAGCGGGACGATGCTACAATAAGAAAATCGCGTGTAGATATAGCATTCCCGGTTACATCGTTTTTCATGATATTTGCTTTAACAAGTACGGCATGTCTTTTGTTGTTCAAAGCATGGAGTGCTGATATCAATAGAACGGTTGCACCGTTAACTGCATCAAATGATGACTGCGATCTGTTACATTCCTTCAACTCACGGCTACACATGCCGCATTTCAACCATTTTTCCTGCTTTAAATATGACATAGAAAAAGAACCGTTGGCTTTAAACCATTGGTTCTTTTTCTACACCCTCTAACCGTTTATTATTTTATGTTTAAACGACAAAATGTTTTTCATGCCTCATTAGGAGAAAATAGCAAGGTGGATTAGGCTCCTCATAATCTCTTCGTTCTTTTAATAGATTTCGTCCATGAATGAGGATTCTGTTAAATTTAACCAATCCATGAAGCCCTTCCAAGGTTTCCGGGATCCCATACAATTTCTCCAGACTGCACGTTTCCATAAAACACTGTGACGAACAAAATCGGGTTTAACATATGGAGAACCTTGGAAAAATTCAATTTCGAAAACTTCTCACTCTGCTCTGTTATATCTCGGAGTTCTGCTTATGAGATTGAAGCCTAAAGGCCGGAAAACTGCCCATATTCAGCTCAGATATTTTCCTTCAGGCAATACTTACGAGATGTTGAAGACACTGCCTACTTCGATGCCGGTTCCGTGACTGGCCGCAAGGCGCTGAATACCCGGTCGAAGCGTCGCATCGACGTTTCAAGCGGACCTGTAGGGAATCGTGCGATCAACCACCCCATCACCAGCGCAACTGTTGCAACGAGCAGATCACCAAATGGAATCGCTCCGAGATCATACGTGACCCCAGCTATTTCGAGACCCCATATGAAGACAAACTGAGCTGCATACATCGTTAACGCCACGCGACCAACTGCTGCGAATGGCATTAACACGCCAGAGGCCTTCTTCGGCACGAGACATACCAATCCGAGCACCATGAATACAGCACCCATCCCCAGCAGTGTCTGGAATGTTGACGCACTGTGCGGGGCTATCGAAAGAAGATTATGCCACAGCGGTGGTTCCACGTTGTGCGGCCAGATTGCATACTGGTCCGGCTGGGCGCTGGCGGTGCCTTGAACGCCTACGAGCCATTCTTCGAAGGAACGGCTCAGCCCCGGTAGAACGAAAATACCCAGCAATTTAGAGACGGCGAGCATGATTGCACCGCTGCCCGCAAGCGAAAGTGCAGTGCGGATCTTAGTAAGGTCGAAGCGTCCGATCGCCATACCGGCGACGAAAGCGGGAGCAAGTGCAAGCGCGGACAGCGGGCCGCCTGCAATATCACTAAGTAAGTATGCTTTTGGCAGGACACTCCCTCCGAGAATCATCAGTGGCGGGCTCACTACCATTAGAGCTGCTGATGTCGCAATCAGTACACGAGTCGAACGGCGAACCAGCACCAACGCCAGCACGAACAATGCCGCATAAGCGGGCAAGATCACCCCGTACGGAGTATTCAGCATGATGAGAAGATATCCAATGATATCGACGAACACCGCGCGAGCGAGCATCCGTGCCCGGAATGCAGTCGGCTCCGTTCCTCGATCCATCATGCGCCCAGCCATAATTGAGTAAGAGATGCCGCCGCAGAGCACAAATAGCAACGTCGTGTTCCCAGAGACGATGGAAGCATTCGTCTCATTCAAGGCGAAGTGCTGCAAATACATTCCTAGAACCGCCAGCCCCCGCGCTGCATCAAGCGCCACAAGACGCCCTGTCCCACGCGAATTCCTCTTTATGATCTTCTGTCCTTCGGCAGAATCCCGGGTGACGATTTCTACGTGCTCACCGTCCTGAAGTGGAGTTGATAAATCTACCAGCTTTCGATTTAATTTACCTGCAACCTCATTTTCCAGCCCGCTGCTAATGGAAGCCGCGACATCCTTGATGTTTGCTTCCTTTTCGTATTCTCTGACAGATACGTTAGGCAGTTTAATACTGATTGACAACTTGTATTCCTCCTTAAAAATATCAATGTTTCCCTTGTTCCATTGCCTATATTTGGATGAGACCTAACTGTATTCAATATAGCGGGCAGTTGTATCTAAAGTTTGATCAACTTGTAAACAAAACGTAAAAAGACGCTATTCCTGTCAGGATAAGAACCTATACAATAGTGATCCAAACATTTGCGTTGCGAATCATGTCTAAACAAATAAAAACACCTTGTCAATGACAGAGCCTTGTAAGGCAAAAAACTCTAGGGTTAATAATATTTCTTGTATTCTCTCTCAACCGATCCAACAGCTAAACATAAAACAAGCTGGCGGCAATCAGCACCAGCTTGAAAACATATTCTTTATAGAGTGAACTCCCCTAAGTAATGACCATTGCTCTTTTTTTAAGCTAGCAGATGCCTGGGACGCAAACCTAATTTGCCTTGACTTTTAATTGGATACTGTTGGACTTATAGATGATCTTCACTTTGTACTTGCTTGGCAATCCTACGGTCTCGATTGAAGAAAATGATCCTTGACGCTTATCATAGGTGATGATCGTGGATCCGTCAGCTGGTGCATAATTGTCCGAAAAGTTGAGACGTAATGTCCCTTTCATTTTTGCCTTGCCCTTAATGTGTAACAGATCATTTTTTCCGCTGATATTCAGCTCAAGTATACCTTTGGCAGATTGTTTGTAGTCTCCTCCGATGACCAGTTTTCCTGATACCTCTTCCTTCAGGGTGCCTCCGTTGTTTGAAACATCACCTCTCCCAAAAGCTGTCTTCGAGTCACCCTCAAGTGTTCCCTGATCAATCCGTATACCGCCGGAATATGTATTGTTCCCCTCCAGCTTTAACGTGCCTGTCCCCTTTTTAGTCAGCTTTCCGGTGCCGGAGATATCGTTGCGCCAGCGATCCAATGCATGGAAGCCGCCTTTTGAAGAATCCATGTTCACGGTAACGTCTCTCGCAAAAGCGCCATATCCATCGGCGGCGGAATAGAGATCAAGCCGTCCCCACCCTTCAGGATCATCAAGAACAGGATAGCCGGAAGGAAGACCGGTAGTGGCTAAAACCCAACGGCGCTGCGTGTTGTCAAGGTAAGGAAAACGAGTTTCCAGCAGGACTTCAGCTCCCTTAGGAACCATCATTGGTTTAGCAGGTGAATTGATTTGCCCAAATCCGTATGTCAATCGTTGAATATATTGTTTTTTATTCATGTCATAATCGCTGAATCGATCTTCCGCTGTACCAGTTTGCGTTAACAACTTACTGTGGGCTTCATCATAAGCAGCCTTTTTCAAACTTTTATTGGCTGGATCAGATAAAATTGCAGCCGCCAAGCCAGTTGCCATGACACGTCCTCCCATTACATCAAGCGGGGAATGCATACCGGCAACAATGCGGTTATTGCCGAGCTCCGAAGCCCGGGTAAGGAGCTCCTGATAACGCTCCGGTACGGCATAAGCCATAGCAAAAGCGCTGAGGTATGCAGCATTCGTATGTCCACTCGGAAAACCCCCGTCTTTGCTTGGATCAGGATTGATAGCGGGAACAAGGGTTGGAACAAGAATAGAGTTGCTTTCCCAGCGAAACGGGCGGGGATAAAGGAAGTATCCCTTAGCCGGGTTCGTTGAAGAATAGGGGCCGCGTAACGTATTGACCAAACTCACGATGCTGCCGAGACTGGAACTCGTGCTGCCAGAATTGGTTCCTTCGTCAATATATTTTTTTATTGTGGCATCTGCCGGGATACTGTTGATCGTTGTCGTCGCGCCCGCATTTAACCGATATACATCAGTAAGCGGACCAAGACCGTCAATCACACTGTAGCTCTGATTCCTGCGATCATCAAAATATGCGGCATTTTCCTCACTAATCGTACGGCGTTCAGCAATGTCAACAACTTTTTGAATGTTGGCATCCAACACGCTGCTGTTCAGTTTGGCATCACTATCCCAAGTACTTCCGGGAGTCCAAAGCTTATTAAATTCGGAAAGTACCCCGATCGTGGGATTGGAATTCACTGTAGTATTAGCAGAGCTGTTATTTTTGTAATGATCTACGAAATATCCTGAAGGAGGGGGCGGCGGCAGTGTTACAGTTTTGGCTTTCGTTGTTGTGCTCGCATAACATTCACTCACAGAACTCTGAAATAATACCAGAGAAAATAAAGCCACTAGTAAATGCTTCTTCATCCTTAGTAATTTCATTTTTTCATCATACTCTCCCTTACTCTTATCTCAAAAAGCTTTTCCCCAACCGTCAAGTTATTATTGATCGTATCTTACATTTATTAATGAAATAGCGTTGTTTTATTAATGTTTTGTTTATTTTTTCTAGGGCGTCAATGAAATAGAAGTCACCTACAAGCGGAGAGAAAGAAACGGAAGAAAACTACAGAAGCAAAAAGCTGCTGACGAGGAGCCAGCAGCTAACATAGGGGCATCTAAGCATTCATAAAGGACTAGGCGTGTTTCCGCATTCTATAAATTACAGAACAACTTTATTATAAAAGAACACCATATTTCATGGTAATCATCATTTAATGAGCCATCATATCATGGGCAATATCGTGTCCATCCATTTTTGACGGGTAGTAGGTAGGCCAGTGTTTGACTTCATCAAGTAAAGCTTCACGGTCATCACCCCAATACAGATGGTAATGACTAGCTTTAGTCGGATAGATACTATGATCACTAAACTGAATATACTGAGGGAGCCCTTCAGCTTCTTTAGCTAGTTTGAATATGTATCTTACCCCTCTATTGCCTCCATCATATGTTAGAATTTCGTACCCGTCATACGTATACTTACCAGAATATTCTTTTCCATTTTTGAAGAACGTTACAGCATCTTTTTGAATTAAGATACGGTCAACATCAGTTTTATACCCTTTTTTATAGTACTCTTTATATTCTTCAGCTGTCTTGTCACCTTCATGTTCTGATTTATATGAAAATACTTCGTCAAGAGTACCATCTTGCAGGTATGGATATACAGATTGCCAGTCTCCTTCCCAATCAGAAAGTGAACGATCCTTTACTTGGCTGTTTTTAAAATAGCCTTCATAAATTTTTTCTGTTTCTTCATCATGCGCATGACTATGATCGTGCTCATGATCATGAGCGTGAGCACTTTCGTGTGTGTGACTTTCAGATGCTTGCTCTTGCGTTTTGGAAGAGTCTTCTGCAACAGCCGAGGATGATGTTGTTTTATTAGACTCACCTTTTGATGAACCGGAAGTCTGACATCCTGCCAATACGAGTAATGAACCAATAGTTAATATACCTAACCTCTTTGCAAATAAAATCTTCATTCCAACACTCCTTTTTCATTAAATCGAAAACATTACGATTTATATTATACATATATCTCGTGGAAACATCAAAGGGAAAATGCTCCTCATATTACTGAATCGTATCTGGCAGCGGATGGTCAATTTCATTAAAAAACTGACTTTGTTAGTCAGTTTCCTTTACAATACGAAAGTCTACGATATTTCCATATCGATCGGCTTCAATATGACAGCATCCTTCAAGCAGTTGTTTTAATTTTCCCCGTCCGCGTTGTACCCTTGATTTTGCGCCCGAGTAAGAAATGCCGAGCTTTTCACTTAACTCCTTTTGTGATAACCCTTGAAATTCAGTCAGTTCGAGCGCCTCTCGATACTTTTCCGGCAACCTTTTGATGGTCGAGCGAATACAACCCGCTGCTTCTTTAGTGAAATTTTCTTCCTCTGCATTGTCATCAAAATGCAGAGGATCAGGCAGTATTTCGCTTGATTTTTTGGTGCGGTAAAAATCAATAATTGTATTTCTAGTAATCTGATAGATCCAGCTATGAATCTTTTGTTCATCAATCAGATTTGGGAGATGAACTTGTATTTTCATAAATACGATTTGCAATATGTCGTCAACCATAGATTGATCGTTAACCCTATGCGAAATAAATGTTTTTAACGGCTGGTGAAATTGATCCCATAGATCCTCAATATTCATTTGAAAAAACCTCCTATTATTTTTGCGTCTGCTTTACGTTTGTATCGTCTTTGTAATCGTAACAGAGAATGAAACAATTGTTGAATCAATTGAATTGCAGCTGTTGCAAAAAAAAATGATGAGGAGAGATTTGTTATGGAATATACCTTTTTAGGAAGAACAGGATTGCGGGTGAGCCGTTTATGTTTAGGCACGATGAATTTTGGAGTTGATACAGATGAAAAGACGGCGTTCCGTATCATGGATGAAGCGCTCGATAACGGCATTCAGTTTTTTGATACTGCCAATATTTACGGCTGGGGCGAAAATGCAGGTTTGACAGAGAGCATCATTGGAAAATGGTTTGCACAAGGAGGACAGCGCCGCGAGAAAGTCGTTCTGGCGACAAAAGTATATGAACCGATTTCTGATCCGAATGACGGACCAAATGATAGGAGGGGGTTGTCTCTATACAAAATCAGACGCCATCTGGAAGGATCGCTGAAGCGGCTTCAGACAGATCATATAGAATTATACCAAATGCATCATATCGATAGGCGGACGCCGTGGGATGAGGTATGGGAAGCTTTTGAGACTCAGGTTCGCTCCGGCAAAGTAGACTATATTGGATCCAGTAACTTTGCAGGCTGGCATTTGGTTAAAGCGCAAGCTGAAGCTGAAAAACGGCGATTCATGGGACTCGTCACTGAACAGCACAAGTATAGTTTATTAGAACGTACAGCTGAGATGGAAGTGCTGCCGGCTGCACAGGATCTTGGTTTAGGGGTAGTGGCGTGGAGTCCCCTTGCAGGAGGACTTCTTGGCGGGAAGGCACTGAAAAGCAATGCCGGAACCCGTACAGCAAAAAGAGCAGATTTAATCGAAAAACATCGCTCACAACTCGAGAAATTTTCAACTTTATGCAAAGAACTAGGAGAAAAAGAAGCAAACGTGGCTTTGGCATGGGTGCTAGCAAATCCAGTTTTAACTGCGCCGATCATCGGACCAAGAACGGTTGAGCAGCTGCGTGATACGATAAAAGCCGTTGAAATCAGTCTGGATGAGGACATTCTCCACATGTTGAATGATATCTTTCCCGGACCTGGAGGAGAGACACCTGAGGCTTATGCCTGGTGATTCTTTCATGATCAATAACTGACATTTTTCTAAAATCTTTATGCTGAACAATCATATATAGGAAAGACAAGAGCTTGTTTGTCTCTTGTCTTTTCCAAATCATGCGGAGAATTCTGACTAAACATCGACAAGAAACGCTGCCGCTTTATTCACTCAATGCTTATTTGATTACGAAATTACCGTATTCGTTTGAGCGAACATGAATCGGTCCGTTTAAATTATAGTTGTTCTCCTTGGCGATTGAGCGAAGCACGTCCACACGGGCAACCGATTCTCTCCACTCATCACGGGTGTCAGGATCTGCCGGATTCATCAGGTCGTCATATCGCACATCCAGGAATTTATTTAACCATTTCTTCTCATCAATCCCGTCTTTAGGTGAACCGCCCGCTTTTTTGTTCGTGCGTTTGATCAAGGCATAAAAGGAGTCGGGGTCATCACCATCGCCATGCTGAATAACTGTATCGTACATCACAGCTCTTGCCAGTGCCGTTTTCAGTCCGGCATGATCGGATCGTTTCATGGCAGGCTGATAATACAAGCTGTCATTTACTGCGTCTTGAGCAGCGCGGAAGTCCTTATCATTTCCAAGCGACTCCCAGGCGGAAGCGAATCCCTTTAGATTGCTGATGTCATCGCTTTCTTCTTTGGCCAGACGGCGCAATTCAGGCAGGTACTTTTTCAGTTTGTTATTCGGTACCGCTTTTGTGTATACTTCCACTACTTCCAATGCATCCCCGGTAGCTGTTGTAAAGCCTGCCCGTCCGCATGTATAGCCTCTTCCATCATCCAATGGCTCCACATATCCGTATTGGATCTCCGTCGTGCCGTTTTCAAAGATACTGGTCAGCTGTTCTGCCCGGCGCTTTTGATCCTTATTCAGTCCCGCCGCAACAACCATTTCACTCATCATCAGGGTAAAAAACATGGTGAAAACAAGTGATGAAATCGCTGCTTTCTTCCAGAAACCCGCATTTTTCTTCAAACTGATTTTCATTCGATTACCTCCTACTAAATTTTGTAAATACAGACACAGTATACATCAAGGGGCTGCTCTATTGTTGAAAATACATTGTTTTGTCAATATTTTGAATCTAAAGTAATAATAAAAAGCTTTCGGCTTGAATCTTACTCTTTTTTCATTGCCAATCAGCCTTAGCCCCTCTCTCTGGGAGAAGCCCTTTTGCTACAACTTTATTTAACAAAATGCAATAAGGCTTTAATCTATTTTATAATGGAAATGATCATCGAATAGTTGGGAGGTGATGAAAATGGCAAGTAAGATGAGAATGCTAGATTCCGCAACGTCCCATGCAAAGCCTATTATTAGGAAGGCGATACTTTGCATGGGGTAGACTTTCTAAAAGATCGCCCAAGTAAGCTTTTCTGATATAGTGGCTTTGCGCCTTATTTAGCTATAAAAAATAAGGAGCTGGCAGATATGGCATATGTAAAAGCAACCGCTATTTTACCTGAAAAGCTGATATCGGAAATTCAAAAGTACGTTCAAGGAAAAACAATATATATTCCTAAGCCTGAAACCTCTCATCAAAAATGGGGTGCGTGTTCAGGAACAAGAAAGCTAATCGATGACAGAAACACTTCTATTAAACAAGCATTTAAAAACGGCAAAACAATTAATCAATTATCTGATGAATATCACCTCTCTACTGAAACAATAAAAAAAATTGTCTACTCTAAATAAACAAAACGGAAGCACTGATGAAATGTAATCAGTGCTTTTGATATGGCGAGTTTGTTTCTTAGTTATTTCCTGCATATGATATCATTGGCCAATTGTGTAGAGTTAAGGGAGATGAGAAGAAAGGAAGGATTTACAAATGAATATAGTAAACAATGGAACATTGCAAGTGCCTGGAGCGAACATCCACTATAAGTTGCGTGGCACAGGTCCAATCATTCTTTTGATTCATGGCGGAGGCGGTGATGCCGACAAGTTCCATCATGTTGCAGACCATCTGGCTAACTGGTACACGGTTGTTACTTACGATCGCCGAGGCCATTCCCGCAGCAATCTCGCCAATCAGACTGAGGATTACCGTGTGGAAACACACAGTGATGACGCCCACCGTCTTCTAGCCAAACTCACCAACAAGCCGGCATACGTATTTGGAAGCAGCTCCGGCGCTGTTATCGGGCTTGATCTGTGCATACGCCATCCCGAACAGGTAAGTGTCATGATCCCTCACGAACCAGTCTTATTGCAGTTTTTAAATGGAAATGAGCTGAAACAAGCCAACCAATTCATGGAAGACCTTAAGAAAAATCACCGAAATGAGGTCATTACATTATTGTCAAGTTTAGAAACAAACGAACAATCAAAGGATGTGCTGGCAGAGCGGCTTCTCGGTAATTCAACGTATTTCACTGAATATGAAATTCAGGGAATTCTCAACTATACATTAGATATCGAAGCATTAAAGATGGTGTTTACATCTGCTCCGATGAAGGTACTCCCAGCTGGCGGAAGTGCTTCAAGAGATTTTTTTCCTTATCGTTGCGCAAACGCCTTAGCGGAACATTTGGAAACAGAAATTGTTGAATTTCCCGGAAACCATGCAGGTTATAACACAATTCATCATAAAGAATTCGCTGAGAGGTTACACGATATGTTAGAAAATAAACATAGGACCATGTACAACTAACTCAGATTATCGGAGAATTTCACAGGAGCGTTTTTTACTCTTTAGCTATTTTTGTTATATGATCTTAAAATAAAAAAGAAACCTTTGGACTTTGTGAATCCGCAGGTTTCTTTTTTATTCATCTACTTTTTTTCCCGGATAACTAATAGCACACCAACTAGAATCAAAGTTGAACCTGCCCAGAAGGTTCCGCCTATACGTTCTCCTAACAAAAGCCATCCGAGCAATGTTCCAACGAGAGGCTGAAAAAAGAAAAATAAACCTCCGCTTGATGCATTCAGCATTTGTAATCCGCGATTCCAAAGTATAAATGCACAAGCTGTTGAAACAATCCCCAAGTATAATAGCCCGCCCCATATTGTCGGATGAGCCAGCTGCGAGAAATGAACTTCATTTACGTTCATCCATACAAAAGGAGTCAAAATAATCATGGCAACCAAGATTGAGTAAGTTGTCACCACAATGGGAGAATAATGATTTGGAACACGTTTTAAAAGAACAGACATCAGCGCCCATGTTAAAGCAGCAATTAGCAGCGAAATTCCGCCCATTTGATTCGTCATGTCAATGTGACCGTTCCCTACAATCATTAAAACGCCGATAGTCGCCAAAGCCACAGATATTCCCTTTTTTACATTCAACCGTTCTTTTAGCAAAAGCCTAGCAAAGATCACCATAAATGCAGGTGTGGAAGAAGTAATAATGGCTCCCATTTGTGCAGATGATAGATTAGTGCCAACTTCCTGTGTAACGATTGAAATTGTATTCCCAATGATCCCAATGGCTATGATTAACAAAAGGTCACGTCTGTGAATTCGCCAGGATAGCCTTTTTACCAAACCGATAATGAGCAATGCGAGAATTGCTACTGCATATCGCATCCATACCAGCTCTAATGGGGGTATAACCGATACGACAACCTTTACGACAACATACATACCACCCCAAATGCTGGCGGCTAAAGCCAAATATATAGAACCTAACAAAGTGTTTTTCATTTTTGCACCCTCCGTTTTTCATTTAGGTCAATAAATGCCCCTAACGGAGAGAAGTAGTCACCTTACTCCACTAAGGGCGGAGAAGTGCTACTGGTACATCATTTTCAAATAATGGAGCCCAGAACATGTTTATTCACCTCTGTCAAAAAATGAAGGTATTGATAGTTTAAAAGAAAAACGTAATGAAGTAAATGAGAGAATCTAATCTGCTTGCCAGTTAAATCATAATTTCTTCGTATTTATGTTTTACCTTCTATACGTTTTTTTGTCATTAAAACATGATGAGTTTTTTGAGGATATACCCTATCAGCTATTCTACAATCCGCTTCAGTATCTTCGCAGGATTTCCACCCGCCACGACGTTATCTGGTACATCCTTTATGACAACTGCACCCGAAGCGATTACAACATTATTGCCGATTTTTACCCCTGGGTTAATAACAGCTCTCCCGCCAATCCAGACATTATGACCGATTATGACTGGAATTCCGTATTCCGCTCCCGATATTCTTGTATGTGCATGGAGCGGGTGAGTCGCAGTATAAATATGAACTCCTGGTGCAATAAAACAGTTATCCCCTATTCGAATCTCATGAACGTCAAGAAACACACAATCAAAATTAGCAAAGAAATTTTCTCCAACGTGTATGTTGTAGCCATAATCACAACGAAATGTCGGCTCTACGTAAACATGTTCCCCAGTAGAACCAAACAATTCTTTTAATAAACGGGTTCTTTTCTTGCTATCCGTTTCAAGTGAATCATTAAAAATTCTAGTTAATCTTCTAGCATTCATTCTTTCCCTTCTTAATTCAGGGTCGTCTGCGTTGTAAAGTTCGCCATCTAACATTTTTTGTTTTTCAGTTTTCATGATGTAATCTCCTTAACCTTTTCACTATTCATACTGCTATATTCTAACTTTTTCAGAGTACCGATAACATGTTTTTTATGCTCAAGCCTCTCCTTGATCTGCTTATTAAACGTCTCAGCTGTTCTGGCAAATCCAAAAATATAAACATAAAAAACCATACCGATAATACTTGGTATGGTTTCTTTAAGTAGGCCACCTAAGAGAGGGCCTATCTCAATATTACTTTTGATCCGAAGCTAATTGCATTTGTAACCGACAGGGCCGTCTGAACCTGTGTACACATATGTGTCAGAAACATATCCAATATTCACGATCCCCCGGGAATCTTTCCACTGGATTTGGTCCCAAATATTACTCGTTCCATACTTCCCGGTAACAGTCGTTCCATAAGCGTAACAATAGTAAGGAACACGCGAGCCGCTAGGAATGGAAAGCATAATAGGATAGTTTGTACCTGGACCGCTGCGCATATTTACAGGCGCACCGCTGCTTGTTGAGACAGTAAAGTACTGAACGGCAAGTGCTTGACTGGAAAAAATGAATAATGATGCAATCATAACGGTTAACATACTCAGCATTTTCAGTTTAGTCAATGTCATCCCTCTTTCTTCAATTCCTTCATTTTAAGAATGATAGAACATATGCTACCAGCTGCATTTAGGAACAACCGGACCGTCTGAGCCTGTATACATATATGTATCAGAGACAAATCCAGGAACGATCTCCCCGCTGGCAAGCGTCCGCTCTGTGTAATTCCAAATATTACTCGTTCCATACTTTCCAGTTACAGTTGTACCGGTTTTGTAGCAATAGATCGGGATGCGGGTTCCGCTCGGAATAGTCGTTACGATCCCCCAACTTGTACCTGGGCCGCTGCGCATATTTACAGGCGCACCGCTGCTTGTTGAGACCGTATAATACTGAGCGGCAAGTGCATGGCTAGAAAAAATGAGCAATGATACAATCATCACCGTTAGTGTACTTAGCGTTTTTAATGTCTTCACCTTATATCCTCCCCCTTAAATGTCGTGCGTTTGACTTTCTTACATCCAGTTAAGGAAAAACCGCGCCCCCTCTCTCTGCCATATATTTATCAATGTACCATAAACTAGATCTTTCAAAAGTGGAATTATTCCTATGTTTTCGACAAAAAACTCGTGACATCGTGCATTTTCAAAATTTGCAAATATGACCTATCCATTTTATATGAGACAAGGCAGTAAATCACTTTTTTGTGATCATTTCATTAACTGTGCAACAGAAGCTGTTTAATTAGAAACGAGAATAAACGTCACTGCGTAAAAGCGCTTTGTGTGTTTGATGAGAATAAAGCGACTTGTGACCATTCCGAATATGCCATTTTTATCGGAGAAAAGTTCTTTCTGTATGCTTCATCTTATTTTCGGGAAATGTAACGTTGATTAAAGGAGGGTAATTAAAGATGGATCATCAAACATTAGCTGCTCACGAGGCTGTAGACTTACATGAAATCGTTAACTTTAAAACACTTTGTGTAGCGAAATCGAAATTAATGCAGGGACTTGTGTTTGACCAAGACCTTAAGGACTTGATGCAAAAAGATGTGCAGCAATCCATTCAAGACCTTACTGATTTACAAGCGGTTTATGAGCGTGCGCCATTTCAAGCCCCCGTCCCTCAAAGCCGTCCAACGCCAATCATCAATTGAAAGGAAGGTAAGCCCCTTTGAATCATGATCACTTAGACCCAATTAATTCGCTAAATGTGCCTGAACTTGCAGATACCACATTTGCGATGGATTTTCTTATTCGAGCAAAAGAAGGCGTGAGGAATACTGCTGTTGCCTTGACTGAAACCGCATCACCAGATGTAAGAGCTTTGTTGCGGAAGCAGCTGATGCAAGGAATCGCAATGCACCAAGAAATTACGGAACTGATGATAAGCAAAAAATGGTTCCATCCATATGAACTAAGCGAACAGTATAAGCTGGATCAGCTCTCTGCAAAAAACACGATCATGGTCGGCAACATGAACCTCTTTCCTGAGGACACAAATCGAAAAGGGATGTTTGACCGGACACCTGATGAACACTAACACTGGAGGTTTTACAGCATGAAGGCAGTAACGTATCAAGGCATTAAAAATGTTGTTGTCAAAGATGTGCCAGATCCAAAGATTGAAAAGTCCGATGACATGATTATAAAAGTCACAAGTACAGCCATTTGCGGATCAGATTTACATTTAATCCATGGATTGATTCCTAATCTGCAAGAAGACTATGTCATCGGCCATGAACCGATGGGAATCGTGGAAGAAGTTGGACCAGGGGTTACACAGGTGAAAAAAGGTGACCGCGTCATTATTCCTTTTACTATCGCCTGCGGTGAATGCTTTTTTTGTAAAAACCAACTGGAAAGCCAATGTGATCAATCTAATGACAATGGAGAAATGGGCGCCTATTTCGGCTATTCAGGGCATACCGGCGGTTATCCAGGCGGGCAGGCTGAGTATTTAAGAGTGCCGTTTGCGAATTTTACCCATTTTAAAATTCCTGAAACCTGTGAGGAACCCGATGAAAAATTAAGCGTGATTGCGGATGCCATGACCACCGGCTTTTGGAGTGTTGACAATGCCGGGGTTAAAGACGGCGATACAGTTATTGTTCTCGGCTGCGGACCAGTCGGCCTGTTTGCTCAAAAGTTTTGTTGGCTAAAGGGTGCAAAACGCGTAATAGCAGTTGACTATGTAAACTATCGCTTACTGCATGCCAAACGAACAAACAAAGTAGAAATCGTTAATTTTGAAGACCATGAGAATACAGGGAGTTACTTGAAGGAAATCACCAAAGGCGGAGCGGATGTAGTTATTGACGCTGTTGGGATGGATGGGAAAATGAGCGACCTCGAGTTCCTTGCCAGCGGATTAAAGCTTCATGGCGGAACGATGAGTGCATTGGTCATTGCTTCCCAGGCCGTTCGCAAAGGAGGAACGATACAAATTACAGGTGTGTATGGCGGCAGATATAACGGTTTTCCATTAGGTGATATTATGCAGCGAAACGTTAATATACGCTCTGGACAAGCCCCAGTGATCCACTATATGCCATACATGTTTGAATTAGTGTCGACAGGTAAAATTGATCCGGGAGACGTTGTAAGTCATGTCCTGCCGCTCAGTGAAGCCAAGCACGGTTATGACATTTTTGATACCAAAATGGATGATTGTATAAAAGTTGTGTTAAAACCTTAAGAAAACGGAGGTGACGGGAATGGAATACGCCTTACACGAAGTGCTAGAAGTCCAAGAAATGACTGCATTTAAGACACTTTGTTTAACGAAATCCAAAACAATGAAGGCGCTGGTGTCTGATCCGAAGCTTAAAGCAATCATGCAGCAAGACGTTGACATCACCACACGGCAGCTGCAGGAATTTGCCTCTATTTTATCTAATGCAAAGCATGAATGAGGAGATGAGTGAATAATGAATCCTATCATTGAATATCTGACCGGCATGAATGTTCTAACAGACCAAATCATCGCCATGGACTTATTGATTGCAGCAAAAAACGGAGTCAGAAATTATGCGATGGCCGCAACGGAAGCGGGAACGCCTGAAGTGAAAGAGATCCTTATCCGTCATTTAGAGGAAGCCCTCGATATGCACGAACAAATCTCAAGCTATATGATGGAAAAGGGCTGGTACCATCCTTGGAATACAGACGAACAAGTCAAGCTGAATTTACAAAATATTGATACGGCGATTCAATTGCCAACCCTTTAACGGACAATGATTGATTTGCTGAGGAACAGTCTTGATTGACCATAACTGTGCCTCAGCTTCTGTATGTTAAGAAAAAGCTGAATAGAAGTGAGGGCGACTATGAGGAATCATAATAATTCTTTTTCCTTTGGATTTCTTCCGCTTCTCCTTCTCCGCCCGATTCATGAGCTGTTCATGAACCCGCTTTTTCTCATCTGATCTTCAATCGCTTGCAAGGCCTGTTCCTCGTCAATCCCTTCAGCTCTGATTTGAATGTGAGTTCCAGGTGTAATGCCTAATGACATCACATCAATAAGGGCCTTGGGCGGATTTTTCAGATGAACGCATTTCTCATGATGTAGAAGAAATACGTGAGAATGAAACTTGCAGGCTGCACGAACCAGCAAGGTTGCTGCACGGGCAAACCCTGTACTTGCAATAATTGTATACTGTTTTTCAATCATGCTCCCATGCTCCTTATCCCCTTAGTAACGGCATTTTAATGGTGGCCGACTATCGGATGGGGTACATATGGTTCTTCTAAAAGCGCGATTTCTTCAGATGTTAACTTAACAGATAGAGCTCTGACAGCATCTTCGAGGTGTGACATTTTCGTAGCACCAATAATAGGAGCTGTTACTGGTTCCTTCTGCAGCAGCCAAGCAATCGCGATATGGGTTCGGGAAACTCCGTGTTTTTCTGCGATTGCCGCAAGCCGCTCCACGACCAGCCGGTCAGCATCAGCAGTCGCATCGTATTTGGATTTCTGGATTTGATCGGTTTCGGAGCGATGCGTTGTTTCAGACCATTCACGTGTCAATCTTCCAGATGCGAGCGGGCTGTACGGAGTCACTCCAATTTTTTCTTCTTTGCAAAGCGGCAGCATTTCCCTCTCCTCTTCTCGGTATATCAGGTTTAAGTGATTCTGCATCGACACAAATTTGGTCCATCCATTCTTCTCTGCAACATGTAACGCCTTCTGGAACTGCCACGCATACATCGCAGAAGCGCCAATATACCTTGTCTTCCCGGCCTTCACCACATCATGCAATGCTTCCATCGTTTCTTCAATGGGTGTATGGTAATCCCAGCGGTGGATGATGTAAAGGTCTACATAGTCTGTTCCCAGTCTCTTAAGACTTTTATCAATTTCACTCATGATCGCCTTCCGTGAGAGGCCGGCACCATTTGGGCCCTCATGCATTCGCTGATGGACCTTCGTCGCAAGCACGATTTCATCTCGATTGGCATAATCCTTTAACGCTCTGCCAAGTATTTCTTCACTTGCTCCCATTGAATACACATTCGCCGTATCAAAAAAATTGATGCCAAGCTCAAGTGCTTTTTTGATGATGGGGCGGCTCTTTTCTTCATCGAGTACCCATTGATGAACCCACTTTTCTGCTGCACCAAAGCTCATACACCCCAGACAAAGCCTGGAGACATCTAAACCGGAATGTCCAAGTTTTACATAATCCATTTCTTGAGTCCCCTCTTTCCTTTTATCTGCTTCTCATTATGCAATGAATGCAAAAGCAGCCGTTATCCCATTTGTATCAAATGATTGCCTAATCCTCTCACAGCCAATGACACCACTTGCAAACAAGCATTATAATGAAAAATATCAAGTGAAGGAGAATGACGTATGTCTGTACGAATAGCCCAACAACAGGAAGAGCTTGCCGAACTCATTGAACGTTATTCATGCCGGGACGGTGTTCACAAGACTGCTGTTCCGTCTTTATTTTTCATCAGTGAATCTCATGCTTCCGAACCGGTTTATAGCGTTTACAAGCCATCATTTTGTGTGATTGTTCAAGGTGAAAAAGAAGTATTACTTGCAAAGGAGCGCATGAGGTACAGTCCTGCTGATTACCTTGTTGCATCTGTTAACTTGCCGGTTGCCGGGCAAGTGATAAAAGCCTCATGTGATGAGCCTTATTTGGCCCTTAAGCTAGAATTTTCTCCGAGCCAAGTCTTAGAGGTTTTAAGTGATTCTGACTTTCAAGCAGGGCCGAAAAAACACACGGAGAGGGCAATGTTTGTCAGTAAAATAGAGCCAGCTTTGCTGGATGCAGTTCTCAGGTTAGCCTTTTTGCTGGACACCCCGAAAGACATCCCGGTACTTGCCCCTATATTTACAAAGGAAATTCTCTATAGGGTTCTGCAAGGGCCGCACGGACGAACTCTGGAGCAAATTGCGATTGAGGGGAGCTATACCTATCGAATCAAAGATGTCATCGAACACATCATGAGGGAATTTGACCGGCCCCTTCGAACTGAGGAGCTTGCAGATATAGCGAATATGAGTGTTTCCTCCCTGCACAGGCACTTTAAAACTGTGACAGCTATGAGCCCGATTCAGTTCCAAAAACAGCTGAGACTGCAGGAAGCCAGACGCCTGTTATTAACGAAGTCAACAGATGCCGCGGATGCTGCATTCCGGGTCGGCTATGAAAGTCCATCACAATTCAGCCGTGAATACTCCCGCATGTTTGGTTTTCCGCCTAAAGAAGATATTAAACGGCTGAGGGGAAAATCTGACTAAATGAGCAACGGGGATTTATATTTTTTAAAGACCATACTAACTGTTTTTTTGATAGCTAAAGTAAGTTTTCGACTTAACGTCAAATATAAAAGCTGCTTTCCTCCTCATTCCTAAACAATAAAGGCTGAAGAGATTTTTTTTTGAAAAAATCACCTTCAGCCTTAAACCATTTGTTTTTATGACTTTCCCTCTTCATTTGGATAAAGGACAAACTCATATTGATCCCCCTTTATCTGGTCCTTGTAGAATTCAATCTTACGGTTTAATACATGCAGGTTTTGCTGTAAAGCTTGAATTTCTAATTCTACAAAGTGCTTACGCTTTTCAAGTAAATGCATCCTATCATGAATCGTTTCATCACCCATTGCTCGCCATGTTGTATATTGTTTTAGCTCTGTCATCGACATTCCTGAATCTTTCAAATGGAGCAAAAACCGCACCCATCCGATATCATGATCCGTAAATTCCCGTATATTATTCTCATTTCGATGAGGAGTCAGGAGCCCTTCCTTTTCATAATACCTGAGGGTACTTGTTGTCACACCGATGATGTTTGCAAATTCTCCAATCGAATAAGGAATCGTAACCACCTCTTTTGATTTCTTAATGGGTAAATCCTTATTTTTAACCTGCCCCCTCGGACGCAAAGAATGCTATCTTGCGTCACTTATCCGTGAAGACTTTCCGGTTTAAGCCTGCTTTTGAGATTAGCCTCATTTTCGCGCAATTTCCCATCATAATCTTCAATTTTTGTATCTAATCTTTTAATTGTTTCATCAATTTCTTTCCGCTTCTCTATCAGCCGCTGTCTTTCATCAGCCAGGATATTTTTGCGTGCTTCTACCGTTCGGTCTCCTTCAGTAAATAACGTTGTATATTCAATTAACGCGTCTATCGTTAGTCCAGCATTTCGCATGCATTTGATGAATTCAACCCATTTGATATCTTCCTCATCATAATCGCGAATGCCGCTTTCTTTTCGTTTTACCGGCGGGATCAATCCGACACGTTCGTAATATCTGAGTGTCGCCGCTGTCAGGCCAAACTGCTTGGCTACCTGCGCAATATTCATACTCTTCACCTCACTGTCCTGTATGTTTTGAAGGTAACACTTAAAGTTAACTTTAAGTCAAGCATCAAACAAGTTTTAGCTGCTGAACTTTTTTCAAAAACCAGGACTTGCCTTAAAGCACACTTTAAGCTCTATACTTCTCCATGCAATAAAAACAGTTTAGACGGAGGGATTATTGTATGGCAAAAAAACAAACTGCTGGACGAGATATACTAGGAGAATTTGCGCCAAAGTTTGCTGAACTTAACGATGATGTCCTGTTCGGTGCCATTTGGGCAAGAGAGGAAGAATTGTCTCCGCGCGATCGCAGCATGATTACAGTTTCTGCGTTAATTGCTGGAGGAAACATCGAACAATTAACTCCGCACCTTCAAAAAGCGAAGGAAAACGGATTAACAAAAGAGGAAATTGCAGAAATCATCACTCACCTCTCGTTCTATGCCGGATGGCCCAAAGCTTGGTCAGCATTTCATATCGCAAAAGAAATCTTCAAAAATGAAAAGAAAGAAGGTCAACTGATGACATTTGATCAATTAAGCAACAGCACAATCTTTCCGTTAGGTGAAAAAATTGAAGCGAACTTTATCGGAGATGCATATTTACAAATGATATTTACCGATGAGACGCCCCTCAATGCTTCAATCGGGAATGTCACTTTTGCTCCGGGAGCCCGCAATCACTGGCATTCTCATAAAGTTGGGCAAGTTTTGTTAGTGACAGGCGGTGAAGGCTGGTATCAAGAAGAAGGAAAACCAGCTCAATTACTCAAAACTGGAGATGTCATCAATATTCCGCCCCATGTAAAACATTGGCACGGGGCGACGAAAGACAGATGGTTTGTGCACTTAGCCATTACGCCGGGGGAAACGGATTGGTTAGAGCCTGTTCATGATGAGCTGTATCATACCTTATAAAATTGTTCTCGTTTTGCGTTCAGCAATTGAGATGAAGTTTTTTCAAAAAACCCCTTGCCTTAAAGCGGACTTTAAGGTTTATCGTTATGTTGAAGACACCATAAAACATAAATAGTGCATGTTTTTTATTTACATCACTTATGTTGAAGAAAGGATAGGTTCATATGTGTAATCAACATCAAACCCGTGTATTACGCGTATCACATGCAAAAGCTAAATTTGAACAAACAACGATTGAGCGAAGAGAATTACGGCCGCATGACGTCTTAATCGATATTCAATTCAGCGGTATTTGCCATTCCGACATCCATAGTGCATTTGATGAATGGGGCGGTGGCATCTTCCCAATGGTGCCCGGGCATGAAATTGCCGGGGTTGTCGCAGCTGTTGGGACAGAAGTGACGAATTTTGCTGTCGGGGACCGCGTCGGTGTCGGCTGTTTTGTTGACTCCTGCGGAGAATGCGAATACTGTCTCAGCGGTGAGGAACAGTTCTGCACAAAGGGTGTTGTTCAAACTTACAACTCACTAGACTACGATGGAAATCCGACGTATGGCGGGTACAGCCAAAAAATCGTTGTCACTGACAGATTTGTTGTTAGAATTCCAGACAGTTTGGAAATGGATGTTGCCAGTCCGCTATTGTGTGCAGGCATCACAACTTATTCCCCGCTGAAACACTGGAATGTTGGGCCTGGTAAAAAGGTTGCCATCGTAGGCGTGGGCGGTCTTGGACATTTGGCAATTCAATTTGCACATGCAATGGGTGCAGAGGTAACCGTCCTGAGCCGTTCCATGAATAAGAAAGAGGAAGCTCTGGAACTTGGGGCAGATCATTACTTTGCAACAAGTGACCCAGCTACATTCACTGCATTAGCCGGGCGGTTTGACGTAATCTTAAATACAGTATCCGCGAATCTTGATGTAGATGCCTATTTATCAATGCTTCGTATAGACGGAACACTTGTAAATGTCGGTGCACCTGCCGAGCAGGACACATACAGTGTGTTTTCCTTAATCATGGGCCGCCGCAGCCTAGCAGGTTCTCTTGTCGGCGGAATTTCAGAAACTCAAGAGATGCTGGATTTCGCCGCTGAGCATGGCATCACACCTAAAATCGAAGTGATCCGCGCTGACCAAGTGGACGAAGCATACGAACGTATCCTCCGAAGCGATGTCAGATATCGATTTGTGATTGATATTTCCACATTATAAGTCTAAAAAATGGGTTAGCCCTTCCATGGGCTGTCCCGTTTTTATTTAAATGAAACTCACGGAAAAACGATCTCCTTAAGCAAATGTTTTGAAGGCCGGTTAATCTACCTGTTATCCTATAGGCATAGAGAGGTTATAGGAGGGTTTTTATATGAGCAAAAAAATTGCAGTTCTCGTTACAGACCAATTCGAAGATATCGAATATACAAGTCCGGTAAAAGCATACGAGGAAGCTGGCTACAGTGTCGTAACTATCGATTTAGAAGCCGGAAAAGAAGTTACCGGTAAGCATGGCGAGAAAGTAAAGATCGACAAAGCAATCTCTGATGTGGACGCAAGTGAATTTGATGCACTTTTAATTCCTGGGGGATTCTCTCCGGATTTGCTTCGTGCAGATGACCGTCCGGGTGAATTTGCTAAAGCCTTTGTCGAAAATGAAAAACCTGTTTTCGCTATTTGCCACGGCCCGCAAGTATTGATTGATACGGATCTTCTGAAAGGCAAAGATATCACAGGCTACCGCAGCATCCGCAAAGATTTAATCAATGCCGGCGCAAACTACAAAGATGCAGAAGTAGTCGTCAGCCACAACATTGTCACAAGCAGAACACCTGATGATTTGGAAGCATTTAACCGCGAATCATTGAATTTGTTGAAATAATGAGAAGGCACAGACCGTTTGGGTCTGTGCCTTTTTTCAAGAGAAAATGTTGCAAGTCAGGGAATTGAACTTCATGAAAATCCCGCTATTTCATGACCCCTTGTTTACATTCTGAAAGACAGCAGTCGCATCCCACACATTCAAGCCAAATTGACCTTCAGAGAATGTGGAATCATTTGCATCGATCACAAGACGATCATCTAAATAGATTTTAAAGTGATCGCCCCGTGCTTCAGTTTTCAGATGATACTTTTTATTTACGTCTATCGGCGTTTTGTATTCGGCAATGACAGAAGCAGCACCGTTCTCAAATTTAAAGAATTTCACCAGGTCATGCTTCGCATCCACGTTGGCAAGATAACCGTTTTTGGCATCTTTGTCAGAGCGGAACATAAGCGCTCCTGCCCCTCTTCCGTTTCCATCCTTAATGGTGATATCAGATTCATAGGTGAAGTCTGATCCGGATGCTGAAGACAAGATAAAGGAATCGCCGTCCGACCTCCCTTGTTTCCCCTCAATTGTGTCGGCCCACGTGCCATTTGCAGTCGTCCAGCCAGTCAAATTAGAGATAAAAGGCGACGTTCCCCACACCTTTTTTAAAGGATATATCGTTAAAGATTTTAGCTTTACACCTCCATTTTCAGCATATAATTCAAGACCTTTGCTTGATCTATCCGGGAGAATGATATCGGTTATGACCTGCTGTCCGTCATTCCCAAATACCTCAACTGAAGAGCGGTCGACAAAAATGCGCATCTTTATGGTTCCATTTACCGGCTTGAGCGGAGCTGTTTGTATCCCAGTGTTAAATGTTGGATTAAAGGTGACGTTTCCCGATTCGCTCCGGTCAACGAACAGTTTGGTGTTCTTTCGGTCATAGCCGACTTTCGTGAATTGATTTTCGCCTGTTCGAACCTTAAAACCAAATTCAGGAGCTGAACCTGGAGATACTTGAAATTCTGCATGTAATTCATACGCATCTCCAGACAGGCCTGCTAACACATTTTGGCTTGCGGGCGATATGGTCTGATTCTTCCACTTCTTAGAGGTCCCGCGAATGGTTTGCAGCTCTTTTACTGGTGTTTGGACGACCCTAACTCCCCCGGTAAGCGTTTTCAATTTTAACTCTCTTGGAATGGACGCTGCACTTCTCCATGGGGATGTAGGAACATCATTCGCATATTGCCAATTGCTCATCCAGCCTAACCAAAGCCGCCGGCCGTCTGAGGACGGAATATCCGACCAGGATACAGCCGCATAAAAGTCTTTGCCGTAATCTGTCCAGAGAACTTTGTCTGACGGATTTTCGTTTTTAAAATGTGTTCCATCAAAGTCCCCTACGAAATACTGCATGCCTGATCCTCCCGAGACCGCTCCGTTTCCTACACTGACCTGCATCACCCATTTTTTTTGATTCGGGTTTCCGTCTACCGGAAGCTCAAACAAATCTGGGCATTCCCATACTCCCCCATGGCTTCCTTGTCCCTGGCCAAACTCACTTGCATAAGTCCACTGCTTCAGATTTTTGGATGTATAAATAAGGATTCGGTCACCGGCCGCAAGCAGCATCACCCACTTTTTTTCTTTTTCATACCAAAAGACTTTTGGATCGCGAAAATCTTTTTTTCCCGGGTTCGGAATGACAGGGTTGCCTGCGTATTTCGTCCATGTTCTTCCTTTGTCATTGCTATAAGCAATGCTTTGCACTTGATGGCCTTCCCGATCCTGTGTATAAATGGCCACAAGCGGCTTCTCTTCGCCTGTCTGAAAACCGCTTGTATTATTCCTATCTACAACTGCGCTTCCGGAAAAGATCGTGCCTTTTTCATCCGGATATAGCGCAACAGGAAGGTGCTTCCACGTAACCAAATCTTTGCTCACGGCATGCCCCCAATGCATGGGGCCCCACTGCATACCGTATGGATGGTATTGATAGAACAAATGATATTCTCCAGCATAATAGACCATTCCGTTTGGATCATTCATCCAGTTTGCCTCCGGCGTGAAATGATATTGAGGACGATAATCCTCATCATAGTAGCTTGAATCGGCTGCCTCAGCTGGAAATGCCAAAGTGAACAGCAGGGTGAACATGATGACGAATTGAATAAGTCTTTTTTTCATTTGTTTCTTCGCTCCTCTCTTCATGTTTGAACAATTTCAAGAGAGACTGCTGCGCAAGTTGATCCGTTTCTGGCACTCTTCCTCTGTTTCGCTGCTATCTGAATGATTCATATATGAAAAGACGGCTGCAGTTTCCCTCTTCTTTCTTACGTCACACAGCTTATGCTAAGAATCCAGCCCAATACCCAAGAATCCCGATGATAAAGATGCCGCATATAATGAGAAGAGGATTCACCCCTTTGCGCAACATCCACGCCACCAATAACGTTAATCCGAGAGGCAGCGCACCCGGCATGATGCTGTCTAATATATTTTGTACGGTTTGAACATCCACTTTTCCGCTTTCATCCTTAATCCTGGACACAACGATTGGAATGTTGATGGTGGTCCATTTGGAAACGAGAGCTCCCATTACAAATAATCCGAGAATCGAAGCACCTTCTGTAAGCTTTTGAATGCGATTCCCCGCTAAATCCTGAAGAATCTCCATTCCCTTTACATAGCCATACTTTAATCCATAATATTTTGTGCTTAATCTTATAGCGTTCAGCAAGAAAAAGAACAGCAAAGGTCCGGCAATGTTTCCTCCTAAAGCAAGCGATGCCCCTAACGCAGCTAAGACCGGGCGAATCGTTCCCCAGAAAATCGGGTCGCCTACACCCGCTATCGGGCCCATCAAACCGATTTTCATTCCGCTTATTGCTTTTCCATCAATTCCTTTATTGTTCGCCATTTCTTCTTCCATGGCTGCCGTCACGCCAAATATAGGCGCTGTCAGCCACGGATGTGTATTAAACCATTCTAAATGCCGCTGCAATGCTTCATTTCTTTTCGCTCCGGGACCGTACAATTTTTTGATCGCCGGTATCATGACATAGCAATATCCCATGGCCTGCACACGTTCGAAGTTAAAGGAGCCGAGCAAAAAATTTGAACGAATAAACATGCTGAAAATTTCTTTTTTCGTTAATCGTTTTTCTTTCTCCATCTTTTCATCACCCCTCATTGTTTAGGCATCAAGATCGTCATCATCGTCATCATAAACAGCAACATTCCCACTGTCTGAAGCGGCGGCCACCGCTCCGTGCGCGTTATGTCTTTGCATCACCTGCTGGTATAAAAGCGCCAGACAGAGACCAAGTGCTCCAAATCCTACTAAGTTGAAATCAGTAAACGCCGCTAATAAAAATCCAATATAGAAAAATGGCTTTAAGTAAGGAATATTCATCATATTGATCACCATGGCATATCCGACTACAACGATAATGCCTCCGCCTATTTGCAGCCCTTTTGTAATGACATCTGGAATATTTCCCAGGAACGCCTGAACAGCGCTGACACTAATCAAAGCTACAATCAATGTAGGAATCATGACGCGCAGCGCTTGAAACACCATCGCGGTAATATGCATAATTTCAATTCCTTTTATATTCCCTTCTTTTGCATATCGATCAGCGCGGTGAATGAAAAAGACAGTGATCGTCCGCACAAAAATCGTCAGCGCCTGACCCGCAGCTGCCAAAGCAACAGCGACGGCAATGCCTTCGCCAATTCCCTGATCAGCGGTAATGACTAAAATGGTAGAGATGACAGAGGCGATCGCTGTATCAGGCGCCATGGCAAGGCCGACGTTCATCCAGCCCAGCGCCATCAGCTCTAGTGTGCCTCCGAGAATAATTCCTGTTTTTAAATCCCCAAGCACCAAGCCGACTAGCGTGCAGGCCACAAGCGGCCGGTGTGTCTGCCCTTCATCCAATACACTTGCGATGCCGGTGATTGCTGCAATGATTAACAACAAAATAATTTGTAATGAAGACATATTCTCATCCCCTTGATTATTTTGTTACGTTCCGTAAAATCTGTACAAAGTCCTCGCTGGCATCTGAAGGCAGCTGCCTCAATTCCAGTTTCACACCCAGGTCACTTAATGTTTCAAACGCCTTTATGTCTTGTTCTGTGACACTGACTGATTTTGTAATTTGCCTGCGATGATTTTCAAAACGCATTCCCCCGACGTTTACGGTTTTGATCGGCACGCCTGCTTCTATAAGCGATACAATATCGGATGGATTTTCAAACAAGAGCATTGCCGTTACCCCTTCATAGCGCGGACTATGAAACGCTTTTGCCATTTTTGAAACCGAAACGGCACTCGCCTTTACATTTGAAGGCGCAACAGAAAGGATCAGCGTTTTTCTCATTTCGTCCTGTGCAACATCATCGGAGACAACGATGATTCGGTCTGCCGCATGGACTTTAATCCACCTTGTCAGGATTTGGCCGTGAATAAAGCGGTCATCAATTCTTGCTAACACAATGTTCATCACAATTCATCCTCTCTTGTTTCTTGATTGGCTGTTTTCACTTTTTCTAAATGTTCACTGCACACTTGAAAGCTTTGCTGGCTCATTGTTTTTAAGTTGTTTAGCAAATCTTTGAGAGTCACATGTTCTCTCAGGCTTAATACCTCCAGCAGAATCGGCAGGTTTACGCCGGCTGCCATATCCATTCTTTGATCCTCAGCAATGAAGGAAGCTGCCGCGTTATATGGGGTCCCTCCAAAAATATCAACTAAAAAAAGCACTTCATTTTCTTCCGGAATGTCCTTGAGCGCCTGATGATATTTTTCTTGCAGCGTTTGAATGCCTTCTCCTTTAAAAAACGGCACTGCGATTAGATTATTTTCTTCACCGAATATCATCCCTGAAGATTCTTTTAATGCTATGGGAAAATCTCCATGGCCACTGATAATAACTGAAATCATATCCATTGCTCCTTTCTTTGTTTTGTACATCCATTTATAATGCAAGGATCGTGCCAACATAGTTGTGTTAAGCGTTTTCATTTAAATTTCAGCCAATGACAGTCTGCTGTTGAAACACTTGAGATCAAAAAAATAAACCTGTATTAAAATGGCGTTCCATTTAATACAGGTTCACTTGAAAAAATCGCTTTTAAAACAGCTGGCCATGCACTTCTTCAGCGAATATGGCGGCAATAAATAATTTTTCATCATCACTTATGCGAAGTCCAAGCTTTTGTTCATATGGGGCTAATGTCCGCTCTGTCACGTTAAACATTTCTTTCAGCTGATCATTTATTTCTTCTTCCTCTGAGAAAGCAATCGGATTCTGCTTAATTACCCTTTCAAAGGCGAAAGCCGTATGCATGATGACTTTGATCAAAACTGCATTATTGAAAATGATTCCCAGCTCATCCTGAACGGTTTGCAGCCACTCTAATAACATTTCAATAACATGGTGAGGGTTCAAGAAGACAAGATACTTTTTCAAGCTATCCTCGCAAAGCTCCCTGACAATGATATTTGCTCCGTTTAATCCGCTGCTTAACGGAATGCTGCCTTTTGTAATCGCCTGTTGAATCAGCTTCTCTCCCTCCCCTTCAATTAACACTTCTAAAGATACATGCGGAGCATTGATTTTAGGGTCTTTCGTTCCGACTGTCGCAAGGATCTCATACTCTTTTTCAATTTCTTTTATGCTGTTTGCCAATTTAATGGATGAAACGGTCAATATGTGAATCGGGGTATCGGAGGCCTTGTTGGCAATCGTTGTTAGGATGTCTTCCAGCTTTTTGGCCGTTCCGCTGCCTGTCGTGCAGATGGAGACCAATGCCTTCTGTTTGCCGGATGCCGCTGGCTGCCGCTCCCATAACTCGATAAAATCTTTCGTGACCGATTGATATATTGCATGCAAATTTAAATTCAAATAGTTCACCTTTCTGACGGCATCCAGCACCATTGAGGTTGTAACATTGCTGATTGTTTTGACGGCAATGCCTGTCTTTTCCTCCAGCTTGCTTTCCAGCATTGCAAGTGACCCCATGTCTACCAGCATTAAAACACCTTCGCCTTCATCAACGTGTTTCATTTTTTCCGCTAAGCATTCGATAATTTCCGAAGGTGAAACAGTAAGCGGCATATCAACTGCTGCGATTGGAGTGCTGCCTAACAGTTCTGTTGCGACTTCAACCATTGAACTCGCCGTGCTGTTTCCATGAGCAGCCACGATAATCCCTACTCTTTTGTTCTCTTTTAACGATTTGATGGAATGAATCAGCATCGTTAAGTAGATGACTTCTATTTCCGGAATGGCGACTTTAAAATATTCCTGAATTTTATCTTTAAAAATCATCGCCACCCGATATTCTTTCACATGAGTCTCACGGATTTCATCAGTCTCCTGTGTATTTAAAACATCAATTTGCTTTCCGCGCTTTAAAAATGCGTCAATATGCATACTCAAGAAATAAATAAATTTACGGTCAAATGTGCAATCAAGCTCATGTTCAGCTATTTCTTTTAATTGTTTTGTCATTTGAATCACGTCGTCTTCAACGAATGTCAGCAGGCTGTCCTTTTGAAACGCCCGGTGTTGAAAAAAACTTCTGACATGCAAATGGACATCAGTCAAGATGTATTGGTTAATATCCTTTTTAGATAATCCTTCTTTCATGAGGGTTTTCACTTTTTCCTCGATCAAATGATACAAGTTAAATGAGAGGTCTTCGTCAATTTTTGTTGTTTCATCTTCTACAATCGGAGATATGATCGTTGTAATATTGACATATTCAGAAATGGCTTTGCTTCTTTGCATGTTTTTGCTGCTGGACATCCATTCTAGCTTGATTTCATCTGGCAGATCCCGGACAGTCAGTTCAATAACCTCATCTCGGTCAAGGTTGTGCAAAAATCCGTGTGCGCAAACTAACTGGACATTTGATTTCAGCTGCCCCACATTCCCAAATTTTGCAGAATGAATAAGCGCATTATAGACATCTATGTGCACACTCAGATTTTTCTTAATTCGCTCTGCTTCTTTCCCTAATAAAAACGTCGTCAGATCCACTCTTTCTTTAAGCGATCGTTCTTCAAGCGAAGGAATATGAATGGTCATTGGGATTCTTCGCAAAAATGTTTTCAATAGTGCAGAACTCGGATTTTCTGTAGTAGCGCAAATAAACAATACGTTCGATGTTCGTTTATGTTCAGATTCTCCAAGCCGGTTATAAGAACCGCTGTCAATAAAATAAAACAGCATTTCTTGTCCCTCAGGAGGAAGACGGTGGATTTCATCCATAAAAAGAATGCCCCCATTGGCCTGTTCGACTAAACCAGCCTTATCCTCCCCTGCGCCTGTAAATGAACCTTTTTTGTGCCCGAATAATTGAGAAAGCAATAATTGAGGATTGTTGTAGTAATCTGCACAGTTAAATGTAATAAACGGTGCGCCCGCCTTCAAAATGTCAGAGTAAATGGCAAACTGGTAAATCCGGTTCGCAAAAAGGGATTTACCGGAACCTGTAGGCCCTAAGAGGAGCATATGCAGACCGTTTGGCGGATAAAAGACAGCTGCTTTTGCCTGGGAAATTGCTTTCTTCAAACTGCCTTTTGCCCCAATCATAAGTTCTAGAGGATTCGTGGAAATATGTTGATGATTCTGTTTTGGATTCCCGGAAAACGGCTCAAGGTCTTTCACTTCCATCATCTCTGTATCCCATTTCTTGTTACATAACCTTTCCGCTATTTCGACTGGGATGTATCGTACAGGAAACGTTTTAATTTTTATGACCTTTTTGGACCGAACGAGATTGTTCAATTCAAAACTGACATTGGACCGCTCCATTTTCAGCTGCTCAGCAATTTCCTTTGCTGAATTCCCCTGTACTTTTAAAAGATGATCTAAGCTGGAGTCATGAAAATTATGCATGAGCTGAAGGTATATTTTATCTATTCTTTTCACGTCTATCATCCTTTGTCCTTATTAGATAAGCCCTTAACAAGAATATTCCGAATTTTTATGGCGGACAGCCTTGAAATTATCTATTGATACACTTCCAGAAAGGTCTTTATAGCAGATTGACATACTGACCTTTTATGCCTATGTGTTTATCACTTCGAATCATTTATATTTCATATTAGTATTTTAGATTCGCAGTTCTTCAAGCCTGCGCCCCTTCCAAAGTAATAATCAGTAAACAGTTTATCATTCTTCTGGAACGTAATGATGGCAAAATCATGAATGACAAAAAACAAAACTTATGAACCAGGACAAACTTCCCAAAATACATTCCCATCCATGACATCAATTGAATAACAAAAAAAGGCAGACACTTTATGTGTCCGCCACAGTGATTCACAATAAAAAATCAGGATTCAGCAGCTGCTCGATCTTTCTCTTTTCATTGTGCAAAACTTCTCCATCCTTACAATACATCTGGAAGGTCAATGAATCTGTAAACATAAAAACTTTATCTCCATCAGCAAAGAATAAATAATGATAATTCCTTGCAGCCATCTTGCCCAGGATTGAAAAATCACCGATATGATCGATTTGATATCCCCTGCAGTTTTCAATCAAAGTGGGCGTAAGACCATATAATCCGTTACCTATTAAAAAAGCCTTGTACGCTTTATAAGCATCAGCAAACTCATCATCCATTATATCGTCCAGATGACATTCTCCCTCCCAGTCATTACTTAGAAATGGCGTAACAATCGTTAGTCTGAAAGTTGATAGATAAGGAGATATCCATTGAAAAAATAGATCCTCCATATGGACCCACTGTTTTTTTGAGATTTTTATGTTTGAATACGGATTCTCGACTGAGTCAAAACCGAATGATTGATAAAAATCTTTTATGATAAGCATATTCTCCGGGAAACCAATCATGATGCGATGTTTATTATTCTCATGATGCTCCCAATCAAAAAACTGGTATTCAGATAAGATAGTCAATAGCTGTGCTGTTTGTAATTTCATTCTACGCCCTGCCTCGTGTCATACATTTCGCCTGTATCCTTATAAATGAGCTGGCCCTCATAAGTATACTGTCATCATATATCCTAGCAAAACAAAAAAGACACCGTCAAAACGATGTCTTTTTGATTGGTTTCCTCCTTTCTGGCTAAGAATACTTTACATTTTTTCAATATGCACAACACTGATGATTTTCATATTTTTCTACTATTCAATATAACCGGCAAGTAATAATAGAAAGTAAAAGGCATTTAACAGCTTTACGAACAAGGAAAATTTATTTTTAAAATTTAAAAATTAAACATTATATTCTCTTAAATGGTATAATATCCGATAAAACTTTATTCATCTTTTATTATTGGAGGAAAATAAAATTGACAGGCAATTCTAACAAAGACAATTTTGGACAACAGCAAAAATTGTCTAGAGGCCTTAAAAACAGGCATATACAATTAATGGCGATTGGGGGTGCAATCGGAACAGGCTTATTCTTAGGTTCAGGGAAATCCATCCACTTTGCGGGACCATCCATTTTATTTGCTTATTTGATCACGGGAGTCTTTTGCTTTTTCATTATGCGTTCGCTCGGAGAACTGCTCTTATCAAATGCGGGGTATCACTCTTTCGTTGATTTTGTAAGGGACTATTTAGGCGACATGGCAGCGTTTATCACTGGCTGGACCTACTGGTTCTGCTGGATTTCTCTCGCGATGGCTGATTTAACGGCGGTCGGTATTTATATGCAATATTGGCTTCCCGATGTGCCTCAATGGCTGCCGGGTCTTCTTGCGCTGATCATCTTGCTGATCATGAACCTTGCCACCGTTAAACTTTTCGGGGAATTAGAATTCTGGTTTGCATTGATCAAAGTCATTGCCATACTGGCTCTTATCGTAACTGGTATTTTCTTGATTGCGAAAGGTTTTTCTGCAGCTTCCAGCTCAGCCAGCCTCACGAATCTTTGGAGCCATGGCGGCATGTTTCCAAATGGATGGCATGGATTTATCCTTTCATTCCAAATGGTTGTCTTCGCTTTTGTGGGAATTGAACTTGTCGGACTGACAGCAGGTGAAACTGAAAACCCCCAAAAAGTGATCCCTAAAGCCATCAATCAAATCCCTGCCCGGATTTTACTTTTTTATGTCGGCGCACTTTTTGTGATTATGTGTATCTATCCTTGGAATGTTTTGAATCCAAATGAAAGCCCGTTTGTTCAAGTGTTCTCTGCTGTAGGCATCGTTGCCGCTGCCAGTATGATCAATTTTGTTGTATTAACATCAGCTGCATCAGCGGCCAATAGCGCTTTATTCAGCACAAGCCGCATGGTCTATTCTCTTGCCAAGGATCATCACGCACCTGGCTTGCTAAAGAAACTGACTTCATCTAAAGTTCCAAGCAATGCGCTGTTCTTCTCAACCATCGCCATTCTGATTGGCGTTAGCCTGAATTATATAATGCCGGAGCAAGTCTTTACACTGATTACTAGTGTTTCTACAATATGCTTCATTTTCATTTGGGGCATTACGGTGATTTGCCATTTGAAATATCGAAAAACAAGGCCGCATGAAGCGAAAGCAAGCAAATTTAAAATGCCTTTTTACCCATTATCCAACTACTTAACACTTGCATTTCTCGCGTTCATTCTTGTCGTATTGGCACTGGCGAATGATACACGTGTTGCTTTGTTTGTCACTCCGGTCTGGTTTGTTTTATTGATTATTTTGTATAAGGTGCAAACCATCAGGGGACATAAGATAAAATAACAAAAAAGACAAGGGATACTCACTCCCTTGTCTTTTTTGTATGCGCCAAACACTAAATTCATTTTGGTCTCCAACACCAACGGAACCGAAAATTAATTCAAACCAGTTTTGATGCCGAAACCAACTAATATAATGCCAGTTACTTTTTGAAAAGCTTTCTGAAACTTCGAGTTTTTCATCCATTTTTTTGCGTAATCAATAATATAAACGAGAAAGAGGAACCACAACACCGCTATTAAGGTTAAGATTGAAGCTAAAATAATGAGCTGCTGGTTTATATTTCCCTTCAGATTGATAAATTGGGGCATGATTGTAACATAAACCAAAACAGTTTTAGGATTGAGAATGTTACTAAGTGATCCCTGCATAAAGGAAGTTTTATAATAACGTTTCGGAGAATTTGCCGTGGTGTTTGCTTGGGATTGCATGTCATCTATAGAAAACATACTTTTGGCAAAAAAACTTTTTACACCTAAATAAATTAGGTATGCTGCTCCCAAATATTTAATCGTTGTGAAAAGAATCACTGACTTTGCAATCACCACTGATAATCCTAAAATGGCAATAACCGTCCAAAAGGAAAGTCCTGTTGCCAATCCGAGAATGTTATAACGGCCAGCCTTTGCGCCATATCTAAGGGTATTCTTCATAACAAGCATCGTATCTGCTCCCGGTATGATAACCATCATGGCAGCGATCGGAATGTATGCGAGTAAGCTATGCATTTCTTCTCCCCCTTTAAAAATCTCTCCGACATATAGTGACTACAAAAGTAACTACTTAAAAAATTGTATCAATACGTTTGGAATAAATCAATATGGTTTGTTAAAATAGCGATTACAAAGGCAGGCGACTGCTCTTTATATTGGAGGATATATGAAAGAAAATATGTTAGACATTTTAAAAAACCTCAATTTTACCGAATATGAATCGAAAGCATATCTTGCTTTATTGCAAGAATCGCCTTTAACAGGCTATGCCGTCGCCAAAAAATCCGGAGTGCCCCGCTCAAAAATTTATGAAGTTTTGGAAAGTCTTGTCTTAAGGGGAGATGTTTTTGTAAGTCACGGAAATACGCCTCAGTATGTGCCTGTCCCCGCTAAAGAACTGATTAAAAACCGCCGGCTCAAAGCGGAAGAGCATTTTGACCAGGCTGAGAAATACTTTGAAAACTTCGAGCAGACCGCAAATGACCGGGAAAATATCTGGAATATCACCGGACGCAGTGAAATTCTTGAAAAGGTGAAGGCTTGTATTTTATCCGCAAAAAAAAGAATTCTTTTAGAAATCTGGAAAGAGGATTATGAAGAAATAGAAACAGAGCTGAGACAGGCGGCAACTAAAGGTGTAAATGTCACCATCATTGCGTACGGAGATATCGCATCTGATTTTGCTGCTGTGTACCTTCATGATATGAGCAGTGAAATTACAGAAGAGTATGACGGGCGGTGGCTTGTATATAGCGGAGATGATTCAGAAGTAGTAGCGGGTATAGTCTCTCTTGGTAACGACAGCCGTGCTGCATGGACGATGCATGTAGGTTTAGTCATGCCTATTACTGAAGTGATCATTCATGATCTGTACCTCATGGAAATTCTGAAAAAGCATAGAGGGCTTTTAGAAGAAAGCTTTGGAAAAAATCTCATCCAGCTGCGCCGCAAATTTTCTATCCACTCAGATTTCAAAAAACATTATCTGGAATAGAGCAATAGTATAAAAACATGGCTTGTATCAACAAGCCATGTTTTTATATGCATTCCTTTCTGCAAAGTTTTTGCAATTCTCCCCCGCTCTGATCACTTCTTTAAAAAAATGTGATTCTGCGCAAACTATTTTTCAGCCTGCCGCGTCTATCCTAGGTAACAGCCTATGATATACGTATATTCAAAAAGGAGCCCTTTATTGCAATGAAGAAAAAACAAACAACAAAAGCGTTGCTTGTCACATGCATAACTGATCATAAGCAAGATTTCTACAGGTTGGCTTTTAGTTATGTAAAAAATCAAGATGACGCATTAGATATTGTTCAGGAATCTATAAAAAAAGCACTGAGCTCAGTTGAAACGGTCAGAAACCCTGAGACGATAAAAAGCTGGTTTTATAAAATTTTAGTACGGACAGCTATTGATTTTTTGCGCAAACAAAAAAAGGTAAAAGTGATGGATGACGAAACGTTAGAGTTTTTAAGCAACGGAAAGGAAGACCATTACAAGGACACTGATCTTCATGAGGCGCTTGACGAATTGCCGTACCGTTATAAAACCATTATTATTTTGCGCTTTTTTGAAGACCTCAAATTAGAAGAAATTGCGGAAATTACAGGGGAAAACATGAATACCGTCAAAACGCGCTTATACAGAGCATTGAAGCTGATGCGCATTCAGTTGACGAAGGAGGATCTTTCTTAATGGATAAGAGATTGCAGCAATTAAGAGAAGAATATAAAAGTGTTCAGATTCCTAAGGAACTTGATATCATTGTTGAAAAAGCCCTTCAGCAAGAACCAAAAAAGAAAAGAATCGTCATGTGGCCGACATCAGCAGCTGTCGCGGCGGCTATTTTATTCACTGCACTTGTCAACATCAACCCAGACGCAGCTCAAGCGATGTCAAGAATCCCTGTCATCGGCAAGATTGTCAAGGCCATCACTTTTATTGAGATCAAAGAAGAGAAAGATCAATCGAGCATCGATGTCAAAACACCTGCTCTGTCCGGACTTTCTAATAAAGAGCTTGAAAACAGCATTAACCAGAAATACTTGAAAGAAAGCAAGCAGCTGTACAAAGAATTTATACAGTCTACATCCAAAAACAAAAAAGGACATCTCAGTATCTACAGTGATTACGAGACAGTAACAGACACGCCAGATCTACTCTCTATTCGGCGTGATATTGAAAAAACACAAGCATCATCTTACACACAAAGCCGCTATATCACGATTGACAAAAAGAATGATATTTTACTGACATTAAAAAGCTTGTTCAAAGATGAGAGCTATATTAAAGTCATCAGCCAAAACATCAAAGAACAAATGAAACAGCAAATGAAGGAAGATCCAAATAAAATATATTGGCTCACTGACGAAGATGCAGAACCGTTCAAAACGATTTTGCCTGATCAAACGTTTTATATTACTGAAGACCATAAACTTGTGATCTCATTTGATGAATATGAAGTTGCCCCCGGCTATATGGGCGTTACCGAGTTTAAAATTCCAACAAGCGTCATTTCAAGCTTGCTCGTGGGAGAACGTTATGTTCGATAATATAAAAAACATCCATCTCATACCATGGATGTTTTCTCTCTTCTCTATTTGAGGTCGTAACCTCGCTGCCAAAACAACGAGAATCTCTGCACACTATTGGAGGAATACCCATGTATCACAAGACACAGCATCATCGATATATCCCTGGACTCGATGGCCTTCGGGCTTTTGCCGTCCTGTCAGTTATCGCTTATCACCTAAACTTCAGCTGGGCTAACGGAGGCTTCATTGGAGTTGATATCTTTTTTGTTTTATCCGGCTATTTAATTACATCCATTCTATTGCCGGCACATGGAAATGATATCAGCCTTGATTTTCGGGACTTTTGGGTGCGCCGAATTCGGCGGCTTCTGCCAGCGGCTTACCTCATGATCTTTTTTACTGTTATTTGGGTTGTATTGTTTGACAGGGAACTATTGCACACTATACGCGGAGATGCCATTTCCTCTCTCTTTTATATGAGTAATTGGTGGTTTATTTTTCACAAACTATCATATTTTGATAGTTTCGGTTCCCCATCACCTCTGAAAAACCTTTGGTCGCTGGCGATTGAAGAACAATTTTATATGATATGGCCGATGTTCTTGGTTGTTGGAATGTACATATTTAAAAAACGCGCCAGATTGGCGGCGGCGGTGTCATTGCTAGCGCTTTGTTCAGCCGTGATGATGAGCATATTGTATGAACCCGGCGGAGATCCGAGCCGCGTGTACTACGGAACAGATACTCGTTCGTTTGCACTTCTCATCGGGTGTGCCCTAGCTCTGGTATGGCCGATGAAAAGACTGTCTTCCAACAGGCTGTCAAACAAACTGAAGCACACTTTGCGCGCTACTGAACTTTCGGCGTTTTGTATTTTAGTGTTGTGTGTCTATTTCACAGATCAATATGAGCCTTTTCTTTACAGAGGCGGAATGCTTTTGATTAGCATGATTGCCGCAATCCTTATTGCATGTGTATGCCATCCGAGCAGCTTTTTAGGCAATCTGCTTTCATGGAGGCCGCTCCGTTGGCTTGGAACGAGGTCTTACGGTATTTATCTTTGGCACTACCCTGTTATTGTGTTAAGCACGCCAGTTCAAGAAATCGGAAACCCTGTTTTTTGGCATATTGTGCTAAAGGTCATTGTTACATTTATACTCGCCGAGCTTTCCTATCATTTTATCGAGAAACCCGTACGGACACAGGGATTTAGATCATTTTTCCGCCGTATTTTTATACATAGAATCAGAGAATGGAAAACGACATCTGTCATCAGCAAAACGTCAATGGGTTTCGTCATTCTCGCTATACTTATTTTTGCAGGAGGGCTGTCTGGGCTAGCCGGAGAGCAAAAGCACCCCACCAAATGGACGTATAGCTCACAAAAATCAAACGCTGATACCAGCCAGGCTTCTGAGGATAGAAAGAAAGCTGAAGCTGATAAAGACAGGGAAAACAATCCTGAACAAAAGACAACAGACTCCAATCAAGATCAAAAGGAAAACAAAAATAATGATCAAGAGACTAGTAAAAATAAAGACAAGCAATCTCAGCAGGCGAAAGAACCAGCAGACTCTGATAAAGAAGTGTTAGCTATAGGAGATTCCGTCATGCTTGATATTGCCTCACACCTCCGCCAGTCACTTTCACATGTTACGATTGATGGAAAGGTGGGGAGACAAATGTCTCAAGCCCTGGAACTCGCAAAAGAATACAAGTCTTTTAATCAGCCGAACAAGGCTGTCATCATTGAGCTGGGAACCAATGGCTACTTTACAAACAGCCAAATCGAACAATTGCTTCAATCTTTCTCAAAAGCTCATATCTATCTTGTTAATACACGAGTTCCCCGCCAATGGGAAAGCAAGGTAAATGAATCTTTGCAGCAACAGGCCCACGCACATCAAAATGTTACGTTAGTTGACTGGCACACAGAAGCTCTACAGCATCCAGAATATTTTACACCTGATGGCGTACACTTGGTTCCTCAAGGGGCTAAAGCTTTGACTGGTCTTATTGTTCAGGCGATGAAATCGTTTTTGTAAGATAAGAGGTCCTATTTAGACCTCTTTTTTATATGTCTAAACAGTTGAAGCTGAAGAAAGTGCTTGAGATCGTTGATCATTCTCTAACCATCTCCTTTTTTCAAGGCAATTCTTATGTTTACATGTTGTTTACGTGAGGGTAAGCCAAAATAGAATGGAGGGATGATAGTGGCCGCTAATGAAGAACATGACATCAAAAAAGAACTCAATCGATACGAGCTTTTTTTCAAAAAACGATATAAGGTTTTTTATACAGTAAATGATTTTATCATTGGTGCTTTGTTTCTTGTCGGAAGCTTTTTCTTTTTTTATGACCAGTTAATGTCGGCAGGGATATGGCTGTTTGTGATTGGAAGCTTGCTGCTGTTAGTCAGGCCCACAATTCGGCTGATTCATGACTTTCATTACCGAAAACATGTAGAACGCCAGTTTAAACATCGATCTTCAGCCGATTAATCCTCATACTTGTGGTCTTGAGGAATAGAAATATTTGCTTAACGAAAACAAACTGACAAGAAAATCTGAAGCACAACATATAAAAACAAGACTTTTTGACTATTTATTTTTAAAAATAAGGCAAAAAAACTAAACCTTTGTCCCTGTATGACGATATTAACAATAAGGCCGGCGCGATACTCCCTATAACATCCTTTTCAGTAGATTTCAATATCGTGCCGGCTTTTTCATATGCAAAATAACCCCGCCATTCTGATTGATGGCGGGGTTCGATTTTTTATTACATACCTGACCAAACGTCTTTGACATAGCGTTTTTGGTTTTGCAGCTTCATCAGCCATTCAGCTGATTCTTCCTGATTTGCTCCTTTTTCAGCTTCATACGCCAGTCGCAAAGTATTCTCTACATCAGGAGCCATTCGCGATCCATCACCGCATACGTAAATGTGAGCCCCTTTTTCAATGAGTGATATCAGCTTCTGTGCATCTAGTTTGAGCAAGTGCTGGACATATTCTTTTGATTCGTTTTCGACGCGTGAATAGCACCGGCGGACTGTAACCAAACCATCCTGTTCCGCCTGATCCAGCTCTTCACTGTAAAGATCGTCATGATCGGGGCGCCGGCAGCCGAAATATAAAAGAGCTTCACCAAGCGTGTTTCCTTCCTTCTTCAAAACAGATCTTGCCTGAATAAAGCCCCTGAATGGCGCAATTCCTGTACCCGGCCCGACCATAATCATAGGCGTTTCAGGGTCATCTGGCATTTGAAATCCGGATTGCGGCGTTCGGATGAAGCAGGCTGCGGCATCACCTTTATTCAGCTCTGCTAAATAATTAGAGGCGACTCCCCGGTACTCTCCGCGCCCGCTCCAGGCTGAGCCTTTAACAACTCCTACTGTCATGCTCACGATATTGGCATGCACTTTCGGTGAGCTTGATATGGAATAATATCGCGGTTTTAGTGAAGGCAAAAGTTCTAAAAACCGCTCAAACGGCATTTCGCAGGCAGGGTAATCCTCTAAAAGATCAAGCATGGTGAGACGTTTTGCCAGTACCTGCTCTTTATAAATGCCATCTTCTGAAACGAGCTGTTCCAGCTCTTTTTTATGCGGCGGACAGACTGTATAAGAAGCCAGCTCCCGAAGCTGAAGCCTTGAAGCGGGTTCCTGCAGCTCCACATAGGACGACAATAAATCCGCCACTTTGATCGGCCGATCCATCGGAAGATGAGCCATATGAGGGCTTCCGCTCATTTTTATCACATGATTGGACTGCAAACCGAATCTGCTGAGAACCCGCTGAACAAGCTCCTGGCTGTTTTTCGGCAATATTCCGATATGATCGCCTTCTTTATATGTTTTGGCGTCAGGAACCTGCAATTCAATATGGCGGGTGGAACGCGGACTATCAGCTGTCTGGAGCTCCCGGTTCTCTAAGACAATCCCTTCAAACGCACCATATGCTTTGGCAAGCGGCGTTTCCGTCGCTTCACTGAGAAAAGTAATCGATAATGAAGGCCTGTCTTCTTTCTGAGATATTTCGCTTATATCAAATGCTTCCATCGTTTCCTTCCAGAAGCGGTTTTCCCAAGACTCGCGATGGCTTTCAAAATCATCGGCGGCATCACCTTCCCCAATCGGTGTTAAACGTGATGCCCCTTTCGCTTGCATCATGTCATCTATAAGGCGCGGAATCCGCTGATACGTGCTGGCCCAACTCCGGTTTCCGCAGCCGAATACCGCATAGGAGACCCCTTTCAATCGGCCTTCCTCAAGCTCTTCCAGCCATTCTACAAAGCCGGCAGCATTATCAGGCGGCGCCCCATTATAAGAAGCCGTAACGATGACGACAGCGCCTTGTTCAGGAAGCTTGCCAATATAATCATCAAGCGGAGCTGTTTCGGCTGTAAATCCCAGCTGGCGGCCGTAAGCAGCCAATTCTCCGGCTATTCCTTCCGCTGTCCCAAGGTTTGAACCGTAAAGAACGAGTAAAGGTGTGCCGTGTTTAGGTTTTGTTTCTTTTGGCTTCGTTTCTGTTTTGTTGTCAGCCTGTTCTCTTCTCTGTACATTGATTGCTGCTGTTTTCCGCGGTTGCACAGTAATTTTAAATTCATCCGGCTTGATCGTTAATGCCTCTTTGATTTTCAGTTCGTATCCAGTATGGTTCATCAAATCAAAATGCTTTAATACAAGACCGAGAACCATCGTCGCTTCTTGGAGAGCAAACTGCATGCCAATACAAGCGCGCTGCCCGTTTCCAAACGGCTTATAAGCATGGTGAGGAATACTCGAAGGGTCTTCAAACCGTTCCGGACGAAAATCTTCTGCATCTTCTCCCCAAGCATTTTGATCCCGGTGCAGCTTCGGAATCAAAACAGTGACAGGCTGACCTTTGCTGATCGGGTATTCCCCGCCTAAAACAGTATCCTCCTTCGCATAGAGAGAAAAGGCCGGAGCTGTTGGATACAGCCTGAGTGTTTCATTTAACACCATCCGAATGTATTTCAGCTGCTGGATTTGTTTATATTCCGGCGTGTCTGTTAACACGCGATCGGCTTCCTCTTGCGCTTTTTTCAGTTTTTCCGGATGTGTAAGCAGACAGTAAATCGCAAAGGAAAGCAAACCGCTTGTTGTTTCATGCCCTGCAATTAAAAATGTGATGATTTGGTATCGAATATTTTCATCATCCAGCGTTTCACCTGTTACAGGATCTTTTGCATAGAGCATGAGCGATAAAAGATCCTTAATGTTTTCATCCGGATTCTCTTTTCGCTCCGCTATCATTCTATCGACAAGTGAGTTCATGACTTCTATATCCTTTTGGAACTGCAGCTTCGTTTTCACCATCATCTTATCTTGCAGACCCAATCTTTTCGATTGATTCATCGCCTCTTTTAAGGCACTGAGCATGCTGGTGATAAACGGATGCTGAGAATCACGGTAAAAGCTGTTGAAGCGATAGTTAAACCCGCATAATCCGATCGTATCAAGCGTCAGACGGGTCATGTCGTCCGCTACATCAATTTCTTCATTAGGATTAAGCCGGCTCCATTTTTGAATCAGCTGGGTTGCGATATCCAGCATCATAGAATGATAGCCTTTCATCGCTTTTTGACTGAAACTTGGCAGCAAAATGCGGTGGGCTTTTTGCCAGTTCGGTTCGTGGGTCCAGCTTGTAAATAAGCCGTCTCCGCCGAACTCGCGCACCTTTAGCAGGCCTTTGCCAAGGTTTTTGTCAAAACGGCTTTCATCACACACTTCAGCCACAAGGTTGTGTCCGGATACAAAAACACTGGACACCCCTGGAAAATCGAAACGGAAAATCGGTCCCAATTCATCAGCTAACCTCCATAAGGATTGAGAAAGCTGCTCTTTTTCCAGATGCGGAAGATTTTTTAAAGGTCCGTATGTTTTGGGCTGAGGTATGGCGCTTGCCTGTTTCATTAACATCTTCCTCTCTTATTTTTGTGAAGTAAATGAATGAAGCTTAATGGCGTCCCAGCAGCATTGTTCCAATTCAGCAATTAAATCAGTGTCCATCTCTATATCCCCCGTTTGGACAAGCTGATATATCTTGAGAAACGCCCCTAACACAATTGCAATTAACACATTAGAGGGCAGGCCGCGTATCACGCCTTCTGCTTTTCCCTTGTTAAAATAGTCATCAAGCATTTGAGTCAGATTTTCTATCATTTTTCTGCTTGTGTCGTTTAAGTAATGAGCGTCTTTTTTCGTTTCAAGAAAAAAAAGCGCATAGTCGCTCTCTTTCGTAAATTGAACGAGACAGCAAAATACGTGGCGAAAGCCTTCTCTGGCAGGCAATTCCGAAAAATCCTGCTTCAGTTTTTCCGTAAAGCGCTGGATGCTTTCTTGAAACAATACGTTGACGAGCGTTTCTTTGCTGTCAAAATAGCGGTAGATCGTTCCTGTCCCAACATGAGCTCGTTCAGCTATCATAGGGATAGTGGTAGCGTTAAATCCCCTTTCCGTAAATAGTGAGACCGACGCTTTCATAATCATGTCGTATTTACTGCTGGATGCGGATAACATGTAATGTTGCAACCCTCCGATTTGTCGCGGAATGAACATTCATTCCTTTTGTTCATAATAAACATGTCCGATCTGTCTGATATCACCTCTTTACCCTTGCTTATGTTATCAGTTTATATGAAAAAAACTTTTTTTAATATAAAGTATATGCAAAAAATAAAAAATTAAGAAAATATACCCAAAACCAATTTGAGGGCCCTGGATATATTTCCCGAGAAATTTTTTTATTTAACAGCCACAATGCACAGACAGGAATCACGCCTGATGACGGAAAGGTCCCTAAAATGCTGATCTTTCAGCAGCTGAATATACGTTTTCTCTTTCTCACCGGTATTTGTATCAATACTGATGTAAAACCGGCCGTCAATTTGAAGCACCCGATAAATCTCTCTTAATGCAAGCCTCATATCAGTGCAGCTCTGAACCGTATGTAAGGAAAACACTTTATTAAAGGTACGGTCATCAAAGGGGATGTTCTCAGGATAGCCATGAAAAATCTCCCCTTTCCCCATGTTCTTTCGATTCGCTCGTGATATCTGTCTTACCTTTCGCTTTGACGGGTCAATGCTTTTTAAGCTTCCCTTTTCCAGTTTCTCGGTTATGTTCTTAAAGACAGTGCCATTTCCAATTCCAATTTCTAAAATTCTGTCATTTTCCTGTATGTCTATAGAGTCAATCATCATATACTCAATGGTTTTTGTTTGCTTATATTTCCGAGAAAATAATTTCAAAAGATTCGATCGTTTATAGAGTCTATTTTCTAGCATTTTAAACACCTGCTTTTGGTTTCCTATGCTTATTTATTATATTAAAAAAATAAACATCACCTTCATTTTAAAATGTGAATGAAGATATCAACTAGACGGCAATGTGTTTAATAATGTTTCAATAGAACTGAACTTTTTCATTTTTTTCCGCAAAAAAAGCAGAAAACAAAATGTTTTCTGCCCTCTTTCTAATGCCAATAATAAGGGAATACATACAGCCTATGCTGCTGCATGGCCATCAGCCTCTGCTGGCGGAATGGATTTCCATAACCATGTTTGAAGGAATGCGGCATGGACGCATAACCATGGCCAATCGACGGCAGCCTTTTTTGATAATCGTTCATCATGCCATCACCTGCCTTACCCGTAACGTTGATTTATCATATGCAGGCAGGCATTTTCTTGACAGCTGTTTTTGCTAAACTTGGTCCTTCTCCATCGTATAATGCATCAATAATTCCATTCTAAGCATATGCCATCTCCCCCTTCAGTATTTTTCATTGTTTTTTAGCGCCAGTTTGTCAAATAAAGATGCTTTAACTGAGACTCTTTCATTTCATCATAAATCTGCTCAATCTGCTGTTCTCGTTCGAATTCTTCCGGGCTTTTAAACCGTTTGTTAATCGTTAACGTTAAAAAGAATAGGTTAATCGTCATATCACTCACCCCCTTTCAAATTCCGCTTCAAGCGAAATAACCCGCGGCATCATTCCTTCTGCCGCGGGCAAATAAAAACCGCAGACAAAAGAAGACACCAATGCCTCTACTGCCTGCGGGGAGTTGCGTATGTCCGACTATTCCCAATTTAATGCGTGCGATAAGCATCGGTTAAGGAAGGACACGAACTCTTCCACAGGCTGAATGAACCATGAACTTTTACTTGTGTTTCACGTACAGGTTGACGTCGTTGTCTCATTGTCATTTTGTTCAGCCTCCTTTGCTTTTTTCTTACTTTGTAAGTATATCCACCAAATTCCATTTTGTAAACATCTTTTTCTAAAAATGGACGGAAATTATGCAAATCATCGAGTGGATTTACCCTTTGTTCATGACACCTGCTTCATTTCTTTTCTGGAGCGTTCTTTCTTATGATATGCAATAAAATAAATGAGACCGACAAACACCGCTCCGCCGATGACATTGCCGATAAAAGCCGGAATGATATTTCCGATAAACTGCCCCCACGTGAATGACCCTGCAAAAATGGCAGCGGGAATCACAAACATGTTGGCGACAACGTGCTGAAATCCGATTGCCACAAATGCCATAATCGGGAACCAGATGCCAAGAATTTTCCCTGCTCCGTCTTGAGCGCCGAAAGAAAGCCAAACAGCAAGACACACAAGCCAGTTACAGCCGATGCCAGAAATAAGAACCTTGCCGAAGCTCATATCGAGCTTTCCCTGCGCCACGGCGATCGTTTTTTCTAAATAAGGGCCTGTTTCAGTCAATCCAACTAAATGCCCGAAAAAGTAAGCAACAAACAATGCGCCGATTAGGTTCATAATCGTGACGATTCCCCAGTTAACCGCCAATTCTTTAACTGATATTTTTCTTGAAAATAAAGCCATCGCAACGGACATCATATTTCCTGTGATCAGTTCAGCGCCAGCGAGAACCACAAGTATCAGACCGACAGGAAATACTGCAGCTCCGATCAAGCTGGACAGACTTCCCCATTCTTTCGGAAGGTCGCCAATTACCCTGATATCAAGCAAGTATCCGAGCGCGATAAATGCGCCGCCTAAAAACCCCAGCACAAGCAGAGACGGCAGCGGGAGCTTTACTTTGTTCATCCCTGCTTCAATTGCTGCATCCGCTATTTCATCCGGTTTCCGAAAAGCCATACTAAAACGCCTCCATTATTTCTTCTTTTCTTACAGTTATGGCAGAAAGGCAATAAAAAAGGCAGCACTCAAATAACCTGTGTCAACCAGGCGTTTGAATGCTGCCTAACTTGTATGCATACCCATACAACAATATCAAGCAGAATTAAGATATTGAAAGAGAATATATACAGTTCGTGCATACTTTCCCATCGCTTTTTGCCTTCTATAACTGTAGCAACATCATATCAAATGTGACAAATTTGTGTCAATGGCAAATATGCTAGCTTTGCAGGGCTTCTTTTTGATCATCTATTTTTTTGTCAAAGACAAACACAGATACAGCGATATTTTCCTCAATTTTAATATCAGAAAACAAATGGACAAGCTTAGCCCCCATCAGCTCCTCCATTCCTTCCGGCGTTTGTTTGGAATAAAGATCTTGAATCAGGCTTGTCCGGGCTGCATGTACCATTTCTCTTCCTTCAGGCGTACGGGCGATAAACTGCTCGCTTGCACTCAGATTTCCGTATAATGTTGAGACTGCCATGTTTTCTACAAATACAGTATGAATCCGTTCAGGCCCTTTGCCGAACAATTCTTTGCGAAGTTTTCGAATGATATCATTGAATTCATGAATTTTTTTAGACATGCTGATTACCCCTTCCGATATTGCCTTATAAAGGCTTTTCCCGGTTCCCCTCAGGACATTTCACTTGGTTAAAATTTTCCTGCCATATTGTATTATAATAAATATCACATTATAATAAAAGCAGTGTTGATGGATTTGTAATAGGATCTTGTTATGAGTCTATCGTTTTATAAAAATCAAGGATTGGTCTGTTAGTAAGACTTGCTAGTGAACTATTCCGCCATGTGTGTTTACACCTTCTTAGAATTAGGGCAGGTGTATCTATACATGGCTTTTTTTGACTTCTTGAAAGAAAGATGGAGGGGAATATGAAGATGATGGACGTTAAGTCGATCAGTGTCCGTGTAGACGGAACAGAAATTCAAGCACGAGCAGGGGCCACAATTTTAGATATTTTAAATGAAAACGGGATTGAGTACCCGCAGATTTGCCACGTTCCAGAGGTTGACCCGATTCAAACTTGTGATACATGTATTGTAGAGGCAAACGGTAAGCTGGTCCGTTCATGCTCTACTGTCGCAGAAAATGGAATGTCAATTGATCTTTCGGGCAATCGGGTGAAAGAGGCGCAAACCGAAGCGATGGACCGCCTTCTTGAAAATCACTTGCTGTATTGTACGGTTTGCGATAACAACAATGGGAACTGTACACTGCATAATACAGCGGAAATGATGGGGATCGAGCATCAAAAATACCCATACACGCCAAAAGAAGATCCGTCTTGCGCGGTTGATATGTCTCATCCGTTTTACCGCTATGACCCAAATCAATGTATTGCCTGCGGCCAGTGTGTTGAGGTGTGCCAAAACCTTCAGGTAAATGAAACACTTTCAATCGATTGGGAACGCGAACGCCCTCGCGTGATTTGGGATGAGGGAGTTCCGATCAATGAATCTTCTTGTGTCAGCTGCGGCCAGTGTGTCACAGTATGCCCATGTAATGCGCTGATGGAAAAATCTATGCTCGGGCAGGCTGGCTTTATGACAGGCATCAAAGAGGATGTCATGGAGCCGATGATTGACCTCGTGAAAAACGTTGAACCGGGGTACGGCAGCATTTTTGCCATTTCTGAAGTTGAAGCGGCAATGCGTGAAACGAGAACGAAAAAAACAAAAACTGTATGTACGTTCTGCGGTGTCGGATGTTCTTTTGAAGTATGGACAAAAGGACGGGATATTTTAAAGATCCAGCCTGTTTCTGACGCTCCGGTTAACGCGATTTCTACATGTGTGAAAGGGAAATTCGGCTGGGATTTCGTCAATTCTGAAGAACGGATCACAAAGCCTTTAATCCGTAAAAACGGGGCTTTTGTTGAATCTTCTTGGGAAGAAGCCCTCGATCTTGTCGCAAGCAGATTAGGATCGATTAAAGAGCAGTACGGCAAAGGCTCTGTCGGGTTTATTTCTTCTTCTAAAATTACGAATGAAGAAAACTATGTCATTCAAAAATTAGCGCGTCAGGTCTTTGAAACAAACAACGTCGATAACTGCTCACGCTACTGCCAGTCTCCTGCCACAGACGGATTGTTCCGCACTGTCGGCATGGGCGGTGACGCCGGCACGATTAAAGATATTGCCAAAGCCGGTCTCGTCATCATTGTCGGCGCCAATCCGGCGGAAGGACATCCCGTGCTTGCAACACGTGTCAAACGGGCACACAAGCTCCACGGTCAAAAACTGATCGTTGCCGACCTGCGTAAGAATGAAATGGCTGAGCGGTCAGATCTGTTCATCAGCCCTAAACAAGGCACAGACCAAGTTTGGCTGATGGCTGTTACGAAATATATGATCGACCAAGGCTGGCACGATCAGGCGTTTATTGATGAGAACGTAAATTACTTTGAAGATTATAAAGAAACGCTTAAAACCTATACGCTTGATTATGCAGAACGCATCACAGGCCTTCCAAAAGAAAATATCATTCGAATAGCCGAAATGATTCGTGACGCTGACGGCACTTGTGTCCTTTGGGGAATGGGTGTCACACAAAATACAGGCGGTTCTGATACGTCAGCAGCGATTTCAAACCTGCTTCTCGCTACTGGCAACTATCGCCGTCCGGGTGCCGGCGCTTATCCTCTGCGCGGACACAATAACGTTCAGGGCGCTTGCGATATGGGAACATTGCCTGGCTGGCTTCCGGGATATCAGCATATTACAGATGACAATGCCCGCGCTAAATTTGAAGAGGCTTATGGTGTCAAGATTGACGGAAAGCCTGGTTTAGATAATATTCAAATGCTTCATTCCATTGAAGAAGGCAAAATGAAGGCTATGTATCTTGTCGGCGAGGATATGGCACTTGTCGATTCAAACGCAAACCATGTGCATGATATTTTATCAAGCCTTGATTTCTTCGTGGTGCAGGACATCTTCCTGTCAAGAACAGCTCAGTATGCCGATGTCGTCTTGCCAGCTACTCCTTCACTTGAGAAAGACGGAACATTTACCAATACAGAACGCCGCGTGCAAAGATTATATCAGGCGCTTCCGACGCTTGGTGACGCGAAACCGGACTGGTGGATTATCCAAGAGGTGGCAAACCGCTTAGGAGCGAACTGGAATTACAGCCATCCAAGTGACATTTTCTCAGAAATGGCGAGCCTTTCACCTCTGTTTGGTAAAGCAAGCTATGAGGTGCTTGAAGGCTGGAACAGCTTCCTATGGGGCAGCTACTCAGGTGAAAGCACACCGCTTCTGTATGAAGACGGGTTTAATTTCCCTGACAAAAAAGCCCGCTTTGCCCTTTCTGATTGGACTGAGCCAGCGGCATTTCCTGAAGAATATGATCTTCATATCAATAACGGCCGGATGCTGGAGCATTTCCATGAAGGAAACATGACAAATAAATCGAAAGGCATTCAAGCAAAAGTGCCGAATGTATTCGTTGAAATCTCGCCTGAGCTTGCACAGGAGCGAGGTGTTTGTGACGGTTCGCTTGTACGGCTCGTTTCTCCGTTCGGAGCAGTCAAATTAAACGCACTGGTCACAGACCGTGTGCGGAAAAATGAACTCTATCTGCCAATGAACTCAACAGACAAGGAGTCAGCGATTAACTTCCTGACGGGGCCTGCAGCTGATAAACGGACGAACACGCCTGCTTATAAACAGACAAAGGTCCGCATGGAGGTGCTTGGAGGCTGTGAAACAGCGCCGCTTCCGAAAACAAATCCGCGCAACAAAAAACGGCACCCGCAAAACGGGGTCGAAGCAGAAAGAAAATGGAACCGTCCGGGCTATGTCCATCTGACTGATTAAACGAAAGGAGGAAAACGAATGGCCACTCCGATTACGACGATCAAAAAAGAAACAAAAACAGCAGAGCAAATGAAGCTTGAAAAAATAGAAGAGCTGAAAGAGCTGCTGGCGGAAAATGAGGATGCCGTCTCAAAAACGATGACATTAATGAATGAACTCAATGAACTTGGAATCTTTGACGCGGCAACAAGCATGCTGAGAGCGAAGGAAGACATCGCCAAGATTGCACTTGGCCAAGTTTCACGTGAGCCTGTCACCAATCTCATCAACACGATGATGGCCGCCGGAGGCGCATTGACTAAAGCCGATCCAGAGTTTACAGGAAAGCTTTTAGAAAGCGTGATGGCTGGTACTGAACAGGCGCAGAGCTTTTTAAAAGAAGACAAGAAAGTCGGGATTCTCGACCTTTTAAAAGCAATGAACGATCCTGATATCAACAGAGCCGTTGGCTTCGGCCTTCAGTTTTTAAAAGGCATGGGAAAAGAACTGCAGGAAAAATAACAAAAAACAGCCATCGCTGAGTTGATGGCTGTTTTTTATTCGTCGGCTTCTTCCAAACGCTTCTTGTAAATCAATGAACGATCAGCGCAAAAGAAAGCACCGGCTAAAAATACGCAGTCCGCTAAAAACATCGTCGATTTCTGCCCTAACGTTAAGCCTTGATCGGGGAGAACTGCGCCTATATATAAAAAAGTGCTGACTGCAAGCAATGTAAAAGCAAAATGCTTGTAGTCTTCTTTTAAAGATTTCATTCTATTTTTGTTCAAAAGAATCACCTGCCAGATTCATAGTATACGACTATTATAATATAATCTGGCAGCTTACAGAGAAAGTAATTCTATCCATTTGTTATACATTTTTAAGCGCTTGCTCGATATCTTCCAGCAAATCTTCCGCATCTTCAATCCCTACAGAAATTCTGATTAAGCCGTCCGTAATGCCGAGCTCAAGCCGGCGTTCTCTCGGAATAGAGGCATGTGTCATTCTTGCCGGAACAGAAATTAAGCTTTCTACCGCACCCAGGCTTTCAGCAATGGTAAACAGTTTCAGATTTCCTAAAAACGCATCAACTCGCTCTTCACTGCTGATATCAAAGGAGATCATGCCGCCGAAGCCAGATCCTTGAGTTTTTGCGAGCTCGTGTCCGGGATGATTTGAAGAACCAGGATAATATAACGTTTGGACAGCAGGGTGATTCTCAAGAAAACTTGCGATTTTCCGCGCGTTTTGATCGATCGCTTCCATTCTGAGTCCCAATGTTTTGATTCCTCTCATTAACAGCCAGGAATCTTGAGGGCCAAGCACGCCGCCTGTGGAGTTTTGCACAAAATGAAGCTCTTCCCCAAGCTCTTTTGAAGCTGTCACAACTAAACCGCCGACGACATCACTGTGTCCGCCAAGATATTTTGTCGCACTGTGAAGCACGATATCAGCTCCTAAAGTAAGCGGCTGCTGAAAATAAGGGGTGTTAAAGGTATTGTCTACGATAAGCAGAACACCGGCTTTTTTTGCGATATCAGCCATGAGCGACAGATCGGTGATTTTGAGCAGCGGGTTTGTCGGTGTCTCAATATAAATGGCTTTCGTGTTAGGGCGAATCGCTTTTTCCACTTCTTCTCTGCTGCTTGTATCGACAAATGTTGATTCAATGCCAAGACGATTGAGCACCTTTGTCATTACGCGGTATGTTCCGCCGTACACATCATCAGTCAACACGACATGATCTCCGCTGTTAAACAGCATCATAACTGCTGTAATGGCAGCCATTCCAGAACTGAACGCATAACCTGCTTCCCCGCCTTCCAGCTCTGTCACAAGTGCTTCGAGAGCGGTTCTAGTCGGATTGGCCGTTCTTGAATACTCATAGCCGGTATGCTGCCCTGCTTTCGGCTGCTTGTACGTGCTTACTTGATAAATAGGCACAGAAACCGCTCCTGTTTTCTCATCACCTGTGATTCCGCCGTGTATCATCAATGTTTTTTTCTTCATATCAGATGCCTCCTTCATATATTTGTTTGCTGATATATCGATCGCTGCTGTCAGGAAATACGGTGACAATGTTTGTTCCTGCGGATGCTTTTTTCGCTTCCTCCAATGCTGCATAAAGCGCTGCACCTGAAGAGCTTCCGATCAGCAGACCTTCTTTTTCTGCCGCTTCTTTCACAAGTTTAAACGCATTCTCATCTGTTACGGTGTAGATCTCATCAAAATGGCTTTCATTCATATAGTCGGGAATAAACTCCATGCCGATGCCTTCTGTTTTATGAGCGTGAGGCTCTCCTCCGTTTAAAATGGAGCCTTCCGGTTCGACAATCACTGTTTTGACTGCTGGATTTTTTTCTTTTAAGAAAGAAGCAGTTCCTGCGAATGTGCCTCCTGATCCTGCCCCTGCCACGAACGTATGAATATTGCCGTCAAGCGCTTCCCATATTTCAGGTCCAAGCGTCATGTAGTAAGTCGATGGATTTACTCGATTTTTAAATTGCAAAACGCAATAAGAATTTTCAATTTCAGTCTCCAGCTGCATGGCTTTTTGAATGGCTCCCTGCATTCCGTCTTGACGCGGTGTATGAATGATTGATGCTCCAAGCGCTTGCATAATTTGCTGTTTCTCTGTACTGAAATGTTCAGGGACACAGAAAATCGCTTTTAACCCATATTTTCTGGCACTCAGCGCAAGGCCGATTCCTGTATTGCCTGCCGTAGCTTCTATAATTACTCCGCCAGGATTCACCTTGCCTGAATCCAGCGCGTCACGGATCAGCATATCTCCCAGTCTGTCTTTAATGCTTCCGCCGGGATTCATCATTTCAAGCTTGGCATACACTGCGACTCCTTCAGGAACATCAAAGTTCTTCAGGCGGAGAAGCGGTGTATTCCCAATCAGCTCGGTAATGTCCGTAATAACCGTCATATATGTCCTCCTCCTTGATAGAGGTTGTTTTTAGGGAAAACAGAGGAGAACTCTCCCCCGTTTTAATGAATTCGTTTGATCACCTTTAACACAAGCTCTGTTGAATTGACAGCTGCCTGCTCTAAAAATTGGTCAAATGATACATGTGATTCTTTTCCTGCGATATCGGATAACGCTCTGATGACGACAAACGGCGTTTTAAATTGATGGCACACTTGAGCTACTGCCGCAGCCTCCATTTCAACCGCGTACAGATCAGAAAATCTCGCACGCACTTCTTCAACCCGCTTCGGATCGTTCATGAAAGAATCGCCTGTTGCGATCGTTCCTTTTGCAACCTGAATGCCGTCGAGTTCAGAAATCGCTTCTTCAGTGATGCTGATCAGCTTTTCGTCCGCGGCATAAGCAGCCGGAAGACCCGGCACCTGCCCGTATTCATAGTCAAAGGCCGTTACATCTACATCATGGTGGCGAACATCAGTGGAAATGACGACATCTCCTACATTCAATGTATGATGAAATCCGCCCGCTGAGCCTGTGTTAATGACATAATCAGGCTTGTAACGATCAAGCAAAAGCGTCGTGCTGATCGCAGCATTTACTTTTCCAATTCCTGATTTTAAAAGAATCACTTCGGTTCCTTCATATTCGCCTGTTGTAAATTCACAATGTGCGATTGTTTCTGTTTTTGCATGTTCAAGTTTGCTTCTTAGGATGGTGACTTCCTCTTCCATTGCTCCGATGACTGCTAGTTTCATCTATTCACATTCCCTTCACTTTACCGTTTGATCGCCTCCATTATCCACACGAAATCGTTGTGCTGAGTGAATTGGACTGCAAAACCTTCAGCTGTAAACATCTCTTTCAACGCATCCAATGTAGGATAATGCTCCGTCTCTAAATCGTTTGCCAACTGATAGAAGCCTTGAGAACGTGCTTTATCAATAGCCTGTTGATATGCTTGCACATCTTCAAAGACGGTATCGGCAAACACTATTTTATCATGCAAGTGAAGGTATTTGCCATATTGCTTTATAGCAGCCCGCTTTTCTTCGTCGGTCAAATGATGAAAAGCATATGAACTGACAATCGTGTCAGCTTGAAATGGCGGCTCAGGAAATGTCAGGAAGTCTCCATCAACGAATTCTGCCCTGCCTGAAAGCTTGTCAGAAGCCAATTTGCGCATTGCGGGAGACGGTTCGATTCCAAATACAGATTTGCCCGCATCCAGCAGCTTGGCTGTCAAATTCCCGGTCCCCGGGCCAAATTCTAACACATGCGTTCCAGACCTGCTGACGATGGCATCAAGAATATCATCATAGCCTCTGAACGCTTCTTTATACTGAATATCAAAACCTTGTACTGTTTGATCATAAGTTGCTGCCCAATCTTCAAAGAGAGGGATAAATTCACGTCCCATATTTGTCACACTCCATATTTTATAATTCCTATAAGCATACTATGAATTGATGATGGAACAGTTCCTATAATACCACATCTTCTGGAAAGCAGGTACTAAAACACTTTGTGTATTTTATGCTATCTATATTGCGCGTTACCCGTCAAAAAGCTTATACTTCATATGACTTGTGAAAGCTGGAGGGTCGAGATATGAATTTTCAATTAGATCTGATAAAAGACAAAGTGGAATTTTTTGAAGCGGCTTCATTGCAGGAGCTTGAAAAGAAAATCAATACACAAATTGAAAACAATAAAGCCATCATGCTCCGGGTGAAATCTGTTTCACACCAGACTGCTGTGGCAGACGGAAGAATATTGTACAGCGCGGTTGTTCATTTCGCAGCTGAAGCCTAAAACAAAAGCAGCCGGTTCTAATCCGGCTGCTTTTGTTTATTTTAATTTTTCTACTTTTGTCGGCTTCCAGCCTTTTTCATCAACCCATGTAATCGTGACTTGATATTTATCTCCAGTCGTCTTGTCTAAAATCTTGCCTTTGGCATCCTGCGGGCTGCCGTTATTTCCGAGCCAAAGCACCGTCATGTGATCTGTTGAGACTCCGGTTGCATATGAAATGGCTTTAAGCATCTCAGCCCAGTCTTGTGAGCTTGAGTCATAAGTGGCGGCATGCTCGCCCGTCTGCTCAGTTCCGACTGCTTTCCAGTCAGGGTTTTCATACGTTTTTTCCACATCGCTTGATGAGCCGCCTTCTGTTACTTTTGCGTCTTTAAGCGGGTCGTCTGAGCTTGAGTCTGAATCAGAATCTGATTCATCACTTTTAGAAGAATCATCTTTTTTGGAATCTGAATCTGAGTCAGAAGACTTCTCAGAATCCTTTTCGCTGTCAGATGTATCTTTCTTGCTGTCTTTTATATCCTCATCCGATTTCTTTTCCGTCTTTCCTGAAGCCGGAGATTCCTGTTTTTGCGCCGTTTCAGAATCCTTGCTGACATCTTTGCTAGAAGGACTGTTAATGAATAGATTAGCTGCTACTACGACAATTAGTATGGATACGATTGCGATTAAAATGTTAAGCACTAAATTAGCTTTCCTGCGCTTATCACGGTTTTCATAACGAGATTGATTATTGCTCAATAATTCTGCACTCCTTTATCCCTCTTGGCTCAGCATATATTTTACCATGTGCTGAGAAGTTGTTCTATTTCTGATTGATTTCAATTTCGTGTACTTTTTTAACAATATCATAAAACACCGAATTTGTCAGAGCCTTATCCCCCGGTGTATCCATGTGTAAAACGACAAGAGCGTATTTCGGCTTATCCGCAGGAAAATATCCGGCAAACCATTTTTCATAAAGCGTTTCTTTCTCTTTTGAAAGCTTGCCTGTCTGGGCTGTGCCTGACTTCCCTGCTACAGTATACGGAAGATCCTGAAACCTTCTGCCCGTTCCGGAAGGAGATTCCACCACCCGCCGCAGCATTTTTTGAAGCTGCTGTGCCGTATATTTGTCTATCGTTTCTCCTTTGAGCTTCTGATCTTTAAACTTGACGAGCGTTGTGCCGTTTTTATATTCAATCTGTTCAGCGATTTTCACCTGGCGCTTTTCTCCGCCGCGGGCGATCGTTGCCATCATATTGGCTACCTCGAGCGGCGTTACCTTTACATTTTTCTGCCCGATTGCTGTTTGCGCAATGGCTTTTTTGACTGATTTGTCTTTTTCATCCCCCCAAATCACGCCGCTTTTTTCATTATACAACTGGCGGAAATCTGTTTCGTGATACAGTTTTCCTTCCCAGCCTGCCCGATCAGTGAGAGCAAGCTTTTCGGACATGTCTTCAATAACTGAGCTGTCTTTTTTCATTAATTGTTCAGCAAGACTCGTAAATGTGTAATTGCAGCTTTGGGCAAAACTTTCATCAAAAGACAAGGTTCCTTTGTCGTCGCCCGGTTCCCCGTACAGGTTTAAATTGCAATTAAAGGTTTGGCTCGGCTTCACTGTATCATTTTCGATCGCAGCTGCGGCAATGACTGTTTTAAAAACAGAGCCGGGATAGATTGGCGTCAGCATGTAATTTTGAAGCGTGTTTTGATGAGACACATCGGCATCCGGTTTGCTTACAATTCCCAGAACACTGCTATTTTCGATGTCCAGCAGCACGGCTCCTCCTTTTTTCAGCCCCTGTTCATCCAATACCTCCTCCATCGCTTTTTGAAAGCTTTGGTCGATCGTTGTTTTGACCTGAAGCGGATAAAACGTATTGGCTTCAGCTGTGTATTTGACGTCCATGCCAAACAAAGGGTTTCCTTTTCCGTCCACATGATATAAAAGTTTTGTGTCTTGTTCCGGAAGCAAAAACTCATCAAATGTCCGTTCTAATCCCGTTGTTCCGATTTCCGTTGTAACCGGAAGGCTCTCCTTATCAGGATATTTCCTGCGGAGAAGCGCCGGATCTTGATTCGTGCTCCCGATCGTATGTGAAGCAAGGCTGGGCTTGTCTTCATTCTCCATATATACGCCGTAAATTCCGGGATATTTCAAAGAATTGATTTTTGTGATGGATTGTTTCGAAAGTGTTTTGATTTTCTTTTGCTGTAAAATGACCGGTTTTTTTGCTTTTGCGAGTGTCTGGTGCAGTTCATCTTCAGACATGCCGAGGATGTCTGCAACTTTTTTGATCGGCCAATCCTGCGTCAGCAGAAAAGGGAACAAAACAACCGCAGGCTCACTTTTGCCGGTCAGCGCCTGCCCGTTTCGATCTAAAAAGGAACCTCTTCCATCAGAAATGAGCACTTCCTCCGTCCGCTGTTTCACGCTTTCTTGGATCAAATTGATTTTCTTTTTAGAAAATGATTCTGTGAAAAACAGCTGGATTTCCGCCAGCCTTAGCAGAAGGAAAAAAAACACGATCAAAAAAGCGATGACTGTCAGCTTCATTCGTTTCGATATCTTCATAAAAAAACACCTCACCCACATTGTGGACGAGGTGTTTCTTTGCTAAACGGATATTATGAAATTTTCACAATTTTCACGAGCATTTCTCCGCCCGGTGTTTGAACTGTCACTTCATCATCTACTTTTTTGCCCAGCAGGCTTTTGGCGATTGGTGAATCGTTTGAGATTTTTCCTTCAAACGGATCAGCTTCAGCGCTTCCAACGATTGTATATGATTCTTCGTCACCGTCAGGCAGTTCGACGAAAGTGACGGTTTTACCCAAACCGACAACGTTAGAGCCGCCGTCATCTTCAATGATTTTCGCATTGCGGATCATATTTTCAAGAGTCGTCACACGGCCCTCTACGAATGCCTGCTCTTCTTTCGCTGAATCGTATTCAGAGTTCTCGGAAAGGTCTCCGAAGCTTCTCGCAATTTTGATGCGCTCTACTACTTCTTTTCGTTTAACCGTTTTCAAATATTCTAATTCTTGTTCAAGTTTTTGTTTTCCTTCTGCAGTCATAGGAAAAACTTTCTCTTGTGCCATGTCCCTTCACTCCTTCTGGTTGTCCCTCAACATCTTCGATTATGTATGAGAGCATAAACTAAAAAATACAAGAATGAGAACACAGGGCAGTCCTCGTTCTTCTCTCCCATATAGGTACTGTTTATCTTAAACTGAATCTCGTCGTTCTGCAAATATTTCGCGTTTATAAACAGGGAAAGAAGGGAATTCGCGCATCCCCTTCCTGCCTATACATAATATGGTCAGAGTTATTTATGTCTATGCTATGGTATTACAAAATCGCGTTTTGTTCAAGAATGGTTTGGATTTTTGTGACCATCAGATCAATTGCGACGTGATTCTGTCCGCCTTCCGGGATAATAATATCAGCGTATCGTTTCGTCGGCTCGACAAATTGGTTATGCATCGGGCGGACAACTGACACATATTGTTCAATAACAGAATCAATAGAGCGGCCGCGCTCATTAATATCTCTCATAATCCGTCTGATGATACGCAAGTCAGCGTCTGTATCAACGTAAAGCTTGATATCCATCAGATCACGGAGCCTTTTGTCTTCAAGAACAAGAATGCCTTCAAGGATAATAACATCCTTGGGCTCTACGTGAACCGTTTCTTCTGAACGTGTGTGAAGCTTATAATCGTAAATCGGCTTTTCAATCGGGCGATAATTCAATAGATCCTGAATATGCTCGATTAAATAGTCATTATCAAACGCAAGCGGATGATCATAGTTTGTGTTCAGCCTTTCTTCAAATGGAAGATGGCTTTGGTCTTTATAATAAAGGTCTTGTTGGATCATTAAAATCGAGTGTCCTTTAAATTGTTCATAAATTGACCGTGTGACACTCGTTTTTCCTGAACCGGAACCTCCTGCGATTCCAATGACTACTGGATTCTTACCCATGGGTGTTACTTCCCCTTTCTCATCATGTTGCTCGGATAAATCTTTTTGTCTAGTTTGAATTTGACAATTTGCAGGGGATGGCGGGCAGCATCTAGCTCATTTCCGTCTTCGTCCCAAATGGTTTCAATCGTGTGTGTAAAGTTTTCGATTTCCGGACCGAAAAATTCCACTTCGTCGCCTTTTTTGAAGAAATTGCGCTGCTGAAGCGTGACCATTTGTGTGTCTTCATCATAATTCAGCACTAAGCCGACAAAATCAAACGTTGTTTTTTTGGCATGCTCGCCAAACATTTGCTCTTCATAGCCTGGCGTTCCTTCAAAGAAAGCTGTCGCAGTGTCCCGGTTGGCGCACTTATCAAGCTCTTCAAGCCATTCTTTTTGAATCACAAAGTTATCCGGATCAGCACAATAAGCGTCAATTACTTTGCGGTATACGCTGACTACTGTTGCTACATAGTGAATTGATTTCATGCGACCTTCAATCTTTAAGCTGTCGATGCCCATTTCGATCATTTTCGGAATGGATTCAATCAGCTTCAAATCTTTCGGACTCATCGCAAATGGCGCATCTTCTTCACCATACAAAGCAACGGCGTTAGCACCATCTGTTTGATAGAGATCATAATCCCAGCGGCATGACTGGCAGCAGCCTCCGCGGTTGGAATCCCGCGCTGTCATGTGATTGCTCAGGACACAGCGGCCGGAATATGCGATGCACATCGCGCCGTGAATAAAGGATTCGATTTCGATATCTACTTTTTCTTTCATTTCTCTGATTTCGAGCGCGCTTGTTTCACGTGCCAGCACGACGCGGTCAAGGCCTTCTTCCTTCCAGAACTGGACAGCCTTCCAGTTTGAAAGAGACTGCTGCGTGCTCAAGTGAACCTCAACATTCGGCGCCACTCTGCGGCATGTTTCGATAATAAGCGGATCTGCCACAATGATGCCGGCAACGTTGGCGTCTCCGAGCGCTTTTAAATATTCTTCAAGCCCGTCCATGTTTTCATTATGGGCGAAAATATTCGTCGTTACGTAGATCTTCGCGCCATATTGTTTCGCGAATTCAACGCCTTCTGCAATTTCTTCGATCGTAAAGTTATCGGCATTCGAGCGCAGCCCGTATTCCTGTCCCCCAATAAAGACCGCGTCCGCTCCGTAATGAACAGCAATTTTCAGCTTTTCAAGATTACCCGCAGGTGCGAGAAGCTCCGGCTTTTTCGTAATCACACGTTTACCATTGACGATTGTGGATATTTTATCATTTACGGCAGTCATAGCTTAACCTCCTTTTGATTAATAAACCGTTTCTTTGAAGAAGAATCCGGTATCGATTTTTCTGTTAACTGGCTGGATGCTTTCAATGCGCTCAATCCAGTCTTCTTTTTTCGCTTCGTATTCGTCACGGTTTTCCACACACAGATCAATGGCTTCTCTGTACATTTTGGTGACTTCTATTAGGTATTCAGGCGTTTTCAGGACACCGTCGATTTTGAAAGAATCAATGCCTGCATCTATTAATTCTTCTAGCTCATCAATGATGCACACATCGTTCGGGCTCATGATGTGCGTGCCGTTTTCATCTTCGAAAATCGGATATTTGTTATCACGTTCTTTATCGTGCAAAAACATGCCCGATTCTTTTTTCTTTCCTTCAATGTCCATGACTTTGCCTTGGTATTCAAAATAGTTTCCAATCAAAGAACGCTTCGATTGGAACATACATGTCATTCCATGCACGTGGATTTCAATTTCGACTTCAGCGTTTTCTTTAATCTCCACAATGCTGTCCATATTCAACTCTCTGGCAAGCACAGAACGTGCCGCGCCTTTGCGTCCCCAGTAATTGCATGTATAGTAGTTGGTCCCTGTTGTTTCTGTGCTCCAATGAAGCTTCAGGCCAGGCGCAGATTCACGGGCAGCCATAAGCACGGCAGGATCGCCGAATACCGCTGCATCGACACCGGTTTCCGCTAAGAAAGCCAGATATTCGCCAAGCTCTCCCACTTTATCGTTATGGAAAATTGCATTTACAGCAACGTATACTTTGACCCCTTCTTTGTGAGCGATCTCTACAGCTTTTGTTACATCTTCACGAGAAAATTCTCCGGCTAATCTCAAGCCGTATCTCTGTTCCCCAACTAAAAACGCAGTTGCCCCCGCCTGTATCAGCGGCAAAATGTCCGCTGTACTCGTCGGCGTCACTAAGAGCTCTGGTTTTTTCATGACGTTCACCTCTTCTTTTTACTAATCGCAAGTCCGTCCCCGACAGGAATAATCGCAGTTTGATAATCCGGATGATTCATCAGCCAATGATTATATTCATCAATTTTTGTTATCAGCCTGCGCCTTCTTTTCGGTTCTATTTTGCTGTAATCCTCTGCCACCAGACCTTTAAACAGCACGTTGTCTGTTATAATCACCCCGTCCGGTGAAAGCATCGGTTCATATAAATGAAAAAAGTTTTGATACTGACCTTTTGCAGCGTCAATAAAAATGACATCGTAAGGCGCGGTCACATGAACGGCGTCGGCTAATTCAAGCGCGTCTCCGTAAAAAACATGAATCCGGTCATCAAGCTGAAACTCCTTGATATTGTTTACCGCTTCTTCATGCCGTTTCTCATTGCGTTCAATTGTATATATTTCAGCAGACGGCAGCTCCAGCGCCATTCGAATGGCGGAATAACCAATGGCCGTTCCGATTTCTAGTATTTTTTTCGGCTGTTTCACAGACAAAATTTGAAGCAGCACCTCCATGCCCGCTTTTTCCATGATCGGGACATGATGTTCTTCTGCATATGCTTCAAGCTTCTTCACGTTTTCCGGCCGAGGCTTCAATAATGCTTCTATATAGTCATTTATTTGTTCATAGCGGTCAGTCACAACAAACAGCCTCCCGTTCTAAAAAGGAGTGCCCAGTCTTTTACACAGGACACTCTCTGAATACATCATGATACATCGGTAAACAACCCGATATATTTTATCATAAAACCTTGCGGAAAGCGAACAAAAGGAGAGCTTTTTGCTCTCCTTTTATTTCTCATTTTTTGAGGAAATGTATTTTTCTTTTGCTTTATTATGCTCTTTTAGCGTTTTTGTAAATACAACCTCACCATTTGATTTGGCCAAGAAGTACAGATAGTCTGTTTTATCCGGATGCAGCGCCGCTTCCCATGACGACATGCCGGCATTGGCAATCGGCCCTGGCGTCAGTCCCGTGTTTTTATACGTATTGTACGGTGATTCGATTTCCAGATCCTTATAAAGAACCCGGTCTTTATGCTTGCCTGCCGCGTATAGCACGGTAGGATCTGTTTGAAGCGGCATTTTCTCTTTCAGGCGGTTATAAAAGACGCTCGCAATTTTATGGCGATCGGCTTTTTCAGTTGCTTCTTCTTCAATTAAAGAAGCCATCGTCAGCAGCTTATGCACAGAAAGTTTATTTTTTTTCATTTCTGCTTTATAAGTTTCCACATAAGAGTTTGTCTGTTTGACCATTGCAGTAATAATGTCTTCAAGTGATGTATCCGGATCGTTAAAAGGGTATGTAGCCGGGAATAGGTACCCTTCCAGCGGATGGTTAATGTTTTTATTGAAAACATCGTTTGTAACAGTGTCCGGAAATTCTTTCTTCAGCTGATTGATAAATGTTTCATCGTCCAGCTTCGCTATGACTTGTTTTTTAGAGTATTTCGTTTCATCAGCAATAGCGGCTGCGATTTGTGTCAGCTGTTCTCCCTCAGTTACCGTGATTTGAAAGGCGTAGCCTGTAGCCCCGCTTGTCAGCTTATGAATAATGGCATCTAAATCCATTCCTTTATTCAGGTGATAGAATCCCGCCTGAAACCCGGAAGCACCTTTATATTTCACATAATACTGAAATGCCTTCTCGCTTTTTATGACATCGTTTTTCTTCAATATCGATGCGATGGCCGAAACAGACGATCCGCTCGGAATGTTAATATTAACTGTCGTTTTACTGTTTTCCTCAACAGGTTCAAGCAATGATTTCCCATATAAAAATGCCCCGCCAACGATGAGAAGCAGCACAATAATGGAAGACAGTAGAATTCTTTTTTTATTTAAAAATGATTTTTTTTGCTGATTGATATACATTAGGTCTCCTCCCATCAGCTCTTATACTACATGATTCATTGTATTTCGGCAATTTATTACAAAAAAAGAGTGAAAGAGGCCTTCATACAGCAGAAAAAAAGCCGGAGCAGTATGGCTCCGGCTTTGGCGCGGTGTTTTATTCTTCGTCTTCGTCCGCTAAGAATGTGTTTAGTGTTTCTTCGATCATATCCCATTCCTCATCAGTTTCGATCGGGAATAGCTCACCGTTTTCACCGTCTTCGTTTGGCGTGAAGCTGGAAGCAAGAATTTCTACTTCTTCGTCATCTTTTGTTTCAATTGGGTAGTACAACACATAAGACTTGTCAAACTCTTCGTTTTCAAATGTAAACAGCACTTCACAAAGCTGTTCATTTCCTTGATCGTCAACAATTGTAATATTTTTTTCGCCGTGTTCCATTTTCTTCACCTCTGGCTTTAATTTAAGCTGTCGAGATATCCTTGCAATATCATAACAGCCGCCATTTTATCAATGACTTTTTTTCGTTTTTGCCTGCTGACATCAGCGGCAATCAGCATTTTTTCAGCCGCCATTGTGGTAAGACGCTCGTCCCACAGCACAACAGGAACATTGTACGTTGTTTCAAGCACTTTCGCAAATGTTTGGCTGGCTTCGCCTCTCGGCCCGACTGTTCCGTTCATGTTCTTAGGAAAGCCGAGCACGATTTTATCTATAGTATGGTCCTTTATCAGTTCAGATAAACGGGATAAACCATAATCGCCTTCCGCTTCATTTATCTTTATGGTCTCAATGCCTTGAGCAGTCCAGCCCATTTCATCGCTCAGAGCAACACCGAGTGTTTTGGTTCCTAAATCGAGTCCTAATATTCTCATTCTTTATTTACGCCTCTTTATGCTGTTCTAAATAAGACTTTACCAATTCCTCGATTAATTCGTCTCTTTCAAGTTTGCGAATTAAATTGCGAGCGTCACGATGCCTAGGAATATAAGCGGGATCACCTGACAGCAAGTATCCGACAATCTGATTGATTGGATTGTAGCCCTTTTCCTGAAGCGCGTCATACACTGTAATCAGCACCTCATTTACGTTAGTCTCAGCAGAATCATCGGAGAAATTAAATTTCATCGTTTTATCAAACGAGCTCACCGTTTTGCACCTCTTTCCCAAATTCGCAGGCAAAGTTCAGCCTGGGGTCCTAATCTTACCATCATTCTACACTACATGGGCAAATTATAAAACGGATTTTACCCAATCTTCTACAGAAGCCAAAGCTTCTTCTAATTTTTCCGGCTGTTTGCCGCCTGCCTGCGCCATATCCGGACGGCCTCCGCCGCCTCCGCCGCAAACTTCCGCAGCTTGTTTGACCAGCTTGCCGGCATGAAGGCCCTTCTCAATGAGATCCTTTGTGACTCCGGCAGAGATATTGACTTTATCATTTTGTACCGCACCAAGCACGATCACCGCAGAGCCAAGCTTTGCTTTCAGTTCATCCACCATTGTGCGGAGATGGTTCATGTCTTTCGCATTTACTTTTTCCGCAAGCACACTCACGCCGTCAACTTCTTTAACTTTTGACAGAATCGCTCCTGCTTCAACATTGCCGAGTTTCGCAAGAAGAGATTCATTTTCTCTTTGTGCATCCTTCAGTTCAGTCTGCAGAGCCGCAACCCGTTTCGGCACTTCTTTGATATTTGTTTTCAGCTCGTCAGCAGCCTGCTTCAATACTGAGATCTGGCTGTTCATTTCGACGTAAGCGCCTTGTCCTGTTACAGCTTCAATCCGTCTTGTACCTGCTCCGATTCCGGATTCAGAAACGATTTTAAACAGGCCGATTTCTGCTGTGTTTCTGACATGGCAGCCGCCGCACAGCTCTAAACTGTAATCTCCGACTTGAACGACCCGGACAATATCGCCGTATTTTTCGCCGAACAGAGCCATCGCGCCCATTTCTTTTGCTTCAGAGATCGGTTTCAAATCAATGCTGACCGGGATGCTCGCCCAGATCTTTTCGTTTACGATTCTTTCAATTTGTTCAAGCTCTTCTTTTGTCACTTGGCCAAAGTGCGAGAAGTCAAAACGAAGACGGTTTTCAGTCACAAGAGATCCTGCCTGATTGACATGAGTTCCAAGAACGTCTTTTAGTGCCTGATGCAATAAATGCGTTGCCGTATGGTTTTTAATGACGCCGCTTCTCATATGGTCTTCAACTTCAGCAGTAACATGCAGGCCTTTTTGAACAGTGCCGCTCTCCACAACACCCTCATGTACATGCTGGCCGTTAGGCGCTTTTTGCACATCTTTAATTCTCACCACTGCCTGTTCGCTGCGGAGATAGCCTTTATCGCCGATTTGGCCGCCGCTTTCTGCATAGAACGGGGTTTCATCAAGAATAATTTGAACGCTTTCTCCTTCGTGAGCCTCTTCAATTAATTGTCCGTCCTGAAGAAGCACAATGACATTGGCATCAGCTTTTGTATGAGAATAGCCGACAAATGTGCTTTCATCGGTCACGTCGCGCAATGCGCCGCCCTGCACCTGCATGCTGCCGACATCCTGGCGGGCGTTTCTTGCCCGTTCACGCTGCTGGTTCATTTCTTCTTCAAAGCCTTTATGGTCAACCGTCATGTTCTCGTCTTCTGCGTATTCTTCCGTCAGCTCAACTGGGAATCCATACGTGTCGTACAACTTAAATACGTCGGCACCTGAAATAACGCTGCTGCCCTTGTCTTTTTCTTTTTTGATCATTTCTGACAGGATAGCAAGCCCTTCATTAAGTGTTTCGTGGAAGCGCTCTTCCTCGGTTTTGATGACTTTTGCGATGAAATCCGCTTTTTCTTTCACTTCAGGATAGAAATCTGCCATGATTTCAGCGACAACCGGCACTAAATCGTACATGAACGGACGATGGATGTTGATCGTTTTGGCATAACGCACGGCCCGGCGCAATAAGCGTCTTAATACATAGCCGCGGCCTTCATTTGACGGAAGCGCCCCGTCACTGACAGCAAAGGCAACCGTTCTGATGTGGTCGGCAATCACTTTAAACGCAGTGTCCTTCACATTGTCTTTGCCGTATGTTTCACCAGAAATGGTTTCTGTTGCTTTGATGATCGGAACAAACAAATCGGTATCAAAGTTTGTCGGAACATTTTGGATGACAGATACCATTCTTTCAAGTCCCATGCCCGTATCAATGTTTTTCTTCGGAAGCGGCGTGTAAGTGCCGTCAGGGTTATGGTTGAACTCAGAGAACACAAGGTTCCATACTTCTAAGTAACGGTCGTTTTCTCCGCCAGGATAAAGCTCCGGATCTTCTGGATCATTACCATATGCTTCACCGCGGTCGTAGAAGATTTCCGTGTTCGGTCCGCTCGGCCCTTCACCGATGTCCCAGAAGTTCCCTTCAAGACGGATAATTCTTTCTTCAGGAATACCGATTTTTTTCGCCCAAAACTCATACGCCTCTTCATCTTCAGGATGAACCGTAACAGAGAGAAGCTCTTTGTCGAAACCAATCCACTTGTCACTCGTTAAAAACTCCCAAGCCCATGTAATGGCTTCTTCTTTGAAATAATCGCCGATGGAAAAGTTTCCGAGCATTTCAAAGAATGTGTGATGGCGCGCAGTTTTACCTACATTTTCTATATCGTTTGTTCTGATCGCTTTTTGAGCGTTTACGATTCTTGGATTTTCCGGAACAACACGGCCATCAAAATATTTTTTCAGCGTCGCAACACCGCTGTTGATCCAAAGCAGTGAAGGATCCTCATGAGGCACTAATGACGCGCTTGGCTCTACCGCATGTCCTTTTTCTTTAAAGAAATCCAAAAACATTTGACGCACTTCCGCAGAAGTTAAGTGTTTCATTGTATTTCCTCCTCTATAAAAATCGAAATTCTCTTCAGTGACAGCAAAAAAGCCCTCCCCCTATGCAAACCACACGTTTACACAGGGACGAGAGCTGTCTCGCGGTACCACCCTGATTACGGGCATTATCATTCGCCCGTCACCTTTTACCCTGTAACGCAGGATGTGCGGCAGTGATTAACTGCACTCAGGATTAGCTTCCTCCGATCTTCTGATAAAGCTCCTTTCAGCTTGCGGAGCTTCTCTCTTTAACAGGGCTTCGGCGTACTCAGATCCGTCACTCGAGATTCGTATGTATTCTACGAGAAATTATAGACAAGCAGCACGCCAATGTCAATGCTCCGTCCTCATCCGCAAAAAATGGATCATCATTACTTTTAAAACAGCCGTCGCAGGAACAGCCAGAATCATTCCGACGATTCCCGCAAGCTCTCCCCCGGCAAGGAGCGCAAGCATGATGACGACAGGATGCATTTTAAGGCTTCTGCCCACAATGAATGGACTGAGGATATTCCCTTCCATAAACTGCAGAATAAATACTGTAATCACCACAACAAGTATTGCTTTCACTGAGATCGTCATTGCAATTAAAAGCGCAGGAACCGCTCCAATGAAAGGACCGAAATATGGTATGACATTCGTTATCCCAGAAATAAGTCCCAAGATCAGCGGATATGGAAGCCCAAATATCCAGAACGTAATGCCCGCCATCACGCCGAGAATCAAGCAGACCAGAAGCTGTCCGCGGATGTAATCGCCAAGGGAGTCATCCACATCCCGCAAGAAGTCGCTGCCCCGCTTTCTCCACGACTTCGGAGTCAAGTACCATACCGTTTTTTTCATCAACTCAATATCCTTTACCATATAAAACACGAGAAAAGGAATTGTTGCCGCTATTAAGAAATAATCAAGCACGTTGCGGATTCCGCTGATTGCACCCTCGATCGTTCCCGCGAAAAACGCCTCCGTCTGGCGGATCATTTTGTCTATACGATGATGCATGCCATCAGGCCAGTCATCAGTATGGTTATGCACATGAAGAAGAAGCCCGTTGTACGTTTCGGCAAACATAGGTATATTTTCTGATAAATCCGTCAGCTGCACGATTAAAACAGGTACCCCTTTATACAGCGCCCAGCCAAGTCCGCCAAAAAAAAGAACATAAATCACCAAGATGCTCAAAGTCCTTGGTAATCCTTTGCTGTGCAGCCACTCCGTGACCGGAAGTAATAAATAAGAAATAAAAATGGAAATAATCAAGGGGATAAAGATCGTTTTTATAACGAGCCAAAAGGGCGACCATAACATATCAAGCATAAAAAAGACATAGACTGTTAACAGGACCAGCAAACAAATTGCCACCCATAACAAAAGCTGCACCGGTTTTTGAAGCATCTGCTTTCACCTCTTCTATATCTTTTGAGGTTTATAAGGAATTATTCTTTATGTTTCTTCAGTCGGTCAGAAGTCATGGACAATTTTTCACATTAAAATTTTCAGAAAAGTTTGACGTTTGAGGTTACAAATATGTATATTACTTTTGATTACATTAAAAGGTAGTTATTTTCAAACAACTTGTCTGAAGTTCTGATAGGAGGATTGCGATGATCACATTTCAAAATGTAAACAAGCATTACGGAGATTTTCACGTGTTAAAGCAAATTAATCTTCAAATCGAAAAAGGCGAAGTTGTTGTCATCATCGGCCCATCCGGCTCCGGTAAAAGCACATTGCTCAGATGCATCAACAGGCTGGAGACGATCAGTAAGGGGACGCTGACAGTAAACGGCACTGTCATTAACGACAGAAAAACTGACATTAATAAAGTGCGGCGGAACATCGGGATGGTATTTCAGCACTTTCATTTATATCCGCATAAAACAGTGATGCAAAATATCATGCTGGCGCCTGTAAAAGTGCTCGGACAATCACCTGAACAAGCAAAGGAAACGGCGCGTTATTACCTTGAAAAAGTCGGCATTCCAGACAAGGCTGACGCCTACCCTTCCCAGCTTTCTGGCGGACAGCAGCAACGTGTAGCCATCGCAAGAGGACTTGCGATGAAGCCGGAGGTCATGCTGTTTGACGAGCCGACATCAGCACTTGATCCCGAAATGATCGGCGAGGTGCTTGATGTCATGAAAACACTTGCGAAAGAAGGCATGACAATGGTTGTCGTGACGCATGAAATGGGGTTTGCCAAAGAAGTTGCCGACCGCATTGTCTTCATTGACGGAGGAAAAATTTTAGAAGAAGCAGCACCGGCTGAGTTTTACGCGAATCCGAAGGAAGAACGGGCCCGCTTATTCTTAAGCCGTATTTTAAATCATTAAAACAGAAATGGGGGAACTTGTATGAAAAAGATTTTATCTTTAGCATTCATTTCTTTATTCGCTGTCATCTTGCTTGCCGCTTGCGGCAGCAAGGGGTCAAACGGAGAAGCCTCAAAGGAAAGCAAAAAAGATACGCTAGCCGCCATTAAAGACAATGACAAAATTGTCTTCGGCGTAAAAACAGACACCAGACTGTTCGGTCTTAAAAACCCGAGCTCAGGTGAGATTGAGGGTTTCGATATCGATATTGCCAAGCAAATCGCTAAAGACATTTTAGGTGACGAAAAAAAAGCTGAATTTAAAGAGGTCACCTCAAAAACAAGGATTCCTATGCTGCAAAACGGGGATATCGATGCTATTGTCGCCACAATGACGATCACTGAAGAACGAAAAAAGGAAGTTGACTTTTCTGATGTCTATTTCGAGGCTGGGCAATCGCTGCTCGTGAAAAAAGGCAGCAAAATCAAGAGTGTTGAAGATCTTGGCAAAGGCTCAAAAGTTCTTGCAGTAAAAGGCTCCACCTCCTCTCAAAACATTCGTGAAAAAGCGCCTGAAGCATCTGTTTTAGAATTTGAAAACTACGCAGAAGCCTTTACGGCGCTCAAATCAGGGCAAGGCGATGCCCTCACAACGGATAATGCGATTTTATACGGGATGGCTGACGAAAATAAAAATTATCAATTAACAGGAGAGCCTTTTACAGATGAGCCTTACGGGATCGCCGTAAAAAAAGGGCAATCTGCTCTCGCGAAGGAAATTAACGCTTCACTCAAAAAGATGAAGTCAGATGGCAGATATGATGATATTTATAAAAAATGGATCAAAGAAGACCCAGCTGAATAACGACCATCCCGGGATGAGCAGGTGATGCTCATCCCGATTTGATAAGGAGTGAATAGGCAGATGAATGTATCAATTCTTTTCGATAACTTCGGCATGTATATGGACGGTTTTTACCATACTCTGCTCGCAAGTATCATCGCGCTGGCCGGCAGTTTTGTTCTCGGCGTTGTTGTTGCGGTTATGAGAATTACAGTCTTTAAGCCGCTGCAATGGCTCGGGACCGCATATGTGGAATTTATCCGCAACATCCCTCTTCTTTTAATTACCTTTGTTTTCTATTTCGGCCTTCCAAGCGCAGGCCTTAGGCTTGACGGTTTTCAAGCGGGAACGGTCGCACTCACCATTTATACCTCTGCGTTTATCGCAGAAGCCATCAGAGCAGGCATCCAATCTGTTTCAATAGGACAGATGGAAGCGGCGCGTTCGTCAGGCTTTACCTACAGCCAGGCCATGCTCCATATCATTTTGCCGCAGGCAATCAAAATCGTTATTCCGCCATTGGGCAATCAATTTTTAAACTTAGTCAAAAACTCTTCGATTCTCGGAGTTGTAGCCGGATTGGATCTTATGTATCAGGCCGATTTGGTCTCTTCGAGCACACTCGTTGTATTTGATGTTTATATTTTTGTGGCGCTTTTTTACTTAGTGCTGACGATACCGCTTAGCATCGGTGTTAACTATTTGGAAAAACGGCTGGAAAGAAGCTATTGATAAGGAGTGAGATACATTGGATTTTATCGGAGCTTATTCGCGAGAGCATTTAACGTTTTTATGGGATGGCTTTCTCGTCACCTTGTACGTTGCTTTCATCTCCATCATTCTGAGCTTTTTCTTCGGTTTAATCGCAGGCACCCTGCGCTATGCGAAAGTTCCCGTTCTTTCTCAATTGATTGCGGTTGTCGTTGAAACGATCAGAAACCTCCCCTTGCTATTAATTATTTTCTTTACGTTCTTTGCCCTTCCGGAAATCGGGATTAAGCTTGAAATTACAGCTGCAGCAATTACAGCATTAACGATTTTCGAATCCGCTATGCTATCTGAAATTATCCGAAGCGGGCTGAAATCAATTGATAAAGGACAAATTGAAGCGGCGCGCTCCTCCGGGCTGAGCTATACACAGGCTCTGTTCTTCATTGTCATGCCGCAAGCGCTTCGCCGCATGGTTCCGCCAATCGTAAGCCAGTTTATTTCTTTATTAAAAGATACATCGCTTGCTGTAGTGATCGCCCTGCCCGAACTGATTCATAACGCGCAGATTTTAAACGGCCAAAGCGCAGACGGCAGTTATTTTTTCCCGATCTTTTTACTTGCGGCACTTATGTATTTTGCAGTCAACTACAGCCTTTCACTCGCAGCCAGGCGCCTCGAGGCACGGCAAACATAGAAAAGGATACTCTTCGGAGAGTATCCTTTTTCGCATTAAAACATTTTCGTTATTCTTCTTCTCATCCGCTTCATGCTTCGATTATTCAGCATGTCGGATTGAGTCGCCATTCGGTACACGAGAGCTCCGGCTCCCAATGCCAAAAGAGAAGTCATCGTCCGATTCATCCTGCGCATCTCCTTTCATGATTAAAAATTGATGCTGCGTTCATCCTCAGAAAACAAATCATCCAAGCTGCTTAACGTTCCGTCTTCTTCCACTTGATGAGTTGCAATCTTCCCTTTCGCCACTGTCAGTTCAATAAAACAGCCCCAGCAATAATATTGGTTCACGCCGATTTTCCCGATATCCTTACTTTTGCAGTTCGGGCATATAAGCATATCTCACACCTCTATCCGTTCAGAACGATCTCGTCTTTCCGCACCTCGACAAGCGAATCCGCTCTTTGGATCTGGCGCTTGCTTCCCGCCAGGTCAGAAAAGAAACCGTCCGAGAGTTCATATGCTACGATTATGCCCCTGTCCAGACAAAAGTATACATCTTCCAGCATCCCCAATATATCTCCCTCTTGCGATTTCACAAGCTTCATTTTCATCTGCTCGTATGTGAAGCATGATTTCGGAAGAGGCAAAAGCTGATCTGAACTGACCGAGGCCAATATGCGGTCATCAAGAATACAAGAGATATCACACGCCCTTAATAGCGCATGATGATGATGCAAAAACCGTTTTTGTGCAAGAATAAACCCAAGACAATCTCCCTCAAGAGAAAAACAAATATCGGATATAGTCCCGAGATAACAAGAAGTTCGTTCTGAGTATACTGGGAATCCTTCTACTTCATGGCATGTTCTCAAAGTGTGATCAACCACCTTTTGTTGAACAGGCTTAGGTTTTGCTTTGCGCCTTTGACTCATACGATGAAATCACTTCCACCGCAAATAAAAAAACTCCCGCTATCACGGGAGCCTTTTTACAGCTGTTCTTCTTTCATAAAATCGAATGGTGTAATGCCTTCCATGCCAATATTGGCATCGTGTACGCTGAATGGGAGCTCCTTTTGCAAAGCTTCAAGCTCAGCATCCATTTCCTCAACCTGTAATGACAGCCTGTTTTTCAAAGAAGTCTGTCTGACAGTTGCGTCGTTATTTTTCACGCCCCACTCCAGCGCTTCCTCTTCTCCGCATAAAATGAGAAATTTCTTTGCTCTTGTAATAGCGGTATAAAGAAGGTTTCTTCTGAGCATTCTATAATAGCCTTTCACAACAGGCAAAACCACAATCGGAAATTCACTTCCCTGCGATTTATGAATAGAGCAGCAATACGCATGGGTAAACTGGTTAAAATCTTTTTTCGTAAACGTCATTTCATTGCCGTCAAAAGAAACGACGGCCATATCTTCTTTTTCTGTATTTTCCTTCGCATAAAATATCGATGTAATTTCGCCAATGTCTCCGTTGAACACATTGTTTTCCGGCTGATTGACGAGCTGCAAAATTTTATCCCCGGTTCTGTAGACAACATCCCCGAACTTTATTTCCCTCCGTTTTTCTCTAGGAGGATTCAAAATATCCTGTAGCATCACATTCAGTTCATTGATCCCGGCTTTTCCTCTGTACATCGGGGCGAGAACCTGAATGTCCTTTGCCGTATAGCCTTTTTTCAATGCATTGGCGACAACCTTCTCAACTACCTCTTTAATTTGCGAGCCTCCGCAGCGAATAAAGGAACGGTCCTTCGTCGGGGCAGTCAAATTGTTTGGCAGCAACCCATTTTTCATTTGGTGGGCAAGCTCGACAATCGATGAACCCTCCGCCTGGCGGTAGATGTCTGTCAGTCTCACAGTCGGTATCACCTGGGATGCCAAAAGGTCTCTCAGCACTTGGCCCGGACCGACAGAAGGCAGCTGATCTTCGTCACCGACAATGATGATTTGAATATGATCAGGGATCGCCTTGAACAAATGGTTCGCCAGCCATATATCAAGCATGCTGGCTTCATCGATTATTAACAGCTTCCCTTCAATCGGCTCATCCTCTGTATGGGTAAATCCTTCAGCGCCGTTCCAGCCAAGCAGCCTGTGAATCGTCACTGCCGGAAGCCCCGTTGATTCACTCATCCGTTTCGCCGCTCTTCCTGTCGGTGCGGCCAATACAACCGGAAAAGCTTCATCCTTTTTATACGCTGACGGGTCGAGTGACACACCGTGAAGCTCTCCGTACAGTTCGACAATCCCTCTGATTACCGTCGTTTTCCCTGTTCCCGGTCCCCCCGTTAAAAGAAGCATCGGTGAGGAAAGGGCTTTTTGAATCGCTTCCTTCTGGCTAGGGGCATACTGAACGTTCATCCGTTCTTCCAGTTCTCCTAAAGCGAGCAGAAATTCTGATTCGGGAAACTGGTCATCATATTCAGTTTGGCTTGCGATATGTTTCACTCGCTTAGCAACATTTTGTTCAGCGTAAAACAGCGATGGAAAATAACAGCGGCCATCTTCTATGACAATGTCTTTATTTTCTCCAAGGGCAATAATCGCGTTAGCGGCATCCATTTCAGTGATGCGCTGTCCCTCCCGAGCTGATTGATTTAACAGAGATTGGGTGTCAATAATCAGCTTCTCCGTTTCTATGTACGTATGCCCTTCTGACAGACAAGTCGTTTCAAGCGTGTACAATATGGCGGCTTTTACCCGCTCAGGGTGATTACCCGAAAGGCCCATTCTGCTGCCCAGCTCATCCGCTTTCCCAAATCCGATGCCTTCTACATCTTTCACAAGCTGATAAGGGTTTTCCTGAATCTTTTCAAGCGTCTCGGATTCATAGGCTTGGTAGATTTTCATAGACAGCTGCGGGCCGAAGCCAAACTGATTCAGGGAAATCATGATTTGCTCCAGTCCCTGATGACGCTGCAAGGCGCCGGCCAGCGTATCAGCTTTCTTTTTTGACAGCTTCGGAACGTCATAAAGCACTGAAGCGTCAGCCAATATTTTATTAATAGCGCTGTCGCCCAGCTTTTTCACAATTTCCTCGGCTGTTTTTTTGCCGATTCCCTCGAACAAATCACTCGATAAATATTGAATGATGCCTTCCTTAGTCGTCGGAATCTCCTTTTTGAAATGCTCCGCCTGAAATTGGAGCCCGAATTTTGGATGGGTTACGATCTTTCCGTAAAACGTGTAGGTCTCTTCTTCTTGAAGCGCAGGGAAGTAGCCCGTCACGGATACGGCTTTATCTTCAATAGCTTCGGAGGTCTCTGTGACTTTCACTTTCAGAACCGTATATAAATTGGTGTCATTATGATAGATGACTGTGTTGACTGTCCCTTTTAAATAGGGCTCTTCCTCCAGTTTAAGCTGATCCGGATGCTGCTGCACGAGCTGTCCCTCCTCCTCTGCCTGTTATGATGGGTCGATCAGTTTTTTTGCATGAAGCGCAAGCATATGATCTGGCTGGATGTCAATCGCCTTGTCCAGCATTTCCAGCGCTTTTTCTCGATTTTCTTTATAAGCATAAGCAACACCGGCATTGTAAAATGCATCAGCGTGCCCAGGATCTTGCTCTGTTACAGCTGCGAATTGGCTGAGCGCTTCGTCCAGCATGCCCTCGTTCGCTAAGCACATCCCAAATTGAAAGCGCGCTTCTGTATCGTTCTCATTCAGTTCGACCGCTCTTTGTAAATATGGCAGTGCAAGCTTAGGCTGTTCGAGCTTGACAAGAACCGTTCCGAGCATATAAAACAGGTCGCCGTTTTCCATCCCGGCACGAAGCGCTTTTTCAAACATGTCTTTCGCTTCTTTGTACATTTCTTTTACAACATAGACATTTCCTGCTCCATAATAAGCAGTGGCGGCGCTGCTGTCTAATTCAAGCGCTTTATCATAAAACGCTAAAGCCCGTTCCAGCTCGTTCACGGATGAAAGCAGGTTAGCAAAGTTAATATACGGAATCGCGTCTTCTTTATTTTCTTCAATCGCTTTTGTAAATGCCTCTGCCGCTTTCTCGTAATCGCCTTTTTGCATCGCCTCTATACCGAGTTGATTATAATCCACCGACCATCTTCCTTTCATTAAAAAACCCCAACTCAGTGTTGAGGTTTTTCATCTTTTATACGTACCACAATTTTGTTCCGTCTTTGTACACATCATCAATAGTTCCGCCGCCAAGGCATTCTTCGCCATCATAGAAGACAACGGCTTGACCCGGCGTGACAGCACGGACTTGTTCATCAAAGATGACTTCCGCTTCTCCTTCACCTGTCATGCGCACCGTCACTTTATGATCTTCTTGGCGATAACGGAATTTAGCCGTGCAGGAAATCTCTTCGCCCTTCATGATATCCGAACGAACCCAGCTAATATTCGTAGCTGTAATTTTGTCGGAATAAAGAAGCGGGTTATGGAACCCTTGATCCACGTAGAGGATGTTCTTTTCAAGATCTTTACCAACCGCAAACCACGGCTCGCCGCTTCCTCCGATGCCAAGGCCGTGACGCTGTCCGATCGTGTAGTACATTAACCCGTCGTGGCGTCCTTTTACTTCGCCGTCCATCGTCATCATATCGCCCGGCTGTGCAGGGAGATATTGGCTGAGAAACGTTTTGAAGTTGCGTTCGCCGATAAAACAGATGCCCGTACTGTCTTTTTTCGTTGCCGTTGCAAGATCTGCCTCTTTGGCAATTTCACGCACACGGCTTTTTTGAAGCTCGCCGATCGGGAACATGACTTTGCTTAGCGTTTCTTCTGTCAGCTGATTCAAGAAGTACGTTTGATCTTTGTTTTCATCAATGCCGCGCAGCATTCTGACTTTGCCGCCGCTTCTGTCGACCCTTGCATAGTGGCCAGTCGCTAAATAGTCGGCGCCAAGTGACAGGGCATGCTCCAAAAATGCCTTGAATTTAATTTCTTTGTTGCACAGCACATCCGGGTTTGGTGTTCTGCCTGCTTTATATTCATCGAGGAAGTATTGAAATACCTTCTCGTAATATTGCTTTTCAAAATTAACGGCATAGTACGGAATTCCAATTTGATTGCAGACGCGGATCACATCTTCATAATCCTCTGTCGCCGTGCAAAAACCGTTTTCGTCCGTATCATCCCAGTTTTTCATAAAGATTCCGATTACATCATAGCCCTGTTCTTTTAACAGCAGGGCCGCCACAGATGAGTCTACTCCGCCGGACATGCCGACGACGACTCTTGTATCCTCCGGCCGTTTTTCCATTTTATTCACTCCAATAACTAAGCCGCCTTATTGTGTCAGCCGTTTGACAACGTCGGCCACATGTTTGGCAGCGGTTTTCACTTGCTCAGCCGTATTGCCGAGGCCGAAGCTGATCCGAATCGAGGACGTCAGCCGGTCACTCTCATCCCCGAACATGGCAGTCAGCACATGTGACGGCAGGACCGAACCGGCGGTGCACGCTGATCCGCTTGAGACAGCGACTCCCGCCATATCAAGATTTACAAGCAGTGCTTCTACTGATACACCGGGGAAATACAGGTTCAGTACATGCGGCAAACTATGCTCTTTGTCCCCGTTGATCTCGAATGCCACACCGGCATGTTCAAGCGTGTCGGCAACAATTGTTTTAAACGATTGATACTTCTCGTTTTTTTCGTCCCGTTCTTCACTTGACAGCTTGATGGCTTCTTTCAGCCCGACAATACCGGGAACATTTTCTGTTCCGGCACGGCGTTTTCTTTCTTGCTCTCCTCCGAACAAGAGCGGGGAAAGCTTCACATCTTTACTTGCATATAAAAAGCCTGTCCCTTTTGGCCCGTTGAGCTTGTGCCCAGAAACAGACAGAAGGTCAATATGGCTGTTTTTCACATGAATTGGCAGCAACCCGAATGCCTGAACAGCATCCGTATGAAAATAAGCCTGGTGTTCCTTCAGCAGCTCACCGATTTCATCGATCGGCTGCACTGTTCCGACTTCATTATTTCCATACATCACTGTCACAAGGATTGTATCATCACGCAGTGCTTCTTTCACCTGATTTGCACTGACTCTTCCATTTTGGTCAACGTCCAGATACGTTACTTCAAATCCGTCTTCCTCAAGTTTTTCACACGTGTGAAGCACGGCGTGATGTTCAATTTTTGTCGTGATGATATGTCTGCCCAAATCTTTTCTTGCAAGCGCGGTTCCCATGATAGCCAAGTTATCAGCTTCCGTGCCCCCGCTTGTAAAAATGATCTCCTGCTCTGTAGCTCCGATTTCAGCTGCAATCTGCGCTCTTGCTTCGTCCACCCATTTTCGAGATTCTCTTCCAAATGAATGAATACTGGATGGATTGCCGAAATTGCCGGAGAAATGCGGTATCATTTTTTCCAGCACGCGCTCATCCAGCGGAGACGTTGCGGCATGATCTAAATAAATCCGTTCCATTATGTTTACACCTCTGATCTAAATATAGAACATATAAGCTTCTTGCTCTCCGTCTGTATAGCTTGCAAGATCCTCTAGTGTTGTACTGTCTAAAACCTCTTTCACAGCATCCCGAATGCGAATCCAGAGTTCACGCTTGGCAGGCTCCTCGTCTTCCAGCACTTCAACAGGACTGATCGGCCCCTCAAGTACACGGATAATATCTCCCGCCGTAATTGCATCCGGCTCGCTGCCTAATACATATCCGCCGTATGCGCCTCTGATACTTTTCACTAAACCGGCATTTCTGAGCGGCGATACCAGCTGCTCCAAATAATGCTCGGACAAATTATTCGTCTGTGCGATGCTTTTTAATGAAGTCGGACCCTCACCATGCTTTTTTGCAAGCTCGATCATAATGGTCAGCCCGTATCTTCCCTTAGTTGATATTTTCAACATGAACACCTCTGTTATTTCATGATTTTCCACATTTATAATGGTAATTTCTATATGATTCGTCCGTTTATTATCTAATAGACCAACTGTTATTATAACATATCTTCAGTAAATTTTCATTGAGGCAGGCGGAAACGGGCCTTCCCTCTTTTCTAATGTCCAGTTTTCCGTTACCCTGTAATTAAGTAAGGAGAGATGATGATGAAGCCATTGGCATATCGGATGCGTCCGACAAAAATAGAGGATATTATCGGCCAGCAGCATCTGGTGGCTGAAGATAAAATTATCGGCAGAATGGTTCAGGCAAAACATTTGTCATCCATGATTTTGTACGGGCCTCCCGGAATTGGAAAAACATCAATCGCAACAGCAATCGCCGGTTCAACAAGTATTGCTTTTCGGAAGCTGAATGCTGTCATTAACAATAAAAAAGATATGGAAATCGTAGCCCAGGAAGCTAAAATGTCAGGTCAGGTGATTTTGATTCTGGATGAAGTTCACAGGCTGGATAAAGGGAAACAAGATTTTCTATTGCCTTATTTAGAAAACGGGATGATCATTTTGATCGGAGCAACCACGGCTAACCCGTATCATGCCATTAATCCTGCGATCAGAAGCCGGACACAGATTTTTGAGCTTGAGCCGTTAACACCGGAACTGATTAAACAGGCTCTGGAACGGGCGCTTCATGATGAGCATCGGGGCCTTGGCACATATTCTGTATCCATTGATGATCAGGCGATGGAGCATTTTGCCCACGGATGCGGAGGAGACGTCCGATCCGCTTTAAATGCGCTTGAGCTGGCCGTCTTGTCAACGAAGGAGTCAGCTGGCGGCGTAATTCACATTACATTAGAAACCGCGGAAGAATGTTTGCAGAAAAAGAGCTTTTCTCACGATAAAGATGGTGACGCGCATTATGATGTTTTGTCCGCCTTTCAAAAATCAATCCGCGGCTCTGATGCCAACGCCGCTCTTCACTATTTGGCAAGATTAATTGAAGCTGGCGATCTGGAAAGCATCGCAAGACGACTGCTTGTTATCGCCTATGAAGATATCGGCTTAGCAAGCCCGCAAGCCGGTTCAAGAGTGCTGCACGCTATTCAGACCGCTGAGCGAGTCGGATTTCCCGAAGCACGAATCCCGCTGGCCAACGCAGTCATTGAACTTTGCCTCTCACCGAAATCAAACTCAGCCATTCTCGCAATCGATGAGGCGCTGGCGGATATCAGAGCCGGAAAAATCGGGGATGTCCCGAAGCATTTAAAGGACGCGCATTATAAAGGAGCACAGGAATTAGGAAGAGGAATCGACTATAAATACCCGCACAATTACGACAATGGATGGGTCGAACAGCAATATCTCCCTGATCCTTTAAAGAACAAGCAATATTACAAGCCGAAGCAAACGGGCAAGTTCGAATCCGCGTTAAAGCAGGTATACGACAAATTAATGAAAAGAAAATAAGACAAAAACAGCCTTGATGACTCAAGGCTGTTTTTTACGGGTTATTTATCTTTCACACGTTTGATTTCAATGTCTTTCAAAAGCTCCATGACAACATGTCCGCCCATAATCAAACCGGCAACTGACGGCACAAAAGCATTAGAGGATGGCGGCATTTTTGCTTTGCGGATTTTCGCTTCATCATTTCCCACTTCTTTTCTGACATCTTCCCGAATGACAATCGGGCTTTCGTCAGAGAAAATCACTTGAACGCCCTTTTTGATACCCTCTTTGCGTAATCTCGTACGGACAACCTTTGCAATTGGATCAGTGTGCGTTTTTGAAATATCAGCGATTTGGAAGCGTGTCGGATCCGTTTTATTCGCTGCACCCATGCTGGAAATGAGCGGAATATCCCGTTTCAGACATTCTTTCATTAAATGAATTTTATAATGAATGGTGTCTGACGCATCAATGACATAGTCAAGATTATATTCAAAAAATTGCTCATACGTTTCTTCCGTATAGAACATTTTTAACGCGATCACTTCACACTCTGGGTTAATGTCTGCGATCCGCGCTTTCATTAAATCAACTTTCGGCTGTCCGACTGTTGAAAGAAGCGCGTGAAGCTGGCGGTTTACATTTGTAATGTCCACATCATCTTTGTCGACAAGCAGAATGCGGCCGACGCCTGACCGCGCGAGAGCTTCCGCCGCGAACGATCCGACTCCGCCGACCCCAAGAACAGCAACCGTGCTGTTTTTCAGCGTTTCAAGGCCTTCTTTTCCGATAGCTAATTCATTGCGTGAAAACTGGTGTAACAAGAACCTCACTCCACATTCGTATTCTGGTTTTCATCTATAAAATGGCTGATCCATGAGCAGCCGTTTTTTCTGCGCACAAAAAATAAAGTCCCAATAGTGCCGTTGCAGCTTTCCTTTGTTTTGAACCCGCTCTCAGCAGGTGGGTGCCCTCTTTTAAATCTTGTAAGTCCTCTTTACCGAATGAAAAGAGGCATGTACGCCATTTAAAAATGCGGGCTCCCAAATCAAAAAAATGTTCGGTCAAAACTAGGTGTACAACTAACACATCAGGACTTTATTTAACTTGTCAAAATCATATCACAGACGATTTTGATTTTCAAGAATCGAACTGCTCATTCAGTTCTTAACTTTTTTCTTAATAGAAAGATGAAGCTCATCAAGCTGGGCGTCGCTTACTTCCCCTGGCGCTTCTGTCATCAGGCAGCTTGCACTTGCCGTTTTCGGGAATGCGATCGTATCTCTTAGGTTCGTACGTCCTGCGAGAAGCATAACGAGTCGGTCTAAGCCGAGCGCGATTCCGCCGTGCGGAGGAGCGCCGTATTCAAATGCTTCTAAAAGGAATCCGAACTGCTCAGCTGCTTCTTCTTGTGAGAAGCCAAGAAGCGCAAACATTTTTTCCTGAATATCCTTTTCGAAAATACGGATCGAACCTCCGCCAAGCTCATAGCCGTTTAAGACGAGGTCATAGGCTTGTGCTTTCATGTCTTCAGGCGCTGTTTCAATCAGCTCAAGGTCTTCACGGACAGGCATTGTGAACGGATGGTGGGCTGCGTAAAAACGGCCTTCCTCCGGATCATGCTCTAAGAGCGGCCAGTCGATGACCCATAAGAAATTAAACAGGTTTTCGTCAATCAATCCGCGCTCTTTCCCAAGCTTTAAGCGCAGGGCGCCGAGTGATGCAGCAACAACTTCGAACTTATCCGCTCCGAACAGCAGCAAATCACCTTCAGCAGCATCAAGTGCTTCAATCAGCTTAGACTGCTTTTCTTCATCAAAGAATTTGGCGATCGGGCCTTTCACTCCGTCTGCCTCAACTTTCACCCAGGCAAGTCCCTTTGCCCCGTAGTTTGCAGCAAAAGCGCCAAGAGCGTCGATGTCTTTTCTGGAGTAATCGCCGGCTCCGCCTTTTACATTAATCGCTTTGACAACGCCGCCGTTTTCCACAGCTGATGAGAATACTTTAAATTCTGTATCCTTCACAATGTCAGACACATCTGTCAACAGCATGTCAAAACGCGTATCAGGTTTATCAGAACCGTATTTGTTCATTGCCTCGTCATACGTCATTCGAGGAAGAGGAAGCTTGAGCTCCACCCCTTTTGTTTCACGCATAATCTTTGCCATCATATCCTCAGCCAATGACATAATGTCCTCCTGGCTCATAAAGGACATTTCAATATCGATCTGCGTAAACTCAGGCTGGCGGTCCGCACGCAAGTCTTCATCGCGGAAACAGCGGGCAATCTGATAATAGCGTTCAATGCCGGATACCATCAGAAGCTGTTTAAATAGCTGCGGAGACTGAGGCAGCGCATAGAACTCACCTTCGTGCACACGGCTCGGCACCAAGTAGTCACGTGCTCCCTCAGGTGTGCTTTTTGTTAAAATCGGCGTTTCAATATCAAGAAACCCGTTATCATCTAAAAAGCTGCGGACTGCTTTCGTCACGTTATGCCGCATCTGCATCGTTTGAAACATAGCCGGTCTGCGCAAATCTAAGTAACGGTGTTTTAAACGGACGTCCTCTGATACGTCTTCTGCTTGATCAGAAATCGCAAACGGCGGTGTCTTTGCAGCACTTAATACTGTCACTCCATCAGCGTGAATTTCGATTGCGCCTGTTTTCAAATTCGCATTGACCGTGCCTTCTTCACGCGCTACCACTTTCCCTTTAACATCAAGGACGTATTCGTTTCTGATGCCTTCTGCAATAGCAAGCGCTTCTTTTGACACATCAGGGTTAAAAACGACTTGAACAATTCCTGTACGGTCACGCAAGTCAATAAAAATCAATCCGCCGAGGTCCCGTCTTTTTTGGACCCAGCCTTTCAGCGTTACAGATTCACCAATTGCTTTTTCAGTTATATCACCGCAATAATATGTTCTTCCAAACAATGCGTTCCACTCCTTATCCCTTTTGGTTTGCCTTCATCACATGTATAAATTCATCAAGTGCCACTTCAATCTGTTCGCCCGTCTGTGAATCCTTTACATTGATTTTATTTTGGGCAAGCTCATCTTCACCCATAATCGCAATAAATCTGGCATTCAGGCGGTCAGCTGTTTTAAACTGGCCTTTCATTTTCTTATTTTCATAATCAATTTCGCTGGAAATGCCTGCTTCTCTCAGTTTGTACACCAATGAAACAGAATAATCCTTCGCTTTTTCGCCGAGTGTGACGATATAGCAGTCGATTCCCTGATCAACAGGCAGTTCTCTTTTTTCAGCATCAATTGCGGCAAGCATGCGTTCAATGCTCATCGCAAATCCGATGCCCGGCGCTTCAGGTCCGCCGATCTGTTCGACAAGTCCGTCGTAGCGTCCGCCGCCGGCAAGTGTCGTAATCGCGCCAAAGCCCTCCGCATTGCTCATGATTTCAAATGCGGTGTGGTTGTAATAATCCAATCCTCTCACAAGGTTAGGATCGATTTCATACGAAATGCCAAGGTCGTTTAAGTATTGTTTCACTTTTTCAAAATAAGCGGCTGATTCTTCATTTAAATAGGTCAAAATCGAAGGTGCCGATTTCATCAGCTCATGATCTCGGTCTTTTTTGCAGTCCAAGATTCTGAGCGGGTTTGTGTGCAGCCGTGACTGGCAGTCTGAACAAAACTCTTCGATGCGAGGCTCAAAATGTTTCACGAGCGCTTCTCTGTAGCTTTTGCGGCTTTCTTGATCGCCGAGACTGTTTAGAACAAGCTTAACATTTTGCAAGCCTGCTTTTTGATAAATACTCATCGCAAGCGCCATTACTTCTGCATCGATCGCAGGGTCTTTCGAGCCAATCGCTTCAATTCCGAATTGATAGAACTGGCGGAAGCGGCCCGTCTGCGGACGTTCGTAACGGAACATCGGCCCGACATAATAAAGCTTTGTCGGCTGAACAGGATTTGCGAATAGCTTGTTTTCATTAAAAGCGCGAACCGCCGCGGCTGTTCCCTCTGGACGAAGCGTCAGGCTTCTGCCTTTGCGGTCCTGAAAGGTATACATTTCTTTTTGTACGATATCCGTTGACTCCCCTACACCTCTGGCAAACAGTTCTGTATGCTCAAAAATCGGTGTGCGGATTTCTTTATATTGATAAGTGCGGCAAGTGTCTCTCATAATTTGTTCAACAAACTGCCAGCGATCTGATTCTCCAGGCAGAATATCCTGTGTTCCTCTCGGAATGTTATATCCCATATGTAGACCTCCTTATGTATTCCTTATAAAATATACAATTATCGTTAATGATGAAAATGAAAAAAACCCCCGCCCCTACTATACATGTATAGTAGGGACGAGAGTTATACCCGTGGTGCCACCCTAGTTGGAATATGTTCATATTCCCGCTCGATCCTTTAACGCAGGTTCACGTTCACTGCCTAATGACGGGATTAACGCGTTCAGCAGGAAACCTCCGGAGTGTTGTTTCGAGAAAGACGCAATGGGATCCGCTTTCAGCCGGGGCGGTTCCTCTCTAGCCATGCAATCTGACCTACTCTTCTCCATTATTGGTTCAAATCATTCATCATTTGCTATGTACTCAATTTCTATTATAATAATGGGATTGGGGTTCTCTGTCAAGCTTTATTCCGGTTGTTTTTCCTCATCGCTGCTTCTTTGGACATAAGACCAAATTCAGAAGCTGTTTCCGTAAGATAACCGGTCGTATCGGGGTCAGCGTGATCGCTGTAATGCAGATTTGCTTCACCGTCGTGAAATGCGCGTCCCATTTTTGGATGATATTTCATGATTTGCACACCTTTTTGATTTATTTACGCCTAGTATAAACAAATCATTTTATTTTTATTTAAAAATCAGAAAGGACTTTACGATATTAAGCAAGAATGCTTTTTTTATGATCATCGAAAGGAGGACACAATGAGCAAGAAATACTTTGTTCTTATTGTATGTATTATCGTCGCCGGGGCGCTTTTCACGCCTTTTTCATCTGTTACAGCCGCTCAGGGAGAAGCGGTCATCGCAACAGATGAAATGAACGTCAGAAGCGGCCCGGGGCTTAGCTACGGCATTACAGCGGAAGTGAAAAAGGGAGAGCACTACCCGATTTTAAAGGAAGACGGAGACTGGGTGCAGATACAGCTTAGTTCCGGAGAAAAAGGATGGGTGGTCTCCTGGCTTATTACAAAGGAAGACCAGGCCAGCTCAAGTTCTTCAGAAAGCAGTAGCACTGTGACATCAACAGACCCCGATCTGCGGATGAGAACCGGACCGGGCACTTCATACGAAGTCATCGGCAAATTCCCTCAAGGCAGCCAAGCATCTGTCATTGATAAAGATTCCGGCTGGATCAAGATATCCTATCAAAATGCCACCGGATGGGTGTCATCTGAATATGTCACGTCAGGCGGAAGCAGTTCAGCGGCTGATGAGAGCGATCAAACCGAATCTTCCGGGGCATCAACGGGCACAGTCGGTGTTTCTTCACTTAATGTAAGAGCCTCCGCCTCACATGACGCGGCGATTATAACAAAACTTGACCGCGGAATGAAACTGACGATTCTCAACGAGAAAAATGGCTGGGCTCACATCGAGGTGAATGGGCTGAAAGGCTGGGTTGCAAGTCATTACCTTTTGACTAGTTCTGATCCAGCTGAAGATTCAGCAAATGCCGGCAGTTCATCCACCGCTAAAAAAGCCTATATCGTATACGGAGGAACGAATTTAAGAAGTGAAGCGTCAACATCAGCTTCGATCGTTGAACGTGCTGCCAAAGGCGATTCGTATACCATTACTGGTTCAAAGGGAAGCTGGTATGAAATAAAGCTTGATAACGGGCAGACTGCTTATGTAGCCAATTGGGTGGTCCAAACGTCTAAAAGCGCAGAAGAAGCAGGTGAGCCGCCTGTCTCTGATTCCCCGTCCGGAAACGGCTCTCTGAACAATAAAACGATTATTGTTGACCCGGGACACGGAGGAAAAGACAGCGGAACGATCGGCTATTCGGGCAAATTTGAGAAAAACCTGACGATCAAGACGGCAAAGCTGCTCGCCAGTAAACTCAGATCAGTTGGAGCAGATGTGTATGTGACACGCCAGGATGATACCTTTGTCAGTTTACAGTCACGGGTCTCCACGTCTCACTATCGCAACGCTGACGCCTTTATAAGCATTCACTATGACAGCTATGCAGATACTTCCACAAGAGGCAGCACTGCTTATTACTACAGTCCTGCCAAAGATCAGGAACTGGCATCAGATGTACACTCTGAAGTGGTAAAGCGTTCTTCCATTCCTGACCGCGGCGTGTTATTCGGAGATTATTTTGTGCTCAGGGAAAACAGGCAGCCCGCTATGCTGTATGAGCTGGGATATGTAAGCCATCCGCAGGAAGAAGCCATTGTACATAGCAATTCATACCAAGAAAAAGTAACAGACGGGATTGAAAGCGGATTAGAGAAATATTTCCAATAAAAAAAGCTGCCTCTTGGCAGCTTTTTTATTTTGAATCCATAATGAGCGTGACCGGTCCGGAGTTTGTTAGCTGAACATCCATCATTGCTCCAAACGTTCCGGTCTCCACCTTGATTCCTTTTTCACGAAGCAGGTCATTCCATTTTTCATAAAGCCCTAAAGCTTTATCAGGTTTGGCGGCGTTCATGTAGTTCGGCCGGCGCCCTTTTTTCGTATCTCCGTAAAGCGTAAACTGTGAGACAGATAAAATCTCTCCTCCTATATCTAAAAGAGACAGATTCATTTTTCCTTCACTGTCATCAAAAATACGTAGATGAACAACTTTATCGGCTAAGTAAGCTGCATCCTCTTCTGTATCATCGTGAGTGATGCCGACCAGCACCATGAGGCCTTGTCCAATTTGACCGACAACCTCTTCATCCACAGTAACGTTTGCTTCTGTTACTCGCTGAACAACTAATCTCATTTTTTAACCCCTCTAGTTCATGACGCGGCGCACAGAATAGATATCTCTTATCTGTTTAATACGCTCGACGACTTTATGCAAGTGATTAATATTCTGAATGAAAATCGCCATATGAATGGTTGCCACTTTATTGCGGTCCGATTTGCCAGAGACAGATGAAATATTTGTTTTCGTTTCATTCACTGCCTGAAGCACCTCGTTCAGCAATCCGCGGCGGTCATAACCAAGAATCTCTATCTCAACATTGTATTCCTTGCGCTTTTGAACCTGTGACTCATGTTCCCACTCTACCGGGATCAGCCGCTCCTGGGCTTCATTCGTTTTGACATTCGGACAGTCTTCACGATGGACCGAAACCCCTCTGCCTTTTGTGATAAATCCGACAATATCGTCACCCGGTACAGGGTTGCAGCATTTTGATAAACGGACAAGAAGATTGTCGATGCCCTTGACGCGAACACCCGCTTCCCGTTTTCTTCCTTGCGGGTATGGCTTAGATTCCGCAGTGACTTCCTGGACGATCTTTTCCTGTTCTTCCTGGTCGCGCTGCTTTCTCTCTTTTTCCGTCAGGCGGTTTGCCACCTGCAAGGCTGTAATGCCGTTGTAGCCGACCGCTGCGTACATATCCTCTTCATTTGAGAAATTAAACTTGTCAGCAACCTTCTGGATATTCTCCGGCGTTAAGACATCCTTCACTTCAAAATCCAGATTTTTAATTTCTTTTTCTACCAGTTCACGGCCTTTTTCGACATTTTCTTCGCGCCGCTGTTTCTTAAAGAATTGACGGATCTTATGCTTCGCCTGGGATGTTTGGGCAAGCTTCACCCAATCCTGGCTCGGACCGTAGGAATGCTTAGAGGTGAGAATTTCAACGATATCACCTGTCCGAAGCTTATGGTCCAGCGTTACCATTTTTCCGTTTACTTTGGCACCGATTGTTTTATTGCCGATTTCAGAGTGAATCCGGTAAGAAAAATCAATCGGAACAGAACCGGACGGAAGCTCGATTACATCTCCTTTCGGCGTAAAGACATACACCATGTCAGAAAACAAATCGATTTTGAGCGATTCCATAAATTCTTCTGCATCAGTTGATTCATTTTGGAATTCTAGAATTTCACGGAACCAAGAAAGCTTTTTCTCAAAGGTTGCGCCTTCATTGGCCGCTTTCCCTTCTTTATAAGCCCAGTGAGCCGCAACCCCGTATTCCGCAATTTCATGCATTTCAAAGGTGCGGATCTGCACTTCAAGCGGATCGCCTTTAGGCCCGATAACCGTTGTATGAAGCGATTGATACATATTCGGCTTCGGCATTGCGATATAATCTTTGAATCTGCCGGGCATCGGTTTCCAGCATGTGTGAATGATGCCGAGCACCGCGTAGCAGTCCTTTATGCTATTCACAAGAATGCGGACAGCCAGCAAATCGTAAATTTCGTTGAATTGCTTATTTTGCAGCACCATTTTTCGATAAATACTGTAAATATGCTTTGGACGTCCCGAGAAGTCAGCCTTGATATTCACTTCTTCGACACGTTTCTTCACTTCATTGACAACCTCTTCGACATAAAGCTCACGTTCTGCGCGTTTCTTCTTCATGAGGTTGACAATTCTGTAATATTGCTGAGGATTCAAATAACGGAGCGCCGTATCTTCCAATTCCCACTTAATTTTTGAAATCCCGAGACGATGCGCCAAAGGAGCAAAAATTTCCAGCGTTTCATTTGAAATTCTCCGCTGTTTTTCCTGAGGAAGATGTTTCAGCGTCCGCATATTGTGAAGACGATCCGCCAGCTTGATCAGTATGACCCGGATATCTTGAGCCATAGCGACAAACATTTTGCGATGATTTTCCGCCTGTTGTTCCTCTTGAGATTTATATTTAATTTTGCCGAGCTTCGTTACGCCGTCCACAAGCATTGCCACTTCTTCGGAAAATGCTTCTTTCAGGTCATCGAGCGTCACATCTGTATCTTCCACGACATCGTGCAAAAATCCGCCTGCGATCGTGGAAGGGTCCATTTCAAGATCAACGAGAATGCCCGCAACCTGAATCGGATGAATTATATATGGCTCGCCCGATTTGCGGTATTGCTCGCGATGAGCACCTTCAGCGTACAGATATGCTTTTTCGACAAATGCGATATGCTCATCGGATAGATAGCTGCGCGCTTTATCAATAACTTGCTCGGCAGTCAATACTTGTTCGTTCGCCATGGAATCACCTTTTTTAAAATGTAAACTGTATTGTAGTTTATTATCAAGAAAAAAACGAAAGATGTAAAGAGCAGAAGTTCAAATAGCCAAATATTATATAAAATAAATGTCAAAACAATAGGAAAAAAGCACCCTGACATGGAGTGCTTTTTCCGTTATGCGATTATCCTCAGTATTTCATTAATGTTAAAATGTCATAATCATCAAGTTTTTCTCTGCCGTCAAGGTAAGAAAGCTCGATTAAGAAAGCGATACCAGCAACAACGCCGCCAAGCTCTTCAACAAGTTTGATTGTGGCTTCAATTGTGCCGCCTGTCGCAAGCAGGTCGTCTGTAATAAGCACACGCTGCCCCGGTTGAATGGCATCTTTGTGGATCGTTAATACGTCTTTTCCGTATTCCAAGCCGTAATCCACTTTGATCACTTCACGTGGCAGTTTGCCTTCTTTGCGGACCGGCGCAAAACCTACGCCTAGCGCGTAAGCAACGGGACAGCCGATAATAAAGCCGCGGGCTTCAGGGCCGACGACCAAATCAATTTGTTTTTCTTTCGCATATTCAACAATTTGATCTGTGGCATAGCGGTATACATCGCCTTTATCCATCAGTGTCGTAATATCTTTAAATTGCACGCCCTCTTTCGGGTAATCCGGTACAATTGTTACGTATTGTTTTAAATCCATCTGTTTTATGTCCTCCTCGTACTTTCATAAGCCTCTGAATCTTGTTTCATCAGCTTATTCAGCCATTCCTTCAGCTCTTCAGCAGAAGAATAATTCAGCTTTTGATCCAGTTCCATCAGCTGCTGTTTCTCCTGATATGTTTGTGAGTCTGTTAAGTCGCGTTTCTTTACTCCGCTAACCACAGACAGCACACCATTCTCTATTTTAACAAAACCTAGATCAAAAAACACCTTTGTCATGAAATTGATTGTTTCAACGGACCAGCCTTTATGTCTTGCAAGCTCTGAACCGTGTTTTTTCACGTCAAAAGCGCCTCTTTTCAGCAAGAACGCATAATACCATTTAAAGTGGTCTCTTGCGGGAAATGTTGATAAAAAGTGGTCCTCATGATTGAGAAAAATGAAATATATCCGCTCAGGCGCCTTGCCTTCCAGCAAACGTGCAAGCATGTCCAACGAAGGCGGCGGATCAAGTAATACAATATATGCACCATCGAGGTCAAACGCCTTCGCTTGATCTACAGAGCTAATGACGTGCACTTCGCGGCGAAGGTCTTCAGTCTGAAGAAGTGTTGTTGAGTCTTCTTTGAAAGAGACAATGGCCCGTTTAGCAGATGGAAGGGCGGAAACTGTGTCTTCCCACATCCGTTTTCCCCTTAAATCAAACAGCTGCCATTCAGAAACAGCGGCATCCTTAATCATAAGCTGCGGTTTTTTTCTATTGTTCCATTCGTTGATTGACATCTCGCCGACAATTGAAATTCTTGTACCCGGGACGATGCCTTCTTCAAGCTCACCTTTATTAAAACCGACGCAATCAAGCTGGGATGACTCGTTTCTGACCGTCATTTTGACATGATTTTTATTAGCCCCGATCTTGCGAACATCTTCCAGCACAGCGTTTTCTACGAGAACGTGCGGTTTCGGGTTCAGCATGCCAAATGGGGACAGCTGGTTCATCTCTGTGATGCTTTCAACTGTAATGTCCTCGACATCGCAGACAAGATCGACTTCCTGTACAGGAATAAAATCTTCTTCCGTAAGCGTGTTGTTCGCTATTTCATTCAGCCTGTTACGCAAATCCGGCACATCTTCGGCATTCAGCGTCATCCCCGCCGCCATTGGATGGCCGCCGAAATGAGGGAGAATATCTCTGCATTCAGAAAGGCTCTCGAATAAATTAAAGCCCCTGATGCTTCGGGCCGAACCTTTAGCAATCCCTTTTTCTTCATCAATGCCGAGCACAATGGCCGGTCTGTAGAAACGGTCCACTAGCTTTGAAGCCACAATCCCGACGACTCCCGGATTCCACCCGGCTTTGGCTACGACAATTGCAGTTTGATTGAGACCTTGCTGTTCAACCATTTCAATCGCTTCATCCGTCATTTTACTGACCATCTTTTGGCGTTCTTTGTTCAGCTGATCAATTTCAGCGGCAAGCTCTTCCGCTTCAAACGGATCCTCTGACATGAGCAAATGAACAGCGGGATCAGCCTGTTCAATTCTTCCGACGGCATTCAGCCTTGGTGCAAGCTGGAAACCGACTGTTTCTTCGTTCGCTTCTCCGATGTCCCCGCCTGACAGCTTGATCAGCTCTTTTAAACCCAGCCGAGTCGTCCGCCGAAGCCTTTCAAGTCCTAGTGTTGCAATTAATCTGTTTTCGTCATGCAGCGGGACAAGATCGGCAATAGTACCGATTGCCGCCAAGTCAAGCAGTTCATCTGGAAGTTCGCCCAATAAAGCGTGAGCAAGCTTAAACGCGACTCCGACCCCGGCCAATTCTTTAAACGGGTAGGTGCAGCCCGGCTGCTTCGGGTGGACGATCGCGTGAACATCCGGGAGCTCCGGTCCCGGCTCATGGTGATCGGTTATAATGACATCCAGCCCAAGTTCCTTTGCCACCTTTGCTTCATGCACAGCGGCAATTCCTGTATCAACCGTAATAATCAGAGAGAAGCCCCGTTCTTTAATCGAACGGAACGCCTGTTCATTAGGGCCATATCCTTCTTTAAAGCGGTCAGGTATATAAAAATCAACTTGAGCCGACAGCTTTTGCAGTGTGTGCAGCATCACTGACGTACTGGTAACTCCATCGGCGTCATAATCGCCATATATCATAATCTGTTCTTGTTGTGAAATCGCCTGTTTTATACGCTCTGCCGCTTCTTTCATGCCCTTCATTTCAAAAGGGTCATAAAAATCGGCATCCTTTGTATGTAAAAACAGCTTTGCGCTTTCTGCCGTATCAAAGCCTCTTTTTACAAGCAGGGACGCAACAAGAGGTGTTATATGCAATTGTTCTGTGAGTGATTTGACCTTATCCTGATCTGGTCGCTGGATTTCCCATCGCATTTTTGACGCTAACATAAATTCACCCCTCAACCACCCTATTATACTAGAGCAAGCTGAGGGGTTTCAAATATTATTCGAAAACTAGTCTTTTTTCTCAATCACGGCTGATGCATCCTGTGTATCGGTCTGATCAGCAAGTTGAGTATCCTCTTGTTTATGTATCGCAGTTTTGTTTTCTTTCCGCAGCACTTTTATTTCGCGCTTTAATTTCATCACCTGAAAAATCCCAACAGAAAACACGATCAGCGCTCCCATTAAAACTGAGCCTAAAATGACAAGAATGAGCGGCCATTCTGATCTGCCAAACAGGTAATCAACTTCTACCGATCTGACATTAATGACTGCAAAAATAGCGACAATTAAGGTAAAAATAAGTGCGAAAATAATGGTCCATTGTTTATTCATTCTCTTTCCCCCAAACTTCACTTATTGAGGTAACTTTCCCTATCAAGACTGGTTTTAAACATGGCTTGACGCTAGGTCAAGCCTCATTTGCAGTTAATTTTTCCCGGATCAGCCTCTTCAGTCCGTTTCTCTCACCGGAAATCACAAGGGTATCGCCCTCATCAATGACTGTTTCAGATCCCGGATTTAATTGTTTTTCTTGATTCTTCTTAATGATCGCAATGACAGTCACATGATATTCCTGCCCTGCATCCAAATCACCAATTGTATGATGAATGGCAGGCGCTCCAGTCTCTGCTTTAAACCATTCTATGATCAAATCACCAAGGGCTGCCTCGACGCTTTCTAATGCTTTCGGTTTATATGCCATTCCGCCGAGAATTGCAGAAATTTGCCTAGCTTCAGCGTCATCTAACTGCACGGAGGCAACACATTCTTCATGATCGTTTTCGTCAAAATAGTACAGCTCTCTCCGGCCGTCATGATGAATAATAATTGAAATTTTATCGTGGTTTCTAGTAATCATTTCAACTTTTTGCCCTATGCCCGGCAGCTCTGATTCGCGAACCCTCATATATAACCCTCCCACATTCTGAAAACCTGTCACAAACACTCTTAACACCATTTATATGTTTAAATGTAAGCGTATGTCATTATAGCAAATGTCTATTTTAAGTTCAATGAAACTTCAAAAAAGCAGGCTGCCCTGCAAAGGACAGCCTGTTTTTTTATTGTGCCGAATCTTTTTTCAGTTCTTTTCCTTTCCATGCAAGCCAAATTTGTGCAGCAATGTAGAGAGAGGAATAAACGCCTGTTAACAGCCCGACCAATAAAGCAATTGAGAAGTTTGTAATAGAAGATGCTCCAAAGATCAGCAATGTCACGACAACAATCACGACAGTTAATACTGTGTTAATAGATCGTGTAAAGGTTTGCTGCAGGCTCAGGTTTACAATATGATTCAGGTCGGCAAATGTTTTCGGTTTGCGCTTTTTCATATGCTCGCGAACCCTGTCAAATGTAACGATAGTATCGTTAATAGAATACCCGATAATCGTCAAGACGGCCGCGATGAACGTAACATCTACCTCAAGCCTTGTAATGCTAAAGAACGTGACGATAAAGAAAGCGTCATAAAGCAGTGAAGCTATTGCGGCAATCGCCATTTTGTATTCGAATCGGATCGAAACGTAAATGATGATGCCAATTGAAGCTATAGCAACTGCGTACAGCGCATTTCTTGCCAGCTCTTTGCCGACTGTCGGTGAAACTGTGCTGACATTTGGCTCTGATCCGTATTTGTCTTTGAAATACGTTTTGACTTTTGCAATGGTTTCTTTATCTGGCACTCCAACAAAACGGGCAACACCGATATTGCTCTTTTCGCCTGACAGAACTACAGTATCAGGTTCCATGCCCAGAGATTGAAAATCCTTCTCCACCTGCTCTGTCGTCAGCTTATGGTCGCTTTGCACTTCAATACGTGCACCGCTTGCAAAGTCAATGCCAAGATTCAGCTTGAACACAAGCAGGATAATAATCCCGGCTATCGTGACCGCACTGGAGAAAATAAAGAAATATTTGCGTTTGCTCGTGAAATCCCATTTTTGGAACGGTGTATGCGGCTCTGTACTTTCGTCCGTATCCTGAATATCCATGATATGCTTCTTGTTGACGCCGAACCAGCCTTTTTTCCGATCAAGCCATCTGCTTTCCACAAGGAGAGCGAGAAGAAATCTCGATAAGAAAACGGCAGTGATAAAGCTTGTCAAAATCGACAGAATCAGCATCGTCGCAAACCCTTTAACAGAGCTTGTCCCGAAGATAAAGAGCACAACTGCTGCAATAATCGTTGTAATATTCGCGTCAAAAATCGTCGCAAATGACCGTCTGTTTCCTGAACGGAAGGCAGAGCGGACTGACTTTCCTAGCTTGAGCTCTTCTTTAATCCGCTCATAGGTGATGATGTTGGCGTCAACAGCCATCCCGACACCTAAAATGAGAGCGGCAATTCCCGGAAGTGTAAGTACAGCATTCATCCAGTCAAAAATCTGGAGTGTAATGTAGATATAAACTGATAGCGTAATCACGGCGATTAATCCCGGCAGGCGGTAATAGAAAAGCATAAATAAGAAAATAATTGCAATACCGACAATACCGGCAAACACCGTATCATGGAGCGCCTGCTGGCCGAATTGTGCGCCTACTGATGTCGAATATTTTTCAGTCAGTTTCACAGGAAGCGCGCCGGCGTTTAAAATGCTGGCTAAATCTTTCGCTTCTTGAACAGTAAATTGTCCTTCAATTGTAACGTCTGTTGTGTTTAATTCCTGACTTACATTTGGAGCGGATACATATTTAGGATGCTCTTTTTGAACTTCTTTTTTAAAGGAGTCCCCTTTTTCGTAATCCATCCAAATGACAAGCTGGTTATTTGGCGCCATTTTCATGACCTTTTTGGTCACTTCACCGAATTTATCAGCATCTTTCAGTTTAATACTGACAATCGGTTCATTTGTTTTGGCATCATATGTTTGTTTGGCCCCGTTTTCGACGAGGTCAGAGCCATTCAGCAATTCTTTGTCATTCGTATCTCTGAAAGAAAGCTGGGCTTCAGTCGCCAAGATTTCACGCGCTCTGTTTTGGTTTGTCACCCCAGCGAGCTGAACGCGAATCCGGTTATTTCCTTCAATTTGGATGTTCGGTTCGCTGACACCGAGAACGTTGGCCCTGCGGTTCAGCGCCTCTACTGTGCTGACCAGAACGTCTTTTGTGATTTTGTCACCTTTTTTTACGGGCTGTACATCATACAGCACCTCAAATCCGCCTTGCAAATCCAATCCTAACGTAATATTGTTAGCGGCAGGCTTCGTAAAGTAGCCCAAACCCGTGCCGATCAATAAAACGAAAAGGAAAAACGCAATCAAGCGTCCTTTTTTCATTATGTATATCCTCCCTTAAACCTGTGCGAATCAACCTGCTATCTCAGCAGTTCTTCCAATGCTTCCTGGCCTTCTTCACTTCCCAGCCAATTAGACGTTTTAAATGACTCAACGGTTGCATAGTTCATAAATTCGCCAATTTTCACTGATAAAATATCGCTCGTCATCTCATAAATGTGCAGTTCCGTTTTCTTTTTCCACTTCTTACCTGTTAAGTATGACCACAAACTTTCGAGTTCAACATCATCATACCCGAGAATCTTAAACTCTTCCAGTTTGCTGTAAAGAAACGGCCTGACGTGGTCTTTATATAGATCGGCGGGATGCTTCTCCATGAATTCCACGCTCCTTTTTATTGTTTTTCAAGAAGACTTGTCATGCTTGGACGATATATACGCATATCTTTATTGTATATGATTACAGGTAGTTTGAGAAGGCAGGGGGTAAAAATGGCGAAACAGACGTTTTTAAAGGGCACTCTTATCCTTATCGCAGCAGGAATGGTTACAAGAATGCTCGGGTTTGTCAACCGGGTGGTTATCGCCCGTTTTATCGGTGAAGAAGGAGTCGGGCTTTACATGATGGCGGCGCCTACCTTTTTCTTAGCCACTACATTAACTCAATTCGGTCTGCCGGTGGCGATCAGCAAGCTTGTAGCTGAAGCCAGCGCGCGCGGCGATCATCAAAAAACGAAAAATATTTTAGTCATGTCTCTGACCATCACAGGAGTGCTCAGCCTGATCTTTACACCGCTGTTTCTGTTTTTCGCCCCGGTTATGGCTGAAACGATGCTGACAGATAAGAGAACATTGTACCCGCTTCTGGCCATTACGCCAGTTGTACCGATTATCGCTATATCGAGTGTGCTGAGGGGTTACTTTCAAGGAAAACAGAATATGAACCCGCTTGCCGTGTCTCAAGTCCTTGAACAGGTCGTCCGGATTTCACTTGTCGCCGTATGCACGACGATTTTTCTCCCTTACGGAATTGAATATGCTGCAGCGGGGGCAATGATCTCCTCAGTCGCAGGGGAACTGGCGTCACTCCTTTATTTATTCATTTGCTTTAAGTATAAAAAGACAATTAAAATCAGAAAGCACTTTTTCCAGTCAATAAAAAACGGAAAACAAACTTTTTCCCAGTTAATGAGCGTATCCCTTCCAACGACCGGAAGCCGTTTTATCGGAAACCTTTCTTGGTTTTTTGAGCCGATTGTCGTCGCCCAAAGCCTTGCCATTGCCGGCGTGGCGACAGTTGCCGCAACAAAGCAATACGGCGAACTGACGGGCTTTGCCATGACGCTGCTGACTCTGCCCAGCTTTATTACATATTCTTTGTCGACCGCGCTTGTTCCTGCGATCAGTGAAGGAATGGAGCAGAAAAAATTGCAGGTGGTGGAATACCGCTTGGAACAAGCCATGCGGCTCTGCCTGCTTAGCGGAGGCATATCAGTTGTCATTTTATTCGTATTTGCGGATGAGCTGATGAGGGTGATGTATGGGTCCTCAGGCGCTGCTGTATTTATAAAAGTGATGGCCCCGTTTTTTCTGCTTTATTATTTCCAAGGCCCTCTTCAAGCAGTGCTGCAGGCGCTTAATTTAGCCGGGGCTGCGATGATGAACAGCTTAATCGGAGCGCTTGTCAAAACAGGCCTTATTTTCGCCCTTGCCACCAGACCGTCTCTCGGCATTATGGGCGCAGCATTAGCCATTGTGACAGGTATGGTGCTCGTCACGCTTTTGCACGCGGCAACAGTAAGCAAGGTACTGCCGATCAGTATTAAAATCAAGGAGTACGCACTCAGTTTTGCTGTTATTGTGATTTCCGGATTCATCAGCTCCGCCATCAAACAATATGTAAGCTTTGGAGCGTCCGAGGCTGTGAATGTCGCCGGATGGATTGCGATGAGTGCAGGCATCTATATCATCCTCCTGCTCGCATTCGGTTTAATTAAAAAAGATGAGCTTCGCCGCATTCCTATTATCGGACGTCTGATCGTCCGGTAAAGGTCACGTGCGGTGCCCATCTTTTTCATCAATAAATAACTCTCCGTCAGTAAACGAGCAAAAAGAAATGTCTGAAGGGTTTGTATATCCGTGTTTTCGTAACTTTTCATGCAGCCACTGTTTGTCTTTGCCGATTCTGGACAGGTTTTCCGTTTGAATAGAGCCGTCTATAATCAGCGGCATTTCGAGCTGCCGATGCTCTCCGCTGTTTTCTTTCTTTACAACAGTCAGTTTGCCTGACGGCTCTAAAATAGCAAATGATACATCAGATACTCTGTCGATATTATTTTCTCTGAGCTGAACCATTAAATCATCAAAATTATAACGCTGTGATTTCATGGCGTCTTCGTCAATTTTCCCGTATTTAATAATAATGGTCGGCTTGCCGTCCAGAAGCTGGCGAACTTTTCGGTTTTTTAAAGATAAGTATGCGAATGTCACTTGGATGATCATTAATACAAGCATTGGCAAAATGGTGTGAAATAGATGATCTTCTACGTTTTCTATGGCTAAAACGGCAATTTCAGCCATCATGATAAAGACAACGAGATCTAAAATACTAAGCTCCCCGATTTCCCGTTTGCCCATGAAACGAAAAATGACCAGTATCACAAAATATAATACGATTGTGCGAAACGCAATAGTGAGAAGCTCTTCCATCATGCACCTCCAACTCATCATAGGATGCAACAAAACGAACAAATTATGTAAGGAAAACTGATCGTATTTCATAAAGCTTTTACGTCTAATTCATGGGATAAGGGAATACATTTTTACAAAGACGAGCCATCAGCATGTCTGACGGCTTTGTTCAAAAAGATCAGAAGCCTTTTAATACAGGCAGAGAGGAGACATTCATGGAGGAAACGAAACAAGTTGGAAAAGGCATTCTTTACGGCTTAATCGCCATATTCTCAGCCATGCTCCTGACGAGTTTAGCCGTTTCACTATTACTGACAGCAACCTCGCTTGAAGAGGCATCATTCAACTGGCTGATCAACGCCATCTCATTTCTTTCTTTATTTATCGGCGGGTTTATTTCAGGGGGGAAAGGGAAAGAAAGAGGCTGGATGATCGGGGCATTGACTGCCTTAAGCTTTTCTCTGATTATTTTATTGTTTCAGTATTTAGGATTCGGAAAGACATTTACAGCAGAACAGCTGCTATTCCATCTTGGATTTTTAGGGGTATGCATGCTGGGCGGGATTTTCGGCGTGAACATGAGGGGAAACAGGTCTTCCACATAAAAAAGAGCGGGCTTCCCCGCTCCTTCAGCGTGTCGACAAAGCCTCACATTCATTGTCAGGCCTGCGCTCCGGTACTCGGCCTTCCTAGACTTCAAGGGTTTTCAATTCCGCTGAAAAGATGACAAACAAAAAAGAGCGGGTTCACCCGCTCTTTTTTGTTTGCTATGTATAGCTCCTGCTGTTATTCAGCAGCAGAAACTTCTCTGATCGCGCGGCGGTCGAACGTAAGACGTGTGTTTTCACCAGTCTTAATTACGACTTTGCTTTCGTCGATAGAGTCAACAGTACCGTGCAATCCCCCGATTGTCACTACTGAATCGCCTTTTTTCAGTTCCTCCTGCATTTGGCGTACTGCCTTTTGCTGTTTTTGCTGAGGACGAATCAGCAAGAAGTAAAGGACCGCAAACATTAAAATAATAGGAACCAATGTACCTAAAGTGCCTGTCATGATTTTCACCCCTTTCTGTAAGCCTGTTTTTCATTTTTATTTAGAAGCTTTTCGCATTTGGCTTGTTGTAGCCGTAACGCTCAAAGAACTCTTCTCTGAAATCACCCAGACGATCCTCACGAATAGCCTGTCTTACCTGCTCCATTAAGTGTAACAGAAAATGAAGGTTATGGTAAGTTGTTAATCGAAGGCCAAATGTTTCATTGCAGCGGATCAAGTGTCTGATATACGCGCGAGTGTAGTTTTTACATGTATAGCAATCACACTCTTCATCAATCGGACGGAAATCTCTTTCGAATTTCGCATTTTTCATATTGAGACGGCCTTCAGCTGTAAACACTGTGCCGTTTCTTGCAATCCGGGTAGGCAGCACACAGTCAAACATGTCGACCCCGCGGATCGCTCCGTCGATCAGTGCGTCCGGAGAACCGACTCCCATCAGATATCTCGGTTTATCCTTCGGCAGGAGCGGTGTTGTAAACTCGAGTACACGGTTCATGACATCCTTCGGCTCTCCGACTGATAATCCGCCTATAGCATATCCCGGGAAATCAAGGGAGATCAAGTCCTTCGCACTTTGTGTACGCAGATCTTCATATTCTCCGCCCTGTACAATGCCAAACAGCCCTTGTTCATCCTGACGGTTGTGGGCATTCAGGCAGCGTTCCGCCCATCGGCTTGTCCGCTCAACTGATCGCTTCATATAATCGTACTCTGCCGGGTACGGCGGACATTCGTCAAACGCCATCATAATATCAGAGCCGAGTGCGTTTTGGATCTCCATCGCTTTTTCCGGAGATAAAAACAGCTTGTCTCCATTTAGGTGATTGCGGAAATGGACGCCCTCTTCCTCTATATTACGAAACTTGCTTAAGGAAAAGACCTGAAAACCGCCTGAATCTGTTAAAATCGCGCGGTCCCAATTCATAAATTTGTGGAGTCCGCCTGCTTCCTTGACAATATCGTGACCCGGGCGGAGCCATAGGTGATAAGTGTTGCTTAAAATGATTCCCGCATCCATTGCTTTCAGCTCTTCAGGTGACATCGTTTTGACTGTCGCCAGTGTGCCGACCGGCATAAACACTGGTGTTTCAAAGGAGCCGTGAGGGGTATGCACTTTGCCCAGCCGAGCCCCTGTTTGTTTGCATTCTTTTATAAATTCATAGCGTATTGGTTGTTCAGCCACTTTTGATGAGGCCTCCTGTTCTCAAAATTATATAATCAGCATCGCGTCTCCGAAGCTGAAGAAACGGTATTCCTCTTCCACCGCATGGTTATAAGCGCGGAGAACGTTTTCTCTTCCCGCAAGCGCGCTGACCAGCATAATCAATGACGATTTCGGCAAATGGAAGTTTGTAATCATTCCGTCAATGGCTTTAAATTCATAGCCCGGATAAATAAAAATAGATGTCCAGCCGCTTGATGCTTTAAATTGCCCATCATGTTCCCCGGCAATCGTTTCAAGCGTGCGTGTCGATGTCGTGCCGACAGAAATAATCCGGCCGCCATTTTCCCTTACTTTGTTTAAGGCTGCCGCCGTTTCTTCTGACATTTGATAAAACTCTGCATGCATATTATGCTCTTCAACGTCATCGGCACTCACAGGGCGAAACGTTCCAAGGCCTACGTGCAGAGTGATGAACTCAATTTGCACACCTTTGTCTTTCAATTGCTGCAAGATTTCTTCCGTGAAGTGAAGTCCCGCAGTAGGCGCGGCCGCAGAGCCGATTTCTTTAGAATATACGGTCTGGTAGCGCTCTCTGTCATCGAGCTGTTCTTTAATATATGGCGGGAGTGGCATCTCTCCAAGGGATTCCAGCACTTCGTAGAAAATACCGTCATACTGGAATTCCATTTTTCTGCCGCCATGCTCAAGCTCTTCCGTGCAGACAGCCTTCAATCTTCCGTCTCCAAATGTCACAACGGTTCCTTTTTTTACCCGTTTCGCTGGTTTGGCAAGTGTTTCCCACTTGTCACCAGCTTCCTGTTTCAGCAAAAGCAGTTCCACTTTCGCGCCGGTATCCTCTTTTGTCCCGAATAACCGCGCAGGCAGCACACGGGTATTGTTCAGTACAAGACAATCTCCTTTTTTAAAGAAACTGATAATGTGTTTAAACGAGCTGTCAGTCAGCTCTCCTGTATGTTTATCAAGCACCATCAGCCTTGAAGCATCACGCTGCTCCAACGGCACTTGTGCAATTAAACGTTCGGGTAGTTCAAAATCAAATAAATCGACTTTCATGATGATTTCACCTTTATTCTAGTCTTTTGTTATTTCATTCTGCCGAAAAGATTAAGCAAAATTGATAATACCACACTTATGATGATACAAGTGACAACCGGGAAGAAAAATGTGACATTTCCTTTTTTCACAAAAATATCTCCCGGCATCTTGCCGACAAAATGCAAAACTGCTCCAATGATAAGCAAAACAGCACCAAGAATCATAATGATCTTAGGGAATTCAGTCATATCGGGGAGCCTCCATTTGGAAATGATGATAAACGGCCGGTGTCACGATCCTTCCACGCGGCGTTCTTTGGATAAATCCGATTTGCAGGAGGTACGGTTCGTACACGTCTTCAATCGTATGCGGTTCTTCGCCGATTGTGGCTGAAATGGTATCAAGACCCACCGGGCCGCCGTTAAATTTTTCGATCATGCCCATCAGCAGCTTGTGATCAATATGATCCAAACCGAGACGGTCAACCTGAAGCCGCTCAAGCGCATCCTGCGAAATCTCTTCCGTAATCCGGCTGTCACCCAGCACCTGGGCGAAGTCGCGGACCCTTCTCAGGAGACGATTCGCTACGCGGGGCGTACCTCTCGATCTTCTTGCAATTTCAAGAGCGGACGGTTTATCAATCTCAACCTCGAATACATCTGCAGTTCTTGTGACAATATCCGCCAGTTCCTCTTGCGTATAGTATTCAAGGCGCGACATTACGCCGAATCGATCTCTTAACGGCGCTGTCAAAAGCCCTACCCTCGTCGTGGCGCCTACCAGCGTAAAAGGCGGCAGGTCAAGCCGGACCGAGCGGGCAGAGGGACCTTTGCCGATCACAATATCCAGACAAAAGTCCTCCATCGCAGGATAAAGCACTTCTTCAATCGATCTGTGCAGCCTATGTATTTCATCAATAAATAATACATCTCCCGGCTCCAGCGCCGTTAATATGGCAGCCAAGTCACCAGGTCTTTCAATCGCAGGCCCTGATGTCGTCCGCAATTCCACTCCCATTTCATTGGCAACGATGGAGGCAAGCGTGGTTTTCCCGAGTCCGGGCGGCCCGTACAGAAGAACATGATCCAGCGTCTCCTGTCTCATTTTTGCCGCATCTATAAACACGCGCAAATTTTCTTTCACCTTATGCTGCCCGATATACTGCGCCAGATTTTGCGGCCTCAGGCTTTGCTCTATCACTGATTCATGGTTGTCTGCTTCACTTGAGACGAGCCGTTCATCCATGAACATCACCTTACTTCAATAGTTTTTGTAATGCTTTTTTCACGTATTGGTCTGTTGTCAGCCCAATATCTTCTTTCAGGTGAGGAAGCACCTTTTTGATTTCTTTTTCAGCATATCCGAGAACCCTGAGGGCCTCAAGCGCTTCTTCGAGAGCCGTTTCTGCTGTTTGCTTTTCAAGCCTTTCTTCATGATTAAACAGATTTTCAATCATTTCAGGCACAACATCAGCAAGCTTTCCTTTTAAATCAAGAATAATCTGGCGCGCGGTTTTCTTTCCTACACCAGGAAACTTGACCAAAAAGGCTTCATCCTCATTTTCAATCGCTTGGATAACCGCTCCCGGTTCACCTGAGCCCAAAATGGCGAGTGCGCCTTTTGGACCGATCCCGGTCACGTTTAAGAGCTTTGTAAAGAGCGCCTTCTCCTCTCTTGTTGAAAAACCGTAGAGCGAAAAAGCATCCTCTCTGATATGATGGTACGTAAAAATCGTTTCTTGACTTCTCTCCTTATATATAAACGGATTCGGCGTGAAAATCTGATAGCCAATGCCGCCGTTCTCTATCACAATATATTGGGGAGATACATAATCAATCGTCCCTTTAACAAATTCGATCACGCAAATTCACCTCTTTGACTGTTCTTCATTGTACCATAAAAACAGCCAAAGTCTTATAGAAAAGTTAACATATGTTCGCTTCTCTCTCATTCTTCCACGAAAAAAAAGACATGAATACATGTCTTCAATCAGCGGACGTCACCCGCTGTATGTCTTCATATGTTCTATGACGTCCTCAAACTCCGCTTTTGTCCGAAATGGAATGCCTTTCAGCAGATTTTTTTGCATATGGCTTTCCAGCCTTTCTAAATCAATTTGGAAAAAAGACTGAATCGGTTCGGAAGCTGACTCAGGCCGACCATGAAAAGTGGAAATCACTCCATTATCCGATACACCGATATACCCGTTCACCTTGCTGAGCGGAGAAATATCGTCCATTTGCTTCCGGAAGAGCACATAACCCTTTTTTTGTTCGACCAGTGTCCAGCCGGCATAAGCTGCCCAAAAATCATCCATAGAAAGCACTTTTTCACGCTTATGCTCAATGCTGACATCTCCGTCCAAATACACTTTTTCAAGCTGCACATGCACCTGCAGCGGTTCATAGTGCTCCACTTCCGCCCCAAGTGCGCGGGGAGGAGCACCTATTAGAAATGCTGCGGCTGAGCAAAGAATGCCCAGCAACAGATACGCCGTGCTGAATCGTTTCACCCTCTACACCTCTTTGCACACGTTTATGATTAGTTTGACCAAAGAGGCTACTGCTTAACCGTTTTCTCGAAATTTGTTTGCACGTTTTCCCTGACCAGCCGTTCTTCCGTATACACATCAGCGCTTTGCTCAGAAATCGTCAAAAATTGTGTCAGAAAAGCACTGAAAAAATACAGCGCCGCAAAGATCCAAATGACGCCGCCAGCGCCGATCGGTCCAATGAAAAGACTCACAATGCCCGGTGCAATAAACGCACATAATCCGGACCCCAAGTTTAACACAGACATGGCAGCGCCTTTATTATCAGGAGCAAGCGTCGGCAAAAGCGCACTTAATGGCACATAGCCTGCCAATGCCGCACCGTAGCAGCAGGCGATAATCATCAGCACCCAATACTGATGCCCGATTAACTGAGGCGTGTAATAAAGCGCCAGCGTAAAAATGCCGCACCCCACACCTCCAAACCACATCACGGTATTGCGCCAGCCAAGTTTATCTCCGACTGCACCGAAAATAATATTAAACACAATATTAACAAAAAACAGCGTTCCCCATATTTGCAGCCATTCTGAAACAGAATATCCGTAGCGCGCTAAATAAGTCGGGAGAAAGATGGCAAATCCAAATTGTCCTATGGCATTAATTGTCTTGACCACTCCGCCGATGCCGACTTTAGGGTTTTCAAACATAATTGTAAATGCCTTCGACAACTCTTTCCATTTCGGCTGATCTTGTTTTTGCACAGGTGTAAATTTATCTTTGTTAAAAAATAGGGCGAGAAATCCGCCTGCCGCTACAAACAGTAAAGCGCTCCAAAGCGTATTGATTTCCCCAAATGCCGGAACCGCATAGCTTGAATAGAATGGACCGAGCACGTTAAGGCCGCACGTAAACATAAACCAAAACCAGCCGACGGCTTTTCCAAGAATCTTTTGAGAGGTGCTGTATGACACCCACACAAGAAAAGAGTATGCAAACAGCGGATATCCCAAGCCTCTAAGAGCATAGCTGCCTAAGAGAGCCGGATAATACATATGAGGAATCGCCCAGCCGATAAAAGCGGCCGAACCGAGGATAAATGCAAGCAAGCCGACAGTCATCGTTTTTCTTGGCCCCCAAGTTTGGACAAACGTGCCTGAAAGCCAAGCCGAGATGGTGACAGCAATGCCGTACATGGTAAATAACGATGCGGATTGCTGCATACTGAGACCATGATCAACGAGAAAAGGAGACAGCCAGCCTTGTTCGAGGCCATCTCCAACCATAAAGATGACAACGCCAATGTAACCCCAAACCATGTGAGAAGGAATTCCGATTTTGTTCAAAACATTTCCTTTAGCATGTGCTGTATTCATTTTCTCCACCGCCTACTTAAAGTATCAATGGAGTATATACCCAAGCTTGCTGAAATGTAATCCTGCTTGATCAAAAAACGATTTTTTCAGTGTGCTCAATACTGACAGGCATGCCAATAGCATGCGATTGCTGAGCCGCTCTGGCGATCCGTTCCGCCTGAAAACCGTCGTTGCCGGTGCAGGCAGTCTCCCGGTTTGTATCAATCGCTTCCGTAAACCGAAGAATCTCCTCCTCATACGAATCCTTATAGCGTTCCAGGAAAAAGAAATGCGGTTTATCCTTCATCACAAAATCAGCTGTTGACACTTCGACCGTCGTCGGCCTGCTGTTGTCCGCTGCTGCCGAGCCTTTCGTCCCGAAGACCTCAATCCGCTGGTCATATCCGTAGACAGCTTGGCGGCTGTTGTCAATTACAGCCATGGCACCGTTTTCAAAAGTCAGTGTAATGACAGCCGTATCAATATCTCCCAGCTCTGCAAAAGAAGGATTCACCAAAGCCGCTCCTTTTGCATACACTTCCGTCACTTCGCTTCCCATAATATATCTGGCCATATCAAAATCATGGATCGACATATCCATAAACAAGCCGCCCGAGGTACGGACATAATCTATATTCGGGGGTTCTGGGTCCCGAGAAGTAATTTTTAATAAATGGGGCGTACCGATTTCACCATTTTCAACAATCGTTTTGATTTTCTTAAAATGAGGATCAAAACGGCGGTTAAATCCGACTTGAAGTGCAACCCCGTGTTTTCGGACGGCTGCGAGCGCTTCTTTTGTTTCATCTAGAGAAAAACTGACGGGCTTCTCACAAAAAATATGCTTTTTCGCCTCGGCCGCTTCTCTGATCATCTGCGCATGTGCAGCTGTCGGTGAGCAAATGAAAACAGCGTCAATATCAGGGTCATGTAATAAATCACGATAGTCAGAGCTTATGTATTCAATCTGATGACTGTCAGCCCAGCTTTTTATACGGCTTGCCTGAATATCAGAGACCGCTTTTATTTTCATGTGAGGAATCCGGCGTATATTTTGAACATGAAGTTTGCCGATGCGCCCCGCACCGATAATCCCTGTCACAATCTGTTTTGTCATAGCTTGTTCCTCCTTGAACATTTACGAAAGCGCTTTATTTAAAATTAATACTATCCCATTTGTAAGCGCTTTTCAAGAATGGAAATGATCGCTTTATGTCTCTTTTATCACAATCAAGGCTTATAGGTAGCCTTCTTCTTCAAGACCAGATACACTAGAAATAGGCTCTTTTTCCCGAACAGTTTATGATTTTCCTATAAACAACTGCATAAAATAGAGCAAAGAAGGTGAATGAAATGCTGACAAAAGCAGAGGCACTGGCCCATTCAGTCATATACCGCAAGAACAGCAGATTTGATAAAGTCAAAGAAAAGTCCGAGGAATTGACCCTCATCGGAAAGGGAAGAAGCGCCTATGTGTTCGCCTTAACAGAAGGTGATCGAAAAATGGCGCTGAAAGTATTTTTTCCGGAATATCAAGCGACAGCCGTCAAAGAAGCCGCGATCTATGAAAAATTAGCCGGGTCCGCATTCTACCCTGACATTTACGAAACTGGTGATTCATTTATTCTCATGGAATATATTAAAGGTGAAACCTTTTATAACTGTCTAAAGAAAGGCATTGCGATCAGTGATGACATGATTCAGCAGGTTGAAGAAGCACTCTCTGACGCACGGGGAGCCGGTCTGAACCCGTCAGACATTCATTTGCGGAATCTGATTCTGACAGAAACCGGAGCGGTACGGGTGATTGATGTTGCGAGATTTGAACAGACAAAAACGTGCACTCAGTGGGACGATTTAAAATCAGCGTATCATGCACTCTATAAAAAACCGATATTCCCCAAAAAGATTCCGGGTTTTTGGCTTGAGATTATTGCATTTTTATATAAGAAAGATTGGTTCCAAAAGCGTTTCGCGCAACGGAAAAGAAAATATTCTTAATTCGAAAAGGCAGCCGCTCAAGCGGCTGCCTTTGTCCATTTATATTTACTTTCTGACAGCAGAAATCAGTTTCATTTGTTCAGGTGACAGCTTAATTCGATAGCCTCTCACAGTTAAGTAAACCGTTTCTGAGCCCTTCTCGCCGGAATGACAATATGTTTTCTCCATCTCTGTCTCCCCCACCCTTTATTTGTTTTATTTCATCATACCATCAGTTTATTGAGGGAATTTTAAGGAAATGTAAAGATAGCATAAACCCGGTATATGGAAAAATGAGAAAAAAAGGGAGAGAGTCACATCAATATACGCAGCAAAATCCAATTATCATATTTGCACTTCTGATATTCTTCGGCGGCGCCGTCTATTGGATGTTATTTTCACTGAAAAACGTTCCAAAAGGCAGTCTCGTCCAATCGATTGAATCGCCGGACGGCAGCTATACGTTAAACACGTATGTATCCCGAAATACCTTAAGCTTAGATGCAGACAGAGGCGAACTTGTGAATAAAAAAACAATTTACTGGAATTATCCGGACAGCAGCCCATGTGATGAACGAAACAAATGAAAAATGATTCCAACCATTCCTGATTGCTTTTCTTTTATATACGGATTGACAGAGCTTGGCTATTTGTTGTTGAAGGACCTTTTTACAATTGCCATCAGTTTGCCTCTGTAAGAAAAACGCGGCGTAATCGATATGCCGCGTTTTCTTTTTCCCCTTCTCTTCTCATTGATAATTACCGGTCATATAATGTGACAAACCGATTGTAGAAATAGTTCGATTAGACCAAAATCCTTTTTATACATGTATTCGAAATGAAGTGAGGGGGAAGCTTGATGGGAGATTTTGTTGCTAGTTTGAATGCGGTTTTATGGAGTACGCCCGTCATTTATATTTTATTGGGAATTGGATTAGTCTTTTCTATTATGACCCGCTTTTTACAAGTCAGGCATTTGAAGGAAATGATAGTTCTGATGTTCCAGGGAAAGAGCTCTGAAGCCGGCGTTTCTTCTTTTCAAGCATTATCGATTGCGCTGTCCGGCCGAGTGGGAACAGGAAACATTGCGGGTGTGGCGACAGCGATTGCATTCGGCGGACCCGGCGCAGTGTTCTGGATGTGGGCGATTGCCTTTATCGGTGCTGCGAGCGCCTTTGTTGAATCAACTCTTGCTCAAATTTACAAAGTGAAACAAGGCGGCCAATATCGAGGGGGCCCCGCTTATTATATAGAAAAAGGCTTAGGCATTAAATGGTTTGCCGTCCTATTTGCCGCTGCTGCCCTTATTGCAATGGCCCTTCTGATGCCGGGCGTACAGTCCAACTCCATTGCAGCTGGCGTCCAAAATGCATTCGGCATCTCTCCTGCCATCACAGGCTGTATTCTCGTTTTATTATTAGGGTTTATTATTTTTGGCGGCGTCAAACGAATTGCCAATGCCGCGCAAATGATTGTTCCGTTTATGGCCATTGGATATATCCTGCTTTCTTTGATCATTATTGTCATGAATATTACTGAATTGCCTGCTGTCATCTCATTGATTTTCAAAAGCGCTTTTGCATTAGATTCCGCTTTTGGCGGCCTGATCGGCATGGCGATTTCTTGGGGAGTCAAACGGGGCATTTACTCAAACGAAGCCGGCCAGGGAACAGGCCCGCATCCGGCCGCCGCTGCAGAAGTTTCCCATCCGGTCAAGCAGGGATTGGTTCAGGCATTTTCCGTTTATATTGACACCCTATTTGTATGTTCCGCTACAGCATTCATGATCTTATTTACCGGTATGTATAATACTCAGGCTGCAGATGGTGCCTTTATTGTTCAACAACTTAAAGGCGTAGAGGCGGGGCCTGGCTTCACTCAAGCGGCCATTGACAGCGTGCTTCCCGGATTCGGTGCAGGCTTTGTCGCCATCGCTTTATTCTTCTTCGCATTTACAACAATAATGGCGTATTACTACATCGCAGAAACAAATATCGCTTATTTAGCCCGAGGCAGAGAAAGCAAATGGGCAATGCTCAGCTTAAAACTGATTATTTTAGCCGCGACGTTCTATGGTACTGTGAAAACCGCTTCACTGGCTTGGGCATTAGGCGATGCAGGGCTTGGCATTATGGTATGGCTGAACGTCATAGCCATCGTGCTGCTTGCCAAACCCGCGCTTCTCGCCTTAAAGGATTACGAGCGCCAAAAGAAGCAAGGCTTAGACCCAGTATTTGATCCGAAGGCGCTGGGCATCAAAAACGCTGATTTCTGGGAGAAGGAATACACACAGGAAAATGAGCGTGTCTCTTGAATATACAAAAACCGGCCCGATATGACATCGTGCCGGTTTTTTATAAGCGGTAATTGGTATAGACTTCTTGAACATCATCGTCATCTTCAAGGATGTCAATCAGTTTTTCCAGCTTCTCAACGGCCTGATCATCGGCATCTGCATAGGTTTTCGGAAGCATGGTCACCTCTGCCGAAGAAATGGGATATTTCGATTCTAGAGCTGTTTTTACCTCATCAAAACGCTCGGGCTCTGTTAGTACCTCATATTGCTCTTCTTCTGTCTGCAGCTCTTCTCCCCCTGCTTCCAGCACATCAAGCATAAGCTCATCTTCTTCTATTTGCCGTTCTGTACGGTCGATTGCAATGAATCCCTTCCGTTCAAATAAAAAGGCTACACATCCGCTTTCTCCCAGACTTCCGCCATTTTTATTAAATGCTGTACGCACATTTGACGCCGTTCGGTTTTTGTTATCCGTTACACATTCTACCATAACGGCGATCCCTGATGGACCATAGCCTTCATAGGTGATTTCCTCATAGCTGCTTCCGTCTTGGCTCCCTGCGGCTTTTTTAATGGCACGGTCTATATTTTCATTCGGCATATTGGCGCCTTTTGCTTTTTCGATGACAAGACGCAATGCTGAATTTGCTTCTGGATCAGCTCCGCCTTCTTTCGCTGCCACATAGATTTCTTTTGCAAGCTTCATAAAGATTTTCCCGCGCTTTGCATCCTGTGCATTTTTTCTTTTTTGTATGTTTTTCCACTTGGAATGGCCTGCCATGTTTTCACCTTCTTTTGACATTTTCTATGTACACTTTAATAGGTATTGTTCGCTGATGCAAAGAAAAAGGCTGCCGAATATCATTTCCGGCAGCCTTTCCGTCCTAGCGGGAGTTCATTTTATGAAGTCTCGTGAACAGCCTTTTGTCTGTGGACACTTGGACGTCACGGCCATTCGCATAGTTGCGTGCCGCTTTTGCAACATTTTCCCTGTCGGACTTTGTGAACTCTCTGTGGCTTCTGACTGCAACGACCACTCGGTCATCCGTTACCTTAACTTGTGTGTCATTGACGTTTTTCACTTGTTTCACACGGTTGGCAATTTTTGCAGCCAGTCTTCTGTTTTCTTGGTTGTCATATCCGTTGTTCGTCACGTTCCGATTCATGTTTCTGTTATTCGTGTTGTTATATGTTCCGTCAGTTGCCAAAGGAACGCGATCGTCAGCAGTAACACGGTCACGGTTATTTACATTAGTAGTGTTTCGGTTACCGCCGTTCTGGTCCTCCATTAATTCAGTAACAGGACCGTCATTGTCGACGATTCCTTCTCCCTGCCTGTCAGCGTCATTTTCATTTGTATAATATCCGATTGGACGGGTATTGCCGTTATTGCGCGTATCATTCATAGCATTATCGTTTGCTCCGCATGCTGTTAAGCCGGCTGTCATTAGAATCAAGCTAGCGATCGTCATTTTTTTACCCAATGGAAAAGCCCCCCGTGGACGAATTTGAGCATGTTTGCTCGTTTTTATCATGTGCGTCCGAGGGGCATGTTAAGCTTGTAAGTTCTGTCCATTTAGCAGTGAAACAAAAAAAGGAACGATTTACATCGTTCCGAACAATCACTCATCATCTTCTTCCGGCCGGCCAAACATTTGGTTTACTGAAGGCTGATTCGTCATCGGCATTGAAACTCCGGCCGCATATGGATTTTGATTTTGATTAGGATTAGGATTTGGGTTTGCTGCGCCGTAAGGCAAATTAGGACTTCCATAAGCTCCAAGACCCGAATATCCAGGTGCGGAGAAATATGGCTGATGACCATCATCACAGCCGCAGTCGTCATGATCTTTGTACGGCATGTATCCTGGAGCTGCAGCCTGCTGGTATGCTCCCATCACTTGAGGTGTGCCATAATGAGGGCCATACGGCATATGTCCATACGGAGATCCAAAAGCCGGTGATGCGTATTGAGGCGCTCCGAATGAACCGTAATGTCCGTGATGGCTGTTTTCATGATGCTGGTTTTCATATTCACCCGGATCATACTGAGGCGATACAAAACTTGGCTGGTATCCATGAGGCTGATACATTGGATAAGGTTGTGCCGGATAGAACGGGTAGCATAATCCTGAACCCGGAAGAATTGGTGAAACAGGAACCGGACACGGCACGAAATGAGCCGGATAATGAAAATAAGGCTGAACAGCCGGCATATTCGGAACTGTGTGATGAATGTTTTCTTCTTCCATACCGCCTACCTCTGGCGCCTTTGGCATATTAGGCATATTCGGATAATTTGCATTTTCCATATTACTCATAGCCTCCTGTTGTGGAAATTGATCTTGCATGTGATACATATGATCATTATTTCCGTCATGATGTTTTGGCTCCTCCGGTTTAGGAGGCGACCAAGGCTGGAAAAGCTGTTTCATATCATAATAATCGTTCACATCAGCTTCAGGATACACATCTTCCTGCAAATTAGGCATCGGCGGGACATACGGCACAGACTTCTTTTCTTTCGGCTTTGTGTCTTCCACGTCGACAACGGATTTAGGCTTCTCTTTCGCATATGGGTGTTCTGGATGTTCTTGCTTCACACTCCCGGCCGCCGGGCCCGTTTTTGGCTCTTTTCTGACCAGGACACCCTCGGACGGCACTTTTATTTTCATTCCAGGCATGATTGAGTCTGGACTGCTGAGCTGTGTATTGAGTTTCTTCACTTCCTCAACATCAACTCCGTACTTTTCAGCTATTTTCCAGAGCGAATCGCCTTTTTGAACGATATGGATTTTCAACGTTTTCCCCTCCTATGCAAAACGTGAACAGTTCAGCTGTGATTACAATATGTTTCTTCACAACATATGCCTGAACAAAAGAAGTTATGAGTAAAGGAGGGGAAATATTTCTGATTTACGTGATCGCAAGCATTCGATTCAAGGCAAGGAGGGCATTTTGCTGAATGGCTTTTGGCACCTTGATCACGCCTGAAGGTTCTCCTTTTTCTATTTGTTCCAAAGACCACAGCAAATGCGGCAAATCGATTCGATTCATTGTCAGACACGGGCACATGTCAGGATTGAGTGATTCGATTTGTTTATCAGGATGCTCTTGAATGATCCGCTGGACAAGATTCATTTCTGTTCCGATTGCCCACTTGCTTCCCGCTGGAGCCTTGTTGATTGTATCGATAATATATTTCGTTGATCCGCTGTCGTCACTTAACGTCACAACTTCATGTGAGCATTCCGGATGCACAATGATCTGAATGTCAGGGTCACGCTCTCTCACATCATGGATATTTTTCGGGGTGAATTTTTCGTGAACAGAGCAATGCCCTTTCCACAAAATCACTTTTACATTCTTATGATCAGACTCAGTCACTAATTCATCTTTCATCGGGTCCCACACAGCCATATCCTCAAGCGCGATGCCCAGATCATAAGCCGTATTTCTCCCTAAATGCTGATCAGGCAAAAATAAAATTCTTTTTTTCTGGGTAAACGCCCATTCAAGCACTTTTTTCGCATTCGAAGAAGTTACAGTCGCTCCGCCATGCTTACCGACGAAAGCCTTGATCTCCGCAGTGGAGTTCACATAAGTTAATGGTATGATCGTATCTCCGAATGTATGCTGAAGCTTCTCCCATGCCCTATTGGTCTGCTGCATGTCAGCCATGTCTGCCATAGAACATCCGGCTCTCATATCAGGCAGGATGACCGTTTGTTGCTCGCCTGTCAGCATATCAGCGGTCTCTGCCATAAAGTGCACGCCGCAAAATACGATATAATCCGCTTCTTTGTTTTTTTCCGCAATTTGGGCCAGCTGCAGGGAATCGCCTGTTTGATCAGCAAATTGTATCACTTCGTCTTTTTGATAATGATGGCCTGGTATAAAGAGCCTGCTGCCGAACTTTTTCTTAATGGCGGCAACACGCGTTTCCATATCCTTTCTCGACATTCCTTTATAACATTCAGGCATCATATCATTCGATTGTTTTATTACATCAAGAATTGACATAACGGCATTCCTCCGCAGATTCATTTGATAATGTAACATCCATGCTGATATCTAAACTTTTGACGGAATGAGTCAGAAATCCTAATGAAATATAATTCACGCCCGTCCCTTTAAAAGCAGGCAAAGATTCTAACGTAATCCCGCCCGAAGCTTCAGTTTTTATATGGTTCGGTGTGAGATTTGCAAAATGTCGGACCGTATCAGGCGGGCAGTTGTCAAACATAATAACATCTGCTCCTGCTTCAATTGCTTCCCGCAGCTGTTCCTCCGTTTCAATTTCCACCTCGATATTTACCATATGCCCCGCTGCCTGACGAGCTTTTTGGCACGCCTCTAAAATAGAGCCGCATGCTGCAATATGATTATCTTTAATCATGATGCCGTCATACAAACCGAATCGATGATTATACCCGCCCCCTGCTCTGACAGCGTATTTTTCCAGCATTCTCAGCCCCGGTGTTGTTTTTCTCGTGTCACAAATTTTAATCTGTTCATCATCCAGCCGCCGAACAGCCTCCCTTGTCATCGTCGCAATTCCTGACATCCTCTGAATGAGATTTAATACGACCCTCTCTCCTGAAAGAAGCGCAGCCGCCGGACCGCATAACACGGCAATCACTTCACCTTTTCGCAAAATATCCCCATCTGTTTTATGCAAAATGATTTGAACATGTTCGTCTAATAAAGCAAAGCCTTCTTTTATCACTGCAGCTCCGGCAAAGATGCCGTCTGATTTTGCAACAATCTCCGCTTCACAGCTCTGTTCTCCAAAGATTGACTGCGATGTAATATCCCCCATCCCTATGTCCTCAAGAAAAAAGTGATTCAGCAATTTTTTCAGCTGTAAATGATTCATTTTTCCAAATCCCCTCGTTTTTTCTAATCTTCGTTCCCTTTTTTGTATGAACAATTTGTCTTCCTTGCCAGCGTACATCAGCTTGAGGAAAATCGGTGCGGAAGTGAGCCCCTCTGCTTTCCTCCCTCAAAAGCGCTGAAAATGTCATCAGCTTTGCAGTTTGCCATAAATGAGAAAGTTCCAGCTGCGGTATTGTGATATCCTTCACATTCACTTCCTGAAAAGGAAGCGTATGAAGCCAGATGCTCAGCTCAATCAGACTGCCTTGTTCCCGCAAGATAGACATGTGGCTTGTCATTCTGCTTTGCAGTTCATACACCTCTGTGTGCGGTACCTCATAGATTACACTGTTTTCTAGTGCTGATTGATATTGCATGTTATAAACCGGTTTTTGCATGATATGCTCTGCTGCTCTTTTTCCAAACACCAGCGCTTCCAATAAGGAATTACTTGCAAGCCGATTGGCTCCGTGTAAACCGGTGCATGCCGTCTCGCCTATTGCATAAAGCCCCGGCACTGTCGTTTCCCCCCAGCGATTAACTGAAACACCCCCCATTAAGAAGTGCATTCCCGGGGCAACAGGTATTTTTCCGCTTTGGATCTTCACCCCTGCTTTTTCACAAATAGCGGTGATGGTAGGGAAACGTGCTTCGAAATCAGAAATCGCACTGCAGTCGATATAAACACGGTTTCCTTTTGCCATTTCTTCATGAATAACCCGGGAGACGATGTCCCTTGGAGCCAAATCACCTAAAGGATGCCGGTCAGCCATAACCCGACGGCCGTTTTCGTCAACTAAACATCCGCCTTCTCCTCTGACAGCTTCTGAAACAAGCCCATAGGAAACACCATTTTTCACTAGCAGTGTCGGGTGAAACTGGGTAAACTCTAAATCAGTTATTTCCGCTCCGGCCCGGTAAGCTAAAGAAAGGCCGTCACCTGTGACAGATGGATCGTTCGTATGGTGAAGAAACAGGCTTCCGCATCCGCCGGCCGCCAGCACAACTGCATCCGCATATCTTACCTTGATCCGCCCTTGGCTGTCTTTTGTGATGACACCGATACAATGCCCATTCTCCATCAGCAAATCTGCTGCTGTTTCATGCTCATTTACCTCGATATTGCTGTCGATCTGTTTCAGCAAATAATCAACTAGCAGTCTGCCTGTTGCGTCTCCGCCTGCATGAAAAATGCGGTTGTATGAGTGGGCTCCTTCTCTGCCAAGACAAACATCGCCTTGTTCATTGCGGTCGAATGGAAATTCACTCTCCAATAAGCTTTGAATCATGATTTTCCCATCATGTAAAACGTCTGCTGCAATAGCTAGATCGTTATGCCCGCACCCGGCGTATAACGTATCCTCCAGATGGGCTTCAATCGAGTCACCTTTTGCATAAGCCGCAGCAATCCCGCCTTGTGCAAAGACTGAATTGCTGTTTTTGGTGCTTTTCTTTGTGATGACAGTCACTTCGTATGAGGGCGGGAAAGCGGACGCTAAGGAAAGTGCCGCCGCCCCTGAACCGATGACTGCAATCGTCTTTTTAGACATATGCCACCCTCCTGTTGTTTACACCTGTCTTGACACTTATATTTACACAAGGATAAAATAAACTCAAGAGTTTTTTGGAGAACGGATGGAGGAACGACCCGATGATTTATTTAGATTATGCAGCGACAACGCCTATTTGCGAGGAAGCCCTTAATGTATATCAGAAGCTCAGTATGGATATGTACGGTAATGCCAGCAGCCTGCATGATGCAGGAGGAAAAGCAAAGCACATACTGGAGTACTGCCGTGAGAAAATCGCTGACATCATTGGCGGAGAAGCAAGCGGCATCTATTTTACAAGCGGCGGCACTGAATCCAATTTTCTGGCTATTCAATCACTGTTAAACGGCCTTCCAAAAACAAAAAGACATTTCATTACGTCTGCTATGGAGCATCAGTCCATTCATAACTGTGCTGCTTTTCTGGAACAGCATGGATTTGATGTAACAATCATTGAACCGGATGAATACGGGCTTATTACCGAGGAAATATTAGCAGCTCATATCCGCCCGGAAACAGGCCTGGTATCTATTCAGCATGCCAATTCTGAAACCGGGATCATTCAGCCCATTCAACGTCTGTCTTCATACCTGCATAATAGGGACATTCTTCTTCATTGCGACGCTGTTCAAACATTTGGGAAAATCCCTATCAGTACAGAAGAACTGGGGGTGGATGCACTCTCAATGTCCAGCCATAAAGTCCACGGTCCTAAAGGAGTGGGCGCGGTCTATATTCGTTCAGATGTCCCTTGGAAGCCCGTTTACCCTCTTACCTCTCACGAACACGGATTCAGAGCCGGTACCGTGAATGTTCCCGGGATCGGAGCCTTTACTGCCGCTGCTGAGCTGATGTTAAGCGAAATGGATAAACAAATATCCCGCAATGAGACATTAAGAACATACCTATTAGACCAAATCAGCATTCGGTCTCTCCCTGTAACTCTTGCGGCAGACACTTCAAAAACGGAATGTCTTCCGCATATTGTCGGGTGTTTTTTTCACGCATTTGAAGGACAATATGTTATGTTAGAATGTAATCGGAGCAATATTTGCATATCAACGGGCAGCGCTTGTTCTGCCGGTTATCACGGTCCGTCTGCAGCGATGAAAGCATTAAGAAAAACAGACCAAGAAGCCCTGCAATTTATCCGCATCTCTTTTGGAAGGCATACAACGGAGGAACAGCTGGATAAGTTATTACATACGTTTACAGCGCTTTGGGAACAAAAGAAAGGAGAACTTGATATTGACCGAAGAATTAAAGCTCATGGGCGCCAACAGGCGTGACCAGCTTCTTCTGTGGCTGAAGGAATCCACATCACCGCTGACAGGGGGAGAACTCGCAAAAAAAGCGAACGTTTCAAGACAGGTAATTGTTCAGGATATATCGCTCTTGAAAGCGAAAAATGAACCGATTATCGCCACAAGCCAAGGATATGTATACATGGATGCAGCCGCTCAGCAGCACCAGCAGGCCGAAAGAATCATAGCTTGTCTGCACGGTCCTGAACGGACAGAAGAGGAACTGCAGCTTATCGTGGACGAAGGTGTTACAGTAAAAGACGTAAAAATTGAACATCCAGTATACGGAGATTTAACTGCAGCTATCCAAGTAGGCACCCGGAAGGAAGTTAGCAATTTCATCAAAAAAATCAATTCTACGAATGCCGCCTATTTATCACAGCTGACGGACGGCGTGCATCTTCATACACTGACAGCACCGGATGAACACCGCATCGACCAAGCTTGCCAAGCACTCGAGGAAGCCGGTATTTTAATTAAAGACTAAAAAAAGCCCTTTATTGGGCTTTTTTTATAATTGGTAGGACTGATATGCACCAAGAAGCTTCACTTTGCAGCCGAGCGCTTCGAGCTCCTGCATGGCACCTGGAATCAATACCTCATCAAACGCTTTCTCAATATCAATAATAAAGAAATAATGGCCCAATCCGGTTTTAGTCGGACGTGATTCAATCTTTGACAAGTTTAAGTTTCTCCAAGAAAAAGCAGACAGCACTCTGTGCAGCGCCCCGGATTGATCATCCGGAAGCATCACCATCAGGGTCGTTTTGGGCCTTGAGCTCAATTTTGAATTCACTTCAAATGATATGTTTTCATCAGGAGACAGGATCACAAATCTCGTATGATTGTCCCTATAATCCTGTATATCTCGTTTCACGATTTTTAATTCGTATGTAGAAGCTGCCATTTCATTGGCAATGACCCCGATATTCAGCTCAGGATGGTCACTGACAAATTCTGCTGCCGCCCCAGTTGAGTTGGCGTATTCATATGGAACGGAAGGAAAATGACGATGGAGAAATTTATGACATTGCGCAATCGCATGTGAGTGTGAATAAATTTTGTCGAGCTCTTTCCATGCACTCTCTCTGGAAGGATGGACAAGCAAGTGCTGATGAATCGGCAATGTCATTTCACCCACGATTGGCAAGGGCTGCTCATGTATTAAATAGTCTATCGTTAAATTTACTGATCCTTCTAATGCATTCTCTAAAGGAACAAAAGCGAAATCAACTTCGCCTGCAACTGCCGCATCTATACACTCCGGTATGGTGCGGTAAGCAACATGTTCGGCGCCGTTTTGAAAACAAGAACTGACTGCTAGATGTGTGAATGTAGCTGCTGGACCTAAATAACCGACTTTCATGACGATCTTCTCTCCCTTATGCACCTGAACCTAATATTTCAACCTTTTCTACAAAATCAAACTTCCTGAGCTTATTCATTAACGTATGAATGTCCTCTTCCATTGCAGACGTACTGATAGACAGTGTCACATTTGCTCTGCCCTGAAGCGGGATGGTCTGGTGAATGGAAAGAACGTTGCTTCCAGAATCAGCTACCGCCTGCAGGAGCTGAGATAGTGCACCTGATCTATCCTCCAAATGAAAGAAAAGTGTGATAATTTGTTCTTTAACCATAGTGTAGAACGGAAAAACAGCATCTCTGTATTTATAAAACGCACTTCTGCTTAAATCCACCTTTTGAACGGCATCTGCCACTGAATCTGCTTTTTTTCGGTCAAGCAGCTTTTTGACTTCCAATGTTTTTCTCATCGCATCGGGCAATACATCTTCACGGACAAGATAAAATGTCTCCTCTTTCATTTGCATCCCCCCTTTAAAATAGAGAGCCTGACATCCAGGCTCTCCTCTCAGCCATCATTAATCAATAAATTCAAATTCGAATTCCAGAAGCCTGATAATATCTCCATCCTTGGCTCCGCGTTCTCTGAGCGCTTCATCAACACCCATTCCGCGCATCTGTCTTGCAAACCGTTTAACCGATTCATCACGCGAGAAATCAGTCATCTTGAATAACCGCTCAAGACTGTCTCCTGAAAGTACAAATACACCGTCCGGATCGCGTGTAATGTTAAACGGCACTTCTTCATTCTCCATCGTGTACATGACACGGTTTTGTGTAAGCTCTTCTTCGTCATACAGCGGGAATTCCGGCGTGTTCTCCAGCTGATTGGCGACTTCAAACAGAAGCTCACGAAGGCCTTCTCTTGTCACCGCACTGACCGGGAATACCGGGTAATCATCCGTCAGCTTTTCTTTAAAGGCTTCAAGATTTTCCGCAGCCTGCGGCATGTCCATTTTATTGGCAACGATAATTTGCGGACGCTCAGTGAGACGCAGATTGTACTCGCTCAGCTCCTGGTTAATCGTGACGTAATCCTCATACGGATCGCGGCCTTCCAAACCGGACATGTCAATGACGTGAACGATAACCCGCGTCCGTTCAATATGGCGCAAAAACTGGTGGCCAAGTCCGACCCCTTGGTGTGCGCCTTCAATCAGTCCCGGCAAATCAGCCATGACAAAGCTGCGTCCGTCATCCGTTTCAACCATGCCGAGATTTGGGACAAGCGTTGTAAAGTGATAGTCCGCAATTTTCGGTTTTGCAGATGAGACAACAGACAGCAAAGTGGATTTTCCAACACTCGGGAATCCAACAAGTCCGACATCCGCAAGCACTTTTAATTCAAGAACAACGTAGCGTTCTTTTCCCGGCTCGCCGTTTTCTGAAAGCTGAGGCGCGGGATTAGCCGGTGTAGCAAAGCGGGAATTCCCTCTTCCGCCTCTTCCGCCCCTTGCAATGACAGCCTGCTGTCCGTGCTCTGTTAAATCAGCGATGACCTGCTTTGTATCATCGTCTGTCACAACGGTGCCTGGCGGAACTTTAATGACCATATCATCAGCATTTCGCCCGTGCTGGTTTTTGGACATGCCATGCTCCCCGCGAATCGCTTTAAAGTGTTTTTTGTATCTAAAATCCATCAGGGTGCGGAGACCTTCATCCACTTCAAAAACGACGTCTCCTCCCTTTCCTCCGTCACCGCCGGCAGGGCCGCCTTTCGGCACATATTTTTCACGGCGAAACGCAACCATCCCGTTGCCGCCGTCGCCACCTTTTACATATACTTTGACCTGATCTACAAACATAATGTCCTCCGTTCTAAACCGTTAAAAACTCCGCTAGTCCAACCCAATTTCAATCAGACATTCGTGACTTGTGATCTCAAAACGCATGATATCAACGTCCTCATATCCATTTTGCTGAATATCATCAAAAGCAGATGGATCGGCAAAAGCGCCGTGAAAATCAAGGTACAGAATCAGCTGCATGTCAGGATGATCCGTTTGAAGCGAAACCGTTAAATGATTTTCGCTCTCTCTGCTGACTGCTTGATCAAACAGATAAAACAGCTTTCTCATCAGTTTCGCCAGCTTTTGATCATAAGCCGACAAATCCTTAATTTCTCCAAGAACTTCATATTCAAGCGTCATATAATGGGTTTTCCAATTAAATGTAAGAAAGTCGAACGCCAAATGCGGTGTTTTCAGGTTTGAGAGCTTTGATTCGTGCTTTGCGTCTATAACCATTTCTTCAATCATTTCAAAGACGCGGTCATACTTCTGCAAGCTTAAGTTTCCTTTAATCAGCTGCAGCTTATTCATCCAATCATGCCGGGAATGGCCGAGCAGATGAATCAGTTCGTTTGTTAATGCCGTGTCGCTTATATTTTCTTCTTGTTTTTTTGAAACATCCTTCATTTTCGCACTCCCAATCATTTAATTTCTTATTTAGGAGTCTGTATAAGTGTGTATTATGAATTATAACAGAGAAGGCTTTGTTAGAAAAACAATTGTTTTTCCCAGAAATATCATGTTCCTTTTTTCTGGCTTTGGTTGATTTGCAGCCAGGCAGAACATTTTATGTATTACTGCTTGGGGAACATATCCAGTGGGTTTGAGACTTTTATTCTCATTCTTGGCGGGGTCTGCTCGCACATACTCTGCATTTCATTCTTGGTGTTTACTCCGCATATTGCAAAAAAAACTCCAGTCATCATCGACCGGAGTTTTTTGAATCATTATTGAGCTACAGGATATACGCTCACTTTTTTGCGGTCACGGCCGAAACGTTCGAATTTAACAGTTCCGTCGATTTTCGCAAATAGAGTGTCATCTCCGCCGCGGCCCACGTTTTCACCTGGGTAAATTTTTGTTCCGCGTTGACGGTAAAGGATAGAACCGCCTGTTACGAATTGACCGTCAGCACGTTTAGCACCTAAACGTTTAGCCTCAGAGTCACGTCCGTTCTTTGTAGAACCTACTCCTTTTTTAGAAGCGAAAAACTGAAGATCTAATCTAAGCATGTAGCTCACCTCCTATATTATGTTTGTGGTCACACGCAAGTTATCTTTGTAATCCCGTTCGATTGTATCCAGCGAAACAATCATGCCTTCAATCAGCAGCTGAGCTTTTTGGCGCGCCTCCGGATCAAGAGATTCAGGGAATTCAAAGTAAAAATAACCCCCGTCCTCCCCTATATCAAGAAGCGGCTCGAAACCCGCGAGCACAATGACCGCGTTAACGGCTCCAAACACAACAGCTGTCACTCCGGCACAAACAAGATCTTGTCCATGTTCAGCAAAATTCGCATGGCCCGTCATTTCAAAAGACAATATGCCTTTATCATGAGACCTTCTGACTGTTGCCTGAATCATGCTTACGCGTTGATTTTTTCGATCGTCACTTTAGTGTAAGGCTGACGATGACCTTGTTTTTTATGAACGTTTTTCTTTGGTTTGTATCTGAAAACAGTGATTTTTTTCGCGCGGCCTTGTTTTTCAACTTTAGCCGTTACTGTTGCGCCTTCAACTGTAGGGTTGCCGACTTTCACGTTGTCTCCGCCAACAAACAAAACGTCTTCAAAAGTAACTGTTTCACCTGCTTCAGCAGCAAGTTTTTCGATGTAAACAGTTTGACCTTCTTCAACTTTGATTTGTTTTCCGCCTGTTTTAATGATTGCGTACATTCTCTGCACCTCCTATTAGACTAAGACTCGCCAGACACCAGGGGGCTGTAAAAGCTCTTAACACCTGTACTGAGCGGTTGTAGCAATGGTGCTACATCCATAACATTAAAAAATATACCAAAATACAAGACGTTTGTCAATTGATTTTAGTAAGGCAGCAGCAGTTCCTCCATGGAGGAATTCGTCCGCTTGTCGGCAAAGTAAGCGTGCAGCACTTCATTCTCGTCAAGCTGGCTGAGTTTCTGTCCTGATTTCTCTATAATAATCGGATGTTTACAGCCGCGTTTGAACTCGGCCATCACATGATAGACTTTGTCCTCTGCCTTTACAGTCAGCGGCAGCAGCTTTTCAAGCTCACGGTTTTTTCCGTAATACCTTTCAAGGAGAAATCTCACATGGATATAGTGCCTTTGCCTGTATTCCTCAAACAAAGAAACAGCCAGAAAGACAAACAAAACCCATGCGCTGATTTGCAGAGGAATCACAAATAAAACCCAACACCCGAGCAACAGGCAGAAGCAGAGCGACGTTTTTAAATTGAGCCGGTGAGCCTTTTGAAAAGGCAGCTGCTTGGAAAACAACAAAAATAACAGTTTTCCGCCGTCAAGCGGCCAGATTGGCAGCAGATTCACAAATAAAATAGAAAGGTTATAAAAGGTGAAGAGTTCAAAGGTATGCTGATGAAGCACTGAGAATTCTGCAAGCATCCAGGCAGCAAGCTGAAGCCAGATGTGCTGAAGAGGGCCGGCAATAATCACCGCGAACTCTTCCTTTAACGGCCGATTCCCATGCTCTTCCACTTCAACCGTTCCACCAAACGGCAGCAAAAAAACACGCTTGATTCTCCAAGAAAAAAACACGGCCAGAGCAGCATGCCCCAGCTCATGGACCAGTACAATCAGGAGCAGACATAATAATGCTTTCATATGGCCTGTTAGCAGTCCCAGCGCCGCGATAATCCAAAGAAAAGGATGCACATGAATCTTCAAGATAAGGTCAAGCCATTTATTCAAATGAAATCACCTGAATCGGATCAATAAATTTATCGCCGTCTTTCATGGCAAAATAATAGACCCCTTTATTATGATCATCAAGTTTAATCGAACCGAGCTTTTTGCCTTTATCTACAAAATCATATAAAGCAACATCGACATCTTTGAGCTCGCCATAAATACTATAGGTGTTGTCAGCATGCTGCACCTTAACTGTCAGTCCCGTCTGGCTGTCTTTGCTGACTTCAACTACATAGCCTTCCTTTATGCTATCAATTGTATCACTGCTTGTTTCGACTTTAATCCCTTCCCCGTTGTCCTGAAAATCCTGCTGCACTTTCCCGGATGCAGGCGCGACCAGGTCTTGGCCCACTTCGACCTGCTGTTCCTTATTTTTATGTTCAGGAGCCAGAAAAGCGAGCGGATTGCCAAATTTCGTTTCAAACCAATGGCTTGCTGAGGCAAATTGAAATTCAGTTTCGAAGGTTTTGGCAACAACGGGTTTAATCTGGCTGACGGGCCCAATGTTTGTTTTATAGGCTATGGCGGATACGAGAACAAGGCAGGCCGACAGAAGACATTTCAGGATAATTGAATCTGTTTTAACCAGAGGGTGTTTTCCATTAAATGTTGAAATGTTATCTTCATAGACAGGAAGAGTTCCATGCTTTTCTTGATCCGTGACCATCACCCAGGACGGGGGTTTCTGCTTTTCAGAAACTGTCTGAGTAGAGAAACGTTTCGAGCCGGAAAGCTGTTTTCTTCTTTTCTCTAATCGTTTTCTGATTTCATCTGCTCTGTGACTCATTGCCATCATCCTTTGCATTCGTTGGGTTTGTACATCATATGTCTTGTCCATGGCAAATATTCGTTACTCAAAGCAGACAAAAACAAAAAAACCTGACACAGCATTTGCTTTGTCAGATTCTTCTCTTTGATTCTATCACATTAAGATCTTACTCCGAAAAATGATTTAATTTTAGCCATCATTCCTTTGTTTTGCTCTTCAAGCACCTGCAAAGGAACAGATTCGCCTAAGATACGGCGGGCAATATTGCGGTATGCAATGGAAGCGCGGTTTTTCGGGTCCATCGCAATCGGTTCGCCGTGGTTGGAAGCTTTAATGACTTCATCATCATCAGCCACAATTCCAAGCAAATCGATCGACAAATGCTGTACGATTTCGTCGATATCCATCGTGTCACCGTTTTTCATCAGGTGATTTCTGATTCTGTTTACAACGAGCCGCGGCGATTCAATATTTTCCTCTTGCTCCAGCAGCCCTATAATACGGTCAGCATCACGAACAGCTGAGATTTCAGGCGTTGTGACCACAATCGCTTTATCTGCTCCGGAAACGGCATTTTTGTATCCTTGCTCAATTCCGGCAGGACAGTCTATGATGACATAGTCATATTCCTGTTTAAGCTCTTGGACCATATTTTTAATTTGTTCAGGAGCAACAGCTGTCTTATCGCTCGTTTGAGCAGCGGGCATTAAATAGAGCAGATCATCGAAACGTTTGTCTTTTACGAGCGCCTGATGCATTTTGCATCTGCCCTCTACCACGTCTACAAGATCGTAAATAATTCTATTTTCAAGACCCATTACAACATCAAGGTTGCGCAGCCCTATATCAGTATCTACTAAGCATACACGCTTCCCTAAAATGGCTAAGGCGGTACCGAGGTTCGCAGATGTTGTTGTTTTACCTACTCCGCCTTTTCCCGAAGTTATTACGATAGCCTCACCCAATTCACATTCCTCCCTCAAGCCTTGTTAGATCAGGTCTTAAATGAGCCAAATGTTGAAGGCGTTCAATGACCATATTTCCGTCTGTATCTAAATAAGCACATTCCATTTCGTTCCCTTTTTGAATGTGGTCTGGGGAGCGATTTAACACGTGATTGATTCTTAATTGTGTCGGCAGCATTTCAGAGGCGGCGATGACCGCTTGATTATTTCCGTTAAATCCGGCGTGCGCGATTCCTTTAAGTGAGCCCAGAACAAAAATGTTCCCTCCGGCCCTGATTGTTCCGCCGGGATTCACATCACCGATCAGGAGCAAGTCGCCTTTCACCTGCAGCACTTGGCCTGAACGGACAATTTTTGAAACAGAAATAATTTCAGCTTCCTCTTTCATACGCTGTGCTTCTTTTTTAGTAATGACTTCACTGTCAATAGAATGAACAAACAAATCTTTCTTTGACGCAATCAATTCTGTCAGCTGTTCCTCTTGCTCCTTATATAAAAAGCGATTTCCCAGCTTAACATGGACGCTGATTTTCTGGCCTTTTCCATCCGTATATTGTTCAATTGACAGCATATTCTGAAGACCATCGAGAAGCTCATCAAAAGAACACGCATCATCCAGATGCAATGTTAACCCATTCTTTGTTCCTTTTATTGTTACATATTGCTGCTTTTTGGTCTTCACAATATTCACCTCAACAACATACTCATTTCGTCAAAAAAAGATAAAATCCTTTTTACTCATCTCTCAATTCTTTCTTTAGACTCATAAAAAATAATCTAAATGGCAGAACCAGAATAAGAGCGGCTGCAATATTTAATAAAATTGTCGGTATAAACCGGTCAAGTACAAATCCGTTAAACGTCATGATGTCTTTATGAATTAAAGACTGAATGCCGAATACGTAAAATTCGAGCAGGCAGACAGCGAGAACAGCTATCAATATCACCACAAATGCGTTTGTATGCAGCACTTTAAACGCTTTTGAAGCCAAATAGCATAACCCGGCAAAACCAAACATATAAACGCCTAATAGACTTGTATAATTCATGTCATATAAAAGACCAAAAATAAAGCCGTAAATCATCGCGTGTTTTTGGTTGATGAAAGCCGACATAAATATCAGTACAAGCATCAGAAAACGCGGGACGAGCACCTGATCATCTGTCACGAACGGAAAATGCACCAGATCTGTAAAAATGCTTTCCGCAGAAAAAACAAGCATCATAACGAAAGGGAGAAGGAAACGCTTCACGATCCTTCCTCCTCTGTATCGACAGTCGGCACATCCCGATTAACAACAATCACATTATTTAAATCGGTAAGGTCAGCCGCAGGTTTTACATAAGCAACTTTTGTTAATCCATAGGAATCTGACTCGATATCAGTCACTTCACCGATTGTCAGCCCCTCTGGGAAAACGCCGCCTGTGCCTGATGTTTCAATAAGATCGCCTTTTTTCACGTCTTGTTTATCCTTGCGCTCAATAATGGTCATCTTAAGACGTTTTTTGTCTTTGTCATATCCTTCGATCAGGCCGTAGCCTTTGCTGCCTTTTTTTCCGGATATTTTCGTCGCGACTCTGTTATTGCGATCAGTATCGCTTAAAAGCTGAACCGTAGACGTAAAATTGTTAAGTCCGGAACTTTTGATCTTGCCGATTAATGCGCCTTTTTCGTTTGTAACAGCCATATCCTTCGCTACATTTTGCTGAGACCCTTTATTAATTGTGACCTGTTTCGCCCAATTATCAGGGCTTCTGGCAATAACCGTCGCTAAAATTGGCTTGTAATCTTTAATCGATTTGACATGGCCAAGCTCGTCACGCAAGGATTTGTTTTCTTCTTCAAGTTCTTGAAGCTTGGCTTCATATTGTGTCTGTCCGTCCAGTTTCTCTCTCAGACGCTCGTTTTCTTTGTATGTGTTTTTTAAATCATCAATGTTCTCAAATATCCCTGCAAAAAATTCGGCAGGCGTATGAAAAATATTTTGAAATACTCCCGTCGTATCGCCGATCACTTTCTCAGGCCAGGTGGTATTGCGGCCGCCCTTCAGCGAAAATCCAATCATAGCCACCAATATGATAATACACAGAAGTAATAGCATTAACCGTTTATTCGGCATCGTGTTACACCTCTTCTATTGAACTCCCGATTATCTAGTTTTTCCTTTGAAAAGATGGATGTGCTCCAGTGCTTTCCCTGTTCCGATCGCTACACAATCAAGCGGGTCTTCGGCGATAAGGACCGGCATTTTTGTTTCTTCGCTGATGACTTTATCCAAATTGCGAAGAAGCGCTCCGCCGCCGGTTAACACAATACCTCTGTCCATAATATCAGCTGCTAGCTCAGGCGGTGTTTTTTCAAGTGTGCTCTTCACTGCTTCAACAATTGTAGATACAGTGTCACGCAGAGCATTAGAAATTTCTTTTCCTGTAATTTCGATTGTTTTCGGCAGACCTGTCAGTAAATCGCGTCCGCGGATTTCCATATTATCGGATTCTTCAGGAGCTTCTGCAGATCCGATCTCCATTTTAATCGCTTCAGCCGTACGGTCACCAATCATCAGATTGTACGTTTTTCTGATGTAGTTGATAATTGCATCATCCATCTCATCACCGGCTACACGGATCGATTGAGACGTTACAATGCCTCCGAGGGAAATAATCGCAACCTCTGTCGTACCGCCCCCGATATCAACAACCATGCTTCCAGTCGGTTCCCAAACTGGCAGATTGGCTCCGATTGCTGCGGCAAACGGCTCCTCAATCGGATACGCATCACGCGCTCCCGCCTGTCTTGTCGCATCGATGACAGCGCGTTCCTCAACAGCTGTAATGCCTGATGGAACACAAACCATCACATATGGTTTTCTGGCAAACATGCCTTTATTTTTTATAGCTTGATTGATGTAATATTTCATCATCGTAGCCGTTGTTTCATAATCAGCGATAACGCCGTCTTTCATCGGGCGAAGAGCTACCACGTTGCCAGGTGTCCGTCCGATCATATTTTTCGCATCATTTCCGACAGCAACAATCGACTTCGTATCCGTTTGCAAAGCGACAACTGAAGGCTCTCTGACAACAATTCCTTTTCCTTTTACAAAAACAAGCGTATTCGCAGTTCCAAGATCTATACCAAGGTCTCTTGTACCAATTCCAAACATATGTATGTATCTTCCTTTCTTAAAGCAAAAATACCCTAAAGGGAAAAACTCATAAACTCTATTATAGCTTAATTCGACGAAAAAAAAAGTGTTACAAATATCCTTTTTCCTTTAAACTCACAAATTTTTTGTCCCCGATCACCAAATGGTCAAGCAGCTCGATGCCAATCAGGTTTCCGCATTCAAACAGCCGTCTTGTCACTTCAATATCTTCCCTGCTCGGCGTCGGATCTCCAGAAGGATGATTGTGAACACAGATAAAGGAAGCGGCAGATCGTTTAAACGCTTCTTTAAACACCTCCCGAGGGTGGACAATAGATGAATTCAGGCTTCCGATAAATACGGTGCGTTTATGGATGACTTGGTTTTTTGTATTTAAGTATAAACATGTGAAATAGACATAAATACAGAAAATATCTAAGGATACGTATGTTAGACGCACAGCTACAAGAAATGTTTCAAAAATTTTTTCAGATTTAATAAAAAGTGTTTGTAATTTAAAAGGAGATTTGGGAAGTATGCAGTATTTGTCATTATAGAGAGGAGTAATCAAGATGAAATTACAACGTGAGTTACCTGTAGGAACACACCATGACCCACCTATAGGAATGGAGTTAGGTCGTGAAATAAGAGTAGGTGCATAAGTAAAAAGGCCTTTCGCATGTCGAAGGCCTTTTATTTATTGATGGACTCGGCAGCCGCACTCACAATGAAAATGGACATGTCTGTTACCGTACCAATCGCAGACATAATTAGTTGATTCTTTGTGGCAAGATGGGCAAGTGATAGCCGGTTTTTCTTCTGGCTCTCCTTCGTGCTGCTCGTATATCTCTATAACTTCATTTAGTAGGAAGGTAGTTCTTTCAAGTTCTTCAAGTAGCTCTTTTGGTAGCTCTTTCACACCTATCACCTCAAAAAGAAGATACCAGAACATTCGTTCTTAAACAATTAAAAAACTCTCACTTCGAGATAAAGGGGATAAAAGTACCACGCGATTCCTAGAAAAGTAAAAAGCCCTGCTCATATGAGTGGGCTTCATTCATCATAAGGACGGTACTTCTTTCTGCCGGCTTCTAATTCTTTTTTCAAGGATAAAACATGATCTAGTAAGAACAATGCGACTGTCCCCACCTTTTTCACCGGCTTGAGCTTTCCGGATGTCACAAGGGTGCTTAAACGCTGCCGGGTGATTCCAAGCAACTCCCCCGCTTCCGCTGCCGTCAAAACTTCTTCCTGGATAAACTTAATTTTTTCGCTTTCTATCATGTCGGCTTTCTCTCCACATCATAATGAATCCTTTTAACAAAGTAACAACAACGGCTATCATCAATACAGTATGCGCAATCTTTCCAGACATACCCTCGTCAGTCAGATCAATTGCAACGATCCCCGCAACCAAAATGAGCAAAACGGCAAAGTCACTTGTACTGTACTGCTTAAAATATTTTTTCATACTATTGTGGACGTGATATAATGGTATGAGCAAGGGGATTTCTCCCCTTTGCTCACTGTGTATCAGCGCTTCTTGCTTACCCGGCGGGAGCGCTTTTTCTTTTTCTTACTATGCTTTTCGCTTTCCTTCGTCCATATGTCGTAAATGTGTTTAATGATGGTAACGATGCCAGCGATAGCAAGAATCCAGTTTCTCACCTCGTCCACTTCAGCACCTCCTTTCTATACTTTAATTATAACATATCTGTTTACTGTCGTAAATAGATATATCGAAAAATATTTCTTTTCAAGTAAATTTTTTCTTGTAATGTCATAATCCTTTTATATACAATAAAGAGAAGAACTACTCATACTAAGGGGCTATACGATGGCTACAGAACAGACTGAACTTTCGGATGAAAGACAGCTAAATTCAGAGGAAAGTCAACAAAATTCAGAACAACTTCATATTGAATATCCTAGTTCTGAGACACTACTTAATACAATAACTAGGGAATATGATGCCGAGGCTAATAGAAAACGAGATATTGAAACTAGAGCTGGTGTCCTTATAGCTTTATTAGGAGCATTGATAGGATTTTATGCAACAGCGCTAGATTTTTCTTTCTTCAAAAAGGCACATAGCCCAATTGAAATGCTATGTTTTTCAATAATCGCTCTGTTATATATTTTCCCGGCTATTATGCAACTGATCGCATTTAGGCACTTAATTAATGTGCTTAAAACATACGAATATCAGTCGCTCGGATTAGGTGGATTTAACGAGGTAGATGGAAGCCTTAATACCAATGCAAAGCTACCCAAAGATGAACTTCAGTATGCTTTAGCAGATTCATACTATAACATTGTCAAAAAAAACAGTAATGCCAACGACACGAAAGCAAATCTTTATAAAAAAGGAATCGAGAAGATATACATTTCAATAATCGGAATTGTATTAGTGTATATGATTAAGCAAGTCATTCTTTTAATGGTTTAACCAAAAGAGAGGAAGGTTTTAATGGGAGATAAAGACAGTTGGTACAAACATACAACAGTTAATAAACAAACACCAGTTGATAAAACAACAGTTAAAAAGGCCAGAGGATTTGGTTCCCGAGGGGTACAAAGTAACGTCAATAAGATTAAAGACGTAAAATTTGAAAGTAGACATATATTATACGAAGCATTACCAGACTACTTCCATAATACTAATATCAAAAGAGATAAAGAATAACCCTCTCTAATTTAGAGAGGGTTTTTCATTAATTCAATAATCCTTCAAGTTTTGCTTTTGTAGCTGGTCCATATTTGTTTTCCCTCCTAAGCCCGCTGTATAGAATAGAAAATTACACTCATCTGTTTTAAGATATAAATGTTACCTTTAAAAAATGGAGGATATTATGATTTTATTTATGGGATTTCTCTCTATATTTTCCGCAATCGGAATCGTAATTGGTTTATTTCTTTTATTCTTCAAAAGAACAAGAAAAAAAGGAATATGGATATTGCCAATAAGCTTATTACTCTCCATCTGTGGATTTACTTATATGGCTCAATCAGATGATTCACCAACTGAGAAAAAATCCATTACCTCAAGCACCTCTCAACAAGATGGACTAGACGATATTTCAACTGAGGAAAAGCAGCAACAGATTAGAAAAGAAGCTGAAGATGCTGATTTCAAAAAAATCAATGTTGAGGACCCTCCAGATAAAATAGTTCGTATCAAAGGAGAAGTTTCTGCAATCGAAAATGCCGAAGCTGGAGGAAAATTTATTATTTCATCTAAAGAGAAAAATGGGTATGGTGTTTATAATGTTTTTGCCCTATTCCCTACAAAGTTAAAGGAGAACCAAACCATTATCCTTTATGGATCAGTTCAGAAAGAAAAAGCTGAAAATGGAGGACCACTAATAACTGGTCTATTTTATGACAAAATCAACTAATACTTACAATTGTTTTTTCGATGCACCTAGCTCTAGGAGTTGATATTGTGTGACTGATTTTGAGCGCAAGTTATATCAAATCTTTGTAAATATGAGTCTATACGGAAAGAATCCGACTCTTCCTGAACTGAAAAGAAAGACCGGGAAGGGCGAACAGGAAATACGCGAGGCCACAAAAAGCCTTATCCGAAAAGGAGCGATTTCTTGGGATAAAGAAAAGAAAAGATGGATTATATAAAAAAGCCCTTCTCAGATGAGAAGGGTTGTATTAGGTACCTACTGGTTTTTCTGCTAATAGCATATAAGTTCCGACCGGTTTCTCTGCAACATGAGCATTCGAGCCCGCATAACTAGCAGCTGCTAGCGCGCCCAGAGCAGCTAAACAAAGAATTACCTTTTTCATTAAACTCCCTCCAACTGCTTCATTTTCCTCTCGGCTAAAATAGCATGATTAGAAAATTCCAGAGCTTCTTGAATATATCCTCTCGCCTCATAATATTGCGAAATGATTAAAGCGAGATCGTGCACACTATCCGCGTCATTCTGTTCAAATAGGAAATGAATGTAGCTCCTGCACTGATTAACGCTTTCTTCAGGGGTTTTCTGGAATAACTCATAAATAATGTTTATTTTAGCCTCATACACTTTATTCTCTTTTTGATTTAAGTTTTCCTGTGCTTTTTTGTAATAATAAACAGCTTGATCGGATAGTCCCATTATGAAGAACTCTTTTGTGATCATATACAGGGAGTTTGTGTAATAAACCGACTCTTTCCATTCATCATTTCTCAATGCTTTCTTCAGAGCATTTATGCAATCTTGTGATCTTTTAGCAGCTGAATAAGTGATACTTAAATTATGATGAATCATAGCCTCAAAAAAAGGGTCTTCGAGTTGTTTAGAAATTCGTATTGCTTCAAAATAAATATCCTCAGCTTTATCATATTGACCTAGCTCTGTATAGTTATGTCCCACAACCATCATAGACGTCGCAAGCTTTTTTTTGTAATCCTCATTCCTTTTGTAAATGTGCATTGCATCCTTTATATAGTTTAAAGACACGATGTTTTGGCCAAGCATCATATAAAGAGAGGCTACTTTTGAATAAAACTCAGCCGCTTCAATTTCATCTGGAATATTCGCAAGCTTTTTCTCAGCAATTTTAAAAAGACTAATTGCATTGCCGTAATTACGATTGTGCGATTCGTATAATGCCTCAAATAAGAAGAAATAATATTCAATCATATTGTCTGTTTTTCTTATTTCTTTCTTATGTTTTTTACTGAAATAAGAGTGCTTTGGAAATTCTTTTCCTTTATCCTGGTGGAGCATCATTTTATGTCTCTCTTCAAGTAAAGAATAGTACATCAATACTTCCTGGTCTTCTTCCATTTCATCAAATAGAGCTCTGCTCTCTTTGAAGTATTTCTCGGCAGCCTCCACGTTTTGCTGTTTTATAGCCATATACCATTCATTTAAGATATTAGCAACATACTCAGAAGCAAGTTTACTCATAATAAACCCCTCTTTCTGTCAAAATTCTAAATTATCAAACAAATGTTAACACAACTTTAACATTAAATGTAATATATAGAAAAAATTTTCGACATAGCGCAATTCTGCTTTCGTGATGACGCAATTAAACTCAAGGGATAATTTACCTAATTTTCAGGGTGTGTAAGAATGGATTGCCTAGGTCTTGTATATCGATTATAAGGAAATGTTCATTTGTGAACAATGAATTGAGTAAAAATAACTATTTCTTTTGGAGTATTTCTGGCATTTGGCCGATCTAAACGCCGTTAACTCTCCTAAACTATGGTAAAATTTTGAGTATTGAGTGTCAGAAAAAGGAGAATGGTATGAAGGTATTTGAAGCAAAGTCATTACTTTCTGAAGCGGATAAACGTGCAAAAGAGTACAAGGAACTCAGATCACAAATGGTTAAGCTCAGAAAAGCATTTAAAGCCGTAGCCGACCTAGATGACAGCGAGTTTTCAGGTAAGGGCGCAGACAATATTAAAGCATTTTATCATGATCATGTTGGGGTTACAGATCAATGGATTGATTTAATTGACATGAAGATTGCTTTCCTTACAAGTATCTCTGGAGTTATAGAGGAAGCCAGCTTGTCAGATGCATACGTCGAGGAATCTTTTTTAGAGCATGAACTTGCAAATGCTTATAAAAAATCAAAGGCTATTATGTCTGAACAGAAGAAAGCAATGAAGGACATTCTGAACGATATTGACGATATCCTACCACTTGATTTGTTTTCAACAGAAAACTTTAAAGATGAACTTGCCAGTGCAGATAAGAAACGTGAAAAAACAATTGATAAAGTTAGAGAAGTCGATGATGATTTAACAACTGAATGTGCACTAACAGAACCAAACGAACAATTCATTCAGCAAGATTTTAAAAAGCTGCAGGAATCAACAGGCAAAGGAAAAAACGCCACTCCGATCCACTATAATGCCAAAGCGTATAGAGAAAGTGACATACATAAGAAAAAAGGCGATGTTGAAAAGCATTCTGAAGCTTACTTGACGATTAAGAAGAAGGAAGAAAAAGAACGAGAGATTGAAAAACTGAAAGAAAGACTAAAGAATTACGATTATGCAGATGCCGATGAATTCTATTCAATGGCCAAAACAATTGGGTATGAAAATCTGACAGCAGAACAACAAAGATATTTCACACAGATTGAAAACACACGTGAGCTAATGGCTGGAGCCAAAGGTACTGTTACAGCTCTTTACGATATGACAGCTGAAACATTAGACTATATGGCACACAATCATCCTGTCGACATGCTTATTAATTCTGCAGTTGCAGTTTATCACTACGATTCCACGTTTAATTCAATTAAGGATGCAATAATAACTTCCTATATTAGAGACGTAAAGAACGGAGACACAGAATCTACGGCTCATTGGTTTACATGTGCAGCAGTAAACATCTTTGCTTTAAAAGGTGCTGGTTCAGTTGCTAAAATTGGAGTGAAAACAGCCGGAAAAGCAGCAGTTAAAAAAGTGTCTAAAAAACTGGATGAAACTCCTGATCCACTAACAGCAATCAAACCGTTTGTCATGCGAGAAGATGTTGTTGTAGCAGGCGGCATGCCGTATAATGTCATCAACGATGTGAGTGCAAAAGACAGGCTGCTTCAGCTTGCTAAAAAATTAGATGAAACAAGAAAGCCATTTACAGGTCAGAAAGTAAATGTCCCTTGGTTAAATAAAGAAAAATATGAAGCATTCGAGATAGGCGGCAAGGTAAAAGTTAAAGGGCAACCTAGAGATGTAAGCCGTAGAGTCTATACAATGAAAGATATTGATCTTAATCAAAAAAATCGGAAAGGCCTTACGAATCTTCAACTAATGAAAAATGGTAATGCTCCTTTTGCAAAAGATGGAACCCAAATTAATTTGCATCATTTGATTCAAGAAGAGCCTGGCAATATGCTCGAGATACCTGAAAGCTGGCACAATAAGTACAGTGATGTTTTGCATGGATTAAAAGAGAATGGACAGAGTTTTAGAAACGATCCAGTACTTGATAAACAATATAAAAGCTTTAGGAGAAGGTATTGGAGATGGAGAGCTCAGCAATTTGAGAACCAAGAATAAGAGGTGAAAGTTTAATGGATTATTCAAAAGTGAAAACTTTCTTTGATGATAATAAAGAAAATTCAATTCTCACCGGGGGAGTCACTGAAGATCAGATTAGAGAAATAGAAGAGGACCTTAATGTAACCCTTCCAGACAGCTATAAATGGTTTTTAACTGAGTATGGTTCAGGGGGAGCATACGGGACAATGATACTCGGATATGACTCTCACGGTGCTGAAGTTGTCGAACAGACCAATGAATATAAAAAATATTATAACCTTTTCAATGGTCTTGTAGTGATCGAATATGTTGATGAATTTTCTTATTGTCTTGACACTAACAAGATGAAAGAAGGAGAATGCCCTGTCATCCTTTGGGATAACCAAGAGGGATATGGTAAACAAGTTGGTAGCACATTCCTAGAGTTTTTAATAGAAGAGCTTGAAGAAGCGAAAGACGACTGGATCGATGATGAAGACTGGGACGATTAAGTCAAAGGATTGCAATTTAGAGCCCCTCATTATATGAGAGGCTCTTTTATTACTTCAATTTCGCTTCAATTTTCGCTTTAGTCTTAGGCCCATAAATGCCGTCAGCAACCAATCCATATATGGATTGGAACCGTTTGACCGCATTTGCTGTTTTCGGACCGTACACGCCATCAATGCCGTTATTCTTTGCCCCTTTATCCGGGTAGAAATAAAGAGCAGCAAGAGCTTTTTGAATCTGCCTTACATCATCTCCTTTTCGCATAGGGCTTGTTACTCTAATGACACCAGAAGGCAGCGCATATGACGTTTTTTTGCTACTTGGTTTAGGGCTCGAAGTGCTTGAGCCTGTGAGCTTTAACTTTTGCCCAACTGTGATTTTATTCGGGTCCTTAATGTTATTCCAGCTCTGAAGGTTTGCTACACTTACCCCATGCTCTTTTGCAATTGCGGAAAGAGTATCGCCTTTTTTGACTGTGTAAGTGCTCCCTGAAGCCTTAGAAGCAGATGATGACGGTTTAGATGTTGTGTTTCCTCCCAGCGCATTTAATTCAGCTTCAATGGCAGCCTTAACCTCGTCCCATCTGCCCTCTGACAAAATACGGTGCGGGCAATACTTTCCGTTCCAGTCTTGATGCTTGCGGACACGATCAACGCCCCAGCCTCGTTCTTTAAGTAGCTGCGCCACAAATTTAATTGCCAGCTTTTCTGCCGCCCTATATTTCGGACCACCGGACTTGCTATAACAGATTTCAACAGCAATAGATTTCCGGTTCCCTGTTCCGTATGTGCCGTCTCCTGAGTGCCACCCATTGCGATTTGTAGGCAGTCCTTGGATTACTTGTTTGTCATCAACGGCAAAATGGTAGCTTGTCGAATTGGTATTGCCAATCATATAACTGATCTCGTTAGCAGCTGATGCATCGTTTGCCGTGTTGTGGATTGTGATGTATTCAGCGTCCATATAGTTCGGACATTTCAAAGCGTATTTAGCTTCTGATACAAGATTCTTTTTCACTGTGATTGTCATATTCATTCTCTCCATTCATTTTTTAATATAGAAAAAGCCGCCGGGTTATCCAGCAGCATCATTTTGTTAGATTGTTTTGTTTAAGAATTGATTTTTGTTGGTGCCCTTTTGCTGTCACATAGTTGTTTTTAAACCATGCAGCAAGTGTCGTACCGATCATGAAGATCAAAGAGCCGGCAGTGTAAAGAGCATCCGCAAGCTGATTAACCTGATCTTCTGAAATATCCAACGGTGACTTACCAAGCATCAGCATTGTTTGGTTAATAAGTGCAATCAAAAGAAGCACCGTCCGAATGACCGTGCCTTTGTCATAGTTTTTCATATCGTTTATTCCTCCTATTGTACTTTGCTTTCAATTTTGTCTAGCTTTTCAATTACAACATCATATTTTTCACTGAACTTCCCCAAGACTTCATTTTGGGAATCAATTTGATTATAGAGCTTTGCTTCCCTTTCTTTACTCGTTTTCATGACATAGAATAGGAGCCAGCAAAACAACACAGCAAAAGGCCCCTGAGTGATTAAATACTGTGTAATATCCATTTCCATAAAGCCCTCACCTCCTTCATGGCAAAATAAAAACACCTCTATGGGTGTTGGCTAACTTCCTAAATCTATGACAACCGGCTCTGTAGCTGGATAGGTCAGGCCAGTAATTTGTTTATATTGCTCTTCTGTAATTCTATTTAAAACAACAAAACGGGCGACATCAGCATTTGTGTAATACTGTCTCCCCCACCCATAAATAGTTTTCACATTTGCAAACCAATCCATTACGCTTCCCCTCCTTCGGCCAGCATCAATAACAAGTCCGCGATCATTTTCGCCTGAGTCTCAGCCTGATTTTGCGATTCTGCCAGTTGGACCATGATTGCGGCATTCTGAGCTTTTAACATCTCAATAGGAGATTGATCTTCACTGCTTTTAGCATGACTTAGAATTTCATCTATTTCTGTTTGCGTAGCCCCCTCAACCCACCCGCGTAAAACAGGATCAAATTTCGGCTTGAAAAGAGAAGGAGAGTCCGGAGGTTCAATTTCTGTGCAAAAGCCCGGAATAACATAATTACCGACGCCGTCTTTTTCGTAAACCAGAACTGGCTCAACGAATATAAAATTTTCATCATACTTATAAACCTGTTTCAACTTTCCCCCTCCTTAATCTAACGGGATCGGGTTAACGTCCATATGATAGCCGGTAACTGCGCTATTATCATTGGACATTAAACCGGTCAATTTTAAATCTCCGGTGCCATAAACAATGAGCTTGCAAATCCCTGTTATTCCTGATGTTGATACCAATACAACTGCTCCATTACTTGGCACCATAGAAGAAGGAATTGAACCAATTACAACCTCCCGGGGTGCTTTGATGTGACCTCTTAGTAAAAGCAGCTTCCCCCACTTGGCATATTGAAACGGCCTATCTCCGGTGGCTGCGCCGTTTTTAAGTGCGATGTTTTGCCAGGTTATATTATCAAAGGCTGCATCTGTGATAAGTCGTTTCCAACCCTGCCACCCTACAGTGTTGCCATCCCAATAATTCGTAAAGACATTATTTCTGTAGTCCATCGCATACACCCAACCATAGTTGCCTTTACCGTCAGATGATTGGCTTGTCATTTGATAAAAGCCTCTTGTAGAGGCTGTTGAAGGAGAATTTACTGCTTTACCATTTGCATAAAATGTACCCATACTTCTCCCTCTATTTACAATTGCCTGAAGCATGTCTTCGCCTTCATTCACTGCAAAAGAAACACCACCTACATCATTTGTAATTTTAGATAGTTGGGCGCCATTCCATTTTGTACGTTCTGCTGCAGATATATGGACAGTCGAATCTTTTACATGCGTATCAAATTCTGTTTTGGTTGCCTGTTTGTCATTGGTAACATTCCCAAGCCCGACTTGACCTTTTGTCACCCCGTGGGGATTGCCCTTATTATTAATGTGTTGATCAGTATACGTTTTTGCGTTTTTTTCGGCAGTATCTGCCTTGTTTTGTGCTCCCGTTGTCGTTTCTTTCGCATTCCAGTTTGAACGCTCTGTGGACGTGATATGACGCGTAGAATCCGTATTGTGTGTATTGAATTCTGCTTTTGTTGCTTGCTGCACGTTGTCTACGTTCCCCAACCCTACCTGAGTTTTTGTCACTCCATGGGGGTTGGACTTGTCATTTTTATGGGTATCTAAATTAACCCGAACAGCATCAGCCTTTTTCTGTGCCCCATCTTTTGTTTCAATGTTCTGTAAGTCCTCAAATTTTTGCCGCAGTTCTTCAACTGTCTGAATGGTTTCGTTGTAAAGCTCGTTGATCTTACTTTTTAAGGACTCAAAGTCGTCAATATAGTATTCAGCACTTGGCAGGATATCAGTGTCAATCAAGGCTTTCTTAATCTCAAAAGAAAACTCATGAATCGACATGGCCTGCTGATTTGTGTAGGAAACATCCAGCTCAGCCTGAACGGTTCCAACGTGTCTGATTTCTTCATCAGAGAGAACATACGTTAGCCGGCCGTTCAATTTATCAGTGATTTCAATATTTCGGACAAATCGGCTGCCGTCAGACATTAAAAGAACGAGCTTCACCACTGCCGCGGATAATGGCAGGGGAACCCCGTCCTTCATAAGCTGGAATGAAAGCTTTGCTGTTCCTTTGTCTTGAGTTGTATATTGGATATTTGTTTGTACCGGGCTTTTGCGCCGGCCATTGATCGTAAAAGTAAGTGATTCATCTTTGTACGGCATAGTGTCCCTCCTTTACTCTTCTATAGAAGGAGATCCTTTGTCAGCCTGTCGGAGCCTTTTGATCTCATTCATTTCCTCTTCTGTTATCTTGCCTTGATCGACAGCCATAGAAAGAAGCTCCTCCTTGCCGTCCCAATACCCTGATAGATAACACGTCTTGATAGCATTATAAAAAGGGCTGCTCATTCCGCATCACCCCTTACCATTGTTTCCAGTATATCGGCAACAGCTTTCAGCGCCTTTGCCCCGTCGCTTTCATCATCTGAATCAGCTGTCTCAAGAGCCTCGATGTATTCAGCCGATGCGCTTTCTACCCACTCTGTTCCCGTCCATTTGGCCTGCACCAAGTCACCCGGACTGATCTCGGTTGCATTTTCCGGAACAACACGTTTTACGTTTCCGTCATCATCTTCGATGTATTGAATTTCAACAGGGCAATCATAAATATAGTTTTCATCATATTGATAAGCCCACATTTGTTCATATTCCATATGAGACACCCCTTTTTAATCCAGCTTGATGATTTCATCAATATAGGTGTATGTTGCATTCGACGCGCTTTTTGCAAATAGCCCTAGAGCAGAGATATTTCCATTTGATCGAAAAACAATCTTTCTATCTCCTGTTGTACCTGCTACAGGGCAGCTTTTATAGGTATTCTTTTTAGGACGGGCACTGGCAGGCAATGTCGCAAAATCAACACCGTCTTTTTGTGGAATAGTAACTCGGCCCCTCACAAAAAGAAAACCTCCCTGTACTGCAAATTGCAAACGAAAGTTGCTGTCAGGATTCTTTGCGCCGTTCTTTAAAGGCAGGTTTGCCCAGGGTAGTTTTCCACTCGTTGAAATCTCGGACCACTCACCAACATTCCCGTCATTTGTCACGACTCTTGTCAAAATTTTAATTGGCCGCCCTGTTGCATTTCTGGTTAACGTTTGAATGACTGATCCGGCGCGATCTGCCGGCGCAATGTTCAACCACCATCCAGCGTTACCGCTGTCCGGATGATCCGAAAGCGTCTTTGTTTCAGTAGTCAGCATATAATAAAAACCGGGTTGCCTGAAATCTTTTAAGGACTTTAAGCCGTCCGGAAGACGTTTTGAATAGCCATTGTTTTGAGTGAGTTTATACCCTTGATACCCTTGCGCTAAATCAATACCGAATTTGGCTGCATTCTCTTTAGAATGGTAGGCATATACCTTGGCAAGCCTTTTTCCAACGGCTCCCGTCGCCACGCCAGCAAATAGCGATTTCTTCCCTGTCTTCGGGTCCTTATATAAAAAGACTGACTCAGGTTCACGGAAACCATCTTCGTATTTGCCGTCCGGCCCATAACCAAAATCACAAGAGATACGTTTTTTTAAGCTTCCATCTTTAAAACTAAATAACGTCAGCTCACATGGATATGTTTTGTTATTAGTATCTCCGGTGTACCAGTATAAGTCGTATCCGTCTATTGTGAAGCCTTGGAGATAAAATAAGTCATTCGGAATAGTCACCTTTCCCAGCACTTTATTTACGCCGTTTTTCACATCACTTAATTTTCGGAGCTCTACCAAACTATTACCGTCTTTTAATCTGATTCGGAACGCAATAAAACCATTTTCTCTATCAATGACAGGGATCGTATAGTAATCGTTAAATTTGTTATAGCGTTTAATGCCTCCGCTGCCACCGTTTAATGTAGCGCCCGCTGTATAAGGGAAACGCACAAGATCGTTTCCGACAGTGTTTCCGTTTGAATCGACAACATTATAGTTGGACCAGATATATATTTTTCCGTTTTCCCGTTCCAGTCCAATTGTGGTGCCGTGGCCGCCGTGTATGAGCGTCATGCTGTCCAGCATCACCCCGTTTTGGTTCATACGTGTAATGGTGAAACTTTCGCTTTTATCTTTGTTCCCACTGGCAACCTGTGTGGCGTAGATATCGCCTGTTAGTTCATCAATGACAAAACACTGAAGTACTGTTTTATCTGCCAAATTCAAGTTCGTATGGTAAACCGGCGGAACCGTTGTGAAATCAAAAGTCATTTCTTTTTGAATCATTGAATCCAAATTTTCGAGATCAGTTTCATTTGCGATGAGGTGATCACGTAAAGACGGATAGACTTTCCCTCTTTTATCTACCCGAGCATCTAAGGTTTCTTTTATATTGGTTCCATCTGCTTCTAAAATAATGTTTCGTAGTCGAGCTTTCGCTATTTCAATTTCCTCGTAAACTGTTAGCCCGCCGCCATGAGCCACTTGAGAAGACGTATGAGCAGTCACAGCCGATTTATGATTGGCAATGGAATTGGATAGTCCATTTAATTCATTTTCAATGCTTTCCAAGTCATCCCGCTGCTGTGCAAGATACAGTGAGTCTTTTGTAGAATCATAATCTTTTATTAATCTGATCACCATGAGATCACTCTCCTTTCAAGAACAAAACAAAAAGCACCCTGGTAAGAGTGCTCATATCATCATTCTTAGTTTTTGCATATATCGCTTTTGATCTTTCAATCTCTTCTCTTGCTCCATCTGAATGTCTTGAATATCTTTTCGGAAATTGGCAAATGTCAGTGTCGGCTTTGCGTAAGGATTCAATGGTTTATATTGAATGGCCAAAAGACGGACATCATCTTCGTAAGTCACGCCATATGATGTATCAGCCAAAATATGCAGTGTGTCACCCTTCCAGAAATCCTCTTGTATCTTTAAAAGCTTCGGCTCGTAGATGTATTCATAATCTACTTCTATTTCCGTCTGTGGATATGGATTGACGTACTTTTTCAACGCGGCTAACATACTGGACTCTTTTTTATATTTTTCATCCCGCAATGGTTCCGCCCATCTTGGCATACCATCAATCAAAAATTTATCTTCGTCAGGATGCTTGTACAATACCGGTTCAAAAACATACTCCGTTTTTTTGCTGTCTGTGCTGCTGTTTTCTTTAATTGCACCAAAACCCCTCGCTCTTGTGGAACACCCTTGAGTAGAGGTTTTGATTGTGATACCAGGCATATTATATCGAGTATCAAGTGTATGATTTATTCGTTTGCCCATTTTCTTATACACGTAGACTTTATAATTATCGACATCTAATTCTAAGCCATAGTCTTCCACAATTTCATCCATTAGATCATTTCCGAATCTGTCACCAAAATTCTCTTGTTCAACGCTAGAGAACTCACTTTCTTTGTCCATAAAGATGTACCTTAATTTTGTGCCTTTAAAAACAAAATCAAGCATCTTCCTGACGGTAAACGTCCCACTGATCGTACCTTCCACATAGTGATTGTTTAGTGTCACAACGTAAACGTGGCTTGCTGTTACTTTTTTCGAAAGCGTCCCTTCCTGGTTAATTTCAATATCTGTGATGAAATACTTTTGATGATTATATTTTTTCTCATCAAGATAAAGAATGTTGTCATTCACAAGCAAGTCGTATTCTGTGCCATTATCAGCTGTCCGTGTAATCGTGAATTCAATGTCCTTTTTCCCTGTCGTATCGTCTAATAAGTCCGGGTCAGCGCCTATGACTTCAATGGCTTGTGAATCGTCCTGACTCGCCACATGGAGCTTTGGAAAATATACATCTTTAGGAAGGCTCTGATTTAGCGTGATATCTTTTCCGTCATACTCTTTGCTCGGCAGGTCTACGATCGGATCAGGATTACTTGGTTCATCCGGATTGTCGGGCAGCCCCTCGGTGGTATCATATTTGGTTAACTTATACGTAAAAATAATGCTATTGAGCTTTGTTGCATAATTTGGATCAGTTGCATATCCAGCTTTTACGAGCGCAGCTGTGGCTTTTTGATAATCCGTCTCTCCGACAACGGCCCTGTAATGATTTTTATCCCAGCTTACGCCATTGAGATACAGGTTAGCTAAGTCATCAATTGACTCTTTCCAAGAGGGATATTTTCTAAACTTTGCCGGAACCTGAACATTTTCACCGTTGATGACTTCCCATGTCATCATAGTGACATATTGTCCCTTGTATTCGCCTTTCATTCCGAATAGGTTGTGTCCTTTTGTCGCAAGTTCACTTGTTCCCCATGCACTCTCAAGACATCCCTGGGCAATGATTAACGAAGCAAGAATTTGATGGTTTTTATAAACTCTTTGAGCGTCGGCCGCTATTTGTTTAATGAAATCTTCTTTAGCCAAAAAACCACCACCTCTTACAAATAATAAAGCCGAGTATCGAATTGGATGGTGAAGTCACTTGTGTTCTGAACTTCAAACTCATTCCATCCTATTTCAAGACTCGGCAGTCGGCCAGAAGTTTTAATCGGCGTGTTATTAATGATTGTATATTGTTTGAGAAAAGAAACCTGCTGACTTTTCTTTAGTTCCTGTTCAATCGTAAGCTTTTCGTCATTTGTATGATTGATCAACGTTACATTTTTACCTGCAGCATTTAACAGGACATTGTAATCATGGTCCATTGGATTTATCTGTACGTCACCGGGATTAAACACAGAGAAACGTTTCTGATTCTTAAAAGAATAGTTCAACTGGTCATTAGGCGGAATGTTCATACCGAAAGTTCGCTTTGCTCTAGTGAAATACTGCTTATCTTTTGTTGTAAAAGTTGTTTCCGCCATACCAGTAGTATTAGTGAACTCAACAGAGAAATCGTTGAAGGTTTTCTCCTTCTCTTTTGGAATGCTGAAATTCCCATCACACGTGACAAGGAAACGCCGATTCGGCCAAAGATCAGAAGAAATGTAATAAGGAAACGGCTTAACCAATAGGGCATATAGCTGATGCCTGTACATATAAAAATTCTCATGCTTGAGCGCATTCAAATAAATCTCAACATTTATTTTTCTTTCTCCGTAAGTCACATCGCGTGGGTGCTGCGGCAAAATCAGACCGTGCCGCCGAGGGATCGTAATTGTTTCCCGATTAATATTTGGAGCTTCCGGCAAAAAGCTCAATACTTCAAATTGAGGGAGTAAGCTGTCAAGGCTCTGCTCCCCTAGTCCATTATTAAAATCAATAAACAGTTTTACCATGCAGGCTTACCCCCGTTTCTATAACGTTTTTTGTTATAACGGTCCGCACTGGTTTGATCCAGTCTTGTCCCGTCTATATACGTGTGATTGTCTTTCAAAACAAGCTGCTGTAACAGCTGAATGCTTTGCTGAAGAGCATCTATTTGCTGACTCATCATGCTGATTTGCTTCTCTTGATTCTCAACCACACGGCTCATGTCAACATTCACATTGGTCTGTGGCGCTTTGTCAGCTGTAGCCATTGAAGCTTTTTGAAGCAACACAAGGGCTTTTGAAATCATCCCTTGTTGAAGTGACGGAAGAACACCAAGCTCACGGCCTACACGCGCCCATAAACCGATGTTACGTTCCCGATACGTCGGGTCTGTTGTAATCGTGGTCTCATCAAAGCCCCGTTCGTTTAGAATCGCCCATTTAGAGCCGCCACGCCCCGGTGAAGTCCCTCCTTTTGCGTAACCCACATACGGGCCGCCGCGAGCCATTGATTTTAAACCAGGGTGATTGGATATATCTCCATAACGTCCTTTGATGTAATTGATGGCAGCTAGTATATTATCAACCGGATTCAAAATGTTATTGTGCCCAGGAAACGCATTGGATGAAAACGTACTTGGAATTGTCTGCATCAGCCCACGAGAAGGATGACCGGCTCTTGCATTTGAGTCAGTAAGGTTAATGGCATTGGGATTTCCGCCAGACTCTTTCATTGCAATGGTGATCAAGCCAGGAACCCATGAGAAAGGTACACCAGCAATGCCAACAGCTTCTGCTACCCATTTTTGAACCTGAGCAGAACCTGTCGCTCCCTTATATGCATCTGCTGTGAAAAGCCCGGCATCCGGAAGAATGCTTTTTAAAAACTGACCAGCTCCATTTTTTAATGTTTGGAGGATACCAGTTCCTAGTGAGTCCACACCTTTTCCTGACTTAAAAGGAATAAAGCCCTTAAACAAGTTCTTAATCATTTTCTCAGGTCCATTCAAGATCATTTCCATAGCACCCGATGCAACATCTTTCGCTTTATTGACAACGCCCTTCCCTGCTGAAATCGCTCCTTTCACAAGCTTCTTGGAGCCATTAAGGGCGTCTTTGAAGAAGCTCCCGACACCTCCTGCATAACCAGGAAGACCTGTTGCTATAACTTCTTTTGACTGACTATGTGGGAGAACCGATGTACCACGCGGTAGATCCCAAACCTGCGGGCCGCCCATTCCAACCACATAAGTTCCGATGCCTGGTGTATGAGCAAGTTCAAAACCTTCTTCACCGACTAACGCCCTTCCGCCTGGGTGAAAGTCTGTCCCTTTTGCATAGGCTCTGCCTGGCGCTACCTGCATTTCAGAGTTGCCGCTGTACCCTTTAGGCTTCCATTCAGGAATTGTAGGAATGTGCATGAACTCAAGAACAGTATTGATCCCGCCGGTAATTTTATTAACAACACCTGCTAGATCAACGAGAAAAGTATCCCATTTCCCGAGCACTTCCCCTGTCTCCCAATCTACTTCTTTTACATGCGCGGCAGCCTGCATTTTCGCTTCACTTACTACGCCTTTATGAGTTTTTTCAGCCTGTTTCACAACCTGATCTTTTTGGCTCTTCGCAGAGCTAACTGTATCATCATGTTGTTTTTTAGTGATAGAACCCTTGACGTAATACTCTAGATCAGCGTTTTTCACTACTTCTTTATATTGCTTTTCAGCATTCTTGACCACATTGTCTTTTGCTTTTTTGCTGTTTTTAACTGTGGCAGCTGCTTCTTTTGCAGAAAGTTGAGTTTTGTTGTCTTTTAATTTTCCGGCGATAATTGTCTGCTCCTCTTTACTTTTAGTAAGAGCAGATTCAACATGACTATTCATTTTCTTAATAATCTGTTCTATTTCCTTACGTTCGTCATCTGTGATATCTCGGTGATCTTTAGCAGCATTTTCCCAAATCTTTTTGATGCGTTTGGTATATCCGGATATTTCTTTATGTTTGTCCTTATTGTTGTCTTTTATATTCTGTAATGTTTCTGTCTTCTCTTTTTCAGACATTTCTTTATTAGAAGCATAAAAATCACTTAACACTTTCAAAGATTTATCAGTGCTCTTTTGATAACCGTCAAGTATGGTTTTGCCCATCTTCTCATACTCGGTGGACATGTTATCAGCAATTTTTTTCGTGATCTTTTTATTGGTTAAATAGTAATAATTAAGCTTGGCACCGACTTTAGTGTTCATGTCTTCATACGCATTAATCGCTTTTGAAGTGGATTCAGATACCTTATCACCAAAGTCGATCGTTGCTGGTAGCACCCTTTTTTTCAAGTTGTCGTAATACTTAAATCCTGCATCAGCTAAGAGGGTAACACCAGTAACAGCTATTCCGATCGGTCCCCCAAGCAAACTGAGCCCGCCGCGCAAAAGACCGACAACTCCGGTACCTTTTTTAAGAATGTCAAAAAGACCGAAACCACTTTTCGCAAGTTTCATAAAGCCGCCAGCACCTTTTACTGCATTCACTCCAGCTTTTACAATGCCTGATCCAAATTTGACAAGTTCAGGTGCAAAAGAAAGGATCAGCCCGGCTATTGTTCCGACTGGTCCGCCAAATAGGCTAAGTCCAAGACCAGCTACACGTGAAGCACCGCCAAGACCACTCATCGCTCTTGTGCTTCTGCTTGTTGTTTGTTCAAGCCGTCCAACTCTTGTTGCAGCAAGTGCAGAGGTTTGATGGAAACGATCCATCCTTGTGGATGCTACTGCCGCAGCTGTTGAAGTGGCAGTCATGCCCACGGCCGCTGTTCTTGAGGCTGTGCCAGCCGCAATCGCCTCAGCAGAGTAAACGGTTAGACTTGTAGAAGCCCGATTCACATTCCCGGTTAAATACGCCCCAGCTGTGCGAAGCATATTCCAACCAGCAGCCATTTTCGGAATTGCACCTAATGTGAGCAGGAAAGCACCGCCCAAGAGCGAGAACACGGTAACCGCCGCACCTGTAATGGCAATTGTGCTAGCCACTGAAGAAGGCAAGGAATCAAACCATGTGACAGCGCTTGTAATAACGTCTGTTGTAGCACGTATCACCGGGATGAATTGATTTCCAAGTGTAATAACAGCATTATTTGTGGCCGACTTTAGGTATTCAAATGATCCGGCCAGGTTGTCCATTTGCTTATCGGCGATTTTTTCTGCCGTGCCGCCGCTGTTCTCCAATTCTTTTGTAAAGTCTTGGAGTTTATCCTTTCCAGCGTGCATTAAGGTAATGAATCCTGATAGAGCATGCTGGCCGGCAAGCTGTTTGGCAATCCGGATTTTTTCCGTCTCTGTATAATCTTTCGTTTTCTCGGTGATTTGTCCCATAATATCAGCTAACGGCCGCATTTTCCCGGTTGAGTCCGTTACTTTAAGCCCCAGCTCTTCAATTGCGGATGCTGCTGGCTTCGGAGGCGCAGCCAAACGAGTTAGTGTAGACCTTAATGCCGTTCCGGCCATATCAGCTTTAATTCCGCTGTTCGCCATGATGCCGGTTGCCGCGGCCAATTCTTCCATGCTTACGCCCGCAGTTTTTGCCGCCGGGGCCGCATATTTCATGGTTTGCCCAATCTCTTGGAGAGTAGCATTCGAATTGGTAAACGTATAGGCCATAACGTCGGCAACACGGTTTGTGTCTTCTGCTTTGATATGGAACTCAGTTAGGATGTCTGAAACAATATCAGCTGTGACACCTAGATCGGTTTGTCCAGCTGCCGCAGTTGCCAATAAACCAGGCATTGCACCAATGATTTGATTGGTTTTATAACCGGCCATCGCTAAATACTGCATCCCTTCAGCTACTTGCCCATCAGTGTATTGTGTTACGGCCCCAAGATGACGGGCAGTTTCAGTAAGCGCGGCCATTTGGTCATCCGTTGCATTTGCTAACGCTGCAACCCGGCTCATTTCCTTTTCAAAGCTTGCTGCAGCCTTTACAGTTGCCCCGATGCCAAGAGCCCCAACAGCTCCTATAGCTGTCAGTGCTTTCCCTGTTTCGGTCGCAGAGTTATAGACAGCATTTAACTCTTTCGATACTTCTTGTGAATCTTTCTTGAAGACAGAAAAAACGCCTGCTGCTCGCTTTCCACTTGCAGAAGTATTTTCAAATTCTTTAGTAACCTGCTGCAGTTCTCTTCCTAAATTTTGATGAACAGCTATTGCATCATTTAAGCGCCGAGCTTGGATTTGTGTCTCGCGGTTGTCCTTTCCTTTTTGACGGGCCAATTCATCATATCTCTGACGGTGTTCTTGAACTAAACGGCCTTGAATCTTATATTTATTGTTTAGCCCTTCCATTTGCGACTGAAGGAGCTTCGTTTGGTCACCGGTATTTTTATAAATACTGCCGGCCGCCTTCATTTCTGAGTTTGCCAGGCGCATTTGCCTTTTTAGGCCTTCAATACCTCGATTAAAACCTGTATCATCAAGACCTACTTTGACAACCATGTTTCCTATTGGTTGAGCCATATGTAAACACCCCGCTTTCCTGGCATAAACTCAATAAAAAAAGACAGGTGAGTACCTGTCTAAAAGACTTGATCAATTGTTACCGTCTTAACTCTCGGTTTATTCTTTTCAGCTAAAACCTCTAAGTAATGGTAAATGTCCATATTATCTATTTCAGTCATTTTCCACCCTTGTTCAAGCAAAGTGGAATAAATTTCATTTATTTGCTGGATTCCTCGTTCGTAGGTGTACTCTTCTCCGTCTTCTCCTGCAAAAAATCTTGGTCAAAGGCCTCTATTTCCTTATACCCTGCTATCTCTGAGAGAATGCGGCTGACTTCTTTACCAACTTCAAAAGACTCTAGTCCTTCGAACAATTCCTCATATGAGAATTGATTTTGAAAAACACTTACGATGAACTGCATTTGTTTTTCAAGCGTTTTAATGCTTTTTTCAAGGTCATCTGCCGTTTTTTCAGCCTCTGCATTAAGCCTTAACGCTTCAATAAGTGCTTTCGTGTTTGTCCGCGGTGCAATGAATGTTTTAAACTTTTTTTCGTCTTCAAACCACAGTTTTATTGAAATATGTTTTTGAGCCATGATGACTCCTCCTTTTAGTTAAATGGTTTTTGTCTGAATAAAGAGAAGCTTTTCAGCCCCCCTTTTATTTCCCTAGATCAGTACTTACATTTTCTTCTGTACCTTGTTTTTCATTTTGATAGGCATCACCAAAAACTGCCTTATAAAAATTGTCCAGATTAAATTTTTCTCCATCTTCGTCCGCCACGATTTTGAACACATCATCCTGCTCTCTATCTACAAATTCTGCTGAGAGTTTGATCGTTTGGAAATCCGTTTTATCTTGTTTTGTTTTCCATTCATCACCCGGCAAAGAGAATCTGCCTTTTACCAAGCCCACATGACGAGACTTGCCGTTTGCTTTAGGTCCTTGAAACGTCATCGCAACCCAAGGAGGAATGATATTTTTCTTAAACAAATACAATCCGTTTTCATCTTGTTCAATTCCAAGTAATTTAGAGAGAATCTCCATTGGCAGATCCCGCATTTCAATGTCTAATTTAGTTGAACCAGTTGAAACTGCAAGATCGACAAGTTTGTCATCCGCATATTGTTTTTCTGTGGATGTTTCTGTTTCAACTTTCATATTAATTGCAAATTCGTAGTCAAGAATTTCTGTGGGAACAAAAAATTTACCCGCCTTTTTTAAAGGCGCAAATTTCACATTCTTCAAACCTGTAACTGAACTGTATTCAGGCATCTTAAAACCTCCAATTATAATAAAATGTTCGCTTCGAACCGATATCCTTTTCGAATAAGCCGTTCTTTTTGTAAAAATTCATTGATAGGGACCGTTGTCTGAAATTCCAGGCCGCCCATTACGTCCACAATAGGGGCCAAAATAGGATCGCATGAACTATTGTGGTACACATCAATCTGATAAACGGCGCTGTCTTGTATCGGCTTCCCATCAGCCCATTTAGTTGTTTTGTAGTCTATCTCCTGAACCACAATGTAAGGAGGAGAACTTTCAAGCCCTTCTGGTACGGCCAATTCATAAATATTTGCAGGATCAATTAATAATAAAAGCGCCGGATGGGTTTCCAGCGCTTCAAATACCTTGTCCTTTAATTGCATTGATCTTTCGATGAGGTTTAAAAGACTCATAGCTTATACCCCGCCTTTATGACCTTTTCCATAGCATCAAGCATCTTATCATTTGCCTGAATCATACTGTTTCGAATAAAAGGATTTGCTGCCTGATGAATGGTGCCAAACTCCGGCAAGTGAACACGGAATTTAGTGTCCTTTGTGGGACCGACAACCGCATATATTTCTCCGTCTTCATCTCGCTTTATCCTGTTTCCAACAATAATGTCCTCGTCAATGTGAGGGTGCTTACCCCCAATAGCTGACCGCGGAGCATTATCATTGATTACTTCCGCCAATACAGCACCGCCTGCTTTTACGGTTGCTTTATGGATTTTTTCGTCCTTGCGGGCTAAGTCTGCGAATGTAGATTCCAGTTCTTTAAACCCCTTCAATTCCAGCTCAAAATTCATCAGCTCACCACATTTGCTTTAATTGTAATGAAGTGCCGACGCGAATAGTTGGGCAAGATCGACTCAATTTCATAAGCCTTTTCACGAAAAATGATTCGCATATGCTCGTCTATGTCTTCGCGATGTCGAATTGTAAATTCCACTGTCTTTTCCTTCTGGATCGCAGCCGCAGCATAATACTCTCGGCCTTTTAAACCTTCAGCTTTAGCCCAGCATTCTATTACCGTTTCCCAGCTGTCCTTTCCATCCACAGGCAGGCGTCCACCAGGTTTCTTTTTCTGAAATTGAATCCGGTATCTCATATCATTCAACATTAGGAGCAGCCTCCGGCAATGTATATTTGAGCTGATTGACCATGGTAGTCAGCACGCCGTCCAAGTTAGAAGTTGTACCGGCAATTTCTCTGTTTTCATACCAGTGAGCAACGAATGCATTCACACACATTGCCGCCCTGGCTGATTTATTCGGGAATGTAAGACCGGTAGCAGAAGCAATGTATTCTTTTGCTGATGCAATAAAGTCTACAATCAAATCATCCTCCAGATCACCATCAACCCGGAGGAACTTTTTTGCCTTTTCTAATTCAATTTTTTCTTCTTCTGTCACTCGACATCACCTGTCTTTCATTCAGCAGAAGTGTTCGGTTTCAGCTCATCAATTTGTTTTTGAAGCCCATCTAATACGTTTTTCACTTCACTATTTAAGTGATCCATCATAACGCTGCCCGTTCCAATGTTAATGCTGCGGACTGATTTTTCTCCCAGCATTTCATGTACAATAGTTTTTTCACCGATAACAGCTGGATCACCCTTGTCACCCTTTGGACCTTGGGGACCTGGCTCACCTTGTGGGCCAGCATCTCCTTTTGGACCTTGAGGACCAGTATCTCCTTTGTCTCCCTGCGGACCGGTATCCCCTTTAGGACCTTGAGGCCCCGGTTCGCCTTGAAGACCTTTTACATAGAGAGGATTTTGTTCGCTGTTGTCCGCAATAGAGACATCTGTAATTGGTTCCCCTGATCCGTTGTCTCTTGCTGATGTTTTTGCTCCGTTACTTTCATTTAAAAAATCTGCCATGTTAAATCAATCCTTTCGTTTTTTTATTTACCTAAGTCCGCAGATTCAGTCGATGGTGTTTCCACTTGTGCCTCTTCTCCAACAACAAGATCAGTCACGATGATAGCTGCTTCTGGATCAACAACTTTCCCGTCGAATCGTTCAATGCCTCGGAAATATGTTTGATCAGTGAGGAAAGCATCCCCGCCCACATCAGTTGATTTAATTTCGAACTTTTGACGATCGAACATAAAATATCCACGTTTGAAATCACCAAAAAGAATGTGTGTTTTTTGTGTCTTTTCGTCAGTAACAATTTCGTCATAGACTTCAACTGGACGGCCGAACAGAAGGAAATTGTCTTCATTTCTAGGGTCTTCAGCCAAAATACCTCTGCCGTTTTTGTCCTCAATGTTTGCCAGCGTTTCAAACGCTTCTGTGTTCATCACCCATTTTGCGTTTTTACGGTATCCTCGTTTAATCTGGTTTTTGACTTTTCGCAAGAACTTAATAGTGATGAGAGACGGTGCCTTGATTGACTTGAATTTCCCGCTAGAAATGATTCCTTCAACGTTCTTCTCGCCGCCTACTCCGTAAAAGATTTCATCATTTTCTGTTACGATAGCAGATTCAGAGAGCCAGTCCACGATCTCACGAACAAAGTTTACAAATGAATCATTTAAGAGCTCGCTAGGCGCAGGCATAAATCCGGCGAATTTCTTCACGTTATACCAGATTTGATCAAATTCCATGTTTTTCAGTTCTTTGATTTGTTCTTTCTCGGCCGTGTTATAAAGTTTTCCAGCCACACCCTTTCGGACTGTATAGCTCCCTGATGGAGCAGTTTTTGGTACAACGCGAACCAAATTACGTACTGAGTTTAGCTCCTGAATAGATTTCAGAATTTCTTTTGAAATATCATCTGGTACAGTGTATCCCCCGTCTTTATCACTCCCAGAAGACAATGAGCGATTTTCTTTTAAGACACGCTGCATCATACTTCTTTCTTCTTCGCCAAGATCATGGCTGCGTCCGGTCAGCACTTTAAACCAAGCATCCCGGTACTCTTTTGTAGCTGTTAAAATATCGCGCTGTTCGGGTTCTTCATCGGGCTTTCGTTCGAATTCTGGTACAAAGTTTCGTTCTTCACCCAATGCCGGCAGTTCCAAGCCACGCTCTTCTGACATAAGCTCGATTTGTTTGTGCAGCGCCTTGGCTTCATCAAGCATACTGCGGGCTTCTTCGGACTTCCCTTCATTCAGAAGATTGGATGCCTCTTGTTTTTTCTGTGTGAATTTTTGTCTCAATTCACGTTCTTTTTTCGTCATAGCAACTGTCATTCGTATTTCCTCCTTGAATTTGGACATAAAAAATAGACCTAAATTGTCAGGTCTAAAAGTTCAAGCTCCATTTTTAATTTTTCAATTGGGGCAGTACGCATTTCTTTTAACTGCTCCACTTTAGCCAAGCTTCGTTCACTAACAACGGCCTCCGTATCGCTATATGCAGGTGTTGTGACCAGCGATATATCAAAGATTCTATCTATAGCATTGATTCGCCGTTCATAAACTCCTTCTTCATCATTATGCTGCCACTCATCCGGCTCTCCATTTCTGTGATCCAAAGAAAAAGCAAAAGAACACTGATTAACGACTCCGCTTCTAACATTCACCATTAAATCCTTCGCATACGACGTATCTGTAGGGATAAAACGGAATTTGAGACCTATTGCATCTGTTTCCAGCTCAAGCCTTCCTACGTCCTCAGAAACGGTATTTCTCGCTAAGGGATAATCCTGACGATGGTTAAAAAGTGCGACTACGTTAGAAAGGTCTGTAGAATCCAGGGCGTTCCGGCTGATGATTTCTTTAAACCATCCTCCCAACGGCTCGGACCATTTTTCGAATTTCAAAGCGTATCCCTCAATAAAATGCATTTTCTCTTCGCCTTCACCGGCAGAGCGTAACTCAATTTTCGTTGTCAGATGACGTACTTCCTTGTTCACTTTTGTTTTCACCCCCTTTAACTGATTTTGCTTTACTCATTTGATATTGCTCAAGCGTATCTAAGAACGTGTAATTTAGAGAAACAAGATGACGGTCTCCATTTTCGATGGCATTTCTCTCTTCTAATGCTCGGATTTCATTAATATTCAAACCGCTGATGCGTTCCATAATTTCGTAATACTCAGCCCTTGATTTTGCATCACCGCGTAATTCGCTATTAACATTAAATTTGGTATAGTACCCCTTTTTAATATCGTCATCGGTAAACAGCTTAGTAATGAACTCTTGTTCAAACGATACTAACCACGGCTGAAGTGTATTTTTTACATACTCAATAGATTGGTGTTCAATATTGCTAAACGTCGCACGATCGAGCTCATTGATCTTATGCAAAGGGACTTTAAAAATGGAAGCAATCTGAGCCTTATTAAATTTCATTGATTCTACAAATTGTGCCTCTTGCAATGGCATTGAAATTGATTGATAATCAAGCCCGGCATCAATAATGGCAATATTTCTCCCTGCATTTACCCTGTCCCATTCTCTCCTTGCTCGGTCCTTCGCGCCTTCCTCTAACAAGGTAGGCACTTTCAGAATGCCCCTGGGGGTGGCATCATTCTTATACAACTTCGCGTTAAATTTTGTAGCAGCTGATTGAGCTCCGACTTGCTCTCTTATAACGCCTATTGGACTTTTACCGTTAATCCCGTCCTCAGTCATACCTTTGAAATGCAAAACCTCGTCAGCATACAATTCCACTCTTTTTGAATTAATGATGGTTTCATACCACAAAATTCCTGTATTCGGGTCCACATAGGGATGAGTATTGGCCGGATTTAACGGTAGCAAATCAGTAATAAAACCATTTTTATCAGGCTTTAAATACGAATATCCATTGCCCCAGGTACAAACATGGGTCATCATTAGCTTCTTCCAAGTGAAAGCCGTCATGTATTGATTCGGTTTTAGATAAAGTAATGAAGCAATTGGATGATTCATCCCGCTTTCGATATTTCCATTAACCTTTTGGAATGTATGAATTGAAAGTTTTGCAATATCATCGGATAAAACATTCACACAGGAAAACACATCAGGATGAACCAGTGCAGTTGCTTCGCTTACACGCTCGCCGCTTGCTGTTTTGGAGCCGCCAAACATATCAACTATCCACTCTGGTGGATCAGCAAGGTTCCAGGGATCAGATGCATTTGATCTTTTTGAAAACAATCCTTCTAAAAACAATTAATCACCCCCTTTTCTTGCTCAAAAGTGCAGCATAAAACATAAAAAAGACACCCGTCAGAATAAGACCGATGTTTGCGTTTAAGCGATATGCGGCAGTCAGAACAAAAGCAGCTCCAATGATAAATAGAAAATCATTCAAAAAGAGTAGAAAGACCTTCAATATTTTCTTCACTCCTACACCACCTTTAGAAAGAGAAAGAAGCTGACTGAATATAAGCATTTAAATCAACTTCATTATTAATCTGAGAAGCGCGCACATACGCATTAATTAAAGCTGCTGCTGGATCAATACGCTGAGTAGATTTGGATTTATCAAGCATGATATTCTCCTGGGCGTCTACTTTTGTTACCGCATTACCCATCGCCCATGTTAACAAATCATTTTTTGGATGAATGATTTTTTTCGATTTGACTTTAGCTCTAAAATCCTTTGTTGGTTCGGACAACGTTGCTACACCCTGCCTTATTTCAACCATTGTGTATCCATCAGCTTCCATTTGCTGAGCAAACTGAGTGGCGTTGTATGGATCATAACCTATTTCCTTGATTCTCCACCCATTTTGGTTCTCCATTTTTTTGATGAAAGCCCTGATATAGTCATAGTCAACAACTGCACCATCTGTTGTCGTTAACCATCCCCTTTTCTTCCACAAATCATAGGGGACGTTATCTGTCTTCATTCTTTCATGGAATGTATCCTCCGGCATAAATCCGTGACTTTCTACAGCAAAACTGCCGTCATCTAACGGGAAAATAAAAGATGCTGCCGTTAAATCAATTGTTTTTGATAAGTCAATGCCAACATAGCACTCTCGATTTTTCAAATCCGGGAGTTTATCAGATCCGCAATCTGTCCATGCCTGCATATCCATATAACCATTCTCCCGCATGTTAACCCAGATATTCATGTTCTTTGTCATGAAATTTCGCATTTTCTCCGGGACGGCAAGCGCGACCTCCAACTCTCCACGTAAATAATTCAAGCCGTGTTCATTGGCCGCAACAATCGGATTTGCTTTAATCCAATTCTTTTCGTCTTTAACGTCGTCACCTTTATCAAGCTCATTGATCATCACAAAATACTGTTCATTTTGTTCCACCTTATTCGGGTCCAATATGCGGGATACATAATCATATTCAACTCGATAAGCAGGGTTATTCAATTCAAATCCGGCCGTAGTAATAATCAGCATCAATGGCTGAGCACGGGCAGCCATACCGGAAGCCAGGACATCATAAATCTCTGAGGTTTTATGAGCGTGGTATTCGTCGATAATGCCGCATTGCGGGTTAAAACCATCCCCTGTTTTGCCAGCATCCTTGGAAAGCGCCTCGATTTTAGATTGAGTTTTTGGATGCTCGATTTTCCCATATGCAATTCGATATTTTTTCTCCGGCTTGTTCAAAAGGTCGGCTTGCATAATCTGCGCCTTAATTTCATTCCAGCAGATTTTTGCTTGTTCCGTTTTTGTGGCACCAATGTAAACCTCGGACATATATTCATCGTTTGCCATTGCCTCATAAGAACCAACACAAGCCAGGCTCTGAGTTTTGGTGTTTTTACGACCTACCTGCCAATAGACTTTTTTAAATCGGCGATAGCCGGTATCCTTATGCACCCAGCCGTACACATTGCCAAAGATGAATATTTGAATAGGCTCAGGTACAATATTTTCACCCTGCAAAGGCCCTTTTGTATGTTTAAACTGAGTCATCCAATAAAGGAACCGGCGGGCTTTTTCATCATCAAACACATAAGGAAACTCCCTTGTTCCTTCCCGACTCACATCATTTAAAAAACGCTCACAGGCCCAAATGTGTTTTTCACACGCCACAATCTCACCCGATATCACATCGCGCGAGTAATCAATGATAAATTGTTTGATTGTCTTCATACGTTTTTAAACTCCTTCTCCGCAGCCGTCTTTTCCCGCTCTTCCTGGGTACGGGTGATAGCAAGTTTTGCCCGGGCAGACGGTGTAAGGCCAAAGTCATTCGCTGCTGATTTCATTTGATCAAAATAATTCTTTTGCCGCTTTAATAACGGATGCTCTTCACCAACAAGCTTTATTGGGTTGCCGTCTTCGTCTTGTCCTTCCGTATGGACCATGATCCCGTCTTCTTCAATAATTTTAGAAATTGATACATACTGCGAATAGGCATTACAATAGGCAGCCAACATGCTGATGTCCGCTTCCGTGATGATTTCAACTTCTGTTAATAGAGCAGCAACCCGTTTGAATTCTTTTTTCCCGACCTTATCCAACCACGTTGGCGGTTTTATATTATCGGATCGCATTTTCATTCTCTTCTCGTGCTCAGCCCGGGCGGCCAGCTCTTCCGTATTCTTTTTATTTGGGTTGCCCTGTATCAATTGAAGCGTCGCGGATTTTGCAGGCCTCGGCATGTTCTCACCTCATTTCACATCAAAAAAATTGCATTTTTCGCTTGTTTTTTTCACCAATCGTGATACGATGGAATTAACAACAAAACCAGTCGTACCAAGCCCTCCCGGCAATTTCGCCGGGAGGGTATTTTGTTTTTCCGGAACTTTGAAAAGCGGTGTTTGTTTGCAGAAGAGGGGGCGCCGTTCTCCAAACGTTTCCTTTCCAGAGATTTGGATAGGGGGGAGGGTCACTTGCCCTCTCCGCCATGAACCTTGTTATGACAGGCGTTACACAGGCTTACAAGGTTGTCCAAGTCTAATCTTTTCGACCAATCTTCCTTTACTTCCACAATATGATGCACCATGTCAGCTGGAGTGAAGCAATGATCTTTCAAACAATGCTGACAGAGATAATTGTCTCGTATCAATCCAAGTTGTCTTGTTCGTTTCCAATCTGTTGATTTATAAAAACTTGTTATTGTTTTGTTTCTTGAATGTTTGTTGTAATGTTTTGTTTCTTCTTGTTGCTGTGTCTTGTGTTCATCGCAGTACCGGTCACGGGTGAGGCTGGGGCACCCAGGGGCGGGGCATACTCTTAGGGGCTTACGGGGCATACCCTTCACCTTGCTCATTCCTATTGTAAAAGTTCTCTTTCCACAACAACTTTGGCACTATCAATTCTCCGTTCTCATCACTCTCATTAATCCCTAAACTCTCATAAGAGTGATGAAGTAATCCTTTAACTCTGCTGTATGGATGTACCTCACTTATACGTGCAATACGTTCAACTGCTAATAGGTTATGCAATCCATAGTCACCAAGGCACCCTAAAGCGTCTACGATATCAGCATCCTGCCAAGGGCAACCTGAGACACGCAATTGGTATAAACCCTCATGTACCATTGCTGTAGTTATATTGTGCTTTGTGGCAGTGTTATAAGGTAGCATGGTGTGACCTCCTTTTAAAAACAAAACGCCTTCCATTAAGAAACAGAAAGACGTTACTGATTTATTATTTTATTCTCTTGATCAATCAGCGGATGCATGAGTATCTTTATTTGAGCATTCACCTTTTCATATTCAGCAAGCAGGCGCTCTGCTTTTTTTAGTCTTTTTGCTTTTCTATATTGGTTTCTTATTGTTCTTATTCTCTTTTGAAGCGATCTAATATGAGGCGTAGTCACAGAGCAAACTGTTTTATGCTGGCATGATGGGCATTGAATGAACCCAATTACTACGCTATTTTCTTTTTTGTGCTCGAGTAAAACGATATGATGTTCATCGCCACATTGTTCGCATTTGCTAAAAGGTTTCATAGTGCTCCTCCTTCCAAGTCTGAACCATATTCTTTCTAAACTGCCCCCGTACTCAAGCCGTTAACCGCCAATATTCTATCCTGAGATTTACCGGAAGCAGTTTACAGAGAATATAAAAAAGCACCTTAATAGAGGTGCCATTTTATTCATTATTAGATTGTTGAGAATTATCACTCGAATTACTTTGATTTTCAAACTCATTTACTCTGTCCATAAAATATTCTAGGTTCCTATCAAAATAATAATAATTTATCAGCATAATCATTATTAGAGCACCGTTACCACTTTCAAGTATTATCGTTTTTACGCTGAGTAAGTTTAGATCTGTACAACAGAGGATTATTATAGTCACAAATGACAGCATTAAACTTGTAAGCAAGCCCCTTCTTGCATGTAGTTGCCCTAAACGATAACTGTATATGTTTTTGATTCCCTTACCAAGTTCTTCTTCTTCAACGATTCGCTTGTCTATTTTAAACTCTCTATCAAAGTAAACTAACCATTTTCTTTTTCTGTATTCAGGAATTACAAACCACAAAAACAAGCTAATCTGATGAATGATATGCCCTAAAATTATTCCTAGTGCTGCTGCTAGTGCAGTAAAGCCTACAAGCGAGAAACCTTTATACTTTAGAATTTGGGGTATATACCCTGGTTCGTTTATTAAGTACAACAGGGTTATAAATATCATAAACACCCATCCCGGCATTCCCCATCTTACTAAATATTTCGATTCAAAATTCAACTTAATCGCCCCCACCTTTATTATCGGTGAATGAGGCGATCTAAGAAACAATTTGCAGAATTTGTCGATAGAATTTATAAATTAACCCCAGTCTGTTATGCGTACTGTCTCTTGCTTAATATCTGCTTCAAATTGTCGTCTTGCAACGTCGGATAAATTTAAACTAGTTAAACAATTCCAAAATGATTGTATATAAGCTTCTAGCGCCGGTGGAATGGCCCCTACAGCTGCGGCTATAGTTGCTTGTGGACCAACAACAGACGAAGCTGTTGCAGCTGTATATACAATATTCGTAGCAACCCCAGCTGCTATCAAGTGGCAACGTTCGATTTCACTTCTAACCACATCTTCGAACGTATCAGGATATCTTAAATAAGCATATACTCTAAAACGACTCCTTCTTGTTTTAACACATGGAAGTACTATATCTTCCCTACACATTCGACCTGGATTATTCCAGGTTGGGCAGGGACGATAAGTCCACCCAGTTACACATGTAGTAGTCATGACTTCCGGATACTCAAAAGAAAATAAAGTTTTATCTAATACAGCCATTGCAAAACCTCCAAATTTTTTTATAAATCAATAAAGATTATGTATTCAGAGATTGTATCAATTCCTAAAATTTAACAAATCATTTGAGCTTGTTGCTATAAAGTATGTCTTACATATACTCCGAGAGGAAGCCAAGTATAGCAAGATCGCACAATGAAACACGATAATACTATTCTCCCGATACGGACGCCTCAGACTAGCTGCTATCCAGGCTCAGAATGTTCCTCTCGTTTTGGCTTCATTCCTCAACACCTTTGTTCCGTATCCGAATTCGTCTTGATAAGGGAAAGACGCTTCTCCCGTATATTTCGATAAGTTTTATTTATCGTATTTCGTTGATAGGTTAAGTTTATCGAGATTTCAAACATAAATAGTCCCCCTTTTTGTCCCCTAAAATGTCCCCTGTTTTATCGGGAATTTGTCGATAAAAAAGCACTCAGATAATTCCGAGTGCTGTGGCAATACGTAAGATGGCACGCTGTTTTATTTCATAATAGGTGTCCTTCTTCATGCCGAGTTCCATATAGATATGAATGTCTTTTGTTTGGCTGGCTGTTAAGTATTTTTTCTCAATGATCATCCGTTCTTCATCGTCCAGGCTGTTTTCTAACGCCCTTTCCATCTGTTTGACCTTCAATTCATTTAATATGAAAGAGTCTCTGATAGAAGGAAACGGGCTGATGCCAGCGTCAACCGATTCCTTTTTATTCTCAAGCTGTACTTTCAAAGCTCGATAATCTTTGAGTTCTTTGATCACGATTTTTCGGACTGCCTTCAAATCCACAGGATGAAGGAATGAAAGTTGTTCTGTCACACCCGTCCTCCTTTCCTCTATTTTTCGTGTTCCCATTTTTGCAAACGGCTCTCTGTGAAACAAATCCACAGAAGGAGAGCAATTGCATTAAACATGAAAAGAGCAGTTATAATAGAGATAATCACTCTGTCGCCTCCTGATCCATAATAGCTTTGAATATCGGGTAAATCTGCTGAGGGACAACTGCGTTTCCTAAAGCTATACTTCTGTCCACCCGATTGGGAAACCCATCATCCACTCCAACAGCTGGGGATTGATGTATTTGCCAGTAAGATGGGGAAATTGATGGCCCAAGCCACCTGGCAAGATCACCCCGTGTGTTCCGTTCGTTTCCGAAGGAGTTAAAGGCCTGATCGGTTTGTGATTTTGACTGGCGGCCGGAGTGGGCAACAACAAATGTCCTGTATCTTTGATGCGGCGCACCGACACTGACAGCCGGAAGTACGAATACCCTTGCTTGGTAGTTTTCACTTTCCAAATCGGAGAGGACTGTGTCCAAGCCCATTGTGATGTGTCCAGCAACATTCTCTCCAACAACCCAATCGGGTCGTAATTCTTTTGTGAGTCGGAACATTTGAGGCCAAAGCCATCTATCGTCCCGATCTCCTTTTCTTTTCCCGATAACACTTTCACCCTGGCAGGGATATCCTCCTGAAAGAATGCCAATTGTTTCACCTGGTTCGATCACTCCTTTTTCCTGTAAAAGCCGTCTGTTCAAAGCGCAAACATTATCAACGATGAGAACGCCCGGGAAATTCTTTCTTAAAACCCTCTGACAGAAGACATTTCGTTCACAGAATGCGACTGTTTTAATGCCTGCCCATTCAGCAGCAAGCGAAATACCCCCGATACCAGCAAATAACTCGATGCTTTTCATGCCTGATCACCTGTTATTACTTTTGAGCCCACATTCCAACGCATACAACATAGCTTTAAACTTGCTATTCTCATAGGGACCGTATATTTTATTTTTCATAATCAATACAAACTCATGTTCGGTTTCAATGCATGCAAAATCCCCTAGTATAAAGTTTCTAATTACCCCCATTTATTTCACCCTCGATAGACGCTGTACGTCTGAAATAGTCATTTGATGCTCTGCTTCACGGACTGCCTCGGCAAATGTTTCAATACCGGTATCCCATAAACCATGGCGCTCGATAATCTCAGAGAATTCCTCAACGTCATGCTCGCGGATTCCCCAGCTGTCTGGATCAGTGGCAGCGCCGTACACAGTCACCCATTTACTTTGGTCTTTCGGGTCAGGCTCTTCCCATTCTTCACGAGTAAAATGGCAAAGCTCATGATCTACCAGGGCAGCGCGTTGTTCCTCCGGCATCGTCTTCCATGCATCTTTATTGATAAACACGAAAAGCATGTAATCGGTCATATGGCGCTCAAAAGCCGTGCATTTCTTCGCCTTTCCTGCCCATTTGCTGTTACCCTCACGGAGATAAAAACCTATTTGCTGTTTAGCATCTTTTAAATGTGGGTGGTGCTCGTCAATTATGCTTTCAGCCAGCTGCCGTACTTCCTTCGATTCCTCAAAACCTACAAATGCCATGTTACTTCCTCCCTTTGATTGTATTATTCATATTTACACAAGCCCGCCTTTCAGCAGTTCCCGGGCCATATAATGAAAGTGATGGTAAATGTAATTTCCGGTAGCGTTAGGGCTAAGAAAAACAGTTGAAAAGCCGTAACGAACTTCAAATGTTTTTAAGCTGCCCAGCAGCGCTTTCGGTTCATACTTTGAACGATATTTTCCGTTTAGAATCTTTTGGTACCCTTCCAGGTCTTCCACAAGAAGAGTGAATGGATGTCTGGACGCCCGGATCAATTCATTTTCAAAACGAGAACGGTCTTTAATCGACTGCACCAGCTCGTCCACTCCGTTTTTCCGTTCAATGGCTGCATTCAAATACATATCACGACTAATTCCAAATTCGTCATTCTTCGGAATCATGGCAGAGTAATCGCCGGTTTTCATTCCTTTGAATTTGATTGCCACTTTCTTTTTACGGAGATAATCAAGAACATGCTGATTCTTTTGCTCTCTCGTATCCACAATAATGATCATGCTGTCCAGAATTTCTTTTAACTCCGTTTCCGAATAGTTATAGTGAATAATTGTCATGCTTTCTTCCCCTTAAAATACGACATGGCCCGATCATAAATTTCTATGGAAAGCCGGTCCGTTTCCTCACTTTCAAAGTTTGAAACGGATTCCTTTAGCTCCCTCCAGCCGTTCTCCCAAAAGAGAACAAGCAATTTCATCACCTTCATAACTGATTCATAATCATGATTGAACCAGTCATCTATTTTTCTATTTATATCTTGATCAATGCCCATGAAATAATTAATGATTTTATCTATTGTCTGTTTCACATTATGTTCATGATCCGAGTATTCACCTTTCAAATACCGGATAATTCGCTTTTTATAAGATTGGACAAACGCCTCAAGTTCCGGATAGACTTTCTCTGGTTTCTCAATATAAAGATCGTTTCCATCAAGAACCAAACGAGAGCCCAATACCTCTAAATCGGAACAAATTTGTTTTGGGTGCAATTTTCTCACCTCTTTTTATCAAAACGGGTTAATGAGTTAACGAAGGTTAATGCATTTTGTATTAAAGCCCTATATATATATATTTATTTTTTATTAATTAATTTTCATGTGAGGGGAACAAACAAAATCATTAACCCTTATTAACCCTAAAAATAATTAAAATCTATAGATAGAGCCTTAACCCCTTGGTACTAAAGGATTTATAGCTTTTTTCTATTTATAGAAGTAACCTTTTTGGAGTCACTGTTTGCATTTGATTCATTAACCCCTTCGTTAACCCTTTCCGAAAAATTCAAGTGGCTCTGATATTTGTTTAGCCCTATACCATAAAAGAAGACTTTATTTTTCGCTCCGTTTTCCTTCTTAAACCCTCGAATTTCAATTTGTCTATAAAAAGCACGATTTTTGAGTTCAATCTCATCATTTTCATAGCACCAGTTTTTGTAATCCTTATAGAGCTCTTTTGCTTCAATTTTTGCTGAGGGATGAACAACACATCTTTCTGATATATACGGCCCTAATATATCCATATCCTCGCGGTAACCTTCCGTTGCTTTTCGGATCACTTCTGGTTCTTTAAGCCCTTCCTTCTGCCACTTCAAGCAGCCTTCCACCGCCCACCTGAGAATGCCAGGCATTTCTGCAGCAAGTTTCTGCGGAAGCTTTTTGTCCACTTTCTCTTTTGGAATGGTGACAGTGAACGGGACAAGCCGGATACGTCGCCAGATACCCTCGTCGCTTCCCTTTACGATTGGTTTATGGTTTGTCGTAAAGAACACTTTAAATTCTGGGGTAAACTCAAAATATTCCTGGCGTAAGAAACGCGCGGACATCTTTTCGCCCCCGGTGATCTGCTTCACCAACGACTCGGACAGCTGCTGGCCTTCTTCACTCTCAACGGCCGATACAAAGCGCGCCCCGTCGAGGCGGGCTATGTCATTGTTGATGCTGCTATCATTCTTCTTTTTTATGAATGTGTCGCTGTTCGTCTGCCGGCCATAGTCGCCCAGCAGCTGCTGAACTGTATTGATAAACGTTGATTTACCGTTACGGCCATTACCAAACAGAAAGAACATGACTTGTTCCGTAGTATCACCGGTCAATGAATAGCCAATTGCTTTCTGCATAAAATCGATAATTTCATAGTTTGGTTGCCCTTGTTCATCTATAAATATGCTTTCTAAGAATGTTTTCCAGTTTGGGCAATCGGCATCCTTTTGATAAGCCACAGATGAAATTTTAGTAAACAGAAAATCACGATCATGCGGCAACAATTCACCAGTCTTTAAATCGATCACACCATTCTCACAATTAAACAGATATTTATGAGAGTCGAGTTCTTGTTTTCTTACAGCAACCATCGGCCGGGTATCCAGGATGGTGTTCATTCGAATATTGCGACGTTCGCATTTTTTAGCCCAATCGTTAAGCTGCTTTTTTCTGTAGCCGTCTTCCGTGGCTTTCGCTTCCCCGTATATGGCCCGGAGAGTTTGGGCAGTTAATGCCTCAATCTGCCTTTTACTATCTTCCTCCCACATCTTTCCGTTCCAGATTAACCAGTCAAGCTCGTTACAGTACCTGATATTCTTGCCATGGTAATATACAAGCCTTTCAGCGTTCCCTAACTCGGTTAAATGAAAGACCGGCGCCGTGTCTATGATTTCCTCTGTGTCCGCAACATGTGAGGCTGCAGGCTGCGAGAAATACACTTCATACGGTTGCTCTTGCTGTTCCATCAAGTCAGATATTGTGGGGCCTGTCGAGTAGATAGCTGCAGCAATGGTCATTTCTCCATATGTAGCACCATCAGCTGAATGCTGCCGATCCCACTTTTCACGGAATAAATCTGATTCACGAAACATGGAATCCATTTTAGCCGCGTCCTTATCCGTCCAGAATGCCAAGTGATTACATAAAGCCATATCTGTGGAAGAATGATCGCCATTAATCAGTTGGCCGTTAAACAGGTCCTGAATGCTTTTACCGTTTTTACTGTTGAACATTCTTTCCCAAATTTCTTTATTTGAAAGATTACTCATATCGCTTGTTGATTGTGATCGGGTGCTGACCGGTTTTGCTTCTTCCTTCTCTGTCAGGTAATTATCAAAGATAGTTTTGATTTCCTCTGATCGTTCCTGAACAGGTCCAACATCAAGACTGTTTCCGGTGAATGTGAAATAACGGCCATGCCTGTATACTTCCAGGCCTTTATCTATATTTTTTCTTCCTGTGCCCGGTCCGCGTAATGGGAGCTTACCTTTTGCGATAATATGAACACCCTCACCACTCGGAGAGTATTCAGTATAGCTACTAATTGTCTGTATGATTTCCTGAGCGAAAGGAGACAGAACACCATCATCTACACAGTGATCTATATCTATTCCGATGAACGGATCATCTTTAGAAAACATGAAGCCGATGCCGTCATACTCCTGTTCATTGAAAAACTTCATGATAGTGGCAAAGGTGGACCAGGTTCTCTTATTGCTTGATTGAGCCATGCTCCCGTCAATCTGATATGGCACTTTCGTTTTTTTGCCGTTACGCTCTTCCGAACGCCATAGAATCCACTGAGGGGCGTTTTTTAGCTCTTGCGGTATATTTTTAAAATCGTACATGTATTAACTCCCCTTTAAAAACGAGGGAGCTATACACTCCCTCAAATGTATTTCTTGTAATCAAAATGGTACATCGTCATCGCTCACTGTAATTGAGCCTGTATCCGGCGCCGGCGCTTCTGACGGCTTAAACGCTTTGACTTCTGGATATTTTTTGCCGTTATGCTCTCTTTCTCCGACAACTAGGCGGATCGGTTTATTGAGGAAAGCGTTGGCCCATTCAATATGATCCTTAAATTTCATTCCGTTCGGGAAGCCCGCGGCCTTTGATGCTTGATGAAATCTCCACATTGCATTCTCTGTAACAGTGAAATTGTCGTATAGGATTTTCTGGCCCTGGCATGCCTGCTCAACGTCAGAACGGATTTCATAGTCTACGACAAGTCGCTTATTTCCGGATGAAGCTGCTGTTTTTTCCTCAAAATTAATAACCGTTGCCTCATATTCTCCTGGTTTAATTGGTTCAAAAGCTTCGCCTTTGCTGTGGTCTACTGTGAACATGTATAATTCCTCCAATTTTTCGTTAATTTTATTTGCCGTTTAGTACAGCTACAAGATTTTGAGTAATTGAATCCACTACATGCGGATCGGTGATGTCTTCATTTCGCAAATCATAAATTACACTGTCTATGCCACTATTCAATCTATCAATCTCTGAAATTAACCAGGGCACATCAGATATAGTCGCATGCCCCCGAATCTCTTCGAGCTTTGAATCATTTTTCACCTGGCTCACCTCCCAGTACGCTGTTTAATCTTTCGATAGCAGCCTTAGCAAGTTTGATATTCCACTGGTCCAGCTTCTGGTTGGCTTTGATCTGGAACTCCTCAATCATTTGCGCAGCCTTTTCATTCTCAGTAATCATCGTTTTGATCTGAGAAATTAAGCCGACGCGCTCCGATTCTTCCTCCGCCTTTACGTCAATGCCAAGCTCAAGCCACTGATAAAGTTTGCGGCCGACTTCCGGGTTTAGCTTGATTGAAGAGCCTTCAAACATCCGCGTATTGTCTTTTGACGTCTCAGCCATATGATCAATACCAATTGTAAAATTGAGCATAAACTCGTATTCCATTTCATCTTTTTGGACGGGCTTTGTCCCAACCTTACGTGGAGCCATTTTGCCTTTATCATCGGGCTCGACGACATACTCTGTTTTTGTTCTCAATGTCGCCAAGATGTGAACGTCATTTTGTGTTAATGTCTTAATGAGTTTGGTTGTTTCCGGCGCAAGTTTGCCCCAGTTTTGAAACGAGTTGCCGGACATGCTGCCATGTGTTTCAACTATTCCGCCTTCACCCTGCCAGTTGTGTGAGAGTGAATCAATTACGACAACTTCGGCACCGGCGTTCTTAATTGCTTCGACTGCCATTTGATATCGTTCTGTCGTATACGGCGGTGTAAAATCAATATGCTTAAAGCTACCGATGCGAATTTCATCAAACTGTAAATTAGCGTACAGTTTTGCGCGTCGGTGCTCAGTATCGACAACGCCGATCTTTGACCAGATTTCCTCGTCGTTTGCTTCTGGATATGCCTCACGCATCATTCCGTAAGCTACCAGAAGGGCGCCGGCCGTCTTACCGGAACCACTCGGACCGATAAAACCCACAATTGCTTTTTCCTTTTCACGCTGCGCGTCTGTTACTTGAAACATCCCTTACACCTCCACTTTGAAGCTGACTGTTTCCGGCTGCACTTCTACGCCCGGGACAGCTTGTCCATTTGAATCTATTACTATTGGTTTACCTTCAAGCTCGGTGACAGTGAGTGTCTTTTTAAGATCACCCCATGCCACAGACTCTTTTATAAACTCTTCCATACCGGCATCCTTCACATGCTGCAGAAGTTTTTCCTTGTCCACTTCTTTAGGTGCTGCTTTTGTTGTCCGGCTTTTAGATTTCCCATAAGGTGTGGAAAGTGTTTTTGCCTTCGGGTCTTCCTGCAGCTGCTTTGTATGATAGACACTCACCAGGTTTTCAAAGAATGAAAGACTGTCTGCTAAAGGCTTAAGCTCTTGCCTTTCCCATTCTTCGATACGTTGTTTTTCTGTGGCTGCCAGCGCTTTGATTTCCTTTTCCTGCGACTTAAGTGCAGCTATTTTCCGGAAAGCCCAGTTCAGGCTGTTCATATCAGTGATTTCAAACTGTGGACGGTTCCCCGGCAGTTCGCCGTTGTTAATTTCATTTAATTCAAAATCCTGCAATGGATTCATATGAGACACCTTCCTCTATTTGATTTTGTTGAGAGTTCCATTTAAAATGAAGTTGCTTGTTTGTTTTTAGTCCACATTGCCGTGTGGGCTTTTTTTATTTACTTCTTCATCGGCATCCTCTTCCCGATCTCGGTCATACTGGAGATACTCTTTTGGATAACCGTAACGATTAATTTCCGTTATGATCGGATGCTCAAGATTCATATACAGGCCTCTTTACAATTGAGACATCAAGACCTTTACTAAGAAATTGAGTTGCAACTTCATGTAGCTGAACGACTTGTTCAGGATGATGCATCCGTTTGATTTCCTTGAACATTTCAGCAGCTGACAAACAGAGATCAATACATTCATCGAAATTGTTATCCTCTATTTCATCTGGAAGCAATTCGTTCAGCAGAAACTGTGCGGATGCCAATTTACGTTTAGCTTTTTCCTTATCTGATTTAAGAAATTGATTTAGATTCATGCTTTTACTCCCTTCATTTCTAAATAGACATGACAACATTTGACCATTTGTTTGTTAGAGAAATGAGCAATTTTAAATCGGTTCTTTTTGATCATCTTCTGCTCAAATTCAGCGAAGAAGGCTGCAAGTTCAATTGCCTTTTCTTTCGTCATTTGATTTGTCTCCTTTCTCCAATGCCTCTTTTTCGAGAATTCTTGGAACCGATAACTTCATGAAAATTTCATAAAGCCTGGCTTCTACATGTGCTGGCAGCTCTATCATATCCACCCTCCTCAACTACTTGTATTTCCGTCATTTTTAACACGTTTAAATCCAGATTTATAAAAATCGCTATTCTGGAAAGTGTCTTTGTACTTGGCAGATATCTTCCGTTTTCAATGTCAGAAAGATAAGTCCTAGACAGGCCTAGCGCCTTTGCCATTTCTGTCTGTTTCAAGTGCTTTTCTTTCCGTTTGTTTTTAATTAAAGCCCCAAGCTTTTTCCCATCCAGCATGTTTATCACCTCCCGTTAAGGTATGGCTAAATTGTACGGTATTCACGACATTTTGTAAAAGTCGAAATATGACGAAAATCAAGCATTTTGAAGATTTAGAGAGTATTTAGCTTGTATTTCCGTCATTTCACTAAAAAATACTTGTATTTCCGTCATTTTTGGTATTGTATTTCCGACATTTGGGCACTATAATTGGGACATATCAAACGACTCGTGTAACCTCGTGTAAGCTCGTTTAATGCAGTGAGGTCCACTGTGTTGTAAAGGAGATAACCGATAATGACTGTAGGGCAAAGAATTAAAGCTATTAGGAAGGAACGGAAGTTAACTCAAGTACAACTGGCTGACAAAGCTAATCTTTCTCGTTCATACCTTGCAGATATTGAAAGAGATAGATATAACCCAAGCCTTTCCACCTTGGAATCTGTAGCAAGCGCACTCGGTGTGCAGGTCTCTGCAATTGTTGGTGAAGAAAACCTTATAAAAGAAGAGCCTGCAGAATATAACGCTAAAGAAGAAAAAGACATTGCAAAGCGTATGGAGGAAATAAGAAGGGACTTAGAGAACTCGGATGGACTAAGCTTCTCTGGCGAGCCTATGAGCCCTGAAGCCATTGAGTCCCTCATGGAAGCAATGGAACACATCGTCCGTCAAACGGAAAGAATCAATAAGAAATACACTCCAAAGAAATACAGAAAAGACGATCAAGACTAGGGGGCCTTATACTTTGATAAAAGCAGCTGTGCAAAAACTAATTAAAAAGTATAAAACCAGTAATCCTTATGAACTTGCATCATATTTAAATATCAATGTTTTTCAATGGGACTTACACCATGAAATAATGGGGTTTTATAAATACGACAAAAGAAACAAATATATCGTTATCAATTCTAACTTAAGCCAAGGTGAAAAAACATTTGTCTGTTCTCATGAACTGGGGCACGCACAATTGCACCCTCGTGCTAATACCCCTTTCATGAAAGAACATACTCTTTTCTCAGTTGATAAGGTCGAAGTTGAGGCAAATACTTTTGCCGTTGAACTTCTTCTTCCCGACTGGGTTATAAGCCAGTATAAAACTACAAACTTTACCCTAAAAGACGTTGCTGTGATGAATGGGGTACCTGCAGAGTTAGCACATTTAAAAGATTTATCGGGGGTTAAAAATTTTTAACCTCAAAATAGAACATACGTTTCTAGGAGGATGTTTCAATTGGAACTAATGGAAGCGAACAGCCTTAAGAATGTTGGAATATACGTTAGGGTTTCGACAGAAGAACAAGCAAAAGAAGGCTATTCAATCGCTGCTCAAAAGGAGAAACTGAAAGCCTATTGCGTTTCCCAAGGATGGGCAAACTACAAATTTTATATAGACGAAGGAAAATCAGCTAAAGATATACATAGGCCATCACTTGAATTAATGCTCAGACACATAGAACAAGGCATCATTAACACAGTGCTAGTATATAGGCTCGACAGACTGACCCGGTCTGTTCGTGATCTCTATTCTCTTTTAGACTACTTTGACAAGTACAATGCCGTTTTCAGATCCGCCACTGAGGTCTATGATACGGGATCAGCAACTGGCAGGCTTTTTATCACGTTAGTTGCCGCTATGGCTCAATGGGAAAGAGAGAATTTAGGGGAACGGGTAAAAATGGGTCAAGTTGAAAAGGCTCGACAGGGACAATATAGCGCCCCTGCCCCCTTTGGTTTCACAAAAGAAGGTGAGTACCTGGTAAAGAATCCTCAAGAGGGCGAAATTCTTTTAGATATGGTAGATAAGATCAAAAAAGGCTATTCACTCAGAGAATTGGCAGACTATCTCGACGAATCAGATGCTATGCCGAGAAGGGGTTATAAATGGCATATAGCCTCTATACTCGTAATGTTGAAAAACCCCGTACTTTACGGCGCTTTTCGGTGGGGTGATGAGCTAATTGAAGATGCTTTTGAAGGCTATATCTCTAAGGAGGAATTTAAACAGCTACAAAAAATATTGCATGATCGGCAAAATTTTAAAAAAAGAGAAACCTACTCAATTTTTATATTCCAAACAAAAATAATATGCCCAAATTGCGGAAACCGGCTTACAAGTGAGCGATCTAAGTATTTTCGAAAAAGAGATAATAAGCATGTAGAAAGTAACCACTATAGATGTCAAGCCTGTCTTTTGAATAAACGCCCTACCATTGGAGGCAGCGAGAAAAAATTCGAAAGAGCTTTAATTGAGTATATGCAGAATGTAAAACCAAGACTCGAACCGAAAATACCGGAAGAGAAACAACAGGACTTTGATAAGCTCCATCAAAAAATACTCAGTATTGAAAAACAAAGGAAAAAATATCAAAAAGCTTGGTCTATGGATTTAATGACTGATCAAGAATTTGAGCAACTAATGGCAGAAACAAAAGATGCTTTGCAAAAAGCGCAAACTGCCTTAGAACAAGAGCAAACTTTTCATAAACCTAAAAACCCCATTGATATAAAGCGTGCTAAAGAAATTGTAACTATGTTTAACAAAAGTTGGTCTGTCTTAACCAGCGAAGAGAAAAGACAAATAGTCCAAGAATTAATAAAGCAGATTGAATTTGAGAAGAAAGACCGTAAAATCAAGATTTTAGACATCCAATTTTATTAGTGTTTATGTAAAGTATAAGCAGACAAAATGCTCCTGGGTTAAAAAGCGCATATCCTCCATGACAAGATTTGCGCCGTCTTCCGGGGAGCGAATGACGAAATGTTCTTCGTTGGCTAATTTATGAATCCGGCTTCCAAGCTCAACTGCCGCCAGTATTTGGACCGCTTTTACCATACCGATTCCCGGAATGCTTGACAGCTCTTCAACTGACGCTTCTTTCAGCAGACGCAGCCCGTCAAAAGAGCGCAGCAGCCGGTTTGACAGGTCCATAACAGATTCGTGTTTAGTGCCTGTCCGCAATAATATAGCCAAAAGTTCATGATTCGCTAAGTTCTCGGCTCCGACTTTCAGAAGCCGTTCTCTTGGCTTTTCTTTCGTTGGGAAATCTCTGAGTTTTAATGGCAGATCGTGTATGATCAAGCACTCCTTTTCTTTCCCTTCCCGTTTATAGAACTGTCATCCCTTCATATCAAAATGGCGAAGAGCTCTCATCGTTTTTGATATAGGAAGGCCCATGACTGAATAATAATCTCCGTCTATTTTCTTTACAAAAAGCGCGCCTCTTCCTTGGATGCCGTATGCACCTGCTTTATCCATCGGCTCTTTTGTTTCAATATAAGTCCAAATCTCTTCTTCACTGAGGGGCCAAAACGTAACTTCTGTCTTATCATAAAAAGTTTCGCTGTGATTTTCGGCTTGTATGCTGACCGCAGTTATCACTGAATGACTTCGGCCTGAAAGCCTCCGCAGCATAGAAGCGGCTTCTTCTTGATCTTGCGGTTTGCCGAGACATTCGCCGTCCAGGCATACCATTGTATCAGCGCCGATAACGATTGCATGCGGATGGAGATCAGCTACAGCCTTAGCTTTTTGTTTTGCCAACCATTGGACGTTTTCTTCAGGTGAAAAGTTTCGATTTAATTTTTCCTCTACTTCACTGACAATAATGGAGTAGGGCAGCTGGAGAAGATCGAGGAGTTCTTTCCTGCGCGGAGATTGTGATGCAAGTATTAGCGGCTTTGTCATGTTTGTCATCCTTTCAGGGTTTGCTTAAGAAAAAAAGATACTCGTTTATCCTACCAAATCACGAGGCTTGTCACAATTTCAGAAAAATAACTTTTTCATGACAAAATAAAAAAAGCCTGTCACTAAAGGACGAAGGCTCAGGCATTTTCTCTTATTTAATGACGGCTAACAGCTCCTGCTGAGCCTTCCACCCGGCTTCAGCACTTGGGTCCTCTAATTCTTTTAATGCCTGCAAAATCGCTTTTTTCTCTCCTCCTTCAGACGCTTCTGTTTTACCAAGCGACTTTTCTATTTTCTCTACACTCGCTTTTGTAATGTCTTCACCAAGAATCGCCTTTGCTGCAAGCTCCGCTGTTTCCTTGAACGAATCTGTCATATCTGACTCTATTGATAAGGAAAGCTCCTTGCCTCCCCAAGCTTCAAAATCGCTGTCGATCAAAAGCTGTCCTAACTGCTGTGACACGTCCTTATCACCGGCTAAGCCTGCGATGACGTACGTATACCCGTCATCCTTTGACAGTGACACGGCGGAGTAGCCTTTTGCGGTCAGTTGTTCAGTTAACGTTTCGGCACCCTTTTCATTTGAGAATTTTCCGGCTTGTACAGCGTACGTTTTATATGTACCTTCAGTTTGTGCCGCTTGTTTTTCTGCGCCTGAGCTTTGTTTTTCAGCAGATGTATCTCCGGCTTTTGCTGTTTGGCTTCCTAGAGAATCATCTAGAGAAGCCGGTGCCGACGCTTCTTTATTGCCCGAGATGTTTAACGCGAATAACCCTAATCCAGTGCCTATGACGGCCGCAAAGGCAATCGTCGCCGCCACTTTTTTTACCGGCTTGGCCGCCCCGGCCTTTCCTTTTGAATACAGCTTTGTTTTTTTCTTTTGATAGGACGGAACGACTTTTGGATCCTCTTTAAACACCTTGTCCTCCTCGGAATCCCAGTTAAATTCATCTTCATCAGGATGTTCATGGGATGCCGCAACCTCTTGCTCTGCCTTTCTCTTTTCCTCCCAATTTGAAAATGTCATGCTTTTTTCCGTCTCAGTCTCAGGCGTCTCCTGTTCGTAAACCGTCTCTTCTTTTCCATTAATCGTCACCTTGAGGGCTTTTTCTGCGGCTTTACTGTTTTTTTTATTCTTTCTTTTTTTCAATTCCGCTTCCTCCCTTCATTTGCTTGACCGTTCTTGTCGGCTTTTCATGCTACACACTTTAGCACAGGCGAAAAAAAAAAGAACAAGACTTTTGTCGTCTTGTCCAAAAAACGTTCGTCAAATTTTTCAGCAGTCAGCCCAATGCCATTTTGATATAAAAAGATATGATAGAGTCACCGTATAAATAAGCTAAAATGCTCCCTGCAGCAATTGCGGGGGCAAAGGGAAGCGGCTGTCTTTTGGCGTGTCTTCCAGTCAGGACAGCTGCCGCTCCATACAATGCACCTATCAAAACAGAAAAGAAAAAGGCAGCTGCCAGCATTTTCACACCAAGTACAAAGCCAATCACCGCAAATAATTTAATATCTCCTCCCCCTATTCCCCCATGGGTGATTGCGGCAATTAAGGCCAGGAATAGAAATCCGGCGGCCGCACCTAACAGGCCGGCATACCAGGAATCAAGCGGAGAAATCAATCTTGCAGCGGCTAGAACGGGAACAAAGAAAATTAATATCCGATTTGGTATCAGCATAAAATGAATATCTGTCACTGCAACGATGATGAGAAGAGAGATAAACACGAGAGCGGGAAACAGTTCCGGAGACGGGCCAAAGCGTATTCCTGCTGCCGCAAATAAACACGCTGTCACAAGCTCTGCCACAGGATACATAAAAGAAATTCTGTGCCCGCAGCTTTTACATTTGCCTTTTTGGAAAAGGAATGACAGGATGGGGATTAATTCTGCCGGGGTTAAAGTCCGCCGGCAAAACGAGCATGCCGAACGGGGCGTGATAAAGGATATATGTAAGGGGATACGGCACCCGGCCGTATAATAAAATGAACCAAGGATAAACCCGAGGATAAAGAGAATGGGAAGCATAGACAACACACCTTTACTCACTGTAGATTCTGGTATGGATTGTAGCAGAGTGAGCGGCCTGAACTCTAATCGGGAATATTCAATTTTACACATAAAAAACCCCGGCAGAATCTCATTTTCGATACTGCCGGGTGGATGCCTTTATTGCAATCTTTTGCGGATTTCAGAAATAAAATAAAGTGATCCGGTAATGAGCACAATTTCATTTGAGCCCTTTTTGCTTTCTATGAATTCAATCACATTGTCCGGGTCCTCATTCCAGCTTTTATTGCTGATTTCACTTGCATCATAGAGATCTTTTGCAAGAGAAGCACGCGGGAAATCAAAAGAAGCAAAATGGATCGCATGCGCTATGGTTTCCAATCTCTTAATCATATTGTGATACGGTTTGTCCTTTAACGCGCTAAATACCACAGAAATGCGGGAGTCAGGGAAACGCTGCTTCATCGTTTCCACCAGCTTTTCAACGCCTTCTTCGTTATGCGCACCGTCTAAGTATACGGGCGGATGTTCTTGAACAAGCTCTAACCGTCCCGGCCAAGCAGCCTTTACCAGCCCGCTTCTTAGCGCTTCATCACTGATATGGGCAATATCCTCCCTATTGAGCCACTCCGCAGCCAAAATGGACAAAGCCGCATTTTGTCTTTGATGGGTGCCGATCAGAGATGTTCGAACATCTTCATAACACTTCTCGCCCGTTTTGAATGAAAACTGTTCTCCGGCAGGCAGAGCCTCTTCATTGAAAATAACACATGTATCATGTAATGACTGGAACGGCGCAGCATGTCGTTCAGCTTCATGACGAATGACCTGTAGGGCTTCCGGCTGAATAACAGCTGTAACGATAGGAATACCTTCTTTAATAATTCCGGCCTTTTCCCCAGCAATTTCTTCAATGGTGTTTCCCAAAACGTTCATATGGTCGTGTCCAATGCTTGTGATCATAGTTAAAAGCGGTTCAACCACATTGGTAGAGTCGAATCTACCGCCCAAACCTGTTTCAAAAATAACAAAGTCGACCTTATGAAACTCAGCAAAATATAAAAATGCACAAGCCGTCATAATTTCAAATTCTGTCGGCTGGCCGTAGTCCGTTTGATCTAATGCTTCAACGTGCGGTTTAATCTGATTAACGAGTGTTGTCCATTCCTCATCTGAAATCGGTGTCCCGTTTACGCTGATCCGTTCATTAAACGTAATGATATAAGGTGACGTAAACGTTCCAACCGAATATCCGGCTTCTTGCAGCATAGAACGGATAAAAGCGACGGTTGATCCTTTGCCGTTTGTTCCTGCTACGTGGAACGCGCGGATTTTTTTTTCAGGATGGCCTAACCGCGCCATCAGCTGCTTCATTCGGCCGAGTCCGGGCTTCACTCCGAATTTCAGCCGCCCGTGAATCCAGCTGCGCGCTTCTTCATATGCAGTAAACAATGATAATCCCCTCTTTTATAAGTCAAGGCGGTTTCTATAGAAACCGCCCCGGCTTTTCATTAGCCCTTCAGCTCAGCCATTCGTTTTTGAACAGCGTCACGCTTTGCCACATAATCTTTTTCTTTTTCACGTTCTTCATCAATTACGTGCGCAGGCGCTTTTTTCATAAATCCTTCATTACCAAGTTTCTTTTGGACACGCTCGACTTCTTTCGTCAACTTATCGAATTCTTTTTGCAGACGGGCAATTTCTTCATCAATATTAATTAAGCCTTCTAGCGGAAGAATAACCTCTGCTCCTGAGACAACAGCCGTCATCGCTTTATCAACAGCTTCGATATCAGTGCCGATTTTAAGTACGCTCGGATTCGTAAAGCGTTCAACGTATGAACGGTTCGCCTCGAGGCGGGCTGCTATTTCGTCTGTGCTTGTTTTAATATACAGTTCAACCTGCTTGCTCATTGGCGTATTGACTTCACTGCGGATATTACGTACAGAACGGATCAGCTCAACAAGAAGCTTCATGTCAGCTGCCGCTTCAGTATCAGTATGTTCCGGCACTACAACAGGCCATTGACTTACTGTAATCGATTCCCCTTGGTGAGGAAGGTGCTGCCAAATTTCTTCCGTTAAGAATGGCATAAACGGATGGAGGAGGCGCATCGTTTGATCCAGTACGTAAGCAAGGATAGAACGGGTTGTTTTCTTAGCCGCTTCGTCCTCTCCGTAAAGCGGAAGCTTCGCCATTTCAATATACCAATCACAGAAATCGTCCCAAATAAAGTTATATAAATGGCGCCCGACTTCACCAAATTCATATCGATCAGCAAGCTGGGTCACATGCTCGATCGTTTCATTTAATCGCGTTAAAATCCACTTGTCAGCTACTGATTTTTCGCCTGACAGATCAAGCTCATCGTACGTCATGCCATCCATGTTCATTAATGCAAAACGGGAGGCATTCCAAATTTTATTGGCAAAATTCCAAGTCGATTCCACTTTTTCATAGCTGAAGCGCAGATCCTGGCCAGGAGAGCTTCCAGTCGCAAGGAAATAACGTAAAGAATCGGCTCCGTACTTGTCAATGACATCCATCGGATCGACACCGTTGCCAAGAGATTTACTCATTTTCCGGCCTTGCTCGTCACGGATTAAGCCATGAATTAAAACATCTTTGAACGGGCGCTCTTCTGTAAATTCAATCGCTTGGAAAATCATGCGAGACACCCAGAAGAAAATGATGTCGTACCCTGTAACGAGAACATCTGTCGGATAGTAGCGTTTAAAGTCTTCAGCCGTTACATCAGGCCAGCCCATAGTGGAGAAAGGCCAGAGCGCAGAACTGAACCATGTATCCAGTACATCTGTATCCTGTTCCCAATTTTCGCTGTCCTCAGGCGCTTCAAGCCCAACATATAACTCGCCTGTTTCTTTATGATACCAAGCAGGAATGCGGTGGCCCCACCACAGCTGACGGGAAATACACCAGTCGCGGATGTTTTCCATCCAGTGTAAATACGTTTTTTCGAAACGGTCAGGCACAAAGTTAACTTTTTCTTCTTTCTTTTGCAGCTCAATCGCTGCATCAGCAAGCGGCTGCATGCGCACAAACCATTGTGTTGAAAGATAAGGCTCCACAACAGCCCCGCTTCGTTCACTATGGCCGACAGAGTGCATATGATCTTCGATTTTGAAGAGAACTCCCGCATCCTGTAAATCTTTCACGAGCTTTTTGCGGCATTCAAAACGATCCATACCTTGATATTGCAGGGCATTTTCATTCATCGTTCCGTCTTCATTCATGACAAGAATTCTTTCTAAATTGTGGCGGTTTCCAAGCTCGAAGTCGTTCGGATCATGAGCAGGCGTAATTTTCACTGCACCTGAACCAAATTCCATATCTACATAGTCATCACCGACAATCGGAATTTCACGATTTGTAATCGGCAGGATTACCGTTTTTCCGATAAGGTGCTTATAGCGCTCATCTTCAGGGTGAACGGCAACAGCTGTATCACCGAGCATCGTTTCAGGACGTGTCGTCGCAATTTCAATCGAGCCTGAACCGTCTGTGAGCGGATAGCTCATATGATAGAACGCGCCCTGAACATCTTTGTAAATAACCTCAATGTCGGATAGAGCTGTTTTTGTTGCAGGGTCCCAGTTAATAATATATTCGCCTCTGTAGATCAGGCCTTTTTCATAAAGCTTAACGAAAACTTCGCGAACTGCTTTGCTTAAGCCTTCATCCAGCGTAAAGCGTTCACGGGAATAATCAAGGCCAAGCCCTAATTTGGCCCACTGGCTGCGAATAAAGTCAGCGTACTCTTCCTTCCACTTCCATGTTTCTTCGAGGAATTTCTCGCGCCCCAAATCGTAGCGGGATTTGCCTTCTTCACGAAGTTTCGCTTCCACTTTAGCCTGTGTCGCGATGCCGGCGTGGTCCATACCCGGAAGCCACAGCACATCATAGCCCTGCATGCGTTTCATTCTTGTTACAATGTCTTGCAGCGTTGTGTCCCACGCGTGGCCAAGGTGAAGTCTTCCTGTTACGTTTGGCGGCGGAATGACAACAGCATATGGCTCTTTTGTCTGGTCACTGCCCGCTTCAAAAAATTTGCCTTTTAGCCAAAAATCATATCTGTCTTTTTCAACCGCTGCCGGATCGTATTTCGTCGGCATTGTTTGTTCATTTGTTTCCATGATAACCCTCCAGCATGTTTAAAAATGGCTGAGAACGAAAAAAGAGCTTTTCATCCCTATAAAAGGACGAAAAGCTCTTTCGCGGTACCACCTTTTTTCATGAACTCTATCAGTTCATGCACTTATAACGGATAACGGGTGTTTCCCGAATTTCTCTACTCTTCTTTCAAGAAATTATGCTCCCGGGCGACCTTCCAATCAGACAACATAAGAAGCCTTTCAGCAAACGGCTTCTCTCTCTGCATGCGCCTTTTTTGTACTCTTCCCGTTCTAAGCAGGTGTATTTATCAGCTCATTATATACATTATTTATGTTCTTTATTATAGTAAAAGTGTTTTTGATTCGTCAATCATCTTTTCCAAAAACACCGCTTTCTATACAAATGGGCAGGCACCTATTGCCCAAGTTTACATATGATGCTTGTAAATGCGTAGAGGAGGATGCACCGTGAAGAAACGATTCAGCTCTTATTCACTGCCGCCGTGGGTCAGGCAAATTCGGCTTGTATCCGCGCAAGTGATTATCCCCATTACAATTTTTCAAGGGATCAGAACTATTTTCTTTCCGACAACCTTTGATGTTTTGCTGCTCGCAATCCTAATCTTTTTAGCTTGCGCTCTTCATTTAGAATGGATATAAACAAACAAGTCCGCGCCATTAAGACGTGGACTCGTTTTCAGCCTGAAATTTTTTCTCTTGTTCAATCTGATGAATTTTCATCACAAACGGCTCTATATTTTTCATTTGCCAGTAAGCCTTTAATAAATGCGCACATTCATCTTTTTCATGCTGTCTTTTCCCGGTTTGATAACGGTTCAGCACCTTGTACATGGCTGCCGGATATGCCATATAGCTGAGAAAAAGACTGACTTCGGCTTCACGCAAAGGGAATGATTTCGTGTATGCATAAAACCATTCAACACATTCCGGACAAGCTTTTGGAAAGCCTCTGAACATTTTTGTATAAAAGCCGAGCAAGTCGTTTTGCGGCGGGCCGGCAGACGCTCTTTCGAAGTTTGTGAAATACCCGGTCCCGGCGTCATTATACAGAAAATGGTGTATAGATAGGCTGCCGTGGTTCATCACAACCCTTGAGATGCCCTTTTCTTTTGCCGACTCATACCAGTCCTCCAACCGCTCCAGTGCAAAGTTCACCGCGGAAATGGTTTCTGAAAAATAGGTTACGGCTTGGAGTTCAAAAGGGGAAAGGTACCATTCCTTCTCCGCTCTGTCCACAAACTGTTCATAGAAAATTTTATCATTTTCCCACTTTTTTTTCGTTTGTCCGTAATAACGTTCAATATCATTACGGCTGACCTTCATTTCCTGTGCAGTTCTCTCGTGAAGACGGGCTGCTTCTCTAAATAAATAAGCATGTTTCTGATCCCGTTCTTCCTCTTGGTCAAATTGGAGCCAAGGCATTAAATAATAGGAATCTCCTGATTGTACGCCCGCTGAGAAAAACTCACCGCTATTTGTTCTGTAAACGGGAACAAATGAACGAAAACCTTTTTCCTCAATCGCCACCATATGATCTGTAAACTGTTTGCTGCGAACCGATTTCAATTTTTTCAGGGCGAATACGCCGTAGTCTGTATACACTTTCCATACAAGAGGACTGACAGGCTCAATAAATTGAGCAGTCAGTCCGTATTCCTGAAGAACCGATTGGGTTTCTTCCATTCCATTCACCACATTTTCCGATCGCTTACGGCTTACGCATGGCTGTTGTTATATTGAGGAATATAAAGGATCTGGCCTGCTTTCAATTCATCATCCAAGGCTAAGGAATTCATCCTGATCAGCTGCTGGGAGGTGATTTCATACCGTTCGCATAAACGTTCGATCGTGTCTTCCTGCTGAACAATGCATATTTTCATTCTCGAAAACTCATCCTCTTCTCTCGTAAAGAGTTTTGTTAAATAAAGAGAATTATTACTTTCTTTTGTTTGAGATTCCTTCGTTTCAGCAGCAGGAGTAACCCTAGGAACAGCATCCGCTTCCTTCCTTTCAGTCTCAGATGTTTCAGGCAGCTGGAAGGATTGAAAAGGTGTTTCTTCCTCAGGCTCTTCAGCCGGAGGTATTTTTCTCACTTCAATTTCAAAGCTTTCTTCCTCTTGTTCTTCCTCCTCCAATAGTTTAGGCGCTGAATAAAAAGAATCCCCATCTTCTTGTTCGGGCAGGAAGGTGCGGTATGCCGGTGCAAGCTCTTCTTCTTGAGATGCCTCCTTCGAGCTTGCTTTTTGATTAGTAGGATGATGTGAATCGGCTTCGGCATTCTCTGCATATGCAGCTGATGCTGGTTTCCTCTCTCTACTTTCCTCTATAGAGAGAACCGCCTCAGTCACAGTCTCCGAAGCTTCATCCGCTTCTTGACGAAGTGCGGGCCCAGCCTGTTCCGGTTGATCTGCTTCTTTCTTTTCTTGACGAAGTGCGGGCTCAGCCTGTTCCGGTTGATCTGCTTCTTTCTTTTCTTGACGAAGTACTGGCTCAGCCTGTTTCGATTGATCTGCTTCTTTCTTTTCTTGATGAAGTGCGGGCTCAGCCTGTTCCGGTTGATCTGCTTCTTTCTTTTCTTGATGAAGTGCGGGCTCAGCCTGTTCCGGTTGATTTGCTTCTTTCTTTTCTTGACGAAGTGCGGGCTCAGCCTGTTCCGGTTGATTTGCTTCTTTCTTTTCTTGACGAAGTGCGGGCTCAGCCTGTTCCGATTGATCTGCTTCTTGACGAAGTGCGGGCTCAGCCTGTTCCGATTGATCTGCTTCTTGACGAAGTACGGGCTCAGCCTGCTCCGGTTGATCTGCTTCTTGACGAAGTGCGGACTCAGCCTGTTCCGATTGATCTGCTTCTTCATTTTGAGCCTCTTGACGCAACGCATATTCAAGAATAGAGGACACTGGTGTTTCTGCTTTTTCCTCTTCAATTGCAGTCTCTTCTTGTAGCTCAGCTTCCAAAGCAGGCGATTCTTCTGCTCCAGAACCTTCACGAAGCTCTGCCTCTGCTGGAGAGTCCGCGTCTATCCGAACATCTGCTAATGCAGCTGCTGGCTCTGGCGTTTCTTTTTCTGCTTTAACGATCTCTTGAATTTCTATTTCTGATGCATTAGGTTCTGGCTCAGCTTCTTCTGTTTCCGATTCTTCACGAGACTCCGCTTCCGGCACTACAAGCTCTGCTGGCTCGGCTTCTTCTTTCACACCTTCTCGCGCCTCTGGTTCTGAAGCAACTGATTCCGGAGGCGCAGATTCTGCTTTTTCTGTTTCCAGCTCTTCACGAAGCCCGGTTTTCGAGACAAAAAGTTCTGGCGGTTCATCCTGCATAATTGCTTCCTCTGCCGGATCTGCATCCGTTTCTAATGCACTGTGTATCGGCGGCTCAGAAAGCTCTTCCTCTCTAAATGCCGCAGGAGCTTCATATAGAGGAATCTCCGGCTCTTTATCTGCCGTATCATCCAAAAGCCCTTCGATCGCTAAATCAGCCTGAATCGTTAAAATGCGCGAATCCGTTAATTGATAGTCAAATGCGTCAATAAAGACGAAGACATCCTGTAAATGGCTCACTTTATTTTTCGGAATGGTAATATCCACAGGAAAACAGTGAGTCAGTTCCGCACTTCCATCCTCTCTCTTTCTGACTTCTTCAACAAACCGCTTATCTGTATAAAACTCTTCAGTATGTTTGTTTTGATCTATGTTGTACTCACCTGTAAGTTCAAGCGATCCTCTGATTGATACATAATCATTTACTTCTTGAACCCTAATATCAGGATCTAATGAAATAGAAAGCAGTTCAGAAACTTCCTGTCCTTTTTGGAAACAGATCGATTCTTCTACAGAAAATTGCAATCGATGATTTTGCGGCAAGTTCATATCCTCCTTTCATCTAATCCTTAAAATTAGATGTCACTAAAGGTGTATGTATGAACTGGGGAAAATATGAGTGGGAGAGCACAGAAAAAACCGGTACAAGGATGTCCTTGATACCGGTTTTTCACTCTTATCCGCGGCTGATCTCAGCGAATACTTTCTCAGCTGCCTGGATTGTTTTTTCAATATCTTCATCAGTATGGGCCGTTGAAAGGAAAAGGCCTTCGAATTGTGATGGCGGAAGGAATACACCTTCATTTGCCATCCCTTTATAATATTTAGCAAACAGCTTTAAATCAGATGATTTAGCTGTTTCATAATTGATGACAGGTTCGTTTGTAAAGAAGAAACCGATCATCGAACCTGCGCGGTTAAAGGTATGCGGAATGCCATGAGCCTCAGCCGCTTTTGAAATGCCTTCTTCCAGCCTGTCACCTTTTTTGATGAAATTCTTGTAGGAATCAGGTGTCAGCTGTTTTAATGTTTCTAAGCCAGCCGTCATCGCAAGCGGGTTGCCTGACAATGTACCGGCCTGATAAATCGGACCGCTCGGAGCGATCTGCTCCATGATGTCAGCCTTGCCTCCATAAGCGCCGACAGGAAGTCCGCCCCCGATCACTTTTCCTAAACAAGTCAGATCAGGCGTTACGCCGAAATAGCCTTGAGCACAGTTATAATCGACCCGGAAGCCCGTCATCACTTCATCAAAAATCAGCAGGGAACCGTATTGCTCAGTGATATCACGCAGACCTTGCAGGAAGCCTTCTTGCGGCGGAACAACTCCCATATTTCCGGCAACCGGCTCTACGATAACACCCGCAATGTCTTCACCGAATTGCTGGAAAGCAAGCTTTATACTTTCTAAATCATTGTAAGGAACGGTGATGGTGTTTTTCGCAATGCCTTCAGGCACACCAGGGCTGTCAGGCAGACCAAGAGTGGCCACTCCTGAACCTGCTTTAATCAAGAGAGAATCGCCGTGCCCGTGGTAGCAGCCCTCAAATTTTAAAATCTTGTTGCGGCCTGTATAACCTCTTGCCAAACGAAGGGCACTCATTGTGGCCTCTGTTCCGGAGCTGACCATTCGTACAATTTCTACAGATGGCACACGATCAATGACGAGTTGTGCCAGTTCATTTTCCACCTCAGTCGGAGCCCCGAAGCTTGTCCCGTATTCAGCCACTTTTTTGAGGCTCTCTACGACGCGGTCATTTGTATGCCCTAAAATTAAAGGTCCCCATGACAAGACGTAGTCAATATATTCATTACCGTCAATATCAAAGATTTTTGAGCCTTTTCCGCGCTCCATAAAAATCGGGTCCATGTCTACCGATTTAAATGCGCGAACGGGACTGTTCACACCGCCCGGCATGAGTTTTTGCGCTTCTTTAAAAGCCGCTTTTGATTTTTCATAGCTTCTCATCTGCCTCAACTCCTGTCAACTGAATAAAATTACTCCGCAAGCCATTTCGCTGCGTCTTTCGCATGGTACGTAATAATTAGATCGGCACCTGCGCGCTTCATGCTTGTCAAAATTTCTAGCACAATTTCTTTTTCTTTGATCCAGCCGTTCTGCGCTGCAGCCTTCACCATAGAATACTCTCCGCTTACATTATAAGCGACGAGCGGCAAAGTAAACTCATTTTTCACGTCACGCATGATATCCATATATGAAAGTGAAGGTTTGACAATTAAAAAGTCCGCGCCTTCCTCAACATCTGATTGTGCTTCGCGGAGTGCTTCCATACGGTTGGCAGGGTCCATCTGATATGTTTTGCGGTCCCCGAATTGCGGCGTGCTGTTTGCTGCATCACGGAACGGACCGTAAAACTCACTTGAATATTTTACAGCGTAAGACATGATTGGAATATTGACGAATCCTTCTTTATCAAGCGCTTCTCTGATCACTGTAACAAATCCGTCCATCATGTTTGATGGCGCAATGATATCCGCACCAGCTCTCGCTTGGCTGACAGCTGTCTGCGCCAAAAGCTCCAGCGATTCATCATTGAGGATGACTCCGTCTTTGACAAGTCCGCAATGGCCGTGGTCTGTATATTCGCATAAGCATGTATCAGCGACAACAACCATCTCAGGGAAGTGTTTTTTAATTTCTGTGATGGCTTTTTGAACGATGCCGTGATCATGGTACGCTTGCGTTCCGCAATCATCTTTTTCTTCCGGGATGCCGAACACGATGACAGATTGAATGCCCAGTTTGACCAGCTCTGCCACTTCATCCTTCAATAGATCTAATGATACATGGTAAACATCAGGCATTGACGGAACAGCTTTTTTGCCTTCCAGCCCTTCAACGACAAAAATCGGATAAATAAAATCTGATGGATGCAAACGTGTTTCCTTTACCATCTCTCTCATTGTTTTTGAGGACCGCAGGCGGCGGTGTCTGTTAAATAATTGACTCATATTCTCTCTTCCTCTCTTGACATGCTGCACATTAACTCAAGCATGCCGTCTATTGTAAATGTGTCAGGCGTATGTGATGTGATGCCATACGACAGCAGGGCGTCCCTTGTTAAAGGTCCGATGCTGATACATGACGTCCTGTTCGCCTGCCACTTTTTCAATTCTTCTCCTAAGACATGCATAAACGTATGTACGGTTGATGAACTCGTAAATGTCACATAGTCAAATGAATATTGGCCCGCAGCCTCTTTCAGTGCAACGATGCCTTCTTCATCCGGAATCGTTTCGTAAACAACCCATTCCTTCACTTCAAAACCAAGCGGGACAAGTTCTTGTTTGATCACATCACGTGACAAATTGCCTTTAATCACTGTAATTCGTTCCGCCGGTTCAGCATGCTGCTTAAGGGCCTCCGCCAATTGTTCAGCGATATAGTCCTTAGGCATTACATCAACCGATACGTTATGCGTTTCCAAGCGGCGAGCCGTTTTTTCACCAACAGCCGCAATTTTTTTATGAGCAGGAAGAAAAAGCTGATTTTCCTGTAGATAAGAAAAAAAGAAGTCCGCTCCGTTCACACTTGTAAAAACAAGCCAGCCAGGCGCAGCAAGATCCTCTTTCACCTGTTTCGCAAAATCATTCGGCAAAGCGCGTCGAAACGTAATCAAAGAGGTCAAAACCGCTTTTCCGCCAAGCGCCTCCACTTTTTGCTGAAACGATTTTGCCTGCGCCTTATTCCGGGTGACTAGCACTGTTTTTCCTTTCAGCGGAAAATCATTTTCCATCCTCATCAAGCTCCCGTTTTACACGATCAATTAATTCTTTGGCTCCTTTGTCAGCCATAAGAGCGGCACAGCGCTTTCCGACTTCCTCCGGATCGTTTCCGGTGACGGTTTCTTTAAAAATGATTTTGCCGTCAGGAGAAGCGACAAGCCCTGTCAATTCAATTTCATCCTGTCCGTTTAACACTGAGTAGCCTGCGATCGGAACCTGGCAGCCGCCCTCCATCGCGTTTAAATAAGCACGTTCCGCCAACACGGTCCGTTCTGTATATTCATCTGTAAACTGAGAAAACAACGCCAATAGCTCTTCATCAGATTCTCGGCACTCAATCGCCAGTGCTCCTTGGCCCACAGCAGGCAAACAGCGCTCAGGCTCGAGAAATTCGGTTACGACGTCTTGCTTCCAGCCCATTCTGGAAAGGCCGGCAGCAGCTAAAATAATCGCGTCATAATCCTCAGTTTCCAGCTTTTGAAGTCTCGTATCTATATTACCCCTAATCCATTTAATTGTAATGTCAGGACGCTCGATCAAAAGCTGTGCGCTTCTTCTTAAACTGCTTGTGCCAATAACAGCGCCTTCCTTCATTTCTGAAAGCTTTACGCGATTCTTTGAAATAAGGGCGTCACGAGGGTCTTCCCGTTCAGGAATACAGCCGATCACAAGGCCTTCAGGCAAAACAGCAGGCATGTCCTTCATGCTGTGTACCGCCATATCAATGTCTTCATTTAAAAGCGCTTGTTCAATCTCTTTGACAAACAGCCCTTTCCCGCCCACTTTTGAGAGCGTAACGTCGACGATCCGGTCGCCCTTTGTCACGATTTCTTTTATTTCAAAGGTAAACGAAGGATTGATTTCTTTTAGTTTTTGAATGACCCATTTTGTTTGAGTCATAGCGAGTTTGCTCCGTCTGGAACCTACCTTAATCGTTCTCATATTTTTCTTTCCTCCCGAATCTGCTTGGGACATCATTTAACTGAACCAATGGAATTGCGACAGGCTTCCCAGCAGGAAATAATTGATCATCAGCACGAGAAAACAAGCCGTATTCCACAGTGCAGCGACCTTTCCTTGCAGCTCTTTAATCAGCCTGATATAAAGATAGTAGCTGTACAGCAGCAGGACGACAAACGAACCAAGCACTTTGGCATCGAACCAATACAGCGTTTCTAGTGAGACATACGCCCAAATGACACCGAGAATCAAACTCAGCAACAGCATCGGAACCCCGATGACATTCAGAACATATGCCATATAATCAAGCTTAGACAAATCTTCTATTCTCAACAGCCATTTTCCCCATTTTTTCTTTTTCAGCAGATGATATTGAAACATATATAGTACAGAAAAAACGAAAGAAAGGGAAAAAGCGCCGTATGAAAGAATCGCCATTGTAATATGAATCACCAAAAGCTCGGATACTAGCTGTCCGGAAAAAGCAGCTGATTGCTGCTCTGTCGGTGAAAAGGTATGAATGGCGATCATAGAGAATCCTATTACATTTGTAAAAAACACGATAAAGTCAACTCGTAACAGCTTTGTTAAAACAAGTGACAGCGTGACAAGCACCCAGGCATAAAAGTAAAGCGCCTCCGTCACATTTAATACTGGAAACCGCCCCGTCACCCACATAAAATAGGCCAAATACACGGTTTGCAGAGTCCAGACAATAGAAAGCAACCAGAAGGCCATTTTTCCAGCCTTCCGGTTGTGTTGAAGAAAATCTATAAAATAAAAGAGTACACTTAATGCGTAAATGACGATTGTTCCCTCATTAAGTCTTGCCATTGCAGTATCAATCATTCAGCATTCACTCACTTACAAGTGGGGCAAAGCCCGCTTTTGATTCAGCCTTCTTAAAAGAATGGACCTTTTGGCTGCTTTCGACAGTTTTTATCATTTGACGGCCCGCAGCTTCTTCAATATCAAAGATCTGCATAAACAAGGCCAGCTTTTCTTCAGAATCAGCATCTGCTGCAAGCTCTTTCACCTTTAATATCGGATCGCGCAGCATTTGATTAATGATACTTTTGGTATGTTTGTTCAACAGTTTTTTCTCTCTTGTGCTCAAGTGCGGCAGCTTCCGCTCGATACTGTCCATCGTTTCTGACTGGATGGCAAGCGCCTTTTCGCGCAATGCGGAAATAACTGGCACAACCCCAAGTGTATTTAGCCATTGTTTAAACTCCACAATGGTTTCTTCAATTAACAGTTCAACTTTTTCAGCGGTTTCTCTCCGCTCTTTCATGTTCGCTTCTACAATGCCTTCCAGATCATCGATATCATAAAGGAAAACACCTTCAAGGTCATTCAGCGCCGGATCAAGATCTCTTGGCACAGCAATGTCCACCATAAACAGCGGACGTCCCTTACGAAGCTTATTCGCGTTTTCCATCATCTCTTTGGACACGACAAAATCACTTGCGCCGGTTGAACTGATTAAAATATCGGCCTCCGCAAGCGCGCTTTCAAGCTGATTCAAGCTTCTCGCTTCACCGGAGAAACGGTCTGCAAGCTCCTTCGCTTTCAAGTAAGTTCGGTTAATGACAGTAACCTTGCCGATTCCCTGTCCGTGCAGGTTTTCCGCTGCAAGCTCGCCCATTTTTCCCGCACCGAGAATCAAGATGTGCTTGCTTGAAAGGTTTCCGAAGATTTTTTTCGCAAGTTCAACTGCTGCATAGCTTACTGACACTGCATTTGAGCCAATGTCTGTTTCAGCGTGAGTCCGTTTACCCACCGTAACAGCCTGCTTAAACAGCTCATTAAAAATCGTCCCGATCGTTTTTTCTAGCTGAGCTGTTTTAAAGCTGTCGCGCACTTGGCCGAGAATCTGCGTTTCGCCAATCACCATCGAATCAAGTCCGCAGGCTACACGGAATAAATGCTCAACAGCCGCATCGCTCTCGTAAAATGTTAAGAACGGTGACAGCTCTTCTTTGCTTAGTTGAAACCAATCAGCTAAAAACTTTTTTATATAATAACGGCCGGTATGGAGCTGGTCGACTACCGCATAAATTTCGGTGCGGTTGCAGGTGGAAACGATGATGTTTTCAAGAATGCTTTTCTCTTCTTTCAGCTGCACCATCGCTTCTGCCAGCTCATTTGGCTGAAAGCTTACTTTTTCACGTATCTCAATAGGGGCGGATTTATAATCTACTCCCACAACAAGTATATGCATCGCTTTAATTACACCCCCAACACCCAATCTTTATTTATAATCATTCTAACATAGAACTCATTATTTATAATAATTATAACATAGTTTCTTTCGTAAAATGTGAACAGATTTTAAAATTCTTATGCTATATTAGAAAAAGCTTCACGCAAAAGAAGCATTCCTATTGACAATACCAAAAACAGCAGATTTTTACTACACATCAGCTCTAAAAAACAAGAAGGTGATATTTGCATGAAACAAAAATCAATTTTATTCCCTTGTCTGCTCCTTGCCGCTTCTGTATATGCATGGCTTGAAAGCGGCCAAGCCGAACTGTTTTCAGGGCAGGATCAATGGCCTGTTCTCCTCATGCTGTTAGGCGCTGCCTTTGTATATCAAGGAAAAAAAGAAGCCGTCACACCCCATTTTTTTATCGGTTTGCTTCTTTTCGGAATTGGTTTGCACTTTTTTGCAAAGCCGAAATGGACATGGTGGCCGGATGATTTTGAAATGCTTCTCTTTCTGATCGGTTTCTCGCTCTTGATTTCAACCGTTCAGAAAAAAGAATATGTATATGAAGCTGTGTCGATGATTTGTTTTTCCCTGTTTTTGTACTTTTTCAAACAAATAATGGCGTGGCTTGAGTCTGCTCGTATTCCGACAGCGCTTCTGAAAGAGTATTGGCCGTTTGTCTTTATTGGAATCAGTTTATTGTTATTATTGATAAAACGAAAAAAATCTATACGATAAATAAAACCGGCAGAGAGTATTCTCTACCGGTTTATCATTTTTTTGATCGCTCCCCAAGCTTCATCTTTCCCCTTTTTCGTTTCTGAGGAGAAGAGAATCAGTTCGTCTTCCGGATCAATATTTAATGTCTGTCGGACAACCTTCGCGTGTTTGTCCCATTTTCCTTTCGGGATCTTATCCGCCTTTGTAGCGATAACAATAACAGGAATGCCGTAATACTTTAAGAATTCATACATCTGCACATCATCATTAGACGGCGCATGCCGCAAATCAACGATCTGCACCACTGCTTTCAATTCCTCGCGTGTCGTGATGTAGGTTTCAATCATTCTGCCCCAAGCTTCACGCTCAGATTTTGACACTTTGGCAAAACCGTAGCCCGGTACATCCACAAAATGCAACTCATCATTGATAATGTAGAAATTGAGCGTTTGTGTTTTTCCCGGTTTAGATGATGTTCTCGCAAGATTTTTGCGATTGATTAATGAATTGATAAAAGATGATTTTCCCACGTTCGATCTTCCGGCCAGTGCAATTTCCGGAAGCCCGCCCTCAGGGTACTGTTCCGGCTTAACTGCACTGATCACGATTTCTGATTTTGTGACTTTCATTTCTTCTCTCCTACTAAGGCATGTTCCAAAACTTCGTCTAAGTGGGACGCCAATATAAATGTCAGCCCTTCTCTGACGCTTTCCGGAATATCCTCTATATCTTTTTCATTCTCTTTAGGCGCAATGATGGTCGTTAATCCCGCTCTATGCGCGCCAAGCGCTTTTTCCTTCAATCCGCCGATCGGCAGCACACGTCCGCGTAGCGTGATTTCCCCAGTCATGCCGACTTCGCGTGAAACCGCCCGCCCAGTTAAAGCAGAAACAAGCGCTGTCGCCATCGTAATACCGGCTGACGGACCATCTTTAGGCACCGCACCCTCAGGTACATGTATATGAATATCATACTTCTCATGAAAGTCAGGTTCAATGCCAAGTTCTTCTGTTTTTGAACGCACATAGCTGAATGCAGCCTGAGCTGACTCTCTCATGACATCTCCGAGCTTTCCTGTCAGGATCAATTTTCCTTTCCCCGGAGAAAGCGATACTTCAATAGACAGCGTATCTCCGCCGACGGTTGTATAGGCAAGCCCTGTAACTACACCTATCTGGTCTTCTGTTTCAGCTTGTCCGTATCTGAAAATGCGTTTTCCGATAAAGTCCTGAAGATTCTTCTCAGTGACCGTAATCCGTTTTCGCTCTTCAGCAACAATGGCTTTTGCGGCCTTACGGCAAATCGCGGCAAGCTGGCGTTCAAGACTTCTCACACCCGCTTCTCTCGTATAGTAGCGGATGATATCGAGAATCGCCTGGTCACGAAGCTGCAAGTTGCTTTTCTTGAGCCCGTGTTCCTTGATTTGCTTTGGAAGCAGGTGGTCTTTTACAATTTCGAGCTTTTCTACTTCTGTATAACCCGCAATATTAATAATTTCCATTCTGTCTCTAAGCGGGCCCGGGATCGTGGCCAAATTGTTCGCCGTTGCGATAAACAGCACTTTTGATAAATCAAAGGTTTCTTCAATATAGTGATCACTGAAGGTGCTGTTTTGCTCTGGATCAAGCACTTCAAGCATAGCAGATGACGGGTCGCCTCTGAAATCAGATGACATTTTGTCAATTTCGTCTAATAAGAAGACCGGATTCAGCTTGCCGGCTTTTTTCATGCCTTGAATAATGCGTCCAGGCATTGCTCCGACATAGGTCCGTCTGTGTCCGCGGATCTCTGATTCGTCACGCACGCCGCCGAGTGAGATTCTGACGAATTTCCGGTCCAAGCTTTTTGCAATTGATTTGGCTAAAGACGTTTTCCCGACACCAGGAGGTCCCGCCAAGCAGAGAATCGGACCTTTCAGGGATTTTGTCAGCTTCTGGACAGCCAAATATTCTAAGATACGTTCTTTCACTTTTTCAAGTCCGTGATGCTCTTCGTCCAAGAGGCGTCCTGCCTCTTTCAAATCAAGCTTATCATCTGTCTCATCCGTCCACGGGAGAGCAATCAGCCAGTCGATATAGTTGCGGATGACAGAGCTTTCTGCGGAACTTGACGGAATTTTTTCGTATCTGTTCAATTCCTTAAGCGCGGTTTCCTTCACATGGTCGGGCATGCCTGCTTCTTCGATTTTTTCCGTCAGTGTCTGAACTTCGCCTGTTTTGCCTTCTTTATCGCCAAGCTCTTTTTGGATCGCCTTCATCTGTTCGCGCAAGTAGTATTCCTTCTGCGTACGCTCCATCGAACGTTTGACGCGCTGGCCGATCTTTTTCTCGATCTCAAGCACTTCTTTTTCATTATTAATAAAATCAATAACCTTGTTCAGCCTGTCTTTGACGTCAGCCGTTTCTAAAATATCCTGCTTATCCTTTAGTTTAAGGGGCAGGTGAGAAGCAACGATGTCTGCCATTCTCCCTGGCTCTTCGATATCAGTAACCGCGGCGTATGTTTCGGCCGAGATTTTTTTAGAAATTTTTATGTACTGATCAAAGTGATCTAACAAAGTCCGCATCAATGCTTCGTCTTCTGTATCTTTCGATTCATCTTCATGAATCAGCTGAATGTCGACCGACGTGTAATCCTCATGCTCATTGTATTTGACGATTTGGGCGCGCTTAAGGCCCTCAACCAACACACGAATCGTACCGTTCGGAAGCTTCAGCATTTGCTTAATTTTTGTATAGGTGCCGACAGTAAAAATCTCATCTTCACCCGGTTCGTCTATCGAAATATCCTGCTGAGTGGCTAAAAATATCATATGATCATGCATCATTGCCTGTTCAAGGGCCTGAACCGACTTGTCACGTCCTACATCTAAATGTAAAACCATCGTCGGGTACACTAATAAACCTCTTAAAGGGAGGAGCGGGATGCTGCGTTTTAATTCTTCTGCCATGTGACTGACACCTCCGTGACTTTAGTATGAACCATTATAATACAACTTTTTCATCCTTGTACAATAAACGGCATGGGTCCATTTTCTATAAAACAGTCTCCTCGTAGTATACCCTTTCTTTCTGATATGAAAAAGGAAAAGATGTCCTTCATGAAAAAAACCCTATTTTTAAAAATAGGGTTAAACGGATTCTTTATTGATTTCAATATTAAACGGCTTTTGTTCCGTTGGCGGATTCACTAAAATTTCATCAAGCACTTCCTGGAACGTCTTTACTGCAATAATCGTGATTCCATCAATCTGCTTTAAAATCGACTGCTGATTTTCATATGGGATAATCACCTTTTTCGCACCGGACTGCTTGGCCGCTTTTATTTTCGGAATCACGCCTCCAATGGGTTTCACAAGACCGTTCAAGCTGATTTCACCCGTCATGGCAATGGTATTGTCAATTGGAATTTTGTGAATCGCCGAGAAAATTCCTGCAGCCATCGCGATGCCCGCCGACGGACCGTCAATTGGAATCCCTCCTGGGAAATTGATGTGAATATCATAATCAGACGGCTTCATTCCCATTGTCCGGAGCACGGTTAACACATTTTCAACCGAACCCTTCGCCATGCTTTTTCGCCGGATTGATTTGGATTGGCTGCCGATGCTTTCTTCTTCAGCTATACCCGTGATATTAATTGACCCTTTATCCTGAGCCGGGGTTACACTCACTTCGATTTCCAGCAGCGACCCGCTGTTAGGTCCATATACGGCAAGCCCATTTACAATGCCGACCTGCGGTTCAGCGCCGATTTTCTGCTCGTGCTTTGGAGTAAGCTGGCTGGAATGAATGACCCATTCAATATCCTCAATCGTAATGTCTTTCCGATTCTCTGTTACCGCCATTCCCGCTGCGATTTGAATCATATTAACAGCTTCCCGCCCGTTCCGTGTATAGCTGGTCAGCAGATCCAGACTTTCATCGGAAATGTTTTTTTCAATTTTATCCGCTGCTGTTTTGGCAACGGTTTTCAGCTCATCCTTTTCAAGCTCACGGAAAAACACCTCTAAACAGCGGGATCGGATAGCTGGTGGAATTTCGTTCGGCATTCTTGTCGTCGCGCCAATCAGACGAAAATCAGCCGGCAGCCCATTTTGAAAAATATCGTGAATATGATTCGGGATTTGTGTGTTTTCCTCACTGTAATACGCACTGTCTAAAAAGACTTTTCTGTCCTCAAGCACCTTCAGCATTTTATTCATTTGAATAGGATGCAGCTCCCCTATTTCATCAATAAACAGCACACCGCCATGGGCATGGGTAACAGCTCCCTGCTTCGGCTGCGGAATCCCCGCCTGTCCCATTGCTCCGGCCCCTTGGTATATGGGGTCATGGACAGAGCCGATGAGCGGATCGGCAATTCCTCTTTCATCAAAACGAGCTGTTGTCGCATCGAGTTCCACAAAAACAGCCTGTTCTTTAAACGGTGATTGTTTATGTTTTTTCGCTTCTTCTAACACAAGCCGTGCAGCAGCTGTTTTCCCGACGCCCGGAGGTCCATAGACAATGACATGCTGTGGATTCGGCCCGCATAAAGCCGCCTTTAATGCTTTAATGCCGTCTTCCTGTCCGACGATATCTTGAAAGCTTTTAGGGCGGACCTTTTCAGATAATGGCTCGGACAAGCTGATAGCGCGCATTTTCCGAAGCTGCTCCATTTCCTTCTTTGATTCCTTATCTATCGTGACCTTTTGTGTCCTTTGATTTTTAAGCAAATTCCAAAAATACAAACCAATGATGATCCCAAAAAACAGCTGAATAAATAACGCGATCCCTGTCCAACTCATGATGGTCCCTCCTGAAAAACAATTTATGTATCCAATTCATTCCTCTGATTGCTAGTATCTCCCATAGAAGACGGGAATAAACGTTTTTCCGGAAGAGTTTGCAGGACAAAAAAACCTCCTGAATGTCACCACTCAGGAGGTTCGTGCTTATCTTTATGCAGATGTTTTATCTTGGCTTACCTCAGTGCCGTCTTTTAATAAGAGGCGAGGAGGCTCTCCGTGTGTTACAGTTGCCCCGGTAATCACACATTTTTCAATGTCATCACGGGAAGGCAGCTCAAACATCACATCAAGCATAATACCTTCAATGATAGAACGGAGTCCGCGCGCGCCAGTCTTGCGTTCAATTGCTTTTTTAGCAATTTCAGAAAGCGCTTCTTCTTCAAACTCAAGTTCAACATTGTCAAGCTCAAGCATTTTCTTGAATTGCTTAACAAGAGCGTTTTTCGGTTTTGTTAAGATCGCAACCAACGCTTCCTCGTCGAGCTTTTCAAGGCTTGCAATAACCGGAAGACGTCCGATAAATTCAGGAATTAACCCGAAGCGAAGCAAGTCTTCAGGAAGCACTTTTGAAAGAAGATCTTCTTTCTCCAGATCAGCAGCTTTATTGTCCCCACCGAATCCAATCACTTTTTGGCCTAAACGGCGTTTGATGATTTGTTCGATGCCATCAAAAGCACCGCCGCAAATGAACAAAATATTTGTTGTGTCAATTTGAATGAATTCTTGATGAGGATGCTTACGTCCTCCTTGAGGCGGCACGCTTGCCACTGTACCCTCAAGAATTTTAAGCAACGCCTGCTGAACACCTTCGCCTGACACGTCACGTGTAATAGACGGGTTTTCTGATTTTCTTGCCACTTTATCGATTTCATCAATATAGATAATGCCTTTTTCGGCTTTTTCTACATCATAGTCAGCAGCTTGGATGAGCTTCAAGAGAATATTCTCTACATCTTCACCCACGTATCCAGCTTCAGTCAAAGACGTAGCGTCCGCAATCGCAAACGGCACATTTAAAATACGAGCCAATGTTTGCGCCAGAAGGGTTTTACCGCTTCCTGTAGGACCGATTAATGAAATATTACTTTTCGAAAGCTCAACATCATCAACTTTGCTGTTGGAGTTAATGCGCTTATAGTGGTTATACACAGCAACAGCGAGTGATTTCTTCGCTTGATCCTGGCCGATGACATATTCATTTAGAATTTCGCGGATTTCCTGAGGCTTCGGTACGTCTTTAAATTCTACTTCTTCTTCAGTTCCGAGTTCTTCTTCCACAATTTCAGTGCAGAGTTCGATACATTCGTCACATATATATACACCAGGTCCGGCTACAAGCTTACGAACCTGATCTTGTGTTTTTCCACAGAACGAGCATTTTAATTGTCCTTTTTCCTCGTTAAATTTAAACATTCTTTCACCCCTTAATCTTGTCTCACTTTTTCTTTTACCGGCAGAGCAAAAGAAAATGATTCTTGAAACGAACGAGTATGTATTGCATTTTACCATACTTTCCAAAAAGACGGTAACAATGTGTTTCTGACTTGCACATTCTATATGTATGACAAAAAACAGCCTTGCATTAACTATCTTGCCCCAAGAAAAAGAGATATATCATAATTGTACAAAACAAGGCACGAATCATTCGCGCCCTGTTTTATTATTACTATTATTATGCACCATATTAACGGTTTTCTACAAGAAAATCAATTGCTTTGCGAACTTTTAAATCTTCCTTCATCGCGTCAGTAGAACCGATGGCTTGTTTAATATTTTCAACAGGCATGTTGTATGCTTCAGCCATTTTAGAAAGCTCAGCATCAACTTCCTCATCTGATACTTCAAGGTTTTCCGCTTTCGCAATCGCCTCAAGAGTCAGGTTAGATTTTACGCGTTTTTCAGCATCTTCTTTCATTTGCTCTTTTAACGCAGCTTCATCTTGGCCTGAGAATTGAGTGTAAAGCTCAAGGTTCATGCCTTGCATTTGCAGACGCTGTTCGAATTCTTTCAGCATGCGGTCAAGCTCAGTGTCGACCATTGCTTGCGGCACATCGATTTCAGCATTTTCAGAAGCTTTCAGAACAAGCTCTTCACGCAATTTAGCGTCAGCTTCGTTTTCTTTTGCTTCTTCTAAACGTTTCTTTGTTTTTTCAGTTAATTCAGCAAGTGTTTCCACTTCTTCATCGATATCTTTTGCGAATTCATCGTCAAGCTCAGGAAGCTCTTTCGCTTTGATTTCGTGAATTTTCACTTTGAACACAGCTGGTTTGCCTGCAAGCTCTTCAGCGTGATACTCTTCAGGGAATGTCACTTCAACATCCTTCTCAGCACCTGCTTCAAGGCCGACTAACTGATCTTCGAAGCCAGGGATGAATGAACCAGAACCAACTTCTAGAGAGTAGTTTTCAGCTTTTCCGCCTTCGAACGCTTCGCCGTCAACGAATCCTTCGAAATCAAGAACAACTGTGTTTCCTTCTTCAACAGCGCCTTCTTCTTTTACAACGAGCTCAGCTTGACGCTCTTGAAGCGCTTTTAGTTCGTTTTGAACATCTTCGTCAGTTACAGCTGTGTCGTCTTTTTCAATACCTAAGCCTTTGTAGTCGCCAAGCTTCACTTCAGGTTTTACTGTTACTTTCGCAGTGAAGATTAAGCTTTCGCCTTTTTCGATTTTTTCAACATCGATTTCAGGACGGTCTACCGGCTCGATTCCAGCTTCTTCAACCGCTTTAGGGTATTCTACAGGAAGAAGAATATCCAAAGCATCTTGGTAAAGAGCTTCTACGCCAAAGCGCTGTTCGAATAATCCGCGAGGAATTTTACCTTTACGGAATCCAGGAATTGAAACTTGTTTTACTACTTTTTTAAATGCATCATCAAGTGCTGTTTTAAACGTTTCAGCATCAACTTCAACCGTTAAAACGCCTTCGTTGCCTTCTTGTTTTTCCCATTTTACAGACATGTGTTTCCCTCCAAAAATCTATTCAGGTTGTGTCGGTCTTCCATTCTAAAGCAATCATTCGGCTTCGTCCAACAAAAACAAAGCTGCCAAAGATCAGAATCATTATGTATAGATGTTAATAATGAACTGCAAAGCCTGTCCAACCGTATTTCTTATAACCCGTTATACACAAATACAACCATTATATTATAACATAACACATAGCGCTTTCAACTATATGGCGCGATTTACAAATAAGAAATTTCTTCAATATCTTTTATCATTGTGCACGCTTCATCGAGTTCTCTGTCGGTAAACTCATACATCATATGAAGTTCTTCTCTTTCAATTTCAATCCCGTGCATCTCGTAACCGACTTTATGCAGGGCAGCCGCCCAAAGATCGGCCGATAGCAATTTCGGCTGGAACGGATATAAAACGTACAGATGTCTTCTCCACAGTTCTTCTACTGCCGCGTATAAGGTTGGATTTTCATTTCCAAGCGTCTCATCCAGCACCCGTAGCACACGGTGTAAAATCGGAGCGGCATCAGGCGGGACAATCTCAGACGGTTCAATTGTCAAAGACTCGCCAAATTTAGTAATGTGTACGGGTTTGCTGTACTCATGTTCGGCCAATAACATGACAATCATCGTTTTGATAATCGGGTGAGCTGAGGGGTCTTGAAGAATTGTTTTCAGCAGTCCCGTATACTTCGCTACATTGCGGTCTTTTAAGGAATGAATTAAATTCATTTGCTCCTCAGGGCTTGCCAGCACTTTCTCAGTGTCAATGGTATCCTCATATTCCTCGGCCCAAGCCTCGTCCTCACGCTCCGGATCAGTCATTTTACGGCTGAAATCAAGCAGCTTATAAAATTGCTCTGCACTTTCCGCAGGCAGCTGGTTTTCTTCTAAAACGGCTTCAATGGTGCTTTTGACTTCTTCGTATTTTTTGAGCTGAATTAAGATGGTCATGTACACCTGCAAAACCGTAAAATAATGGCCATAGCCTTCTTTGAGCATCTTCTCGCACACGCTTTTTGCCTCTTCCAACTCGCCCAGCTCTAAAAAGCAGATGGCCATCCCTAAGTGAAGATCGGATTCAGTATCATCATATTTCATCGCTTCTGAAAACAGCTCAAGCGCTTCTTGATACTTTTTTTCCTTCAGTGATGCCATCCCTTTTTCCACAAGACGGTCTTTCAGATGAGGAAAAGGAATAATTTTTGCGTTCTTCTTGTCATGCGTCATACCTATATTCCTTTCAGGCATTTATTTTGTTCAAGTGTATCAACACCTGTGAACAAACACAAGAAATGAAAGGTTTCATCAGGCAAAAAAAGCCGCCGGACAGATGCCGGCAGCTTTTTCAGGCTTTAAGCCAAGAGCTTCTTTGTGATTCAAATTCCTTGATTTCATCTTCAAGCAAAAGCGTTAATGAAATTTCATCATAGCCGTTGATGAGCATCTCTTTCCAATGCGGATCCACTTCGAATGAAATTTGATTGCCTTCACTATCATGAATAAGCTGATTTTCAAGGTCAACAGTCATCTGCAATGACTGGTTTTCATACTGACCGACAAGCTTTTTCCAATTGTCATATGGCATGCGAATCGGCAGCATACCGTTTTTAAAGCAGTTCTGGTGGAAAATATCAGCAAATGACGGCGCAATAATGATTTTAAATCCATAATCATCAAGTGCCCACGGAGCGTGTTCACGTGATGATCCGCAGCCGAAGTTTTCTCCTGCTATTAAAATGGAAGCGCCTTGATAAGCCGGCTGGTTTAATTCAAATTCAGGGTTCGGTTCACCGTTCGCATCATATCTCCAGTCAAAGAATGCAAAACGGCCGTAGCCTGTTCTTTCAATCCTCTTCAAAAATTGCTTAGGAATAATTTGATCTGTGTCAACATTGATTCGATTTAATACGGCCGCTTTCCCCGTATGTGTTTTCAAAGGTTCCATCTCGCGCACTCCTTACACAACTGATTTTTCCTGATAAAACTTTCTGACATCAACGAAGTGTCCGTGAATGGCGGCCATCGCAGCCATTGCCGGGCTGACGAGATGTGTTCTCGCACCTTTTCCTTGTCTGCCCTCAAAGTTGCGGTTAGAGGTTGACGCACAGCGCTCTCCCTCAGGAACAACGTCATTATTCATGCTTAAACACATGCTGCAGCCTGACTCTCTCCATTCAAATCCAGCTTCCAAGAAAATTTGGTCAATCCCTTCTTTCTCAGCCTGTAGCTTCACGCTTTGAGATCCGGGAACAACAATGGCTCTTACGCTGTCAGCTACCTTCTTCCCTTTGATCATATCAGCAGCCTGGCGAAGGTCAGTCATGCGAGAATTTGTGCAGGAACCGATAAATACGTGCTCCACTTTGATATCTTCTATTTTCTGATGAGGAGTCAGCCCCATATATTCATAAGCGCGAATCGCTTCTTTTTTGTCATCTTCCGCGGAAAAGCTTTCCGGGGCAGGAACCTCAGAATCGACAGGAAGAACCATTCCCGGGTTGATGCCCCATGTCACCATAGGAGAAATGTCGTTGCCGTCAAGGACGATAGATTTATCGTAAACAGCGCCCGGATCTGTGCGCAGCGCCTTCCATTCCTCTACGGCCTTGTCAAATTCTTCGCCTTTTGGCGTGTACTTGCGGTTTTTGCAATATTCAAATGTCACCTCGTCAGGTGCAATCAAACCTGCTCTTGCCCCTGCTTCAATTGACATGTTACAAACGGTCATCCGCTCATCCATCGTCATATTTCTGAATACTTCCCCAGTGTATTCAATGACATAGCCAGTGCCGAATTTCACACCGTATTTGCCGATGACAGCAAGAATGACATCCTTTGCCGTTACCCCTTTTTGAAGCGTTCCGTCTACGCGCACTTCAAGTGTTTTCGGACGCTGCTGCCACAGTGTCTGTGTGGAAAGAACATGTTCAACTTCACTCGTCCCGATTCCAAATGCAAGGGCGCCGAATGCGCCATGGGTTGATGTATGGCTGTCGCCGCATACAATCGTTTTCCCCGGAAGTGTTAAGCCCAGTTCAGGACCGACGACATGGACAATCCCTTGATCCACACTGTGAAGATCGGCAAGGCGCACGCCAAATTCTTCACAGTTTCGTTCAAGCGCCGTCACCTGGCGTTTCGCAACTTCATCCTTTATCTCAAAACGATTGACGGTCGGGATGTTGTGGTCCATTGTCGCAAATGTGTTTTGCGGTCTTCTGACCTTCCTTCCCTTTTGTCTCAACCCTTCAAATGCCTGAGGAGACGTCACCTCATGAATAAGATGCAAATCAATATAGAGAAGATCCGGTTTTCCCTCACCATGTTTTACAATATGCTGATCCCAAATCTTTTCGATGATTGTTCGAGGCATCATCTTTTATTTCCTCCCTCTACCTATGAACTAAGACCGCTTAACAAAGCTGTCACACATTAGAAATTGTATTTTCACTCATTATTGCTGCCTTAACTTCCTCTGTAATGGCCTGAGTGCTGCTGAACTCTTCGCCTCGTGCCAAGTCTCTTGTTCTTTTTCCGGAAGCCAAGACTTTGTTAACCGCATCCTCTACAGCTTTCGCTTCCTCTTCAAGCCCGAAAGATGTTCTCAAAAGCATTGCCGCTGACAATATGGCCGCGAATGGATTAGCCATCCCTTTGCCGGCTATGTCAGGCGCGGAGCCATGAACAGGCTCAAACAGATGAAGGCCTGAGCTTGATAGGCTGGCTGACGGGAGCATTCCGAGTGAGCCTGTAAGCATGGACGCTTCATCGCTTAAAATATCACCGAACATATTTTCAGTCACCACGACATCAAATTGATTCGGTGCATAAATCAGCTGCATGGCCGCGTTATCCACAAGCATGTGCTCCAGCTTCACATCAGGAAAATCTTTTGCAACGTCTTCAGCCACTTCACGCCAAAGCCTGCTTGATTCAAGTACGTTCGCTTTATCAACAGAGGTCACTTTGCCTTTTCTGGCTGCCGCCATTTTAAAGCCCTCTCTGATCACACGTTCAATTTCCGTCCGCTTATAAAACAGCGTGTCTACAGCTTCCTGCTCGCCTTCAGTGTTTACATAGCGTTTGCTCGGCTGGCCGAAATACAAGCCGCCTGTCAGCTCACGGACGATAACAAAATCAACGTTATCTATATATTCTTTTTTCAAAGGCGAAGCGTCAGAAAGGCTTTCAAACACCTTCACAGGCCGCAAATTCGCAAACAAATCAAGCTGTTTTCTGATGCTGAGCAGCCCTTTTTCAGGTCTCAGCTCCGAAGGATTTTGATCCCATTTCGGTCCGCCGACAGCGCCAAGCAATATAGCGTCCGCATTTTTACAAGCCGTAACTGTTTCCTCCGGAAGGGGATTGTTATGTTCATCAATCGCCGCCCCTCCAATCAGGCCATATTCAAATTCAAATTCATGGTTAAAGCGTTCGGCAACACTTTTCAGTACGTCTGTCGCTGATTCTAATACTTCAGGGCCGATCCCGTCTCCGGGCAATAGAGCAATACGTTTCTTCAAGTTAACCGTACTCCTTTCTTTTATGATCCGACAGCTGTATGGTTTTTAAGTCCGCTCATATTCGACTGGAAAACCAGTTGACGGTTGACTGCATTCAAATAGGCTTTCGCTGAAGCTTCTAATACGTCTTGCGCTATGCCCCGCCCTGCTGATTCTTTTCCGTTCACCAAAACTCTTACATAAACCTGGGCAAATGCGTCTTCGCCTTTTCTGTTGGACTGAATGCGGTAGTCCAAGAGCTCCACGTCTTTATCGATGCAGCGCTCAAGCGTGTTGTAGATCGCTTCCACGCTTCCTGCTCCAGTTGCCGCTTCCTGAATAAGCTCTGCGTTTTCTTGATTTTTCAAAGAAAGTGTAGCCGTAGGAACCTGACTTGTTCCGTAATGCACTTGCAGGGAAAGAAATTCATACCCAATCTTGCGATCTGTTACTTTTTCTTCTAAAATAAGAGAAACAAGATCCTCATCAGTGATTTCTTTTTTCTTCTCAGTCAACTCTTTGAACATCGTAAAGAATTTATTAATCTCTTCACTATCAAATTGGAATCCTAAAGCAGTCAGCCGGTCTTTAAATGCGTGGCGTCCGGAATGTTTCCCTAGGACAAGCGCATCTGCTGTTACGCCGACAAGCTCCGGTGAAATAATTTCATAAGTCGATTTTTCTTTTAAGAAGCCGTCCTGATGGATGCCTGATTCATGAGCAAATGCATTATCGCCCACAACCGCTTTATTGCGCGGAACAGCCATGCCTGTCAACTTGCTTACTAAATCGCTTGTTCGCTTAATCTCGTTCAATGTAATGCCTGTTTCAACTTGATAGAAATCTTTTCTGATATGAAGGGCAACGGCAATTTCCTCTAATGCCGCGTTTCCGGCTCTTTCACCGATTCCGTTCACAGCGCATTCAATTTGATCAGCGCCATTTTCAATCGCAGCAAGAGAGTTTGCGACTGCCATTCCCAAATCATCATGACAGTGGGCCGAAAGCTTTGCTTGATGAATGTTCGGAACGTTTTCCTTCATATATTTAAAGATATTTCCGTATTCCGCTGGGGCCAGGTAGCCGACCGTGTCCGGAAGATTAATAACACTTGCGCCTGCGTCAATGACTTTCTCAACGATTTCCGCTAAAAACGGCAGTTCAGTGCGGCAGGCATCTTCAGCTGACCATTGCACAACAGGAAAACGTTCTTTTGCGTATTTCACCATTTCAACCGCTCTTTTAATCACTTGCTCACGAGTCATTTTCAGCTTGTGTTTCAAATGAATGTCCGATGTAGCGATAAATACGTGAATTCTAGGGTAAGCACCGTCCTTTAACGCTTCCCAAGCAGCATCAATATCACCTTTTACACAACGAGCAAGACCAGTCACTGAACAATTTTTAATGGTTCTTGCAATTTCCTGAACAGCTAAAAAGTCACCTCGGGACGAAGCGGGAAACCCCGCTTCAATGATATCTGCCCCGAGTCTTTCGAGCTGCTTTGCTATGGCAAGTTTCTCCTGAGTATTTAAGTTCACGCCAGGGGACTGTTCACCATCACGAAGCGTCGTATCGAAAAAATTAATTTTGCGCAACGGAGACCACCGCTTCCTTCTTCTTGCCTTGTTTCACAAACGGCATCATTTCACGAAGCTTTCTTCCCACCACTTCGATTTGATGTTCGTTCTCGCTCGCATTGATGGCGTTGAAACGAGGACGGTTTACTTGGTTTTCGACGATCCACTCTTTTGCGAATGTACCGTTTTGGATATCTTTTAATACTTCTTTCATAGATTCTTTTACTTTAGCGTCAACAACGCGAGGTCCTGATACAAAATCTCCCCACTGCGCTGTGTCAGAGATTGAATATCTCATTCCTGCCAGTCCTTCTTCGTACATAAGGTCTACGATTAATTTCAGCTCGTGAAGACACTCGAAGTATGCAAGTTCAGGCTGATAACCTGCTTCAGTTAATGTTTCAAATCCGGCTTTTACAAGCGCGCTTAATCCGCCGCAAAGAACTGCTTGCTCACCGAACAAATCTGTTTCTGTTTCTTCTTTAAATGTCGTTTCCAAAACGCCTGCTCTTGCGCCGCCGATTCCTTTTGCATATGCAAGGGCTTTGTCTCTTGCTTCTCCAGTCACATCTTGATAAATCGCGAACAATGCCGGTACGCCAGCTCCTTGCTCATATGTTCTTCTTACCAAGTGTCCCGGACCTTTAGGCGCTACCAAGAATACATCTACATCCGCCGGAGGAACAATTTGATGGAAATGAACGTTAAATCCGTGAGCGAACACCAATGATTTTCCAGCTGTCAATTCATCTTTGATTTCAGCTTCGTATACTTTTTGCTGCTGTTCATCAGGAAGCAGAACCATGATGATTTCGGCTTGAGCTGCCGCTTCTTTTACTGAAAATACTTTATGTCCGTCTTCTTGGGCCTGAGCGAAAGATTTTCCTTGTCTAACACCGACGATAACGTCAACGCCGCTTTCTTTTAGGTTCAGGGCATGCGCGTGGCCTTGCGAACCGTACCCGATAACCGCTACTGTTTTTCCAGCCAATACGTTTTCTTTGATATCACCGTTATAATATACTTTTACCATTTCAATCTCTCCCTTGTTATGTTTTATACAATAGATATTGTTTTATTGGATGACGCCTTTTGCTGGGTTCCCCTCGCAAAAGCCGTTGTACCTGTTCTCGCGATTTCTTTAATGCCATAAGGTTTTAACAGTTCAATAAGCGCTTCGATTTTGTTAGATTCGCCTGTCACCTGAACAACAATGCTGTCTCTGCTGACATCAACGACAGAGGCTCTGAACGGCTCTATGATTCCATTAATCTCTGTTCTCGTTGACGGTGCGGAAACGACCTTAATTAAGGCCAGTTCCCTCTGGACAATCGATTGATTAGTGATGTCTGTGACTTTCAGCACATCAATCTGTTTGTTGAGCTGTTTTGTCAGCTGTTCAACATCATTTTCTCCTTCAACGTGAACAACGAAGGTAATTCTGGAAACGCCGGTTGTTTCTGTGTGTCCAACTGTAATGCTTTCAATGTTGTAATGTCTTTTTGTAAATAGACCGGTGATCCGGTTTAACACCCCGGAACGGTTCACCACTGTCAATGTGATAATTCTTTTCAAGGTTTCACCCCCACCATTTCATGCAGCCCTTTTCCCGGAGCCACCATCGGGAATACTTTTTCTTCGCTGGCAACCCGCACGTCAATGACAACCGGTTCTTTTGATGTTAATGCCTCTTCCAGCTTTTCTTTCGCTTCCGCTTCTGTTGAAATTCTGATGCCTTTAATGCTGTATGCTTCTGACAATTTGACGAAGTCAGGCTGAGAAGCGAATTTAGACTCTGAATAGCGTTCTTCATAGAAAATTTCTTGCCACTGTCTGACCATTCCGAGACAAGCGTTATTTAAAATCACGACTTTGACGGGAAGATTCAATTCGCGAATGACATCTAGTTCTTGGAGCGTCATTTGAAAACCGCCGTCTCCGAGAACCGCGACTACAGTAGCATCTCTATCTGCCAGCTGTGCGCCAATCGCTGCCGGGAGGCCGAATCCCATCGTTCCAAGTCCGCCTGATGTGACCCATTTATCTGCTTTTTGGAACGGATAAAATTGCGCTGACCACATTTGATGCTGGCCGACATCCGTTGCGACAATGGCCTCGCCATTTGTAAATTGATGAATATATTCAATCAATTTCTGAGGTTTAAAGCCCTCTTCTTCATTATCTACATACCAGAGCGGGTACTCTTCTTTCCATTCGGCAAGCTGTTTTTTCCATTCGCTTGAATCACTTTGTTTGCCGTCTTGTTTGATCAGCTCTTGGAGGACAATTTTGCTGTCTCCGACTACAGGAATTTGTGTTTTCATGATTTTTCCGATTTCAGCCGGATCAATATCGATGTGGGCAATCTTTGCGTTTCTTGCAAAGTGCTTCAGGTTTCCTGTGACGCGGTCATCAAAACGGGCGCCGATACTGATTAAAAGATCACAATCATGAAGGGCCATATTGGCTGTATAAGTACCGTGCATTCCGGCCATTCCAAGGAAAAGCGGATGGTCAGCCGGGAAGCCTCCGAGCCCCAAAAGGGTGTGTGCCACAGGGATTTGCTGCTGCTCTGCATAATTTTTTAATTCTTCTGACGCTTTTCCGTGCAGTACGCCCGCACCCGCCAGGATCACCGGTTTCTTTGCGCTGCTTACGGCTTCTACAAGCTTGCGGATCTGCAAATAATTCGGTTCTGTTGTCGGCTGGTATCCCGGGAGATTCATCTCATGATCGTAGCTGAATTCTCCTTCGATTGTTGCTACATCTTTCGGAATATCAATCAGTACAGGGCCGGGTCTCCCAGTTGTTGCAATATGGAACGCTTCTTTAATAATGCGCGGCAGATCTTCCGGCTGGCGAACCTGGTAGCTGTGTTTTGTCACCGGCATGGTAATTCCTAAAATGTCCGCTTCCTGAAATGCATCGCTGCCGATAACGGAGGTCGCTACCTGCCCTGTAAAAACCACTAATGGCAATGAATCAATCATGGCATCCGCAAGGCCTGTAACGAGGTTTGTCGCCCCCGGACCTGACGTGGCAATGACGACACCAGGTTTTCCAGATACTCTTGCGTATCCTTCCGCTGCATGAATCGCACCTTGTTCGTGACGGGGAAGGATATGTACCATCCCTGAATTGTAGAGTTTATCGTAGATCGGAAGCACTGCCCCGCCCGGATAACCGAATATCATTTCTACTTTCTCTTTTTTTAATGATTCAATCAGCATTAATGCTCCGCTCATCGTCTGTGTACATTTGGCAGATGCTGAATCCACCTGTACATTAGTCCCCATTTTCAGTTCCTCCTTTTGGATTTTCATCCTCTAAAGATCATCTTTAAATTAGCTTGATAGCTGATTATTCAATAAAAAAAGCCCTTCCGCCCACAATCAGCCGCGCAGTGAATGCGATAGCTAAAAGGGGCGAAAAGGCTCTTCTTTCCGCGGTACCACCCTTGTTTACGGCCTTAAAATCGGCCGTCTCATGGATATTTCTATCCGCTTTAATAACGAGTGAATCAAGTTCACCCGGCCAAGTCCTACTATGATTTCAGACTGGCACTCTGAGGCGAGTTCACCTTGTAAAGCTTCACCGGTTCTCAGCTAACCCGGTTCTCTGTGGAAAACTTCAGCAAGGCTACTTATCCTCATCTGCGCTTTTCATATTCAGTCTCCTGAACGGCTTTTCAGCAGTTCAAGAGGGTCAATTGTTTTTTGATTTTTCAGAATCATATTGCGATCATTTTTGCTTGTGAAGCTTGCGTTTATCTTTTGTTGAACTCATATTACGCCGCTTTGGACGCAGTGTCAACAGCATTTTTTAAAATTATTAGACAATTTTGATTAATCAATCTATATTGTATACGCTTTCATTATTGGTATGTAAGGAATTGCAAATGTTAAAAGTTTTTATAATTTTTTTATTAATCTATCAAGGATACACCAGAATTTTTTAATCTGATATAAACATGTCATAAAATATGACGTGCTATTATTTCGATGAGACATATGTATGAAAGATCTTCTTGCAAACATTTTCAATTCGGATAGGCTCTTTCATCAATTCCCGGCATAGACTAGTGATATCTTGCATAGAAAAGGTGATACGATGAATAAATCATTAGCAGACATCCAAGGATTCCCCGGAGGTTTTCCAAGCTTTCCGCAGCCATATTATCCGACGGCTCCTGCCTTTTATCAGCAAAGCTATCAGCCGTTTGGAGGCTATGGATACGGACAGCCGTACAGCCAAGCATACAGCCCGCTAAGCACTCCATCTGCTATGTACTCCTCATTTCCATATGCTTCAGGATTTTACGGACAGCAATTTGCAGGTGGCGGCTATAGCGGTCACGGCGGCGGTTTCAGTATCCCGGCAACGCACGCTGGCGGATTCAGCGGAGCAGCCGGTGTACACGGAGGCTTTAGATATTAAAGAAAACCACAAGGGGCCGAACATCTATTTCGGCTCTTTTTTTTGCTTTGAAACGTCTTATCATTCTAAACAATAATCCCATACTGTCAGATTTTCTGTCTTTCTATTTGGAAACAGAACGGAATATGATTAAGATGAAATGAAAATACGTTCTGCAAATCAACAAGTTTCTGAGGAGGAACTAGAATTGTATATAAAAATAGATGATTTAACTGGACACCAAGTGATCTCACTTGTGAAGGAGCATTTACATAGCATGACACTCATGTCCCCGCCCGAAAGCATCCACGCCTTAGGCTTAGAAAGACTGAGAAAGCCTGAAATAACATTTTGGAGCGCATGGGAGGGAGATGAACTAGCCGGCTGCGGAGCGCTTAAAGAACTGGACAGCCGGCACGGAGAAATCAAATCAATGCGAACGTCTGCATCCCATTTAAGAAAAGGCGTTGCCAAACAAGTTCTTCAGCACATCCTAGAGGAGGCTGGGAAGCGAGGATATGGGCGGTTAAGCTTGGAAACGGGTTCAATGGCTTCATTTGAGCCGGCAAGAAAATTGTATGAAAGCTTCGGTTTTCAGTACTGTGAACCGTTTGCAGACTATGTTGAAGATCCGAACAGTGTGTTTATGACGAAGGAATTGTGAAGCATTTTTTATGAGGGTAGATAAGTGCAGAGGGTGATCTGCCTTATCTATCCTTTTTTGTCTTTCACACCTAATCCGCCTTGTTTTAAAACACACCCGGTGTTTTCAATTTTGTTTATTTTAAAGAGCAGCGGGAATTACAAACGACATGAACGATAAAATGTAAAATTGATAAAGGAGGAGATTGATATGAAAAGTATAGTTGGTGTATACGAAACTCCGCAGGAAACAATCGCAGCAATTGAAGGCTTATTAACAAAAGGGTATGATTCTGACGACATTTCTGTTGTGACAAGCCGTCGAGATACAGATTATCTTGAATCACGCACAGGAACAGAAGTCAATCAGGCCATCGATGCACATGAGGGCGATTCTGAATCTTTTTTCGATAAACTGAAAGATTATTTCACAATGGATGATACTGCTGCTCATAGCAAGGCATTATCCGATTTGGATATCACAACTGACGAAATCGACAAGTATCAAGAGGATCTGGATGACGGAAAACTCCTTGTGGCCGTTGATACAGATGCAGATGTAAATACTCCTCTTGATAACGGCAATGCTCTTTCAGACGGCTTTTCAAGTACAAATGAAATAGCCGATTATACAACGAAAGAAGAAAAAACCATGCCGTTGCGCGAAGAACAGATAAAAGTCGGTAAGGAAGACGTTCAAACCGGAGAAGTAGAGATAGGAAAAGAAGTGAAAACAGAACAAAGAGATATGGACATCCCAGTGAGACACGATGAAATTTATGTTGAACGCCGCCCAGTGGATGAAAACACAGCGGAGGCTTCTCCTGTCAATGATTCAGAAACGGTCAGAGTTCCAATCGTTGAGGAAAAGCTGGAAGTGACTAAAAAACCGGTTGTCACTGATGAAGTAGTTGTTGGAAAACGTACTGTTGAAGAAAATGAACATATTTCTGAAACTGTGAAGAAAGAAGAACCTCGCCTGAATAAAGAAGGAAAAGTTGACGGCTTGGATGATGATCCGTTAAATAACAAATAAAAATTATAAACCGACAACAAAAAACCTCAAATCCTTAAGGATTTGAGGTTTTTCTTTTGGTACGTCCCAGGAGAGATTCGAACTCCCGACCGACGGCTTAGAAGGCCGTTGCTCTATCCAGCTGAGCTACTGGGACATGTTTTATTTTTTCGTTTTTCGCTTTAACTATCAGCGACAAGATTTATTATATATGGGATACAACAATAAGTCAACGGTTTTTTAGAATTTTTTTCATGAGGAAGAAAATTTTCTTCCTCATGACATTTTCATAGTGTGACTCGGTTTTGCAGATCCTCAATTTCATGGCCTGCTTGGTCGTAAAAACGCACGGTTGCGGCATCATTTTCTAATGTCAGTATAGCATAGCTTTCTGTCCTGCGCACCCTCGGAAGGCGGATGCTGCCAGGGTTAATCATCAGTTTTCCGCGCAGCACTTCGCTTCCCGCGATGTGCGAATGCCCGAAACAGATAATATCCGCCCCGAGCTCCTCTGCACGATAGTATACGTTTAACAAGGTTTGTTTTATACCATGAAGGTGGCCGTGCGTGACCAGTATTTTTTTTGAACCGGCAGTCAGAAGAAGCTCGTCCTTAAAATTGCCGGTGAAATCGCAATTGCCTTTTACAACCTCATAAGAATCCAATGCGGGATGCCCGGTTTCAAGCTCAGAGTCTCCGCAGTGAATCATGAGATCAACTTCTGCTTCATGTCGTTTCGCGATGGTTTGGAGTTCTTCTTCAAGGCCATGGCTGTCACTGATAATCAGTACGTTCATGTACAAAGCTTCCCCCTTATGCCTCCAAAAGCTTAGACAGCTTTTTAAGCGCGTCAGCCCTATGGCTGATTTTATTTTTTTCATCACTTGTCAGTTCAGCCATTGTCTTATCTTTATCCTTCACGATAAAGATCGGGTCATAGCCAAAGCCGTATTCCCCTCTCGGTTCTTCTGCAATATACCCTTCAACATGGCCTTCGACTGTTTTTGTTTCCTCTCCAGGGATACTCACAGCCAGCGCGCAGCGGAAACGGGCCGTGCGCTGTTCTTTTTCAATTCCTTTCAGCTCACTAAGCACTTTATCGATATTTGCCTGATCGTCTTTCTGTTCCCCTGCATAGCGGGCAGAATAAACGCCGGGTCTGCCTCCAAGATTATCGATGGACAGACCGGAGTCGTCCGCAATCACCATTTTGTTCACTGCTTTGGCAACAGCTTCTGCTTTCAGAATGGCATTTTCTTCAAACGTATGGCCTGTTTCCTCAATTTCTTCTGTGAATCCAATTTCAGCTAACGATTTGACATCATAACCTTTTGGCTCAAGGATTTCTTTAAATTCCTTTACTTTTCCCGGATTATGTGTCGCAATAATTGCTTCTTTCATGATGATCAAGCCTTTCTGTCTTTATTTCAGTTCTGGCAGAGAATCACCCAGCACTTCTTTTTGCTTGTCAATCAGCTCTTGAATGCCTTTTTCTGCAAGACCGAGAAGTCCGTTTAGATCTTCCCTTGAAAAAGTCGCCTCTTCCCCAGTTCCCTGCAGCTCCACAAAACGGCCGCTGCCTGTCATAATGACATTCATGTCAACTTCTGCGGAGGAATCTTCTTCATAGTTTAAATCTAACAAAATTCTCTGTTCCTTATCAATTCCGACAGAGATCGCGGCGAGAAAATCAGTGATCGGGTTTGCCTTGATTGTTCCCGCTTTGAGCAGCTTGGCAATCGCAATCGACATCGCAAGAAATGCGCCTGTAATGGAAGCGGTTCTTGTTCCGCCATCAGCCTGAATGACATCGCAGTCAATCCAAATCGTCCGTTCACCGAGCTTTTCTAAATCTACCACTGCCCGAAGCGCGCGGCCGATCAGGCGCTGAATTTCCATTGTTCTGCCGGAAATTTTCCCCTTTGAAGATTCTCTGATTGTTCTTTGGTTTGTTGCCCGCGGCAGCATGCTGTATTCAGCAGTAATCCAGCCTTTTCCCCCGCCCCGTAAAAACGGCGGCACGCGATCCTCAACAGATGCGTTGCAGATTACTTTTGTATTTCCCGCTGTTATTAGAACAGAACCTTCCGGATGGCTGATAAAATCCAAATCGAATGTGATTGGACGCAGCTCATCATGTTGTCTTCCGTCATGTCTCATGTTTTACCTCCGATTATATGTACATAAACCATTTTTGTCCCGGAAATTGAATAAAGAAAGAGGCAGCCGGAACGCTTACCTCTTTCTTTCTAGTATATCAAAAATCCCAATTTAAAAACTACCCGTATTCACTTGAGAAGGTCTGGAGACCGGTTCTGTGAGTTTTTCACCTTTTTCATTTACAAGCTCTGATTTCCCGTTTACTTTAACAGAGACACTTTTTACATCCGGCTGCTCCGTCAACGTCAGCACAATGCTGTTCAGCACTTCTGAAGAAATCATTTTCGTCTTTTCATCGGCGCTGCCGAATATAGATTGATTGAAATCTAACGTCACCCGTCCGTCTTTGATCTTCGGCTTGCTGATCAGCTTTACGTCTTCACTGAAGTCTGTTAACAGTCCGCTCACCTTGCTTGGGCCTTTAGCCAATTCATTGATAGCTGCTGTGATGTCGTCTTTTTCCGAATTGTCGATCCGTTTTGTCACCGGCACATAGTACTCACTGTCATCGTTTTCCGCCAAATAGTAGACTGTCAGCGGATGGGTAGCAGTGAGGTCATTTACACCGGCTGTTTCCAAATTAATGCCGTCCTTACGGCTTAAATCATCTGAGATCGGCGTCCCGCCTACAGGCATCTCCTTCAGTTCATGGCCGTTTATTCTCAGCTTCACTTTATCTATCGAACTGAATTGTGTAAGCGTCCACGTCACAGATTGAACAATTTTCTGTTCGTCTTCCTTCTTATAATTTTTAAATTCATTAGAGAAATCAGCTATTGCAGTCCCATCTTTTTTGATGTCAACGTTAACGGTTGTGTCAGCCGGCAATACGGCTCTGAAGCCATTCGGAAGAATTTCTGACACAGGTCCGCCCTGAACGAGGTATTCAAGCGCCTGTTTGGCCGTGCCTTCACTTTTCGGAAGGGGCAGCGTTTGCGCAACGACATACCCGTTTTTATCAATGAGATAAAGCTCCCTCATGACTGCAGATGAGGCTTGATCCGCTTTGGCGGTATCGCTTTTTTCACTTTCTGTTTTTTCGGCTGCTGTTGTATTTGAATCGGCCCCCGCTTCATCGTTCACGTATGTAACGTCTTGAGGCGGATCAATTTCCTCGGCTGCCTTATCAGATTGAAACAAACCGCATCCGGATAAAAGCAAGACAGAGGTGAGACAAGTGGCACCAATGACTGCAGGTCCTTTTTTCAGCATACTTTTCCCTCCTAAGGCTGTTTGTACTATTATGTATACGAGCCTCTTTAGGAAATAGACCGAAGAATTCCGGCAAAACAGAAAAAACCCGCAACATACCGTTGCGGGGGAAAACTATCTTCTAATCGGTTCTTGCAGTGAGATGCATTCCACATGACCCACCTCATGGCCAAACCAGTCGTCTGCGATTTTCGCAAACTGATCACGTGCTCCTGTTGTCAGGAACTGATGATCCGGGACAAACGGAGACTGGTTCAGCAGCCCTTTATATGAGAGAATTGTGCTGACTTCCCGGGCTGTTTCATCGCCGGATGATATAATGTTCACGTGCTCTCCCATATATCTCTGAATGGATTCTTTTAAAATAGGATAGTGGGTGCAGCCTAGAATCAGCGAATCAATCGATGTGTCTTTTAACGAATTCAGCGATGTTTTGACAATCTCGTCTGCTGTTTTGTCGAGAAACTTTCCGCTTTCCACAAAAGGCACAAGCAGCGGACAGGCAAGGTTCTCAACCTTCAGATCAGGATTTAATGCCAAAAGCGCCTCTTCGTACGCATTGCTCTTAATCGTATTCTCTGTGCCGATGACACCGATATGCTGGTTCTCCGTCACTTTTATCGCTGCTCTCGCACCCGGCTGGATCACTCCGACCACCGGTATACCGACGTTGCGCTGGATGTCCTCCAATGCGATCGCTGTTGCTGTGTTGCAGGCGATCACGAGCATTTTGATGTGGTGGTTTTCGAGTAAATAATTCGTCAGCTCCCACGTATATTGAAGCACTTCTTCTTCAGGACGCGGCCCGTATGGACACCGTTTCGTATCCCCGACGTAGATAATATTCTCTTTTGGTAGCTGTCTCATGATTTCCTTTGCAACGGTTAAACCGCCAACCCCGGAATCAATGACTCCTATTGGTTGCTCCAACAAAATCGCCTCATTTTCTCTTCATTTCATGCTGCAGTTTCATCAATGATTTTTCGAAGATGGCTATTTCTTCATCTGTAAACGTTTCGAACATATCACGCAGATATTCCTGCCTTTTTGTAATGACCTCTTGGATAATCCGTTCTCCTTCAGGCAGCAGATGTATCCGGACAACACGTCTGTCCGCCGGGTCCTTGACCCGCTCGACAAGCTGATTTTTTTGCATGCGGTCGATTAAATCCGTCGTTGTGCTGCATGCCAGATACATTTTGCCCGATAGTTCGCCGATTGTCATATCTCCTAATTCATAAAGCCATTGCAGGCCGACAAATTGCGGCGGCGTAATCGCATATTGGTTAAGGATTTCTCGTCCTTTTTGCTTAATGATCGCGGCAATGTGGCGGAGTGACTTTTCAATATCCGCAACATGCTCCAAAGGTTTTGATGTCATTTGTCCATCCCTCACTCAAGGATCTCTTACGCACAAAAGCGTTCCGTGTCTATTTTCCTTCTTTTTTGAAGAAAATGCAAGACTCGCGGAAGAGAAATAGAGGACATTTAGGCAAACAACATCAAATAAAAAAATTTGTTTTATGCCTCGCTATCCAAGTTTTGCATAGCATTCCAAATATGGTTTTGAACTTTCCAAACAAACAGCAATAACCGGCTCCTTCCTGAAAAGAAGGAATACCGGCAAGGATTAAAGCTCTAGCTCACCCATTCTAAGAAGCTCAACAACGGCTTGCGAACGCCCTTTCACACCCAATTTCTGCATGGCATTTGAAATATGGTTTCGAACGGTTTTCTCACTGATAAATAGCTCGCTTGCAATCTCCTTTGTTGTCTTATCTTGAACGAGCAATTCGAACACTTCTCTTTCTCTTTTCGTTAGCAGCGGCTTCGATTGAAATTCTTTCTCCTTCAAGTATTGTAACCCTCCTTGCTAAGGTGAGAGCGAATCAGAAACGAATGGGTTTTGATATAGTCGAGATATCATATGTAAGAAGGGCGCAGGAGGTGACGTTTACAAGAGAATTAGTTTATGGTGTATGGAGAAGCGTTTCTTTCTCCTCATTCGTCCAGCTGACAGCCTTGCCGCTTTCCTTTGAGACCTGGACCATCACAACCGCTCCGGTAAAGCAGGGCTCGCCATTGCGGTTCTCTCCGAGATAATGCAAGGTAAGGGATGAGCTGCCGACGGCACTTGTTTTCACATAGATGCGCAACTCTTCATAAGGCATGACTTGGCGCAGATAATCGCATTGCTGGCTTGCCACGACTGTCATGGTCTGTTTGTTTTCATTCATCATATTCAGCTTTTTAAAATAAGAAATCCGTGCCTCCTCAAAGTATATAAAAGGAGTTACATTATTCATATGCCCAAACATGTCCGTCTCGGAAAATCGCACGGATACTTCATAAAAAAAAGAAAAGGTTGTTTTCCATTCTTGAAACGGCATATCAATATAAGCGGGAAGCTTCATCTTTCCTCATCTCCTTATTGTTAAAAAAACCTCTCCCATGCGGAAGAGGTTTTTTCTTCTTATACTCTGTCGCTTCCGAAGAAATTGCGGAACGCTTGTAAGTTTGTATCTCTATTTAAGGCTGCAATCGAAGTAGTGAGCGGGATGCCTTTCGGGCAGGATTGAACACAGTTTTGCGAGTTGCCGCAATCTGCTAGGCCGCCTTCATCCATAAGTGCTTCTAACCGATCAGACTTATTCATGGCGCCTGTCGGATGTGCGTTAAACAGGCGGACTTGAGACATCGGTGCAGGCCCCATAAACTTCGATTTGCTGTTCACATTCGGGCAGGCTTCGAGGCAGACACCGCACGTCATGCACTTTGATAATTCATATGCCCATTGACGGCGTTTTTCCGGCATTCTCGGTCCCGGTCCTAAATCGTACGTACCGTCAATCGGTATCCACGCTTTTACTTTTTTCAATGAATCAAACATTCTGCTTCGGTCGACCTGCAAATCACGCACGACCGGGAATGTTTTCATTGGTTTTAAGCGGATCGGCTGCTCAAGCTGGTCGATAAGTGCCGTACAAGACTGGCGGGGTTTTCCGTTTATGACCATTGAACATGCGCCGCATACTTCTTCAAGACAGTTCATATCCCATGTGACAGGGGTTGTCTTTTCACCTTTCACGTTAACCGGATTCCGGCGGATTTCCATCAGAGCGGAAATGACGTTCAGGTTCGGGCGGTATGGAACTTCAAATTCTTCATCGTAAGGCGTGCTGTCGGCTGTATCTTGACGTGTGATAATAAATCGTATGGTTTTTTGTTCACTCATGATTATTTCGCCACCTTCTTCTTCGAGTAATCCCGTTTCCGAGGCGTTATCAGTGATACATCAACATCCTGATACTCAAATTCCGGCGCTTCATACGGGCTTACATGTTTAGCCATTGTTGTTTTGAGCCATTCATCATCATTACGTTCAGGATAATCCGGTTTATAATGGGCGCCCCGGCTTTCATTACGGTTGTATGCGCCAAGGGTAATCACCCTTGCAAGCTGAAGCATGTTCGAGAACTGGCGTGTGAACATTGCCCCTTGGTTGCTCCATTTTGTCGTGTCATTGATGTTAATCTTTTTAAACCGCTCCATTAATTCCTGAATTTTGTCATCCGTTTTCAATAGCTTGTCGTTATGGCGGACAACCGTGACATTCGCCGTCATCCACTCACCGAGTTCTTTGTGAAGAACATAGGCATTTTCGGTTCCGTCCATACTCATAATCTCAGACCATTTTTCTTCTTCTTTTTTGACGTGAGCGTCGAATAAAGAGGAAGACATGTCTTCTGCTGAAGATTCCAAACCGTTTACATATTTCACTGCATTCGGTCCGGCCACCATTCCTCCGTAAATCGCAGAAAGCAGGGAGTTTGCTCCCAAACGGTTGCCGCCGTGCATAGAGTAATCACATTCCCCAGCTGCAAACAGTCCCGGGATGTTTGTCATTTGATCGTAATCCACCCATAAACCGCCCATTGAATAATGGACTGCCGGGAAGATTTTCATCGGAAGCTTCCGCGGGTCGTCTCCCATGAATTTCTCATAAATCTCAATGATGCCGCCAAGCTTAATATCAAGCTCTTTCGGATCTTTATGAGACAGATCGAGATACACCATGTTTTCGCCGTTAATGCCAAGCTTCTGGTTGACACACACATCAAATATTTCGCGTGTCGCAATATCACGCGGCACCAGGTTTCCGTAAGCCGGATATTTTTCCTCTAGGAAATACCATGGTTTACCGTCTTTATATGTCCACACGCGTCCGCCTTCACCGCGCGCTGATTCACTCATCAGTCTTAGTTTGTCATCGCCCGGTATGGCTGTCGGGTGGATTTGAATGAATTCTCCGTTTGCATAGTACGCTCCCTGCTGATAAACGATCGACGCAGCAGAGCCTGTATTAATCATGGAGTTAGTTGATTTTCCAAAAATGATTCCCGGTCCGCCCGTCGCCATAATGACCGCGTCTGAACGGAAGGATTCAATTTGCATGTTTGTCAGGTTTTGCGCAACAATTCCGCGGCAGGTTCTGTCATCATCTAATACAGCGCCAAGGAATTCCCAGCCTTCGTATTTTGTGACCAGACCCGCAACTTCATATCTGCGCACTTGCTCGTCCAGTGCGTAAAGCAGCTGCTGCCCCGTCGTCGCACCCGCATAAGCTGTTCTGTGATGCTGTGTACCCCCGAATCGGCGGAAATCAAGCAGCCCTTCAGGCGTCCGGTTAAACATGACGCCCATCCGGTCTAATAAGTGGATGATAGAAGGCGCCGCTTCACACATCGCCTTGACCGGCGGCTGGTTGGCAAGAAAGTCTCCCCCGTATACAGTGTCATCAAAATGTTCCCACGGAGAGTCGCCTTCCCCTTTTGTATTGACCGCTCCGTTTATGCCGCCTTGGGCACAAACCGAATGAGAACGTTTGACAGGAACGATGGAAAACAGCTTAACCGCCATTCCTGATTCCGCTGCTTTAATTGTCGCCATGAGGCCGGCAAGACCCCCGCCGACTACGATAATGCTTGATTGACTCATGATAGCCCCTCTCCCTCTAGTAATCTAGTACTCTTATACAAATGCAAAAATCGCTTTTAAGCCTACGTATGACAGTGCAACAAAAATAATCAGCGTAACGTATGTCGAAATTCTTTGAGAACGAGGCGTTACCGTGATGCCCCATGTAACAGCGAAAGACCATAAACCGTTCGAGAAGTGGAAAATTGTTGATAAAACACCGACAATGTAAAAGCCAAGCATAGCCGGAGAGCTCAAAATATTCGCCATCATGTCGAAATTGACCTCAGCGCCCATTTGTGCTGCAATGCGGGTTTCCCACACGTGCCAGCTCACGAAAATGAGGGTGATGATACCGGTTACACGCTGCAGGACGAAGAGCCAGTTTCTCATATAGCTGTATTGGCCTGCGTTATTTTTTGCAGTAAACGCTATGTACACACCATAAACTGCATGATAAATTAATGGTAAGAAGATAATAAAAATTTCCAAGGCATACCTGAAAGGCAGACTATCCATAAAATGAGCAGCACTATTGAATGCTTCAGCGCCCCTTGCGGCAAACTGGTTGACGACTAAATGCTGAATGAGAAAGATGCCGACCGGTATGACGCCAAGCAAGGAATGCAATCTTCGAAAATAAAACTCTCTGTTCCCAGACATTACTTTACCCCCTGTTTGATAAGTGCGAAATGTGCTAAATCTCTTCCCCCACTTCTTTCAATTGTAAGCACTTTATTAAGATTTATTGACAATTTCATTTTACTCCTCCCTCAAAAGGGCGTCAAGAAAACGCGTACATAAATTATAATTTTCCGAATTGAATAGTTGATTTAAAAATTTTATTTTATCAATATATATTTCTGCTTAATTTTTCATTAGAATTACAGGATCATTCTGTAATCCTCCCCCCTGTTTGGGCTATAATATACGAAGGAGAGAGGGGAGACAGATATGAAGTCTAAATTTGAAGCATCTATTGACAATCTAAAAGAATTTGAAATGAACGCCTATGCCTACGAACTAATACGAGAGATCGTTCTCCCAGATATGCTTGGCCAAGATTACTCTTCCATGATGTATTGGGCAGGGAAGCATCTCGCCCGTAAGTTTCCTCTTGAATCATGGGAGGAATTTCCGGCCTTCTTTGAAGAAGCGGGCTGGGGAACCCTCACCAACGTAAGCGCTAAAAAACAAGAGCTTGAATTTGAACTTGAAGGGCCGATCATTTCCAACCGGCTTAAACATCAGAAAGAACCATGCTTTCAGCTGGAAGCTGGTTTTATTGCTGAACAAATTCAATTGATGAATGACCAAATTGCCGAATCATATGAACAAGTGAAAAAGAGAGCCGATAAAGTGGTTCTGACTGTGAAATGGGATATGAAAGACCCAGTGTAATCAAAAAAGGCGGTGACTGCATAGTCCCGCCTTTTTTGATTGTCATTACACAGCTGAAGGGTGTTTTGAAAGCTCAAATGCATCGTGCAGCGCTTCGACTGCTTTCACCATGTCATTTTCGCTTACGACTGTTGATACTTTGATTTCAGATGTGCTGACCATTTTGATTAAAATGTTTTTTTCCGCCAGTACAGCAAACATTTCAGCGGCTACACCAGGGTTTGAGACCATGCCGGATCCGACAATGGATACTTTAGCCAATTTGCTTTCTGTCTCGATTTTCTCAAATTCAAGCGCGTCTTTATACTCTTCAAGCACCGCAACGGTTTGGTCTGTGTCTTCTGTTTTGACAGAGAAGGAAATTCCGGTCTGATTGTCTCCGGCCTGCGTTTGGATAATGATATCGACGTTAATGTTTCTTTTGGCAAGTGTTGTAAAAATAGTAGACAAAGTTGTCAGGCCGCCAGTCAGCCCGTAAATGGTTACCCTTGTGATTTGATCTTCAAACGCAATGCCTCTGACAATTAAATTTTGCTCCATGGATGATTCCTCCTCAATTAATGTTCCAGCTTCTGTTTCTGTACTTGAACGCACTTCTAACGGCACTTGGTAATTTTTCGCGAATTCAACGGCTCTCGGATGAAGAACGCCGGCGCCTAAATTAGCAAGCTCAAGCATTTCATCGTATGAGATGCCTGCAAGCTTTCTCGCAGATTTCACATAGCGCGGATCGGTAGTAAACACTCCGGGCACGTCCGTGTAAATGTCACATTTATCCGCTTTTAATGCGGCAGCCAAAGCGACTGCTGTTGTGTCTGACCCGCCACGGCCCAATGTCGTGATTTCACAGTCCTCTGTCATGCCTTGGAATCCTGCGACAATGACAATCTTTCCTTGCTCGAGCTGGTCTCCTAAAACCGAAGTGTCGATATCTGTAATTCTGGCGTTTCCGTGAACGGCTTCCGTGCGGATTCGCGCCTGCCAGCCAGTATAAGACACAGCGTCATAGCCTTTTTCCTGCAGCGCCATAGAAAGCAGGGAAATTGTAACCTGCTCGCCTGTCGCCAGCAGCATATCCATTTCGCGTTTGCTCGGCTGGTCAGTAATTGCTTTTGCAAGGCTGACCAATTCGTCAGTGGATTTCCCCATAGCTGAAACGACAACAACGACTTGATGGCCCTTCTGTTTTTCTGCAATCGCGCGGTTTGCCGCATTTTGAATTTTTTCAACTGAGCCGACGGAAGTACCTCCGAATTTTTGTACGATAAGACCCATGTATTACCACCCTTTACATTTTGGTTCGTGCGGGTGAGGAGAAAGAGCGCTTTGTCCACAATAAAAAAAGCAATGAGAGGAATTGCTCTCATTGCTTATCAATTAATCATCATGAATGATTATGAACAACGAGATAGCCCTCCAAGAAAATGATTTCTTGACAGCCTTACATTTATTCAATGCACGGCCAGCAAATAATACCGATGGGGTTTTATTTGCTTCGGCGACGCTCCCCTTTCAGCCTTTTTCACAGAATCCATCTTTCTCCAAAGGCTTACTCTTGAAGTTCGCACCTCTATCTTCACCATATAACACGATCTTACTATGAAATTAGTTCACATTTTATCAGATCTTTTTTAAAAGGACAACATTATTTTTGCAGTTTATCGTAAAGCAGCTGAGCCGCCGCTGCGGGAACACCCGCTTTTTTGATGTCCTCAAGGCTTGCTTCCTTTATTTTTTTTACGGAACCGAAATGCTTTAACAGCATTTTCTTTCTTTTCTCTCCGATACCCGGGATGTCGTCCAAGACGGATTGAAACGCGCTTTTTCCGCGGATTTGTCTGTGAAAACTGATCGCAAACCGGTGCACCTCGTCTTGAATGCGCTGCAGGAGGTAAAATTCCTGGCTGTTCCGTTCCAGATACACCGCCTCCAGCGGATCCCCGATTAGTAAATTTGAAGTTCTGTGTTTTTCGTCTTTGGCTAAACCGGCGATCGGGATATCCAAGCCGAGTTCGTTTTCAATGACATCCCTTGCAGCGTTGATCTGCCCTTTTCCTCCGTCAATGATGATCAGATCAGGCAGCGGCAGGTTTTCGCGAAGCACTCTCGTATAGCGCCTTCTGACAACCTCTCTCATAGAACCGTAATCATCCGGCCCTGTAACGGTTTTGATTTTATATTTGCGGTATTCTTTTTTGTTCGGTTTGCCGTCGATAAACACGATCATCGCGGAAACCGGGTTTGTCCCCTGTATGTTTGAGTTATCAAACGCTTCGATTCTGTGAGGCGTATAAATATTCAATGCTTCTCCGAGTTTCTGCACAGCCCCGATTGAGCGCTCCTCGTCCCGTTCGATTAAGGAGAATTTTTCTTTCAGCGCGATTTTCGCATTTTTATGAGCCAGCATGAGCAGTTCTTTTTTCGGGCCCTTCTTCGGCTGGTGGACGTTTGTTTCCAGTAGCTGCTCAATCATAGATTGATCTACGCTGTCCGGAACTAAAATTTCCTTCGGAAGGAAGTGGTTGTTTTTCGAATAGAACTGTCCGATGAACGTAAGAAACTCATCATCTGCTTCCTGATAGAGCGGGAACATGCTGACATCGCGTTCAATGAGCTTTCCTTGGCGGATGAAAAAGACCTGTACGCACATCCAGCCCTTATCATATGCGTACGCGAATACGTCACGGTCGACTAGATCGTTCATCGCCATTTTTTGTTTTTCCATCGTTGATTCGATATGAGCGATTTGGTCACGAAGCTCTTTTGCCCGTTCAAACTCAAGATTCTCGGCAGCTTCATGCATTTTCTCTTCAAGCTCTTTTTTGACCTCATTATAGCCGCCCTTTAAGAAACGGGTAATGCTCTCAACCAGCTCTCTATTCGTCTCTTCGGAAATGTCCTTTACGCACGGAGCGAGACATTGACCCAGATGATAGTATAGACATACTCTGTCCGGCAGCTTGGAGCATTTTCTGAGAGGATACAGACGGTCGAGCAGTTTTTTAGTTTCCCTTGCGGCCTGCACGTTCGGGTACGGCCCGAAATAGCGCCCTTTGTCTTTTTTGACATTGCGGGTGACGATCAGCCTTGGGTGGCGTTCATGGGTGATTTTTATGAAAGGATAGGTTTTGTCGTCTTTGAGCATGACGTTGTATTTCGGATCATGCTTTTTGATTAGATTCATTTCTAAAATAAGCGCTTCAAGATTGGAGGACGTCACGATATATTCAAAATCCTCGATTTCCGTCACAAGCCTTTGTGTTTTCGCATCGTGAGAACCGGTGAAATAGGAGCGCACTCTGTTTTTCAGCACTTTTGCTTTTCCTACGTAGATCACAGTCTGCTGCCGGTCCTTCATGAGATAACATCCGGGCTGATCGGGAAGGAGGGCGAGTTTTTCTTTCAGTTGTTTGTTCATATGTTACCCTTCCTTATGTTTAATCCTTTGTTTCCAGTTTAACACGAACGTTTGTTTTTCTCTATGATTCACGATTGGCGAATAAAAAAAGCGATCCCTCAATCGGAATCGCTCTGGCATGTAAGCAGCCGAAAATTAAAGATGTTTGTTGACAAGCTCTTGAAGCGCTTCTTTTGGTTTGAAGCCGACAGAAGTTTCAACTACTTCTCCGTCTTTTAACACAAGAAGTGTCGGGATGCTCATAACGCCGTATTTTCCGGCTGTTTCTTGGTTTTCATCCACATCGATTTTTACGATCTTCAGTTTGTCTCCCATTTCTTGATCCAGTTCTTCAAGAACAGGTGCAATCATTTTGCAAGGTCCGCACCAAGGAGCCCAGAAGTCTGCCAGTACGACGCCTTCGCTTGTTTCAGCTGAAAAAGATTGATCAGTTGCTTTTACGATAGCCATTATTGAATTCCTCCAATTGTGAAATGATGATTTTTAGTATAGCATCTCCCATTCGTTCACGCTATTTTAATGCTTGCAAATTATTTTTTCCTGATCACAATCGGTTTACTCATTTTTATCTGGATTGAATGGGATATGTCACTTTTCATTAAAACACGAATCTGATAATGGCCCCGATCACTACAATAGCCCCGATAATCATTAAAATGGTACGAAGCATAGGATAACATCTCCTCTTCACTGTCATGTACTTTACCATGCCCTGCCGGAGCTGTTTTAAAACATGAAAGAGAGCGCCGGCATGAAGCTCCGGCGCTCTCGCTCGATTAAGAATCAGCACGCAGTGTGAGTAAGACGACTGACATTGGCGGCAGTTTTGCTTTCAGTTTGTTTTTGTTAAGCGTATATCGGCTGAAAGACTCCGGTTTGACGTGATGAGGATCGTCAAACGTGTTATGCGCATTCATTTTTTCTGCCGTGAGAATGACTCCGGAATGGTCCGCTGTCTTGTGAAGGCCTCTCAGCTCAATCTCAGCCTCCGCTTTGTTTTGGTGGTCGATGTTGCAGATCGTGATATTGATATCGCCTTCTGCATGTTTCGATGCTGAAATACTGATTTGCGGCAGCGTTTCACCCTTCCATTCATAGTCAGCAGACGTTGTTTCAGTCTCTAAAAGAGAAGCGTCCTGGTGTACCTTAAACATATCAAATACATGGTACGTCGGTGTCAAAAGCATGCGTTCTCCCTCAGTCAAAATCATCGCTTGAAGAACGTTTACCGTTTGGGCGATGTTGGTCATTTGCACCCGGCGGCAATGCTGATGGAAAATGTGGAAATGAGAAGCCGCCACCAGTGCATCACGAATGGTGTTTTGCTGATAAAGGAAACCAGGGTTCGTGCCTGGCTCAGGATCAAACCACGTGCCCCATTCGTCTATGATCAGCCCGACCCGCTGCTCTGGATCGTACCGGTCCATAATCGTTCCGTGTTTTTGAATCAATTCATCAATGTATTTGGCTTTTTTCATTGTAATAAACCATTCATCCTCCGTGAATTCTGTGGCTGATCCTTTGCCCTTCCAGAAATCACCCGGAATCGTATAATAATGAAGGCTCAATCCGTCCATCAGGCCAGCAGCTTTTTTCATGAGCACGTCTGTCCAATTAAAATCATCTACATTTGCGCCGCCTGCAATTTTATATATTTCATTGCCGCTGTAATTGCGGACATAGGTTTGAAAACGCCGGTACAGATCGGCATAGTATTCAGGATGCATGTTGCCGCCGCAGCCCCAGTTCTCATTGCCCACGCCGAAATATTTCAGCTTCCAGGGCTCCTCTCTTCCATTTTGTTTTCTCCAGTCTGACATCGGCGTGCCGGCTTCAAACGTCATATACTCGATCCATTCCGCCATTTCCTGAACGGTTCCGCTTCCGACATTGCCGCAAATATAAGGCTCGCATTCAAGCAGCTCGCAAAGCATCATAAATTCATGCGTTCCGAATTCATTTGATTCAATTGTTCCGCCCCAGTGAGTGTTAAGCATCGTCTTACGGTCACCGACACCGTTTGCCCAATGGTATTCGTCCGCAAAGCACCCGCCCGGCCACCTGAGGACAGGGATATGAAGCTGCTTGAGCGCTTCCAGCACATCCTTTCGAATTCCGTTTATGTTGGGAATGCTTGACTCCGTTCCGACCCAAATCCCCTCATAAATCCCTCTTCCTAGATGCTCCGCAAAATGACCGTATATATTTTTGTTAATAGTTCCTTTTACAATATCCGTCTGGATCACTGCTTGATGTTCAGACATGCTTGATCATTCCTTTCATACGAATATGAAAAGCACCACAGTCAAATATGTGATCTGTCTTTTGCCTGAGGAGTCAGCATGAATGTAAGCGCTTTTAAAGTAACCATATTATATATGTTCGTACATGTCAATGACATTTTTTCTAAACTTTATATTTGTACGTATGTATTTGAAAATGTAAAAACCCCGAACTTCAGCAGTCCGGGGTTTTCTTTACGAGTGTATGTTTAATTGTTTGAATTCCTCAGTTAATAACGGGACGACTTCAAATAAATCGCCTACAATGCCGTAATCCGCTATTTTAAAAATATCTGCTTCGGGATCTTTATTGATGGCGACAATCACCTTGCTGTTTGACATGCCGGCCAAATGCTGGATGGCGCCGGAAATGCCGCAGGCAATATACAAATCCGGGGTAACGACTTTTCCGGTCTGTCCGATTTGGAGAGCGTAATCGCAATAATCAGCGTCGCATGCCCCGCGAGATGCCCCGACTGCGGCCCCCAGCACATCTGCAAGCTCCTGCAGCGGCTGAAATCCTTCCTTGCTTTTGACTCCGCGGCCGCCCGCAACAATAATTTTTGCTTCGGAGAGATCAACGCCGTCCGCTGTTTTTTTCACGACTTCTTGGATAACGGTGCGGAGGTCTGTAAGAGAAACATCAATGCTATCGATACTCCCCGACCTGCTGGCGTCTTTTTCTGCAGCTTGAATGTTATTGGGGCGAATCGTTGCAAAAATCAGCGGATCGGTTGAAATGACGCGTTCAAATGCTTTCCCCGAGTAAATTGGCCTTGTAAATACGATATTTTCTCCGGTAACGCTTACATCTGTAGCATCAGAAATTAAGCCTGTTTGCAGCCGGGCGGCAAGCTTCGGTGAAAGGTCCTTTCCCATTGCCGTGTGCCCGCATATAACGGAATCGGGCTTTTCTTGGTCAATAATGGCCCTCATGACCTGGCTGTATCCATCTGCCGTATATGCTTTCAGCTTCGGATCCTCGGCTGTGAGAACTTTATCGGCTCCGTAATGGATAAGCTCCTGTGCAACGCTTTGTACATTTTCTCCAATCAGAACACCGATGACTTCTCCATCGCCTGAAATGGTTCTTCCTGCAGCTATTGCTTCAAAGGTGACATTCCGCAATTCTCCGTCGCGAATTTCTCCGAGTACGATCACTTTTTTTCCCATTCTAACATCCCCCTGTTTCTTTGAATGTCCAAGCTTTAAATGACTTTAGCTTCGCTGCGGAGCAATGAGACGAGCTCTTTTGCCTGTTCGGCAGGCTCACCTTGGAGAAGCTTCCCGGCTTCTTTTTTCGGCGGCAGAAAACGTTCGATCGTTTTCATCTTTGGTTCAGCATCCTCTTCGTCAAGATCAAGATCATCAAGTTCAAGCTCTTCAAGCGGTTTTTTCTTGGCCTTCATAATTCCCGGAAGCGATGGATAGCGCGGTTCGTTTAAGCCCTGCTGAGCTGTGACAAGCAATGGGAGTGTCGTTTTGATTTTTTCAACATCCCCTTCGACGTCCCTTTCTGCTTCCGCATCAGTGCCGTTGATTTCGAGTTTGGTGATCGTTGTGATGCACGGAATGTCCAGAAGCTCGGCAAGCCGCGGCGCCACTTGTCCTGATCCTCCGTCAATGGCAACATTTCCGCCGAGAATCAAATCAAACTCCTGATCCTTCATATAGTGGTATAAAACTTGAGAAATGGAATATTGGTCGGGTTCTTCAAGATCATCTTCTATGTTGATTAAAACGGCTTGGTCACATCCCATGGCAAGCGCCGTACGCAATTCCTTCTCCGCATCTTCACCGCCGACAGTGACGGCGGTGATCGTGCCGCCGTGCTTTTCCTTCAGCTGGATGGCTTCTTCTATTGCGTACTCGTCGTATGGATTAATGATCCATTCCGCTCCGTCATCCTGAATTTTTCCTGCTTCAATGACGATTTTTTCTTCTGTGTCAAACGTCCGTTTCATCAGTACAAATAGATTCATGATCATATCCCCTTTTATTCGCCTTTGAACTGAGGCTTTCTTTTTTCGAGAAATGCCTGGATGCCTTCTTTGGCGTCCTCTGACTCAAATGCTTCTCCAAACCGCTTCGCTTCAAGCTTTAAGCTGCCTTCATAGGAATACACCTTGTTTGAGTAAAGAAGCTCAAGCAGTGATGCCAGCGTTTGCGGGCTTTTTTCTGCAAACTTAGCGGCAAGTGCTTTTGCTTTTTCAAGCACTTCTGCTTCATCCTTTGCTCCAATTGACACAAGCCCGAGATCAAGCGCTTCTTTTCCGGATATCGGTTCTCCAGATCCGATGAGCTCAAGCGCTTTGGCTGTACCGATATATCTTGGTAGACGCTGTGTCCCCGCAAAACCCGGTATAATACCGAGGTTAAGCTCCGGGAGCCCCAGTTTGGCATCTTCTGCCGCAATTCTGATATGACAAGCCATCGCAAGCTCCAGCCCTCCGCCAAGAGCAGCACCGTGAATCGCTGCGATAATCGGTTTCGGGAAGCCTTCAATTCTTTCCATCAGCTGCTGGCCGCGCTCAGCCAGCAGTGAGGAATCCTCATTGCCTTTAAGTGATGTAAATTCTTTAATATCAGCGCCGGCTGAGAAAAATCTTCCCTCACCGTGAATGATAATGCTTCGTACGCCTGCATCTGTCTCACATTGATCAAGACAGGAGGACAGCTCTTCTAATATCCGGCTGGAAAGCGCATTTGCCGGCGGATGTTGAATCGTCAAAACTGCCACAAATTGATCAACTGCCAGTGATATTGCATTCATAGGACAGAACCCCTTTACTTATTGTGAATTCCGGACACCAACAATTCTAAAACGCTGTCTGACAAGGCAGCGAGATCGTACTTTTGGTCATTCATAACCCAAGTTGTCACAGTTTCGTCAATCGTTCCAAAAATCATCTGCCGGGCGAGGCGGACATCGAGGCCCTCTTTTAATTCGCCTGATTGTATGCCTTCGGTCAAGATGCCATCTAAAATATTTAAGTAGCCTTTTAATATTTCATTGATTTTCTGGCGCAGCTCCAAGTTTGACTGGCGGAGCTCAAGCTGAGTGACAATCGCGAGATTATGGTCATCGGCTAAAAGGGAAAAATGCTTTGAAATCACAAGCGCCAGTTTCTCTTTCGCTGTTGTCTTTTCTTTTATGTCCTCTTCCATCCGCTCAATAAATTGGCCCATTTTTTCTTTGAAAAGAGAAATTAAAATGTCTTCTTTGTTTTTGAAATAGAGATAGATGGTGCCGTCCGCTACTCCGGCTTGTTTGGCAATTTTAGATACCTGTGACTGGTGGTAGCCGTTTTCCGCAATGACTTCTACTGCTGCATCAATAATCTGCATATACTTTGGCCGTTTTTGCTTCAATGTTCATCGTTCCTTCCTATAGAAATGAATGACTATTCATTCATAATTTCATGATAAAAAGGATTTTCGGCTTTGTCAAGTTTATTCACAGGTGTTCTCTTTTTCTTCTGTTATTTGATGTGATGATTTTCAACTTCTTCTTCGAGTAAACGCCTTCTTAAAATTTTCCCGACCGCTGTTTTCGGTAGCTCTTTTCTGAACTCATAGGCTTTCGGCACCTTGTAAGGAGCGAGGCGGGATCTGGCAAAAGCGTCCAGTTCTTCTGCATCGGCTTTTGCATCTTTCTTTAACACGACAAATGCTTTTACTGTTTCTCCCCTGTAGGAATCGGGCACACCTGCAACCACAATTTCCTGGATGGCTTCATGTTCATAAAGCACCTCTTCGACTTCACGCGGGTAAATATTATAACCGCCGGCGATAATGATGTCCTTCTTCCTGTCGGCAATATAGAAAAAGCCCTCTTCATCCATATAGCCCATGTCTCCGGTGAACAGCCAGCCGTCTCTTAGTACAGCGGCGGTTTCCTCCGGTTTGTTCCAATATCCTTTCATGACTTGCGGACCTTTTACAATGATTTCTCCATGCTCATATGGAGCGGCAAACTCACCCGTTTCCTCAGAATAGATCACTGCGTCAGTACCCGGCCAAGGACAGCCGATACTGCCCGGCTTGTTTTTCCCCCAGATAAAATTAGCGTGCGTCACTGGTGATGCCTCAGACAAACCATAACCTTCCACAAGCTTTCCGCCAGTCACCTTTTCAAATTTCTGCTTTACCTCAACAGGCAGTGCGGCTGATCCGCTAAGACAGCTTTTAATGGATGACAGATCATAATGCTGCAGTTCGGGGTGATGCAAAAGGCCGATGTAAATCGTCGGTGCGCCTGGAAAGAGCGTCGGTTTTTGTTTGTCGATGATTTTAAGCGTTTCGAGCGGGTCGAACTTAGGAAGAAGAATCATTTCAAAGCCTTGCTTAATCGAATAATTCATCACTGCCGTCAGCCCGTAGACGTGAAAAAACGGGACGATGCCAAGCACTTTTTCAGCGCCTTCCTTCACATCGTACATCCAAGCGGCGCACATTTCGGTATTGGCCAAAATATTCCGGTGCGTGAGCATGACCCCTTTTGGAGCCCCCGTTGTTCCTCCGGTATACTGGAGAACAGCGATATCATGTTCAGGATCGATCTTCGGGATTGTCAGAAGCTCCATTTTTTCCTGCTTCATGCTGGAGGCGAACGTGTGAATGTTAGCTGTTTTGTCAAAGTCGATATGCACTTTTTGTTTTTGCGTCAGCGGGTAAAGAATATTCTTCGGAAAAGGCAAATAGTCTTTTACGCTGGTTATCAAAATCTGGTCGACTATTGATAACGTTTTCATTTTTATTGCCTTCGGGAAAAGCAAATCTAAGGTGATGATTACACTTACCTGAGCATCTCTAAGCTGGTATTCAAGCTCATGCTCGGTATAAAGCGGATTCGTCTGCACCACGATGCCGCCGGCAAATAAGACACCGTAATAAGAAATGACTGATTGCGGGCAATTAGGCAGCATGACAGCTACTCTGTCTCCTTTTTGCAGGCCATTGTTCTGCAAAAAGGCTGCGAGTTTAAGAGCATCCGTCAGAATGTCATGAAAGGTGAGTTTTTTTCCAAAGAAAGATACGGCAGTTTTGTCAGGGAATCGTGCGGCGGAGTCTGTCAGGATGGATTGCAGGGTTTTGTTCGGCAATGGAAGCTCGTGCGGGATATCGTCGGGATACTCGGCAAGCCACGGCTTTTGAGACTGCATAAAACCTCCCCTTTCGGTTTTAGAGTTCCACCCTATCATTATAGCAGATGGACGGCAAAAAAAAGAAAAAGAAAGGTAAATCTTTCTTTTTCTCATGATACGAACAGATATATAAGACCAATTACCAAAAAGATTCCCGCCGCGGCGAGCAGTACTTTTGCAAGCTTTTCCATCTATTCTCCGTCCCCTTATATTCCGGCTGCCACCACAAATGAAAGCCCGACAGAAATGACAAATGAAATAAAGCCGACAGCCCGGTTATCATTCTCGATTTCCTGATCAATTTTAAACCGCGGAGTCAAAAACTCAAAAATAAAGTAACTGATCAGAAGCATAACAAACCCGTAAACGCCCCAGCCGATCATTTGCAGCAGAGAATTGTGCTGGGAGATGGAATGCTGAAACACGTTTGCGATTCCTAAAATTTTTCCGCCGGTCGCCATTGCCACCGCAAGATTTCCTTTTTGAATCTCTTCCCAGTTTTTATAAGCCGTCACCAGCTCAAACACAGTCAAAAAGAGGACGAGGCAGAGAACCGCGACACTGTAATATGCCGCGATTTCCACAAGCTCGTTTTCCCAAAAATCACTCATGGCCATACTCCCTTTTATTTTAGTTCAACAACCGTAACGCCTGATCCTCCCTCACCTGCTTCACCGAAACGGGAGCTTCTAACGCTGCGATGGTTTTTCAGGAGATCCTGCACGCCTTTTCTTAAAGCGCCGGTTCCTTTTCCGTGGATGATTGACACTCTTGGATATCCGGCTAATACTGCATCATCCAAGTATTTTTCAACACGGCTGAGGGCATTTTCATAGCGTTCGCCGCGAAGGTCAAGTTCAAGCGATACGTGGTAGTCCTTCCCTTTGACCGCCGTAATGATTTTTTCTTTTTTTGGTTCTGGAGCTGATTTGATAAACTCCAGGTCTTTTTCTTTTACTTTCATTTTTAAAATTCCGATTTGAACATTCCATTCATTGCCGCCGGTTTTTTCAAGCAGTGTTCCTTTTTGCCCGAAGGTGAGGACTTTCACCTCATCACCAGGCTTGAAGTCGCGTTTTTGCGTTTTCGGTTTTTCTGGTTTTTTGGACTTTTCAAAAGTAGGAACTGCGCCTTCTAACCGTTTCTTCGCGTTGATCAGCTCGTGATCCTTGAAGGATTTGTGTTCTTCTTTTATTGAGCGCAATTCATGAATAATATCTTCGGCTTCTTTCGTTGCCGCTTTTACTTTTTCAGCCGCTTGCTGTTCAGCCTCTTCGAGCATTTTGTCTTTTTTGCTGTTGAGCTCGATAATTTGCTGCTGCAGCTCTTTATGCAGCTTTTCTGCTTCTTTTCTGATTGATTCCGTCTCAGAAAGTTCTTCTTCCGCGCGTTTTTTGCTTTGTTCGAGCGACGCAATCATCGTGTCGACTTCGTTATGCTCGGCCGTCATTTCTGATTTGGCCTGCCCGATAATATGGTCCGGGAGTCCGAGGCGTTTTGAAATTTCGAAGGCGTTGCTTCGTCCCGGCACACCAATTAAAAGTTTATAGGTTGGTGACAGTGTTTCAATGTCAAATTCGACGCTGGCATTCATGACGCCTTCTCTGTTATAGCCGTATGCCTTTAATTCCGGGTAATGCGTCGTGGCTAACACTCTAGCATTGGTGCGATGCACGTCATCCAAGATGCTCATGGCGAGGGCCGCCCCTTCCTGCGGGTCTGTCCCTGCGCCCAGTTCATCGAAAAGCACAAGACTGTTTTCATTGACATGTTCTAAAATGCCGACAATGTTCACCATATGGGATGAGAACGTACTTAAGCTTTGCTCAATCGATTGTTCATCGCCGATATCAGCAAACACATGCTCAAATACGGCGGCTTCTGACCCTTCATCTGCCGGAATATGAAGTCCGGATTGCGCCATCAAGGTTAACAGGCCTAACGTTTTAAGGGTGACTGTTTTCCCCCCGGTGTTTGGCCCTGTAATGACAATGGTTGAAAAATCGCCGCCAAGCTCGATGTCATTAGCAACCACTTGATCAGGCGGAAGCAATGGGTGGCGTGCCTTTTTCAAACGGACAAAGCCGTTGTCGTTCACGATCGGTTTTGTCGCTTTGACCGCTTTTGCATATCTTGCTTTTGCAAAAATAAAGTCAAGCGTCTGTAGCACTTGCAAATCTTGAAAGAGCTCTTCTGTGTGCTCCGCCGTATGCTCTGTGAGCACGCGCAAAATCCGTTCAATTTCTTGCTTTTCTTTCACTTTCGCCTGCTGAAGCGAGTTGTTCATATCTACGATCGCCTGCGGTTCAATGAACAGTGTCGCGCCTGAGGAAGAGGTATCATGCACAATTCCTCCGTAGCTTGATCTGTACTCTTGTTTGACCGGGATCACAAAACGGTCATTCCGAATCGTAACGATCGTATCAGACAGCATTTTTGAAGCGGAGGAGGAGCGCAGCATGGACTCTAACCGGTCTCTGATTCTCGATTCGAGTGTTTTGAGCTGTGTGCGGATTCCTCTTAATGTTCCTGATGCATGATCAAGCACTTCTCCGTGATCATCAATGCAGGAATTAATGTCCCGTTCTAAATCGGAAAGCGTGATAAGCTGTTCAGCATGCTGATGGATCAGCGGAATGTCGACGCCGTCTTCAGCCATTTGGCTGATAAAATGTTTCATTTGTTTAACTGCGTAAAGCAGACCTGAGATCTCAGTGAATTCTGAAGGACTGAGAACACTGCCGATTTCCGCCCGTCTTAACGCTCCTCTAATATCAGTAAGGCCGCCAAATGGCGCCTGCCCTCTCAGCCGGATAATGGCGGAAGCTTCATCTACTTCATCAAGCTGTTTTTTGATTTCGTCTATAGAAGCAGAAGGCTTAAGCTCGAGAAGCATTTCTTTTCCGAGCGATGAAGCGGCGTGCTCAATAACCTGTTCTTTCACTTTATGAAATTCAAGAGCTGATAATACTTTTTGCTGCACGATTGTGTGAGCCTCCTTACTTAATCGTTGCGCTTCAGGAATGCCTCTACGTCTTTAAGCGACCGGGCATTCAGAACGTTTTTCGTTTCCGTCCATCCTTTGCGCGCGGCAGTAACGCCGGTTTTCATATCGTCTAACATCTCAATATTATGGGCATCGGTATTAATGACCAATGTGACCCCTTGTTCGTTTGCTTTGATTAAATGTTCTGTGCGCAAATCGAGGCGCGCAGGGTTGGCGTTGAGTTCAAGCGCCGTATTTGTTTTCTTCGCAAGCTCAATCAGCTTATCAATATCGATTTCGTAACCGGCCCGTCTGCCGATCAGGCGTCCGGTCGGGTGTGCGATAATGTCAACATGCTTGTTGGTCAGTGCCGTCTCAAGCCGTTTCATAATGACGTGTTCCGGCTGATTAAAGCTGGAATGAATCGATGCAATAACGATGTCCATTTCGGCCAGCACGTCGTCATCATAATCAAGCGTACCGTCAGGCAGAATATCCATCTCGACGCCTTTCAAGATCCGGAAATTCTCGAACTCAGCATTCAGTGCGTCAATTTCTTTTGCCTGCTGCTTGAGCCTTTCTGCAGTCAGCCCGTTGGCAACCTTTAAATATTGCGAGTGATCGGTGATCGCCATATATTGATAGCCTTTTTCCATGCATGCTTCAGCCATCTCTCTGATAGAAAACGCCCCATCGCTCCACGTTGAGTGCATGTGGAGATCTCCCTTGATTTGCTCGGGCTCTATCAATTCAATGCTGTTGCTGTAGGTTTCCACTTCTTGCCCGCTTTCACGGAGCTCCGGCGGAATCAGCGGCAGGCCGAAGTGCGCATAAAATTCACGTTCACTCGGAAATGTTTTGATATCTCCGGTTTCAACTGTCTCGACGCCGTATTCACTGATCCGCTCGCCGCGTTCTTTCGCGATTTGGCGCATCTTAATGTTGTGATCCTTTGATCCCGTAAAATGATGGAGTGTTGTCGGAAACTGCTCTTCCGTGACAAGACGGAAATCAACGCTTGTTTCATATTCAAAGGAAAGGATAACGGACACCTTCGTATCTCCGCTCGCGATCACGCTTTTGATGTTTGGCAGTGCAAGCAGTTGCTCTCTTACTTCAGCAGGGCGATCTGTGGCAATGATATAATCCAGATCCTTCACCGTTTCCCGCGCTCTGCGGAGACTTCCGGCACGGGAAAATTTGATGATATCCGTAAATTGAGAAAGATGCTCTTCAATGTCCCTGGCGATCCGGAGGGCGTAGCCGATCGGGAACCGTTCAGGCTGTTTTCCGGCTTCCCCGAGCGCCTGTAATATTTTTTCTTCTGATTTTTTGCCAAAACCCGCAAGACCTTGTACCTTTTGCTGCTCACAGGCTTCCTTCAGAGATTCTGCATCATGTACGCCGAGCTCTTTATACAGCTTTGCGATTTTTTTGCCGCCGAGGCCCGGCAGCTTCAATAAAGGCACGAGTCCTTCCGGCACTTCTTTCTGCAGCGATTCGAGTGTACTTGACTTTCCTTCATCTATATACTCTTTAATGACGCTGTACGTTCCTTTTCCAATGCCGGACAGCGACATCATATCGTCCATTTCTGATAAACTGCGGTCATCCTGTTCTAGGGCTGCCGCTGCTTTTCGGAAGGCGGATACTTTAAACGGGTTGTCCCCTTTGAGTTCCATGTAGACTGCAATGGTTTCAAGCAGCCGGATAATATCTTTTTTATGCATACAATAACCCCCAGACGTTCACATATGTTTCCATCATACTTGAAAAAAACTTCTCCGGACAAGAGAAGTTTTTTATGCCCCGTACTGTGTCCACAGCTCTTGTAGGAGCCCTGACAAATACGGTGTATGGTTAATGATCACATTTGCGAGAGACGATTGCCCCATCATTTGCTGCAAAGCATCTACCGGAAGCACGGATGCAACATACAGCAGCACAAATGTAAATAAATAGACTTCAAGAAAACCGAGAACGGCGCCCAGCACCTGGTTGATTTGTTTAATCACCGGAATGCCGGCTACAATACTCAAGAATGAGCCTATGATTCTCAGTAAGATTTTAGCGATAATAAATAAAACGATAAACGCAATCGCATTATAGTAGGCTGCTTCCAAATTTCCCGTGAAAAAAGAAAGAGCCGGCTGTCCCGCTGAAAAATCGGGTGCGGGAATCCACTTTAAATGCGGCGCCACATTTTTATAGAATAAAGCCGCAAAGGCGATCGATAAAATAAAGCTCGTCAAGCGGATAAACTGCAGAATAAAACCGCGTTTTAATCCCAGTAAAGTCCCCATCAGGAGCAAGATTAAGATGATGATATCTAGCATAGTTGTTCAATCCTTTTCTTTAAGCTGACGCTCCAGTTTCTCATATTTCTCTTGTAATTTGACATAATCGTGCACCACATTTACCGCTGTCAGCACTGCAAGTTTATTTATATCAAGGTATGGATTTTTTTCATTGATTTCTCTCATTTTATCATCAACAATTCCGGCGACATACCTCATATGGGCTTTGCTTTCTTCACCGACAATCGTGAAGTGCTGGCCGTAAATGTCAACGGTTGTTTTTGTTTTTTTGCCGTCAGACAACGTTTCTCCTCCATTCCGCGAGAATCCTAGTTCTTATCATAACACGTTTATTAAATGAATGGAAAGACGAGCCTCCCGCTGTTATGATACACTGGTATATACAGTGAAAAGTGTAAAAAAAGGAGATTATTACGTGTCCCATTCTGTGATAAAAGTACCGTTGTCTGCTATTGACCAAATGAAAATGACGTATAGCGGTTCGCTTACTGCCTCTGTTCCGCAGGGAGCCGTTTTTCAGGCGAAACCGCCAGGCTGTACCATTACAGCATATAAATCCGGCAAGGTCTTGTTTCAAGGCAAAAACGCAGCGGCAGAATCAGCGCGCTGGGGAACAGCAGAACCGCAGGAAAAGAAGAAAACGGCCAAAAAACCGGCTGATCCCCGCTATGTTCCTCCGGCAAATATCGCCGGAATGTCTGTTATCGGCTCTGACGAGGTCGGAACTGGAGATTACTTTGGCCCGATGACGGTTGTATGTGCGTACGTCGACAAAACCATGCTTCCTTTAATGAAGGAACTCGGTGTTAAGGACTCTAAAGACTTAAAGGACCCGCAAATCATTGAGATTGCCCGAAACCTGATCAAAACCATTCCGTACAGCCTGCTTGTGTTAAAGAATGAAAAGTACAACAGCATGCAGGAAAAAGGCATGAGCCAAGGGAAAATGAAAGCCTTGCTGCACAATCAGGCCATCACCCATTTGTTAAGAAAAATGGACGGGGTAAAGCCTGAGGCCATTTTGATTGACCAATTCGCTGAGCCTGGCGTCTACTTCAATCATTTAAAGGGCAGAGACATTGTGAAGGAGCGGACCTATTTTAGCACAAAGGCTGAAGGCATTCACCTGTCAGTCGCCGCTGCTTCAATCATTGCAAGATATTCGTTTTTAATGGAAATGGATAAACTATCGCGCGAGGCAGGAATGACGCTTCCGAAAGGGGCCGGCCCGCACGTGGATGAGGCGGCTGCCAAGCTGATCCTTAAAAAAGGGGCATCCGCTCTCAGAGCCTTTACAAAACTCCATTTTGCCAATACGCAGAAAGCGCAGCGCCTTGCCGCTAAAAAACGTTCATAGAAAAAAGCTTGCAGATAAATCTGCAAGCTTTTTTATTAGCCTCTTAAAACGGCCTGATATTTGTCTTCTAACGCCTTCAGCACTTTGCTGTGCGCCTTTGTCACTTCTTCTTCAGTCAGGGTTTGTTCAGGGTTTACATATTGAAGTGAGAAAGCAACTGACTTTTTGCCTTCCTCCATATGCTCGCCTTCGTATACGTCAAAGACGGATACTTCTTTCAGAAGCTTTCCGCCAGCCTCTTTAATGACGCTTTCGAGCTGGCCGCTTGTGACGGATTTATCTGTTACAAGCGCGATATCACGTGTCACAGACGGATATTTTGGAATCGCCGTGTAAACAAGCGGCGCTGTTTCCGCTGCGAGTAACGCATGAAGATCAAGCTCAAACACGTATGTCTCTTTTATATCCAGTTCTTTTTCCAATGAAGGATGGACTTGGCCGATGAAGCCGATAAGAGAACCATTCAATAGAATGTTCGCTGTTCTGCCTGGGTGCAGCTGTTTGCGTTCAGACTGAACAAATTCAATGCTGTCGAGGACGTTCAGTTTTTCTAACAGCCCTTCTACAATTCCTTTGGCGACGAAGAAATCAACCGTTTTTTTCTCGCCCTGCCACAGCTGCTTGCGCCATAATCCGGTAACAGCTCCTGCCACGCGTTCTGTTTCAACAGGTTTTGTGTCCTCTTCCTTCGTCAGGAAAACGGAGCCGACTTCGTACAGTGCGACTGAGTCAGTCTGTCTCGCCAGGTTGTAAGAAACGGAGTCAAGCAGATTCGGAACAAGACTGTGTCTGAGAATGCTTCTTTCTTCACTCATCGGAAGCGCAAGCACAGTGTTCAGTGATTTTTCAATCGCAAACGCTGCCGCTTTCTTCTCGTTTGTCAGTGAGTAAGTGATGGCTTGTGACAAGCCTGCGCCTTCAAGAAAACGTCTGACTTTACGGCGTTTTGCCTGATATGGCGTTAATCCGCCTGTTGTTCCCGCTGTCTCAGGAAGCGTAGACGGAATGTTATCATAGCCGTACAGTCTTGCCGCTTCTTCAATTAAATCCTCTTCGATTGTAATGTCACCGCGACGTGATGGAACTGTCACGACGAGCAAATCATTTGCTTCACCGACAGTAAAGCCGAGACGATTATAAATGCTGATCAGTTCTTCTTTGCTGATTGTCATGCCGAGGACGCTGCTCACTTTGTCTGCAGAAACATGAATGTTATTCGCTTCGATTGTCAGGTGATCTTCCTCAACCGTTCCAGCGAGCACTTCACCGCCTGCATACAGATGGATTAGCTGTGCAGCCCGTTCTGCCGCAAGACGTACGCGCGCCGGATCAATGCCTTTTTCAAATCTTACGCTTGATTCACTTCTCAAACCAAGATCTTTGGAAGCCTTGCGAACCGTCTGTCCGTTGAAGTACGCAGCCTCAAGCAAAATCGTTTTCGTATCTTCCTGAACCTCTGACTCTGCTCCTCCCATGACACCGGCAACGGCTTGCGCTTTCGTTCCGTTCGTAATAACAAGGTGATCGGCAGACAGCTTACGTTTTTGATCATCAAGTGTTAAGATCGTTTCATTTTCAGCTGCTTTTCTTACTACGACTTCCTTGGAGCCGAATCTGTCATAATCAAACGCGTGAAGCGGCTGTCCGTATTCCAGCAGGACAAAGTTTGTGATGTCAACAACGTTGTTGTGCGGGCGAATGCCTGCATTCATCAGCTTTGTCTGCATCCAAAGCGGTGACGGAGCAATCGTGACGTTTTTAATGATTTTTGCAGTATACAGCGGGTTCGCTTCTTGATCTTCGACTTTGACAGCGATATAATCAGACGCTTGTTCTGAAGCAGCCGGATAATCCGTTTGCGGAAGTTTTACCTCTGTATCTAAAATCGCCGCAACCTCGTAAGCAACACCAAGCATGTTCATTGCATCCGCGCGGTTTGGCGTTAAACCAAGCTCAAGGATCGCATCGTCAAGCTGTAAAGCCGCTAAGGCATCGTTTCCTGTTTCAGCGTCATTCGGGAATACGAAAATGCCTTCCGCATACTCCTGCGCCACAAGCTTGCTTTCAATGCCAAGCTCCTGTAAAGAACAGATCATGCCGTTTGATTCTTCACCGCGAAGCTTTGCCTTTTTGATTTTGAAATTGCCCGGCAGCACCGCTCCGACTGTTGCAACTGCGACTTTTTGTCCTTTATCCACATTCGGCGCGCCGCAAATGATTTGTACAGGTGCTTCCGCTCCGATATCAACAAGGCATTTATTCAGCTTATCAGCATTCGGATGCTGCTCGCGCTCCAGCACGTGGCCGATGACAACGCCTTTGATGCCTTCCCCTTTGTATTCAATTCCTTCAACCTCAATGCCGGCTCTTGTAATTTTCTCAGCAAGAACAGCCGGGGCCATGCCTTTTATGTCAACATAATCCTCTAACCATTTATAAGAAACAAACATCCTAGCATCCTCCTCTTACGCCTGTTTAAACTGCGAAATAAATCTGACATCGTTTGTATAGAAGTGGCGGATATCATCAATGCCATATTTCAGCATCGCGATACGCTCAACACCCATTCCGAATGCGAAGCCCTGATATTCCTTCGGATCAAAGCCAGCCATTCTCAGCACGTTCGGGTGAACCATGCCAGCGCCGAGGATTTCGATCCAGCCTGTTCCTTTACATACTGAGCAGCCGTTTCCTCCGCATTTAAAGCATGTCACGTCTACTTCTACTGAAGGCTCAGTAAACGGGAAGAAGCTTGGGCGGAGTCTGATTTCGCGGTCTTCCCCGAACATTTTTTTCGCAACGAGTTCAAGCGTTCCTTTTAAATCACTCATGCTGATGTTTTTGTCAACGACAAGCCCTTCAATTTGCATAAATTGGTGAGAGTGCGTCGCATCATCGTTATCACGGCGGTATACTTTACCCGGACAAATGATTTTAACCGGCCCTTTGCCTTCGTGCTTTTCCATCGTCCGTGTCTGAACTGGAGAAGTTTGCGTTCTCATCAGAGTTTCCTCTGTAATGTAAAAGCTGTCCTGCATATCGCGCGCAGGGTGTTCTTTCGGCAGGTTGAGCGATTCGAAGTTGTAGTAATCCGTTTCAACCTCAGGTCCTTCCTCGACAGTGTAGCCCATACCGATAAATAAATCTTCAATTTCTTCAATGACAACTGTGAGCGGATGGCGGCCGCCGACTGCGACAGGGTTCCCCGGCAGCGTGACGTCAATTGTCTGTCCCGCAAGCTTCTGCTTCATTTCTTCTTCTTCAAGCTTCTCGTTTTTGATAGCAATCGCATTGGCGATACGCTCTCTTACTTCGTTCGCGAGCGCGCCCATTTTCGGACGTTCCTCAGCAGAAAGTTTGCCCATTCCGCGCAGCACTTCTGTAATCGGCCCTTTTTTTCCGAGATATTGCACCCGAATATCATTGACAATCTTTAATGAGCTTGCCGCTTCTACTTGTTCTAAAGCTTCTTGTTCCAGCTGTTTTAGCTTTTCTTCCATTTTGCATCCTCCTTTTATGTAACAAACCGTTATATGTCTTTGGAAAACAAAAAAAACCCGTCCCTTGTACAAGGGACGAGTTGTGGCCGCGGTACCACCCTTATTTCAGACAGACTGATGCTGTCGTCAGCTTCATTGACATAACGGAATCAGATTCCGGTTCACCTTTACGCGCAGTGTGCGCGGTCCCGGCGACAACTCAAGAGGTGAAGACAATTTCCGGCTGCGTTAAAAATGCTCTCAGTCAGCGGCATTTTCTCCCTGGAAAGCAGTTGATCAGAAATTGAGGTCCTCTGTCACGGTTTTTCAAATATTATGTTCTATTATAGAGAAATCCAACGCTTCGCGCAACACTATCCTCGCAAGTGATACACGAGGATGGCAGCCGCAATCGCAACGTTCAGTGATTCAGCCTGTCCGTAAAGCGGCACGTACAGGTTCAAATCCGTTTTTTCCAGCAAGGCGGCATCCACCCCTGCCCCTTCATTTCCTACAATGAGCGCAAAGGATTCAGCCTGAGGCATATCCCTGTAAGGCGCTCCGTTTTGCAGCGCCGTGCCGTACACTTTTACCCCCTCTGCTTTCAATTCATCCACATATGTATGCAGGTTTCTTCTCACAACAGGAATATGAAAGTGAGAACCTTGTGCGGATCGAAGCGTTTTTCCGTTAAAGGCGTCCGCCGTGCCGTCACCGAGCACAACCGCATCTAAACCGGCCGCATCTGCTGTCCGAATCATCGTGCCGAGGTTTCCCGGATCTTGAACAGCGTCAATCAGCAGCACCCGCTGAGGCGACGCCAGTTTTTCTTCAGGCATATGGCACACAGCGGCGATCTGCTGCGGCGTTTCAGTTTCAGTAACAGCTGAAAACGCATCTTCACTCAGCACGTAGCACTGGATGCTTACATCAAGTTCTGACGGAATTTTCGTTTCATCCTTTACAAGGATTTCTTTCACCGTGCCCGGGCTCTTGAGCGCCTCTTCAACAAGATGTTCTCCCTCAATCAGAAATGTATTCGTTTTTGTTCGTTCTTTTTTCGTGTGAAGCTTTTTCCAATCCTTCACTTTTTGGTTTTTTGCGGATTCTATTTGTTTCACTGTCTGTGTGGCTCTCCTTTTTTTAACATGATGTTATTATATCGCAAGAACAGCACATAATAAACCAGGTGCAGGGTTAGAATATACGTATAACATTTTAGGAAAAGGAGCGTTTTTACATGGATCTTAATTTACGTCATGCCGTCATTGCCAATGTAACCGGCAATAATCAGGAGCAGCTTGAACATACAATTGTGGATGCGATTCAAAGCGGTGAAGAAAAAATGCTTCCGGGGCTCGGCGTTTTATTCGAAGTCATTTGGCAGCACGCATCCGAGAGTGAGAAAAACGAAATGCTAAAAACGCTTGAAGGCGGATTAAAACCCGCCCAATAAGACATGAAACCGGGTGACAGCGCCCGGTTTTTTTCTTATATAATAAAAACATGATGAGGGGGATCGCCATGTTTTTACAACCGTTATTAGTGAAAAAAATCATTGCTGAAGTCAAAAAAATGTACGAACGTGAAGTCATTATTGTGAACACAGACGGTCTCATTATGGCAAGCACAAATGATGAGCGGGTCGGACGTTTTCATGAGGGAGCGCTCATCTGCGCAAAAGAGAAGCGCAATGTCATTATTACAAAAGAAGATGAAAAGAAATTAAAAGGAGTGAAGGCAGGCCTGAATCTCCCTGTATTTTCTGACCGTGATGTGATCGCCGTCTTCGGGCTGACAGGCGAGCCCGCTGAGATTCAGCCATACGGGGAGCTGCTTCGGAAAATGACAGAACTGTTCATTAAGGAATCGTGGCATTTAGAGCAGTCCCAGTGGCGTGAGAGAATGCTGGAGTCCTTTATGATTGATTGGCTGCAATTAAAAGAATGGTCACCCGGTTTTCTGGAGAAAGCCCAGCTTCTTGGTATTGACCTTGCCTCCCCGCACCAAATGATTCTCATTCAAGGCTATGAGTGGTCACGCTATGAAATTGAACAAATGACACATATCTGGAAATCAGCGTACCCTTCGGATTTGTTCATCAGGTGGGGAAATGAACGGATTCTGATTAATCACGAAGTGCCAAAACATGAACAGAGGGATCGGCTTTTACGGCAGATTCTTCTCATTTGTTCGTTTGCTCATACCGCAAACAGCCGATATGCCGCAGCTGGCGCCGGAAGGGCTGTTTCAAGCTCCAGCCTGACAGACTCATACGAGCAAGCGGAAAAAGCGCTGGCTGTCAGCCTTAAGCGGAAAACGCCCATCTTCGAAGAGGATCTGAAGCTTGATATGTGCCTGACTGAGATCAGCCCTGGTACCCGTAATGAATTTCCGCAAAGGGTATTCCGTGAGGCACTTCAACGTCTGGAGCTTATGAATACGATACGGACTTTCTTTCATCACGATTTGTCTTTGAAACAAACCGCTGAAGACATGCATATACACATCAATACATTGCGTTATCGTCTGTCTAAGGCTGAACAGCTGACAGGTTTGCGTTTTGACCGCACTGAGGACATCGTCACAATGTATGTTGCACTCTGTTTTTTAGATCAAGATACAAAATAAAGAGAGTTTCAGTTTCATTATTTATATGTTTCTCCATGGAAGGCTTTGCTTTTTTTCTTTTACAATAGATTGAAAGCGTTTTTTGACAGGGGGATGGGTGAAATGATCACCAAAGATGTAAAAGAACAGCTGATACAAATCGTCGGACCGGAAAACTTTGATGACTCCAATGCCGGGCGTCTCGTCTATTCATATGATGCGACGCCGCAGTTTCAGTCTATGCCTGATGCCGTGATTGCACCGAGGAATACAGATGAAGTATCACGAATTTTAGCGATTTGCAGCGAACATCAAGTGCCGATTGTTCCAAGAGGATCAGGGACTAACCTGTGCGGCGGCACGTGCCCGACTGAAGGCGGACTTGTTCTTCTCTTTAAGCATATGAACCGGATTCTTGAGATTGATGAAGAAAATTTGACCGCCACAGTCCAGCCGGGCGTCATTACGCTGGATATGATCCGCGCGGTTGAAAGCAAGGGTTTGTTTTATCCGCCTGATCCGAGTTCTATGAAAATATCAACCATGGGCGGAAACATCAATGAAAATTCCGGCGGGCTCCGCGGATTAAAATACGGCGTCACCCGCGACTATGTTATTGGACTGGAGGTTGTGCTCGCAAATGGTGACATCATCCGCACCGGCGGAAAACTCGCAAAGGATGTGGCCGGATACGATCTCACACGTCTTTTTGTCGGCTCAGAAGGAACACTCGGCATTGTGACAGAGGCAATCGTCAAACTCGTTCCAAAGCCGGAAACAAAGAAGACGCTGCTTGCCCTTTATGAAAATATCGACGCCGCTGCTCAAACGGTATCAGACATCATTGCCGCAAAAATCATACCCGCCACGCTTGAATTTCTCGACCAGCCTACACTTTTGGTGATTGAGGATTATGCCAAAATCGGCCTTCCGACAAACGCAAAGGCGGTTCTGTTAATTGAGCAAGACGGACCGCTTGAAACCGTAGCACGGGATATAGAAAAGATTGAGGCGATCTGCAAAAAAGGCGACGCCGTCTCCGTTCAGACCGCACAAACAGAGGAGGAAGCGTTTGCCCTGACTGAAGCCCGGCGCTCTGCACTTTCTGCCCTGGCCCGCCTCAAGCCGACGACGATTTTAGAGGATGCGACCGTTCCTCGCTCAGAAATCGCCAATATGGTAAAAGCGATTAATGATATTGCTGCTAAATATGATATTTCCATCTGCACTTTCGGCCATGCGGGAGACGGGAACCTTCACCCGACATGCACGACAGACATAAGAAATGAGGATGAAATGGAACGTGTCGAACAGGCTTTTGCCGAGATTTTTGAGAAAGCGATTGAACTTGGCGGGACGATAACCGGGGAGCACGGAGTCGGGGCCATGAAGGCGCCTTACTTGGAAATGAAGCTGAAAAAAGAAGGCATTGCCGCGATGAAAGCGCTGAAAGCGGCATTTGATCCCCAGAACATATTAAATCCGGGCAAAGTGTTTGCGAAAGACGCCAGAAAACGTGTGGTGACGGAAAGATGACAACAGAAAAAGAAATGAAACAGATCCAATATGAGTTTAAAGAGCGCATGGATGAAGGCGAGCTTTTGAATTGTATGCGCTGCGGCTTCTGTCTTCCTTCCTGCCCGACCTATATCGAATCGGGATTTCAGGAAACTCACTCTCCGCGCGGGCGCATCGCCTTAATGAAAGCCGTAGCTGACGGTATGATTGAACCGGATGAAGATGTCGAACGGTCGCTGTCACTTTGCCTCGGCTGCCGCGCCTGTGAACCTGTATGCCCGTCAGGCGTGAAATACGGACAGCTGCTTGAGGAAGCCAGAGATATTATCCACCAAAATAAAAAACACTCGCTCGGCGCACGTGTCATGCGAAAGGCGGCTTTTCACGAGCTGTTTCCGCATCAAAACCGCATGCGCTCAGCTGTAAGCCTTATCGGTTTGTATCAGCGGTCAGGGCTGCAAACCGCTATGCGTAAAACCGGTATGCTTCGCGTCCTGCCAGAGCATTTGCGGACAATGGAAGCCGTTCTTCCTGATGTTCCCAAAAGCAAAGACATGAAGCATCGGCCGCGTTTACTGCCGTCAATTGGCCCCATGAAAAAACGGGTTGCCTTTTTTTCGGGCTGCTTAATGGATACAATGTTTTTACCGACCAACAATGCCACACTAAAACTTTTACAGCTGGCAGGCTGTGACATTGTCATCCCGCCTGAACAGGCTTGCTGCGGTGCCCTTCATGGACACAGCGGTGAAAAAAACGCGGGGAAAGAGCTCGCGAAACAAAATATCGCTGCTTTTGAAGCGTTAGACGTGGATGCTGTCATTACAAACGCAGGAGGGTGCGGAGCCTTTCTCACTGAATATGATCATTTGCTGAAGGATGACCCCGAGTGGTCGGAGCGGGCTGCTGCGTTTGTTCAGAAGCTGAAAGATTTTTCGTCCGTTTTGGTTGAGCTCGATTTCCATCAGATGAACCTAGCACTCGAGACGCCGCAGATCATTACTTATCAAGATTCATGTCATCTAAGAAATGTGATGCATACGTCGCTCGAGCCCCGCCAGCTTCTTCAAAGCATCAAGGGAACCGAATTCAGAGAGATGGATAAAGCGGACAGCTGCTGCGGATCAGCGGGAATTTATAACATCGTGGAAGCTGAGATGTCTATGAAAATACTGGACAGTAAAATGGCTGCCGTCAAAGCAACCGAAGCGATCGTCATTGTGACAGCAAATCCAGGCTGTTTGCTGCAGATGAAACTCGGCATTGAACGCGAAGGACTAAGCGGTAAAGTCAAAGCTGTTCACTTGGCTGATTTGCTGCTGGAAGCAGCTGGACACAAAACATCATAAGAAAGCCCAAAACAGAAATTGTTTTGGGCTTGTTCGTTATTCCATCGGACTGCAAATTTCAATATAATGTCCATCTGGGTCTGCGATATAAGCGACCGTCTGCCCCCATGGCTTCACTTTAGGCTCTCCAATAATCGTGACGCCTTGTTCTCTCAACCTTTTGATGACTGCTTCTACATTTTCAGTCACAAATCCGATTTCAAATGTGTGCGAATCAGATGTATCTGGAATGTCTAGCGGCGTGATTTCTCTGGCGCTCTCTCGCGTATTAAGCGCCAATATCGTAGAACCTGTTTCAAATTCGACATACGTGCCGTGTTCAGCACGAATCGGCAGTCCTAAAATATCCTGATAAAAATGAATGGCCCGCTTGCTGTCTGATACGTATAGAATAAGATATTTCATTGATAGATTCATTTCCAATCCTCCTCAAATTTTTCATTAGCCCTTCTATCCCGGGATAGATGCTTCCATCCTTAAGCTCGGATCTTTCCACATCTGCGCCCATTTTTTTACTGCTGCAACGATAATGATGAAGCCTAACAGCAGCATGATGATCGATAATACGCCATTCAATACACTATAGCCTGCTGCTTCTGGATTGAGATACACATGGCGCACCATCCAATAGCCCGCATAATTGACAGTGACATATAAATAGGCAAGCGGGATAAGGCAGGTCAGAATGTAACGGCGTTTATCGGCGATTTTCAGTACTATGGTCGCTCCGATAATCAGCCCCACTGAAGCCATCAGCTGATTGGACACGCCGAACAGCGCCCAAATGGAACCGATATCCCCTGAATACAGCAAATAACCCCACATCAAGCAGGCAAGCGCGCTGGCAAATACAGATCCCGGAATCCAGTCTGTTTTCTTCAGCGGCTTATACACCTCTCCGAAGAAATCCTGAATCAAATAACGGGCAACACGTGTGCCGGCGTCAATCGCTGTTAAAATAAATACAGCTTCAAACATAATGACAAATTGGAAAAAGTATGAGGCCAAATGGCTGAAAAACGGCATTCCGGTAAAAATATAAGTCATTCCCACCGCAAGCGTGACGGCTCCCCCTGTTCTTCCTTCTAAGTCCAAACCGATTTCCCTGCTCAATTCAGGCAAATGTACGACATCCATGCCGAGCGTACGGAAAACCTCAGGTGTGCTGTTAATCGCAAAGTAATCAGCAGGCTGTAAGGCGGTTGCCGCAATCAGTGCCATGATACCGACAAGACACTCGACAAGCATTGCACCGAACGCAACCGGCTTCATATCACTCCACTTATTCAGCATTTTCGGCGTCGTTCCTGAACCGACAAAAGCATGAAATCCCGAGATCGCACCGCAGGCAATGGTTATTGAAATGAATGGCCAGACGGGCCCTGCCAGCACCGGCCCTCCGCCTTTTACGAATTCTGTAAACGCAGGAAACGGGATGGAGGGATTGACGACAAACACCCCAGCAATCAAAGCGATAAAAACACCGATTTTCATAAAGCTGCTTAAATAATCACGGGGTGCGAGAAGCAGCCAAACAGGAAGCGCCGCTGCAAAGAACGCATAAACAGGAAGTGCTACTGAAAGCGTTTTCGTATCTAGCGTTAACAAGTCACCGAGCGTGGTAGTCTGCACCCATGGGCCGATAAAGACTCCTGCCATTAAAAAGAGAAAACCGATTGTTGAGGCGAGCTTTAAATTTCCTGTTTTCTTATAAAATAAGCCCACGCCCATCGCAATCGGAATCGTAATCCCTACCGCAAACGTTCCCCACGGATTGCGTTCAAGCGCGTGCAGCACAACCATCGACAGGCCCGCCATCGTAATCGTGATAATAAACAGCATGGACAGTCCCGTGCAAAATCCGGCAACAGGGCCGAGCTCATCCTTCGCCACTTCCGACAGCGACTTTCCATTTTTGCGCATCGATGCAAACAGCACAACAATATCATGGACGGCTCCCCCTATTACCGCCCCGATTAACAGCCATAATAACCCCGGCAAATAGCCGAACTGCGCGGCCAGAATCGGTCCGACCAGCGGCCCGGCCGCTGCGATCGCCGCAAAATGATGGCCGAACGAAACCCATTTATTTGTAGGCACATAGTCTTTTCCATCCTCAAGCGCGTGAGCAGGCGTCGGCTTGTCATCATTCACTTTGAGAACCTTCACCATCATAAATGTTCCGTATAAACGATAGGCGATAGCCAAAATACACATTGACGCTATCACAATTGTAACCGCATTCATTTTCTCCCATCCCCTTTGCTGTTTTTCATAAATATATCACAATTTCATAGTGAAAAGCGGTCATTTTTTCCTATACAAAAAAGCCGGCTGGAATGAGCCGGCTTGAGACAGTTAGTTTAGTTCAATATCTCCAGATGTTGTACGAACTTTTAAATGGTTAGAGATCCAGCTATCACCTACATAACCTACAATACGGTGCTCTGATTTTTCTTTATAAAGGATTTGGTCGAGATTGACCGAGGCATCACCGGAGTCAGCCTGAAAATCCACTGCCAAGGATGCAGGTTCTTTCTGATATTCTACGGACACACTTCCGCTCGTAGTGACGATGTCGATTTCTTCGTTCTGATTATCCTGAAGAAGATCAATATCCCCGGAGGTTGTCTTATAGTTCACCTTTTTAGCTGTTGTGTCGCTGCTTTTTATTGATCCGCTTGTTGTCTTTACCTCACCTTGGCCGAATGAATTTTGGTCAGCTTGAATATCTCCGCTCGTTGTTTTTAACGTTAGCTCGTTTTTGATGCGTGTATGCTTCACCTCAATATTTCCTGATGTAGAGTCAGCAGCTGATTGATCCGTTTGCGCATTTTCTATCAGAATATCGCCAGAGGTTGTCGTTACGGTTATCTCATCATACTTCTTTTCCGGAATAGTGATTGTGATTTTCATATCCTTTTCGCTGCCCCACGGTATAAAAGAGATGATATTCTCGCGTTCTTTTTGATTGATTTTTAATGATTTTCCATCCTGGCTCACATCGAACAGCTTTTTGCTTTTATCACTGGCTTTTCCTTCAGCAGCTACCTGAATATCATCCGTTTGCCCGCTTTTGACCTCTGTATTCATGGAGGTCGTTGTTACCTTAATTTTTTTAATATCTGAAGCATCATATGTTTCGGCAGCTTTCACCTCATCTTTTGTAAAATCCGAGGCAGCTGCAGAGATGACAGCTCCGATTACCCCGACTGCAAATACTGCGATCAATCCTATTATGATCTTTTTCATGTCTGCGCCCCCGTCACCAGCTTTAGATTATATCTGATATATCGTAAACTCATGCCATACAGCAGCTTGCCTAAGTGCCACAGCCCTATACACAGGAGCAGCCCCAGACTCCCAAACACGAGTGATAAAAAGAACTCCAGCATCATGTGCGTATTCATTTGAAACATCACCATGCCGACAAAAATGATCGGTGACACAGAAAGTGCAAGCGCCGCCCCGCATACTCCCACGTACACTCCTAAAATGCCAATAGCCGGTCCCAGCACGAAAATCATATTTAAGAAGCTTATCGCTGCTGCTGAACATACCATGTGAAAGAGGTTCTTTTTAGGGCGCTGCTCTGCTAAAGCAGTTTCCGTGACATCTTGCATCAATTCCTTTGCAATTTGTTTTGGGGAGCCGAGTTCCCTGATGATGTCCGCTTCTGGCCTGCCTTCTTTGATCCCTTCGGTAATATGTTCTTCAAAATCAAATAAGACCTCATTCCGCTCTTTTTCTGAAAGCGGCTTTAACGCTTTACTCAACTCCTGCAAAAACAGTTCTTGATTCATCGTTCTCCTCCCCTTGCCGTATCAATGATTTGATTGACAGATGCTGTGAACTGATCCCATTCTGCCAGCAGCAGTTTCATTCGCATGAAACCAAGCTTTGACATCGTGTAATATTTTCTGGCAGGCCCTTCGGAAGACGGCGCCATATATGTTTCTAAATACTCTTCTTTCGTCAGTCTTCTGAGAAGAGGATATAAGGTGCCTTCAGCAATCGCCATGTACCTGGAAATGTTTTGAGATAGCTCATATCCGTATTGGTCTTTTTCGGATATTAATACAAGCACACATAGCTCTAATGCTCCCTTTTTAAATTGAGCATTCATCATAAAATCCTCCCTGCGGCTCGTCAATTTTATTTACATTTTCCACCACTTACCCATATGGTAACATCTACTACTGAACATTACAAGGTACTGAACCATATCTACTAAGAAAAAAAGAAAAACCGGAGAGAGCTCTCCGGTTTTGTTTCTCTTATGACTGTTTTTTCAGGCGGATCACATTCCATGAAAGCGGCGTGAAATGGGCGGTTAAGGCGTTTTCGCTGACAGACGATGTTCCGTTGGAATGCGGGACGACATTTTTTCTGTTATGCTGGTTTGTCGCTTTGATATCCTGATGCTCGAGTACGATGTGCTCTGCGATTTGATAGGATTCAAAACCTCTGAGCGAAATCTCCGTCTCCATCTGATCCTCAGCTTTGTTTACCGCAAAAATGGTGAGTGTTTCTTCCTCTTCGGCGTACACAACAGCGGCATCAACATATGGCACATCAGTAAAATCTGAGCAGTCGTACTTCGGAGAAGAAATAAGCGGTTTCAGTGACTCGCCCCTTCCGTAAACAGAAGCATGCATGTACGGATAGAAAATCGGCTGTCTCCATGCTTCCCCGCCTTTTTCCGTCATGATCGGCGCGATGACATTTACAAGCTGTGCAAGACACGCGATTTTCACACGGTCTGCGTGCTGCAGCATTGTAATGAGCAGAGAGCCGACCAATAAGGCATCTTCAAAATTATAAATATCCTCTAAAATCGGACGCGCAGTAATCCACGGCTCGACTTTTTTATCAGCCTCATTTGAGTGATACCAGACGTTCCATTCATCCAGAGAGAGATTGATTGTTTTCTTGCTGCGTGTTTTTGCTTTTACATAGTCACAGGTTGCAGCGACTGATTTAATAAAATGATCCAGATCCATGGAACGGGCCAAGTAGTTTGGCAGATTGTTATCCCGGTTTCCGTAATACGTATGGAGAGAAATATAGTCGACATGCTCATACGTATGCTCCAGCACCTTTGCTTCCCAATCAATAAAGGTCGGCATGCCGCTGTTTGAGCTGCCGCAGGCAACAAGTTCAATTGATGGGTCAACCCACTTCATGACCTTTGCCGTCTCTGCGGCAAGCCGTCCGTATTCGTCAGCTGTTTTGTGGCCGATCTGCCATGGGCCGTCCATCTCGTTTCCAAGGCACCATGTCTTGATGCCGTACGGCTGTTCATAGCCATGCGATCTTCTTAAATCACTCCAGTAAGAGCCCTTCGGGTGGTTGCAGTATTCAACGAGATTTCGGGCGGCATCTATGCCTCTTGTGCCGAGGTTGACCGCCATATTGACCTCAGTGTTAACCTTTTTTGCCCAAGATAAAAATTCATTTGTTCCCACTTCATTGGTTTCTGTCGTTTGCCATGCCAAGTCAAGCCGTCTCGGGCGGTTTTCGACAGGCCCGACTCCGTCCTCCCAGTTGTATCCGGACAAAAAGTTTCCGCCCGGATAGCGGATAATCGGAACCTGCAATTCTTTGATCAGCGACTGGACATCCTTTCTAAACCCGTCTTCATCCGCTTCAGGATGATCAGGCTCATATATGCCTTCATATACCGCACGCCCCATATGTTCGATAAACGAGCCGTAAATCCGTTTGTCTACTTCACCGATTTTATATTCTTTGTCTACAATCATTCGCGCTTTTTTCATCACACGTTTCCTCCTTCATTAACCTTTGACTCCCCCTACCGTCAGGCCGGAGATAAAGTACTTTTGGAAAAACAAGAAAATGATAATGACCGGCAAAATCGCAAATACTGAGCCGGATATAAGCATGTCATAGTTGTTGCCATAAGGGCTCAGCAAGCTGGACAGCCCAATTGGAAGCGTAAACATTTCTTTCGACCGAAGCACAATCAGCGGCCATAAGAAGTTGTTCCAGCTGTTTAAGGACTGGAGGATAATCATCGCGCCGAAAGCCGGTTTCATCAGCGGCGCCATAATCCTGAAAAAAATTCCGAATTCCGTACAGCCGTCCATCCTTGCTGAATCCAGCAGGTCTTTCGGAAGGCCAAGTGCATATTGCCGGAAAAAGAAAACAGCTACCGGCGAAACGATAAACGGCAAAATGACACCCGTATACGAATCGATCAAATGCAGTCCGACTGTAAGCTTAAACAACGGGAGCATCATCACTTCCAGCGGAACCATCATAATAATCAGCACAAGAACAAAAATGATATTTCTGCCTTTAAATTCATAAACCGCAAGCCCGTACCCGATCATCGAAGAAAAAAACAGAGTGAGCACGGTCGTGAAAAGCCCAAGCACAAGACTGTTAAAAAACCATTTGAAATAAATGCTGCCGCCGTTAAACAGAAATGTATAATTATCAAGACTCATCACTTTAGGATCAATGTCAAGATTCAGACCCACACGCAACAGCTCAGATGACGGCTTTAATGATCCTAAAAGCAAACAGAAAATCGGAAAAATATACAATAGGCTCAGCATAATAAAAAACAGGGTCAGCGCGATTCTGTAAACGCTAAACTGAGGACTGTGCCGCAACATTTATCCCTCCCCCTTAAACGAGCCTGACAGCTTTAATGAAATCAGGCTGACAACAAGGATCACAATCAAAAGCACAATGCCGATGGCCGCTCCGTATCCCATTTCATTGTAAGCAAGCCCCTGCTGATACAAATATCCGACAAGCGTCAGACCGATATTACCCGGGGAATTATTTTGCCAAAGGACGTAGCTTTCCTCAAACATCCTGAATCCGCCGATGATGCTGATGGTCAGCACATATACGGTTACAGGCTTGAGAAACGGCAGCGTAATGTGCATAAATTTTTTCATCGTATTCGCGCCGTCTATATCAGCGGCTTCGTATAGCTCTTTCGGCACATTTTGCAAACCGGCCAAAAAGTAAAGAATGTTGATTCCCATCCATCTCCACGAAGCAAGCAGCACCATCAGAAACATGCCGGTATGTTCATTGTTCATCCAGTTCTGAGGTGAAAAGCCGAGTTTGAGTAAGATGGAATTGGCCAGCGACGTTTCCATTTCTCCGAAGATCAGCCGAAAAATGATCCCCGCCACTATGGTAGAGGTCAATGCCGGGATGAATAGCGCTGATTTGAATATATTTCTGAATTTGACCAGCTTTGAATTCAGGAATATGGCCAGAAGCAATGGGACAGGAATCAGCACAATCAGCGTCCAAAAGGTGTACTTCAGCGTATTCCAAAGGGCGGTATAGAACGTCGGATTGTTTAGCGCAGTGTAATTTGACAATCCGACAAACGTCACCTCTCCCGGCAATATTCTTTGAAAGCTCATGATGAAGACGCTAATGATGGGGTATAGAAAAAATACGAGAAAGGATAGAACGAATGGCGCTGTAAACAGATAGGGCGCCGCTTTTTTCGAATAAAAAAGATCTCGCCAGCCTGATTGTTTCGCAGCTGAAGGAACGGGATGAACCGTTCCCGTTTTCACAGGTTTCATGAGAACCTCCCCGCTTTCACTTTTTGAATGGGATTCTATTTCTGTTTCAGTTCACCTGCCGCTCTGTCCAAGGCTTGTTTAGGCGTTTTTTGCTGAGATTTAAGTGCGTCGAACAATACACTTCTGTTGACAAGGTCTGAAGCCTTGGCAAAATCCTCATGTAAATAAATCGGATTGATTTCATCCTTGATATCGAGCAGCACAGAAAAAATGCCTGTTCCGTTTTGGAAGTAATCCGTGTATTTGTTTTTCTCTTTTAATTCCTTGGAGCTCCAGACATCCCAGCGAAGCGGATCAAACCCGAGTACGCTCCAGAGCTTTTTGTTTCCTTCTTTAGAGCCCTTCGCAAAGGCCAAAAACTCTTTTGCTAATTCAACATGCTTAGCTTGCTTCGGCACAACAGTTGCCGTACCGCCCAAACCTGCCGAACGGTCGCCTCCCTCTTTCCATGCCGGGAGCGGCCGGATAGCAATTTTCCCTTTCAGATCAGGCATATAATCTATGAATCTTCCCATATACCAAATCGGCATCAGGACTGAAGCGGCTCCGCCTTGGTTCATAAAGCCGTAGTATTCTTCACTGTGATGCCCCCCGCCCGGCGCAGGAATCATCGTTTTATCATTGATCATGTCTTTTAAATATTGAAGTGTTTTGACGTTGGTGTCGTTATTGAGGATCAGCTTGCCGTTTTTATCAAAATAGCCTGAGTTTTGCTGTGAAATCATGGATAAGAACGTTCCGGAATCATTTGTTTCCACCGTTCCCATCGGCTTCCCGGTCACTTTGCGCACTTTCTGCCCGGCTTTATGGTAATCATCCCACGTTTTAATATCATCAGGATTGACGCCGGCTTTTTTCATAACATCCATGTTATAAAACATGACTGTCGTCCCTACATGAGTATCCAGCCCATAAAGCTTGCCGTTTTTGCTGTACAGGGTAAGCCGCGCCTCTACGAATTTATCGCGGTCCTTTTCAATCAGCGGAGACAGGTCGGCAAGCGGTATGTCAGAGCCCTTCAAAAAGTTTGAAAAACGGGCCAATTCGACATCGGCAATATCAGGGACGCCTTCTCCCGCGATTAAGGAGATAGACAAGTTATCGTGCATTTGCCCATATGGATAAACGACCGTATTCAGTTTAATTTTGCGGTCAGGATATTTTTTGTTCCATTCCTTCACCATTTCTACATAAAACTGCTCATGAAGTCCGTTAAATGTCCAAAAGGTCAGCTCGGTTTCACCCGATTTCCCGGATGATCGTTCTGCTGAACACCCAGCAATGAATAATGTCAGCAGCATCATGAGCACAAGAAAACAGGCAGTCATTTTTTTCATCTGCGTTACCCCTTCCATTCGAGGTGCGGGCTATTCATATAGACCATGATTGATCAGCGTTTTGTTTTCATTGATAATTCTTAATCCGGTGCAACGGTCTCTTAAGGTGTGGGCGTGTCTAAAGGCATTCTTGACGGAATCCTGTCCGACACCGATTTCGTCAAAAGACGCAGGGCCTCCGGCTGATCTCAGCCAATCGGCCAGCACTTCTCCTTCCGGGAGCGTTTCATAAGCCGATTGAATGGCTTGGCGCCGGTGCGGAGAAAATTCGTTCAGCCCGTCATCCAGAGCGAGCTTTCTGTATGTGTCTGTTAATAAAACAGCGGCACATCCCACCTTTGCCCCATGAAGAATCTGAGGCCGTTTTTTCTCCATTAATTCCATCTCAATCCAATGTGAAATATGATGCTCTCCGCCTGATGCCGGACGGGAATGATCTAAGGCCAGCATGACAAGCCCAGATACAATTAAAGACTCCATTAAAACCCGTATGCCTGTTTCCGTTTTCATCGCAATGTCTTCTGTGTGTTCGATACAGGCATCAAGCGCCTCCTGAACGAGCTTAGCCCCTGCTGGCGAATAAGGCTCGCCGGCAAGATGGCGGGAGATTTCCCAATCAGCTAAAGACGTTATTTTACCGAGCATGTCGCCAAATCCTGCCGCCACCATTGACTGGGGTGCCGCTTTTAATAGATCCAGATCAGCAAACAGCGCGGACGGAGCCTTCGTTTGGATGGTTGTTTTCGTACCATATAAAATAAGAGGCGCCCCGGCTGATGTAAATCCGTCTACAGATGGAGCAGTCGGATAAGAAATAAACGGCAAATCCCTCTGAAACGCTGCAAAGCGCACGATATCATGAATTGTACCCGAACCGACAGCGATCATGACATCCGTTGCTTTTTTCGTATGGACCAGGACATGAATGAGCGACCGTTCATCAGCCGTCACATCTCCGGCTTCATTTTCCGGAATGATCAGGCACTCGGCCTGAAACCCTTCTTGATTCAGTCGGTTTTCCAGATCAATTCCCGCAATGCGGTGTGTATTCGAGTCGCAGACAAGAACGATATGCTTACCGTTTTTTCTTTTTACATAATCCAATAACGGATCAGCTGCTTGTTTATCGATAACAATTTCTTCAACTTCTATAGGAAACGTCTTTTCTCCGGCGTGTTCAAAAGCACGCTGAACGTCAGCTGCGATATGATTCATAGCAGAATCCCCTCCTCAGCCAATTTGGTTACATCTTTAATGGACTCCAGCACGTAATCCGGCGAGTACAAACGCTGTTCACCCGGTTTCGCAGAACCAGTAAGAACTAAGGCGCTTTTCATGCCATAAAGCTTCCCCATCGCAATGTCTGATTCAATGCTGTCCCCGATAATCATGCATTCATGTGCGGACAGCCCCATTGCTGTACAGGCAGCCTCCGCCATCAGCCACGACGGTTTTCCGACAACAAGCTCCGTCTTCGCTTGAGCGGAAGCCTCTATCGCCCCAATCATTCCGGCCACATCGATGGCGTTGCCATCTTCGTTCGGAAAAGAGCGGTCTTTGTTCGTAGCAATAATACGAGCTCCGCCTGCGGCCGCCTGAAAGGCTTGATTTAAATCTTCGTACGTGAGCGTTTCGTGAAGGGAGATCACAAGCCAATCCGCTTCCTTCGGTTCTTTCGCGTGCTGCACGCCGGCCAGCCTCAGCTCGTCAACCAAGCCTTGTTCTCCGAGCACCCACACCTTTGAAAAACGATAATGTTTTTTAAGAAATGCTGCTGTCACGCTTGACGAGAGAACAATGTCATTTACGTCCGCATCAATCCCCGCGCCGAGAAGTTTTTTTCTGCACATGGCACGGGAGATATTCCCCCGATTGCTCAGAAAAACAATTTTTTTCCCCATTTCACGAAGCGTATGGATCGCTTCTCTTGCCCCTTCAATCAATTCATTTCCTCTGAATACAGTACCGTCCAAGTCAATCAGAATGCCGGCCGGTGACACTGCGGAATCATGACTGGCCATAATACGCATTTGCTCCGTGTTTTCGATAAAAATGCTTTTCATGAAGGACTGTATTGATTGGGTTTACATCCTTGTTCAGCATAATGGAGTGATAAGCCATTTCCGCAACCGTTTCTAATACAACTGCGTTATGAATGGCATTTAAGGCATCCGTGCCCCAGCAGAACGGGCCGTGATTATTCACGAGCACACCCGGCACCTGTTCGTAGTTATGATGCTGAAAGGTTTCCGCTATGACTTTTCCTGTATTCAGTTCGTAGTCATGAATGATTTCTTCATCGTACATTTCTCTTGTACACGGAATCGCACTGTCAAAATAATCAGCATGTGTCGTGCCTAACGGCGGTATGTCTCTGCCCGATTGCGCCCAGCTAGTCGCCCATTGAGAATGGGTATGGACAATTCCCCCGATGTTCGGAAAGGCTTTGTACAAATAAACATGAGTAGGTGTATCTGAAGAAGGCTTGAGCGATCCTTCGACGACCTCTCCTTCAAGATTCAAAACAACCAAGTCATCAGCTGTCAGGTCGCTGTATTCGACTCCGCTAGGTTTGATAACAATTCTTTCTTTTTCACGGTCGATGCCGCTGACATTTCCCCATGTAAAGGTTACCAGCTGATGCTCTTGAAGCTTCAGGTTGGCAGCCAGCACTTCTTTTTTTAATGTTTCAAGCATGCTCTATCACCCTTTATGAATTCTTTTTGGCGGCAGTTGAAAATTGAAGATTTTTGATTGTTTTCAGACGCTTCATGACATGGTTTTCTTTTCCGAAATAGTGAACCAGCTCTTTATATTCAGCGTACAACTTTTCATACACCGCGGCGTTTTCGGTGTTCGGCGTATAAGATATATCTTTCAGTTTTCCCATGTGCGCCGCTGCCTCTTTGATGTCGTCGTATCCGCCGTTTTCTTTACCTGCAGCAAGCGCGCCGAAAATGGCAGATCCTAAGGCAGGGGCTTGCGGGGAACCAGAGATTTTAATGTCCATGTTTGTCACATCCGCATAAATCTGCATGACAAACGGGTTTTTCTCAGCTATTCCGCCGGCTGCGTACAGCTCCTCGATCGGAACTCCGCTTTCTTTGAACGTTTCGATAATCATCCGGGTTCCGTAAGCTGTCGCTTCAACTAGCGCTCTATAAATCTCTTCAGGCTTCGTCAGCAGCGTCATGCCAAGCAGCATTCCTGTTAAATCAGCATCAACAAGAGTTGAACGGTTTCCATTCCACCAATCCAAAGCAAGCAGACCGCTTTCACCCGGCGCTTGAAGGTTTGCCTTCTCGCTCAGCAGTTCATGAATGCCAATGTTTTTTTCCTCTGCTTCCTCTTGATACGCTCGCGGGGCACATGTTTTCACAAACCAGTCAAAATGATCGCCAACACAGGACTGCCCGGCTTCATATCCCGCATAGCCGGGAAGAATCCCGTTATCCACGACACCGCACATACCAGGCACGATATGCACCTCTTCGCCTAGAAGAACATGGCACGTTGAGGTTCCCATAATCATCAGCATTTTCCCTGGCTCTGTGATGCCGACCGCCGGCACGGAAACATGGGCGTCAACATTGGCAACCGCAACAGCCGTCCCCGGAAGAAGGCCTGTCAGCTGTGCCATTTTTTCAGTCAGTCCGCCGGCTCTTTCCCCTACTGAATGAATAGAACCTGCTAATTTGTCTTTTGTAATCGTTTTCATTAAAGGATTTAATTTGTCAAAGAAATCATCTGACGGATATCCCGCTTTTTCACTCCATATCGCTTTATACCCCGCTGTACAGTTGCTTCGCTTGAGTGAGCCGCACAGCTGGTACACGATCCAGTCCGCAGCCTCGATGATCCGGTCAGCCGCTTCATAAATGTGAGGCGCTTCTTCGGCAATTTGCATGACCTTCGGAATCATCCATTCAGAGGAAATTTTGCCTCCGTACCGCTGTAAAAAAGCTTCTCCTTCTTCCTCCGCGATTTGATTGAGCCGATCAGCATGTTTTTGGGCCGCATGATGCTTCCAGAGCTTCACATAGCTGTGCGGCTCCTCTTCATATTCCGGCAGCATGCATAACGGCTGTCCTGCACTGTCAACAGGCAGGATCGTACATGCCGTAAAATCAATTCCGATCCCGACAATGTCTTTCGGTTCAACCCCCGTCTGTTCGAGTAATGACGGAATGGTTGTTTCCAAAACTTCGAGGTAATCAGCCGGATGCTGCAGCGCCCAGTCGCGCGGCAGCTTTTGACCCGTTTTTGGAAGGACGGTATCAATGACAGCATGCCTGTATTCTTTTACAGCAGCCGCCAGTTCCTCCCCTGTTTGGACATGAACGAGCACCGCTCTTCCTGATAAAGTTCCAAAATCAACCCCTATTGTGTAAGCCAAGTGACATCCCCCTCTCTACTTTTGAAGCCGGTAAAGCGCCTCGTTCCATTTTAATTCGTGTTTCAGCTTGTGAATTGTCGTATCACGGGAAATGAGAACACTTTCGATCCCCGCCATTTCCGCCCAATCGAGCATTTGCTCCGCTGTCAGTTCATAAGACAAGCAGGTATGGTGTGCGCCGCCGGCTAAAATCCATGCCTCCGCCGCTGTTTTCAATGACGGCTCCGGCTTCCAGAGAACACGGGCCACAGGCAGATTCGGCATCTCTTTTTCAATTTCCTGGCCGTTGACCTCATTCAAAACAAGGCGGAAACGCCCGCCGATATCAACAAGGCTAGCTTGAATGGCTGTACCGCTGATCCCGTTAAACACAAAACGCGCAGGATCCTCTTTGCCACCAATAGATAGCGGATGAACCTCGATTTTCGGCTGATCCAAAGCGACAGTCGGACACACTTCAAGCATGTGCGAGCCCAGAATCATTTCATTTCCCGGTTCAAAATGATACGTATAATCTTCCATGAAGGACGTTCTTTTTCCTTCAGCCATGATTTTCATCATCCGCACAAGAGCCGCTGTCTTCCAATCTCCCTCTCCGGCGAACCCGTAGCCCTTCTCCATCAGGCGCTGAACGGCAAGTCCCGGCAGCTGTTTCATTCCGTGCAGCACTTCAAACGATGTTGTAAAAGCTGTGTATCCGCCTTGTTCAAGAAAAGCGGTTAAGCCAAGTTCTATTTTCGCCTGTTCCTTAATGGACGCTACTTTTGCTTCGTCACGTTTTGTTTCCTCACTGATCACATAAAGCCTGTCATACTCCGCATAGAGCGTGTCAACCTCGTCGTCCGTAATACGGTTCATCACTTCAACAAGGTCTCCGATGCCATATCCGTCAACTTGCCAGCCAAATTGAATATGCGCACCCACCTTGTCTCCGTCCGTTACCGCGACGTGACGCATGTTATCTCCGAATCTGGCAACCTTAATATGTCTGCTTTCATTTAATGCAGCCGCCGTATCCATCCACTGGGAAATCTCTTTCTTCACTTCTTCATCATCCCAATAGCCGGCGACGACTTTCCGGTTCAGACCCATTCGCGAGTTGATGTAACCGTATTCACGATCGCCATGTGCGGATTGGTTGCTGTTCATAAAGTCCATGTCAATCGTACCCCACGGGATATCGCGATTATATTGAGTATGCAGATGCATAAGCGGTTTTTGATAAGAGGAAAGGCCTTCTATCCACATTTTTGCAGGAGAAAATGTGTGCATCCATGTAATGATGCCGGCGCATGTCTCACTGAACTCCGCTTCCCTTAACAGCTGTCTGATGGTTTCCGGTGAAGTGACGACCGGCTTATGCGTGATTTTATATCTGGAAGAAACCCCGCTGAGCCCCTCACAAATGCTTTTCGCATGCTGATCCACCAGTTCCAGCGTCTCTTCCCCGTATAGGTGCTGGCTTCCTGTTACAAACCAGAATTCATAATCCTTTGTCTGAAGCATGTAAACTGCCCCTTTCACATAAAATAAAACGCTTTCAAACACGAAAAAGATACGTACTAATGATGAAAAATAAATCAATAACTATTAATTTGTACGAACAATTTTATTATAGTAATTGACTATTATACTGTCAATCTTTTCTTTTAAAAAAGCCGGGCGCAGCCCCGGCTTTTTCATTCAATAGGAAGGCCAGCCCGAGCTCCAATTCAAATCATTGATGAGAAGCTTCGGAATGCCGTTGTCATTGGCGTCATAGGCATGACGAACAAGAATGTTTCCATTTACAATATCCTGGCCTCCGGGACCTTTCCATTGGTCGTTTCCGGAATCCAAAATAGTGCCCCCGCCATCCAGCATGCTTTTTCCGCTTTTATCAAGATAAGGGCCTGTAATGCTTTTAGATCTTCCGTAAGCAATTTTGTACGTACTGCTTACCCCGTTACAGCATTTATCAAATGAGACCATTAAATAGTAATAGCCATTTTGATACGTAAGAGTAGGAGCTTCCAGCGCCCCGCCATTATTCGGTCTGGCTGCAATCGAATAGAGCGAGCCTGTCGGCTTCATCGTACTCTTATCAAGCTTGGTCAGCTTAATGCCGCTCCAAAATGAGCCGAATGCAAGCCACGGGTTGCCATCCTTGTCGAATGTCAGCTCCGGATCAATGGCGTTATAATTATTGGAGCTTGTCGAACGGATCACCAAGCCTTCGTCCTTCCAGCTCCCCGAACTGATGCTTGTTGAAGATGCCAGTCCGATGGCAGATGTATTGCTTCCAAAAGAAGAGACTGAATAATACAGCCAGTACTTACCGTTATAGTATTGGATATCCGGCGCCCACTGGTTTTGGCCGTAATTCGGCACATAATTGGACCACCACGATAGCGGTGTGCTGAAAATGGATTTTTGTACGGTCCAGTTTTTAGCATCCGAAGACTTCAGAACCCGCAGTCCCCGTTCTTCAGTCAGCCCTGTTCCAAGCGCGTACCACGAGCTTCCCTCTTTGATCATAGTCGGGTCGTGAAGCAGCTCATTGGATGCCCCCCAAAATGCGGCCTCTGCTGGAGCAGCGGAAGTGAATATCAGTCCTGCAGCCAGAGCGGCGCTCGAAAAGTGAAAGAAGCGTTTCCATGTTTTTTTCATTTTCAACTTGTCTAACCTCCTTTAAATTAGAAAGCGCTTACAAATAAAGATTGTTTTATCCTCCCTTCCTTACAAATGAGCTGCGTATCGTATGTCATCATGTTCAGGAAATTTTCGGTATCTTCTTTATTGTAGTCACTCTGCTGTAATTTGTACAGACAAAAAAATAGAACCCGCCCTAAAAGGCGGATTCCTCCGTATCTTTATTGATACGTAATCTCGTCAACCGTTTTTCGGTCTAACTTCTTAATGACTTCTGTAATTAATTTTACCGCGTTTTCATAATCGTCACGGTGCAGCATGGCCGCGTGCGTATGAATGTAGCGGGTAGCAATGGTAATGGACAGTGCAGGAACGCCATTTGCTGTCAAATGGATGGCCCCCGAGTCAGTGCCGCCGCCGGCAATGGCATCAAATTGGTACGGAATGCCCGCTTCCTCTGCAGTAGCGACGACTATATCACGCAAGCCTTTATGAGAGACCATGGATGCATCGTAAATGATAATTTGCGGGCCTTTGCCCATTTTGCTTTGCGCTTCTTTCTCAGAAATGCCAGGCGTGTCTCCTGCTATCCCTACATCAACACCAAACGCAATATCAGGCTGAATGGTATGCGCAGCCGTTTTCGCTCCTCTGAGGCCGACTTCCTCCTGCACGGTTCCAACGCCATACACAATGTTTGGATGATCTGTGTTTTGTAAATTTCTTAACACATCAATGGCAATCGCACAGCCGATGCGGTTGTCCCATGCCTTCGCCAATAAGAATTTTTCATTATTCATGACCGTAAATTCAAAATGAGGAACAATCATATCTCCCGGGAGCACGCCCCATTCTAAGGCTTCTTCTCGGCTTGACGCTCCAATATCAATAAACATCTCTTTTATTTCTACTGATTTTTTTCTCGCTTCAGGAGATAAAATATGCGGCGGCTTAGAGCCGATAACCCCTGTGATGTCCCCTTTTTTCGTTACGATGGTGACACGCTGTGCCAGCATGACCTGAGCCCACCAGCCGCCAACGGTTTGGAAACGGATAAAGCCTTTATCAGTGATTTGTGTCACCATAAAGCCGACTTCGTCCAAATGTCCAGCAATCATAATTTTCGGGCCGTTTTCCGCACCTGTTTTTTTGGCAATTAAACTGCCCAGCCGATCTGTTGTGACCTCATCAGCAAATGGTTCTATGTATGATTTCATCACTTGCCTTACTTCTCTCTCATTGCCCGGTATGCCTTTTGCATCTGTTAAATCTTTCAGCATGGTCAATGTTTCATCTAATTTTGCCATGTTCTAAAAACCTCCTTCATCAGTCCTGCATTCTTATTATACAAAACCTGGCGCTAACCATACGACTATTTCACTTGAAAATCGGGTATATGTTTTTAGAACTTTCTTTAGAAAAAGTGAAACCTTTTTCTATGCTCTTCGTATTACATCAGATCATCACAATAAGGGGGGTGCCTTCACACAATGTTTGTCATGGTTCTAAGGATTATATTGCTTGCACTTTTTGCTTATTGTATTTATGCCGCGGTCAAATATGTCGCGAATCCAAAAAGAAGGCTCAAGCTGGCCCAATCAAAAGAACATTTTTATATTATCGATGAACAGAATAATACCCGAAAAAACTTTCAGCTGACGTATAAAGGCGTGCTTTTTGAAGGAGAAAAGCATATCCCTTCCAAGGATCATCCGCTGTTTATCCACACGATCTTTGTCTGGACAGAATCTCCTGAGAAGCTGAAGCATTTCTCTGTAAAAGATTTTGAAAACATTGAAGAAAAAGTGCTGGAACGATATCCAAATTGTAAGATTGACTGGGACCAGCCCATTAAACTCGCAAAAAAAGCAGAAGAGCGCTAAAACGCTTTTCTGCTTTTTATAAATCAAGCGGGCTGTAATAAATGCCGATCAAGATCGCTTCAATCACCAGAAGAAGCGGTACTCCGTACTTAAAAGACGCGTGTTTCGTTTTATGTCTGAAGGTTTGCATGCCGAGCCATACACCGAGCGCTCCAAAAACGATCGCAATCAGCCACAGCCGGTCTTCAGAAATTCTCCATTTATGCTGCTGCGCTTTTCGCTTGTCAACACCCATCACCCAAAAACCGCAAAGATTGATCAGTACCAAATAGACAGCGATAACCATGTTGCCTCATCCTTTATATAAAAAAGCCGCTCTGCTGGAGAGCGGCCTTATATGATTACTTGTTTAATTGAGCTTTAGCAGCATCAGCAAGCTGATTGAATGCAGTAAGATCGTTTACAGCAAGATCAGCAAGCATTTTACGGTTTACTTCGATACCAGACAGCTTAAGACCGTGCATTAAACGGCTGTAAGAAAGACCGTTCATGCGAGCAGCTGCGTTGATACGAGTGATCCAAAGCTTACGGAAATCACGTTTTTTCTGACGACGGTCACGGAAAGCATAGTTTCCAGATTTCATGACCTGCTGGTTAGCTACTTTGTATAATGTATGTTTTGAACCGAAATAACCTTTTGCTAATTTAAGAACCTTTTTACGACGCTTACGTGTAACAGTTCCGCCTTTTACTCTTGGCATTAAATTTCCCTCCTAATTGTTCCTTGTCCGATTACTTGATGTTAGCAAGCATTTGTTTGATACGTTTGAAGTCTCCTGCGCTTACAACAGCACTCTTGCGAAGCTTACGCTTTTGCTTTTGAGATTTGTTGGCGAATAAGTGACTTGTGTACGCATGAGAACGTTTTAACTTCCCAGAACCTGTCTTTTTAAAACGTTTAGCAGATCCGCGGTGAGTTTTCATTTTTGGCATGGGATTTCCTCCTTATTGCTTTTCGTTTTTCGGCGCGAGCATTAAGAACATGCTGCGGCCGTCCATTTTTGGTTTTGTTTCGACAGTCGCAACCTCAGCACATGCTTCAGAAAAACGGTCTAACACACGCTGACCGATTTCTTTATGAGTGATTGCGCGTCCTTTAAAGCGGATAGAAGCTTTTACTTTATCGCCTTTTTCAAGGAATTTAATCGCATTGCGCAATTTCGTGTTAAAGTCATGCTCATCGATTGTCGGACTTAACCGAACTTCTTTTAAGTTAATGATTTTTTGATTCTTGCGTGCTTCTTTTTCCTTTTTCTGCTGCTCAAATCGGAACTTACCGTAGTCCATGATTCGGCAGACAGGCGGTTTTGCATTCGCTGCAACTAACACAAGGTCAAGATTTGCGCGGCCGGCGATTTCAAGTGCTTCCTGACGGGACTTGATTCCCAGCTGGTCGCCATTTTGTCCGATTAAACGGACCTCACGTGCACGGATACCCTCATTAACCAATTGATCTTTGCTAATAATGAGCCACCTCCATAGTTTCTTCGAATTGATTCACAACTCATTTTGACTGCATTCTGCAGGCAAACAAAAAGTGCGGGCATTATAAAACACCCACACTACGAACATCTGTATCAATAAAAATGTACGGTCAACCTGCCAACTACATGCATGTGTCAATCAGGTGAGAAGCGGGTGCTTCTGCTTGTGATTTATATTCAATTCAATAACTATTCTACACAATACCGGATCTTTAGTCAAGGACGACTTATCCGGAACAACTTTTACATTGTAACATGGGTTTTCTATGAGTGCAAGAGAGAAAAAGAAAATCTTTCATCCTCATCCAGAATGGAAAGTTTCTGAACCGCTTAGCCACGCATCAAGTGTTCTGTTGAATAAGCTCGATTCGCTACATGACCGATCCCCGAAATGCTGAAAGTAGCTGATTTGCTGTTCCCACATCCAGCCGCTGACACCCCGCCATGAATAAAGACCATGAGCCGAGGATGGTAAACACCTGATTCTATTGTATATAGAATCAATAGTCTCCTTCCATCCTTCTCCTTATTTCGCAGCTTCCCATAAAACCACTGACAGGAAAAAATGTAAAGTAAAGTTAATCCCTAACCGATATAAGAAGCAGAAGGGAGTCTGACACATGAACAAACTGATACAGCTTGCTTTATTTTTCACATTGATATTAACCGGTTGCTCGAATAGCAGCACATCTTCTGAACCAAAAGCTGAAACGGTTAAGACAGCCGTAGTATTTAATCAAAAGGAACTAGAGAAAGAGCTGAAAAAACTAAAACCCGTTTCACTGGACATGGATTTCGAGAGTCCACTCGCTGCTGAGTTAGGAAAGCGGAAGGCAAAAGAAGCAGCCGAGAAGCAAAGACAGATCGCAGCCGAGAAAAAACGTGAAAAAGAGCGGGAGGCGAAACGAAAGAAACAGCAGGAGGAAGCAGCGGAGAGACAGCGATTGGCAGAGCAGCAGGCTGCAGAGAGACAGCGATTAGCGGAAGCGGAAAGACAAGCTGAACTTGAAAGACAGCGGCAGGCAGCAATCCAAAAAGAACAGAAAGCGAACGCTGAAAAAAAGCGGCAATCGCAGGCACAACGGCAGCAGACCGAGGCACCCTCATCTAATAGTCAAGATCCACCTTCTTCCTCGAGCCAGACGGATAAAACCATTCAACAGCCAGCTTCAGAGCTTCCTGATGACGATGGTTATGGTTATGAAGAACGAAAAAAGTGGCATGACGATCAAGTGGAATGGGGCATTAAACAAGGGTATATCGATCCCGAAGACGCACCATAAAAGAAAAAGCCAAGGCATTCAGCCTTGGCTTATCCTCCGATCAGCTGCATGAACACAGGTATGACCAGAACCGTTACCACTCCCACTACGACAACAGCAATACTTGCCATCGCAGCTTCAACTTCTCCCATCTCGATCCCGACAGCTACACCGAGTGCATGTCCGGACGTTCCGAGTGCCAATCCTTTAGAAATCGGATTCTTTACTTTAAACACCTTCAAGAACAATGCTCCGAGCGCATACACAATGACAGCGTTAAAGATGACCGCAAAGGCAGTGATATCGCTAATGCCTCCGATATCTTTTGATAAAGGAAGCGCAATTGCCGTTGTTGCCGCCTGCGGGAGCATGCTTTTCATCACGGCCGCATCGAGGTGAATGCCTTTTGCGAGCAAATAAACAATCGTGACAGAGCAGATAGAGCCGACAATAATGGAGGACATGATTTGCCACCAGTATTTTTTCAGCTTATCTCTTTGTTTGTACAAAGGAATGGCAAAAGCGATCGTCGCCGGTTCAAGGAAAAACTTAATGATTTCTCCCCCGTTATTATAGTCCGCGTAGGAAAAACCGCCGATTTTTAAAAATGCGATCCCAAGCACCATGGCAACAAACAAAGGAGTGAAAAGGAAGAAGCCTTTCGTTTTCTTAAATAAAAAGGTGCCGATGCCGAATGCAGCAAGTGATACGACAATTCCGAAATAAGGACTCATTGTGCTTTCCATCTGAAGAACCTCCTTTTTCCTTAATGGTGAACGAGTTCTTTATTGTTCTGCGGGCTTTGCACTGTTTTTGTTTTCACGTCCGCTGCGGTTTTGCGTTTTCCGCTCAGCGAAAGAATCAGCTGAGAAAACAATCCCGTAGCCCCCAGCAAAATAATCGTTGCGAGCAGAATGACAAGAACAATTTGCAGACCGTATTGCTGCATCACGCCAAGCGAATTCATAACAGATATACCAGATGGAACAAATAAAAATCCGATCAGAGAGGTTAAAGACGTTCCGAGCGTTTCTACTTGTTCCAGTTTAATGACTTTCAAACATAATAGGAGAAATAATAAGACCAACCCTACAACCGATGCCGGGATAGGGATTGGGACAATAGCGGCAATCATATTTGAAACCAGCATAATGACGGCAAAAATAAATGCTTGTGTTAAAAACCCGTACACTTTTTTAGCACTCATTTTCTTCACCTCTTTCTCTTTGGTACCCCCATTATAAATAAGAATCCCTTATTATAAAGCGCTTACAAGATAACATGCCGAATAGCGGGACTGAGTTGCAGAAACAAATGGCTGAAATGCAAAAAGCCGCCCATCAAATATGGAGCAGCTTTTTCAATTCCTTCGCATATGTCCGGCTGACCGGTATTTTTGATCCATCTTTCATAATCAGGTTATAGGTTGAATTAAACCACGGCTGAATTTCTTTAAGATATTCGGTATTGACGACAAAGCTCCGATGGACGCGGATAAAACCAGCATCAGACAGCTTTTTCTCAATGACAACGAGCGTATCGCTGACCGTATACGATGTATCGAAGGTTTTTACATTGACATGACCATCTTCCGTTCCGGCATAGATAATGTCCTTCGTATCTACGATCACTATTGATTCTCCTACAGATAGTGCGAGTTTGTGCTGGCCGGAATGACTGCTCTGATCTGTTTCAACAATATCCCGATTGACTTTTTTATATTTTTTCAGCGTTTGCTGAATTCTTTCCTCATCGAAAGGCTTGGTTAAATAATCAAGGGCGTCCACCTCAAATGCTTTGAGCGCATACTGGTCATATGCCGTCGCAAACACAACAGCAGGAGGATGCTTCATTTTCTTCAACCGCTTTGCGATATCAAAACCGTTTTCTCCGGATAAATCAACGTCTAAAAACAGCAAGTCAGGCTTTTGATCCATCATTTGGTCAAAAGCAGATTCAATATTTTCCGCTTCATTGATTTCCATTTCCTCATTGGTCCGCTTGAGCAAGTAAGCCAGTTCATCCCTTGCCAGCATCTCATCATCAACTATTAACACCCTGAGCATGTTCTTCTCCCTCTTTCATATGTTGCATTGGCACTCGAAAGGAAACCTCTGTCCCTTTCTGAACCTCACTCCTGATATTCAGTGCGGCCTGCTGTCCGAATAAACCAATCAGCCGCTGATTCAGGTTATAGAGCGCTGTACCGGTTCCCTCCTTAGACGGAAACGGTTTCTTTCCCAGCTCCGGAAGGATGTCCGGCGGAATTCCCCGTCCGTTATCCGTCACCTTCATATAGACGGATGTATCATCAGATAAGACACAGACCGTAACTTTGCACATGTCTTGTTTTTTCGGAAACGCATGCCGAAGCGCGTTCTCCACAAGCACCTGTAAAACAAACGGTGGGATTTCAATCTGCTCCAGCCTGCTGTCGATATTGAGCTCAATCTTATATTTCCCGGGAAAACGCGCCTGTTCTAATGATAAATAGGCGTGAAGGTGGTTCAGCTCCTTTGAGAGCGGAATCAGCAGCTGTCTCGCTCCTTGAAGGTTTGAACGAAAATAAACGCTGAGCTGCAATAAGAGCTTACGGGTTTTTTCAACATCCGTGCGGCATAACGCAGAAATTGTATTGATCGCATTAAATAAAAAATGCGGATTCACCTGTGCTTGAAGCGCTTTGATTTCAGCATCCTTGAGAAGCTTGCTTTGCAGCTCTGCTTCCCCAAGCTCAAGCTGTGTCGAAAACAGCATGGCCAGCCCCTCAGCAAGCTCCTCTTCTACCTGACTCAGGCCTGCCGGGTTTTTAAAGTACATTTTTAAGGTGCCGATTGTATTTCCGTTTGATGTCAGCGGCAGGACAATTGCCGCGTGCAAAGGGCATTCAGAATGTGTGCATTCAATCTCTTCCTGTGAAATCGCCTTCATAATTTGCCCTGTTTTTATCACCTTTTTGGACAGGCCGGTGATCAAGCTTTTTGATGGGATGTGATGATCCATTCCCGCGCCGACATGCGCAAGGATCTTTTCTTTATCAGTGAGAGACACCGCATCCGTTCCGGTCAGCTTATGGATAATAGACGCTACACTTTTACAGGAGTTTTCATTTAGACCTTGGCGAAAAAATGGAAGCGTCTGGTCAGCAATCGTCAGCACTCTGTGCGTTTCAAGCGCCCTTGCCTGCTCTTCCTTGCGAATGATCGCTTGGATAATCGACAGGAAAATAAAACTGCCTGTCCCATTGATGAGTATCATCGGAATTCCGATCATGCTGACAAGCTCCCAAGCGTCACTGAACGGCTTTGCCATCAGCAAAATAATCACCATCTGCAGTGACTCCATGCCAATTCCCACAAGAGCGGCGACACGCGGTGTCGGCATTCGGTAGCGCTTCGTAAAATACCTGCCGATAAAGCCGGCAAGAACACCCGCTAAAACGGATGATACCGCACAGCTTAAGGCCGTGCTGCCGCCGAGCGAAAAACGATGAAGGCCTGCCAGTATACCGATCCCCGCTCCTACAAACGGACCTCCGAGAAGGCCTCCGATTTCCACGCCCAAAATACGGGTATTCGCAATAGAGCCAGACGGATCTATCGCAAACACCCAGTCATTGTTTACAATCATATTTTTTTGAATTTCAATGCCTGTATAATTGCTGATGATGCTGAAAAGAGAAAAAATAGAAATTAAAACCGCTTTTCCTTTATAGCCGTCCTGATTTTGCAGCGCTTGTCTGAACAGCTTTGTATGGGCGAGAATGAACCCCAAAATAACAATAATCCCTACCCTCTCAAGCATCATAATCATTAAATGAATCATGCATGTCACCTGTTCTTTCCATTTTCATTCTAGCATGTTTTCGGTCCATGAATTTCATGGCTGACTGTTTTTTAAAAATCGTCTGAAAACATATTTCACAAGGCTATTATCTATTGTAAAATAAAACATGAGCCTTTTGGCAGAAAGATTTGAATCTGAAGCAGAGGAGAAGATCATGAAAGCCGTATTTTTTGATTTAGACGATACACTACTTTGGGATGAAAAAAGCGTCAGAACAACATTTGCAGAAACTTGTTTACAAGCGGAGAAAAAATATGGCCTTGACCATCAGGCATTCGAAGCAGCTGTTCGTGAAGCGGCGAGAGAATTGTACATGTCATATGAGACATATCCATATACAGTGATGATCGGCATTAACCCGTTTGAAGGACTGTGGTCCAATTTCTCAGAACCGATCAGTGAAGGATTTCAGAAGCTGAACAAGATTGTGCCGGAGTACAGAAGAAATGCATGGACAAACGGACTGAAAGCGCTTGGCATCGATGATCCGGCATACGGCGAATTTTTAGGAGAGTTTTTTGCGGCAGAGCGCAGAAGACGCCCGTTTGTATATGATGAGACATTTGCTGTACTCGATCAATTAAAAGGCAAGTATGAATTGCTGCTTTTGACAAACGGCGATCCGAGTCTGCAAAAGGAGAAACTCGCAGGCGTGCCTGAACTCGCTCCTTATTTCAATGAAATCGTCATTTCGGGCGCTTTCGGCAAAGGGAAACCGGATGTTTCAATCTTTGAACACTGCCTTAAGCTGATGAATATTGAAAAAGACGATGCGATCATGGTCGGCGATAATTTGAATACTGATATTTTAGGCGCTTCAAGAGCCGGAATGAAAACCGTTTGGATCAACCGGACGGATAAGAAAAACGAAACTGACGTGACGCCTGATTACATCATCAGCAGCCTTCATGATTTGTTTCCTATATTAGAGAAATAAAAAAAGCATGATCTCTTCAATGAGATCATGCTCTTTTTTATGTTATTTTTTCGCTTCAGCTACTGCCTTTTTCACAAAATCATCAAGTGAAATGGTTTCAGAGTTCTGCTCTCCGTACTTACGAACGTTTACCGCTCCGTTTTCTGCCTCTTGGTCACCGACCACAAGCATATACGGAATTTTTTGCATTTGCGCTTCACGGATTTTGTAGCCGATTTTTTCATCACGGCTGTCGACTTCTACGCGCAGGCCTTCACGCTGCAGGCGTTCCTGCACTTTTTTCGCGTAGTCTAAATGCACAGCCGGAGAAACCGGGATGACTTGGAATTGAACTGGTGCAAGCCATGTTGGCAGCGCGCCTTTGTGTTCTTCGATTAAGAAGGCAACAAAGCGTTCCATTGTTGATACGACACCTCTGTGAATAACAACCGGACGGTGCTGCTTGCCGTCTTCGCCGATATAAGTCAGATCGAAACGTTCAGGCAATAAGAAGTCAAGCTGAACCGTAGACAATGTTTCTTCTTTGCCGATCGCTGTTTTCACCTGAACATCAAGTTTAGGGCCGTAGAATGCCGCTTCACCTTCTGCTTCGTAATAATCATGGCCGATTTCGTCCATTGCTTCTTTCAGCATGGATTGTGCTTTGTTCCACATTTCATCGTCATCAAAATATTTCTCTGTGTCTTCCGGATCACGGTAAGAGAGACGGAATGTGTAATCACTTAAGCCGAAGTCTTCATATACTTCCTGGATTAAACGGACTGTACGGATAAACTCATCCTTAATTTGATCCGGACGCACAAAGATGTGCGCATCGTTTAATGTCATGCCGCGCACACGCTGAAGACCTGACAGCGCACCTGACATTTCATAGCGGTGCATTGTTCCCAGCTCCGCAATACGAATCGGAAGCTCGCGGTAGCTGTGGATGTCGTTTTTGTAAATCATCATATGGTGCGGGCAGTTCATCGGGCGGAGCACAAGTGTTTCATTATCCATTTCCATCGGAGGGAACATGCCCTCCTGATAATGATCCCAGTGTCCTGATGTTTCATACAGCTCTTTGCTTCCAAGCACAGGTGTGTATACGTGCTCATAGCCGAGGCTGATTTCTTTATCGACAATATAGCGCTCGATGACGCGGCGGATTGTCGCGCCTTTTGGCAGCCAAAGCGGCAGGCCTTGTCCGACTTTTTGAGAATTCGCAAACAGCTTTAATTCTTTGCCGAGCTTTCTGTGGTCACGCTCTTTTGCTTCTTCAAGCATGCGAAGATGCTCTTCAAGATCAGCTTTTTTGAAGAACGCTGTGCCGTATACGCGCTGAAGCATTTGGTTGTTGCTGTCACCGCGCCAATATGCACCTGCAAGGCTTAACAGCTTAAACTCTTTAATTTTTCCTGTTGAAGGAACGTGCACGCCGCGGCACAGGTCAAAGAATTCGCCTTGCTCATAGATCGAAACCGTTTCTCCTTCAGGAATCGCATCCAATAGTTCAAGCTTCAGGTCGTCGCCGATTTCTGCAAAACGGGCTTTCGCTTCTTCACGGCTGACTTCTTTTCGAACGATCGGAAGGTTCGCATTGACGATTTTTTTCATTTCTTTCTCAATTTTCGGCAGATCTTCCGGCGTAATCGCTTCTTCCATTTCTACATCGTAGTAAAAACCGTTTTCGATGACTGGACCGACACCGAATTTAACATCTTTGTAGATGCGTTTAATCGCTTGAGCCAGCAAATGAGCCGTACTGTGGCGCATAATTTGAAGACCTTCTTCTGAGCCTTCTGTAATGATTTCCACTGTACCGTCTTCATTGATCGGTGTTCTCAAATCGATTTCTTTTCCGTTCAGTTTTCCGGCTAATGATTTTTTCTTTAATCCCGGACTGATGGATGCCGCGATATCTTCTGTTGTTGTTCCTTTCGCAAACTCCTTGACTGCTCCGTCAGGAAATGTGATTTTTACCATATCTGACATCTTTGTCACTCCTTTTTTTGCATATAAAAACCCCGCCCCCTATGAAAGGGACGAGGTTGAATAAACGGAATCGTGGTTCCACCCTTTTTTCCGCATAGCCAATACTCCGGCACCTGCGGCTCTAAGCTCTGTAACGGGAGTTCCCGTCAGCCATTACTGTTCCTTATGAAGGAGTTCACAGCTGAAGTTCAAAGGCGGTAAAGCGAATGGTCCTTAGCTGGGAAGCTTGCAGCCGTGACTTCCCTCTCTTTGAGCCGGTATCATTCCTTCATGTCCTTATCAATACGTGTGTCTTTCTTAATCTCCTATGTATTATAAATTGTTCATTCCAAAAAATCAACACGATCGCATTTCCTTTTTTTCAAACCGACAGCCTTATATATACAGGCTGCCGGCCCTTATCCTTCCGAGTGCTTTACCGGTATTTCTGCACCTGAAAAAGCGTGCAGCGGAAGCATTTCCAATCGCTCTTGAAATACGTTTTGAATGGTCCTTGCCATCATGTGCTCGGGCTGGTCGGTGTAAAGCACCACTTCATCAGGCGCGATGGAAATCAGCGGCGCAAGCAAATGAGAATCAATGTACATAGGATGATCCCGGACAAATCGCCTGTCTATGTATTTCATTTTTTCCCGTTCCGGCACATAGCGCAGCTCCCATAATGTAAATGAACCATCATGGACAATATGCACCTTTTTGATTCGCGGCTGTTTGGCTGTTACATAGTCTCTGAGTGTTTGAATAAAGTTTTGATATTCCTGTTCCATCTTATATTCATCTATCGCCGCTTCCGTAATGTCTCTCAGCTGTTTGTAGTATTGTCCGAGTCGGAAAGTCTGAAAAGAACGAATGGAAAATACACCTTCCTCTAAACAGATCGTTTGGAGTTCATCCAAAATTGATTGTTTCCGCGAAAGCTTTAGCGGCTCAAAAGGAAGATCGTCTGCTTCTCCTTCAATAATACTGTGTGCGAGCTGAAGGATTTGCTGCTGTTCATCCTGGTCCGTGAAGCAGTATGTTCCCTCAATCAATGACAGCATATGCTCGTCTTCTTTGCATTCTAAAAAAAATTTGACCAGAATCGGCTCCATAAAACGCTGAATAGAGAAAGCCGGCTTCGCTTTTTCAATCCCGATTTTCCGTATGCCTTCACGGACAATGAGGTTGTTCCGATCGTCCGAATGCTGAATGAGATGTAAAAAAGCGGCTGCATCATGGTCATCTTCAAAGATTATTTCAAGCATGTTTGTCCCCCCTTACGGCATCTGTTACAAGTATATGGGGGATGTTTTTAAAATAGACGTAAAGGTCACTGGCAAATCTTAATTTGATTCTTGAAACAAGCTTTGCATTTTCTTTCTGAAGATAAATGGCAGCGAGACAAAAACGATATACAAAGTGAGCACCATAAAGAAAGCGGGCAGATTCCCAGTCAAAAAGCTTGCTCCCAGCACATTCAGCGCAATGGTCCCAGGGATGATTCCCGCGGCCGTCGCTGCAAAATACGGCAGCGCTTTGACATTGGAAAGGCCTGCCGCATAGCTGACGAAATCAAAATTGATCGGCAGGATTCTTAAAAGAAAGATATAAAAAAATCCGTTATCCTCCATTTGCTTCTGAATGGCTTCCAGCTTTTCATAATGGCCGTTCTTTTTCGCCGCAAACAAGCCGGCCGCAAAAAACGATACAGCAGAAGCGCACATCGAACCGAACAATGTGTAAAGCGTGCCGAGAAGCGGGCCAAACGCAAGTCCGCCCGCTATAGAAATAACAGATACCGGAAATAAAACAAGAGGTCTGACGATGGATATCCCGATAAACATAAGCGGTGCAAAGACCCCGAATGACAATACCCATACTCTGATCTCTTTTGGCGATAAATTCAAATACGTTTTATTTCCCCAATAGATTAAACCTGCACCTGCAAGCACTGCCAGCCATTTAACAGCCGTTTTTATTTTCATACCCTCAGTTCCTTCCCCTTTGAACCGCAGCGATTACGGATGGCGGCGGTTTTCTCCGTCAAGGCGGATCGGAGCAGCCAGATATAATATCCGCTCCATTAGTCTTGCCGCTTTTACTTCTTCCTTTTCTCCCCTTTGCGAATACGTAAAATGATGCTTCAGCTCGTCAGGTGAGAAATTAGAAGAAAAGAAAGTCGGCAGCTGCTGGGACATTCTGTGCTGAAGCACCGTTCCAATGACTTCATCCCTTACCCAGCTTGTCATTGATTCCGCCCCGATGTCATCAAGCATCAATACGGGTGTTGTTTTGACCATATTGAGTTTCTCTTCCAATGAATGGTCTTGCAGCGAATTTTTAAGCTCTCTCACAAATTCGGGCACATAGACGATCATAGAGGAATACTCTTTTTCCGCCAGCTCATTGGCAATCGCAGCGAGCATAAACGTTTTTCCTACCCCGAACTTCCCGTATAAGTACAGTCCTTTCCCTTTTCCCGTCTCATTATAGCTTTTCAGAAAATCTGTAACATGCTGGAACATCGCGAGCCTGCTCGGGTCACTGATATCGACCTGCTGGAACGTTGCCCCGAGGAGATCCTGCTGGATATACATGCTTTTCATAAGAGACTTTTGTTTTTTCTGCTGGTCGAGCTTCCGTTTGACCGGACATTCATAATACTCGATATCAATAGAGCGGCCATTGACAACAAGCTTCGGATGGTAGCCCTCCAACAGATTGTTGCAATCTTCATCTTCCGAACAATAGGAGCAATTCTTGCTTTGCCCGATATATTCATAAAGCTTATTTAAGCTCTTTTCGATCATTTTTTGGTCAATTATTTCTTCGTTTTCCTTCAAAAATACCTGAACATCTTGATCATTCATGACTTTTTCCTTCATTTGTTCAAGGCGTTTTTGGAAATCCGGTCTGCCGGTTACGCCCTGCAGGGAACGGCCGATTGGTTCCATCTATTACTTCACCCCGCATCTCTGCCTTTAATAGGCAGAGTATTTTTTCAGTTTTTGCATTTCTTCCATCATCTTTTTCTTCTGTTCTTCCAAATCCTGCGGTTGCAGCTTCTGCTGTCCGGCTTCTGAATCGGATGCTGTCTCTTTTTCTTTCATCCAATCAGGAAGTTTTTCTTCGCGAATCACTTTTTGGTTTCGTTTTGAAGGCTGATTTGCTTTTCCCTCAGCCCATTCAAGGTATTGGCGGTTTTCTTCTATCGCGAGCTTCATCGCTTCTCTGACCGTTTTTACCTTTTTGCGCGCCCAATGCGAGGCGATTTTTTGAATATAGTTTTTCGACAGCTTCATGTCAGTTTTCAGCATGACATAATAAATTAACACATTTGTAACGCCTGGCTCGAGCTTCTGTTCAAACATAATTTCTTCAATGATTTTCAGATCCGCTTTTGACGGCTCTGTTCCGTCGGCAATGTCCTGGAGAAGCTTCTTCGGAGAAATCGCCTCCAGCAATGCGATCAGCTTTCCGTCCAGTGAATCCTCTTCCACCGGCTTTTCGCCTTCACGCAGGTGCACCGGCTGTGTTTTTTCCACTAAGTCAGGCAGCTGTCCGTTTCTTTCGATTTGATACCAATCGCTGGCCGCTTTTCTTAAAGCCTCCGTCGTAATCACATCACGCTCATCAATCGCACTCATCACGACATTTTGCATCTGCAAAGGATCTATGCCATACAGATAAGAAAGCTTTTTGATTGTGTCGCGCACCTGCTGGGTCATCGCTTTTCTCGGAATCATCGTCTCAGAAAGTCCCGCTAAAAACAAATCAAAATCAAACACTTCCTCCGTTATGGTATAAGACGGCGCTTGTCCGACAGAAGTATATTCTGTGCCCGGCGCAAGTCTCACCGTATCCTCCATATCAGATGTGAGCTTCCATTCACTCGGCTGCAGCGATTCAAACGCATGATTAAACGGCCGCGTAATGTCCTTCGCATCTTCTGAAATAGCCGGGTGCGTGAAAAATTGTTTTAATTGCTGATACTTTGTTTTTCCGACTCTATTGTACAGAAAAACATTCAGCATTCCGTCTTCAAAAAATTCATTTGGCCTGAGCGGCGGGAGGAGTTCATATATAAAGAGGCGCTCCTGCCGCTCGGATTCTTTCATATATGCTTTTAGCAATCCGATACCCTCGAGCTTCCCCTGTTCCTGATGAATCGTTTTTAAATTGGACTGTGTCATCCCCATCAGCTGTCTATGTGTGGACTCTCCGCCCCACAAACGGTTTTGTTCAAGCTCTCCCCACAATGTCATATAAAGAGAGAATGCAACAGGGCCGATTAAGGGCTGATACAGTTGTGTGATAATTTGTCTGTCTATATCCTGCAGCATCGATCTGCTTTTGACCACATACGGATCTACAGGCAGTACATCTTTCCAATAGTCAGCCATACATTCTCAAACCTTCCGAATTTGTTTCTACCTTTCATTTTACACCGTTTCTTATATCTATCAAATGCCAATTTTGCACATGAGAAAAGAGCTAGAAGAATCCTCTTAGCTCTTTTACCGCTCTTTCTTTATTAAGTCTTTTAATTCGTCGATAAAGACATTTATATCTTTAAACTGCCGATAGACGGACGCGAACCGCACATATGCGACTTCATCAATCTTAGCCAGCCGGTCCATGACCATTTCTCCGACAAGCTCGCTTTTTACCTCAGAGCAGCCTTGATTGCGAAGTTCTTTTTCAATATCAAAGCACATGTCTTCAAGCGTTTTGAGTGAAACGGGTCTTTTTTCACATGCTTTTATGAGGCCGCGCAGCATTTTTTCTCTGCTGAATTCCTCACGCACGCCTTCTTTTTTCACTACGATGAGCGGGGTTTCCTCTACTTTCTCAAAGGTCGTAAACCGGTAGTGGCAGGATTCGCACTCACGTCTTCGGCGAATGGATTTTCCGTCATCCACAGGACGTGAATCAAGGACTCGCGTTCCGTTATGCTGGCATGAAGGACATTTCAATAAAATCAGCTCCCAACTATTTCGTTCCCTGCAATGTATTTTCGGCAGCCTCCGCCTTTTCAAAATAAATGTGACAGCCATCTGTCGGGAGAGCCGTTGTGTAAAGCATTCTACAGCATCAGGTGGTTTGTGAAAATCTCTTTCTTATTTTACAAAAAAAATGAAAAAAGAAAAAGCTGACCACTCTTGTTTCTTTATAAAAATAAAAGGAGCATAAGCTAAAAAGCGCATAACGGCTTTCTAGCTTCAGCTCCCTTTGTGTTCGTGATTACTTTATAGTACTTTCGCTTGCGCCTGTTTAATTTGCACAGGCCCCATTCCTCTCGGTATTTCAATGTTTTCTCTTGTATCAGCATGTAATGCCTCTGCGATGTAGTCAGCAGCGACATTAGGATCTAAGTCTCCACAAGTATAAACATCAATGCTCGCATATCCGTGCTCAGGAAAACTGTGAATTGTTAAGTGTGATTCAGAAATAATCACAACTCCGCTTACGCCTTGCGGTGCAAATTTGTGAAATGCAACCTCGCGCACCTCAGCACCTGATTTTAGAGCAGCATTTACAAACGTTTTTTCAATAAAATCCATGTCATTCAGCTTATCAAAATCGCATCCCCATAGCTCGGAGATAACGTGACGCCCCATTGTTTCCATAGTCATGGACCCCCCTTAACAAGAATTAAAAAGTGAAATTCCAACAACTGGGTCGGCCATTTACCACGGGGGAAAGTTAGTCCGGAGAGGTCCTAACCCTTTAAGTAATTCCGAAACAGTCTCAAGCAAGAAGTTCACGAAAAATAGTATACTGTGTTTAAGTCTAATTTGCAAGGTGCGTTTTTTCAGAAATATGCTGTTAAGGGTTTTTTCTTCAAAGTGCGTCCATGACCTTATTCTATACAGCAGACGGATGTTTCATTCGTGCCGCTACATGGCGGATCAGATCAACGACTCTGCATGAGTAGCCCCATTCGTTGTCATACCACGCGAGCACCTTTACTTTCCTGTCTTCCATTACCATTGTTGTAAGCCCGTCAATGACCGCTGAATGGGGATTCGTATTGTAGTCAGTTGAAACGAGCGGTTCATCTGAATAATCAAGCACGCCGTACATCGACGTTTTGGCAGCCCGTTTAAATGCCTCGTTTACCTCTTCAGCCGTTACATCTGATTTCAGATCGACAACGAGATCAACTAATGAGACGTTCGGAACAGGGACACGCAAGGCGAGGCCATGAAGCTTTCCTTTCAGATGCGGCAGTACGAGCGAAAGCGCCTTTGCCGCTCCAGTTGTCGTTGGAATGATGGATTCACCGCAGGCCCGCGCCCGGCGCAAATCCTTGTGCGGATTATCAATATTTTTCTGGTCATTCGTATACGCATGAACCGTGGTCATCAGCCCGCTCTCAATGCCAAATTCTTCATCCAGCACTTTAACAACAGGCGCTAGGCAGTTTGTCGTGCATGACGCATTTGAAATGATGACATGACGGTCTGCGTCGAATTGGTCCTCATTTACTCCCATCACAATGGTAACGTCTTCATTTTTTCCCGGAGCAGTCAGAATGACTTTTTTCGCACCCGCTTCTATATGGCCCATCGCTTTATCTTTTGAATTAAATTTTCCTGTTGCTTCAACAACAATGTCAATATCATATTCGCCCCAAGGAAGCTGTTTTGGATCACGGCTGTTTAATAAAAGCACTTTCTTTCCATTCACGATCAGGCTGTCTTCACCAGCCAAAACCTCTTTGTCGTACCTGCCGTGAATTGTGTCATACTTTATTAAATGAGCCAGCGTTTCTGCGGAATAGCTGGCGTTAATGGCCACTACTTGAATTTGATCGTCTAACATTGCTTTTCTGAAGACCATTCTTCCGATTCTTCCAAACCCGTTGATCGCTACTTTTACCTTCATGTTGGACACCCCTTATCAATTATGCCATCCTAATTTACTGCTATCTAAAATTAGTATAACACATTAAAATGAAATCGCCAGTACATATTGATAAAAATCAACGATTATAACGCTAATTTATGATGCATTATAGGTTTTCTTGCACACAATATCAGGCGTAAGAACCAAAGAGCAGCCAGCGCTCCGCACTGACTGCTCTTTTTATGATTCCTGTTTTAACTTATCATTGAGCACACTTTCTTCTAACACAGAAAATGTATCCCCGTACACTCTGTTAATATGATTCGCTCCCCAAGCACACAGCATGTCTAAAATCCCTTCTAAGCTGCGGCCGTATTCGCTGAGCTCGTATTCCACTTTTGGAGGAACCTGATTGTACACGATCCGGTTAATGACACCGTCCGCTTCCAGCTCACGCAGCTGCTGGGTCAGCATTTTTTGTGTGATGTTAGGCATCAGGCGCTTTAATTCACTCGTGCGTTTTTTTCCGTGCGTCAGGTGGCATAAAATGACGCATTTCCATTTCCCGCCGATCACTTCAAGAGTCGCTTCAACAGAAATGTTATATTTTTTCTTCTCCATACCGTTCATTCTCCTTACAGGCACTAAAAAGTGACTATAGCACTTAAAAGTACGTACTTTTCTTTCTTGATGATATCTTTCATAATCACATTTGCCGGCTGATTTGAATCTGCTCTATTTTATTTATATAGCTTACTCGGCAGAATTTCAATCATACAACACATTACACAAAGGAGGAATATGATGACTACAGCCAATAAAAGCAAAAGCAGCATTCCTGCACTCCTGGCTCTGGCTGTAAGTGCATTCGCCATAGGGACAACCGAATTTATCAGCGTCGGCCTTTTGCCGTTAATTTCTGATGATCTGGACATTCCTGTCACAACAGCGGGATTGACCGTTTCCCTATATGCGCTTGGCGTTACATTCGGAGCCCCTATTTTAACTTCATTGACGTCAAGCATGTCACGAAAGACGCTATTGCTTTGGATCATGTTCATTTTTATTGCCGGGAATACGATGGCAGCTACCGCTTCAAGTATCGGGATTTTATTAGCAGCACGTGTGATATCAGCTTTTTCACACGGTGTGTTTATGTCGATCGGTTCGACGATCGCAGCGGATATTGTCCCTGAGGATAAAAGGGCCAGCGCGATTTCGATTATGTTTACAGGCCTCACTGTGGCAACTGTAACCGGTGTTCCTTTCGGCACGTTTATCGGTCAGCAGCTCGGCTGGCGTTTTGCCTTTATGGTTATTATCGCCGTCGGAGTTATTGCTTTCATTACAAATGGCATCCTTGTTCCGTCCAAATTACGAAAAGGGACGAAAACAACGATGCGAGATCAATTGAAGCTTGTGACAAACGGCCGGTTATTGCTTTTATTTGTCATTACGGCGCTTGGATACGGAGGAACATTCGTTGTGTTCACATATCTGTCTCCCTTGCTTCAGGAAGTAACAGGCTTCAAAGCCGGAACTGTAGCAGTGATCCTGCTCGGATACGGAATTGCCATCGCAATCGGCAATATGATCGGCGGAAGGCTGTCAAACCGAAATCCGATTGCCGCTTTATTCTATATGTTTATCGTACAGGCACTCGTTCTGTTCGTACTAGCATTTACGGCTCCATATCAAACAGCTGGCCTCATTACTATTCTCTGTATGGGCTTGCTGGCCTTTATGAATGTGCCCGGCCTTCAGGTGTATGTCGTTATGCTGGCTGAACGTTTTGTCCCGAGTGCAGTTGACGTCGCATCCGCGATGAATATCGCTGCCTTTAATGCAGGGATTGCGCTTGGCTCATACCTTGGAGGTGTGATTACCGATTCAATCGGACTGATTCACACCGCTTGGATAGGCGGATTAATGGTAGTCGGTGCAGTTATCTTAACAGGCTGGAGCCGCTTGATGGAAAAACGAGATCGGCAGGCAGCCTGACAATTTCAAAGGAGGAAATCAACATGACAACACATTTACAAGCTACAGCAACACTTCATAATGGGGTAAAAATGCCTTGGTTCGGCCTCGGCGTGTTCCAAGTGGAAGAAGGAACTGAACTGGTAAACGCCGTTAGAACCGCAATTGTTCACGGATACCGCAGTATTGATACTGCCGCTATCTATGGAAATGAAGCTGGAGTCGGAGAAGGGCTTCAGCAAGGTATTGACGAAGCAGGCATCTCAAGAGAGGACCTATTTATTACATCAAAAGTGTGGAATGCGGATTTAGGATACGAGGAAACACTCGCCGCGTTTGAAACAAGCCTGTCAAAACTCGGTTTGGATTATTTAGATTTATACCTTATCCACTGGCCTGTAGAGGGAAAATACAAAGAAGCATGGAGAGCGCTTGAAACACTTTATAAAGAAGGCCGTGTCAAAGCGATCGGCGTGAGCAACTTCCAAATCCATCATCTTGAAGATTTGATGACGGCTGCTGAAATCAAGCCTATGATCAACCAAGTGGAATTCCATCCGCGCCTTACACAAAAAGAGTTGATGGCATACTGCCAAAAACAAGGCATCCAGATGGAAGCCTGGTCACCTTTAATGCAAGGGCAGCTGCTGGATCATCCTGTACTGGCAGACATCGCTCAAACATATAACAAATCTGTCGCGCAAATCATTTTGCGCTGGGATCTGCAGCATGGCATCATTACGATTCCTAAATCAACGAAAGAACATCGTATTAAAGAAAATGCCAGCGTATTTGACTTTGAATTAACACAGGGTGACATGAACCGAATCGATGCGCTGAATGAAAACCTGCGCGTCGGTCCTGATCCGGACAACTTTGATTTTTAATGAAAAAACACCGTTCATATTGAACGGTGTTTTTGTATTATGCCCAGCCAGTGATGACTTCATCAAGCTGCTGTCTGGTTTCTTCAAGCGTGCCGCTGTTATCGATGACTTGATCTGCTCTTGCTGTTTTTTCCTCTAAAGGCATTTGAGCGCGGATACGGCTGACTGCTTCTTCTTCCGTCAGCTGATTGCGCTTCATAAGACGTTCCAGCTGAAGCTCTTTGGTCACACTGACCACAATAATTTTATCAACTAAAGATTCCAATTTGCTTTCAAACAATAGCGGGATATCCAATACAACAAATGCCTCCCGATTTGCAATGGCTTCATCACGGCGCTTAAGCATTTCCTGCCTGACTGCGGGATGAACAATTGCATTTAAAGCGAGACGCTTTTGTTCATTTGTAAATACCAGTGCCCCAAGCTTTTTCCGATCTATATCGCCATTTGGGAGCAGAATGTCTTCACCGAATTCGTCAATGATTTGCCGGTAGGCCGGCATCCCTTTTTCTACCGCTTGTTTTGCAATAATATCTGCATCTATAACTGTTATTCCTTTTTCAAACAGCATATTGGCAACCGTGCTTTTGCCGCTAGCTATTCCTCCCGTTAAACCAATGACTAAGGTCAAGAGATCAACTCCTTTTTACAATTTCCAGAGCCCAATCGTGATCAGCAGAAGCCCCGGCAAAAACGCCATTTTATCGATCCATTTCCACTTAGACAGAAAATGGCCGGCATTGATTCCGATTGATACAAACAGCGAGCTCATGACTGCCACGGCGATGCTCATCACAATCGGTGAAAAACCGAGAATGGCTGCCCCTATACCTGCTCCGAAGGCATCAATTGATAAGGCAAATCCCAATAAGACCGCCTCAATTCCATTGATCACACCCGATTTGTCGATATCCGCACTCATGGGCTTTCTCAAAATATGAATCACAATCCCTAATGACCGAACCTCTAAATTAAGCAGCGTTTTTTCATGCAATAAGTATTCTTTGTCTTTTGCCGGCCTGAAAAATTGATACAGAACCCACGCACCGATTCCGACCAATATCAAACCGCCAAGCTTCTCCGTCACATATACAGGAAAAAACTTTGTGAGAAAGCTTCCGATCAGCATAGATATAAACATGACAGCACCGGAACAGCAGGCGATAACCAAAATCGCTTTAAACGGTATTTTCATTTTTCTCAATCCGTACGTAAATCCGACTGAAAAACTGTCCAAGCTGACAGCCAACGCCAGCAGCAGTATAGAAACCATTTGCATATCCGTTTCTTCCTTTCTGTTGGTGCTCTTGTATCAGATGTAAAATGCCCGGGATTCATCACAATCATATATATGGAAAAGTAAAAAATCCGTGTTTCGAAAATGGCATTCCTCTATTACAGAATTACTGATATATGCACCGACAGCTTGGACGATGAAGCATTATGCTACTCTTTTTTCTGGCACTTCGCGCAAAAATGCGTGCCCCTGCCTCCGACGACAATTTTTGAAATCATCGTACCGCAATTTTTGCACGGTTCGTCTTTTTTTCCGTACACAAAATGCTGCAGCTGGAACATTCCGATTTCCCCTTGGGAGTTGATATATGAGCGGACAGTGCTGCCGCCCGCGTCAATCGCTTCCTGCAGGGTGTTTTTGATTTCAGCGTGAAGTGTTTTGATTGTTTTGTCTGATAATTGATTTGCTTTCGTCTCGGGATGGACACCCGCTCTGAAAAGAGCCTCGTCCACATAAATGTTCCCGAGTCCGACAACCGTTTTTTGATCCAGCAGGGCGGTTTTGACAGCACGGTTTGTTTTAGCAAGCTGTTCTTTTAAATATGCACTCGTAAATTCTTCTGCATCCGGCTCCGGCCCTAACTGAGAAAGCGGAAGCTCGCCCGCTTCCTCTCCCGGTTTAAATAAGTGCATGGTTCCGAACTTTCGCACATCCCTGTAACGAAGCTGGGTTCCGTCCGTCATCGTGAATATGACATGCACGTGTTTATCGTCTGGCTCCTCCGCTTGATGAAGCCCGTATTTCCCTTCCATTCGAAGGTGGGAAACCATGACATAATGATCTAAATGAAACAGTAAAAACTTTCCCCGTCTTCCGATAGACTGTATCGTTTCTCCTGTTAGTTTTCGCGCAAATTCCTCCGGTTCGGCAGGCCGTTTGATGATATTTGGCCATCTGATCTCTACCGATTTAATTGTTTTTCCCTTTACAAGCCCGGTCAGAGTGCGCCGGACCGTTTCAACCTCTGGTAATTCCGGCACATCCATCACTTCCTATCTCTATTTATTTCGCATCGTACCAAGATGGGCCAGATGCAAAGTCCACCTTTAACGGCACATCTAATGCAAGCGCATGCTCCATCACTTCAGGAACAAGCTTTTCAAGAATTTCAATTTCTTCCTGCGGCGCTTCAAAAATCAATTCATCGTGCACTTGAAGCAGCAGCCTTGCCTTCAATTGCTTTTCTTTCAGCTTGGCAGCCATATCAATCATGGCTTTTTTGATAATATCAGCGGCGCTTCCTTGAATCGGTGTATTCATTGCCGTCCGCTCCGCAAAACTGCGGATATTAAAGTTTCGGCTCGTCAGCTCAGGAATGTAGCGGCGGCGATGCATAAGCGTTGTTACGTAGCCCTTTTGCTTCGCGTCCTGAACTGAGTCCTCCATGTACGCTTTTACGCCCTGGAAGCTTTCCAAATAGCGGTCGATAAATGCTCCGGCTTCCTTCCGGGTAATGCCGAGATTCTGTGACAGCCCGTAATCGCTGATGCCGTATACGATGCCAAAGTTGACCGCTTTCGCCTGGCGTCTCATCCCAGATGTCACTTCATCCTCAGCGACATGGAACACATCCATTGCCGTTTTCGTATGAATATCCATATCATTTGTAAAAGCTTCGATGAGATTTTGATCCTTTGAAATATGGGCAAGCACCCGCAGCTCGATTTGTGAGTAATCGGCTGCAAAAATAAGCCAGTCTTTTTCAGACGGAACAAAAGCTTGGCGGATTTTACGTCCTTCCTCAAGCCTGATCGGTATGTTTTGCAGGTTCGGATCAGTCGAGCTGAGACGGCCGGTTTGCGTTAAAGCTTGGTTAAATCGCGTGTGCACCTTATGCGAATCCGGTCTCGTCACCTTTAAAAGCCCTTCAATATATGTCGATTGAAGCTTGCCAATTTGTCTGTACTGCAAAATATAGTCGACAATATCATGTTTGTCTGCCAGCTTTTCAAGCACATCGGCTGACGTTGAATAGCCTGTTTTTGTTTTCTTCACGACAGGCAGGCCGATCTTTTCAAACAAGATGACGCCGAGCTGTTTCGGAGAATTGATATTAAACGGCTCTCCCGCAATCTCATGGATTTTTTCTTCATATTCCTTCAGCTTCGCGCCCAGTTCTTCACCCATCCGCTTTAAACGGTCAACATCGACCTTGACGCCAGTTGATTCCATTTCGCCGAGAATAAGCGCGAGAGGCATTTCGAGCTCTTCAAACAGTTCAAGCTGATCGTTGTTCTCCAGCTCCTGAACGAGCTTTTCCCGAAGGCTTTGAATGGCTAACGCTTTTCTGACAAGGTGCTCAGACAGTACATCTTCCGACGGAACAGCCCGTTTTGCTCCTTTGCCGTAAACTGATTCGTCGCTTTGAACGATATGCAAGCCGTAATCTTTAGCCACACTCGCAACGTCGTCATATGAATTGCCCGGATTGATGATATAAGCCGCAAGAAGCGTATCAAACTCCGCTCCTTTCAGCTCAATGCCCTGCCAGCGCAAAGCGACAACAGCCCGCTTGCTGTCGAAGACCCATTTCTTCTGCTCGTCATTTTCTACCCATTCTTTAAACACCTGAGACTCCACGGCAATGTCTTTCGGAATGAAATAAGATCCCGTTTCATTAACGATCGAAAAACCGAGAATCGGCTCTTCATGATAATTATCGCCGATCTGTTCAACGACAAATGCGGATGGAGAAACCAATATGCCGCTTGTTACGTCTGTGACAGTTTCGACATTAATTTCTTCTAACGACTGATCCTGTTCTGCTTCTTCGCTGTCTTCCCCTAGCCGTTCAAGAAGTGTGTTAAAACCAAGATCTTTAAAGATGGAAATCACCTGTTCACGATTAAAGCCTTGATATTCCAAGCCGGAAACGGATACCTCAATCGGCGCATCCGTCATAATCGTCGCAAGCTCCTTGCTCATCAATGCCTGATCTTTAAATTCCTCAAGCTTTTCCTTCAGTTTCTTCCCGCTTACCTCGTCAATGGACTCCAGCAGTTTTTCAACGGAATCGAACTGTTTTAATAGCTTAATCGCTGTCTTCTCTCCTACGCCGGGCACACCTGGAATATTATCTGAGGAATCGCCCATCAGACCCTTCATGTCAATAATTTGCTCAGGCGTAAGCCCGTATTTCTCTTTTACGTGCTCCGGTGTGTAAAATTCAACATCGGTAATTCCTTTTCGCGTAATGGCAACCGTCGTTTTGTCTGTTGCCAGCTGAGTTAAATCCTTATCTCCAGAGAAAACCTTTACTTCAAATCCGTCTTTTTCAGCCGATTTGGCCAGTGTGCCGATAATATCGTCGGCTTCGTATTGTTCCAATTCGTAGCGGCTGATCTGATAGGCATCCAGCAGCTCGCGGATAAACGGCAATTGTTCGGAGAGCTCAGGCGGGGTTTTCTGTCTGCCGCCTTTATATTCTTTAAATGTGCCGTGACGAAATGTTGTTTTCCCGGCATCAAATGCAACCAGCATGTGTGTCGGTTTTTCATCCTCAAGCATCTTCATCAAAATCATCGCAAAGCCGTATACGGCATTCGTATGAACACCTTTATCATTGCTTAACAGCGGCAATGCAAAAAACGCCCGGTAAGCCAGACTGTTTCCGTCTACAAGCACTAATTTTTTTCGTTCCGTCATTCAATATCCTCCTAAGAAGCCTCAGGCTTCTATTCATCTCTTACATAGTCATTAGCTCCTCTTATTTTAACAAAGTTCAATTTGAAAGGAAAATACGTGAACTGAAGAGAAGACACAAAAAAGGACGGGAACACAAATGGTTCCCGCCGTCAAAATTGGCTCCTTGGATGAAGGGGTTCTACTACATCCTATCAGCATAGGTTTAACAGTGCATGAAGATATTGTTAAACCTTTGTAAACATTAGGCGGACGTTTCAGCGGCCCGTTTCAGCGTCACTGTAAAGACCGTTCCCCGTCCAAGCTCGCTTGTGACATCGATTTTCCCTTCATGAGCCTCTATTAAATGCTTTACGATCGCGAGGCCTAGGCCTGTTCCGCCCGAATTCCTGCTTCTGTCTTTATCCACGCGGTAAAAACGTTCAAAGATGCGCGGAATTTCTTCTTTCTGAATTCCGATTCCGGAATCCGCAACTTCAATCTGAATGTCTTTTTCTACGGGCTTTACATTGATAGCTACAGAGCCCCCCTCAGGCGTATAGGTTAGCGCATTATTTACGAGATTAAGAAATACCTGTTTCAGCCTGTACGGGTCTCCCGATACATAGAGCGTGTCTTTCGGGACATTCAGTTGTAAGGAGATGCCTTTCTCATCCGCCTTATGCTTAAGAAGCGTTTCAATCTCACCAAGCATTTTAGCTGGATCAAATGTGTCAATGCTGAGCGTAAAATTTTGCTGCTCGATTTTTGAGAGATCGAGAAGATCCTGAACCAAAGACTGAAGCCTTTCGCTTTCTTTCAGAATAATAGAGAGAAACTCAGAAAGCGCCTCTTTGTCCTCCATCGCCCCGTCCAATAACGTCTCCGTAAACCCTTTAATAGAGGTAATCGGCGTTTTCAGTTCATGAGAAACGTTAGCCACAAAATCCTTTCTCATCTGCTCTAATTTCTTCGTCTCCGTCATGTCATGGAAAACGAGCACAATTCCTTTCCATTCATCGTCCGGCCCCATAATCGGAACGCCATCCACTTCAAAATAACGCCGCTCAATTTTGATCGGAAGTCTTAACAGCTTGCATTTCTTTGTCTCCGTCATAAAAATGTCTTCGACAAGCTGGATCACTTCTTCATGTACAAATGCATCATGATAAAGACGGCGCAGCATCTGATTCGGATTGATATGAAACTGCTTGGCGTAAGACCTGTTCACGAGATTGATAAAGCCTCTTCCGTCAATCATAATCAGCCCGGAGCCGATATTTTCAATGACAGTCAGCAGCCGGTCCCGCTGCATTTCCTGCGTTCTCGTCATTTCCATCAGATCTACGGCAAGGCTGTTCATCGCACGGCCGAGCTTATCAGAGTGCCTGATATAGCCGCCGTACGTCCGGGCATCATAGTTCCCCTTAGACAGTTCTGTTGCTACGTTTGTCGCTGCTTCAATTGACCTTTTATAACGTGAGGTCATACTGGAATAAAAATAAACAATGACGATAAAAGCAGTACAAAGACTGGCCGTCAGCATCCCCCACAATTCGCCGTTCAAGCCGGAGCTATGTTCAGGGGCTGAAAGCAGCACATATCCTGTTTTTTCACCTTCACTTCTAAGCGAAAGTCCGTAATGAAGCTTGTTATCTGCTGTTGAGAGAACACCCTCATGGCCAGAAACAAGCGCCTGCACCTTTTGAGAATCTGCCGCACTCCCGTTTGACCCGTACAGCACCTTGCCGTCCGTATCTATAACGGATGCGTTCACATCAAGCGCGCCGCCTGCATCTTGAATGATTTTCTCATTTGCTTGATCATTCAGATTGCCGGCATCAAGAAGTGAGGCCATATATTTGGCTTCTTTTTCAATGTGTTCCTCTGCTTTTCTTTGATCAGATGATTCAAAGAGCTGCTGCAAAAACAGCCCGAGGACACTAAACACCAGAATCATACAGACAACAAGTACAGAAAAAAGGCGCACACGGTATTTATTCATTCATTTTTGGCTCCTCCAGTTTATACCCCAATCCCCTAATTGTTTTAATATAGATCGGTTTTTTTGTATTGTTTTCGATTTTGTCGCGGAGATGGCTGATATGCACATCAACAATTCTCGTATCTCCGGCAAAATCATAATTCCAGACAGCGCTCAGCAGCAGATCTCTCGTCAGCACTCTGCCTTTATGTCTGCCCAAATAGAGCAGCAGTTCGAATTCTTTCGGTGTCAGCTCAAGCTGATTTTCTTTAAAATACGCTTCATAATGATCAGGCAGGATTTTCAGATCGCCAATCACGATCTGGCCTTCCATTTCATCGTTCTTCATTTCACTAGAGGGCGCAGCCATTTCGGAACGCCTTAAAATCGCTTTGACTCTTGCATTTACTTCCCTTGGACTGAACGGCTTGGTCATATAATCATCAGCACCAAGCTCAAGCCCTAATACTTTGTCGAATTCCTCATCCTTCGCTGTCAGCATTAAAATGGGAAACATCAATTTTTGCTGTCTCAGCTGCTTGCATACTTCGATTCCGTCCAGTTTTGGAAGCATCACATCAAGCACAATCAAATCAGGCTTCTCTGTTTCCGCTTTTTTGAGTGCTTCTTCCCCGTCTGAGGCGGTAATGACATCATAGCCTGACCGTTCCAAATTGTACTGTAAAAGAGTAACAATAGATTCTTCATCATCCACAACTAAAATTTTCTTGTTCATGCTGTGCCTCCAGTATTATAATTCCCCGACATCCTATTTCTCTATTTTATGTCATCTTAACATGTTTCATGATCTTATTTTAACGAAAGCAGGACATTCCGACAATTCGCCTTTTACATCATTTTTCAAAAAGAAATAAAGGAGTGAATGATAGCGCTTTCATTTATAGTAAAAAGAGAAAGGCTCTATCAAGCAAGCCTTTCTCTCTTTTTATTAAGATAATACTTTCATGACATTTTTGACAGATTCAACTGATTTATTCAGCTGTGCTCTTTCATAGTCTGTCAGTTCAAGTTCAATGATTTGCTCAAGACCGTTGCCGCCTACAATTGTAGGAACACCAAGGTAGATGCCTTCATAGCCGTATTCACCTTCAAGATAAGCAATTGTAGGAAGGACGCGGCGCTGATCTTTCAAGATCGCTTCGACCATTTCTGTCAGAGAAGCAGCAGGCGCATAATACGCGCTTCCGTTTCCAAGAAGATTCACGATTTCGCCTCCGCCTTTTCTTGTGCGCTCCACAATTGCGTCAATCCGTTCTTTCGGAATAAGGGTTTCAAGCGGGATACCGCCAGCATAAGAATAACGCACAAGCGGTACCATATCGTCACCGTGTCCGCCAAGAACGAAACCAGTCACGTCTTTTACTGACAAGTTTAATTCCTCTGCCACAAATGTTCTGAATCTTGCCGTATCAAGCACACCGGACTGGCCGATTACGCGCTCTTTAGGGAAGCCTGATTCTTTATACACCGCGTAAGTCATTGCATCAACAGGATTTGTCAGCACCACAATGATAGAGTCAGGAGAATATTTCACGATTTCTCGTGTAACGCTTCTCATAATTTTTTCGTTTGTAGAGACCAGATCATCTCTGCTCATACCAGGTTTTCTTGCGATACCGGCTGTAATGACAACAATGTCAGAACCCGCTGTATCCTCATAGTTGGATGTTCCCGTAATTTTCGCGTCAAAGCCTTGAACAGGGCTTGCTTCAAGCATATCAAGCGCTTTTCCCTTTGTCGGGTTCTCCAATTGCGGAATATCAACAAGAACAACGTCTGCCAGCTCTTTTTGAGCGATTAAAAATGCGGTTGTCGCTCCGGTAAAACCTGCTCCGATAACAGAAACTTTTTTACGAGTATTTCCCATGTCTCTCTTCTCCTTTATGGCTAGTTTTAGGCTGTTTCCTTGCTTAGTCCATGTTTTTAATCAGTTCTTCTCCGAACTCTGAACATTTCACTTCAGTTGCGCCATCCATTAATCTGGCAAAATCGTAAGTTACGACTTTAGAAGCGATTGTTTTTTCCATAGATTTGATAACCAAATCAGCCGCTTCGTTCCATCCTAAATGCTCAAGAAGCAGAACGCCTGAAAGAATAACTGAAGATGGGTTTACTTTATCAAGGCCTGCATATTTAGGAGCCGTTCCGTGTGTCGCCTCGAAAATCGCATGTCCTGTTTCATAGTTGATGTTCGCTCCAGGAGCAATACCGATTCCGCCTACTTGCGCTGCAAGAGCATCAGAAATGTAATCTCCGTTCAGGTTCATTGTCGCAACGACATCAAACTCGTTCGGACGCGTTAAGATCTGCTGAAGGAAAATGTCAGCAATGCTGTCTTTGATAATGATTTTGCCTGCTGCTTCCGCTTCGCTTTGCGCTTTGTTTGCAGCGTCTTTTCCTTGTTCTTCAGCAATGCGGTCATATTGAGCCCACGTGAAGACTTTTTCGCCGTATTCTCTTTCAGCAAGTTCATAGCCCCAGTTTTTGAAGGCGCCTTCTGTGAACTTCATGATGTTTCCTTTGTGAACAAGCGTTACAGATTTGCGGCCATGCTCAATCGCATAATCAATTGCAGCTCTGACCAAACGGCTTGTTCCTTCTTCAGAAACAGGCTTAATGCCGATACCTGATGTTTCAGGGAAACGGATTTTGTTGACGTTTAACTCATTTTGCAGGAAGCTGATGAGCTTTTGCACTTCTTCAGAGCCTTTTGCGTACTCGATGCCTGCATAAATATCTTCTGTATTCTCACGGAAGATGACCATATCAGTATCTTCAGGGCGTTTTACCGGTGACGGCACTCCAGTAAAGTATCTTACAGGTCTTAAGCAGACGAATAGGTCAAGCTCTTGTCTGAGCGCTACGTTCAAAGAACGGATACCGCCGCCGACAGGTGTCGTTAACGGCCCTTTAATCGCGATGAAATATTCGCGGATCACATCTAATGTTTCAGCAGGAAGCCACTCACCTGTTTTATTATAAGCCTTTTCTCCGGCATAAACTTCTTTCCATGTAATTTTCTTTTCGCCTTTGTAAGCTTTTTCTACTGCTGCTTCCAAAACCTTCGAAGCCGCGTTCCAAATATCAGGACCGGTTCCGTCTCCTTCGATAAACGGGATAATCGGGTTGTTTGGTACGTTTAATACTCCGTTAGAGACTGTAATTTTTTCACCTTGTGCCACAATAAAAACCTCCCAGTATGTAATTCATATTTAGAAAACATTTTATTTTTCTTATATAGAAAACAAAATGATTTTTCTCAACATTCAATTTAAAGTGTAAACCACTTTTGATGTTCTGAACAAGAGGCTAACCTCATTAACGCAAGCCAGCCTCCAATGGTTCTTTAGGCTCTTTCTTCAATCGGAACAAATGCTTGTTTATCAGGGCCCGTGTAATCTGCGCGCGGGCGGATCAGACGGTTGTTGTCATACTGCTCAAGAATATGAGCGAGCCAGCCGGACATTCTGCTTACAGCAAAAATCGGTGTAAACAAATCATGGTCAATGCCGAGGCTGTGGTAAACAGAAGCCGAATAGAAATCAACGTTAGGCGGAAGCTTTTTCTCTGATGTGACGATCTCTTCTATGCGAATCGACATCTCATACCATTTGCTTTCGCCTGTCAGGTTGGTCAGGCGCTTGCTCATTTCTTTCAGATGCTTCGCGCGCGGGTCGCCATGCTTATAAACGCGGTGGCCGAATCCCATAATTTTTTCTTTCTTTTCCAGCTTAGCGCGGATGTACGGCTCAGCGTTTTCCACTTCGCCGATTTCTGTCAGCATTTTCATAACGCCTTCATTCGCCCCGCCGTGAAGAGGCCCTTTCAGCGCGCCGATTGCGGCAGTAATGCCTGAATAGATATCAGAAAGTGTCGCGACGCAGACCCTCGCTGTGAACGTTGACGCGTTCAGCTCATGGTCAGCATGTAAAATCAATGCTTTGTTGAAGGCTTCAACCTCAATTGGCGAAGGCTCTTCACCGTTTAATGTGTAGAGAAAATTCTCGGCAATGCCGTAGTCTTCTCTTGGTTCAACAGGCTCAAGGCCTTTGCGGATTCTGGAAAACGCCGCAACCAGACCAGGCACCTTTGCCTGAAGGCGGATCGCCTTTTTGTAATTGGCTTCCGGGTTCATGGTTTCAGCCTCGCTGTCAAGCAGGCCTAGTAATGAAATTGCTGTCCGAAGAGCAGCCATGGGATGAACATTTTCGAGGGAATAAGATTTGAAGTGCTCAATAATTTCTTGCGGAACGGCAGCTTCCTTTGCAAGCTGCTGCTTTAACTCTTCAAGCTCTTTTTTGTTTGGCAGCCTTAAATGCCAAAGCAAGTAGATGATTTCTTCAAAACTTGCATTCTCTGTTAAATCATCGATATCATACCCCACATATGTAAGGGTATCATCAATAATAGAACTAACAGATGATGTTGTTGCTACAACCCCTTCAAGACCGCGTGTCGCTGTCATATATAACATCTCCTTTTCAATAAATTTCCCCTTTAAGAGTGTTGTAAAAACATGAGGCTTACTTAAAAAGCACGATGCAAGTATTTCTCTCCCCCTAAAAGAAAATGCTTACATTTTACTGCCTGCTGGTAATGAAACCCTTTGCTTATGAAAGAACATAACAAATTCTTATAAGCTTATTTAAGTTTAAGCCTATTCTCATTATAAACAATAATCAGACATTTGTTAAATGTTTACCTATAATTTTTTTTTTCATTCTGTGATTTCCCCGAAAAAACGCCTTTATTTGCGGGTTTTTGCATACAAAAAAAAGCGGCTTAAAGCCGCTTTTTTTCATGAAGTGAACAATTTTACGATCTGCATAGCAATATAAGCAATTCCCGCTCCGATCAGCGGACCCACCGCTACTCCGCCAAAAAGTGCGACTGCAAGAATGGTTCCGATCACAAGAGCAGTTGTAATATGCGGGTCATTTTCCAGCAGGGTCAGGCCGTTTTTGGCAATCAGCGCCACTGCGATTCCCGCTCCCAAGGCGATCCATGCGTAGGAAGACCGCATTGCTTCTCCAAGCTGCTTAAATCCGATTTCTCCTGTTGCAATCGGAACAAGAACAGCGATTGTAATAATGGTCACACCCCAGTTGATGCCTTTCGACTGGATGGTTGGAAATAATTTCTGGTCAAGTCCAACGATTTTGATGATCAAAAGGACGGATACAGCAAAGAGCAATGATTGATTTTTTGCGATAAGTGCGATAGCCAAGAGTAATATTAAAAATAAATTCGCTTGTGTAAACACATGCCATCCCTCCTTTAAGATGAATGTATTCATATTCAGCCGGAGCGTGAATACATATAAAAAATAGGACATGCTGACGAGAGGAGGACCGTTTTCGTGAATCAATCTTATATCACTATTTTTTTCAGAACCCTCTTTGTCATGTCAATTACCGCAGGATCGATAGCTGCGGCCTATTATTCGTTTCCGTTAACTTATCCGTTCCTGATCGCCCTTATTCTTTCATCAGCGATTCATCCTGTTGTTGACTATTTGGACAGAGTGACAGGATTCCCCCGAACGATAAACGTTCTGGGCGTGCTTGCTTTTTTTCTGCTCGCAGCCTTCGGCATGCTCACCATTCTGGTAGCCGAAATCATAACGGGAACAGCGTATCTTGCAAAAACGCTGCCTCCGCATATCAGCACGTTTATCTCATATTGTGAAAAATTGTTTACAACACATATCCAGCCGCTCTATCACGAACTGACCCTTTTGTTTCAAGAATTGGAGACCAACCAGCAGGCTTCCATCGTTACCCACATTCAGACACTTGGTGATTCCGCCGCTAAAAATGCCGGGCTGCTGCTGTCCCACATTCTAGAAATGATCCCAAGGTTTTTCGCGCTTCTTCCCAATACAGCGGCGGTTCTGATTTTTTCTCTTCTGGCAACATTTTTTATGACAAAGGATTGGCACAAGCTGAAAGCCATGCTCGTTTCGGTTCTGCCGGATCGGGTTACAGCTAACAGCAAAGCGATCAGCAGCGAATTAAAAAAAGCAATGACCGGTTTTATCAAAGCGCAGGCCGTTCTCGTTTTCATTACGATGGTGATTGTATTTATCGGCCTTTCTCTCTTAAAAGTTAAACATGCCGCAACAATTGCTTTTTTAATCGGGCTTGTTGATCTTCTCCCTTATTTGGGTGCTGGCTCGGTATTTGTGCCGTGGATTTTGTATTTATCGATTACAGGCCAGCTGCCCCAGGCCATCGGAATCGGGGTGCTGTACCTCGTCGTTCTTATTCAAAGGCAGCTGACAGAACCCAAAATACTTAGTAAATCAATCGGTATCGATCCGCTGGCAACGCTCATCGCCCTGTTTGCCGGTTTTAAATTATTCGGGTTTTTAGGACTAATTGCAGGACCGGCTGTTCTCGTCATCATTCAGGCGTTCATTACAACAGGCGCATTAAAGGAAATATGGTCGTATATCACCGTTCAGCAAAAATAAAAAGCAGCCCATGTTGCATGGCTGCCGTTTTTTATTTGATGATGATCCGCTTGTTCTTCGACATTCCTCTCAGCCATTTGAACAGAATCGGCTTACACCAGCTGCGGGTGAACGGGATAAGCAGACAGGCACCGGCCAAATCTGATAAAAAGCCCGGAAGCATCAGCAAAAGACCGCCAATGAAAATGCACAGGCCGTCAGCAATCGCTTCGCCAGGCATTTTGCCATATTGAAGATCACGCTGAACCTTGTAATACACTTCGGTTCCTTGTTTTTTTGCAGCTGCTGCGCCGATAATGCCCGTCAGAATCATTAAAAGGACCGTCGGCAATATGCCGATCAGCTTGCCTGAAAATAGGAATATGCCGATTTCTATTGCCGGAAACACAATAAAAAGCAAAAATAAAAATCTCATATCCAAGCCCCCCACACGTGTAACACGCCTCTGTTCAACATAAAGAGAAAAGGAAGGGAAGCCCCTTCCGTTTTCACCTCTGATTAAAGAACGCTCGCACGTCCTTGATAGACTGCGCCTCTGGAAGCGTCAACTGTAATATCTTGGCCATCTGCCAAAATAGACGTCGCATTTTCCAGACCAACGATAACCGGAATGCCAAGGCTTAATCCGACTACCGCAGCATGGCTTGTCAAGCCGCCTTCTTCTGTAATAAGGGCAGACGCTTTTTCAAGTGATGCAATCATATCACGGTCAGTGCTTTTTGTAACAAGAACCGCACCGTCAGTCATTTTTTGCTCAGCTTCTTTTGCATTTTGTGCAATGACAACCGGACCGTAAGCTGATTTGCGTCCAATGCCTTGGCCTTTAGCGATGATATCGCCGACAGTGTACACTTTCATTAAGTTCGTAGTGCCAGACTCACCGACAGATCCTGCTGTAATGACGATCAGATCGCCGTGTTTTACAATTCCGCTGTTCAATGATTTTTGGACAGCATCCTCAAGCATCTCATCTGTTGAGTTCGCATTTTGACCGCTTTCTGCAAATACGCCTGATACGAGCGCTAGCTTTCTGGAAATAGAGTCATTTACAGTAACAGCAACAATCGGCGCCTGCGGACGGTATTTTGCGATCATACGTGCTGTATGGCCGCTTTCAGTCGGCGTTACGATTGCAGCAGCATTCAGGTTAATCGCCGTATGCGCGACAGATTGTCCAATAGCATCTGTAATCGTCATGCCTACTTGATCTCTGCGTTTAGAAAGAATTTCTTTATAATTTAAAGCTTCTTCAGAACGGGAAGCGATGTTGTGCATTGTTTGAACCGCCTCAACCGGATAGCTTCCGGCAGCTGTTTCACCAGAAAGCATGATTGCATCTGTGCCGTCGAAGATCGCATTTGCAACGTCACTTGCTTCCGCACGAGTCGGACGCGGGTTGCGCTGCATGCTGTCAAGCATTTGTGTCGCTGTAATAACAGGTTTGCCCAGCGCGTTGCATTTTTTGATCAGTTCTTTTTGGACGAGCGGCACTTCTTCAGCTGGAATTTCCACACCTAAGTCTCCGCGTGCAACCATTAAACCGTCAGACACTTCGAGAATAGAATCGATGTTGTCAACGCCCTCTTGGTTTTCGATTTTAGGGATGATTTGAATATCCTGAGCGTTGTGTTCTTCAAGAAGCTCACGGATTTCAAGCACGTCCGTAGAACGGCGTACGAAAGACGCTGCGATAAAGTCTACTCCTTGCTCAATACCGAAAACGATGTCTCGCGCATCTTTTTCAGTGATACCAGGAAGGTTAACGCTGACGCCCGGTACGTTAACACCCTTTTTATTTTTGAGTGTTCCGTTGTTTAGTACTTTTGTTTTGATTTCGCGATTAGCGGCATCAACATCAAGCACCTCAAGGCCGATAAGGCCGTCATCTAACAGAATCGTTGACCCTTGTTCAACGTCATCGACTAAACCTTCATATGACACTGAAATTTTATCTGTTGTTCCTACAACCTCGTCCATTGAAATGATAAGCTCTTTGCCTGTTTCAAGCTCAATGCCGCCGTTTTCCATTGTATGTGTGCGGATTTCAGGACCTTTTGTATCAAGCAGGATACCAACGTTTTTGCCAAGCTTTTTGCTTGCTTCGCGGATATTTTTTATTCTTGCACCGTGCTCCTCAAAATCTCCGTGAGAAAAATTCAAACGAGCCACGTTCATTCCTGACTCCATTAATTTCGTAAGCATTTCAATACTTTCACTTGCCGGACCGATGGTACAAACAATTTTAGTTTTTCTCATTTGGTTCACTTCCTTCTGAAATCTTCAGCCTTCAGCTGCACATTAAATAGACAGTTCTTTTGAAAGCTGATACATGTTTTGCTCAACTGTGTGTTTTGTTTCCAGTATTTCTATAATATCATGGTCTACAAGCTTATTGTTTTGTATACCTACACAGCGTCCGCCTTTTCCTTCAAGCAGCAGTTCAACTGCATATGCGCCAAGACGGCTTGCCAGCACGCGGTCAGCAGCGCTCGGAGACCCTCCGCGCTGGATATGGCCCAATACAGATACCCTAGTTTCAAGATTTGTTTCTTCTTCAATGCGTTTCCCGAATTCAACACCGCTGCCTACACCTTCGGCAACAATAATAATACTGTGCTTCTTGCCGCGTTCGTGGCCGCGTTTTAAGCGGGCAATGATTTCGTGCATGTCATAGTCTGCCTCAGGGATCAAGATTGATTCCGCGCCCCCTGCAAGACCGGCCCACAATGCGATATCGCCGGCATGGCGGCCCATTACTTCGATCACATATGTACGTTCATGAGAAGTCGCTGTATCGCGAATCTTATCAATTGCGTCAATTACTGTATTTAAAGCTGTATCGAAGCCGATTGTAAAATCAGTGCCCGGAATGTCGTTATCAATTGTACCCGGTACACCTACACATGGAAACCCGTGTTCCGTTAATTTTTTGGCACCCATATAGGAACCGTCTCCGCCGATGACAACAAGGCCTTCAATACCGAGCTTCTTCAAGTTTTCTATCCCTTTTTCACGGCCTTCAACCGTTTTGAATTCAGGACATCTTGCCGTATAAAGCTTTGTTCCTCCGCGATGTATAATATCGCCTACAGATCCGAGTTCAAGCTTTTCAATCTTTCCGCTGATCAATCCTGCGTATCCGTTGTAAATGCCGTAAACTTCAACGTCATGATAAATCGCTTTTCTGACTACTGCGCGAACTGCTGCGTTCATTCCCGGGGAATCCCCGCCGCTCGTTAATACCCCTATACGTTTCATTCTCCATTCACCTCAGCAACATATATGATTAAACATAACATGATCATTGCCCTAAAAACAATGAAAAGGGATCTCCATCCTCCCTATGAAACCTTACCTATTATACAATTAAATAAATTGTTTTTAAATAAAATTTAAGGAATGTCACAAAAAATAAACGTGAGCCAAAGGCTTCACGTTTATTTAGTTTACCCCGATATATTGATCTTCAATCGAGACTTTGCCAATTGCTTTATATTTTTCGTAGCGCTGCTGAACTAATTCTTCTTCGCTCAGCTTCAGCAAAGTTTTTAACGATTGTTTAAGGGTTTCGTCCATATAGCTTGCCTGCAGCTTTACATCGTGGTGCGCTCCGCCTTTTACTTCTTTTATCATATGATCTATAATACCTAATTCTTTTAAATCCGGCGCAGTGATTTTCATTGTTTCTGCTGCTTTCTTAGCAAGACTGGAGTCCTTCCATAAAAGTGCCGCGGCACCTTCCGGAGAAATAACAGAATAAGTAGAGTTTTCCAGCATATGCAAGTGGTTTCCTACACCCAGACCCAGGGCTCCGCCGCTTCCGCCTTCACCGATGACGATGCAAATAACAGGCACTCGGAGACCGGCCATCTCAAACAGGTTTTTGGCAATGGCTTCGCTTTGTCCTCTTTCTTCCGCTGCTCGTCCAGGGTATGCTCCCTTCGTATCAATAAAACAGATAATCGGTCTGTTGAATTTGTCAGCCTGTTTCATGAGACGAAGCGCTTTTCGGTAGCCTTCAGGATGCGGCATCCCAAAATTGCGGACAAGATTTTCCTTTGTGTCTTTGCCGCGCTGATGCCCGATTACCGTTACAGGAAGGCCATGGAACTTCGCAATGCCGCCGACAATGGCTTCATCGTCTCCGTACGCTCTGTCTCCGTGACATTCAAAAAAGTCGGTAAACAGGTGTTCAATATAATCAAGCGTTGTCGGACGGTCCGGCAGACGCGCGATTTGAACACGGTCCCAAGGCTTCAGATTTTTGTAAATATCATCCTGAAGCTTAGCGAGACGGTCTTCGAGCCGTTCGATTTCTGCACTCAGATCCATATCGGAATCTTGGGTGAATTTTTTCAGTTCGGCGATTTTGGTTTGCAGTTCAATCACCGGTTTTTCAAATTCTAATCTTGCAGCCACTCAAAGTCACCTCCCGATTGATGCATATCCAGCAGATTTTCTAACGTTTGTTTCATATCTTCGCGGTGAATAACCGCATCAAGCTGTCCATGTTTTAATAAAAATTCTGCCGTTTGGAAGTCCTCAGGCAATTTTTCCCCTATCGTTTGTTCAATAATCCGTCTTCCGGCAAAACCGATCAGCGCGCCAGGCTCAGCGAAATTGTAATCGCCAAGGGATGCAAAGCTGGCTGATACGCCCCCGGTAGTCGGATGCGTCATAACTGAGATAATGAGGCCCTGTTCTTCACTGAACAGTTTTAAAGCAGAGCTTGTCTTAGCCATCTGCATCAAACTTAATATGCCTTCCTGCATTCTCGCGCCGCCTGAAGCCGTAAAAATAATAAACGGAACTTTATCAGCTTTTGCTTTTTCAATCGCAAGCGTGATTTTTTCACCGACGACTGAACCCATGCTGCCCATTCTGAATGAAGAATCCATGACTGCGACAACAGCCGGGTGTCCGCCGATTGTGCCCTTGCCTGTCACAACAGCCTCGTTTAAGGATGTTTTCTCGCGATCTTTTTCAAGCTTTTCAAGATATCCCGGGAAACCGAGCGGGTTTTCCGATAACATTCCTTGATTGAATTCCTCAAAGGATTGTTCATCCATTAAGCTTGCGATACGCTGTTTTGCATTCATCGGGAAATGATAATCGCAGTTCATGCATACCCGCATATTTTTATCCAACTCTTTAGTGAGCATGATTTTTTTACATTTGGGACATTTTGTCATAATGCCTTCCGGAACATCGTGCTTCGCTTGATCAGACGGTACGGAAGCATACTTTTTCTTTTTAGTGAATATATCCTTTAACAAATGATTACCTCCCTTTTGTGAAGGGTTCTCTTCACCGCATGTCATCAAACAGATAGACTTGCTAATAACTTTACCGAAACTATTGTACTTTTTTTGTCAAACGCTGTCATCCTCAATTCGACAACTTTTTATACAATGACGCGTTCGGAAAGGCTCGGATGAATTCAGATAAAACGTTGAAATAACAGGATTGGCAGCGTATTCAAAAATGACATTAAACTCGGCTGAAATTTTTTTAAGACCAGCCATTAAAAAAATTTCAGCCGCCAGTTTAACTTGAGAACAGCGCGCCGGTCTCCGCCAACGCGCTGCCATTTTTGGAATGAACTAAAATTATTCACCAATAATCGTAAGTTTTCTCGTTTTTTCAGCAACTTCCTCAGGGTCAACAGTGATTCTTGCGACACCTGTTTCCATCGCCGCTTTTGCCACAGCCTTCGCAACAGCAGGCGCAACACGTTTATCAAACGGTGCAGGGATAACGTAGTCTGCGCTAAGCTCTTCTTCTGAAACTAGTGAAGCAATAGCTTCAACCGCAGCGATTTTCATTTCTTCGTTAATGTGAGTGGCGCGAACGTCAAGCGCTCCGCGGAAAATGCCAGGGAATGCAAGAACATTGTTTACTTGGTTCGGGAAGTCAGAACGGCCCGTTCCGATAACACTTGCGCCAGCTTCACGCGCATCTTCCGGCATAATTTCCGGAGTCGGATTTGCCATTGCAAAGATAATCGGATCCTTTGCCATGCTTTGAACCATTTCTTTTGTTAACGCACCTGCTACTGATACGCCGATAAAAACGTCAGCATCAACGATGACATCTTTCAAAGAACCGTCTTTCCGGTCTTGGTTTGTGAATTTCGCCACTTCATTTTTGACATCGTTCATACCGTTCGGGCGCCCTTCATAAATCGCTCCTTTTGAATCGCACATCACGATGTCGCGTACGCCGTAATGGTGAAGAAGCTTGATAATCGCAATACCTGCTGCACCGGCTCCATTTGCGACAACTTTAATGGAAGACAGGGATTTTCCAGACAGTTTCAGCGCGTTTACAAGACCTGCTACAGTTACAATGGCAGTACCGTGCTGATCATCATGGAAAACTGGGATGTTTGTTTCTTTTTTGAGACGTTCTTCAATGATAAAGCAGTTAGGCGCTGCAATATCTTCAAGGTTTACGCCGCCAAATGTCGGTTCAAGCAATTTAACAGTTTCAACAATTTTATCTACATCGTTTGTGCTTAAAGCAATAGGGAACGCGTCTACGCCTGCAAAGCTTTTGAAAAGGACAGCTTTTCCTTCCATAACAGGAAGCGCAGCTTCAGGGCCGATATTTCCAAGGCCGAGCACAGCTGTACCGTCAGTTACAACTGCTACCATGTTCCCCTTCATTGTATAATCATATACTTTGTTAATGTCTTCATGAATATCCTTGCACGGTTCTGCAACACCTGGGGAATACGCAAGACTTAAATCTTTCGCGTTTCTGACTTCTACTTTCGATTTAGACTCCAGTTTCCCCTGATTGACTTTATGCAGGTGTAATGCTTCTTCTCTTAATGACATTCTCCTAAACACTCCTTATGGATATTTTTGATTCGTATACTGCTGCTTTGATTGCTGCATTCTGCGGAGTTATCTATCTGAATATTTAAACAGGATCACATAATTGCTCCAATTGTATAACAAAAAGTGAATCGTTACCACTGTTTTAAAACGACGTTTTGGTGACCTAACAGCTCTTTTAAGCGATATAACACCTGGTGATCCGCATCGATATGAAACGACTCAGGAAGCTTAATCGTCTGTTTTTGCCTTTCATAATAGAGATAAACACCTGTTTCCCCTTTATGCTCCAGCAAAATGCGCTTAATTTTTGCCAGGATTTCCTGACTGTGTTGACTGCTTTCTATCTTTATATAAACCGATGGCGCTTTTTCGGCATCCATGTTTTCTAACAATTCTGCCCGGGACATAATGAACTGGACCTTGTCCTGTCTTATTTCACATTTACCCGCTGTGAACAAAAGAGCGCCTTCTCTTAAAACGGGAGAAAGCTGTCTGAATTGTTCTGGGAAGACAACAGCTTCCATTTCGCCGGTTTCATCACTTAGCGTTAAAAACGCCATGTTTTGACCTGTTTTCGTCCGAATCGTTTTGATCTTCGACAGCAGGACTCCGAGAGAAAGCTGCCTTTTGACTGCCTGCTGTGCCTCTAGAATGGATGCTGCTCCGTGCGCAGCCAGCTGTTTTCGGAAGGCAGAGAGCGGATGATTTGAAAAATAAATGCCAAGCGTTTCTTTTTCGAACGCAAGCAAATCTACAAGCGGTAGCTCCTCCGTCTCCACATACTTCGGCTTAATCGAAAATGATTCATCTAAAAACAATCCCATTTGGTCATCGTCCGCGGCAAATAGCTCAACATGTTCCAAAGCAACGTCAATGGATGCGAGCAGCGTGGCCCGGTTTTGGCCGAATTCGTCCATCGCACCAGAAAAGATAAGTGCTTCAAGCGTTTTGCGATTTACGCTTTTTGACGGCACGCGAAAGCAGAAATCGAAAAGATCTTCAAATGGTTTCTCTTTTCTTGCTTTATATATATCTTTGACTGCTGAGACGCCTACACTTTTTATCGCGCGGAGGCTGTATCTGACAGATCCGTCTTCAACTGTAAACGGAAAACTGCTTTTGTTCACTGACGGAGGAAGGATACGAATCCCGCTCCCCTTTGCTTCGTAAAGATATTGAGATATTTTATCCTCATTGCCAATGACGCTTGTCAGCAATCCGCACATAAAATATAACGGATAATGAGCTTTCAAATACGCAAGCTGGCACCCGATCATGCTGTATGCCACCGCATGGCTTCGGTTAAAGCCGTAGTTTGCGAATTTGACGATTAAATCGTAGACTTCATTTGCAGTGTCTACAGAATACTCCTTTTTTAAGCACCCTTCAACAAAATGGCTTCGCTCTTTGTCCAGGATTTCTTTTTTCTTTTTGCTGACCGCCCGTCTCAGCAGGTCTGCTTCTCCTAAAGAAAACCCTGCCATCCGGGAAGCAATCATCATAATTTGTTCCTGATACACAATGACGCCATATGTATCTTCCAAGATGCTCCTTACATCTTCATGGGGATATTGAACAGGCGCCCGGCCGTGTTTACGGTCGATAAATAACGGAATATTTTCCATCGGACCAGGCCGGTACAGCGCATTGACCGCCACAATATCCTCGAGGCCTGAAGGTTTAAGCCGCTTCAGGACGCTTCTCATCCCCGACGATTCAAGCTGGAAAATCCCTGTCGTATCCCCTTTTGACAGCAAGGAGAACGTTTTGCCATCCTGGTAGGAAATATTTGAAAGATCTATTTTGATGTTTTCTTCTTTTTCGATCATTGAAGTAATGGACTCGATAAGCGTCAGGTTGCGTAAGCCTAAGAAATCCATTTTTAAAAGACCCAAGTCTTCAAGATGGTCCATCGCGTATTGCGTCAAATATATCCCTTCATGCCCTTCCTGAAGTGGAACAACATCCGTTAACGGTTCTTCACTCAGGACAACACCTGCTGCGTGGGTTGAGGTATGCCTTGGCAGCCCTTCTATTTTTCGGGCAATTGTATAGACTTGCTGAAGCAGGCTTGACTCCCGAAGCCTCTTATCCAGCTGCGGCGATTGCTGTCTCGCTTCCTCCAGCGTCATGCCCGGCCTTGAAGGGATGAGTTTTGCAAGCTGATCTGCTTCCTTAGGGCTGACGCCGAATACTCTGCCGACGTCCCGGAGTGCCGCTTTTGCCGCAAGTGTTCCAAAGGTAATAATCTGTGCGACGTGCATTGCACCGTATTTCTGCTGAACATATTGGATGACTTCATCTCTTCTTGTATCCGGAAAGTCAATATCAATATCCGGCATGCTGATCCGTTCGGGGTTTAAAAATCGTTCAAACAGCAGGTGATGTTTAATCGGGTCAACATCTGTAATATACAGCACATAAGCCACAAGAGAGCCTGCCGCAGATCCCCTTCCCGGTCCTGTAACGATTCCTTTTTCATGGGCGTGTTTCATAAAATCCCATACGATCAGAAAGTAATCGCTGAACTTCATCCGCTTGATGACGTCAAGCTCATATTGAAGACGGCGAAGATATCGTTCATCAGGCGTGCCAAAACGGCTGCGGAGTCCTGCCATACAGATGTCCGTTAAATAAGCATCAGCGGACGTTCCGTCTGGAGTCGGGAAAGATGGGAGACGGGTCTGTCCGAGGCTGACGTCAACCCGGCATTGTTCTGCGATCTCAACAGAAGCTTGCAGTGCTTCGGGATGCTCTCGATAAATGTTTTGCATTTCTTCGAGTGGCTTCAAATCGAGATCAGGCTGATCTCCGGCTGGTTCATCCGTCAGTTTCTCCCCTGCTTTAATCGCTTTCAGACAGCGGTAGGCAGCCTTATCTTCTTTCCTTATGTAATGCACATCGCCAGACGCTGTAACAGGGATACCCGTTTCTTCAGACAGCCGCAGTATCTGGTCAGACAAGGCTTTATTCCCTTTAAAAGGCTGATAGGAGAAATAGAAAGCTCCCTTTCCGAATATGGATTGAAATTCAAGCGCGGCTTGAGCGGCCTGTTCAAACAGCCCTCCTTCAAGAAGCATTTCAATATATCCTTTTTCGCCGGGCGTCATCGCGATAATGCCTTCTCGATAACTGTTAAGCCATTTCGGCTTTAGCCCGCCTTTTGATTTCGATTGCAGGACGCTGCTGATTTTCAGCAGGTTTTGATAGCCTGTATTTGATTTGGCCAGCAGGACGAGCGGATAGGCTTCAAGCTCGTTATCATCAGTAAAAACAGAGGCCGTCAAACCGATTATCGGGTTGATTCCCCTCGCCTTGCATGCTTTATAAAATTGAATAGCTCCGTACATGACATGATCATCTGTCAGCGCCAAAGACGCATATCCGAGCCTGTCAGCTTCTTTGACGAGCTCTTCCACGGACGCGGCGCTGTTTAGCAGGCTGTACCCGCTATGCACTTGCAGGTGAACAAAAGACATGCTATCACCTCTTTCTCCATACGATCCTTTTCTTTCTTCATTATAAGGCGGGTTTTCAAAAGAAACAAATGTTCTTTTTTGACTCATCATCATACTTGTCCTGAAAACTCAATATGATATAAAAGGTGAGGTGATAAAGATGGATCAAGAAGCAGGATTTATGGTGAATTTTATCAATAGCTACTTCATTGCTTTAGGGGTGCTGATCGGGGGCGCACTCATCGGAGGACTCGGAGCATATTTGGCAGGCGAAGCCCCGCTTACGGCCATTACAAAGCTTGCAAACCGGTTAAAAATATGGGCGCTTGTCGCAGCTATCGGGGGCACCTTTGATGCGGTATACAGCTTTGAACGGGGCATTCTTGAAGGCAATACGAGAGATATCTTTAAACAGCTTCTTTTGATTATCTCGGCCATGGGCGGCGCGCAAAGCGGCTGGCTCATTATTTCATGGCTGACCCAGGAGCATCTTTCTTCATGAGGGTCCCACAGCATTACAAAAAACCGGGGTGGCAGCGTTTTTTCGCGGGCATGATGTGCGGAGCCGTAATCAGCTGGTTCTTTTTCCTGTTTACTTACGGAACATTCCAAGAGGAGCAGGTCAGCCTCATCGAAAAACAAAAAGAGCACGTAAAAGATTTAAACAATCAAATTTCGATCTATCAGGAAGACCTCCATAAACTGAATGAAGACAATAAAAGAAAACTGCTGATCCAAAGCGTCAGCGTCAAATTAGTGAATGGGGAAAAATATAAAATATCGCAGCCGGAAGAAACAAAATTCGAGGAGCATGTAAAGGATAATATTTCAGAGGTAATTACAAAAGACATAGAGAGCGTCTATCAAACAAAGGATCTTTTGAAACGGACAATCGAAAATAAAGTCTATATGATTAATGAAAAAAAATACGAGGCAACCGTCAAGGAATTAATTATTTATACGAGACTGACAGTAGAACTTGAAATATCATTCGCCGCGTAATTATGGATTTTTTTCAAATTCTCCAAACTTCTGTCGCTTTTTCCCATTCTTTTTTATAAACTATATGTGAGAGGCTTAATGGCGAAAGGAAGGAGGAAGGGAAATGGAGGTTTACAGTGACCGTCAGTTAGCAAAAGATCAAGCAGCCCGGCTCAGACAAGGTTTTTCTGCATATGCCGAAACACACTCACTCGCTTCCCTCATCAAAAAAGAACTTCAATCTCACAATCTCCAAGTCTACGAGGACCTTACTGATTTCGGCTGCTGGTTCATCCCCGTCACAGATGAACACTAAGAGAGAGGGTCTCCCCTCTACTTGTGTTCTTTACATAATGTTTCCAGATCAGCCAAAATCCGATCAGCTTCATCCCAGCTGTAAATAGAGGCGCCTGAAGCAAACGGATGCCCTCCGCCGTTATATTTCCGGGCAAGTCCGTTAATGACAGGGCCCTTAGAACGGAATCTCACTCTGATTTGATCATCTTCTTCTACGAAAAACACCCAAGCGCGAATACCTGAGATATTTCCAAGCGTACCGACAAGCTGCGACGCTTCAGAAGCCGTTGTGCCGAACTTTTCAAGCGTATCCTTTTTGATGAAAACAGAAGCGGCGCCGTTTTCGGACAATGACACATTTTGAAAGATAAAGCCGTTAAGCTTCACCACATTCAGTTTTGTTTCATACAATTGATTAAACAACTCTGAGGAAGAGAATGGATACTGAATGAGCTCGCCTGCATATTTTAATGTTTTTTCCGTTGTATTCGGAAATAAAAAGCGGCCGGTATCTCCGACAATGCCGGCATAGATCAGCTCTGCCGCTTTCGTATTCAGCTTCCAGCCGTGCTCTTTTCCTTCTAAATACAGCTCGTAAATCATTTCACTTACTGAGCTTGCGCTTGTATCGACCCAGAGAAGGTCACCGTATGGATCTTCGTTCGGATGATGGTCGATTTTCATCAGTTTGGCGCCTGAAGGATAACGCTGATCATCGATTCTTTCCTGATTTGCCGTATCGCAGACAATGACAAGTGCGCCTTCATATGTTTCATTGTCCACCTCATCAAGGGAATATAAGAAAGAGAGGGACGGCTCAGGCGTGCCGACAGCAAAAATATTTTTTTCAGGATATGTTTCCCGCAGGATTTCCGTAAGTCCGCACTGTGATCCGTAGGCATCCGGATCAGGACGCACATGTCTATGTAAGATAATCGTGTCATATAATGATATGGTTCTGATCAGTTCTGTTTTCATTTGATACTCCTTTATTGTTTTTATTCATTAAATCACATTCTCTGCCGACGGAAAAGAAAAATAACGTCAAAACCAAGCCCGTTTTTGTATAGAATGGGTTTGTAAACTTTTACGATGGAGGATTTCATTTATGCTGGTTCTTGTTTTTTTGATTGGGCTTTCAGCCTGCTTTTATGTGTTCTATAAAGTAAAAGGCGTACGGTCAAAGCAATCTTTGGAAAAAGAAATCTGTTCAGCAAAATCAAGCATGGCCTTAGGGTCACTGGTCCTGTTCTACGGGCTTAACCAAATGATATTATTCCATTCAGTATTAACGTTAGTAATCGGCGGTATCTTTATCGTCATAGGAGCAGGAAGCGCTTGGGCAGGTTATAAAGCCTACAGGCATTACTATCCCCTTCACGCCAAAGAAGCTGAAAGAGATCACGCGTAAGGGGCGCCTGAACGTCCCTTAGCTTCTTTCCATCAGCTGAACCATCAGCATCGCTTTCGACACGATATGGCCTTGGCTGTGCACTTCAACTTCCATTTTTCCGAACTTTCTGCCGGCCTCCAAAATGCGCGGTTTGACTTCGATAACCGATTCCATCTGCACAGGCTTCAAAAAGAAAATGGTGATGCTTTCTATTACAAGTTCGCCGCGTTTTTTCGAGCGCAAAAACCGGTTTGCCGCTTGCGTCAAAATGGTTGTAAACACACCATAAGAAATGGTTCCGAGCTGATTTGTCATCTGCGGCGTGACTTCATACTCGTAAACCGTTTGATCCTCTTTATCATTATCCTCATCTTTAAATCCCCTTGAAACGATATCATCAAGCTTCTCCCCGACCTGGGGCTGCTTTTGAATCATTTGAAGGGCTTTTAACACGTCTTGGCGGCTGATCATGCCGATCAGTTTTTGGTGGCCGTCAGTGACGGGAAGCACTTCGATCCCTTCCCATACCATCGTTTGCGCCGCTGAGGCGACAGATGTTTTTCCAATAACCGTAACGGGATTTTTGGTCATGACCTTTTCGATGGGTGCGTTTCGGTCATGGCCGGCAATATCTTTTGATGTCAGGATGCCGTGGATTTTCATCTGATCGTCGACAACAGGGAACCGGCCGTGTCCCGTTTCAAAATTTTTCTCATACCACTTTTCAAGTTTATCCTTAGGCGAAAGATATACCGTACGGTCAGCAGGCGTTAGGATGTCCTCCACCAGGACAATTTCTTTTTTGATCAGCTGGTCATAAATCGCCCGGTTAATCATTGCGGCGACTGTAAACGTGTCATAGCTCGTGGATAAAATCGGCAGCTCAAGCTCATCTGCCAGCTGCACAATGCTGTCATCCGTGTTGAAGCCCCCGGTCACCAATACAGCAGCGCCCGCTTCAAGCGCCTGTCTGTGTGCGTTGATTCTGTTTCCGACAATCAAAAGATTCCCCGCTGCGGTGTAACGCATCATTGCGTCCAGCTCCATCGCGCCGATGACGAATTTATTCAATGTCTTATGGAGTCCGGCCCGGCCTCCGAGCACTTGTCCGTCTATGACATTTACAACCTCTGCATAGGTAAGCTTTTCAATATTCTCTTTTTTCTTTTGCTCAATCCTGATTGTGCCCACACGTTCAATTGTGCTGACAAACCCTTTATTCTCTGCTTCCTTGATCGCTCTGTACGCGGTCCCTTCACTTACTTTCATTTCCTTTGCAATTCTTCGCACAGAAATTTTTTCACCGACAGGCAGTGAATCAATATACGTTAATATTTGTTCATGCTTCGTTGCCAAGCCTTTCACCTCTAAGGACAGTCTTCTGCTTTTATTATAAGGGCTCGGAGGATTTGTACGCAATGAGGCTGGAAAATAAAAAAAGAAGCCTGCCCGGCTTCTTACAGCGTTGGTTTCGTTCCAGTCAAGCGCAAGGACCTCGTGATTCCTTTTACATTATAAGCCGGAAAATCTTTATTTTTCTTTTAAATAGACATCAACCGCTGTCTTAACCCTATTTCGATTCCCTATTTTAGATAAAACGAATAAAACAGCAAACAGCCATATTGCTCCTATCACCGTATAGATCAATGGATAAACAGCTGTGTTTTCGATCCATTCATTTATCAATGTTCTGGCGTTTACTAGAATAATAAATCCTCCTACAAGCACACCCATCAATTGCGGATGAAATTTTTGCACCAGCCATGCTGCGATAGGAGCAGCGATGATTCCGCCCGCCATTAACGAGCCGACCCATAACCAATTGACATCCTCCCATCCTAATGAAATAAGAAAACCGGCAGTTGCAGATACTGCGATGGCAAATTCACTTGTATCTACAGTCCCTACGACTTTCCTCGGGCTTAAGCCTTTACGGGATAATAGAATCGGAGTGGTGACGGGGCCCCAGCCGCCCCCGCCTGTGGCATCTGCAAAACCGGCGATCACTCCTAATGGGATGGATTGTTTTCGGCTTAACGGCACGTGTTTTTTCTCAAGAGCAGGCTTGTATTGAAATAAAAATCTGATCAATACATATCCGCCCAGCAGGAGCAGAAACAAAGAAATATAGGGTTTCGCCACATCTCCAGGTAAACGGCTGAGAAATGCCGCGCCTAAAAAAGCGCCTATTGAACCAGGGATGACAAGCTGATAAACAGTTTGTTTGTCAACATTGCCAAATCTAATATGCGACACTCCCGATGCGGCAGTCGTTACGACTTCCGCTAAATGGACAGAAGCCGAAGCCACAGCAGGTGTGATGCTGAAAGCCAATAGCAAGGAAGTTGAGGTAACCCCATAAGCCATACCTAACGAACCGTCTATTAATTGCGATAACAAGCCTATAAATGCAAAAACGATTAATTTCTTCATCAGAACACCCCATCTATATCAATCAGATATTTTTGACTCTTCATTCCTGCATGGATGAATCTAATAATCTCCTAGCGCTTTCATATAAAAAATAAGAGGCTTTTATAATGGCAGTTTCATCAATTGTAAATGCCGGGTGATGCCAATCATGATCGCCGCCTGTTCCAAAAAACGCAAATGATCCGAGAATATGCTCCAGATAGTAAGCAAAATCTTCTCCGGCAGTTGACGGGTCGGGATCAATGACCTGAAGTCTTGCTTTATGTGCAGCGTCTCGCAACAGCTCAGTTATTGCCTCATCATTACAAAGCGGCGGCGGTCCGGAATGCCACTTCACATTTGCCTTTAACGAGAAAGCAGAAGAAATCTGCTCTGCGACAGCCAAAAAACGCTGCTTTACTTGAGAACGAACCTCCGGATCAAATGTACGAACAGTGCCCTCGATTGCAACAGTATCCGGGATGACATTCCATGTACTGCCGCCGTTGATTTTCCCCACGGTGACAATCGCGCTTTTTAGCGGGTTTATATTTCTGCTTACAATCGTTTGCAGGGCGACGATAAGCTGAGAGGCGCCGACAATGGGATCAAAACCATTATGCGGCAATGCTGCATGAGCACCTTTTCCTTGTATCTCTACTTTAAATCGGTCAACAGCAGCCATAAGCGGCCCTGTTTTTAGCCCTATCGTCCCCACTGGTATATCCGGTTTATTGTGAAGGCCAATCACTGCATCAATACCATCCAACTGGCCGTCCTCTATCACTTTTGCAGCGCCGGCGCCTGATTCCTCTGCCGGCTGAAATAATAAACGAATCTTTCCTTTCAGGCTGTCTTGATTTTCCTTTAATAAAAAGGCCGCACCAAGAAGCGCTGCCGTATGAAAATCATGACCGCACGCATGCATGATTCCTTTATGTTTAGACGCATAAGGCAATCCTGTTTTTTCTTCGATTGGCAAGGCGTCAATATCAGCCCTCAAAGCAATTGACGGGCCTTCTGATTCCCCTGCTATGTCTGCGAATACACCTGTTTTCAGTGAAGTTGGACGAATCTGTATCCCCTTTTCTGCAAGGCATTTTTTTATAAAATCAGTTGTTTTAAACTCTTCTTTCGACAGTTCAGGATATTGGTGCAGGTGCCGGTGAATGCCGATGAGCTGTTTTTCCAGCGTTGAGAGATTCACGGGATTATGCCCCTCTTTCAACTTGAGCATGTCATTTTCATTTTCTGCCTGAAATGGATATGTGCCTTCTATATTTCTCCAATAATCCAAAGACATCTTTCCCGCTCCTTTCCCTATCCCAATATATTTTCTTCAGTTTCTTCAATATAAGCAGCAACAAAGCGGCTCAACTTGTCAGCAAGACCGCCCGCACCAAATTTTATATACTTACTGGAAACTTTTTGATCGCCTTCTTTCAAATAGCTTAAAAAAGATAAAATATAGATACGCCTGTAAGCAATTTGTGTAATTCCGTACTCAAAAAACCAATTGTCTATGACATTGTATACGCCTCGGTTGATGCCATATAGATTGTTACATTTCTTGTAAAAGCAGAGATCCGGAAGATTCAATTCCTGATGGGAAAGCAGGTTTTCTTTTTTGTTTAGTGTTGTAATCCCAATCAGTTCAAAGCGTTTTGCTGCGCATGAAATATCTTTTTTGATTTGCTTTTTTAAAGACTCCAAAGAATCAAACCTTCTTTCTTCTCTAATTTTAAAGAGAATACTGCATTCAACCATTTCTCCGTAGATGTCTTTATGAAAGTCAAACAAAAAAATCTCCAATGTCTTTTTAAGGTGAGAGCCGACCGTTGGTTTCACGCCGATATTCATAACCCCTAAATGAAATTGATGATTGACTGCCGCCAGAACCCCATAAACCCCATCATGCAGCCCATTCAGTTTCGCATCTACATTTGCCGTGGGGAATCCCAGCTTTCTGCCTAATTGTTTTCCTTTCACAACCGTACCCGCAATGATTGTCAAAAAAGTCATCCTCCCCTCTCAGCTTCCGCTTCTGATCAAACGGCATCTAATTTGATGAATGTAACACGGACTGATGCAGGGGAATGCCGAGACCGAGATTTTCCCGCAATGTCCCGCCGCGATAATCTTGACGATAAAGCCCTCTTTCTTGAAGAATCGGAATGACTTTTTCTACAAAAGCATCAAGTGTTCCCGGTATATCCGACCCGATGATAAACCCATCAGCCGCCTCAGCGTTGAACCAGGCCTCAATTAAGGATGCGACATGCTTTGGTGTGCCGATGAATAGAGGCCGCGGAAAAGCCATTTCCTGTGCTACCTCCCGCAATGTCAGATTTCTGGCTTTTGCTTCTCTCTTAATCCGGTCTGTTGTGCTTTGAAACGCATTCTTTCCGACATCGCCAATATCGGGGAACGGTTCATCCAGCGGGTAAACACTCAGATCATAATCATCAAAAAAACGGGCCAAATAGGTAACAGCATTTTCAATCGGAATCAACTCTGCAAATTCACGATACTTCTTTTCTGCCTCTTCTTCCGTATCTGCCACAATCGGACTGATCCCCGGAAAAATCCGCACACTGGAAGGATCACGCCCTTCTGCAGCAGCGCGCCTTTTCACATCCGCATAAAACGCTTTTGTCTCCTCTAATGAATTGGAATGGGTAAAAATCGCATCTGCATTTTTGGCGGCAAACTGCCGTCCTGTTTCTGATGAACCCGCTTGAAACACTACTGGCTCCCCCTGTTTAGAACGCCCGATATTCAAAGGCCCCTCTACTTGAAAATACTTTCCTTTGTGATTCAGGCGATGAAGCTTCGCCGGATCAAAAAATCGCCCTGTTTTTTTATTGTGTGTAAATGCATCATGCTCCCAGGAATTCCACAGCCCGCGCACAACATCCAAATGCTCCTGTGCAATCTCGTAACGCTCGGTGTGTTCTGGCAGGCTGGTCTTACTATGGTTGCGTGCCGCTCCTTCCTGCGGAGAAGTAACCAGATTCCATCCGGCCCTGCCCCCGCTGATATGGTCCAGCGACATCAATTGTCTGGAGATGGTGAATGGCTCAGTAAAAGATGTAGAGAACGTTCCTACTAAACCAATATTTTTCGTGACCGATGCAAGCGCCGATAATATGGTGATGGGCTCAAATCGGTTTAAAAAATGAGGAATTGATTTTTCAGAAATAAATAAGCCATCTGCAATGAAAATAAAACTGAACAAGCCTTTTTCGGCTGTTTGCGCCTTTTGCCTGTAGAATTCAATATTCGTACTCGCCGAGGGATCGATATCGGGATGACGCCAGCCGTCGGTTGTTCCCCCGACACCGTGAATCATGGCTCCAAACTGAATAAAATCTGATCGTGTCATCTTCTTGCCTCCTTTATCTGTGCATAATTGGCAAGTGCAAGCTCAAGGTGTTCAATGCCGATTTCAGTTACCCCTTGATAATGATTGCCGTTACCGATTTCGACCACAGGCACATGGCGTATCCCATATTTCGCCTGTAAAATATCCCGCAGCTCTTCTTTCTCCGAAACATCGATATTTTGGAACGATAATCCTTTTTCATTCAAATAATTCTTGACTTCCTCGCAATATGAGCAGCCTTTTTTACTCCAAACCACAATGTTCACAACATCACTCATGCTTCCGTCCCCCTTAACGTTTTGCAGCTAAAACCGCATCGCTCAGCAGCTGATAAGACAGCTGTTTTTCGCCAGCATTTTTGATCGGTGTAAAAATAACAAAATCATTGATGTCGTATGTGTCTGATAAACGGTTTAATTCTTCTGCCGCTTCTTCCTTCGTTCCGGCAATCACCCCGGTTTTTTGCACGAGGATCTCATACGGCTGGCTGACGTTTTCTAGATAGGCTTCAGCCTGTTCACGGGTGCCGACGTTGACCCTCCGCCCGTCTTGTAAAACCACTTTTATCGATTCACGCGACACAATATGTTTTTCAGCTTCTTCTTTTGTATGTGCTGCAAAAACAGCGGGAGCAAGATGAAATTCGGCCTCAGAGCCTGGCGGCAGATGCGCGTCAAAGGCTCGGCGCGCTTCTTTCAGCACTTCCTCTTCACCGTTAATAAAGTAAGCAAAGACGAAAGAGATTCCCAGTTTTGCAGCTGAAATGGCACTCTCTGCGCTTCCTCCCAGCAGATAAATTCCCGGCTTCTGTTCAACCCGCGGAGCAGGACGCAATGCCGCATAGCGGTGGCTATCAGGAAAATCATCCCGAATGAAATGAGTAAGCTCCTCCAGCTTTTCATCAAACTGGCGCGCCGGTTTTTCATATTCAGCCTGCAGCGCGTCTGTGGACAGCTGAAACCCGCCGGGCGCTTTGCCCACTCCGAGATCTATACGGCCGGGAGCTAACGCCGACAGAAGATGGAACTGCTCCGCCACTTTGTAAGGGCTGTAATGCTGCAGCATCACCCCGCCTGATGCTAACCGAATTTCCTTTGTGCTTGCGGCAAGATAGCCTAAAAGAACCTCAGGCGCAGAGCCTGCGATTTCATCATTGTTGTGATGTTCAGCCACCCAAAAACGATGATACCCACACTCTTCAGCCATCTTTGCCAAGTTCACCGTGTGCTGTAATGTATCGGCTGCTGTCTCCCCTTCACCAATCAAGCTTTGATCTAAAATACTTAAGCGGATCATATCACCGGCTCCTTTATGTGTTCTTTTGGTTCAAATAAATATTCCGGCGAAACGCGGCGGAGAAACTGTCTCGTTCTTTCTTTTTTGGTATGGCGGAAGACTTCTTCCGGAGTTCCTTGTTCAACAATGGCTCCATTATCCATAAAAACAACTTGATCAGAGACCCTTCTTGCAAACTCCATTTCATGTGTAACAACAATCATGGTGGCTCCGGTTTTCACGATATCCAGCATCACTTCAAGGACTTCACCGACCAGCTCCGGGTCAAGCGCAGCCGTCGGCTCATCGAACAGCAGCACATCCGGGTGAATGGCAAGTGCCCTCGCTATCCCGACCCTCTGTTTTTGTCCACCCGATAATTGACTCGGATAAGCGTTCAATTTGTCTTGAAGCCCGACCTTTCTCAGTTCATTTTCAGCTATGGCATACGCGTCTTGTTTTCTCATTTTCCGGGCGATCGTCAAGCCCTCCATGACATTTTCAATCACCGTTTTGTGAGCAAACAGATGATATTGCTGAAATACCATTGCCGTCTGTTTTCTCAGCCAGTGAATGTCTTTTTTGGACGGATAGCTGCAATTAATCACTTTGTCGTGTAAAGAAATGACCCCTTCGTCCGGCCGTTCTAATAAATTCAGGCAGCGTAAAAAGGTGGTTTTCCCTGAACCGCTAGGACCTATAATGGTTACAACTTCTCCCTTGCGTACAGTGAGATTTATCCCTTTTAATACATGGTGAATGCCAAACTGTTTATGGATATTTTTAATCTCAATCATAATGCGCCTCCTTGAAATCTGGCTGCCTTTCTCTCTAATACTCCATTTGCGGTTTCCAAGATTAGAGTCAGCGCCCAATAGATAATCGCCGCTCCGATAAAAGCTTCTAAAAATGCATAATTATCAGAAGCAACGATAGTTGCCGTCCCTGTTATCTCAGGAACAGCCACTATAGCCGCGATAGAGGTTGTATGCAAAAAGCCGATGCCCAAATTTGTGAAGTTCGGGATTGAAACCATCAGCGCCTGCGGCAATATCACACGGCGAAAGGTTTGGCTATTTGTCAGGCCGATTGAATAAGCTGCTTCGACCTGTCCGGTATCCATCGCCAGAATGCCCGACCGGATGATTTCTGTCAGATAAGCTCCGGCAGTTAAAGACAAAGCCATGATGACAAACACAGCGACCGGTATCTGATTGGCGGACCAGCCAAGATGAAAAAAACTGCTGACTTGATCTGCAATCGGCGGTATCCCTAAATAAATCAGCATAATGTGAAGGATTGCAGGTGTACTTCGAAAAAATGACACATAAAACCTTGAGCAAGCCATCAAACCTTTAATACTGAAAATTCTAACAATTATATTTCCAAGAGCCACGAGAAATCCAAACACGATCGGCAAGCCAGCCATTATCAATGTCAGCGGAATGGTCTTTATCATTTCTTTCATGGCGGAAGCGATAAATGGAAAGTCAAATTGCAATCTTCTCCCTCCTCATCCCAAGAAATATGTCAATGTATGTTCATGTCAAAAACGGTAACAAGCCTTGTTTGATTCTTCTTGATTCGGTTTTCGGCCAATCTAAAGAACCATTCGAATAAAACCGCAACGGCATAATAAACAATCGATAGCGCAATGTAAACTTCAAGAGAATGATTGCTTGAGGTGATCAGGGTTTGGCCTCTTCCGGACATATCCATGACACCTATTGAAAAAGCAAGAGACGTATCTTTTAAAGAACTGATCACCATGTTTCCCATATTCGGAAAAGCCTGCACAAGTGCCTGGGGCAGAACGATGCGCCTGAAGGCCTGCCTTCCGCTCAGGCCAATGCTGTACGCCGCTTCCGTTTGGCCTTTATCTACACTCCCCACGCCCGCTCGAATGATTTCAGCGGCTGCCGCTGCATTGCTTAACGCATAAGTTGCGACAGCAGCATAAAACGGGTCCATTTTTGATGTATCAATCCCGATTAGCCCCGTCAGCGCCGGGATTCCATAAAACACGATGAAAAGCTGCACCATAATGGGCGTTCCCCTGAAAAATGAGATATACACTTTTGCCAATTGATTTACAATAGGAGTGTTGTAAATGCGGGGCAGCGCCAGAAAAAGCCCCAATACAAATCCGAAAAGCAATGACAGTGTTAAAATGTATAATGTAACCGGCAAATAACCGGTTAACGTCGGCACAAAATCTGCAATCATGTTGATATCAAAGGCTTTTTCCATCACTGCTCCCTCTCTTTTTACTTAATACTGCTCCTTGGAATAATCGTCTCCAAGCCATTTCAAACTGAGTTTTTTCAGCGTTCCGTCATCAATGAGTTCCTGTAAGGCTTTATCAATATCGTCACTTAACGTTTGTTCATTTTTGTTAAACATAAAATACACTTTGGCATTCGAAAGCACATCACCGACGGTTTTTTCTTTAATAGCGCTCGTTTTGTTTTGAAAGTCTACTGCAAAAGGCGTTGAAATGGTCGCGTCCGCACGCCCTGATTTCAACTGATTCGCGGTCTCATTCGCGCCTTGCCCCTCATAGGCAATCTTAAATGGGCGTCCATTTTCCTCATTCCATTTTTTCAGCACAAGCGCTCCGTTGGAGGTTGCGCTCGTAATCACCCGTTTTCCTTTTAAATCTTCAATCCCTTGAATCGTATTGTTCTCTTGCAGCACGGTAATTTTTAAAGGAAAGTGATTGTAGGCTACCTTGTTAAACAGAAATTTTTTCTCACGCTCTTTGCTTTTCTCCATTTGGTGCGCCACGATATCGACTTTATGCTGTCCGAGGCTGACAAGCAGGTTGGAAAATTCCATCGTTTTAAATGTGAATTTATAATTCGGCAGGCGTTTATCAAGCTCTTTGATCAGTTCGACATCATAACCGGTTAAATCGCCTTTTTCATCGATAAAGCAAATATTCGGAAATTGAGTTCCGGTTCCGACCGTGATCGTTTGCACCTTCTTTTGCTCAGCTCCCGTCGTTTGATTGTCTGCGCCACAAGCCGACAGAACCGTAATAAGTGAAAATAATATTGTTATAAATGCTGCTTTTGTTCTCATCTCATCGCCCCATTTATTTTTCAAAACTTGATTTTGAATAATCTGCACCGAGCCATTTCCGGCTTAGTTTTTTTAACGTTCCGTTTTTCTCCAGCTTTTTAATCGCTTGATCCGTGGCATCCGCCAAGGTTTGGCTGCCTTTATTGAACATAAAGTACACCTCGGTATCTAATAACACGTCACCGACTGTCTTTTGGCGGAAGGCGTGCGTTTTATTCTGAAAATCAACTGCAAACGGTGTTGATATCGTTGCGTCTGCGCGCCCGGTTTCAATTTGATTGGCGGTGTCATTGCTTCCCTGTCCTGCGTATTTCAAATGAATCGGGCTGCCGTGCGTTTTGTTGTAATTCGTTATATAATCGGCCGCATTTGACGTGGCACCGACAATGACTGTTTTTCCGTGTAAGTCTTTTAATGTATGAATCTTGTTATTATCCTCTCTCACCGTGATGTACATCGGCGAGTAGTTATACGGCACTTTATGATATAAAAAACGCTTTTCTCGTTCTTTATTTTTGGCCATGTTGTGCGCGATCACATCAATTTTTTTATTTCCGAGGCTCGTCAGCAGATTTGAGAAATCCATCGTTTTAAATTCAAATGTATATTGCGGTAATTCCTTATCGATGGCTTTCATCACTTCAATGTCATACCCGGTCAAATCGCCTTTTTCATTTAAAAACGCAATATTCGGAAAATCTGTTCCAGTACCGACTATGACTGTTTGAACCTGACGATCTGTTTTATTATTTGTTTCCGAGCCGCACCCGCCAAGTAACGCAACCACCGACAGCAGCAAAACCATTCCCATACGCTTATTCATAGGCTGCCTCACATTATGCCCAGCTTGGCGCACCTAAAAGCGCCGGGTTAAATCGTTCCGGAATCAGAACCTTATGCATCATCACACCTATGTCCCCGTCTTTTTCCTGCTCAAAGTACACTTCATACCCTCTCCTTCTGTACATGTCGGCAAGCCAAGGATGCTTGCGCGCCGAAGTGCCTAGCGTCAGCGCAGGCGCCTTCAGCATATCTCGAAGCACTTTTTCTTCTACGTACGTCAGCAGCTTGCTTCCGGCGCCCTGCCCTTTATATTCCGGAAGCGTCGCAAACCACCAAACAAACGGATATTTTGAAGGAGGGGTCTCACTCTCCCATGGAAACCTGATGGTAATTGTTGAAATTAGCTTCCCATCCCGCTCCAGCACGACCGCTGAATGATTTTCGATATTCTCTGACACCATATGGATGTCAGCTCTCGTGGAAGGCCAATCAATATCAAGCTGCCGAATTGGCTGAAAAGCGCTGTTAACCAATTTCAACAACTCCGGTGCATCTTCAACAGTTGCCAATCGAAAAATATCCTTACTCATTTCTGGCACTCCCCCTCATAAAATATACAATTCCTATTTGTTTACTAAGCTTTTATTGTTTATACTATAAAGCATACTTTTATCTTTGACTAATCAAAAAAAGTAAACCTTCACTTCAGTAATTTTGATGATGAAAAACAGGAGGGAGCACATTGGAGTTTCGCTCAATTAAAACGTTTCATACGATTGTAAAATTCGGAAGCTTCTATAAAGCTGCGGAAATACTAAACTACTCGCAGCCGACGATATCGATGCGTATGAAGCAATTAGAGCAGGATTTAGGCGTACAGTTGTTTGAAAGAGGAAAAAACCTGCAGCTGACAAAAGCGGGGAAACTTTTTTATGAACGAACAGGAGATCTTTTGACTCAATACGAGGCGCTTAAACACAACCTCTCCGACTTAAAGGAAGAAGAGGCAGGCATCATTAACATAGGAGTTTCAGAGCCGACTGCCAGTCTGATATTCCCTGACATTTTAAAGGATTTCTTAAAGGATTACCCAAAGATAACGGTTAATATCAACGTTGATGACGCCAATACCTGCAGTCAAAAGCTCTTAGACGGGACGATTGATTTTGCAGTGTGCGGCGAGCCGGAATTGATTCTCGAAAACTACTATCACCCATTTTTTTATGACACATTAAATGTGCTTGTATCTGATCGCCATCCGCTCGCTGAGAAGAAGGCTGTTCATTTATCTGATTTAGAAGGAGAGTGCTTTATATTTACGCCTGCCAATTGCCCTATTCGCATACAAATTGAACAACACTTACATAGAGAACTCGGCAATCGTTACAGAAAAATGGAGCTCACAAGCAGCATGGCGCATAAATATTACGTGCGGGAAAACATTGGGATTTCAATCTTCACCAGCACTGCACATTCTAAAACGCTTAACGGCACTAAAGTCATCCCCATTCTGAATATGGATATTGCACCTCCTATAGGGCTGTTAACAAATCGAAAAGAAAATCATTTTGACTGCGCCACGAAGGACTTGATTGCCCGGCTGACCAAACGTTTTCATCAGCGCAGCAAAGAATTGGAAGGAAACTCTGATAAAGCCATTACAGGATAACAAGCTGCCACCTGTTTCTCAAAAAATAAAAAACATCTCCTGAACAATCAGGAGATGTTATCACCGTTTAAAGCTCGATCGTCTCACCGACCGCCATGACTTTACCGACTCCGCCCGGCAGGCTGTCAGCGAATGCCTCAGGGTCTTGTTCGATAACCGGGAATGTATTGTAATGAACCGGCACGACCTGTTTTGCCCGCAGCCATTCAGCGGCAAGCTTGGCATCTTCAGGCCCCATCGTAAAGTTATCGCCAATCGGCAAGAAGGCAAGGTCAATATGATTCAATTCGCCAATCAGCTTCATATCAGAGAAAAGAGCCGTATCGCCCGCGTGGAAAATCGTTTTATCTTCTACTGTCAGTAAAATACCGGCTGGCATGCCTGTATAAGTAATCGTCTTGTTTTCCTCATCTGTGATGGCTGATCCGTGAAAGGCCTGTGTGAGCTTCACTTTTCCAAAATCGAACTGGCGGGAGCCGCCGATGTGCATTGGATGAACATTCAAGCCTTTCCAGCCTAGGTACACGGCGAGCTCGTTCGGAGCTACAACCAGCGCGTTGTTTTGCTTGGCGATTTGCTCAGTGTCGCCGACATGATCATTGTGGCCGTGCGTCAATAAGATGACGTCTGCTTTTACATCCTCCGGCTTTACATCTGTTAACGAATTCCCTGTCAAAAACGGATCAAATATAATATGATGGTCCTTCGTTTCCACTGTGATTACAGAATGTCCGTGATATGTCACTTTCATTTCTTTCACCTCGTCACGTTATTTTAATTTTTTAATTTCCCTTTTCAAAAAGCTGAAAAACTTATGTTGTTTGATTCTTATTAATGACATTGAGGCCTCCGGTGGCTTCAATGACAGTCCCTGTCACAAGGTCTGAATTCTCTTCACACAAGAAGGCAATAATCCGGGCGATATCCTCGCCTGTACCGGATCTCCCTATCGGCGTTTTTTCTTTGCCGATCCGCTTTCTGGCTTCCTCTATTGACGCTTCCTTCATGTCCCCGACAATGTCCCCCGGGCAAACCATGTTGGCGGTTATGCCGAATTCGGCTTCTTCAATGGCAATGGTCTTCGTCAAAGAAGCCAAACCCACTTTCGCAGCGCCAAATGCCGATCGGTGAAGCCAGCCGGGTGCGTGCGCCGCTCCTTGAAATCCGTACGTGATGATGCGGCCGAATTGCTGTTTTCTCATAATAGGAATAACCGCTTTGAATAAATGAAAGACGGCGCTTAAATTTCCTTCCAGCATACCGTACCATTCATCATCAGTATAATCGGCTAATTTTTTACGTTCAAATATGTATGGTCCCGCGTTGTTAATCAAAAAGTCGATCCTTCCGAAGCGGTTTAAAGCAGTCTCTGCAATACGCAGCAGATCTTCTTTTTTGGTGACATCTCCTTTTACAAATTGCAGCCGGTCAAGACAATCAGGACAGGCTTCCTTCAGGCGGCTCACAGCCTCCTCATCCTGCCTGTAATTGACTGTTACTGAATACCCCTTTGCAAGCAACGTCTCAGTCACTTTGCGGCCTAAACCCTTCGAACCGGCAGTAATTAAAGCATGTCGCACATGAATACCTCCCAAAGCAACGTCGCCGCTTTCATAAAGTGTTTCTTTTTCTACTTTACTATAAAAGCCCATCAATATCACTTTTTACACTTTGACATACAAAAAAAGCTGCCTGTACAGACAGCTTATTCTGCAGAAGATGAAGACTCCTGATCAGGCATATCGACATAACCGCTTTGATATGCTTCTGAAATGAGCCTTGTTGTCTCCTGGCTTTCTTGTTCATCATAAATATAGCGTTCCGGTTCTTTTTTCATCCTTCTGCCTCCCATCATTATAGAGGTAGGTTGGCTATAATGACGGGATTTTATGAAGGAAATTTTAGCAAACTCCTGCTGCCACGCAAGCTTTCGCTTTTTCAAGCGCCTGCTCCACCTGTTTGAATCCGGTGCCTCCGGCGCTCATTCTTTTTTCAACTGCATGGTAAGAGTTTAACACAGTGTAAATATCTTCTTCGAAGAGCGTGCTCGCCTGCTGAAAATCACCAAACGGCATATCGCTTAAATAGATCCCTTTTTCAATGCATGTGTACACAAGTTTTCCGACCACTTCATGCGCTTCTCTGAACGGCATTCCTTTTTTCGCTAAATAATCGGCCAATTCCGTCGCATTTGAAAAGTCTTGTTTTGTCGCTTGCTTCATGACGTCTTTGTTTACAGTCATTGTTTGGATCATGCCTGTGAAGATTTGCAGGCTGCCCTCAACCGTTTTCACCGTGTCAAACATGCCCTCTTTGTCTTCTTGCAGGTCTTTGTTGTAAGCGAGCGGAAGACCTTTCATGATTGTAAACAGCCCCATCATATCGCCGTATACGCGTCCCGTTTTGCCGCGGATCAGCTCTGCCATATCAGGGTTTTTCTTTTGCGGCATCATGCTGCTTCCCGTTGCATACGTATCGTCAAGCTCGATGAATTTAAACTCCTGAGAGCACCATAGAATGATTTCTTCAGAGAAACGGGATAGGTGCATCATCAGCATACTGCTGTTGCTTAAAAACTCCAAAATGAAATCTCTGTCGCTGACGCCGTCCAGGCTGTTTTCATAAATGGAATCAAAACCGAGCAGTTCTGCTGAATAATCACGGTCGATTGGGAAGGTTGTTCCCGCGAGTGCTCCGCAGCCGAGCGGAGATTTGTTAATCCGCTTCATTGAATCCTGAAAACGCTCCTTGTCGCGCTCCAGCATCCAGAAATACGCAAGCAGATGGTGAGCGAATGAAATCGGCTGGGCACGCTGCAGATGTGTGTAGCCCGGCAGAATCGTTTCGATATTCGCTTCCGCCTTTTCGACCAGCGCGCTTTGGAATGCCTCAATCAGTTCAATGATGTGGCCGACATGATTTTTCAAATATAAATGCATGTCAGTCGCGACCTGGTCATTACGGCTTCTTCCGGTATGCAGCTTGCCGCCGATAGGGCCGATTTCATCAATAAGCATTTTCTCAATGTTCAAATGTATATCCTCATAATCGACTGAGAATTCCAATGCTCCCTCCTCTGCTTTTTTCAGAAGGGTTTTCAGTCCCTCACGGATTTTCAGCTCTTCTTCCGCTGTCAGGATACCGCATTTTTTCAGCATAGCAGCATGTGCGAGAGACCCTGTAATGTCTTCAGTGACTAAATCTTGGTCAAATGATATGGACGCGCCGAACTCGTCGACCCATTTTTCCGGTGTTTTTTGAAATCGGCCTCCCCAAAGCTTCTTCATGCTTTAATCTGCTCCTTCTTTTTCACGATGCTGTTCACTTTTGTCGGAAGTCCCCAAAGCTCGATAAACCCGATTGCCGCATGGTGATCAAACGCATCGTCTTTTGTATACGTTGCAAGTTTTTCATCATATAGAGAGTATTCTGATTTACGTCCCTCTACAATCGCATGGCCTTTAAACAGCTTCACGCGGACAATGCCTGTAACATGTTTTTGCGTTTCTTTTAAGAAAGCGTGCAGCGCGTCTTTTAACGGTGAGAACCATAAGCCGTTGTAAATGATTTCTGACATTTTTTGCTCGATGATCGGTTTAAAGTGAGCCACCTCTTTAACCAGTGTCAAATCTTCTAATTCTTTATGCGCTTTGATTAGTGTCATCGCACCAGGGCATTCGTATACTTCCCGGGATTTAATGCCGACAAGGCGGTTTTCCACGTGGTCGATACGTCCGACACCGTGTGCGCCTGCCATTTCATTCAGCTTCAAAATCAGTTCAGAAAGCGAGTAGGATACGCCGTCAATGGAGACAGGCACACCTTGTTCAAATGCAATTTCAATCACTTCCGGCGTGTTCGGCGTTTTTTCCAGCGGAGCTGTTAAATCGTATGCGCCTTCTGGCGGCGCCGCCCATGGATCTTCTAAAATGCCGCACTCATTTGCGCGTCCCCACAGGTTTTGGTCGATAGAATACGGGCTGTCAAGATTGATCGGAATCGGAATGCCGCGGCTTGCCGCATATTCAATTTCTTCTTCACGTGACCACTGCCATTCGCGAACCGGCGCGATGACTTCAAGGTCAGGGTTTAATGATTTAATAGAGACTTCGAAACGAACCTGGTCATTTCCTTTCCCTGTGCATCCGTGTGCAATCGCCTGTGCATCTTCTTTTTCCGCGATTTCAACCAGTTTTTTTGCAATCAGCGGTCGAGATAATGCCGAAACGAGCGGATATTTTCCTTCATACATCGTGTGGGCCTGCAGAGAGATAAGCGCGTAGTCCTGTGCGAATTCTTCTTTCGCATCGATCACGTAGGAGTTTGTCGCGCCGACTTCCAGCGCTTTCTGCTGAACAAATGCCAAATCTTTGCCTTCACCGACGTCCAGGCAGCATGCGATTACATTATATCCTTGCTCCTGAAGCCATTTTATTGCAACGGAAGTATCAAGACCTCCTGAGTATGCTAATACGACTTTTTTCTGTTCTGACATGATAAAAATCCCCTCTCAACCGTGTTTCTTTTTTGTATAAAAATAAATTATATTTAATAAAAATACATTTTGTATGTATACACTTTAACAAGTACGTTTCGTTTTTTCAAGCCTTTTATAAAAAAAACTTCACCTAAATTTCCAGGTGAAGTTATAGTATTTATTCATTTACTTGTCTTTTCTGATTTCTCTAATTACATGTGCAAGTTCGGGAATAATCAGCTTATTCATTGCCAGCTTTACCGCGCCGCTTGAGCCTGGCGTTGAGAAAACGGCTGTATGCTGGATGACGCCAGCAGTGGCTCTCGACATGATTGCGGCAGATCCGATATCCTCTGTATAACTCAGCATCCTGAATATTTCTCCAAAGCCGGGCAGCTCTTTCGAAAACAGCGGCGTAATGGCTTCAATTGTGACATCCCGATTTGCTATGCCTGTCCCTCCGTTTAAGAGAACCGCGTCTGTCTGTTCATCCATGCAGCCCGCAAGCACAGCCCGCTGCAAAGCATCCTTATCGTCTTTTACAATTTCATATGCAGCAATGTGGTGACCGGCTTCTTCTAAAAACGACATCATCAGCTTGCCGCTTTTATCCGTTTCTTCTGTCCTCGTGTCACTGACTGTAATCACTTTGCACCGAACGATATCGGGAGCTTCCTGTTTATGCTCTTGAACGCTCATTGGCCCACCTCTTTTATTTTTTTCTGTCTGTCACTATCATGCATCAACAAAAAAGCACATTCAAGAGAATGTGCTTTCATGCGATTTATTTTGCTAAACGGACAACGTCGCGCGCAATCATGACTTCTTCATCAGTCGGAATGATCATGACTTTTACTGGAGAATGCGGATAGCTGATGAAAGCTTCCTCGCCGCGCACGTTATTAAGCGCAGGATCCCAGTACACGCCCATGAATTCTAAGCCGCGAAGCACGCGTTCTCTGACTTCCACACTGTTTTCACCGATACCGGCAGTAAAGATGATCGCATCAACACCGCTCATTCTTGCAGCATAAGAACCGATGTATTTGTGGATTCTGCTTGCGAAGACTTCAAGAGCAGTTTCCGCGCGCTCATTTCCTTCTTTCGTTGCTTCAACGATGTCACGAAGATCGCTAGAGAAACCGGAGATGCCGAGCAGGCCGCTTTTTTTGTTTAATGTATTCAGTACTTCGTCAGCTGTCTGGCCTGTTTTCTCCATGATGTATGGGATCAGGGCAGGGTCGATGTTTCCAGAGCGTGTACCCATTGCAACACCTGCAAGCGGCGTAAAGCCCATAGATGTATCAATTGATTTTCCGCCTTCAACAGCAGCAATACTTGCGCCGTTTCCAAGGTGACAGGAAATCAGGCGTAAGTCTTTTAACGGACGGCCGAGAAGCTCTGCCGCGCGCTCAGTCACATATTTATGTGAAGTGCCGTGGAAGCCGTATTTACGGATGCCGAATTTTTCATAGTATTCATACGGCAGGCTGTACAGGTAAGACTGTTCAGGCATTGTTTGGTGGAATGCCGTATCAAAAACAGCAACCGCAGGAACATTTGGAAGCACTTCTTTGAACGCTTTAATTCCAACGATATTTGCCGGGTTGTGAAGCGGTGCCAATTCAGAAATATCTTCAATTTCCTTAATGGTTTCATCAGTCAATAAAACAGAATCGCTGAATTTTTCTCCGCCGTGCACGACGCGGTGGCCAATTCCGTCAATTTCATTCAAATCTTTAATAATGCCGAATTCCGTTAACTTATTCAGCAGCATTTTAACAGCTACCGCATGATCTGGAATATCAGTTACTTCTGTATTTTTTTCGCCGTTTACAGAAATCGTGAATACGCTGTCGGCGATACCAATTCGTTCAACTAAACCCTTCGTTAAAACGGTTTCTGAAGGCATTTCGAAAAGCTGAAATTTCAAAGACGAGCTTCCTGCGTTAATTGCAATAATTTTGGACATGATTGACGCTCCTTTATACTCTGTATCAACAACTTCGTTTTTTCGTACTTTTTCCCGGTGAATCTCATCATCTTCTCCGAAAAATATCTGACTTTTCCATTTAAACATTGTCATGTCGGCATTTCAAGTCAACTTGTGTATTGATAGCGCTTACAAAGAGAAGTCGTTATTTTCAGACATATTACCTATAGATTTCTTATTGGCGAACGCTTACATTTTGCGGTTTACCCTTCTGTATTTTGTGTTTCAAAGACGGATTCAATTCGTCAGCCCGATCGTCAAGTAGCCATAATAAAAACAGCCTAAGCAGCCATCATATGACGGCTGCCTAAGCTGCTATTTACCATCTATTTTTCTTTTTTAAACCACGTATCCATTTGAGCCATTATATCAAGCATCGACTTCTGATTGGAGAAAGACGGAAGATTCGCAAGCAGAATTTGACTTGGCGCTTTCGTCTCCTCTCCTTTTTTCTGAAGCACAAGAATGCTTTTGGCATGAGCCTCGTCTTTAAAAATGGATTTTGGCAGCTGCAACAGGGCGTTAATATGAACCTTATCTTTGAAAAACTGTTTCAGCTTGTCGCTTTGGGAGCTCTCAAACAACTGATTCGGGATCATAAAAAATAAGTAGCCGCCCGGTTTGGTATGCTTGACGCTCTGTTCAATAAACAGATGATGCGCGAAGGAATGGCCTTCGTCCGCTTTGAGCTCAAACGCTTCTGCTCCTTCGTCATTCGGATAATAGCCGACCGGCAGATCGCATATGACCGTGTCAACAGGATCGATAAACAGCGGCTCAAGGCTGTCCTGATGAAAAAGCTCAAGCTCTTTTTTCAGAAGGTTCGCTTGGGCATACGCAATCTTCAGCAGCACGTCATCAATTTCAATGCCATAGCTATTCGCCGTTTTTTCAGATAGCTGGTTCAGCACGGTAAACAGAAGATTTCCCGTTCCCACAGCCGGATCTAGAACCGTCAGTTCCTTTTTGTCCGCCATAAACTTATTCACCAAATAACTGATGAAAAGCCCGATCGTGTCCGGCGTCATTTGTCTGTTCGGATGGGAGATATCTTTCAGCCCTTTCAGGACAGCAAGCTGAAAAGCTTTGCGCACCCACTCGTGCTCATATGTGCCGAATTCCGCTTTTTCAAGCAGCGCCTGAAGCTGTTCGGTTTTCTTATCCGGCAGTTTCAGCTGATCCGCTTTTTCAAGAAAATACATTTCTCCCGCTTCAGCCAACGCCTCTATATATGAAATTTGCAATTCATTCTTTATGATGATCACGGCTTCGTCTAATAGCTCGTACACCGTGCCTACATGGTCTTTTTGCATCTTGTGTTCCTCCTTGCCATAAAAAAAGCTCCGGCGGCAGCCAGGAGCTTTTTTCCCTGCTTACTTCACTAATGCTTTGGCAGCCTCAATTGGCTTTTCATAGTTCGGGTGGTTTGTTGCTTCGCTTACATATTCAGCGTAAACGACTTTTCCGTTCTCATCAAGGACAAATACGGAACGCGCAAGCAGACGAAGTTCTTTAATATACACACCGAACGCTTCGCCGAATGACATATCTCTATGGTCAGACAGCGTTTCCACTTTGTCAATTCCGTTAGCACCGCACCAGCGCGCTTGTGCAAATGGAAGGTCTGCACTGATTGTATAGACGTTGACATCTCCAAGCTTTGCAGCTTCTTCGTTAAAACGGCGTGTTTGTGCATCACAAACACCTGTATCAATTGAAGGGATAACAGAAATAATCGTTACCTTTCCTTTCATATCAGCTAACGATTTTTCTTCAAGGCTGTTAGTCAGCACTGTGAAATCAGGGGCTTGATCTCCTACTTTCACTTCTTGTCCGACAAGTGTAACCGGACCGCCTTTAAATGTAATTTCAGCCATTATAATTCCTCCCTTTTGTATGTATGTCTCTATCATAGTAAAGTTTCCTGCAAACTGCAAAGTTTATGCCAAAAAAAAGTTAACTGCGGCCGGCGCAGTTAACCTTCTTTAATAATTCATATTGTTCATTTGGTTTTGATTTTGGCCCTGGCCTTGGTTCTTGTTATTTTTCTTGAACATTTGCTGGATGCGTTCAAGAGTTTGGGGGGCAGCGTCTAAAATTTTCTCAATCAAATGGGTATTTTCATCTAAATGAAGCATTCTGATGCCGGTCGATCCGACAATTAAAAACGCGATCGGCGTAATGGACACACCGCCCCCGCTTCCGCCTCCGAAAGGAAGTTTTTGTTCTCTTGTCTCATCGTCTTCTGATTTCTTTTCTGCCGGCTTTTGGCCAAACTCGCTTCCGCCTGCGGCGAATCCGAATCCAACTTTAGAAACAGTTAAAATCACGCTTCCATCCGGCGTTTCAACCGGATCTCCGATGATGGTGTTAACATCAATCATTTCCTTCAAGTTTTCCATTGCGGTTTTCATTAAACCTTGGATGGGATGGTCTGCCATTTACGCTTCCTCCTTAAACTGATGAATCATTCTTTGAAGTCATTCGAGACGACGGATTCTTTTTTAATGCGGATAGCTCCCGTCCGTATTTGACGAATTTGAAAGCTGCAAGCATAGCATGTCCAAAGCGAAAAAAGAATATACACTGAAAATGGGTCTTGGAGACAGGGACCTGGAACGACGGAATCACTTCATAGACGGGTTTATTCACAAAGTCCAGATGGTCGTACAGCATCGCAGCGATACCGCCTTTCACACCCCATACAGCACCTGTTAACACACCTGTCACTGCTGCGTCCTGAATTCCGACAACTGTAACCCATTCGAGTTTTGTGATATGCAAATGCGCCAGAATAGAAGCGCCGGTTTTCCTTAAATTAGTAACTTGATGTACAAGCATTTCAATTTTTTTGATAGTTTGCTGCACATCATCAAACGTAATTTTTTTCTTGCTGCTGCTTTTTTTCACTTTAGATGTTGATTTCTGTTTGAGATCGACTGTTCCATCATTTTTGTTCACCTTAATCGCCGGAATTGTTTTTTTAACCCGGATCAGGCCAAACAGCGCTGTGATCTTCAAAGTTATTTTGTCGTTATCATCAGCGTGAAGATACTCTGCAGCGACATAAATTTTCATTCTGAGAAGCAGCACGATACCTATTAGAATAAGAATGGCTGTCAGCACATATACCATACTCTTCACTTCCTCTAGGAGCATTATCGCCAATTCAGAAAAAAATAAACCCGGACGGGGTCCGGGTTTATCAGTTATTTGCGGTATAGTTTTTCATGCACCACAGTCGTATCTGCAATGTAATCATGAATTCCCTGCTTTGTGGGTGAAAAAGCAACGACGATATATAAAATCCAAATCTTATCGATATATCGTCCGACCACTTCACGGAAAATCACTGTGCTCCATGTCAGCTTACGATCCGCCTTCACAGAAACCACTTTGAGGCCGAACACCATTTTTCCAAGCGTCTGCCTGAAGCACTTTGTCATCAGCGCAAAATAGGCAAGATACACAACAAGCGTTGTCACGCTGTAGGCCGAGAAGGTGAACATGCCGGATGTTTTCGGCAGATCCAATACGGTAAAGAGGGGAGAAACAAGTAAATGATTTAATCCCCATACAACAAGCCAATCAAGCAGGAAAGCCCAGAAACGAACCCAAAAGCCCGCATAGGCATGTGTCAGCTGCTCCGCTTCTTGCGGGCCTTTCATGTCATTGCGCTCTAACTCTTCATATGTCGCGTCCATTATTGATCCCTCCTACTTCGCATAGAGATACATCATTCTTGGCGAACCGGATTGTGAAAGAATTTCTCTCATGTTCAGAAAATCGATTTCACTCTTAAACATTTTGTTCGCGCCCATGGTAAACAGTGAGCCTAAACCGAAGCTTTCCTCGTAAGAAATGACAGAGGCGTTTTTCAAATCCTTATGATCCTTTTTCATCGCTGAAATGGTATCGTCATAAAAACCAAGCTCATCAACGAGGTTCAGTTTTTTCGCCTGCCGTCCGTCATACACGCGTCCGTCCGCAATTTTCTTTACCTCTGCTTTCGACATGCCGCGGCCATCAGAAATGACATCAACAAAGCCTTCATACGAATTATCAACCATGGATTGCATGATGTTCTTTTCTTCTTTCGTCATCTCACGGGAAGGAGACATAATGTCCTTATGAGCCCCGCTCTTAATTGTTTCAAAAGAAATGCCGAGGTTATCAGCAAGCTTTGAATAATTGACGCTTTCCATAATGACGCCGAGTGACCCAGTCAGAGTTTCCGGTGTCGCAAAAATTTTATCAGCCGCCGTTGAGATATAATAACCGCCGGATGCTGCCATCGATCCCATCGACACGTAAATCGGTTTTTTCGTTTCTTTCTTGATTTCTTCCAGCTTCTTATGTATTTCAGCACTTTCATATACTCCGCCGCCCGGAGAATTCACCTTCAGAACGATGCCTTTGACTGCCTTGTCATCTTTTGCACGTTCAAGGTTTTTTAAGAACGTTCTGTGGTTATATCCGTCTGAACCGAGCAGACTGCTTGAATCCCCATTATCCTGAATGGTGCCGCTGACCTCCAATACGGCAATTTTACTTGAGAGACTGCCATTTTCCAGCGTCTTTTCCTGCGATTCATCCGTCAGTGATGTGAGATCCGTTTGAGCCCCTTTGACGCTTTCAAAGAAACTCATTGAGATACTGACGATGATAGACACGCCGAAAATCCCCAAGGCAATAACTAATGCGATCCATCTTTTTGCATTCATTTTTTCTCCTCCTTTTTCCCAAACCCTCTCATTATACGATTCAATATGAAAAATGTTTCAATTGATGAGAAAGCTCCGGCTTAACGGGCTGCCGGTAAACGTGGTACACTTATGGCCAAAGGTATTTTATCACAAATACTGGATGGCAGAAAAACTTAAATATGACAGCAAAGGGGAAATGGGATATGACCGATCAACGCCGTAATGTTTATTTTTTTCACAAGCAGGACCAGGAAACAAACGAACAAGTCAGCTCCTTAACGCAATTGGCTGAAGAGTATGGATTTACCGTTGTGAATCAGCACTCAGACGCCAATATTATCGCAAGCATTGGCGGGGACGGCACATTTTTGCAGGCAGTCAGAAAGACGAATTTCCGGGACGACTGCTTGTACGTCGGCATTACCAAAAAGGGGAAAGCTCATTTATATTGCGACTTTCATAGTGATGAGCGCGAAAAAATGGTCGATGCGATGACGTTTGAACAAATTGAAGTCAGAAAATATCCGCTGATTGAAGTGACAGTCGATAACGCCAGCCCTTTTCACTGCTTAAACGAGGTTTCCATCCGTTCAAGCATCATAAAAACCTTTGTGATGGACGTGCTGATCGATGATCTGCACTTTGAAACATTTAGGGGAGACGGAATGATTATCTCAACACCTACAGGCAGCACTGCATATAACAAGTCCGTTGCAGGAGCGGTTGTTGATCCGCTGCTCCCATGTATGCAGGTATCTGAGCTTGCTTCCCTGAACAATAACACCTACCGGACACTCGGCTCGCCATTTGTCCTTAGCTCGGACCGAAAGCTGACCCTTCGAGTGGTGCAAGACGGCAATGAGCACCCGATCATCGGCTTGGACAATGAAGCACTCAGTACGAGAAACGTGAAAACGATCGAAATTAAACTGTCTGATAAGAAAATCAAAACAGTCAAACTAAAGGACAATTCATTTTGGGAGAAAGTGAAGCGTACTTTTTTATAGGAAATGAAAAGGACAGGCAGCTGCCTGTCCTTTTATTATTTCTCATATACAATCTGGCCGTTGATCACGGTTTTTTTAATGTCTAAAAGATGAAGCTGTGCAGGATCAATTGTAAACGGATCATTGCTGAGAACCGTAAAATCCGCGTCATAGCCTTCGGCAATTTTTCCGCGTGTCTTCTCTTTATAAATGATCCCGGCGCTTCCCTCTGTATAGAGCTTAATCGCTTCATACACAGTTAAACATTCGCTTTCATTATAGCTCGGACCGTTTACCTCATGGCTGCTTTTCCGGAGCACCGCGGACTGAATGCCAAGAAGCGGGTCAACTGGCTCAATCGGTGCGTCAGAGCCGCCCGCGCATAAAATGCCTTTAGACATGAGCGTTTTCCACGCAAAGGCTGTGTTCATCCGGTCTTTTCCAAGACGGTCAATGACCCACGGAAAATCACTGGCAACGAAATGAGGCTGAAGATCAAGCGCGATCGGCATGCGTGCTGCTTTTTCGATTAATTCATCATCCAGCACTTGGGCATGAATCAGCCGATCATGCCGACCGTTTCGGGGCGGATGCTTCTCAATTGCATTCAGCACTTTTTCAAAAGCTAAATCGCCGATTGCATGAACGGCAACCTCCATGCCTTTTTCTCTCGCTTTTTGAATGAGCCGGCCAAGGGTTTCATCATCATGAACTTGAACACCATTAGTGGATGGATCGTCCTGATATGTTTCTTTTAATAAAGCCGTTCTTCCGCCAAGCGCTCCGTCAGCAAAGATTTTCATCGCACCGAACTCCACATACGGACCGGATGGCTTCTCCAGCTGCTCCCATCGATCGACTGCTTCGTGATGAACGAGCAAATGACAGCGGAACGGATACTTTCCGCTGGCGGCAGCTTTCCCATAAGCTTTCATCGGCACCGAAGCATCACCATAATAGGACAAGTCTTCCGAATGTCCGCCCGTCAGGCCTTTCGTCCAGCAATCTTCTATCGCAGCCGTAAGCGCCTCATCAACATAGTGCTGGGAGACTGGCGGGACAGCCTTCAGAATCAAATCCTGCGCCTTATCAAACAGAAGCCCGGCCGGCTCGCCATTTGTATCTTTTACGATGACTCCGCCGTCAGGGTCAGGAGTGTTTTGTGAAATCCCTGCCGCTTGAAGCGCAGCAGAATTGACAGCTATCGCATGCCGGCAGATTCGCTTGAGCAAGACGGGCCTGTCGGGAAATAAACGATCAAGATCATGCTTAGTCAAATAGTCCGGTGTCTCAAACTGATTTTCATTCCAGCCCTCTCCAATGAGCCAATCGCCTTCAGGCAGCTGCCGCTCTCTTTCCTTCGCAGCCTGCAAAATAGCTTCCTTCGACGTCAGTGCAGACAGATCGAGCTGAAGCTGTTTCTCCCCGTGGCCGATTAAATGTAAATGGCTGTCGACAAATCCGGGAAACATCACTGCCCCGTCCAGGCTGATTTCTTCTGTTTCCGGAGACCCGTACTTTTTCTTCAGAAGCTCATAGCTGCCGATGCCCTTTATGACACCATCCTCAACATAAACTGCCTCTGTCCGATCGCCTTCTGCGAGCATCGTATAAATGAAACCGCCGTGCCATATCGCCTTCATTCACGTTCACTCTCTTTCTTTTACGCCTTTTTATTGGCTTTGAGCTGTTCTTCACGTTTTCTTAATTCCACTCGTCTGATTTTTGCAGAAGCCGTTTTCGGCAGGCTTTCCACAAATTCTATCTCTCTAGGATATTTGTATGGAGCGGTAATGGTCTTCACATGATTTTGCAGAATTTTGACAAGCTCATCACTGCGTTTTTCGTGATCTTGCAGGACAACGTACGCCTTAACGATGGAGCCTCTGATTTCATCAGGACTTGCGACGACAGCACATTCTTTTACTTCAGGGTGCTTAACGAGCGCGTCTTCCACTTCGAATGGCCCGATCGTGTAGCCGGAGCTGATAATGATATCGTCATTTCGGCTTTCAAACCAAAAGTAACCATCCTCATCTTTTTTTGCTCTGTCTCCTGTTAGGAAATATTCGCCGCGAATTTGTGTTTTCATTCTATCCGGATCTTTATAATATTCTTTAAAGAGCGCCGGCGTGCTGAGGTGAACAGCGATATCTCCAACCTCATCAGGTTTGCAGATTTCACCGTCTTCATTAATGATCTCCACCTGATTTCCCGGTGTCGGTTTTCCCATGCTTCCAGGTTTAATATCCATATCTTTTAAGACACCAACTAAAAGCGTGCTTTCTGTTTGGCCATATCCGTCCCGCACCTTAATGCCGAAGTGCTTTTGAAAAACATCAATGACTTCACGGTTGAGCGGCTCGCCTGCGGAAACGGCGCTGTGCAGGGCAGAAAGATCATAGCGGTCCAAGCCTTCGACCTTCGCCATTAAGCGGTATTCCGTCGGCGTACAGCAGAAGACATTGATTTTGTACCGGTTTAAAAGTTCTAAATATTTTTCTGCTTTGAATCTTCCGTGGTACACAAAACCAGTTGCACCGCTGCCGAGCACCGCTAAAAATGGGCTCCACACCCACTTTTGCCAGCCTGGGGCAGCAGTTGCCCAGACGGTATCCTTTTCAGAAATATCAAGCCAAGCGCCGGCAGATGTTTTTAAATGAGCAAATGCCCAACCATGTGTATGTACAACACCTTTAGGCTGACCTGTTGTTCCGGATGTATAAGATAAGAAAGCCATATCATCTCTTGTTGTGTCTGCTGTTTGGAATTGGCTTCCGTCCGCTTCAATCGATAAGAGATTTTTCCAGCCGGCATCGTTTTCGCCAATAGAGAGCTTAATCAGTTTGTCAGCAGTACTGACATCACGGAAAGCGCCAATAAATGCAGAATAGACGATAGCGCCTTTCACTTCGGCATGTTCAATCCGGTATTCAAGATCTTTCGCACGAAGCATTTCAGAGCATGGAATGACTACCATTCCTGATTTCAGGATAGCCAAATAAACAGCATAGGCTTCAAGCACCCGCGGAACCATTACAATCAGCTTGTCTCCCTTTTTAAATCCAAGGTCAGCCAAAGCCGCTCCGATTTTATTTGTTTCTTCCATCAGCTTTTCATATGACCAAGATTCTTGCTTGCCTGACTCATCCTCCCATAGAAGGGCGGTTTTTTGTCCAGCGGCACTGAACTTTTCCATTTCATTTACTAAATTATATTGCTTAGGGGCAATTAGATCTTCTCGTTTTAACACGAACAACTCCTCACTTTCTCCACCCATTATACATAAATACAGGCTCTTTCCGTAAGGATATGCCTAAAATCAAGCTCTGTAAACATAGGATTTTATAGGCCGCTGGTCCTTTTTTTTATATAAAATGAAAAAGAGTGGGGATAACCCCACTCCTAAGCCATTATGTGAAATTGTAAATTAGAATTGTCCTCCGCCCATGTTTTGTTGAGCAAAAGATACAAGACGTTTTGTGATCTCTCCTCCAACAGAACCGTTAGCGCGAGAAGTTGTGTCTGCTCCAAGGTTTACACCGAATTCAGAAGCGATTTCTAATTTCATTTGGTCGATAGCTTGAGCAGCTCCTGGTACTAAAAGGTTGTTGCTGTTACCTGAGTTATTGTTAGCCATGTGTCTCACCTCCTTGTGAGTATAGAATGTGTTAAAACACATGGCTTCATTCAAAAAAACTTTGGTAATTGTATACAGGAACCGGAGCTGATTAAAAGAGTTCTGTGAATTTATCGTTTGCTTCTTGTTCGCTATACAGCGTCATTGTCTCAATGTTTTCAACCGCTTCTTGAATATACGGCTCAAAATCAACAAAGCTTTCAAAGTGTTCGATTTTTTCTTTTTTAGGACGTGTTTTCGGGCTTGGCGGCGTAAAGATCGTGCAGCAGTCTTCAAACGGCTGAATGCTTGTCTCATATGTGCCGATTTCCCGTGATTTTTCGATGATTTCTGTTTTATCCATACCGACTAACGGACGCAAAATCGGTGTTGTCGTCACCGCATTAATCGCATACATGCTTTCAAGCGTTTGGCTCGCTACCTGACCGAGGCTTTCTCCCGTAATGATGGCAAGCCCGTTTCTCTTTTCTCTGATTCTGTCGGCAATTTGAAGCATGAGGCGGCGGGTTGCCGTCATTGTGTAGTTCTCAGGAATTTGTTTTTGGATGAGCTCTTGCGTTTTTGTAAACGGAACGATATGAAGCGTCATGCTTCCCCCAAAGCGGGACAGGCATTTTGCCAGATCCATTACCTTTTGCTTTGCGCGCTCGCTTGTGTATGGCGGGCTGAAGAAATGAACAGCTTCTACCGACAATCCCCGTTTCATCGCATAAAAACCGGCCACAGGGCTGTCAAAACCGCCGGAAAGCATCAGCATCGCTTTTCCTGCTGAACCAACGGGCAGGCCGCCTGCACCTTTTTCATCGCGAATCGTCAAAAAGGTCGCTTCCTCCCTGATTTCGATTCTGAGCGGGATGTCAGGATTGCGGACATCGACCGTCAAACCTTCTGTATTTCGCAAAATATGGCCGCCGATTTCAGCGTTCATTTGATTTGTATCTAATTCAAATTGTTTATAGGCTCTCTTCGTCGCAACTTTAAACGTATCACCAGGCTGATACTGATCCTCGATCGCCTGCAGAGCAGTTGCCTTAATATCATCAAGGCGGCTGTCACACTTAATCGCCAGGCTGAAGCTTTGAATGCCAAACACCTGCTTTAAATGAGGAAAAAGAGCCTCTGGATCTTCTCCATTTAATGTAATCGTCATGCGGTCCCGATTGGAAAAGTATTTTAAGTTCGGATAGTCTTTCAAAACGAGTCTGACGTTTTGCTTTAAGCGCTCAATAAAGCTTTTTCTGTTTTTGCCTTTTGTCGAAATTTCCCCAAAACGAATTAATATATGATCGTAATTCATGTTCTACCTCATCATTTTCTTTAATTTTTTGATGCCAGGACGCAGCGCGTTCATAAACGGTTCTGCCACATCGCTTGTCTGGCTGTAGTTTAAGCTGATTCTAATGCTGCTTCCGGCAATTTGCTCTCCCTTACCCATCTGTAAGAGAACTTTGCTGGGTTTATGTTCTTTTGCCGAGCAGGCCGATGTTGTTGAGACGAATATATCCTGTTCCTCAAGCATGTGTAAAAGCACCTCTGCTTTAATCCCCGGAACAGAGAAATTAATAATGTGCGGCGCACTATTTAGTTGAGGCGTGTTGACAACGACACCTTCAGTTTCACTCAGCCTCTTCATAAACAATTCCTTTGCGGCAGCCATTGTGTCAAGCCGGTTCTCAAAGTCAGCTGCGGCAAGATTAATGGCTTTGGCAAGTGAAACCGCACCCGCAGTATGTTCCGTTCCGGCCCGTATGCCTTTTTGCTGAGAGCCCCCCGTTATCAGCGGGATAAGGCGTGTACCTTCTTTTACAATTAGCGCTCCTGTCCCCTTCAGCCCGTGAAATTTATGCCCGGAAATTGAACACAGATCAATGCCGGCCTTTTCAATTGCCAATGGCACTTTATAGATGCCCTGCACATAATCGACGTGGAACAAAATGTTCGGGTGCTTCTTCAGCACTTCCCCTGCCGCTTCAATCGGCTGCACGGAACCGACTTCATTGTTCACATGCATCATACTGACAAGCACAGTATCAGGACGGATGGCTTTTTTTAATTCTTCTATTGAAACAAATCCGTCTTCATTAACTGAAAGATAAGTGACGTCAAACCCGAATAGCTCTGTCAGCTGTTCTAACGATTCCGTAACGGATGGATGTTCGATAGAAGTGGCTATGATATGTTTGCCTGTTTTTATTTTTGACAACGCCGCTCCTTTTAAAGCCGCATTGTTGGCTTCTGTGGCGCCTGACGTAAATACAATATCATATTTTTTTAGGCCTAAGGACCTTTTGATTTGATTTTTGGCTGCCTGAAGCAGCTGTTCCGTTTCGGCTCCATATCGGTGCAAAGATGAAGGATTGCCAAAATATCGGCTGCTTGTCTGTTCATACACGTTCAAGACTTCATCGTAAGGCTTCGTCGTTGAACTATTATCTAAATATATCATCTTTTTTACTCCTTTATGAAAGCGGTACAAGGTATGATATTTATGTTACCATAACAAATTTTAATAGAAAATTACGAAAAACTAGTATTGACTTCTAAATTTTTTACCATATAATAAGATTTGTTCGTTTCGTCATATTATCTGACAATTAATTGACAGAATATTTTAACATAATTATTAGGAGGATTTTTTCATGAAACACTCACTGCCTGTCAAAGATACCATTATTATTGGTTTCATGCTATTTGCGTTATTCTTTGGAGCAGGAAATATGATTTATCCGCCGGAACTTGGACAAGCAGCCGGACACAACGTCTGGAAGGCCATCGGCGGATTTTTACTGACTGGGGTAGGCCTGCCGCTTCTCGGTATTATCGCCATCGCATTAACCGGCAAGGACGCTAAAGGACTTGCTGATAAAGCACACCCTGTTTTTGGCACAATCTTTACTGTCGTGCTTTATTTATCAATCGGTCCATTATTTGCTATCCCGAGAACAGGAACTGTTTCATATGAAATCGGCGCTGTTCCGTTTTTGACTGGCGTACCAGAAAGACTTTCTTTATTTGTATTCACACTGATCTTTTTCGGAATTACGTACTATTTAGCGTTAAACCCATCCAAGGTTGTGGACCGGGTCGGAAAAATTCTTACTCCAATCAAATTCACCATTATTTTAGTGATTGTTCTTAAAGCCATTTTCACACCGATGGGCGGATTGGGTGCAGTTACAGAAGCATATAAAGGAACACCGGTATTTAAAGGATTTTTAGAAGGCTACAAAACAATGGACGCACTTGCTTCAATCGTATTTGGTGTTGTTGTTGTAAATGCTGTAAAAAGCAAAGGCGTTACACAGTCTAAAGCTCTTGCCGCTGCATGTATTAAAGCGGGTGTGATTGCCGCTTTAGGACTGACATTCATTTATGTATCCCTTGCATACTTGGGTGCAACAAGCACGAACGCAATCGGTCCTGTTGGCGAAGGAGCTAAAATTTTATCTGCGTCTTCCCATTATTTATTCGGTTCATTAGGAAACATCGTACTCGGTTCAGCGATTACAGTCGCATGTTTAACAACAAGCATCGGCCTTGTCACTTCTTGCGGCCAGTACTTTTCAAAGCTTATCCCGGCATTATCATATAAAATTGTCGTTACGATTGTCACGTTATTCAGCTTGATCATTGCGAATTTCGGACTCGCGCAAATTATCGCGTTTTCTGTTCCTATTTTATCAGCTATCTATCCGCTTGCCATTGTCATTATTGTTCTTTCATTTATTGATAAGCTCTTTAAGGAAAGACGCGAAGTGTACATCGCATGCTTGATCGGTACAGGATTATTCAGTATTTTAGACGGCATCAAAGCAGCCGGCTTTTCACTTGGATCTTTAGATGCGTTTCTAAGTGCGAACCTTCCTCTTTACAGTCTCGGCATCGGCTGGTTGCTTCCAGGAATCACCGGAGCGGTTATCGGCTATGTGCTTACCTTATTTATTGGCCCATCCAAACAGCTTAAAGACATAAATTAATGTCACAGAACGCCTGCGTTATTGCGCAGGCGTTTTATAATGGAAAAAGAGCCCGCTTATTACAATGCGGGCTCTTTTTCATATCGTGATTGATTAAGCGGATATATCAGCTTTGATTTTTGCAACTGCACCTGGCGCAGCTTTCTCTACAGCGGCAGCTGCAATTTCATAAGAATCTTCATAGTCAAAAGCATAAAAACGTCTTTCCGCTTCTTTCAGCTGTTCAGATAAAATATGATTCTGGCTTCTGAACCGGTTTCCGAACTGAATGATTTTTTCAATGAGGATCACCTGCTCGACAAGTTCCTCTGATTCCCGGCTTGCCCTGTTGACAATATCCTCAGCTTGCTTCAAATGGGCTCCGGCTTCTTCCATATTTAAAGGGAGTTCGTTTAATTGATTGACTGTTTCTTGAATGTGATGATGCGCGTTTTCCAGCATCTCTTGAATATGACTCGGAATGCCTGGAATGTTGCTTGTCTTCAGCAGTCTTGCTGTCTCAGAAATTGTTTTTTTCAAATTGCTGAGCGTCTCTCTCGCCTGAAGCTCTTCTTTTCTCAGCGCTTGCAGCTTTTCACGGTATTCGGCATGATCTTTTTTGACTTCTTCAATCTGCTTCTCTATTGAGGCAACCTCTTCTACTAAAAGAGAGTAGGCGACATGCTCTGCATCGAGCTTATCTTTAACGGAGGAGAGCAGCTTGCCAATTTCATCAAGGCGCTTTTCAAAGGCCTGCTGTTTGCCGAGCTCGCCAGCTGTCAGTCTGTAGCTTTCCTTCACCAGCTCAGTTTCCGCCTTTGTACGCTCTTTCTCTTCTTTCAGCTTGTCATAAGCAATGATCAATTCAGGCATTTTGCTAAGCACAGATTGGCCGGCTTCGACTTCACCCTCCAGCTGCTGATAAACAGATTGAATATTTTCGTCTATGAGCTGCAGGATTGCGGACGCTTCATCAATATCCAGCTCAGTCATCAAGACATGTTCCGCCCGTTTCAACTGGTTTGACAGATTTTCTAATTCCTTATCAAGCTGGATATGCTCAAGCTTATACCCTTTCTCTTTCATTTCGCGATAGCCGTCCTTGAGCTTTGCAATCTGGCCGGGCACCGTCTGCTTGCAGTCCGCTAACAGCTTCGGCACGTCATCTATGTATGACTGAAGCCTTTCAAGATTGCGGTCCTGTTCAAGCAGCACTTTTCGTGCGGTAATATAGTTTCCGCCTTCTGTTTCTTCTTCAAATTGTTTGATCCCGCTCCAAATTTCGTCAAGATCCTTTTCAAGGCTGTCATAAAGCTCCCCGTAAAGATGGCTGTAAGCCAGCAGGTTTTTTCGCGATTTTGAATAGCGCTCTCTCACCAGTTCAATCTCTTCACGGCTCTTTTCCTCACTTGTGACAAGGTCGCTGATTTCCCGCAGAATCTTTTCAATGTTCGATTCGGCCGCTGTCAGCAGGTCGTCGATATGAACGAGCACTTGATTGGCTTTTTTAAATCGGTATTTGTCTGCATTTTCCTCGGCATCATAAAGGAGCTCTTCAACTTTCGGCATATGGGCTGTGACAATCTCATCCCATTCTTCACGCCACTTCTCAAAGAACTCTTCTGTCTGACCCGTCATTTTCAAATGTTTGATTTTGGACATTTCTTCCACAATCGACCGGTTCAGAATTTCAATCTTCCACGATTCCAGCCGGTCGATTTCGGCGTAGATTTTTTTCCTGAAAAAGTAGCCTGCCGCAAACAGCGCAAGCAGTACAATTAATAATCCAATGACAAACTCCATAATGAGCCCCCTTGCTGTTAACCTTAATCTGTCAGGGTGTTTTATTTATTCAGAAAGATTTCAGGATATGTATTGAGAAAAACTGTCGTTTTCATTGTTATTATGATACCATGTAACCAACATTTTTTGACCAGAAATCAAAAACTTTTTGTGCAAAATCGGCAGGATTTGACTATTTTTTCACGGGGTGACGCCAATGCAAAAGCGAGACGGACATATTCACACACCATTTTGCCCTCACGGCTCAAATGACACACTCAGACAATATGCAGAAGAAGCCTTAAAGAAAGGCTTTAAATCGATTACTTTTACCGAACATGCCCCATTGCCTTCCTCTTTTACTGATCCGACGCCGCTAAAAGACAGCGCGATGGCGCAAGCCTCTATGGAACGCTATATCGATGAAATTTCCGGATTAAAAAAAGAATATCGCGGACAGCTTACCATACGAACAGGGCTTGAGGTCGATTATATTGCTGAATTTGAAGATGAGATTACATTATTTCTGGACACATACGGGCCATATTTAGATGACAGCATCTTATCCGTTCATTTTTTGCGCGCAGGTTCTTCCTATCTGTGCCTTGATTATGATGAGCACACCTTTCAAGAGCTGATTTCAGCCTGCGGAAGCATTGAAGCTGTATACGAACAGTATTACCGCAGCATCTATTCTTCCATTGTAGCATCTCTCGGCGGCTATAAGCCAAAAAGAGTCGGTCACATCACACTCGTCCAAAAATTCATCAAGCTGTTTCCGTACAGCATGTCTGAACATATTCGCGGACTCGTTTCTCAGTGCCTGCATGCCATTGAAGAAAACGGAATGGAGCTCGACTTCAATACTTCCGGATTAAGAAAAACATACGCAGGCGGCATTTATATCGAGGATTGGATGCTGAATGAAGCGAAGCAAAAGAAGATCCCGCTTGTGTTCGGGTCTGATGCCCATCAAGCGGGAGATGTCGGATACGCATATGAGGCGTTTTTGGAGCAGTGTTAATTGATGAGCGCCACGTCTCCTGTCCGGAAGACGCTTCTGATCCAAATCTTGATTTCTTCAAAATACATTTTATAAAAGTACGGCTCGTGCGGCTGCATGTAGAGCACTTCTGAAATATATTGAGGCTGGAGATAAGGCATCATCAAGAGAGATTTTAATTGGAGAATAAAATGAGGCAGCGGCAGCGTTAAATGTTCACGCTGTTTTTCTCCTTCCTCAATGATCAGCTGGAAGATATACTTTTCCTTCATTAGATATGTCGACATAATTTCTCTGATTAACGTGGAGTCGATCGTGACTTCCCGGTAGACAAAACGAGTTAATTGACGATGATTATGCTGATAGGATAAAATATCGAAAACCAATTGGAGCAGCTGTTCCTGCGTGCTTTGAGAAGAGATATTGCCTGCCGCTGTTTCAAGTGTTTTGTTGTAGCCTTCGTAAAACTCTGAAACTAAGTGTTCCATCAAACCTCCTTTGCCTTTAAAATAGTAGGAGATGTGCGCAACATTTACACCGGCTGACTTTGCGATTTCACGGACAGACGTGCCAGAAAATCCTTTTTGGTTAAAGAGCATGACAGCAGATTCAATAATTTTGTCTTTGGTGCTTACTTTCATTCGGCTCACTCCTTCCTCTTGATACTATTCAAGCAGAAGACCGCTGTTCCTGTAAGAACTTATCGACAAATGCCGGCAGAAAAGCCGGAACTTTGTTTTATATTATAGAAAAAGTGAGGGTTTTCCATGTTCCATGTCGAAAAACAATCTGGAGATAAAGAAAAAGACTATCAGCTTCTGCTAAAACAGCTCGAAGCCATGATCGAAGACGAAACAGATCAAATTGCAAACTATGCAAATGCTTCAGCGCTCCTTTATCATACGTTGCCTGAAGTGAACTGGGCGGGTTTCTATTTTGCCAAAGAAGAGGATGGACAGCTTGTGTTAGGGCCGTTCCAAGGTCTGCCGGCATGTGTTCGGATTCCTTTCGGCAGAGGCGTTTGCGGCACAGCATATGCAAACGGAAAAGTGGAGCGTGTTGAGGACGTTCATGCGTTTCCGGGACACATCGCCTGCGATGCTGCTTCTCAATCAGAAATTGTGCTTCCGATTCATGTAGGCGGAAAAGTTGTCGGCGTCTTGGACATCGACAGTCCAGTAAAAAACCGTTTCGACGAAATTGATGAAAAGTACTTATCACAATTTGCCGAAACGCTTGAAAAAGCGTTAGCACATTAACATAAAAGCCCAAAACTGATATTGTTTTGGGCTTTTTTTATTTTATTGATTCGTGAACCATCATGCGGTTTTTTCCGTTTCGTTTCGCGCTGTAGAGCGCTTCATCAGCCTCATGCACAAGCTCTTTCAGGGACTTTCTTGTTTCTGCCGTCCAGCAGGAAATCCCGCAGGATATGGTCACCTCGGGTTTCGTGTTTTTTCTGACCGCATAAACCAGTCTCTCAGTAATCCGTTTTCCCACCGCAACCGTCACATTCGGCAAATAAATCGCCAGCTCCTCGCCTCCCCAGCGGGCGCCGACATCATGCTTGCGGATGTTGCTTTTAATCACCGAAGCGACTTGAATTAAAATCTCGTCCCCAGTCTGATGTCCGTACGTATCATTTACATTCTTGAAATTATCTATATCAACAAGAATAAAAACACCCTTTTGGTGGATTTTCATGCTGTATTGAATTTTTTCATCTAAATACACCCTTGAATACAGCTCAGTCAGCTGATCTGTTTTCACAAGATGCTCAAGGCGGTCCCGGAGCATTGAGTTGGTTACAGCCAGTGTCGCGTGATGGATCAGCGCCTGAAACAGCTTGTACATTTCAAAAGTAAAAGCGTACATCTCCTGTTTCAATAAAACCGCAAAGCCTAAAAGCCGGTCATTCTCAATCATCGGAACGGCCATCAGCGAGCCGTAGCCGGCCTTCCCGAAAACAGACTGGCCATTTCCGATAAAAACTCCTTTTTCCCCTTCATACAGCTTTTCTTTCAATTCATGATAAAAATCAGATGGCTTCGCTTCTTTGAAAAACGCTGTGCTGCCGGGGAGCAATGTTAGGTTTTCAAAATGGTCTATATGAAAAAAACCGACTTCTTCCGCTTGGAACGATTCTGCCATTCTCACAGCCAGATCATTCATCGTATCGGTCAGCGTCAGCCGCTGATTCAGGCGGCGTGACGTTTCATTGATCAATTCCAAATTTGCGATGCTTGCTTTTGATTGTTCATAGAGCTGGGCATTTTCAAACGCTTTTCCTGCCGCGTTTGCTATCAGCGACATTTCGTCAAGATAGGCGTCAGTAATAAAACTGCCTCCCGTTCCTTCAGCCATCAAAACTCCGTACGTTCCCTGCTGTCCTTTTATCGGAATGTAGGCGGCAGATTCATTTTTCCGCAAAATATCTCCGGTCAAATACACTTTGAGCGCAAAGGAATCGGATTTTTCCCCTTCCATATACAGCTCTTTTGCAGGAACGCCTAAACATTGATCTTGGTCGTGCGATATAAATAAAGAGAACTTAAACAGAGAAAACGTGCGGGTTAAGCTTTCTAAAAGCTGCTTCAGCACCTCTGTCTGATCAAGCAGTGAATGGAACAGCTCAGTCATTTTATATATCTTTTTTTGATAGATCGTTTTGATATAGAGTCTTTCCTGTTTCTTTGACTGGTTTAAAAATGAAGCAACCACGTCCGGAAGCCCTTCAGGAATCTCTCCATCCTGTCTGCATGTAAGGTGAAAGCGCCTGCCAGAGACGTCCTCAATCTTATAAAATGAAGCGTTTATTTTATAAGCGGAAAAACGCACTTCATCATCTGCCACATTTGCCACAGAGTCTGATGGTGACGGTGTAAGCGAAATACAAAGGGATGAAAAATAGGTTTGAATAGCCGAAGTCAGCCATATGAAAGAGTCGGTGAATGTAACTTTTTCAGATTTGGTCAATAAAAAATCGAGCATATGATAATGAAAGGCGGATAATTGATCTTTTGTTTGTTCTACCATGTTTTTATCACCTAAAAGTTTACCACTAATTTTTGTTTATTATATCATAAACGGTGAATCAATAATGGAGGAATGGTTGACTTCAAAACAAATAAATTATATAATGACCTTTGTGTGAAATATTGCAGCCTTTTTGTTCAGCTTCTATGTTTTCATTTTGTTCCTTATCCATAAGGTGTATCGTGTAACTCTCTGCTGCTGGAGCGAGGATACATGAAAACAAAATGTGCATGGTCGAATAGAGCAGACGGTTTTTATTTTCCACAAAAATAAAACCAAAGGAGGAGTCACATTATGGCTCGCTATACAGGTCCATCTTGGAAACTGTCCCGCCGTCTAGGAATCTCTCTTAGCGGTACAGGAAAAGAATTAGAAAAACGCCCTTACGCTCCAGGCCCACACGGTCCAGGACAACGTAAAAAATTATCAGAATACGGTTTGCAATTGCAAGAAAAGCAAAAGCTTCGTCACATGTACGGTGTAAACGAACGCCAATTCCGCACTTTGTTTGACAGAGCTGGCAAACTAGCTGGTAAACATGGTGAAAACTTCATGATTCTTTTAGATTCTCGTCTTGATAACGTTGTGTACAAGCTAGGTTTAGCACGTACTCGCCGTCAAGCTCGCCAATTGGTTAACCACGGTCACATTCTTGTAGACGGAAGCCGCGTTGACATCCCGTCTTACCTAGTGAAACCTGGCCAAACAATCGGTGTTCGCGAAAAATCAAGAAACCTTTCTATCATCAAAGAATCTGTAGAAGTGAACAACTTCGTTCCTGAATACCTTACTTTCGACGCTGAAAAGCTTGAAGGTACTTTCACTCGTCTTCCTGAGCGTTCTGAACTTGCTCCGGAAATTAACGAAGCGCTTATCGTTGAGTTCTACTCTCGTTAATCGTTTAAAAAACCCCTGCCGCTATGCGGTCGGGGTTTTTTTATCGTCTGATTCGTCTTTTGCCTCTTGCCGGCCAACACTTTCCTGCGCCTGCTGCTCCCAATAATCCCGCTGCAGCCTTTCTTTTGCAATCGTGCACATGAGATTCACGGTGAGCGCTCCTTTCTGTTAAAAGGTGATGATTGGTCGTGTTTGCCCTATCTAATATACTCTTTTCCTGTCATTCCTATGCGATAAACAAAAAAAGATCCTTTGCCGTTAGGCAAAGGATCTTTTTTCTTATTTGTACGTCACAAGGAAGTATTTTTTCTTTCCGCGGCGCAGAACAGTAAATTGATCTTCGATGCGGTCTTCAGCCGATAGGATATAATTGATCTCCGTTTGGCGTTCGCCGTTAATGTAAACAGCTCCGTTTTGAATGTCTTCACGCGCTTGGCGTTTTGAAGGAGATAATTTAGATTGCACCAATACATCTACAAGTGAAAGCTCTTGGCTGATGTCAGCTTCCATAGAAGGGACATCTTTAAAGCCCACTTTTACGTCTTGGGCAGAAAGCTCTTTAATATTGCCGCTGAACAATGCTTGGGAAATATTGATGGCTTGCTTCAGCGCCTCGCGTCCATGAACGAGCGCTGTCACTTCTTCTGCCAAGCGTTTTTGCGCTTCACGCTTTTCAGGCGCCGTTTCTGTTTTCTCAGCGTATGCTTCAATTTCCTCTTTTGATAGGAACGTAAAGTATTTTAAGTATTTGACAACGTCACGGTCATCTGTGTTGATCCAGAATTGATAGAACTCATACGGCGATGTTTTTTCCTTATCAAGCCAGATCGCGCCGCCTTCCGTTTTTCCGAACTTCGTGCCGTCTGCTTTTGTGACAAGCGGAATGGTGAGGCCGAACGCTTTTGCTCCTTCTTCTTCTGATTTTCTGATCAGTTCAAGACCCGCTGTGATGTTGCCCCACTGATCACTTCCGCCGATTTGCAGCTTACAGTTTTTCTCTCTGTACAGATTTAAGAAGTCATAAGATTGAAGAATCATGTAGCTGAATTCCGTGTATGAAATGCCGGATTCAATTCTTGAGCTGACCGTGTCTTTTGCCAGCATGTAATTGATGCCGAAGTTTTTACCGACGTCACGAAGGAAGTCGATTACATTCATTTTGCCGATCCAGTCATAGTTGTTCGCGATGACAGCAGGGTTTTCTGCTGCATCAAAATCAAGAAATCTGGACAGCTGGTTTTTGATTTTTTGGGACCATTCGGATACGATGTCAGCAGTGTTTAATGTACGCTCCGCTTTTTTTCCGCTCGGATCGCCGATGAGACCAGTCGCGCCGCCCACAAGTGCAATCGGATGATGCCCCGCAAGCTGAAAACGGCGGAGTGTTAAAATGGGCAGCAGGTGTCCGATATGCAAGCTGTCTGCTGTCGGATCAAAGCCTGAGTACAGGCGGATTTTTTCTTCATTCAGCTGTTTATTTAATCCTTCTTCATCCGTCATTTGCTGAATCAATCCGCGGAAGGATAAGTCTTCAAGTAAGTTTGTCATGAGATATAGCTCCTTTTTTGATTAAAATAAAAAACGCCCCTTCGTTTACACGAAGGGACGATTGATTATCGCGGTACCACCCTACTAATAAGAGAACGCAAAACATTCGTCTTATCACTTTGCCTGATAACGGATCAGGTCCGTTCTTTCACTACTGAAAGCCTGGCTGGCTTTGTTTGCAAAAGCGGTTCATGAGTGTATTCGATATATCCGTCTGTGCTGATTTTCACCGGCCATCAGCTCTCTGGAACGTAAGGATATTCTACTTGTCTCAATCTTTACCTTTTCATATGAAGCTATCTCATTTTTAACATAAATAAAATCCCGTGTCAACGTCGCCTTTTAATCCTCCATCGTTGACAGATCTCCAGCCGGCAGATTAAGCTCCCACGCCTTAAGCACGCGTCTCATGATCTTTCCGCTCCGGGTTTTCGGAAGCTTATCTTTAAATTCAATTTCACGCGGAGCCGCATGGGCTGCAAGACCCTGCTTTACAAATAGGCGGATCTCGTCTTTCAGTTTATCGGACGGCTCAAATCCTTCTCTGAGTGCGATAAAGGCTTTAATGATTTCTCCCCGCACCGGATCGGGCTTTCCGATCACGCCCGCTTCTGCAATGGCCGGATGTTCGACAAGCTTGCTTTCCACTTCAAATGGGCCGACGCGTTCACCGGAGGTCATAATGACATCATCAACTCTGCCTTGGAACCAGAAATATCCCTCATCATCCATGTAAGCAGAATCGCCAGACACATACCAGCCGCCCGGCATGAAATACGATTCGTACTTTTCAGGGTTATTCCAAATGGTATGCATCATGGAAGGCCAGCCCTTTTTAATGGCGAGATTGCCCATTCGATACGGCGGAAGCTCGTTGCCCTGATTGTCAACGATTGCTGCCTCCACACCGGGAATCGGCTTACCCATTGAACCCGGTTTGATATCCATGCAAGGATAGTTGCAGATGAGCTGGCTGCCCGTTTCTGTCATCCACCACGTATCGTGAATTCGTTTGTTAAAGACTTTATGCCCCCATCTGATGACTTCCGGATTTAACGGCTCTCCGACACTGAGCACATGCCGGAGTGAGGTTAGATCATATTTCGCAGCCATCTCATCTCCCGCACCCATCAGCATCCGAAAAGCGGTCGGCGCGCTGTACCAGACATTGACGCCAAGCTGCTCAATCGTTCCATACCAGCTTTCCGGGCTGAAACGTCCGCCGACGATGACATTTGTCGCTCCGTTCAGCCACGGTGCAAAAATGCCGTATACCGTACCTGTCACCCAGCCCGGATCAGCTGTGCACCAGTAAATGTCTTCTTCCTGTAAATCAAGGACCCACTTTCCTGTCTGATATTGCTGAATCATCGCTTCATGGACATGAAGCACACCCTTTGGCGTTCCGGTAGAGCCCGATGTATAGTGAAGCAGATAGCCGTCTTTTTTGTCCATCCATTCGATATCCAGTCTTGTGCTCTCCAGCTTTGCTGCTTCATCATAATTGATGATGTTTGTACCGCTCTCAGCCTCTCCGCCGACTACGAATATATGCTGTAAGTGAGGCAGTTTGTCAGCCGGTATTCTCTCCAGCAGCTCAGGCGTCGTGACAACAACCTTCGCCTCACTGTTTTCAAGCCGGTCCTTCACCGCTCCCTCCATAAATGCTTCGAACAGCGGCCCGGCGATGGCGCCAATTTTGATAGCGCCCAGCATAATAAAATAAAGCTCGGGTGATCTCGGCATAAAAATAAAAACGCGGTCCCCTTTTTCCACATTTCCATACCGTTTCAGCACATTCCCGGCTCTGTTTGATTCTTCCTTCATTTCTTTAAATGTGTATTTTTCATCCCGGTTTGCGTCTTTATAATAAAGCGCTACTTTGTTTTTTCGAAACGATTCGGCATGGCGGTCAATCGCTTCATATGCCGCATTCAATTTCCCTGTCTCATTCCAGGAGAAATGTTTCTCTGCCTCGGCCCAATCAAAATGCCGGTACGTTTCTTCATAGTTTTTTAAATGATAATCCCCTTCCACTGCTGGTAACGCTTTCAAATTCATGCCCAAACATCCCCCTTTGCTGAAGTTGTCACATTTATTATAGTATATATTCATATTCTTCTCAATTTTTAAAATATAAACCATATTGAAAACGCTTTATAATTTGTTATTCTTAAAGAAGGCATGTATTTTTATAAGAATTGATGGGACGGTGGATCAGTGGAACATCATAAAACATACCATTCAGCAAACATCAAAACAGCAACCGGCTCCTTACTGATAGAAGGGCCTGTCTCTCAAGAGGATTTGGCAGGTTATGAGTTTCATAAGGATTTAACCGCATTTCGCCCGCCCCGCGAGCAGCATGGAGCGCTAGTCGACATTGCCGGCCTTCCCGAGGGGCGCATTATCATCGCCAGAGACGGCCGAACCATTGTCGGCTATGTGACGTATTTATATCCTGACCCGCTCGAAAGATGGTCTGAAGGAAATATGGAGGATTTGCTTGAGCTCGGGGCCATCGAGGTGGCGCCGGCCTATCGGGGATGTTCTGTCGGTAAGACGCTTCTGACCGTCAGCATGATGGATGAGCAAATGGAAAACTACATTGTGATGACGACGGAATATTACTGGCATTGGGATTTAAAAGGAATGAAAAAAGATGTGTGGGAATACAGAAAGCTCATGGAGAAGATGATGAACGCAGGCGGATTGGTCTGGTTTGCGACGGATGAGCCAGAGATCAGCTCCCACCCTGCAAACTGTCTGATGGCACGCATCGGAAAAAACGTCAGCCAGGAATCAATTGAACAATTTGACAGGCTCCGTTTTTATCATCGTTTTATGTACTAACTGACACTGACAAAGGGGAAAAAATAATGATTGTTGAGCAAATCATGAAAAGGGATGTCATTACATTAACGAAGACGGATACGCTTGAAACAGCAATATGCAAACTGAAGGAATTCCATATCAGGCATCTGCCTGTTGTAGATGAAGACCGCCATGTGATCGGCATGATTACAGACAGAGACATGAAACAGGCCAGCCCGAGTATTTTTGAAGAAAGCAAACGAAGCCGATTTCTCACACGAAGCGTAGATTCAATTATGAAAAAAGATGTCGTCTGCGCCCACCCGCTTGATTTTGTCGAAGAAATATCTGCCGTGTTCTACGAGCATGGCATCGGCTGTCTTCCAGTGGTACAGCATCAAAAATTAATAGGCATTTTGACAAAAACGGATTTGCTGCGGACATTTGTCAAATTGACAGGCGCTGACCAGCCGGGGTCGCAAATTGAAATAAAAGTAAACGACATCACCAAAAGCCTTGCGCAAATCAGCAGCCTTTGCCAAGACCTTCAAGTAAAAATATTGAGTGTGCTTGTCTATCCGCATGATGATTCCGGTGTGAAAGTGCTTGTCTTCCGTGTAAAAACGATGAATCCGCTGCCGTTTTTGCAGGCATTACAAAGAAATGGTCATCACGTCGTCTGGCCGGCAGAGCAAAGGGATCTGCTATGAGAGACAGCGTATTTATCTATTCTCCATCCTATCAAACCTATATGTTTCATCAGGAACATCCATTTAATCAGCAGCGGGTTCTGTTAACATACGATTTGCTTAAGACGATCAATGCCTTTGATGATGGAGACATTGTCAGTCCAAGACTCGCGGCAGAAGAGGAGCTTGCTCTTGTCCACACAGACGATTACATTCAGGCGGTAAAGCTTGCAGGTGCAGGAAAACTTCCCGCTGAAGAAGGAGAAAGCTACGGGCTCGGCACAGAAGATACACCTGTCTTTGCAGGCATGCATGAAGCTGCATCACTCTTAGTCGGCGGCACCTTAACGGCCGCAGACTGGGTAATGTCGGGACAAGCCCTGCATGCGGCAAACCTTGGAGGAGGCCTTCATCACGGCTTTCGTGGGAGAGCTTCAGGGTTTTGCATATATAATGACAGCGCTGTGGCGATTCAATATATTCAGAAAAAATACAGCGCCAGGGTACTTTATATTGATACCGACGCCCACCACGGGGACGGTGTGCAATTTACGTTTTACGATAACCCTGACGTATGCACGCTGTCTATTCATGAAACAGGAAGGTATTTATTCCCCGGAACCGGCCAAGTCCAGGAAAAAGGCAGTGGAAAAGGATATGGCTATTCTTTTAATATCCCGCTTGACGCTTTTACAGAGGATGACTCTTTTCTTGAGGCTTACCAGACAGCAGCTTCAGAAGTTGCGGCTTATTTTCAGCCGGATGTCATTATCAGCCAAAACGGCGCCGATGCCCATTACTATGACCCGCTGACGCATTTATCTGCGACTATCAACATATACGAAGAAATTCCCCGGCTTGCACACACTTTAGCGCATCAATATTGCGGAGGGAAATGGATTGCAGTCGGGGGCGGCGGATATGATATTTGGCGTGTCGTGCCCCGCGCCTGGGCCAGAATTTGGCTTGAAATGAAGGGAATTGATCCCGGACGCGATATCCCGCCCGAATGGATCGCTAAGTGGCAAAAACAATGCCCTGTTACCCTTCCGTCCAGCTGGAGCGATCCGGACGATTTATATCCTCCAATTCCCCGCAAGCCCGAAATTACAGAAAAAAATGCTCAAACTGTCAGCAAAGCATTATATGCAATACGATCTGAGCAGCAGCAAAGAACAAAGTAAAAAAACGACCTTCACGAAGAGGTCGTTTTTGATTTTTTGATCACAATTTCCACACGCCGGTTTTCCTTCATGTGTTCGTTTGTCTTGTTATCCTTTACAGGCTTTGTATCCGCATAACCGACAGCGATAAAGCGCTTCGATGGAAGATTCTCTTTTGATGTGAAATATTGAATGACTCCGCTCGCCCGTGCTGCTGACAGCTCCCAGTTAGACGGGTATCGGTATGTCGAAATATTTCGGCTGTCTGTATGGCCCTCCACCTGAATGTCATTTGGAATGGTTTGAAGAAGAACGGCAATTTGGTGGAGAAGTGTTTCGGCATTTTTCAGCACCTTTGCCTCACCTGTATCAAACAGCACAGCCTCCTGCAGAACGAGCACGACACCGCGTTCATCCCGTTTGGCTGTGGCCTTCAAATGATTGTCTTTTATATATGTATTTACTTTCTTGAGAAGCTGATCCTGCTGATCCTCTTGCTTCTCCGCATCGGCTGGCGCTGTATCCTTTTTTTCTATGGACGTTTGGTCCGGCTGGAGCCCGCCGCCTTCCTTTTGGATCGAATCGACTGCGGCTTTAAATTTTTGCAGATCGATTTGGGACATCGAAAAAAGTAAAATAAAGAACACAAGGATCAAGGTAATCAGATCTGTAAAGGTGACCATCCAGCTGGATGAAGATTGACTGTTTTTCCCGCTTCCATTCCTTCTTTCAAAACGTTCTCTTCTAAGCTTCATGTACAGATCCCTTTTTTGTTTTTACTTGATTCGGCTGCTTCTGCCATTCTTCCCGGGAGCTGAAAACGACAAGCTGGCTTTCGAGATTGCGAGGGTTTTTACCGGATTGGATTCCGATAATGCCCTCAACCATTACCTGCTTGATGAAGATTTCACTTTCTGTTTTTTCTTCGAGCTTAGCCGCAATCGGGTTGAACACCATGTTTGCCAGCAATGACCCATATAAGGTCGTCAGAAGCGCAACGGCCATATTCGGTCCAAGCATTTGTGGATCATTTAAGTTTTTGAGCATCAGCACGAGCCCGACGAGCGTTCCGATCATGCCCCATGCCGGAGCGAATTCACCCGCTTTTTCAAAAACACGCCGTCCTTTGCGGTGCCGTTCCTCCATTGCTGCGATTTCTGAGTCCATGACGAGCCGAATCGTTTCTTCATCCCAGCCGTCAATTGCTAAAAGCAGCCCTTTTTTCAAAAATGGATCTTTGATCTCCCGAGCCTGATCATCCAATGATAAAAGCCCGTGTTTTCGCGCATGATCAGAAAGAGAGACAAAGGTTTTCACAAGGTCTTTCACATTGTCTTCCTGGCGGATAAATGCCTGCTTTAACACAGACGGCGCTTTTTTCAGCTCTTTCGGCGGAAAACTGATAAAAACAGCGGCGCAAAGCCCCCCTGTTACGATGAAGAAAGAGGTCAGATCAAGAAAAGAGCGGAAACCGCTTACTCCCGATCCTGAAATAATTCCGATCACAATAATAATCGTTCCTAACACAAAACCAACAGGTGTAAGATAATCAAAACGTTTCATCATTTCTCCCCATGAAAAAAGCAAGAATTCACCTTAGAGGTGAAGCTTGCTCTCTTGTTTTTCTTATGACTTGGTTGACTGTCTTAACTCTATACGGTGCGGCAGTTCGACGATATGCTCTTCAACCGGCTCTTTATTCATGAGCTTTGTCAGCAGTCTCATCGCAACGGCGCCAATATCATATGTCGGCTGAACAACTGTTGAAAGCTGCGGACGAACCATGAGGCTTAATCTTGTATTATCAAAGCCGATAATGTCGAGATCCTCAGGAATTGATAAGCCTTGATCCTGAGCGGCATGGATAATGCCGAGTGCCATTTCATCCGTTGCAGAAAGAATGGCTGTCGGTTTTTTGTCCAGGCTCATCAAATGCTGCAGCGCTTCAAGTCCGGAATCATATGTGTAATCCCCTTCAGCGACAAATTGTTCATTAAACGGAAGGTTCGCTTCTTCAAGCGCACGTTTGTAGCCTTGCAGTTTTTTCGAGCGGTTGATCGGTTCTGTCATTGGTCCGGATACGAATGCAATTTCTGTATGTCCTTTATCAACCAAAAGCTTCACTGCATCATAAATCGCCTGTTCGTAATCGATGGCGACTGACGGTGTTTCCCCCTGCTCTTCTACAGAAGCGGCAAGTACAATCGGCACTGGGGAGCGTTTAAATTCCGCAACATGCTCATCCGTAATGTTACCGCCCATAAACACGATGCCGTCCACTTGTTTGCCCAGCATTGTGTTTAACAGGTGCAGCTCTTTCTCCAGGTTTTGGTCAGAGTTGCTCAAAATGATGTTGTATTTATACATTGTCGCGATATCTTCAATTCCGCGTGCAAGCTCTGAATAGAAAATGCTTGAGATATCGGGAATGATGACACCTACAGTTGTTGTTTTTTTGCTTGCCAGTCCTCTTGCCACCGCGTTTGGACGGTAGCCGAGACGGTCAATCGCTTCCAAGACTTTTTTCCGCGTTGTCGGTTTTACATTCGGGTTGCCGTTCACGACACGGGAAACGGTTGCCATGCTTACATTAGCTTCTCTCGCTACGTCGTAGATCGTAATATTGCTCATCCTAAAACCACTCCTTTTACTGGATACACTTATCCTTATCTATAGCATAAACACTTTATGTAGAGAAATGTCATAATGTCCGAATTTATGTCGTTTATGATTTGTAAGCGTAAGTCAGTAGTGTACATTATTTTTCATTATTCATCAAATTTAAATACTTCTCATGAAATTATACACGTTTTTATAGATGATGAAAACGTATACTTGGGTTTTATAACTAAATAAACGAGAAAGCATAAAAAAAGGCCGCAGACGCGGCCTTTTGTATTGTTCAATTAAGCGTTGACTTTCACCATTGGTTTCAATTCATTCAGCCATTTTTCGAATTCAGGAATCGCCATTTGCTGAGCAGAGTCAGAAAGTGCGACTGACGGATCAGGGTGAACCTCAGCCATTACGCCGTCTGCGCCGATCGCTAAAGCAGCTTTAGCTGTCGGAAGCAAGAGGTCACGGCGGCCAGTTGAATGCGTTACATCGACAAAGACAGGCAAATGCGTTTCTTGTTTCAAAATCGGCACAGCAGAAATATCCAGCGTATTTCTCGTTGCTGTTTCGTATGTTCTGATACCCCGCTCACAAAGGATGATTTGGTCGTTTCCTTGTGACATGATGTATTCAGCGGCATTGATGAATTCAGAGATCGTTGCAGCAAGTCCGCGCTTCAGAAGCACTGGCTTTTTCACTGCGCCGGCCGCTTTCAGCAATTCGAAGTTTTGCATGTTGCGTGCTCCGATTTGAATGACATCAATGTAGTCCAGCGCTTCTTCGATATGAGCCGGTGTTACAATTTCACTGATAACTGCCAGATCAAATTCGTCCGCTACACGTTTTAAAATTTGAAGACCTTCAACTCCAAGCCCTTGGAAATCGTATGGGCTCGTACGAGGCTTAAAGGCTCCCCCGCGCAAAATTTTAATTCCTTGTTTTTTCGCAGCTGCAGCCACTTCAGCCACCTGCTCGTAGCTCTCTACTGCGCATGGACCGACGATGAATCTTTGCTGGCCGTCTCCGATTTTTTCACCTTTGATATCAACAATTGTATCTTCAGGTTTTTTCTTGCGGGAGACGAGCAGCGCTTTGCTGTGATCTTCTTCCTGAAGCTCTAAACCGGCTTTGAATATCTCTTTAAAAATGTGCTGGATGGTAGAATTTTCGAACGGCCCGTCATTGTTTTCAATGATGTTGTTTAACATTGTGCGTTCTCTGACAGGGTCAAATCGATTGACACCCTGTGCTTCCTTCGCTTTACCGATCTCTTTTACAACATTTCCGCGTTCGTTGATTAATTTTAGAATTTGTAGATTTAATTCGTCTGCTTTCTGCCTTAAAAGCTCTAATTCTGTGTTGCTCATTTTTTTCATCCTTTCCCTGCACATTCATTTTTTATTTTGTAGTTATCATGCATCTTACTATAAGTAATTCCAAATGGAAATACTGAAATACAAAAAATTTTATAAAAACTCTACTTTATTACCCAAACGCTTTTAAGTGATAAAGTAATCTATGAAGTTATCCTACATGATGTGAGGGCAATGTTCAAGGGTTTTTTCAAAAAAAAAAGCGCCAGATCATATCTGGACGCTTTTTTCTATGACAAATGCTGCTCAATGGCCGCTTCTGTAATTTGTGAATGTGAGGTATGCCATTTCACTTCACCGTTTTGGATGACGAAAACCTGAGGGCTTTCGTGCTTTACACCGTATGTTTCTGCGATGAAATTTGACAGCGGACGGGCATCTTGTACTTGCAGATAGTAAGCCCGCACATCCTCATGCTGATTTGCAAAGGCATCAAACTCATGAAATGCTGCCTGGCTGATCGGGCATGTGATGCTGTGTTTAAAGAAGACGAAAGTGCCTTCCTGTTCTGCAATCCGTTTAAATTCTTCCTCAGATTGAATAAGCTGTTTTGCCATTACTCAAGAACTTCCTTCCCAGCTCAGCGATTGATATGCTCGGCCTGTTTTTGTGCATCTTTCAGTTCGTCTTTTACATCTTCTTTCGTTTGGAGGACTTGATCTTTTGTTTCGTCGGCCGCCTGCATCGCTTCTTCTCTCATATCTTGCATTGCGGTTGATGAATCCGTTTTTGCAGATTTGGAACGGTCTCTTAAATCCTTCACCTTGTTCATGATCTGCCCTGACTGATCCGCTACAAGCTGTGTGATGTTCGATGTTTTGTCTTTAGCGATGCTGACATATTGCGTGCCTTTTTCCTTCGCATCAGCCGTCATTTTGTCAGTTTTGTCCCGCAAAGCAACAGCTTGGCTGCCAAGATCATCACGAAGTTCTTTGCCTGATTTAGGCGCTAGAAAAAGAGCGGTAGTGGCACCGATGATTCCCCCGATTAAAGTTCCGATTAAAAAATCTTTACTATTAATTCCATCTTTGCTCATCATTATTCCTCCTCATAGTGTTTTTTTCTCTTACAGAGCTGATTTTTTCTTTTGCTTCCATTTCGCCCAAATTTCCATCGCTGCTTGGCTCCATGTGACAACTTGATTGATTTTGTCTTGATTTTCTCTTACTGATGCCGATACAGACCCTGCCGCCTGTTTCATGGATGTATTGAACTGCTGTACAGAAGTTCCCACCCCTTGAACAGCATGAACGACCGTGTTCAGCTTTTCGGATTTTTCCTGAATATCTTCAGCCAGGCGGTTGGTCTTATGTAAAAGCTCGGCTGTTTCAGTTGTGATGCCTTTCATTTGTCCCTCCAGCCCTTCGAGAGTGGATGCAACATGCTTTAGTGTCAGCTGCAGTGACTTCAATGTTTTAGACAAGTAGATCACTAATACGAGAAATGCGACTGCGATGAGTGCAACGCTTAAATAAAGAATAATAATCATCTCAAACCTCCTTGCTGCAGGATATACTGCTGTTTACCCGTTTTCTTAAATCATAAACATGTGTACTGGGCTGTATACATATTATTTCTCCATTATGTAAAAAAATCCTTTAACAAGCTTTTCCATCAGATAAATAAAAAGCAGTGAGATCACTGCTTTTTATTATGCCATGACGTTTTCGTAGGCTCTCATATATTTTTGGATATCTCCTGCTCCCATAAAGATAAGAACGGCTTTATCATGAGCTTTTAAAACAGATGTGTCATCTTCTTCAATCAGCTTGGCATTATGAATTTTTCCCTGCAGGTCGCCGATCGTCAGCTTTCCTGCATTCTCCCGGGCTGAACCGAAAATATCGCATAAGTACACACAGTCAGCCCCGCTCAGGCTTTCTGCGAATTCGTCAAGGAATTGCTGCGTCCGCGTAAATGTATGAGGCTGGAATACCGCGACGATTTCACGATCAGGGTATTTCTGTCTTGCCGCCTCAATCGTTACCTTTATTTCTGTCGGGTGATGAGCGTAGTCATCAATTAACACTTGGTTTCCGAGCTGTTTCTCATTGAATCTGCGTTTGACGCCGCCGAATGATTTGAGGCCGTGCTTAATAACGCTGGCATCGATTTCTTCATAATGGCATAACGCAATGACCGCCAATGAGTTTAAGACATTGTGGTGGCCATACGCAGGAATATAAAACGTATCATAGAATGTATTGCGGACAAATACATCGAAAGTTGTCCCTTCCGTGCTTTTTACGATGTTTCTGGCTTGAAAATCATTCTCTTCCCCCGTGCCGTAATACACAACTGGGACGTTCGCATGGATTTTCGGCAGATGCTCATCGTCGCCGCAGGCAATAATGCCTTTGTTGACTTGAAGAGCCATCTCTTGGAAAGCGTCAAACACATCGTCAATGCTCGAGAAGTAATCAGGGTGATCAAAATCAATATTCGTCATGATCGCGTAGTCAGGCTGATAGCTTAAGAAATGGCGGCGGTATTCGCACGCTTCAAACACAAAGTATTCGCTGTTTTCATTTCCCTGGCCTGTTCCGTCCCCGATTAAGAAAGACGTCGGTTTTGCGTTTTGGATCACGTGAGCCAGCAGACCCGTAGTTGACGTTTTGCCGTGTGCGCCTGTAACAGCAACACTGGTGAATTTTTTCATATAGTCGCCTAAAAACTTATGATAACGTATCACCGGAATTCCATCAGACATGGCTTTTTCAATCTCTGGATGCGTGTCTGGGAATGCGTTTCCGGCGATGACTGTCATGCCGGGTTTGATATTATCCGCGCTAAAAGGAAGAATTGTAATGTTTCTTTTTTCAAGCGCAGTTTGCGTAAAAATAAATTTTTCGATATCCGATCCTTGGACAGTATATCCATTATCATGAAGTATTTGGGCAAGCGGACTCATACCGGTCCCTTTTATTCCAACAAAATGATAAACAGTCATAATTGTACCTCCAACAAACGTCTATCTGTTCCCCAGTATATGACGCTCATTTCAATTTGCGACCGCGGCGGCTGAAAAGCCGCCCTTAGCGGCGTATTTATATATGTTTTGTTATGTTCAGTATCCGGTTATTTCTTTCCGATTAAACCTGAATATCAAGATTTGTCTATGCGCATCTGCTGTAAAGCGGCATAGCTGTTAAATGCTCTAAACACTATCATACCATGTTTAGTGTGAAAATGAACCCATATTATTCGTTTATTAAATCACTTGCTGTGATCAGCACCTCACGAGGCTTGCTTCCTTTTGCCTCAGAGATCATGCCTTCCGCTTCCATCATATCGATCAGCCTTGCCGCGCGATTGTATCCGATTCTGAATCTTCTTTGCAGGCTTGAAGTGCTCGCGCTGTTTTGTTCAACAACAAACTCACATGCTTCGTAAAACAGTTCATCCTCTTCTTTCAAGGCTGATCCTTGTCTTACCAGCTCTTCTTGTTCAAATAAATAGGTTGGCGGCATTTGGTTTCTGACGTGGGAAACGACGCGGTCGATTTCGCGGTCCGACACAAAGTTTCCCTGCAGGCGGACAGGTTTTCCTGAACCGTTTTCCAAAAAGAGCATATCCCCTTTTCCGAGAAGCTTTTCCGCACCGGCTATGTCAATGATCGTTCGTGAATCAACCTGGCTTGAGACAGAAAATGCGATTCTCGTCGGGATATTTGCCTTAATCAGACCTGTAATGACATCGACTGACGGCCGCTGAGTCGCGACGAGCAGATGGATTCCACATGCTCTGGCTTTTTGGGCGATCCGCGCAATGCTCTCTTCGACATCATTTGGAGCCACCATCATCAAATCAGCAAGCTCATCAATAACCACCACTAAATACGGCAGCTTTTCGCCCATTTGGTGATCAGCGGTTAATTGATTAAAACGGTCAATGTCGCGTACACCGGAATGGGCAAACAGCTCATAACGCCGCTCCATTTCCTCAACGACCCATTTTAAAGCAGCGGTAGCCGCTTTGGCGTCAGTAATGACCGGGCTGACGAGATGAGGAATTTTATTGTAAGGGGCGAGCTCTACCATTTTCGGATCAATCAGCAGCACCTTTACTTCACTCGGATCAGCTTTATAAAGCAGGCTGACTAATATTGTGTTAATGCATACGCTTTTTCCCGAGCCCGTAGCGCCGGCAATCAAGCCATGCGGCATTTTCTTTAAGTCGATAACGACGGGATTTCCTGAGATATCCAATCCCAGCGCAGCCGTGAGCGGTGACTTGCTTGTCCTAAAAGCGGAGCTGCGAATCATCTGGCGCAAATCAACCATCTTGCTCGTGCGGTTCGGCACTTCTATTCCGATCGTGTTTTTCCCCGGAATCGGCGCTTCAATCCGAATATCTCTTGCAGACAGGCTGAGTTTAATATCATCAGACAAGTTGGTGATTTTATTCACCTTTACGCCTGGTTCAGGATGCACTTCAAACCTCGTGACAGACGGCCCCTGGGTCACATGGACCACATTGGCGCGGACATTGAAATTTTTCAGGGTCAAATCAAGAAGCTGGCGCTGTTCTTCGATCCACGCAGTATCGTCCTGAACTTGCGCTGGCGGGACATCCAGCAGTGCGACATTCGGAAACACATAGCTGCCGCGGCGCTCCTCTGCTTTTTGCTGTTTATGCGTATCTCTTTTCAGCATCATGACATTAAAAGGAACGGACGGCCCTTTTTGAAGAGATGCGCTTCGTTCAGCACGTTTCTCCTGCATGACAGGCTTTTTTTGCGGTTCCGCTATAGATGCATGTGTTTCTCCCGCATGGATTTCCTGGTGATTTTCATGGGCTGCCAAAAACGGTTCGGAACCCTGCTCCGATTCTGTAAGGCTTTCTGCCTGAATGTCTATCTTTGTGTCCTCAGCATCTGCTGGGATTTCGTACTGATTGTTTATTATGCTATCTGATGGCTCTTCTGATTCTTTAGCCTCAGTTTCCGTTTGAGTCAGAGACTCATATGCTTGGTCAGCAAATAAGGAAGGCTCTTCCTGTTGAATTTCCGTTTGTTCTTCTTGAACAGATGGGGCCTCAGCAGCTGCCGCGATTTCGTCATGAGCATTTACTGTGCTGTGTGACGGCTCTTTTGATTCTTCGCACTCAGATACTGCCTCTGTCAGAGACTCAGGTTCTGGTTGCTCTTCATCATGTTCAGCGCGGAAGACAGGCTCTTCTACTTTCTCTGGCTGTTGTTCCCTTTGTTCTTCTTGAATCTCAGCCGTTACAGGCATGATGTTTTCACGGCCTGAAAGGTCTTCTTGTGCCTCAGCCACCGTATCTGCCAGTGTCGTAGGTTCTGTTTGCTCTTTATTATGATCAGCATGGTTGAAAGACTCCTCTTTTTCCATCTTCTCGATGACGGATGCAGATGACATTCTGTTGTCTAACGGCTCTTCGGCTGGACGCTGCGCCAGCGCTTCGTCACGCTCTGCAGCCGTTCCGTCTAAGGTGCCAGAAGGCTGTTCTTCGAATTGGGTATCCGGAAAGAAAGGTCGTTCTTTCACGTGCTGTACCGGTCTGTCTGGAGCAGGATAGCCGCGTTCACGTTCGATTTCTTCTGACAGCAGTGTTACCTTCTCTTTTTCAGATTTGTCCGGTGCCTTCAATGTTTCAGAAGGCTGTTTTGGCACATCCTTTTTGACGGATGGTTTTTGATTGAATCCATATATAGGCGAAGGGATATTTGTCGGTTTAAACGGTTTCTTCGCCGGCTCTGATGTTTGGTATGTATGCTGCTCTTTTTCATCTTTGGGACGTTCTCTGTATGGTGCGGCGCTTGGACGAGGCGCGGATTTCGGTTCGTCCGATGGTGCGCGGCGCCTTCTCAGGTCTTGATTTTTGTATCCGTCAGGCACGATTGGAAAACGGAACTTGCCTTTTGGATATTCATAATATATTTTAGGATCTTCCAACCTTTTTAGTTGTCCTTCAGGGTGATGTTGATGTACTTCTTGTTGCTGCGGAATTTGAGCGGGTTTTGTCCCCCGTTCAGCATCCTCTTCGCTCTCGCCTAAAAACAAATCAAAAAATTTATGAAGCCAACTCATAATTTATCTCTAACTCCCTTATAGTTTTCTGGGACGGTTTTTAGTATACCACTGCTGGTCGGCCCAGAAAAGATTAAGCTTTCAGCAAAAACAAAGCCGCTAAACAAGGGCTTAGCGGCTTTTCACATGATTCGTTTTTTTGGGCGGATTTATGGGAGTCTAGAACTGAAATGCGTCTCCCGCCTCATGATCTCCTTCTAACACGAGGATTCCTTTTTCAGCAGGGGCATCCGGCAAAGCGAGCTCTTTCGCTGAGCAGATCATTCCGCTTGACGGAACGCCGCGAAGCTCTGCATCCTTAATGACAAGTCCGCTCGGCATCACGGCACCGACTTTGGCAACGACAACTTTTTGGCCTTGATCAACGTTAGGCGCGCCGCAGACGATCTGAAGCGTTTCTTCTCCTACATTGACTTTACATACGCTTAATTTATCCGCATTCGGATGTTTTTCTTTTGATTCCACATATCCGACAACAAACTTCGGAGATAAATCAACGACTAATGTTTCTTCAACGCCGTTTCTGTTTAGAATCTCATTCACATCTTGCACGAATGTTTCTGAGAGCGCAACAGGGCCGTTTTCATCAATGGTCAAGTAAGAAGACGCATTGAAAATGTTGAAGCCCGTTGTTTCCTTTGTTTCGTTATTGAAGATTTTGACGACGTCGCCGTGCTTTTCATAGCCTATTTGTTCGCGTGTCACATCTTGAAGAGAGATTAGGAGCGTATCTCCCACACCTTCTTTATTATAAAAAGCGTTCATAAGTAAAAATCCTTTCTAATCCTTTTTCGGACGGCTTTTCGCCAGGATAAACACCGGTTCCAGCTTTCCTTCATTGTACAAAAATGAAAGGGCGGTAATCGGAACGGTGCCGCCTGCAAAGAAGCTCATCGACATTTGTCCTAGAATATCATACCCCGATTCATTCCGGATGTCAGCAAGAATCAGAACGTCCTGATGCGGTACAGAGATCGCCAGTTCACCTTCTGCACGTTGCTTGTACTCATTTAAAACCGCTTCGTTCAGAATCCGGCTGGCGTCGTAACCGTCGTTTGCTCTGAAGAAATAAAAGAAATTGCCGGCAACCGTATCCTCTTTGACAACCGTCGGCAGGGAACGGAGATTAAATGCGGCCGTCTCTCTGATTCGCTCTTTTGTCCAGTTTTCTTTCTCAAGCATGCGCTGATCAATTAAACGGTAGGTTTTCCCGAGATCGAGCGCGTAATAAATTCTTGTCTCTGCGGTATGATTGTCATAGATGAGCGGAATATCTTCGCTGGACTTGTCCGGGAAAGAAGTCGAGCGGATAACCGGGTAAATGCGGCTTTCCTTGCCGGTCATTTCCTGAGCCTTCCCTTCCATTGCCGTCATCGCTTCGGAGACATAGTACACAATCTCATCAATGGCTTCGTCTTTTTTCAGTTCCCATTTTGCAATAATCGGCGGCAGGTCGAGCGTAATTCCTTTTTTGGTCGTTTGATCCTCAACACGGAGGGTGTCTTTTTCTCTGTCAAACAGAAAGGAGCGATTCTCGTGCTGAAGGCGCTGCATCAGTAAATCTGACAGCTTCCTTGAGGTCATTTTCAAACCAGATGTCCTCCTTTACGCTTTAGCGAGAGAGTCAGTTAAAAACTGTTCAATTTCTTCTTTTGTTTTGCGGTCTTTGCTCACAAAACGATTCACTTCTTTTCCTTCATTAAACACGACAAAGCTTGGGATCCCGTAAATTTCCCACTCTGCACACGTATCAATGAATTTGTCGCGGTCTACATAGTAGTAAGTGAATTCAGGGAAGTTCGCTTCCAGTTCAGGCAGAAAAGGCTCTACAAAACGGCAATCAGGGCACCAGTCGGCTGAAAACATAAATACCGCCCAATCATCCTTTACCGCTTTTTCCAGCTCTTGAGTTGATTCAATTTTTTTCATTTCATATCCCTCCAGTTGTTTTATGTTCTTACATGTTGTTTTATCGATACTCGTCCATTTGGATCATACCAAACTGCTTGCGGCAAAACCACTTATTTGCAACGAATGAATATGTAAGATTGGCTTTCCCATTATCATTATCATATTTTATTTGCATTATCAAGCTCGTTTCGTTTAACATCTTGTACATGAGGGTAAAATTTACAGATGGACATACATAAGGAGGGATTCAGTATGGAGTTTATCGTCTATTTAGCAGGAGAAATCCACAGCAATTGGCGCGAGGAAATCAAAGAGAAAACAAAATCACTGAAGCTGCCTATTACGTTTGTCGGCCCGATGGAGAATCATGACCGCTCAGACAATATCGGAGAAGAAATTATGGGCGTTCAGCCAAATGCCGTTTTGAAGGACGACAAAGCCTCTGACATGAACAACTTCAGAACCGCCGTCCTGATGAATAAAGCAGACTTTGTGATTGCCCTGTTTGGCGAAAAATACAAACAGTGGAACACGGCAATGGATGCATCATATGCGATCGCAAAAGGAAAACCCCTGATTATCATCCGGCCGGAATCGCTCCACCATCCTTTAAAAGAGCTTTCCAACAAAGCAAATATAACGGTTGAAACCGTGAACCAAGCCATTAAGGCCCTTTCCTATGTCTTTGAAACAGAATAAGAAAAAAGCTTGTCGATCCGAGGTAACTGCCTCGTTCAACAAGCTTTTGTGTAATCCTACATATTTTCTTTAATCGCATCAACCGTCTGTTTATCGCAGGCTGTCACAAGTTTAATAAGCATTTCTTTAGCAGCAGCATAATCATCAATATGAATGATAGAAGCGTTCGTATGAATGTAGCGGGAACAAATTCCGATAACCGCTGACGGAACGCCGCTGTTCGAAATATGAACTCTGCCTGCATCTGTTCCCCCGCCGGATACAAAATATTGATATGGAATATCATGCGTTTCCGCCATATCAAGAACAAATTCTCTCATTCCGCGGTGCATGACTGTCGTTCTGTCAAGGATGCGAAGCAAAAAACCTTTACCAAGCTGGCCAAATTCGTTTTTGTCACCGCTCATATCGTTTGCCGGGCTTGCGTCAAGGGCGAAAAACAAGTCTGGTTTAATCATATGGGAAGCCGTCTGTGCGCCCCTCAGTCCTACTTCTTCCTGAACCGTTGCACCAGCATAGAGCGTGTTCGGAAGTTCTTTTCCGTGCAATTCCTTTAGCAGTTCAATGCTCAAGCCGCATCCGTACCGGTTATCCCACGCTTTTGATAAAATTTTCTTTTCATTCGCCATCGTCGTAAACGGACAGACAGGCACGATCTGCTGTCCCGGTTTTATGCCAATTTTGATGGCGTCTTCCCTATCATCCGCTCCAATATCGATCATCATGTTTTTGATATCCATCGGGCGGTTTCGCTGAGCATCTGTCAGCAGATGCGGCGGTATGCTTGAAATCACACCCGGAACCGGCCCGTTATCTGTTTGAATTTCAACTCGCTGTGCAAGCAGCACCTGGCTCCACCAGCCCCCGAGCGTCTGGAATCTGAGCAGCCCGTTATCTGTAATAGAAGTAACCATGAAGCCGACTTCATCCATATGTCCGGCTACCATGATTCTCGGTGCGCCCGCTTCGCCTTTTCTGACTCCGAAAACACTTCCCAGTCTGTCCTGAACGATGTCATCGGCATATTTGGCAAGCTCCTGCTTCATAAAAGCACGAACCTGATGCTCATTGCCCGGCGCGCCGGGAAGCTGCGTCAGTGTTTGGAAAAGCGCTTTCGTTTCTTGATTCATGTTTTCCCCTCATTTCTATGTAGTCCTTTTATTTTATTAGAAAAAATCAAGTTTTCCAAGCATCCTGGACGAATCTGCTCGAACAGCCGCGTATTGCTTAACAGGATTTGGCGGTTTCTGTATAATGAAAAGTACGATCAACCAGGAGGTGCTTTATTTTGAAATTGCGTCATCTTCTTTTAGGAGCAGGACTTGGCATTTGTACGGCAGTCGTTGTGAAACAATATGTGATGAAGCCTTATATTTCTTCAGAAAAAGCGCTTCGAATCGTAAAATCCGCTTTTAAACAGCGGGGGCCGATTGACGGATCATGGATTTACACGCAGCCCGAGCCTTACAATGTGAACGGAGAAACGGTACAGGTGTACAAAACCGGCATTACACGATCATCTTTCGGAGAATTAGAGCAGTATGAAGTCATGGTGGATGCGAAAACGGGGGAAATTGTAGATGTCATTGATACAATCGCCTCTTAACACCGGACAAGCGTAAAATAAAAGCCGCTGCATGCAGCGGCTCTTTTTTATTATATCGCGCGAATCGGTTTATATACCGGATACCACATCGCGTCCTGCACAGCCTGTATGATGTCCTCAGGCTCTTCCGTCGCAACGCCTTCCTTAATTGCGGTTTTAGCGACTTCAACTGCGACGGTTGCCGATACAGTCCGCAAATCCTCTACTTTCGGAAGCATCGGCGCGCCAGGCACCCCGACATTGACCATACTTGCAATCGCCCGGGCACATGCTTCAAACATGCCGTCAGTAATTAATTTTGATTTGGTGACAATCGTTCCAAGACCGAGACCCGGGAAGACAAGCGCGTTGTTCGCTTGGCCGATATGGTATGTCACGCCGTTATATTCTACTGGAGGGAATGGGCTTCCTGTTGTAATCAGTGCGCGGCCTTCCGTCCATTCGATTAAATCCTGCGGTTTTGCTTCAGAAAGAGTTGTCGGATTTGACATCGGTAAAATCGCCGGTCGTTTTACGTGTGACGCCATTTCTTTTACAATTTCTTCAGTAAAAGCGCCGGAAACCGTAGACGTACCGATCAGAATCGTCGGTTTCGCCTGGCGGACTACCTCAGCGAGGTCAATGCCTCCGCCTTCTCCGTTCCGCTGATAATCCTTCACCTCATCAGCTGGTCGGGCATAAGGCTTTTGGAAATCGAGAAGCTGATCCATATCATCTGTCAACAATCCGTTTCGGTCTATGCACCAGAAGCGCTGGAATGATTCTTCCTCGCTCAGTCCTTCGCGCACCAATGCTTCCCGCAGCTGTTCAGCAATTCCGATTCCTGCCGTCCCCGCTCCAAATATCACAACTCTGTGATCCCTCAGTGGCACTTTAGACGCTTTTGCACAGGATAAAACTGCCGCCAGTGAAACAGCGCCTGTACCTTGGATATCATCATTAAACGTACACACTTTTTCTTTATAACGTTTCAAAATGCTGCGCGCGTTTTTCGCTCCAAAATCCTCCCAATGCAGCAGTGCATTTGGAAATGTTTCTCTTGCCAGCGCAACATAATCGTCAATAAATTGGTCATAGCGTTCCCCGCGCACTCTGGAATGCTGGTTGCCGACATAAAGCGGGTCGTTCAGGAGGCTCTCCTGGTTTGTCCCCGCATCTAAAACAACAGCCAGCACTCTGCTCGGATCAATGCCCGCAGCCGCTGTATAAACCGCTAGCTTGCCGATAGAAATTGCGATTCCTCCGACACCCCAGTCACCGATTCCTAAAATTCCTTCCGCATCAGTTGCAACAATTAAATCGATCGTATCACTTTGATCTTTATACTGTTTAAATGCTTCTCTCATACCGTCCGGATCATCGATTGACAGATAGAGTCCTCTTGGCTTTCTGTATTCATGGCTGTATCTTTGGATAGCCGTTCCAACCGTTGGTGTGTAGACAATCGGGAGCATTTCCCCTAAATGATCATTTAACAGGCGGTAAAACAGCGTTTCATTCCGATCATGCAGTGCTGTTAAATAGACATTTTTGCTCAAATCGTCAGGCTGTGCGGAAAACTGTTCGTACGCTCTTTTCGCCTGCTCTTCAATCGTTAATACCTTTGGCGGCAGAAAGCCTTTTAAGCCAAGTTCTTTTCTTTCTTCCTCAGTAAAAGCAACACCTTTGTTCAAAAAAGGAACAGAGAGTACTTCAAGGCCTCTTAATGTTGTTTGAATGTCTCCTTCGTTTGTTACTGTAAATTGTTTCACCCTGCCTCTTCCTTTCTGAGCATAATTAGTACTAGGTTTGCATTATTAGCCGGAAATCATGCAGGGTAAACATAAAAATATGCTATTGCTTGATTCGCTTTACTGAATCTTTGATGCTTCCATCCTCATCCCATTTAAGCGCGCGATATTCGGCATCATGATAAAAAATAAACCATGCGTCTTTTTCCGCTGCGAATGCCTGCCATTTCTGCTTTTGCGGTATAGAGGTCATTGGATAATCATCGTAAGCCAGCACCCATAGCGGATTGCGGTGGGCGTGTGTTGGCATCAGATCTGCCATATGTACGACGGTTTCACCCGCATCTTCGCATATAAGAACACTGTGGCCATCACTATGGCCTCCGGTGTGATGCATCGTAATTCCCTCTGTGATCGTTAAGGTGTCTTCAAAGGTTTTGACTTGGCCGGCAACTGCCTCCCAGTTTTCTTTCCAGTACGTATTTTTCGATCTGATATTCGGATGGCGCATTTCATTCCATTCAACAGCTGATGCATAAATCACTGCATTCGGAAAGACAGAGATGAGTTGTTCACCTTCATATTCCGTTAAACCGCATGCATGGTCGAAATGAAGGTGTGTCATAGCAATCACGTCTATATCAGCAACCGTTAATCCAAGTGCCGCTAATGATGTTTTCACATTCGATTCTTGTGTCACGCCATAGTTTCGTTTTTGTTTATCAGTCAGCTTGCCGGACCCAATTCCGGCGTCGACGATGATCTTCAGCCCGCCCTTTTGAATGAGGATAGGGTCTGTCCTTAGTTCAATCTGGTTTTTTTCATTGACTGGATATTTTTTAGACCAAAGCGGCTTTGGAACGACGCCGAACATGGCACCTCCGTCCATATGTGTCACGCCTCCGTCAAGCCAGGTTAACGTCATGTTTCCGATTTTCATTGTTTCCATTTTCATCCCCCCTGTCATCATGGTAGCAAACGGCCCATAAAAAAAACAGACTCCTGTCAGAGTCTGTTTTACGTTCTCCATTCAACCTCAGCCCGATAGATCGGCTGGCCGAGTGCTGAGAATTTTTCTTCATATTCTGTCATAACATTGCCTTCCAGGTTGCTGTTATGCAAATCGAGACTGACGTATGTCAGCAGCAGGCCGTACTCGGAGAAGCTCTTCAAAGAGTACTCAAACAAGCCGCGGTTGTCCGTTTTAAAATGAATCGCTCCGCCTTTTCCCATCACTTCTTCATATTTTTTGAGGAAGTGGGAATACGTCAGACGGCGTTTTTCGTGGCGTTTCTTCGGCCAAGGATCAGAAAAGTTCAAGTAGACCCGTTTGACTTCACCCGGCTCAAACACATCTGTCAGCGTGTCCGCATCTATATTCAGAAGCTTTACATTCGGCGCTTCACTGTCTTTTACTTTTTGAACGGCTGTCACGATGACGCTTTTAAATAACTCAATCCCAATATAATTGATGTCTGGATTTTGTTTGGCCATTCCAGAAATAAATTGCCCTTTCCCTGTCCCAACCTCGATATGGATCGGATTGTCATTGCCAAACACTGTGTTCCATTTTCCTTTATAATCAGCAGGATTGCTGATGGCAATATCTGCGTTTTCAGCCAAAAAGTCATCAGCCCAAGGCTTGTGGCGCATTCTCATATGATTGACACCTCTATCTATTATTTCGACTAACAACATACCATGAATTAAAAAGACCCGCAAGCTCGTTTTTCCAGTGTGCCTGCTAAGGCTGAGCATATAAAAAAAGAGGTTCCTGTCTGCCGGAACACTCCTTTCACATGTATAAAAACGCTCTGTTTTGAACAATTTAACCCGTAGGATACTGAAGGGATGTGTACCGTTATGGGCTTACATTATGAGCATCAAGTTCATTTATTGAAGGATATATTGACTGACCATCAATTGGACTGCTGCGGAACCGTCGCAGAGTACGAGCAGCTTGAGCGTGTGATTAAATCGCTGATGGCAAACACCGAGCTTGATTCAAACTTCAAAAACGTGCTGGAAGATGTTTACCGTTACAGCCAATCAGGAATATCATCCAAATCCATCGACTCACACATACAAGAGCATCAGAACAGCCTGTCTCAATGGGTAGAGCAAATGGATTCGTATTCCTGATTATTCAACGATACGTTTCATGAGAATATGCAGTTCTTCCATTGCATCATGGAATTCCTTATCATTGCCTTTTGCTTTATGCCACGCAATGAAAGTGATTGTTTCAGATAACACATACCAAGCCATTCGTAACCGCAGGCCTTCCGTTAACTCAATGCCGTACATGCTCAGCCAGCTCTCCCAAGCTGGCTTTTCGACGTAGTGGTACAGCAAAGGCCCGAGATCCATCGCCGGATCAGCGATCATGGCGCCGTCCCAGTCAATTAAATACAGCTGGTTGTCTTCAGACAATAGCCAGTTATTATGATTGACATCACAATGGCAAACGACTTTCTCACCGAAATGCACTTCATGCAGATGTTCTTCTAAATACTTGATTCCTTCTTGAATCAGCGGCGAAGATTGCTGCACAGCAAATACAGCCTGCTTCAGCTGAGACAGAAGAGCCCCCGGGTTCAGCGGTTCTTTTCCAAGTCTTTTCAGCATGTCCAGCAAGGCTTTTGATGTGTGTATTTTACGAAGCAATTCAGCTACGGGCCGTCCGCTCATATCTTTAGGCTTCAGCTCTCTGCCGGTCATCCAGTGCTGAGCCGTAATGACGTCTCCATTTTCCATCCGTTTTGTCCAAACCAGCTTCGGAACAATGCCTTCGGCGGATAAAACAGCTAAAAAAGGTGAGCTATTACGTTTTAAAAAAAGCTGCTGCCCGTTATGTTTCGCATAATATGCATCTCCTGTAGCTCCTCCGGCGGGGAAGATCTCCCAATCGCTACCTAGTAATTGTCCCAACCAGTTCATATCAATGTTCAACCCATCATTTCTTAAAATATTTTAGAATAAAGGCTAATCGTCTCTAGTCTATCCAGCGAGTGCCTTTTTCGTACGAATCGTATGAAAATAAAAAAGACAGCTATTGAGAGTCTCATATGCTAATCAATAGCCGTCCTTTAAATTTTAGCGCTATAGCACAAACTTCGTCAAGCAAAACTCTTAAGATCTGATGCTAAATATAAGATAACCGTTCCGATGCCGTTTACCGCAACCGCTTTCTTGATTTCTTTCGGGTCATGCTGAAAACCTGATGTATCACTTAAAAGCCGGTACGTTTTGTCGTTTGGCAACTTCCATTCCATGGAGTCCGGACTCGCGTGATGGATGACGATAATGTCTTCCCATTCGTCAACCGCACCGAGATCATAAAGCCTGTATGCGATGAGGTGCTTTTTTAGCGTCAAACATTCGAGATGGCGCTGGATGTCTGCAGCCGATCTGAGACGGAATGCCGGATGCGTTTTTCTCAGCGAGATCAGCCTGCGGATATAGTCAACATCTTCTTTGAACGTTTCACGCCGATCCCAATCCAGCTGGTTGGTGCTGTCACTGGATTGATAGCTGTTTTCCACTCCGTGCTTCGTCCGGAAAAATTCCTGTCCGCTGTGAATAAACGGCACCCCCTGGGCAAGCAAGATAATCGAGGCAGCCAGCCTTTGCCTGCTTCTCTTTCGGCTGTCAGTTTCTTGAGAAAGCGCAACGCTCATTTTATCCCAAAAGGTGTGATTGTCGTGTGACTCGACATAATTGATAGACTGGCTGGGTTCAGGAACAACCGGTGCTAATGCCTTCCATCCGGAAGACCCGGCAATCCCATGCATAACGGTTTCAGATGCTTCACCGTTTCCGAGCGCAAAGCCGGCAGCCGTGAGGTGAAAGGTGTTCCCTTTCACAGCGTCACGAAACGTATCATTAAAAAAGCCGATGCCCGGCATTTTTGAAGCGTTCGGCAAGGTGGCTTTCTGTTCATGCGGCAGCGGTGTAGCCAAATCCCATCCTTCCCCAAAAAGCAGGATTCCGGGCTTTACCGCAGCTGCTTTTTCTTTGATATAAAGCACGGTATCAATATCTAAAATGCCGAGCAGGTCAAAGCGAAAGCCGTCCGCATCGTATTCCTCAAGCCAGTAGATGACGCAATCCGCAATGAACTTTCTCGCCATCCGCCTTTCTGACGCGATGTCATTGCCAACGCCGGTGCCGTTTGACGGCATCCCAAATTCGTCATGCCGAAAAAAATAACCGGGCACTGTCTTTTCAAAGGGGGAACTCTCCCTCTCATACACGTGGTTAAAAACGACATCCAGAATGACTCGCAGGCCATGCTGATGAAGGGTTTTGATCATTTGTTTTAACTCTGTTTTTCTTGTTTGAGGATCATGAGGGTTTGAGGCATAGCTTCCCTCCGGGGCAAAAAAATGAAGCGGGTTATATCCCCAATTATAAGCATCAAGCGGCTTCTCTTCATCAACTCCGGCAAAATCATTCACCGGCAGAAGCTCTACATGCGTAACACCAAGCTCTTTTACATACGCCAGTCCGGAAGAACAGCCATTTGTGGTTTGCGTATCGGTTTCCGTCAGCGCTAAGTATTTTCCTTTGTTTTTCATGCCGCTGTTTTTATGGATGGAGAAGTCGCGGATGTGCATCTCATAGATGACGGCATCCACAGGGTTTGAGAATGGTTTGACTGAGTCAGCCCATTTCATTTGATCCGGGCGCAGGACGACGCCCTTCTCTCCATTTAGCGTCACTGCTTTTGCATACGGGTCAACGGTTTCCGTCCACTCTGAATTGTTGCAGATACAGAACACATACTCATACCCGTGGAGATCGCCGGTGACAGTAACGGTGTAGACGCCTTTTTCCATCCGAATCATTTGGAATGTGCGCCCGCTTTTATTCGGATGTGAAAGCTTGACAGCAGCTGAGGATGCGGCAGGCGCCCATACTTTAAATTCAGTATAATCCGCAGTATAAACAGCCCCCAGCTCTCCGTCATAATAAAATGCATCATCAAACGCATCCGTCCGGATGACCGCGCCAATTTGGAGATCCGTTTTGTCGCCGCTGGACGCTCTGACGGCATGTATTTTTCCGAATGTCACCGGATGATCGGATACGCAGACGTATTTGTATTTTCCTTCAAGGCGGTATTCCTCCCTGACAGCCAGAGGAAAATCGGTTGTATCTGTCTCAAGCCGAAACGGCGGTGTCATGATTTCTTTTTGTTCAGCAGGAATTAAAACGGTAATGACATTCATATCATCGACATACGCTTCGAAGCTTCGGCGGATGCTGACCATCGGAAGCACTCTCCTCCAAACACGTTTATGTTTTGATCCTTAGGGGCGAAGGACTCGATGCCAGACGAAACGGGGTGGTGCCCATGATTTCTCCGTCAGCATGGAACGGAATTTTGTCCTTCGTGTAAAACGTAATGTCCTTTGTTTTAAACATCGTAACGCCGTCCATCTTTGTATGCTTTCCAAATGCCATCAGACATAAAAGCCAATATTTTTTGAAAAACGGCTGGTTTTCAACGATCACGATATCAAATGCCTTCTCGCGCGGATTTGCAAGCGGCGCCGCCTTCATGCCGCCCCCGTAAAATGGGTGGTTGGATACAATCGCAAACCAGACATCATGAAATTCGTGCGTCTCACCTTCCGTTGTACAGGCTAACGAAAACGGCTTAAAGGTCGCCGAGGCGTGCAAATGGGAAAGCGGATACACAAGAAATCGAAGGCGGAGAAAAAGAAAAACCCGTCTCAAAGGAAATTCCATCGCCTTTTTATTGACATATGCGTCAAAACCAATTCCGATATGATTCATAAAATAAAGAACGTGTGATTTATCTTGAAGGAAATTTACGCTTCCTAAATGGAAGGTTCGGGTTAACGGACGCTTCAGCTTTTTGATTTCCTGCATCAGATCGATTTTTTTAATAGAGAATCCTCGCGCAAAATCATTATACGCGCCCGCCGGCACAAAGCTCAGTTCTATATCGTCAACATCTTTCAGCCCGTTGACAACCTCATGCATCGTTCCGTCTCCGCCAATGACAATCAGGCGCTTCAGCTTATATTCCTGTATCGTTGAAATCTGTCTGGCGAGCACTTCGGCGTGCCCGGGATGTTCAGTTAAAAATGAGCGGTGCTCAATTTTCCGTTTGATTAATTCCTTTTGAATAGACTTCCAAACACGCAGGCCGTTTCGATGTCCCGCTGTCGGATTAATAATAAAAAACCAATGGCTCATCTTTCTCACCTGCTTATGTTATGAGAAAACCGCTCAAATCGTTCTCTTTTACTCCAGCCACTCTTGTCTGCGATAGGAGTCAGACATGCAGTAAGACAATAGAGCCTTTGCAGCCTTTACCTGATGATGTTTAATCGGAGCCGTGTTTTTCTTCTGCCTCTCAATCCATTCCTCCGCGCCCCGCTTATCCGCTATTTCTAAGCCGAATGGCGGCTCGGGGTAATCGATGTACGACGTTCTGCTCAGAAGCAATTTTCGAACCGGAATATCAGCCTGTTTTTCCTTTATGATCTTTGACACGACGGAGTCAGTGCGAAACAGGCTCAGCCCCGGATTTAACACCGATGCAGTATGAGAGGCTGTTTTCTTCTCCCAAAAACGATTTTTAGACCCTATGTACACACTGTCTTCCTCCGCCTCTAAAAAAGAAACGCAATAAATGTCAAGCGGGGAAATAATCACAATGCTTAATTCAACCGCCGCCTGCTGAATTTGCAGCACGGGCTTATACATAATGAAATAAGAATCAGGCAGCTGCTGGGTCAGATAACGCAAAATGCGGTCCTGCTTCACCTGGTTTGAGAGATGAGATATTTCTGCTAGAGTTGAGCTTGCCCATTTGAGCTGAAAGTCATATAAATGCCTTTTATAAAATGCAGCAAGCGCCATCCTGCTCTTCGGCAGCCTTACATGTATATCGTCTTCTTCCTCAAACCATTGGTGTCTCTCTTCTTGTATATCGGCTTTTATCTCTTCTTTTCTTCTTTTCAATGAAAATTTTTTTCGTTTCTGCACCGGTTCCGGCTCTTCGGCACTGGCTTGTCTTTCTTCATGCTGGCGCTCCGCTGCTTCTAAAAGTGAAAGCCAGCGCTCTTTTTTCAGCCTTACAAACTGGTTTATATAATGGTACGGATCAAGCTCATATCTCGATATATAATCATGAATTTTGATGATTTGTGCCATGTTTGTTTCTCCACTCCGCAATGAATTAAGATAAATGAAATTTAAATATTTCCTCGTACTTTGGTGATTGATTCAAGTGTATTTGAAAGAGCGAAAACCGTTCAGCCATCATCGAAACCTCGCCGCTTTCAAACGGAACATGTGCCGGAAATCCTTCTTCGCCTGTCCATTTTCTAGCCAGCGTCATATGAGGGTGATACGGTCTTTTTTCCACTTGAAAGCCGGCTTGAAGAACAGCCTGTTTCGTATGTTCCCGCAACATTTCAAGCGTTCTGTTTTTCTTTGGCTCCAGATGTAAAACACGCGGCCTTCTGCGGTCGCCGAATACATCTATTTTGCCAAACTCAATCGGAAACGGATCGGTTTCTGAAGCAATCGCAGCAAGCGAACCCTCAAGCTGCTGGATTTGTGTCTCATCCGCCGCTCCGAGAAAAATTAACGTAATATGATAGTCAAGCGGGTGCACCCATTTTTGAAACGTCAAAACCGGCTCGTTTTTCGCAGCCCGGTAAATCGGATTCGCAATTCCCTCAGGAATGGGAACGCCGATGAAATAATGAGGCCGTGTATCTGGCATCCGTCTGACACTCCCTTCTTTAACAGCTATTATTTTATCAATAAAGAGGCTGTGCGGATAGAGGAACAGTGTATGAAAACACTCTCGCACAAACGTTTATTATGTTAGGATATTATATGACACTTGTTTTATTCAGAAAGGAATGACAATGTTGAAAATCGTTGAAAATACAGCTGATCTGATAGGAGATACACCGCTTGTGAGATTGAATCGGCTTCAGCCGGAAAACGCGGCACAAGTCTATTTAAAGCTTGAATTTTTCAATCCGAGCGGCAGTGTGAAAGACAGAGCCGCTTATCAAATGATCATAGAAGCAGAACAAAACGGTTTGCTCAAGCCGGGCTCAGTTATTATAGAGCCAACAAGCGGAAATACTGGAATCGGGCTCGCCATGAATGCGGCGGCACGCGGATATAAAGCGATCTTAGTCATGCCTGATACGATGACGAAGGAACGGATCAACCTTCTTAAAGCTTACGGCGCAGAGGTTGTATTAACACCCGGAGCGGAAAGAATGCCTGGCAGCATCAAAAAAGCGAAGGAGCTAGCCGAACAAATTCCGAACAGCTATATCCCAATGCAGTTCGATAACTCCGCTAATCCTGACGCGCACCGGAAAACGACGGCGCCTGAAATTGCCCGGGCAATAGAGGAAATCGGAAAACCGCTCGGCGCTTTTGTCGCCTCTTCCGGAACGGGCGGAACCATTACCGGAACAGGTGAAGCACTCAAAGAGCTTTTCCCGGATATCACGGTTCATGTTGTCGAGCCTGCGGGTTCTCCTGTATTATCCGGAGGAAAACCCGGCGCGCATAAGCTTGTAGGGACGAGCCCAGGCTTCATTCCACCGATTTTAAATCAAGACGTATATGATGAAATTATCAAAATCTCTGATGAAGACGCCTATACGACGACAAGACGCCTCGCTGCTGAAGAAGGAATTCTTGTCGGACCTTCGTCAGGTGCTGCCTGCTTCGCGGCAATCGAAACAGCAAAACGCCTCTCTCCTGACCAAGTTGTGGTCTGCATGACAGCCGATACGGGAGAACGGTATTTATCAACTGATTTATGGTCATTTGTTTAAAAAAAGGACTGGCTTCAGAAGAAGCCGGTCCTTTTATTTTGCAAGTTCGTAGATTGCCTGCGCATATAACGCTGTCGATCTAAGCAGGTCATCGATTTCAATATATTCATCCTTTTGGTGTGCGCTGTCAGGACGTCCGGGGAAGAGCGGGCCGAACGCGACACCTGCTTTTAAAGATCTGGCATAAGTCCCCCCGCCGATTGAGATTAAATCAGCTTTTTTGCCCAGCTGGCCTTCATAGACCTTTTGCAGGGTTTTGACTAACGGATGGTCTGCTGACACATGATGCGGCTTGCTGTCTTTGAATTCACCAAGCTCAAATTCAGACGCGCTCTCGAATGCATCGCGGATCACATTGCTTTCTGCTGTCACAGGATAGCGGATATTGATCCCGAGCTCGCCTCCTTGCCCATCCGTATAGCGCAGTGTTCCGACATTTAATGTCAGCTCGCCGCTGATTTCATCCTCGCAGTCGATGTTCAGTTTCTTCCCTCTTGTATCGTTTGAGAACTTGTCTGTCACGACTTGCACAAACCGCTGTCCTGCATCGTCAAGCTCAGCCTGCTGCAGAAATTCACATAATAAAATGCCGGCATTGATTCCATTGTTCGGTTCCATCGCATGGCAGGAAACCCCGTACATACGCAAAATAAGCTGGCCGTTCTTTATTTCAGCTTCCCCTTTTTGATCTGTCGTGCGAAGCATGTTTTTAAATGAAGCAAGAATCTCTTCTTTTTTCGGCCCTTCAATGACAGCTTCTGCAGCGTCAGGCACCATATTCAAGCGAAGGCCTGACTGAAACGATACAAGCACTGCCTCTGAATCGGCTTGGTTTGAGCAGTGCGGGATAAGTAAAGAAGCATCAATGATCCCTTTTTCAGCGTTAATAATCGGAAAATCGGCGTCAGGCGCAAATCCCAGCGTTGGCATTTCTTCATGCTTGAAATAATGCTCCACGCATCTCCAATCGCTTTCTTCATCTGTTCCGATAATGATTCTGACACGCTTGGACAGCGGCAGATTCATGTCTTTCACGATTTTCAGCGCGTAGAATGCCGCCATCGTCGGACCTTTGTCATCAATGGCGCCCCTTGCATAAATCCGTCCGTTGCGGATATCAGCTGAAAACGGATCACTCGTCCAGCCGTCTCCTGGCGGCACGACGTCAACATGGCAAAGTACGCCGACAATGTCATCGCCCTCGCCCCATTCAATATGGCCTGCGAAGCCGTCAAGATTTTTTGTTGTAAAGCCTTCTTTTTCTCCAAGCTCCAGCAATGAAGTCAAGCTGGCGTTTACTCCTTCTCCAAATGGTTTGCCGGGTCCGGCGGTTGTTTCATCCATTACACTGTTGATTTTCAAAAATTCCTGCGTATCACGAATTAAATCCTCTTTTTTTCTGATCACTTCAACTTCCCAGTTCATAACGATCCCCTTTCCGCAAGAAATGACTTGCAAAAACCAAATAAAACGAATAATATTAATGGTGTTTTGTTAAAACGTTCGTAATTGGAGGATACTATGTTTCATCTAAAAGAGCAGCAAACGTCCATAAAGCAAGAAATCATAGCAGGGCTGACGACCTTTTTCACAATGGTCTATATCGTCGTGGTTAATCCGGTCATTCTGGCTAACGCCGGAGTTCCTTTCGACCAGGTTTTCACCGCAACGATTATTGCCTCCATTGTCGGAACGCTGTGGATGGCCCTGGCAGCAAATTATCCGATTGCTATTGCGCCCGGCATGGGCTTGAACGCTTATTTAGCCTTTCATGTCGTAAGCGCAAGCGATGGCGGCATCACATACGCAACAGCTTTCAGCGCAGTATTTACAGCAGGGGTTCTCTTCATTATTCTATCGTTAACGCCTTTAAGAAAACAACTTATAGAAGCGATTCCAAACAATTTAAAATACGGGATCACAACAGGGATCGGGCTGTTTATTGCTTTTATCGGTTTGCGGCAGGCGGGAATTGTGGCGGCTGATGAGTCAAACCTGGTTACTCTCGGCAATCTGCATTCACCTGGTGTTATTTTAACGCTGATCGGCCTTTTGATCAGTGTGGTTCTGATGGTGCTGAATGTACGCGGCGCTTTATTTATCGGAATGGCAGCTACCGCTTTGATCGCCTTTTTTACCGGCCAGCTGCATTTTTCGAAGGGTTTTATGTCACTTCCTCATTTGCCGGAAGGATTGATCATCTCAAATCCATTTTCCGCTTTTGGCGATGTCGTTCACCACGGCCTGTACGCTGTTGTCTTTTCTTTTCTTTTGGTAACGATATTTGATACGACCGGCACGATGATCGGTGTTGCAGAGCAAGCCGGGCTAATGAAGAATAACAAGCTTCCGAACGTGCGAAAAGCGCTGCTTGCCGATTCAACGGCGACGACAGTAGGAGCTGTTTTCGGCACAAGTCCGACGACTGCATTTATCGAATCTTCCGCTGGTGTCGCAGCTGGGGGAAGAACTGGGCTTACGGCTTTGACTGTTGCGGTGATGTTTGCGGTTTCAATGTTTTTTAGTCCGCTTGTCAGCGCCTTGTCCGGCATAGCCGCCATCACCTCTCCTGCTTTGATTATTGTCGGCAGCCTGATGATGGGCTCGGTTTCCAATATGAACTGGAAAGAGATGGACGAGGCATTTCCAGCGTTTCTCGTCATTCTGGCCATGCCTTTGACATCCAGCATTTCTACAGGAATTGCACTTGGCTTTATTTCATATCCGATCGTAAAAGCAGCGCGGGGAAAATGGAGAGAGATTCATCCGCTCGTCATTATTTTCGCCATTCTGTTTTTCATCCAGCTGTTTATTTTATAACACATACAGAAAACCCAAACGCCAGCCGTTTGGGTTTTTTTATGTAAACCATAAAGAGACAGCGGCCGCTAAAAAACAGCAGGCGACAAACGCATAATGCAGCGTGTGTATACAGCTTTTTCTGGCCCGGTAATACTCATCACTTTCCTTATCGGCTCCAATTAAAATAGGCGCATCCATCACTTTGTCAAAGATAAGCGTAAGGATATAACGGCAAACGATTGTATACACCAGCAGCGCAATCAGCTTCAGCCAAATCGGGGTCATAAAGATTAGAATGATGACTGCTGACAACAGCATGTACATCCGCCTCGTATACTCGCCATTCCTCAGCATGACTTTAAAAAACAATTCCTTATAGCCAGTGCAGACCGTTCGACTTTTAAATATCCTTCTTGAATTCCGGTATAATAACGGTTTTCTTCTCATCCTGTCTTTCACTTTCGGGATTCCCGCCTCCTGGCTCATCATCATCACAAGCCCGGCAAGCGCCAACCTGCTTTTTTTCTCTTCAGTCACCTCTGCTTCAAAAGCCGAGAACGAAGCTGCCTTGGTCAAACCGCGGACGAATGCAAAAATCAAAAACAAAATGCCAATGAGCGTAAGCAAACGCCACTCAGTGAAAACGATCAGGACAGCAGAACCAGAGAAAAGAACAGCTCTGAGAAGAATTTCGGCAATCCGTCTCGAAATGGAGCGCGGCTTTCTGATCCTGTCTTGCTTTAAGGATAAAAAGAATGTATGAAGGCCAAACAGGTAACACAATAGAGCAGTGCCTTCTGCCAATGTGATATGAACAGAATGACTGATAAAGGGAAGGACAATGAAAAAGAGCAGCAGCCATTTGGCCAGCGTGACCAAAAAAGAATACACCAGCGCATGCCGTTTTAGCTGATAGATTATCTCTTTCTTTTGCAGCAAAAACACTTTGTCCGCTTCCAATAAAAACGTATGGATCGAGCCTGTACACACGATCAGCACGCATACAGCGTACAGCCATCTCCATTCCAACACCTCAGACCACTCATAAATAAGGCCTCTTCCGTTCATCAAATCAAAATACTGATAGATGACAAAAGCAAGCGCCGGCAAAACAATGTAGAGAGCGACTGTCCAGTCAATGACCGCATGCAATACCTTAAACTGATACCTGTAATAGTCAAGCAGCCTTCGAAAAAAGAGCGATCGCCCGTTCATAACCAATCACCTTGGACTGCCTGATAAAAACAGTCAAGCAATGACTGCTCCTCTGATCCAGTCTGCTCCTGAATATCTTTTAACGTGCCTTGGAGAAATAAAGATCCTTTCTCAATCATGTAAAACCGATCGCAAATTTTTTCTGCCGTATCGAGTACGTGTGTGCACATAAGGATGCCGGCTCCCCGTTCTTTTTCAGCCTTAAGCATGTCCACAAAGCGTTTCGTCGATATCGGATCAAGTCCGATAAATGGTTCATCGATCACATACATATCCGGCTTAGAGAGAAAAGCCTGTATAAGCATCAGTTTTTGCTGCATGCCTTTTGAAAAAGTGACAGGCAGCTCATGCATAACATGATCAAGCGAAAACGTCTGCAGCAGGCGTTCGGCCCGAGGCGCAAATTCACTCTCCTCAATACCGTGCAGCGTGCTGATCAGGTCCAAATGCTCCCACAGCGTCAGTTCTTCGTAAAAGGACGGATGCTCCGGAATATATGCAAATGAACAGTCATTCCAGGCAATATGCCCTTTAAAGTCTTCTGAGAGGCCGAGTATCGCCTTGATTGCGGTGCTTTTTCCGGCGCCGTTAGCTCCGATTAACCCGACAAGCTCGCCTTTTCCGACTTCCAAAAACACATCGGTGAGCACTTTTTTTCGGCTTGTGTACCCGGCCTGCTCTATCGAAGCTTCAAGTAATACTGTCAAATCTCACTCACCTCCAAAATTTACTACGAAACAGAATAAAAAAAGTTTCTTTAACCATAATAATATTGAGCCGAAATACATAGTAATCCAACAAGGATGGCTGCCCAACTAAAATTGGAAAAAATTAATAGGAGTTATCCCTAGATTCATCATTGCGATATCGTGTATAATGAGGGCGAATTATCTAAAACAATAGATGTCTGCCTTTGTTGCTATTTCGTACGCAGTTGATAGTCGTGAGTTGTGGTTAGTCAAGTCCATCCGATCTTATGATAGGGAGTGGTTTTTTGAAACCTTCAACAAACCGTATGCTAACTCGAATCAAATCAGTTTACATGTTTATCCAAGAAAAAGGTCTTGTGACAACACAGGAACTGGTTGACGAATTCGGCATTACACCTAGAACGATTCAAAGAGACTTAAATGTGTTGGCATACAATGATCTTGTTCATAGTCCAAGCCGTGGCAAGTGGGAGACAACGAGAAAGAAAGTAAAGATTACCTCATAAATTTGAAAAATTACATAGGGCCGCCTGAGAGCGGCCTGATAGATACGGGGCGAAGAAACTTCTGAGCCTTGTTTTTGTGTGCTTATAAATAAAACCCCGCATTCGGTATGCGGGGTTTTTTCATGCTTGCGGCTCGTTCAGCCACTTAAGTTCTTCATCTGTAAGCTCACGGTATTCTCCCGGCGCCAGGGCAGGATCCAAGGAAACACGCCCCATCGAAAGCCGCTTCAGATAAATCACTTCATTGCCGACAGCCTTAGCCATCTGCTTGACCTGATGGTATTTTCCTTCTGTAATCGTCAGGTATATCACGGTATTGCCGTTGTCGTTTGCTTTGATTTCCGCTTTTGCCGGCTTTGTTTTATAGCCGCCTTCTATGTAGACACCCGCTTCCAAATCGGAGATATCTTCCGGCGAAATCTGTGATTTTAAATGGACTTCATACGTTTTTGGAACATGCTTTTTAGGCGACAAAAGTCGATGTGCAAGCTGGCCGTCGTTTGTGAGCAGCAAAAAGCCCTCTGTATCTTTATCAAGCCTGCCGGCCGGAAACGGCTCAAATCTCATCTCTTCCGGCGTCAGCAGATCAACCACTGTTTGCTGACGGCTGTCCTCAGTAGCCGACAGCACTCCCTGCGGCTTATTCATCATGAGATAAATGAACTCCCGGTAATCAATCGGTTCTCCGTAAACGGTTACCTCCTGCGTATCAGGATCAACGTGCGTCTTTACATCTTTGGCCGGTTTGCCGTCAACCATGACAGCCCCCGCCTTCACAACGGCTTTGACTTCTTTTCTGGAACCATATCCGCTGTTGGCAAGCAGCTTATCAAGCCTCATTCCTAATCTCTCCTTTATAAAAGAAAGCCCGCAGCATGCGAGCCCTCTATTTCTTCATATCTTGTTCATCAGCCGGCATGTCTGCCTCTCTTTAAGAAACCGGGCAAACGGCGGCCTAATATTTTCTGCAAAAATCCTAACCGGTAGGCGCAATACAGGTAGACAGCTCCGCCAACAGCGGCCGCAATCACCACAACGATCGCAGCTTGCACCTGACCATCCTGATAGGAAATAAAGAAGCTTAATACCCACTGTACGATTTTCACGGCTATACCCATAATGGCTGACAAGACAAGCATCAAAACAGTCCGTTTGACTAATATCTTATACGAATAGCCTGCATGGCGCTTAATCATGATAAATCCGTATAAAAGCGAAGCGATATATCCAAGCGCCGTTGCTAAAATCGCACCGTCAGCCTGCATCAGCTTGATCAGCGGAACATTCAGCACAAGCTTGATCACAACGCCGATCACAAGGCTGACAACCGCAAATTTTTGTTTATTGATTCCTTGCAGAATGGCTGCGTTGACCGTAAACAAAGAGAACAAAATCGCAACTGGCGAATACCAAAGCAGAATGTCTGCCCCCAGTTCAGGATGCAGGCTTTCTGACCCGTAAAAGAATGTATACGTCGGCCCTGCCAATACAGAGATCCCGACAACAGCCGGAATAATTAAAAACAGGATCGTCTGCATCGTTTGGTTAATCTGCTGATTCAGCAGTTTATAGTTTCCGCTTGTAAACGATTCAGTAATCGTTGGAATTAATGTCAGTCCGAAAGCAGTTGCAAGGGAAACCGGGATCATCACGAGCTTCTGCACATACAGGGTAAGAATCGCCATCATGTCCTGGCTGATGGCTTGATTGCCGGCTTCAATCATTGCTTTGTTAAACGTATTTGTATCAATATAGTTATACAAAGGGATGGCTAGTCCGACAAAAACGTACGGAGCGGCATAGCTGAACAGCTCGAGGAACATTTTCTTGTAGCTTAAGTTTGCTGTCGGCCCCGTATTCGGCATCATCGCCAATAGGTTGCCCTTCCGTTTGTTCCAATAAATATACAGCACGATCAGTCCTCCGAAGGCGCCGATCAGCGCTGCGAAGGTCGCATAACCGACAGCGATTACAAGGCCGCCGTTGAAAACCTTCAAAATTAAGAATGTCGCACTTAATAAAAAGATGATGCGGACAATCTGTTCAACGACTTGGGAAACGGCTGTCGGCCCCATCATTTGGTGCCCTTGAAAGAATCCCCGGACAAGGCTCATAATCGGCACGACCAAAAGCGCTAAGCTGACCATGCGGATGACATAAACGACATGGTCAATTGTCAGGCCGTTATTATCCTTGCCTCCCAGCGATATTTCCGCAAAAATCGGCGCTGATAAATACAGAATGAAGAAGGCAATCATTCCTGTGACAAGCATAATCGACATGCCCGCCTTGAGCATTTTTCTGCTTGTTTCATAATCCCCTTTGGAATTATATTTGGAAACAAATTTAGAAACGGCAGCAGGAAAGCCCATCGTAGCAATATTCAAAAATAAAGTATATTGGTTGTATCCGTATTGAAATAATGCACCGCCTGTCGCTCCGACCATAATGCTGAAAGGAATTAAATAGACCATTCCCAGAATCCGTGATATATATGTACCGAGCGTTAACACAAACGTGCCTCTTAACAGTTTGCTTGACATGTTTCTTCATCACCATTTTCTACGAAGATTCAACTTTTCTATTTTACCACAACTGGGCATTTAGACGGTAATAAATACAAAAGCAATCTTGTGAACGATTCAGGTTCGCGGCAAAAGACGTTTAAGGAGAGGCTTTCTTTCGCTATAATAGTACTGCGGACGGGGTGTTCGCATACGAAATGGAAAAAGAAAGTTGATGATAAAGATGAAACAGTATGACGTAATCGTAATTGGCGGAGGCCCTTCAGGCTTGATGGCTGCAATTGCAGCAGGAGAACAGGGCGCTGATGTTTTGCTGATAGATAAAGGAAATAAATTAGGCCGAAAACTCGCGATTTCCGGGGGCGGCCGCTGCAATGTGACGAACCGCCTTCCTGTGGAAGAAATTATTAAGCACATCCCCGGCAACGGGCGGTTTTTATACAGCGCGTTTTCTGAATTTAATAACGAAGACATTATCAAGTTTTTTGAAAATCTCGGCATTCAATTGAAGGAAGAAGATCACGGCCGGATGTTTCCTGTAACAGACAAAGCCCAAAGTGTCGTTGACGCGCTGTTAAACAGGCTGAAACAGCTCCGCGTAACGATCAGAACGAACGAGAAAATTAAATCTGTCATATATGAAGATGGACAGACAGCAGGGATTGTGACGAATAACGGCGAAATGATCCATAGCCAGGCAGTCATTATCGCTGTCGGCGGTAAAAGTGTGCCTCATACCGGAAGCACGGGAGACGGCTATGAATGGGCTGAAGCCGCAGGCCATACTGTAACAGAGCTGTTTCCGACAGAGGTTCCTGTCACATCTTCCGAACCGTTCATTAAGCAAAAAACACTTCAGGGCTTATCACTAAGAGATGTCGCCGTCAGTGTGTTAAATAAAAAAGGCAAACCGATCATCACACATAAAATGGACATGCTGTTTACCCATTTCGGCCTCTCGGGACCTGCCATTCTCAGATGCAGCCAATTTGTCGTAAAAGAGCTGAAAAAACAGCCTCAAGTGCCGATCAGAATTGACTTGTATCCGGATATCAATGAAGAAACGCTATTCCAAAAGATGTACAAAGAACTGAAGGAAGCACCGAAAAAAGCCATTAAAAACGTACTGAAGCCTTGGATGCAGGAGCGCTATCTCCTATTCTTGCTCGAAAAAAACGGCATCTCTCCGAACGTATCGTATTCTGAGCTGCCGAAGGACCCTTTCAGACAATTTGTAAAGGACTGCAAGCAGTTTACCGTTCTCGCAAACGGCACGCTGTCTCTTGATAAGGCATTTGTAACGGGTGGCGGGGTATCTGTAAAAGAAATTGACCCGAAAAAGATGGCATCTAAAAAAATGGAGGGCCTGTATTTTTGCGGCGAAATCTTGGATATCCACGGCTATACAGGCGGATACAATATTACGTCCGCCCTTGTAACAGGCAGACTCGCGGGGCTCAATGCCGGACAATTCGCCCGTTCTTAACCATTACTTTTTAAACTCTTACCATAAACCGAACATTTGAACATTATCCGCATTCATGTTAGGGTGGGACTTGTTTTGTTTCACCTGATTGCGGGGTAATTTTAAGAGAGGGATGATCTGCCAGCGTACGACCATACTAAGCCTACGAGCAAGATATAGGCGTACACAAAAATTTAGAGGGTGAGAAATTTTGAAACATATATCTAGTGTATTTTGGATTGTGATTGTTATCACAGCTGCAGCTGTATTGTGGGGCGTTATTTCTCCTGACAGCCTGCAAAACGTGTCTCAATCCGCACAAGCATTTATCACCAATTCATTTGGTTGGTATTATCTTTTAGTTGTCTCTTTGTTTGTCGGGTTCTGTCTCTTTTTGATTTTCAGCCCGATCGGAAAAATCAAACTCGGAAAACCCGATGAAAAACCGGAATTCGGGTTATTATCATGGTTTGCCATGCTGTTCAGCGCAGGCATGGGAATCGGCTTAGTATTCTATGGTGCGGCTGAACCGATCAGCCATTACGCAATTAGCTCTCCATCAGGTGAAACAGAAACCGCCCAAGCCTTCAGAGATGCGCTCCGCTATACGTTTTTCCACTGGGGTCTGCATGCTTGGGCCATTTATGCCGTCGTGGCATTATGCATCGCCTATTTCCAATTCCGTAAAGGCGCTCCCGGATTAATCAGCAGCACGCTGTCACCGATTCTCGGCGATAAAGTAAACGGCCCGATCGGCAAATTGATTGACTGTATTGCTGTTTTCGCCACTGTTGTCGGAGTGTCGACGAGTCTTGGTCTCGGTGCAACCCAAATTAACGGCGGTTTGAATTACCTGTTCGGCATTCCGAATAACTTTGCCGTTCAATTTATTTTAATTGCCATTGTGACAGTGCTCTTTTTACTTTCTGCGTGGAGCGGCCTCGGAAAAGGCATTAAGTATCTGAGCAACATCAACATGGCATTGGCCGGATTGTTAATGCTGTTTATGCTCGTCGTCGGGCCTACTGTGCTGATTATGAACTCATTTACAGATTCTATCGGACAATATATTCAAAATATCGTTCAAATGAGCTTCAGACTGGCACCGAACGATCCTGAAAAACGCGAATGGATTAACGGCTGGACAATTTTCTATTGGGCATGGTGGATTTCCTGGTCACCATTTGTCGGCATTTTCATCGCCCGTGTGTCCAGAGGCCGGACGATCCGCGAATTTTTAATCGGCGTCTTGGTGACACCTTGTATTTTGGCATTTCTATGGTTCTCTATTTTTGGCGTATCAGCCATGGATCTTCAGCAGAAAGGCACATTCAATGTGGCAAAGATGTCAACTGAAACGATGCTGTTCGGAACACTTGATCACTATCCGCTGACAATGGTAACATCGATCCTTGCATTGGTTCTGATCGCTGTATTCTTTATCACATCTGCTGATTCAGCGACATTCGTGCTGGGCATGCAGACGTCGTACGGTTCATTAAACCCGGCGAACTCTGTGAAACTCAGCTGGGGCATCATTCAGTCCGCCATGGCGGCTGTGCTCCTATATTCCGGCGGGCTTGCCGCTTTGCAAAACACAGCGATTCTGGCAGCACTGCCGTTTTCTATCGTCATCCTGCTGATGATTGCCGCTCTTTATAAATCACTCTCAAAAGAACGAAGAGAGATCAGAAAAGCGGAGAAAATCGATAAACCGAGAAGTCCAAGAGTGAAAAAGGCTTATTAACAAAAAAGATCTTTCCGCGCCCGCGGAAAGATCTTTTTATTTGCGATATAAAATAAGGGCGGAAAAACAGTAAAGCTGCTCGCCGTCTGGATCGCACGCCGCCGAAACCGTATATTTGATATCAATCAGCTGCTCCTCCGATATCCCTTTTAGAAATGAATTGATTTCCGTCTGTAGGTCTTTTTCATGCTCTTCATCAAATACCGCTACCTTCAGCATCTTATCCGCTCTCCTTTCTCTACCAATCTATTCCGTTTGGAACAGCATTATGATAGAGAAATCAGGATCACCTCGTCTCCGGATAAAAAGCTTCCCGTGTCTGGTGTTTCCTCTGCGGCCCGCCGTCTTGCTGCTCCACTTTCAGCAGCACGGCATAAACCATTCGCATATGGCAGTAGCTGATCAGGCTGACGCTGAAAAAAGGGACAATGCCGGGCAGGTACGCAAGCAGGAAAAAGAGAGCGACAGTCAGCGCAAGCATGACGAGCGTATATTGCAAATACGCCACACTGAGCAAGAGCGAAAACTTCACATACAAACGTTTTTTCCAATCAAAATGGACAAGCAAAGGAAATACATAAAAAAGCATGGATATGAACAAAAATCCAAATATCATAATGGCAAAGCGAAGGACATGCAGAAGGAAATGACTCGGATAAATAAAGGCCAAATCGATATAAATGATCAATCCGATAACCGCCAGTACAGCGCCGATCAGATTAGAACGGAGAAATTCAGCCTTGTATTCCCGCCAAAAAGTCTGCAGCACAGGAACGTTGTCCTGCCCCTGGATCCATTTCCGCATGACAGCGAATAAAGCTGCGGTCGCGGGCATGATGCCGAACACCCCGAGACCGATCATCGTAAAAAACAGCCAAAGCAAGTTTGTATACGCAAATCTCATGACCCACTCGCAAAAGCGCAGCACCCGCCCCATTGAACCATCATGCTCCACGGCGGCCCCTCCTTTTCTGCATTATGCATTTTGCATCTGAAAAAGCCTCTTAATGTCGATCGGCTTCTTTTCGGCAACCGAGCGCCACATCCCCTCACCCACCGCGATGGAGTAGGCTCCTGCTTCAGCCCCGGCTAAAATGTCATAGCGGCGCAGCGGATCTTTTCCTAAAAAAAGATCTTCAAGCAAAAGCGGATCGCCTCCGCCGTGTCCGCCCTCGTTTTTGACCACTTGTATGGTCTGCTTTGATTCAAAGAGCGGATAGTATTCAATTGTCTGCTCAGGAAAAGCAAACGGAATTCTGGAAGGCTCGTGAAATTCATTTGATTCGATACGCCCTTTTGTGCCGTTGATCGTCAGCCGGTAGCCTTCATACGGGGCGGAGAATATGATCGAGTAGCTTAAAAGCGCGCCGCCGTCATATTTGACCGCCGCCACGTACGTATCCTCGATGTCAATCTCCTCGTCAAAAATACACGCGTCTGGCCTGTATGCAGTATACAAGCTGGACTGGTCTCCCGCTTGGAGATGATCATCTTTTACAGAAGCTGTGGAGGAGCGGGGATGCCATCTTGAATAGTAATGGCATTTTTCTTTAACCCGGCACGTCCCGCAAAAACGCCCGTCTTCTTCCGGCAGCGGGTTCCACTCACTGTCCGGCCCATAGTAATTCAGTGCGCCATAAGCAAATACCTCCGCCGGATTTTGCCCGAGCCACCAATTGACGAGGTCAAAGTGATGTGTTGATTTATGGACAGAAAGACCGCCTGAAAATGGCCTCGATCGGTTCCAGCGTTTAAAATAGCTGGCGCCGTGATACGTATCAATATACCAATTCAAATCAACAGAGGTTACCCTGCCTATTTTTCCGTCCAGAATCATTTCTTTAATTTTCCGATGAAACGGGCTGTAGCGGTAGTTAAACGCGACGATGACTTTCCCTTTGCTTTTCGCCTCCGCCCCAAGCACCCGATTCGCATCCTGCACCGTCGTCACCATTGGTTTTTCTGTAATCACATCCGTATCCCACTGAAGGCTTCTTAAGATATATGTGACATGTGTGTCATCCCTGCCTGTCACAATGACGATATCAGGCTTTGAAACGCGCATCATTTCATCAAAAGCGTCTTCGTTAAACTCCGGCACGCGGGAAAGCTCGGGAAACTTCTTTTTGCAAACGGCAAAACGTTTTGGATCGGCATCCAGCAATCCCGTAATCTGATAATGTGCTGAAAACCGCTCCATCAGCGGTTTGATAAACATACTGAGAGCTCTGCTGCTCAATCCGCAAATGACGATGTTTTTCAATGGTCCTCACCTCTATCGGACTTCAGTTAGTTGAGAAATCAGCTGCAGCGCTTCCTCTGTTTTTGTAGCGTACACAGGGATAAACGCCGCCATATTGCGATTCAATCGAAAAGAATAGCCGTTCAGCTGTTTTCCCCCTTTTTCAATCTGAACGGCATAGACTGTTTTTTCTCCCGTTTTTTGATCAACAGCTGTATAAGGAGATGTTTTGTCCAATGGCAATTCGTCTAACGGCTGAAAATTTTCCGGATCATCGTAAGCTTGAAACATGTCTTCAGGCACGATGAAGACATCTCCCTCATGAGCGGTGATTTCAGTCAGCAGTTTTTCCGGATAGGCTGGAAAGATATCCACCTTCCCGGCCTTCTGCTTTGCGGCCTCTTTTATTTTTTCCTGTACGCCTGCCCGCATATCAGAAAAGAGGATGACATGCATTCCGTCCGGCCTGCTTGAGCATGATGCCAAAAAGAGGACTGAGACAATCACACACAAAGCCGTACGTATACCTGTCATCATTTCTCTGCTGACCTAAAAAGAGTCTCCAGCTCTGTCATAGCCAAAATAAACGCACCGGCCCCGTGCAGATCGTTTGTGCTTCTTTCGCGGCTGACATAATAGTCATAGAAACCGGCTGACGTTCCGACACATATATCTTTGACGAGAAACGCACCGTCTTCTGCCGTTTCGGTTTTATGCTGAATCAAGCCTTGATACGCTTTTAACAGTGTTGTTTCGTAAGCTCTGTCTAGATGTCCTTTATTGATTCCTTTTGCGATTGCGTACATGTACAGACAGGATCCTGAGCTTTCCAGCCAGTTATCGGACCTGTCGCCCTTATCAACGATCTGGTACCATAACCCCGTCTCCTTGTCTTGATAGCGGCAGATGCTTTCAATCATGTCCTGCAGCGTTTTTTTCCACACGTGACGGTTTGGATGCTTCTTCGGCAGCTCTTCAATCATGTCAGCAAGAGACATGACGTACCACCCGATGGAACGCGCCCAGAATTCCGGAGAACAGCCTGTCTCTTCATTGGCCCAAGGCATTTTTTTCGCTTCATCCCAAGCGTGATAAAAGAGTCCGGTTTTTGAATCCTTCGTATGCTTTCTCATCAGCGACTCCTGCAGCACGACCTGATCAAACAGTTCCGGCTCCTGCTTCAGATTCGCATATTTCAGTGCGAACGGCCCGCCCATGTATAAGCCGTCAAGCCACATTTGATAAGGATAGCCGTCCTTATGCCAAAACCCCTGTTCAGACGTCCGGTTCAGCGTTCCATATAAACCGCGCAGCCTTTTTGCCGCGTTTACATACCGTTCATCCTTCGTATGCTCGTATAATGGAAAAAGAATAAGACCCGCTTGAATGGCGTCCAGCTCATCTCTTCTGAATAATAGATTGCCATAATCATCAATTAAGAGATCTGCATAGGCCTTTGCATACTCGAAATACCGCTTTTGCCCGGTTGCTTCCCACAGCCGCAATACACCGCATAAGAAAACACCCTGATGGTAGTGCCAGCGGTTTGCAGGCGGCAGCTCCTCCACTGTGTACGTGTTCATAATGGTTTTTGCCAATGCCTCCGCGTACGTAAGAGGCGATTTTACAGCGATTGATTGATCCATTGATCCCATCCCTTTCTTAATAGATTCCTTCCTCGCCAAATTTCTTCGCCAAACGATTCGCAAGCATGACCAAAATCAGCCCGACCGCCGCTTTAAATACGCCGACCGCTGTACTGTAGCTGAACTGGCCCTGTTTCAGCCCTGCAGTGTAAACGTACGTATCAAAAATTTCCGCCACTTCCCTGTTTGTCGCGTTTAACAGCAAATACACATGCTCGAAGCCAAGCTCCAGCGTGTCTCCGATTTTTAAAATCAGCAAAACGACAATAACACTTTTAATGGCGGGCAGCGTAATATGCCACATTTGCCGCAGCCGTCCCGCTCCGTCCATTTTCGCCGCTTCATACAGCTGGGGGTCAACCGCTGTAATGGCTGCCAGATAAATGATCGTCGACCAGCCCGCTTCCCTCCAGATGACCTGCAGTATATACAGGGGCCGGAACCATTCTTCGTTCAGCAGAAAGTTGATTTTTTCGCCGCCAAAAAACACAATCAGTTCATTAATCAAACCTCCGTCTACTGTTAAAAGCACAAACGAAAGCGATACAACAATAACCCAAGACATAAAATGCGGGATATAAATCAGCGTCTGAACAAATTTTTTAAAGAGAGCGATCCGCACTTCGTTTAATAGAAGCGCCAGCAAAATCGGCACCGGGAAAAATATGACCAGGTTCAAAGCAAATAACACGAGCGTGTTTTTTAACAGGAGAAAAAATGTAGGTTCAGTAAACAGCCTGATAAAATGCTTCAGCCCGACCCATTCACTGCCCAAAATGCCGAGAAACGGCTGATAATCCTGAAACGCAATCACAATTCCCCACATCGGGACATATTTAAAAAGCAAAAAATAAATACACCCCGGCAAAATCATCAAGTACAAATATTTCTGCTGGATCAGCTTGCTTAGTAAGCGCTTTCTTTTTTCTTTTTTAAAAATGACTGCATCAACAGCCGGCGCTTGCGCTTCTGCTGTTTTCATCTTTTCCAAGCCTCCTTTCACGGGTTCTTGCATTCACTGTAGCGCAGCAGGCAAAAGTCCGTCTACAATCATATGATCACATCCTGCCTTATCCCTTTATGATCAAGGGTTCAGCCATTCCACCTGAAAAAAAGACACCGATATTAGAAAATGATTATTGACAATATCTATCAATCTTTGGATTAATTGTATTAAGGTGAAGTGGATGTTATGAAATGGGGGGTTTTATGAAAAGAAGCCAATACAAGTTTTATTACAAACTGATCACGTTTTTCTGTCTGCTCAGCACCATTCCGGTCATTCTGGTCGGATTGTTTTCGTACGAGCACTCTCAGAAAACGGCTATCTCCAACGTTTCGGAGGAAAAACTCGACACACTTCAACAGACCCAGCAAAGCATCGAGCATATCTTGAAAACCGTCGATCACTCTTTAACCCACTATGTGAGTTCGCCGCCTCTCCTTCGCACACTGTCCGAGCCTTTGCACTCTGACCAATTTCAAATCTATAACCAAGTGAACCAAGAGCTCAACTATCTGCAAAGCTTTGATACCGACCTGTCTAACATGACGCTAGTCAGTTATATGAAAAAATGGTACATGAACAATTCCGGCTTGTACCGCTTAAATACAGACTCTCTTCATGAAGCAGCCGCAGCGTACACGCAACACAAAGCGAGCCGCTCGTATTGGATGCTTGAGGAAAACAATCATTTGATTTCGACAAAAGAAGGCACATCAGACAACTGCCGCTACAATATCAATTTGATTAAACAGCTTCCTTTAAACAGCACAAATACAAAGGGATTGGCCGCCGCAAGCATCCCGAGCTGTTCGCTGGTCAAAAATATGCCTGACTATTCAAATGCCAACAACCTGTTTATCATTGATGAAAAAGGCCGCATCATCCTGCATAACAACATGTCTGACATCGGTGAATCTCTTCCAAACGACGACTTTGTCCAAAAAATGCTGGCGCAGACCGCCAAAAGCGGACAGTTTGAAACAGTCATAGACCGGATTCAATATAAAGTCACCTATCAAAAATCAGACTATAACACATGGACTTATTTTTCTCTCGTTTCCTTGCCTGAATTAAAAAAAGAAGCAAAATCAATCGGCTGGATCACCTTTACAGTATGCTTTATTTTGTTAACGCTTTCATTATTGTTCTCCTGGCTTGGCTCCCGCCATTTTTACAAGCCGATCAAAGTGCTTTACGAATCATTCGCAAGACACGGTGCCATACAAGAGAAACAGCCGCCTCAAAATGAGTTTGAGTTAATTGAACAGAGCTTTAAGCAGCTGAAAGACAGAAATGACGACCTTGAAGAAACGATGAAACAGCAGGCGACTCATTTACAGCAATATTTTATGGTCAGGCTCATGCTTGGAAAACTGACGGATGAAGAGGTTTATAACCGCTTTGAAAGCCTCGGTTTAGAGCAAAATTGGCGGCATCTCGCCCTGCTTGTGCTTCAAATTGATACGCTGAATCATACGCCTTATGAGAAAAAAGATATGGATCTGCTTTTGTTTGCCGTCAACAGCCTGATTGAGCGCAACATCCCGGCGGACAAGCATCTTGCCCCCGCCGTCGTGGATAAACAGCAGGCAACCATTTTGATCAACCAGAACGGGACGAAGGAAGCATTCATGGCTGAGCTGAATGAGACTGCGCGGATGATTCAGGAAAAAGCGGAAGCTGAGCTGCAGCTGTCTGTCAGCATCGGCATCAGCCAGCCGTTTGATGCGCTGGCAAAGGCAAAAACAGCCTATGCAGAAGGCTCAGAAGCGTTGAAATACCGGCTCAAAGCGGAAAACAAATCGATTATCTTTTACGAAGACCTTGATCAGAAGAAAACCTTCAAAACCCATTTTCCAAAGCAGCTTCAGCATGAGCTGTTCGATGCCGTCAAAGCGGGGGACAAGGAGAAAGCGGACAAATGCCTGCACGCGATTTTACAATCCATCTTCACCCAAAATACCAACCCGTACCAATTTCAAATTGCAATCGCCCGCTTTTTGAACCATGTGATTGAACTGATGCATGTGCTCGGGATCGAATTGTTTGAGCTTGAAGAAAACAAAATGCTGTATGACCAAATTTTCGAGCTGAAAACGTTCGAGGATACCGAAAACTGGCTCAAAAATGAGTTCATTGATCCGATGACAGACAAAGTGAACGCCCGCGCGGATGCACAGTACAAAAATATTTCCGATAACATCATTCATATCATCCACCACGAGTTTGAATCCGATTTGACACTGGATGAAATCGCCCGCAGGCTGCATTACAATCCAAACTATTTAAGCAGCATTTTCAAAAAAGAAATGGGCATTTCATTCAGCGAATATGTCTCCGGCTACCGCCACCATATGGCGAAAAGCTGGCTTGCCGAAACTGACATAGCGGTCAAAGACATTGCCGAAAAGCTGAAATACAAAAACTCGCAAAATTTTATCAGATCATTTAAGAAGCTGGAGGGAATTACACCGGGAAACTACCGCCAGCAAAAAAGAAGCATGTAAAAAACCCAAAACTGCTTGCGCGTTTTGGGTTTTCCCAATGTTATTTTGTTTGTTTAAACGCTTCTTCGTATTCCTGAATTATCTGCTTTCCGCCGCTTGACTCCCATTTTTCCACTTCTTTATCAAACTGGCTTTCTGTGATGTCACCTATTATATATTTGTAGGTCGCGTCATCAATGATTTTCTTCAATTCATCTCCCCGTTCCGATTCCGCGGCGGAATACAGGCTTTCAGCAGGGTTTGAGACGATGATCTTTTCATTGTCTTCCATCAGTTCCTCGTACGCCGTGCGAAGCGGATCCCCAGTGTTTTTTAAGTAGGCTTTATCAATGGCGATTAAGGCGGACAGCGGCTGAATATCAGTCTGCCAGTCTTTCACCTGGCTTTCCTTGCGTGTGAACGTTTTGCCCTCTCCTTTGTTGTAATGAACGCCGTCAATGCCGTAAGTCATCAGGCTATAGACGTCTTCTTCGGCAATTCGGTCAAAAAACGCCAAGATCCTTTTAAGCTCAGCTTCCGTTTTCACACTCGTTTTCGGGAAAGCAAACAAGCCGTTATGGCCACCAGATGCCCACACCCGCTCTTTCCCATCTGGTCCTTTTATGCGGTTGATGATTTCAAGCTTCATCGATTTATCGGAGGCATGGTCGCGCAGATTAACCGCATCTACCATATTCCCAATATAAATGCCGGCTTTTCCTTGAGAAAACAGCTCCTGCTGCTGGGTTTTGCTTGTGACGGGAAAATCCTTATTCATATAGCCGTTGTCACGCAGTTTTTTCATATAGTTCATTGTGTCTTTGTATTCTTTCGTCATGAAATCAGGCGTGAATTTGCCGTTGGATTCCTTCCAATCTGTCGGCATGCCTTCATACGAGCCGAGCGTTTTAAACGCGCCGTAAATTAAGTCATTGCGGTCTGTCAGCCCGAATGTATCGTCTTTTCCATCCTTGTCCGGATCGTCCTCCGTAAACGCTTTGGCCACTTTATAAAGTTCATCAAGCGTTTCCGGCGTTTTCAAATTCAAATTGTCGAGCCAGTCCTTCCGAATGACGATGCCCTGTCTGGATAGCGGACGCTCTCTGTATATCCCGTAGAGCTTACCGTCGATTGTTACGTTTTTATTAATGAGTTTGTTCATTTTGCTTAAGTTCGGATAATCTTTGATATAATCGCCAATCTCCCAGAACATTCCTGATCTGAAGGCATTCATGACTGACGAATTTTTAATATCCTGGATGGTCACGATTTGCGGAAGATTGCCGGCTGCAAGCGCCGCATTCAGCCTGTCTTCTTTCACCGCATCCGGAACCCAGGTGATGTCCAGTTCTGTATTTGTCAGCTTTTCAATTTCTTTAATCGCCCTGTCTTTCGGCGGCTGCTGGTGATACAAAATCGCCATCCAAGACAGCTTCACCTTTGAATCCGAGTCAGCTTTGCCTTCAGCCGAAGACTGATCAGCCCCTTTACAGCCCGCCAGCACTCCGCCAAATGCAAGTGCAAGCACAATCAAAAACACCCTCCATTTGTTTCCCATCGTACCCCTCCGTTTCGTATTCTTTATCCTTTGACAGATCCCAGCAAAGCTCCTTTTGCAAAATGCTTTTGTATAAAAGGATAGACAAGCAGAACCGGGATGGTCGCCACCATAATCACGGCCATTTTAATGGTTTGCTCAGGCGGCGGGCTGCCCGACCCCATTTCTGACATATCCCCCTGCATCCCGCTTGATACAATCACGATTTGGCGCAGAAGCACCTGAATCGGCCATTTAGCTGAATCATTTAAGTACAAAATCGCCGTCATATACGTGTTCCAATATGTTACCGCATAAAATAGTGAAATCGTTGCGATCGCAGGAAGTGACAGCGGCAGCACAATTTTAAAGAAAATGCCCAGGTCATTGCATCCGTCAATTTTCGCGGACTCCTCCAGGCTCGCCGGGATATTTTGAAAAAAGTTTTTCAGAATGATTAGGTTAAAGGCATTAATGGCTGTCGGCAAAATGAGGGCCCAGTAAGAATCAAGCAATCCGAGTGATTTGACTACAAGGAAAGTCGGAATCATGCCGCCGCTGAAAAGCATCGTAAATACAACGAGAAACATGAGCGGCTGCCTGCCGATTAAATCACGACGGGATAATCCGTAAGCCATCAGTGAAGAAAGAAACATGCTGACCGCAGTGCCTATCACTGTCACAAACACAGAAACAAGCAAACTCTTATAAATAATATCTGTTGAAAAAATGTAACGATAAGCATCAAGCGAAAAAGTGGTCGGTATTAAAATGAATTTTTTCGACACGACTTCTTCTACTGTGGCGAAGGATGCTGCGATGACATGAATAAACGGAAGTACGCATATTAAAGCGAACATCAGCAAAAACCCGTAAATCAAAATATCAAACAGGCGACTTTTCAATGAATGTGCGATAGCTCCCACCTCTCTTTTGTAAGCGTTATCATTCTTTTCTGAACGAGCTGCAGCATGTGACGATATCGTGTCTAAAATGTAGCAAATCTGTGATTGCCATGTCTATAATCATTTGAACAGAGTCCCCGGCCCGGCGGGGACTTCCGTGGATTAAAACCGATGACAAAAGAAAAAGAGCATAATCTTAGAAAATGATTATGCTCCGTTCTCTTCCTCATTCAGAAGCTCGGCTGTATTGATTTGTGGTGAAAACCCAAGTTCATTGACAGCGGATTCAATGGACCATGGCCGGCCCGGATTGTCAGAGACAGCGTAATAAGTGCCGTACCGGATATTGGTTTCAATAGCGGCTTTGAAAATCGACAGCAGATCGGGATGAGAAAGCAGTGTCTTTTTCGTCCGTTCTTTTTCATGCAGCGTATCCATTTCATCAGTGACAACTGTTCCAATGCGAAGATTGATCACTGAAAGCTTATTTTCCAAATAAAACAAATGGCCGATCTGTTCCGAGGTCAGCTTTAATACACCGTACAAGTTTTTTGACAGCGGATAATCGCTTGTTGTGATCTCCCGTCCTAAGAGCGAACGCCCGTCTTTTTCGTATACATCTGTGACATGATTGCTGCTGGCGAACACGAGCTTTTCAGTGCCCAGCTCCGCTGCGGCGCGGCACAGATAATAGCTTGCCTTATAGAAAACATCCGTCATTTTCTCAAATTCAGCGACGTCCATGACATCGTATTTGATTTTGACAGCCAGTAAATTCAAGATTACATCAGTATCTTTCGGAATCTTCTTTAACAGCTCATCATAATTTGCCGCGTCAGCCTGAATGGAAGAGGCTGTGTCATTGAAATGATCTTTATCAAGCACTGTCACTTCATAATCTGATCTAAGCCCTTCAGCCAGCAGTCTTCCAATTACACCATTTCCGCCGGCGATCAGCACTTTTTTCACTGTGTTCACTCCCCTTTTTTATAGATTGCCCATTTTCGGCGGGGCTGACACTTTTTTTGGCACTCATATGCTAGGTTTATTCAAAAGCCACCGGCAGCTCTTCAAGCGCCCGAAAGCCAAAAAGCGGCCGGTATCGCCATTCAGAATCAGCAAGTTTAAGGCCGGGCATTCGCTGCAGAAGGGTATGAATCGCAATTTGTGCTTCTAATCGTGCCAGCGAGGATCCTAGGCAAACATGATGGCCATGCCCGAATGAAAGGTGTGGATTAGGGCTTCGGGTCATATCGAAGACATCGGCGTGCGCGAATATGTTTGGATCTCGATTGGCAGCCCCTAACAGAAGATAGACTTGTTCTCCTTGACGGATCGTCACTCCGCTCATGTCAATATCTTCTGATGCAACTCTGGCAGTCATTTGCGTGGGGCTTTCATAGCGTAAACATTCCTCAACTGCGGTACCAATAAGATCTGGGTTTTCTTTTAGCTTCAAAAGCTGTTGTGGGTGCTGCAGCAGGCAAAGAATTGAATTGCTGATGAGATTGACGGTTGTCTCATGTCCGGCGATCGCCAGTAATATGCATGTAGATGCCGCTTCCTCTTCCGTCAGCTTATCCTTTTCTTTCCCCTTCAAGAGCATGCTGATCATATCCTGTTGCGGATGCCGTTTTCGCTTTTGAATCAGCTCTCTAAAATAAGCCGTGGCCTGTACAGCGATATGATTACCCTCTGTTAATGCCTTTCTTGACCGGGTAAAATCAATCGTTTGAACGAGACTCGCAGCCCATTCTTTTAACTGCTCCCTATCCTCCTCCGGTACACCTATAATGTTAGCTATGACGAAGCTTGCTAAAGGAAAAGCAAAGTCCGAGATCACCTCCATCTTTTTTTTACCTTGCACTTGATCGAGCAAATGATGGACAGTTTCATCGATATACGGACGATAACTCTCTGCCATTCTCGGAGTAAACGCTCCGCTGGCCAGCGTCCGCAATCGTCTATGATCAGGCTGATTCTGAAACAGCATCATCTGACTTTGCACATGTTGAAGGTCCTGATATTTGGTTGACGCCTCAGGGAGCGGGGTCCGGACTTTGAATCTGGCATCTTTCAAAATAGCTGCCGTTTCTTCATATCCTGTGACATACCAGCCCGGGTATTTCAAGAAACTCCCTTTATATATAGGATGAATAGCGCGCAATGTTTCGTAAAAAGGATATGGGTTTTTCAAAAACTCAGAAGATGCAGTTGGAAATGCAATTGTCATGTGATCTTCTCCTTTCTGTTCAAAAATAAAAGCAATCGACATCACACCGATTGCTTTTAGTGATTCTCTCAGCTTTTCGCACTTAAACTGGCCTTCATTTCTTCGACTGATTCGACTTCAAAGCCTAAATCATTCAGCATTTTATGGTCCTCCGTCTCCTCCTGCCCGGCAGTTGTTAAGTAATCTCCGACAAAAATGGAGTTAGCGGCGTAAAGCCCTAATGGCTGCAATGAGCGGAGATTGACCTCTCTTCCTCCAGAAATGCGGATTTCTTTTGACGGATTGATAAAACGGAACAGCGCCAGCACTTTTAAGCAATAGAGCGGGTTTAATTCGTTGACGCCTTCTAATGGCGTGCCGTCAATCGCATGCAAAAAATTCACCGGAATGGAATCCGCGTCAAGGGCCTTTAAGCTTTTTGCAATATCGATGACGTCTTGTTTCGTCTCCTTCATCCCGATAATGGCACCTGAACACGGAGACAGCCCCGATTCTTTTGCGATTTCGACTGTATTGACCCTGTCATCGTATGTATGTGAAGTCGTGATGTTTGAATGGTTTCTCTGTGACGTATTCAAATTATGATTATAGCGGTCTACCCCGGCTTCTTTCAGCCGCTTCGCCTGCTCCGGCTTTAACAGTCCGAGACACGCACAAACCTTCAGTCCATACGTTTCTTTAATTTCCTGCACCGCGTCTACGACCTGATCCACTTCTCTGTTTGAAGGTCCCCTGCCGCTTGCCACGATACAATATGTGCCGATATTCAGATCGTGCGCCCGCTTTGCGCCTTCTAGAAGCGTTTCCTTATTCACCATCCGATAAGCCTGTATCGGCGCTTTTGAAATTGAAGACTGTGAACAATAGCCGCAATTTTCCGGACAGAGTCCTGATTTCGCATTCATAATCATATTGAGCTTCACTTTTTTTCCATAAAAGTGTTTTCTGATTTGAAAAGCCCCGCGCATCAAAAGCAAAATATCTTCATCTGGACAGTTTAATATCGAAAGCGCCTCTTCGTCGGTCACTTCTGCTCCTGCCAGCACCCGGTCTGCGAGTTCCATCCATTGATTCATTCTCATACCCCCACTTGATTCATCAGTAATGATAGATTGATATGGCCTTTTACCATATGAAGAACCGTTTCTTTCGTAACGTTGGCAAGCTTCGGCGTAACCCCTAAAATCGGCACACCGCATAAGCGCTCAATCATCTCAGGATTGGTTTTTTCATCATCATCAGGAGAATTACTGATCCCATTGATGACAATTCCGGCGATTGGAATACTCATACTTTTCGCATATTGGACAGTTAAAAAGGTATGATTAATTGTTCCGAGATGAGGACGTGCCACAATGATCATGGGAAGCTGCAACGCTTTTATGACATGACTTACTAAAAAATCCTCTCCCAACGGCACAGATATACCGCCCGCACCTTCTACGATGAAGCTTTCATGTTTTTCTCTTATCCGCTCCCAATGGCTCAAGACCTCTTCCATGGTGACAGCCTTTCCCTCCAGCTTTCCTGCAACGTATGGCGCAAGCGGCGCTTTGAAGGCAAAAGGCGTAATGTCTTCATGAGAAAGACTCGTCTGCGACGTCTCTTTCAGCAGACTAGTGTCGCTCTCCGGATGATGACGAGAAATACCGCTTAAAAAAGGTTTAAACACCCCGACATCTCTGTTATGTTCTCGCAATAAAGCGGCAAGACCGCTGGATATAACCGTTTTCCCCACTTCTGTATCTGTTCCTGTCACAAAAAAACCCCTCAAATGATATGCAGCTCCTTTCCAATTGAATGAAATGATGTCAGCAAATGAGCAATATCACTCGCCCTGTGGTCAGCAGTAATGGTTAACCGGATCCGGCTTTCACCTGGCGGTACGGTCGGCGGCCGTATGGCAGGGGCATAAATCCCTTTGTCCTGCAGCTTTTCAGCAAATGTGACCGTTTTACGGGCATCGCCGATGACCACAGGAATAATCGGCGTGTGATCCCCCTTTACCAAATAACCCATGTTCTTCAGACTGGTTCTGATCATGTTGATATAAGAAATTAAAAGCTGACGTTTTTCCCCGCTGGCTTCAATGATGTTGAAAGCCTCGTGAGCCGCCGCACAGCTGGCTGGCGGAATAGCGGTTTGAAAGATAAATGTTCTTGCATGGTTCAGCAAAAAGTCGATGAAGACCGCTGAACCTGCAGCAAAACCTCCTTCTGTGCCAACAGCTTTGCTTAAGGTGCCGATCACAATGTCAGGACAAACACCAAAGTATTCACTCGTTCCTCCTCCTGATTCACCCAAAACACCTGTGGCGTGGGCATCATCAACGATTACGAAAGCATGATAGCGTTTGGCAAGTGAGATGATCTGATCAAGAGGGGCTATCGTGCCATCCATGCTGAATATTCCGTCTGTAACGATAAAACGGCGCTGATAACGCTGTGTTTCATTCAGCTTGTTTTCAAGATCATCCATATCAATATGCTGATAAACAACTGTATCAGCCTTAGACAGACGGCAGCCGTCAATCATACTTGCATGATTCAGTTGATCACTTAAAATGACATCTTCTTTTTCTGGTAATGATGAAAGGACACCGACATTGGCCAAATAACCGCTCGAAAACAGTAAAGCCGCTTCTGTCCGTTTAAAGCCGGCAATCTTTTTTTCAAGCTTTTCATGCCAGACCGAATTGCCTGTCGTTAAACGTGAGCCGCTGCTTCCCGCCCCAAATTGCTGCAGTGCCTCTTGGGCTGCAGAGATCAAGCGGCTGTGGCTAGCGAGTCCTAAATAATTGTTTGAGGACCAGACCGTTTGATTCTTGCCATCAATTTTCCTCTCTCGAATCGGAGCCCCATTCATTGTCCGCAGGTTGCGGTAAACGCCGGCTTCCTTTACCCTGTCTAATCGCTCGTTTAACCAGGCGTCAATCTTCAAGACTGGTAACCTCTTGGATCGCTTGTTTCATAATGGCAACCATTTCCGAGAGCTCTTCAGCTGTGCTGGCGAGAGGAGGCAGAAATGCAATCACGTCCCCCAGCGGCCTTGTCAGCATGCCAAGCTCTCGCATCTTTAAGGAAACTTTGTATCCAACCCGCCAATCAGCAGGGTAAGCCTTTTTGGTTTCCTTTGACTGAACGAGCTCCGCGCCGCACATAAAACCAAGCTGCCGAATATCCCCAACATGAGGAAGCGTGTGCAGGTCTTGAAGAAGGCAATGGAGTTTTGCACTTTTTTGTGCTACTTGTTCCACAATGTTTTCAGATTCAAATAATGCCAGATTTTCAAGCGCAACCGCACAGCCAAGCTGATTTCCTGTATAGGAATGTCCATGGAAAAAGGTTTTTAGGTTTTCATAATCATCATAGAATGCCTTATAGATGTCTTCAGTGGCAAACGTAACGGCAATTGGCAAATAGCCTCCCGTAATGCCTTTACCGGCAGCCATCAGATCAGGCTGGACATTCTCGTGCTCGCACGCAAACATTTTTCCGGTACGGCCAAAGCCTGTAGCGACTTCATCAACAATCATTAAGACATCGTATGTTGTACAAAGCTCGCGCACGCCTGCCAAATATCCTTCCGGCATCACGATCATACCGGACGCTCCTTGAACCATTGATTCAATGGAAAGCGCGGCAATTTCCTCATGATGTTCCTCGAGAAGCTGTTCAAGCTCTCGCAGGCACTCATCACGGCACTCATCAGGATCGCCGCTTTCAGAGCGATACACATAAGGAATCGGAGCTTTGTAACTATCAAACATTAACGGCCCGTATACGTGGTGGAACAGTTCAATTGAACCGACACTGACGGCGCCAATCGTATCACCGTGATACCCATTTTTCATTGCGATAAATTTTTGTTTCCCAGGTCTTCCAATGTTCTTCCAATATTGAAACGCCATTTTCAAGGCTATTTCCATCGCCTCTGCGCCGCTGTCTGAATAAAAGACTCGCGTGAGCTTTGTTGGACTGATGTCGATTAATGTTTCGGCAAGCTGAGTTGCAGGAACGTTGGTCATGCCCAATAATGTGGAGTGCGCAATTTTTCCTAGCTGCTTTTTTATCGCGTCATCTAATTCCTTTTTGCGGTGCCCGTGGACATTAAGCCAAACAGAAGAAAAACCGTCATAGTATTCCTTGCCGTTTATGTCTTTGACTTTGATTCCAGTGCCGCTTTCGATGATTAAGGGGTTTTCATCATAATCTTTCATTTGGGTAAACGGCAGCCAGAGGTGCTTTTTGCTTTTTTCTATCAAATCATAAGTCATGCTCTTCCTCCCACTCTATCAAAATAGGCTGCTTCTCCAGATCATGTATGTACGTGTTTACATCTTTGGAGCCATCAATAAAAAAGATTCGGCAGCCCTCTTCTGTCCCGTATTCTTTCATTGCTGTAATACGCTGATAGCCCATTTTCTTACCCGCAACGTAGCCTGTTATGTAATCAGGGTCATCTGACCAGCATAATTCTGCAACGGCTGCCGGGTGCTGACTGACCTTTGAAGCGAGTGCAAGGGCCTCTTTTATTCTTGAATGTGCCGGCACGTGACAGTGAAGCGCCCATTTTTCAAAATTGGCGTCCGGCCAATCCATTCTGGAGGCACGCACCCCTTTTTCTTTTGTTTGATCGAACCGCTTGCCGGTGTGAATATCAAACACCACAGCTCCCCTGACACCCGACCATTCAGGGATTTGTTCATATACTTTTTCAATCACTTTTCGCGGAACGCCTTCTCTTTCCAATAACAATCGAGCAAGCTTTTGTCCCTCTTCCGGGCAGCTCACTTCATTCGTATGCACAGGCAATGGCTGAATGGTTTTTAACGGTTCATGTACCTCTTCAAATTGAATTTGCATAAAATCAGGTTTTCCTCTTGAATGGGATAACCCTTTTTCTAATAAGGCATTGATTGTACGTTTCATCTCATGGAAAGGAATAAGCCGTTCTCCGCCGGATATATGCTTTCCGCCGTCTTCATGAGATCCATTCATAGAAGCCCTCATTCTGACACTATAAAATGTTTCTTCTTGCATCGTTTCTCGCCCTTTCACTGATAACTGAAGAACGTGTATTACATCCTATTCTAATTGTTAACCAATTATAATTAAAGGTTAACAATTAGAATATTATTATTCACATATGATTCTGTCAATATAAGAAATCTCCATTTTGTTTTTGGGCTGCTTCTTGAAACGAGCAAAAAGACCGTTTTACAGTAAAACGGTCCTGGCCCTTAGATGTCTATCCCTCTGCGTTTTTTACGATTTCGATACTTGATGAACAAGCCGATCCCATTTACCATCATCAGCCCAAAAATCGTATTGCCTAACGGTGCCCAGCCATTCTCACCTGTGAAAAATAAAGACAGGGCCACCTTCCCAGCAAGTGTCACATTCAATAGGATTACACCTAATACAAGTGAGCGCTTCCAAAAAGCAGCCAAAATAAAACCGATCAAAACAATCATGAAAACAATTGTTAAAACAGCCGAGATCGGACTGCTTAAAAGCATTTGCTCAAATTCCAGCACTTTTTGCATTTGCAGATAAATCTTCTTAGGTTCCGGAAACCAGACCATACTGCTCATCATCAATACAAAAGTGATGATGATCCCTTTCCAGCTGCGCTTATACGCAGCATAAACCAATACTAGTAAAAAGAGAGGGCGAATATACCAGCTTAATGGATTGAGATGCCGCCGGAAAGCCCAATCCAATATGTCTTGTACTTCCATTGGTTCCACCTCCCTCGCTCAAATCTGCGCCTTTCTGCCAATTTTCCCGTGGCAGTCACAGCCACTTTTGCAAAAACCGGACAGCTTCATGCCTCATGACTGCTGTTTCGAAATGCCCCGAAGCGGAACGGACCACCCGATAGCACTCAGAAGCTCCCTGTCCAGCATACACAGCTGTCAATTCTTTTTCGATTTTGTTCACACCCTCAGCCGGCGTTAACCGGTCGTGTTCACCAACAAGGCTAAGATGCGGACGCGGCGCGATCATGCTTTGGATCTCCGATGCGGAAAAATGCTTTGCAAGCGACGGGACGTAATAATAAAAGCCGTGCCGATCAAGATTCCGTGTTTTCATCAGCACGTGATGATCTACCTGGCTGCACAAATCCACGCACACCTTAATCCGGTCATCGAGCGCCGCTGTCCACCACGCCATCAACCCTCCCATAGACATGCCGATGGTTCCGATTCTGTCAGGCTGGACATCAGGCCGAGACTGCATATAATCTAACGCTCTTACACTGTCATAAATCATCATGCCCCACATCACTCTTCCGGTAAGAAGCATTTCTTTAAAAATCTCGCTTTCCGCTTTTCCCCGCCGATCTCCAAATCCCCAATGATCTATCGCAAGTACACTGTACCCGAGAGACGTGAGCTCACGGGAAAAAGAAGGCGCTCTCAAATAATCCGCTCCTTCAATCAGTTCACTTTTCCCCCTGTCATACTGGCCGCCATGTGAATGCTGAAACAATACGGCTGGACACGGTCCTTCTGCGGACTTCGGTTTCACAAAATAAGCAGGCACCTTTTCATGTCCGTTTAGATCGAGCAGGAGCGTTTCAATGATGTTTCCTTCTCTTTCTTCAATACGCAATATCTCCGTACTGATTTCCCTCCGTTCAGGCAAATCTCCAAGCAATTGAAACAGCTGCTTTCTTCTTTCCGCTCTCATTCCATCACCCTTCCTTATTCGCTTACTTCACATTTACGAGATGGATCTGGTTTCCCCTTTATTTTTCCAATGCAAATCGCATCATTTACTAAATATTTAGTAAATGTAACGAAATATTCTGAAAGTAATTATTGTAACCGCTTACTTTCATATGATAGTATCAATTTATCAAAAACAGATGAGTTAATATTTTACTAAATAGATGAGAGGGATACCTATGGTTAGGATTAAAGATATCGCCTTGAAAGCTAATGTTTCAAGTGCGACTGTGTCCAGAATTTTAAATGAAGATGAGTCGCTTTCTGTTGCAGGCGAAACGAGACAAAGAGTCATCAACATCGCTGAAGAGCTTGGCTATCAAACGGTTGCCAAACGCCGGAAAGCCCGCGGGCAAAAACAGCGGGCCCAGCCGCTGATCGGGGTGCTGAGCTGCCTGTCTCCCGATCAGGAACGGCAGGACCCTTATTTTTCTTCGATTCGCAAAGGCATTGAAAAAGAATGCTTTGAACAAGAAATTTTCATTACGAATTCGATTCATCTCGGTTCCTTTCAAGAGCATATTTTTCGGGAACTGGATGGTGTTATTGTCATCGGCCGTGTTCATGATGAAGCGGTTAAGCATATCAGCGGAAGGCTGGAGCATGCAGTATTTATCAATCATTCTCCCGATCCTCAAGCATACGATTCGATTGGCATCGATTTTGAATCCGCTTCACGCCAGGCGATTGATCACCTTTTCGATCTAGGCTACAAACGGTTAGGCTACATTGGCGGACAAGAAAAAGAGCATACGCTGAAGGACGGCCAAAGCATTCGCAGAACTATTGAAGACAAACGGCTGACCGCCTTTTTGGAGTCCGCCGCCCCCCAGCCTGAGCATGTGCTGGTCGGTGAATACAGCATGCGTGAGGGCTATCGCCTGATGAAGAAAGCAATTGATCAAGGCAATCTGCCGGAAGCATTCTTTATCGCCAGCGATTCCATGGCGATCGGCGCATTAAAAGCGCTCCAGGAAGCCGGACTCCAAGTGCCGCAGGATACGGCGATCGTCAGCTTTAACGGCATTGAAGAAGCTGAATTTGCCAGCACGCCTTTAACGACGGTGAAGGTGTACACAGAGGAAATGGGCCGTACAGGCGTAAAACTGCTGCTTGACCGCCTCAATGGCCGAACGCTTCCCCACCGCGTCACCCTGCCCACAACATTAATCGTGAGACAAAGCTGCGGATATACAGCTAAGGAGGTGACATAAGAAAAGATTCATCACGATGATAAGGAGGAAAAGATGAAACACACTTTTGTTTTATTTCTCTCTCTTATTCTGCTTATTCTGCCCGGCTGCTCAGCAGAAAAAAGCTCAGCAGATACCGCAAAAAAGACGTTAACCATTTATTCTACAATGTCAACGGACAGTGAAAGAGCTACGTTCAGAAAACTAGCGGCAGCGTTTGAAAAGGAACACAGTGACATTCGTGTCAGCCTTCATTTCCCAGGCAATGACTATGAAAATATGATGCGTGTCAGAATGGCAGCCAATGATTTGCCTGATCTTTTCGATACACATGGCTGGGGGAAAATCAGATACGGAGAATATACAGCAGATCTCCGGGATATGGAATGGACTCAAGATCTCGATCCTAATTTAAACAGCATCCTCAAAAATAAAAGCGGAAAGGTGTATGCCTATCCGATCAATCAGGCAAAAGACGGTTTGGCGTATAATCGTAATATTTTAGACCGTTACGGCATTGATCCGCCGGAAACGATGGATGACTTTATGAAAGCGCTGAGAACGATTAAAGAAAAGAGCAAGGGAAAGATTGTTCCCTTCTGGTTTGCCGGATATGACAAAAGCTCATTCGCCCAATATTACGACCAATTCGCTACACCTCTTCTCATCACAGATCCTGCCCATAATGAAAAAAAACAGCTCATCAACGGTACCTTTCATTGGAGCAAATTCACTTATTTATCAGACATCCTTAAACAAATGCAGAAAGAAAAACTAATCAATATTGACGCCGTAACCGCAAAAAAATCACAGCTGATTGAATTAATGGCCCAAAACAAAATCGCCTTTACAATGCAAGGCGGCACACTCGGCCAGGACGTTGCCCAGATCAACCCGAACGTCAAGGTCGGCATTATCCCGACACCTGCCATACATGCCGGAGATGACCCAATATGGATCGGCGGCGAACGCTACACGCTTGCGGCATGGAAAGACTCGCCCCGCTTAAAAGAAGCAAAAGAATTTATCGCATTTATGGCCCGTTCCGCCAATGCCAAACAAATGGCTGAAGCCACATCACTTCCTTCAGGGCTGACCAATGTGAAAGCTGATATTTTCTACGCAAATGACTATGAGCATTATCAAGATGTCAAAGTCGAACCTTACTTCGACCGTTTATACCTGCCAAACGGAATGTGGGACGTCCTGGGCACGGTCGGGCAGGAGCTTGCGGCTGACATTTTGACACCTCAAGAGATTTCGAAGAAGCTGGAAAGAGAATATAAACGACTCCGGGAGCAATCGGAAACACAGGGAGCTGAAAACAATGAGTGAGATCGCAAGGGATGTTCATGTGGAACAGGTTAAGCCGAAAAAGCAGTCCTCACTTTGGTGGATGTATATTCCTGCTTTGCTCTCCGTTCTGGTCTTTATGATTTATCCGTTTGTGAAAGGTGCATTGATCACCTTTACAAACTGGAACGGCTTTTCACAAGTCTACCAATGGGTGGGGTTCGCGCAATATGAAAGGCTGTTTTCTGATCCTGATACTTGGCACATCTTAAAAAACACGCTGCTTTACGGGCTCGGCAGCACCTTTTTTCAAAACGTGGTTGGACTCTTGTACGCCCTGCTCTTAAATCAAAGCATTAAAATGAAAGCGATAACAAGAACAATTGTGTATTTGCCGGTGATGATCAGCCCGCTCATTATGGGTTACATTTGGTACTTTTTCTTCTCCTATGACGGAGGCGCGCTCAACGATTTGCTCAGTGTATTCGGCATCAGCCCGATCAATGCGCTAGCTAGTCCATCGCTCAATCCGTGGATCATTGTCATGATTAACACCTATCAATATGTCGGGATCGCTATGGTAGTCTACTTAGCAGGCCTGCAAAGCATTCCGAAAGACTACTACGAAGCGGCGCAAATGGATGGCGCGAAACAAGGCCAGCAGTTTTTCACGATCACGCTGCCGCTGCTAATGCCCTCGATCACGATTAATATGGTCATCAATATTATCGGAGGCTTAAAGCTGTTTGACGTCATTATCGCGCTCACCGCAGGCGGCCCCGGAAATGCGTCGCAATCCATGTCCACGTTTATGTATGATTTGTACTTCAAACGGCAGGATGCCGGCTATGCCGCAACGCAAGGCATATTTATGGCATTTGTCATTTTGATCATTAGCTTTTGCGCGCTTGCGTACTTTAAAAGAAAGGAGACGGAAATGTCATGAAAGCCGCCCGTTCAAAAAACCTGCGGATCATTACGATTCTTGCCGCCATTGTGGCCTTTGCGCATTTTATTCCTTTTTACATCCTGTTGACCACTTCAATAAAAGCAAAAGGAGACTACAGTTCAAAATGGCTGTTTCCAGCTGACATCTCCTTTCACAATTTTTCAGAGGCATGGGAGCGCGCTTCGCTTGGAAACTCTTTTATGAACACCATTATCATCACAGGTTTTTCTGCCTTGTTATTGATCGTATTCGGCTCACTTGCCGCCTACCCTCTTGCCCGGCGGGAAACGAAGCTGAATAAAGCCGTTTTCGCCTTGCTGATATCCATTATGATCATCCCTCCGTTAACGTCCATGGTGCCTTTGTACAGAATGGTCGTGGACGCCGGAATGGTCAATACACACGCCATCGCCATTTTGATCAATACAGCGGCTTATATGCCGTTAACCGTATTCTTGTATTCAGGCTTTATCCGTTCGACCGTTCCAAAAGAGCTTGAAGAAGCCGCAAGAATTGACGGCGCAGGCATGCTGAAAATCTTTTTTACGATCGTGTTTCCTCTGCTGAAGCCGATCACTGCGACCATCTGTATTATTTCCTGTGTCTTCATATGGAACGACTATCAATTTGCGATTTTCTTTTTACAAGATCAAAAGGTTCAAACATTAACAGTGGCCATGGCAGGTTTTTTCGGAGAAAACGCCAACAATCTGCATTTAGTTGCCGCAGCCGCGCTCATGGCGATGCTGCCGATGGTTATTCTGTTTTTGGCGCTGCAAAAATACTTTATTGCCGGCCTGTCATCTGGAGCGGTAAAGGGATAACATTAAAGGAGGAAGCCATATGAAAAAGATTACATTTATCGGTGCAGGGAGCACCATTTTCGCCAAAAATGTTTTGGGAGACTGCTTGTTAACAGAAGCGCTGAATGGCTTTGAATTCGCACTTTTTGACATTGATCCAAAACGCTTGCAGGAATCCCAGCTCATGCTCGAAAATCTGAGAGACCGCTATAACCCGAGCGTGGCCATCAACAGCTACGATGACAGAAAACTCGCCTTGCAGAACGCAAGCTATGTCATCAATGCGATCCAGGTTGGAGGATATAAACCGAGCACAGTCATAGATTTCGAGATTCCTAAACGGTACGGGCTGCGTCAGACGATTGCCGACACAGTCGGCATCGGCGGAATCTTCAGGTCACTCAGAACCATCCCGGTCTTATTTGATATCGCAAAAGATATGGAAGACATGTGCCCGGATGCGTGGTTTTTAAACTATACAAATCCAATGGCCTCCCTTACAGGCGCCATGCTCCGCTATACGAATATCAAAACAATCGGGCTCTGCCACAGTGTTCAAGTGTGCACGAAGGATTTATTCAAATCTCTCGGAATGGAGCATGACGGAATCGAGGAACGCATCGCGGGCATCAATCATATGGCTTGGCTTTTGGAAGTCAAAAAAGACGGCGCTGATCTCTATCCGGAAATCAAAAGGAGAGCGAAAGAAAAACAAAAAACAAAGCATCATGATATGGTGCGGTTTGAATTGATGGATAAGTTCGGCTATTATGTTACCGAATCGTCCGAACACAACGCAGAATACCATCCATACTTTATTAAACGGAACTATCCCGAGCTGATCAGCGAGCTGCAAATCCCGCTCGACGAATATCCGAGAAGATGCGTCAAACAGATTCAAGATTGGGAGAAAATGCGGGATGATATCGTCAACAATAAAAACCTTACGCACAAGCGCTCAAAGGAATATGGTTCAAGAATTATAGAAGCAATGGAAACGAACGAGCCGTTCACCTTCGGAGGAAATGTCTTGAATACAGGATTGATCACCAATCTGCCTTCAAAAGCGGTTGTGGAAGTGACATGCGTCGCCGACAGAAAAAAAATTACCCCGTGCTTCGCCGGAGAACTGCCTGAGCAGCTTGCAGCCTTAAACCGAACGAATATTAATACACAGCTGATGACAATTGAAGCCGCTGTCACACGGAAAAAAGAAGCGGTTTACCAAGCGGCAATGCTTGATCCGCATACAAGCGCGGAGCTTTCCATGACTGACATCATTTCCATGTGTGACGATTTATTTGCAGCACACGGCGATTGGCTTCCGGAATACAAATAAAAAACTAGGGGACCGCTCTCCCCTAGTTTTTTGGTTTTGTTTCGCCTTCCCAGGCCATCATGCCGCCTTCAACATTGACTGTTTTAAAGCCTTGCTCATCCAAGTACCTGCAGACATTCATGCTGCGCATTCCTGAGCGGCAGATAAATACGTACTCTTTGTCTTTATCAAGGGTGTCCATTTTTTCAGGAATATCCCCCATCCGAATATGAACGGCTTGCGGGATCATGCCTTCCGCCACTTCTTCATCTTCTCTTACATCAATTAAATATAGTTCTTCGTCCGCCTCAATTTTTTCTTTCAAAGCGGCTGTGCTGATTTCTTTTATCTCCAAAGAAAACACTCCTATTCACAATGATCATGTTCAGTATATCAAAGTCAGCTGGGCGATTGCTATTTAGAGACTGATGAAAAAAAATCCCCTTTGACAAAGGGGATTTTTTCTGGCTTAGTTTGCCACAATATTGACAAGCTTGCCAGGCACCGCGATGATTTTTCGAATCGTTTTGCCTTCAAGCTGCTCTTTGACCTTTTCATCTGCTTGAGCAAGCTGTTCCAGCTGTTCTTTCGTCGCATCGGCAGGAACCTGTAATTTTGCTTTTACTTTTCCGTTCAGCTGAACAACGATTTCAACTTCATCATCCACAAGTTTCGTTTCATCATATACAGGCCAAGCTTCATATGCAATCGTGCCGGAATGGCCAAGTTTCTCCCAAAGTTCTTCCGCTAAATGAGGCGCGACAGGAGAAAGAAGCTTCACGAAGCCTTCCATATATTCTTTTGGCAGCTCTGTTGCTTTATAAGCTTCATTAATAAAGACCATCAGCTGGGAAATACCCGTGTTGAAACGAAGGCCTTCGTAATGGTCTGTGACTTTCATGACCGTTTCATGATACACGCGCTCCAATGTTTCACCAGCGCCTTCAACGATTTTGCCATTAAGCTCACCGCTGTCTTCAACAAACAGGCGCCATACGCGATCAAGGAAGCGGCGAGCGCCGTCTAATCCTGATTCAGACCAGGCGATTGAAGCATCAAGCGGTCCCATGAACATTTCGTACAATCTCAGTGTATCAGCACCGTGAGAGGCAACGATTTCGTCAGGGTTAACGACATTCCCTTTAGATTTACTCATTTTTTCGTTGTTTTCGCCGAGAATCATTCCTTGATTGTACAGCTTTTGGAACGGTTCTTTCGTCGGCACTACGCCGATATCATAAAGGAACTTATGCCAGAAGCGGGCATACAGAAGGTGAAGCACGGCATGTTCTGCGCCGCCGATATACATATCAACAGGAAGCCATTTTTCCAATTTCTCTGGTGATGCCAGCTGATCCGGATTCCGCGGATCAATATAGCGCAAGAAATACCAGCAGCTTCCCGCCCATTGCGGCATTGTATTCGTTTCTCTTCTTCCTTTTTTCCCTGTCTCAGGGTCTGTGACTTCCACCCAATCTTTAATGTTCGCAAGCGGTGATTCGCCTGTTCCGCTCGGTTTGATTTCATCCGTTTTCGGCAAAATCAACGGCAGCTCTTCTTCCGGCACAGCCGTAGATGTTCCGTCTTCCCAATGAATAACCGGAATCGGCTCGCCCCAATAACGCTGGCGGCTGAAGAGCCAGTCACGCAGACGGTACGTCACTTTCTTCTCACCGTTTTTCGTTTCTTCCAGCCAAGCAATCACTTTCTCAATCGCTTCCTGCTTGTTAAGGCCGTTCAGAAAATCAGAGTTCACATGTTCGCCGTCGCCAGTGTACACTGCTTCCTCAACGTTTCCGCCTTTCACAACTTCCTTCACCGGAAGGCCGAATGTTTTGGCGAATTCAAAATCGCGCTCATCGTGGCCAGGAACAGCCATGACAGCACCTGTTCCGTATGATGCAAGAACGTAATCAGCAATCCAGATCGGCAATTTTTCTCCGTTTACAGGATTGATCGCATAAGCTCCTGTGAAAACGCCTGTCTTTGTTTTCGCAAGATCTGTACGCTCAAGGTCACTCTTTGATTGAATTTCTTTGATATATGCTTCAACAGCTTCTTTTTGCTCTGCCGTTGTGATGTTTTCCACCAATGCGTGTTCCGGAGCAAGCACAGTGTATGTAGCGCCAAACAGCGTATCTGGTCTTGTCGTAAACACCGTAAAGGATTCATCATGTCCATCTATAGCAAAATGAACGTGCGCGCCTTCAGAACGGCCGATCCAGTTGCGCTGCATATCTTTAATGCTTTCCGGCCAGTCAAGCTCTTCCAAGTCTTCAAGAAGCCTGTCCGCATATGCTGTAATTTTCAGCATCCACTGCTTCATCGGGCGTCTCTCGACCGGATGGCCGCCGCGTTCGCTCTTGCCGTCAATAACTTCTTCATTGGCAAGAACCGTTCCAAGCGCAGGGCACCAGTTTACAGGCACTTCGTCTACGTAAGCAAGGCCTTTTTCGTAAAGCTTTAAGAAAATCCATTGCGTCCATTTATAGTATTCAGGGTCAGTCGTATTGATTTCACGATCCCAGTCATACGAGAAGCCAAGCGACTGAATTTGGCGGCGGAAATTATCGATATTCTGCTTCGTAAACACAGCGGGATCGTTCCCTGTGTCCAGCGCGTATTGTTCAGCCGGCAGGCCGAATGCGTCCCAGCCCATTGGATGAAGGACATCATAGCCCTGCATGCGCTTCATGCGGGACAGAATATCCGTAGCTGTATATCCTTCAGGATGACCGACGTGCAATCCCGCTCCTGACGGATAAGGGAACATGTCGAGCGCGTAAAATTTTTGTTTTTCATTATTATCAAGAGTGGCAAATGTTTTGTTTTCAAGCCAATATGTTTGCCATTTCTTTTCTATCTCTTTGTGCTGAAAACTCAAAGTAAAAACCTCCTTCTGATTGAATACGGCGTTTATGGTTCAAGTATTGACGGGAAGGAGAGGATTATATTCAGAATATTCCCAAACTAAAAAAAACTCCCTCATCCCTAAAAGGGACGAGAGACTTTCGTTTTCCCGCGGTACCACCCTCGTTAGCGCGGCATTCGCCGCACTCACTTGATACTTTTAACGCAGTTATGCGTCAGCGGCTTTTCACCGCTGCAACTCTGAGGTGAGTTCGGAAACAAACTTGATTGACTTTCACCAGCCGTCAACTCTCTGTTACAATATCTGCTTCTTACTGCTCCTCTTCATTGTTCTTATCGCAACCGTAATCTTAACTGTATTTTATAGAATTCTGTTCATAAGTGCAAGCAGGTTTGTATACAATGGGAATGTACCCTGAACGGGCGAGGATTGAGGACAATTATTCGGGTGGAGTTTTGGTTTGACGTTTGGACTCGGCCGGTTCGCCGCCGCTGTTCAGTTCTCTAACAAAGTCAAAACTTCTGAGAACAGCTTCACCGCCGTAGCCTGAGATAATGGATAAGATGACAAGTTGAATTCCTGAATCGGGGTCAGCGGATAATACAAGTAAAATGGAAGCCGTCATTCCGATAAACCAATCTTCCAAAAATCCAAGGTAGATAAACCGCTTCGTCATTCTGGGCTTCTCCAGCCTGCCTCTCTTTTTCACATGACCGAGAATCCCCATGATACCTCCAATTACACAAGCAATGAGTACCTGATGCAGCATCTTCATCATCACCTTCCTAAAGCCCTTATTTCGTAAAGCGACTTCAGGCCATCCAGCCCCCTTAAACGATTCCGATGATTTTCGATATCTACATACTGGCAAATCTGAAAAAGCTTGTTTCTTCCATTATATGTGAACACATGATCGGTAAGCTTGATGCATTGGATTCATTTTTCACCCAGTGACATTGACCTAGTCACTTATTAAGCTTATACAATATTCTTCCGTTCATATGTTCAATCTCTGTTCTTATTTTTAGTGTATACGAGGACAAGCCCTAATGACAAACAACAAACTGCGCTTGCTTGAATCAGAACATGTGTTGTGCTACGGTTACTGTAGAATTCATTACAAAAAGGGGAGTACCAGGCTTTCGCACAGTTAGCTGACAGCCTAAGGGGGATTTATATGGCTAGTTTTCAATCATTTGGAGTACAAGGACAGCTGGAAGTCATCAAAAAAGCGCTTGATCACGCGCGAGTCGGTGTGGTAATTACAGATCCCGCACTTGAAGACAATCCTATTGTCTACGTCAACCAAGGCTTTGTTCAAATGACCGGCTATGAAGCTGAGGAGATTTTAGGAAAGAACTGCCGCTTCTTACAGGGAAAACACACAGACCCCGCTGAAGTAGACAACATCAGAACCGCGCTACAAAATAAAGAGCCGGTTACCGTTCAGATCCAAAACTACAAAAAAGACGGAACAATGTTCTGGAATGAATTAAATATTGATCCACTGGAGATTGAAGGCAAGACCTATTTTGTCGGTATTCAAAAAGACATCACCAAGCAAAAAGAGTATGAAAAGCTTCTCGAGGATTCCCTCACAGAAATTACTGCACTTTCAACGCCTATTGTCCCGATTCGCAACGGCATTTCGGCTCTTCCGCTGATCGGCAGCCTGACAGAGGAACGATTTAATTCCATCGTCTGCACATTGACGAATATCTTATCAACATCCAAGGATGATTATCTGATCATTGATTTATCAGGATTGGCACAAGTGAATGAACAAACTGCAGACCAGATTTTCAAGCTGAGCCATTTGCTGAAATTGACAGGAACCGAATTAATTATTACTGGCATTAAGCCCGAATTGGCTATGAAAATGAATAAACTCGATGCCAATTTTTCATCGCTAAAAACATATTCAAATGTAAAGGATGCCGTTAACGTGCTTCCGATCATGTAAAAAGATCCCGCTCATCCGGCGGGATCTTTTATTATGAAGAGATTGATGCTTGCCTATTTGTTTCTTTTGCCGGTTTTATCCGTTTGTCATATAAAAGCGTTGTGGCAATACTGATCAACAGCAAAACCAAAAGAGATAAAACAAGAGCCTGAATGCCGAAGTGATCGACAAGCAAACCGCCGAACAGCGGACCAATCATTCTCCCGCCTGTCGCCGCGCTGTTGACAAAGCCTTGATAAAATCCTTCTTTCCCTTTAGGGGCAAGCTGGTTGGCAATCGTTGGCACCGCAGGCCAGACAAGCATTTCCCCGATAGTCAGGATCACCATTGCAGCCAAAAACATCGGGAAGTGCTTTGCCGTCAGCAGCATGCTGAAGGATACAATAAAAATGATAAATCCGATGACCATTTGCGCTTTCAGCGACTCCGCCCATTTTTTCACCACAAAACTGACAAGCGGCTGGCCAAGCACAATTAAAATTCCGTTAACCGTCCACAGCACGCTGTATAAGGAAAGAGATATTCCAATGCTTTGTGTGTACGAAGCAATCGTGGTAGACCACTGAGAATAAGCGAGCCATCCAAGTACATAGCCACTGCATAATATGATGAGCGCGGCAAATTTTGCTTTGCTGTTTACAGCATCATAATCAAGCACAGACGTTTGAGACGCATCCTTCGTCTGAATATTTCGAAACCCGAAATATACGATAAAGAAAAAGATCAGATACAATACAGCATTCGCCAAAAATACATATGAAAACGAGAAAGACGCCACGACACCGCCAAGCGCTGATCCGACAGCCACACCAGCGTTTTGCGCGACATAAATCGCATTAAATGCCTTCCTTCCCCCTTCAGGCCACACTGATCCTGCCATTGCGTAGCTGGCCGGAAAAACAACACCGGAACCAAAGCCCACAATCGTCAGCAGCACAATATAGGCCGGCCAATCATGAAAAAAGACAAGACCCATCAGGCTTGCTAACGTAATCGCAATCCCAAGCATAATCGATTTAAAGCCGCCGATTTTATCAAACAAAACACCGCCGCATAAATTTCCGGCTACGCTGGCGCCTGAATTCAGCATGAGGACAAGCCCCGCTACTGTTAATGACTTTCCTAAATGATTATGGATATAAATCGTATTCAGCGGCCATAAAAAAGAAGCACCCGTCACATTAATAAACATTCCAATAATTAAAATTTTAAGAGCACGCGGCATACTAATCCCCCTTTCTTACCTAAAAAAGCTCATGAAAAAAACGAAACCTAAAACGGCTCCGTACGAATCCAGTTATCATAGCACATTCATTCTATCTGTCTATCTCACATTTTTCAACTGATGAGCGTGAAAAAATCTAACAAATATTGTTCATAAAATGTAAAATAAATAGAAAAAGGGGTAATTTTATGGAAATGGTATTAGCATTCTTAGGTTTTCTTGCATGTCTCATTTCGCTTGGCTATGGATTGTATCACCTCGTCAGATATGTGCTGAAAAAGGAAAAACGTTTCTCTAAGAGACTCTTTTGGCCGCTTTTCATAGGAGGTCTCGTGCTGCTCTTCACCGGAGCAGGATTGTCAGAACCTGATGCTGCTGCAGCAAATGCTGAGAAAAAATATTCAGCGCTAAACGCCGAATACAAAAGTCTCACAAAAGAGCATGAAGAACTTGAGAAAGAATATAAATCTGTCAGCTCTGAAGCAAAGAAATTGAAAGACAACACAGAAGATCAAGGCAAGCTTGAACAGCTTAAAAAAGAAAATAGCGAACTAAAAAAGACTCAGAAATCATTAAAAGCTGAGATGAAAGAGCTTCTAGAAAATCAAAAACAGCTCAAAGAAGATACAAAAACGGTAAAGGCTGAAAATAAAACACTCCAACAAGATAAAACAAAGCTTGAAAAACAATTAAAAGAGGCAAAAAGCCAAACTGCCAGTTCTCATGAAGACACTGGAGGTTCTTCCAGCAATACGAATAAAAGTGATGAAGCCAAAACAGCTGACACAGCAGAAGGCTGTAATATCAAAGGAAGCAAAAACGGCATCTACCACACGCCGGGCAGTACATACTATGACCGGACAACCGACCCGGCTGAAATGTTTTGCTCAGTAGAAGAAGCTGAAAACGCCGGTTATCGGGCGCCAAAACGATAAACAAAAAGCTCCAGAATCTCTGGAGCTTTTGCTGTTTTACAACGACGATTTAATAACCTTCTTATAATAAAGAACTGACAGAAAACCAAAAATGGAGTAGAGCGCAGTATATAACACCATCACCACTATCATCGGCGTCCACACCTCAGATCCGAATAAGAACCAGCCGGATTGGACGGCAAAGTAGCTGTGGAAGAGGCCGACAACCAGCGGAATGCCGAAGTTGTACATTTGTTTGATGCGTATCCCCTTTATCAGGTCGCTCTGCGTAAAACCGAGTTTTCTCAAAATCGTATAGTTCGGTTTTTCATCTTCACTTTCACCCATTTGTTTAAAATAAAGGATACATCCTGATGTAATCAGGAACGTTAATCCTAAGAAGCCGACGATGAACATAACGAGACCAAACAGTGATTTTTGCACGATGCTTGTATCCAGTCTTGATAAATGCTGATCTTTCTTGTTCACCTTTTGAAAAAGCTCATTTGCTTTTTCCAGCTGGTCTTCTTGTTTTACATTGATGCCGATAAATTCAGATTGCGCGAGCTGAATGCGGGGGTCTTTATCTTGGTTCAGCCGTTTATACAGGCTGTCATCCACTATAACTGTGGGCATTCCCCCGCTTGTGAACGTGTAGGATACAAGAAACTCATCTCTTAATCCTTTATAGTTTAATGGTTGCGTTTCATGCTTGCTGTTTACTTTAATGCTGCCGGAGTCTTTTAAAATCATTATTTTTTGCAGCAAGTCGGTATACCCTGAGAAAACCGCCTCTCCAGCCGCCACATCGACTCCTTTTACATTCTTGTCGCTGACAACGGCAAGCTGTAATTTGCTAGGATCGCCCTGCATTTCTTTCGGGTTTCCATCCATGATATGTGTGACATCAAAAGTTGCTTGCAGAACGGGAGTTTCTTTTTTTACATACGAAATGTTGCTTTCACTCAAACTGTTTTCAAATTGTTTGGCATCTTTCTCATTCATGAATGAAAAATCAGCCGCTACATTTTGTTCAGCAGTCTTTTCTGCAGAGTAATACGAAATATAAGCGAGCGATAACAGCCCGATGGCGAGCGCTGAAACGGTTGTAATAATCGTCAGCAGCAACGCATTTGATTTCATTCTGAACATGATCGATGACAGTGACAGGACCTCGGAAATATTTAAGTATCCGCCCTTGCTTTTTCGGATGATGTTCGAGATAAACGTAACCGATCCTTTATAGAAGAGAAACGTCCCGATAATGACGGTCCCCAGGATAAAACTCATCGCAGCAAACAGTTCATTAATGGTCTTAAATTTTCCGCCGAACAGCTCAGAGGACACATAGTATCCTGTCAAAATCAGCACGATGCCTAAAGCGCCGATCAGCATCTGGAAAAATGATATTCTCTTCACTTTATCTTCAGTGGAGGACGTCACTTTAAACAAAGATAAAATACTCTGGTTTTTGATAAACGTATAATTCATGATCATAATCAAAAGGTAAATGCCGCAGAACACAATGATCGTTTGGATCAAGGCTTGCCCGGAAAAATGCAGTTTCGCATCAGCTTCGACATCGACAATTTTGAACAAGATCATGAGCACAAGCTTTGATATTGAAAACCCGGCAAATACCCCGATGGCTAAAGAGCCGAAATACAGCATGATATTTTCTGCACTTAAGATGCGAAAGATTTTATGCTTCGTCATTCCGATTAATTGAAACAGCCCGATTTCTTTACTCCGTCTCTTAATAAAAATCGTATTGGCATATAAAATGAAGATCGCCACTACAGCCACAAGCAAAATCGAAGCGGTTTTAATAGCCGCGGCTCCCTTGATTGAAGCCTTCACTTCGTTAATCGCAGGGTCATATTGCAGTGTGACAAAGGCGAAATAAAGCGCCACGCTAAAGATTAGCGCAAACACATACAGATAGTAATTCCGAAGATTCTTTTTCAGATTTCGCAGGATGAGCTGATTAATGTTCATGCTGCACCCCGCCTAACACGCCTTGCGTTTTCATGATATCCTGGAAAAACGTCTGCCTGTCTTGGCCCCCTTTATTAAGCTGCGTATACATTAGCCCATCCTTAATAAAAATGACTCTGCCGCAGTAGCTGGCCGCGACAGGATCATGGGTGACCATAATAATCGTGGCGTTGCGTTTTTGATTGAGCTGGCTCAGCTTGTTTAATAGATCGGAGGCTGATTTCGAATCCAGCGCGCCGGTCGGTTCATCAGCGAAAATAATGCTCGGGTCATGAATAAACGCTCTCCCGGCCGATGTTCTCTGCTTCTGGCCGCCGGAAATTTCATTCGGGTACTTATCACGTAATTCATAAATTCCCAGTTCCTTTGCAACTTCCTCAAACTTGCGATTGGCTTCCTTTTTTGATATTTTCGTGATCGATAATGGCAGAAGGATATTCTCTTTTACTGTCAGTGTGTCTAACAAATTGTAATCTTGAAAGATAAAGCCTAAATGCTGTTTTCTAAATTCAGCCAGCTGCTTTTCCTTCATAGAAGTCATTTCGTTTCCGTTAATGTTGATCGTTCCGTGACTGACCTGATCAATCGAAGACAGTACGTTGAGCAAAGTGGTTTTGCCCGATCCGGAAGCACCCATAATACTGACGAATTCGCCCTTTTCAATGTGAATATCGATGCCCTTCAGCACTTCCTGTTTATTCAGCTTGTTTCCATAGCTTTTTCGAATTTTATTCGCTTCTAAAATCATCATTTCCGTAGTCTCCTTTATATTGGATAATGTTATTATAAAAAGGATTGCCGGGCTTTTCCTTCGATTAGGCGAACAAAAAAGAAAAGCATGTGACATTTTCGTCACACGCTTATGACACGTTCAAATTGATTCCGTTTTGGAAAGGTTAATGTAAAAACTGTCCCCGCTCCGAACTCCGAATGCACATCAATATGGATCAATAACGGCGCCGCGGCTTTTTTCGCCAAGTACAGCCCCATGCCAGTGGATGCTTGATCATGGTGGTCCGTTGTAGATGTAAAACCTTTATCAAAAATACGCGGCACATCTTTTTGATCAATGCCTCTGCCAAAGTCTTTCACTTCGAGGTGCGTCCGCTCCCCTTTTTGAAAGCTTTTGATCTCAATTTCAGAGGCTTCGCTGTATTTCACTGCGTTTGTCAGCAGCTGCCTGATGATAAATGCCAGCCATTTTGCATCGCTCAGCACCTCCTCAGCCTCCAGCTGAATATCAAAGCCAATCCCTTTTTGGATACACCACGATTGTAAATCTTTGATTTCCTTGAAGATCAAAGGCTGAAGCTGAATGAATTCTACAGACAGATCATTTTCAATAAATGACATGCGTTTTTGATGAAGCTGCTGATCAAGAAGCAGGTGAATACGGAGCCATTCATATGACAGCTGGGATTTCAAAGCTTGGTCTTCCATTCTATCAATGATTAAATGCATCGCTGTTAATGGGGTTTTGACCTCATGAATCCATGCCATCAGCTCATCTTTTTCATTTTCTAATGCCAAGCGATGCCGGTCTGCGGTTTGCTTCAAGTGTTCCGTTTGCCCGGTAATGCTTCTTTCAATCATTGATTCAAACGGCGTTTCCGGTTCACTTATCGCTGTCACATCAAGATTGTTCTCCCATGTTTTCAGGCTTTTATAAAACGCCGTTTCTTTCCGATAGCGGACCCAAAGGAATATCATAAAAAACAAGACACACAAATACACCATATAAAGAACATTTTCAAATGAAATGGAGGGATCAACAAAAGCAATGAGCAAAATCAAAACCTGCTGAAACAAAAACACGGCAATCCAGCTTCGCCTTTCAGTGAGGAATGCTTTAATCATAGAAATGATCCTCTTCCTTCGCTAGGTAGCCTTGGCCGACCTTCGTCTCGATATATGTGCCAAGCTGCAGGGCGTCCAGTTTTTTTCGCAGGCGATTGACATTGACGGTCAGCGTATTATCACTCACAAAACGCTCATCGTTCCACAAGCTTCTGATCAGCTCTTCCCGGCTGACGATCTTGTTTTTTTGTTCTATTAATTGTTTTAAAATAAACATTTCATTTTTAGTCAGTTCAACAGTGCCTTTGTCGTTGCTGACGAGGTTCTGCTCTGCGTCTATGGCAGCCCCGCACCACGTTTTGAGCGTGCTCGCCTCCGTATTATAATGATATACACGCCGGAAAATCGCTTGGATTTTCGCAATTAGCACATCAAAATGAAACGGCTTTTGAATAAAGTCATCTGCCCCGAGCTGCATGGACATCACCATATCGGCAGGATGATCTCGGGAGGATAAAAAGAGAATCGGTACATTTGACCGGGAGCGGATCAGCCGGCACCAATGAAATCCGTCAAATTTAGGAAGCTGGACATCAATAATGACACAATCAGGCTGAACCGCCGCAAATTCCTGCAGCACTTGACTGAAATCCTGAATGCCGTATACATCATAGGACCATCCCGTTAAACGATCCTTAATTTCATGAAACAGCGATTCATCATCTTCAATCAGCAAAAGTTTAAACAATTGACTCACCGCACTTTTTCCTTTTTTATCAAGTGTATAGCAAAACGCCATCATGCGCTATAGAGAAAGCCGGCTGTCTCAGCCGGCTCGTACGCATTATAATTCTCTTCTCAACGCTGTCAGTACGTTGGTTTTGGTTGCTTTTCGTGCCGGGTTCATTCCGGAAATCACCGCAACCCCTCCGCAAATCACAACGGCAATGATGACAAGGCTGACCGGGATGTAGGAGAATGTGTAATTCAAATCGCCCGCATCGCCCCCGCTTGTCGCCGCGAGAATCATTGGAACGGCCAAGTTAACAAGGTAGCTCACGCCATAAGAAATGATAATCCCAATCACACAGCCTAAAATCCCGATATACGCGCTTTCCATCAAGAACATTCGGCGAATAATAGACGGACTCGCTCCAATCGCTTTCATAATGCCGATCTCCTGCGTTCTTTCTGTAACCGCCATTGTCATCGTGTTAAAAATGCCGATTGCAGAGATAATAACAGCGATACATCCGACAAAGATCAAGCCGATTTTGAAGACCATGAAGAAGGTGTTGGCTCCCTCAAGCTCGGTAGTCACTGAAGTAACATAGTACCCGTCATCTGTTAGATCATTTGTCAGCTGTTCCACATTCTCAAATTTATCAGCAAAAACGCCGATGTTAGTCTCAACATTTCCGCCTTTAAAATCCAAAAATTCGGAAAAATCTTTTTTGAATTGATCACTGATGAAGATGTTTGAGTCCTCCATCCAATCTTGAGATGGTTTTTTTGTAATACCAACAATTTTAAAGTCATATGTTTTTGTTTTTTTAACATCCCCTGTTTTGGGATCTGTTTTTGATACACTTAATTCAATTGTTTTGTTCAGAATGTCTTTCGTATAGCCTTTTGGTTCTTTTATATCTTCTGGATTTCCTTTTGCTTCCTCAATTTTTTTGTTATATTCTTCCGATTCCTTTTTCGTCAATAATCTCTTTGCAAAGTCGTATCCTACTACGATTTCATTTTCCGACTTTGCGACTCTTCCCTTTTCCAATTCCATATTGGCCTTTAATTCATCACTCATATTAGTAAAGATGAGATTAGAGCTTTCATTTGTACGATTGCCTAAAGTTGCTTTGTTTGGTTCATACACTTGCGTTCTTTCTACAACTGACCTTACATGATCATACTTCTCTAAATCAGCTTTTTTAATAGGCTTATCCCCTTCCTTGCCCATTACACTGACTTTAGTCACAACCTGCTGGCTCATCGTCATATCTGTGATTGTCTTTTGAATCCCGAATCCAACCGACGACAGCACAACCAAAAACGCACACGCCATTGTTGTCGCAAGAATTGTCATAAAGACGCGGAGTCTGTTTTTCTTCATATTTCTTCTGATAAAATGAACCTGATCCTTAAACCTCAACGGTAATTCCCCCTTTTAACACACCGTCATGAAGCTGAAATTTTGAATGTCCGATAGAAGCGACTTCATCATCGTGAGTAATGATCACAAATGTAATGCCACGTTCACGGTTCAGCTGCTTGATCAATTCCAGCACTTCCTGTTCCGTTTCTGAATCAAGGCTTCCCGTCGGCTCATCCGCTAAAATAATGGATGGGTTTAAAATCAATGCTCGCGCAATGCTGACACGCTGCTGCTGGCCGCCTGACAGTTCATTCGGATAATGAGCGGCGTGATTTTCCAGACCGACGCGTTTCAGCATGTCCTGCACCTTTTGCTTGCGCTCGGACGGTTTGATCCCTTTTAACGCCAGCGGCATTTCAACATTCTCATACGTTGTTAACCCTGGGATAAGCTGAAAGCTTTGAAAAATAAATCCGAAATGGTCAAGACGAAATTGTGCCCATTCCTTTTCATTAAAGCCCGTAACATCAGTGCCGTTAATGACAATCCGCCCTTTTGTCGGCGATATGTAGCCGGATATTAAATTCAAAAGCGTTGATTTTCCTGAGCCGCTTCGTCCGACGATACAGGCGATTTCCCCTTTCGCCACGCTTAATGAAACATCCTTCAAAACTGGAACTTCATTCTCACGGCCCTTTTTCCCGATCGTGAAAGAATGGTCGATATGCTGAACATCAATCATATGTTCTCTCTCCCTTATAAAAGTTTCGTTTTTTTATAAATCGCAAAATAACTGATGAAGAAACCGATCACAGCTCCTGCAGCCATGCCAATAAGATAGCCGGCAAAGCTCTCCGTTGCGGCAAATCCAAAGTAGCCAAAGCCCAAAATGCCAATGATGATGACAATCACTTGCACCGGACGATCCAACGCTTTCCACAAAAAGAAATATCCGTTTCGTTCATTTGACAGTTTGACGAAACTGATGTAGCCGATAATGTAGAACATGATACTCATCACAGCCGGAATCACTAAATATTTCGGTGAATCTTCAACCCAGTTTGGAATGACATATGTGATTGGAAATATATACTGCATCCATTCAGGTATAGGGTAATCTAAAAATGCTGCTCCGCCAAAAAGGATATCAATGTTGATTGCAGGCAGAGTAATAACTAAAAAAGGCAAGATGGTAACGGTAAATGAGACCAGCAGCTGTGCAAAAATATGGCCTGTCAAAGCTCCGCCAGCCATAACCAAAGAATAAGCCAGCATGCTGACGATAATCATTCCCAGGCTGTAGTTGTGAAAATAAACAGCCTGTTCAGGCTTCAAAAGCATTATCAGCAAAACAGATAAAACATAACCTATGAGTTGCGGTATCACAATCACCATTCCGCCGGTAAGGAACTTCGCATTAAATATCTGCCCTCGTGTATAAGGAAGGCTCAATGTAAAATCAAACAAGCCCTTGCTTCGTTCAATCCCAAGCTGGCTGACCGCCAAAACAACACCCCAAATCCAAAACAGTGAGATAAATGTGCCGTTTAAATAGTTAATCGTAAATACGCAGGTTCCGACCCACTCGTTCTGATTAGCCACGCAGCCTTGATATGAGATGTACGTATTTAAAACAGTAAAAGGATTGCTAAGCATAAATACCAAAAAAATCATGATTAGCAGAGCTTTATTTTGCTTCCACTCTTTATAAAACAGCCCAAAATCCGGCACATCACTTCCCTCCAAACCGAAAGTATTTCTTAATGTTTCGTTTTCTTATAAATAGAGAAGTAGCTCACAAAGAATCCAGCCACTGCTCCAATGATCATACCCAAAATATAACCAATAATGGAATGTCCAGAGTAATATCCAAATAACCCAAATCCAAGAATTCCGAAAGCTATGACAAGGATTTGTACCGGACGATCTAATTTGTTCCATAAGAAAAAGTGTCCGTTTCGCTCACTTGGAAGCTTTTTGAAGCCTATTAATCCAATTAAGTAAAAAAGAATGCTCATTACGGCTGGAATCAATAAAAGATATTTACTGTTAGTCAGCCATTCATTTACAACGTAACTAATCGGTACTAGATACGATAAATTGCTTGCCAGAGAGAAATAATTCTCAGGTGAAGGAAACAATTCCCACATACTCACACCAAAAACAACTTCAAAGTTTCCAACCGGCAATGCAACAATTAAATACGGCAATATGCCGGCAGAAAGAGCAGTTAATAGCTGGGCAAAAGAATTTCCAGTTAACGCTCCGGCGGCCATCACGAGTGAAAAAGCCATAAAACTAATCACGATTACTCCAACGCTGCTGTGCTCAAAATAGTAAACGTGTTCAGGGCTATAAACAAGAATTAGCAGCCATGCAAGTAAAAAGCCAATCAATTGTGACAGCACAATCACAAAACCGCCTAACCAAAATTTCGTCTGAAAAATTTGGCTTCTGTTATATGGAAGGCTTAATATAAAATCCATCGTGCCTTTCGAACGTTCCATTCCCAGGAAGCAGACCGCCAAAATGACACCCGGCACCCAGTTGATATCTATCAGATTGCTTATGGAATAATTCACAATAAAATCACAATATTGCGGGTCTTGGCGATCAAGACATCCTTGATAAGTCAAATACGTATTAACGATAGAAAGCGGATTTGCCAGCACTAAAAACACAATACTTAACAAAAGCACCACTTGATTCTGCTTCCACTCTCGATAGAGGAGGCCTCGGTCTACCATCTCCGCTTCCCTCCAAACTTCGCAATGAACACTTCTTCCAAGTTGACAGGAAGCTCATTCCACACTTTTGGCTTCAGCTCTCTTAAAAAGCTCTTGTTCTCTTGGTCGCTTTTCGGAATCAGCACCGTATAGAACACGCCGGCCTGATCGAGCATCGGAATGTTTTGCTCTCTGATGGCCAAATTGACATCTGTATCAAACGCCATTTGAATTTTGATGTATTCTTCTTTTAGCTCATCAAGATCCATCACATTCGTCAGCCTGTTATCTTCGAGAAAACCGATTCGGTTGCACATCCGCTCTATGTCCTCAAGCCGGTGGGAGGTGATCAGAATGCTCGTATCACGCTCTGCCACTTCATCGACCATGAGCTGCAGTACATCATGCCTTGTCACCGCGTCTATTCCATCCGTCGGCTCATCAAGGAGAATCAGCGCCGGTCTCGCTGCAAACGACAGAACGAGTGACAGCTGTTTTTTCAAACCTGTCGACAGCTCGCGGTATTTTTTCGTTTCTGGAATTTCGTATCTGTTCATCAGCTCATTTGCGTACGTGACATCAAATTTCGGATACATTCTTCTCAGGATATCGACAAGCTGCTTGTATGTATACTTATCATAAAAAGGATTCTGAACAGGCATGTAGATGATATTCTGTTTCACCTTCGGATGCTTTTTAATTTCTACGCCGTCAAATAAAATCGTTCCGCTGTCGGCGAAAATGATTTGCTGGATTAAGCGGAGCATCGTCGTTTTGCCTGATCCATTGCGGCCGAGCAGTCCGAAGATTTCTCCTTTTTCAATTGTTAATGAAACATCTTTTAATACTTGATTGCCGTCTATCGTTTTTGACAGCTGCCGTAGTTCAATCATTTTCTGTGCCTCCTTTCACATCAGCGCTGATTTCCTTTATCCATTCTTGCAGTTTCTCCAGCTCAACCCCTGCATAGTGTGCATCGATGATGAGCTGTTTGAGTTGCTCTTTAATCATCGTCATCTTCCCTTCAACCAGTGTCGTTTTTGCATTCTCCGATATATAGGTCCCTCTGCCCCGAAGCGTTTCAATAATCCCCTCTCGTTCAAGCTCTTTGTACGCTTTGCTGACAGTATTCGGATTCGCAATAATGATCGTCGCCAATTCTCTGACAGAAGGAAGCTTATCACCAGGCTTCATGATCCCTTTCAAACAAAGCTCTTTCATTTGCTGAATAATTTGTTCGTAAATGGGTGTTGAGCTTCTTGGATCGATTTGAATCATTTACTTCCCTACTTTCTATACGATCTGAACCTTTATAGATAAAACTGATCAATTATACTTTTTTGACATTCAAAACCGATCATCACAAGAACAAGAAAAAAAGAACAAGCGATCACAGATGCCGTGATTAGCATTGGCACGTTACGTTTGTTTCGTTTTTTATGTTTCATAACTGCCTCCCTTAATTTCAACATATATAAATGACTTTCCATCAGTGTCTATAGTGTATTACTTCAATTAGTACACTTAATACAATAAATACTTTGACGCACAAAGTCAATCCTTTTTTCACAAAAAACGGACCCTTATCAAAAGGGTCCGTTTCTTATACATCAAGAGGGTGCTGCAGGATCATATTATTTTGTAAAGCTTGCAGCTGAAGTCTCATTCTGTACAGCTGTTCTCTCTGCTGATCATTTGACGACAGCCACAGCTTATTCAAGGCATTTACCGCGTTTTCAAGCTGCATTTGTGCATCACTGTATTCTTGATCGTTATAATGCTCTTGTTTAGAAGCGATTTTCAGCTGTTCTTCAGCATAATCATACGCCTGCATACATTGCTGGAGATGTTCATCTACTGATTGTCTTGTTGCCACAGTAACCCCTCCTCTTGGTAATGGAAACAATCCATCATTCATATTGTAGCCCCATCTGACTTCGTTCAATAAAGTAATTTATGGTCGATATTCATTTGTTCTCTTGTGAAATGCGTGCTACAATTTTAGGATGCAATCGTACGCAAGGAGGCACATGAATTGTGATACAGAACAATCCTTTTCCTTATTCAAATACGGAAAAACGCTATCATACATTGAATTATCATCTCAGAGAACATTTCGGCCATAAGGTGTTTAAAGTGGCGCTTGACGGCGGCTTTGACTGTCCGAACCGGGACGGCACCGTTGCCCACGGCGGCTGTACATTTTGCAGCGCAGCAGGCTCCGGCGATTTTGCCGGAAACCGGGCCGATGATTTAATTACGCAATTCCATGACATCAAAAACCGCATGCACGAAAAATGGAAGGACGGCAAATACATCGCCTATTTTCAGGCCTTCACCAATACGCATGCGCCGGTTGAGGTGCTTCGTGAGAAATTCGAATCCGTCCTTGCCCTTGATGATGTGGTCGGCATTTCGATCGCCACACGCCCGGACTGTCTGCCTGATGATGTCGTTGACTATTTGGCAGAGCTGAATGAACGCACATATCTGTGGGTGGAGCTTGGGCTTCAAACGGTTCATGAACGGACCGCTCTTCTGATCAACCGCGCACATGATTTTAACTGCTATGTGGAAGGCGTCAATAAATTAAGAAAACACGGCATACGGGTCTGCTCACATATTATCAACGGACTGCCTTTGGAAGACCGGGACATGATGATGGAAACCGCAAAGGCCGTCGCAGATTTGGACGTACAGGGCATTAAAATCCATCTGCTGCACCTATTGAAAGGCACACCGATGGTCAAGCAATATGAAAAGGGAAAACTGGAATTCCTTTCTCAAGATGAATATGTGCAGCTCGTCTGCGATCAGCTAGAAATCATTCCGCCGGAAATGATCGTCCACCGCATTACAGGTGACGGACCGATAGAATTGATGATCGGGCCGATGTGGAGCGTCAACAAATGGGAAGTGCTTGGCGCCATTAATAAAGAATTTGAAAATCGCGGCAGCTATCAAGGAAAGTTCTTTCAGCGGCTTGAGGAGGAATCAGCGCTATGATTTTGAAAAAAATTCTTCCTTACAGCAAAGAGCTGCTGAAAATGGCCGCGGGAGAAGGAGATATCGTCGTAGATGCAACGATGGGCAACGGACACGATACGCAGTTTTTAGCGGAGCTTGTCGGTGAAAACGGCCATGTGTACGCATTTGACATCCAAGAATCAGCCGTGGCCAATACGAAGGAACGGCTCGGCGAGACATTTCAAGCGCGAACAACGTTATTTCACAAAAGCCACGACAAAATCGCTGAATCCCTTCCGCTGGAAGTACATGGCAAAGTGGCGGCCGCTGTGTTTAACCTCGGCTATCTGCCGGGCGGGGACAAATCGATTACGACGAACGGCAGTTCAACGATCAAAGCGATTGAACAGCTTCTCAGCATCATGAAAGATGAGGGCCTGATTGTTCTGGTCGTCTATCATGGTCATCCGGAAGGCAAAGCTGAAAAAAACGACGTGCTTGACTTTTGCCGGGACTTGGACCAGCAAACAGCCCGTGTGTTAACATATGGATTTATCAATCAGCAAAATGACCCGCCATTTATTGTCGCCATCGAAAAAAAAGCTCAAATCAGCAAATGATTTGAGCTTTTTTCTTTGAGTTTTTCATCCAGGCCATTTTTTGAAATTTCCGGTAGGCTCTGCCGTTGATATAAAAGAAAAAGGAGGTTTTTCCGCTTGCTTTGATCAGCTTCTTCGCGAGCCGGCCCATTTCCTTTTGGCCCGCCACTTTATCATCTGACAAATAAACACCCAGCAAGCCGCGATTGATTAAACGATGGAAGTTTTCATGCGGAATGCCTTGCAAATGTTCGTCGGCTTTATGGATAAAGTGTTCAAGCCGCTTCATCATTTCTTCATGCGACTGATAATACGAGCAGAAATTCAAGTCCCCTTCTAGCAAGTCCTCCTCTTGATCGATCAAATAATCCAGCAGAATGTGAAGACCTTGTATGTAAGGAAAATAACTATTGCGGATTTTTTTAGCGGTGTTTTCTGTGAAATCAGGCTGGAACGAATACGCAACAAGACAGAAAATGCCTAGCGTAGAGCCTGCACAAGCTGAAAACTCATACCATTCCATCTTAGGCAGCTCTGATTCATATTGAGTAAACCACTTTTCAAGCCGCGGAACACGCTCATGCTCAATAACGTGCTTATGCACCTGCAAATCGCAATAATAGCCGCACAGTTCAAGCAGATACGGTTTAATCATGTCGTAGTGCTCAATTGAACCAAGTACACGCTGGCACGTTTTGACCAACTCATGCAAATATCCACTGTCATCCTGTTCTTCACGGAATTGATAATAATTTTGCGGTTCCGCTCCCACTGTCAGTGCGTCCTGCATTGAGGTGTGGAGCATCCGAAAATCCTGCGGGTCAAGTGATGTGCTGCGGTCGCACAGATTGTCCAGATAATCACTGATCGTTTGATACGCGATGATAAACTCGACGCATTTCTGCTTTTGATTGCCTGACAACAAGGCCAGTATGCCGCCGCCTTCACAGTGGAACGTTTTGTCTCGAATACTTGCGGTTGCCTGTGCTTTTAATTCACTGTTATGAATTGATTCTGATTTTTGCTTCCATATGTCCAGCTCTTGATGAACGAGCGGAAAAATATCTCGATATACTTTTGCCATCAGTCCAAAAGGATGTTCCGGTACTGTCAACACATGCACCCCCAACTAGTTCAAATATATTGATCAGTAAACGCTCTTGCTGCTTTAAAGACATCTTCTCTTTCGGGTTCATTAAATATTTCATGATAAAGCCCTTCCCACTCTTTGTACGCTTTATTGTGGGAAGCAACACCTGAAAACCACTTGATCACCATCGTTTTGTCGACAAGCTTGTCGTCACCTGCCTGCATAACAAGGAGCGGCACTCTCAAAAACGCATCTGTCGGCACCATCGCTGACTCAATTGTTTTTAACAGTTCTCTGTACCATCTGACAGATACTTTCCTGACGTATAACGAATCATTTTGGTCTACCTCGATGACGTCCTCATTGCGCGTCGCCATATCAATTGATAATCCCGAATCAACCTTAAGTGACGGAGCAATGACATTCAGGCCTCTTGATGCAATGTCAAGCGCTTTATTGACTTTAATTTGCAGTCCGAGACACGGTGATGATAAAATAATTCCCGTAATGCGGGGATTTCTTTGCTGTTTAAACCATTCAATCGCGACCAGGCCGCCCATGCTGTGACCAAGTAGAAAAACAGGCAGCTCAAAGGTTCGCGCTTTATCTATCCAAGTATCTACTTCATCAATGTATTCTTGAAATGAGCGAATATGACCTCTTGCCCTTGTGGTTGTCCCCTGACCCGGCAAATCGCCCATGACAACGTGATAACCCGAAGATCTCCACATTTCAATCAGCCATTTATATCGTCCGTGATATTCACTTGCCCCGTGGATCATCACAATCACTGCAACAGGTCTGTCTGCTTTCCAGGTCCACATGCTGTTCACCTCATACGAAATTTAAATAGAGAAAGAAGGATGAATGTTATGATCTACCCTTATAAGGAACACAAGCCAGATATTCACCCAACAGCCTTTGTAGCTGATAATGCCACAATTACCGGTGACGTCGTTATCGGAGAACAGTCCAGCATTTGGTTTTCTGTTGTCATAAGGGGAGATGTCGCGCCGACCAGAATTGGAAGCAGAGTCAATATCCAAGATTTAAGCTGCCTCCATCAAAGTCCGAACCGGACGCTTCTCATTGAAGATGACGCCACGATAGGTCATCAGGTTACACTTCATAGCGCTGTTATCCGAAAAAACGCCTTAATTGGCATGGGCTCAATCATCTTAGACGGAGCCGAAATTGGCGAAGGGGCCTTTATTGGTGCCGGCAGTCTTGTCCCTCCGGGAAAAACCATCCCGCCTGGCCACCTCGCCTTTGGCCGACCTGCAAAAGTCATCCGCCCTTTGACGGAAGAAGACCGACAAGATATGCAAAGAATACGGTCGGAATATGTAGTAAAGGGCCAATATTATAAATCACTTCAGCAAACATAAGACCTGCTTCGTCTTACTTTACCATTTTTCAAATTATGTTTGAAAGCAATAACCATCGTTTACCCGGACGTAATGACAGTTCGGGTTTTGATTTTTCCATAAAACGTTCACATGTAGCATTAAACGTATGACTTTTATCTTATCATAAAACATAATCTGCAACTGTAATCTGGCTCTGCAAAAATCACATTCCTATTCTTTCCTATTCTCTATTTTCTATGAGTACATACAAAAAGAGCCCGCTGGGAGCTCTTTTTGTCAGCTGATATTGCGTTCGCTGGCAGCAGCCGCATTTTTCTTATGAAAACCTTTTCCATAATACACAGCAAGTAAGATAAGAAACCATATCGGCCCGATAATCACGGCTACTCTTGTATCGGGACTGTAAGCCATAAGAATAACGACAAATGCTAAAAATGCCAATGACACATAAGACGTAAACGGAAAGAAAGGCATTTTGTACTTTAAGTGTTTCTTTTCTTCTGGCTGCAAGCTTTTCCGGTATCTAATTTGAGAAAGCAAAATGATCGCCCACGTCCAAATCGCTCCGAACGTCGCAATGCTTGTAACCCAAGTAAACACTTTCGCAGGTACAACGTAGTTTAACAGCACGCCGACCAATAAAGCGCCCGCTGAAGCCAGAACAGCTTTACCCGGGATGCCGCCTTTTGTCAGCTGGCCATAGGCTTTTGGCGCCTCCCCCTGTTCTGCTAAGTTAAACAGCATCCGACCCGTGCTGAAAATGCCGCTGTTGCATGAAGACAGCGCGGCCGTCAAGACGACAAAGTTAATGATGCCTGCCGCAGATGGAATGCCCACTTTTTCAAATGTGAGGACAAACGGACTTCCTTGTGAGCCAATTTCCTGCCATGGATAAATAGACATAATGACAAATAAAGCACCTACATAAAAAATCAAAATACGCCAAAATACCGTATCTATTGCTTTGGCTAACGATTTTTGCGGGTTCTTCACTTCACCAGCCGTCACCCCGATCATTTCAATCCCTAAATAGGCGAACATCACCATTTGGAGTGACAATAAAACCCCTTTTATGCCATATGGAAAAAATCCTCCGTTGTTCCACAAATTGCTGATTCCCGTGGCAATGCCTCCATTGCCGACCCCTGCGATGATCATCAATAACCCGACAGCAATCATAGATAAAATCGCGACAATTTTAATCAAAGCGAACCAAAATTCCAGCTCTCCGTAAGCTTTAACAGCCAAGAAGTTAACACCCGTCATAATGATCAGCGCCGATAATGCCCATATCCAGTTTGGCACGTCCGGAAACCAGTATCCCATATAAATACCGACAGCAGTGATTTCAGCCATACAGGTGACAACCCATAAAAACCAGTAGTTCCATCCGGTTAAATAGCCTGCAAGCGGTCCCAAATAATCACGCGCATACCTGCTGAAGGAGCCAGCGACCGGTTTTTGAATGGCCATTTCTCCAAGCGCTCTCATAATAAAAAACATGATCAGGCCGCTTACGGCATACGCTGCCAAAATACCGGGCCCTGCTAATTTGATAGCTGATGCGGAGCCGAGAAACAACCCCACTCCAATGGCAGCTCCTAAAGACATTAGAGAAATATGCCTCTGCTCGAGTCCGCGGTGCAGCTCTTGTTTTTGTTTTTGCATGCTCTTCTCCCCTAGAAAAAAATATCAATAAAACATTTTTCTGAATTTTTCGTGTGGATTAGGTAATCAATGATCATGGAGAAATAAAAGTATACAAGGCTTTCGACGAATCGAAAGCCTTGTCTGTTACACAAAGATGACTTCTTTAGGCTGATGGCTCAGCTCTTCAGGCATATACCGTTTTTCGATATTGATGCTGTGCCAGATCATAAAGATTAATACAGTCCAGATTTTACGGCTGTTATCAGCCTTATCCGCACAGTGGTCTTCAAGAAGCTGAAGGACATAATCCTTGTGGATGTAAGCATCCGTTTGGCTTTCCTGAATAATGTTCCGCACCCATTCGTTCATTTCGTTTTTCAGCCAATGACGGATCGGTACAGGGAAACCAAGCTTTTTGCGGTTTAAAACGTGCTCAGGCACAATTCCTTCAGCTGCTTTGCGAAGAAGATATTTCGTCGTGCCGTTCTTTGTTTTCAGTTCGTCAGGAATTTTTGAAGCGACGTCAAATACGACTTTATCCAGGAATGGCACACGCAGTTCCAAAGAATTCGCCATCGTCATTTTATCTGCTTTTAACAGAATGTCACCGCGCATCCAAGTGTGGATATCAACATATTGCATTTTGTTGATATCGCTGTATGAGCTGCTTTCTGTAAAGTAAGTCTTTGTCACATCGCGATATGAAAGGTTCGGATTATAATGTTTCAACAGCTGTTTTTTGACAGACTCTTCAAAGATCTTCGCGTTACCGATGTAACGATCCTGAAGCGGAGTACAGCCGCGCTCAAGCAGGCTCTTTCCTCTCATTCCTTCAGGCATAACGGCCGCAACGTGCAGAAGCATCTTTTTCAGGCCGGACGGAATGCGCTCAAACGGTTTAAGCGAAAGCGGTTCACGGTAAATGTTATATCCGCCGAAGAGCTCGTCTGCACCTTCACCTGATAAGGCAACCGTTACATGTTTTTTCGCTTCTTTTGCAACAAAGTACAATGGAATCGCCGCCGGATCAGCAAGCGGATCATCAAAATGCCATACGATCTTCGGAAGCTCGTTCATGTATTCCTCAGGGGAAATGACTTTGCTGATATTTTCAATGCCAAGTGCCGCAGCAGTTTCTTTCGCTACATCGACTTCACTGAAGCCCTGCTGTTCGAATCCGACAGAGAAAGTTTTTAAGTTTGGATGAAATTCTTTCGCAACGGATACAATAAAGGAAGAATCGATTCCGCCAGACAGGAATGAACCGACAGGAACGTCACTTCTCATATGAACGTTTACAGAGTCATAGATCGCGTCTCTGACTTCTTTCACAAGCTTATCTTCTTCGGTCTGAACTGGCTTGAAGTTCGCTTTGAAATACGTTTTGAATGTGATATCGCCGTCCGGGCGGATTGTAAACTGTGAACCCGGCTCTACTTTTTTCACATTGGCATCAAGCGTGCTTGGTTCAGGAACGAATTGGAAAGACATGTACTGCTGCAATGCCTCTTTATCTATTTCAATATCATTCTGAGCAACCATTAAACTTTTTCTCTCTGAGGCAAAATAAACCTGATCATTGATCGTTGTGTAGTACAACGGTTTAATGCCGAATGGATCTCTTGCTCCATAAAGCACATGATCGTTTTTATTCCAAATCAGAAAGGCAAACATACCGCGCAGTTTGGACGCCGCTTCTTCTTTATAGTGACGGTAAGTCGCAAGAAGAACCTCTGTGTCCGAATCCGTGTTGAATGTATACCCCTTTGCTTCAAGTTCTTCTCTCAATTCAATATAGTTATAGATTTCTCCGTTAAAGATAATCCAATATGTTTCATCTTCATATGATAAAGGCTGTCCGCCATTTTCTACATCAATAATGCTGAGCCGTCTGAATCCGAATCCAACGTGCTCATCATGGAAATATCCATCACTGTCAGGACCGCGGTGAACGATCATTTGGTTCATTTGTTTGATTAGTTCTTCTTGATCAGCGGTTTGAGCTAACGGATGCTTGTTAAAAACCCCGACAAATCCACACATAGTATTGCCTCCATAATTAAAATTGTCATCATTGAACCCCTATTTATAGACGCTGTGAATAGTATTTGGTTTCACGGTTATGTAAAAAAATAAACATGAATACAACGTAAAAAAGGGAAAGCCGCTTAACCAGTAAGCGGCTATAAAATTATTCTCCTAACGCTTCTTTACGCAGCTGCTCCGCTTTGTCTGTACGTTCCCACGGAAGATCAACATCGTGGCGTCCAAAGTGGCCGTACGCAGCAGTTTGTTTGTAGATCGGACGGCGTAAATCAAGCATTTTGATAATGCCGGCAGGTCTTAAATCAAAGTTATTGCGAACAACTTCAATCAGTTTTTCCTCAGAAGCTTTTCCGGAACCGAATGTGTTGATTGAGATTGACACAGGCTGTGCAACACCAATCGCGTAAGCAAGCTGTACTTCGCAAGAATCTGCAAGCTCAGCCGCTACGATGTTTTTCGCAACATATCTAGCTGCATATGCCGCAGAACGGTCTACCTTCGTCGCATCCTTACCTGAGAACGCGCCTCCGCCGTGGCGTGCATAGCCGCCGTACGTATCAACGATGATTTTGCGTCCTGTAAGTCCCGCATCCCCTTGAGGGCCTCCGATAACGAAACGTCCTGTAGGGTTGATGAAATATTTTGTTTCTTCATCAATTAGCTCTGCAGGAACAACCGGATTGATAACATGTTCTTTAATGTTGCGCTGGATTTGCTCAAGCGTAATTTCAGGGTGGTGCTGAGTTGAAATAACAATCGCGTCAATGCGGACAGGTTTGTTATTTTCATCATACTCAACCGTTACCTGTGTTTTGCCGTCAGGGCGAAGGTACGGAAGAATATCTTCTTTACGCACTTCACTCAGGCGGCGGGCCAATTTATGAGCAAGTGAAATTGGAAGAGGCATAAGCTCTTTCGTTTCATTGCACGCATAACCGAACATTAAACCTTGGTCACCCGCACCGATCGCTTCAATTTCTTCGTCACTCATTGTGCCTTCACGGGCTTCAAGCGCTTGGTCTACACCCATCGCGATATCAGCAGACTGCTCGTCAATTGATGTTAAAACCGCACAAGTTTCCGCATCAAATCCGTATTTCGCACGTGTGTATCCGATTTCTTTAATTGTTTGGCGAACTGTTTTCGGAATGTCAACATACGTAGATGTTGTGATCTCTCCGCTGACAAGAACCAAACCAGTTGTCACAGACGTTTCACAAGCAACACGCGCGTTAGGGTCTTTCTTTAAAATTTCATCTAAAATGCTGTCAGAAATCTGGTCACAGATTTTATCCGGATGCCCCTCCGTAACAGATTCTGATGTAAATAAACGACGATTTTTACTCATGATTTGCTTCCTCCTGCACAAGGCCTCCCGAAAGACCTTGTATATATGATACGGAACTCGCTCCCTCTTTTATACAATGTAACGTTATATTAGAGAATGTTAATTGGCATATTTATGAAATAAAAAAACCTTTTCCATCGAGGAAAGGGTTTGGACTTTGTGCCTTTCACTCTTATCGCTCAAGGAATCATACAACCTTGCAACAGGTTAGCACCTTGGTTGTCTCACACAGTTGAACATAATAAATAACAGAGAAACCGGTTGCTGGGCTTCATAGGGCCTGTCCCTCCGCCAGCTCGGGATAAGAGTATCCGCTCAATGAAATATCTTATCGTAAAAGGGTTTGCAATGTCAATATGATTCAGAAGAAATAGGCACCTATATCGAGGGAAAACATTGGAAAACACACACACAAAAAATGATAAATAGTATAGACTATTTGAAAATATATGTTATACTAATTCACAATTAGCAAAACACAAAAAACGATAAAGGAAGGTTTCATATGAACTCAGTTGATTTGACCGCTGATTTACAAGCCTTATTAACAAGTCCAAATGTGCGTCATAATTTATCAGCAGCACAGCTTACAGAAAAAGTACTCTCCCGGAACGAAGGCATTTTAACATCCACGGGTGCTGTTCGGGCGACAACAGGCGCTTACACAGGACGTTCACCTAAAGACAAATTTATCGTGGAGGAAGAAAGCACGAAAAATAAGATCGATTGGGGCACGGTGAATCAGCCGATTTCAGAAGAAGCATTTGACCGGCTGTACACGAAGGTTGTCAGCTATCTGAAACAGCGAGATGAGCTGTTTGTTTTCGAAGGATTTGCCGGAGCAGATGAAAAATACAGGCTGCCGATCACCGTCGTAAATGAGTTCGCATGGCACAATTTATTCGCCAGACAGCTGTTTATCCGTCCGGAAGGCAATGATAAGAAAACAGTTGAACAGCCGTTTACCATTCTTTCTGCTCCGCATTTCAAAGCGGATCCAAAAACAGACGGCACACATTCCGAAACCTTTATTATTGTCTCTTTCGAAAAGCGGACGATTTTAATCGGCGGAACAGAGTATGCCGGCGAAATGAAGAAATCTATTTTCTCCATTATGAATTTCCTGCTCCCTGAAAGAGATATTTTATCTATGCACTGCTCCGCCAATGTCGGTGAAAAAGGCGATGTCGCCCTTTTCTTCGGACTGTCTGGAACAGGCAAGACCACACTGTCAGCCGATGCTGACCGCAAGCTGATCGGCGACGATGAACACGGCTGGTCTGACACAGGCGTCTTTAATATTGAAGGCGGATGCTACGCCAAGTGCATTCATTTAAGCGAAGAAAAGGAGCCTCAGATCTTTAACGCGATTCGCTTCGGGTCTGTTCTCGAAAATGTTGTTGTTGATGAAGATACACGGGAAGCCAATTATGATGATTCCTTCTATACCGAAAATACGCGGGCAGCTTACCCGATTCATATGATTGACAACATCGTGACCCCAAGCATGGCAGGCCACCCGTCAGCAATTGTATTTTTGACGGCTGATGCATTCGGGGTCCTGCCGCCGATCAGCAAACTGACGAAGGAGCAGGCGATGTACCATTTCTTAAGCGGTTATACGAGTAAACTTGCCGGAACCGAACGCGGTGTGACGTCTCCTGAGACGACATTCTCCACATGCTTCGGCTCACCGTTCCTGCCGCTTCCTGCTCACGTCTATGCTGAAATGCTCGGCAAAAAGATCGATGAACACGGCGCAGACGTTTACTTGGTCAATACCGGCTGGACTGGCGGCGGCTACGGCACAGGCGAACGCATGAAGCTTTCTTACACAAGAGCAATGGTCAAAGCAGCGATTGAAGGCCAATTAGAGGATGCAGAAATGATGACTGACGATATTTTCGGCCTGCACATTCCACTTCACGTTCCTGGCGTTCCCGATCATATCCTTCAGCCGGAAAACACGTGGAACAACAAGGAAGAATACAGAGAAAAGGCTGTCTACCTCGCAAATGAATTCAAAGAGAATTTTAAAAAGTTCGCACATACAGATGCCATTGCGCAGGCTGGCGGCCCTCTCGTTTAGAAAGCAAAAGCCAAGAGCAATTATGCTCTTGGCTTGTTTTAATTGACAGAATGCAGTGAAGTCAGCTTGTACGTAATGATGGTCCGGCCGTCTTCCCATTGAAGCTTCTGCACTTCAGCTGTGCCCGATTTTTCGCCAAACTTTGTTTTGCGTACATCCATCGGAATCTCCATCGGATACACACGGTATCCATCTTTCTCTAACGTGAATATATTTTCATCTATGCGAACTTCTTTTCCTTTTGTCACAATCAGTGTATTAAATTCAACAGGCATTCCCAAAGTGAAATCCCCTTTCGTTCTCTTTTTTCTTTATCATACCATATTTCACCGTCAGCGGTTTTTCATCCATTGTGTGAGCTGCCGTACGATACGCCGGTTTTCTTTTGGCGGAAAATAATGTGTGAATTTACTGTAGTACCACGTCTCCACCGGCTTATGCAGCTGTTTTAGCTTCTCTTCAAATAGATAGGAATGCTGAATCGAAACGTTTTGGTCTTTTTCTCCATGGATTAATAGCACGGGGGCCTGAATTTTATCTACTTGGTCAAATGGTGTTCTCCATTTGTATTCCTCAGGCACCTTTTTCGGTGTTCCGCCGATGACTCTTTTCATCATTCGCCGCAAATCATGCCGCTCCTCATATGTAAGGATCATATCACTGACGCCTCCCCAGGAAACAAATGAAGCCGCTTGCCGGCCCATTTCAATCGCAGTGAGCATTCCCATAATTCCGCCGCGGGAAAAGCCGAAGATATGGATTCTGTCCTTCTTGACATTTGGATGCTGCTGAAGGAGTTGAAATGCAGAAAAGGCATCCTCCCTGTCTTTTCCGGCAAAATCCTCATTGCCCTCTCCTCCTTGATTTCCTCTGTAAAAAGGAGCAAACACAACAAACCCTTGGGATGCAAACTGGATAATCCGGCCCGGCCGAACCATGCCCACGCTTTTAATTCCGCCGCGCAAATATAAAAAACCGTCATATTGTCCCGGTGCCGCCGGCTCAGCCAGAAGCCCCTTTACCCGTAAGCCATTTGAAAGATAGCAGATCGTATACAAACGCACATGCTGACTTGGCGACGGAAATCTTCTTTTCTCAACAATCAAAGCAGCCGCCTCCTTTTTTCTATATGCTTTCCTTCCTCCAAAATTACATCCGAAGAACCTGATTAGGCATTCACACATTTTTATACCCATCATACGATATGTAAAGCAAAAAAGGATATTAACTTGATGCTAAATAAGGAGGTTGTCTATGTGAACAAATGGTTAAGGCTGGGCTGCGCCTGTGTCGGCAGTATATTTCTGATGATCGCCCTGGCGGCTTGCAAGCAGGAAGAAACGCTCACCAAAGTCAAAGTAGCTGAAGTGACCCATTCGATTTTTTACGCACCTTTATATGTTGCTGAGTCTAAAGGATTTTTCAAGGAAGAAGGGCTTGATGTTGATGTAAACACGACATGGGGCGGCGACAAAACGATGACATCGCTTCTTTCAAACGGCTCAGACATCGCACTTGTCGGGTCAGAAACATCTATTTATGTCGAAGCGCAAGGGGCTAAAGACCCTGTCATTAATTTCGCCCAGCTGACCCAGACAGACGGAACGTTTCTTGTCGCGAGAGAAGATGTTGAACACTTTGACTGGGATCAGCTGGAAGGAAAAACGTTTCTCGGCCAGAGAAAAGGCGGCATGCCGCAAATGGTCGGCGAGTATGTGCTGAATAAACATAAAATTGACCCGCATAAGGATATTGACCTTATCCAGAATATAGACTTCGCCAATATCGCCAATGCATTTGCTTCTGGAACCGGCGAGTATGTACAGCTCTTTGAACCGCAAGCTTCTCTCTTTGAGAAAAAAGGCATCGGCCATATCGTAGCTTCTTTCGGAGAAGAATCAGGCCAGGTTCCTTATACGACTTTTATGGCGAAACAAAGCTATCTGAAGAAACATGAAGACACAGCCGTCAAGTTTACAAAAGCCATTTATAAGGCGCAGCAGTGGGTGGAAAACCACTCGGCGAAGGACATCACTGACGCCATTAAAGATGAATTTGATGATACCGATCCAGAAGTCATCGAAACATCCATTGAACGCTATAAAAAGCAGCATTCGTATTCGCCAGACCCTCTGCTCAACGAAAAAGAATGGGAGCTGCTCCAAACCATTATGGATCAATCGGGAGAACTGCCGAAGCACATTCCATACACTCAGCTAGTAAATAAACAAATTGCCGAAAAAGTCACCTCGGAAAAATAGGAGGCGCCATTTATGTCTTTCTTACATGTCGACCATGTAACCCATACTTATTTTTCTGTAAAAGAAAAAACAACGGCCGTGCGGGATATTCATTTCAATGCTGAAAAAGGTGATTTCATCTCATTTCTCGGCCCAAGCGGCTGCGGAAAAACAACACTGCTTTCCATTATTGCCGGCCTGATTGAGCCATCGGAAGGCAGAGTTCTGATTGAAGGCCGTGAGCCAAATCAAAAAGAACATAACATTGGCTACATGCTTCAGCAGGATTACTTATTTCCCTGGAAATCTATCGAGGAAAATGTGCTTCTCGGTTTAAAAATCGCCGACACGTTGACGGAAGAAAGCAAGGCCGCTGCACTCGGTCTATTGCCGGAGTTCGGCCTCATAGATGTGGAGAAGAAATATCCGAAAGAGCTGTCGGGCGGAATGCGCCAGCGGGCCGCGCTTGCAAGAACTCTTGCGCCAGATCCAAGTCTGCTTTTGCTGGATGAGCCATTTTCCGCGCTTGATTTTCAGACAAAGCTGTCATTGGAAAACCTGGTATTCCGTACATTAAAGGAGTATCAAAAAACAGCAGTGCTTGTCACTCATGATATTGGGGAAGCGATAGCGATGAGCGATACGATCTATTTATTTTCAAACCAGCCGGGCACCATCCATCAGATTTTTACCATTCCTAAGGAATTGGCCGCGATGATGCCTTTTGACGCCCGCCAAGCGCCATCCTTCCAGACGCTGTTTCAAACGATATGGAAGGAGCTGAATTCTCTTGAGAAACAGCAAAGAAACCATTGATTTGCTTCACGAGCAATATCAATTAAAACAGAAAAAGGAAAAATGGAATGTACATTCCTTTCAGCTTGCCATATTTATTCTCTTTTTCTCGGGTTGGGAAATCTCCAGCAGGCTCGGCTGGATTGATCCACTGATCTTCAGCTCTCCGTCAGCTGTATGGCGTTTATTGCTGGAGAAACTGGGTGACGGGTCTTTACTGTCACATATCGGCGTCACTTTATTTGAAACAGTGCTTGGATTTTTGCTTGGGACGTTGATGGGCACGTGCCTCGCTGCTTTGTTATGGTGGTCCAACCGGCTTGCCAGAATTTTAGATCCGTATCTCGTTATTTTGAATGCAATGCCGAAAGTGGCGCTGGGTCCGATCCTGATTGTCGCGCTCGGTCCCAGTTTTATCAGCATTATTGCGATGGGGGCCATCATCAGTGTCATTATCACAACCATCGTCGTGTACACTGCCTTTCAAGAGGTTGACGAAAACTATATAAAAGTCATGAAAACATTCGGTGCAAAAAAATGGGTCATTTTTAAAGAAGTGATTCTGCCCGCATCCTCCCCCGCTATTATTTCAACACTGAAAGTAAACGTCGGGTTATCATGGGTTGGCGTCATTGTAGGGGAATTCCTTGTCTCTAAGGTCGGGTTGGGATATATGATTATTTACGGTTTTCAAGTCTTCAATTTCACGCTCGTCTTCTTAAGCCTGCTGATCATCGCCATATTTGCCACTCTGATGTATCAGGGCGTAGAGCTTCTGGAAAAGAAATGGACGAAGGGCAGGACATAAAAAAACCCGGCACATGTGCCGGGTTTTTCATTCGATCCATCCAGCTTCTTTCAGTTTTTTCAAACTGATCGGAAGAACGGAATCCTTCATAATAAAGCTGAATTTTTTATTGCGGGAAAGGTTTTCCGGAAGCTCATGAAACAGAACCGGGCCTTTCGTTTCAAAGTAATCAGCTTGCTTTTCAAGCTTTTCTATATCTGCAAAATATATATTTTTTACAATCACTTTTTCTTTACCGAGAACTTTATACTGTCCGAGGTACTTGAGGCTTTTCACTCTCGCACCCGTCTCTTCCTTTACTTCCCGGAGCGCCGCCTCTTCTGCGCACTCCATCGGCTCTACTTTCCCGCCTGGAAACTCATAGCCTCTGTCCTCATGTTCTGTTAAAAGCCATTTGCCGCCAAAACGGCAAATCACCCAGACATGTTTCGGGCTGTCCGAGAAAGGCTGAGTGTCAAAGGAAAGCTGAACAGTATTCTGATAATAATCTTTAAACTCGTACATGTTTATCCCTCAAATCCGTTCCTAGCTATCTTCCATACATCATACCACAGTTATGTTTCTTCGGAAGCCTTTTATCAAAAAATTAGGGAAACCCAGCACGCCATCAGGGTATAAAGCATGCAGACCAGCTCGTACAGTTTTTTGCCGTGCCTTTTGCCAGAATGTGCGACTGGCGCTCTGGGCTTTATTATGACCCGTGAACAGCTAAAAGTTACGGTTTGCGTTTGAATTTATTTTTTAACGTTTCTAAAAGATCGACAAGCATCTGAGGAACCGGTATGCCGAGAGAGCTGGCTGTCACTACAATTTGCACAGACTCATAAAGAATATAAAACATAATAGCCAAGTCACGTATTGACCCCTGTGTATTCAGCAGCTGATCAAAAAAGTGGCATACAGAGATCAGAGCCAGCGTGACTAATTTTTTGACAAGCCGGGTAAATACTTTTTTAAACGCCAGCTTGTGAATAATCGTTTCCTTCAAGGTCGTACTGATAAATTCAATGGCCATAAGAGAGAGCAAAATCAGGAATGAATATTGAAAACCTCCGAAGAAAAACCCCGCTGCTGAAACGCTGACTGCGAAAAACGAAAAGATGCCAAAGTCTCTATCCATTTATACCAACATCCTTTCACAGAAACGGCCTTACGATATTCTATGGAAAACAAGCCGAACGGATTGGATTTTTCAGAAAAATGGACTGGTTGTCGCCTATTTTTTTGGGATACAAAAGAAAAGCCGGACGTCTTTTAATAAGACATCCGGCCTTTCTTTTTTGGATTTATCCCAGGTAAGCTTTCAGCATCCAGTTGTGTTTTTCAATATTTTGATGGATCGCAAGGAGCATGTCCCCTGTTGTTTCATCACCGACTTCATCAGCTAAATCCATTCCGTTTTTCAGCTCTTCCGCGATGACTGTAAAATCATCATATACGCTCTGAACCATTTGTTCAGCCGTTTCATTTCCTTCCGCTTCTTTTATAGAAGCTGTTTCCAAGGATTCCTTCATTGTCGCAATTGGTTTTCCGTTCAGTGCCAAAAGACGTTCTGCTAAGTCATCAATATAAGTTGCCGTTTCGTTATACAGCTCTTCAAACTTTTCATGAAGAGTGAAGAAATCTTTCCCTTTCACATACCAATGATAATTATGTAGTTTCACATACATGACTGTCCAGTTGGCTACTTGTTTGTTCACTGCTTGAATCAATTGTTCTGACATGATTATCTTCCTCCTTGTTATATGACTATGTATACCCTTTATATCGTACGTTAAAACCTCTTTTTTACCCTTATCTGTCACAATTTCTTCTACTATGCTACAATTGTTAAAAAACGGGAGGTGGAATGTCATGACGCTTCTCATTACGGTAAGTATTTTGATTGTGCTGGCTGTTTTGCTTGTCACCATTTGGACGACTGTGAAAGCCTATAATGTAAAGCACACCATCGATCCTCCGCAAGAAACTCGCTCTGATTCAAAACGTCAATGATTATGTGAATGCTCGTCATCAGTCTGATTGCTGGCAGCATCAGCGTCTCCGACTTGGACTTTTAAGGTCGGCATGCTATGCTGTTTTTTTGCTGTGACATGGGATTGGACAGTGTATATACCATCTTCCTTAAACGTTGTTTCCAATCGATATACGCCTTTTTCCTGTTTCGCTTTATACATTTGGCTGGCGTCTTTTTCTCCTTCTTTCCACACTTCAAACTCCACTTCATCAGCATCCGTCACCGCTTCGTCACCATAAGATACCGCTGCTTCATAAGCGGCACTTTCTCCGGGATTTACTTTTTCAGGTCCGGTCAGCTTGACATCCAATACCTCGGGCGTCTCAGCTGTATTTGCTTTGTTTTCGCCAGATCCGCATCCATTAAGCAAAAAAGCAGAAAAAAGCAGAACAACCCATATCTTTTTCATGCCATCACCCTTTCATCATTTACCTAAATAGTAGCAAACGCTTACAGCAAATGGTATATAAAAAAAGAAGACGTCACAAAAAAGACCTTTTTGCTTAAGTGCAAAAAGGTCCCTTTCTGTTTAGCCAAATACTTTTAGCAATTCTTCTTTATCCTGTGACAGCCAGAAACGCATTAAACGTTTAGCGCCTTCCAGATCATGAAGCTTCGCCTGGCCGCACTGCTTTTCATTTGCAGCCGGAATTTCGGTAATTTCTACTGCTTCGTTCATTGTATCTTCAAGAAGATCAACGATTTCCGCTGGTGTCGGCTCTCCGCTCACAACAAGATAATAGCCTGTTTGGCAGCCCATTGGAGAAATATCGATGATATCAAAATGATCATATTTCTCAGCGTGAGAACGAATCGTAAACGCGAGCAAATGCTCAAGTGTGTGAATGGTGTCAGGCTTCATCGCCTGTTTATTCGGCTGGCAAAAACGAATATCAAATTTATTAACAACGCCGTCTGTTCCTACTTTATGCACGCCGCAATGTCTTACGTATGGAGCAACAACCGCATTATGATCAAGCTCAAAACTTTCTACTGAAGGCATAATGGCACTCTCCCTTTTTTAAAAATGTACATTCATTATAACATACCTTTCCGATAAGAATTATCGAATAACTTTTCAATCTGCGTTTTTTTTCTTATACTTGCATCAGAAAGGTTGCTGAAGAAATATGAAAACCCTATTTATCGCTCTGATCAGAGGATATCAAAAATTCATCTCGCCGCTGACACCGCCAACATGCCGCTTTTATCCGACTTGTTCCCAATACGGAATCGAAGCGATTAAAACGCATGGTGCTCTAAAAGGCGGATGGCTGACCATCAAACGGATTTTGAAATGCCACCCGTTACATCCGGGAGGAGTCGATCCCGTTCCTGAAAAGAAACGAAAACATTAAGCGTTATAGCCGTTTACGACAAGATCCAGTTTTCCGGTTTTAGGATCAATAACTAACCCATGGACAGGAACATTTTCCGGGAACAGCGGATGATGTTTTATAACGTCTACGCTGTCTTTTACACTAGCTTCCACTGAATCAAAGCTTTTAAACCATTGATCGAAGTCAACACCGGAGTACTTTAATGTTTCGATGCGTTCTTCAGGAATTCCTCTTTCTTTCATTCTATCAAGCATGCTTTCGCTGCTGATTTTGCTCATGCCGCAATCGTGATGCCCGATCACACATACCTCATCTGCGTTCAGCTCATACACTGCGACGAGCAAACTTCTCATGATGCTTCCGAATGGGTGTGTCACAAGCGCACCAGCACTTTTAATGATTTTCACATCACCGTTTCGCATATTCATTGCATGCGGCAGCAATTCAACCAAACGAGTGTCCATGCAAGAAAGAATTGCCATTTTTTTATCTGGGAATTTTGATGTTTGAAACTTTTCGTACTCCCTTTGTTCAGTAAATGTCTTGTTAAATTCAAGAATATCATTTAGTAGGCTCATAAGCTAGCTGTATTCCTTTCTGGTCTTTTTACTCTTCAATATATCACAGCATTTGTCTTTTCGTCATCTTATCAAAAATCAAACTGAGCAAGAAAAAAAGACAAACCCTCAGGTCTGCCTCATTTCCCCATATTATAGCGTTTTTTGAACTGCTCCACTCGTCCGCCTTTTTCATTGAATTTCTGGCGGCCTGTATAAAACGGATGCGTGTCAGAACTGACCTCTACTTTAATGACCGGATATGTGTTGCCGTCTTCCCACTCTGCTGTTTCATTAGATGTTTTAGTAGAGGTGCTGAGAAAACGGTAGCCGCTGTTGACATCCTGAAATATGACTTTGTGGTTCTTTGGATGAATTCCTTCTTTCATGTCTATCCCCTTTCTTCAAATCGTAATAATTACGTTTTATTTTATATCCTCACAAACGTTTTGTCAATCTCCTTACATCCTTCCCTAGGTTTTCGCATCGTAAACCTCACAGCATTTAAGAATAGGAAGAATAATCTAACCGAGGAAGCAAATAATAAACCCAAAATACATACAGAACGTCTTTTTAGAAAGGTGGTTTACGATTGTGGATGATTTAGTTTTGGCTAGAAGCCTTTTTGGCACGACAATGGGCTTTCATATCATTTTTGCAACGCTTGGAGTCGGTCTGCCGCTGATGATTTTAGTGGCGGAATTGATCTATCAAAAAACGAAAGATGACCATTATGCGATCATGGCGAAAAGATGGACGAAAGCGCAAGCCGTTTTGCTGGGGGTCGCCATACCGACCGGGACGATTGCGGGCACTCAGCTCGCGCTTTTATGGCCGGGATTTATGGAAGTCATCGGCCGGGTCATGTCTCTGCCGTTTCAAATTGAGATCTATGCTTTTTTTGTTGAAGCCCTTTTCATGTCGATTTATGTATATGCCGCAGACCGTTTGTCACCGGCTATGAGGATTGTTGCTGTTTTCTTTGTATTAGTCGGCGCCGCAGCGTCAGCTGTTCTGATTACGAATGTTCACGCCTTTGAAGGAACGCCGGCCGGTTTTAAAATTTTAAACGGAAAAATTACAGATGTTGATCCGTGGGCTGCGTTCTTTAACCCAAGCTTTTTTATCACTGCCGGCCATGTCGTTTTATCCGCGTTTATGACGGGAGCTTTTATCGTGGCTTCTGTGGCTGCATATAAAATGATCCGGACGAGAAAAAAGGAAAAGGTCTATCGCTTTCACCGGAAAGCCCTTTTGCTTGCACTGACGATCGGCGGTATTTTTTCATTGCTGACCGCTTTGAATGGACACGAATCTGCACAGATGCTTTATGAATATCAGCCCGAAAAGTTAGCCGGTGCCGAAGGCTTGTTTGAAACAAGGTCTCACGCCCCTCTTGCTATCGGCGGTTTTACCGACCCGAATGAAGAAAAAGTAAAATGGGCAATCGAGATTCCATGGGCGTTAAGCTTTTTAGCAGCGAACCGCTTTGACACAGTTGTAAAAGGATTAAATGCATTTCCGAGAGACGAATGGCCTCCGCTGTTTATTCACACGCTTTTTAATGCGATGGTCGGAGTAGGAATGCTGCTCATCCTTTATTCCATTATCGGTGTGGTCTGGAGAAAGGTGCTAAAGAAAGACCGTTTCCCAACGTGGCTTTTGGTCATTTTTATGACGGCAGGCCCTTTTAGCATCATCGGCATTGAATTTGGCTGGATTTTCGCCTGTACGGGGAGGCAGCCTTGGGTCATCTATCATCTCCTGAAAACGTCGGATGTTGTGACGACGACTGGCTCGATCGGGGTGCTCTTCTTATTTTTCACATTCGTTTACGCCGTGTTGGGCGCTGCTGTCGTCTACGTGCTGCTGTACTATTTCCGCAAACACCCGGTTGACGAAGATTTAAATACAGCGGAGTCGTAATGGCTCCGCAAACAGGAAACCAAATGGAAGGAAGATCGATAAATGGACATTTCAACTGACGCTCTGATCGCCATCTCAATTATTTGGGGTTTTGTGTTTATCTACGCCGTCATGGCGACAATGGATTTTGGAGCGGGATTTTGGTCTATGATCTATTTAAACAAGGAGCACATGAAGGCCACCGACATTGCGAACCGCTTTCTGTCCCCGACTTGGGAGGTAACAAATGTCTTCATCGTGGCCATCGTTGTGGCGCTTTTCAGCTTTTTTCCGGGCGCGACATTTGTGCTCGGAACCGTTTTATTAATTCCCGGAAGCATGATTTTACTGCTTTTAGCGATCCGAAGCGGGTTTCTCGTTTTTTCAAACACAGCGAAAGAACGAAAATTGCTAAGATATATTTCCGGCATCTCCGGCTTTATCATCCCTGCTATTTTAATTTTGGTGCTTCCTGTGACGCACGGAGGGTTTATAGAAAAAACGGACGGAATCTATAACTTAAATATGTCTAAAATCTTTTCAAGCCCGAACGCCTATTCATTTATCGGGTTTGCGATTTTAAGCACTTTATTTTTATCCTCACTGCTGCTTGCTGATTTTTCAAATGTGGCGGAGGAACAAGATGCCTACCGCGCTTACAGAAAAAGCGCCTTGATTACCGGCCCTATTTCACTCCTGTTTGCTGTATGCATTATGCTGACTATGCGGAATGAAGCAAACTGGCTGTATAGCGGCATGATGAATGATTTCTCTTGGATTATTGCATCGTTCATTACATTTGTCATTGCTGGAATTGCTCTTTTTCTGCCTAACAAGAGCTTTGGCCAAAACATCGGAAAGCCGCGGCTTGCACTTGTCGCGATTGCGATACAGTATTTTCTGGCAAGCTACGCGTACGGGCGGGCGCATCTCCCTTATATGATTTATCCTGATGTGACAGTTATGTCGGGCTTCACAGAACCAGCAACGTTCAGAGCGCTGTTTGCGACGTATATTGTTGCATTTATCATCCTCTTTCCGGGCTTCTTTTTCTTCTGGAAAATGTTTATGCGAGATAAGCGGTATATCCGTCAGGAGGAATAGAGGACAAACCCGCCGGCTATACTAAGGCAGAACCTTGATAAGGAGGGGATGGCATGGAGCAGAAAATTCTATGCGAAGTCAACAACTGTTCTTATTGGGACAAAGGGAACAAATGCACCGCTGATGCCATTTATGTTGTCAGCCATACTGGTGAAACGGCTGAAAACAGCCGGGAAACGGACTGCAAAACGTTTAAGCCGCATGATTTGTAATCAAAAGAAAGAGCTGCCTCAGCCAGCTCTTTCTTTTCGCATGTTCAATGTTCTCAGTTTTTTTGTCATGACCCCGTTTGCAGGTGAAAACAATAAGGCACCTGTATAACATACACCTGTCATGGCCGCCATCGCTCCGGAAATCGAAACATTAAGCCACGTTGCGAAGAAATAGCCCATGACCGCTGAAAGCCCTCCAATCACCGCGCTGAGGATCAGCATATAAAGCAGCCGGTCAGTCAGCAAATGAGCTGCAGCAGGCGGGACAATCAGCATGGCCACAACCAATACAGCACCCACCGAATCAAAGGAAGCAACGGTCGTCAGCGACAGCATGCCCATTTGCACATAATGAATCAGCAAAACCGGTATTCCCAGAGCTAAAGCCATTTGCGGATCAAACGAAGCGATTTTGAACTCCTTATAGCACACACTGATCAACAATACATTTAAAACCAGAACAGATGCCAGCATCCAAAACGCTTTCGGCCCGATGTCAACTCGGAATACCGTAATCGTATTCCACGGCACAAAAGCGATTTCTCCCATTAACGAGTGCTCAATATCAAGATGGACATTCGCTCCATACACAGATAGCAAAATGACGCCGACTGCAAATAAGGATGTAAAAACAACGCCTATGGCGGCATCTGATTGAACCCCCTTGCTGTGGAGAAGCTGAACCAAAAATGCCGTTAACAGTCCAGATACAGCCGCGCCGATAAACATAGGAATCCCGTCAAGACTTCCTGTCACAAGAAAAGCACCGACGATGCCAAGCAACACAGTATGGCTGATCGCGTCGGCCAGCATTGCCATTCTTCTCAACACCAAGAATGTGCCGATCAGCCCACAGCTCACACCGACTAGTACACCAGTAGCTATAATCCATGCTTCAAAACTCATTTGCGATCTGTCCCTTCTCGGCATCAGGGGGTGCCTTTCGAAGCTCAGGCATCCGTCCATACAGCTTTAAGAGTGAAAAAAGCCGCTCTCTCGTTTCCTCAGGCAAACGATCCGGGACAAAATGATCCTGATCGAATTCTATATTCGCAAGCTCCATTTCATGCATGAGGTACACTTCATACATCCGCTGCTTCAAAGCGATGTGATAGCCTTTTTCTATCCCAGTGCGTGTCATTTGCCAAACCCCGTTTTCGATACGCACGATGCATCTCTCTTTTTCCAAGTTATTCAATACCCTAAGACATAATGAAGGGGATATCCGCCTTTTCTTTCTTACACCTTCAGCCGTTACATAAAGATCCTTCTTTTCATACTGCTCATAAATCGTCAGCAGCACCTGCTCTCGGCTTGTTTTCCGCCGCAGCCTTATCAGCCTTATTGCTTTTGCTGCCAATCCACGCTTAGGCGCGCAAATCATTGAAAATAGAAAGATCATTGTTGCTGATAAGATCATTAACGGCCCTGTCGCCATGCCCTTCATCGTCGTGCTCAGCAAGGTTCCGGCCACGCCGCTTACACCGCCTGTGACCCCGGCAATGACCATCATTCCGGTTAACCGCTCGGTCAAATACCTTGCAGCTATGGCAGGCGTAATCAGCATAGCCGCCATTAATATCACACCAACTGTCTGAAGCCCGATGACGACAGCACAGACGATAAGGCAAGCCAAAAGCCCGTTTAAAAAACGAACCGGCATTCCCAACCCCTTTGCAAACGCCAGATCGAAAGTGATCAATGTAAACTCCTTAAAGAAAACAATACAAAGAAGCAATAAAACAGCGGATATTCCTGCAATCAGAATGATATCCTGTCTGATCAATGAAGCGGCCTGGCCGAACAAAAAAGAATCAAGCCCGCTTTGGCTTCCCGCCCCCTGCTGCTGAATATATGTCAGCAGTATGATTCCGACGCCAAAGAACACAGAGAGAACAATCCCGATCGCCGAGTCCTCTTTTGTTTTTGAAAGCCGCGGAATCAGCTGAATACACCAAGTTCCAAGCAAACCTGCAAGCGCTGCCCCCAGCAAAAAGAAAGGCAGTGATTTTTGCCCGGTGAACAGAAAAGCGAGACACACGCCCGGCAGAGCTGAATGAGCCATCGCATCGCCGATTAAACTTTGCTTTCTCAGCAGCACAAAGCTGCCCAAAACACCGCTTGCCGCCCCGAGCAAAAGTGTACCCGCAAGCACCCACTGTGTATTTGGATGCTGGAGCTGCAGCCACAAACTTTCAAACAATGCGCTCACCCCTTCTGTCCTTCTGCCAGCACTTTATCTTTTAGAAACGTCAGCTTTCCTCCATACGTTTTTTGCAGGTTTTCGATCGTAAAAACGTTTTCCGCCGGTCCGAAAGCGATTTTTCTTAGATGAAGCAGTAGGATCCAATCGAAATAATCCTCGGCGGTCTGCAGGTCATGGTGGACGACAAGCACTGTTTTTCCTTTTTCTTTGAGTTCTGCCAAAAGCGTCATAATCGCCCGCTCCGTCGCTGCATCAACGCCGGCAAACGGTTCATCCATAAAATAAATGTCGGCGTCCTGGCAGAGCGCCCGGGCAAGAAACACACGCTGCTGCTGGCCGCCAGACAGCTGGCTGATCTGCCTTTTCGCATAATCAAGCATCCCGACTTTTTCTAAAGCGGCCTTCGCCATCTCCACATCAGTTTTTTTTGGCCTTTTTAATAAGCCGATGCGGCCGTATCTCCCCATCAGCACAACATCGAGCGCGCTTGTGGGAAAATCCCAGTCAACCGAGCCGCGCTGCGGAACGTATCCGATTCTTGTCCGCTGATCCTTATAGTCTTTGCCGTAAATAGAGATGTCTCCTGAAGCGCGGGGCACAAGACCGAGAATGGTTTTGATCAAGGTTGATTTTCCCGCGCCGTTTGGACCGATAATGCCAATCAGTTTTCCTTCCGGCACCTGCAGTGAAATTTCCTGCAGAACAGGCTTTTTATGATAAGCGACCGTTACATTATCGAGCTCAACAGGGAACATATCCATCACCTCTTTTCTTTATTTAAGCGCTTTGGTAATCGTGTTGATATTGTGGCGGAACATTCCTTCGTAAGTGCCTTCTTTTGTTCCCTTTTCACCCATGGCATCCGAATAAAGCTGACCGCCGATTGTGACTGTATGGCCTTTTTCTTTAGCCCCTTCTGCCACTGCATTGATTGATTTTTCAGATACGCTGCTTTCTACAAAAACAGCTTTTATTTGTTTTTCTGTCAGGAGATCGACCAGTTCCTGAACATCCTTTAATCCGTAATCCGAATCTGTGCTGAGCCCCTGCAGGCCTTTCACCTGAAATCCATACTCTTTCCCAAAGTAGGCAAAGGCATCGTGAGCAGTGACAAGCACACGGCTTTTCTCCGGAATATTCTCGATCTCCTGGCGCGACCACTTATCTAAATATTGCAAATCTTCTTTGTACTCTTTGGCATTTTTCTTAAAATCATCCGCGTGCTCAGGCATCGCTTTGCTGAATTGCGCTTCGATTTCATCCACTGCATAGATCCATAACGGAATGCTGAACCAAACGTGCGGATCAAACGTCTTGCCTTCTCCTGCAGAAATGAGCTTGTTTTTCGGTATAGCCTCAGCGACTGCCGCTGCTTGTTTTTGTTCGCCGATTTTTTGGAGAACGTCCTCCATTTTTCCCTCCAAATGCAATCCGCTGTACAGAACAACATCGGCTGACATTAGTTTTTTCGTGTCACCCTGTGAAGCTTTGTAAAGATGCGGATCGACTCCCGGCCCCATTAAAGAGGTGACTTTTACATGCTTTCCTCCAATGTTTTCGGCTGCATCGGCAATTTGGGATGTTGTTGCCGTTACCTGCAACTGTTGATCAGCGCTTTTTCCGGCTGAATCTGTTCCGCATCCCGTTAGAGCAAAGCAGGTCAAAAGCACTGCTGCCATCAGTCCCTGTTTCATTTTAACCCTCCTCTTTGCCATCAATGTCCGCTTATATTATCTTATGTTTTCATTTCTTAGACATGTGACATTAAATTAGCCAAAAGCATATTTTATTTAGTTAGGACAAAAAGTTTCCTTAGTGCAAAATTATCGCGTTTGCCCACTTTTGTCAAGGACAATTTTCACAAAAAAACCGGCTGGGTTAGCAGCCGGTCCAAACGAGAAGGGATGTATTCAACGAACGCTTTTACTATAACAGCACACTGACATTCTTTCAAAATGGCAAAATGCTTTTTTCTTATCCATGTTGCGTGAAAACATCCATTTTGGTCACATATTTTCGCATAATGTCCTGGTTCACCTCAACCCCTAAACCAGGCTGTTTTGACACAGAAATAAATCCATTATCAATACGGATATCAGGGGTCACAATATCCTCATCCCAATAACGTGAGGATGAAGAAATATCACCAGGTATTGTGAATTGCGGCAGTGAAGCTAGCGCCACGTTCTGGGCTCTGGAAATGCCAGTTTCCAGCATTCCGCCGCACCAAACCTGCATATGGTGCTCTCTGCATAAATCATGAATTTTTAAGGCTTCTGTTAAGCCGCCGACACGGGAAGGCTTAATATTAATGATTTTGCAGCTTCCGAGCTCAATCGCCCGTCTCGCATCATCAGCCGAACAAATGCTTTCATCAAGGCAAATGGCCGTTTTCAAATGTTTCTGCAAGTGGCGGTGATCAACGATGTCATCAGCTTGAAGAGGCTGCTCAATCATCATTAAATGGTACTCATCAAGCTCCTTTAAACGGCTGATATCCTTCAGCTCGTATGAGGAATTGGCATCGGCCATAAGCGGGATGTTTGGGAACCGACTGCGGATGGCCTTGACTAATTCCACATCCTGCCCAGGCTGAATTTTAATTTTTATTCTTTGATATCCTTCTTTTTGATAGCTCTCGATTTCCTTCAGCATATCGTCAAGAGGCGCCAGGCCGACAACTACCCCGGCAGGGACTTTATCTCTTATCCCGCCCAATGCCTCGGCAAGGGAAATGCCCTTCTTTTTTGCATAGATATCCCAGACAGCCGATTCAAGTCCTGCTTTTGCCATCCGGTTTCCTTTGAAGCGCGCCAGGCTGTCCGGCACTTCGGAAGGGTGCTTAAATTCACGTCCGACAACATTGGGAATAAAAAAATCCTTTAACATGTGCAAACATGTTCCAATGGTTTCTTCGGTGTACCAAGGCGAAGAGAACGCAGATACTTCTCCCCAGCCTGTGACACCGGATGTATCAATGGCTTCCACGATCAGAAATTTACGCTCTTGAAGCGTTTCAATACTGTTTTTGAACGGTTTCTTTAAATTCATGCTCAAATGGTAAAGCGTAATTTTCTCTATTTCGATCATAGCAGTTCTCCTTTACGCGCATCCTTCAGCTGATTTCGCAAGAGCTTATTAGACGCATTGCGCGGCAGGCTGTCCAGTATAAAGAATTTCGCCGGAATTTTATATTTCGCCAAGCGTTCTTTGCAGTAGGCGGTCAATTCTTCTGCGCTTACAGGCTTGTGAAGGACAAGATAGGCGTGGGGCACCTTCCCCCATTTTTTGTCCTCAGCACCTGAAACACCGGCTTCGGCCACAGCGGGGTGTGAAAGCAGCACTGACTCCACCTCAGCCGGATAAATGTTTTCTCCGCCTGATATGATCAGATCTGAACGTCTGTCTAATACATATAAAAAGCCGTCGCTGTCTAAATACCCCAGATCACCTGTTTTCAGCCAGCCATTTTGAAAGGAAGCTTCGGTTGCGCTCTCCCGGTTAAAATAGCTTTTCATGACATTCGGGCCTTTGACCATGATTTCACCGTGTTCAAACGGTTCACATGCCTGTCCGTCCCGCTCTATTTTAATTTCGCATGAAAACAGCGGTTTCCCTGCAGATCCGAGCTTTTCCATACTGAATTCCGGCGACAGGGTGACGATTTGTGAGCATGTCTCTGTCATTCCATAGGACTGAAAGACAGGGAATCCTTTCTCACGGCATTCCTCAAGCAACGGTAGCGGTGCAGGGCCTCCGCCGAGCAGGATGCATCTGATGGTTTCAGGGCAGCGGCTTGTTTCTTCCAAAAGACTGGCCAGCATTGTCTGCACCGCAGATATCATTGTCACTTGATGCCTGGTGATAGAATCCAGCACATCGCTTACGGAAAAGCGCTGGTGAAGCACGACAGTCATTCCGTAGATCACAGATTTAAATAACGCGGACAATCCGCTGATGTGAAAGAGCGGCAATGCGATAAGCCAGCGGTCTTGTTCTGTTATACCCAAATTAAGCGCGGATGACACCGCACTGAAATAATGGTTTCCGAACGTTTGCTGAACTCCCTTGGGCTTGCCTGTCGTACCCGACGTATACATCAGCGTTGCCGTTTTATCCAATTGCATATAATTCTCGATCGTAATTTCCTTTGCGTCTACTTGGGCAAGTTCGTCCACATCAATAGTTTGAACGGTGTGCTCATAATCTTGCTTGTCAAAGCTTGAATCTGTCAGTAAAAAGCGGGCGCCGGAATCCTCCAGCTGAAACAGCCTTTCATGTGTTGACAGCTTCGTATTCAGAAGCACCGCCTTAACACCGAGCAAAAAACAAGCGTGAACGGCGTAAACCATTTCTGTACGGTTTTGGAGCAAAATAGCCGCAGTGTCCCCTTTCCGAACCGAATGAGCAGCAAGCTGCGCCGCCATTTGCTTAGACGCAGCAAACAAGTCTGCAAATGTCACGGTTTGGTCTCCATAGATGAGAGCGATTCTCTCAGGTGTCAGATGTGCCCGTTGCATGAGCCAGTTGGGCTGTTCAGTCAGCATGTCATCATCTCCGAGGTAAAATGTCTGTATTGAAAAGAAAACAGCTTGGACCGCAAAGTCTCAAGCTGTTTGTTTACTAAGTATTGCTGATCACGGGAAACGAGGGAACTGTCCGAAATCAGGTTTGCGTTTTTCCTTAAAGGAATCACGGCCTTCTTTTGCTTCATCTGTTGTGTAGTAAAGAAGGGTAGCATCCCCTGCAAACTGCTGAATTCCAGCAAGTCCGTCCGTATCCGCGTTAAACGCAGCTTTAAGAAAACGAAGTGCGGTCGGGCTTTTTTCAAGCATTTCTTCACACCATTTAATCGTTTCTTCTTCAAGTTGTTCCAAAGGAACGACTGTGTTGACAAGACCCATGTCCAGTGCTTCCTGCGCGTTGTACTGACGGCACAGGTACCAGATTTCACGAGCTTTTTTGTGTCCAACGATTCGAGCCAGATAGCCAGAACCGTAACCAGCGTCAAAGCTTCCCACTTTAGGGCCTGTTTGTCCGAAAATCGCGTTGTCGGCAGCGATTGTTAAGTCACATACGATGTGAAGCACGTGGCCTCCGCCGATCGCATATCCGGAAACCATCGCAACAACCGGTTTCGGAATGACGCGGATTAAACGCTGAAGATCCAGTACGTTTAGACGCGGAATCTGGTCGTCTCCTACATATCCGCCGTGGCCGCGCACTTTTTGGTCTCCGCCAGAACAAAATGCTTTGTCTCCGGCACCTGCAAGCACGATAACCCCGACGTTTTGATCGTCTCTCGCGTCAGCAAACGCATCAATCATTTCAGCAACCGTTTTAGGGGTAAACGCGTTATGTACCTCAGGGCGATTGATTGTTATTTTTGCAATACCATTATACGTTTCATACAATATTTCATCGTATGTCCGTTTTGTTTTCCATTCTGCAGCCATATGATGACCTCCTTTTATTCTCTATGTGAGTGAATCAGATGCTTGTTAAAAACTCACTCACTATTTTACCAAAAAATCGCGGTTGTTCCACATGGACCGTATGGCCGGCGTTTGGAACAATCTCTATTCTACTAGATGGAAGCTTCTTATGCACCTCTTGATTGATGGCACAAAACTTTTCGTCCCACTCCCCACAGATCAGAAGCACAGGCACCTCAATTTCGTCTACACGGCTCCACCAGGAAGGCTGTGAGCCGGTGCCAATACCGGTTAAACTGTTCGCAAGCCCAATCTTATTGTTTCGCAGACGGCCCGACCGTATCCTGTGCCGAATATCTTCAGCCAGCCGCTGCTGGGATGAAAACAAAGGGATGCTCTCCCAATACTGCACAAAAGCTTTGATGCCGTTGCACAAAATAAAATCTGCAAGCTTTCGGTCCCGCATGATTCGTTCCCGCCGCTCTTCAAGCGTTTTGAGCCCCGGCGTTGTGCTTTCAAGCACAAGTGCCGATACCCGTTCGGGATATGTCATCGCAAAAGAATAAACAAGCCTTCCTCCCATAGAATACCCAATCAATTTCACTTTGTGAAGTTTTAATTGATCAAAAATCTGGGCAAGGTCAGAAACTTGCCGGCTTGTGCCGTATCTTTTCCCATTCAGAGGGGCATCGGTTTCACCATGCCCTAAACAATCAATTTTGATCAAACGGGAATCAGGCAGCATCCCATCAAGAAAATTCCATGATTGTTTGCTGCCGGTAAACCCGTGCAGACAGACGATGGCTTCGGAAGCATTCGGCCGCTCGTCTGTCACAGCATATCGGACACCGTCTGAAACCGTTATGTTTACAGTTCCCATTGTTTTTTCACTTCCCGCACAGCCTCATTCAGCATATCGCGATGAAGGTGGACTCTTGATTGTCGATCCGTTTTGATTTCTATCAAATGGAGTCCGGGCTTGTCTGCCTGCGGCGCGTAAGCTGCTTTGAATTCATCCCATGAAGCCGGGCATGAATACGTACCGCCGTATAGTGCAGCCGCATGCTTGAAATCGAGCCCTGTCGGCGTGCCGAACAAATCTTCAAAATGTGCTTTCTCAGATGCCTGCGGCAAAAATGAGAAAATCCCTCCGCCGTCATTATTCACGAGAATCACAGTAAGAGGAATGCCCAGCTTTTTAGCAGCCAGCAGTCCGTTTAAATCGTGATAAAAAGATAAATCTCCAATCACGAGGGTAACAGGCGCTTTTGTCCCTTCACATACCCCCATGGCAGAGGAAACGACACCGTCTATCCCGTTTGCGCCCCGGTTTGAATAAATTCGGAAATCGCGTTCCTGCTTTTCAAAAAACGTATCAACATCCCTGATTGGCATGCTGTTGCCGACAAACAGCGAGCTGTTTTCAGGCACAAGATGCTGAAGGATCCGATAGAGATTGCCTTCAAACGAAACCTCTTCACTGCTGATTGTTTGCAAATGCTCACGGAACCGCCCATTGACAAACTGCCACTTTTCCAGCCATTCTGATGACCTGGTGATGTCAGCAAGGTCAGCCATGATCGCTTCAGCAAAAGCAGACGCGTTGCAATGAATCATATGCGCGCTTGCCTGTGTCGGGTCTCTCCACCCTCCATCCTCGTCAATCACAATCTGCTGAATCGCCGGATCATCCTTAAGCCATAAGAAAACCGGTTTTGAAACAGGCATCGGACCAAAGCGGATGACAACATCTGGACGCAGTTTCGCCTTCAGCTCATCATCTTTTAAAAATGAATCGTACGCATCAATGACAGTGCTTTTATCATGGACGCCGTTCCGCAGATTAGACAGCGGGTCCGCTAAAATCGGATATTGAAGCGCCTTTGACAGTGCAATAATGTTTTCCTTATCCGTATCACTATGGAGCTCTCCGCAGACGATCATTCCTTTTTCAGCCTCTGTCAGCATCACAGCCACATCGGACAGGGATTCCCGGTCAACAGACTGCGTTCCCGTTTTCACAGACACGTGACGGCCTGTTCTCATTCTTCCAAACGGCTCAGCTGAAAGATCCGGCATCAGCGGTTCGCGCAGCGGCACATTCACATGCACAGGTCCCATAGGGCGCTTTTGTGCTTCGCCAGCGGCACGGCTGGCCAGCGTTCGAATATATCTCAGCATATGCGGAGACTCTTCAGGAAGAGCAGAGTCTGTGAAAAACTTAACAAAGTTACCGAATAAGAAGTGCTGATTAATAGCCTGCGGTGCGCCTACTTCGCGCAGCTCGTGAGGCCGATCAGCAGTTAACACAATAATGGGCACTCTTGAATAATGGGCTTCAATCACAGCCGGATAAAAGTTAGCCGCGGCTGTTCCTGATGTGCAGATCAAAAGCACGGGACGCTGCTTCGCTTTTGCCAGCCCTAAAGCAAAAAACCCGGCAGATCTTTCATCAATTTGAACATGGACGCTGATATCAGGATGCGCGGCTGCAAGAATAGCCAGCGGTGTGGATCTTGAGCCCGGACAAACGACGGCGTCCGTAATTCCGGAAAGGGCGAATTCATCCATAAAACTTCCGATGTAATGAGTAATCGGGTTAGCTGTCAACGCCTCTCACCTCCTAATGCAGAGATCATCGGCTTCAATTTAATCTGCGTTTCCTCATATTCCAATTGCGGGTCTGAGTCTTCCACAATGCCGCACCCAGCAAACAGCCTTGCTGTGCTGCCTTCGATCAGCCCTGAACGGATGGCCACTGCGAATTCCCCGTTATCCTGGCTGTCAATCCAGCCGATAGGAGCCGCATACCAGCCGCGGGACATCGGTTCGATCTTTCTGATCACTTCAACAGCTTTTTTCTGAGGTGCCCCCCCAAGCGCAGGTGTGGGATGCAGTTTCTCAATTAAGTCAAAAAGCGAAGCAGACTCACGAAGCTGTCCGACAATCGGCGTAAATAAGTGCTGGACGCTTTTCGTTTTGTACAATGCAGGTCCGTCAGGCTTTTCAACCTCCGAACAGCTTGATATGAAAGCGTTATGGATCATGCCTACAACAATATCATGCTCCAGCAGATTTTTCTCATCGTTTAATAATTCAAGGCCTATCCGGCGGTCTTCTTCTTCATCCGCGCCGCGTTTAATGGAGCCTGCCAGACAAGAAGACATAACAGTGCTGCCGTCTCTTTTGATCAGTCGTTCTGGAGACGCGCCGACAAAGGTTTGGCCTTCCTGTTCGATTGCGAAAACATAGCTTGTCTGCTGATCGTTCAGAAGCGTTTTAAGCATCGGTTCAATTTGGACCGGGCCGTCAAACGTGAGCAGCAGCTCTCGGGCAAGAACCACTTTATCATATTGTTTCTCTTTAATTTGGCTTGTTGCCGTTTCGATTGCTTTCAGCCAATTATCCTTATCCAGCTCTTGAGATGCTGCAATCGCAGCCTGATCTCCTTGCTCTAAAACTGGAACCATAAATTCCGCTGCAAAAGCTTTTAAGCCTTCCAAAACAGCTTCTGCATCTTCTTCTTCGCTTACCCATCTGTTGACTGTTAAGAATGGGCCTTCAGCAGTCATCGTCAGCATAAGCGCAGGCACAAAGAAATCCCCTTCCGAGAAATGGTCCCATTGTGTACCTCTTTCTTCGCAAGGGTCAAAAGAAAATCCTCCGAATAACACAGGTCCCACTGCAGAATGCTGCAGCTTTTCTTCTTCATAAATATGAAAAGCCGTCTTTTTAAAGCGCTCCCATTGTTCAAAAACCTCGCGGTACCGCTCGCTGTTTTTTTGATTTGTCTGGAAAACCGCTTCTTTGCCAAGACCGACTATTGTCAATTCACTTTCAGGATCTGACCAAAAAAATCGATTGCCTGTATATTTTTTTGCTCCGTAATTGAAAAATGATAGAGGGTCAAGAGACTCGATTTGTCTCGAATAGCTTATTAAGACAGCATGGTTGACTTCTTTGGCTTTATGTAATGCATGTAGAACTTCCTTTCGGAACGTACGCTGCACCGTTGTCACCATGAGACATTCCTCCATAATCCTTAAAATGCTTTTAATACCATACACCTGTGTCTCCTTTGTGTCAAACACACAGATCATGCAGTCCAAATGGCCTGCCTTACCTATTATAAACCTAATTTCAGAAATGAAAAAGAAACAAACCTTAATTTTCTTTCTCCACTGATAGCAAAGGTTGTATCCGCTTACCATATAAGGAAAATCTCCTATATTCCTCCACGCGCCATTTATGAAAGTTCTCAGGCGATCTGTTCATACTAAGGGTATGCATCACAGAGAAACGAGGCGATCACATTGCTTACAAAAGACCAGCTGCAGCATTTAAAAAATGAACTGGAACAAACGAAAAAAGATATCTTAAACCGTTTCAAAGACAATGACCATTTTCAGCTTAACTCAGCCTTTCCTTATGATTCGTGGGGTGAGCTTTCCGCTTACGACAACCATCCCGGCGATCAGGCGACAGAGCTTTACGAGCGTGAAAAAGACATCGCTCTCGACTTGCATGAGCGAGAGCATCTCCGGGACATTGAGCATTCATTGAAGGCGATAGAAAACGGTACGTACGGTATTTGTGAAGTCAGCGGAAAGGAAATCCCTTACGAACGTCTTGAAGCGCTTCCGACGGCCACGACGCTCGCAGAGTATTCGTCACAGGATGTCGTTTCCAAAGACCGTCCGATCGAAGAAGAAACACCTTTCGGGCAATTTGAATTTGACGATGATGAAGAAATCAGAGCGCCTTATGACAGTGAAGATTCCTACCAGGACGTTGAAAAATACGGAAACTCATCAACACCGCAGGATATGGAAAACCCGCCGCTCAGCTATGATGATATGACGATGAATGCCGAAGAAAATATCGGCAATACGGAGTCATACGAAAATTTCATCGCTACTGATATCACAGGAAAAGAAATTACAGTTTATCAAAGCAGAGCCCATGAGCGTTATGAGGAAGAACTCGATGAAGAGGGAATCATGACAACATTCGGCGATCTCCACGCTGATTGAACCCCCGATTATTGGGGGTTCTTTTACGTTTTCTGCATATCAGGGTTTGATCTTTATAAGATAAAGGGTAAGTTTAAATGTAAAATAAATACATACGGAGGTTACAAACATGAAGAAGATTGTCGGCGCCATAGCGGTATTTGTGATTACATATGCGCTGTTTTCAGCCGCAGACTACCTGTTTCCAATTGACCAAGAATGGTACAATTCACTGGAAAAACCGGACTGGACGCCACCCGGATCTGCGATCGGCATCATTTGGGCCATCCTGTTTGCCCTGATCTCCCTTTCAGCTGCCATTGTGTATGCCGCGTTTTCATTTAAAGATGCGAAAAGCTTTTGGCTTATGCTTTTGCTTAATTATGTGCTTAATCAGGCATTCAGCTATTTTCAATTTACGCAAAAGAATTTGCTGGCTGCATCAATTGACTGCCTGCTTGTCGCGATCACAGCACTCATATTAATGATCGCAGCGAAAAAATACAGCAAAGCCGCAAGCTATCTTCTTTTACCTTATTTTTTATGGAGTGCATTTGCGACATTCTTATCCTTTACAATCTATTCAATGAATCTGTGAACAAAAAAAGCCGCTTATACAGCGGCTTTTTCACATCATCGGCCGGATGCCCCAAATGTCTTTCGCATATTCCCGGATCGTGCGGTCGCTGGAGAAATAACCAGAATGGGCAATGTTTAAAACCGAACGCTCAGACCATTTCCGCTGATCGCGATAATCAGCTTGAATACGCTCCTGCGCATCTGCATATGAGCTGAAATCCTTCAGCACAAAATACTCATCATTATGCGGAAGCAGCGAGTCATAGATCGATTCAAATTCATCTGCTTCCCCTTCAAAAAAACCGTTGATCAGCTGATCGACCACCTGTCTGATTCTGCGGTCATGCTGATAATATTCCCTCGATCTATAGCCGCCGTTTTCCTGATACGATAGAACGTCATCCGCCTTTAAACCGAATGTATAAATGCAATCAGGCCCCACCCGCTCAAGAATCTCAATATTTGCGCCGTCATGCGTGCCGATCGTCAAAGCGCCGTTCATCATAAACTTCATATTTCCTGTACCAGACGCTTCTTTGCTTGCGGTTGAAATTTGTTCACTCACATCTGAAGCCGGAAAAATACGCTCAGCCATAGAAACTCTGTAATTTTCCAAAAAAACAATCTTAATTAGCTGTTTGACTGCCGGATCATAGTTGACCTTTTCTGAGACAGAATGGATCAGCTTAATGATTTTCTTAGCATAATGATAGCTTGGTGAAGCCTTTGCACCGAAAATAAAGGTTTGCGGATAGATTGAAAATCCCGAGTCCTCCTTAAGCCGGTTATACAAATACATAATATGAAGAACATTCAGCAGCTGCCGTTTGTATGCATGAAGCCGTTTTACCTGTACGTCGAATATGCTGTCAGGATTCACAACCACCCCGGCCGTGCAAAAAATCAAATCGGCAAGCTCTTGTTTTTTCCTGCTTTTGTTGTTTTGAAACTGCTCGATAAAAGCGGGATCAGAGGCGTACGATTCTAATCCGATAAGGGATTCCGGCTGTTTCACCCATTCATTGCCGATCGCCTCTGTAATGATGGCAGACAAGCCGGGATTCGCTTTTAGCAGCCAGCGCCTGTGGGCAATTCCATTCGTCTTATTGTTAAAACGACTCGGGAACAGCAAATGAAAATCGTGCATCTCCCTTTCCTTTAAAATATCAGAATGAATTTTGGCAACGCCGTTTACACTGTAGCTGCCCACTATAGCCAGATGAGCCATTTTGACAACACCATGCGCCGTAATCGCCATGGCCTCTATTCTTTTCCAGTCTCCGGGATACTTTTCCCAAACCGCTCGGCAAAACCTTTCATTGATCTCTTCAATAATCATATACATTCGCGGGAGCAGCGGCTTAAACAAATGAATCGGCCATTTCTCAAGCGCTTCTGACAATGTTGTATGATTTGTATAAGAAATCGTATGTACGGTAATATGCCAGGCCTCTTCCCAGCTCATGTTCTCTTCATCGAGTAAAATCCGCATCAGCTCAGGCACCGCAAGCGCAGGATGGGTGTCATTAATATGGATGCTTACTTTTTTATGCAGGCCGGATAAAGATTTATTTGTTTTTCGGTAATTGTTCACAATGCTTTTTAAGCTTGCGCATACTAAAAAATACTGCTGCTTCAGCCGCAAAATTTTCCCCTCGTCATGGGTGTCATCAGGATATAAAAATTCAGAAACAGCTTCTGTTTCCCGCTTATAAGACAAAATATTGCCGCCATGATAGTGCGCAGAAGGCTCGGCGTTCCAAAGCCGTAACGTATTAACGGTGCCAGTCTCATAGCCGATGATCGGGATATCATAAGGGACAGCGGAAACAATTGTAGCTTGTTCGTGGCGAAAATGCAGACGCCCGTTTTTTTCTGTCATATGCACCTCGCCCCAAAACGGCACATCAACTGCCTGATCCGCATTTCTTACTTCCCATACATTCCCGTTTTTCAGCCATTGCTCAGGCAGTTCCACTTGATGCCCGTCTACAATTTTTTGTTCAAACAAGCCATGTTTATAACGAATGCCCATCCCGTGCCCCGGCAAGTTCAACGAAGCCAGAGAATCTAAAAAGCAAGCGGCCAAACGCCCAAGCCCGCCATTGCCGAGACCTGCATCGCTCTCCATCTGAACGATCTCCTCTAAATTGATGCCGATATCCTTCAAGCCTGCTTCTACAACATCACGAACGCCCAGATTCATTAAATTTTGTTCAAGGAGCTGACCGAGAAGAAATTCGATTGACAAATAATATGTCTGCTTCCCGGAATTGGACCGGCTCTTTTCATTCGTCTGGATCCAATCAGCGCTGATATACTCTCTGACCATATTGCCCAACGTTTTATATTGATCCAGCTTGGCAGAGTCTTTAAAGCTTTTTCCGCACGTCATTTCCAGACGCTTTAAAAATAAGGCTGCAAAGCGTTCTTTACTCGAGAACATCCCGTCCACTCCTTGTCACATGCTCGAAAATGCGCTGATACTCTTTGGCTGACTGCTCCCAGCTGTAATCTGCATTCATTGCGGTCTTCATGATGCTCTTCCATACGTCCTTTTGACGATAAAACGACAGCGCCCTCTCAATCGTAAATTTCAGATCATGCGCATTGAAGGCAGAGAACGTAAAGCCATTACCCGTTCCCTCTTCCTCCTGATAGGAACGGACAGTATCATAAAGCCCGCCCGTCTCTCTGACAATCGGAATGGCGCCATATTGGAGAGCAATCAGCTGCCCCAAGCCGCACGGCTCAAATTTCGACGGCATCAAAAACAAATCAGAGCCCGCATAAATTTGATGGGCAAGCGGCTCGTCAAACCCAATATACGCTCGGCACTTCTCATGAAAAGCAAATTCTGCATACCGGAAATAATCTTCAAATTCGCGTTCCCCTGTACCCAGCACAATCAGCTGTATGTCCTGCTCCTCAAGAAGTTCATGCATAATCCTGCGGACAAGATCAAGTCCCTTTTGTTTAGTCAGCCTTGTCACCATACTGATCAGCGGAATATCGTGTCGTTCCGGAAGCCCCATCCGCCGCTGAAGCTTCTTTTTATTTTCTTCCTTGTTTGCAAGATGCTCCGAATCGTAATGCGCCTCTATATAAGGATCGCTTTTTGGCTGGTAGAAGGAATCATCAATGCCATTTAAAATGCCGGTTACATCATTTTCCCTATATCGCAAAACCTGTTCCAGCTGTTCACCGTAATAAGGCGTCAATATTTCATTTCTGTAAGTAGGGCTTACAGTTGTCACATGATCAGCCGCAATGATGCCCGCCTTCATAAAATTAACAAATCCGTTGCATTCTAACCTTTCATAATGAAAATGATCCATCTCAAGCCCCAGCAAGTCATGTGTGACATCAGGCGGAAATATGCCTTGAAACTGCAGGTTGTGGATCGTGAGCACACTTTTCATCTGCTCATAAAAAGGATGTTTTCTGTATTCCTCTTTCAGCAAATAATTGACCATCGCTGTATGCCAGTCGTGAGTATGAACAATATCCGCTTGAACATTCACAGCTTTGGCAGCCTCCAGTACAGCTCTTGAAAAAAAGGCAAATCGTTCACCGTCATCATAATGCCCGTACAACGAATCCCTGTTAAAATAATATTCATTGTCGATGAAATAATAATTCACATCATCTTCGGCCATATGTTCAATTCCGCAATATTGCTGACGCCAGCCAACAGCTACCGTACACTCAGCCATTTTTCTCATGCGCTTTTTCCAACGCTCAGGTATTTGGCTGTACTTCGGCAGCATCACAGCTACTTCATTGCCTAATCGTGCAAGTGCCTTTGGCAGAGCACCGGCTACATCGGCAAGACCTCCTGATTTAACAAACGGGGTACATTCTGATACAGCAAATAATACCTTCAAGAATTCATCAGCTCTCCTTGCACCAAACCTTTTCTTAATACAAGCGGCTGCTCAGCTGTTCCTGCAGCCTCAGTCGCATTTCCGATTTTAACGTCCTTATCAGAAATGACCTGCTCAAGCAGGCACTCCTCGCCAATCTGCGTTTTTTGCATAACAATGCAGTTTTTCAGCTTCGTACCCTTTCCGACATGAACCGCCCTGAACAAAATGCAGTTTTCAACCTCTCCTTCAAGCACACAACCGTTTGCCACCAAGGAATTTTTGACAGTGCTGTGTTTTCCGTATTTCGTCGGCGGCTCATCCTTCACTTTTGTATAGATCGGCTGCTGGGGCAAAAACACCTGCTGCCAAAAACGAGGCTGAATGAGCTCCATACTGTGGGTATAATACTTTTCCACCGAATCAATGACAGCGGCATAACCTGAATATTCATAAGGGCAAATGGTCAAGGAGGATGATTCTTTTTCAACAGCCTCCTGAATGGTTTTATAGCCTTTTTCACTATGTCCGTAGATCAGATCCTTTAAGAGCGCTGTAGACATGATATAGATTTGCAGCGACTGGCCGTCCTGAAATACCTCGGTGACATCGCAGCCAACCTCCTGATGGCGTTTCAGCACATATTGAAATTGAATGTTGCATACGGTATGGCTGTTGGAGATCACGGCATATTGCTGTGTGCTTCTGTGGAAGTAATCAAGATGGTCGGAAAACTGGCGAAAGGAACCGAATTCATCGTATTCTTGGTGAAGATGGGGTGACGGGAAAAAAAAGAGGCCATCCTTTTTTCGATGCAAATCCCATTCCTTACCCGCTCCAAGATGATCCATAAGCGAACGATAGCGATACTTCGGAAAAATCGCGACGCTCCTAATATCCGCATTCACCATGTTGGAAAGCATAAAATCGATCAGACGGTACCTGCCGGCAAAAGGGATCGCCCCAAGCGACCGCTGTGCCGTTAAATCCTGAAGAGAATGCTTATATGTGGTTTCATCTATAACACCTAACATTTGATTATTGAACACTGGCTTTGCCCCCTCTTCAGTATTAAATCAATTCTTTTTCTACAAATTCCTCTGAAACGAGCAGCACCTCCTGAATGTCTTTTTCGGATCGAATCACTGCGCCATCCGGAAGCACCAGACCCTTAGGCACGATGGCATTTTCAATCACTACATGCTCGCCAATTGTCACATCCGGCATAATGACCGACGATTTGACAGTCGAATGCTTGCCGACAGTAACACCTTGAAAAAGAACGGAATGAGACACATTTCCATACACGACACACCCTTCGTTCACAAGCGAATCATGAACCTGTGCGTCAGATGAAATAAATTGCGGAGGCTGATTGGGATTGACGGAGTAAATTTTCCACTTGCGTTCAAACAGCTTTAGCTCCGATTCCTCTTTTAATAAATCCATATTGGCTTCCCACAAGCTCTGCACTGTTCCGACATCCTTCCAATATCCTTTAAACGGATATGCGGAAAGCTTCTTTTTTTCCTCTAAAAGCAGAGGAATAATGTCTTTGCCGAAGTCGTGGCTTGAATAAGGGTTTCGGTCGTCCATCTCAAGGTACTGTTTCAAAAGCGGCCAATTGAATATATAAATTCCCATTGAGGCAAGATTGCTCTTAGGAAATTTGGGCTTTTCATCAAAATGCGTGATCATCCCATCTGCATTGGTCTTCATGATGCCAAAGCGGCTTGCTTCCTCCCAGCCCACTTCGATGACAGAGATGGTGACATCCGCTTTCTTTTCAATGTGAAAATCGAGCATTTTGCCGTAGTCCATTTTGTAGATGTGATCTCCTGATAAAATCAGCACATACTCAGGATCATACTGATTCAAATAATTGAGATTTTCATAAATGGCGCTTGCCGTCCCTTTATACCATTTGACTTCTGATGACTCGGCATAAGGGGGTAAAACCGTCACGCCGCCATTATATCTGTCAAGGTCCCATGCACTGCCGATTCCAATATAGGAATTCAGCTCAAGCGGCTGATATTGTGTTAAAATCCCGACCGTGTCTATGCCTGAATTGGAACAGTTGCTGAGCGTAAAATCAATAATCCTGTATTTTCCCCCGAAAGATACAGCCGGTTTTGCCATATGTTTTGTTAATCCGCTAAGACGGCTGCCCTTCCCGCCGGCAAGGAGCATGGCTACACATTGTTTTTTCATCTTTTTATCTCTCCTCTTTTTTTAACCGCCCGTAAAATTGAAATGCCGTAAGGGGGGATGGTCATCGTGATATAACACGGTTTATGATGAAGAGCTCCCTTTTTGGCCGCTAACGGCTTTTTGTTGATTTGTCCTGAGCCTCCATATGTTTCACTGTCGCTGTTCAGCACTTCGATGTATTGGGTTAGAAAAGGAACACCAACATCATATTGATGATAGACCGCGGGTGTAAAATTACAAATGATGACAAGCGCCTCACCGTGCCTTTTCCCATAACGAATAAAAGAAAAGATTGATTGTTCGTTATTATGGACATCAATCCATTCAAACGACTGGGCACGATGGTCATTTTCATAAAGGATTTTGCTTTTTTGATAAAAGCGGAGAAGATCTTGCGTAAAAACGCTGGCTTTCTGATGCATGGGGAAGGAGTCCAAAAACCAATCTAGCTGCTCTGTGTCTTTCCATTCATCAAATTGGGCAAATTCTGAACCCATAAAGATCAATTTTTTTCCGGGATGAGCCGTCATATATCCGAGCAAAAGCCGATACTGGGCAAATTTCTGCCAATAGTCGCCAGGCATTTTATTAAGAAGTGATTTTTTTCCGTATACGACTTCATCATGAGAAAACGGCAATACAAAATGTTCACTAAACGTATACAGTAATGAAAAAGAGATAAGCTGATGACAATTCCGCCTTTCTTCTGGCGGCGTCTCCATGTATGTCAGTACGTCATTCATCCAGCCCATATTCCATTTAAAATGAAAACCGAGCCCCCCTTCCTCAACGGCACCTGTCACTTGAGGCCATTCCGTAGAATCTTCCGCAATCATCATGACATGCGGATATGCCTCTCTCATGGTTTGATTGAGTTTTTTTAAAAATTCAACAGCATATGGATTCGTATGGCGTTCATCCTGATTTGGCCAATACAGGATGTTAGCCACTGCATCAACCCTAAATCCATCTATATGATAGAATTCTGCCCAGTACAACGCATTAGAAATTAAAAAACTATGAACTTCCGGTTTTCCTAGGTCAAAGTTTGCCGTGCCCCATAGCCAGTTCTCCCGATCACGTTCTTCTTGATATTCATAAAGAGGCTCTCCATCAAACATATAAAGACCATGTGCATCTTTACAAAAATGTCCGGGCACCCAATCCAGTATGACTCCGATGTTTTCTTGATGGCATTCATCCACAAACTTCATCAAATCATGGGGTGTGCCAAACCTGCTTGTCGGGCTGTAATAACCCGTTCCTTGGTACCCCCAGGAACGGTCATAAGGATGCTCATATACCGGAAGCAGTTCGATATGAGTAAATCCATGTTCTTTGATATAAGGAATAAGCGACTGGCTTAATTCTTGATAGGAGTAATGCCTGCCATCAGAATGTTTCTTCCACGAACCGAGATGAAGCTCATAAATAAAAACAGGTTTCTCATACACCGTCTTAGCCTTTTGTTTCTTTTGCCATAATTGATCTTTCCAGCTGTACTCACCTAAATCGTAAGTAAGTGACGCTGTATGTGGCCTGACTTCCGAATAAATAGCATATGGATCTGCCTTCAGCCTGATCTCACCGCTATGAGTCACGATTTCATACTTATATCGTTCCTTTTCTCCCAAACCTGGAATAAATAACGTCCAAATGCCGTTATCGTTCACTCTGTGCATCACATGCTGCTCTCCTGACCAGCTGTTAAAATCCCCTGCCACTCGTACTTCTGACGCATGAGGCGCCCACACACAAAATTCATATCCGCTTTGGCCATTCAGCTCGCGATAATGCGAGCCAAACAGCTGATAGCTTTTAAACAGACTGCCTTCGTGAAAAAGATAAACATCATGTGCTGTCGGGCTGGCAGCGGCCATGTAATCATCCTTTCTGACATCATAGTTTTCACTTATAGTATTTATTCGAAGAAATAAAAAAAAGCCCTTTCATGAAAGCGCTTATACTTATTGACATTTAACTTCATTTTCCGAAGAAAAACGAAATATATGAAGATTTTTGTTGTCTGTTTGTAGAATAAAGTATGAAATCTAAGGCATATCATGATTTATAAAAATAAAAAAACCTTGCAGGATATGCAAGGTTTTTGGATGACCCGTACGGGATTCGAACCCGTGTTACCGCCGTGAAAGGGCGGTGTCTTAACCGCTTGACCAACGGGCCGTTGCTTGAGAACTTATATTTGTAATCATATGGCGGAGAAGGAGGGATTTGAACCCTCGCGCCGCTTACACGACCTACACCCTTAGCAGGGGCGCCTCTTCAGCCACTTGAGTACTTCTCCATTTGGCTCCACAGGCAGGATTCGAACCTGCGACCGATCGGTTAACAGCCGATAGCTCTACCACTGAGCTACTGTGGAATATAAAAATCATGGTGGGCCTGAATGGACTCGAACCATCGACCTCACGCTTATCAGGCGTGCGCTCTAACCAGCTGAGCTACAGGCCCATGACAATATAGAAATGGAGCGGGTGATGGGAATCGAACCCACGACATCAGCTTGGAAGGCTGAGGTTTTACCACTAAACTACACCCGCAATTTTTATTTGGGGCGATTGATGGGAATCGAACCCACGAATGCCAGAGCCACAATCTGGTGCGTTAACCACTTCGCCACAACCGCCAAAATATATATATTGATAAATGGTGGCTCGGGACGGAATCGAACCGCCGACACACGGATTTTCAGTCCGTTGCTCTACCAACTGAGCTACCGAGCCTAAGTATTTAAATGGCGGTCCGGACGGGACTCGAACCCGCGACCTCCTGCGTGACAGGCAGGCATTCTAACCAACTGAACTACCGGACCATTTTAAAATTTACACGTGAATTTTCTTGGTTGCACCCTTCGGGCACTTCTTATTTCATTCATGTATTTTGGTTGCGGGGGCAGGATTTGAACCTGCGACCTTCGGGTTATGAGCCCGACGAGCTACCGAACTGCTCCACCCCGCGATGATTAAGAATATATATGGCGGAGGAAGAGGGATTCGAACCCCCGCGGGCTTTGACACCCCTGTCGGTTTTCAAGACCGATCCCTTCAGCCAGACTTGGGTATTCCTCCGTATAATGGTGGACCTTGTAGGACTCGAACCTACGACCGGACGGTTATGAGCCGTCTGCTCTAACCAACTGAGCTAAAGGTCCATTGGTAGCGGCGGAGGGGATCGAACCCCCGACCTCACGGGTATGAACCGTACGCTCTAGCCAGCTGAGCTACACCGCCAAATATTTATTGAAATCAAGTGGAGCCTAGCGGGATCGAACCGCTGACCTCCTGCGTGCAAAGCAGGCGCTCTCCCAGCTGAGCTAAGGCCCCAAGAATGGTCGGGAAGACAGGATTCGAACCTGCGACCCCATGGTCCCAAACCATGTGCTCTACCAAGCTGAGCTACTTCCCGATTTCATGTAGATCATGGCGCGCCCGAGAGGAGTCGAACCCCTAACCTTTTGATCCGTAGTCAAACGCTCTATCCAATTGAGCTACGGGCGCAAAACTTAATGCCGAGGGCCGGACTTGAACCGGCACGGTAGTCACCTACCGCAGGATTTTAAGTCCTGTGTGTCTGCCAATTCCACCACCCCGGCGTGGATGGTATAGTTGGAGCGGAAGACGGGATTCGAACCCGCGACCCCCACCTTGGCAAGGTGGTGTTCTACCACTGAACTACTTCCGCAGAAATGGTGCGGATGAAGGGACTTGAACCCCCACGTCTGTAAAGACACTAGAGCCTGATTCTAGCGCGTCTGCCAATTCCGCCACATCCGCAATCATGTAAATGGTGAGCCATGAAGGACTCGAACCTTCGACCCTCTGATTAAAAGTCAGATGCTCTACCAACTGAGCTAATGGCTCTTCTTACAAGAGACTTGAATATTATATCATATAAAAGTGGTGCCGGCAAGAGGACTTGAACCCCCAACCTACTGATTACAAGTCAGTTGCTCTACCAATTGAGCTACACCGGCGTATATGTAAAATCGAGTATGTATATTAATTAAAATGGTGGAGGATGACGGGCTCGAACCGCCGACCCTCTGCTTGTAAGGCAGATGCTCTCCCAGCTGAGCTAATCCTCCATAATTGCACTAACGTGCAATTGCTTGGCGGCGTCCTACTCTCACAGGGGGAAACCCCCGACTACCATCGGCGCTGAAGAGCTTAACTTCCGTGTTCGGTATGGGAACGGGTGTGACCTCTTCGCTATCGCCACCAAACAAATTGAGAGTGTTCTCTCAAAACTAGATAACAGGTGTGACATCATTCAAAATGTGGTTAAGTCCTCGATCGATTAGTATCTGTCAGCTCCATGTGTCGCCACACTTCCACCTCAGACCTATCAACCTGATCATCTTTCAGGGATCTTACTTCCTTGCGGAATGGGAAATCTCATCTTGAGGGGGGCTTCATGCTTAGATGCTTTCAGCACTTATCCCGTCCGCACATAGCTACCCAGCGATGCCCTTGGCAGAACAACTGGTACACCAGCGGTGCGTCCATCCCGGTCCTCTCGTACTAAGGACAGCTCCTCTCAAATTTCCTGCGCCCGCGACGGATAGGGACCGAACTGTCTCACGACGTTCTGAACCCAGCTCGCGTACCGCTTTAATGGGCGAACAGCCCAACCCTTGGGACCGACTACAGCCCCAGGATGCGATGAGCCGACATCGAGGTGCCAAACCTCCCCGTCGATGTGGACTCTTGGGGGAGATAAGCCTGTTATCCCCGGGGTAGCTTTTATCCGTTGAGCGATGGCCCTTCCATGCGGAACCACCGGATCACTAAGCCCGACTTTCGTCCCTGCTCGACTTGTAGGTCTCGCAGTCAAGCTCCCTTGTGCCTTTACACTCTGCGAATGATTTCCAACCATTCTGAGGGAACCTTTGGGCGCCTCCGTTACCTTTTAGGAGGCGACCGCCCCAGTCAAACTGCCCACCTGACACTGTCTCCCCGCCCGATAAGGGCGGCGGGTTAGAAGGTCAATACAGCCAGGGTAGTATCCCACCGATGCCTCCACCGAAGCTGGCGCTCCGGTTTCCAAGGCTCCTACCTATCCTGTACAAGCTGTACCAACATTCAATATCAGGCTGCAGTAAAGCTCCACGGGGTCTTTCCGTCCTGTCGCGGGTAACCTGCATCTTCACAGGTACTATAATTTCACCGAGTCTCTCGTTGAGACAGTGCCCAGATCGTTGCGCCTTTCGTGCGGGTCGGAACTTACCCGACAAGGAATTTCGCTACCTTAGGACCGTTATAGTTACGGCCGCCGTTTACTGGGGCTTCAATTCGCACCTTCGCTTACGCTAAGCGCTCCTCTTAACCTTCCAGCACCGGGCAGGCGTCAGCCCCTATACTTCGCCTTACGGCTTCGCAGAGACCTGTGTTTTTGCTAAACAGTCGCCTGGGCCTATTCACTGCGGCTCTCTCGGGCTTGCACCCTAACAGAGCACCCCTTCTCCCGAAGTTACGGGGTCATTTTGCCGAGTTCCTTAACGAGAGTTCTCTCGATCACCTTAGGATTCTCTCCTCGCCTACCTGTGTCGGTTTGCGGTACGGGCACCTCTCACCTCGCTAGAGGCTTTTCTTGGCAGTGTGGAATCAGGAACTTCGCTACTATATTTCGCTCGCCATCACAGCTCAGCCTTATGGGAAACGGATTTGCCTATTTCCCAGCCTAACTGCTTGGACGCGGATATCCAATACCGCGCTTACCCTATCCTCCTGCGTCCCCCCATTGCTCAAATGGTGAGGAGGTGGTACAGGAATATCAACCTGTTGTCCATCGCCTACGCCTTTCGGCCTCGGCTTAGGTCCCGACTAACCCTGAGCGGACGAGCCTTCCTCAGGAAACCTTAGGCATTCGGTGGAGGGGATTCTCACCCCTCTTTCGCTACTCATACCGGCATTCTCACTTCTAAGCGCTCCACCAGTCCTTCCGGTCTGGCTTCACAGCCCTTAGAACGCTCTCCTACCACTGTTCGAAGAACAGTCCGCAGCTTCGGTGATACGTTTAGCCCCGGTACATTTTCGGCGCAGAGTCACTCGACCAGTGAGCTATTACGCACTCTTTAAATGGTGGCTGCTTCTAAGCCAACATCCTGGTTGTCTAAGCAACTCCACATCCTTTTCCACTTAACGTATACTTTGGGACCTTAGCTGGCGGTCTGGGCTGTTTCCCTTTCGACTACGGATCTTATCACTCGCAGTCTGACTCCCAAGGATAAGTCATTGGCATTCGGAGTTTGACTGAATTCGGTAACCCGGTAGGGGCCCCTAGTCCAATCAGTGCTCTACCTCCAAGACTCTTACCTTGAGGCTAGCCCTAAAGCTATTTCGGAGAGAACCAGCTATCTCCAGGTTCGATTGGCATTTCACCCCTACCCACACCTCATCCCCGCACTTTTCAACGTGCGTGGGTTCGGGCCTCCATTCAGTGTTACCTGAACTTCACCCTGGACATGGGTAGATCACCTGGTTTCGGGTCTACGACCACGTACTCATGCGCCCTATTCAGACTCGCTTTCGCTGCGGCTCCGCATCTTCTGCTTAACCTTGCACGGGATCGTAACTCGCCGGTTCATTCTACAAAAGGCACGCCATCACCCGTTAACGGGCTCTGACTACTTGTAGGCACACGGTTTCAGGATCTCTTTCACTCCCCTTCCGGGGTGCTTTTCACCTTTCCCTCACGGTACTGGTTCACTATCGGTCACTAGGGAGTATTTAGCCTTGGGAGATGGTCCTCCCGGATTCCGACGGAATTTCACGTGTTCCGCCGTACTCAGGATCCACTCAGGAGAGAACGAAGTTTTGACTACAGGGCTGTTACCTCCTATGGCGGGCCTTTCCAGACCTCTTCATCTACCTCGTTCTTTTGTAACTCCGTACAGAGTGTCCTACAACCCCAAGAGGCAAGCCTCTTGGTTTGGGCTAATCCCGTTTCGCTCGCCGCTACTCAGGGAATCGCATTTGCTTTCTCTTCCTCCGGGTACTTAGATGTTTCAGTTCCCCGGGTCTGCCTTCTCATATCCTATGAATTCAGATATGGATACCACTCCATTACGAGTGGTGGGTTTCCCCATTCGGAAATCTCCGGATCAAAGCTTGCTTACAGCTCCCCGAAGCATATCGGTGTTCGTCCCGTCCTTCATCGGCTCCTAGTGCCAAGGCATCCACCGTGCGCCCTTTCTAACTTAACCGTTAAAAAGAATCACTATGTGATATCTTGTCTTACTAATTGAATGTGATGTCTACTGTTATCTAGTTTTCAAAGAACACGTTTCGAAGGAATGATCCTTCAAAACTAAACAAGACAGGGAACGTTCTGTTTATAAGACCCAAGGTCTTATATTCCGTAAATATCCTTAGAAAGGAGGTGATCCAGCCGCACCTTCCGATACGGCTACCTTGTTACGACTTCACCCCAATCATCTGTCCCACCTTCGGCGGCTGGCTCCTAAAAGGTTACCTCACCGACTTCGGGTGTTACAAACTCTCGTGGTGTGACGGGCGGTGTGTACAAGGCCCGGGAACGTATTCACCGCGGCATGCTGATCCGCGATTACTAGCGATTCCAGCTTCACGCAGTCGAGTTGCAGACTGCGATCCGAACTGAGAACAGATTTGTGGGATTGGCTTAACCTCGCGGTTTCGCTGCCCTTTGTTCTGTCCATTGTAGCACGTGTGTAGCCCAGGTCATAAGGGGCATGATGATTTGACGTCATCCCCACCTTCCTCCGGTTTGTCACCGGCAGTCACCTTAGAGTGCCCAACTGAATGCTGGCAACTAAGATCAAGGGTTGCGCTCGTTGCGGGACTTAACCCAACATCTCACGACACGAGCTGACGACAACCATGCACCACCTGTCACTCTGCCCCCGAAGGGGACGTCCTATCTCTAGGATTGTCAGAGGATGTCAAGACCTGGTAAGGTTCTTCGCGTTGCTTCGAATTAAACCACATGCTCCACCGCTTGTGCGGGCCCCCGTCAATTCCTTTGAGTTTCAGTCTTGCGACCGTACTCCCCAGGCGGAGTGCTTAATGCGTTAGCTGCAGCACTAAGGGGCGGAAACCCCCTAACACTTAGCACTCATCGTTTACGGCGTGGACTACCAGGGTATCTAATCCTGTTCGCTCCCCACGCTTTCGCTCCTCAGCGTCAGTTACAGACCAGAGAGTCGCCTTCGCCACTGGTGTTCCTCCACATCTCTACGCATTTCACCGCTACACGTGGAATTCCACTCTCCTCTTCTGCACTCAAGTTCCCCAGTTTCCAATGACCCTCCCCGGTTGAGCCGGGGGCTTTCACATCAGACTTAAGAAACCGCCTGCGAGCCCTTTACGCCCAATAATTCCGGACAACGCTTGCCACCTACGTATTACCGCGGCTGCTGGCACGTAGTTAGCCGTGGCTTTCTGGTTAGGTACCGTCAAGGTACCGCCCTATTCGAACGGTACTTGTTCTTCCCTAACAACAGAGCTTTACGATCCGAAAACCTTCATCACTCACGCGGCGTTGCTCCGTCAGACTTTCGTCCATTGCGGAAGATTCCCTACTGCTGCCTCCCGTAGGAGTCTGGGCCGTGTCTCAGTCCCAGTGTGGCCGATCACCCTCTCAGGTCGGCTACGCATCGTTGCCTTGGTGAGCCATTACCTCACCAACTAGCTAATGCGCCGCGGGTCCATCTGTAAGTGGTAGCCGAAGCCACCTTTTATATTTGAACCATGCGGTTCAAATAAGCATCCGGTATTAGCCCCGGTTTCCCGGAGTTATCCCAGTCTTACAGGCAGGTTACCCACGTGTTACTCACCCGTCCGCCGCTAACATCAGGGAGCAAGCTCCCATCTGTCCGCTCGACTTGCATGTATTAGGCACGCCGCCAGCGTTCGTCCTGAGCCAGGATCAAACTCTCCGATAAATGGATCACAGGTTAAGTTCACCGCATCCTGCGGCGACACCTGTGTGACCTGCATCGTGCAGGCCCTAGTTTGACTGACTACGCACATCACTGTGCGATTTATTTAAAAATGAATTAACAGGTACGTTTTGTCTTGTTTAGTTTTCAAAGATCATTCTGTTACTTACTTCTCAATGAAGCAGCTTTACTAATATAACATTCGGCTTCTTTTTTGTCAACAACTTTTTTTAAATTGTTTTGAAGCTTCTTGTTTTGTCTGCTGTTCATCAGCGACGTTTAATAATATAACACCTGTATTCATTTATAGCAATAGTTTTTTTAAAAAAATCTATAAAACAAATAAACTATAATCTTTGTCATGGTATCTGTCGCGTATTTATCATATAACTATTTTAAAAGAACATCTATTCAGTAATGCAATCTTGTTGTTTTTTTCTTTTTCTTGTATAGTAGAAACGAACTAAATACTGATGACCACAAGGGGAGCATTAAAGCTGAGAGTGAGCGGTTACGTTCTGACCCTTTGAACCTGTTAGTTAACGCTGGCGTAGGGATGTGGCAAAGTCAAATGAATTGCAGATTGTAAAGCAGTGCGTGGAACTTTTCTCATCCTTCCGCGTGCTGCTTTTTTGTTGTCCTTTTGGTTTGTCTATTGATGGAAGGGGATTTTATGAATCAATCTAAGCAACTGGTTCGCCTTATTGAAATTGCAATTATGACTGCGGCTGCTGTTATTTTAGACATCGTCTCAGGAATGTTTCTCCGTATGCCTCAAGGAGGCTCGGTCTCCATCATGATGATTCCGATCTTTTTGATTTCGTTTCGGTGGGGTATCAAAGCTGGCCTTACTACCGGTCTGCTGACAGGTCTTGTTCAAATAGCGATCGGAAACTTATTCGCACAACACCCTGTACAGCTATTGCTAGATTACCTTATCGCGTTCGCAGCTATCGGATTAAGCGGATTTTTCGCTTCTTCTGTCCGTAAAGCCGCTGTATCCAAAACAAAAGGAAAACTGATTGTTTCAGTAGTCAGCGCAGTTTTTATCGGCAGTTTCCTCCGCTATGCCGCACATGTCATTTCAGGGGCTGTGTTTTTCGGCAGCTTCGCTCCAAAAGGAACGCCTGTATGGATTTATTCTTTAACTTATAATGCTACCTATATGGTTCCTTCATTCATCATCTGTGCAATTGTCCTTTGTTTATTGTTTATGACAGCACCGCGTTTGCTCAAAACTGACAGAGCTTAACGAGAAACCCCCAGCGCAATCCGCTGGGGGTTGTTTTTTGCTATCTGTTAAGGACTGTTTTCAAAGCAGGAAGATCCGGCCAGCCAAACCCTATTTCTTTCAGCCTTTCTCCTGCAATTTCAAAGCTGTCCTCCGCTTCTCTTTCAGGGGAATAGGACTGATAAAATGTAATTGAGGGGTTCTTCTCCATCACCCAAACAAACATGCTCGAAAAGCTATGATGAAGCAAAAACTCTGCTCCTTTTGCTAAGAGCGCTCTCCCTGCCCCTTGCCGCTGATGTTCTTCTAAAAGGTAAATAGCGTATAGCTCGCCGTCATAGCCTTTTTGTTCAGAGCGGATAGGTCCAAATGAAGCAAAGCCGAATATCGAACCTTTTTCATCCTGAGCGACAAATACACCCTTTACCGAGCGGCTTTTCCATTTGTCTTCAAATTCCTTATAATTCAGACTGTTTAAGTAATCAGCCGGGACAATTCCTCGATATGTTGTCCTCCAGCTGTCCACATGCACCTTTGCAATGTCCTTTATATCTTCTACCTTTGCTTCTCGTAAGATTACCATCTGCTGCTATCCTTTCCGCAGTCATTATTCTGGTTTTTGGACCGTTTTTGCTTCTTTTATTTCATTTGTTAATTCGTTAATGCTTTGTTTTACGTTTCCTTTTCCTGAAAAGTTCTCAATCATTTCTTTTACGTCAATTCCCGACGATGCTTTCAAGCTTTCTTGCAGGCTTGACATTAAGTTTGTCGCATAGCTGGTTACTTTGTTGGCGCCGCTTGATTCACCGCTTCCTCCTGTATCAACAACGGTGATTTTATCAATATTTGAAAGAGGTGCCGCTGCTTGTTTCGCGTATTCCGGAAGCATTTTTACGATCATGTCGAAGATCGCAGCCTGCCCGTACTGCTCGAAGGCAGCCGCAATTTTCTCTTTTGCTTCCGCTTCTGCCAGACCTTTTAGGCGGATAACCTCAGCTTCTGTTTCCCCTTTCGCTTTTTCAGCTTCTGCTTTTGCAAGCCCGTCAATTCTGACTTTTTCCGCCTCAGCCTTCGCCATTGCTTCTATACTGTACTTCTTGGCATCGGCTTCCGCGAGCTGTTTGGCTTTCTCGGCTGCTGCGGACTGCTCGACTGAATAACGGTCTGCATCGGCTTTTTTCTTTACCTCTGAGTCGTATTGGCGTTCACGGCGAAGAATTTCTTTTTCTTCCAGTTCTATTTGTTTTTGGCGTTCGATAATTTTAACCTGCATTTCCTGCTCTGTGACTTGCTGGCGCGCCCTGGCAGTCTCTAAATCATATGCCTGGTCGGCATTCGCTTTTGCCGTATCTTGTTCTCTGCGGTATTCAGCCATTTTGAGCTGATTGATTTTTTCAGCTTCAGCAATTTCTGTCGCCCGTTCAAGTTCTGATTTTTTTGCATCTTTGTCCGCTTCTGCCCGCTTAATCCGGGTTTCTTTATCAGCCTCTGCTGTTGCGATATCAGCATCACGCTTTACCTGGGCAATTCTCGGTTTCCCTAATGATTCAAGATAACCATTTTTATCACGTACATCTTTAATGGTAAAGGAGACAATCACAAGCCCCATTTTCGCGAGGTCCTGTGAAGCGACACGCTGCACCTCTTGAGAAAATTTCTCCCTGTTTTTATAGATTTCTTCAACTGTCATTGAGCCGAGAATGGAACGAAGATGGCCTTCTAAAACCTCCCGCGCTTCCTGCTCACGGTCTTCTTTTGATTTTCCTAAAAATTGTTCGGCCGCTGTAGCGATTTCTCCTATAGAACCGCCGATTTTAATAATCGCAGTTCCATCGGCCATTACAGGCACTCCTTGTTCTGTATAGACTTCAGGTGTCGAAACATCCAGTTTGCTTGATAATAGGCTTAGCGGCTCTGCCTGCTGGAAGACGGGTAGAACAAAGGTTCCTCCGCCGCGGACGATTTTAATACGGTTGCCGCCTTCATCGACATGAACGTTTTTATTGCCGAGATAGCTCCCCGTTACGATTAACGCTTCATCAGGCCCTGCCGTACGATACTTTGTGATAAACACGGCTATTAGTGCAATTAATAAAAAGAATACAACTCCGATGACAATTATAATCGGCATTGTCATATCACATTCCTCCTTGTTTTATATAGGTTCATGCGGAGTAACCGAAAGAACTCCGTTGTTGACATCTACAACTAAAACCGTTGTTCCGTAACTGATCTGCTGATTCTCAAAGCTGACCGCTGACTTCGAGATGGTGCCGCCTATCCCTTCAATGACCACTTCACCAAACCCGTCAACAGGAACAGCTGTAATCACTTTACCGACTCTTCCTTTTAGATCAGCTTCTCTATAAGCCAAAGATTCTTCAGCGGATGATAATGGTACGAGTACAAAGATGTGAAGCAATGTCACCAGAATGATCGAAAGGATGCAAGATAAAAACGCGAGCAACAGGCTGGACAGGGGCAATGTGAGCTCGCCTATATATCCGCCTGCTGAAAAACATGTGAAAAATGCGAGCACCAATGTCGGATTAAGAAGCGGAATGCCTTCTGACAGCCCTGCAAATACATCTCCGAAAAAAAGAAATAACAGCGTAAGACTGCCCGCAATAATAAGCGTATAAAGATAAATTGTTTGTATAGGAACGCCCAGTAACTCCAAATGCCTCATCCTTTCCTCATCAATGCATTGATGAACGGCTGCCGTTACCATTTATACGAGACACAATAGAAAAGGTTTCGAAATTTTTAGATAAATACTCCCTGTTAAGTGCTTTATAAATGATAATTGCTTATATATATGGTAATGTCATTTTAGGAGGAGATATGATGAGTATCTTTAATGAAGCCAGATTAGAAACGTGGAACGAAGTGAAAGGACTTTCTGACGAAAAGCTGAATCAAAAGCCTTCTGCTGAAGAATGGAGCATACGTGAAGTTCTTGACCATTTGAAAAAAATCGATATGGCCGCACAAAAAATGCTGAAGGAACGTGTAAAGGAAGCTCCTGTTAAAGAAGTTGAAGAAAAACCGCTTGAGACTGCACAGGACAGAAACAATAAACGGAAAGCTCCGAGTCACCTTGAGCCTGAGCATGATTTTATTTCAGGCAGTCAAATGAAACGCGAGCTTGATGTAGTGAGAGAGCAGCTGACAGCTGCAATTGCCTCTCTGAAAGAAGAAGATCTTAAGAGAGTGCTTCCGCATCCTGTGTTTCAAGAGCTGACTGTCAGACAGTGGATCGATTTTATCGGCCACCATGAAAAACGGCACCTCAGCCAGATTAAAGAAATTAAAGAAAAGGTAGAAAGGGTCTGATTTGATCAGACCCTTTCTGCTTTTCGTTTGACTTTCCGCTGATAGGAATGAACTTCTATTTCATCACCTGCATAAACAGCACCGGGTCTCTCAACAATGCAGACAATCCCTCTTATGCCCAGTGCGTGTCGGACGAAAGCAGGCGCCAGCTTCGGCTTGTCCGGATAATAAGATTGAATGACTTCGCCCGGCTGGATACACGGATCATTTTCACCCTCACACAGCAATGCGGCTCCGCTTGGGAAAATGAGCCGGCTTCCTTCTTTTAATGATGTGAAATCATGTATGCCGCTGACTGCCACATTCGCCCCAAGCCATTCCGGCAAAATGCTCGGCACTCCCATTTTTAAAGCAATTTGATCACATTCCTCTATTGATACAATAGAAATTTGTCTGCGGTTGAAAATTTCTGTCCCTTTTGAAAACATCGGTTCTCTGGCTCCCGCTTTTTTGGTCAGGCCAAAATGCAAGTCGCCGGGGATGCCGCCATAATCAAAATCAAGCTTGTCCATTTGCTTTGTTACGAAACTTTCTGTATCTGCGATATATAAGCCTTCCGTTCTTGCAGTCATACGCTTCCACATCAGCCGGTACCTTCCTTCTTCTCTAAAATTTCCATCTATGCTTCATTATCCAAAAAAAATCCCGCTCTGTAAATGAGCGGGACATCGATTATACTGTTTTAGGTGTAAGGTTAAAGCAGCGCTTGTAGATCCAATTGTATGCTTTTTCATTTAAATCTCTAGGATTTCCGAAGGTTTGCGGATCTTTCATTGCTTCTTTTGACAAGCGTTCGATCATATCGGGTGATACTCCCTGCTCTTCTAAAGTCGGTACTTCTAAATCTTCAACAAGGTCATACATCCAATTAACAGATGCTTTCGCAGCTTCTTCTGTTGTCATATTGCTTGTATCAATACCGAACGCTTTCGCAATACGTGCAAACTTCTCAGGATAGCCCTTCCAGTTGTACTCCATGACAGGGCCCATCATCGCAGCCACACATTGACCGTGAGCGACTGGGATAATACCGCCAAGTGTTTGGCTCATCGCATGAGCCGCGCCCGCTGATTCACTGCCGTAAGAAAGACCTGCAAGCATCGCAGCCTGCGCCATTCCGTATCTTGCTTCCAGATCCTCTCCGTCAGCAAATGCTCTTCTAATGTAATGAGCGGCATATTCAATCGCCATCAAGGCAACTGCATCCGTAATTGGCTGCGCAAATTTCATAGTATAGCACTCAATGGCATGAGCAAGCGCATCAATTCCCGTCATGGCTGTTACATGCGGAGGCATTGAAATATGAAGCTCAGGATCAATGATGGTCAGGTGCGCTGCGATCAGCGGACCGCCCGTGTTGAATTTGAATTCTCTTTCTTCATCTGTGATAACCGCCCACTGGGTTACTTCCGATCCTGTTCCGGCCGTTGTCGGAATTGTCGTCAGCGGAGGAATGCGGTTTTCCAGCGGTTTTTTTCCATCTGCCGCTTCATAATCAAGCACGCTTCCTTCGTGAGTTGCTTCTACTCCGATTGCTTTCGCTGTATCCATGGAGCTTCCGCCTCCAACTGCCACTAAACCATTACAGTTCTCTTTTTTGTATAGCTCAGATCCTTCATTCACCAGACGGACAGGCGGGTTTGGCTCTACTTTATTAAAGAGCACCACTTCAATGCCTGCTTCTTTAAGTGATTCGATAACAGGATCAGCGACGCCGGCTTTATAAATCCCAGGGTCTGTGACAAGAAGTGCTTTTGAAACACCCAGCGCAGCTACTTCTTCACCCGTATGCTTGACGGCTCCGATTCCGTGCTTAATCACAGTCGGAATTTCAAATGTGTGGAATTTTTGCATGCTTTCTACTTTCATATTTAATGTCATCATCAATCTCCCCCTCTTATGAATTGAACCAATTAACCGCTGCTGGTTTTGTATTGCGATACACATGTTTGACTTCTGTGTATTCTTCAAGGCCCATTTTTCCAAGCTCGCGTCCGAACCCGGATTGCTTATAGCCGCCCCATGGCGCCTGCGCAAAATACGGATGGAAATCGTTAATCCAAACGGTTCCCATTCTCAAGCGGGCTGCTACGCGTTCACACTTTTCAATATCTTTTGACCATACCGCTCCGGCCAAGCCATAGATGGTATCATTTGCAAGCGCGATTACCTCTTCTTCCGAGCTGAAGGTTTCGACTGTCAATACAGGACCGAAAACCTCTTCCTGAACGATTCTCATGCCAGACTTGCAGTTAGAGAAAATAGTAGGTTCATAGAAAAACCCGTTTTGCAGCGCAGGATCTTCCGGGCGTTTGCCGCCTGTCTCCAGCTTTGCGCCTTCTTGTATTCCGATCTCTACATATTTTTCTACCTTTGCCCTGTGCTCTGCAGAAATAAGCGGGCCGCTTTCTGTCTCTGCGTGAAAACCGTTTCCGAGTTTTATGCGCTTTGCCCGTTTGACAAGCTCTGCTAAAAACTGATCGTGAATGGCATCTTCAACAAGCAAGCGGGAACCGGCAGAGCACACTTGGCCGGCGTGGAAAAATACAGCGTTTAACGCCTGATCAACCGCAACCTCTAAATCTGCGTCCTTGAAAACGATATTGGGATTTTTCCCGCCCAATTCAAGCGCGATTTTTTTGACGTTTCCGCTTGCCGCCTGCATGATTTTTTTGCCTGTTTCGATTCCACCCGTAAACGAAATCAAATCGACGTCTTTGTTTGCGGCAAGCTCGTCGCCCACTGTGGCTCCCGGTCCAAGGACAAGATTCGCGACCCCTTTTGGAACACCGGCTTCTTCCATTAGCTTAAAGACTTTGATTGTCGTCAGCGGCGTGATCTCACTCGGCTTCATGACGATCGTATTTCCTGCAGCCAGTGCAGGCGCGATTTTCCAGCTCGCTTGCAGGAGCGGATAATTCCACGGAGTAATCTGGCCGCAAACCCCGATTGGCTCTCTGATGATTTTGCTTTCCGAATCAGGGATCGGAGATGAAATGATCTCTCCGCCATCTTTGTCCGCCAATCCGGCGTAGTATTGAAAAACATTGGCGATATCGTCCATATCGGCCTTACTTTCTTCGAGTGTTTTTCCCGTATCAAGAGATTCAAGCTCAGCCAGCTCATCAAGATCGCGTCTGATTAATTCCGCAATTTTCAGAACAATATTCCCGCGTTCAAGTCCAGATAGAGATGGCCATTCTCCTTTGTCAAATGCTCTTCGCGCGGCTGCGATTGCCTTGATGGCGTCCTCTCGCCCTCCCTCGCTTACGGTTGCAATTTCTTCTTGATTAAATGGATTGATAATGCTTCGGATCTGCTCTTTTTCGGCACTGATCCATTCTCCGTCAATGTATAATGTTTGACTCATATAAGCCTCCTTGACGTAAATAAAGTTTGTTAAATAAAAATTTAATGTTTTTAACAACCTTAATCTAACACATGGTTTTTAAACTGTCAAAGCCCCATCTTGATTTTTCATTTTGACTTTTCTTTATGTTTCGTTAAGATAAAGAACATAAAGAAATAACTTAACGAATTTAATTTTCTAAAGGAAAAGAGGGTCAGTATGGATGAAAATCCAGAGTTTGCAACTATAGAACAGGCACGGGATCTTGTTATCGACTCCATTGCTGAAACGATGGATCTTTACGGAATTACCCGCAGTGTCGGGATCTTATATGGGACGATGTATATGAGGGATGAGATGACGCTTGACGAAATGCGTGAGGAATTGCAAATGAGCAAGCCAAGCATGAGCACAGGTGTCAAAAAGCTTCAGGACTTAAATGTAGTGAAAAAAACATTCCACCGAGGCATCCGTAAGCATACATTTGTGGCTGAAAAAGATTTCTTTAAATTTTTCACTAATTTCTTTCCGCCTAAATGGGAGCGGGAAGTTCAAGTAAATGTAGCAGCGATTGAGGAAGCTCAGGCTGATTTACAAGAGGTTTTAAGCAAGGAAGGTCTCAGTGAGGACATAAAAAATGAAGCGCTCCAGTTATACGAGCAGCTGGAAAGCTCTAAAGCCTACTATGACTGGCTGAAACGTCTTGCTGAATCGGTGCAGAGCGGGGAAATTTTTAAGTTTATACCGATCGAAACAAAGTAAAACATTAAAAACGCCTGGGAAACCGGGCGTTTTTTTGTTCGTTTATATGTAATTACTACAAATTTGAAAAATACGGGAAAAACACCCCATTTACTTCCAAAATATTTGATGGTAATTTTATGTAGGTAAAATTTGTATTTGGCCATTCAGAGGAGGTGAAAAGCGGGCAGGCCTGTATATTTTATAACTTTTTAGGGGGAATTTTATTATGAAACGCAAATTATTATCTTCTTTGGCAATCAGTGCATTAAGTCTCGGCTTACTCGTTTCTGCACCTACAGCTTCTTTCGCGGCTGAATCTAAATCAACTTCCGCTCATACCGAGTCTACTATGAGAACACAGTCATCAGCTTCATTGTTTGCAACAATCACAGGGGCCAGCAAAACTGAATGGTCTTTCTCTGATATCGAATTGACGTATCGTCCAAACACGCTTCTCAGCCTTGGCGTTATGGAATTTACATTGCCAAGCGGATTTACTGCAAATACGAAAGACACGATGAACGGAAATGCTTTGCGTACAACACAGATCCTCAACAACGGGAAAACAGTAAGAATTCCTCTGGCACTTGATTTGTTAGGAGCTGGCGAATTTAAATTAAAACTGAATAACAAAACACTTCCTGCCGCTGGTACATATACTTTCCGTGCGGAGAATAAATCGTTGAGCATCGGAAATAAATTTTACGCAGAAGCCAGCATTGACGTGGCTAAGCGCAGCACTCCTCCGACTCAGCCATGCGGCTGCAACTAATCTAAAAGACCGGTTCACGCCGGTCTTTTTTGCGTTTTCATCTCCCCTTTTTTCTCTATTTCCAGTTATCTTTTTTCTTGTTTAAAATTTAAATTGACAAACACTAGAAACAGGAGTAAATTCTTGAGTGTTCAATTTCATACAAACTCTTTTACCGCTTAATCAAACACGAACGGGGGAACCAACGATTGGCTGTTTTATTAACAGCCTTGGGGTGAATCTTACTAAGTAAGAGGGGGTACTCTGAATCCCTAATCCGACAGCTAACCTCGTAGGCGTATACAGAGAGGAGGTCTATTTTCGGCCATTCTTTGCAATGGCCTTTTTTGCTTCAAAAACGTTAATTTACTAAGGGAGATATGAACATTGGGAAGAATTAAAAATAAGCAATTTGCCGTGATCGGGCTGGGCCGTTTTGGCGGCAGCATTTGCAAAGAGCTGCATAGAATGGGCCACGAGGTCCTTGCGATTGATATCAACGAAGAAAAGGTAAATGCATACGCTTCTTACGCAACTCATGCAGTGATTGCCAACGCCACCGAAGAGAACGAATTGCTTTCATTGGGAATACGTAATTTTGAATATGTGATTGTTGCCATCGGAGCGAATATTCAAGCGAGTACGCTGACTACCTTATTATTAAAGGAGTTTGACATCCCGAACATTTGGGTAAAGGCGCAAAACTATTATCATCATAAGGTGCTTGAAAAAATCGGCGCTGACCGCATTATTCATCCTGAAAAGGATATGGGCGTCAAAATCGCACAAAGCCTTTCTGATGAAAATGTTTTGAATTACATTGATTTATCTGATGATTACAGTATTGTCGAGCTGTTGGCAACACGCAAGCTTGATTCAAAATCGATTATTGATCTGAATGTAAGAGCGAAGTACGGCTGCACGATCCTGGCTATTAAACATCATGGAGATATTCGTCTTTCTCCCGCACCTGAAGACATCATTCACGAACAGGATTGCCTGGTAATCATGGGGCACAAAAAGGATATTAAACGTTTTGAAAACGAAGGGATGTAGACAAAGGTGACACTTCAAAAGGATAAAGTGATCAAATGGGTTCGGTTTACACCGCCTCAAGTGCTTGCAATCGGTTTTTTCCTTATCATTATCATCGGTTCTGGGCTGTTAATGCTTCCGATTTCTACAACGAAGCCATTGTCATGGATAGACGCCCTTTTTACTGCGGCTTCCGCTACAACCGTTACTGGGCTTGCAGTTGTCGACACCGGCACTCAATTTACACTTTTCGGGCAAACGGTCATCATGGGGCTGATTCAGATCGGCGGGCTTGGATTTATGACATTTGCCGTTTTGATCGTCATGATATTAGGAAAAAAAATCGGATTAAAAGAACGAATGCTTGTCCAGGAAGCCTTAAACCAGCCGACAATCGGCGGCGTCATAGGCCTTGTCAAAGTCCTGTTTCTGTTTTCGATTAGTATTGAATTGATAGCAGCACTCATTTTATCCATCCGGCTTGTGCCTCAGTATGGCTTGGCATCCGGCTTGTTTGCCAGTCTGTTTCACTCGATATCTGCTTTTAACAATGCCGGGTTTTCGTTGTGGCCGGATAATTTGATGAGCTACGTTGGCGATCCTACAGTGAACCTTGTGATTACTTTCTTATTTATTACAGGAGGGATCGGATTTACAGTTCTGTTTGACGTTATGAAACATCGGCGCTTTAAAGCCTTTTCTTTACATACGAAGCTCATGCTGACAGGAACGCTGATTCTGAATGCGATTGCTATGCTTGTGATCTTTATTTTAGAGTACAGCAACCCTGGCACGCTTGGCCACCTGCATGTAGGGGATAAACTGTGGGCTTCCTATTTTCAGGCAGTGACGCCGAGAACCGCAGGCTTCAATTCCCTCGATTTCGGAAGCATGAGAGAAGGAACAATTGTATTTACTTTATTATTGATGTTTATCGGAGCAGGAAGCGCCTCAACGGCGAGCGGCATTAAGCTGACTACGTTCATCGTGATTTTAACGTCTGTTATCGCTTATTTGCGAGGTAAAAAAGAAACGGTTATTTTCCGCCGTTCCATCAAATATCCGATTATCATTAAGGCTTTAGCTGTGAGCGTCACCAGTCTGTTCATCGTGTTTTTAGGAATTTTCGCCCTGACGATCACAGAACAAGCGCCCTTTATTCAAATTGTATTTGAAACCTTTTCCGCATTCGGAACTGTCGGTCTATCAATGGGATTGACTCCTGAACTCACAGCAGCAGGAAAATGTATTATTATTGTCATCATGTTCATCGGAAGAATTGGTCCTTTGACGTTCGTCTTTTCATTCGCGAGAACAGAGAAATCAAATATTCGTTACCCTGACGGCGAGGTATTTACGGGATGATAACAAAAAATCCGGCGATTTAGGCGCCGGATTTTTTTATGATTCGATATGAGATTGATTTTGTCTTTTTTCCTGCTCCGCAATGATTTCGTTATCTTCTGCGTTATCACGGGTCACTTTTTGTGTAAGAATCGCACCGACCGCTACAAGTATCATAACAGCAATGTAGTAGCCTTTTTCATTGAGTTCCAGGTTATCAGCATTATAGAGTCCGACACTAAACAAAAATACTCCCGCAAAAAAAGTGAAATAAGCTAATACTGTAAAAGCAACCGTGTTTCTCCGTCTATATTTCTGCACCTTTGTTCCCTCCTGAAAGCATAGTCAATAAGTGATAACTTCCGTGGAATATTATACCTCAAATTCCCCAGAATGGAACAAAGAATTAAAAATACCAGTAAAAAGGTCTCAGGTTGCTTCCTTTATTTCAACAGCTGAATCATCAATCCAGCCGATGAGTTTATCATTGATTTGAAATTGGTACCATACGGACTGGCCTTTCTGCTTTTTAGATACAACCTTTATGTCCTTGCCGACGTAAGATTGGGCAGATGTCAGTTTAATGGACCGTTCATCAGTAGAAGGCTTGGACCATACGTCTTGAACGGCACTGTCTTTGATAGAACCGTATAAATCCACTGATTTCAGGGATGGATTTACCTCATCGTACTCATCTAAATCGTATTTTTCTACAATAGCGCTGATTTTGTCAGCGTAGTCAGGGTCTGTAGCATATCCTGCTGTTTGCAAGGCAGTTGCCGCTTCCTTATAATCCTCAGCCTCAAGCACCGGTTTATACTTCTTTTTATTCCACGATGTGCCGCGGACAAACAATTGGGCGTGGTCATTCATAGATTCAAAAAACGTGCTGTATTTTCGAAACTTCGCGCGAATGGTTTTTCTTTTCCCTTTTTCAAATTCGTCCGTTTCCATCGTGACGTGATGGCCTTTATAATTTCCTTTTACGCCAAAAAGGTTGTTGGCCTGAGCAGCAAGCTCGCTGTTCCCCCAGTCAGATTCGAGAATGGCCTGAGCGATCGTGATGCTGGGGAGGACATGATATTTCTCATACAAAATTTGTGCATGTCCGGACAGGCTGTCAATAAATACTTGCTGTTCATCAATTTCTTCAGGTTCTTTGGATGTTTCAATCGGTTTTGATAAAGTTGTCGCTAATACAAACAGGGCTAGCGGAATCGATACAATGAAAAATAGTGAAATGAAGAGTCTACGTTTTTTCAGTTTTTTACGGGCCATGAAAACCTTCCTTCAAGTTAAAAGATTACGAATGTAAAAGAATCTACCTTTTAGAATTTTACTTGCACTTCTAATATTTTTCAATTCTTTAGGGATAAAGTTGTGAAAGGATTGCAAACAAAAAACCTTTTCCCTCAAGGAAAAGGTTTTGATCATATATCAAAATTCTGTTTAAACTTTCTGAGTGCATTACGATATTCTGTATCATGTATCACTTTATGTGATTTGACAGCAGCCTTTGACAGTCCATGTGCTGAAACGGCCGGTTTCGCTTTATCATGCGGTTTATGAGCCAGCTTGTGCCCCATACCTGTGGCGTTCATACAGAATGATAAGCAAACGAGCAGCACGCTCAGGACAAAAGAAATGAAAAAGAGATCATGATAAGCAGTCATCATAGAATCCTGCATCGTACCGCTTTGTCTGGCAGCATCTTTTTTCGTAAAGAAGCCGATGAGGATTGGAACTCCCATATAGACAAACAATCTTAAAAACTGAACAGCTGTCATTCTCTTGACCAAATCAGGCAGCGGGCCGCCCATAGCAGCTCCCATCAGCCCAGCGGCAACTGTCAGCCCTGTTCCAGCCGCAAGCATAATAAACAGCACTGCGAATATAGAGAGTGACGATTGATCCTGCATATGCAGCCATTGAAAATTCACAAACACGAGAATGAGGCCGCCGATAATACCGAGCATCCCTGGCCCGACTCTATCATAAAACAGTGCGCTCAAAATGGCCGCGATCGCCACTCCGATTAAAAGAGTCAAGTTTAAAAGAATGAGATGCTCCTGAGAAATATCATACATTTGACGGAGCAAGCCTTGAAAAGCAGCAAGGCTGACAGCTACCGTTATCGTCCCTGCAGCTATGATAAATAAGCCAAGCACCGGTTTTGGCAGCAGCATCAGTTTAATAGAAATAAAGGGGTTCTTCACTTTATATTCCACAATCAATAGAACAAGGAGCAAACATAACGTAATCCCGAAACCCGTCCATACATAACCTGATGAAAGCCCCCATTTTTGCAGAAAAATGAAAGTAACCGCTGAGGCTGCAGCAAGGCAAACAGATAAAAGGATTCCCGCACCATCTAGCGGCTGTTCTTGTTCTGCCGCCCCATGATGCTCATCATGAAGAAAGAAATAGCTCATCGCGACACCGATCAGTGACAGTGCGCCAAAGATAAAAAACAGCCATCTCCAGTGGCCGCAGCTTGTTGCAATTGTTCCTAGGATCGTACCGATGATAACAGAGCCATAAAATCCCCCGATCAGCACCAGCAGTGCATAATTCCTGCGGTCAATCGGAAATGACAGAACAAGCATAGGGATCATAATCATCAGCATGACGCCTGTAGCCGCTCCCTGTAAAAAGCGCCCTGCCGCCATCCATGCAATATCGCTCGAAAATGCGAAGAGCAGTGAGCCAAGTATAAAAACGGGTAATGAAGCCAAATAGATCGGACGGGCACCGAATTTTTTCCTCAGCAGCGGTCCTGCCGGCACTAATAAAGCAAAGGCCATATTGCCGATCAATATTGGATTTACTGAGGTGAAGTCACTTGTTCCAACCGTCTTCTGAACAAGGCCTTGAACTGACGACAACGCCGTGTTAGACATCAATCCCGGCCCGACCGCTAAAACGGCAAGCAAAGAAATCACCCAATAGTGTTTTGTCTTCATGTTGTCATTCCTTCCTATATGAATACATACGAAACACATCTTTTTTTGAAAACAAAAGAAGCTAATAGATTTTGCATGCCATTAGCTTTCATTCTAATTCTCTCCCCATCAGGGGACATGATATTATTTTATGATAATATGTGAATAAATGAGCATATACTCAAACATTATTCCAAACCGATGGTGTTTTGTCAATGGCGCAAATTTCAAGCACAAAACACGAACAGCTTTGCCCGGAGCCATAGGGCTCGAACTCCACTTCGTGAGCTTCCATAAGCGAGTCAATCAAAGTAAGCCATTTTAAAAGTGCATCGGAAAAACTTTCGCCTTCTTCTTAGGTAACGACGGCGCTTTTCCGTTCACTTTTTTATTAAAATTCGAATTAATAAACATGAATAAGTTGTTGGCCGCACATTTTTTTGTGTTCACTAGGCGTTTGCCGCCTCTAAATTGTATATAGGTAAATATCATGAATTAATCTGCGAAATACCTATGCTAGTCAATAAATGACCCGGGAGGCAAAAACGTATGGAACTGTATGAGTGTATCCAAAACATTTTTAGCGGCTTGAAAAATCCATCGGTTAAAGATTTGGAAACTTCTTTAAAACAAATTCCACACGCATCAACATTGAGTCAACCGTATATTAAGGAACCAGACCAGTACGCTTACGGCCGAAATGCAATCTTTAGAAACAACGAATTGGAAGTTATCGTTATTAACATTCCGCCACACAAGGAGACAGCAGTACACGATCATGGTCAATCCATTGGTTGCGCAATGGTGTTAGAAGGAAAACTTCTCAATTCTATTTATCGCTCAACCGGCGATCACGCGGAACTTTCCAATTCATACTTTGTCCACAAAGGAGAATGTCTTATTTCAACTAAAGGTTTAATTCACAAAATGTCCAATCCTGCTTCCGAACGAATGGTGTCTCTTCATGTTTACTCCCCCCCTTTGGAAGACATGACGGTCTTTGAGGAACAAAGTGGTGTATTGGAAAGTTCATGATTTACAGGTGAACCGCTCTACTTTGACTTAGGATCAACAGAAGGGGGCAGCGAATGATCCTTTTATTAAAAACAAAAAAACCCTTATAGAATAAGGGTTTAAAGGTATGGAGCCAAGGGGGCTCGAACCCCTGACCTCTACGCTGCCAGCGTAGCGCTCTCCCAGCTGAGCTATGGCCCCGTATGTAACGTCATGTTTATTATAGATGATTTTTTGTTGAAAAACAAGCTGTTTCCTCTTGAATGAACAGAAAAAATAAGGCTCCAAAAGAGCCTTATTTTTCGGTTTACATCATGATTAAAAGTAATATCACACCGAGGATGATTCGGTAGATTGCAAATGGGACGAGTTTGATTTTGTTGATCAGTTTTAAGAAGAAACGGACGACAAACAGTGCGACAACAAAGGCGCAGATAAAGCCGACGATGAAAAACGGCATCAGGTCCGAGCTTAAGCTGTCCCAATGCTTCACAAGGCTTAAAAAGCTCGCTCCCATCATGATCGGCATCGCCATAATAAACGTAAAGTCGGCTGCCGCGCGGTGGTTTAATCCGAGAATAACGCCCCCGGAGATGGTTGAACCTGAACGCGAGAAACCCGGCCAAAGGGCAAGACATTGGAATAAGCCGACCCCTATTGCCTGCTTATATGAAATGCGGTCGAGAGTGTCTGTCGCTGTTTTCCGTTTATTTACCCAATCAGCAAAAAGCATCAGGACTGCCCCGGCGATTAAACCGATGGCAACAGTTTTAACGGAAAATAAATATTCATCAATGTAATCCTCGAACAAAAAGCCGAGGACAGCTGCAGGCACGAGCCCGACAGCAATTTGCGCAATGCTTAATTTATGTCCCTGCTCCTGGTCGCTTGTAATATTCTTTTTTAAGCCGAGCAAATTCAAAATCCGGTCTTTAAACACGATCGCTACCGCTAAAATGGAGCCTAGCTGAATAACCACTTTGAATGAGTTGGCAGCTTCTTCTGACATCAGATCGCTTGATTTAAGCCAGATATCGTCTACTATGATCATATGTCCTGTCGAAGAAACCGGCGCGTACTCTGTTAATCCTTCTACGATTCCTAAAATGGCAGCTACAAACAATTCCCATAGAGTCATGATTTTGATTCTCCCCATTAGACATTTATTTTTTTACATAACGGGAGCTTTCCATAAATGGAAAGCCCGTCTTACATAACTATAAACGAAAATCACACTTTATGACCCGACGTATTTTCTTTTTTTTCTTCATCGTATAAGTGTGACTGCATTTTAAACCAGTCAAATAAATGTGTTGTAATGACTTTGGCAACTGCATAACCCGGAATTGCCAGAATGATTCCAACAACGCCAAACAGCTTGCCGGCTGTTAATAGCAGAAAAATAATCGTAATCGGGTGGATGTGAAGGTTTTTCCCCATAATTTGCGGAGAGATCAATTTCCCTTCAATCAGCTGAACAATGGTCCATACGATGACCAGCTTAAGCAGCATGAGCGGCGATGTCACTATGGCGATGATAATCGCTGGCGTAATGGCAATCGTCGGTCCTAAATATGGAACGATGCTTGTACAAGCCGCAATGACGGCTAGCAATGAAGCATAATCCAGCCCGATAATCAAATAACCGATAAACAGCAAAAACCCGATACAGAAGCTGACAATGATCTGGCCTCTGATATAAGAACTTAACCGATGATTCATTTCGCTTAAGACTGTATATGTCTGTTCTTTCAATCGAGTCGGCACAAACTTCAGTATGTAGACCGGCAATTTTCTTCCGTCTTTTAATAAATAGAAAAGAATAAACGGAACCGTGACGATCGAAATGATAATCTCAGTCAGTGCGCCGATAAAATTCCCAACGCCGGTAAAGGTGCTGTTCACAATCGTCGCCGCCTGATCTGAAATCTTTGTTGCGAGATCAGATATATTGATGTTCATCGTTTGCTGGGCCTGGTTTACGAAATTGCTGCCGATAAGCTGTTTCGTCTGATTTTCTACGATATCCACATATCTCGGGATGTTGTCAATCAAGCTCATAATTTGTTCTTTTAAAAAGGGGATGATGGACACGATCGTGATCGTGATCAGCCCGATAATCAATAGATATAACAGCAAAATAGAATAGATTCTTCTTATTCTTCTTCTCTCAAGGAAATCGACGACTGGGTTTAACAGATAAAACACAATACCCGTTAAAATAATCGGCAGTGAAATCGTTTTGAGAAGAACAATAATCGGGGTAAAAATGAATGATGTTTTTGTAAAAACAAGAATATTTAAACCAATCAGCAGCAGCACAAGCAAAAATAAAACAAACTTATTGTCCAAGAAGAATCGCTTGAATCTGCCGCTCCATGTTTGCAACGTCTCCACTATCGTTCCTCCGTCATACTTAGTTTAATTAAATTGTACACTATCGTCCCTATAATGAAAAATAATAACGGCTAATTGTTGGAAAAACTTCCTTGCTTTAAAGATGTGATTTGATCTATCATGTGCTTTTCTCCTTTTTAAGCTATAATTTAGCTATATCATACAAAAGGAGCGATAAGAGTGATACGTTTTGCAATAGTAGGAACCAACTGGATTACAGACCGCTTTCTCGAGTCAGCAGCGGAGATAGAAGATTTTCAGCTGACAGCCGTTTATTCAAGATCGGCTGAACGCGCTGCCGAGTTTGCCGCTAAACACGGTGCTGAGCACACCTTCTCAGATCTTCAGGAAATGGCGGCAAGCGATTGCTTTGATGCCGTATACATAGCCAGTCCGAATGCCCTTCACAAGGAACAAGCCGTTCTCTTTATGGACCATGGCAAGCATGTGCTTTGTGAGAAGCCGTTTGCTTCGAATACAAAAGAAACGGAAGAGATGATCTCAGCGGCTAAGGCAAACGGCGTTGTCCTCATGGAAGCGATGAAGACCACTTTCCTGCCGAATTTCAAAGAGCTGAAAAACCACTTACATAAAATCGGCACTGTCCGCAGATTTACCGCAAGCTACTGCCAGTACTCCTCACGGTATGACGCGTTCAGAAACGGCACCGTCTTGAATGCGTTTCAGCCTGAGCTTTCCAACGGATCATTAATGGATATCGGTGTCTATTGTATTTATCCTGCAGTCGTGCTGTTTGGTGAGCCGCAGAATGTGAAGGCGAACGGATATGCTTTGTCTTCCGGAGTGGATGGAGAAGGAACCGTCATTCTGTCTTACGACGGGTTCGAAGCCGTTTTGATGCATTCTAAAATCTCTACTTCTTATGCCCCGGCGGAAATCCAGGGTGAAGACGGAACGATTGTGATCGATACGATTCACCGGCCTGAACGAGTGGAAATCCGCTATCGCGACGGCCGCCTGGAAAACATCTCGATTCCTGATCCTAAACCGGCGATGTTCTACGAAGCAGAAGAATTTGTCACGCTCATAAAAGAGAAAAAGCAGGAATCGGAAGAAAATACATTTGAACGGTCTTTGATCACCGCCAAAATCATGGAAGAAGCAAGAAAGCAAATGGGGATTGTGTACCCTGCCGATCAAGCCTAAAAAATCCGCCCGCGTGCAAATGCCGCGGCGGATTTTTTATTAGACAATCGGAGTAGATGCATTCCTTTTTAAAAGCACCTTTTGTTCATACTCTTTTATGTCATGGAGCCATGCCTCTTTTACCGGCACGCCCATTTGTTCACAGTAGGAATCCCAGATGGCCCCGAAAGGATATGTTTTGAATTCCTCCATCAGCGCCAGCCTTTCTGTAAAGCGGCCCTCTTCCTGCAATTGTTTTAAATAGCCGTTCGGGAGAAGTAAGGCATACAATATAGCTTTGACCATATTTCTCGTTCCGATGGTCCAGGCGGCAACACGGTTAATGCTGGCATCGAAAAAATCGAGGCCGATAGCGACCTTCTCAAGTGCCTGATTGCGTACAATTTCAAGCGCGATTTCTCTCAATTCATCATCTAAAACCACAACATGGTCGCTATCCCAGCGAACGGGACGGGACACGTGCAAGGCGAGTTTATCTGTGTAAAGCAGCATGGACGAGATCTTATTTGATACCGTTTCAGTCGGGTGGTAATGGCCTGTATCAAGTAAACAAAGCTTATGATTCGTCAAAGCATAAGCTAGATAAAACTCATGAGATCCGACAACATATGATTCTGAACCAAGCCCGAACAGCTTGCTCTCGACTGAATCAAGATTGTGTTGTTCACTGATCTCCTCTGCGAAGATCCGATCCAGTGATTCTTTTAATCTTTTACGCGGTGTCAGCCTGTCACTTGGGATATCTTTATATCCGTCGGGAATCCAAATATTCGTCAAGCAAGGTGTGCCTAATTCTTTCCCGAAGTATTCCCCAATACGGCGGCACGCGATGCAATGCCTGATCCAATATTCCCTGATGGTCGGATCGGGGTGTGAAAGGGTGAGTCCGTCTGCCGCTTTCTCATGCGAAAACAAGGTAGGATTAAAATCTAAACCAAGACCGAGATCTTTTGCCCATTTCACCCAGTTTTCAAAATGCTGCGGCTTCAATTCGTCCCGTTCAGTCGCTTCCCCGTTTGTTTCTGCATATATCGCATGCAGGTTCACGCGGTGCTTTCCAGGAATGAGAGAAAGAGCCTTCTCCAAATCTCTTCTTAATTCTTCAGGGGTTTGCGCTTTTCCGGGATAATTGCCGGTCACATCAATTCCGCCTGAAAGCTCCCCCTTATTTACTTCAAAGCCTTCAATGTCGTCACCCTGCCAGCAGTGGATTGAAATGGGCACTTGTTCTAATTGCCGAAGCGCCTCTTCAACATCGATTCCCCATTTTTCATACGCCTGTTTTGCACTGTCATAATTGGCTTTTATGGTCATGCGTCTCTCTCCCTTTTTCAGTTTTTTAATCCAAATAAAAAACTTCCTTAAGATCTATTGAAACAGGACTGAAATCTGGATTGGTTTTCATTAATGGCGACATCGATTTCCACCACCTCTGGCAAACTTCTGTGTCCGCCATCTTTCTCCACTTCTCTTCATCCTCTATTTCTAAATAAGCAAAAAGCCTGCCTGTTTCTTCGTCTAAAAAAATGGAATAATGGTGCGCTCCATGAGCTTTAAGTGCTTCTGCCATTTCAGGCCAAATGTCATCATGCCGCTGTTTGTATTCCTCGTACTTGTCTTGATGGACAAACATGATACTGGCTTTTCTTTTCACACCTAATCACCTCTTCACCTTTTAGATAGCGCTTTCAAAACAGTTTGCCGAAATGACTGAATGATCGTGCTTCTGTCAATGTCTTTAGGTGTAAACACTTTGATCGGAAAGGAATTTCTGACGGCTTGCCGGGCTTCTTTTATGTCTTTGACTTCTTTGGCAGCAATCATTTGCATTAGTATATTTCCGATGGCGGTTGCCTCTATGGGCCCTGCGTATACCGCTTTTCCGCTCATGTCTGCCGTTAATTGATTTAAGAAATCATTCCGGGCTCCGCCGCCAATGATATGAAGCTGCTGAATCGATTTTCCTGTGATCGTTTCCAGCTCTTTGATGGCTATCGCATAGATGATGGCTAAATTGCTGTAGATGCAGCAGGCAAGTTCGCCTGCAGTGCGGGGAATCTTCTGGCGGGTTTCTCTGCAATAATGTTGTATTTCCTCTATCATGCTGTCTGGATTCAGGAAACGTTCATCATTTAAGTTTATAAACTGCAGGAATGGTTTTGTTTTTCGGGCTTCTTCTGCAAGCTGCTGGAAAGAGTAATCTGCTTGTAATTGCTGTCTTACTTCTTGTATCACCCACATGCCGATGATGTTTTTGAGAAAGCGAATGGTGTTGTTTGCGCCCCGTTCATTCGTATAGTTGTTTTTTAAAGCCAGATCAGTTAATATCGGCGTTTTGTTTTCAACCCCGATTAACGACCATGTTCCGCTGCTGATATACGCCCAGCTATCGTTTACACCTGGAGCCGCGATGACGGCCGAGGCAGTATCATGCGTTGCGACTGTTATCACCTTGCAAGCCGGCAGATCATAATCCGGGAACCAATCATTTCTCAGCATGCCGAGCTCACGCCCCGGTTCAGTCAGCGGCGCAAATTGATGTTCCTGAACAGACACGGCTTTAAGCAATTCAGGATCAAGCTTTCCAGTTGAGACGTTTAAAAGCTGTGTTGTGGATGCATTTGTAATTTCCGTTACGGCTTTTCCGGTTAAACAATAGCCTAAATAATCAGGAACCATAATAATTTTGTCTGTTGTTTTCAGCAGCTCACGGTCTTCTTCATACAATTGATAAATCGTGTTAAAAGGCTGAAATTGTATTCCTGTTTTTTGATAGATTGTGTCTTTTGACAGGGTGTGTTCCAGTTTATCTATTGTGTGTTCTGTTCTTTTATCCCGGTAGGACATCACTTCCTGCAAACGATTGCCTTTGTCGTCCAGTAAGACATAATCAACTGCCCATGTATCAATGCCTAAGGTGCAGCGTTCATACCCAAGCGCTTTCACCTTTTGCAGTCCTTGCAGGATTTGTTTTAGCAAATGATCGATATCCCAAAAACAATGTCCGTCTCTTTGAATGAAGCCGTTAGCGAATCTGTGAATCTCTTGTACTTCAAGCTTCCCTTCCTTCAGTTCACCTACCATGACTCTCCCGCTTGATGCGCCTATATCAATGGCAGTATATATCATTCTTTCACCCTCTCTTCGGAAGGGGAACAGCTGTCACGTTCACCTTTTTGTCTTCAAGAGCTTTTACCGATACCGGATCAAGTCCGGAATCAGTAATAAGGCGGCTGATATCTTGCAGCGAGGCGATATGTGAAAACTCGCGGTTCCCCCATTTGCTTGAATCGGCCATCAAAATGGTCTGATCAGACCTTTCGATCATCCGTTTTTTGAGCAGTGCCTGCCACTCGTTTGAGTCGCTCATCCCGTTGTTTAAGTCAAATCCTTTACATGACAGAAAGGTTTTGTTGACATGGTAGGTCTCAAGTGAACGCTCTGCTAACGGGCCGGCAAACGATAATGATTTTGCCAGCAAAATGCCGCCTGTTGAAATGACTGATATGTTTTCTTTATTGCTGAGTTCAATGGCTGCCTTCATTGAGTTTGTAATGACGGTGAGCTCAATATCAGGGAGTATTTTCGCCATGTACCAGGCGGTGGTGCTTGCATCGAGAATGATTCGGTCTCCGCTCTTTACATATTTGACTGCTTCGTGAGCGATGGCTTTTTTTTCTATGACATTTGTGATTTCCCGTTCAGAAAAATGAACTTCTGATTCCTGCTGCTGAATACTGACCGCTCCTCCGTGGCTTCGGCTCAGTTTATGTTCTTTCTCAAGCTTCTCAAGATCGCGCCGAATGGTTTCTTCTGTGACAGAAAATATGTCACTTAATTCGGATACGCGGATGCTTGAACGCATATTCACTATTTCTACTATTTTTTGCTGCCGTTCTGCTACTAGCATCGGTAACGCCCTTCCTCATATCGTAATCCGTCTTGTTATTTTTATCATAGCATACTTCTAACGCGTGAAAGCAGCAGGGACGCCGCCGTCTACCGTGATCATGCAGCCCGTTGTTTTTTCGGCTTTAGAAGAAGCAAAAAATGCGATGGCTTCGGCAATATCCTGCGGGTAAATATTGACGAGCAACGCCGTGCGTTTCCGGTAATGTTCCTCAAGCTGATCTGGTTCAATCCCGTATGCTGCGGCCCGTTCCTCCCGCCAGCTTGATCCCCAGATAGCCGATCCTTGAAGAACCGCATCCGGCAAAACGGAGTTTACCCGAATGCCGTATTCTCCTCCTTCAGCTGCGATACACCTTGCCAAATGGGTTTCAAGCGCTTTTACAGAGCTGTAGGCAGATGCGTTTTTACCCGCATAAACTGAATTTTTTGATCCGACAAATACCATGCTTCCGCCTCTGTTTTGCTGTTTCATTTGTTTAAACGCTTCACGGGCCACAAGGAAATAGCCTGTTCCTAATACATTCATATTAAGATTCCATTCTTTTAGACTTGTTTCGTCAAATGGGCTTGATGTGGCCAGCCCGGCATTATTGACGACGATATCAATGCCGCCGTAAGCAAGCGCCGCTTGTTCAAAGGCTGACTGTACTTCTTCTTCCTTTGTCACATCCATTTTGACAGCCATTGCCCGTCCTTCTCCATATGCATCGTTTATTTCCCCGGCAATTTTCTGTGCACCTTCTATATTAAGATCTGCTGCGATCACGTGCCCTCCTTCATCTGCAAAGCGGCGGCATGCTGCACTGCCTATTCCGCCGGCTCCTCCTGTTATCAACGCTACTTTACGGGAAAATTCTGCTTCCGGCGGGGCCAGCGTGAGCTTGTATAATTCTAGCGGCCAATATTCGACATGGTAGGATTCATTTTCATTTAAAGAAACAAAGTGCCCAAGAGCTGTTGACCCTTTCATAACAGCGATGGCCCTCCGATATAAAGCGCCGCTTACTTTAGACATGGCGTAACTTTTTCCCGTATTCACCATTCCGATGCCAGGAATCAATATTACCCGCGGGGCTGATTCAAAGATTTGGTCCCCCTCCTGCTGATTGCGTGTAAAGTAAGCCTGATATTCTGATGTAAAACGTTCGACTCCTGATTTGATCAGATCCGCCAGCTTATGCACATCTTGAGTTTTCGGATTCCACTCAATGTACAGCGGAACCCGCTTTGTGTGAACAAGATGATCCGGACATGCCGCACCGATTTGCGAAAGCGCTGGCGCTTGGACACTGTTGACAAATTCTAAGACGTCATCATGATCATCATAGGAAAGGATCATTTTCTTTTCTTCACTGACAGCTCCTCTAATCACAGGCATGATGGCTGCTAAGATTTGTTTTCTTTGATCCTCCGGCAGCGGCTGATATCTTTTGCCTCCGAATATCTCATGTTGATTGATACGATCGTTAATATATTGCTCAGCTTCTTGAATGATGGATATCGTTTTTTCATAACATGTTTCAGACGTCTCGCCCCAAGTGACTAATCCGTGTTTCTCCATTAACACAAGCTCTGCGTTGGGATTGTTCGCTACGCCTTCAGCGATCATTTTAGATAAAGTAAATCCAGGGCGTACGTATGGCACCCATACAAACCGGTTTCCGTAAATGTCTTCAGCGATTTGTTTTCCATTATCAGCGCAGCAAATGCTGATAATCGCATCGGGGTGGGTATGGTCAACGTGATTGTATGGCAGAAAAGCGTGTAGCAGCGTTTCAATTGAAGGGCGGGGATGCTTGCTGTCAATCATACAATGAGACAAGTAGTCTACCATTTCTTCATCTGACATGTGGTCCCTTTCGATCAGCGGGCGGATGTCATCTAATCTCAAACCGGTAAAGTTATGCGCTCTCATTGTTGCCAGATCAGAACCGCTTCCTTTCACCCACATGACTTCTGTTTCACGGCCTCTGAAATCCTTTTCCGTTGTTTTCATAGACGTATTCCCGCCGCCCCAGTTGCAGACAGTGCGATCTGACCCGATCAGATTGGACCTGTACACCAATTCCTCTACGCCTTTTTGCAGCTGTGCAGCATGATCTGAATCCCATACATGTTTCACCATATTTGATATTCCTCCGTCCCCTTTTTATTTGTATCCGTTTTCATTATATATGATCTTTGTTTGTTTTTGAATTATTTTTGTTTATTTTGTTTTAATAAAAAAAGAAAGCGGCAGGATATGCCGCTTTCTCTTTCCATTACGATTCAATTTTAAATTTCTTCGTGATGTCCTGAAGTTCTTCCGCCATGTTTGCCAACGTTTCAGCTGAAGAGCTGATTTCTTCCATGGACGCAAGCTGTTCTTCCGCCGAAGCTGCGATGTCTTGAATGCCTGCAGAGCTTTCTTTCGCCACTGCAGAAATGTCTTCAACCGCACTTGACACTTCTTGTGATCCGTCTGACAGCTGTTCCACCGTCGCGTTCAGGTTTTGCAATTCGCCGGAAATTTGAGTTGTCATCTCATAGATTTGTTTAAAGCTTTCCGCTGTTTGGTCAGTAATCTGCAAGCCTTCCTTCACTTCATGATTCACGGATTGGAACATCGCAAGTGAAGTGCTGATTTCTCTGACAATTTCTTGAATTAACCCTTCAATTTCCTTAGCTGAGTCTGCTGATTGTACGGCAAGTTTTCTAACCTCTTCCGCTACTACTGAGAAGCCTCTTCCGTATTCTCCCGCTCTTGCCGCCTCAATCGCAGCATTTAATGCCAGCAGGTTGGTTTGATCAGCAATACCGTTAATCACATTTAAGATGCTTGTGATGTCTTGCGATTTTGTTTCTAGACCTTTCACAACCGCTTCCGCTTTTTGAACGGATTGGTCGATTGTTTTCATTTGGCCGACTGTGTGTTCAACCAGTTTCTCTCCGCTGCCCGCTGCCTCAGAGGACTGGATCGATGATTTCGTAATCGTTGAAGAGGCCTGAGCCACTTTTGAAATCCCGTGGTTCATTTGAGAAAGATGGTTTGAGCTTGTTTCCAGTTTCTCGCTTTGCGCCTCATTGCCATCTGAGAACTGTTCGATGGCGAGTGTAATGTGTTCAGTTGCTTTGCTTGTTTGGGCTGCGCTTGCCGTCAGCTCTTCAGAAGATGATGCCACGTTTTCTACAGACGTTTGAATGACACCAATAACAGAACGCAATGATGCAGACATTTCGTTAAAGCTTTCGCCAAGCTGGCCGAACTCGTTTTTCGAGTGAATGTCAATGACTTCTGTGAGATCCCCGCTGCTGATTTTCGCGGATGTAGAAACCAGTTTTCTTAACGGCTTGGTGATGGCCCGGATAATAAAGAGAATGAGTATGCCGCCGATCGCAATTGACACGCATAGAATGATAACCGCTGTGTTCAGTACCGGACTTGAAGCATCTTGCAATTCACTGACAAAGTATGTGCCCGCGATTTTCCAGCCTGTCAGTTTATTAGTCGTGAAGGCCATTTTCTTTTCTTTGCCTTCGAAGATATATTCAAATGAGCCGTCTTCTTTGGAATATACTTGGTTTGTCCAGTTGCCTGATCCTGTTGTCCCAGGCTTAATCGTCGGATGGGCGATATATTTTTTGTTGCCTGTTGTAATAAATGCAAAGCCATTTTTGCCGATTTTGATTCTCTGTGAAGCAGTAAGCACTTCATCCAGATTTAAATCAAGTGCTATGACTCCTGAGCCGTCTTTTATTTGTTTTGAAATTGTGACAACCATATCCCCTGTTGCTTCATCAGTATACGGTTCTGAGAAAACAGCCTGTCCTTTTTTCGCAACGGCTTGTTTGTACCAGTCACGTCCTGTCGGATCGAAGCCTTTAGGGACACCGCTATCCGGATATTTGTAAAGCTTCTTACTTTCGGAAGCCGCATAGATTGCTCCTACATCGTCGTTTAGTGTCGTGTACTGCTTAAGTTTCTCTTTCAGTAAGGTTTTGTTTTTGCCTTGTAATATGTCTTTATCGATTGTCTCACTATAATAATCTATTGCTTTCACTTTATCTTCCAGTTTATTTTGCAGCGTACTGTTGAGCTCTTCAACATTTCCCTTCGCACTGTTTATCAGCTCTCTGTCTAACGCGTTCCAAGCTGATTGATAACTGAAATATGCTAAAACCCCAACCGGCAAAATAAGCACTGCCAGAAATGCAGCGATAAGCGGTTTGCTGATCGATGGCTGTTTGATCCATTTTATAAATTTTCCCATTCTTGCTGACTCCTCCTTTAAGCTAAATCTAATATCGTCAAACTAGGATAAAAGGTTTAATAAAAAAACTAAAAAAAACACCCAAGCGTACAGGCTTGGGTGTTTGGGCTCATTATTCGATTTTAAATCGTTTGGTCATGTCGCGAAGCTCTTCCGCCATAGACGAAAGGGTTTCTGCTGACGAGCTGATTTCTTCCATGGAAGCAAGCTGCTCTTCGGCTGATGCCGCGATATCTTGGATATGAGCTGAACTTTCTTTTGAAATCGATGCAATGTGCTCGGATGCTCCCGAAACTTCCTCAGAGCTCGCAGAAAGCTGCTGAACCGTCGCACTCATATTTTGCAGTTCGCCGGCGATTTGGTTCGTCATTTCAGAAATGCGTTTAAAGCTCATTTCTGTTTTATCTGTGATATCAAGGCCTGTCTGCACCTCTTGATTGACAGACTGGAACATGCCGAGAGATGTATTGATTTCCTTCACAATCTCGATGATTAATCCTTCAATCTCTTTTGCTGAATCTGCTGATTGAACTGCCAGCTTTCTCACTTCTTCCGCTACAACGGAGAAGCCGCGGCCGTACTCGCCTGCGCGCGCCGCTTCAATCGCTGCGTTTAGGGCAAGCAGGTTCGTCTGATCTGCGATACCGTTAATTACACGCAAAATATTGGTGATATCTTTCGACTTCGTTTCCAATCCGCGTACGACTTGTTCTGCTTCTTTAACGGACTTGTCAATGACGTTCATTTGGCCGACGGTTTGATGAACAAGCTTGCCGCCTTCACTTGCAATTTCTGTCGATTGAACAGATGAATCTGTAATCACTTCAGAAGCTTGAGCCATATTCGTCAAGCCGTCATTCATTTGATAAATGTGCTCTGCTGCAGTTTCAATGTTTTCGTTTTGTTTTTCATTGCCGTTAGAAAACTGCTCAATCGCCAATGTAATGTGCTCTGTTGCCTTGCTCGTTTGCGCTGCTGATGCGGTCAGCTCCTCAGAGGAAGCCGCAACATTGTCTACCGAATCCTGGATGGCGTGTATGAGAGAACGAAGTGACGACGCCATATTGTTGAAGCTTTTGCCGAGTTCGCCCAATTCATCTTTTGAACGGATATCAATGGTTTCCGTCAAGTCTCCCTCGCTGATCCGCTTAGAGGAACCGACGAGCTGTTTCAGCGGCGTTGTAATCGACCGAATGATCAATGTCATGACGATAATCCCTATGATAATAGCTGCTGCCAAGACAATTAAAGCAATGTGAAGGACAGGCTGGGCTGCCTCATGAATTTCGTCAAGATACATGGTCCCACCGATTTTCCATCCCGTTAACTTGTTTGTGTCAAAGGCCATTTTTTTCTTATCGCCGTTCATCGTGTATTGAAAATCGCCTTTATCCGCATTTAGCACCTTGTCGAGCCAGTCACCCTTCAATTCAGTTCCTGAGGTTTCATTAGGATGGGCGACAACCTTTTTGTCCTTCGTCATGATAAATGCGTAGCCTTGTTTGCCAATGTTGACTTTTTTGGTTGTTTTCAGCAGGTTTTCAATCGTCATGTTGATTGCGATAACGCCTGAACCATCTTTTGTCTGTTGGGCGATTGTCACAACCATTGTATTTGTAGAAGCGGTTTTATAAGGGTCAGTCACAACAACTTTACCTTTATTCGCAACCGCTTTTTTGTACCAGTCGCGTTCAACCGGATTATAGCCGCTCGGCATCGGAAGATCCGGGTAACGGGTGAAGCGCCCGTTTTTGTCACTTGTATAAATGGATTCTACATCTTTATGAATGCTGATATATTGTGAGAATTTCTCTTTTATGCTTGCATTGCTTTTTGCTTTATATCTCTCTTTTGTCAGCCATTCGCTGAAGTAAGCGGCGCTGTTTTCTTTTTCACCGATGCTGGTGTTAATAATTTCGTTTAATTGCTGTACATTTTCCAATGCGCTCCCCATCATCTGTCTGTCGAGTGAGCTGCTTGCCGATTGATAAGCAATGGCTGCCAATATGACAACCGGTATGATGAGGATCGACAGAAAGGAAACGAGAAGTTTCCGTGTAATTGATCTTTGTTTTATGAGTTGGAGTATTTTTTTCATCATTCATTTCTCCTTTTTTATGCTACCCTTCATATCGGCAGGAAATGGGTAAATATATACAGTAAAAAAGAAGAAATTTAACAAAAGTAACTAATTCCCCATAAATAGATAGTTATTTAGTCCTATTATCTATCCACCTTAAATCGTTTTGTCAGATCACGGAGCTCTTCAGACATTCTTTCAAGCGTCTGTGCAGATGAACTGATCTCCTCCATGGATGCCAGCTGTTCCTCAGCAGAAGCGGCGATATCTTGGATGCCGTCCGAGATTTCTTTAGAAATGGCCGTGATATCATTTGAAGCAGCGGAAATTTCTTGAGCTCCCGCTGACAGTTCCTCAACCGTCGCATTCATGTTTTGCAGTTCGGAAGCAATTTGATTGGTCATGTGCGATATATGTTTGAAGCTTTGTTTTGTTTCATCCGTCATGACAAGCCCTGTTTCAACTTCTTTGTTTACGAACCTTCTTTCAATCATTCACAAATTATATCAGCGGACCTTCCTTTATATTACATTGAAAATGAAAGTAAAAATGAAAAACAGTTCTAAAATCACCGAATGCACTAGGTCTTTGTTATGAATTCCTTATAAAAAAACAGCGCCTTGATAAGCGCTGTTTTTTTATGCTTTTATTCAATTTTAAATTGCTTTGTCAGATCACGAAGCTCTTCTGCCATCTGCGCAAGGGTGGTCGCTGATGAACTGATTTCTTCCATTGAGGCAAGCTGCTCCTCGGCTGAGGCAGCAATGTCTTGGATGCTTGCCGAGCTTTCTTTCGACACATCGGCAATGCCGCTGACTGCTGCTGAAACATGCTGTGAACGGTCTGACAGCTGTTCGACTGTTGAATTCATCGTCTGCAATTTGCCTGCGATTTCGTTTGTCATGCTGAAAATGCTCTGGAAGCTTTCTTTTGTATTGTCTGTGACAACAAGTCCAGACTGTACTTCCTGATTCACTGCTTTAAACATATGAAGAGAGGTTTCGATTTCTGCTACGATTTCTTGGATCAGCTTTTCGATTTCTTTTGCTGAATCAGCAGATTGAACAGCCAGTTTGCGCACTTCCTCCGCTACGACAGAGAAGCCGCGGCCTGATTCTCCGGCACGCGCCGCTTCAATGGCTGCGTTTAATGCCAGCAGATTTGTTTGGTCAGCGATGCCGTTAATGACTCTCAAAATGCTTGTGATGTCTTTTGATTTTCCTTCTAAGCCTTTGACTACAGCTTCAGCCTGCTGAACTGATTGATTAATTGAGTTCATCTGTCCGACTGTCTGCTGGACAAACTTTTCACCCGTTCCGGCGATTTCTGTTGATTGGATAGACGCCTTTGTAATATCTGATGATGTTTGTGAGACTTGCTGGAGCCCTTCATTCATTAAATTCAGCTGATGAGAGCTGGAATCCACCTTTTCGCTTTGCTCCTCGTTTCCGTTTGAGAACTGCTCAATCGCCATCGTGATATGCTCGGTGGCTTTACTTGTCTGTCCGGCAGATGCGGTAAGCTGTTCGGACGATGCGGCCACATTGTTCACCGAGTCCTGGATAGTGCTGATCAGTGAGCGGAGAGATTGTGCCATTCCATTGAAGCTTTCCCCTAGCTCTCCAAGCTCATCCTTCGAACGGATTTCGATCGTTTCTGTCAGATCTCCGCTGCTGATTGTTTTCGATGATTGAACGAGACGTTTTAACGGTTTTGTAATCGAACGAACGATAAACAGAATTAAAAGCCCGCCTGCCGCAATGGAAGCGATCAGCACGATCATGCCTGTTATCAAAACAGACTTTGAGGCATCCTTGATTTCACTCATATACATTGTGCCGGCAATTTTCCACCCAGTCAGTTCATTTGTTGTATAGGTCATCTTTTTATCTTCGTTACCCAGAGTGTACTGGAGTTCACCGCTGTCATTGGCATACATTTTGGCAACCCACTCTCCTGACAGCTTTTCTCCAGCCTTATGGTCCTGGTGGGCAACATAGGTTTTGTTTTTCGTTGCAATGAAAACATAGCCTTCTTTTCCGACCTTGATTTGTTTCATCTGTTCTAACAATTTATCAATGGTAATATCCATGGCGACAACGCCAGATCCGTCCTTCAGCTGCTGGGCAATAGTAATGACCATGCTTCCGTCATTCGCTGCCACGTAAGGATCTGTCACTACAATTTCACCGCCGGCCTTCATCGCATCTTGATACCAAGGGCGCTGCCTCGGATCGTATCCATCCGGCAATTGTTCTTTCGGCGCTTGTACATAATTGCCGTTTTCTGCGCCTCCATAAATTCTGGCTACTCCTTGATTAATCGAGACATATTGTGAAAACTTAGCCTTGAGCTCTTCTTGATTAGACTTTCCTTTGAACGCGGAGCTTTTAAGAGATTCACTGAAAAAGGTAACTGCTTTCGCTTTTGCTCCCAGATCATTTGTAACGGTTGTATTAAATGTATCTACACTGTTTTTCGCATTTCCCATAATTTCCTGATCCAGCTTTCCGCTGGCGCTTCGGTAAGAACTAAATTCCAATATAAGAATAGGGATAATGAGAATTGCAATAAATGAGACGATTAATTTCCTTGAAATAGACGGTTTCTTCAGCCAGTTGATAAAAGTCTTCATGTCCAGTTTCTCCTTCGAGTTTGATACAGTATATATCGGCTGCTTAAAAAAGTTTTAAAATAAAAAATGGAAGAAGTTCTTTTTCGGCTGCCTTCTGTTTTTTTAAACTTTCATTGCCCAAGCCCTTTGCATATCTTATAAAAAACAAGGGGGGCTAAAGATGATTATTGTATCCGGACAATTGCTCCGTCCCCAAGATATTGAAAACTGGAAGATTGATAAGAATTTGAATCCGCTGTTAAAAGAGATGATTGAGACGCCCGTTCAGTTTGATTATCATTCAATTGCTGAACTGATGTTTGAGCTGAACCTGCGGATGAATATCGTTGCAGCAGCAAAAACGCTGCACAAAAGCGGAGCGAAGTTTGCCACTTTTTTGAAAACATATGGGAATACAAAGTATTGGAGGGTTTCACCGGAAGGCGCGTTGGAACTGAAATATAGAATGCCGCCTTCAAAAGCCATTCGGGATATTGCAGAAAATGGCCCGTTTTATGCGTTTGAATGTGCGACCGCAATTGTTGTTATTTATTATCTGGCCTTGATTGATACAATCGGGGAAAAAAAATTTGATGCCAACTTTGACAGAATTATTTTATATGACTGGCATTATGAGAAATTGCCGATATATACGGAAACAGGACATCACTTTTTCCTCGGAGATTGTTTGTATTTTAAGAATCCTGAATTCGATCCGCAAAAAGCGCAGTGGAGAGGCGAAAATGTGATTTTACTGGGAGAAGATAAATATTTTGCCCATGGCCTTGGAATCTTAAGCGGACAGCAAATTATCGATAAGCTGAATTCTTTTAGAAGAAAGGGAGCCGTACAGCCAGCCTACCTTATGTCTCAGGCGACCAGATTGGATGTTCCGTCTCTTTACCGCATCGTCCGCTAAAAGCCCCATCGCCTATTTCCGGGACGATGGGGTTTCAAATGCTTTTCGTTTTCGATAAAAAGGGGCTGTGCCAAAATACTGGTTCGCAGCCCATTCCATTTTTTCGAGGTCATTTCTTGTCACGATTGGATCTAAGCTGCTCCATTTAATAAAACGGACAAAATAGTACCCTTTGATAGGAGCCATTGTAACTTTTGAGTGAGGCCAGCCTTCAAATACAAACTCAATTTTCCCTCTTTTTTTATAAGAATATTGAAGAATGTTCATCATCTGTCACCTCTGTTTATCAAGTTACGGTCGGCAAAGCTCGGCTAACAGCGTTTTCACATCAGCGGGCCCGTTAAGCATTCCGACAGATTGCCCGGCCCACAGAGACATGTACCCGGAATCTTTTTCACTGGCTGCGTGCTTTCTCATCGGCTTTGTTAACGTGTTTTGCAATGGATAAGGAAGCGCGTTTGCCTCCTCAGTTTGCTGCTCTTTCATCCATTGATTGACTATACCCCTTGCAGGCTTACCTGAAAACAATGAGGTGAGGCGCGTGTCTGTCCCCCGCGCTTTATTTAATTCGCGGCTGTACGCTTCAGATACTTCGCATTCCTCACACATGAGAAACGGCGTCCCAACCTGTACGCCTTGGGCTCCGAGACAATGAGCGGCTTGGACGCCGCGCCGGTCGGCAATTCCGCCTGCAGCGATTACTGGAACGGAAACGGCGTCTGCCGCCTGGGGAATCAGCGACATGAGGCCCAGAGCGGATTCCCCGCTGACAGGCAGAAAGGAACCGCGGTGGCCGCCCGCTTCGCTTCCTTGCAGTACGATGATGTCCATTCCGCGTTCTTCAAGCAGGACAGCTTCCTGCGGAGTCGTAGCTGTCCCGATGAGAGAGCAGCCATTTTTCTTTAACGCTTGAATGCTTTCGTCCGGCGGAATGCCAAACGTAAATGAACAGGCTTTTACATTGTGTTTGAGAATGATGTTTATTTTTTCATGGAAGTCCTTCCATTCTTCTTCCTCTGAAGAGAATGGAGAAGCCTGTTCGGCAAACGGAATTCTGTTTTTCCAAGTTTTAATCATGTCCTCATCCGGTTCTTTTCTGCTTTCCGGAACAAACACATTCACCTGAAATACTCGATCAGTCAGCTGCTGCATCTCAATGATTTGCTTTTCGAGCATGTCGGGACTGAGGTATCCTGACGCCAAGCTGCCGAGCGCGCCTTCATTCGACACAGCGGCTGCCAGTCCGGGCGTGACAAGCCCGCCGGCCATTGGCGCTTGGATGACAGGTTTTGTCAGCGATAATGCTTTCATCCATTCTGTCATGAAAACCCTCCTGTTACCCTATGATTTTGATATAACATGTCCGTGTACGCGGCCCGTCAAATTCGCAGAAATAAATGCCCTGCCACGTTCCAAGAATGAGTCGGCCGTTGTCAATAATGACATGCTGTGAAGCTCCGACCGTACTCGACTTCATGTGTGCAGCTGTATTGCCCTCCATATGGCGATCCAGCTCGTGTTCCCATGGATAGACCTCATCAAACCTTCTGAGCATATCTTTTTTGACATCGGGATCGGCATTTTCATTAATTGTAATGCCCGCAGTCGTATGAGGACAATAAATCAGCGCCGCGCCGCTCGTTACACCTGTTTCTTGAAGAAACGCCTCCACCTCGCGGGTGATCTCAATCATTTCATCTCGTTTGGTCGTTTTGATTTGCAATGTTTTCAGCATTTGTTTCTCCTTTCATTTGTCCGCTCTATTTGCTAATTCGTTCTGTGTTCTTTTTTTCCTGTTAAACCACTCACATAAACTTGACAAAAACAAAAAACTCCAGTCTTTGGCTGGAGTTTAGCGCCATACATATATTCTTGCTTCATACGGCTTTAACAGTACTGATGTTATGTGCTTGTGCGGCTCTGTTTCCACATTTGACAATATGAGTGCGTCTGATGACAATGGAAATCCGGGGCGCTTGAAAAAAGCCGGCGTTCCTGTCAGATTGGCTGCAATCAGTGCAGTATGGCTCTCGTTTTTCCGAAGATATGCAAAGATTTGCTGATCTTCCGGTAAAATGAGCTCGTATGTTCCATTGATAAAAACATCGTATGTTTGACGCAGTTTGATCAAGCTTTTGTAAAAGTGGTATACGGATGATTTGTCGTTTTTTTGCGTCTCGGCATTCAGCCATTTGTAATTCTCATTGATTCCGATCCACGGTTTTGCATCAGAAAATCCGGCGTATGGATCAGCAGTCCATTGCATCGGCGTTCGTGAATTGTCCCTTCCCTTTTTCCAGACAATTTTCATCACGTCCTCGTGGGAAGCACCTTTCGCCGTTTCTATATCATACAGGCGTTTCATGGCGACATCATCATAGTCCTCAATAGATGGAAATGCCACGTTTGTCATGCCGAGTTCCTGCCCCTGATAAATAAACGGTGTGCCTTTCATGAGAAAATAGACAGAAGCAAGCGCTTTTGCACTTTCTTTCAGGTACACTCCGTCGTCTCCCCACACAGAAACTGAACGGGGCTGGTCGTGATTTTCCATAAACAGAGCATTCCAGCCGATCCCTTCAAGACTGTCCTGCCACTCTGTTAGAATTCGTTTGAAGGAAACGATATCAATGCTTTCATTGATCTCTACATCCCACAGGCCGAGATGCTCAAATTGAAAAATCATGCTGAAGATGCCGTTTTTTTCACCAGCCCATTCAGCCGCTTCCTTTGCAGCGACACCGTTTGCCTCTCCGACTGTCATAATCGGATAGCGGGAAAATGTATTTTCCTTTAGCTCTGTTAGCATATCCATAATGCCGTCAGCATTCATATGATAAGGAAAGGAAGGAACGCAGTCCAGCCCTTTGGGATTCGGCATATCTGGAAGCCCCTCTTTTTTCTTAATATGCGTAATGGCATCCACCCGAAATCCGTCAATTCCTTTTTCAAGCCACCAATTGATCATGTCGTAAACGGCATTTCTCACTTTTTCATTTTCCCAATTCAAATCAGGCTGTTTTTTATCAAAAAGGTGAAGATAATACTGGCTTGTCTTTTGATCATACTGCCATGCCGGCCCGCCGAAAATACTTTCCCAATTGTTTGGCGCTTTTCCGTTTTTGCCCTCCTTCCAAATATACCAGTCGCGCTTTTCCGAGTGTATGGATGAACGGGATTCAATGAACCACGGGTGTTCGTCGCTTGTATGGTTCACGACAAGATCCATAATCAGCTTCATGCCCAGCTCATGAATGTCACCAAGCAGCTGGTCGAAATCAGCCATGGTGCCGAAATCGCTTAATATGTTTTTGTAATCCCTGATATCATAGCCGTTATCCGCATTGGGCGAATCGTACAAAGGGCAAATCCAGATGACGTCAGCGCCCAGCTCTTTTATGTAGTGAAGCTTGGATCTGATTCCTTGAATATCCCCGATCCCGTCGCCATTTGAATCTTTAAAACTGCGGGGGTAAATTTGGTAGACAACCGCTTCCTTCCACCAAGCCTTTTTCATACAGCCACTCCCTCCTAAGTGTCCCGGTCTATATATCTTATGTAGAAAAAAGGCTTTGCAGCATTGCTTTTTCCGAAAACCGCCGACGTCATAAAAAAACAGCCGCTCAATCTTCGGCTGCTTTTTATAAAAAGTCAGTTTTTTTAATTTCTATAAAACGGATGTGATGATCTTCGGCGTCGAGGATTTTAAACTCACAGCCCTCCGCGTGTATCACATCTCCTGCTTTCAGCTCCATTTTTTGCGTCAGAAGCCAGCCTGCAATCGTATCAATTTCTTCATTTTCAATGGCAATGTCGAGCAGATCGTTTACTTCGTCTATTAGCGCTTTTCCATCCATTACATAATGATGCTCGCCTTTTTTCAAAATGTGCGGCGTTTCATCCTGATCATATTCATCGCGAATTTCCCCGACGATTTCCTCGATAATATCCTCGACAGTGACAAGACCCGCCGTTCCCCCGTATTCATCTACGAGAATCGCCATGTGAATCCGCTCCTTCTGCATGCGGATCAAAAGCTGCTGAACAGGGATGCTTTCAATGACTCTGATGACGGGCCTCATAATCTGCTTCAGCTTGATCGGCTGTCCGAGAAAATAAGCTTTAAACATATCTTTGCTGTTGATGATCCCTAAAATATGATCCTTGTCTTCTTTAATGACAGGGTAACGTGTATACCGTTCATTAATGATGTGATGGATCGCTTCTTCAAGCGACTGCTCCAGAGAGATAACCGCAATTTCTGTCCGCGGAATCATAATCTCTCTCGCTACCCGGTTGTCGAATTCAAAAATCTTATTCACATAGCGGAATTCAGACTGATTGATTTCTCCCTTTTCATAGCTTTCTGAAAGGATCAGCCTCAGTTCCTCCTCGCTGATGACAACCTCATGCTCCTTCACTGAATGAAAGCCAAACAATTTCACAAGAAAACTTGCAGAGCCGTTCAACGCTTTAATAAATGGATACGTGATTTTATAAAACCAGATTAGCGGCTTTGCAATCCATAAACTGACAGCTTCAGCCTTTTGAATGGAAACCGTTTTCGGGGCAAGCTCACCCATCACCACATGCAAAAAAGTGACGATGATAAATGCAACGATAAATGTGACAATGTGGTTAAACGGTTCCGGCATGCCTGTCATTGTAAATAAGGGATGAAGAATGCGTTCAAATGTCGGTTCACCAAGCCATCCAAGGCCGAGGGCAGTAATCGTAATCCCGAGCTGGCAGGCTGATAAATACTCGTCAAGGTTGGAGATGATTTTATGTGCGGCAAGCGCCCGGCTGTCACCGCTTTCGATGAGCTGGTTAATTTTTGAACCTCTGATTTTGACGATCGCAAATTCCGCTGCAACGAAAAGAGCCGTAATGCCAATCAAAACAAAAATGGCGATCAGTTGTAAAATAAGCAAAAAAAGCCCTTACCATAAATGGTAAGGGGCCACCTCCTTAACGTTAATTCTCATTACGACCGTTTAAGAAGATCATCACAAAGCGAAGAAGCTCAAACAGGGAAACCAGGGCGGCGGCCACATACGTTAAGGCGGCGGCGCTCAGCACTTTATTTACCCCATTCTCTTCATTGTTCCGGATGAATCCTTCTGACACAATAATTTGCTTCGCGCGTGAACTTGCATTGAATTCGACAGGCAATGTAATCAGCTGGAAAAAGACAGCGGCTGAAAACAAAATGATGCCAAGCCCGATCAGATTCAGGCTGCCGAGAAGCATGCCTCCTAAGAAAAGCAAAGGAGCTACACCGGATGCAAAATTCACGACTGGGAAGATTTTATGTCTCAGCACAAGCGCACCATATGACTCCTGATGCTGCAAGGCATGTCCGACTTCATGGGAAGCTACGGATATGGCGGAAATTGAGCGGCCGTAATAGACCGGCTCAGATAAACGCACCACCCGTCTTGTCGGGTCGTAATGGTCTGTTAAAGTGCCTCTTACCGGTTCGACCGGCACGTCGTAAAGACCGTTTATATCTAAAATCCGTCTTGCCGTTTCTGCCCCTGTACGTCCGCTTGAGGCTTCCACTTTTGAATATTTTTCAAAGTTGCTCTTTACTTTAAATTGTGCCCAAAACGACAATCCCAATGCGGCTATTGTTAAAAATATAAACAGCATTTTTCATCATCCTTTTTCCATGATCATTTCTCTATTACGATTATTTTAATGAGTTTTCTTTTCCGTGTACAGAAATGCGCTTCTTCCTCCGGCTCGGAGCACACAATCCGATCAGCAGAAAGAACAGACCTGCTGAAAACAAATAAAAGGAAAAGCTGCCGACCAGCTCTTTCAGAAAATGAAGCCAGGAGAAGCTGCCGGAAAAGTGATTATATGAATTCAAATCGAAAATAAACAAAATCACCGCGGATGCCGCCAGCTGCGTACCGATCAAAACCACGATCGTTCTTTGCAAGATCGTCATCTTTTTCATCCTTTTTGTTTTAGTTTATGGAGAAATCCATTTTTATATGTTTTGTTCATTTTTTGAAAAACATCATCGGAAGTGGGACATACTGTTAGAAAAAAGCACGGGTGTGATGGAAGCCATGAAAGTGACGAGTGAGGAAAAGGAACAGCTGAGCACAGCAATCGACCGAATGAATGAAGGGCTGGATGCATTTATCCAGCTTTATAATGAATCGGAAATCGATGAGCCGCTTATTCAGCTTGAAGATGATACAGCCGATTTAATGAAGCAGGCACGAGATACGTACGGCCAGGAAAAGCTAAACGAGAAATTAAATACAATTATTAAACAGATTTTATCCATCTCATTATCTGAAGAAGGAGAAAAAGAATGAAATCAAATCGGATATTTATTTCATGGCTCAGGTGGCCGTTATTTATCCGAATCGGGGTTATTATTTTATGTCTGATTCTTTTATTCGGCCAAATCATTTATGTACTTGAGCCGAAGCAGTTCACTTCGGTATTTGAAGGCATTTGGTGGGCTGTCGTTACCGTTTCGACAGTCGGCTATGGAGACTATGTGCCGCACACGCCGCTTGGACAGGCAGCCGGAATACTGCTGATTTTGAGCGGAGCAAGCTTTGTCACCGCATATTTCGCCACGTTATCTGCAGCCGCAATCAGCAGACAGCACCGCTACATCGAAGGAAAAGTCGCTTACAAAGGGCGGGGCCACATCATTATGATCGGGTGGAATGAAAAATCAAACCGGCTGCTGAAGGAGCTGCAGCTTACGGCCCCTTCCAAGACGGTTGTGCTGATCGATGAATCTTTAAAAGAAGGCCCGCTTATCGAAAACGTCCATTTCATACGCGGGCACGCTGCCGATGATGAGACACTGAAACGGGCCAATGTTGCTGAAGCGGAGTCAGTGATGGTGACAGCTGATCAGTATAAAAGTGAAGCTGAAGCAGATATGCTGTCAGTGCTGATTCTTTTATCTGTTAAAGGGCTTAACCCCCTTGCATACTGTATCGTCGAGATTTTGACTGACCGGTTTGTCACCAATGCGGAGCGGGCAGGCGCTAATCAAATCATCGGAACTTCAGAATTTATCAGTCGGGCAATGCTGCAGCATTATCAAGTCAAATTACGGCCGTCTAAGCAGAACGGAATTAAGCTGACACTTGATCAACATGTGAAGCTTCTTTCTGTTCCTGACGATCTAAAGGGAGCTGCTTACAAAACGTGCGTCCTCCATTTCCTTGATCACAACACGACAATTATCGGCATACAAAAAGAGGAAGGGCCGATGATTTCCCCTCCTCTTACATATAAAGTGCTCGAAACAGACCAATTTCTTGCGATCTAATGCAGCAGAACATCCTCCAATTCTTTCACAAGGGAGGCGCCGATATCCAAATACGCCGGATCAATTTCCGCGTCGCGCCTTTCCGGCTCGGAAAATTGATTAAACAGTGATTGGAATGGCCCTCCCTCGGCATAATCGTCAAGATCCGCCTGAAACACCTGCCTCAGCATAAATGGCGTTCCGATCCGAACAGCCGCCCCGCGTTCATCGAGACTGCCCTGTACCGCATTGACGGGAATCCTTAAAAACAAATAGCCGTCTCTATCATCAATTTTATAATCAAAGTAGCCGTGATCGTATTCCCAGCCGCCGTTTATCACATAACCGAGCGGCTTCATTACTTGTTCCAGTTCTTGAAGCAGAAAAGACTGCCCATCTATCGCGGAAGGTATTGGTATCATCAAAATGCCCCTTTTTCACTTATCCTGTCCCGCCGAACAAGACTTCATTCAGAGGCGGACTACATGGAAATCGTTGTTTCTTTCGTGCGGCCAACTAAAAAGAAAGCGCATTCAATTAAAAAGTAAACAGCCATTGCCGCTGCAAGCCCTGCAGCAGATTCCCATGAAACATAAACAACTGCGGCATAGAGTCCTAATTTAGTGAAAAGAGTATGAGATCGTTTTAAATGCATCAGCCGGTGTACCGCATCGGTAAAAAGCGCAAGCGGCAAACCAATGAGAAGAAAGGCGTGGATGAAAAAGTGTGATAGCGTGCCGCCGAAGCTTGAAGAAAACTCTGTATACACGGCATCAAAGGAGATAAGAATGCTTAGAACAGCTGCAGAAAAAACGGCAATGATGAGATGTTTAACCATTTGTTTCATGAACATCAGCACCTTTCTGATTTTATAAAAAGCCGACTGGCGATGCCAGTCAGCTTTCTCACATTAATCTTCCAGACGTTTTTCAAGCTCTGCTTTTTTCTCTTCAAAGCCAGGTTTGCCGAGTAACGCAAACATATTGACTTTATACGCCTCTACTCCAGGCTGGTCAAATGGATTGACGCCAAGGAGATAACCGCTCATCGCGCAGGCTTTTTCGAAGAAATATACAAGGTATCCAAAAGTATATGCATTCAGCTCAGGAATGTTGACGATTAAGTTCGGAACATTTCCGTCTGTATGGGCAAGCATCGTGCCTTGGAACGCTTTCTTGTTAACGAAATCAATCGTTTTTCCGGCTAAATAGTTTAAGCCGTCAAGATCGTTATCCGCTTCTTCTATTGTCAGTTCATGTTTCGGTTTCTCTACGTTCAGCACCGTTTCGAATAAATCTCTGCGGCCTTCTTGTACATACTGGCCTAATGAATGAAGGTCTGTTGAATAGTTAGCTGAAGAAGGATAAATGCCCTTCTCATCTTTCCCTTCACTTTCTCCGAACAGCTGCTTCCACCATTCCGCAAAGTATTGAAGCGCCGGTTCATAGTTGATGAGCATTTCGATTGTTTTGCCCTTATTATAAAGCACATTGCGAACAACCGCATATTGGTATGCAGGGTTTTCTTCCAATTCAGAAGTCGCAAAATCTTTGCTCGCATCCAGTGCGCCTTTCATCATGTCGTCAATGTTGACGCCGCTGACAGCAATCGGCAAGAGGCCTACAGCTGTTAATACAGAATAACGGCCGCCGACGTCATCAGGAATGACAAATGATTCAAAGCCTTCTTCGTTAGAAAGCGTTTTTAATGCGCCGCGCTCTTTATCAGTTGTCGCGTAAATCCGGGCTTTCGCTTCTTCTTTGCCGTATTTCTCCTCAAGAAGCTTACGGAAAATACGGAAAGCGATTGCAGGTTCAGTTGTTGTGCCTGATTTAGAAATCACATTAATAGAGAAGTCAACATCTTCAAGAAGATCCATGACATCTCTCATATAAGATGAACTGATGTTGTTTCCGATGAAAATAACTTGCGGATTGCCGCGTTTTGCCTTTGGCAATGTATTATAAAACGCGTGATTAAGCGCTTCGATCGCAGCCCGCGCACCGAGATAAGAACCGCCGATGCCGACAACAAGCAATACATCAGAGTCAGATTTGATTTTTTCGGCGCTTTTTTTGATGCGCGCGAATTCTTCTTTATCATAATGTTCAGGGAGGTCCACCCAGCCTAGAAAATCGCTGCCAGCGCCTGTTTTTTCATGAATATTATGGTGTGCTGTTTTTACAAAGTCCCGTAGGTATGTAAGTTCATGTTCGTTGAAGAAAGTCAACGCTTTTGAGTAGTCAAAGCGTACATGCGTCATTGCTTGTCCCTCCATAACGGTATAATGTTTTCATCTTTCACTTTATATGAACTTATCTGTGAAATCAAGTCAAGAAGAAAGGGCGGAATGACTGGATTCCGCCCTTTGGATTATAGAGACGCGCGAAGGATGGCAAGTACGTCATCTTTGTTCAGTTTTTGGAAGTTGCCGAAGCCGCCGTGTTCCATTTCTTTGGCAGCGATATCAGCAATCAGTTCAAGCTTATCTTCTCCGATATTGTAATCGGCAAGGCGGGAAGGTGCGCCGAGGCTTGTCCAGAATGCAGACAGCTTGTCGATTCCTTCAAGTGCGATTTCTTTATCTGTTTTGCCTTCAGTATCAATGTCAAACATGTTGAGCATGAGGTTTTTAAAGCGGCCGACATTTGTATCAAGCGTGTATCTCATCCAGTTCGGGAACAGAATCGCGAGTCCGCCGGCATGCGGAATATCATATACAGCTGAAACAGCGTGCTCCATTGTATGAGAAGCCCAGTCGCCGAAGTAGCCCATTTGGAGCGTGCCGTTTAAAGCGATTGTGCCTGCATACAGGATTGTTTCACGAAGCTCGTAATTTTCCAGATCTTCAAGAAGCTTAGGAGCTGTTTCGATAACCGTCTGCAGAACCGCAAAGCACATTCTGTCTTGAAGCGGCGTGTTTTCGACATTATGGAAGTATTGCTCAAATACGTGGCTCATCATGTCAACCATGCCGTATACTGTTTGATTTTCTGGGACAGTGAACGTATTTACAGGATCTAAAATGGAGAAACGCGGATGAGTCACATTGCTGCCCCATACATATTTCTCGTTTGTTTCCCAGTTTGTAATCACGGAATCAGGGTTCATTTCAGAGCCTGTCGCAGCAAGGGTTAAAACAGTGCCGAACGGGAGCGCATCCTCTGCTGTTACTTTTTTGCTGAAAATATCCCAAGCGTCGCCATCGTATTTGACGCCGGCAGCAATCGCTTTTGTGCAGTCAATGACACTGCCTCCGCCGACTGCAAGCAGAAAATCAATGTGATGCTCTCTGCATAGGTCTATGCCTTTTTCCACTGTCGCAAGACGCGGGTTCGGTTCTACACCTGACAGCTCATGAACCACAGCGCCTTCTTCTTTTAAAATGCCTGTGACTTGATCATAGAGGCCGTTGCGTTTAATGCTTCCGCCGCCGTAAACAAGCAGCACATTCTTGCCGTATTGCTTTAATTCTTTTCTTAATTGTTCAATCTGGCCTTTTCCGAAGATCAGCTTCGTCGGATTATAATAAGTGAAATTTTCCATTGTAAAACCTCCAAATAATGCTGGTAAAAAAAACAGATTTTCCATTGTAACACAAGTTAACAAAAAGAAAAAGGGAAGCAGCCGAACGGCTGTTTCCCCTTTTTTTATAGAGATGCTTTCAAAATGGCAAGCACATCTTCTTTGTTGAGTGATTTAAACTGGCCGAATGTACCGTTAGCCATAGCCTTGTCTGCAATTGTGTCAAGCTGCTCATCATTAATATCGTAATCAGCAAGACGGTTCGGTGCGCCAAGGCTTGTCCAGAATGCAGACAGCTTATCGATACCTTCAAGTGCAATTTCTTCATCTGTTTTACCTGCTTCTTCAACATCAAACACGCGAACTGCAAGCTGTTTCATGCGGGCAGGGTTTTCAGATAATGTGTGTCTCATCCAGTTCGGGAACAGAATCGCCAGTCCGCCGGCATGCGGAATGTCATAAACGGCTGATACTGCATGTTCAATATTATGAGTTGCCCAATCCCCTCTTGCACCCATAGAAAGCATGCCGTTTAATGCGATTGTTCCTGTATATAGGATCGTCTCACGCAATTCGTAATTTTCGAGATCATTGATCAGCTTAGGCGCTGTTTCAATGACTGTACGCAGAAGTGATTCACACATACGGTCCTGATACGGCGTATTTGATACATGATGGAAGTATTGTTCAAATACGTGGCTCATCATGTCAACCATACCGTAGATCGTGTGATTTTTAGGAACGGTGAATGTATTCACCGGATCAAGAATCGAGAATTTAGGGAATACGAGCGGGCTGCCCCAGCCGTATTTTTCTTTTGTTTCCCAGTTTGTAATCACCGAGCCTGAGTTCATTTCAGAACCAGTCGCAGCGAGAGTCAATACGGTTCCGAATGGCAGAGCATCCTTCGGCTGATGTTTTTTTGTGACGATATCCCACGCATCACCATCATACTTCGCTCCTGCGGCAATCGCTTTTGTACAGTCGATTACACTTCCGCCGCCGACAGCCAGCAAGAAATCAATGTTGTGTTCTTTACAGATGGCAACACCTTTATTAACAGTCGACACACGCGGATTCGGTTCAACGCCTGCTAATTCCTGCACGGTCACTCCGGCTTTATCCAGCTGTTCAATCACTTGATCATACAGGCCGCTGCGTTTAATGCTTCCGCCTCCGTAGACAAGCAATACGTTTTTCCCGTAAGGTTTGAGTTCCTCCGGCAGTCTTTCCACTTCCCCACGCCCGAAAATTAATTTGGTCGGATTCCAGTATGTAAAGTTTTGCATGACATCTCCTCCTTAGATTTTTTATTATGCAGAATGTCCTTACTACATGTAAAGCAATCAGCTCTCACCGGGTTGCATATCGCTTGGTTTTATATGGCAGGATGCTGGGAAAGAAACTGATATAGGTAAGGGAAGGCTGGATTCCCTCAATATGGAGAATGCATGTATAGATTCTCCAATATGTCACAATCTATAACTGTTTTAATAATTCATGGAGGAGGTTGCAGAACATGAGTACCATTCAGAGAATTTGTCTTGTTTTAACCATCATTGGCGCTATTAACTGGGGACTGATCGGATTTTTCCAATTTGACTTAGTAGCGGCCATCTTCGGCGGCCAAGGTTCAGCCCTTTCCCGCATCATTTACGGACTTGTCGGAATCGCCGGTTTAATCAACCTCGGTCTGCTGTTTAAGCCAAACGAGGAAAGATCACGTGAAGAGGCAGCAAATCCTGAAATGCGATAGGATAAAAAAGCACCGAACATTCCTGTCCGGTGCTTTTTTCATGCTTATTTTTTGATAAGGTCTTTGCGGTTGGACATTTCGATCCACTCTTCAAGCTTATCTTTTAATGTGTTGAAACCTTGTGGTGTAGAAGCTTCTTCGCTTACTTGCGCAGCTTTAGGTTTTCTTGGTTTGCTTTCTTTTTTCTCAGGCGCAGCTTGTGTCGCACGAATTGAAAGGCTGATTTTTCCTTTTTCTTCATCAACAGCAAGTACTTTTACTTGTACTTCGTCGCCAACTGAAAGGTGCTCGTTGATATCTTTTACGAAACCGTGAGTCACTTCAGAAATGTGTACTAAACCTTGAGTTTCTTCATCTAATGCAACAAACGCACCATACGCTTGTAATCCTGTAACTTTACCAGTGTAAACACTGCCCACTTCAAATTTTGCTGCCATTCATAACAACTCCTAAGTTAAATTAAATATCTGTTTATACGCAATTTAAAATTATATCACACATGTCTTATTTCCGCAAAGAAAACTTTTTTATAAAAAATCAGGTTTATGCACAGCAAAAAGGGGGTAAACTGAAAATACCAAAGGCTTTCTAGTATTCCCCCCTTTTATTGGATGCGAACAAAAAGGTTCGTATCTTTTTTTATGTTGTTTTGTGCAGGAAGCGTTTTATTCTGACTAATGCTTCTTGAAGCTGCTCGATCGAGGTTGCGTATGAACAGCGGATATAACCTTCACCGCTCGGACCAAACACACTTCCCGGAACAACAGCCACTTTTTCCTGCGTCAGAAGCTCCTCGGCAAACTGCTCCGAACTCATTCCCGTGCTTTTGATCGATGGAAAAGCATAGAAAGCGCCGCCTGGATGATGACAGCTGAGGCCGATTTCATTGAGCGTTTCTACAAACAAATTCCGTCTTCTTCGGTAGCTTTTTTTCATTTTTTCTACATCTTCCATGCCGTTCTTCAGACCTTCCAAAGCGGCAAACTGCGCCATTGCCGGCGCGCACATCATCGCATACTGGTGAATTTTAAGCATTGCATCCCGAAGAACGGATGGTGCTGCGGCAAAGCCGAGTCTCCAGCCTGTCATCGCAAACGCTTTTGAAAAGCCAGAGATGACAACCGTCCGTTCCTTCATTCCCGGTAATGCCGCTATGCTTGTAAATTCCTCATCATATGTCAGCTCAGCGTAGATTTCGTCAGCTAAGACGATTACATCATGTTTTTTGGCAAACTCAGCAATCTCATTCAGCTCTTCCTTCGAATAAACCGAACCTGTCGGATTCGATGGCGAGCAGATGAGAATGGCTTTCGTTTTTTCAGTGACTGCCGCTTCAAAATCCGCAGCCGTTGCTTTAAACCCTTTGTCTGCCGTTGTGTGGACATGAACCGGAATGCCGCCCGCCAAAGAAACAAGCGCATCGTACGCCACAAAACACGGCTCAGGAATGATGACTTCCTCACCTGGATTCACAATAGCGCGAATTGCAATATCCAAAGCCTGACTTGCCCCTACTGTCACAATCAGCTCATTGTCTGGCGAGTAGCGAAGGTCAAACCTGCTGCTCAAATAACGGCTGATTTCCTCACGCAGTGAGTATAAACCGGCATTGGCTGTGTATGATGTATAGCCTTGTTCAAGCGAGAGAATGCTTGCTTCACGGACATTCCATGCGGTAACAAAATCAGGTTCGCCGACGCCTAAAGAAATGACGCCTTCCATCGTTGCCGCCAAATCAAAGAATTTGCGGATGCCGGACGGCTTTATTTGTTGTACATAGTCAGATAAATACGAAGTCATTTACGGGGACACCACGATTCTTTTGTCGTCGTCTCCTGTTTCAAACACTTTGCCGTCATGCTTGTATTTTTTCAGGATAAAATGAGTTGTCGTAGATACAACTGAATCAAGTGTGGACAGTTTATCTGAAACAAAACGCGCTACGTCAGACATCGAATTGCCCCGAATCACGACAGACAAATCGTACACGCCTGACATCAGGTAAACTGATTCAACCTCCTGGAACCGGTATATCCGTTCCGCCACTTCATCAAAACCGACTCCCCGCTTCGGCGTTACTTTGACGTCAATCATGGCTGTTACGCCTTCATGCCCGTCGACTTTTCGCCAGTCAATCATAGCGGAATAATCGATGATAACCTTTTCTTTTTCCAGTTTGTCAATAATTGTTTTCACTTCATTTACAGGGATCCCCGCCATCTTTGCAATTGTTTCTAAATCGGCGCGGCTGTTTTCGTCTAAAATTTCTAATATTTCTGTTTCTTTCTCTGTCAATTTCATTCGATTCACACCTTTGCAATGTCAAGAAATCTTCATGACATTATATCACGTTTTTTGACGAATGCTAAGAAAAAAACAAGGAGAAACTTCCGCTAGAATTGTCAATTTAAGGGCACAATACAGACATCTTATAAAAGGGAGTGACACAGAATGGAGGGGGTTTCACCAATAAGGCGGCTTACGGTCGATGGTGTCAATGTATACTATGAACATTATCAAAATCCGGGCAGGCAAACGCTTGTCTGCGTACACGGTTTTTTATCGTCTGCTTTCAGCTTCAGAAAAATAATCCCACTTCTCCGGGACAAGTACGACATCATCGCGCTTGATTTGCCTCCTTTCGGCCAATCCGAAAAATCGAAAACATTTATCTATACTTATCAAAACCTCGCGAAGCTTGTCATTGGGATTTTGGAACACTTGCAAGTCAAACAGGCTGCGCTTGTCGGCCATTCTATGGGCGGACAGATATCGCTGTCTGCTGTTCTGCAAAAGCCGGAGCTTTTTTCAAAGGTTGTGCTGCTTTGCAGTTCAGGGTATTTAAAACGTTCGCACCCGACAATCACTTTCGGGACCCACCTCCCGTATTTTCATCTTTATATCAAGCGCTGGCTCTCGAAAGAAGGCGTGATGAAAAATTTATTAAATGTTGTGCATGACAAATCGCTGATTGATGAAGAGATGATTGACGGCTATGGCAGGCCGTTTCAAGACGGGCAGATTTTCAAAGCCATGACAAGGTTTATCCGCCATAGAGAAGGAGATTTAGAACCCGAACAATTAAAGAAAATGAACAAGCCTGCTTTATTGATTTGGGGCGAGGAAGACCGAATCGTTCCTGTGGAGATCGGTAAACGGCTGCACGAGGATTTGCCTGATTCCGTGCTGTACTCACTTGGCCAGACTGGACACCTGGTGCCTGAGGAACGGCCTGAATTCGTTTCCGAACATATTGCAGAGTTTATTAAATAACAAAAAAACCGGTGTAGAACCGGTTTTTTAAGGCGTGCAGGAGCTGCTGTCTTTAATGAATAAAAGCTGGCCAGCCACTTCCCGGCAGCTGTCGATCGGCAGCGTTTGTTCAAAAGAAACTTCAAATATATGCTGAATGCTTTTCGCCAACACGTCGGGATCGTCTTCATCATAGACAGCCTGCACGACATCAACAGCTTCCGTTTCGTAAAATCCTTCTCCATATTTAAACGGGTCCCATTTGGCAATGATCTTGATCATTTCCCTGACCGCTTGACTTTCTTCCATAATCATCACCGCTTATAATAAGATTTGCAGTTCTATTTTATCATAGTTACGTTAAGAAGAAGAAACCATGAGGGGGTAACAGAATGAACTTTGATAAACGAGAAGAACGCCTAGGTACCCAATCGGTCAAATGGGACAAAACAGGCGAATTATTCGGCGTGACAGACGCACTCCCGATGTGGGTGGCTGATATGGATTTCCGCGCGCCGGAAGCGATAAATGAAGCATTAAAAGAGCGCCTTGACCACGGGATTTTCGGTTATACGGCCCCAGATCAAAAAACGAAGGATGCTGTGTGCGGATGGATGCAAAACAGGCACGGCTGGAAGGTGAACCCCGAAAGCATCACATTCAGCCCGGGCGTTGTCACAGCTTTGAGCATGACGGTACAAGCTTTCACGGAACCTGAAGACCAAGTGGTTGTCCAGCCTCCTGTTTATACACCTTTTTACCATATGATTGAGAAAAACGGCCGGCGCGTTTTACATAATCCGCTGCTAGAAAAAGATGGCACATATGCAATGGATTTTGAGGACTTGGGGGCGAAGCTCAGTGATCCAAGCGTTAAAATGTTTATTTTATGCAATCCTCAAAACCCTTCAGGGCGTTCGTGGAGCCGGGAGGATTTACTGAAGCTCGGCGAATTGTGCCTTGAGCACGGCGTTACAGTTGTATCAGATGAAATCCATTCCGACTTGATGCTGTACGGAAACAAACACACGCCGTTTGCTTCTCTCTCTGACGATTTCGCTGAGATATCCGTGACATGTGCTGCGCCAAGCAAAACATTTAATATCGCCGGATTGCAGGCGTCGGCCATCATTATTCCGGACCGGCTGAAGCGCGCCAAGTTTTCCGCAAGTCTGCAGCGCAATGGTTTAGGCGGGCTGAACGCATTTGCAGTTACGGCGATCGAAGCTGCTTACTCAAAAGGCGGACCGTGGCTCGATGAATTGATCTCTTATCTTGAGAAAAACATGAACGAAGCTGAAGCCTTTTTGAGCACCGAGCTCCCAAAAGTCAAAATGATGAAGCCGGATGCATCTTACCTGCTCTGGCTCGACTTCAGCGCTTACGGCTTGTCCGACGCGGAGCTTCAGCAAAGGATGCTGAAAAAGGGGAAAATTATTTTAGAGCCCGGGACGAAATACGGGCCTGGCGGAGAAGGCTTTATGCGCCTGAACGCGGGATGCCCTCTCGCAACCTTACAGGACGGCCTGCGCCGCATCAAAGCCGCATTAGCGTAAATATAGCTGTTAAACGCCTTTACGTCTTCATTCGTAAAGGCGTTCTTTATAAAGGAATTTTATATTTTACTTCTAATATTTAGTGTTATAATAGATTCATATTTTATACGAAAGGATTTCACACCGAATGGAAATTCTAAAAGACTATCTCCTGCATATTTGCTTTATTTTGTTTCCTATTCTTCTCTACCAAGTATTTTGGCTTGGAAAGCCGGCGATCCTTGTGCCAAAAATAAACAGCGGTTTGGTCACGTTATTCGCCTGCGGCGCCTCCATTTTATGCATTATATTCCCTATTCATGAAATGAACTACATACAATACGGCCTTCAGGTGATTCCCGTTATCATTTGTTTATTTTACGTTAGTACTGCTTCCGGGCTTACAGTCGCCGCATCTGTCTTATGTTTTGAACTGCTGTTTTATGAACCTTCCGCAATGTTTGTTTTCACTTTGCTGCCTTTTCTTACTATCATCCCAATATTATTTCAGAAAAAATGGCCATTCATGTCCAAAGCGAAAAAACTGCTGCTGTCTTTATTGATCGGCTGCTTGGAGATCTTCTTATTTTTCGCCTCCAGTTGGATTTTTTCCGCCTTGAATATTTTAAATTTTCAAAAATCAGGAATTTTACTTTATGAGGCGGCTGTCTCTGGGCTGTTCCGCTCCAGCGTTCTTCTTTTAAGCATCTATATTATTGAAAGCATCGCCGAAAATATCGCCCTGCGTTCACAGCTGATCCATTCAGAAAAAATGACGATTGTGAGTGAACTGGCAGCGAGCGTCGCTCATGAAGTCAGAAATCCGCTGACAGTTGTCCGCGGGTTTGTCCAGCTGCTTTTTAATGACGAAACCCTTCAAAACAAATCGAGTACAGATTACAAAAAGCTTGTACTGTCAGAGCTTGACCGGGCGCAAGGCATTATTACAAACTATCTCGATATGGCCAAACAGCAATTGTACGAAAAAGAGGTTTTTGATTTATCAGCTCTTATCAAAGAGACAAGCTCCCTTATGGTGTCGTATGCCAATTACAAGTCTGTAACCGTTGAGGCCGAAGCAGAGCCGGGCCTTTCAGTATACGGAGACGCAACAAAGCTGAAGCAGGCTGTCATCAACCTGATGAAAAACAGCATTGAAGCGGTTCCCCACGGGAAGGGAATGATCCACATATCAGCCAAAAGAAGCGGCCATACGATCATGATTAACATCTCAGATAATGGAGTCGGCATGACAGACCATCAAATGCAAAAACTCGGCGAACCTTATTATTCATTAAAAACGAACGGAACGGGACTCGGGCTCACCGTGACCTTTTCCATTATTGAGCATCATCACGGGACCATTTCGTTTAACAGCAGCTTCCAAAGAGGGACCACGGTGACGATTAAGCTTCCCGCCGACCTTCCTCACTAGCAAATCGATTGGAACTTTAATAGAATAAATGCGAGGTGATGACAGATGAGCACGTTTGAGACAGGCTCTATCGTTAAAGGATTTTATAAAACAGGTGTATACATAGGAGAAATCACTGCTTGCAGGCCGCAGCATTATTTAGTGAAAGTCAAAGCGGTTCTCACCCATCCCGCTCAAGGGGACCTTCATCATCCAAAACAGGCGGATGTGCCGTTTTTCCATGAGAGAAGAGCGCTCGCATACGGTGAACAGACCAATATCCCCCATCATATGGTGAAGCCTTATGATGGCGAAGTGCCGGATTATACCGAGTCTCTGCGAGAGGCGGCAGCACAGCTGAGAGCCAAATTGAATGAGGATGGTTCGGAGTGGGCAAAGCGCTCCCTGAATAATCTGGACGTTTTAGAAAAAGAATATTTTAACCGGCCATAACCCAGTCTGACAAAAGATTGGGTTTTTTTAAGTTGCGCGTTTAAACAGTTCGGATAAATCGATTCTTTCGCCGATTGTCGGCGGCTTTGGCTTTTCGAGATACTGCTTATCCTGCTCAACAAGCTTAAAAAGCTTATATGCTGTGAGGGCGTCATCAAGCGCTTTATGATGGGTGCCGGTTCCGGTATCTCCATACTCCTCGGCAGCTTTCCATAAACCCGTCAGTGTCCGGTCTCCAAAAAAGTTTTTGTATTCAAGCGATAAATCTCTCATTTCTCCCTTAAACGGGAAAGGAATATGGTTAAACATACAGTTTTGCTTCAGCACTTTCATGTCCATGTTTCCCCACGTAATTATCGTGCTGTTCTTCTCAGGATCAAGCTCGTTTAGTTTGCGGATGAAATCCTCGAACCTCATCCCCTCGTCTACCTGCTTTTGGGTTATTTTTAAAAACGATTTGCAGCGTTTTGTCAGCTTCGGGAATTTTTTCGGTCTGATATAGTTCGAAAACGTCTCAACTACTTCATCATCAACCGACTTTACAATTCCGGCTTCAATGATTTCCGGGAAGAAATTTTGCGGGCTGTACTTTCCATCAGGCATCGTAAATTCGAAATCAATAATGAGTAAGCTGTTTGTCGTCACCTTTTTACACCTGCCTTTCCTCCGATCAGAAAATGCTATCTTTATAGTATATCAATTCCCCTTCTCGACCTTTCTTCATTTTCTAAAAATAATGAATTTCCCCAGCCGCTTTGTTTCTTTTAAATCGTGAATCGTTTCTTTATAATTAGTAAGGAACCCGAAATAATAAGAAGGTGATGTTATTTCTATCCGCAAGAAAAACTTTGTCATTGTGTGGCTGGCGAATTTCTTTGTATCAGCCAGCACAACGATGATCGTTCCTTTTCTCTCCTTATACATTGAGACGCTCAGCACTTTTTCAAACGGCTTTGTGCAAAGGTGGAGCGGCTATGTGTTCGGCATTACATTTCTCATGGCGTTTTTGGTATCCCCGTTTTGGGGGCGGTTCGGAGACAAACGCGGATACAAGAAAATCCTCATGGCAACCGGAACGGGCATTGCCCTCAGTATTTTATTCATGGGCTTTGTTACATCGGTGTACCAATTGTTTTTTCTGCGTATGGCAATGGGGCTTGTAACCGGATTCATCCCGACATCTCTTGCGATGATTTCTGCACAGACTCCGAAGAGCTCAGCCGGTAAAACCCTCGGCACGCTGCAAATGGGGCAAGTGTCCGGCAGCTTGTTCGGCCCGCTTTTGGGAGGCATGCTTGCTGATCGTTTCGGATTTACGTATACCTTTTTTATCACATCCTTTGTGATTTTCTTATCCGTTCTTCTCGTGCTATTCGGTGTCAAAGAACAGCCTCTTGCAGAAAAGGCAGCCAAACGTACGTCTTACTCGAGAAAAGAAGTGCTCTCCTATATTTTTCACCAGCCGGCGCTTTGGGTCATGATGCTGTTAACCATGCTGATTCAAACAGGAAATTTCAGTATCCAGCCGCTGCTCGCTTTATATGTAAATGAGCTGCACGGACCTGTCAATCTGGCCTTTTTCTCCGGCATGGCATTTTCAGCAACGGGACTCGGAAGTTTGCTGCTGGCTAGAAAATGGGGAGACCTGGGCGACCGCTACGGCCACCGCCGCATTTTAATCGGACTTTTACTCGCCGCCTCTATCTTTTTTATTCCGCAGGCGCTCGCGTCCTCGCTCAGCGTGCTCCTTGTTTTCAGATTTTTATTTGGAATGGCGATGGGCGGCTTGCTGCCATGCATCACGGCAGCGATCCGCGTACAGGCTCCCGGCAGCATCCAAGGAGAAGTTCTCGGCTACAACGTCAGCTTTCGCTTTTTAGGAAATGTGCTTGGGCCTCTTCTCGGCGGAATCATATCGAGCCATTTTACAATTTCGGCCGCCTTTTATGTCACAGCGTTTCTCTTTTTCGCCGGCGCTTGCCTGCTTTGGATCATGCAGAAATTCCGGAAAGATTCTTATGCCAAAGCAAGCTGATTCTCAGAAAAAACTAAGGAATCTTCTAAATTTAACCTTCTCGTAAACTCAAAAGAATGGTACGATATGGCTAGAATTTAGGAGAAAAGAGAGTGACCATGTTACGAAAAATAATCGGATGGATTTTGCTCCTTTGCATAATCCCATTGTTTGCATTTACAGTTATCGCTTCCGGAAAAGAAGTAAAACAAATGAAGTCCCTGGATCAGGTGCTTGATAAAAATATTAATCTGAAAGATATCAGCCTTGTTCAGAACAGCTACATGTATGACAGGGACGGCTCCCTTGTCTCGGAAATCGTCAGCGATCACGAAAACCGCGTGCTCGTTCCATTTGACAAGATTCCCGAGGAAGTCAAACAGATTTTCTTAACGTCTGAGGACAAACATTTTTACGAGCATAAAGGCTTTGACTTTATGGGAATGGTGCGGGCAACTGCTTCTAACGTAAAAGACAAAAAAATTGACCAGGGCGCCAGCACCATCACACAGCAGCTTTCAAGAAACTTGTATTTAAGCCACGAACGCTCCTTCAGCCGCAAGCTGACTGAGCTCGCATATTCTTATCAGCTAGAGAAAAAGTATACGAAAAATGAAATTCTTGAAGCTTACTTAAATACCATTTATTTCAACAATGGCGTTTACGGCGTCGGTTCAGCGGCTGAATTCTATTTCAGCAAACCGCTCAAATCTCTCACAGTGGGAGAAATGGCTTTTATTTGCGCTATACCTAATAACCCTACATTATATGATCCTCTCAAGCATTTTGACTACACGAAAAGCCGTCAAGAACGTTTGCTTAAAGGGTTAAAAAATGCCGGTGTCATTACGGATAAAGAGCTGAAAAAAGCCGTAAAACAAAAAATCAAACTGGATGTTGAAAAAAGAGAAGATAAATATCCGGACTATGTTTCCTATGTCAATGATGAATTCACTCAGCTGGTGTCTGAATCAGAAGGCTTTGATAAACGTCTTCAAAAAGCGTCAGGAAAACAAAAAGAAAAGATCGAAAACGAGCTGTCCGCAAGAGTCAGCACTCTGATGAAAGACGGCGTAAAAATTTATACCGCGCTTGATCCGTACATGCAAAATCAAGTTGTGGCACAAATGAATTCCAAGCTCCCGTATGCGGACGTACAGGGCGGAGCGGCTGTGATTAATCATCAGACGCATCAAATCATCGCTCTATCCGGCGGGAAAAACTATCAAAAATATGATTTTAACCGTGCCTACCAGGCATACAGACAGCCGGGTTCATCCATTAAGCCGCTTCTTGATTACGGCCCTTATATTGAACAGACCGGCGCGACAGCAAGCAGCTCCATTGATGCCAGCAAGTTTTGCAGCAGAGATTACTGTCCGCAAAACTACAATAACCGCACGTACGGCACAGTGACGCTCGATACGGCGTTTAAAAATTCATATAATACACCGGCCATCAGAATGCTGGACCGTGTGGGAATCCAAAGAGCATTCAGTTATATTGAGCCGTATCATTTTTCCAAACTTGTCGACAGCGACTATCTTCTCCCGGCGGCGCTTGGCGGATTTACAAACGGCATGACGCCTCTTGAGATGACAAAGGCATATACGACATTCGGCAACAGCGGAAGCTATACACCAAGCCATGCGATTACAAAGGTGACAGATTTAAAGGGAAAAACGCTTTATAAATGGAATGATAAGTCGACTCAAATATTCAGCGTCCGCACGAACATGCAGCTGAAAAAACTAATGTCTTCCGTTGTGAAAAGCGGGACAGGGAAAAAAGCATATTTTAAAGCGCCTTACATCGGCGGTAAAACAGGAACATCAAATGATTATCACGATATGTGGTTCGTCGGCCTGACAGATACGTATACAATGGGTGTTTGGGTCGGAAAAGATACACCGAGCAGCGTTGAATATCTTCACAGCATCAGCCCTCAGCTTTCCATCTGGAAAGGAACGCTGCAAACGGCTTATTAAAGAATCGGAGGGGATCTGGCGTGCAATCAGAACAAATTCCAAATCGCGTTTTGCTGTTTGACGGCGTGTGCAATTTATGCAACGGCGCCGTGCAATTTATCATTAAGCGTGATCCGGACGGATTGATTTCTTTTACATCGCTGCAGTCGGAAACAGGTCAGAGCCTGCTGAAAAAGAGCGGGCTCCCGACTGATCAGTTTGACAGCTTTGTCTTTATTGAAGACGGCCGAGTTTACACAAAGTCAACTGCAGCTATAAAGGTTTTCAGGCATCTGCGGGGCCCATGGCGGCTCTTCGTCCTGTTTTTCGCAGTGCCGAAGCCTGTCAGAGATATGGTCTATTCTTTCATTGCCAAAAACCGCTATAAGTGGTTTGGCAAAAAAAATGAATGTATGCTCCCCTCCCCTTCTATTAAAAAAAGATTTTTACCGTAAACGAAAAAATGGCTAGCTTACACAGGTAAGCTAGCCATTATGCTATTATAAAGCTTGATAAATATGAACAGAATACCGATAACAAAGGTAAACCAAAACAGCAGTTCCAATAAAATGAATCCGACTAATGACATGAGAGAAAGCGTTGAATAAATCCGGTATACGATAAACACAAAGTAAGCGAGCGTGACGACCGCAAACCAAATCACAATCCAGATGACATTTTGCAAGAGCACAAAGGATAAAATCCCGCCTCCTAAATAAATCATGGAACCCATTCTGATTTTTTTCAGATTGTTCCCTTCCGGATCGTTAGCAAAAAACAGCAGTGACAGCTCAGTCACGGTATTCGCAATTAATTTCAGAGCTGACAGAACCATAAAGTATAAAAGTGCAAAGGCAGCAAATAACGCAAGCCTGATCCCTTTCTCTGAAAAATAGTCGAGCATTCCATCATACATTCCAAATGAAGACAGCATCTTCAACGCATAAAGTGAAGTTGAAATGGATAAAGACGAACTAAAAAGCAGGATCGCAATCAGCGGAAAGTATCCCGTCAAATAAGTATTTTTCATATAAAAAAGTCCCTTTCTATAATCTACCTCATTTATTATGGAGGACTTAAAACACATTGACAAGATAAATTATTCCATTTTTTCTCCTTTTTACGAATTACGATCCCAAATCTTCACAAAGCAGCTTTTTGAGAGTAAAGTAGTACGCAGGAATCATAAAACGTAAGGAAGTTTACTATGAAAAAAACATTGAAACTGCAAACCAGACTCACCATATTTGTTTGTATCGTTGTGTTGATCGCACTGCTCATTACGTTTTTTACAGTCGGTGCCCAAACCACCAAACGGATTAGAGATCAGGAAAAAGCCACAGCGATGCAGACCGCTGAAATGGTAGCCGAAGCGCCGATCACAGCCTCTGCTTTAGAGAGCGGAAAAAACCAGAAGGAACTGCAAAGCTACACAAAGCGGGTTCAGAAAATCACCGGCACGGAATTTGTCGTTGTCATGGATATGAACGGCATTCGCAAAACCCATCCTGACCCAAGCAAAATCGGGAAAAAATTCATGGGCGGTGATGAAGCCGAAGTACTAAAAGGACATGTCCACATCAGCACAGCCTCTGGCACGCTCGGGAAATCACAGAGAGCATTCGTCCCTGTCTACGCCGAGAATGGAAAACAGGTCGGTGCAGTTGCGGTCGGGATCACTGTAAATGAAATTGATGAAGTGATCAGCCACAGCTTACGGCCGCTCTACTTTATTATCTGCGTCAGCATTTTCGTTGGTGTGATGGGAGCTGTTATCGTCGCCCGTACGGTGAAAAATATTATGTACGGACTTGAACCTTATGAAATTGCGACTCTTCTTGAAGAACGGAGCGCGATGCTGGAATCGACGAAGGAAGGAATACTTGCTGTCGATGAACACGGCAAAATCAAACTTGCCAATGCGGAAGCAAAGCGCCTATTCGTGAAAATGGGCATTAATACAAATCCCGTTGATCAGGATGTAAATGACATCTTGCCGAAAAGCCGCTTGAAAAAGGTCATTGAGACAAAGAAACCTCTTCAAGACAGAGACGTCCGCATTAATGGATTAGAGCTTGTATTTAATGAAGTTCCCATCCAGCTGAAAGGACAAACCGTCGGAGCGATTGCGACATTCCGCGACAAAACCGAGGTAAAACATTTAGCTGAACAGCTTTCGGGTGTTAAAATGTATGCAAACGCACTGAGAGCGCAGTCTCATGAATTTATGAACAAACTGCATGTGATATTAGGTCTCGTCCAGCTGAAAGAGTATGACGATCTTGGAGATTATATTAAAGATATTGCGATTCAGCAAAAATCAGAAACAAGCGAAATTATAAATGATGTCAAAAGCTCCGTGCTGGCTGGTTTTCTGCTCGGAAAACAAAGCTTCATACGGGAGCAGGGTGCAAATCTTGATATTGAATGCAGCGGTGTCATCCCGAACGCGGCAGATCCTTCAGTCATTCATGAACTTATTACAATCATCGGAAATCTCATCAACAATGCCCTGGACGCCGTTGCCAATATGCCGAAAAAACAAATTACCATGTCCATGCGTTTTCATAACAGCATACTGGACATTGAAATTACCGATACAGGAGCAGGCATGTCTGAAGAAGATCAAGCCAAAGTATTTGAACAAGGCTATTCAACAAAGGGCAAAAACCGGGGATTTGGCCTTTATTTTACACAGCAAAGCATCGAAAATTTAAAGGGCCAAATGATCCTCACAAGCGAAGAGAATGAAGGAACGACATTCAGTCTTCGCATCCCGTACGAACCGAAGGAGGAAAATCATGATTAATGTACTAATAGTTGAAGATGACCCCATGGTGGGTGAATTAAATAAACGATACTTAAGCCAGATAGAAGGCTTTCAGCTGAAAGGCATCGCCTCTTCCTTTCAAAGCGCTCTGCATATTTTAGGAGAGCATCACATCGACCTCATTTTGCTCGATATTTATATGCCGGGTAAAAACGGGCTTGAACTGCTGACGGAACTGAGAGCCCAAAATGAAGCGGTTGACGTCATTGTCATCTCAGCGGCCAGTGAGCTTGACGTTATCAAGAAAACACTTCGTTACGGAGCTGTCGATTATTTAATCAAACCGTTTGAATTTGAACGTTTCCAAACTGCCCTGTCTGATTACAGACGAAAACAAAAGGTATATTCAACCCATCGCAACATGAGCCAAAAAGAACTGGACGCCGAGCTTTTTCAAAAGAAAGAAGCAACAGAAAAAGTGCAGCTTCCTAAAGGCCTGACAAAAAGCACGCTGAAGCTGATTTGGTCCAGTATCCAGTCATTTGAAAATGAATCATTTACGACAGAAGACCTGGCAAAGCACACAGAAATCTCTCAAGTATCCATACGAAAATACTTAAAGTTTCTTGAAGATATACAGGTTCTGAATGTAGAAATGGCGTACGGAACAATCGGAAGACCTGTGTTTCAGTACAACGTCAACACAGGAAACCTTAACGCAATTAAGCAATTTCTATAAAAAACCGCACTGTTCACTCTGAGCAGTGCGGTTTTTTCTGTCATATCTCTTGCCAAGATCCTTGATTCTATTGATGATAAGTTATACAAGAATAATAAAGGACTTTTTACACTTTTGATCAAACAATTCTAAAAATAGATATTTTTTAAAAAATTATGCGAAATTCTATTTATTTCTTGTAAGTAAAATGATAAATTATGATTGGTTAGTTGATCCCAAAAACTAAGTCATAAGTCTCACTTCAGAAAAAGATGTCACGGTTTTCCGCCCGGAATGCCTTCCGCATCCTTCTCTTCCCCGCCTTTCGAAGGAAACACTCACACCACGCTTATTCAGGGAAGATCAGAACTGTCTCAGCGCATTCCATTTATTATTATCAGAAAATTTTATCGATTCTAAGAAATTGTTCAGGACAGCCCATCATATGACTGACCGGATCAGCTTTGAACCAAATTTTTCTGGGGGGTTATATCTTGAATAAACGAAAAATCGGATTGGCGATGTTACTTGTGATCGCAGCAGGCACCATTTTAGGAGCATGCGGAACCAGCGATAAAAGCAGCGGCACAAACACTGACAAAAACAAATTCAGTGTGGCAATGGTTACTGACGTAGGCGGAGTGGATGACAAATCCTTCAACCAATCAGCCTGGGAAGGCATTCAAGCCTTCGGGAAAGAGAACGGGCTGGAAAAAGGCAAAAACGGTTACGATTACCTTCAATCAAAATCAGATGCTGACTACACAACAAATTTAAATAAATTAGCACGTGAGAATTTCGACTTGATTTACGGCGTCGGCTACTTAATGGAGGACTCAATCAGCGAAATTGCTGACCAGCGCAAAAATACAAACTTTGCGATCATAGATGCTGTTGTCGATAAAGACAACGTCGCAAGTGTTACGTTTAAAGAGCAGGAAGGCTCATTTCTCGTCGGAGTGGCCGCAGCCTTATCAAGCAAATCACAAAAAATCGGATTTGTAGGCGGCATGGAATCTGAGTTAATCAAAAAATTCGAGGTCGGCTTCCGTGCCGGCGTGCAGGCCGTAAACCCTAAAGCCGTTGTCCAAGTAAAATATGCGGGCGGTTTCGATAAAGCCGATGTCGGCAAAGCCACCGCCGAAAGCATGTATAAATCGGGCGTAGATGTGATTTATCACTCCGCAGGCGCCACTGGCACAGGTGTCTTTACTGAAGCGAAAAACCTGAAAAAAGAAGATCCGAAACGCGATGTCTGGGTCATCGGTGTCGATAAAGACCAATACGCAGAAGGCCAGGTAGAAGGAACAGATGATAACGTCACCCTCACTTCCATGGTCAAAAAAGTAGATACAGCGGTTGAAGATTTAACGAAAAAAGCAAGCGAAGGAAAGTTCCCGGGCGGCGAGACGCTCACCTACGGCCTTGATCAAGACGGGGTCGGCATTTCCCCATCTAAACAAAACCTATCGGATGATGTGATCAAAGCGGTTGATAAATGGAAGAAAAAAATCATCGACGGATTGGAAGTGCCGGCAACTGAGAAAGAGCTGAAAACCTTCAAAGCTGAATAAGCATCGCAGGGATAAGGATGTCGAGCCCTTATCCCTTGTTTTTCTTTTATATTGAATAAAGGAGCGGTCAAATCAGTGGAATATGTCATTGAAATGCTCAATATCCGCAAGGAGTTTCCAGGTATCGTCGCCAATGACAATATCAATCTTCAGGTCAAAAAAGGCGAAATACACGCGCTGCTCGGTGAAAACGGAGCGGGGAAATCAACGTTGATGAATGTCCTTTTCGGGCTGTATCAGCCGGAGCGGGGTGAAATTCGGGTGCGCGGCGAGAAGGTGCACATCAACAGCCCAAACAAAGCGAATGACCTTGGAATCGGAATGGTGCATCAGCACTTTATGCTTGTTGACACCTTTACAGTTGCTGAAAATATTATTCTCGGGAAAGAGCCAAAAAAGTTTTGCAGAATTGACCGGAAGCGGGCTGCCCAAGAGGTCCAGGACATTTCCGATCGATACGGCCTTCAGATTAATCCTAAAGCAAAAGTTGCTGACATATCAGTCGGCATGCAGCAACGCGCAGAAATATTAAAAACCCTCTACCGCGGGGCTGACATTCTGATTTTTGACGAACCGACGGCTGTATTGACACCTCATGAAATCAAAGAACTGATGCAAATTATGAAGAATCTGGTCAATGAAGGAAAATCAATCATCTTAATCACCCATAAACTGAAAGAGATTATGGGGGTTTGTGACCGTGTGACCATTATCCGCAAAGGAAAAGGCATTAAAACACTTGATGTCCGTGATACAAACCAAGATGAGCTCGCCAGTCTTATGGTCGGCCGCGAAGTATCGTTCAAAACTGAAAAGAAGGCTGCTCAGCCGGGAGCGGAAGTGCTTGCGATTGACGGAATGACCGTAAAGGATACCCGCGGAATAGAGGCAGTCAGGAATTTGTCGCTTTCTGTTAAAGCGGGAGAAATCGTCGGCATAGCCGGTGTCGACGGAAACGGGCAGTCGGAGCTGATTGAAGCGATAACAGGACTCCGCAAAACAGATTCAGGAACAATCACCTTAAACGGTAAACAGATCCAAAACCTGCCGCCCAGAAAAGTCACTGAATCCGGCATCGGACATATTCCCCAAGACCGCCATAAACACGGTCTCGTCCTCGATTTTCCGATCGGAGATAATATGGTGCTGCAAAGCTATTACAAAAAGCCGTATTCAGCATTTGGCGTGTTACATAAAGGCGACATGTATAAAAAAGCACGCAGCCTGATCAGCGAGTACGACGTCAGAACGCCGGATGAATATACACACGTCCGGGCATTGTCAGGCGGAAACCAGCAAAAAGCGATTATCGGGCGGGAAATAGACAGGAACCCTGATTTATTAATCGCTGCCCAGCCGACCCGCGGTCTTGATGTCGGAGCGATTGAATTTGTCCATAAAAAGCTTATTGAGCAGCGTGATGCCGGAAAAGCCGTTCTTCTCCTCTCGTTTGAGCTTGATGAAATTATGAATCTCAGTGACAGAATCGCCGTTATTTTTGAAGGACACATTATAGCCAGCGTCGATCCGCAGGACACCACTGAGCAGGAGCTCGGCCTCTTGATGGCAGGAAGTACGCAAAAGGAAGCGGGGAAAGCAAATGGTTAAACGACTCTCTCATTTACTCGTGCCGCTCATTGCAATCATCCTCGGTCTTGCGGCCGGCGCGCTGATTATGCTTACGAGCGGATACAGTGTGATCAGCGGCTATTCGGCTTTGTGGAATGGGATATTCGGAGAAATCTATTATGTCGGAGAAACCATCCGGCAAATTACGCCTTATATTTTATCCGGATTGGCTGTTGCCTTTGCATTCCGAACCGGGCTCTTTAATATCGGCGTCGAGGGGCAGCTGCTCGTTGGCTGGACAGCAGCGGTTTGGGTCGGGACGGCATTTGACGGACCGGCTTATATTCATATGCCGCTTGCACTGATTACAGCGGCAGCTGCCGGAGGATTATGGGGTTTTATTCCCGGCGTTTTGAAGGCGCGCTTCTACGTTCATGAGGTCATTGTCACCATTATGATGAATTATATCGCGCTTCATATGACCAATTACATCATTTCAAACGTCTTGACAGATCGTCAGGATAAAACGGAGAAAATTCACGAATCCGCCTCCCTCCGCTCGCCGTTTCTTGAACAGATCACCGATTACTCACGGCTGCATTGGGGGATCATCGTCGCCCTTCTCGCAGCAGTTGTCATGTGGTTTATCATCAACAAAACAACAAAGGGATTTGAACTTCGGGCGGTCGGATTCAACCAGCACGCTTCCCAATATGCGGGCATGAGCGTACGGAAGAATATCATGACCTCCATGCTCATCTCAGGTGCCTTTGCAGGGCTTGCCGGCGCCATGGAGGGTCTTGGGACATTCGAATACGCAGCCGTGAAAGGCGCATTTACCGGCGTAGGCTTTGACGGTATCGCTGTCGCTCTTCTCGGGGGGAACACAGCTGTCGGAGTTGTGCTGGCGGCATGCCTGCTTGGCGGCCTGAAAATCGGCGCTTTAAATATGCCGATTGAATCCGGCGTTCCATCAGAGGTCGTCGATATTGTGATTGCCATTATCATTCTGTTTGTGGCTTCAAGCTACGCGATTCGTTTTGTCATAGACAAATTGAAGAAAAAGGGGGCGAACTAAGTGGACTTTGTGCAGATTTTATCCATCATTGTCCCAGCCACACTCGTCTATGCGGCCCCGCTTATTTTAACTGCTCTCGGCGGCGTGTTTTCTGAGAGATCAGGTGTTGTGAATATCGGCCTTGAAGGCCTCATGATTATCGGGGCGTTCACCAGCGTGTTATTTAATTTATTTCTAGGTCCGGAATTGGGTGCCGCCGCGCCTTGGCTTTCGCTCCTTGCCGCCATGGCAGCAGGCGCGCTGTTCTCACTGATTCACGCGGCAGCGGCGATTTCGTTTCGCGCCGATCAGACAGTCAGCGGCGTCGCCATTAACATGCTGGCGCTTGGGGCAACTTTATTTATCATAAAACTGATCTACGGCAAAGCGCAGACAGATAAAATCCCTGAGCCTTTTTATAAAACGAATATTCCCGGCTTGAGCGACATTCCCGTATTGGGAAAGATCTTCTTTTCGGATGTCTATTATACGTCTATTCTTGCCATTGCACTGGCCTTTATTTCTTGGTTTCTCTTGTTCAAAACACCATTTGGCCTTCGCATCCGTTCTGTCGGAGAGCATCCGATGGCGGCGGATACGATGGGAATCAACGTATATAAAATGCGCTACATCGGCGTGATGATCAGCGGATTGTTCGGCGGGCTCGGGGGCGGCGTATATGCTTCCACGATTGCGCTTGATTTCACGCACTCTACCATCTCCGGGCAAGGCTTTATCGCCCTGGCAGCGCTTGTATTCGGAAAATGGCATCCGATTGGAGCACTGGGCGCCGCCCTGTTTTTCGGATTCGCCCAAAGCTTAAGCATTATCGGCTCACTGCTCCCTCTTTTTAAAGACATACCAAATGTGTATATGCTGATGGCGCCTTATGTATTAACGATTATCGCTTTAACCGGTTTTATCGGGCGGGCTGATGCGCCAAAAGCCAATGGTGTGCCTTATATTAAAGGAAAACGATAAACCATGCTCCCCTGGGAAGACGCTTCTCAGGGGATTTTTTCTAATCCAAAAGACCCTCTTAATTTAGTTGTTTATCACTTTTTTAAATTAAAAAAATATGAAGTGTTAACGCTTTCTTGTAGACTGTAACAAACAATACATGGGGGTGTATAACATGGGAGCAATTCCAAAAACGGGGACAATTTCACCTGAGCAAAAAGTCACACAGGAGAAAAACCTGTTTCAAAAAATATGGTCCTGGGAAATCGGTGTGATTCCTCTGCCATTATACACAGTATTAGCTATTATTATTATTCTTGCAGCCTATTACAATGAGCTGCCCGCAAATATGCTTGGCGGGTTTGCCATCATTATGATTTTGGGTGTGTTTCTCGGAGACATTGGCCAGCGCATTCCGATATTGAAGGATATTGGCGGCCCTGCCATTTTATCTTTGTTTGTTCCTTCATTTTTAGTCTTTTACAATGTGCTGAATTCAACATCTTTAGACGCTGTAACCAATCTGATGAAAACATCTAACTTCCTTTATTTCTATATCGCTTGTCTTGTTGTGGGAAGTATCCTCGGAATGAACAGAACTGTTTTAATACAGGGTTTTATCAGAATGTTTGTTCCACTGGTTGCAGGAACGATCGCAGCAGTTGCGGCCGGCATACTCGTCGGATTTATTTTTGGCTACAGTGCCTACGATTCCTTTTTCTTTGTCGTTGTTCCGATTATTGCCGGGGGCATAGGCGAAGGAATTTTGCCGCTCTCGATCGCCTATTCACAAATACTCGGTTCATCCGCTGATGTGTATGTGTCTCAGCTGGTCCCTGCTGCTATTATCGGAAACGTTTTTGCTATCATCTGTGCAGCCTTAATGAAAAAGCTTGGCGATAAACGTCCAGACCTAAATGGAAACGGCCGTCTCGTCAAATCTAAAAAAGCAAATGAAATTTTCAATCAAAAAGAAGCCGAAGCAAAAATTGATTTTAAACTGATGGGAGCAGGCGTTCTGCTCGCGTGTACATTCTTTATCTTCGGCGGGTTATTGGAGAAATTCATCTTCATCCCGGGCGCGATCTTAATGATTATTTCAGCGGCGGCTGTCAAGTATGCGAATGTTCTTCCGAAAAAAATGGAAGATGGCGCTTACCAGCTTTATAAGTTTATTTCTTCCAGCTTTACTTGGCCGCTGATGGTTGGTCTCGGCATCCTCTTTATTCCATTGGATGACGTGGCATCAGTGATTTCTATTCCATTTGTGGTCATTTGTATTTCAGTTGTTATCGCGATGATTGCTTCTGGATATTTTGTAGGCAAGCTGATGAACATGTACCCGGTTGAATCCGCCATTGTTACCTGCTGCCACAGCGGTCTAGGCGGAACAGGTGATGTTGCGATTTTATCAGCTTCAGGAAGAATGGGCCTTATGCCATTCGCCCAAATTTCCACCCGTCTCGGCGGTGCAGGTACAGTCATTTGCGCGACAATTCTGCTTCGTTTCTTCACTTCATAAACAGAAAAAGAGTTCCGTCATATGCGGAACTCTTTTTTTATCTGTTCACAATTCGAATATACTCTCGGGGACCGAACGGCAGATCCTTTGATTCCATTTCACTCATTCTGGCTGAAAGGTGGTGCTCCAATAAATACTGCTCCCACTCATCACTAGCCGCAACACTGCGTCCGTCATACTGATTCAAAATGAATGCCCCTGTGAATACTGAGCAGAATAAACCTGAGCACATCAGAACCTTGCTCTTCACATGATCAGCTCCTTACATTCAGCTTGATCAGGATTGATTTTAAATATACAAATAACATCATTTTTGTTAGACTTATTTTAAGGTCAAAGGAACTCATAAAAACCTATTGCAGCAGTTCGAAGCGTGGCGGCTTCCAAAAAAGTGCGATATAATTTGGACTGGGTCGTTTGACCGTATATTTGATACATAGCGCATTTTTTAATTGAGAACGAGAAAAAGGAGGTCTTATCTTTGCAGCTCTTACATTTTGCTATTTTATCGCCTTTTTTATTTGCCATTATCATTCCCTTCTTGGCAAAATACGCAAAAAGAGTGCACACGGGCTGGTTTGTGTTGATCCTGCCCGTCTTGCTGTTTATATACTTTCTCCCAATGATCAGGATGACACAATCGGGAGAAACACTGCGGTCGGTATTGGAGTGGATTCCTTCACTTGGCATTAACTTTACCGTTTATATAGACGGTCTCGGATTGTTATTCGCCTTGCTGATCACAGGCATCGGCTCTTTGGTCACTCTTTACAGCATTTTTTATTTATCGAAAGAAAAAGAACAGCTCGGGCCCTTTTATGTCTATTTATTGATGTTCATGGGTGCGATGCTCGGTGTCGTTCTTGTAGACAATGTCATGGTCCTCTATATGTTTTGGGAACTGACAAGCCTTTCATCCTTCTTGCTGATCGGATATTGGTATAAGCGTGAAAAGTCGCGCTACGGCGCTGCTAAATCACTTTTGATTACGGTCAGCGGCGGGCTGTGTATGCTCGGCGGATTTATTCTCCTTTATCTGATAACAGATTCCTTCAGTATTAGAGAGATGATTCATCAGGTTCAATTAATTGCCGGACACGACTTGTTTATCCCAGCTATGATTCTCATTTTATTAGGGGCATTTACAAAGTCCGCGCAATTCCCTTTTTATATCTGGCTGCCTGATGCGATGGAAGCTCCGACGCCTGTCAGCGCATATCTCCATTCAGCTACTATGGTGAAAGCCGGCATTTATGTAATTGCGAGATTCAGTCCTATTTTCGCCTTTTCAGCTCAGTGGTTTTGGATCGTTTCCCTCGTTGGGCTCTTTACGATGGTATGGGGTTCATTCCATGCCGTGAAACAAACTGATTTAAAATCGATTTTGGCGTTTTCAACCGTCAGCCAGCTCGGTATGGTCATCTCCATGCTTGGGGTCAGTGCCGCAGCTCTTCATTACGGCCATACAGAATATTATACAGTTGCCGCCATGGCTGCCATTTTCCATTTAATCAACCACGCTACCTTTAAAGGAAGCTTGTTCATGGCAGTCGGGATTATCGATCACGAAACAGGCACTCGGGACATCCGGAAGCTCGGCGGCCTGATGGCGATTATGCCGATTACATTTACCATTTCCTTAATCGGGACATTTTCAATGGCCGGACTTCCGCCGTTTAACGGATTTTTGAGTAAGGAAATGTTTTTCACAAGCATGCTTCGCGTAACACATTTCGATCTGTTCAACGTGCAGACATGGGGCGCTTTATTTCCTGTTCTCGCCTGGATCGGAAGCGTATTTACATTTATCTACAGCATGAAATTGCTGTTTAAAACGTTCAGGGGAAATTACCAGCCTGAGCAGCTTGAAAAACAGGCTCACGAAGCGCCGGCTGGCATGCTCGTATCTCCTGTCATTCTGGTCGCGTTCGCTGTCAGTCTCTTCTTTTTCCCGAATATCCTGTCCTACAGCTTGATTGAGCCGGCGATGAACTCGATCTATCCGACACTGCTGGACAGCCATGAGAAATTCCATGTTCACATTTCGCAATGGCATGGGCTGAATACGGAAGTGCTGATGACTGCAGGAATTATTGTTATCGGCACCATTGGATATTTGACGATGAATAAGTGGAAGGGAATCTATAAGCTATTTCCTTCGAAGCTCACACTCAATCGGTTATACGACAAGCTTGTGACTCTGATGGAAAAAGGTTCTTACCGAGTCACCAAACAATATATGACCGGCTTTTTAAGGGATTATTTGCTGTACATCTTCGCTGGTTTCATCATTCTGATGGGCGGAGCTTTTGTCATCAAAGGCGGATTTTCCTTTACAACGGAAGGCATGGCTAAAATCGGCGTATACGAAATTATTCTGACGCTTGTCATGATCAGCGGCACAGCGGCGACTGTTTTTGCCAGATCAAGACTGACGGCGATTATTTCACTCGGTGTTGTCGGTTATACGCTCGCATTGTTTTTTGTGATTTTCAGAGCGCCGGACTTGGCATTGACCCAGCTTGTCATTGAAACGATTTCTGTCGCACTGTTTCTGCTTTGTTTCTACCATCTGCCGAAGCTGCGGCTGAAAAAGAAAACGAGAACATTCCGGATGACGAATTTCATCATTTCTTTAGGCGTCGGGATTATCGTCACTCTGCTCGGCATCGCATCTTCAAGCCAGCGTACAAAAGACAGCATCGCATCCTTCTTCACAAAACACAGCCACGATCTCGGCGGAGGGGATAATGTCGTCAATGTCATCCTCGTTGATTTCAGGGGCTTTGATACGATGTTTGAAATAACGGTGCTGACGATTGCCGCTCTTGGCATTTACAGCATGATTAAAACAAAAGTAAAAGAGGAGGGGAAAAGCGGTGAATGAACAAAAAACAAATGACTTAATTCTTCAAACCGTGACAAAGCTTGTATCCTTTATCATTTTGCTTTTCTCTTTCTATTTATTTTTATCAGGGCATAACGCGCCTGGAGGAGGCTTTGTCGGCGGGCTGATCACGTCCTCTTCCATCGTTCTATTGCTGCTGGCATATGATTTAAAAACCGTGCGTTCGATTTTGCCGGTTAATTTCATTTATGTCGCGGGAGCCGGACTTCTGCTCGCTGTATTAACCGGCGTTGGCTCCTTTGTCTTCGGAGCTCCTTTTTTAACCCATACATTCGGATATTTTCAGCTGCCGATCCTTGGGAAAACGGAGCTTGCCACGGCGACGATATTCGATTTAGGCGTTTATCTTGTTGTCGTAGGCATTACGATGACCATTATTCAAACGATTGGAGAGGAAGAATAATGGAAATCTTAATGGCTGTTTTAGCCGGTATTATTTTTATGGCAGCTACGTATTTGCTGCTGTCTAAAAGCCTGCTCCGCGTCATTATCGGAACAGCACTGTTAAGCCATGGCGTTCATTTAATGCTTTTGACTATGGGAGGATTAAAGAAAGGCGCCGCTCCGATTTTGAGCGAGCATGCCAAATCATTTGTCGATCCGCTTCCGCAAGCCCTGATTTTGACGGCAATTGTCATTTCGTTTGGCGTTACATCATTCATCCTCGTCATGGCCTTTAGGGCTTATCAGGAATTGAAATCGGACGATATGGATCAAATGAGGGGAAATGATCAACATGAATAATTTTGTTATTTTGCCAATCCTGATCCCGCTCCTGTCGGCCATTCTGCTGATTTTCATGACGAAGAATCTGATGCTCATGCGAATCTTCAGCACTGCGGCATCGGCAATCGGGATTGTGATCAGCGGCATACTCGTACAGACTGTCTTTACAAAAGGTATCCAGACACTCAGTCTGGGCGGCTGGAAAGCGCCGTACGGCATTGTGCTCGTCGCAGACCAATTCGCCAGCCTGCTCGTTCTTACAACAGCGGTAATCGGTTTATTGGTTGGGCTTTATTCCTTCCGTTCCGTCGGTGAAAAACGGGAGCGTTCCTTTTATTACTCCGGCGTGCAGTTCTTGCTTGCAGGAGTAAGCGGAGCGTTTTTAACAGGCGATTTATTTAATATGTACGTATTTTTTGAGCTTCTGCTTATTGCTTCCTATATGCTGATTGTATTAGGCGGCACAAAAATTCAGCTGCGGGAGTCCATTAAATATATTGTGTTTAATATCGTGTCGTCGGCCATGTTTGTCATCGGTGTCGGCTTTTTATACGCTGTAACCGGTACGTTGAACATGGCGGACTTAAGCGCCAAAATCAGTGAATCCGGGCAAACAGGCCTGATTACTGTCATCGGTGTCCTGCTGCTGATTGTATTCGGTATGAAGGGCGGAATCTTCCCCCTCTACTTTTGGCTTCCGGGCTCTTATTACGCGCCTCCGGCGGCAATCTCCGCGTTGTTTGGCGCATTGCTGACAAAAGTCGGTTTATATGCGATCACGAGGGTTTTCACATTGATTTTTATTCACGACACAGCCTTTACCCATCAGCTGATGATTTGGCTGGCGGCACTAACTGTGATTTTCGGTGTTATCGGTTCACTCGCTTATACGGATGTCATGAAAATTGTGATCTACAACATTATCACCGCTGTCGGCGTGATTTTGTTCGGTGTGGCAGTTCATACCCCCGCATCCATTCAAGGCGCAATTTACTACCTGATTCACGATATGCTGATTAAAGGCGCTTTATTTATGCTGGCGGGCACGCTGATCGCATTGACTGGAACAGCGAGCCTGCATAAAATGGGCGGGCTGATCAAACGCTACCCTGTTCTTGGATGGATGTTTTTCATTTCAGCTATTTCTCTTGCGGGCATCCCGCCTCTCAGCGGATTTGTCGGCAAATTTAAAATTGCGGAGGGCGGCTTCGCGGAAGGTGAATTTGCGATTTCCATGCTGATTCTGCTTTCGAGTCTGCTCGTACTATACTCTGTGCTGAGGATCTTTATACATGCGTTTTGGGGCGAAGAAAAAGAAACACCAAAACCAAATCATAGAACAGCTAAAGGACTTCTTTATCCGGCAGCTATTTTTCTCTTACTGTCTCTGCTCTTCGGTTTGGGCACAGAATGGGTGTCCCCTTACGTTGATCAAGCGGCCGAGACGCTGCTGAATCCGGAAAAATATATTGAAGCTGTTTTGAAGGAGTAGATCGCATGGCATTTCAAATTTTATTAAATGTGTTTCTCGCATTTTGCTGGATGTTCTTGAGCAATGATCCAAGCGCCGCAGGATTTATCACAGGCTATGCTCTGGGAATGCTCTCTCTCTTTTTCTTCCGGCGCTTTTTTACCCGCCAGTTTTATCTATGGAATATGTTTTCTATCATCAAACTCTTTTTGATTTTTTTAAAGGAACTGTACCTTGCCAATGTCAGTGTGATGAAATCAGTCCTATCGCCGAAACTGAATATCAGACCGGGCATTTTCGCTTTTAAAACAGAGCTCACGAAGGATTGGGAAATCACCCTGCTGTCACTGCTCATTACGTTAACGCCGGGAACCTTGGTGATGGATATTTCCGATGACAGGACGATTCTTTACATTCACGCGATGGATATTGAGGATGCGGAAAAAGCCATTTTTGATATTCGGGAGTCATTTGAGAAAGCCATACAGGAGGTGAGCCGCTGATGTTTACGCTGATTCTGCAAATCGCGCTCGGCATTATGGCAGTGTCTACCCTTTTGTATGTCATTCGTGTCATTAAAGGGCCGACTGTGCCTGACCGGGTTGTGGCTCTGGATGCAATCGGCATCAATCTGATAGCGATCACGGCGCTTGTCTCCATTTTGCTGAAAACAAGTGCGTTTCTGGATATTATTTTGCTGCTGGGGATCTTATCGTTTATCGGAACAATTGCATTTTCTAAGTTTTTGGAGAAAGGAGAGATTATCGAAAATGATCGAAATCGCTAAAGTCGTCGTGGCTGTATTCATTCTGCTCGGCTCTCTTGTATGCCTTGCCGCTTCATTTGGGACGCTTCGTCTTCCTGATATGTATACACGCTCACACGCTGCTTCTAAAGGCTCAACATTAGGCGTCAATATGGTTCTGCTCGGTGTCTTCTTCTTTTTGTGGTTTATAACTGGGGAAATATCGGCTAAAATCCTGCTCGGGATTTTCTTTATCTTTATTACGTCGCCTGTCGGAGGACACTTGATCTGCCGTGCTGCGTACAACTCCGGCGTTAAGCTTGATGAGAGAAGTGTACAGGATGACTATAACGGGATCAGAAACTTTGTGATTAAACGAAAAGAGGATTCTTACTTATAAAAATAAGCAGCCGGACAGGCAGAGTTCCGGCTGTTTTTTTATTTCTTGATGACAGCCAGCGTGCATCTGGATATACAGATCAGCCTCTCTTGCTCGTCATAGATGTGTATTTGATAGACAATGGTCGTTCTGCCTTTATGAACGGGCTCGGCTACTGCCTTTACCGTTCCTTCCTTTACGGATTTCAAATGATTGGCGTTAATCTCCAAACCGACACAAGCTTGTGTTGTGTGATCAATCAGATTTTGCGCACCTGCGCTCGCCGCGGTCTCCGCCAGAGCAACTGAAGCGCCTCCATGCAAATATCCGAACGGCTGCACCGTCCGATGATCCACCGGCATGACCGCAACGCATCGTTCCGCCGTGCTTTCAACAATCTCGATTCCAAGCGCTTCAAGCAATGTGTGTTTCATATCCATCATATACAACTCCCTTATTTAAAGTACACCGTCTGATTTCGCAATCAAAACCGCTTCCGTCCGGGAACCGACATTCAGCTTATTGAAAATCGATGTCAGGCTGTATTCAATGGACCGCTTGCTTAAATGAAGCGCATCTGCGATTTCTTGATTTGTAAATCCCTTTTCAACTTCTTGAAGAATCAGGCATTCTCTAGGTGTGAGCACATCTTGTTCTTTTTGAGAGGAAGGAGCCGGCTTTGTTTTTTGCTGAGTCATCAGCTGTTTAAAATAAGCAAAATCGACTAAAATTTCTCCGTTGAGTACGTGGTATATGTATTGGGTGATCTTTTCTTTCGATTCGGTTTTGCTGATGGCACCGTGCAGACCCGCACGAATCGCTTCCTCAAAATAATCCTCGACCTCATAACCGGTATACACGATAATTTTACAATGAGGATTCTCTTGTAAAATCTGTTTAAAAGCTCCATCCCATTGACCTCGCCGCCTAAATTCAGATCCATTAAAATGAGATCATATGACGAGAAATCATGCTGCTTGATAAACTGTTCGCTCGGTTCAGGACTGAGACAATCAACAGACAGATTCGAATCCGTTTCCAAAATTGTCTTGGTGCCTTCCATGACAGCCAGATGGTCATCAATCACTAGTATCTTTTTCATGTTTTCCTCCCTTTTACTCACTCATTTCCATTTTATAAAAAAGACTTGGCCTGTGCCAAGTCGTTTCCGTTATAAAACCATTACAATTCGATTTCAATATCAGCCTTAAAGCCCTTTCCTTCACTTGTTTCAATCCGAAGGCGTCCATCTAAAGCCCTGACTCTCTCCTTAATGCCAGAAAGCCCCATGCTCATGGAATGCTCATTATTTTTATCTTGATCAAACCCTACGCCATTGTCCTCATAATGAAGAACGATTTTGTTTTGAATACTGATGAGCATAATCAGCACATCCGTCGCCTGAGAGTGCTTGACCGCATTAGACAGAAACTCTTGAATGATCCGGTACAAATTCAGCTGCGAATCCAGATCAAGCGAAGCCGTAAATCTGCCCGTATTTAAACGGATATGAAACGGCACCCGCTCCTGCTGCTGCGCCACAAGCTTCGACAGCGCCTTCACCAGCCCAAGATCATACAGAAGCTGCGGCCGCAGCTCATGACACGTCTCCCTCGTCATCGAAATCACATCAGACATCTGCTCATTCATCTGTACAAGCTTGTCCTGCACATCTTCCCGGCATGGATTATCATCCTTCTTAAAATCAGCCAAAAACAGCTCACACTGTCGTTTTAAAGAAATCAAATCCTGAAGAACGGAATCGTGGAGATCGCGGGCAAGATCAGAACGTTGTTTTTCTTCAATCGTGTACATGAGTTTCTTAAGCCACACTGGATTTGATTCTTGTTGTTTTATTTCTTCTAAATGACTCATCAGCTCTTCAATTTTCATGACGTTTTCGATCGATACGTTTGTATAAAAAGCCAAGGTTTTCAGCCAAGAAAGTTCTTCAAGTGTGAGACGGGGCGTATTCATTTTAGATAAACAAAGAATCACAAATGATTTACCGCCGCGTTCACCTATCTTCATGACAAAGCCTTTATTAAATTCAACGATTTTTCCTATTTCGGATGTTACTTTTCTAAATTCTTTTTGATAGACTTTTTCGAATGAATTTACGGTCTCATCATCATATAGCTTAATACTTCCGTCTGCTGAAACTTCATATACATATGCTCGGCTAACTAGAGAGACCTCAAGTATAGTATTTTTCAGTTCTTCAAATACTTGAGTCAGGAATGTTGAGTCTCTAATCAGCTGCGTAAATTTATATATACTATCTTGATAATTGAATTTTTCCGAGACCCTTTTTAATCTAAACCTGAAATCAAGTACTTCTTTATAATAAAAGACCGCCAACATGATAATATAAATTAAAAATGTTAGTTTAACACTATAAAAATCACTCTCAGGACTACTAATTAATTCAATTGTAGAGATTAGAATAATTGTTGGCGTTAAAGCTAAAAAGCCATAATATCTTAATCTGCTTAAAATAAAATCCACATTATAGATTTTATTTGTCATAAATTGAAATACCAAGGAGAAAGGTATTAACATCATAAATGAAGCTGCTAAAAAGGAAGAAACATAGTGCGCATTTAGAAACACATAAGGTATCAAATATAAACACAAAAAAGGTGCAAAAGAAAAGATATTAATAACAGTGAGGACCTTAATAATATGCGCTTGTTCAGTATCTTTATTTTTAATTAAAATGATACAGAAATAAATCACTACTATGATAAATAAAAAGAAAAAAGATAGTAAACTTAATTTAGGCACATAATCACGAAAGAAAAGATGTGAACGAAACATTTCACACACTACATTTATGATCGGTACTAAATATAAAATGAAAACTTTTTTATCAAATAAGGTAGTGCCTAACTCTCTAAAATAATGATAAAGAAAGAGAAGGTAGTTTAGCGGTACAGATATTAATGTTACCACCATAATACATCTGCATAGTATATCGCCTTTAACAGAAACTCCTGCGCTTATATAAGCAATAGAAGCAGATAACAAAAATATAATTAAAACTAAAGCAGATAGTAAATCCTTCGATTCATTTATTTTTAATATAAATAGGCAACAAAATAAACAAACAATATAAAACATTAACGGTATTAAGTAAGTAGAAAAATTTTTATCATTAAATAAGGTCAGCTTTAGCTCAACATCCTTGCCATTTCTCTCAACAACCATTGAACTTACATTTTTAAGCTTATTCATTTTTATTTCTTTAGTGTTTATCTTTTGATTATTAATACTCTTTACGATATCCCCTTTTTCTATTCCGCTGTATGATGCCATTGAATATTCATCTACATTGGTAATTACAACGTCCCCGTTCTTCCCTTTCGAAACAGTTGCTCCAACTAACAAATTATTATTGCTTATATAGGTCAAATAAATAACATATAACAGACTTATTACAACTAACAATACAGAAATTTTATTGGTTCTAGACTTCATTTAACCCTCAATAGTGCCAATCCATCATTGAATAAATTTCTAATCCTTTAAAACCATTTATTATACATTCAGATTGATCTTTATCGACACCCAATAAACAAGCATTACCTTCCATTACTTCCCTTAAAACATTTGGGTATTTAATTAAGTATCCTACCATTTCTTGCATAATAAATCCCCTCCTTATTTAATCATAACAGACAATAATTTTTCAGTTTTACCATCTTCTAATTTTAATTGTGACATTTCTTTTTTTATTTTCTGGAGAGATAAATGTTTCATCACCAGCAAATATTGTATAACGCCTGCTTCTGTTAATTTTTGTTTCAAAGCCTTCGTATTAATAGAAACAAATTCCTCGGGTTTTTGATATAAACTTAGTAGCTCAACTGAAGCATCATTAAATTGTTTTTTTAAGTATAAGTATGCCAATGTATTTTTTTTCTGAACAAAATCGTTATTTAAGTAAAACAAACCTTTATAATCATTATCGATCTGCGACATAATGCCGAGTTCATAAGAATAAGAAGCTACAATGGGATCGTATTTGCCGGTTGCCAGCATTACTCCCATAACACAGGGCAGTGCTGTTAGCGCTCCTGATTTATTTTTGATCATTTCAAGACAGGCTTCTTCAGTTTTCGGCGCATTCACAATATCATCATGCTGGCCTTGAATTGATTGTAACGCAAAAGTCAATATCTTTTGTGAAAATTCTGGTTCATGACTAGCTTGGCACATAACTTGTATACTTAGGGTGTAAAGAGCTGTTACTGCATTTAAAGCGATAGACGAGTCAATCTTCATCCATACAGCATTTACATTGTCTTTATCCTCTAAGTCATCATAAATATCAAATGAGAGTATAAGCAATTCAATTCCGGCAGCTAGCAATTCAATTGCTTTTTTGTCCTGACCGTTAAAAGCTAGATAATGATGAAAAGCCAAATCAGCAAACTCAAAAGTATCCTTGGACTCAATAAAACTCTGAAGATATCGTTCCAAGTCATGATTCATTATTTTTTGGCTAACAATCTCCTTCATTTTCTCCTTGATTCGGACAGAATCTAAACATATCTGCTCAATAACGACTTCCCCCCTCCCCTTCCATTTTACTAAATGGGCTATCCAAAGGACAGCAGGTTTTTCGTTATTTAACAATCATATAATACTTTATCCATTTATTGTATGGATAGAACAAAAAAAAAGACTTGTTTCCAAGTCTTTTTTACGAAATTTTCATTGCGTAATTGTATTTATCGAGCTGATCAATGCTTTTGTTAATGTTTCGTAATGAATCTGTTGTTTCTTTAATATCAAGTTCGAGTCGGAATAACAATTGTTTTACTTCTTCAAGTTTCTTTTCCATCGTTTCCACACTCCTTTTTTTGAAAGATCAATGAATTGTGTATGGTGAACGAGTCCTAGGTATTTGATCTGTTACTAATAGTGTATCTGCTTTTGGCTTATTTTTCACCGAAAAGTATATAAAAAAGTCCTGCGTGACACCGCAAATATCAATAGGTCCTTGTGCTCAAAGGGATCACAATGAGAACGGGACTATATTTCTATGCAGAGGAGCGTTTCTTTCCCCTGAAATTGAGAAAGATTCTTAATTCCCTTGATTTTAACGTGTTTCGCATTTTCACTAAGCAAGACTATAGTCCTTCATACCGTATTTTCAAAATTAAATATGCGATTCTTGGCGTATCCTGACCGACAAACACCGAAAAGACCGCAACGCTAAAGTTGTGGCCTTTTCGCTTTGTCATATTCGGCTATTTGAGATCTATACATATAGAAACATCCTTTTGTGTGAGGTGCTCCCATGAGATATCATTATCCTTGGTTTTACGCCTATCCGTATGAGATTCGCCGCCCGCCTGCTCCCGCTGTCCAAACAGATACCTTTATCCGTTCAGCGAGAGAGGCCGCAGGGCTGATCGCCGATGCCCAGCTCGTTTTAGGCCGCATTGCGGGCTCGCGGGAGCTCTCGCGCCGCATCCTGACCGCAGCCGAGCAGTCAGATAAACAAACTGTAAAGCGCCTGATCAAACAAATGGGCGTCAGGCATGAAGTGGATGCGGTCTTTAATCCCGACGGCATCTACATCAGCCTCATCGGGACGCAAAGCCGAATGATTCTTGCTTTGCGGTGGTCAGAAGACCGCAATCACTTTGCGTCCATAAGCTTATGACACCACTCCAGAGCCTCAAGATAACATTCATACGCTTCTTCTTTGTCCAGTTCTTTGCCTAATTCTGTGCAGGTGTCCCAGTTGTTGCTTTCAATTAATTTCACAAGCTCAAGCATTTGGTAGTAGTCGTTTTGATGGCCTAATAACGCTTGCCCGACTTCATCTTTTAAAGGCAATTCTTGAATAATATCCTCTATTTCTCTGTGCAGCAGGGTGTCTATGAGAGAAAACATTCCGATCAGCATATAAGAAGCAGGCTGCGGCCGGGCTGTTTTTCTCGCCAGCAGTTCACAAAGCTTAGCTCTCATCAAAGAAATCTTAATGATTTCGTGCTTGCTGGAATTCCCTTTTCTGCTTAAATCCTTAAAGGAAAGAATGTATATCCACCGTTTGATTTCATTAAAGCCAAGCAGCATAATGGCCTGTTGAATGCTTTCAATTTTCTGGCTCAGTCGGCTGTGGGATGAGTTTAAAAATTTTAAGATTTGATAGGACAGTGATAAATCCCGCTCTATGTACTCTGTCACACGTTTTATGTTAGGCTGTTCTTTGCTCAATTCGTTAAGCAGTTCATAATAAGAATAGAAATGAGTCGACAGATCATGCCCGCTGATAATGCGCGGCTCGCTGAAAAAGTAGCCCTGGAATAATTGAAATCCATCTTGGGCTGCCTGTTTATATTCTTTTCGGGTCTCTACTTTTTCCGCTAAAAAAATCAAACCGCTGCAGCCGTAGGTTTGCAAAATTTTTCTGCGTTCCATTCGTGTTGTTTTGAGAAAATCAATTTTCAATATATCAATATAGCTCATGAGCTTTTCCAGTAAGTCTTCGTTTTGCGGATTTATGGCATAAAAATCATCAAGCGCCAGCATATACCCCATTTTTTTCAGCTCTCTGCATCTTGAGATGAGGGCCGGCGTGATCGGTATATCTTCAAGGATTTCAATGACAAGCTGTTTCGGATTGAAGGAGGTGGGAAGATTCGAGAACATCAGGCTTTCCGTAAAATTAACAAAACAGCGTTTCCCTTCCGTCAGCTTCTCAATACCGATGTTTAAAAAGCTGTTGATCACCAAATCTGTTGTTGCCTGATCGCCGTCTTTAGCGCTATACACATTCTCTTCACTCTCTCTATACAGCAGTTCATAAGCAACAACCTGTTCTTTTCTATTAAAAATAGGCTGTCTTGCAACAAACACCCTCATTGGTTTATCCCCCTTACAATGCGCGCGGCTTTCACCCCTAAGTATATCAAATAATTTGACGAAAATTGTCTAAACATGAAAAATAATATATTCACAAAGAAAAACTGGCCTCTTCGCGAACGAATGGCCAGTTTTCTTTATTCTTCTTCAAGCTCTTCATCAAGTCTGCTTTTCACTTCGTGGATCCGCTGCATTTTATTACTCCAGCAGTCCTCGCTTAAATCAACCGGATATTCCTCCGGCTTGCTGATTCTCTTATATTCCTCCCACAGCAGGCTGAGGTTATCCTGCACATACTGCTGTATGTCTGAGATCTCAGGGTTTTGATAGCAAAGAATACCCTTTTCAAAAATCAGCTCATGAAGATCCTTCGCATAAAAATTCGTGACAAATTTGCTGATGAATGTATGAACCGGGTGGAACATTCTGAGCCGCTTCTGATCATTCACCTGCTCATCATAAAGCGCAATATAGTCGCCTTCAGAATGATGATTGGACTGATTGATAATGCGGTATACTTTCTTTCTGCCCGGTGTCGTCACTTTTTCAGGATTGGACGAAATTTTAATCGTGTCGACCATTTTCCCGTCTTCTTCAATGGCAACGAGCTTGTAAACTGCGCCGAGAGCCGGCTGGTCATAGGCGGTAATCAGCTTCGTACCGACACCCCAGACATCAATGCGCGCTCCCTGAGCCTTTAAATTCATAATGGTATGCTCATCCAAATCACTTGAAGCAATGACTTTCGCGTCTGTAAACCCTGCTTCATCAAGCATTTTCCGGGCTTTTTTTGACAGGTACGCCAAATCGCCGCTGTCCAGGCGGATGCCAATGAAATTGATGCGGTCTCCGAATTCCTTAGCAACCTTAATCGCATTCGGCATGCCTGAACGAAGCGTGTCATACGTGTCGACTAAGAAGACGCAATCCTTATGCGTTTCCGCGTATTTTTTGAAAGCTGTATATTCATCGCGGTAAGCCTGCACAAGCGCATGCGCATGCGTGCCGGATACCGGGATATTAAAGCGCTTTCCAGCTCTTACATTGCTTGTTGCGCTGAAGCCGCCGATTAAGGCTGCTCTCGCTCCCCACATGGCCGCATCCATTTCATGCGCCCGTCTTGTTCCAAATTCAAGTGCGACTTCATCGCCGATGACGCCTTTAATCCGGGCAGCCTTTGTTGCGATTAATGTTTGGTAGTTCACAATGTTGAGCAAAGCCGTTTCAATCAGCTGTGCTTCTACCAAGGGGGCCTCCACCCTCATAATCGGCTCATTGTTAAAGACGAGCTCTCCTTCTTTCATGGAGTAAAGAGAACCTGTAAAAGATAAACCGCGCAAATATTCAATAAAATCTTCATGATACCCGAGCTCATCCTGTAAATAACTCAGGTCGCTATCCGTAAACTTGAAATTTTCCAAGTATTCGATGGCTTTTTCCAAGCCCGCAAATACCGCATAGCCATTTTCAAACGGAAGCCTTCTGAAAAAAAGCTCAAAAATCGCTTTCTTTTCATGAATGCCGTCTCTCCAGTAAGTTTCTGCCATGTTGATTTGATAAAGGTCTGTATGTAATGACAGGCTGTCATCTTTAAATCCGTACTCTAACACTGTTTTTCCCCTTCCTTACTCTGCCACTTGCGCTCCGATGCTGTTTGCAAAATGGGAAAGAGCCCATGCGTGCCCCTCCTGATTAAAGCTGGCAACAGCCTGTTTATGCACAACAATCCGGAAACCTTTGTTGTATGCGTCAACCGCTGTATGCAACACACAAATATCTGTGCAGACGCCGGCAAGATGCAGCTCGCCAATCTGCCGCTCTCTGAGTTTGAGCTCTAAATCAGTACCCGCAAAAGCAGAATATCTCGTTTTTTCCATGTAGTAAACATTTGGTTCATGTTCATGTTTCTGATATAGAGGCAAAAGCTTTCCGTACAGATCTTTTCCTTCCGTGCCTTTTATGTTATGCGGAGGAAAAAGACGGGTTTCAGGGTGATATTGATCCCCTTCATTATGAGAATCTACTGCTAATACGACGTAATCACCGTTTGTGATGAATTCTTCGGTCAAATTGACGATCGCCTCTTCAATCATTCTGCCGGGCTCCCCGCAGGTCAATTTTCCGTCACTCGCCACAAAATCATTCGTATAATCAATACAAATAAGTGCTTTTTTCATAGCCGGCCTCCCCGCCATCAGTATGAGAACATTATATCTTATCTCCAGTTGTAAGTGAATTGCCATGAACAAAAAGACAAACGATCCGTTTGTCTCTTAAGGTTTCAGCACTGACCGGTTAAAAATGTCGTCCTGAACATATATCAATTCACGATTCATAGCGATATCAGCCGCAATCACAAGGCCTAAAGGCGTATGAAACTGAAGATCAGATACGATCTTGAAGTTCACTCCGTTCCGGTTCGCCATTTGGATATAGGGAGAGTAAGACTGGTACTGAAGCTCTCCATTAATCAAAAGAGTGATGTTTTTGCTGTTTTTGAGTGCGTGTTCCGCTTCTTCATACGGTTTGCTTCTGAGCACCTGTCCTTTCGTCAGTGCCAAAAGGACTCTTTCCCTTAATGAGCCTAAAAACAAATGGCGCTCGTCTGGCTTTGTCTCCAAGGGCCCATACATTCCTTGCTGCAAATAGAGATCCATTTTATCATCACTCAAAAGCTCGTCCTCCCGTCTTGTTTGTCTTCATTATCACCTGATCAGGCAGGAGCTAAACTTTCAATGGCCGTTTACATTTCTGTTACCCAATGAATGATTTTTTTGGCCAGCTCACCAGCCGGGCCTTCCTCTGTACGCCGGCGCAAAGAAGCTTCCAGCCGTTCAGGCAGAGATGCTTTATCTTCTTCATAAGAAATGATCGTGCTCCACTCCAGCTGCGGAACCGCTACAAGCGTGCGCAGTTCTTTTCTGTTTTCATGCAGATACACGTCCGTGATCATTCCGGTTTCTGTATGGATATTCGCTTTTCTGATTTTCATAACATAACCTCACTATTCAAAGACTAACCATATTATACAATAAAAAAAGCAACAGCCTCTCCGAAAAGGCTGTTACCCGTTAAACGACACTGTTTCATCAATGATATCGGCATCTTTGAGGATGGTTTTACTGTGTTCATTATTGATCTTTATATAATCACCTAATTGAAACGCACCCGATCCCGCTCCGGTGTGATCAACGCTTTTCGGCGAAATCGCAAACACATCTCCAAAGCTGGCCGCTGCATCACCTGATATGGACATAATATAAATCGGACCTACAATCGCAGGCATTTCCCCACCTCCGCATTGACTTACAGCATCATATGCAAAGAGGCGCAAATGGTGCCCGCCTATTCAGCGGGCTTTTGTGTTTTCTTCAAGGCGTGACCGCTGACGCAGTTTGATTAAGCGGACAATATTCAGGAAGAATGCCTTCACTACCGCGTAGACCGGCACCGCTAAAATCATGCCGAGAATTCCGCCGAAGCTTCCGGCTCCGATCAACAGCAAAATAATTGTAAGCGGGTGCGTATTCAGCCGCTTTCCAATCACAAGAGGTGACAGCAGGTTCCCGTCAAGCTGCTGAACGACGACAACTACAATAATCGCAAACAGCGCTTTGGCCGGCGAATCCATAAAACCGACAATGACAGCCGGCGCAGCACCGAGAAAAGGCCCGACATAAGGAATGATATTGGTAATCGCCATGACAATCCCAAGAATCAGGGCATACGGCAGCCCGGCTATTAAGTAGCCAATAAAACACGCTGTTCCGACAAAAAGACAGATTAACAGCTGTCCCTGAAAATAAGCCGCAAGCGTATCGGATAAATCTTTAAAAATCTTCAAGCCTTCTGTCCGATATGAAGCCGGAAGAATTTTCACTGCCAAGTTCGGAAAGCGGTGTCCGTCTTTCAGCATATAAAAAAGGATAAATGGAACAGTGATAATAACAAGCGTGATGTTTGTCACGACGCCAAACACCGCAGATAAACTGGACGTGATATTTTGCGGCAGGTTTTGGAGAAAGCTTGTCAACGACTGTTCAATTTTTGATATCGATACATAATCCTGATTCATCATCCAGGTAAACCATTGGGAATGGGACAAATCTTTTGTCAGCGCCTGAATCTGTTTTATATAATCAGGAAGATTGTTAAACAGCCCTGTAACCTGCGATGTAATAACAGGTCCGACCGACGCTGAAACGAAGGCAAGCAAACCGATAAAGAGTAAGTAGATCAATAGAATGGATAATGTCCGCGGAATTTTTTTCTCAAGCAGGCGGACGACCGGATTAAAAATGAAATACAAAATTCCCGCAATCAGCATCGGGAAAAACAGTGTCGAGATAAAAACAATAAACGGCTGAAATACAAATGAAACTTTTGTTGCTACGTAAATAATCAGCAAAACAAATAAAATCTGCAATGTCCAAAAATGGACTTTTGATTTCAACAAGCTTTGTTCCTCCTAGTTTTTCTTTATGTGTCAGATAAAAGGACTTATACCCCATCATTGTAACAAAAATGAACTCATATCAGAACTCTTAATATGATGAAAGGAGTGTTGGTGATGCAGGCTGTGACATACTTATATCCACCTTCTTCATCCGAAAGAGAGCAGGAATGTACGGTCTGATGAGCTTAAAGTCAATGATTGTATCCTGCTGGATATCGGCCAAAACGGCAAAATCGCCGGATTCGAATGTTTGGGTGAGGCAGCACTGCTATGTGCCCCGTTTGCCGGGAAATCCCGGCCATATGTAAAAGATGCAGACAGCTATCACTTTCGTGTTCGTCAACAGGCTTCAGTCCGTTCCAGCTATACAGTGTACGGTGTCACTTTTTGTTTTTCAGATGGCGGCTACCAGGAATTTGCCGGTTTTGACCTTGACGAATCGATGTATTACAGTGCGTTTTTGCAGCGCTTAACTGAAAAATAGGACGTCCCGATGTACGCCTATTTTTCATGCGCAAGCACTGTTAAACCCGCTCACTGTAATCTGGCGTGACGGAAATCATGTGCTGGATTCTAATCAAACAAACAGCATTTCGGGCTCCTTCAATTGTGATATGGTCAGGGTTTACATCGATCAGTCTGCCTCTGACCGTATCTCGTACTGTCTGTATAACGAACCTTGAGCCGATGAGCTTTTTAATGGTCTGATAGACATAAGGATCGACTAAAGAGACCAGTTGCGGGCTACCTTGGTTGACCATACTTCAATCCCCTTTTTATGTTTTATCTCAGCTTATGCCGCAATTATGGATAATGACACAGGCTTCCCTGATAAAACGAGGGGTGCGGGGATTTTAGGAGAATATGTTTGGAAGCGGGTGTAAAGGAAATGGTGATGAAGCGGAGACAGCGTAGAAAGCTGGCGCTGTTCCGTGTAAAAAGCGGGATTTATACTTGCTTTATCATGGATGCCTGGGCTTGGTCGATTAATTGGTCCAGCTTTTCTATTTTTTGACGTGCAGTTGAAGGATCAATTTGACGGTAATGATGGTGGCCGCCCGGCTCTTCATCAAGTTCGTCCGCTTTTTTGACAATCTGCTGCAGCGTGTTTTTATCTAATTCACCTTCAGGCAAATAGGAATCGGTATGAAGCAAAATGGCAAGGGCAATTTCTTTTGCCGCTTTCGGTTCCTCGCCAAGCCGAATCAGAAGCTTATGCGCCCGTTCCGCCCCTTTGATGGCATGAATGTCATTTCGTTTGTATTTCTCATAATCCCACTCACCGTCCGTATACCATTCATAATGGCCGATGTCATGCAGCAGTGCCGCTTTTGCAGCTAAATCAGGGTTGATGCCAGCCTTTACAGACAGCCTGTATGCATGATAAGCGCAAGCAATCGCATGTGCTACGCCTGAGCGCTGCATATATTTTTGTGCAATTGGATGGGTGAAAACATCCATTAATGTAACCTTTCTCATGGAAACCCCTCCTTTAGATATTTTTAGAATCCTAACATAATTTGCAGAGAAACTCAATTCTTATGTCACATCATTTTATCTTCTTATCATCATTGTTATACCCTAAAAGCAGAGTTTCAGTCAGTATATGCGGCTGTTCAACAAAGTGCGCGGACTGTTGCCTTTTTATAAAAAAAGAGCAGAAAATCTCTGCTCTACAAAAACTCTTTTATATCATAAATGCGGCCGTTTTCCGCGCCTGTTTCTAATAAAGAAAGCAGCGTATCGGCAATAAAGGCCGGACTGCGAAGGCTTCCTGTTTCATTTAATTTCCGGAATCGTTCAATGTCGTGGAAATCCTTTTTCGATGAAGAACGGATGACGGCTTGCATCTCAGTGTCCATAACACCCGGTGAGAAAGAAATCATGTTCACCGGCAGTTCTTCATCCTCCTGTTCAAATCCGAAAGTCCTCGTAAACATGTCAAGCCCTGCTTTTGAGCTGCAATACGCGCTCCATCCCTTGTATGGGTTTTTGGCGGCGCCTGACGTAATGTTGACAACCGTTTTTTTGCCGCTGTATGAAGCAAACCGTCTTGTAAACAGCTGACTCAAAAGCACGGGCGCTGTCAGGTTCAGCTGATAATGGCGCTGCAGTTCATCAAGAGACGCTTCGCCGGCGCGTTTGATCGGTGTTACCATTCCAGCGTTATTGATCAGGGTAATACCTGAATAACGATCTGGATTGATGGATGAAAGCAATGATTCAAATTGCTGTTCAGCTTCTTCGAGATTGATGAGGTCTATTTGATGCTGCGTCAGTTTTTCATGTGAGACATCAGCTTTTGTCCTGGATAAAGCATGGACTTCATGGCCCTTCTCTAAAGCCTGCAATGCGATGGCTTCACCCAGTCCTTTTGACGCTCCGGTAATGATATAAAGTTCCATTGGAAACCTCCTCCTTCCGTTCCTATTGTACGTACCGCTTTTACTCAACACAAGCACGGGAGCCTATGCCTTTTTGTTCTCCTGTGCTGTGACTTTTGGGATGAGGAACACAATGCCTGCTATTCCGAGCAGGATCAGCACGACATAGATAATCGGAAGCAGCAGAGAAGATGTTTCTTGTTCTTCTTCTGTTTCCGTGGATGATGCCTTTGTGATTGGTTTTTCAGCAAAGGTAATCCCAAGCTGTTTCGATTGAGCCGCAATCGTGTTGGATTCCTCGGCATTTGTTGATGTAAACAAATCTTTTAACAGCTCTGCATCCTTATCCTCCGGCTTATCAAAGGTGATATCCTTCTGTTCTTCAGGCAGTTCTGTTTTTTCTTCATAGTAGGTATCTTCATGCAAATAATTCGTATCGATTTCAATGTCTTTTTTCTCATATTGGTTTGGCGCGACATCTGTATTTTCTTCGGTTTCGGCAGCGGCGGCAGAGGGTATGAAAAGGGAAAAGGAGAGCATACAAATCATGATCCCCTTTTCCATGCTGCGATTACGCTTCATACGTTTCATCGCTTTCTGCTGTTTTTTCTGCCATCAGCCGGATAATAAGCGGCAGAGCCGCGGCAATCACCGTAATGATCAGCAGAACCGATATTCCCATTGCAAACAAATGCCCAGTACCATACTGGATGTCGATATATACTTTCGATACCGGATCTTCAAATGTAAAGTTCGGCATAATCAAATCAATAAGCGGTGCGACGTAGAATAGAATCATTGCTGCCGAAGCCACCCATCCAGGGATCGATCCGAATCTGAATGCCGCACGGATGAAGGCTGAGCTTGCGACCAGCAGTAGAATCGTAAACACTGACCACTTAATCGTTTGATCGTCCGGCAATGAATAAATATTCAAACCGAACAAGCTGATCATCAATCCGACAAGGATATTCAGAATTCCGAATAGCGCTCCTTTGACGAGAAGCGGCGCGTTTTGGTAATACGAGCTGAAATAGCCGATTAACAGACTGCTGATCAACACAATGACAAGGATGACAACCGGCGGCACCGTTTGAGTTTTTTCTTCCGGAACCTCTCCGCTGATCTTAAGCGGATTCGCCAAGTAATCATATACATAGCCGTTGTTTTGCCCGTCTACTAATGTATTTCCCAATATGCCGTATACGTCATTGCGGACGAGTTTCGTTGAGGCGACATTTTTCCCCCAGTTGTTGTTTAAGGTGTCAGCTTTCGTCTGTACATCATTGACGCTTTGCTGCATGTTGGTTGTGTAATCGATAATGCCTGACTGGCGGTCAGATAATGAACCCATCATGTCTGACATTTGCAGCACTTCCTGGCCGACCGTATCTTGGACACTCAGCGCCATTGTGCCAGACAGCCCATCGTTACTGAACGTCGCAGATTCCTGTGTTGCGCCCGTTACCAGCTGTTCTGACGCTTTTGCGGCACTTTCAGAGATTTTCGTCAGCTCATCGAGAACACCTGCTTGAGAGTCACGGATAAAACCGCTGTATTCGTCCGCAAATTTGGTCATGCCGTCGATAAAGCTGTTAATGTCTTCATCGGTTTGCATCATGTTGTTTTTGAGATCTTCCCAGCTGGCTGATTCTGCTGGTGAGAGAGCCAGGATGGATTTGACGTTGCCTTGCTGACCGTCAATGGCATTGGTTTTTGCAGTGCTGTCGATAGTTCCGGATAATACAGAGTCATAAACAGATAAATATTTATAGTATCTCATTAAAGCGGAGATGCTTTCTGTATTAATTTCTCCCGGGAATTGAAGCTGATCTTTATTTTCAAGCTCGCGAATCGCGCTGTAAATCCCTTCGAACTCCCTCTTCCGTTTCGCTTCAAGATTTTCAAGTTTACCTTCTAGCTTCTTTACTTGGTCTTTCAAGTCATCAATTTCATCATTAAGACCATCCATTTGCTCTGTTAGTTCTTCTAATTTCTTTTTCAGCTCTTCATTATGGGCAGTTTCTTTTTCTTTGAGCTCTTCTTCAATTTGCTTTATTCGCTCAGACGCTTTGCTGAGCTGTTCTTTTGCTTTTGCGATATCAGAAATTTCATCGTTTCCTGTTTGATCTTCGTCCTCAGGCTGAGTCGTGCCGCCGTCGCCTCCGGTATCTCCTGAATCGCCTGTTCCGTCTTCATTTGCCAGCTGGATAAATTGAAGGGCAGAATCTGATGAAGCGGTCTGTTCAGCAGATGTGCCTGTTTCGGTTTGTCCGCTGTCTGACTCACCATTAGAGGCATCTCCGTTCTGCTCCTGACCGTCTGTTCCCTGCTGCTGGTCTTGATCCTGAGTATTGCCGTCCGTTTGTCCGTTATTACCGGTGTCACTGCTGTTATCATCGTTTCCGGTGTCTCCCTGTGTATCATCGGGATTGGTGCTGCCTCCGTCATCTGGATTATCCGGCTTGTCAGTGGACGGCTCGTCTGTTCCCGGTTTTTCAGTTCCCGGGTCCTCCGGTGTCGGATCCTCTTTTTCAGGCTCCTTTAGATTGTCTGAAATGTCCTGAATATCAGCGGCGATATTTTTCAATTCTTCACGCTGTTTTTCCAGATCAATTTTCAGTTCTTCAGGATCTTCTTCCTTCGGATCTTTATCTTCATCATCTGAACCATCATCTCCATCAGGCTGCGGATCGCCTTTCGCAACAGTAAGCGCTGCGCGAGACTCAACAAGGAGTCCGTATACTTGGTTTAATGCAGCCTGCCTTGATGTTGCCTGATATTGATCGATTAAATCACTTTGGATTTTTGCCATGCCAAGTTCCTGCTGAGGCACCTGGCCTTCCCTGATTTGCTGTGCGGCTGCCAGAACTGTGCTGGTTTGCCCAAGCTGTGTTTTCACTTGACTGATCCCTGTTGACAGTCCGCTCATGCGTTCGCTGAACTGATTCGCCTTTTGCTGAGCTTGGATGGCATCCAAACCTGTGTGGATTTGCTGCTGTGTTGAATCCTGGGCTGCCAAAAGCAGTTTTTTCTGATTTTCTTGATATTCTTTGTATCTTTCAACTGTATCAATGAAATCTTTCAGCGTGTTTTTGGCTTCCTCCGCTGTTGAAGCTTTTTCTTTTGTCGTGCCCTGCGCTTCATTCATTGATTTCTTCAGCTCATCGATTAAGTCTTTTTGCTGTTTGATTTCACCTGCTAAATCATTAGAGCTTGGTTTGTAAAAGTTGTACATGACATTCTGGAATTCAGATTCTTTATTGACAATTTTGTCAAATTCTCCTCTGATGTTGTCCACTTTTTGCGAAACAAAGTTCCAGTATAAGGCCGACATTTTTTTGTTCATTGTCTTTTGGGCATCCTCAAGCTCACGCTGAACTTTTTCTTTGTTGACCGCATTCAGGTTATCTTGAATGCTGAATTCGAGCGTTGCTTTTCGAGGATGATCTTTGTCATAGCTCAAAATGTTTTTTGAGAAATCTGAGGGAATGTAGACGATCGCATCGTATTTCTTTGACGCGAGACCAGTCTCGGCCGCGCTTCGGTTTACGACCGTCCACGAATAATCGGGACGTTCACCCAGAACGGCCGCTACTTCCTTGCCGAAATGGGCGGATTTGTCCTCTTCATCAGACTTCACCTCATCACTCAATACGCCTGTGTCTTCATTCACCACCGCGATTTGCCGCGTGGAATTGACTGCTTTTTTCGTCGGATCGTCTCCGATAAAGCGGAAAAACAAAACCGGCAGCAGCAAAATGATGATGACGGCGGATATTAACTTGATCAAACTTTTTCGTTGTTCTGTCATCTAGCACTCTCCCTTTCAGCAGAACATAAAGGAATTTGAACTTTTTGCTCCTTCCCGTTTTCCACAACATATCCGAAGCCCGGCTGAATCTCAGGCTCCTGTCTTTGGTACGGGAGAGGAATGACATTTTGCTCAGATTTTTTCATCAGCAGAATCGCGTGGCGAATTTGCTTCATCTCTGTCGTCAAGGAGTCATAGCCTTTTGAGAATTCGCTGTGGTTTCCGCCCGGGATAAAGCTGAAGCCAAGATGCGCGTATGATTTCATGAAGTTTGCCAGACGGTCTTGTATTCTCGTATCAATCGTCTGCTGGAATCTCGTAATCCCGTCAATCATCAGCACCACTTGTGAGAATCGCAGATTTTGCGCATCTCCCTGGCGGACGGCTTCTACATACATGGCTTCTCTTGTTTTAAAAATATCTTCTGCTGCTTCGATCCACTGCTCAATATCTTCTTTCGTTTCCAAATATGAGACGTCTGATTCCTTCGCATATTGGGACAAGCCGCGGTCAATCGAATCAAACAGGCCGATCATTTCGGTTTCATCATCAATCAGATGTTCAAGCATTACTTTTAAGACGTTTGTTTTCCCACGCTGGGTCTGGCCTAAAATCAGGCAGTGCTTATGCTTGCCCAAATCAAAATAGACTGGGCTGACTGTTTCTTCATGAAGCCCGATCGGTACAGATAAAGGCTTGCGTTCCAGCTTGAAGCGGAGAGAAAATTCTCTTGTCGACAGGCTCTCAGGCAGCATCGGAATCGGTGCCGGCAGGTCCATTGAAGCAAAGCGCTCCTGAAGATGCTGAACGTCTGATTTCAGTCCGTTGAACATGCTGATATCATCGTCCGCGTCAACAGGCAGGAACATTTGCGCGAAATAAAGCTCTTCCTTTTGAATGATGACGCGCCCCGGAATCGGTTCAAGATTGAACTTCGGCCGTCCGTAAATGGAATATCCCTCAGATTGATCCATGAGATAATGGACAACCTTTGTTTTCAGGTTATTTAACAATGACTGGCGGACCGCATTCACACGCGTTGCTGTCAGCATGAAGTAGATGCCCAGGCTCTGTCCGTCTCTGGAAAGCTGGACAAATTCCGATTCAAGCTCATGCATCTCATCCTTGACGATGTCAAAGTTGTCAATGGTGATGAAAATGAACGGAAGCTCTTCCTCGCTCAGCGCATTGTACATTTTGATGTGGCTGATTTCTTTTTCCCTGAACATACGTTTACGGCGGTCAATTTCTTCTTTGATTCGAATCATGAACTTTTCAATTTTTCTTGACTGGTCCATCAGGAAGTAGTCCGCTGTATGAGGCAGCTTCGCTAATGGCAGAAGCGTTCCGTTTCCGAAATCAAAGATATAGACATGAAGTTCTTCTGGTGTGTATACGTCCGCAAAGCTCATCAGGAACGTTGCAGCTGCAATCGATTTTCCGTATCCGGAAGAGCCAAATATGCCGATATTTCCGTCTTCCATCATCTTATAAGCAATCGGCGCCTGTCTTTGCAGATCAGGTTCGTCGACATACGCGAAGTGGAAATGGTCTTTTTCTTCTGAAGGAAAAAGAGTGCGCGGGATACGTTCCGCAAGCGGCGGCAGCCAAGGGCTTGGCAGCTTCTCGATTCCCATTACATCTTGGATGCGTTCAATTTCGTCAACTACTGCTTCGATTTCTGTTTGAACGTCTTTTTTCGCGATATCTTCGGTATCTACTTCGGAAAGCGGGATCAGACCCGTATCCGTGACGATCGCGATTTCATCCTCTGTTCCGTAGACTTCCTCTAAGTAAGGCGCACCGCTCCAGGCTGATTGAAACAGCTCATACACTTCATTGTTGCCGACCTGCAAATACCCGCGTCCTGTCACGGTAATGTTTGCGGCATCGCTGTTTTTCAAAATTTCTTTACTGTCGGTGGCATCCTGAACCTTCAGCGCTACTTTAAAGCGCGAGTTGCTCCAGATCTGGTCGTCAATGATGCCGCCCGGCTTCTGTGTCGCCAAAATCAAATGAACGCCGAGGCTTCGTCCGATACGCGCGGCACTTACAAGCTCTCTGATAAAATCCGGCTCCTCGCTTTTCAGCTCGGCGAATTCATCAGAAATTAAGAACAAATGAGGCATCGCCACTTCTGCTTTCCCCTGCTTGTACAGCTTTGTATAGTCATTGATGTGATTGACTTGATACTGGTCAAACAGGCGTTGCCTTTTTTTCAGCTCACTTTTAATGGAAGCAAGCGCACGCATACTGAAGTTTTTGCTGCCTTCAATATTTGTGATCGTGCCGAGCAGATGAGGAATGTTGCGAAACGGCTGTGCCATCCCTCCGCCCTTATAGTCAATTAATAAGAAAGCCGCTTCATGCGGGTGAAAATGCACCGCAAGTGACAAAATGTAGGTCTGGAGAAATTCACTTTTCCCTGACCCCGTTGTCCCTGCAAGCAACCCGTGCGGACCGTGGGCTTTTTCGTGAAGGTTCAGATACACAATGTCATCTTTTCCTTTATAGCCGATCGGCACTGACAGTGACTTCGCCGATTCACTCGTCAGCCATCTTTGCTGAATGCCGATTTCCTTTACTTCCTTCGCATGAAAAAGCTCCAGGAACGATACCGTTTCCGGAATGGAATTCGTAATGCCGACCTGGTGATTCAGCGTCCGCAGCGTGCGTGAAAACCGTTCGTTGTCCCCGCGCTGATGATAATCGAGGCGGAACGGAATTCTTACCGCTTTTTTCTTTTGTATTAAAATGTCGCCTTCATGCTCATTGATGTAGCGGACAAGAGTCGTAATGTTTTCCGACAAGCTTTCCTTTGTTTCCGCAGCGACAATTGTAGAGATACCCAGATGCTCATGCTGTCCTTCTAAATATTCGAGAATGACGTGCTCTGAGATCAGCTGCTGATTCGTAATGACAAATACAAAATGCGGTTTGAACTGCAGTTTTTCTTTGTCATCTTCGAGATCGCGCTCTCTGATCAATTCGTAAAGTGAAGACAGGAGCTGATCTCGGGTTTGCTCATTATAAATAAATCCTTTCGCATAAATATGGGGCATTTGAAATTGCGGCAGCCACTTCATCCACTCCCAGTCTTTATACTCTTCTTCATGAAAAATAAAAACGAAACGCAAATCGTGATAGCTGTTGAAGAACGACAGCTGTCCGATCAGCTGGTGAATCTCATTTTTCACAATTTGCGATTTACCGACAAGCCCCATCGGACCTTCCGCCAAATCAACTGTAACCGGCGCATTGCGAATGTCCTTATAGACACGCTGCATGTGCTGGGATTTCTCCATAAGGTCATCGATATCACGATTGGCCAAGTCCCCGCCACTCATATTGATTTCATAGCTTGAAGGGACTGTTCCCGTCCCCAACCGCAGCTGGAGATAATCCTTGCTTTCAAGCGATTTTTCCCAGATCCGGTCACTGATTTCACTAGTTAAGTATTTCATTTGTTCAAACGAAGGGAAGTGAAATTCAAGTACCTGCTTTTGCTTTTCAGCTAGCGCCTGAAGCTCTTTCCGCTTATTGTCTAGGTAAAGCTTATACACGCGCTCCCGCTTTTCCTCACGTTTTTTCCGCTGGTTTTTATCCCGGAAATATTGCACCGTCGAGGTAATGAGGGTCATCATAAACATCGCCAGAGAAACGAGTATGAATATGCCGCGCGGCTGAATGATGGCGACAACGCCCATCACGATCAGCATGACAAGCGGAGGCAGAATGACGAGCCACAGCCCTCTATTGGTTTGATCGCTCTCCTGAGAGGGGAAACTGAAAGAAACGCGGTCATCCGGCAGGTCGTACACCATTCGCGGCGTTCTTCTGTACTGCGGATATTTTTTCTGCATCTCTGTGCTCGGTTTGACCGTTTCTGTTAATGCCGTTTCAAACGGGGCAAAATGAACAATTTCTAAAAGGTCTTGTTCCGTCACTCTCATTTGCGTAAAGTTCCAGAAAATTTCATCCCCCGGCTGGAGCGGTGTATTGTCGATGATCTTCTCTCCGTTCAAGAAGATCGTCCCGCTTTCAGGACGAACCGACCAGCTTCCGCCGACAAGAAGCAAAGAGAACGTGCTTTGTTCTGCAAAAGCAAACTCTTGCAGATTCAGATAAATATCTGCATTTGTCTTTTCTGAAGAGCATATGATTTCATCCCGATTCCCCGTAAAATAAACGGATTTATGAGGCTCACTGCCCGTCAATATCAAGCGTATATCCTGCTGATCCGTTTGGAGAGAAAATGATGTATCCGGCTCAATCGTGCCGAGACAATCATTTCCCAGGAAAACTTCGTATTGGCCGCCGGATTCCTTTCTTTGAAGGGAAATCGCTCCGCTTTCAAACGGAATGGTGCCGATCGTAACGGAATCCTTCACATCAGGCCCTATGGTCACCGGATGGGACGACGGGAGGTCAGTCAGTTTCAGTTTTTGAACGTTATTTTGGTAAAAAACCCATAATAGACTCAAATGGCGAACCTCCTAACGGCCGAATAGCAGCATGCGATGACCTGCGCTTCATGTATCACGTTATTTGTCATCTTTTTTCTCATCTTTCTTTTCTGTTTCTTTTTCTTTCTTCGCTTGTTCTTCTTTTTTCGCTTTTTCCTCGGCTGCGGCTTTTTCTTCTGCCGCTTTCTCTTCAGCTTGTTGTTTTTCTTCGTCTGTTTGTTCTTCGGCTGTATCGACTAAAGACGTGTCAGTATTAGACTGTCCTTGATTGTCTTCATGTTCCTTTTTTGCTTTTTCAAGCTCACTATTTACTGAATCAAGTTCTTTTTGTATTTCTTCATCATTTGTGTCTTCAGATAAAAGCTGCTGTTTATATTTAGCAAGGCCAAAATAAATATAATCATTGTACTCAAGTTTACGGCCAATACTGATAGCTTCTTTGTAATTCCCTCGGCCATAATCAATCCAATACAAGAAATGCTGAGGGTCTGATTGCAGAGTGACTAAATTATTTTCAATATTTTTCGTTTTTGCACTCCCTAGATTTTCAACCTCAACATAAGACGTCGCCAGCTGATACTGCACCGATTCAGGCAGGCTTTCCGCATCGTATTTAGACAGTGTGCTGATAACCTCACTGTACTGCTTGTTTAGGAAAGCGCGGTTGCTGTCCACTATCGCCTGGTGCTTTGGCTGTGCGAAAAATAAAGCGTACATCGAATAAATAAGGGCCGGCACCAGCAAAACAATGAGCCCCAGGCCGATATATCGCTGGATGTTCCACTTTTTTCTCGGGATATGTATGTATGTTTTCGCTTTGGCTTCGAGCTCATCGATATGGGTTTGAATCAGCTCGAGCAGGTCATCATAGGTCGCCGCATCCAATATCGCCTTAGCCTCTGCGGAGAACGTCAGCGTATCATTGAATTTCAGGTAGTCTTCAAATGCAAATGCGCCGTCAACTGCCAAAGCTGCTGCCGCTTTCAGCTCCCGCCACACTCTTTCCTCATCACGCTCGTAAGGAGGAATGCTTTCTTTTACTCCATAATGGAGAAAATAAGGCGTTAGGCCTTTATCGAATACAATGTTCTCAGGAGCGACAATCAAATTCAGCCTCGACAGATTGTGCTGCTGTACAGCTTGAACAAGCTGATAGGCGAACTGCCATTTGCTTTTTTTATCTTTAGCTTTCATTAAGCGGAATGCTTTATAGGAGGGAGGAGGTTGGATTGTGATGATTACTTCATCATCCGTCACATCGATCTCTTTATGAAAAAATGGATTTACATCTTTGATCACGTTGGCTTCGAGACCGTCCAGAAGCTTTATTTTTTCCCGCTGAAAGGTAAATGTATAGCCGGCATCTGTTTTCTCGGCAACGGCTTCTAATTGGTTTTCTAAATATGATTTTTGTTTACCCGACATTCAACCAGATCCTTTCATAATATTTCAAGCCGGTCTCCGTTTGTAATGCCGCAATCAGACAGCTTGCATTCTCCGGAAAACACCGTATCCTTATTAACCACTCTGATCCAGTGCCCTTCGCGCGGAGGTATAGCTACGCTTTGAGCCTGCCAAGCAATATCAATTACTTTTTTCACCGGGTGGTAATCTGACAATCTGAGATCAAAGACACTGCCGTTATAATGTTTCAAATCTATTGTAATATCAATATACATTTTAGGATCACCCTTACATAGAAAGAGCGCCGTCTTCTCGTGAATCAGGCGCTCCTTCCCTTTCATACTGTTATCCGCGGATTTGATTTGCGATGTCTTGGTCAGTAGACTCAAGTGTATTTGCTGTTTGATCAAGCTGCTGATTCACATCTTGAAGCAAATCTGACATTTTGATAAATGAAGGTTTGAGCTGCTCGTATTGATCTGCGAACGCTTCGCTTGAAGCACCTTCCCACATGCTTTTCAAATCAGAGATCATTCGGTTTAAACGATCAACCTGATTCAATACTTCTTGGCTTTCAACGCCGTATTGCTTCGCCATCGCTCTTAGCTCTTCGGGTGTGACACGAATTAATCCTGCCATATTCCTCATTACCTCCTGTGCCATCAGCCTAAATATGGGCTAATTCACTTATTTTTAGAACGTCATTATTATAAAAACAGTTTTTCGGTACAGTCAAACAAATATGTTTTAATTTTACAAAATGAGTCCAATGGTTTACCCCGAATCGCTTAAAAATGACATAAATTGTTAAATAGGTAGGTTCATTTTCTCAATCTTCTCTTCATCCTCCGAATAATCCAAAAGACCCAAATGATTCTCCAACTCCCAAAAAAAACCTTTCAGAAAATTTGATGCTAGAGCACCATTTCTGAAAGGTTCAGTTTTTTCTTTCCTTAATCAGTCTCGCCCCCGATGACTTTCTTAGAAGAATAATAGGATAAGCTTTCGTATCATATAAGGCATACAACTGTACTGCAAAGAGGCGGATGCACCGCCAATCATATATAAGACGTTCTCTCAGTATGCCATGTAATTGTTTTTTTGGCTTCCGCTCTTTGTTGTTGATTTTCACAAACAACAACAATCATAATAAAAGGAAGGGGATGAGATGTCAAAGAGAAATCAAGCATGAAAAGTAGGGAGATTTATGACCATGCCGAATGATCCGTTTAAATACAGTTTTGACAGACTTGAAGATGTGGCTGATCATATCAGCGACGTTCTGCGTTGCCCGATTACTATAGAAGATTTCAACCACAAGCTGCTTGCCTACAGCACACACAGCGACTGTACAGATCCTGCCCGAACGTCTACAATCATTGGCAGAAGAGTACCGGAGAAGGTCATTAACAAGTTGTGGAAAGACGGGACGATTCCAGCTCTTTTAAAAACAGACCAGCCGATCAGAGTAAAGCAAATAGATGAAGTCGGACTAAGCAATCGCGTTGCAATTTCCATTTGGAAAAACAACCAAGTGCTTGGCTTCATATGGGCGCTTGAGATCCAAAAAACATTGTCTGACGATGATCTGATGACACTGCAAATGGCGGCTAAAGCAGTGAGAAACAAGCTTCTCAAACTCCAAATCAGAAAAACGAAAAATGAAGAACGCAGCCAAGAGTTTTTCTGGAAAATGCTGACCGGACACATTTATCAGGAGCAAGACATGGCGGATGGGTTCCACAAGCTTGGAATGGTCGCCCCTTCTGAGTTTTCCGTTATGATCATCCGGATAAACGGCGAGCTGACTGAAAAAATCGAACAGCAGCTGCAATATTTGCAGGAAACAACCCAGCAGGTTCACGTTCTGCTGACAACAGTAGATTCCAATGAACTTATTATTTTAACCGCTCCTAAAACAGATCACCCTTTTCAAGATTTAAAGCAGTTTGCTTTCAGTACGCAAAAACAGCTGAAGGAACGTTATAAAATAGAAGACGTTTCGATCGCTTTTGGCGGAATATACAATACTATTTCTTTTGTCTCCCGCTCCTATCAGGAAGCATTATCCGTCTTAAAAGCCAAGGAACGGTTCGCAGAAGAGACAAAACATCTTTTCAGTTTTTCTGAGCTAGGCATTTATCAATACTTGGATGTCCTAGATGAAAAACGGAAACAGACGGGATATTTTAATTATTCGCTTTCCAAACTGGAACAGTATGACCGCGATCACCAGTCTAATATGGTAGAAACGCTAGAGCGTTTTATTGAAGCAGACAGCAACGTGAATACCGCTTCCAAGGTTTTGAATATACACGTTAATACGTTAAATTACCGTCTCAAGCGCATCAGCCAGATCGCTGAAATCGATTTAAAAAATGTGAATCAAAAATTCACCATCTATTTAGATATCAAGCTTCGGCACATGGATTTGTGAAATTTCACAAATCCATGTTTTTTTATTTTCCTATTCAAACAAAGAATTTTCCAAAAAATCAAGCTACACTAAAAACATCACAGATACAGGAGGAGACAGATATGATCATAGGGGTTCCTAAAGAAATAAAAAACAATGAAAATCGCGTCGCACTAACACCTGGAGGCGTTTCTCAGCTCGTTTCAAACGGCCACCGGATACTGGTTGAAACAGGCGCAGGCCTTGGAAGCGGATTTGAAAATGAAGCCTATGAATCAGCAGGAGCGGAAATCATTGCTGATCCAAAACAGGTCTGGGACGTCGAAATGGTCATGAAGGTCAAAGAACCGCTGCCGGAAGAATATGGCTACTTCCGCGAAGGACTTGTGCTGTTTACGTACCTTCATTTAGCAGCTGAGCCTGAGCTTGCACAGGCCTTGAAGGATAAAGGGGTTACGGCCATCGCCTATGAAACGGTTAGTGACGGCCGGACATTGCCGCTTCTGACGCCAATGTCCGAGGTTGCAGGCAGAATGGCAGCGCAAATCGGAGCTCAATTCTTAGAGAAACCTAAAGGCGGAAAAGGCATTCTGCTTACCGGAGTGCCTGGCGTTTCCCGCGGAAAAGTAACGATTATCGGAGGAGGCGTTGTCGGCACAAACGCGGCCAAAATGGCTGTCGGCCTCGGTGCAGATGTGACCATCATCGACTTAAACGCAGACCGCCTGCGCCAGCTTGATGACATCTTCGGCCATCAGATTAAAACGCTAATTTCTAATCCGGTCAATATCGCAGATGCTGTGGCAGAAGCGGATCTTCTCATTTGCGCGGTATTAATTCCGGGTGCTAAAGCTCCGACTCTTGTGACTGAGGAAATGGTAAAACAAATGAAACCAGGTTCAGTGATTGTTGATGTTGCGATCGATCAAGGCGGCATTGTCGAAACTGTCGACCATATTACTACCCATGATCAGCCGACATATGAAAAACACGGTGTTCTCCACTATGCTGTAGCAAACATGCCGGGTGCTGTCCCTCGTACATCAACTATCGCCCTGACTAACGTTACTGTTCCATACGCGCTGCAAATCGCTAACAAAGGGGCAGCAAAAGCGCTAACAGACAATGCGGCACTGAGAGCTGGTTTAAACACAGCAAACGGACACGTGACCTATGAGGCTGTGGCAAAGGATTTAGGATATGAGTATGTGCCTGCCGAGAAAGCTTTACAGGATGAGTCATCTGTGGCAGGTGCTTAATTCACATTGAGCTTGCAGAAAGATTTCTGCAGGCTTTTTTTATCTTTTAAAAGGAAAAAAGAGACCATTTCACGAACTAAAACTATGAAGTTGATCATAAAGGAGGATTCATATGGCTGTTCAGCAATATGGCGTGTTAAAAGGCATTGTCTTAGACATGAAGCGTGAAACCGATGATGACAGCCCTCATTTCCAAGTCAAAGTGCTCGGTGAAGAGAATACGTATTACAGGTGCGCCATCAATGTGATGTCCAGTTCTGAGGAATCTGAAGTATTGTATTTGGCTGACGATCAGTTTGATTCAAGCTCGATTACCATCCTTCCGAACATGCCGTATGGATATACAAGGATCAATGAGGCAAACCGTGAAGTGGCGCTGGATTATGTGCGGGGCAATTTGTTTGACCCCCGGGAAATGAAGCCCTTGCCGCATGAAATCACGGGGCCAGATAATGATTTAAATGATTTTATTGAAACGTATATGAAGAAAGCGAAAGACGAGAAAGCGCCGGTTTATATATTCGGTTCAAAATTTGGGCCGGAACAGGCTCCGGATAAAATATTCGGTTTTACTCCGACCAACGGCATGCACAATATCCATATGAATCAAGGGAATGCAATGGATACCCGCTGGAAAAAAGACAACGGCTCTTGGCATGACGGAGGCATTCTGATTCAATTTGCCGATCAGTGGGCCGCTGTGTTTTTAGCGTTTTTATCCCAATCATGGTGTACAGATGAAAACGGGAACCCGGTCAGAGACTGTGATCATACCCAAACGTCTGCATAAGATAGAAAAAGAGACTGCAGCAAGCAGTCTCTTTTTTATGCGATTACACATTTTCAACAGGCTTTAAGCTGCTTGGCCTCATATCGCTCCAATGCGCTTGGATATAGTCCAGACAAGCTTCACGCCCTTTTTGCTCATGAACGACTGTCCAGCCGCTCGGCACATCTATAAAACCGGGCCATAGGGAATACTGGCCCTCTTCATTGATCAGCACCAAATATGTGCCATCCGCATTTTCAAAAGGATTTGCCATCTATTGCTTCCCCCTTATTTATTCATCTCTTCCAGTTTGACTACGAGAACCTTGCCGATTAGAGCAAGCGGTTCCGGCTGACAAAGATCTTTATGACGGCAGTCGATGTCGATTTGTTCAATTTGTCCGTGAATGTAAGGCTTCCACGAATCAGGTTCAATCGGATCAAACCATTCAGGAATGATTGTTGATCTGAAAAACAAGACATTTCCCCGGAAGGGTTTCGGCTTATATGAGCCTAAAATGCCGACAGAATTGACATACGTATTCTTCAGATTTAAAATGACCGATTCATCCAGGCTCGCAAGCGCGCTGCCGTCACGGCGAAGAATCTCGATCGCTGTTTCAAAATCAAGCGGTTTGTCCCCTAAGCTGTCCGGGTCGTACCCGCCTAACGCCAGAAGGGCAATAAGCGCTTCCTCATCATCCGGCGCCTCTTTTATAGGAAGGAAGTGGTTCGGATAGGCGTCCAGCATCACCAATAGGGATACTTCTTCTCCTTGATGTTGCAGCTGGGTGGCCATCGCTTGAACGACATTCCCGCCTAGGGACCAGCCTAGCAAATGATACGGGCCTTTCGGCTGGATTGTTCTGATTTGTTCAATGTAATCGGCAGCCATGTCGTCAAGTGTTTTTGGAAGCTCATCCCGCTGTCCGATTCCGCGTGCTTGCAAGCCGTAGATCGGATAATCTGTTCCTAAATTGGTCATCAAACCAGCATAGCACCAGCTGAGTCCGCCTGCCGGATGTACACAGAATAAAGGAAGCTTGTCTCCGCTTGTTCGGAGCGGCAGCAGAACGTCGAGTGCGCTTTGGCTTGAACCCATCTCAAGTCTTTCAGCAAGCCCGGCCACAGTCGGCGCTTCGAATAGGTTGCCGATGCTGAGTTCAACGCCGAGCGCTTCACGAATACGGCTCATCAGCTGAACAGCAAGCAAGGAATGTCCGCCTAAATCAAAGAAACGGTCATCAATGCCGACACGCGGCAAGTGAAGCACCTCCATAAACAGGTCACAGAGGATTTCTTCCTGCGGCGTTCTTGGTCCGCGTCCTGTTACTGCCGCTGCGAAATCCGGAGCAGGCAGCGCTTTACGGTCAAGCTTTCCGTTCGGTGTCAGCGGCAATTCTTTCATCATCACAAAGGCAGAAGGCACCATGTAATCCGGCAGTCTCTCAGCAGCATATTTGCGCAGTTCCGCCGTATCAAGCGTTTCTTCTGAAGAAGGTATGACATAAGCTGCCAAACGTTTATCTCCCGGCTGATCCTCACGCACGATTACTGCTGCATCTTCAAGCTGCGAATGCTGAACGAGCGCGGCTTCAATTTCTCCCAGTTCAATCCGGAAGCCCCGAATTTTCACTTGGTGATCGGCACGGCCGACATAGTCTAGAGAGCCGTCAGCTCGGAGGCGGGCCACATCCCCAGTGCGATACATCCGAGTGCCTGGAGGACCGAACGGATCAGCTATGAAGCGTTCTGCTGTTAATCCAGCCCGGCCTAAATAGCCTCGTGCCAACCCAGCTCCTGATACATACAGCTCTCCGGCAACACCCGGCGGGACCGGCTGCAAGCGCTCATCCAGCACATATACGCCAAGATCCGGAATGCCGCAGCCGATCAAGCTGTTTGCCCGTAAAGCTGCAATGCTTCGGTCTAATTCGATATAACTCACATGAACCGTCGTTTCTGTAATGCCATACATATTGATCAGCTGCGGTCTATTTTCAGGATGGCGGTTATACCAATCCTCTAGACGGCTGAGTTCAAGCGCTTCTCCGCCAAAAATGACACAGCGAAGGCTGAGCGCCTGTCCGAGATCCGGCTGCTCCCGTTCCGCCTGCATAAACTGATAGAAAGCGGACGGTGTCTGATTCAGAACGGTTACACCCTCTTTTACCAGCAGGCGCAGAAACGCTTCTGGCGATCTGCTGACGTGATGAGGCACGATGACAAGACGTCCGCCATGCAGCAGAGGACCCCAAATCTCCCACACAGAAAAGTCAAACGCATAGGAATGGAACATGGTCCAAATATCGTCTGAGCTGAAATGGAACCAGTGATCAGTTGCTGCCAATAAACGTGTTACGTTTTGGTGAGGGATCATCACACCTTTTGGAACACCCGTTGAACCGGATGTATAAATGACATACGCCGTATTCAAAGGAGAAAGCGGCTGAATTCTATCCGCATTATTCGGATTCTCAGCAGGGTATGTGTTTAGTTTCTCTGACAGTTTTGGATCATCCAGCACGATTTTCGGCACGTTTTCGGCTGGCGGAATGTGCTCTGCAGCTTTTGTGTTCGTCATGATAAACGCAGGCTGCGCATCTTCCAGCATAAAAGCGATTCGGTCAGCCGGATAGTCCGGATCGAGTGGCAGATAAGCCGCGCCGGCTTTCAGCACCGCTAATAGCCCGACAGCCATTTCCAATGACCGAGGCAGTGCCAAGGCCACAAATTGCTCTGGACCGACGCCTTCGCTGATCAGCATTCGGGCAAGCCGATTTGCTCTTTCATTCAGCTCTGCATAGCTCAGTGACTGATCTTCGTAAACAACAGCAATGGCATCAGGGCTTAAAGCAGCCTGCTTCTCAAACTGCTCCGGCAAACATGCGTGCGGAATCTTTTCAGAAACATTTTGCCAATCTGTCGCCATGTTGCTGCGCTCCTCCGGTGCAAGAATGTCCAGATTTCCGATTTGCTGGTCAGGATCAGACTCAGCAGCCTCCAGCAGGCGTATCAGACGGTCAGCAAGAGCCTGAGCAGTTTCCCGCTTGAAAAGATCAGTGCTGTATTCTAGCAGGCCTTCCAATCCGTTTGGTGTCCCGTCAGCAAGACGGTTTTCACTGATTTCCAGCGTCAAATCAAACTTGGCAGAACCGACACTGTGGATCCGCAGGCTGCTTTCCATGTCGGGAAGATGCAGTTCAGCGTCTGGTGTGTTTTGGAACGCAAGCATGATTTGGAATAAAGGATGCGTCGCCCGTGAGCGAGCCGGATTGAGCACCTCTACAAGTCTCTCAAACGGCAGATCTTGATTTTCATAGGCTGCCAGATTCACTTCCCGCACTCTGTCAAGAAGCTCACGGAAGCTTGGGTCACCAGACGTATCGGTTCTGAGCACCAATGTATTGATAAACAGTCCCACAAGATCGCCTAGCGCATCATCATTCCGACCCGCGATCGGACTGCCGATCGGAATGTCAGTGCCCGCTCCCAGTCTTGTCAATAAAGCGGCGAGACCGGATTGAAGCACCATAAACAGGCTCACCCTATTTGCGCGAGCCAGCTGCTGCAATCGCTTGTGAAGCTCGGGCTCAATACGGAAATGAATCGTATCCCCATCATGACTCGGCTCAGCCGGACGTGAATAATCGGTTGGCAGTTCAAGCTGATCAGGCAGATTCTTCAAGGTTTCTTTCCAGAAAGCAAGCTGTCCGGCAATCAAACTATTTGGATCATCCCCGCTCCCAAGCAGTTCTTGCTGCCAAAGCGCATAGTCTGCATACTGCACAGCAAGGGGCGCCCATTCGGGAGCTTTTCCGTGACAGCGAGCCTCATAAGCCGCCCCAAGGTCACGGGTCAGCGGCGTTAAGGACCAGCCGTCCCCGACAATATGATGCACGAGGAGAAGAAGCACGTACTCGTCAGGCCCGATGACAAATAGCTCTGCACGAAAAGCAGGTTCAGCTGCAAGATCAAAGCTGTAACGCACGGCTTCAGCAAACCGCTCAGAAAGCTCCTTCTCAGTAATCTCAGTAACATGTAAATCAGGCCTTGCTTGATCAGCGTCTAAAATATGCTGATAGGATGTCCCCTGTGATTCAGGGAAGATCGTCCGAAGGCTTTCATGGCGGCAGACGAGATCATATAGTGCAGCTTGCAGCACTCCTTGGTCCAGTTCACCCGACAGACGGACAGCAACCGGTATATTATAAGTAGGGCTCGGCCCTTCAAGACAATGGAGGAACCATAGCCGGCGCTGAGCAAAAGAAAGCGGAATTCTTTCAGGCCGCTCAGCTCTCTGCAATGCGGGACGTGCACTCTGCGCCTGATCAAGATGGGCAGCGAGTCCGGCTACTGTCGGTTCGTCAAAGAGCTTGGCAATACCAAGTTCGGCTCCCATTACCTCGCGAATGCGGCTCATCAGACGGGCTGCAAGAAGAGAGTGACCGCCCAGCTCGAAGAAACTGTCATCGATGCCGACCCGTGCCAAACCGAGAACCTCGGCAAACAAGTCACACAATATCTCTTCCTGAGGAGTTCGCGGTCCCCTATCGCTGACAGATGTGCTTAAATCAGGCGCCGGCAATGCTTTCCGATCGAGCTTGCCATTAGGTGTCAATGGCAGTTCGTCCATCTCTACAAATGCCGCCGGCACCATATAATCAGGAAGACTGGCACCCACATAACGGCGAAGCTCGGCAGTATCAATAGCTGAAGCAGCGACTACATATGCCACCAATCTTTTGTCTCCCGGCTGATCTTCCCGAACGACAACCGCGGCCTGTTCGATGTCCGGATGCTTGGCAAGCACGGCATCAATTTCTCCAAGTTCAATTCGGAATCCGCGAATTTTGATCTGATGATCCGCCCGCCCGATATAATCCAAAGACCCATCAGCGCGCCAGCGGGCCTGATCTCCGGTCCGATACATCCGAGCCCCCGGCGGTCCGTATGGATCTGCAACAAAACGCTCAGCCGTTAAATCAGGGCGGCGGAAATAACCTCTAGCCAAGCCGGTTCCTGCAATATAAAGCTCACCGACAACTCCCGGCGGCACCGGCTGCAAACCGTTATCAAGCACATACACCTGCGTATTCCAAATCGGTTTGCCAATTGGCGGAACGCCCTTCAGTCCTTCTTCAAGAAAAGCTGCTGCAGACCAAATCGTTGTTTCAGTCGGACCGTATAAATTCGTGACTGGACAATGAAGCTCATGAAGCGCCTGTAAAAGACCGCTCGGCAGCGCCTCGCCTCCGACAAGCACTCTAAGCCCCCGAAGTTTCTCAGGTTCATTTGTCACCAAGGCATGCCACAGTGTCGGTGTCGCCTGCATGATATTGATATCGAAATATTCAATCATTTGAGCTAATGCCTGTGGCTCACGGATCGTTTCTTTCTTTGCGATCACGATTTGCGCCCCGCTGATAAGCGGAAGATATAACTCCAATGCTGAAATATCAAAAGCGACAGTCGTCACAGCCAACAGCCTGTCTTCTTCTCCTAGAGAAAATGCCTCCTGCATGGACAGCAGGAAATTGCTTAAGCTTTTAAGTGTAACAACGACACCCTTCGGTCTTCCTGTTGATCCTGAGGTATAGATGATGTACGCAGGATGGGCAAGAGAAACCGATACATTCGGATTGTCAGGCGAATAGCGTTTTACAACCTCCTGTGTAACAGCCTGGTCAAGCACAAGCTGCGGAACAGACAGGTCATCAGGCAGACGGGCTGCTATTTCCTCAGTCGTTATGATGCATGATGGGTTTGCATCCTCCAGCATGTAGGAAATTCGGTCGGCCGGAAACTCCGGATCTAACGGAAGATACGCCGCACCAGTCTTCAGTACAGCAAGCATCGAAGCTACCATCTCTGGAGAACGCGGCAGCGCCAAAGCGACAAACTGCTCCGGACCAAGGCCTTTTTCGATCAACAGATGCGCGAGGCGGTTTGCCTCTTCATTCAGCTCTTGATAGTTTACTTGAACATCATCACATATGAGAGCGATACGTTCTGGCGTAAGAACTGCCTGCTTCTCGAACATGTCCTGAAGGCTGAGCAGGTTCTCAGGTTTTGCCGTCTCATTCCATTCACTAATGACTTGTTTTTTCTCCTCTGGCAATAGGAGCTCCATTTGCCCAATCAGCATGTCCTCCCCTGCTGAAGCCATTTGCAGCAGCTGCAAAATACGCTGCTGATGAAGCTTAATATCAGACTCGCTGTATACCTCAGGATTCGCGTCTACATCAATTCGCAGCCCGCTGCCGTCCGTTCTGTCATATACATTGATTGATAGATCATCAACAGGACCGGCTGAAAGATTATGCGTCGTGCCCCGGGCTCCGGCAAAGTCGAGACCGTAATCAAACGGCATGAGATTGATTTGAGGGCCAAATAATCTATGGTTTTCTCCTATCAATTTCAGATCGCGCCGAAGCTCTTCATGGCGATACTTATGATGTCGCCGAATACTGCGGATTTCCCGGGAAATTTGCTGAATAAGTTCTGAAAAGCTCATCGAAGAGCTTACAGACAGCCGAAGCGGGAGAAGGTTCATCACCATAGCCGGTACATTCAGTGATGCGGACCCTATCCGTCCCATCATGGGCAGACCGAGCACAACATCCTCAGAGCCGGTCATTCGGTGCACATAAACAGCTGACACCGCAATCACGACTTCATGCCAGCTTCCTGAGAAATAGCGCGCCGCTTCTTTTAACGCGTTTACATCAGATAGAGGCAGATACGCCGTATGACGAAGAAAACTGTTAGATGTTCTTGGCGCCCGGTCTGCCAAACTTACAACCTCAGGTCCATCAGCAAAACGGTCCAGCCAGAATTGACGATCCTTCTCATACTGCTCTGATGCGCGATAATCTGTATCCTCTTCCAAAATGGCCTGAAGAGACCCAAAGGAACGATCTTTAGCTGATTGTCCTTTCACAAGCGCGGCATACGTACTTGCCACACGCTGAGCAATCAGGGAAAAACCGAAGCCGTCGATCGCAATATGGTGAATGCGCTGATACCAAAAGAAACGATCAGGCCCGGCTATAAACAAAGCTTCATTGAACAAAGGGTCATATCCTAAATCGACGGGCTTTGCCAAATCTGCTTTCATCCAGTCTAATGCTGTTTTTTCCGGATCAGGCTTAGAGCTGACGTCAATGACGTGCAACTGTACATCCGGAGACGGGTTTATCATCTGCCAAGGCCCGTCCATATTTTCACCGAAGCGGACATGCAGCGATTCCGCTTCCTTTATCACATGCCGCAAAGCTTCTTCAAATAAAGCAATATTGATTGGTCCATTGATTTCTATATATTCCGCTGTATTGTAGATTGGATTGTCCGGATCAAGCTGCTGAGCAAACCATATGCCGGTTTGCGCTCCGGTCAAAGAATATTGAAGGTCTTTTGTATCAGGCATCCGTTTGTTTACCCTCCTTTTATAGATAATCCGCGTTTGGCAGCACTTGCTGGCTACGGGTTGTAAGCAATTTCTGCCATTCTTCGATCGTCGGGCGTTCAGCCAGTTCCACGAATGTTACCTCGGCTCCTTCACGGCGCCATTGTTCTACTAATGTCATGATCCTTACCGAATCAAGCCCCCGGTCGAGCAAATCCTCTTGATCTGTAATGTCTTCAGGCGTTTCTTGAAGAAGCTCAGCAATTTGTTTACGGATACTCTCACATGTAAACACTTCTCTGCCAGTAGTCATTGACGTTTTCTGAGTAGCAGCAGGCACCTGCTTCAGCTGGTCGAGAAGACTGTCAGTCATTACGGTAAACGCACAGCGCCCAGCTGCATAATCCAGCGCCATTTGATGTTTTTCTAATGAAAAATCAGCAACTGCATCTCCTACAAAAAATGCTTCGATATCCTCCATAAATGCTTCACATGCTGTAACGAGACAGCCGATATGGGCGTAAATTCCGGAAATGATCAGCTGATCACGTCCCTCTTTGCGCATAATCTCAAGCAGATTCGTTCTCTTAAACGCGCTGTATCTCCATTTTGTCAGCACGAGATCATCATCTTCCGGTGCCAGCTCAGTTACAATTTTCTCCTCATAAGGGCCGCTGTTTAATCCCGGACCCCAAAAGTCTGTCAGCAGCGCCCGGTCTGCCGGATTTTGACTTCCAGGCTGTGCAGTATAGACAACAGGTATTCCAAGCTGGGCACATTGATCCTTCAGCTTGCGTATATTTGCCGAAAGCTCTGTTACCGGAGAAGCTCCAGCTGTGAAAGCATCGACAAAATAGTTTTGCATATCGTGTATTAATAGGACCGCACGATTTGGATCAGGCACCCATGTGACTTTGTTTTGCGGCATATCAGACGCTGTCGGCATTTGATACGGCTGAATGGCAGGTATAGCCATTTGAACACTTCCTCTCAAGTTGTTGTTTTATTTTTTTGATCCTGCAAGAAGCTTCTCGGAAATGGCTTCACGGAGAGCTTTTTTGCTGACTTTTCCTACCCCTGTCTGCGGAAAGGACTCGACAAATTCAATCCGGTCAGGGATTTTATATGCCGCCAGTCCGCGCTCTCTCAAAAACGCTTTGAGCTCTGCGGCTTTCGGGGCTTCATCCCGGGGAATAATGAACACACAAGATCTTTCGCCAAGAAATTGGTCAGGCATAGAGACCATTGCGGCATCATGGACAGCCGGATGCGCCAGCAGATGATTTTCCACCTCTTCAGCCGCCACTTTTTCTCCTCCGCGGTTAATTTGATCCTTCGCCCGGCCTTCAACGACGATATAGCCGTCTGATGTCAGCCTGACGATATCACCCGTGCGGTAAAAACCGTCCTCAGTAAATGAAGCAGCGTTATGCTCTTCTGCCTTATAGTAACCCCGAATGGTATACGGTCCACGTGTCAGCAGATGTCCTGTTTCACCAGGTTTCACGTCACGATCCTGATCATCCCAAACACGTACTTCATCATATGGGGACATCGGTTTTCCTTGGGTGTTGACAATGACATCTTCAGGGTCATCCAGTCTCGTATAATTGACGAGCCCCTCTGCCATTCCGAACACCTGCTGCAGCGTGCAGCCGAAAACAGCGTTTACCCTGCGCGCAGCTTCAGCACTGAACTTGGCGCCGCCGACCTGCAGCACTTGAAGGCTGGATAGATCGTCATGGCGTGAGGAGGCCGCGTCCATCCATACCATCGCAAGGGGCGGAACAAGAGCGGTTATCGTGACCTTTTCCCGTTCAATCAAAGGAAATGCGTCATCAGGACTTGGAGAAGGAGATAACACCACTCTTCCTCCGGCGTATAATACGCCGAGAACCCCAGGCGAGCTCAGCGGATAATTATGCGCCATCGGCAATGCTGCCAAGTACACCGTACTGTGGTCGAGCCAGCAAACCTCCGCACTCAGCTTCAGGCTGTAAATGTAGTCATCGTGCGTCCGCGGAATCAGTTTTGATAAGCCGGTGCTTCCTCCAGAAAGCTGAAGGAACGCCACATCTGAAGATTTGACTTCAGGGAGTTTTACAGGTTCTGTATGCAAATCCTCCAGGGACAGAAATTCCTCTGCCTCACCTGCGACAATGACGTGTTTCAAAGACGGTAGCTTGCTTTGTACCTGTCTGGCGAGTGAACGGTAGTCAAAACCGGAATAGGAGTCGGGAATGATATAAGCAGCCGCTTCAGCAAATTCGCAAAAATATGTAATTTCACTGCTTCGATGAGAAGGCAGTGCAAAGACCGGGAGCGCCCCCAGACGGAAAAGCGCGAAAATGACTTCAAAAAACTCTGCGATATTCGGCAGCTGCACCACGACACGATCCATCTGTTTAATGCCGAGCTTCTGAAATCCGGCAGCCAGACGATCAACCCTCGTGTCAAGCTCTTGATAGCTCCAATGGGTGTTTCCGCAAGTAATTGCGATGCGGTCGCCATGTTTGGCAGCCCGATCCCTTAACAAATCTCCAAACGTCTCGCCGGCCCAGCAGCCGTTCTTCCGATATATCTCAGCTAACTCATCAGGCCAAGGAGTAAATCCATTCAGCATGTTGTATCCCTCCAGCAATTCATTCTGATCATATGTGATTCACGCCCATTGCCCGCAGCATTGTCCGAAACTTCGCGGATGTCTCCTGAAGCTCGTCCTCAGCTTTTGATCCAGCAACAACACCGGCTCCGGCATACAGGCGGAGTGAGCGTTCTTCTGCCTCTGCGCAACGAATCGTCACGACCCATTCTCCGTCACCCGCATCGTCACACCAGCCGACCATGCCGGTAAAGAAACCGCGGTCAAACGGTTCAATGCTGAGAATCGCTTCTCTTGCAAGATCAGTCGGTGTTCCGCAGACGGCCGGCGTCGGGTGGAGCGCCGCCGCCAATTCCAGTGCGGTCACGGACGGATCGGAAAGCTCTCCCTTAATCACGCTGGACAGATGCCACATCGTCTCCGTTTTGATCAGTGAAGGCTTTTCCGGAACATCCAGCGTCCGGCAGAAAGGCCGCAGCGCTGCGGCAACCGCGTCAGCCACAACCGCATGCTCATGGAGATCCTTTGCGGAAGAAAGCAATTCATTTGCCCGGCGCTGGTCTTCAGCAGGATCATCACTGCGAGGCCTTGAGCCGGCTAATGGATTGGAAACGACCTGAGTTCCCATTCTTGAAACGAGAAGCTCCGGACTTGCACCGAGCAATGTTCGGCGGGAAGACGTTTCCGCTTCGCTGGACACGTCCGCGGCAAACGTGTAGCCGTGCGCGTTGTGCTGCGCCAGATGGCGAAGCAGTTCATCCGTCTGAATCGGTTCAGACGATGTCAAATGCAGCGATCTGGACAGGACGATCTTGCTGAGTGTCCCATCGGCAATGCGTGCCAGTCCTTGTTCCACACCATTTTTATAATCCTCTGGTGCAGGAACAGGCTCTAAGTGGTATGTATGCTCAGACTGCTGTTCCTTCTCCGCATGATCAAATTGAAGCGGTCCTGACCAGCGCACTTCTTCAGGAACAACGAGCCGAGCTGCTTTTACAGGATCAAAAGGAACGGCACCGACAACAAGCGGACGGCTTTGCCCCGATTGCTTTGCTTGCTTCAGCGTCTCTGCAATACGGCCGGAAAGGGTTTCTATTTGGTTTTGCCCGTCTGCCTCCGGTACGATTTCACTAATTCCTTTCGCTAACAGTACACGATGAGGAGAAGCTAAGAAAAAAGCACCCGGCTCATACTCATAAAGCAATTGCTCCGCCTTTGTTTGTGATATAACGTTTTGTTCCGACATTCTCATGAACCTCCTTTAAATTGAGTTACACGCCTAAGGTCGCGCCGCCATCTACGCATAAATTATGCATCGTAATATGCCCTGCCTGGCCAGAAACCAAAAAGAGCACGGCATTTGCAATATCTGAAGGCTGAGCCAGTTTTTTGAGCGGGATCCCTGTTTTAAATGTCTCAAGTGATCCTTTTATGACTTGCTCCGCTCCATTTTCATCGGCCCATAATGACCACTGCATGTCTGTTTCCGTTGATCCGGGAGATACAATATTGCAGCGGATATTATATTCTGCAAGCTCAAGGCCAAGGCATTTCGTAAACATCACTGCCGCTGCCTTTGAAGAGGCATATGCCGCCATAGATGTCCTTGGCACCCCCGCAGCATTCGATCCGACCGTTACAATCGAACCCGATCTCCGGTCCATCATATATTTGCTGACTGAACGCGAGGCGTTAAAAACGCCGGTCGAATTCACTGAGAACGTAGCTTCCCATTCCTCATCGCTGAGTGAATGGATCAGTCCCGGGCGAAGGACACCCGCTACATTCACCAAAATATCGATCGGCCCCATTTCACGTTCGATGCGCGCCGTGATCTCGTCAATCGCTGCGCTGTCTCTTACATCCGCGGGAAAGGCTTCCGCATGGCAGCCTTCCGCTTTGAGGCTGCTCACAACCTTTTCCAGCTTTTCAGGATTATAATCAACTGCCGCAATGTGTGCGCCTTGACTGGCAAGCGTCCGCGCAACAGCTTCACCTATTCCTTGGGCAGCTCCTGTTATAAAAGCAATTTTGCCCTTTATACCCATTGCATTCATATCATCAATTCCTTTCTTCACTCAGATGCCGAACGGACATCCAGCGAAAAAGACTGCTGCGCCTCGAAAAGAAAAAGCGCAATCAATTGATAATGATTATCATTATCAATTATAAAAATAATCATATCCAAATGTCATGTGACAGTCAAATATAATTTCAGTGACGTTTTTAGAACCAAGGCTGAGAATGTCTCAGCCCATTGAAATATGCGGTCCGTCAGGGTGAAGCGCAAAACGCAGCGCCCGGCTGACCAAAACAGGAAGAACCGAAATATGTCCTTCTCCTGAAAACTCGCAAAACTCTGCCCGTATGCCTTGTTCAGATAAAACGGCCAGCCTCTCGTAAAGCTCCCTCGCATTATCGTTCATCCGGCTTTTATGATGCTGCTCCAATTCTCCTGCTGCAAGCAGGACATTGATAGACTGATTGTTTTTCTTGAAGCGGGAGGCGAAATGGTCCGCTTTCTCGAGAATAAATGGTTTATTCCAATGAATCGACGGACTTCCCGCGACATACGTTTGAAACGCATCCGGCTTCGTTAACAGCACCTGCAGCACGAACAGCCCGCCAAGCGAGTGCCCAAAGATCGTTTGTCTGTTTCTGTCAATCTGGTAATCTCGTTCTATCTCCGGTTTTAGATCCTCCTCAATAAATCTGAAAAAGCCCTCTGCTCCGCCATGCTCCGGCCATTCTTTGCCGTCGGGCCTTACAGGAAGATTCGATTGAGCTGTCGGCATAGTAAAATCCCGATGGCGAGCTGAGGAGAACGGCTCTGCCGTCTCATAGCCAATGCCCACGATCACAGCAGGGATCACCCCGGTTTTTTCAGGACGGCGCCCCTGTATTCGAACGGCTTCCGCCATCGTTCCGAAGACAGAATTGGCATCCAGCAGATAAATAACCGGATAACCAGCGGGCGGCGGAGGCGTACTCGGCTTCGAGATAAAAATTTGATAGGCACGGTTTTCATTCCGTGAAGACAACATACGCACTTCTGTACCAGGAATGGTAAATGCGTTTTGTGTCCCGCCTTTCACCCGGTCTGTTGTATTCTCATTCATGCAGTACGACATTCCTCTCCTTAAACTAAACCGCAATGTATGATAATGATTTTCACTATCAACTAGACAACTCAAATAATAGGTTTTCTTCCAGAGAAAGTCAACTTTTTCCCGAATAAAAAAGGCACCTTCATCAAATAAGGTACCTGAAGACTATCGATATGGAAATAAAAACCTACAAAAGATGCAGATGGTCCTGCTTAAAATAGAACCTTAATCCCATGTAAATCTTTGATTTTGCCAAGGATCGCCTCTCATGTGATAGCCGTTCTGCTCCCAAAAGCCGGGGTGATTTTCTTTCGTAAATTGGATGCCGCGCAGCCACTTGGCACTTTTCCAAAAATACAGATGCGGAAACACGCCCCGCAGCGGGAAGCCGTGTTCAGGCGTTAAAGGCTTGCCATGATGTGCATAAGCAAGAAGTGAGGTTTCTGCCAAAAAATCATCAAGCGGCAGATTGGTCGTCCAGCCCTCTTCCGCATGTAAAATGACGTAGCCCGCTTCTTTTTTTACACCCGCTTTTTCCGCTATATCACGTGCCCGCACGCCTTGCCACACATTATCAAGCCTTGACCAGCCAGTGACGCAATGGATGTCATTTTTCGATTCGTACTGAGGAAAGGCTTTAACATCTTCAAAGCTTAGCAGCATCGGATGGTCAACCAATCCGTATACTTGCAGATTCCATTTGGCCATATCTTTGTAATACGGGACATTTCCCGTATGAAGCACAGGAAATGAGGTTGTGACGTTTTGATTTGGCGGCACTCTCCCAGATTGGTCAGATTGTTTTGTTTTTCCGAAATACATATAGAACCCTCCTTTTTGTTAACCTCATTCTAATTTATGTTGACAATCCATTTGTACTTTATTACTCTATGATTGTGTATGTAAACCTAAGGGGGAACAACTATGAAACAACGTAAACTTCGTGCGGCAGATATGGCGCTGATCGGCATGTTCGCCGCACTTATGGCTGTCGGCGCCAACATTACATCAGTAGCACCCTTTTTACAAGTAGCAGGCATTCCGCTGTCGATGCAGCCGTTTTTCTGTCTCTTGGCAGCCTTGCTTCTCGGCAGCAAACGAGCAGGTATTGCCATGATTGTATATGCACTTGTCGGATTGGCCGGAGCGCCTGTTTTTGCTCAATTTTCAGCAGGCTTCGCACCGTTTGCGGGAAAAAGCGGCGGGTTTATTATCTCATACATCCCGGCAGCATTTGCAGCTGGATGGTTCTTAGAACGCAAAATTAAGCCAAGCAAAATCCGGTTTCTGATTGCTTCTCTTATCGGAACGGCCATCATGTATATCATCGGGACTACTTATATGTATCTTGCACTGAATCTCTGGATTCATACGCCGGTGAGCTATGGTACAGCTTGGGGATTTATGACTTGGTTTATGGTAAAAGACACGGCGCTGGCTGTGATTCTGGCGTTTATCGCCCCTGCGATCTACCGCTCTATTCATAAAGCAACCGGCTTTAACCGAAATCACATATCGTCCACGTAAAAACCGTTCTATTGGACGGTTTTTTTATCATAATGAGAAAAGGCTCCCCAGTAAAGGGGAGCCTTTTTCCTATAAAACAAGCGCTGCAATCCAGCCAAAGATAACAAGCGGAATATTATAAAATATAAATGTCGGCACACAAGTATCCCAAATGTGGTGATGCTGGCCGTCCGCACTCAAACCTGAAGTCGGTCCAAGTGTACTATCGCTTGCAGGTGAACCTGCATCGCCAAGCGCAGCAGCCGCTCCGATAATCGCAATCGTTGCCATCGGGCTGAAACCGAGCTGCATACATAGAGGCACAAAGATGGTTGTGATAACAGGAATCGTCGCAAAAGAAGAGCCGATTCCCATTGTAATTAACAAGCCGACAATGAGCATCAGCAATGCGCCCAATGACTGACTGTGTCCGATAAAACCAGCTGACGTTTTGACCAGTGACTCGACATCTCCGGTTTTCGTCAATACATTTGAAAATCCGGCTGCAACGAGCATAACGAAACCGATAAAGGCCATTAGGACCATTCCATCAGTAATTAGTGAGTCCGCTTCATCACGCTTCATCACACCGCTGACAAACAGAATAATCAGACCTGCCAGCGCCCCCATAATCATCCCTTCTACTCCCAAAGTCTGAGATAAGTAGAGCTGGACGCCGAGTGACACGACGATGGCAAGCACCGCGATAGCCAGGCTTTTTTTCGTATAAGGCGATGCCTCTGCACCTGAAATGTCTTTTGTTTCGTATTGTTTAGGTTTACGGAATACGATCACTGATAAAATAAGGCCGACAACCATACCTGCAACAGGGATGATCATTGCATATGGTATGTCAGCAAGCGGAACGTTTAACCCGGCATCCGCCATATTGTCCTTCAGCATCCCCTGAAAGATTTGGCCGAAACCGACCGGCAGCAAAATATAAGGCGCCGTTAAACCGAATGTAATCACACACGCAATCAGACGGCGGTCCATTTCAAGTTCATTAAAGATTTTCAAAAGCGGCGGAATCAGCACCGGAATAAATGCGATGTGAACCGGAACCACGTTTTGCGAAAAACAAGATACAATTAAAATAATCAGCACAATCAGAACTTTAGACAGTGCTTTTTTGCGAGAATCTTCTTTATTTCCGATTAATTTAACAGAGGCTTCCACCATTGCGTCCGGTAGACCCGTTTTCGTTAAAGCCGCAGCAAACGCGCCAAGCATGGCATAGCTGACTGCAACGGTGGCATTTCCGCCGAGTCCGTCCGTAAAAGCTTTAACCGTTTCGCCAAGACCGAGCCCGCCTGTTAATCCGCCGGCCAGAGCGCCTATAATTAATGCGATAACAATATTGACACGCAGCAGGCTTAAGACAAGCATAAGCAGCACCGCGATGACGACTGCATTCATGATACCCCTCCAAAAAATCCTTTAGTTTGCTAATGTAGTAGATAAATAAAGTACGAACGTATCGTATCATAATTGATACACTTTAGTCAACTAAAGATTTTGGAAGAAAAAATCCCCGCCGCATACTACAGCAGGGATTTATCATTATTCGCTTTTATCTTCTTCCAATGTAAATCGTTCCGCCAGTGTGGCCAGTGTTCTGGCCATAACACCGGTGGCCCCGGACGGCCCGAAGCAGGTTGCTTTATTGGAAGTCGCAGTGCCCGCAATATCAAGATGCACCCAAGGTGTTGCTTCAGCAAATTCACCAAGAAACGTTCCTGCCATAATCGCATGTCCTTCGCGCCCCGGCGAATTGCTGAGATCCGCCATTTGGCTGCTTTTCACGCGTTTTTTATCCTTCTCTGTTATCGGCAGCTGCCAGATCGCCTCGCCGCACTCTTCCGCAGCATCAGCTACCTGCTGATAAAAGCCTTGATCATTTGTCATAGCTCCTGTTGTTTCTGTTCCTAATGCCACAACGACACCGCCGGTAAGCGTAGCCACATCAACAAGAACTGAGGCGCCATGCTGTTTCGCGTATGTAATGCCATCAGCAAGCACAAGCCTTCCTTCAGCATCCGTATTGAGAATTTCAATTGTTTTTCCGCTTAATGATACGATCACATCATCAGGCTTCATCGCCCCTCCGGAGATCATGTTGTCGGTTGACGGAATGACAGCCAGCACGTTTTGCTCGGGACGAAGCTCTCCGATCGTTTCCATCGCACCGAGAACCGCAGCTGCTCCTCCCATATCAGATTTCATGCCGACAATTCCAGATTTCGTTTTAATGGAGTAGCCGCCTGTGTCAAAGGTAATTCCTTTTCCGACAAGTCCGACGACGTCTTCCCAATCCTTTTTGCCCTGATACTTCAAAACAATCATTTTCGGCGGTTCGGCAGAGCCTTGGTTTACCGCAAGTATTCCGCCCATGCCGAGCTCTTCCATCTCTGACTTCTCCAATATCTCACACTCAAAATCATATTTAGCCGCAAGCTCCTCTGCATAAGAAGCGAGGTCAGTCGCTGTCAGCATATTTCCGGGCATATTCACAAGCGTTCTTGCCGAATTTGCCCCTTGCCCGTATGCCTGGCCGACGCGAAGTCCCGCCTGCACTTCCTGTGTATCTTCATCTGTGACGGCGTACACGGTTTCAATTTGTTTGTCCGGCTCATTTGATTTGTGCTTATAATCCTGCACCTCATAGGAAGCAAGCAGGCAGCTCTCAGCTAAAGCATGAGCGGCATCGGCTGGAGGCACGTCTTCCGCAATAAATGTGTCAAGCAGGACAGCTGCTTCTTGTTTTCGGTCTTTATGAATGGCTTGAAAAACATGGGCAAACCGTTCCTTCGCCTGTTCAAACGAATAATTTGATTCTCTTCCCAAACCAACGAAATAAATCCGTTTCATACCCGCAGAAGATGGAGGGAATACTTTTGATACTTGATTCGGTTTCGAAGAGACATCACCATCTTTCAAAAGCTGTGTCAGATGGCCTTCCAGCATTTCATCAATTTCCAATGCTTTGCCTGTCAGCTGGCTTTTTTGAAAAAGCCCGACCACAAGGGTTTCTGTATGCTCTAATTGCTGAACCGCATAAAACATAAGGCTTACACTCCTAACGTAATGGGTATTTGTAATGAACAATGGTATAATAGGAAAAACATTCTTTCCATTACACTTATTTTATCAAACAACAGTCTAAGACTTGCTTTTTTCTTTTGAAACACGAAGGATTTTTTAAATAGAAAGGATGTCGCCGATGGAACTTTTAACGAATTTTCCTTTATTATCAAGCCTGGCCGCGATTATTTTTGCTCAGGTCATCAAAGTGCCCATACAGTTTATCGTGTCCAGAAAACTGGACTGGTCGCTGGTCACAAGCACAGGCGGCATGCCGAGCTCTCACTCCGCAGCGGTCACTGCGCTTTCTACGGGCGTAGCCTTGGAGCATGGATTAGGCTCCTCACTCTTTGCGGTTTCTGCCATTTTTGCCGTCATTACCATGTTTGACGCAACTGGCGTCAGACGTCACGCCGGTGAGCAGGCAACAGTCATCAATAAGCTTGTCGTTGATTTTAACCGCTTCGTACATGAAGCAAAGGACTTCCCGAAGGCCAAAGATAAAGAAAAGCAAAAAAAGCTGAAGGAGCTTCTCGGACATCAGCCGATCGAGGTCTTTTTCGGAGGCTTAACAGGTATTTTACTGACATTGATACTCGCTTACTTTTTCATGTAAAAAACGCTCCAGCAGTTGCTGGAGCGTTTTATTCTTTCACAGTTTTATATTGATTTCTGAACACTTGCAAAGACTTTGTTTCATTGAGCTTCTCAAGCTCATCCTCGGTGACCTTTCCCGTCCCCTTTTTAATCACATATACATCAAGGCTTTTTTTGCCCCATTCATTGTACACATCTTTGACGGTTTCAAAGTACAGATCAAGGCGGTTTCCCTTAATCGCTGATCCCGTGTCGGCCACAACTCCGAGACCGTAGTTCGGGATAAATAAAATCGTGCCGATCGGGAAAACGGACGGATCAGCGGCAACCGTGGAGTATAAATCCCGTTTCACTTTCACACCTGAATATGTAAGCCCGTATAATGGATCGCCGGGCTTCTTTCCCGTCGATTCAGCTCCTGCTGTGTAGCCTGTTGCGGTTACTCTTTGGACCGGATACTCGTCCCAGTCAAATGCTTCTTCTAACGGTTTTGTTTTATCCTTGGCCGCTGACATGGTTTGTGTTTTTTTCTGTTGCAATGCTTTTAATGTCAGTCCTGCATGCTTCAAGTGCTTTTCTTGATGTTCCTGCACCCATTTTGACAAGTCCTTCGCTTCAATTCCTGACACTGATAAAAATGTCGTGCCAAATGCAAGCAGAAATAAACAGGTCATCAGCAAACGTCTGATCATATTCAACATCATTCACCTCTCCTCCGGATCATTGTTCCCAATTGGAGAGAGCAATATTCAAAATGGTGAATGAGCTGAAAGCACAAAAAAAGCTTTCTTTAGAAGAAAGCGGCATTTAAAACATTTGATATCCTCTTTTTCTGAGCATGTTGATCGCTATACCGGACACGATGGCGCCAGCCAAACCGCTGGCCAAAATCAGCACATCGGCAGCCGCTAATGATACGACACGATGAAACAGGCCGGCAAAGGATTCTCCCGGCGACTGGACATAGCTGATCAGCTTTTCCTTGCTGATAATGAAAAGGCATACAATCGGATAAATCACAGCCATAATCCAAGACATTCTCAGCAGCATGTTTAATAAGAAACCGATTCCAAAAAACAAGACAAAAAACAAAACAATTGAGATGATTACGACTGGCAGACTAATCAACCTATCCCACCCCCTGCGTTGTTTTTAGTGTAACGCGGGGGCTGAAATAAAGTCAACGGCTGGAAAAAGAATGACTGTCTTTTCCTGTCCCCTGGCAAGACGGACAAGTCTCTGAACCGCCGAGGATCAATTGAAAATACCCTTTCCCTGAGCAAAATGGGCATGTATGCGAAGCGGTTGTCGTTGCAGTTTTCATCTGATCATCACCCTTTTTCTTAATTTTCTGATAATATAACATATCAAGCTGTCAACAATAAAGTCAGATCATGTGACAAATCTTTTGATGTAAGCGGAAACATACTTGATTTCCTCTCGTTCTCTTTTTATTTTGGCGTTTTTCAATAAAGAAAACCCGCTTCCGCGGGTTTTTAGAAAAACTTGAACTTGCCCTTTTTCAGCGTCAGTCCGAGTCCGCCGATCAAAAACAGCGAGCGATTATCGATGACTTTTTTCATAAACGAAGCCGGCGTGCCTTTCAGCTTTCTGCCATAAACGACTCCAACCGCGTTATGCTCGCCAAGAGAAGCCACCGTTCCTTTAATGTCGGGCTTGAATTCCTCAAGCTCCCCGCCTTTAATGAGCCTGCCAAGGTTTTTAGCAACCGTTATCCCCTGCTGCATCGCAATTTGCGCAGTCGGCGGATACGGGCGCTCTGTATCCTCATTCATAAACAGCGAGCTGTCACCGAGTATAAAGACGTTGTCATGTCCGGGTGCACGAAGATCCGGATTCACTTTGACCCGGCCGCGCATATTTTCAAAACCGGCTTCCTCCACAATCGGATGGCCGCGGACACCTGCCGCCCATACAACGGTTTGCGATTTGATCTGCTCTGGTTCTTCATCTTTTTTGCCGACTCTGACTCCTTCCGGTGTACATTCTTGCACAGCCGTTCCGATCTTAAACTCAATTCCGTTTTCCTCAAGATAATGAACCGCATAATCGACAAGCTCAGGATCAAATCCTGGCAAAACGGTCGGCGCCGCTTCCACACAAATAATGCGCACGAGGCTTCTGTCAACGTCATACTCCTTGCAGAGCTCAGGCACGCGGGCTGCCAGCTCGCCAAGAAATTCAATCCCCGTAAATCCGGCTCCGCCTACAACAATGGTTAACCTGTCCGGCCGTTTTTCCGCTTCCGTATTGTAAGTCGCAAACTGCAGCTCAATATGTTCCCTCAGCAGGCGCGACGTGTTGATGTTGGCAATCGGAAACGCATATTCTTTCAATCCTTTAATGCCGAACGTTTCGGGCACCGCGCCGAGTCCGATGACTAAATAATCGTACTGCAGCTCTCCATTCGCAAGCACAACTTTTTTCTCATCTATTTTGATTGCCTTTACGGTATCCTGTACAAAATTGACCCGCGACTGGTTGATTACATCTTTTATCTGATAACGGCAGCGATCATGGTGGAGCGTACCCGCGCTCGCTTCATGCATCCATGTCGTTTCATAATGATAATTGTGTTTATTCACAAGCGTAATATCAGCATCATTCGGCCCGACAAACTTTGTCAGCCTAGTTACCGTCATCAATCCGCCATATCCTGCACCTAAAATCACGATTTTGGGCTTATTCAATGCCATCACATCCACCTTCTCTTTTTTTGCTTTTGTTAGACGCATAATAAAATCATCATTTGTGTTAGCTTCAGCTTATTGGCGGGATTTTATGAAATATATTGAAAAGTTTTTTGTGAAGTCCTCACGCATAGCACTACTATCATATTTATCCGGCTGGCCCAAGAAACATTCAGAAAAAGATCAATTCATTTGGTTATCATCGTATCGGCCGGCGGAAATATTTTCAAGAATGGATGCGCACCCCATACACTTAGGATTTTTTCTGCTGACTCGTCAATTTAAACGGCAATATGGTATAATTAATAACAATTTTCATTTAGGAGGCAATTTTCGTATGCGAGAGGATACAAAGGTTTATGATATTACAATTATAGGCGGGGGACCGGTCGGCTTATTCACCGCTTTTTACGGAGGCATGAGACAGGCAAGCGTCAAAATTATCGAAAGCCTGCCTCAGCTCGGCGGACAGCTTAGCGCCCTTTACCCTGAGAAATATATATACGATGTAGCGGGCTTCCCGAAAATCCGCGCACAAGAACTTATCAATAACCTAAAAGAGCAAATGGCGAAATTCGACCAAACCATTTGTCTGGAGCAAGCGGTTGAATCTGTTGAGAAACAAGCGGACGGCGTGTTTAAGCTCGTGACAAATGAAGAAACCCACTACTCTAAAACAGTCATCATTACTGCAGGAAACGGCGCATTCAAACCGAGAAAGCTGGAACTTGAAAATGCCGAGCAGTATGAAGGCAAAAACCTTCACTACTTCGTTGACGATTTGCAAAAATTCGCCGGCAGACGCGTTGCGATCCTTGGCGGTGGAGATTCAGCAGTTGACTGGGCGCTTATGCTTGAACCAATCGCAAAAGAAGTATCCATCATTCACCGCCGCGATAAATTCCGCGCGCACGAGCACAGTGTGGAAAACCTTCATGCGTCGAAGGTTAATGTCCTGACACCATTCGTCCCTGCGGAGCTGATCGGGGAAGGCAAAATTGAACAGCTTGTGCTTGAAGAAGTGAAAGGCGATCGAAAAGAGATTTTAGAAATCGATGACTTAATCGTCAACTACGGTTTCGTTTCATCTCTTGGACCGATCAAAAACTGGGGTCTGGACATCGAGAAAAATTCCATTGTCGTGAAATCAACAATGGAAACAAACATCGAAGGCTTCTTTGCAGCAGGTGACATTTGCACATATGAAGGAAAAGTCAACCTGATTGCCAGCGGCTTCGGCGAGGCGCCGACAGCAGTGAACAACGCCAAAGCTTACATGGATCCGAAAGCCCGCGTACAGCCTCTTCACTCAACAAGTCTTTTTGAAAATAAATAATAAAAAAAGGAGTTTGTGTCAACGACACAGCTCCTTTTTTTATTTGAAGATATTTATATAATTCATCGCAGTTCCAAGAACCAGCGCAATCACAAGGGCTGCGACGATCCAGATCATTGCCATAATAATGCGGTCTTGGATCTTTTGGGATTTCGGTGTTTTTTCTTCGTTTTGCGTCATCTCATTCGCTCCTTTCACATGTCCATGTCATAAAGAAAGCCTGGTGCTGAACGACCAAGCTTTGCTGAACGTATATCATTCGCGTTTTGATCCGCTCTCTAAGACTTTTCGTTAAGACTATGATACCCAAACTCACTGAACATGACAAGCTTCGGCACTTGTACATACGTGCCAGCAAATAAAAACGTTTGACATCCTAAATAAAACAGAGTACATTATAGAAGGCGAACATTTCATATAATATCATTTTAAATATTCGTTTTTAGGAGTGAAAACCATGGAAAACGTATTTGATTACGAAGATATTCAGCTAATTCCTGCAAAATGCATTGTAAATAGCCGTTCAGAATGTGATACATCCGTACGTTTAGGCGGACGTACATTTAAATTACCCGTCGTCCCTGCCAATATGCAGACGATTATAGATGAAAAACTAGCGATTTCATTAGCCGAAAATGGCTACTTTTATGTGATGCACCGATTTGAACCTGAAAAACGGATTGATTTTATTAAAGATATGAACGCACGCGGATTATTCTCTTCTATCAGCGTGGGCGTCAAAGATGAGGAGTATGAATTTGTCCTCCAGCTGGCAAAAGAAAATCTGGCTCCTGAATACGTGACTATTGACATTGCTCACGGGCACTCAAATGCTGTCATTGAAATGATCCAGCACCTAAAAAAACATTTGCCGGACAGCTTTGTTATTGCTGGCAATGTCGGAACGCCGGAAGCTGTCAGAGAACTTGAAAATGCGGGAGCGGATGCCACTAAAGTCGGCATCGGACCGGGAAAAGTATGTATTACGAAAATCAAAACCGGCTTCGGCACTGGCGGCTGGCAATTAGCGGCGCTACGCTGGTGTGCCAAAGCAGCCAGCAAACCGATTATCGCGGATGGCGGCATCCGTACACATGGCGACATCGCAAAATCAATCAGATTTGGCGCAACGATGGTCATGATCGGTTCACTATTCGCCGGACACGAAGAATCACCAGGCCAAACGATCGAAAAAGACGGAAAGCTCTACAAAGAGTACTTCGGCTCAGCCTCTGAATTCCAAAAAGGCGAAAAGAAAAATGTAGAAGGCAAAAAAATGCACGTGGCGCATAAAGGCTCAATTAAGGATACGCTGATTGAAATGGAACAGGATCTGCAATCTTCTATTTCTTATGCAGGCGGAACAAAGCTTGATGCGATCCGAAATGTGGATTATGTGATTGTGAAGAATTCCATTTTTAATGGGGATAAATATTAATCATAAAAAAACGCCAAGTCAGCGGTTTGCCGCTTGACTTGGCGTTTACTGTTATTAGCACCTTCAGGCCCACTGGCATACGGAGGGTTTCATAAAAGTGGGTTTATATTTGCTTTTTGAATCTCTTTTCCATCAATTCTGCCATTTGTTTTGAATTTAGATTTCCTTCATTTTGTAATTCTTTAATGATGTTCGTATAATCCGTTTCATCTCGGTTCTGGCTTAATTTATATGCCGCCTGAATGTCTCCTACCTTAATCTTAAATCCAACTATACCTTTCAATTCACTTTCTAAAAGAGTTGGAGAAAGTTTATCCCATAAAACTGGATTTTCTCGATGTTTTTCGTATTTTTCCAACATTATTGTTAATTCTTCAATTAATTCATCTTTCTCTAAAATGCTTGCTTTACCATACATGTGGACAGCCTGATAATTCCACGTCGGAACATTTTCGCGGGAATACCAAGAAGAAGAAATATAAGCGTGCGGTCCCTGAAACATCACAAGCACATCTTCACATGCTGCAAATGTTCTCCACTGAGGATTTCCATAAGCCATATGCCCAGTAATATAGCAATCATCACCTTTTTTATTGAATCCTAAGGGCAAATGAGTGGCAATTGGTTTCCCTTGTTTTATTGTGACAATCGTGCCAAAAGAATTATTTTGAACAAAATCAACAATTTCATCAACATTTGTGACCTTATAATACTTTGGAATATACATGTTAATCCCCCTTTTCAACAAGTTATAGGAGTGTTTTGGTCATGATATAGTCTATTTGTTCTTCATCCCCCATATAAAAAGAGTGGGCTCCAATTTGAACAAACCCCATTTTCTTATAAAAAGCAATGGCATTTTCATTTTCTTCCCATACACCCAGCCAGACTTTCTTTTTATTACGTTCCAAGGCAATTTCCATAGCTTTGTTTAATAGATGTTTGCCAAGCCCATGTTTTTGAAATTTGTTCTTTATATAAATCCTCTCTATTTCAAGTGATTCTTTACCCATTTCTTCAGACTGAGCATCATCGGTGTTGAGCTTTAAATATCCAGCGACTTCATGATTAAAATAAACAAAAAAGAACTGCGAAGAAGTATTGGATAATTCCTTTTCCAACTGTTTAGCGTTAAATGCACTTTCCAAATAGGCTTTCATATTTTCAGGTGAATTCTGGTCTTTAAATGTATCGTTGAATGTTTCAATACTAATTTCTTGAAGTATTTTTAAGTCTTCTTGGCTGCACTTTTTTATATTTATGGTCATTTAAATATGTCGCTCCTCTATATAATCAATAATTTCTCATGTTTTTCTAAATTTCCAGTCCTTTTCTATACTTTTTCTTTTTATAAATGGAAATACATTTTCCTTTCTCTGTTGGAAAATGTTTTTTATTCGATCTACTTTTATCCTTTCGGCTAACTTTTCTTAAAGATTCCTGGGTTTGTACATATTCGGACAAGGTTCAGATACGGCCCTTGCTGCCACTCCAATTTCACAAAGAATCTCCCTCACCATCAACTCCTCAAACGTTTTTTTGTTGTAAATGCAATAAAAATACCGCACGTTAAATATACCCCAACTTTGTTGCATTTACAATATAAATGAAGATGAAGGAGGCTGCGTAAAGTGAATTTTGTCTATTTAAGCCATAATAAAAACGCCTCCCTTAACGATGATTTATCACTAAGAAAAGCGTCATGAACAATCTAACGGTTACTCGTGGGACGCAATCACGCAATCCTCCGAAACTGGTGAGATGATTGATTCATATCTCGAAATATCGGGCTTTAGCGCCTAGCACTCTTCAGGCTTACCTGCATTCGTTGCTGTTCTAAAAGAAGAACCGCAACCGCATGAGGCGATGGCGTTTGGATTGTCGATGGTGAAGCCGCCGCCGAGCATGGATTGTTTATAGTCAATCACGGTGCCGTTCATGATATCAAGGCTTTCTTTGTCAACAAGAACCGTGATGCCATGCTGATCAAACATACTGTCTTTTTCGCCCTTTTCATGCTCAAAGCCCATGCCGTAAGAAAGGCCGCTGCAGCCGCCGCCTTTGACGCCGACACGCAGAAACGCGTTTTCTTCTTCATGCTCTTTCATCATATCTTTTATATGCAAAGCTGCTGCTTCTGTTATTGTTACCGGGTTGCTCATCTTTGTGAACCTCCTTTTAAAAACCGGATGTTGTCTTTTATTATAAACATGATCGGTTCAATTCTCAAACAAGGTGTTTTACAAAAAATAGACACCTTCACAAACGGTCTCAGCCGGCCCTGTCATCATCACATGGCCGTTATCCTTCCAGTTAATCACCAAGTCTCCGCCTGCTAAATGCACCGTGATGTCTTGATTTCGTTTTGATACGCCGTTTAACACTGATGCGACCGCCGCTGCACACGCTCCTGTCCCGCATGCCTGAGTAATGCCTGATCCCCGTTCCCAGACGCGGAAATGCAGTTCATGTTCATTCACGGTTTCGACGAATTCCACATTGATGCCTTCCGGAAATCTCGGATCTTTCTCAATCACCGGTCCCAATGTCGTCAGGGGTGCCTGTTCAATGTCAGCGATCGGAAAAACGATATGCGGATTTCCCATTGAAACAGCAGTGCCTGTTAGTTCGGCTTCACCAAACATCATCGTTTCATTGATCGTGTGCTCTTCCCCGCCGCCAAGCATTGGAAGCTCGGCTTTTGTCAGGCGCGGTTCGCCCATATCGACAGTGACCACATTCACTTTTCCGTTTTCAACTTGAACCTCCGCTTTCACAAGCCCGGAGAGGGTTTCAATCAGAAAAGATGTTTCCTCAACCAGCTTATGCTCATATGCGTACTTTGCGACGCAGCGCAGGCCGTTGCCGCAATTTTTCCCTTCAGACCCATCATTATTAAAAATCCGCATTTTGACAGGCGCTTGATCTGAAGGGCATATCAGGATCATTCCGTCAGAACCGATCCCTGTATAAACAGAAGAAACCTGAACGGCAATCTCAGACAGTTTTTCTTCCGGCAGCTGTTCTTCAAATTGATTCACATAGATATAGCTGTTTCCCAGGCCGTGCATTTTGGTAAATCGAAATGAGTTCATAGGTGCCTCCAACTTTTTTTCTTTTACTTAGTATAAAAGCTATTATAAACGGACACAATACAATTATCCCCCGTTTTTCATACATAAAAGCTCCTTGCACTGACGCAAGGAGCTTTTATCGTTTATATAAACATGCCGGCAATGGCTGCGCTGAGCAGATTGGCTAATGTTCCCGCTAGAACAGCCTTCAAGCCTAGGCGTGCGATATCTGAACGGCGGCTCGGCGCTAAACCGCCAAGTGTACCGAGCATAATCGCAATTGATGAAAAATTGGCGAATCCGCATAATGCGAAACTGATAATGGTAGCGGTTTTCTTAGAAAACTCGCCGATGTGCGGACCGAAGTTAGAATAAGCAACAAACTCATTCAGCACCAATTTCTGGCCGATATAGCTTCCTGCCTGCAACGCTTCATGCCAAGGCACGCCAATCAAAAAGGCGATTGGAGAAAACACATAGCCGAGGATAGATTCTAACGTGACGCCTTTTAAGCCGAATAAGCTGAAAACTCCGCCAAGAATACCGTTTACTACGGCAATTAATGCAACGAACGCAAGCAGCATCGCTCCAACGTTTAAGGCAATTTGCAGGCCTGTTGACGCTCCCTTTGCAGCTGCGTCAATGACATTGGCTGCGCCTTCGCCTTCATCCATTTTGAAATCGCTTTTTACGGTTTGGGGCTTTTCCGTTTCGGGTATAATCAATTTACCGAAGACAAGACCCGCGGGAGCAGCCATAAAGCTGGCCGCAAGCAAGTATTCAATCGGAATACCGAGAAGCGCGTACCCAAACAAGGTTGAACCCGCAACAGCCGATAGACCGCTCGTCATAATCGTGAACAATTCAGAGCGCGTCAGCCCTGCAATAAGGGGTCTGATCACTAACGGAGATTCAGATTGTCCTACAAAAATATTAGCAGCAGCTGCAAGAGATTCCGTTTTGCTTGTCCCAAGGAGCTTCGACAATCCGCCGCCAATGACACGGAAAATGAGCTGCATGATTTTCAAATGATATAAAACGGCGATCAGTGCTGAGAAGAAAATGATAACGGGCAGTACACTTAATGCAAATGCCGGACTGTCACCGACTTTCAGAAGCGGTCCAAAAATAAAACTGATGCCTTCATTCGCATAATCAATCAGAAGCTGTACACGGCTTGAAAACCATAAAAAAACAGCGCGTCCCGCTTCCCATTTCAACACGATGTATCCAAACGCCACCTGTGTGCATAAACCAATGATGACGGTTCTTATCTTAATATTGCTTTTCTTTTCTGAAAATAAAAACGCGATAGCAATGATCGCAACTGCGCCGAGCAGTCCCCACAGAACACTCATGAATACACCTACACCTCTTAAATTTTATTTAAAAAAATATCTTTTATACGATAACAATAATATTTTTTGATGTCTACACATTTTTTAGTTCTTTTGTACGACAAAATAAAAAAGGGCCTGTCCAGGCCCTTTTCTTCAAAACATTGGATTTTCTTCAATAAATGTATATATATTCTCAACAAGCTCAGCAGGCGTTTCACCCATGACGACTTCTCCGTTTACAAGAGCGAAAAGCGACTCCATGCATGTCCCGCAGTAGCTTAAGCAGCCGTATTCGAGAACATCCAGGTTTGGGTCCTTCTCCAAAATCGCCCGGGCTTCCTGAGAGCCGTGAGCCAGATTGCTGACACAAAATTCAATCATTGGATTCATGCGGTTTCACCTCACATATGTCCATTATCGCGAATTTTTCACCATTCGTCAAAGATAACAGATTCATCAAAATTTATTATCGTAACATATCATTCCTCAAATAACGTTTTACTAATTTGTGATTAAAGGCTAATTTGTAGGTTATTTTGAAACTATTATTGTGATTTTAGATCAAATTCGATATAATTCTAGATGTTATTTTACATAGTTCGTATTTTCTTCAATGTGTCTATCATACTCTTCGGATTAAAGGGGAATTCAAATGAAAAAATTGGTCTTGATCGGCGGAGGTTACGGGAACATGCGTGTTCTTCATCGCTTATTGCCAAACCAGCTGCCTGATGATGTTTCAATCACGTTAATTGACAGAAATCCTTATCACTGCTTGAAAACAGAATATTATGCCCTTGCCGCAGGCACAATTTCTGACCATCATATCAGAGTGTCATTCCCAGAGCACCCTCGCCTGGATGTCCAATACGGTGATATCTCATCAATTGATATTGCACAAAAACAAGTGCTGTTCCAAGATCGTGAACCGATTTCTTACGATGACGCCGTGATCGGGCTCGGCTGTGAGGATAAATATCACAACGTGCCGGGAGCGCCTGAATTCACCTACAGCATTCAAACCATCGACCAGTCCCGCGAAACCTATCAAAAGCTGAATAACCTGAGCGCTAATGCCACTGTCGCCATTGTCGGAGCGGGCCTTAGCGGCGTTGAGCTTGCAAGTGAATTGAGAGAAAGCCGTGATGACCTGAACATTATTTTGTTCGACCGCGGCAATCTCATTTTATCAAGCTTTCCCGAGCGCTTGAGCAAATATGTGCAAAAATGGTTCGAAGAGCACGGTGTCCGCATCATTAACAGGGCAAATATCACTAAAGTAGAAGAAGGCATTGTGTATAACCACGATGATCCGATTTCTGCAGATGCCATTGTATGGACAGCCGGCATCCAGCCGAACAAAGTCGTCAGAGACTTAGATGTGGAGAAGGACGCACAAGGGCGTATCGTATTAACGCCTCATCACAATATTCCTGGTGATGAACATCTGTACGTAGTCGGCGATTGCGCCAGCCTTCCTCATGCACCGAGCGCCCAGCTGGCAGAGGCTCAAGCAGAGCAGATTGTCCAAATCTTACAAAAACGCTGGAATGGAGAAGCCCTTCCAGAATCAATGCCGCAGTTCAAGCTGAAAGGCGTTCTCGGTTCACTCGGTAAAAAAGCCGGCTTCGGTCTTGTTGCTGACCGCCCGCTGATCGGTCGTGTTCCGCGTATGCTGAAATCCGGATTGCTGTGGATGTACAAACACCATAACGGTTAATGATAGAGAAGAACCGCTGATCATATCAGCGGTTTTCTGCATACCCATGCTTCTCCATTTCCTCATAAACGTCTTTTAATTTCGGATTGCCTTCACCGACAATTTTGTCTTCTACGAGCACAAGCGGATAAAAATACTCGTCATTTCTGATTTTCTCCGCAAGCTCTTTCGCATGTTCATTGTCAGGCGGCTCATGAATATCGATGTATTGCATCATAAAAGGCTGATTTGGATATTTTCTTTTCAACGCTGCCTCAAGCCATTCGTATGTATCCTTGGCCGTCGGCATATTGACACAGCTTGCACAAACGGTTTCTGCCCCGTACACGCTGAGCATGACTGGTTTTGTCACTGATAAACCCTCCTTCTCCTTTCTATTCAGTATACAGAGCCAAGAGACATTTTTATAGAAAAAAACCGTTTTTGTGTTCAAGTCTGAATGTGCTATAATAGGGAAAGCAACTTTGCAAACCAAACAATAGATTTTTATTGTTACACTGAATATAATGGTTTTATGACGACGAAAGGAGCGAATGTCATGACTGAAGTTGAAATGAAAGAACAGGTGCAGGAAGTACTGGACAAACTTCGTCCGTTTTTACTTCGTGACGGCGGTGACTGTGAGCTTGTAGACGTAGATGAAGGTATCGTAAAGCTTCGTCTTCTAGGCGCATGCGGCAGCTGCCCAAGTTCAACAATTACGCTGAAAGCCGGAATTGAACGCGCTCTTCTTGAAGAAGTGCCGGGTGTTGTTGAAGTAGAACAAGTCTTTTAATAAAGCAGCCAGGCTGATATTTCCATCAGCCTGGCTTTTTTTAGAGATATTGATCAAACCATGAGCTGATATAATTCAGGCGTTTGACCCGCTGTCCCGGGTGACCGCTGCGTGACAAATTGTGCGATGCTTTCGGAAAACGGACGAACATGGTTTCCTTGCCCATTTTTTTCAAGGCAATAAATAGCTGCTCAGCCTGCTCGATCGGGCACCGGTCATCTCGCTCGCCATGCAGAATCAAAAGCGGTGTCTCGACATTTGCTGCGTACTTTATAGGGGAACGGTCCCAGAGCTTTTCTGTGTCTTCAAACACGTCATGCTCAAGCTGCCAGTCTGTGAAGAAGTAGCCGATATCACTGACGCCGTGAAAGCTGATCCAATTTGATATGGAGCGCTGGGTGACGGCAGCTTTAAAGCGGTTCGTCTGCCCGACGATCCAGTTGGTCATAAAGCCTCCGTAGCTTCCTCCCGTGACACCGAGCCGCTTCGGATCAATCTGCGGATCTCGTTTGATAGCCTCGTCCACAGCCTGCATCACATCCTCATAATCCTTTCCTCCATAATCTCCTCTGACGGCATTCACAAATTCCTGCCCGTAGCCGTGGCTTCCTCTCGGATTGATATAAACTACCGCGTACCCTTTCGCCGCCAGCACTTGAAATTCATGAAAATATGTATTCCCGTACATCATGTGCGGTCCGCCGTGTATGTTGAGAATAAGAGGGTATGATGTCTCATCTTCCGCCTGTGCAGGCTTCATCAGCCAGCCGTTCACCGTCACGCCGTCTTCTGTGACAAATTGAATATCTTCAGGTATTGAAATCGCATGCTCGCCGACAAACTTGTCATTCGCGCCAGTCAGCCGTTTCTCTTCCTGCCCAAGCGGGATGCTGTATAGCTCGCTCGGTCTGTCCGGCTTTGTCACACTGGCAATAAAGTGTTGTTCGTCAGGTGAAATGGAAAAGCTATTGATGTACTCTTTTTCGAGACGAATCGGATACACAAGGCCTTCAATCGAAATATAATAGATTCCCGTGCTGCCTTGATCTGTGCCGATAACATAAAACCCTTGGCAGTCTTTCGTCCAAACCGGGTGCTGTTCGGCACCTCCGATCAATGAATCTCCAATCAGCGCATCCGCTAAATGAACGTCCAGCATCTCAGTCAGACATGTGAGGCGGTCTTGTTCGATATCATAGAGCCACGCCTTTTCGAGCGTTGCATTATGATATTCCTTTTCATGCCCAAGCAAAGCAAGATACCTTCCGTCCGGTGAAAATGAGCTTGGTCCGAATGAGCCGCGATGAGGTGTAATCTGCTTAAGATCTCCAGACTCCAGCGACATTATATAAACATCATGCGGCTTGCTGGCATCATCCGTCTCAATCAAATTAGCTGAGAAAACAAGCCATTTGCCATCAGGAGAAAAAGCAGAGTCGCCATGATCGGCTTTGTGATTTGTCAGCTGCTTCACCTTACCAGACTTCACGCTGACAAGCACAAGCTGGGCATACGCACCTCTCGTCAGCCCTTTGCCGTCCCTTTTATAGGATAGACCCTGCACTTCAATGGGTTCAAAGCTGTCCGGCTCCGTTTTCTCTTGGTCATCAATACTTTCCCCCTCTCCCAAACTGACAGTGACAAGCACCGATTCGCCATCCGGGGACCATATTGGTTTTGACACGCCATACGGGATATCAGTCAGTTTTCTCGCTTCTCCGCCTTCAGCGCTCATGATATACAGCTGTGCCGCATCGCCTTCACGATCAGATATAAAGGCAAGCGTGCGCCCGTCCGGAGACCATCTTGGGTCAGTGCTCCGCTTTTTTCCGTGTGTCCAAGGAACAGATCTGCCCGTTTTCGTTTCATAGATCCATATATTTGATGTATACGAATCTTTCTCTTGGTTCACTTGTGACTTCACATATGCGGCACGGCTGCCGTCTGGGGCATATTGAGGATCGGTCACAGAGACAATCGCTGTGATGTCTTCTGCGGTTATCAGCTTTTTCATTTTCATCTCCTCCTTTTTACAAGTATTTCGTTTTTCTAAATAAAAACTCCTTTATCTCCATCAGAAAAAAAGCGCCCTCCGCTGACGCTGAGGAACGCTTGGCATGATCTATACACTTTTTACTTGATATAAAGGATTTCGCTCTATTATACTTCCCTCTTTCGGAACGGTCAAAGCGTCAACTTCACAATGAGGGAAATGAAGCGCGAGCTGTTCTTTCAGCTCTTCTCCCTTTCCTTTTTCAGTCATGACGAGAATCGTCGGGCCTGCCCCGCTGAGAGCCGTTCCATAGGCGCCCTTCATCTCGGCGACATGTTCTACCTTGGACAACTCAGGGACAAGCATCGCCCGGTACGGCTGATGAAACATATCCTTCTTCATGATTTTCCCGACGAGCGCCCAATCCTTGGACATGATCGCAGCGATGAGTATATTGCTGACGGCACTTGCTTTTACGGCGTCGGCATATGGAAACTCTTTCGGAAGCACGTCTCTTGCGTCTCTTGTCAGCACCTCGTAAAAAGGAATGACAACGACAACGTCAATGTCAGCATCCGGGACGCGTATCATTTGTGTCTCGTCTTCTTCATGCAGGCCAATGACAAGTCCGCCAACGAGAGAAGCGCCCGCATTGTCCGGATGTCCTTCTTCAAGGCTGGCTAAATGCAGCTTGTCCGCTTCAGACAGCTTTAAGCTGCATAATTCATCAGCCAGTTCAATGGCCGCTACAATCGCCGCGGCGCTGCTGCCAAGGCCGCGTGCGAGCGGAATGTCGCTCCACACCTTCACATGGACAGGCGGCATTTCTTTGCCATACAAATCTGCTGTCCGTTTTGCCACTTGATAGATCATATTATCTGTACCCGCCGGAATTCCGGCGACTGTTTCTGTTTCAGCTTCAAAAGACCATTTGTCGCTTTCAAAGACGGTCAGCTTCAAATATCTGCTGAGCGCCATTCCGACTGAATCAAAGCCGGGGCCTAGGTTAGCCGTGCTTCCGGGAACAGTGACAGTGAACAGCATGTCGGCTTCGTTCATACACGGGCCGCTCCTTTTACATATTCAAGGATGCTGTCTTCATCAGTCGGCAATGTAACAGGCTTGATTTCCGAAATGTCGACCGCTGTGTTCGGATCCTTCAGTCCGTTTCCTGTTAACACAGCAACGACCTTGCTGCCTTTCGGTATTTCCCCGGATTTCACCTGTTTCAGCACTCCTGCGATAGACGCGCAAGAACCCGGTTCTGCAAACACGCCTTCTTCACGGGCGATCAACTGATACGCGTGAAGAATTTCATCATCAGTGACTTCGTCAATTTTCCCATTGGATTCCTCAGCTGCTTTTACAGCTTTGTCCCAGCTTGCCGGGTTTCCGATACGAATGGCCGTTGCTATTGTTTCGGGATTTTCAATTACTTCATTGCGCACGATTGCCGCCGCGCCTTCTGCTTCAAAGCCGCGCATTTTCGGAAGGCCTGTGCCGTTTTTCTCATGATATTCCTTGAAGCCCTTCCAGTACGCAGTGATGTTTCCCGCGTTTCCGACCGGGATCGCTAACACATCCGGCGCTTCTCCCAGCTGCTCGCACACTTCGAAGGCAGCTGTTTTTTGGCCTTCTATGCGGTAAGGGTTAACTGAGTTGACAAGGGCAATCGGTGATTTCTCACAGATGGAACGGACAATTTTAAGCGCATCGTCAAAGTTTCCGTCAATTGCAATAATCTCGGCTCCGTACATGACAGCCTGAGCGAGTTTACCAAATGCGATTTTGCCGTTCGGGATGATGACGATGCATTTCATGTTAGCGCGGGCTGCATAAGCCGCCGCAGCAGCGGAAGTGTTTCCTGTTGACGCGCACATAATCGTGTCGTTGCCTTCTTCTTTTGCTTTCGCCACAGCCATGACCATTCCGCGATCTTTAAATGATCCCGTAGGATTGACGCCTTCTGTTTTGACATGAAGTTCAATTCCGAGCTGCTCAGACAGCTTCGGCAGGTGAATAAGAGGTGTGTTTCCTTCATGTAAAGTAAGCGCCGGTGTTTGATCTGTTACAGGTAAAAAATCTTTATATTGATGGATAAGTCCTTTCCACATTAGCTCCAACCGTTCCCTTCTACACGATATGTGCTTTTGACTTCTTGAACGACTTCCAAATCATTTAGGTTTTGCAGGATATCACTGAAATCAGCTTCAGATGTATGGTGTGTCACAATCACGATTTCGGCTAACTCATCATGGCCTTTAATCGGCAGCTGAAGGATCTTTTCAAAGCTCACGCCCCGTTCGGAGAACACAGACGTAATTTTCGAGAATGAACCGACCTCATCTTTTACATGAATTCTTAAAAACTGCTGTGCGTAAATGTCAGACGGCGATTTCATATTTTTCTCATATTGCGGCCCAACAAAGCTGTTGCCGGTTACGCCAAGGCGCATATTTTTCATGACAGCGACAAGGTCAGAAACAACAGAGGTCGCAGTCGGCATGCTTCCGGCTCCCGGTCCGTAGAACATCGTCTCACCGACAGCCTCGCCGTATACATAAACGGCGTTAAACTCATTATGAACAGCAGAAAGCGGGTGGTGGTCAGGAAGCAGTGTCGGCTGAACACTGACTTCAATTTTGCTGCCGTCACGCTGAGCAATCCCGATCAGCTTCATCGTATAGCCGAGGCGTTTGCTGAAGCTGATGTCCTCGTCTGTAATTTGGGAGATCCCCTTTACTTTGACGTCTTCCAGATCCACGTTCATTGAGAAGCCGAGGCGCGCCAATATCGCCATTTTCCGTGCGGCGTCAAGCCCTTCCACGTCTGAAGTCGGATCAGCTTCGGCAAAGCCGAGATCCTGCGCTTCCTTGAGCACTTCCTCGTAAGGGCTTTTTTCTTTAATCATTTTTGTTAAGATAAAGTTCGTTGTTCCGTTCACAATCCCCATCATTTTTGTAATCCGGTCTGATGAGAGACCTTCCTCTAACGTACGCAGAATCGGAATCCCGCCGGCAACACTGGCTTCAAAGTAGATATCACAGCCATTTTCCTTCGCTTCCGCAAGCAGCTCAGAGCCGTACACAGCCATTAAATCCTTGTTTGCTGTGACAACATGCTTTTTCGATCTCAGCGCGTCGAGCAAATATTGTTTTGTCTGTTCAACTCCGCCGATCACCTCGATGACGACATCAACATCTGGATCATCGATGACATCATACACTTCGGTCGTGAGCACTTCCTTTGGCAAATCTACTTCTCTCTTTTTCTCTAGATCTTTTACAAGCACTTTTTTTATCGTAACCGGACAGCCGACCTGATGCATCAGCTTATCCTGATGGTCTTGAATAATTTTAACGACACCGCTTCCGACGGTACCTAAACCTAAAAGCCCTACACGAATCGCTTTCAAAAAAACTCCACCTTTCTATTGATTGTCCTCTTGAAAAAGACAATTGTTAACTCAACACAGACATATAAGTTACAAACATTATATAAGCCCTCTCCTGTTTTGACAAGACAGCAATCGGCTGAATTTTACGAATGTAAACGCTTAACACATTGATATGACAAGATTCTTTATTTTCTAATTATTTTTGTCAGATTTTCTCCTCACCCTGGGCTGCCTTTGCCGAGCCAGCTCACGCGGGGAACAAATGGCTTCTGCGCCCGCATATTCATGAATTCCTGCGCTGTATTGAGAAATTGCTCATAGCGGCCGCAGTCGCTAAGAATGAAGTCAAGCTGCTCTTCATAATAATGCTTTTCTGATTCTGACGACATGTAGTAGCTCTCCACGATTTCAAAATAATGAAGCGGGAAGAGCAGGCGGCTGTACAGAAGACGTTTCGAAAACGAAGACAGCGGCGTGACCTGCCCGTATTCCTGTAAAAAGAGAAAGCCCTGCTGATTAAAATCCTGTCTGTGATGCAAAAACGTATGTCGCATATATTCAGCCAAATCGCGTGAGGCGTGGTCAAATACCCAATCCGCAGGAATCCTGATCAATGATTCGGATGACCATGTATGTCTTTCCATCCGCTGATGGCATATCGTTCCTGAATCAGCGGCTTGGGGCTTGTCATCCAGCTCAGTGTCCACTAAATATTGTATCGCGTTTTCTGACAGTCCTAAATAATATGGAAATGACTCGATCATTTTTTTATCGAATGGCTCGTGCGGAGGGGTATGAACCTTCCGCTGCCAAAACGCTTCCAGCTGATCAATGCGTTTTCCCCACAGATCCTTCCACTGGCCGATTCTTCCGGCTGCCTTCACTTCATACGGATACCCTCGGCCTTTTCGGTGAAATTCCGCCAGCTCCGCTCCAATGGAGAACGCCCGGTTTGAAACAGGGGGTGCCGCCTTCAGCAGAGCGTACGTTTTTCCTTCATGTTCAAACGTTAGCTTACCTTCTTTTGTAAAGATAAAAACCGAAACGTATGGGTCACTTTGTTCTTGTAAATACTGACTCATGTAATAAAGCTCCGCCAGTTCCGTATCTGAGAATTGGGAAACGGGGACAATCAGAAAGAATGAATTCGGCGTCTGAAAGCATTGATATGTGTGCTGGTACATGGAAAGCTGCCTGATATGAATACCGTATTTTTCTTTTATTGTACCTTTCACAATGATCACCTGCCTGTAGAATTAGGGCTCATCACATCGTAGTCATACACGTCCGGAATTATGAATACATATTTTAATCCGACGAAGGCGCAAGAAAAAGTCGTAAACATCTCAAACATTTTGTATAAACTAGTAAAAAAGATTGGGTGAAGCTGATGTCAGAAAACGAACAAATCAGTCAGATGGAAGCAAAAGCAAGAGCACGGATGAAGGAGCGCGGCGTTGAGGTGTCAGACATTGCCGAGCTTGTCTTTTTTCTGCAGAAAAAATATCATCCGGATTTAACCATTGATGAATGCACGTTGAACGTCAATCGCGTTCTCGCAAAACGCGAGGTGCAAAATGCGATTTTAACGGGCATTGAATTGGATGTTCTTGCTGAGCAGAAAAAACTGTCTGAACCGCTGCAAACGATGCTGGAAACAGATGAAAGCCTATATGGAGTAGATGAAGTTCTGGCATTTTCCATCGTGAACATTTACGGATCGATCGGGTTTACGAACTACGGCTACATCGACAAAGAAAAACCCGGAATCCTTACACATTTGAATGATAAATCAACCGGCGAATGCCATACCTTTCTGGATGACATCGTCGGTGCGATTTCCGCCGCGGCCTCAAGCAGGCTCGCACACCGCGCGCGGCACACAGAATAAGGGCACCCTTTTGGGGCGCCCTTTTTTAAATGTATGGAATCCATTCAGTCAGAGAGTCAATGGCATGAGTCGGTTTTTCCATATTGTCTGTCATATGTTCTCTTTTCGTTACGCCTGTGTGAACAAGCAGCGTATCCATACCGGCGTTAATGCCGGCCATAATGTCCGTCGCGTAGTTGTCGCCGACCATGAGTGTTTCCGACACATCCGTGCCGAGAACGCGCATCGCCTGCTCCATAATAATTGATTCCGGCTTGCCGATAAATACGGGCTGTACGCCTGTCGATACGGTTAATACAGATGTCAGTGAGCCGTTTCCAGGCAGAAGGCCTCTTTCAGTCGGTATCGCAATATCTCCGTTAGTGGAAATAAAGCGGGCGCCATTTCTGATTGCAAGGCAGCCGACAGCAAATTTTTCGTATGTAATGGACCGGTCAATACCAACAACGACAAAATCCGCGTTTTCCTCGCCAAACGTCAGGCCGTTTTCTTCAATCGCCTGGCGGATGCCTTCTTCCCCGATCACATACACAGACGCGTCTTTTTTCTGCTGGGCAATATGCTGGGCAGTCGCCATGCTTGTCGTAAAGACCTGCTCTTCTGTTGCCGGAATATCAAAAGACATAAGCTTGTCCGCCACCTGCTTCGGTGTGCGCGAAGAGTTGTTTGTCACGAAAAGATAAGGAACGCCGCGATCTTTCAGCGTTCTGACAAATTCACACGCTTCCTCGATTTTTTCCGTGCCATTGTACATTGTTCCGTCTAAATCAATTAAATACCCTTTATATGTTTTCATTTCCAACACTCCAGTTGTTATTTAAACGCGGAAACAGGACCAAGCTCTGTTTCCAAGTAGCTTCTGATCCGTTGCGGGAAGTCTTGCAGAGCTGTCTGATGTGCCGTAATCAGCCTGTAAAGCTCGGCGCTGTCAGCGAGCAGGTACTGCTGAACCAATGTTTTGCGGTAGGCGATCAATTTTTTGAGCTCAGTTCCCTCTTGTTCTGTGACAACTTTTTCATCAACAAGTATGTCCATAATGTCATCATAGCTGCCCGGGTCCCGCATAATAAAACCGTCAATCATGTCATTGCCTGTATCCAGAATGCATTCGATTAGCAAATGGCCTATACGCTGAAGCGCCAGTCCCCCGATTTCAGACTGCCAGTCTGTTTGTGAGTTAAAAAGCGCCAGCTGGTGCTCAAAGAACCCAAGTGTTTGCTCGATCTTGTTTCTGTCAACAAAATACATGACAGCATCCCCTTTGTGTATGTTTATTTTCTGATCCGTTTCAAGACAAAATACGCACAGCCGAAATTGCAGTATTCGTAAATGTATTCATCTAATGTACTGATTTTCGTTTCGAAGGTTGCCTTTTGATTCTGGTCGTCAAAGAAGCCCTTGAGCCTAAGCTGACCGTATCCCCAGTCTCCCACAATATAATCGTATTTATTTAAAATATCGGAGTAGCGGGCTTTAAAAGCCTCTTCGTTGAAGCCGTCTTTGAAATTGTGCACCAATTCAAATTCGGCATTTTGAATAAGAATCATGATCTCACCTCTTTTTCACTCATTCCTATCATAATTCATTGCCCCGTCCCCATCAATTGCTAAAGAATAAATCATGCGATTTGGCTACCCTACACATAAGGAGGGATTTATAAATGAAACCAACCGCTGTCAGCCTCTGCCTGTTGGCCGGTCTTTTATCCGGATGCGGAGGCGCAGGATTAGATAATGCCGAGCAAAATGTCCAAAACCAGACGCGGAATCAAACCAGGCCCATTCATGTGTCTGACCGCAACGAGGCTTTTAACCGGCATGATGAGAACGAACAATTTGGCTATGTCCGTTATCAAAAAGAACAATTTGACGGCGAACAGCAGGAAGCACCGGTGATGAATCGGGAAGAAACCGCTCACATCATATCAAGTTTAACGGTTCAGCTCCCTCATATTCAAGATGCTGCCACACTGGTGACCGATCGAGAAGCGCTTGTCGTGTACAAAACCGATTCCAAAAACCGCGGGCTGACCGCCGATCAGGTGAAGAAAACGGCGGCTTCTGTGATACCGCGATACTATCATGTGTATATTTCTGATAATCCAAACCATATGCAATCCATCGAAAATTACAGCAATCTCGGTTCCGGTTCAAGGGATATTAGAGAGATCATGTCGGGGACGATTCAAGAAATGAAAACCTCCCCTCAAGGAAGCCCTGTCTCAGAGAATGAAAATGCCAACGGAGAAACCCGTCAGGACATGAAAATCGATAGGAATGACAAAAACGCCAGATGATCTGGCGTTTTGGCATTATGCTTGTGCTTGGCGCTTTTTAGATGCTTCGTTCACCTGTTCATCCGCATGGTAAGATGAACGGACAAGCGGACCGGCTTCGCAGTGGCTGAAGCCTTTTTTCATTGCGATTTCCTTTAATTCTGCAAATTCATCAGGGTGATAGTATTTTTGGACTTTTAAGTGTTTCTTTGTCGGCTGCAAATATTGGCCGATTGCCATAATATCCACGTTGTTTGCCAAGAGGTCGTCCATGACTTCAATAATCTCTTCTTTCGTTTCGCCAAGTCCGATCATGATGCTTGATTTTGTCGGAATGTCAGGCTGCATTTCTTTCGCACGGCGCAAAAATTCCAACGAACGGTCGTACGTCGCACGCGCGCGAACTCTTGGCGTCAAGCGGCGAACCGTTTCGATATTGTGATTCAGGATGTCTGGACGTGTATCCATTAAGGTTTTCAGGTTATCATAATTTCCGCCCATATCAGACGGCAGCACCTCAATTGTTGTGAACGGGCTTTTTCTGCGGATCGCACGGACAGTTTCCGCGAAAATGCCTGCTCCGCCGTCTTTCTGGTCGTCACGCGCAACAGCCGTAATGACCGCGTGTTTCAGATTCATAAGCGCGACAGAATCCGCTACGCGTTCCGGCTCTTGCAGATCAAGCTCAGTTGGAAGGCCCGTTTTGACAGCACAGAAACGGCATGCTCTTGTACAAACAGAACCTAAAATCATAAATGTCGCTGTACGTCTGACCGCCCAGCATTCATGAATATTCGGACATTTTGCTTCTTCGCATACGGTATGCAGGTTGTTTTCCCGCATGAGTTTTTTGAGGCCTGTATAGTTTTCATTTGTATTTAATTTGATTTTGAGCCATTCGGGCTTTCTGAGGTGTTCGTCTTTCTTTGCCAATTCCCATCATCTCCAATATCCAATATACTCAATTTCTGACACGAAACATTCTGAAAACGAGAAAGGTATTTCTGCAACAAAAATAATGTTTTTCTAACTAAAGAAAGTCTTTTCTCTAGACACTTTAACATAGGAAAAATTTCTCGACAAGGGAAGATGATTACTGACATTTTTAAGCCGGCTTGCCGCAAACTATGTGTATTCAATATGAAAGGAGATTATTTTGTGAAAGTTTTGTTAACCGCTCTTCTTCTCCTTTTGTTTGCGCTTGAGCCTTATGCGTCTGGAAAAGAGCTTTCAGATCCAGTGCTGTCGAAACGGATGGAATTATATCATAAAGTCGAGGCTGTGACGCAGATTCCTTGGTATGCGCTCGCCGCTGTAGATCAATACGAGGAAAATGTGCGGAGCAACCGAAAAGATCTGCCTGACAAAGCGGGAATCATCAGCATCTATATACCGGATGAAATCTGGAGCGGGCCTGAAAACCCGAATCCGAAAGACGATGCGCCGTTAAGCATTAAAGTGTTTGACGGAATCGGAATGGATGGTGACGGAGACGGGAAAGCCGAGGTCAGCAATGATGAAGATATTTTGTATACGTTCAGCCAATACTTGCTGTCGTATGGCACAGATGAGGACAACATCCGCATTGGGCTTTGGGATTATTACCGGCGTGATCAGACAGTGGGGATCATATCTGAATTCATGAAGCTGTTTAAAGCCTACGGTCATATTGATCTAGGCGAGCATGCGTTTCCGCTTCCGATCAGAACCGATTACAGCTATCGCAGCACGTGGGGAGATGCCCGGGGCTTCGGGGGGAGACGGATTCATGAAGGCACGGATATCTTTGCCCATTACGGCCTTCCTGTCAGATCCACCTGTTACGGGGTAGTTGAAATGAAGGGCTGGAACCGCTTCGGAGGATGGAGAATCGGCATTAGAGACATTAACAATACGTATCATTATTTTGCCCATCTTAATGGGTTTGCCAAAGGGATTAAAACCGGACAAATTGTTGAGCCCGGCCAAGTAATCGGATCAGTCGGCAGCTCAGGATACGGACCGCCGGGAACCGCTGGGAAATTCCCGCCGCATCTTCACTACGGCATGTACAAAGATAACGGAAAAACCGAATGGTCGTTTGATCCATACCCGCATTTGAGAGCGTGGGAGCGGTATGAATACAGAAAAAAGAAATAACAAAAAGCCGCCTCTTCGACAGGCGGCTTATTTGCTGTTTTTTTCATTTTTCGATTCGGCACTGTCCTCTTCTTTGCTGCTTGGAAGCTGGACAGAAGGCGTGACACCCGAGGCGCCGCTTCCGTTATAAAACTGCGGCACTTCGCCCTGCACTGCTTTAATCGATACAGGCACATTATTTGTGACGACAGCAGTTTTACTTGCGAACGGAATAATGACCTTCACTTTAATTTCAACAAAGATGCTGATATCAATAAGTGCATTATTTATGCCATACGGCTTGATTTTGGTTTTGACATCTGTAAAAGCGTCACCGATTAAATTGAACCGGACCGGGATTTTCGGGCCGAGGTTTCCGAGGAGGCTGTTGCCGGTTACCTGCCCCAGCGGAATGTTGATCATAATATTTTCACTGGCGCCGCTGTGTCCGGTGTGGGTTTCCATCTCTTTCAGATGAGCCTGAAGCTGCTTTGTCACTTTTGTTTTCACACTGTTTACAACCTGTGTATTAAAATCGATTGTCGTTAAGTTTCCGTTTTCATCAGAATTCATTTGAAACATATCTTTCATATTCTCACTGTCAGACATATAATCCTCAATTGAATCCTGGATCACCTCTGTCGCCACACGCTTCGTTTCCATCTCGCCGATGCTCATTAAAACAGGTTTAATCGAGCCATTGATCATCCAAAGGCTGACTGTTGTTGACAGGATAAAAAAGACAACTGACAAGAGCAGCACATAACGGAAAGGCAAAGGTCCTCTCTTGCGAAAAGGGCCGCGATATCTTGGCAAGAAAATCCCCCCTTACATATCACAATGTATGCTTGTAAGAGGGGACATAGTAATAGCCGGGCCAAATTTTTATTTCACCATTTTTAAAAGCGCTTCTCTGCCGCTCATGCCGGCATGGATGCCGAGATCTTCAGCGGCGTACGTGACGGATTCTAAAGGTGCGTCTAACAGCTGGTCAATTGTTCGTACACCAACTGCACGCCCAGCCACAATGCCCCGCTCCTTTAATTTTTCATTCAGCAGCGCCACATCAAGCGCGCCGCACATAATGTATCCGTGATCATTGGTGACGGCCATAAAATTCGTTTTTGGAAGCTTCACTGTCACAGCTGTAAAAGGCTGTCCTTCTATCATGATTGGTGTCAGATTTACCACGTCAACCACTCCCTTCATTCATCACTTTATGATGAAGGGCACAGCTTGTTGTGGGCTGACTACCTTATTGCGCGAGCTTCCAAGCGAGCAGATCCCGCAAAAATTCAGGCATAAAATATTCTTTTTCTGCGGCGTCGCGGATGATCGGAAACATCCTGCCGAGCGTAAACATGTCGAGAACCGCAACGGAGTATTGTTTATGTTTTTCAATCTCTTCCCCGTTCAACGTGATCCGTGTGACATGCGTGATTCCGTCATCCAGGCGTTTCGTTTCTACATCAACACCCGCGTACACCATTTTTCCCATCACTTCTCCGCGAAAGCCGAGCCCTTTGATCCGGAGCTGCTCCATTTGTTCTGAAGCGGCATGGACAATGGTCTCTTTGAGTTCTTCTCCCGTCAGGCGGACAGCCACCGGGTTGATCGGGTGAGGACAGATGCGGTGCAGATCCAGCTTCGTCACTGGACCCGCTTTCAGCGGACCGAGAATGACACCGGAATTCACCATACTGATGTCCGTCCCGCACCATTCCTTTAACGCGTACGCCAGAAGCAAAGGCAGCTCTGATTCTTCAAACCACTTCACCTCAGCATCTTGTGCAAGCTCCGCAACGGCATCGGACAGCTTCTCCTCGGCTTCACGTTCTTTCTCATTAAGAAACGCTTTAGTTTCGGCGGATTCTCCTGGCCATTCCGCCATGTTCTGCACAGACGCTGTTTTGCTGATGATGCTTCGCTGTACACTGTCCACTGTGATTTCTACACAGCCGACATAATGCCCGTATTTCTCGGCGCTGGCAAGCAATACACCGTTTACTACTTGTCCATCTTCAAGCAAATGATGGGTGTGCGATTCGAGGATCACATCAATCTCAGGTACCGCTTCAGCCACTGCCTGATCATCAAGAATGCCTAAATGCGACAGCAAAACGATGATATCAGCCTGCCCTTTCACTTCCTGAATGGTTTCCTTTATGCTTTCAAGAGCATCAGTTACCGTCCATCCCAGCTTGTCATAAACGGGATAATAAGGCACAGTTACGCCTAAGAAAGCAATGGACATACCGTTTTTCAATGATTTGATATGGTAAGGAACCGCCCAGGACGGACGGTTTCCTGTTTTGTCATACAGATTGGAGACGATAACGGGAAATTCAGCATGATCATATAGTGCGGCGAGCTCTTCATGCGGAAGCGTAATCCCTTCGTTATTGCCGATCGCCGCTCCATCAATGTGAAGACGGTTTAAGAGATCAACATTCGCTTTTCCGAATGTCGCCTCTGTCACGAATTGAAAACGATCAAGATGATCGCCAATATCAAAAACGAGCGTCTCTTCGCTGTCTGACTGATGCTCTTTTCTTTTCTGCTCGATATAATCTACAATTTTCGGCCAGTTTTCAAAATGGCTGTGCAAATCATTTGTATGATATAAGCGGAGCTTCTCCTTCATATTATCTCTCCCTAATCGTTCAGCTGAAAATGCCTTCATAAATGAGCTGGCAGCCGATCAAGATCAGTACGATCCGCATGATCATAACGATCGTTTTCGTCTGCATTTTCCTATTGATGGCGGCGCCAAGCTTACCGCCGAACCAAGCGCCGGGCACCAGCGCTAGGGCATACAGCCAATTGACGTGCCCGGAAATAACATGTGAAACAGACCCTGTCATAGAGGACAGGAAAATAATAAACATGGACGTTGCCACCGCAACCTTTGGCGGGAACAGGAATAACAGCATCATCGCCGGAACCATCAGCGAACCGCCGCCTATTCCGAAAAGCCCGCCTAAAAAGCCGACAACAAAGGCAATCGCAATGCCAATAGGGGCCTGATATGAGTACGTATAAGGCTCACCGGCATCATCCTGAAATGTCCGAATAATCCCTTTGTGCGCTTTGTTGATCGGCCGGGCTTTCGCTTTCAGCATTAAGGATAATGAAATAAGAATCATAAAAATGCCAAACCATACGGAAAACGAGTTTGAATTAAACAGCTTTGACACGTAAGCCCCGATAATGCTGCCGGGACCTGAGCCAATAAAGAAAATGAGCCCGCTCTTATAATCAACGGTTTTATATTTAATATAAGCCAAAGTTGAAGAAAGACCCGTAAAAATAATGACCAAAAGCGAAGTTCCAATCGCGACCTGCGGCGTCACATCCTGAAACAGCGGCGTCACTGTGCTTAAAAACATCAGAGACGGCACGATGACAATTCCGCCGCCAAGCCCAATCAGACTGCCTACCGTACCTGCGATTAATCCCAGTACGGCCAAAATCACAAACGACATCAATCAAAACCTCTTTTCTAAAATAAATCGAGCTGTCTCGGAGCAAGTCCGCTGTACTCGATATCAAGCAGTTCAAGCATTTGCTTGCCGTTATCCGCGGCGTCTCCGCCAGAATTGTTATTGAACAGGACAAAGACATCCTTACATTGTTGTTGCAATTCATTCAGGTGCTTTTTCCAATCCTCCAGCTCCTGTTGGTTGTAGCGGTATAAGTACCTGACCTCCCGCCAGTTTTTCCCTCCATCAGGCTTCATCCAGCCCTGCTTGTTGCGTCCGTGAAACCTGACGAGCGTTTTGTTTTCATCAGTGGCGCGCAAAACAGTCGGAACGCTGCCTTCTCCGATTTGCGGTTCATCACAAACACTGTGAATCCAGCCTTGCGCTTTCATAAATGAAAGTGTCTGCTCATAAAATGGCGGCGAGAACCAGGAGCGGTTTCTGAATTCAAGCGCACAAGGGATATCTCCCATTTGATGCTTGCACCACCTCAAATAGGCGACATTCTCCTTCTTGCAGTCAAACCACGGCGGAAATTGAAACAGCACCATGGCAAGCTTATTGCTATGTAAATAGGGCGTTAAAGACACCTTAAACGCATCAAACATCTCCTCTTTTGAGTCAAAGGGAATTTCGCCGCGCTGATGCCCTGTCATGCCCTGATACGCTTTCACGATAAATTGGAAGGTTTCCGGCGTTTCCTTCACCCACTTTTCATTATTGCGCGCCGGCTGAATCGCGTAAAAACTCGCGTCTAATTCAACGATCGGAAAATGGGAGGAATAGGCCTGCAATTTTTTCTGGCTGGCCGTTTTCGGCGGATAGATGCTGTCATGATCCCCCCATCCCGTCAGTCCGATATAAATCACAATCATTCACCTCTCTCCCAGTTTATCACACGTGTTTTCAGGTTTCCTCGGAAATGCTGTTCATATGGCGGGAAAATGATGAACGGAGTTGCTGGTATTGTTCCTCATTCGTATCTAAAAACGCCTCTTCTCTTGAGGAAGGAATATGCTGATATTCAATAGGCGCCCGAAACTGTTCACTCGTAAAATCGTACATCACGCCATTGATGCTGTTATAAAAATGCCAGCTCTCACCGACTTTTGTTTTGAAAATGGCGCCGCCGAAATGATCCTGAATCACCAATGCCGTCACACCGCATTGGCCGCATGACGGGCATTCTTCCGTCCATTTAGAGCTCGTATGGCGCGACCATGATTGCTTCAGTATGTATTTGACATGTTCCATTGCCTCCGCCTCCCTTTTAAAAAAGATACCACGTTGATTGAATTTTAAAAACAAGAACAGCGGAAATCAAAAAAACCCGGCGGTAAAAACCGCCGGGTTTACGAAGGAACGACCAACGCTCCGTCAATTCCGCTGACTTTTTCCCCATCACTGTACACGCACAGTCCTTTGCTGTAAGTGGCCGAAATGCGGCAGGGAAATGTATGGCCTTCGTAAATGCTATGCTTATGCTTTGCAAACATCGATTCTTTTGTAGCAGTGTACGGCTCCATGCTGACAAGCACAAAATCGGCATCACATCCCGCTTCAAGCCGTCCTTTTTGCTGAAGGCCGAATCGTTTTGCAGGGGCCGCCGCTGTCCATTCAGCGATGTTTTCAAACGGAATCTGATGCTCAAGCGCCAGTTCCAGCATTCCTAATAAAGTGAACTGCCCGCCGCTGATTCCGCCCCATGATAAAAACAGATTGTCCTCCCGCTTCAAGGACGGACGGCAAGGGGAATGATCGGAGGAGACCATGTCAATGTGCCCCGCAATGAGCGCCTCGATCAACGCCTCCTTTGATCGAGGCGACCGGAGGGGAGGCGCGCATTTTGCGACAGAGCCCTTTTCTCGTAAATCGTCATGGCTGAACAAGACATAATGCGGGCATGTTTCGACCGAAACATCAAGCCCTTCCTGTTTCGCCTCTCTGATCAGCCGGACCGCTTTCGCCGTGCTGATATGGACAAAATGGACCGGACAGCCTGTCACCTTCGCATACTGAATCGTGCGATACACCGCTTCAGCTTCGGCTTCCTCCGGGCGGGAGGCGGCGTACGCATCCGCATCCACTTTTCCTTTATTGGCCAAGACCATCTGCAAATAGCTTGTGATTGCGTCGCTCTCGGCGTGAAGAGCGAGGATTTTTCCTGCAGTGGCGATTTCTGTCATGCCTTTGAGCAAGGTCCTTTCGTCAACGGAGCGGAACTCGTCTGTGCCTGATTTTGATAAAAACGCTTTAAACCCGATCGCTCCCGCTTCAGCCATTGGGCGGATGTCCTCGATATGGCCGGGCACAAGGCCGCCCCATAGCGCAAAATCCACGACTGATTTTTGCCTGCCAAGTTCAGCTTTTGCGAGAAGGTGTTCTGCCGTCACAGTTGATGGAATGCAATTGAGCGGCATATCAAAATAAGTGGTGCAGCCGCCTGCTGCCATCATCTGCGAACCTGTTTCAATCCCCTCCCAATCCTCTCTGCCCGGTTCATTGAAATGAACATGGCAGTCTATCGCACCGGGAAACACGTATTTTCCATCTGCCTGGATCATTGCTGCCCCGCCTGCTTCAATGTCTGAACCAATCTCGGCAATGACACCGTTTTGAACTGCAATATCAGCATTTTTAACGCCATCTGGCGTAACTATCTTCGCACCTTTTATCACCAAATCGTAAGCCATATTGATCCCTCCATGTAAGGATAACGATTTTTCATGTCAGTTTATGTAACACAATCAGTTCTATTTTCAACAGTTTACTGCTACTATGATCGTATTACATCAGCAAAACCGCTAGAATTCCTATTGAAAATTATTCATCTTAACCAATGTTTTTTATAGAAAAGGAGAATGCTCTATGAATATTTTTGATGTGATGAAAATACCGGCTTATGAAAACGCCAATTTAATCGCGGGAAAAGCAGGAGGAGAAAGAGAGGTTCAGCATGTCAATATGATGGACGCTCCGGATATCGCAGACTTTCTGCATAAGAACGAATTGCTCGTCACTACCGCGTATCACCTGAAGGATACCCCCCACCAGTTATCTGAACTGATTCGGCAAATGGCAAAACGCGGCTGCGCGGGCCTCGGCATTAAAACAAAGCGTTATCTGGAGGATATCCCGAAAGAAATCATCGAACTGGCTGATTCATACGCGTTTCCGATCATCGAGCTCCCGGAACACATCCGCCTTGGCGATATTGTGAATGCAACACTCAGCCACATTCTCGATATGCGTTCTAACGAGCTGCAGCAAGCCATTTACGCGCACAAAAAATTCACAAACCACATTATGAGCGGCAAGGGGCTGCAATCTCTCCTCAAAAAGGTGTCAGACCTCCTTCAGCTTCCCGTGCTGCTTCTTGACCAGCATGCCAAAATGCTCTCTGCGTCCCATCAGATTTCAGTTGAGACCGAAAAGCTGAAAGGCACCCTGAATACCGTATCCGGGCCGTTTTTCACTTGTTTCTCTACAATCTCGGATCAAAAAACGTATTCTGTCCTTCCTATTTATAATCACGAAAAAAACTGCGGCTACCTGCTGATACCGGACATGGTGCAGGCCGGCGACAAAGGGTTGATTCTCACGATTGAACAAGCGGCCAACGTGATTTCCTTTGAACTGCTGAAGGAAAATGCGCTGAAGCAATTCAGCCGGCGGGCGCGCAATGAGTTTTTCAGCAATTTTATTGAGCGGTCATTTTCTTCAGATGATGAAATTAAAAACCGGGCGAAAGAATTCAAGCTGCGCTGGGATCAAAAATACATGTGCATTGCCGGAAAACTTGACCGTAATGACGAATCGATCAGCTTTACAGAAAATCAGCTCGCCTCCGACAGCGTATTCGAATTTCTTGAAGGCGAATTATCGGCCTTCCCGTTTCCGCCCCACCTCTTTATTAAAGGAAACGTCGGCATTATTCTGATCGAAGCAACAGACAGCTGGAGTGAAATGCACGCCTCGGTGATCAGCTTTTTAGAGCAGTTCCAATCACAGGTGAGGGCCCAATTTAAACGGACCGTGTCCTTTGGGATCAGCAATATATGCCAAAAGCTCATTGATGTTCCCGACGCGTTTACAGAGGCATCTGACGCTCTGCAATCGGGGCATTTGTCAAGAAGCACGGAGTTTATTCAGGTGTATCACGCCAAAGATGTCCCTGAGCTTCTTCGTCTGCTCCCGGTTGAGGATTTGAAGAAATTTTACAACTCCACGCTTCAAAGCCTCGCTGAAAAACAGCAGGAGGATCAAAGCCTCCTTCATACACTGTCCGTCTATTTAGAGACACACTGCCAAATTTCCGAGACGGCAAAGCGTCTGTACGTTCATCGCAATACTGTCATCTACCGCCTTGAAAAATGTGAAGAGCTGCTTGGCAAAAGCTTAAAAGATCCTGAGACGACGATGCGTTTACGGCTTGCCTTACGGATGCAGCGGCTGATCAGCTAATGTTTGTTACATTCTCTTACAAACCGAATCGTTTTTCGTCACTTTCAGCAATAACACCTGTCTTTTTCGGCTACTGTATCCAATGACACCCGACAATCGGCACGCTATCATGTTACTAAAGTTCACATTTAAAAGGAGGGGCTATAGTGAAACAAAGATCGTTTGCGGTGTTTACTCTTGGCCTTCAGCATGTGCTGGCTATGTATACAGGTGCGATTTTGGTGCCCCTGCTTGTCGGCAGGGCGCTGAATGTAACATCTGAACAGCTGTCTTACCTATTGGCGATTGACCTGTTAACGTGCGGCGTCGCGACGCTTTTGCAAACCTTGCGCGGAGCGTACATCGGCATCGGGCTTCCCGTCATGCTTGGCAGTTCATTTGTAGCCGTCACCCCGATGATTGCAATTGGCGCGAATTACGGCATTCACGCGATTTACGGTTCAATCATCGCGGCTGGTGTGTTTATCTTTTTGTTTGCGCGTTTTTTCGGCAAGCTGACCGTGTTATTCCCTCCTGTCGTAACAGGAACCGTTGTAACCTTGATCGGCCTTTCTCTTGTTCCGACAGGTGTGAAAAATATGGCTGGCGGCAGCGCCAATCCCGAATACGGTTCGCTCGAAAACCTTCTTCTCTCTGTCGGCGTCCTTATGCTGATCCTAGTCCTCAATCGCTTTCTCAAAGGGTTTGCCCGAACGCTGTCCGTTCTGATCGGAATCGCTGCCGGGACAGCGGCAGCAGCCATCATGGGCAAAGTCAGCTTTTCTGCTGTCGCCGAAGCCCCGTTCTTTCAAATTCCGAAGCCATTTTACTTCGGAGCCCCTTCATTTGAAATCGGCCCGATCTTAACGATGCTGATCGTTGGAATCGTCATTATTGTAGAATCAACCGGCGTTTTCTACGCGATCGGAAAGATATGCGGCAGACCTTTAACCGAAAAAGATCTTGTCAAAGGCTATCGGGCGGAGGGAATCGCCATTCTCATCGGCGGGCTCTTCAACGCCTTTCCCTACAACACCTTTGCGCAAAACGCCGGCTTATTGCAGCTGACGAAAGTGAAAACGAGAAATGTCGTCGTTACCGCAGGCTGTATCCTTGTCTGTCTCGGACTGATTCCGAAGATTGCCGCCCTTGCTTCAGCTGTTCCTGCAGCTGTTCTTGGAGGTGCGACCGTTGTCATGTTCGGCATGGTGATAGCGTCCGGCGTCAAAATGCTCAGCACAGCGGATCTCACAAATCAATATCACCTCCTGACCATCGCATGCTCAATCGCACTCGGCATCGGCGCCAGCACGGTGCCCGGGATTTTCGCTGAATTCCCCGCTCCAATCCGGATTCTGGTCAGTGACGGCACCATCACCGGAAGCCTGACCGCCATCTTTTTGAATCTATTTTTCAGCTTGCGCGGAAAAAAAGAAACAACAGCGCAGAAAACAGAACTTCCGGTATTAGACCATACACTTGCATTAGAAAAAGAGGTGTAAAAAGACATGAAGGAACAGTACAATTCCTTTCAGCTAATGATGCTCGGACTTCAGCATATGCTTGCCATGTATGCGGGAGCGATTCTCGTTCCGCTGATCGTCGGAGCGGCGATCGGGCTGAATGCAGGGCAGCTGACGTATTTAATTGCGATCGATTTGTTCATGTGCGGGACGGCGACTCTTTTGCAGCTGTGGAAAAACCGGTACTTCGGCATCGGCCTCCCCGTTGTGCTCGGATGTACGTTTACCGCAGTCGGCCCGATGATTTCCATTGGCAGCACATATGGTGTCTCAGCGATATATGGTGCCATTATCGCCGCAGGGCTGATTGTCGTCTTAGCTGCGGGCTTTTTCGGAAAGCTTGTCCGTTTTTTTCCGCCTGTCGTGACCGGCTCAGTCGTCATGATCATCGGCATCAGCCTGATTCCAACAGCAATGAATAACCTGGCCGGAGGTGAAGGAAGCAAAGACTTCGGCACACTGGACAACGTGCTCCTCGGGTTTGGGGTCACAGCTTTTATCTTATTGATGTTTTATTTCTTTAAAGGCTTTATCCGCTCCATTGCGATTTTGCTCGGCCTTGTCGCCGGAACGGCGGCCGCATTCTTCATGGGGAAAGTCGATTTTTCTGACGCCATAGAGGCATCCTGGCTTCATGTTCCGTCTTTGTTTTATTTCGGCCCGCCGACCTTCGAGCTGCCGGCTATTGTCACGATGCTCCTCGTTGCCATTGTCAGCCTTGTTGAATCGACAGGTGTTTACTTTGCGCTCGCTGATATCACAAACCGCAGGCTGTCGGAGAAGGATCTGGAAAAGGGCTACCGGGCGGAAGGCCTTGCGATTGTGCTGGGCGGCTTATTTAACGCGTTTCCCTATACCGCCTTCTCGCAAAATGTCGGCATCGTTCAGCTTTCAAAAATGAAAAGTGTCAACGTCATCGCGATTACAGGAATCATGCTGATGGCGATCGGACTGGTTCCGAAAGCCGCAGCATTGACAACAGTGATTCCAAACCCAGTTCTCGGCGGCGCGATGATTGTCATGTTCGGCATGGTCATTTCTTACGGGATCAAAATGCTCTCCAGCGTTGACTTCGATTCGCAGGGCAATCTGCTGATCATCGCCTCTTCCGTCAGCTTAGGGCTCGGCGCCACAACAGTTCCCGCGTTGTTTTCGTCTCTTCCGGGCGCCGCCTCAGTCTTGGCAGGAAGCGGAATTGTGATCGGCAGTTTGACGGCAATTGCACTGCACGCTTTTTTTCAAACCAAACAGCCGGATGGCGCTGAAATGAAAACGTAAAGGAAGATGCCAATGTTCACAATGGATGACCTGAATCAAATGGACGCACAAACACTGACAGACACGCTTGGATCTATTTTTGAACACTCTTCATGGATTGCGGAGGAAGCCGCGGCATTGCGGCCGTTTTCTTCCCTTTCCGACCTTCACCACAAAATGGCGGGCATTGTAAAAGCCGCTGATCGCCAGACACAGCTTGATTTAATCAATAAGCACCCTCGTCTCGGAACAAAGAAAACGATGAGCGCTTCCTCGGTAAGAGAGCAGCAAAACGCGGGGCTCAGCACGCTTGAACAGCAGGAATACGAGGAATTTCTCAAGCTGAATGAACACTATTATAAACGCTTCGGCTTTCCTTTCATTTTAGCGGTAAAGGGAAAGACGAAGCAGGACATTCACCAAGCCCTGCTGGCAAGGCTGAAGAATGAACGGGAAGCGGAGTTCCAGCAGGCCCTTGAAGAAATTGACCGCATCGCCCGCTTTCGGCTGGCGGACATTATAACTAAAGAAGGAGAGACGCAGATGAAAAGAACCATGTCTTACGGCAAAGGCAATGTATTTGCATACCGAACGTTTTTAAAGCCGCTCACAGGAGTGAAGCCAATCCCAGAGTCATCTTTTACCGGAAGAGCCAATACCGTTGTCGGCGTTGATGTGACATGTGAAATTGGCGGAGATGCCTTCTTGCCATCATTTACAGATGGAGATAATACACTCGTCGTAGCTACAGACTCAATGAAAAACTTTATTCAGCGCCATCTCGCTTCCTATGAAGGGACGACAGCCGAGGGATTCTTACACTATGTGGCTCACCGATTTTTAGATACCTATTCTCATATGGACACGATCACTCTGACCGGCGAAGACATTCCATTTGAGGCGATGCCTGCTTACGAAGAGCAAGAGCTCGGCACAAGTCAGGTCGTCTTCAGAAGATCGCGCAATGAACGCGCTCGGTCTGTTCTGAAAGCGAAACGAACCGGGGATACAATAACGATCAAAGAGCAATACAGCGAAATCATAGATCTTCAGCTCGTCAAGGTAAGCGGCAACTCCTTCGTCGGCTTTATCCGGGACGAATATACAACACTCCCGGAAGACGGCAACCGCCCGCTGTTTGTCCATTTAAACATCGGCTGGCATTATGAAAACACAAATGACGCATATGCTTCCGATCCCGCCCGCTATGTTGCGGCTGAACAAGTCCGAGACTTAGCGAGCACCGTTTTTCACGAGCTCGAAACCCCTTCAATCCAAAACTTAATCTATCACATCGGCTGCAGAATATTAACGAGATTCCCGCAGCTCACCGATGTCAGCTTCCAATCTCAAAATCACACATGGGATACGGTCGTCGAAGAGATCCCAGGCTCAAAAGGTAAAGTCTACACCGAACCGCGCCCGCCATTTGGTTTCCAGCGCTTTACCGTGACAAGAGAGGACGCCGAGAAAGAAAAACAGAAAGCCGCTGAAGCATTAGGGAGCCTGAAGGCATAATGGGAAAGCTGACAACCCATATCTTGGATTTAACCTGCGGCAAACCCGCAGCGAACGTAAAAATTGAATTGAAGCGGCTGGGCGAAGGCAGCAGCAGCCTTGTCAAAGAGGCATTCACCAACGATGACGGCCGAGTCGATGCTCCGCTGCTGGCTGGTGAAGAGCTGGTGTCCGGGGAATATGTGATGGAGTTCCATGCAGGAGACTATTTTGCGAGAAAAAAAGCGATTACGGCCGGCCAGCCGTTTTTAACCATTGTCACCGTCCGTTTTCAGCTTGCAGACCCAGATACTGATTATCATATCCCGCTTTTGCTGTCGCCGTTTGGTTATCAGATGTATAAGGGGAGTTAAGAAAAAGGAGGAAGCCCGCCGGTGAGGCGGGCTTAAATGATGTTCAGGGGTTATTGGAACCTAAAAAAACTTCTGGGAAAACTTTTTATATGCATCTCACATGATCTCCGCGTTTCAAAAAAGCATCATCCTAAAAGATGACACTTTTTATTAATATATAGATTTATCTAAAAAACTGAACTCCTCCCTGTGGGCCGGCTCCTAGTTGAGAAGCCGAAACTTGAGCGGAACCAGCAACACAATTACCGCCAACTCCTAAAGGAAAGACGATTGTAACAAGTTCTTGGCCAGCTTGAGTAAAACTGGATCTGTGTATAAACACCCTTGTGCCTGCAGCCAGCACTTGACCATTAGGCAAAGTTAGATTACCTGGAATCGATATAAACGTACCGACCAAACCTTCAAAAGCACGACTTTCACCCGTATATGGGTAATAATAATTTGGATACATAAAAAATTACCTCTTTCTTATAATGAATTCGCCTTTCGCTTACTTTATATTCCATTTATTGTGATTGTGTGAAAATAACTTTTTTAAAAACTTTCTCCCGAAACCTCCGCCTATAGGTGTCATGTTTCGTCCCATAATTTCTTCCCAATCATACTCGTAGAGGCAGGGATAGCCTAGGGTAATAACATTGAAGGAAATAAAGTCGCTGGCTCGAAATCCTGCAGCAAGACACCTTATTCATGGAACATGACCAAAAGAGCAGGGATAAACTCCGCTCCGCCTTTCAGCTTCCGCCGCTCCCGAAGACCAAATATCGTCCATGAAATTAAATAAGATTGATTTCCTTTTGGAGCTGCACCGCCTCTATTTTCCCTTTAGCGTTTTGGTTGCCCGACCGAATCCTTTCTCTCTTTTGTTCCCCTTATTTCCTTTTGCGTTTTATTCCTTTTAGATGCACCAACGGGTTAGTAACGTTACTTTTCAGATTCTGTTCCATTTATCTTGATTTTGTTTTTTAATAGTTTTTAATTATGCATTTCTATTAGCCTTTAGACAAAATATTCATTTTTTCTTATTTAGACTTAAATCTATGTCGAAAATTATCGTTTGCCATATCCTATACTATCCTCACTAAAGGAGGTGGCAATATGGGTTATTCAAATGGTTATGGTAGCTCCTTCGCTTTGATCGTGGTGCTATTCATTTTGTTAATCATTGTTGGTACTTCTTTCTTTGGTGGTTATTAATTTTTACTCTTGCCTAACCTCCGCCGTAGTAGCACCTCCTAGTTCGGCTGACGCCATAAGAAGTTTTTATGGCGTTATGCTCGTGATTAACTAATCATATCTGATAGTTTTTGAACCAGGGATATATAAACATCGTATTCGATTCAATCGTTTCTGTTGAGCTGAAGACATAAAAAAAGACCCTCCGTATAGAGGGGTTATAGGAGTAATCGTTCTTCAGATTTGAAGACGATCTGAAGCAATATGAAATGCGTTTTGAGTTTGGTTTTCTGTTAAGTTTGTTCCGAAACTACATACTAAAACGACTGACAAACCCAGAATAAGACATACCTTCTTCTTAAAATTCATACACGCATTCTTCCCTTTGAATTTGTCAAAAATCTAAATACGTTTGGATACTTAGAATAAAAGGGAGCTATGCTCCCTTTTATTCATTCTATTACAGAATTTTCCAATGTGTATGAGCCACCAGTTTTTGCAGTGCTATATCCAGCAACCCTTATACTATAAGTATAGCTTTTACTGACTGCAATAGTGTGCTTCGATAATTCTGAGGAATCATAAGAATTCACAAGAGTTACTTTTCCAGTGTTTATATCTTCTTTGTAAATACTAACTTTTAACGGGGTTGTGTTACTACTTTTGGACAAATAAAATTTTACTTTTGTAGCTGATCCCGGATGGAATTGCCACTCATCTCCTTCTTTAGCAGCAGCGGCATCAGCAAAAGATCCACTTACTTTGTCATTAAGAGGAAGTATACCTTTAAATTCATAGGCTGATGCACTTCCCATAGCAGTAAAGATTAACATCAAAACAAAACACATTGATACTAACGACTTTTTCATATTAAATCTCCTCCTTAAAATTAAAGTCTTTGTATTATTACTCGTCCTAATTTACAAATCCTCCCACAAGATAATAATTTCATATTTTTGACACAAAAGGGAAACTAAAGATATCGATCATGATTATTTTACAGTGTAATCCTGTATTAATGAGCTTTCTTCCCATTTATTGTTTACTTTCCATTTGCGAACAGTGCTGCTTGTTACGCCTAATTCTTCGGAAGTGTCTTTTAACTTCTCGGTTCCTCCCGCTCTCTTCCCACAAACTGAAGGCTTCGTCTCTGCGTGGATCTCCCGGTCTTGTCACATGTCACCACCCATTTTTGAGTTTGTTTTAATAGTTTTTGACTATGCATTTTCTATTAAGACTTTAAACAAAATATTCATTTTTTCTTATTTAGACTTCAATCTATGTCGAAAATTATCCATTGCCATATCTTATACTATCCTCATTAAAGGAGGTGGCAATATGGGTTACTCAAATGGATATGGCAGCTCCTTCGCTTTGATCGTGGTGCTATTCATTCTATTAATCATTGTTGGAGCATCTTTCTTTGGAGGCTATCCAGAAGGCGTTCCAATTTAGTATGTTATAAGCACCTCCCTGTTCGGGCTAGACGCCATAAGAAATTTTTATGGCGTTTTGCTATGTGATTTGCTGACAAAGTTTCTGAACTAAGGAAATATAAACATCGTTTTGAGACATAAAAAAAGATCCTCCGCTTTAGAAGGTTTCGAAGACGATTTGAAGCAATATGAAAAGTATATTGTGTTTGGTTTTCTGTTAAGTTGGGTCCCAAACCACATTCTAAACAAATGATAAACATAAGATGCTTCGTAAGCAGCTGCGGTCTCACAGGCAATGTCTTCAACATACGAATAGTTCTTATTCTCTTCTAGGTTTTATTCACTCAAAAACAAAAAAAGAACAGGTTTACCCCTGCCCTTTTTTCCTTTTCACATCATCTAATCTTAGAACCACAATACTTAATAAAATCAAACCAATAAACGTACCGTACTTTCCTGTGTCTAAATGTGTGAGTGGAGCTATAAAATATTCAATTATGAATATGATTATAGCAATTGAAACTAATATACGATTCATTTAGTAATTAACACCTCGTTTATGCATTTCTCCAAGGCATATTAATGGTTGACGCAATTAACTAATGATAGTTTAATCGTCCACAATGCTTCAGCAAGGGCACCAGCGATGGATCATCCGGCTGCTCTTTCATTATATTATAATTTCGAAAACTAATAAGCCCGCTTTTAAAAACCGGACTCCCTTTTTCCATCGTTCAGCTCTTTTCTAATCCTGCATGCAGACCGCATAATCCCTCCATACCCGGTACACCGGCACAAATTCCCCGCCAGCCCTTCTTTTATGTCTTCATCAGACGGATGCGTTTTTTCCTCAAAGAGTGCTTTAAGCGCAATTATCATTCCTGGGGTGCAGTAGCCGCATTGAAAGCCGCCTTCTTCCAGGAAAGCAGTTTGGCAGATATCCAGTTCTTCTTTTTGAATTCCCTCTATGGTTGTAATGGAATGGCCGTCCACTTGATAAGCCATGGTCATACATGCATTGGCCAGCTTTCCGTCAATTAAGATGGAGCATGCTCCGCAGCGGCCGATTCCGCAGGACACCTTTGTTCCGGTCAGCTGAAATTCCTTTCTTAGCAGGTCACTCAGACGTGTCGTAGGGACGACTGAAACCTCCCACTCCTGCCCATTCACAGTCATTCGGAATTTTTCCTTTTTTACAGGAAATGGCCCGGCCTCTTTTACATCCATTGCTTCAGCCCCTTTCTGTCTATCGCTTCAAGCAGCTCTTCTCTTGAAATTGGCAGCTTGTTTATCCAGCAGCCGACCGCATCATGTACTGCCTTTACAATCGCCGGAGTGATGGCGATCGTTCCGATTTCGCCTACACCGCGCGGTCCATATGCGTCTCCCTTCATTAAGTCTTGTATTGCGATCACCTTCATGTTAGGAACATCTTTGACTCCGGGGATCAAATAGTGATCGAGATTTTCCGCGACATAACGGCCGTCCGTCATTTTGGCTTCCTCCATTAGTGTGTAGCCGAGCGCCATGGCAGCGCCGCCTTCGATTTGCCCCCGGTAGCCCTGTGGGCTGACAACCGGTCCTGCCGCAATGGCGTGCTCACAATCTATCACTTTGACACCTCCTGTTAATAGATCTACCTCCACTTCAACGGCAGCTGCACCAAAAGAATACAAGAAATGACTGCCTGGTACTACGACAGGATCAGGTGTTGTCGGAAAGTCGAATGCCGTTTCCGCTGCCAAAGGGCCTTTTTCAGCCAGCTCTCTATACGTCACCACGAGTTCCTTTGTGTTTTGATCACGCAAGCCCGCTGCACCGAAAGTAAGGTTTTCCGCTGAACAGCCGCTCCATTCTGCCGCCCGTTTTTTTAGTTGAGATAGAAACGGCTTCTTCAAACGCTGGATCGCGTGCCACACCATGCTTGTGCCGCGGGATGCTGTGGAGGAGCCTGACTTCGGCACTTTTGCGGTATCCCCAATGACAATGGATATATCCTCTGCCGCACAGCCCAGCTCATCCATGACAATATGTTCAATCGCCGCTAGAATCCCCTGTCCGCATTCTTCAAATCCGAACGAAGCTGTGATTTTGCCATCACTCGAAAGGGACAAACGGCCTCCTGCCGCATCCATTCGGCCATAACCCAGCCCGCCGCCGTGCATCGTAATTGCCGCTCCCGTGCCTCTCCGTATATACCCGGAGTTCTTGCGTTTTCTTGTGAGAATGGGAGATTCAGAAATGGCATTCAACACCTGCGCCGCTCCGTCAGTCGGTGCAATCCGATGCTCAAGCGGACCCAAGTCATGCGGTTTTCTGATATTTTTTCTTCTCAGCTCCAGCGGGTCGATGCCGAGCATGCCGCTGAGGCGATCAAGATGGGTTTCGAGTGCAAATGTGATTTGATTGCCGCCAAAGCCCCGGAATTCTCCCGCAACCCCGTTGTTCGTAAACACAGAGACCCCTTCCGTCCGGATATTTGGAATACGGTACGGACCCGCAGCATGCTCGACAGAAAAATCAAGAACAGCCGGTCCGAGCGTAGCATATGCCCCTGTGTCCGCCACAATTTTCACGTCATGGGCCAATAGATTTCCTGCATGATCCGCACCCGTTTTTATCGTAATCTTCATCGGATGGCGCTTAATGCCAGAGCGTACAGATTCCTTTCTGGTCTGATGAATTTTGACAGGAAGTCCGCTTTTCAAGGCCAAAAGCGCGGCATACGGCTGGATATTCAGCTCATCCTTTCCGCCGAACGAGCCGCCCATCGGACTCGACACAACCCTGATCTTCTCTTCAGGAATGTCAAACATACGTGAAAGCTGGAAACGGTCTTTATAGCCGTGCTGTGTTCCTGCATACATCGTAAAGCCCCCATCGTCTTCCGGAACAGCTACGCCTCCTTCTGTTTCCATATACGTATGCATCTGACGCGGCAGCTCGTAGGTTTCTTCGAGGACTATGTCACATGCTCGAAACCCTTCTTCCACATCGCCGTGTGAAAAAAACGCACGGTGAAGGATGTTCCCGTCCTCGTGCAGTCTATGCGCGTCCGGCCGAAGCGCTTTTTCCGGTGAATCAATGATCTCCAGTTCTTTATATTCAACGCGAATCAGCTCCATCGCCGCTTCCGCGATTTCCTCCGTTTCCGCAGCAACTGCGGCGATCGCATCCCCGACATACCGCACCCTGTCCTCACATAAAACCGGCTGATCAGGGATGACAATGCCAAAGCGGTTTAAGCCGGGAACGTCTTTATGAGTAACGACTACCCGCACACCTTCCATTTCTTCAGCTTTCATGGTGCAAATCGACACGATCTCCGCATGAGGATAAGCGCTTCTCAGCACTTTGCCATACAGCATTCCGGGAAAGCTGAGATCGGTCATATATTTCAGTTCCCCTGTGACCTTTCTTCTTCCATCCGGCCTCACTCTTGACGGTTTGTTGACGATCATTTATTCTCCTCCCTCAGCCATCAGCTCTGCCATAATGACGTTGGCCGCGGCTTTTTTTCTGTATGGCGCTGACATAAAAGCATCTGCTGAAAACGGCAGCTCATTGATAAGCGTTTCGTACAGCTCGTGAGGATCCCACCCTGACACCATCCACTTCGCTTCGCTTTCCACTAATCTTTCCGGTGTGATATCAGCATGGCCAGCGGCGAGGCGAATGCCGCCGTCTTTTAAAAAACGTCCAGCTGCAACAGCAACAGCTCCTGTAAAAGCCTGGCGCCTCCCAAGCTTGCGGTAAAACACACGCTCTCCCTTTGCATGCGGAATGTTGACACGCGTGACGATGGCAGTTTCAAAGTCTTCATCTATGAGCCAATCGCCAAGCGGCATCCTGATCAGCTCCTTTTGATATACGATAAGCTCAGCATCTAGCACAAGTAAGAGCGGAATCAAATCCCCGATTTTACTCGCTATGTTGCCGCCAATCGTGGCCCGGCTACGAATTCCGGGTGCGGCGACAGCGGAAGCAGCGTCGCTGAAACAACCGAGCGCACTCTTGATCAGGGGGTTCTTTCTGCATTCACTCAGCGTTGTGAGTGCCCCGATCGAGAGGTGGGTGTCACTGGCGCTGATCCCTCTCATCTCTTCAATTCCTTCAAGACTGATGAGATGCTGTTTCGGAAGAATCCCTTTGTCCCACTGAAGCTGAAGCAGCGTGCTTCCCGATGCGACACACACATCCGGGGAATGCTGCTCCAAAAGCGAATAGGCTTCATCAAGCGCTGCCGGCCTCCATAATTGAATATTCATCCTTGCTTTTGTCACTTGGCCGTTCAAACCATCGCCCTCCTTACCATGTCGTATTCCTCCGGTGTATCAATATCTTTCAACTCCGCGCTTTCCTTCGCCTCCAAAACCGCTCCTGTTCCAAGCTGTCCGCTTTTCAGGAGCCTGCGAGCCCCCTCATCTCCCTTCAACTCCTTTACATAAGGAAAACAAGCCGATGAGAAATAGATTGGCGGGGTGAACGCGCCTAAAAATGATGACACGGCAAATGACTCAGGAGCGATTGCCACAAGGGCATTGAGATGATTGACGGAAAGCTGCGGCTGGTCGGCTAACAAAATGACAACGCCTTCAGCTCCCATGCTTTCTGCTTTTCTCACCCCGCTGCTGACTGAATGTCCTTGACCCTTTTCTGCGTCTTGACAAACGTGCAGGGTCCAGCGTTTTCGAAAAGGCGGAGCGTGATAAGGCGCTCCCATCCACTCAAGGGAAGCATGTTCTGTTCTCTCGACGATCAGCACATGATCTAGGCGGGACAGAAGAGCTGTTTTCAAAGAAAGCGATCCGATGGTTTCTCCTTTTAGCGGCAAAGCCAGCTTGTTTTGGCCCATTCTTTTGCTTTTGCCGGCAGCGAGAAACACTCCGATAATATAGGAGCTTCTCATACAACCGCCAGCCGTTTTCTTGTTTGAATGATTTCCGCGACAACGCTGACGGCAATTTCCTCAGGGCCTTCCGCACCGATTTTCAGCCCGACCGGACTGTAAAAGTGAGCCGGCGGCTGTTTTCCGTTCAGCAGCCGTTTGGTACGGTTTGCCGAACCCAACAATCCGATATAATGAAGATTTTGAGAAAATAAGCAGTCGACGATCGCTTGATCATGCTGAAAATGGTGGGTTGCCACAACAGCTGCATCCTGCGGAAAAAACTGAAATTCACTGAGCATTTGTTCCGGAAAAGCGGTGATCAGCTGATCCGCTTTTGGAAAAAGGGAGGATGTGCAATAAGCGGGACGCCAATCTGTCACGATAACAGAAAACCCTGTATCAGCCGCCAAATTGGCGAGCGGCACAATATCCGGTCCCGCTCCGAACAGAATGAGACGCGGCTTCGGTTCAATTCGCTGAATAAACATGTTGGTTGATGGATCAAAATGCGGTAAATGAAGCGTAGAAGCGATACGTTGAATGTCCTGCAGAGGCGCGTCCGGCCAGTTCCCAAAACGCCCGTTCTCGGACAGAAATAAATAACGGGAGGATTTAATCTGTTTAACGGCTGTTACAGCTTTGCCTGAATGAAGGCAGTCCCTCACGCTTTCATAGTGCCGTCTTCTTTCCTGAGTGATTCGCTCCGCATGAATATGAATTATGCCGTTGCACCCGGCCCCCATGCCCCAGGAATGATCGTCCTCCGCCCGCATGTCATAGGAAATCAGCGCTGACGTCGGCTGATCGGCCATCTCACTAATTCTTTGGAATAAATCTTCTTCCACACATCCGCCGCTCAGCAGACCGACCCGTTCCCCATTTTTCTTAAAGAGCATAGAGGCGCCTGCTTTTCGATACGCGGAGCCCTCAACTTGAACAATTGTCGCCAGCACAGCCTCATCCTGATCTTTCAGGAGTGCATCTAATATCATGTGCAAATTTCCCAATGCTGCATCCTCCTCTCAAAAATCGCTGTAAGAAACCACTAGTTCAGCGTGGTTTTATAGGTAACTTGTATAAAGAATAGATGATGGAAGGAAAAATGACTCATGCTTCGTCAGAAAATGCAACACAGGGAAAGAGGATTTGTAAAAAGAGTCAAACGAAGAAAAACAGATTGGAGAAAAAGCGAAATCGTATAGCTAAAAAAGCTTGCGGAGTTCCCGCAAGCTTTTCTTTATACCGCAGCCTGGCGGCCGGCGTTTTCATACACATCAAGCGCTGCCTGGAGCGCTTTTCCTGCTTCGATTCCTGCTCCATGCCTGAGAAGCACAGCCTCTAAACCGGCAAGCACAAACAATACGTTTTCTTTTCTGCAGCTGTAGCCCATCGTGCCGATTCTCCAGATCTTCCCCGCCAGCGGGCCAAATGAGCTGGCGATTTCGATGCCGAATTGCGCCAGCAGCATGTGGCGGACAGACTCGCCGTCAATACCATCAGGGATTTCTACACAGGTGACAACAGGCATTTTGCAGCCGTCATCTCCAAACAGCCTCAGCCCCATCGCCTTAATCCCTGCTGCTAATGCGATCTCATGGTAGCGATGACGCTCAAAACGGGCTTCAAGTCCTTCTTCAAGCACCAGTCTGACACCCTCACGCAAGGCGTACAGCATCGTCGTCGCTTCTGTATGGTGATTGAGCCGTCTTTCGCTCCAATAATCCTCAAGCTGGCTCAAATCAAAATAATTGCTTGTGATCGGCCGGTTTCCTGAAAGCGTTGTCCTGTCAGCTTGTGTCGCAATCCCGCGCTCCACCTTTTTGCGGGCCGCAATCACATCCGCCACCCGCTCATTATATGTAATCGGCGCCATTCCCGATGGAACAGACAAGCATTTTTGTGTGCCGCCGATGGCCGCGTCAATGTTCCATTCATCCACCTTTACCTCGCACCCGCCGATCGTCGCGACTGCATCGACGATAAACAATGCTTCCTGGGCGCGGCAGGCTTCGCCGATGGCTTTCAGGGGGTGCATCCGACCTGTCGATGTTTCCCCATGCACCATCGCCACGATTTTCGGTTTCACTTTTTTCATTTCCCGTATGATGTCTTCCGGGTCAAAAACCGTTCCCCACTCGCACTCAAGCGTATGAACATTCGCCCCGTACCGCTCGGCAATTTCAGTCAGCAAATAACCGAAGCGCCCATAAATCGGAATGAGCACATCATCTCCCGGCTCAATCACACTCGCCAGCACCGCTTCGATACCCGCCCTTGAAGTGCCATCAATCGGGTATGCCCATCGGTTTTTCGTTTGAAATACCTCCCGAAGCATCTCCATCGTTTCATTCATGATATCCGTAAACGCCGGATCAAATTGGCCGACAACCGGGGTGCTCATCACTCTTAATACACGCGGATCAACCTCAACAGGACCCGGTGTCATAATTGTTCTTAACGGTGTACATAACTCTTTTCTGCCTGACACAGCCATTCCTCCTTTATCAGTAAGCCAGTTTGTATAATAAATCAGTCAATGCGCGGACGCCGATCTCAAGCTGTCTGGCTGAGGTATATTCCTTCGGTGAGTGGCTGATGCCGCCGCGGCTTGGCACAAACAGCATACAAGCAGGATGGCGCCTTCCGATCATTTGCGCGTCATGCCCTGCTCCGCTCACCATTTCTTCACACCTGATGCCGTTTTCTGCCGCTGTTTCAAGAGCCGCAGCCTTCAGCCTTTCGTCCATAGGCACAGGCTCTATCCGCATATATTCATCAATTACGGCGCGAATCCCTTTTTGATGGCAAATGCCGTTGATCAAAGCAGCCATGTCTTCATGAAATTGCTCCAGCACGTGCTGATGCTGATGGCGAATATCGATTGAAAACTGCACGCGTCCCGGTATCACATTGGCTACATTGGGCTCTGCAGTTATTTTTCCGCATGTCAGACGGAGCTCATCCGGCTGCTCTTCCGACCGCAGCAGCAGTTCATGAATAATATGGCTGCTGGCTGCGAGCGGGTCTTTGCGCCATTTCATGGAGGTTGTTCCCGCGTGGTTGCATTCCCCCTCCAGCGTGACGAGATATCGCCTCTGCCCCGCAATACTTGTCACAATGCCAAGATCCCGACCTGACATTTCCAATGTCTGTCCCTGTTCTATATGAAGCTCGACAAAGGCGCTGATATCTGTCCTGTACGGAGCCTGATACACACCTTTGCCAAAACCGCACTCATACATCGCTGATTGCAGAGAGACGCCTGTTTCGTCTTTCGGTTCTACTCCATCCTGTAATGAAAAAACGCCCGTCATATTCCCTGATCCCCAATAGGTCATTGGAAAACGGCTGCCCTCCTCCTCACATAAGGACACCGCTTCGAGTGTTTTTTTCGGTACTCCGTACGTTTCTTTGAGCTGCTTTATCGCGAGCATTGCCGCAAGGACGCCATAGGCGCCGTCATACTTTCCCCCACTGATGACAGTATCGATATGTGAACCGGTTACAATCACTTCATCCGGAGACTGGGTGCCCGAAAGCCTTCCAAACACATTGCCGACATCGTCGAATCTTGTTTCAAGTCCGAATGAAGACATTTCCGTTTTTACGGCAAGCTGCGCGTCCATCCATTCTTTTGTATACAAAAGCCTCGTCACACCGTCGTTAGCGGATGCGCCGTATTGGGCGAGCCATTCGATATAATCTGCGATGCCGCTTTTTACTGAAAGCTTCTGCTTTTCCATGTACTCCCCCCTCTGGCCGTTATGGTGACTTCATTATAGAAGGAGGAACACGATAGTTCATTGGCAGATTAACCAAAAAAACGTTTATTTTTTAGTCACAGTATCTATCCGGCATCAAGCAGCCAGAAAACACCCTACCTCTCAGGGCTATTCTCATGTAAAGTCAAAAGAAAACACAGTAAGGGAGAGAGCCAATATGCAGCAGTGGATTAAAGAAACAGCAAGAGGAAAAAGGGGTCAAAACACCTTTCATAGGAACAAGCTAAACTTGCGGGAGAAGCGATGTTTTCTGGCGAGGCAAGCGATGTGCACATCGCAGCGTTTCTGATCGCGAACGGATCAAAACAGAATCGCCGGACGAATTGCTGGGCATCACCGAAGCAATGCGGGCGTGCGTATTCCTCGGTGCTTCAATTGCCGCCACACATCGGCGGACCTGCCGTCGATTTTGCCTGGCCGTATACGGGCAGGCGCTCTTTTCTCGCCACCATTCCTGCGTCTCTTTTACTCGCCGAAAGCGGCATACCGGCATTTCTTCACAGCAGCGACGCGCTTCCACCGAAATATGCAACAAGCCGGAGCAAAAACGGGGCCTAAAGTTATTGGAACAGTGGATATCCGCCTCCTCCAAAGGGACTAATTTACAATTTTAATGAAAAATATACAAAATGACACTTCTATCCTTTATTTCAATTTTAGATAATAGACATGATCTGATAAAAGGAGGGCAAGTGATGACAAAAAAAGCAAGGTTTCTGCCGCTCGTCTGTGTATTACTGATTTCCGGATGGTTTGCGCCCGCCGCTTCAGCAAGCGCGCAAACCGCATTGAGCCTGAACGACCGATTGGCGTCTTCCCCTTCAGGAACCGGGGACCTTCTCTCATTAACCGCTCCCGCTGCACCCTACGCTGACACAGATACCTATTATGAAGGGGCTGAAGGAAAAACTGGAGAATCGCTAAAAAGCACCCTGCACCGCATCATCAGCGGACACACGATGCTGTCCTACAGCGAAGTATGGAACGCGCTGAAAGAAACCGATGAAGATCCGGCAAACCCGAATAACGTCATCCTGCTCTATACGAATGAATCGCGGTCGAAAAACCTGAACGGCGGCAATGTCGGCGATTGGAACCGCGAGCACGTCTGGGCAAAATCCCATGGCGATTTTGGTACAAGCATGGGGCCTGGCACCGACATTCACCATTTGCGCCCGGCTGATGTTCAAGTCAACAGCGCCAGAGGAAATATGGATTTTGACAACGGCGGCACTGAATATGCGAAAGCACCCGGAAATTATTATGACGGAGATTCATGGGAGCCCCGCGATGATGTGAAGGGCGATGTCGCCCGCATGCTGTTTTACATGGCTGTCCGTTACGAAGGTGATGACGGCTACCCTGATCTTGAGCTTAATGATAAAACAGGCAACGGCTCAGCCCCTTACCACGGAAAACAATCTGCCCTGCTCGAATGGAATAGGCAGGACCCGGTTGATGACCGTGAGCGAAAAAGAAATGAAATCATTTATGAAAAGTATCAGCACAACCGCAATCCATTTATCGACCACCCTGAATGGGCGGACGACATTTGGCCGTAAGAAAAAGGTGCTCCTTTTAAGGAGCACCTTTCCTAATACACAGCCTCTTCCGTCTCCGCATCGAAAAAGACGACGTGATCCATTTTCACTGACAGCTGGATCGAATCGCCTGCGGCGATTCGCGTGTTTCCGTCCAGGCGGACCGTGAGCCTCTCATCTTCAGCCGTGACATGCACAATCAGCTCCGATCCCAGATTTTCATTCACTTCCGCCTTCGCTTTAAACACTGAATCAAACAGCTGATCATTTCCCATCAATTGTGTCATATGCTCCGGCCGGACGCCGGCAATCATCTGTTCTCCGGCGTATCCTTTTTCCTTAAGGCTCTTCGCTTTTCCTTCAGGAATATGAAGCCGGATTGAAGGGTTTGTGAAAAACAGCTCGCCATGCTGCTCTTCAATGACGCCTTTCAGAAAGTTCATTCCCGGGGAGCCGATGAAGCCTGCGACAAACAGATTCGCCGGGTAATGATAAATGTCATGAGGTTTCGCCACTTGCTGGATTTCCCCTTCATTCATCACGACAATCCGATCGCCCATTGTCATCGCTTCGGTCTGGTCATGCGTGACATAAATGATGGTTGCCTCCAAACGCTGGTGCAGCTTGCTGATTTCTGTCCGCATCGTCACTCTCAGCTTCGCATCCAAATTGGAAAGCGGCTCGTCCATTAAAAAGACCTTCGGCTCCCTCACAATCGATCTGCCAAGCGCCACCCTTTGCCGCTGCCCGCCGGAGAGCGCTTTTGGTTTTCTCTTCAGCAAATGTTCAATCTCTAAAATTCTAGCTGCCGCATGAACCCGCTCGGCAATTTCCTGTTTCGACATCTTTCTAAGCTTTAATCCGAACGCCATATTATCAAAAACCGTCATATGCGGATAAAGCGCATAGTTTTGGAATACCATCGCAATATCACGTTCTTTCGGCGGAAGATCATTGACCCGCTCCCCATCAATAAGAAGGTTTCCTTCAGAGATGCTTTCCAGTCCCGCCACCATCCGCAGCGTTGTCGATTTTCCGCATCCTGACGGCCCCACCAGCACCAAAAGCTCCTTATCCTTTACATTTAAATCAAAGTCCTTCACCGTTAATTGTGAATGATATGATTTTTTGACATGCTCAAATGTTAATGAAGCCATCAGAAATGTCCCCCTATCTTTTGACCCGTTATTTCGTCACTGGAAACAACTTGGTCTTTCTGTTATTTTTAGAGTAATCGATTCCTATTTTTGCTATATTTCTAAAATAAAAAATGTAAATTTGTATTATAACGTCATAATACATTATAATATGAATAATAGGTTAAAAGGAGGCTACCCCTTGTTAAACAACGGAAGTTCTACACCTTTATACATTCAGCTAAAACAAATCATCACTGATGACATCAAAAAGGGCGTGTATTCCCCAACCACCAAGCTGCCTACCGAAAACGAGCTTTGCAGCAAGTATAATGTCAGCCGCATTACTGTCAGGAAAGCCATTCTTGATTTAGTCGAAGAAGGCTATCTGATCAGGCAGCAGGGGAAGGGAACGTTCGTTAAAAGCCCTAAATTAAAGCGAGAGCTGATCGCAGTAAACGGCTACTCGGAATTTATGGAATCAACCGGCAAAAAACCGAAGCATCAGGTGCTGTCCCATGAGATCATTCCAGCGTCAAAACCCTTCGCCGAAAAGCTTCAAATCCATCCCGAGAGCCCTGTCGTTGAATTAAAACGAATTTTATACAACGATGATCAGCCGCTCTCCTTTGAAGTGACGCATTATCCGCTGGATTTGTTTCCCGGCATTGATACCTTTATTGCTGACGGCGTATCCATGCATGATATTTTGAAACAGCAATACCAAGTTGTTCCCACCCACAATACGAAGCTATTAAATGTTGTATATGCCCAGCAGGAGGAAAGCAAATACCTGGATTGCGATATCGGGGATGCACTATTTGAAATTGATAAAACGGCTTTTACATCAAACAACCAGCCAATCTACTGCTCACTGTTTTTGATGCACACAAACCGTGTCACTTTTACGATCAACAGCCCTTACACATAACAGGCATAAAAAACGAGACACTGCTTATAGTATTCTCGTTTTTTCACTGCTTCCCCCGTCCTCCAAGCGAAAAGGATGGCCGTAGCCAAAAGCCCCATACACGCCGCATGTTTTCGCAGCCGTTTCGGCCGCTTGGCGCAAAGCGCGCGTTATGTCCTGCTTCTCGCAAAAGGCTGTCAAAAAGCCTGCTATAAATGAATCTCCGGCTCCAAGTGTATCTATTATATCAGCTTCCACAATCGGCTGATGATAGATTCGGTCTCCCGCAGACAGGATTGCTCCTTGCCCCCCGCGGGTCAGACAAACGAATTTGGCTCCATACCCATGAGCTGTTTTCGCAAGCTCACCGCACTCCGACTCACTCAGATCGCTTCCTGAAAAAAACGCATACGTCACATAAGGACAGACCTTCCTCAAATAATCATCCTCCCGATTGGTTGAAAAATCAAAAGAAACCGGGATCAGTCCGCACAGCTGCGGAAGATCGTTCTCAAGTCGGCTGTACACACTGGTATGCAACAGATCATGCCCGCTGATAAAGGCTAGATCTTTCTCCTGGAACACCAGACGGAGCCGGGACTGAATGCCGCCTTTATTTGATCTGACAAAAATACGGTCCCCCTGCTCATCAAGGGTGACAATCGCCATTCCGTTTTCTCCGTGCGCCTGGCGGATATAATCCGCATTGACCTTCTCCAATTTCAGTACGTTCAAAAGATGTGCCGCTGCTTCGTCATTGCCGACGATTCCGATATAGGAAGCCTCATGCCCGAGCCGTTTGGCAAGCACCGCGACGTTTAAGGCATTTCCTCCCGGGTAGAACGTTTCTTGATCCTGATAGTAATCTACAACGTTATCTCCAACCGCAATCAATTTCATTATGCTTCCTCCTTATCCTTTTACACTTCCGCTCGCAATCCCGCGGACAAAATATTTCTGCATAAATAAAAATAGAATAATAATCGGCGCAGCTGAAATCGTTAATCCCGCCAGCAGGACGCCCCAATCTGTCTGCAGTGCGTCTCTGAACTGCATCAGCCCGGCTGGAATGGTCCGCAAATTCTCATCATCTATGAAAATAATCGCAAACATGAACTCATTCCACGTATGGTAAGCCGTTAAAATGCCGGATGTCACCAAAATCGGCACACTCATTGGTAAGAAAATTCTGAAAAATACTCCGAAACTCGTACACCCATCTAAATAAGCCGCCTCCTCCAATTCTTTGGAAATAGAAAGAAAATAAGAGCGGATCAAAATGATGGTGAATGGAATCCGGTAAGCCGCATACGGCAAGATTAACGCCCAATACGTATTGTAAAGGCCCAGCGACTGAATAATAGAATACAGCGGCACAAGACTGACCTGCGGCGTCAGCATCAAACCGCCAAGACAAAGCACCAAAAAGAATCCTTTTCCCTTAAACTCAAACCGGGAAAGGCCGTACGCCGCCCATGCACTGATAAAGACAGTGATCACACACGTCAGCGCCGTGACGATAACACTGTTCATAAAATAAGAAGAAATCCCCTGATTCCAGGCGGACACAAAGTTTTCCGGATGCCACGAAGACGGCAGCGACCAGCTGTGCTCAAAGATATCGTCCGAGCTTTTAAAGGCGCTCATGACCATCCATAACAGCGGATAGGCGATCGCAATAAGATAAAGAAACAGAAAAACCCACACAGACGTTTCTCCGATGTACCATTTTCGTCTCGGTTTTCTTTTCATCTCAATGTGCCGGTCAGGCACTGGCTCCAATCTGAACGAATCTGTCTTCTTCTGAGGCAGCATCTGTTAGTCCTCCTTTCCGGTTTTAAAGAACTTCATTTGCATGAGCGACAATGCGAGCGTAATGGTTAACACAACGGTGGCAATCGCTGACGCATAGCCCATCATATCCTTTGTAAAGGCGCTTTTATATAAAAACGTACTTAACACTTCTGAAGCGTTTCCCGGCCCGCCGCCTGTCAATATGTACGGTTCATTAAATACCGTAAAGGCGCCGGTCAGCGTCATGACCACCGCAACAAAAGACATCTCTTTCGTCTGGGGAACGGTAATATGAAAAAACTGCTGAATTTTTCCCGCACCGTCAAGCCGGGCCGCTTCATACAGTTCATCCGGTATTTTTTGAATTGACACAATGTACAGCATCGCAATATAACCGACAGATTGCCATTGAGACACAAAAATGACAGATAGCATAGCCGTGCTGTCATCACCGAGCCAAGCCCTCGTCAGCTGATCAAGACCGATTGCCTGTAGCAGCTGATTCAAAAGCCCCGTCTCAGGGTTGTAAATAAAATCAAACAAAAGCGCGATCACCGTCATGGAGATGACAACCGGCAAAAAGAAAACGGTGCGAAAAAACGGCGACCATTTTCTGACCAGCTTATCCTCAAGCACCGCCGCCAAAATCAACCCGCCAAATACCTGGCATACAATAGAGATCACTGCGTAAAGCACATTATTGGTAAGTGCCTGATAGAAGACAGGATCATGAAATAATTCAATATAGTTTTTTAAGCCGATAAACGTTTTTTCCGGAGAAAAAGAGCTCCACTGAAACAGGCTGAGAAAGACATTCTCAAAAATCGGGATATAAACGAAAAGTAAAAAAACGAGAGCGGGCACCAAAAACAAATAGGGGATTATTTTATTCTGATTGACCAAGGATATCTCATCTCCTTTATAAAAAGAAAAGGTGCAAAGCTCACCTTTTCTTTGATTTATTCAGCTGACGCCCTCACTTGCTTCGCTGCTTTTTGAACGGCTTTCATCACCTGCTCCGGTGTCATGTCGCCGCCAAGCATTTGCTGGACGCCCGTTAGGTACGCGTCTGCGATTTCAACATCAACATCCATATCAAACCATGGAACCATTGATTTGGCATCAACAATTTGCTGAACCGCTTCACGCTGAATGGCTGTAGAATTTCCTTCAGTAGCCGTTCCTTGCACTGCACTGTATTTCCCGACATCTTTGACGAGCTTTTCACCCATTTTTTTCGACGTCAGAAACTGCAAAAATTCCATCGCTTCCTTCGGATGTTTTGTTTTCGAGGAGATCATGAACCCTTCCGGCGCTCCCGTTAATGCCTCTGAAGAACCTTTTTGCCCGCTGATTTCAGGAAATGGGAACATCCCCAGATTCACCGGTTCAACCAGCTTGATTTCCGCTGTTTCCGCATATATCATCGCCGACTTTCCGCTCTTAAATTGCTGTCTCACATACTCGTGGTCGACGGAGTTTACATGTTTATTGAAGTAAGGCATCAGCTCCTGAAGCTTTTCAAGTGCTTTCACATAGCCTTCATCAGTAAATTCACCCGTTTTGGCGTTATAATCCTTTTGTCGTGTTTTTTCATCGACCATCCGCTGATTGAGCGTGCCGATATAGTGCGAGATTGTCCAAGTCGCCTTTGTTCCGAAGCTGATCGGTGTGTAGCCATTTTCTTTGAGCTTCTTTGACACATCGATTAATTCATCCCATGTCTTCGGGGGATCAAGGTTCAGCTTTTGAAAAATGTCTTTATTATAGAAGAATGATTTAGCGTCCATTTGCCACGGCACGCCATATTGCTTGCTTTCATAAGTAAATGGTGTAATTTGTGATTGAACGATCTGTGATGACCAATCTGTATCATTTTTGTAGTAGGACGAGAGATCAAGTGCCTTATTGCCTCTGATGAATTTAAACGCAAACTCGTCACTCCAAGAGAAGTAAATGTCAGGAGGGCTGGTGGTTCCCAGCATAACCTTAATTTTGTCTTTATAGGAGTCATTCAAAACGGCTTCAATTTGAATGTCGATATCCGGATGCTCTTTTTCAAATTCTTTTACAACCTCTTCAAAATAACTTTTTTCCGGCTCCTTTGGCCATCTGTGGAAAAATTTCAATGTCACCTTTCCGTCCGCTGAACTGCTTTGGCTCGAACAGCCTGCGATGGTGAGCATACTGACAGCTGCAATGATCAAGAACAACAACATTTTCTTCAAAGGGTTGGCCTCCTCTGGACATTAGACTATAATGTTATATAACATTATAGTCTAATGCATAATGGTTCCGCATTTTCAGATCAATACTCAACTTTCCACATGTATCTTCTATGAGATAAAGGATGATTTCTCGCCTCTGCCAGCTCGTCCGCATAGCTTCTCAGCACACGGTTGAGAACGAGCGGAGCAAGGTAGCCTTTAACTGAATCGTCAATCGCAGTGAAATCGTAAGATGCAGCATCAAGCACAGTGAGCTTTTTGCCATACTTTTTCGAGAAGGTAAGCGCCCGCTCTTCAAGAGGTCTAGTTTCATCTAAACCGAGCAGGATGATAAACGGCACGGATTCATCAATAATCTCAAACGGTCCGTGAAAATATTCTCCGGCATGAATGGCGTGGGAATGAATCCATTGCATTTCCATGAGAATGCAGATGCTGTATGAGTAAGCGACACCGTAGTTTGCACCGCTTGCCATTGTATAAATAATGCTTTCTTTTTCATGAGCTTTTGCAAATTGCTGTGCATTGTCAGCTTCCTGCTTAAGGGCTTCATCATACACAGCCTGCAATTGATCTAAACCTTCAATTGCTTGTTCAAATTTCGTATTGTTTTCTAATACTTGCAGGGTGCCAAAAACGATTTGATACAGAACGCCATAGTTCGTATTCATTGCAAGCGCCTCATCACCCCAATCGTACTGGGCAACATATTGCGCTTCCTGTGCTAAAGGAGACTCCGGTTTATACGTCATCGCAATCGTAAGTGCGCCTTTGCCCCTCGCAAACGCAGCAGCTTTGACTGTTTCAGGAGTATTTCCCGAATGCGAGCACAAAATAACAAGAGACTTTTCACCAAGCTGAACAGGGTTGCGCTGAATAAATTCGTTAGAGCTGTAAAGGTCGGAGTTCATTGATTTTGACTCCCTGTCAAACACATACTTACTCGGATACATAATGGCCGAAGAGCCTCCGCATGCGACAAAGAATACATGGTCAATGGTTTTCCCTTTCAAATCCTGCAAGAAAGCTTGAACCTCACGATTTACTTTTGCTGTGGCTTGACTCAAATCCTTCACTCCTCATTTTTATTATATAACGTTATATAACATTATATATTGTTATATTAAAGTCCACAGCTAGGATTGTCAATATTATTTTCTGAAATTTCTCAATAATCCACTTAGACGATAGACAAAGGGTCTACATACGGAAAGTGCCCAAATCAAAAGCCAGAACTTAACATAAGTTCTGGCTTCGTTATTCAATCCGCAGACTGACGTCTTATTTAAAAAATGCCTTGTCTATATTGTACTTCGAGTGCTGTGTATTGATGATATATGTTTCGTAAATGTCTCTTTCCATTGGATCATCGACTACACATACTTCAATTTTATATACTTCGTCTCTGTGATGTTTGATCGGTGAGACAGTGTCTTCAAAATGCTTCTTAATTCTCTGTCTTAACTTTCTAGCTTTACCGACAAACAGCAGCTCGTCATGAATGTTGTAAAACATGAAGATGCCGCCTTTATCCCTTGGTATCTGGTGAAAGTCAATGAATCCGTGAATCGCCTTTATTTTCGGCTCGTTATCATTAGCTGACTGCTGTCGTTCAGTGATGGTGACATTCGGTGCGGGTATATCAATTTTTATCAAAATTAGTTCACGTCCTCTTTTTCATTAAAGATAAATGCTAACACAGACAGAAAAGAAAAGCCAGAACAGCTTTATTATATTTGTTTGTTATGCTTTTACTTATTATGCAACGCTCCCGCTGGATCATAAGGGCTAAGATCTATTTCTGTCTGCTTTCCGAGAACTAGCTTTGCGAGCTCTGACCCCAAGAATGGCCCCATCGTTAATCCCGAGGCGCCTAAACCATTAGCGGCAAAAAGGCCTGGAACGTCCGGTACAGCGCCCACAACCGGGAGAAACCCAGGTGTAAACGGCCTGAAGCCCACTCTTGTTTCAATGGCAGCGGCATCAGCAAGTCCCGGAGCCGCTGCTAGCGCTTTGCTCAATACTTCGTGCTGGCCTCCGGCCGTCACACGCAGATCATCAAGTCCGGCATCGTTTTCGTGCGTGGCGCCAGCTACAATTCTGCCGTTATCAAACGAAAGAATGTACTGATCGTTCGGCGGCATCACAACCGGCCAAGATCCTGTATCCGTTTCTGTCATTTCAAAATGCATAATCTGCGCTTTCTGAAAGGACACTTGAAAATGAATGCCAAGAGGCTTCATGACCTCATTGGCCCATGCCCCCGCCGTCACAATCACCGCGTCAGCCGCAAACTGCTGTGTGTCTGTTTGCACGCCGGTAACCGTGCTGTTTTCAAAAAGCAAGGACGCATTTCCTTTGATGATCTTTGCGCCTCGTTTCTCTGCAGCGCTTAAAAGCGACCGGCACAGCGCTCTTCCATTCACCCGGGCGGCACCGCTGATATGAACCGATTCATAACCATCAGCTAAAATCGGAAACAGTTTTTTCGTTTCACTTGCAGACAAGCGGGTAATGTCGCCGATTTCTGGCGCATCCTCCCGTCTCTTATATGCCCTTTCCTCCATCTTATCGAGCTTTGACGGATCAGTATGAATGCTGATCGCACCGACACGTTTATATCCTGTATCCGTTTCTCCGTCCTCTTCCAACTGATTGATTAAATCCGCATAGTATCGCGCCCCGCCCTTAGCAAGCTGATACCAATCCTGATTGCGGCGCTGAGAGAGCCAAGGACAGACGATCCCCGCCGCCGCATCAGTCGCTTGTCCAGGTTCGTTCCGATCAATGACAGTAACTCGAGCTCCTGATTTTGCGAGATGATAAGCCGTCGACGCACCTAGTATGCCGCCACCGACGATGATGTAAGATTTCATATGCAAACACCTTTTCTATTATAATGTCTATTCATTTTACCAAATAGAGTGCTTTCCTTCGACCTTTTGCCCTAATGTGGAAAAACCGCGAAGTTCGTCCAATCTCTTCACTCTCCTATCGAATATCCTGTCACTATCAATAGAGAAAGGATGATACCATGAGCGAAAATCGTCATGAAAATGAAGAAAACCAAAAGCGCAATGTATCAGTTGCTAAAGTTGAAAACAGCGGCAATGCAAAAGTCGTAGTCAACGTGAATACAGATCAGGATCAGGCACAGGCACAGTCTCAAGACGGAGAAGAGTAATGAACGAGAATATCATTCCTATCAACAGACATACTCAAGATATGCCTAACAATGGATCTATGATCGAAAACAGCGGCAACTCAGAGGTCCATATCGACATCCACATTGATACAATGCCGATCGCCTTTGCCATTTTATGCTCTGCATTAGCCGCAAAGCAGATGTCAAAAGAGGAATTCGACACAGCCTATACTCGTTTACAAGAGATGAACAGGGAACATAACAGCAATACATCTGTAAAACAAATCATCAATCAGGAGATCGAAGAGTAAGAAACCGCGGCCCCGGCCAGCGGTTTTTCTCCTGCATACAAAAAGGACGCGACTGAAAACCAGCCACGTCCTTTTTTATGAAAGAATTAACCGAATGAACCTTAATTAATCGTGAATAATACAGTTATAATTTTTGATTAGATTTCACCAATAAACAGAAATATGGTTAATTCATGCCTCGGTTACTTCTGTACAATTTGAATAAGGTTACCGCATGTATCGTCGAAGACAGCTATTGTGACTTGGCCCATTTTTGTCGGTTCCATAGTAAAGTTCACGCCTTTTTCCATTAATCGTTTGTACTCTTTTTGAATATCTGCAACGCCAAACATTGTTGCTGGGAAGCCTTCGGAGAATATCTTCTTTTGATACTCCTTGGCGGCAGGATGTTCATTCGGTTCAAGTAAAAGCTCGGTTCCGTCTTGATCATCTTGAGAAACAAGCGTTATCCACCTGAATTTCCCCATGGGAACGTCCTCCTTTTTTACAAACCCCAGTTTTTCTGTATAAAACTCCAGTGCCTTGTCTTGATCTTATACGAATATACTGGTAACAATGATTTTCATACTGTTTTTGCCTCCTTTGATTATTTATGACGCACGGTACTGTGCTAACAGTCTGGCTGCCAGCAAAACAACCCGCACATTTTCAGACATCCTTTTCCGATTTTATAAAATTACTCTATCCATCCTTTCAGCAAATTTTTAAGTGGTTCGTTGTTGAATATAAGTACTCGATATTTTCCCTTTCGTTTTGACTTTACAAGCCCTGCATCTTCCAGTACAGAAAGATGTTTAGCTATCGCCTGCCGCGTAATGGAAAGGCCGTGCTTCGTAATGAGACGTATCGTAAGTTCATACAACGTCAGCTCGTTGCGTTCGGATAGTTCGTCTAATATAAGCCGCCGAGTCGAATCGCCGAGTGCTTTGAATATAGTGTCTTTGTCCCAATTCATATATTGAGTATAAGCAACTATATGGTTGCATGTCAAGAATAAGCAACTGTATGGTTGCGTGATATAGGAACTGAATCATGCAGCCGTTAAAGTCACATAATAGTAGTTTGAACCTTATAGAAAAGATTACTTGTGCAAGCAGGATATATTGCCCCGATTGAAATTATTAAAATGGACGAAAGAGACGGCATAATGTGGTCATAATCACAACAAGAACAGGCTTTTGACAAAAAAGAAAAAGCAAAAACTGCCTGAACCTGGCGCAAGTCTGAAATATGTATCTAATCGACTAGGACATAAAACCATCTAAACAACAGCGGATACTTATTTTGATATCACTAAAAAAATAAAAGGAGGCGAACTTCAAAAGTTCGCCTCCTACACACGAAATCGGCACGCCGACAATTTTAAAATTTATAATAATCCCTTAAACCCTTGATAAACCAAGGTGTTTTCATCATTAACCAATAGAACCTTCCATCTCGAACTTGATTAAACGGTTCATTTCAACTGCGTATTCCATTGGAAGCTCTTTTGTGAATGGCTCGATGAAGCCCATTACGATCATTTCAGTTGCTTCTTCTTCGGAAATACCGCGGCTCATCAAGTAGAAGAGCTGCTCTTCAGATACTTTAGACACTTTCGCTTCGTGCTCCAATGAAATGTTATCATTTAAGATTTCATTGTAAGGAATTGTGTCTGACGTTGATTTGTTATCCATAATGAGCGTATCGCACTCGATGTTAGAACGGGCGCCTTCCGCTTTGCGTCCGAAGTGGACGATTCCGCGGTACGTTACTTTTCCGCCTTGTTTTGAAATCGATTTTGATACGATTGTGGATGATGTGTTTGGTGCAAGGTGAATCATTTTCGCACCCGCATCCTGATGCTGGCCTTTACCCGCAAGAGCGATAGAAAGCGTCATACCGCGCGCGCCTTCGCCTTTTAGGATACAAGCCGGATATTTCATTGTCAGTTTAGAACCGATGTTGCCGTCGATCCATTCCATTGTTGCGTTTTCTTCACAGATCGTACGCTTCGTTACAAGGTTGTAAACGTTGTTCGCCCAGTTTTGGATCGTTGTATAACGGCAGTAGCCGCCTTTTTTCACGATGATCTCAACAACCGCACTGTGAAGTGAGTTTGTTGTGTAAACAGGCGCAGTACAGCCTTCAACATAATGAACGCTTGCTTCTTCGTCAACGATGATCAGCGTACGCTCGAACTGACCCATGTTTTCAGAGTTGATACGGAAGTAAGCTTGAAGCGGTGTTTCAACCTTCACGCCTTTAGGAACGTAGATGAAAGATCCGCCGGACCAAACAGCTGAGTTAAGCGCCGCAAACTTGTTATCAGTCGGCGGGATCACTTTTGCCCAGTGCTCACGGAAAATATCTTCATTTTCTTTCAGCGCGCTGTCAGTGTCTTTAAAGACGATGCCTTGCGCTTCAAGATCTTCTTTCATGTTGTGGTATACAACCTCAGATTCGTACTGAGCAGAAACACCCGCAAGGTATTTTTGTTCAGCTTCTGGAATACCGAGCTTGTCGAATGTTTGCTTAATTTCGTCAGGAACTTCATCCCAAGAACGCTCTGAACGCTCAGACGGTTTTACATAGTACGTAATTTCGTCAAAGTTCAGTGAGTTTAAATCTCCGCCCCATTGAGGCATCGGCATGTTGTAGAAATGCTCAAGTGATTTCAAGCGGAAATCAAGCATCCATTGAGGCTCTTCTTTCATGCGAGAAATTTCTTCTACGATTTCTTTTGTCAATCCGCGCTCTGAACGGAAAATGGAAACGTCCTTGTCGTGAAAACCATACTTGTATTCACCAATATCAGGCATTTTTTTAGCCATCCATTTTCACTCCAATCCTTTTAATTGCCGCCTTCTTCTTTTGCGACTCCTTTTTCAAGTGCTTTCCATGACAGGGTTGCACATTTGATACGGGCCGGGAATTTTGAAACGCCTTGAAGGGCTTCAATATCCCCGAGATCTATAGAATCATCATATTCTTTCCCTTGCATCATATCCGAGAAAATCTTAGACATGGAAAGGGCTGTTTCAATATCTTTCCCTTTAATCGCCTGAGTCATCATCGAAGCGGATGCCATTGAAATGGAACAGCCTTCCCCTTCAAATTTCGCATCTTCCACGATGTCTCCGTCAAGCTTCATTGTCAGTCTGATTCGGTCGCCGCACGTCGGATTGTTCATATCCACGACGATGCTGTCATTCAAAACCCCTTTGTTGCGCGGGTTTTTGTAATGATCCATAATCACCTGTCTGTACAATGTATCTAAATTTGCATTAAAAGACATTTGTAAAATACTCCTTTGTCTTTTGAAGAGCTTCCACAAGCTTATCAATCTCTTCCTCTGTATTATACAGATAAAAGCTTGCTCTTGCAGTAGCAGTTACATCCAGCCATTTCATCAGCGGCTGCGCGCAATGATGGCCGGCTCTGACAGCGATTCCCTCCGCATCAAGCACGGTTGCCACATCGTGAGGATGAACATCATCAAGGTTAAATGTAACAAGCCCGGCACGCTCTTCCGGTCCGTAAACCGTCACGCCGTCAAGCTGGCGGAAGCGTTCAAGCGCATAAGCTGCAAGCTTGTGTTCGTGGCGGGAAATCTCATCCAGACCGATTTCTTCGAGAAAATCAATGGCGGCACCGAGACCGATTGCTCCTGCAATAATCGGCGTACCCGCTTCGAATTTCCACGGAAGCTCTTTCCAAGTTGATTCATAAAGCCCGACAAAGTCGATCATTTCACCGCCGAATTCGGCAGGCTCCATGTTTTCCAGCAGGGCTTTCTTTCCGTACAGCACACCAATACCGGTAGGTCCGCACATTTTATGGGAAGAAAGCGCAAAGAAGTCGCAATCGAGATCCTGCACGTCAATTTTCATGTGAGGCGTGCTTTGTGCACCGTCCACCACAATAACAGCCCCATTGTCATGAGCGATTTTCGCCATTTCTTTAATCGGGTTGATCGTGCCGAGGACGTTAGATACATGAGACACTGCAACAATTTTTGTGTTGCTTGTGACCGTTTCTCTGACGTCTTCTAAAGAAATCGTTCCGTCTTCCTGCAGCGGAATATATTTTAATGTGGCGCCAGTCGCTTTTACAGCCTGCTGCCACGGAATGATATTCGCATGATGCTCCATATAGGTGATGACCACTTCATCACCCGGTTTCAGGTTGGCGCGCGCATAGCTTAACGCCACCATATTCAGTGATGTGGTCGTGCCTTTTGTGAAAATAATCTCAGCCATTGACTTCGCGTTAATAAACTTGCGGACTTTTTCACGCGCACCTTCATAACCGTCTGTCGCTCTGGTTCCAAGTGTATGGACGCCCCGGTGAACATTGGAATTGTATTGGTTATAATACTTATCCAGTGTTTCAATGACAGCACGCGGCTTCTGGGAAGTCGCCGCGCTGTCGAGATAAACGAGATCATGTCCGTTCACTTGCTGATGAAGGATCGGGAACTGTTCACGAATATCTGTGATATTCATTACTTCACTTTCCTTTCGATAACAGAAACTAATTGTTTCTTAACGCCTTCAATCGGAAGTTCATTTACTACCGGTGCAAGGAATCCGTAGATGACTAAGCGTTCTGCTTCTTCTTTCGCAATACCGCGGCTCATCAGGTAGTAAAGCTGAATAGGGTCCACACGGCCGACAGATGCCGCATGCCCTGCAGTTACATCGTCTTCGTCAATTAAAAGAATAGGGTTTGCGTCTCCGCGTGCTTTTTCGCTGAGCATCAGCACACGTGATTCTTGCTCCGCATTCGCTTTAGAAGCGCCATGTTCGATTTTGCCGATCCCGTTAAAGATAGAAGAAGCGGAATCCTTCATCACACCGTGCTTCAAGATATATCCTTCTGAAGCTTTACCAAAATGAATGATTTGTGTTGTAAAGTTTTCTGTTTGCTCTCCTCTTCCGACAACAACCGTTTTCGTATCGCCGTATGTGCCGTCACCGTAAAGGTTTGTTGTGTTTTCGGAAATCGTGTCGCCGTCGTTCATCAGGCCGAGAGCCCACTCGATTTTGCTGTCGCGTCCGCGCGCAGCACCTCGGCGGTTAACATATGTTGTCACACCGCTAGACAGAGTATCCACCGCACCGTATGTCACGCTGGCATTATCACCTGTGATGACCTCACTGATAATATTGAACACAGCGTCTTTAGGGTTTACAGTGCTGATGTAGTTTTCAACATATGTTACAGAGCTGTGGTCTTCAGCCACAATCAGCACGTGGTTGAATAGAGCTGTATCGTTGCTTTCGTGGACATAAACAGCCTGAACCGGCGTCTCCACTTGAACATTTTTCGGAACATAAAGGAATGCTCCTCCGTTAACAAGAGCTGCGTGAAGTGCAGTTAATTTATGCTCGTCAACCTTCACGCCGTCCTTCATAAAGTATTTCTCCACCAAGTCGCTGTGCTCGCGTGCGGCAGTCAGAATATCAGTGAAGATGACGCCTTTGTCTTTCAATTCTTGTGAAAGAGAAAGGTATGCCGGCGTCTGGTCACGCTGTACGTATAATGTTTTATCTTCGTTTTCAACATCAATCAGCGCTTTTACTTCATCAGTCAAATCTTCTAATGAAGAAAGCGGTTCGTTATCAACTGTATGCTTCGCGAAGTTCGTGAAGTTCCAGTTTGTGATTTTTGTTTTGTCAGGCTTCGGCATCGGCAGATCCTCAGCTTGTTCAAGAGCCTGTAAGCGCAGGTTTTTCAGCCAGGCAGGTTCTTGATGCTTTTCGGAAAAGCTTTTGAGATACTCCTGATCTACGGATAGTTTTGTACCTAGTGTCATATTAATCCCCCTAACGCTTACGCTTCTTGGCCTACAGTTTCGTCTTCAATGCCAAGTTCTTGTTTGATCCAGTCATAACCTTCTGCTTCAAGACGCTGTGCAAGTTCTGCACCGCCGGATTTTACAACGCGGCCTTGCATCATAACGTGAACAACATCCGGAGTGATGTAGTTTAACAGGCGCTGATAGTGAGTAATCATCAGGCAGCCAAAGTTTTCGCTGCGCATTTTGTTGATCCCTTTAGATACAACTTTCAGAGCATCAATATCAAGACCTGAGTCGATTTCATCAAGGATGGCGATTTTCGGTTCAATCATCATTAATTGAAGGATTTCGTTGCGTTTTTTCTCCCCGCCTGAGAAGCCTTCGTTAAGGTAACGCTGAGCCATTTCAGGGTCCATTTCAAGGAACTCCATGTTTTCGTCCATTTTGCGGATGAATTTCATAAGAGAAATTTCATCGCCTTCTTCTCTGCGCGCATTGATTGCTGAACGAAGGAAGTCGGCATTTGTCACACCGCTGATTTCACTTGGGTACTGCATCGCAAGGAATAAACCTGCCTGCGCACGCTCGTCCACTTCCATCTCCAGTACATCTTTGCCGTCAAGCGTGATGCTGCCTTTTGTTACTTCATATTTAGGATGCCCCATAATAGCAGCTGACAGAGTGGATTTACCAGTTCCGTTCGGTCCCATTACTGCGTGGAACTCTCCGCCTTTTATTTCAAGGTTTACACCCTTTAAGATCTCTTTCCCTTCGATTTCAACGTGAAGATCTTTGATCGTTAATGTTGAAGCAGCCATATCTATACCTCCAAAAATATATAATCATTATTCTCAATTTATTCTCATTCTAATTTTATAACAAATGAAAAGTAAATACAACTTTTTATCGTGTCTTGCACATTCCTCAAGTTTAACAAAGATCGGCACTTTATTAAAGCGATTGAAAAAGAAAAAGAGTGGATTCCCACCCTTTTTTAAAGATTGATTTTCTCAATAAGCTCCCGCGGAAATTCGCTTGCTTTTTTCATAATCAAGCTCTCTCTGCCGCTCTACTTTCATTCTTGTTTCCAGCCGGCGTCCGTATTCCTCGTATCCAATTCCGTGAGACAGCTGCATCGCTTTTTCCATTTCTGACGTATAATCGAGGTCCAGTCTGTCCTGGCTGCTGCAAATAATGAATCAATCCCTTCATATATTTGCTTCAATTGTATCAGCGCTGAGATGGATGCCGCAAAAAGGATATGGCTCGAAATAGCGGCAGATGAGACGAAAGCATCCTTTTAGATCAAATGAGAATGGTTTTTCGGAATATTCCTTCTCTTAATGAGTGGTGTTTCCGAATTCCTCTATGCACTGCTGGACGACTGTCACGCCTTGGCTTAGAGCCGCGCCGCCTCCAAATGCCGCTGCAACACTAACGGCTTCGAGAATGTTTTCTTCTGTCGCTCCCTCATCAAGACAGCCTTTTGTGTGATAGATCATGCAATATTCATCCTGGGCATTGATGGCGATTCCGAGGGCGATCAGCTGTTTTTCTCTTTCAGTCAGGGAATTGCCGGCAAAGCATTGTTCAGTAAACTCGTTAAACTTTCTTCCCATCAGCGGCATCTTTTGTTCAAATGTGCCTAAACCTAATTTATACTGTTTTAGCGCGTCCTGCATGCTTCCTCTGTCTTGATTCAAAGAAAATCCCTCCATCTGTTTAACATTCTTTTTTATTATGAACAGCTTTTAGGAAAATACCCGAAAAAAACCCCGGATTTCTCATCCGGGGTTGCAGTCTTATTCAGATACAGGAAGCACAGCTCCGTCGTATTTTTTGTCGATGAAGTCTTTGATCTCTTTAGAGTGAAGAACTTCCATCAGCGCTTTGATTTTTGCAGAATCTTCTTCGCCTTTTCTTACTGCGACGATGTTAGCGTATGGGTTGTTTTTCGTTGATTCTACTTCAATCGCGTCTTTTTTAGGATTTAATTTATTTTGGATCGCATAGTTTACATTGATGAAGACCGCGTCTCCTTCTTTGTTATCATATGCTTTTGCCGTTAATTCAGGCGCTACTTTTTTGAACTCAAGGTTTTTCGGGTTTTTCTTAATGTCTTTCAAAGTTGCGTCAACTGCTTCCACTTTAGAATCAAGTGTGATTAATCCTGCGTTTTCAAGCATTGCAAGCATACGGCCTTGTTCAGCAACGTTGTTTGTCAGGATAATTGTCGCACCGTCTGGAAGGTCTTTTAATGATTTGTATTTTTTAGAGTAAATACCGAATGGCTCTAAGTGAACAGCACCGGCATTCACAAGTTTGTAATCTGTGTTTTCTTTCATTTCTTGCTCAAGGTAAGGAATGTGCTGGAAGTAGTTCGCATCCACTTCTTTATCAGATAAAGCTTTGTTGTACATCTTGTAATCACTAAGCACTTTCACTTTCAGCGTGTAGCCTTTTTCTTTCAGCAGTGGTTCAGCTTCTTTTAAAATTTCCGCATGCGGTGTTTTTGTTGCCGCAACGACAATTTCTTTCTTGCCGGATTCAGCGCCGTTATTCGAACCGCAGGCAGCCATAACTCCTGCAAATACAAGCAATAATGCACCCAAAAATAGCTTTTTCAATGTAAATCCTCCCTTATCGTTTGTCTATAATATTTGTTATGACATCACCGATGATTTGAATAATAAATACGATGATTAAAATAAACACAGTAGCAACGAAGGTAACATCAGTATTATTAGACTGATAGCCTTCTACGTACGCAAGGTTTCCAAGGCCTCCTGAACCGATGGCACCGGCAATTGCCGTTGAGCCGATCAATGCGATGGCCGTAACCGTAATACCAGAAATCAGAGCCGGCATCGACTCCGGAAGCAGCACTTTGAAAATAATTGTAGACGTTTTAGCGCCCATTGATTTAGCAGCTTCAATAACACCTTTATCCACCTCGCGAAGCGCGATTTCAGCAAGACGCGCGTAAAACGGTGCAGAGCCGATAACCAAGGCCGGCAATGCGGCATTTGGCCCTAAGATGGTGCCGACTAAAAACTTCGTAAACCCTAGCAGTAAAATAATTAAAATGAGGAACGGAATCGATCTGAATATGTTGACAATGGCCGCAATTACAGAGTTGACTGCTTTATTCTGCCAAAGGCTCCCTTTGCTTGTCAGGAAGAGCAGCAAACCGAGGATCACCCCGATGACAAAGGCAAACAGTAAAGAGATCAGCGTCATATAAAGTGTTTCATATGTCGCGTTCCACAATTCAGTTAAATCAACGTTCGGGAAGTATTTTTCAAACATTCGTGATCACCTCTGCTTTCACCTGTTTGTCATTAATAAACCGGATCACGTTGTGTACTTCTTCCTCGTCTCCGTCAATGTGGATGAACAGTGAGCCGTACGCCCCATCCTTCGTCTGCGAGATTTTCCCTTGCAGAATATTGACACTGATATTAAAGTTTCTGATCATCTCTGTAATCAGAGGCTGTTCAGCTGAATCGCCGACAAATGTGAGCTGAACCGTTTTTCCTGATGCTGTTTCATCAAGAAGGTGCTGAAGCGTTTCTTTCGTTTCTTCCGGTTCTGTCACCTGCTGAACAAATCGTTTTGTCATTTCTTCCTTCGGATTTTTGAAGACATCGAGAACTTCGCCTTCTTCAACAACCTTTCCGTTTTCCATGACAGCGACTCTGTTGCAGATTTTGCGGATCACATGCATTTCGTGTGTGATCAGCACAATCGTCAAACCGAGTCTTTCATTAATATCGGACAACAAATCCAAAATTGAATCTGTCGTTTGCGGATCTAATGCTGATGTCGCTTCATCACAAAGGAGAACCTTCGGATTGTTTGCAAGCGCTCTGGCGATTCCGACACGCTGCTTTTGCCCGCCGCTCAGCTGAGACGGGTAAGATTTTTCTTTTCCTTCTAAACCTACCAGTTTAATCAGTTCATTGGCTCGCTTGATCCGCTCGCTCTTTTTCACCCCGGCAATTTCTAAAGGAAACATGATATTATCTCTGACGGTCCGCGACCAAAGCAAATTGAAATGCTGGAAAATCATACTGATTTCATGGCGTGCTTTTCTTAAACCGCGTCCATTTACTTCATTAATCTTGGTTCCCGCCACTTCCACGGTTCCTGAGGTTGGTTTCTCAAGGCCGTTCAGCAGACGGATTAAGGAACTTTTACCTGCTCCGCTATATCCTATAATTCCAAAAATCTCACCTTTTTTAATGGAAAGCGAGACATTTTGGACAGCATTGACATCTCCATGTTTCGACTTATAAACTTTTGAAACATTTTGAAGATTGATCAAAGCAATCACCTGCCTTAACACTATTCTAAGAAATCTTCCGGGTTTTTCTGCAAAAGAAAAGCCTTTCTGCACACTTGAGCAGAAAGGCTTATAGAAAATGCCTTTCTCTCATCTTTCAAAGCTGAACGCTTCGTGTGAATTGGCACCATTTCAACAGCGTTGATGGTTGCCGGGCTTCATAGGGCACTTCCCTCCACCTCTCTTGATAAGAGAAATATATAGTCTTTTTCGTCCGGAAATTCTTAATGTAGAATAGCATGGCGAATGATTAAATGTCAATAAAATAAATGATGTCAACTTTTACTATTATAATAATTTCCTATTTTTTAATTTTTCAAAATCCTCTGAAAAAATCCATTTGTCAGCCAGAGAATGGCTTCTAGTTTTAACAGGGCTCTGAATGACCCCTTCACTTTTAGTCTTCCGCTCTGGATCAGGTGCTGAAGGGAAATGTCTCCGTGCAATAAATGAATGATTTCTGCTTGGTTTCCGTAAAAGGTCAGGTTGGACGTTTGGGGCGGAGAAATTTTTTTCATTTCTCCCTGTTCGTTTATTGAGACGGTTAAGGCTTCTGTTTCTCCTTGGAAGGTAATGAGCAATGTTGAAGCGTTCAAAAGGGGTTTTAAAAACAGATGCTGATACTCATCTTCTAAAACTTCCGCTTTCTCCATATGTACAACCTCCTATTTGTTGGTCATACATACACATTTCTCTTTCTGGCGCAAGAACCCCTTTATAAAACGAACGACAATTTCATTGAAATATGCTGAGAAATATGTCATAAATGGGATGCGGAAGATGATTTTTGTTTGATCAGCTCATATAAATAAGAAACGGATTGAAACGCATATCCTCTTTCGACCACTTTTCCGCCTTTGAACAGCAGAAAACAAGGGACACTTTCAATTTGATACGCTTTTGCGAATGTCGGAGAGTAATTGACATTGTTTTTATAGAAGGCGACATCGGGCAGCATTTCTTTCACCACTGTCAGCATTTTGCTTGCGAGCTGGCAGGTGCCGCAAAACGGAGTATATAAATATAGGAGATACACATCATCAGCAATGTGCTCAAGCTCGTGTTCTTGGAGTTCTTTCATGCTATACACCTCGGGACTTTCTTTCAAGAAAAATAGTATGGACATTCAAATTCGCGCGCAGCAATACAGCGGCGACATGGTGTCTGGGCGCAGCGGCCACTTCCTTATAGGCTTTGTCGATATGTAAATGGCAGGCTTCGTTAAATTCTCTTTTCAGCTGTTTTCTCAATTTCTCGCCTGATTCATCAGCATCAACTAATATGTAGACGTCTTTATCATAAAGCTCGTCAGCCAATTCCTCAAGCTTCAGCTGGCTGATTGTTCCGTTTGTGCAGATAATGCGCACTGGTTCATTCAGGACGCTTTCGATTTTCTCTTTATCTGATTTCCCTTCGACAATCATAACCTTTTCCAGCTCTTCCATCTTCATCTTCTTCACCTGCCGCGTCAAATTTGAAACGTTCAGATTGTAAAAGAAGGCAGTGAAATTCACCGCCAACATTAACACCAGCCGTTTTCGTAGTCACAATCCACATATTTTTCGTCGTTTCCCGAGGCCACATCGGCTGTCTTATAAAATTTCTCATTTTCAAAGGAATAACCGGATTTTAGCTCATATTCATCCATGCTTGTCATTTGGCCGATCATCTCATTATCATGATATAACGAGAGCCGGCCATTTTGAAAGCGGCCTGTCACATCATTGGTAACATCGAGCTTTTGTTTGCTGAAAGTCATATTGGACACCTCCCATAACGTTAGCGTGTCCAATTGCCTTTGCAGCTATCCTGTTTTAGTCTTCTTGTGTCATCTCTTCGTATTGCTCTGCTGTCATCAGTTTTTCAATTTCAGAAGCGTCAGACGGCTCAACGACGATCATCCATGCTTTTTCGTACGGAGATTCGTTAACGAATTCCGGACTGTCATCAAGATCTTCGTTTACTTCTACAACAGTTCCGTTAATCGGTGCATAAAGCTCAGATACCGTTTTAACGGATTCAACACTGCCGAATGGCTCGTCCGCTTTGATTTCAGCGCCAACTTCAGGAAGTTCGACAAACACGATGTCGCCTAGCTCGGACTGGGCAAAATGCGTAATCCCGATTCTGGCTTTTTCTCCTTCAACTTTTACCCACTCGTGTTCTCCTGAGTAACGCAAATCTTTAGGTATGCTCAATTGAATCCCTCCATTTTTTACAGCACTACAATAAGAAGATACCACACTTTTCGAAAAAAATTTACATTAAGCCCAGTTTTCTTCAAATTGCTCTTCTTTAAAACCGACTGTCACTTTTTCGCCGTCTGTTGTAAGCGGGCGTTTGATCAGCATTCCGTCTGAAGCCAGCAGTTCAAGCTGTTCATCCTCCGACATATGATACAGCTTTTCCTTGAGATTCAGCTCGCGGTATTTCATGCCGCTCGTGTTGAAAAATTTCTTGAGATCCAGCCCGCTTTTTTCATAAATCGCTTTTAGTTCTTCTTTGCTTGGAGGCTGCTCTGCAATATGTATTTCGTTTATTTCTTTCCCATGCTCTTCAAGCCATTTCTTTGCTTTGCGGCACGTTCCGCATTTAGGGTACCAGTAAAAAGTTAACGACATCTTCTTCCCCCTCAATAAAATAATCGAGGTTATTTTAACACAGTTTGTTTTAAAAACCTAAAACGGTGCTTCTTAAAAAAAGCTCCGCACATGCGGAGCTCTTGGGCAATCAGACAATATATTTTTCAGCTTCAAAAATGCCCGCTGCCGCTTCGCGCTTTTTCTGAATGACGTTTTTAGGCGTTACGCGCGTCAGCTTGCGCAGAGCGGAAAGCATCGTGCGGAGTGAATCTCCTTCTTCCATTGCGATGAGGGACTCCTTCGCGTGCGCTTCTATTTCGTTAAAGGCTTCCTGAACGAAAATTTCCGTATACAGCACCTTTTGCGCTGCTTTTTCTGCACTTTGTGCGGCAATGGCCTTTTCCGTTCTGAGCACGGCTGATTCCATTGCGTACACATTGCTGACGATATCCGCGACGTTTACGAGAATTTCTTGTTCGCGATCGATGGCTTTTCCGTATTTTTGCGCAGCAAGGCCGGCGGCGAATAACGCGATTTTTTTGGCTTGCTTGACAATATATTTCTCCTGCTCTAAAACGCCGCTGCCAGGCTCTTCAGGCATAAGCATCATGAGTTCTTCCTGCAGTGATTGTGCTTTTTCAAATAGAGGGAGCTCGCCTTTGAGCGCTTTTTTCAGGAAGGTGCTTGGCACGATCAACCGGTTGATTTCGTTTGTGCCTTCAAAAATCCGATTGATCCTTGAATCCCTATAGGCTCTTTCTACTTCGTACTCCTGCATAAAACCGTAGCCTCCATGAATCTGCACACCTTCATCAACGATATAATCAAGCGTTTCAGAGCCGAATACCTTATTCAGAGAGCATTCGATGGCATATTCAGCAATTGACTTGGCAATTTGCCGTCCGTCCTTGAGATCTTCGGCTGTAAACTGGCTCATATTGTCTTCAAACAGCCCGACGGTTCTGTACACAGAGCTTTCCATCGCGTACAGCCTCGATGCCATTGTCGCCATTTTTTCCTGTGTCAGCGAAAAGGCTGCAATCGGCGTTTTAAATTGGCGGCGCTGATTTGCGTATGCCGCAGAGAGCTCGATTACCCGCTTAGACGCGCCGATTGTGCCAACCGCCAGCTTGTAGCGGCCGATATTTAAAATATTAAAGGCGATGATATGCCCTTTGCCGATTTCTCCAAGCAGGTTTTCTTTTGGGACTTCAGCTTGATCCAGAATGAGGGTTCTTGTCGATGATCCTTTGATCCCCATTTTCTTTTCTTCCGGACCCGTGGATACTCCCGGGAAATCTTTTTCTACAATAAAGGCCGAGAACTTTTCGCCGTCCACCTTAGCGTAAACGACAAATACATCAGCAAAGGCAGAGTTGGTAATCCACTGTTTTTCCCCGGTTAATACGTAATGGGTTCCGTCTTCATTCAGCACGGCTGTTGTTTTTGCTCCAAGCGCATCAGAGCCAGATCCCGGCTCAGTCAATGCATAAGCCGCGATCTTTTCGCCTGAAGCGAGCCCGGGCAAATATTTTTTCTTTTGTTCTTCTGATCCGAAAAAGACGATCGGCAAGGAACCGATGCCGACATGCGCCCCATAAGAAAGCGAAAAGCTTCCCGCACGCGAAAATTTTTCAGTGATGAGTGCCGAGCTGATTTTATCAAGGCCGAGTCCTCCGTATTCCTCCGGCACATCGGCGCCAAGCAGTCCCAGTTCGCCCGCTTTCTTCAACAGCCTGACGGAATGCTCGAACTGATGGTTTTCGATATCATCTATATGAGGGAGAACATCTTGCTCAATGTAATCCTCTGTTGTTTTCGCAATCATTTTATGCTCGTCAGTGAAATCCTCCGGTGTATACATTTGGTCGTATGTGACATCCTCGATTAAGAAACCGCCGCCTTTTTGTACTTCAGCCGCTTTTTTTGCCATTTGTTTTTCCCCCTTTAGCATAATTCAAATACACCGGCCGCTCCCATCCCGCCGCCGATACACATTGTAACGACTCCAAATTGCTCGTTTCTCCGTTTCATTTCATGGATCAATGAGAGTGTAAGCTTTGTACCCGTACAGCCGAGCGGGTGTCCGAGTGCGATTGCGCCCCCATTGACATTCACTTTTTCTTCATCAATTCCCAGCTCTCTGATGACTTGAATGGCCTGTGATGCAAAAGCTTCGTTCAGTTCAAATAAGCCGATGTCCTGCAGCTGAAGCCCGGCAAGTTTCAAGGCGCGCGGAATGGCTTCCACCGGACCGATGCCCATCACTTCCGGCGGCACGCCGCCTACGGCAAAGGAGCGGAATTTCACAAGCGGGGCTAAGCCCAGCGCATCAGCTTTTTCCCGGTCCATCAGCATGACAGCCGCCGCTCCGTCACTCGTCTGCGAGGAGTTGCCCGCAGTAACCGTTCCGTCAACGGAAAAAGCCGGGCGCAATGTCGCTAAGATGTCGGCTGTCGTTTGCGGGCGAACGCCTTCATCCTGTGAAAACACAAACTGTTTTTCCTGCGGCTTATGGTTGTCTCCGATTTCTGTCACCGTTACTTCGACGGGTACAATCTCATCTTTAAATTTTCCCTCTGCAAGGGCTTTGGCCGCGTTCTGGTGGCTGCGAACAGCAAACGCATCCTGATCCTCGCGGGAGACGCCGTATTTTTTCGCGACCTGCTCGGCCGTGTGGCCCATGCTCATGTAATATTCCGGCGCCTTTTCTGCCAATGCGAGGTTCGGACGGGTCACATGCCCCATCATCGGAACCTGCGACATGGATTCTGCTCCGCCCGCGATCGCTGTATCGTAGGCGCCGAGCATAATCTTTTCTGCCGCATATGCGATGGACTGAAGACCTGAAGAGCAGTAGCGATTGACTGTAATCGCCGGGACCGTGTACGGCAGGCCAGCGAGCGCGCCGATATTTCTCGCCATATTAAGCCCCTGTTCTGCTTCAGGTGTCGCACAGCCGATAATCAAGTCATCAATATTGCCTTCGTAGTCGCCTGCCCGTTTCAGTGTTTCTTTTACGCAAATCGCTCCCAAATCATCCGGGCGAACGGTGGCCAGCGATCCTTTTTTTGCTTTCCCAACCGGTGTTCTTGCACCTGACACAATGACTGCCTCTTTCATAAGCTCCCTCCTAATTCCGTAAAGGTTTACCTTTCACAAGCATATGCTGCATTCTCGCTTGAGATTTCGCCTCTCCAGCCAAACTCAAAAACGCCTCTCTCTCGATCTCCAATAAATACTCTTCATCAACCTCAGTACCGAACGGCACTTTTCCGCCGGCAATGACATAAGCGAGTTTTTTCGCGATCTTGAAATCATGCTCAGATATATAGCCGGACAGTTTCATTTGCTCGGCGCCAAGCAAGAGTGCCGCATAACCGGTTTCGCCCGCCACCTTGACCTTTTTCTTTACTGGCGGCCGCCAGCCGGTGTCGTATAAAGATGCGGCAAGCTGCTTTGCATCATACAGCAGGTGGTCCTGATTTATACTGATGTGATCTGTTTCTTTTAAGATGTTCATCTCTCGAGCCTCTTGGGCGGAAGCGGACACTTTCGCCATCGCAATCGTTTCAAATGTTTTCATTGCCGCATTCATCGGATCAAGACCGCGGTGAAGATGGTTGATGTACAGCTCTTTGTTTCCTCCTCCGCCAGGGATGAGGCCGACACCGGATTCCACAAGTCCCATATAGGCTTCGCTTGCTGCTTGAATGCGCGCCGCCGGCAGGCACACTTCCGTTCCTCCACCGAGCGTCATGCCAAATGGAGCGGCGACAACCGGTTTCGCACTGTATTTGATCTTCATCATCGTCTCCTGGAAACGGCGTATCACGAAATCAACTTCCAAATAGTTGTCATCTTGGACTTCCATTAGGATCATGCCAAGATTCGCACCGACGCAGAAATTTTTTCCTTGATTCCCGATGACAAGACCTTTGTAGTTCCGCTCTGTTTCCTCTAACGCTTTGTTGATCATTTGTATGATATCAAGGCCGATCGCATTGCTTTTCGAATGAAATTCAAGAAGGGCCACATCATCTCCAAGATCGCTCAGGCTTGCTCCGCTGTTTTTCGCAATCACGCCGTTTGTTTCCTTGAGCGCTTGTAAATGAATCCGTTTCTTGTTTTCTTTCACGGCTCTGTATTCGCCGCGGTCATAATAAAATATCGTTCCGTTCTCTTTGATGTAGAAGGTTTCATTTCCTTTGTCCAGCATGTCTTTGATCCAGCCAGGCACATCTGCTCCAAGCTGCTCAAGCTTTTCCGCCGATCGCTTGAGGCCTATGGCATCCCACATTTCAAATGGGCCCAGCTCCCAGCCAAACCCCCACTTCATGGCTTGGTCAATCGCATGAATATCATCAGCAATTTCACCAAGCAGTTCGGCTGAGTAAAGCAAGGTTTGAGAAGTGATATTCCACAGCAGTCTGCCTGCTCTGTCATCCGAGTAAATAAGCGCTTTCATTTTGGCTTTTGTCCCTTTTGCCTGTTTTGCTGCTTCAAGTGAGGCTGTTTTCATTTTTGTCCGCTCGCCGTAAGTAAGCGTCACTGGATCAAGCTCATAAATCGTTTTTCCTTCTTTTTTATAAAAGCCTTGGCCGGCCTTGCTTCCGATCCACCCTTTCTGCAGCATATCGTTCATGAAGCCTGGCAGGCGGAACACTTCTTTCTCGTCACCATCCGCTTTGTCATACACATTTCGAGCGACGTGGGCGAATGTATCGAGCCCGACAACATCAAGCGTTCTGAAGGTCGCGCTTTTCGGTCTTCCGATCAGCGGGCCTGTGATTGAATCAACCTCCCCGACCTGATAGCCGCCTTTCAGCATTTCTTGGACTGTAACGAGCAGCCCGTACGTTCCGATGCGGTTTGCGATAAAGTTCGGTGTGTCCTTTGCTGTGACGACGCCTTTACCGAGGACATTTTCACCGAAGGATGCCATAAACGTTAAAATAGCAGGGTCCGTTTCCTTAATCGGAATGATCTCCAGCAGCTTTAAATAGCGGGCGGGATTAAAAAAGTGTGTTCCGAGAAAATGGGTTTTAAAATCATCCGATCTGCCTTCTGCCATTTCTTGCACTGATATGCCGGATGTGTTGCTTGAAACAATGCTTCCAGGCTTTCGATGTTCATCCACAAGAGCGAAAATTTGCTTTTTGACCTCTAGATTTTCGACAACGACCTCAATAATCCAATCTGCTTCTTTCAGCTTTGCTGCATCATCCTCCAGATTGCCTGGAGTGATATAGGAGGTATTTTTTGCTGATGTAAGGGGAGCCGGCTTTTGTTTCAGCAGTTTTTTCACTGCCTGTCGGCTCAGCCTGCTGCGCACCTCCGGACTGTCCTTCGTCAGCCCCCTTTTTTCCTCTTCCTTTGTCAAATCGTTCGGCACAATATCTAGCAGCAGGACAGGAATTCCGATGTTAGCCAAATGCGCTGCAATCCCGGAACCCATTACCCCCGATCCTAAAACGGCTGCCTTCCGAATGTGTTTGTGCATGAGACATCCCCCTTGAACATTGAATGAATAGTCATTCATTTTTTGACCAAAAAAAATGAAACCCGTTTCTTCTTTCATCTTAAAAGATTTCCGGTTCGACTTCAATAGCTAATTTGTTATTTTTTGAATGAAGCGTATAAAAGACGGGCAACTTAAGCCCGGAGGTGAAGGGAATGGTGCGAGAGAAAAAAAATCCGTCTTCAGCGGCAGTCAGCGCGGCTAGCGTAAAAGGAGACGCCGGTCCGACCCAGCATTACGGCGGCGGAAAACGGACAAGTCAAAATCAGCAGTATAAAAAACATAACATGGAACAATCATGACGCAGCTGCTTCTCGCGGCTGCTTTCACTTTTTCAAGATTCCTTTTAACACAAACGCTGCATTGGCGGGCCGTTCGGCAATTCTTCTCATAAAGTAGCTGAACCAGTCCGTTCCATATGGGACATACACACGCATTCTGTACCCTTCCTTGGCAAGTTCCTTCTGCCGCTCCGGCCTGATGCCGTACAGCATTTGAAACTCAAATTGTGACGCTGGGATATGATGTTCAGCAACGAGCTGTTTCGTAAACGCAATGATATCATCGTCATGTGTGGCGACAGCCGTGTAGTTCCCGCTTAACAGCTGCAGCTTTATTAAGCTTTGAAAATGAAGGTCTGTTCCTTTTTTGTCAGGAAACGCTACAGCCGCAGATTCTTTATACGCACCTTTCACGAGCCTGAGAATCGGCTTTAGATCGCGCATATGTCTGATATCTTCTGCCGCCCGGTACAGATATGCCTGAATCACCGTGCCGAGCATCTCAAATTCCTGTTTGCATTGCCTGTAGATGGCAAGTGTCTGTTCATAATGAGAATAGTCTTCCATATCAATGGTCACAGCAACACCATATTGCTTCGCAGCAGATAGAATAGCACGCAAATGAGAAAGGGCAAGTTCTTCTGAAAGATCGAGCCCGATTGATGTCAGCTTTAATGAAAGTTCTGAGTCCAATTGGTGTTCAGCAATAGCTTGAATGGCTTTTTTGCATTCCTCTGCGACTTGATTCGCTTCTTTTTCCGAAGCGGCATACTCGCCTAAATAATCAATTGTTGCACACAAACCGGATCTGTTTAGTCTTTTGACGGTCTTAACCGCCGATTCAATTGTATCCCCTGCGACAAATCTTCGTGCTCCAAGCCGCGTTCCGTATGCTTTTGCGAACTTGGTAAGTGTTTTATTTTGAGATAAGAATAAAAACACATGTCTCAACATCCCGATTCCCTCCTGCCGTCATCTTCAAAACACCTGTATATAACTCCCAGTCTGAAGGAAACTATAAAATGAACAGAAACCAAAGGAGGATCACAATGGATAATCAGCAGCAATCTCAAATGCCGCCTTCCGTTATTTCGACAAAGGATCATTTGTATCTGAATGACATGCTGAACTGGAATTTGCTCGCGATGAAAAAAGCGCATTTCATGGCGCAGCAGTGCCAGGATCAATCGTTAAAACAAGAACTCGACCGCGTCGGACACATGCATCACGATCACTATCAAAGAATATTAAAGCATCTGCAGCCAGGCCAGCAGCAGTCCGGCTACATCCAATAAGGAGGCGCCAGAATGAATCAGCAAAATCAGAAAATCAGCAACCCGCAGACACCTGTACCGACAACTTCGGAGATGAATGACAGAGATTTCGTCAACGAACTGCTGACAACAGAAAAATACATGACAACAGCTTATTGTACAGCCTTGCACGAATTCAGCCACGAGTCTCTTTATCAGGATATTCAATCCATTTTTGATGAGTCACAAAAAGCGCAAAGAAAACTGTATGACCTCATGTTCCAATATGGATGGTATTCTGTTGAAGCGGAGGATGCCCAGAAGCTGCAGCAGTCCTATCAAAAGTTCCAGCAGACCATTCAGCAGCAGTCTCCATACCAGCAATAACACTATCAGTAAAAGGGATACGATGTTCTTTCGGACATCTATCCTTTTTTTGTGTAAAATCAATTGACTTTTCATTTACGCTTATTTATATTTAATAAGCATTAACTATTTTGTTATCAAAATATATATACAGTGTATGTAACAGAGGGGAAATGAATATGAAGAGTGCGGATCAGTTAATGTCCGATATTCAATTATCGCTTCAGGCGCTCTTTCAAAAGATACAGCCTGAAATGCTAGAAAGCATGGAAAAACAAGGTGTCACCCCAGCGCAGCTGTTTGTGCTGGCCAGCTTAAAGAAACACGGTAGCCTCAAAATTTCTGAAATTGCCGAACGTATGGAGGTCAAGCCAAGCGCGGTGACGTTAATGGCAGATCGCCTTGAACAAAAAAATCTCATCGCCAGAACACACAACACAAAAGACAGGCGAGTGATAGATATCAGTCTTACTGATGAAGGAGACAGAAAGTTCGAGGAGGTTTTGGCAGGCAGAAAGGCCATTATGGCACGGTACCTTTCCTTCTTGACAGAGGAGGAAATGCTTCAGGCGGCCCATATTACAAAAAAGCTCGCACAGGCTGCAGCGGAAACTGATGAAAAGCAAAATATGAAAGAAGGAAACGGATGAAATGAGTAATGAAGGCAAACAATCAAAACGGACGTTATTAATAACAGGCTTAATTATTGCCATGTTTTTTTCAGCTCTTGATGGTACCATTGTCGGAACGGCCATGCCGAAAATTGTCGGTGATCTGGGCGGTTTGAGCATGATGACCTGGCTGACAACTGCATATTTGTTAACATCAACAACCATCGTTCCAATTGCCGGTAAACTGGCCGATTTATTGGGACGCCGCATTGTCTATGTATCAGGTTTGATTATTTTTATGGCAGCTTCTGCTTTGTGCGGAATGGCCAATAATATGACAGAATTGATTATCTTCCGTGGACTTCAAGGAATCGGCGGAGGCATCATGATGCCGATGGCGATGATTGTTATCGGTGACTTGTTCACAGGAAAACAGCGTGCTAAATTCCAAGGGGTCTTTGGCGCGATTTATGGGCTTGCTTCAGTGATTGGGCCGCAAATCGGCGGCTGGATTGTAGACTCGCTAAACTGGAAATGGGTTTTCTATATTAACCTTCCAGTCGGAATTATTGCGGTTATTTTTATTGCCAGAGGATTGCAGGGCCGCCAGCAGACTGGTCCGATCAACTTCGACATCGCTGGTATTTTCACGATGATTGTCGGGGTTGTCAGCCTCCTTCTCGCCCTAAGCTTTGGCGGGAAAGATTACGCGTGGGATTCATGGCAGATTCTTGGTTTATTCGCACTCGCGCTAATCGGCATTGTCAGCTTTATTATCGTAGAATCAAAAGCAAAAGAGCCAATCCTGCCAATGTATCTATTTAAAAACAGAACGTTTACATTTTTAAACCTGATCGGCTTTTTTATGAGTATCGGAATGTTTGGTGCAATTACGTTTGTTCCTTTCTTTATGCAGGGAATTGTCGGTGTAAGCGCGTCTGAATCAGGCACCATTATGACACCGATGATGATCTCTATGATTATTACAAGTATTATCGGCGGCCAGCTTGTTTACAAAATCGGCATTAAACCGCAAATCATTACAGGCATGCTGGTTATGGCCGGAGGATTCCTTCTGTTAACAACTTTGGATCTTGATACGAGCAAGCTTGTCGCTACATCGTATATGGCGATTATTGGTCTGGGAATGGGTCTGGTTATGCCGATTCTGACACTGGCTTTACAGGAAAGCTTTTCGAAGGAAGAGCTTGGGGTTGTCACCTCATCCAGCCAATTCTTCCGTTCTATCGGTGGAACATTCGGTATTACCATGCTGGGAGCCGTTATGAATGCGAGATCCGGAAGTTTATTAACTGATAAACTGGTGCCATATTTAGACTCACTTCCGGCACAGGCAAGCTCATTTGCCGCCCAGCTAAAGGGTATGATTGATACAAATCCGCAAGGGCTGCTGCAATCACTGTTCAGCCCGGACGCAATCAAACAAATCCCTGCGGCTTTCTCATCTCATATTATGCCGATTTTAAAAACATCGTTGATGGATTCGCTCCACAGTGTGTTTTATACAGGCCTGATCTTTATCGCAGTCGGAGCCGTATTTACCTTGTTCTTAAAACCTATCAAGCTATCGAATAAGAAAACGGGAGAACAAGTAAAGGAGAAAGCGGCACAAGCCGTTGAATCACCTTCCCATTAATAGAAAACCCCGTGGGTACCAATCCGCGGGGTTTTCTATTGTATCATCTGAGCCCTTCCGTTTCCGAAAGACCAATCCTCATCCTGGTTTCCGGCCAGCATGATAAACACATCTTCTTTTCTTACACCAAGCTCGGAATGAATCCCACTTGCGATTGAGCGGTAAAGCACTTTTTTCTGTTCAGTTGTTCTTGAATGCTTCAACGTAAAATGAATGTATATCAGTTCATCAGTACGCTCAACCTGCAGATAAGACGGATCATAAAAAAATTCGCTTTTTTCATATTGCCTGATCACTTGAAAATAGTCATCTTCCGGCACATTGATTTCTTCGATCATCGATTGGTGGATGGTTCTGCTTAGTTTTTTAAGCCACGCTTCGCTTCTCCCCGCCCGCAAATGAATTTGTACAAATGGCATCCCCGCATCTCCTCTCTTTACAGCGTCTGTCCGCTGTCAATTGTGATGATTTGGCCTGTGAGTGATTCCTGTTCAACAAGCGAACAAATCAATTTGGCGACCTCTTCCGGTTCAGCAATACGCTGTAACAGCAAAGTGCCGATCATGCTTTTCATTTTTTCTTCCCGGCCAGCCCACCATCTTGTTGCGACAGCTCCCGGTGCTACACCGCTCACTCTGATTTCGGGCGCTAAAGCGTGGGCCAATGATTTCGTTAAACCGTGCACCGCCGATTTTGACACTGCGTAAGGCATAGATGAGCCCGCCCCGGTTAAACCTGCGATACTGCCGACATTTACGATCGCTCCAGCCTTGCTTTTTTTCATGAATGGAACAACGGCCCGCGCGCAGAAAAACATCCCTTTCACATTGACAGCGTACAGCTCATCCCAGATGTCTTCTGTCGCAGCTTCTAGATCATCCATTGGAATATGCCGCGTAATGCTGGCGTTGTTGACTAAAACATCAATCGTGCCGTATGTTTTCACAATCGATTGAACCATATCCAGCACGTCACTGTTTTTTGATACATCCGCTTGGATGGCGAAGGCTTGCCCGCCTTCTTTTTTAATCATTTCCACGGTTTCCTCCGCTTCGGATTGCGAACGTGAATAATTCACCGCAACAACCGCTCCGCGTTTTGCCAATTCCATACTGGCAGCTCTTCCGATTCCTGTGCCGCCCCCTGTTACGAGAGCTATTTTGTTGATTACATTCATTGCCGCCACTCCTTGTTGTTGATTAAATTATCTTGCTGTTTCCATTGTAATCCAGATTGGATGTTACGTATAATGATTGTTAAAGATACTTGATATCACTCAGATTGATAGCAAATGAACGGAGGAATTCAAAATGGAAAGCGGAGATTTACGTGTGTTTCAAATGGTAGCCCGTGAAGGCACAATTACGAAAGCCGCCCTGCAGCTTGGCTATGTGCAATCGAATGTCACAGCAAGAATTCAACAATTGGAAGCTGAGCTTGGCACCATTCTGTTTTTGCGCCATAATCGCGGCATGACACTTTCTGCAAGCGGAAAACTGCTGCTGGACTACGCAAATAAAATTATCGGCTTGCTGGATGAAGCGTCTAAAGCGCTCTCATCTTCCGTCGAACCAAGCGGGCCGCTTATGATCGGCTCCACTCAGACAACCGCCGCGGTAAGGCTTCCGAAGCTTCTGGCTGCTTATTATGAAGAGCATCCAAACGTACAGCTGTCTTTAACAACAGGACATACACAATTTCTCATTGATAAAGTTCTTCGTTATGAATTGGATGGCGCGTTTATCGGATGCGAATGCAATCATCCTGAGCTCAAATCCTATCCTGCATTTGAGGAAGAACCAGTGGTTGTTTCGGCTGCTTCTGTTTCCAATGCAGAGGAAGCCATCACAAAGCCGATTCTCGTTTACAGCACAGGCTGTTCGTATCGAGAGACACTTGAAAAATGGCTGCGCTCTGTCGGCGTCACACAGCCGGTCATTATGGAATTTGGCACGCTTGAAGCGATTATCGGCGGGGTTACAGCAGGTCTTGGCATTTCTTTGCTGCCGAGAACGGTTGTGCAGAAACACGAGGCTGAAGGGTCGATTCGATTGTACCCGCTGCCTGAAGCCCTCAGACAGATGAAAACAGAATTTATTGTTCGAAAAGATTCGTTTATCAGCAGCGCGTTGCGGACCTTTATGGATTCATTTGCGCCTGATAAAACAGCATCACAAAAAAGCAGTCTGTTGTAATTGGCAGACTGCTTTTTTAGCTATTGTTTGTTTCGATGCGCTTCATTTAATTCCTTAATATGCTGAATGATACCTTTAATGCCCTGCTTTGCATCAGGATATGTCGCATTCCAATGCTTAGCGAGCGGAGGCATGCTTTTGGCTATATGCGTGTACAAAATCCATTGCTTCACTTCTTCTTTTAGCTCATTGTTTGATTCACCAAGCAGAAGCTCAGTATATTTCTCCAGCAATCCATCTAACTGCTCCTGAAGTTTTTGTTCCATTTTCCATCTTCCTTTCGAAAAAAACAGCAAGGAGCTTTCTCAGGGTGAAAGCTCCTTCCGCTGGCGTTATTTATCCATGTGATGTGAAAGCCGCTTCCTGGACAATGCATCTGCCCTTGCCATGAGGGATGCAGAGAGGCGTTCCAAACAGCGGGTCCTGTGTGACCTGACAGTTCATAGAAAACACATTTTGCACAAGATCACAAGTAATGACCTCTTCAGGACGGCCTTCAGCATAAATACGTTTATCTTTTATAGCCACGAGATGATGCGCATAGCGGCACGCCAAGTTTAAGTCATGGAGAACCATAACAATCGTCCGCTCTTCCTTTTCATTCAGCTCAAACAGCAAATCAAGAATTTCTATTTGGTGCGTCATGTCTAAATACGTCGTCGGCTCGTCTAAAAGGATGATATCCGTTTCCTGCGCAAGCGTCATCGCGATCCAAGCCCGCTGGCGCTGTCCTCCTGACAAAGAATCGACGGCGCGGTCAGCCATGTCCTCAAGCTTTGTTGCTTTAAGCGCTCTCTCAACTGCTGCCTCATCCTCTTTTGACCACTGTTTCAGCCAGTTTTGGTAAGGATATCTTCCTTGCTTGACCAGCTGATGCACTGTCAGCCCCTCTGGAGCCGAAGGACCTTGCGGCAGGATGGCGAGCTCTTTTGCGACTTCCTTCGTCGGAAGCTTGGCAATCGCTCTTCCTTCCAGCAGCACTGAACCGCCTCTTGGCTTCATCAGACGCGCTAATGAACGTAAAAGTGTCGATTTTCCGCAGCCATTGCTGCCAATAAATACGGTGATTTCACCTTTTGGAATTGTTAAATTCAACTCATCGATAATAACGGCATCCCCGTATCCTAAGCTCAGCGTTTCTGTAGAAATTGCACTCATACCCATAACCGCTCCTTTTTGCTGGCTTTTTAGCAGCACTATGTATTGCACGTTTTCTATATACATGCGTTTTAAGTCAATTGTCATCAATGCAAGTGATTCGATATTCAGCCATTTGATATGGTCATATATCCCTCATTGTAGCAGAAAACAATGACTTTGAAAATCATTTTCAATTAGTTTTTTGGACATAATTGGCGTTTATGGTTTTTTTATCACAAGGTTATTTCTTAATTTCTCTGACTGAGCCGTCCTTCAGCTTCAGTTTTAAGTCGATATGATCATAATGGCTGTCCAGATTAAATGCTGCCAGCACACTGTGGATCACTTCTGTTTCTGCCATTTGGTCTGTCACGGAAAGCTCGCTCAGGATTATTTTCATCTCATCTAATGCTTCTTCTCCCTCCTGTTTGACGCCGGAGAGCTTATCCTGTATTTCCGCTGTTTCCTGAGTCCCGTTCTTTGTATATATGCTTTCATAACGATTATGCTCACCATCCCCATAGCTCACGCGAAGCGAGAAATTGCTGTAAGGAACGGACTTCTGCTGGGTGACGGCTGTATTTTCTCCTTCTGCCTGCTGCTGATCTTCATTGAGACGGCAGCCCGCAATCAGAACCACTGCGAGACAAACAGCCCCGGCTGCTCTGATCAAATGCATATGTTTCCCCCCTGTAGGATTCCATTTGTTTTAGGTATATCCAGAGAATGAAATCCTCATTCAGAGGAGAATTGAAAAAGAAGCCGAGGCAACTGCCACGGCTTTTCTTTAAGATTCAGTCATTTGCAAAAAGGCTTCCGCATCCCGAACGGCCAGCTTAATGGCATTCTCCCAGAAATCGCGCTTCGTGATGTCAGCACCCAAATGCTTCATCGCCAAATCTTCAACGGTCATAGAAGCCGTATCGCGCAATAACGCGATATACTTCTCTTCGAACGCATTTTTTTCTTCAAGCGCCAATGCATAAATACCAAGAGAAAACAGATAGCCGAACGTATAAGGGAAATTGTAAAATGGCACCCTCGTGATATGAAAGTGAAGCTTTGACGCCCAAAAAAGCGGATGATACTCTCCTAACGCATCGCAATATGCCTCTTTTTGCGCCTCTTCCATCAGCTCATTCAAGCGGTCGGCCGGGACAGCTCCCCGCTTTCGTTCTTCGTAAAATCTCGTTTCGAATAGGAATCTGGCATGGATATTCATGAAGAACGCAACGCTTCTTTGCACTTTATCTTCAAGAAGGACAAGCTTTTCCTCCTTCGTCTGCGCCTGCTGGACAGTCGCGTCCGCCACAATCATTTCTGCAAACGTCGAGGCCGTTTCCGCGACGTTCATAGCGTAGGAACGGTTTAACGGCCTGACGTTGAGCATCGCTTCCTGATGGAACGCGTGTCCGAGCTCATGTGCAAGCGTTGAGACATTTGAGGCACTTCCCGAAAACGTCATAAAAATTCGTGATTCACCGCTGTCCGGAAAGCTCGTGCAAAAGCCGCCGACTCTTTTTCCGCTCCTGTCTTCCGCTTCAATCCAGCGGTCCCGAAACGCTTTTTCAGTAAAAGAGGACAGTTTTTTGCCAAACGTTGAAAACTGGCTGACGATGACATTTGCGGCTTCATCATATGAATAGGCCTTTCCCTCAGAACCGATCGGTGCCTCAACATCGTACCAGCTGAGCTTTTCAAGACCGAGCATAGACGCTTTCCGGTTCAGAAACTGAACGAACGGCTGCTTGTTTTCAGTGATAACCTGCCACATCGTATCCAGTGTTTCTTTTTTCATCCGGTTGATCTGCAGCGGCTCCTTCAGGACGTTCTCCCAGCCGCGCGCTTTATAGGTTTCAAGCCGGAATCCCGCTAAATGATTCAGTGTGCTGCTGAACACATCCTGCTTGCTCTCCCAGGCTTGATGCAAGCGTTCATATATTGTTTTTCTGACAGCGCGGTCTTGATGGGCCATCACATTTTCAGCCTGGCCGACAGACAATTGCTTGTTCTCACCGTTTTCCTCATACGGTATCGTCATTTTCCCGACAACCATATTGTATAAGTCACTCCAAGCATGATACCCGTCCACCGCAAGGTTTCCAATCAGTTTTTCTTTACCCGGGCTGAGCTTCTCAGCAACCCTCTGTCTTCTTTCGTTTAATATGTACGATACATCACGTAATCCCGGTTTTGTAAGCAGTGTATTCCACACGTCTTGGTCAATGTCCACAAGCTTATGATCCAATGTGACGAGAGAGGACTGAAAATTAGCAGAAAGCTGATTCATCAGCGATTTATGCTCATTAGCCTTATGATCACTGATATTCTGGGCCATAAGGCAAGCGACATAAGCGCCGGCCTGCTGAAGCTTGACGGATGTCTGTTCGAATAAATCAAGCAAAGACGTCAGTTCTTCAGTATCTTCAGGCGATTCAGGCACCTGAAACGCATCAGTCATGTCTTGAAATGCATGCAGACTTTGTGACAGCTTCTCGATATATCCCTTGAATTCTTCTGATTGGCTCCCGCCCTTAAAAAATGAATCAAGATCCCATCTTTGGTCTACCCCTTGCAGCGCCATAACACAAAACCCCTTTCCTTCTTTCATTTTATTATAGAACAATTCTGAATTATTGTATAAAAATTTCTTTGATAGGCGTAATTTTCCGTTCATGATTGTACAATAGCTGTAGCAGTTTAATAGGAGGTATATGATGAATAAAAAAATTGCCATCGTAACAGGAGCATCAAAAGGCTTTGGTCGGCTGGCAGCCGTGAAGCTCGCCAAGTCATTTTTCGTGATTGCCACAACAAGACAGCCTGAGAAAGCTGAACAGCTTCGGGAATTGGCCGCAGCACACAATGTGTCTGATTCTATTCACATTACCGCTCTCGATGTCACCGATGAGCAATCAATCGCTTCATTCGGAAAAGCTGTTAGCACTTACGCTCCCATTGATATTCTTGTGAACAACGCCGGAACGGCTTATGGAGGATTTGTCGAGGATGTGCCGATGGAACATTTCAGACAACAATTTGAAACAAATGTCTTCGGATTAATTCATGTGACAAAAACCGTTTTGCCTTACATAAGAAAGCATAGCGGCGCAAAGATTATAAATGTGAGCAGCATCAGCGGTCTGACCGGATTCCCTGCGCTGTCGCCTTATGCAGCTTCCAAGCATGCACTGGAGGGCTTTTCTGAAAGCCTGCGTATGGAACTGCTTCCGTTCGGAATCGAAACCGCTTTGATCGAGCCGGGCTCATACAAGACATCAATCTGGTCAACATCATTATCAAATTATATGTCGGTGCCCGCTGACGATTCAGCTTATCATCGATACTATCAAAAGATCCTTTCCTACGTTGAAAAAAACGCAGATGAAAGCGGAGATCCCCAAGAGGTTGCCGACCTCATTTATCAATTGTCAACAAAACAGCACTTAAAGAAATTGCGATACCCGATCGGAAAAGGCATCAAGCTCACCTTGTTATTCCGGTCGCTTTTTCCTTGGTCTGCGTGGGAATCTATCCTCAAGAAAAAACTTTTCAGTCGATCTAAATTATAATAATTATAATTTAGTATTGATTTTTAATTGATAGGTGGTATAATTAAATTAACAGATCACAAGGAGGACGTTATTTTATGAAAACTGAAAACGCAAAAACAAACCAAACATTAGTTGAGAATTCCATGAACACACAATTATCAAACTGGTTTCTGTTATACTCTAAGCTCCACCGCTTCCATTGGTATGTGAAAGGGCCTCATTTCTTTACATTGCATGAAAAATTTGAAGAACTGTATGATCATGCGGCTGAAACGGTCGATACCATCGCTGAGCGCCTGCTCGCGATTGGCGGACAGCCTGTTGCCACATTGAAAGAATACACTGAGCATGCGTCTATCACAGACGGCGGAAACGAAACATCAGCGTCAGAAATGGTACAAGCATTGGTAAATGACTACAAACAAATCAGCAGCGAATCTAAATTCGTGATCGGCCTGGCTGAAGAAAATCAAGACAATGCGACAGCGGACTTGTTTGTCGGATTAATTGATGAAGTTGAAAAACAAGTGTGGATGCTTTCCGCTTACTTAGGATAAAAAAAAGCTGAACCCTTTTCGGGTTCAGCTTTTTGATTACCGCTTAGCTTGTGCTGCTTTCTGTCTGCTTGGTCAGTGTCACGTTCAAGGTTTTCGTTTTTCCGTTTCGCAGTACTTGAATTGTCGTTTTATCTCCGACTTTCAAGTCTTTGTAAAGGATCTGGCGGATATCCGCGCTGCTCTCCACGTCTTTACCGTTTAGTTTGACAATGACATCCTCAGATTTGATACCGGCTTTTGCCGCAGGTGAATTCCCTTGAACTTCTTTTACATAAACACCTTTGCCCAATTGATCTCCAAACAGGCCTAGTGTATTTTCCTGATAGGTTTCTGGCACTTGTGACATGTCAATCATTTGTACGCCTAAAAACGGACGATCTACCTTCCCGTTTTCCAGCAGCTGGTCAACAATCGGCTCTACATCATTGCTTGGGATCGCAAATCCAAGTGACTCCACGCCGCTTTCGCTCACCTTCAAACTGTTGATGCCGATGACTTGGCCGCTTGCATTGATTAACGGGCCTCCGCTGTTCCCCGGATTGATCGCTGCGTCAGTTTGCAGCACGTTCATTTCCACCGTTCCTTGTGTTGTATCTACATCAATTGTCCGGTTCAATCCGCTGATGATGCCTTGTGTCACCGTACCGGAAAACTGCTGTCCGAGCGGGTTTCCGATGGCGATTACCTTTTCGCCCGTACGCAGCTTTGAAGAGTCACCGAAGCTCGCCACTTTTTTGACGTTCTTGCTGCTGATTTCCAGAACGGCCAAATCAGTTATGGTATCGCTGCCGACAAGTTTGGCAGTCTCCGTTTCTCCGTTGTATAACGTGACAGTCAGCTTATTCGCGCCTTGAACAACATGGTTGTTTGTAATGATATACGCTTTATTGCTGTCTTTCTTGAAAATGACGCCTGACCCCGTTCCGCTTTCACTTTCAGAGCTGGAGCCGCCTCCCGTGCCGAATGTGTTATTTTGGGAGGTTTGGATGTTGGAGATACCGACAATCGTCGGCTCTAAATCCTCTACCATATCAGCGACGTTTGAAGCGTTAGTGATCGGTGTCGTTGTAAAATTATCTGACTGCACCTGTTTATTGGCGGAAACGGCCTCAGTCGCCTGATTTTGGTCTGACGGCAGATAAGGCGCGATGCCGAGCATCAGGCCCCCGCCGATAATTCCGCCTAAAATCGGGCTCAGCCAAGCGGCTCTCCGTTTCTTTTCTTTTTTCACAGCCGTTTCTGTCTTCTCCCTTTCTAAAGCAGAAGTCGTTTCCTGCTTTCCCGCTTCATACGAAACAGGCGCGTCAAGCAATTTCTGTTCAGAATGTTCAATCAGCTGCCGGTTTTCTGTATTCTGATGTTCTGTATGTGAAGATTCTGCTTGAGGTTGATCGTTTTGGTCATCACGTCGATAATCCATGTTCTTACACTCCCTTAACGGTTTTTCATTTATCGTTACATATTAATCGCATGTACAAGTTCAATTGTCCCAATGATGAGGAGAAAAGCAAAGCACCAAAATAGAATATGTTTGATCATCCTACATCTTCCTCGCTCTTTTTCTCTTCCTTTCTTCCCTTATACATATCATAAACAAACATTGTGGGATAAAAATGAAAAGAATATGTGAAATTATGAAAATTGCCTGCCGTATGTTAAAACTAGTTTATAATGACGTTGAAAGGATGTGAAGAGCCTTGTCATACACCATTTATCTAGTTGAAGATGAGGATAACCTGAATGAACTGCTGACGAAGTATTTAGAGAATGAGGGCTGGAACATTACATCTTTTACGAAAGGTGAAGACGCCAGAAAGAAAATGACGCCGTCTCCCCACCTTTGGATTCTCGATATCATGCTGCCGGATACTGACGGCTATACATTAATAAAAGAAATCAAAGCGAAAGATCCTGACGTGCCGGTCATTTTTATTTCCGCCCGAGATGCAGATATTGACAGAGTGCTTGGCTTAGAGCTTGGCAGCAATGACTACATTTCAAAGCCGTTTCTGCCGCGGGAGCTGATAATACGTGTACAAAAGCTGCTGCAGCTCGTTTATAAGGAAGCTCCGCCTGTACAAAAAAATGAAATCGCCGTCTCTTCGTATCGGGTCGCCGAAGACGCCCGCGAGGTATATGATGAAAACGGAAATATCATCAATTTGACGTCGAAGGAATTTGATCTGCTGCTTTTATTTATCCATCATAAAGGACATCCATACTCTCGTGAAGATATTCTCGTAAAAGTATGGGGGCATGACTACTTCGGCACAGACCGGGTTGTTGATGACCTCGTTCGGAGACTGCGCAGAAAGATGCCTGAATTGAAGGTGGAGACGATTTACGGGTTCGGCTACAGGATGATGTCATCATGAAAAACAAGCCGCTCGCGTTTCAAATATGGGTTGTCATATCCGGCATCCTGTTAGCGATATCTATTTTACTGCTAGTGTTATTTTCAAACACGCTGCGCGATTTCTTTACCAATGAAACGTATACGACAATTGAAAATGAGCAGCATGTTCTGACGGAGTACCGCCTGCCGGGTTCAATTGAAAGGCGCTATTACAGTGAGGAAGCCACGGCGCCTACGACTGTGCGCTCTGTGCAGCACGTGCTCCTGCCCGAAAATGAAGCTGCTTCTTCAGACAAGGATTTGAGAATCCTGTCATCTTCGTTTATCCATAAGGTGTACAAGCTGGCTGATAAGCAGGAGGCCAAAAAGAAACGGTACAGCGCCGACGTCGATGGAGAGAAAGTGTTTTTTGTCATTAAAAAGGGGCTTTCCGTCAATGGACAATCAGCCATGATGCTCTCCTACGCGCTTGATTCCTATCGGGACGATCTGGCCTATACCCTATTCAGACAGCTTCTGTTTATTTTAGCTGTTGTCATTTTATTAAGCTGGATTCCAGCCATTTGGCTTGCGAAGTATTTATCAAGGCCTCTCGTGTCATTTGAAAAGCACGTCAAACGGATTTCCGAACAGGACTGGGATGACCCAGTGAAAGTGGATCGGAAAGATGAAATCGGCAAATTGGGCCATACCATCGAGGAGATGCGTCAAAAGCTTGTGCAAAAGGACGAAACAGAAAGAACCCTATTGCAAAATATCTCTCACGATTTAAAAACACCGGTTATGGTTATCAGAGGTTATACACAATCTATTAAAGACGGGATTTTTCCTAAAGGAGATCTTGAAAATACAGTAGATGTCATTGAAGGCGAAGCCCTTAAGCTGGAGAAAAAAATAAAGGATTTATTATATTTAACAAAGCTGGATTATTTAGCAAAGCAAAAAGTGCAGCACGACATGTTCAGTATCGTGGAAGTGACAGAAGAAGTCATCGAAAGACTGAAGTGGGCGCGGAAAGAATTATCGTGGGATATTGATGTAGAAGAAGACATTCTGATGCCTGGCGATCCGGAGCAATGGAACAAACTCCTCGAGAATATTCTGGAAAATCAAATCCGCTATGCTGCGACAAAAATAGAAATCAGCATGAAACAAGATGATCGGAATATCGTGATCACCATCAAAAATGACGGTCCGCATATTGAAGATGAGATGCTCTCCAGCCTCTATGAGCCTTTTAATAAAGGGAAGAAAGGCGAATTCGGCATTGGTCTCAGCATCGTAAAACGAATTTTAACTCTTCATAAGGCCTCTATCTCAATTGAAAATGACAAAACGGGTGTAACATACCGCATAGCAGTGCCAAAATAGACTGTAGATGTTGTTGCAGTCTATTTTTTTATGTGAAAGAATAGCCGTTAAAGTCTCTGTAATTTGTTTTGAGCGGCTGTTTGCATTGATGAACCCATTTTTTCTCTGACAAGGTCTGCTTCGGATATTTGACTTTCTCCACTTTGATTCCTCTGTTTCGCAAGCGGCTGATCATTTCGTCCAATTCTCTCATTCTAGATTCACCCTTTCGCTTGAGCTTTGACCGTTCGGTCATCTCAATTTATAATATAAATAATACATGATAAAAAAACAAGTTACAATAAGGTTAATTTTATAACAGAAGGTGTGACTATATGGTCATATCCTGCAGGCCTCCGGGCTCCGAAAGGGTGGAACCATTGAAGGAAAAAGAAAAGCTGATTATTGAAACAGCCTTAAAACTGTTTGCCCAAAAAGGATACAACTCAACATCAGTACAGGAAATCGCAAAAGAATGCAAAATATCTAAAGGCGCTTTTTATATTTATTTTCCTTCGAAAGAAGCGCTTCTTCTCTCTATGCTGAACTACTATTATGATAAAACGTTTACCCGAATTTTAAATCTTAAAACGAAGGGCGACAGCCCCAGAACGGCTTACCGCAAACAGCTGACCGTGCTCTATGAAAACATCCTTGAACACAAGGATTTTATCAGCATGCAGATGAAGGAAGGCTCTCTGCCTTACACAGAGGAAGTGGAGCAATGCGCAAAAAAAATTCGCCAGTCCTCACTTCAATTTCATATCGACAGCCTGCTGAACATTTACGGAAAAAAGGCGGAACCGTATACTGCAGAGCTTTGCTTTTTAATAGAGGGCATCAGCCAGATTTACCTGGAATGCATGATTTTGCTCGGGTACAATGTGAAGCCGGATCAATTAGCTGATATCATTATTAATAGAATTGATGATATGGTAAAAGGCATGTCTGAACGAAACGATAAGCCTTTCATCACATTGGAAGAGGCAAGCTCTTTATTTGGGCCTCTTACGCACGGACGGCCTGACCCGCTGACTGAATCGATTGTGAAAAGCCTTCGTGACAAAATAAACAGCTTAAACACAAACTCCTCTCTTGAATTATCGGAGAGCTTGGACATACTTGAAGCAGAAATGAAGAAAAAAACACCGAAGCTGGCGATCATAAAAGGAATGATCCATAATCTGACGGAGTCTGAAGCTCTCGCCAAAGATGCGGAGCAGCTTAAATATCTATTAAAACAGCAACATATTTAGAAGAACGGCTGCTTTAAAAGCAGCCGTTTTTTCTTTCTATTACGCCTTTGGTTTTACCATATCTTCCGGTTTAACCATTTCGTTAAATTGCTCCTCTGTCAGCAATTCAAGCTTCAATGCCGCTTCTTTCAGCGTCAATCCCTCTTTATGGGCAAGCTTGGCGATTTTCGCCGCATTTTCATATCCGATATGCGGGTTCAGCGCCGTAACAAGCATTAGTGAATTTGACAGGTTTTCCTGGATGGTTTCTTTATCTGGCTCAATACCGACAGCACATTTATCATGGAATGAATTCATGCCGTCACTCAGCAGCTGCACAGACTGCAGGAAGTTGTAAATAATCACAGGCTTAAACACGTTCAGTTCAAAGTTCCCCTGACTCGCCGCAAAGCCGATTGTCGCATCGTTCCCCATAATTTGCGCTGCGATCATTGTCAATGCTTCACTTTGTGTCGGATTGACTTTACCAGGCATAATGGAGCTGCCCGGCTCATTTTCTGGGATGACAATCTCCCCGATGCCGCAGCGAGGTCCGCTTGCAAGCCATCTGACATCGTTGGCGATTTTCATTAAGTCAGCCGCAAGCGCTTTTAATGCGCCATGCGCATAAGTAATTTCGTCATGGCTTGTCAGCGCGTGGAATTTATTCGGCGAGCTGCTGAACGTTTGGCCGGTCAGTTTTGTGATCTCTTCTGAGACAAGCTCTCCAAACTCTGGGTGAGCGTTGATTCCCGTACCGACAGCCGTTCCGCCGATTGCAAGCGCGCGCATTTTGTCTGTCGCTTCTAAAATCATTTCCTTCGAACGGTCCAGCATGTACACCCATCCGCTGATTTCCTGTCCAAGCGTCAGAGGCGTAGCATCCTGAAGATGCGTGCGTCCGATTTTGACAATATCATTGTATGCTTTCGCTTTTTCATCCAATGTGCTGCGAAGCTGGTCAAGCGCCGGCACAAGCTGCTCGTAAACAGCCAAAACGGCAGCAACGTGCATCGCAGTCGGGAATGTGTCGTTTGAGCTTTGGCTGCGGTTCACGTCATCATTTGGATGAATCGTTTGATCAGAGTTCTTTTCTTTTAATAAAGCAGTCGCGCGGTTGGCCACCACTTCGTTCATGTTCATGTTACTTTGTGTGCCGCTTCCGGTCTGCCATACGACAAGCGGGAAGTTGTCATCGTATTTGCCTTTGAGCACATCATCACAAACCGCTGCAATCGCTTCCGCTTTTTCCGCATCCAGATTGCCGAGGCGTTTATTAGCGAGCGCTGTGCTTCGTTTTAATATTGCAAACGCCTTCACAACTCGCATCGGCATTTTTTCAGAACCGATCTTAAAGTTCTCCTTGCTTCGCTGTGTTTGGGCGCCCCAAAATTTATCAGCAGGAACTTTTACTTCTCCCATGGTGTCTCGTTCAATTCTGTATTCCATTTATGTATCCCTCCATAACGGTTGCTTCAATAGATCATAATTCGCCAGTGATATAAAAAATCCTTTTTATTTTTCGATCTTGGCAGATTTTAATTTTAATTCAAGATATACGCGGGAATCCTTTGAATATTTGTACTTCGGATTCGTCCTGCCGTACTCCTTTGATGTATAGGAGACATCATAATGCTTTTCAAATGATCTGATGAGCTGTTCTATTTCTTCTTGTTTTCCTGCAAGCCTTACCTGTGCCACTTCATTTCCTCCGCTTTCATAAAAAAACTGCTGCCATGAAATACTGTAACACAGTATATCATTTTTTTAACAGGAAAAGATAACCTCTACTAAGGTTTTGGATAAGAGGTGACCTCGTTGGAACAAACAGAATTTAAGGAATATATACACGATAATTTAGCATTGGTGCTTCCAAAATTAAAAGAAAACGACGATCTCGTAAAAAACAAAAAAATGCTCGCCAACGGGCTTGTTTTTTACTATCTCTATTTTAGTGAGCTGAATGATCAGAAGAAGGTTTCAGATTCGATTAAAACCTTAATCAAAGATGAGGAGACCCTGACGCTTGACCAAGTCAAAAAACGCCTTGACCAGCTTGACGCGAGACCCGTTGAAACCGTAAAAAAAACGATCGAGTCCATTCTCAGCGGCAATTGTGCTGTGTTTATCAACGGATTGGACAAAGTCTATGTTCTGTCTACAGGAAAGAAAAAAACAAGAAGCCTGGCAGAGCCGACAACTGAAAAAGTGGTTCGCGGCCCAAAAGTCGCGTTTGTAGAAGATCTCAATACAAATCTCGCTCTGATCAGACAAAGAACCTCTCATCCGAAATTAATCACCAAAAAAATCATGATCGGCCAAAACAAGCTGAAGCCGGCGGCCATTATGTATATTGAAGGGAAAGCAAAAAATTCCGTCATAAAAGAAGTGAAGGCACGGCTTAAAAATGTCCAGCTGGAGGATATCCAGGACAGCGGAACGCTTGAGGAGCTCATTGAAGATAATAAATACTCGCCGTTTCCGCAGATTCAAAATACGGAAAGGCCTGACAAGGTATCGTCGGCCCTGTTTAACGGCCGTGTGGCCATTTTGGTCGACAGTTCACCATTTGTGCTGCTGGTCCCGGTTTCTCTCGGCATACTGATGCAGTCGCCGGATGACTACTATGAACGCTGGATTTCAGCATCTCTTATCCGGTCGCTGCGTTTCGCTTCTATCTTTATCACCTTGTTTTTGTCATCGATTTATATTGCACTTGTGTCATTCCATCAAGGGCTGCTGCCGACCGCACTCGCCGTTACGATTTCGGCAAACAGGGAAAACGTGCCGTTTCCGCCGATATTTGAAGCCTTGCTAATGGAAGTGACAATCGAGCTGCTAAGAGAAGCCGGGCTGCGCCTCCCCAATCCGCTCGGCCAGACGATTGGTCTCGTCGGGGGCGTTGTCATCGGACAGGCAGCTGTAGAAGCCAACCTTGTCAGTTCGATTATGGTTATCGTTGTCAGTGTCATTGCCCTAGCATCCTTTACCGTTCCCCAATACGGAATGGGTCTGTCTTTCCGCGTACTGCGTTTTATTTCGATGTTTTCAGCCGCAATACTCGGGCTGTACGGGATTATTTTATTTATGCTGGTCGTTTATACGCACCTAACGAGACAAACGAGCTTTGGATCTCCGTATTTTTCGCCTAATGGATTCTTCAGTCTGAAAAATACAGATGATTCCATTATCCGTCTACCAATTAAAAACAAACCAAAAGAGGCGAATAATCCAAATGAGCCAAAAACAGACTCCACTGAAACTTAATACCTTTCAAGGTATTTCTGTTGTTGCAAATACAATGCTCGGGGCCGGTCTTTTAACATTGCCCCGAGCGCTGACCACCAAGGGTAATACTCCTGACGGCTGGATTGTGCTGATATTAGAAGGTGTCATTTTCATTTTTTTCATTTATTTAAACACGCTCATTCAGAAAAAACATCAATATCCCTCACTGTTTGAGTATTTGCGGGAAGGCCTTGGGAAATGGATTGGCAGCATCATAGGGCTTTTGATCTCCTGCTATTTTATCGGAGTGGCCAGTTTTGAAACCAGGGCGATGGCTGAAATGGTGAAGTTTTTCCTGCTTGAGAGAACACCGATTCAGATTATTATTTTAACGTTTATCTGCTGCGGCATCTATTTAATCGTTGGGGGGCTCAGTGATGTTTCGCGGCTGTTTCCCTTTTATTTAACAGTGACGATTATTATTTTGCTGATTGTGTTTGGGATCAGTTTTAAAATTTTTGACATCAATAATTTACGCCCTGTTTTAGGTGAAGGCCTTGGCCCCATTGCGAACTCGCTAACTGTTGTTTCCATCTCTTTTTTAGGAATGGAAGTGATGCTGTTTCTTCCTGAACATATGAAGAAAAAGAAATATACATTCCGATATGCCTCTATAGGATTTTTGATTCCGATTGTATTATATATCCTTACGTATATCATCGTTGTCGGGGCTTTAACGGCTCCCGAGGTGAAAACACTGATCTGGCCGACCATTTCTCTCTTTCAGTCCTTTGAACTCAAAGGCATATTCATTGAACGGTTTGAATCGTTTTTACTGGTCGTCTGGATCATTCAATTTTTCACAACGTTCGTCATCTATGGATATTTCGCCGCTAACGGGCTGAAGAAGACGTTTGGATTATCGACTAAAAAAAGCATGATTCTCATCGGCGCGGCTGTCTATTTTTTTTCCCTATGGCCGGATGACTCCAATCAGGTCATGATGTACAGCGATTATCTCGGATACATTTTCATCGGCGTGTTTCTGCTTCCCTTCATTCTCTTTTTCATTGTAGCTCTCAAAAGGAGGATTTCAGCAAAATGAAATTCCGGATTTTAAGTATGTTCATATGCACCCTATTGCTGTCCGGATGCTGGGACAGCCGGAATATTGAGGAATTAAGCCTGATCATCGGTGTTGGTTTAGACAAGCCGGATGATAAAAATTTAGAACTGACACAGCAGATTCTCGTCCCGAAAAAAATCAGCTCCAAAGAAGGCTCTTCATCTGATCCGACACAGCTTGCAATCACAAAGGGTGAAACTGTCCATCAAATGATGAGAACATCTGCATTAAAGCATAACCCTACGTTTTCACAGCATTTGCGTCTCATTCTGCTTTCCAAGAGCGTAATTGCGGAACATATTGGAATGGACGCGATCATTAACCAGTTTGTCAGAGACAACGGAACAAGGAGGAGTTCATACGTCTTTGTCACCGATGGCAGAACTAAGGATATATTTAAAATGAATGATCAAGGCGAACCCGCATCTAATGTGATTTACGATCTGACAGAGAATAATGCGGTAACGATCAGAATGATGGAGCCTGTTACATTGGGGGAGATCTCAGAACACTTGACCTCTGACGATTCGTTCCTCATCCCTCATGTCGGTAAGGAAAACGGCAAACTCGCGATAAACGGGGCTGCCATCATCAAAAATAAATTATGGAACCGGAATTTAACACCGGTTGAGGTTCAAAATATCAACTTATTTACAGGCACTGTCGAAGGAGGCGTCATTGATATGAGGCATAATGGCAATCTTTTTTCTTATGAAGTGTACTCCAGCAATCGCAAGATCAAGACAGACTACAAAGACGGGAAGTTCAAATTCACCGTCACACGCAATATTGAAGGTCGTTTATCAGAGGACTGGAATCCGAATGAAGATTCATTTAAGGATTCATATATAAAAGATATTGAAAAGACAGTCGAAAAACGATTACACAAAACAGTAACAGCATTTATTACAGGCACACTGCAGAAAGATATCAAAGCAGATGTCACCGGGCTGGGAAACGAGGTCAGAATTCATTATCCTCAAAAGTGGAAAAAGATTGCAAGAAAATGGGATGATGATTATTTCAGCAATGCGGAAATAGACTACCGGGTCAATGTGGTTGTCAGAGACTTCGGGACGAAAGGCGCAAACAAATAGCTGACGCCTATTTTACGAGGTGATTTCGGTGTGCATACACCGCCGCCTGCGTCCGGTCACTGACATCCAGTTTTGATAAAATATTGGTGATATGGGTTTTGACTGTTTTAATGGTGATAAACAGTTCCTCGCCTATTTCTTTGTTTGTTTTTCCTTCTGCGATCAGGCAGAGAATTTCGAGCTCCCGTTTCGTAAGTGATTCATGCGGGAGCGCGTGTTCACCTGAGTGGCGCAGCCGGGATAATACTTTTCCCGCCACTTTGGATTCCAGCTTAGGTTCTCCCTTGCTTGCGGCGCGGATGGCATCGGCGATTTCCGCCGCTTTTGAGGTTTTCAATAGATAGCTGAGCGCGCCCGCTTCAATGACCGGATACACTTTGTCATCATCAATGAAGCTTGTGAGCACAATAATTTTCGGATCTGGAAGCTCTCGGCAAATCTGCTTTGTGGCTTCAATGCCATCCATGCCCTCCATGACAAGATCCATTAAAATGACATCAGGCGACAATTCCGCAGCAAGCCGCACGCCTTCGCTGCCGTCAGACGCTTCGCCGATGACTTCAATATCGGGCTGCGCCTCCAAAAAAGCCGCGAGCCCCATTCTGACCATTTCATGATCATCAATCAATAATACTCGAATCACGTTCGTTCTCTCCTTTTTCTTCCGGGAAAATCGGAACCTTCACTTCGATTTGTGTGCCTTTTCCTTCTACTGAAATCACTTCGGCGACCCCGCCGATTTCGCTTGCACGTTCTTTCATAGAGTTCAAGCCGTATGAGGATGCTTTCACCTGATCCATTTTAAAGCCTTTTCCGTTATCAATCACCTTCAGCCGGAGCTGATTGTTCTTTACGCCCAGAATCACGGATACTTTTGAGGCTTTTGAATGTCTGAATACGTTTGAAAGGGCCTCCTGAACGATTCTGAACAAATGATCTTCCATACCCTTGGATATCGGCGTGTCCTGAATATCCCACTCAATATCAAGCGGCTGTTTCTTCCGGAACTCGTCCAAAAGCTCTGTAAGCCCCTCTTTCAGTCCTTTTCCTTCAAGGGTAACAGGCCTTAAATGAAGCAGCAGCGCCCTCATTTCATTTTGGGCTTCACCTGCCATATGCTCGACCAGCTTGATCCGCTTGACCGTTTTATCATCAGCTTCCTTGACGTGTTCCAACACAGCTGATGTCATCATCGATATTGCAAAGAGCTGCTGGCTGACTGCATCATGAAGATCTCTTGCCAATCGCTGGCGTTCTTCTGAGACAACCGACTTCTTCATTTGCGCCTGCCATTCCGCACGTTCATTGGAAAGTTTCTGCAAGGAAGCGACTTGAAGCTCCACGCGCTTCGCCATTTCATTCAGCTGATCGGCGGCCAGGCCGATTTCGTCATCTCCAAGCGGCGGTATTCGATAAGCGAAATTGCCGTTTTCAAAGGTTAAAATCGACTCGACTAATGTATCAACCCTTGTCTTCAGCCGATTGCCGTACATATACCCTGAGGCAAAACCGACTGTCACGCTGATCAGCAGCAATATCAGGATAAACGGAATCCCAAACCAGCTTGACGACAGCAAAACAAGCGGATCAAGCCGATAGTAAAACATCATAAAGGAAATCAAGCAGGCAAAAAGGAGCAGGCTGATTCCCGTTGTCATGCGGATGGCGCGCCACTGGAGGCTCGCAAGCAGTTTTTTTCTCATACGTACTTCACATCCACATCACCGATAAATAAGGAAACGGACACTTTGACCCGGCGCTTTGAGTCACTGAAATCGGATGACGCGGCATATACCTTCGTGCTTAATCCGCTTTTCTTCGAGCCGATCAGATTGATATCACCGATAAAAACAGCTGAGCTGACGGCCACTTCAAGGTCTGATGGTACATAAATATCAACGTTTCCAATGACTCCGCTAATGACGATTGTACTTTCTCCCTCTGGAATCATCGCTTTAGACAAGTCGATTTTGATATCACCGATAAAACCAGAGATATTTAAATCATTCAGGTCAAACGGCTGCTTCATCATTTGCAGCTCTCCGATAAAAAAGCTGCGCATATCGGGATGTTTCACATCTTTTGGCGGCTCATGCTGTTCTTTTTTATTGAGATCGACCCGTTTTTCATTTGGTTCAAATATCGGCTTTCCTTTGACAAGCCTGTAGCCGGCGTAAATCAGAAATGCGGCAAACGCATAGCCGAATAAATTAAAGGTGATGCTGAATAGGTTTTTCAAAAATAGAAATGCGGCAAAGATGTACATGACGGAACCGAGCCAATCACGGGAATATTTTTTTAAGAAATAGCCGGCAATCAGAAAAAAGAGCGGCCAAAACAGCAGATCGCCTATTCCGATAATTTGCAAAAACATACTGATGCCGAATAAAGCAATAATAAATCCAAGAAGCTGTTTTTTTGTCATTCCTGGTGTCCGCCTCCTTTCTTCTGCCTGGTGCTACTGTATCGCTAGATCCCCGCTGTCCGTTTTGATATCGATTGGATGCCGGCCGCTTCCTTGCGAGCCTGTGATTTGATGATGATCTTTATGTGCTGTATCAGCAAATGAATACGGCGAACTGACGCGCCCGCTCGCTGATTTTGCATTGACTGTAAAGCTGCCGTTTTTGGGAAGGCTCAAATCCGCATCGCCGCTTGTCAGCGTGACAGATACAGGGCCCGTTACCTTTTTCAGTGCAGCATCAAGGTTTCCTGAAGTCATCTTCACATCAAGAGAGCCTGATACATCAGCCAGGTTTGCATCTCCTGAAGCTAAGTCAATGCCGGCTGTTTTGGTGACGGTATTTGAAATGATGACATCTCCGGATGATCCCTTCACTTTCAGGTCTTGAAGGCGGACGTCCGTCACTCTCATATTTCCGCTCGCAGATACTGCGTTCAGCCCCGAAAGCGCAAGACGATGATTCCCGTCCACAGACACGTCACCGCTTGAGGTTCGCACCGTCAGATCACCTTTATAATCATACGGAAGCCGGACGACAAGGGAAGAACGGTTAAATCCATTCAAAAATTGAAATTCTTTTTCCTTTGCGGTCAGCTCCAGTTTTCTTCTGTTTTCAGTAACAAATAACTTCCCGGAGTCTCCTGATATGCCTGCCGATATGTCATTTCGTTCTTCCGCTATGATCCGGACATTCTTGTTATCCGACTCAATGACCACGCTGCCGATGTCCCGCGGCGATGCGCTGGCTGAATCAGCTTCTGTGCCGCTTACGAAACCCAAGCCTGCAGCAAACACGTCTTTTACCACGACGGCGAAAAATATAAGAATACCGGCAATGATCAGCAATTTGCCCAGCATTTTTTTCATTCGATTTCATCCTTCTCATTCATTCTATTATAAAGGAAAAGCCTATGAATTGATACGTGCGGAAGGGAAGGACTTGACCGCAAATCCTTCCCCGTTCCGCTTATTCATTTGCTGCTTTTGACGTCTGGTCTGATTTTTGCAGTGAGAGCGATCGCATTTTTTCAATCTCCGCTTCCACATCATCTGCGAATTCTTTGCGTGTGAGTTCTGTGCCGGCTTCAGCTGACTTTGAATAATTCGCGCGGATTTCCATTTCCTCAATACGGTTTTCAATACGCAAAAATTCACGATACGCGCTTTCGCTGTCAATTTTGTCAAATGTCGTATTCATATGCTCTTTTGCCTTCGCTGCATTTGCACGGGCAATCAGCGCCTGTTTTTTATCCTTTACGTCCTGAAGCTTTGTTTCAAGTGCAGCCAGCTGTTCTTTCAGCTCAGCCAGCTGGCTGTTCGCTTGTTCATAGGACGCTTTATGCTCAGCCGCCTTCCCTTCTAAGTACTTCATTTCAGTTAGCGCCTTTTTCGCCAGTTCTTCTTCGCCTGAGTCAAATGCGAGCTGTGCCTGATTTTTGCGTTTTCCAGCCACTTCAGCTGCTTCTTCAAATTTTTTCTTGAATTGATAGGCAATCGTGTGCTGTTTTATAATCGTTTGTTTTGCTTTGGCAATGTCACTTTCCATATCGCGTACATATTGATTCAGCATCACCTTTGGGTTTTCCATTTTATCAAGACCTTCATGAACTGACGCAACAAACATATCTCTGATTCTTTTTAATACCATACCTGATTCCTCCTAATATGCTGATATTATTTTTTCTTCAAAAATTCTTCCCATTCGTCATCAAAGTGAGATTGGTAGCCAGCTGAAGCCGGTTCAGGATCAAAAGATGACACACCGTTATCAGCTGATCCGTTTTTCATCAGCTTCCAGCCGTAATACACCATAGCGGCCGCCAGCGCAATTCCGACGACAAACGGAAGTGAACAAATGAGCATGATCGCTCCGATACCGCCCAAGATGATTCCTGTGATGGTTTTTCCTGCAGCAAACCTTTTGATTCCTGCGTATGTCATCAAGCCCCCGATGGCGAGCGGGATGATAAAGCCGAAGCTTCCTCCTCCAAAAAAGACGGAGATCCCAAATACAATTAATAAGAATCCGCCTATTGTTTTCTTGTTTATCTTCATGCAGATCCTCCTTTCGTTTTCCTTGTCTTCATCTTAAACAAATTAGCATTTGCGCAAAACGAATCAGAGATTGATTTTTATATAAGACCGGAGTCGTATCTTGTGCCGGACCCATAAGCACAAAAAAACGCCATGCACGAGGCATGGCGTTTCAAAACCCTTTACAGATGAACACTTGCTTCCCTTTCTTTGATCAGGTCGGACCGTTCTGCTTTAGCCAGCTTTGTGAACAGCAAAATGCCGATACCCGCAATAATTTCGACAACCCCTCCAACAGCGATCACAGGTCCTGAACCAAAGGCGTTTGCGGCATACCCGCAAATGACAGCTCCGGCAGGTATGGAAATATTTGAGATCATATGTATAACGGCGTAGACCTGCGGCTGATCCTCACTATCAACAGAGGTCTGGATAATCGTGTACTCTGGAACATTAACAGCACTGACTGCGGCGCCAAAGGTAAACGCAGCGAGAAAGACGAGCGGCAAAAAGGTATTCATACCGGTAATAAAGAAAGCCAATCCTTCAATAATGCCGGCAGTTACAAATAACAGGCCGTATCTGTTTACTTTGACTTTCGCCAGCACAAATCCCAATAAAAATGCGCCTGCGGCGGTGGTGGCCTTTAAAAGCGAGTAAACGATCGGCTGGCCGTTTAAATCTTCTGCAACGTAAACGGCTGAGAGCGCTTCCCAAGGGGCTGCCGCGAAATTCATAAAGATACAATAAATGGCGAGCGGATATAAAATCTGATGTCTTCTGACGAGCGTAAAACCGCGTTTCAGTCTTCCGATATATGTGCCTCTCTGCGTAACAGCAGCAGACTCTGATTGAGATTCAACCGCAGTGTACTTAATAAAAAGGACGAGAAAGCCAGAAACCAAATAGAGTACAAGTGCGATAAGCATCGTATAAGAAGGGCTGATAAATGTAAGAAAAGCGCCGCATAACGTGACGGCTCCGAGCCGGACAATTTGAGCAGAGGACTGCAGTACAGCGTTTGCTTTTTGAATGCCCTCTTCATTTACGATTTGGGGAATTAAAGCTATAGAGGCGGGATTGTAGGCGGCGCCCGTAGCAGAATGCACAATCATAAGCGTCATGACAAACCACAGCGGAGAAAAGCCGGCAAAGTGACACAGAGGAATAATCAAAACAATCGCAGCCCTTGTCAGATCTGAAAAGTACATCCAAAATTTCAGCGTGTTCTGTTTCATGAAAGGACCCGTCACAGGTGCCAGCACAGCTTCCGGCAGAAAGGTAACAGCAATCAATAAAGCAGTGCCGATCGCACCTTTGCCGTCATAAATTAAAAACCATAATATTGAATTAAATGCGAACATATCGCCGGATATCTTGACTATTCTTGAGAAAAAAAGATAATTGAAATTTCTCTTCCAGATGCTATCACTTTCAATTAAATTCACCATCTATCAGAGCCCCCCACTGCCTATTTTTTACATCTATTTGTTCCAATATCTCATTTTTCCATTTTTCAGTCAATAATTCATAAGGTTCATTTTTTGTCGTAAAATGGGAGATTGACAGAATGAAAAACAAAAAAGCCGGCATGTAGGGAATACACCGGCTTTTATTTTCTCTTTTTATGATTCGCTGCTGTTTCGGTCCCGAAACACAATAGCACTTCTTTCATATTCTACATCGTCAATGCCGCTTCTTACGTTCACAACCCGTGCAGCGGCAAAGAAATAGTCGGACAGACGATTCAAATAACGAAGCACTGTTTCATGGATCTCCTCCGATTTCATCAGCGCCACCACTCGGCGTTCCGCCCGCCTAGCAATGGTGCGCGCCGCATGGAGAAGCGAAGCGCCCTTCGATCCGCCCGGAAGAATAAATTTCTTCAGTTCTGGCGCTTCTGATGTATAGGCATCAATGCGCGTTTCTAAAAAGGAAACGGATTCTTCCTTTAGTTTGTAGTCTTTTCTTTCTGTGACAATTGCCAGATCGCCTCCGCAGTCAAACAGCTCATGCTGGATGATCAGCAGCTCGGCTGTCAAATCTTCAAAGCCGGGCTGCCCGGAAAGCTCTGACAAAGCAAGCCCAACAAAGCTGTTCAGCTCGTCAATCGTGCCGTAGCTTTCGACGCGGAGGCTGTCCTTGTCCGTTCTGCCTCCGACTAAGCTCGTTTGTCCCTTATCGCCTGTTTTTGTATATAGTTTCATACATGTGTCTCCTTTACAGACTTATTCAAACAGCTCTGCAGCCTCTTTTACACATTCAGCTGTTCCTATCTGTATCAATTGATTCAGCCGCTTTTCTGTGTTTTCAGATTGCTGAGTTTGTGTCGCAGCGATGAGAATATCACCCTCTGCCCGTCCGTCTCCCAGCACTTTCATCCGTTCTGCTTCGGCAGTCATGAGAGCTCTGACAAAGCATTGATCTGCCGCATAGCCGTTGATCAAAATCCATATCGAAAAGCCGGTCATGACACATATCAAAATGGATAGCTCTCCATCTTCATACGTTCGATACACGAAACGGTCAAGCCTTCCCGGCGAAGCCATCGCACAAGTTTCCGGCAGATGAAAACCGTTTTCTGACAGATAGGCCGTAAGCCTTTCTATAGGATCTGACTGAACTGGCAGCCGTTTATGTATCAGCGTTCTGCTCCACGAAAACCCTGCACCGACAGGCGCTGAGGACAGTGTACGAAGTGGGATTTCCGTTTGCAGAAGAATGTCATCATGCCCCGTTTGAATCAAAGATTCAAACGGGATAGGCTGCTGCTTCACACTGTCTTTTTCAGGCTGTATCGCAATCATCGGTTTTGGGGAGCTGTGATGGACCAAGGTGGTGACATCTGTATCGTACACGGCCTTTATGTGATGTTCTGTAACCGCATATTCCGGCTTTTGCTTAGGCCCGGCTGTACCATTTTTCATAAACAAGAGCTCATCACAGTACAGGCTCGCGGTATTCAAATCATGAAAAACGCTGACAGCTGCCAATTCGTTTTCTCTTGTCAGGCGTTTGATGAGATCAAGCAGTTCTTTTTGATAAGCCAGATCGAGAAAATTTGTCGGCTCGTCCAAAAATAAAATACGCGGCTGCTGCGCCAAAGCTTGGGCCAAATACACCCGCTGCTGTTCCCCTCCGCTTAGATCGCGGATCGATTTTCCTGCAAAAGCGGCCACTCCGGTTTGCTCCATTGCTTCCTGTACAATGGCTTCATCCTTTTCAGTCTGCTGTCTGAACAGTCCTGTTTGGAATGGATATCTGCCGAAGGCTACAGTTTCTTTGACGGTAAAGGTAAAGGCTTGATCCGTTTTTTGCGGCAGGACGGCCATGATTTGCGCCAGTTCCTTCGGTTTATAGTCTGCCAGCGGTTTGCCAGCCAAATAAACACTGCCTTCCTTGGCCGGCAGCGTACCAGTCAGCAAGTGTAAAAGCGTGGTTTTTCCGCTTCCATTAGGGCCGAGAATACCGAGAAATTCACCCTTCTCCACTGTTAAGCTGACATTGTTGATCAGCCGGCTGTCTCCGTATCCTCCCGACAGCCCTTCTGCCTTCATCATAAGCTTCTCCCCCCGCGGTGCTGCCGAATTAAAATAAGGGCAAAAACAGGTGCCCCCGCCAAGGACGTAATAATCCCAATCGGCAGTTCAATCGGCTCAATGATCGTTCTGGAAAGCAGATCAGCTAAAACAAGAAAACCTGCTCCGAGCAAGGCGGACAGCGGCAGTAAATGCCGATGGTCCGTTCCCCACAAAAGCCTTGTGATATGCGGAATCACAAGACCGACAAAGCCGATCGTGCCGGATACAGCCACAGCGCTTCCCGTCAAAAGAGAGCCAGCTATCAAAATCAGCATTTTTCTCTGCTGAACGCTGACTCCGAGAAGCTTTGCTTTGTCTTCTCCATATGTCATTACGTTCAGCTCTCTTCCATTGACGATCAGTAAAACGGTTCCCAAAAGAAAAAACGGGAGAAACAGAACAACATAACTCCAGCCCCTCATGGAGACACTGCCGAGCAGCCAGTGCACAATCGGCAGCAGGTTGTCGCCTGTCAGGGCAATGATAAGAGAAATAAATGCGCCCAAAAAAGAATTGATGATGACACCGGTCAAAATCAGGGTAGTAACAGACATTGAAGCATGAACGAGGCGGCTGAAGGAAAGGACCGCCGCCATCGTGGCAAGTGCCGCGGCTACACTCACAACCGGGAGTGTAAACCCTCCGATAACAGGAAGCTGCAGGCTAAAGAATAGGGTCACAACCGCTCCGACTGAAGCACCGGATGAAACACCAAGTGTGTAGGGGTCAGCAAGCGGATTTTTCAACAGCCCCTGAAAAGCAGCCCCTGCGATAGAAAGAGCCGCTCCCACAAGGGCGGCCAGCACAACTCTCGGCAGTCTGATATTCATCATAATATTGGTGTACATCGGGTCATCAGAACCGATAGAACCGCCAAAGCCTTCATGCCAAAAGACACGAAAGATAGCGGGTATAGGAATTTGCAGGCTGCCGCAAGAAATTCCTAATATGATGCTCACGGCTAAAAACGAAAAACTGATGATATATGCGGCGTAACGATTATTCCTTAAACGTATCCGGGTAAATGCTTTCCGCAAGTTCTTCGACCCCTTCGATCAGACGGGGGCCGGAACGTGTCACAAGATCAGGATCCACATCGTACACGCGATGATGTTTCACAGCATCGATTTCGCTCCAGCCATCGCGTTTTTCCACTGCTTTCGCTTTCACTCCGTCCGTTGTAACGATAGCATCAGGATTGAGTTTTACGATCGCCTCGTCTGTCATTTGCACCCAGCCTGTTTGGTCCGCTGCTGCGTTTTTAGCATGGATGACATTCAGCATTTCATTCATAAACGTGTCTTTTCCGGTTGTGTAAATGTCGGGATCAGGAGAAACCTCGATAAATACGCTTTTCTTCTCGTCTTTTGAAATGGTTTTCGCTTTTTCTTGAATATCCTGCAAATCGGATTTCATGCTTTTCACGAGCTGATCGGCTTTTTTCTCTGCCCCGGCAGCTTCTCCGATCATTTCGATTGATTTGTACACCTCGGAAAATGATTGTGCATCATTGACAGTCAGCACGGTAATGCCCGCGTCCTTCAGCTGTTTGATGGCATCCGCTGACGCTGCCATGGAAGACTCATGGGCAAGAACGAGATCCGGCTTGAGAGAAATGACTTTTTCAACGTTTACATTCATATCTCCGACCTTATCAACCTTTTTGACTTCCTTTGGATATGTATCGTTTGTGGTGACGCCAACCACTTTGTCACCGAGGCCGAGAGCGTATGTAATTTCTGTGTTGCTCGGCATTAATGAAACAATCTTTTTCGGCTCCTTTTTGATTGTCACATCTTGATTTGACGCATCATCAATGGTGACAGGAAACGCTTCTGTCTTTTGTTTTGCCTTGGAATCCTCCTGATCTGCAGCATTTCCGCAGCCTGTCATCATAACAGCAGCCAGCAGAAGCGCAGCCCATATTCCGGCTAGTTTCTTCATAACCTTTCCTCCTAAGTGAACTAAAAAAAGCATCTCTACGATGGTAAAGATGCTGTAAACAACACAAAAAAGCCTATTGTTTACACATCATCTGTCCTCGCAGACTTCGTGCTGATCAAACAGGCAGGTATCCTGGCTCTTGGCGCTATGGCCAATTACAGTGGCGGGACCGCACCGGCTTTTACCGGTTTCCCTATTAAGCCGGCTGTTGTTCACGGACCGGCACCTATTTGACATCCGTATCCTTTTTTCGGAGTAATTATACTATATGACTGACAGGCTTGTATATGCGTCCTGAATGACTTTTCCCTGGTATATGTATGGGAGCAAAATCCTCGTAAACACTAAATTTGATCTTGTATACTTAATACCATCATCAATAAAAAGGAATGATTCTTATGGATTTACAGCTAAGAGACAAACTCGTCTTAATCACCGGCTCGACTTCAGGTATCGGGAAAGCTGCAGCAAAAAGCTTTCTGCAAGAGGGTGCGGCAGTCATAGTCAACGGACGCAAACAAGAGACTGTCGATCGCACAATTGAAGAGCTTTCTGCATATGGAACCGTGCACGGTGCGGCTGCCGATTTGTCAAAAACAGATGAAGCAGCGGCTTTTATTGAAAAAGTAAATGCAATCGGTGATATCGATATCCTTGTCAACAACCTTGGTTTCTTCGAAGTAAAAGACTTTGCCGATGTAACAGATGAAGAGTGGAATCAATATTTCGAAGTGAACGTGATGAGCGCGGTTCGGACAAGCCGTCACTTCCTTCCAAAAATGCTTGCCAAAAACAGCGGACGCATTTTAAATATCGCAAGTGAAGCAGGTATCAAACCGCTTCCAACGATGATTCCATACTCCATGACAAAAACAGCGCTGATCAGCCTTTCAAGAGGGATGGCTGAAATGACGAAAGGTACGAATGTCACAGTAAACTCAGTGCTTCCGGGACCTACATGGACAGAGGGCGTCGCATCCTATATGGAAGGTGCCGCACAAGCTGCCGACCAGGATACAGATACATTCATTAAGGACTATTTTAAAGTCAATGAGCCGACTTCTCTTATTCAGCGATACGCGACAGCAGAAGAAGTTGCTAACACGATTGTATTCCTCGCGTCTGACGCTGCATCTGCCATCAACGGCACGGCACAGCGTGTGGAAGGCGGCATTATCCGTTCTCTGTAATATGCAAAAAACGCATCCGTATTTCGGATGCGTTTTTTTATACGTCTCCAGCGAATGGAACCGGCTGGTATCCGCCTGTTTCCAGTTTTGCTGAAAACAATCCTCCCGCGTGAGGCTGCTCGTATCTTTCTGTTTCTGTCATTTGTTCCGTTGCCGTTGTAATGTAAAGGGTTTTTAAGTCCCTGCCGCCGAACGCGCAGCACGTGACATATTTGGCCGGCACGCTGATTGAATCGATTTCTTTTTTCTGAAACGGATCAATGTGAACAACGCGGCTGCCGCCAAACAGCGCCACCCACAGCATGCCATTTTGGTCGATTGTCATGCCGTCCGGCAATCCGTCTGATTGATCAAAACGATAGACGGGTTCTGGATTTGAGACATCTCCGCTTTCGGGATCATAGCTGTAACGCACAATCTCCTGCGTCGGCGTGTCGATGTAATACATCAAATTCCGCTCGCGATCCCAATCCAAACCGTTTGAGGTAGAGACTTGATCTTTGATTTTGGCAAGACTGCCATCTAGGTCCAAACGGTACAGCGAGGCCTGTTTTTGTTCGCCTTCCATGCTCGTCGTCCCCGCCCAAAGCCGTCCGTACGGGTCACATTTAGCGTCATTAAAACGCAGGCTCTCATGCATGTCCTTCGGCTGTTTGATTTTTTCCAGGCTGTCATCCTGAAGATGATACAGGTAAAACCCGTCCTTCATCGTCATAATCAGTTCATCCTTTGCGTATTTCGCAAGTGCCGTCACAAAGGATTTAAATTTGATCGACCGGTTGATTTTTTCTTCAGGGTCGAAGATGTGGAGCTCGCTCCCTAAGATATCAACCCAATATAAGCGGCCGTTTTCTTCATCCCATAACGGGCCTTCACCAATGACTGCCCTAGTGTCTGCTTCCAATACTGCATCCATGTGCTACACCTCTTTAGCTTCAGTCTACATATTGTTATTCCCGGCAAAAAGGTGTCCAAACCACATGTTTATTGTTTTTTAAAAAGGATGGTAATAACCGATCCAATGTTTATTCTGCTGTTCACATGAATCGTCCCGTTATGCAGATGGACAAGCTCCTTGGCAATCGCAAGCCCGAGGCCCGTTCCGGCAGCAGGATCTTTTGTGTTCGTCCCTCTGTAGTAACGGTTAAACAAATTGGTGATCGTTTCTTCATCCATTCCCTTCCCATTATCCTTTACCTTCAAAGAAATATGATTTTTTGCTTGTTCCAGAATGACCTGAATCTCCGTTCCTTTGTCGTTGTGCTTCACGGCATTCCCAAGCAGGTTTTCTAATATGCGCCTGAACCACGCTTCATCAAGCGCAAATTCAATATGCTCTTCTTTGGATACAAAGGAGATATCATACCCTTCAGAAAATGGATTTTTCTTAAAATCCTCAATGACATTTTTAAAAAACGGGATAAGACTTGTGAGCTTTCTCTCAATTGGAAGAGCATCATTTTTCAGCCGATACGTTAAATTTAAGTCTTCAATCAGCTTGGACATGTACTCAGATTTTTCTCTGACAACCTGTCCCATTTCTTTCACTTCTTCCGGCGACCAATCATACTGCTTCGACTCGAGCATCATGCTGTAGCCGTAAATGCTGCTAAGCGGTGTTTTTAAGTCATGCGACAAACCGGCAATCCATTCTTCCCTTGTCGCCTGGATTTTTTCTCTGTTTCTTTTATCCCGCCTCAGCGTTTCAGTCAGCTGATCCATTGATTCAAAAATCTCACCGAAGAAGCGGTACGGCTGTTTGATTTTCCCCTTTTTGTTTTTGCTGATAGGACGGCCTTTCCGGTTTTTCGGTTCCTCGAGTTTCCCTTTAGATAGATTAACCAGCCATTTAATCGTGTGAAAAATCGGCAGCCCGAATCGGAACATATACCAAACAGTCATCCAAATGATATACAGGAACAGAACACCCATAATCAGGAACATCGCCTTTAGCACAACCTTCAGAAATGATTTGTTAAACTCCTGATCGGTTACATAGACAGGGTTCGGCACCGTAGCGACCATCCATCTGTCTTTATTGAGGATCTTAACGGAAATTTCCCGTTTATAGTTCCAAGGTTTAGAGCTGTATTTGAGCAGCTCCAGCTGGTTCATCGTTTTTCTTTCACTTTTTGTGCTGTTGATACTGTCGAGAATGTTTCCATTGCTGTCTAATAGGTAAATGGCACCTTTTTCCCGCTTAATATAGTCGATGGTACTGGACTTATAATGTACTAGAGAATCTATCTTTTGTTCGCGCTCTTCAACGGAAGTCAGCAGCTGTTCGCTCTTTGATTTCCAGCCGGACAATAGAAGATACGACTTATCTTCAATATTGATGGCCCAGTAATTCAGCTTATAGTTATGAAGCTTTTTGGTTTTATAAATAGACAAAAGCTCTTTCTTGGTATAGGTGCCGGGCACGTCTTTCGGCACGCTGTACGAATAAGCGGTTTTCCCTTTCGAATCAATGATTTGCATCCAGCCATGCTGTTTATCGACAGATTTCTTCAGAAAATTATCCACTTCCCATGACCCATCTTCGTTTACATCGAGATATGCTTCAAGTGTGTCAGTTGTTGCCTTTGTCAGCCCTGAATTGGATTCCGCATCGCTAAACCGAGCGTCTAAATAGAAAAACGAAGCAACAAGCATAACCGTAAGCAGCAGGATTACAATCAGCATCTGCCCGAAAAAGTGAAACAGAAACTTCCATCTTAACCTCATGACCGCTTGCCTTCAGGATTTGGGATAAAACGATAGCCGAGACCGCGAACGGTGACGATATACTCCGGATTGCTCGGATCGCGCTCAATTTTTTCCCGAAGCTTGCGGATATGAACCATAACGGTGTTATTGTCGCCATAGGAAGGATAGCCCCAAACTTTTTCATAAATTTGATCTTTGGAAAGCACCACATTAGGATGTTCACAAAAATACTGCAATAGCTGCAAAAGCTGAGCTGAACAAGCGACAGCTTCCCCGCCTACGATCAGCTCGGCATTTTGCGGAGAAAATGTAAAATAATCATATGTATAGGTTTGATTTGAGCTCGTTTCTTTCGACTGATATGTGCGCTTGAGGTGCGCTCTGATCCGCGCTGCTAATTCCAGCGGATTAAATGGTTTTGTGATATAGTCATCAGCCCCAACCGCAAAGCCCGACAATTTGTCCGCGTCGGATGATCTTGCCGTCAGGAAAAAAATCGGAGCGTCTGAATACTCTCTGATCAGCGTGCAGGCTTCAAAACCGGACATTCCGCCCATCATGACATCCAGCACGATCAAATCAACCTTATTGGCCTTCACAACCGGAATTGCTTCTTCTGCGCTTGCCGCATCCAGTATATTTCGATAACCTTCTTTTTCGAGAACGCGTTTGATCATGTCCACAATCGCTTTCTCATCGTCTACGATTAAAATTGACGCATTTTCCACTTTTATGTTCCTTTCTGTCACTGTTTTTTTCATCTTATCATTATATCGTTTATTTTTGGTACATTTTTGAATAGGGAAAGTCTGCCGGGCATGACAAACAGAAAACGGGAACATGGAAGTTCCCGCTTTTTCGTATTTTCAGATGAAAGTTATGAGTTCTCGTCCACCATATACAAAATAAACTCCCAAAACCCCGGAACGTCCTGGCACAAAAGCATATCAGCCTTTTCAAACATTTTGATCTTCAGCTCCTGCTCCAAATCTTCTCTTTCTTGGTAGGACGTATTGCTGAGTTTTTTTCTGATCATCGGCGAAAAGCATGCAATCAGATGTTCAATGTCATACATGTCGTCTTTTTGTTTCTTTTGTTCAAACTGGCCGTTCACAGCTTACTTTCCCCCTTTTTTTGCGCCGCTAGCTGCTTTCTGATATTCTCAAGCCCCTTTTTATGAATGTTGGAGATGTTTTGCCGTGACTCTCCTAATGACTCCGCAATCTCCTGCATCGTGGCACCGTGAAGATAGACTTTCGTCAGCACGCTTTTTTGTTTGTCAGTCAGCTTCTGGATCGCTTGATAGAGCTGATAATCCTGGACATGCTGGCTCAAATCATCCTGCCGGTCTAAAAATGCTTCAAACGCATCACTTCCGGTTTCGGAAGGAAGGCGTTCTCCTGCTTCCGGGTGATCAACCGTCAGCGGATACCGTTTTTGGTTTTTGCGAACCCGCTTATCAAAATCAATAGAAAAGATGCGAATCATTGAATTCATATACTTGACGATGCGGATCTCCTTATAAAATTGCCTGAATTGCTCGTCCAATGATTTTGCATCTTTTTCGTTCGGGCTTTCCATTATGTTTTTGAACAAACGGTAATGCTGAGGATTGCTCAAAAAATGCTTCACGATGGGATGCTTCATTATCTCCTTACATTTTGACCGCAAAAGACCTTGATAGTCCATCAAACCGCCTCCCTACTAAATTAAATGAAGGAAAGCAAAAAAAAGTAAACTACTACTTTCTGACTAGCGCTTGTGCAAATGCTCCGGCTGCAGTTTACGTTTTCTTGGATTTCCTTCACTTACATACATGACTGCCAAAAAAGAAGGGAGGTATTTTCCATGGATCAGGTTTTTATAGAGGAAGTCGTAAAACAGATCGGTAATCTGGGGTTTCCTGCGCTGATTGCAATGTACCTGCTGACCCGATTTGAGAAAAAGTTTGATCAGCTGATAGAACTGATGACAGAGCTGAAAGACCAGAAAGCAAAAAATTAATTTTCAATCGAAGTTGACTTTTTACTGTTTTTTTTCACTTAACAAGACAGAAGGGAAAACGAAAGGCCTTTCACCTTCTCTTTCTGCTTAACATTTATTTTTAAGGAGGAGACAGTTACATGAAAAAACAAAACGACATTCCGCAGCCAATCAGAGGAGACAAAGGAGCCACGGTGAAAATCCCGCGCAATATTGAAAGAGACCGGCAAAATCCTGATATGCTCGTTCCGCCGGAAACCGATCATGGAACCGTCAGCAATATGAAATTTTCGTTCTCTGATACTCATAACCGGTTAGAAAAAGGCGGATATGCCCGTGAAGTCACCGTACGGGAGCTGCCGATTTCAGAGAACCTTGCATCTGTAAATATGCGGCTGAAGCCAGGTGCCATTCGCGAGCTGCATTGGCATAAAGAAGCAGAATGGGCTTATATGATTTACGGAAGTGCTAGAGTCACAATTGTGGATGAAAAAGGGCGCAGCTTTATTGATGATGTAGGTGAAGGAGATCTTTGGTACTTCCCGTCAGGCCTGCCGCACTCCATTCAAGCGCTGGATGAAGGAGCCGAGTTCCTGCTCGTGTTTGACGATGGATCATTCTCTGAAAACAGCACGTTCCAGCTGACAGACTGGCTTGCCCACACCCCTAAAGAAGTCATTGCTGCGAACTTTGGCGTGACAAAAGAAGAAATCGCCAATCTGCCGGGTAAAGAAAAATATATATTTGAAAACCAAATCCCAGGCAGCTTAAAAGATGACATTGTGGAAGGGCCGAACGGCGAAGTGCCTTACCCGTTTACTTACCGCCTTCTTGAACAGGAGCCGATTGAATCAGAGGGAGGAAAAGTATACATTGCGGATTCGACAAACTTTACAGTGTCTAAAACAATCGCATCTGCCCTCGTGACGGTAGAACCAGGCGCCATGAGAGAGCTGCATTGGCATCCGAATACTCACGAATGGCAATATTATATCTCCGGCAAAGCAAGAATGACCGTTTTTGCATCTGACGGCCATGCCAGAACGTTTAACTACCAGGCCGGTGATGTCGGATATGTCCCATTTGCAATGGGTCATTACGTTGAAAACATCGGGGATGAACCGCTTGTCTTTTTAGAAATCTTCAAAGACGACCATTATGCCGATGTCTCTTTAAACCAATGGCTTGCCATGCTTCCTGAAAAATTTGTTCAAGCACATCTTGACTTAGGCAAAGACTTTACCGATGTCCTTTCGAAGGAGAAACATCCGGTTGTGAAAAAGAAATGCAGTAAATAATAGACTTGCAGCTTGCAGAGAGCACTCGTTCTCTGCAAGCACTAAAAAGGAGCTGAACCAGTGAAACAACAAACTTCTTCAAAACGTTTATTGCGGCTCTCCATACAGTACATGCTGGCCGCAGCAGCAGTGGTGTTGACTTATTTCGGAATCATTTTTACTTTGTTTTCTTTAGCGGGAACGAGCTACCGCTCAGCAGCTCATGTCCTGCTTTTTGCCGTGTTATTCCTTGTCCTCGGGTTATGCTTTGAACCATTTGAACGCCTGATGATACATAGTTTTACATTTTTTAAGACAGGAAAACGCCTATTCATTCTCCTTGCCGGCATCGTACAGCTGCTGTTTTTGTGGATGACTGCTCATACAACAGACCAATTGATCAGCGACATCTGGCTGTCCACCACAGAAGAAATGATTGTCGCATCTGTTTTTCTGATTTTAGACAAATGCAACTCGGCTCTTCCCAGCTAAAAAAGAACGCATTCCAATTGAATGCGTTCTTTTTATTCATAGCGAAGCGCGTCTACAGGCTGAAGCTTCGATGCCTTGATAGACGGAAGCAAGCCGAAAATAATGCCGACTGCCATTGAAAAGATGAGTGCTCCGACAACAGCCGGAACGGAGACAATAAAAGGCATTGGAAAAATGACTGTCAGCAGCTTAGCGATGCCGAAGCCTGCCAGCACACCGAGTATTCCGCCAATGCTTGTCAGCACGACAGCCTCGGTTAAAAATTGAAATAAAATCACACGCCGCTTAGCACCGAGCGCTTTCTTAATCCCGATTTCCCTCGTGCGCTCCGTGACGGAAACGAGCATGATGTTCATGACGCCGATACCGCCGACCAAAAGTGAAATACTGGCGATCCCGCCAAGCAGCAATGCAAATGACTGATTAAAGGACTCCACTTCCTGCGCGATCTCCTGAAGATCCATCACACTGTACTCTGCTTTTTCCAGCTCAGCTTCAGACAGTCCTTGATTTAAAAGATCCGCAGCCATTACGCCGGCTTCTTGGATATGCTCAGAAGAATCGGCCTGCACGGCAATCTGCGTTGGCGCGTCAAAGCCTTCAATGAGCGGCCATACTTTTTTCGGCACGTACAAAACCGGGTTTGCGTAGTCGCCTTCAAACATGCTTTCCTGCTGATTTTTTTCTTTAAAAACACCGGCAACCTTAAACGGCACACCATTCATCTCAATGTTTTTATGCAGAGCGTCTCCGTCTGGAAACAGTTCATCTCTGGCAGCTTCATTGATCATCACCACTTGGCGGGTGCTGTTTAAATCGTTTTCCGTCAGCTTTCTCCCCTCGGTTATACGGATTGGGAACATATCAAAGTAATCACCGTCAACACCGTACACTTGAGGGTACGAAACATTTGTTAAATGAAAAACGCTCGCGCCTTCAGACAAGTAATATAAAGATAATCCTTTGACCATAGGATCAGATTTGATCGCCTTTACTGTTTCTTCAGCTACAGGCGGCGCGGACGTATACGAAACCTGAGGGCCGCCGCCCTCCTCTTCTCCGCCCGACGGCTGGTAGACAACATTGATCGCGTTATTTCCCATGCCGATCATGCTTTGCTTTAATTGTTCGCTTTGGCCCTTCAGCATCGAAACAATCGCGATGATTGCCGCTATGCCGATAATGACACCGAGCATTGTCAGAATCGATCTTAATTTATGAGAGAAAATTGATTGAAAGGAGATTCGAATATGTTCAAGCATGGCTGATATCCCCTCTCTCATCTAATACCAATTCTCCATCCCGGATAAAAACCGTTCTGTCAGCTTTTCTGGCGACGTCCGGGTCGTGGGTAATCATAATAATGGTCTTGCCTTCCTGATGCAGTTCGGAAAACAGCGATAAAATTTGTTCACTTGATTTGGTATCAAGCGCCCCGGTCGGTTCATCAGCTAAAATAAACCTCGGCTGATTGACAAGGGCCCTCGCTATCGCCACCCGCTGCTTTTGCCCGCCGGACAGCTTCGGCGGCTTGTAAGAGACCCTGTCTTTTAAACCGACTTTTTCCAGGGCTTCATAAGCTCTTTGCCTTCTCTCTTTTTTCTTCACTTTATTGTAGATCATCGGCAGCTCAACATTTTGCAGCGCGGTAAGACGCGGCAGCAGATGAAAGGTTTGAAACACAAACCCGATTGATTCGTTGCGAATTTCGGCTAAGGCACCGTCTTTCCCTTTCAATATATCTATCTGGTCAAGCGTATAGGTTCCGGAGGTAGGCCTGTCCAAACAGCCGATGATATTCATTAACGTTGACTTTCCAGAACCGGAAGGCCCCATAATAGCCAAAAACTCACCCGCCTGGACAGTCAGATTGATATGTTTCAAGATTGGAACTTCTTCTTTTCCCAGCTTGTACGATTTCGAAATATTATTCAGTGTCAGCATTGACTGTAACCTGCTTTCCTTCCTTGACCGCGGGATCAGGATAGATCACATAATCTTCCGGCGTCAGGCCGCTCTTAATTTCTACCATGTCATTTTCATCAGTCTCACCGATTTCAACAGGCTGTTTGACCGCTTTCTGCTTCTCATCGGCTTTCCACACATACGGTTCGCCGTCATCCTGAATCACCATGTCGGTCGGCAGCTTGATCTTGTCCGCATCAGCATCATCACTCATCACTTCGATGTTGACATGATAGCCGACTTCAAGGCCCTTATGGCTGTCTAATAAAATTGTGAACGGATAGTTAGAGGATTGAGGATTCATTTCTTCTTCAGCAAAACTTTCTGACTCCTCCCCCTCGCCTGCTCCCGCCGGAAGCTTGCCGATCGAGGTGACCTTTCCTTTCCACTCGCCTTCACCGCCTGTTTTCAGCGTGACTCTGACTTTGCTGCCTTTTTTGATTGTGTCCATTAACAGCTCGTTGATTTGGCTTTTGACTAGATATTTGCCCGTCGAAACAATCTGGATATACGGACCTGCTGCCTGGTCACCTGTTGCTCCGTCAGCGATATCCTGATTGACGCTTTGAACGATCCCGTCATGCTTGCTTGTCATGACATTGGAACCTTTGTTTTTCGTCAGGGCAGCCAGCTCTTTTTGATGCTGCTTCAGCTCAAGCTGGCTTGTTTTCAAATCGAAATTGGCCTGATCAAGCTCATCTTGAAGCTGTGATTTCTCTTCTTTTCCGGCCTTTTTCAGCTGTTTTTCCGTTTCCGTTATTGATTTTTGCAAACGGCTGATTTGAAGGTTTGTCATTTCAATTTGCAAATTGGCTTGCTCAACTTCGTCAGAATGATCTTCGCCCTCATACTCAAAAAGCTTATCGCCCTTTTTGACCTGATCGCCTTCTTTGACGTATGTTTTTTTAATGCTGCCTTTCTCTGAATCTATGTATACTTTCTGCTGTTTCTCAGGTTCAACCTTTCCAGAAAACGTTTGGCCTGATTCTGATTCTCCTCCCATGTATACCGCTACTGATTCAGCATAGGGCTCCGTTGATACGGCAACTTGGTTCATGTGAGTAAAAAAGTAAAAACCGCCGGCGCCGATCCCCGCCAATACAAGCACACCGGCACATATCGCACCGCCAATAAGCCATTTTTTCTTTTTGGACACAACGATCTCCTCTTTCTGTAAACAATGTAATATTTTCGAAACATTCTAACCAATATTATCTATTAATTCAAAAAGACTTGCAATCTTTTTATTGAAATGAGGGAATCAAATAGAAAAATGGTATTTTCACAGCTGAAAATAAAAAATCCCGGCTCAGAACCGGGATTTTTCTCACACTGAAAGAAGCGTTTTTTCGTTTTTAATCAGGTCATAGGTCAAGCATACAGGTTTATTTGTACGGGGATCAGTCACGATTTCAGCATCAATCTGAAATACCCGCTTCAAAATGTCCGGAGTCATGACCTCCAGTGCAGTGCCTTCTTTGATGACCGTGCCTTTTTTGAGCGCGATCATATAATGAGAAAAACGGGCTGCATGGTTAAGATCATGAATGACCATTAAAATCGTCCGCCCCTGCTCTTTGTTGAGTCTGTCTAGCAGCTGCAGAATCTCAAGCTGGTGTGCGAGATCAAGATACGTTGTAGGTTCATCCAGCAGCAGCAGTTCCGTCCCTTGCGCAAGCGCCATGGCAATCCACACGCGCTGACGCTGTCCGCCTGACAATGCCTCAATCGGCCGTTCAGCGAATTCAGCCATGCCTGTTTCTTCAAGCGCCCATTTGATAATTTGGCGAGCTTCATCATTTAATCTGCCAAATCCTGATTGATGCGGAAATCTGCCGTACGACACCAATTCATACACCGTTAAACCGCTCGGCGCTTCAGGTGTCTGCGGCAGAATCGCCATATCTTTCGCAATGTCCTTTGTAGACATTTTATGAATCGCTTTGCCGTTTAAATAGACGGCACCTGCATGTGAACGCATAATTCTGGACATTGTTTTTAATATCGTTGATTTCCCGCAGCCGTTCGGGCCAATTAAGGTGGTAATTTTCCCTTTAGGAATCGAGATATTTAAATCCTCTACTATTACCCTGTCTCCATAACCGATTCCAAGCTGATCTGTTGATAATGAATTCATATTCGGCCCCCTCCTCTAATTCGCTTTCATCAATAAATAAATAAAGTAAGGCGCACCTAACACGGAAATGACAAGTCCGACCGGAATTTCTGACGGTGCCAATACATTTCTCGCCAGCGTATCAGCGAGCAAAAACAGAAATGCGCCGATGAAGGCGGAGACCGGTATCAGCGTCTGGTGACGGGGACCGGTAAGCCTTCTTGCCACATGGGGCGCGATCAATCCGAGAAACGCGATGCCCCCTGCAGCTGCCACGCATGAAGCGGCAAGAGTGACCGCTGCCAGAAGGAGAATCCGTCTTTCCCTTTCAACAGCAGTGCCCAGCCCGGTCGCTAATTGGTCTCCGAGCTGCAAAATGTTCAAATAGCGTGCCTTATATAAAGTAAACGGAAGCAAGATCACAATCCAAGGAAGGATTGCCCAGATCATATTCCAGTTCGCCCCCCATATCGAGCCGGAGATCCAAACCGCTGCTTGCATAAAATCATGAGGGTCCATCTTGAGCTGAAAAATCAGCAACAGGGCGTTAAATCCGGCATTCACGCCAATGCCGACTAAAATCAGCCGAATCGGAGTCACACCTTTTTTCCAAGCCAGAAGATAAATGAGAAACGCGGCGAGGATTGCGCCTGCCAAAGCACTGAAAGGCAGCATAAATGTTCCGAAAAAGCTGAGATCTGAAGCTGATCCTTGAAAAAAGTAAATAAAAAGCACCACAGCAAGTGAGCCGCCGGCGTTAATTCCGAGAATACCGGGCTCTGCCAGATCATTTTGAGACACGCTTTGCAAAATGGCTCCGGCAACAGCTATCCCAGCACCAACGAGCAAGGAAAGGATGATCCGGGGCAGCCTGAATTCAAATAAGACAAGCTCGTCACGCGCCGTTCCTTGACCGAAAAAGACCTGAAGCGTTTTAAGCGGTGCAATTTTGATGACGCCCAAATTCAGACTGATAAAAAAGACCAGCACGATGAGCAGAAAGGTCACAGCCATCACAACGAGCGGTTTTTTCGTTTTTGTTTTCATTACAGCCCTCTCCTTTCACGACGTGCCAAATAAAAGAAAAAGGGAACGCCGATGAGAGAGGTCAGCGCGCCGACAGGCGTTTCAAAGGGCGCGTTTACGAGTCTTGCTGCAATATCAGCAAACACAAGCAAGACAGCACCAAGAACCGCCGAGCAAGGAATGATCCACCGATAATCCACACCGACCAAAAACCGGGTAATATGCGGAATGATCAGCCCGATGAATGCGATGGTGCCGGCAATAGAAACTGCAGCTCCCGTCAAAATCACAACGACAAGCATGCCAACCAGTTTCACCGCTGATGTATATTGTCCAAGCCCTTTCGCCAGATCGTCACCAAGACTTAGTACTGTCACGGACCGGGCGATGATAAACGCAAGCGTTAAACCGACAGCCCCTGCGATAAGCAAAAGCTGGACACCTGACCATTTCACACCCGCTACTCCGCCTGCATACCAAAAGCTGATATCCTGAGCAACATCAAAGCGAATTGCGATAGCAGTTGAAATGCCCGTAAAGAAATAAGTAACTGCTGTTCCCGCCAGAGCAAGCTTTACAGGCGTAAGTCCGCCTTTTGAAAACATGCCGATGCCCATTACCGTTGATGCCCCCAGCCCCGCTCCGACAAAGGACCATAGCACAAGCCCCATAGCCGAAAGTCCGGGAAAAAAGGCAAACGCAATCGAAATGGCAAACGCAGAGCCCGATGTAACGCCCATAATCGAAGGCTCTGCCAAAGGGTTTCTCGTCATCCCCTGCATGATCGCCCCTGATACCGCTAATAAAGCCCCGACAAGCGCGGCCGCAGCCGTTCTCGGCAGCCGGAGATCGTGTATGATTTGGTGGGACGTCTCTGTCGGCTGAAAATGAAAAATGGCGTCCCACACAGTGCGCAAATGAATATCCGCAGCACCGAGGGATATGGATAAAAGTGCGCCAAGGCATAGCAAGCATATCCCTGCAATAAGGACCATGACTGCGCCAAATGACCTTGACGTCCATTGGATTTCTTCTGATGTGGTCTGTATATTTTTCTTTTGACTCAACAGCCGTACTTCCTTTCATCAATGATAATGATTATCAATTGCTGTTCCAGTATATCACTTTTTTCCGCTGATTTAATAGAGCGTTTTAAATAAAAATGAGAATATATTTGCAAAAATATCGTGCCAACCGGCACTTGCGATGGTATAATCACATTGATAATGATTCTCTTTATCATCTATCTTTCAGAAAGAAGGTATGAGATATGACCCATACATACAAGAAAATCGGAGCAGCGTTTTTTGCCCTCCTATTGATTGCAGCGCTGGCAGCCTGCGGGAATAACTCAGAAAGCAAAGGCTCTTCCTCTGATTCAAAAGACGAAGAAACCTTTACATACAAGGCTGAAAACGGAAATGTAAAAATTCCTAAACACCCTAAACGAGTGGTTGTCATGGCTGACGGCTACTACGGATACTTCAAAACACTGGGCATCAACGTCGTCGGTGCGCCTGAGAATGTATTTAAAAACCCTTACTACAAAGGAAAAACCGACGGTGTCACAAACATCGGAGACGGCACTTCCGTTGAAAAAGTCATTGATTTGAACCCTGACCTGATTATCGTCTGGACAACGCAAGGCGCTGATATGAAAAAGCTTGAAAAAATTGCGCCGACTGTCGCGGTAAAATATGGTAAGCTCGACAACATCGAACAGCTGAAAGAATTTGCAAAAATGACGGGAACTGAAGATAAAGCCGAAAATTGGCTGGCTGAGTGGGATAAAAAAGTTGCGGCAGCTAAAACAAAAATCAAAAAAGCCGTCGGTGACAAAACCATTTCCATTATGCAAACGAACGGAAAAGACATTTACGTATTCGGTAAAGATTTCGGAAGAGGCGGAAGCATCATTTACAAAGATCTCGGCCTGCAGGCTACAAAGCTGACAAAGGAAAAAGCCATTGACCAGGGCCCTGGATATACAAGTATTTCATTAGAGAAGCTCCCTGACTTCGCCGGGGATTATATTTTCGCAGGCCCATGGCAATCAGGCGGGGACGATGGCGGCGTATTTGACAGCTCCATTTGGAAGAACCTAAGCGCCGTTAAAAATGACCATGTCTATAAGATTGACCCGATTGGCTTCTATTTCACAGACCCGATTTCATTGGAGGGCCAGCTGAAGTTTATTACGGAAAGCTTAACAAAATAAATAAAAGAGCCGCCCTAGATACGGCTCTTTTGCTTATTATCAAAAAAGAATGGGACGATTTATTTAAACAGGGCAAAATAATAAGTAACAGTGCCTAATGAGCATTAATAACTTTCCAAATTGACATATCGAAAAAAATCGATATATAATATGACCATGAAACCAATCGATGTATTTAAGGCCTTATCAAATGAAACTCGGCTTAACATTTTGCATTGGTTGAAGGAACCGGAGAAGCATTTCCCTAAACAAGGCGCTCACCTGCCAAAGGAGGTCAGTGTTAAAGGGGGAGTATGTGTAGGGGATATTCAAGAAAAAGCCAAAGCTTCTCAATCTACAGTTTCACATTACTTAAACTTGATGCAGAATGCCGGCCTGCTTGAATCTGTTCGTTATGGTCAATGGACCTATTACAGGCGAAATGAAGAAGTGATTCAGCAGATAGCTGAATATTTTAAAACAGAAATCTAAACTGGATGATTTCTGTTTTCAATCTACTTAATATCGATAATTCTAGATATTTAAATATATAAGGAGAGGGATCTAATGCGTTACTTCGCATATATACTAGCGTTATTAGCAGGGTCAGCACTTAGCTTTGAGGGAGCAATCTACGGTGAACTAGGAAAAACTATAGGCCAACTCGAAACTAGTTTTTATAATTTCTTTATGGGTTCAATCATTATGGGTTTACTGTGGATATTCTTTGGAAAAGGGAAACTTTCATATGCTGTTGAAGCACCTAAATGGTCACTTCTTGGAGGTGTTTTAGGTGTTGTGTATTTAACATCTATTGTGATTAGTGTTCCTTTTGTTGGTGTTGGACTCACTATGGTAGCAGTTATTATTGGCCAATTAATAATGAGTATGATTATTGAACATTATGGTTGGCTTGGCAGCAAGAAAACGAGAATCAATAAAGAAAAAATATTTGCAGTTATTTCGATGATTATTGCTCTTATTTTAATTTACTAGGAGGTCTAAAATGGGTATATTTATGATTTTATTCACTTTATTGGGCGGCATCACATTAAGTGCACAATCGTCTATTAATGGCACCTTTAGCCGAAAAGCTGGAACAATTGAAACAACACTTTTAACTTTTATAACCGGATTTATGTTTCTTCTCATTTTTATTCTTTTTTTCGGCCATGGAGATGTGCTTGCTATACTAGAAGCACCTAAATGGCAGTTAAGTGCTGCATTTTTGGGTACTATGTATTTGCTTCTCACTGTTATGGCTGTACCAAGAATCGGGGTCATTGCAACAAATATTGCTGGGATCATTGGCCAGCTTGTAATTGGATTGATTATTGATCATTTTGGCTGGTTCCATAGTTTAGTCATACCTTTAGATTTGAAACGTTCTTTTGCATTACTCTTTATGATGATTGCCCTTTATTTTATCTATAAAGGAAATAAACGCTCAAGCGATGAAATACAAACACAACATAAATAAAACGCTGCAATTGATATTGCAGCGTTTTTTATTGAAAAGAAAACCGTACCTTTTCGGATTATTATGTTTGTTTTTCTTTCGAGAATTTCTTAATCACAAACGGATAAATCACCAGACCGACAAAGAATAAACCGATGCCGAGAATAAATGTCGTTAAATCCGCTGTGCCTGTTACGATAACAAACACTGAGTACGCGCATGCTAATATTGCAATCAATCCGTCTTTTACACGGGAGCCTTTCAGCTGGTCATACGTTTCACCTTTGATGACAAGCTTCAAGCTGTAGATCGCTGATACCAAATACGGAATTAAATACGCAAGCGTTGCCGCTGTCGTTAAAAATGTAAATGCGTCACTTATTGTCCGGGAAATAACCGAGAAAATGAAGACCTGTGACATAACGTTTGTAATAATTAGTGCGATAACCGGACTTCCTTTTTTATTCGTTTTCGCAAATAATGCCGGGAAATCTCCTGCTTTAGCGGCTTGGTATGGGACCTCAGAGCCAAGCAATATCCAGCCGAGCATCGTTCCGAATAAACAAAGGATTGCCAAAAGTGCCATAATGACGCTTCCCGCGTTTCCGACAATTGCATAAAGCACATCAACGAACGGTTTTTCTGAGCCGACAAGCTTATCATGCGGCAGAACACCCATCGTAATTAAAGTCACAATAATATAAATGCTCAAGGCAATCAGCAAGCCGGTAATTGTCGCACGTTTCACATCACGCTGAGAGCTCGCACGGCCGGACAGGATAACCGCTGATTCAATTCCGACAAACGCCCACAGTGTAGAAATCGCGGCGTTATGCACCTGGCCGCCAATTCCAATGCTTGTGCCGTTTTCTCCTTGAATCGGGAAATAAAAATGATCGAATAATGTCGTTTGAAACACAAACAATCCGGCAACGATAAAGAAGACAAAACCTAATACTTTAGAAAGCGTTGTGACAAAGTTCAATTTACTTGCACCGTTAATGCTTGCAACAAGAATCGTGTGCGTTCCCCATAACAAGATCGTACATACAGCAAACGTCATCAATTGGCCGAGTGTCACCTCTTGCCCGCCGATCGAAAACATTTCACGTTTATCAACCAAGATCGGGAAGAACGAAGTCAAGTAACCGGCGAGACTAGTGATGATCGCCACGTTACTGATCCAGCTCGCCACCCAGTAGCCCCACACCATTGTGAAACCGGCAGCGTTCCCTTTCTTCGGATCAGAGAACAGCGCTCTTGCATAACTTTGCGGCCCCGCTGTCAGTTCAGGCTTGCGAATGGACAAGTGCCCGAAGACAAGTGCAATCATCAGCACGCCGGCACCTGTCAAAAGCCAGGCGGACGTGGCGCCTAACGGACTCGCAATTGAAGCAAGCGAGCTCGGCAAGGAGAAAATTCCTGATCCAACCATATTTCCAACGACAAACGCCGTTAATAACCAAAAACCCCATTTTTTCGTCTGTTCCATTCCAGTACCTCCATGATTCTTTGTACGGACCAGACCCCGAGATCATGTAAACGCAAAAAAAGCCTGAACAAAAGTCCATGCTTAAAGAAACACACACCCTTGATCTCCGGATAGCCCTCCGCGAAAAAGCACGCGGCAGTCCTGCACTTATTCAGATACAGTCCCAGCATAGAGAAGGATCGGCTTTCCCCACACTTCGGCGCTGATGCCTTTTACACATGTTTAACAGCTCCTGTCAGCCTGGCATGTGTGACTCATCATCCGCGCAACCTCTACCTCACTGAGAAAGAGTGAGGATTTAATTATTCAGTTACTCCCAGAAAGGTTATCAAAGAAAGGATGATCTGTCAAAGGGAACAGATGGAAAATACGGATAGAGCCAAGCCCTATCCGCATTGTGGTTTATCGATTATTTTTCTTTTTTTGCACAGCTTCTTGAAGCGGATCATCTTTTAGAGCTGAACCGGCATCTTCAAGAGCTCCCTGGATTACGTTTTTTTCTTTATCAGAACGTTTTCCTTTATCTTTATTAAAGAAACCCATTCGAATCACCTCTTTTAGAAAATAGGTACATCTTTAAGATGCCTTTTTCCTTAAAAAATTATGCGGGAAATTTTTTATCGTCCAAAGTCCTGTTGATCAAACATACATTCTCTTGATATATTTGTAATTCAGAGATTTTTGCAAAAGATAAAAGGAGAAGCGAGAAATGACAGGAAAAACACACATCATGGGAGGCATCGCTTCTTGTACGGCAGCGGCTTATTATTATGGATTTGATCCAGTGCTTATGGCTGCGTCCGGCGCGGTTGGGGCATTAATACCCGATATCTGCCACACACAAAGTAAAATCGGGAGAAGATTTCCTATCTTATCGAAAGCGGTCAGCTCTGTTTTTGGACACAGAACCTTTACGCACAGCCTGCTGTTTCTGCTCATCATGTTTTTTATCACAGCCACATATATTCCAAATAAAAACATATCAACCGGGCTGATGATCGGAATGGCGAGCCACTTGATTCTTGACGCTTGGACGGTGAATGGAATCAAATTATTATTCCCTTCAACGATTCGCGTACGGCTCCCATTATATATGAAGACAGGCAGTTTTTCTGAGCAGCTTGTGTTAGCCGGCCTGACAATTGCTTCATGTTATTATTTTTATATGCTGTTTCATGGGCGCATGTTTTAAACGTGAGTGCTGACACTTGTCTGAACGGACTGTTTTTAGTAGGTTTTACATAAGAAGCATTTCATGCAGAGATCAAGGAAACGTGAGGAGTCATATTGATGAAAGGAACCTTTTTTCCCAATCAGCGGTTTTTATGTTTTTCGATCGTATTCATGTGGATCAAAACGTATGTGATTTATAAACTGGGCTTTGATTTGCAGATCGATACTCTGTTGGAGGAGCTGATTTTGCTGATCAATCCGCTCAGCTTTATCCTTCCTTTATTCGGGATCGGCCTGCTTCTGAAAGAAAACAAACAGCGGGTCTTTTTGCTGATTGCCAATTTGGTTCTGACTGTTATCTTGATCTCCAATACGATTTTTTACGGCTTTTATATCGATTTTATTACCATCCCGGTTTTGTTTCAGGCCAGTAACATGAGCGATATGGGCAGCAGTGTAAAAGAACTGTTCAATCCTCTGTTTATCGCCCTGTTTGCGGATTTGGTTTTTCTTCTGCTGCTGGCCAGAAAAGAGAAGCACCCGCAGACAAAAGCCGCCCCCCGCACAGTCAAACGGTACTATGCAGCTTCCTGCGGCATGATTCTATGCACCCTGGCACTTGCAGAAGTACAGCAGCCGAAGCTTTTGGCACATTCCTTTGACCGGGAAATGCTCGTCAAAAGCATCGGTCTGTTTCAGTTCCATATTTACGATACGATTTCTCAGACTGTGAATATAAGCGCGAAAGCATTTGCAGATGAAGACAGCATGACCACCATTAAAAACTACACAGAAGCAGACTACAGCAAGCCTGACCCAAACAAATTCGGGCTGGCAAAGGGGCGCAATGTCATTTTTGTCACACTTGAATCGACCCAAAGCTTTGTTCTGAATGAAAAGGTAAATGGAAAAGAAATCACTCCGTTCATGAATGATCTCATCAAAAAAAGCTATTACTTTGATCATTTCTATCAGCAAACCGAACAAGGCAAAACATCTGATTCAGAATTCATCGTCGCTAACTCACTGTATCCTTCCCTTAGCGGCGCCGTCTTTTTCACGAAAAGCGACCATCAATTTCATACGATGTACAAATCGCTGAAGCAACATGATTATTATTCAGCCGTCTTTCACGCCAACCATAAAACATTTTGGAACCGAGATGTGATGTACGAATCATTTGGGATTGACCGCTTTTTTGATGTTGATGATTTCCATGTCACTCCCGGGACATCGACAAGCTGGGGCTTAAAGGATAAGGAATTTTTAGAGCAGTCCGCCGGCAAGCTGAAAAGCCTGCCGCAGCCGTTTTACAGCAGTTTTATCACGTTAACGAATCATTTTCCGTTTGAGATCGATGAGAAGGATCAGCTGATTGATGAATACGATTCAAGCAGCGACCTGTTAAACCGCTATGTGACCACGGTGCGCTATGAAGATGAGGCATTGAAGCATTTTATCAAAAAGCTGAAGGACGAAGGCTTATACGAAAATTCGATGATTGTATTTATGGGAGATCATTACGGCATTTCAGAAGCCCATAACGATGCGATGGCTGAGTTTTTAGGAAAAATTCAAATCACGCCGTATGACAATGTACAGCTCCAGCGGGTGCCGTTTATCATACATATCCCGGGAATCACAGATCAAAAGCCAGAAACCATCTCTGATGCCGGAGGGCAGGTCGATGTCAGGCCGACACTGATGCATCTGCTCGGCGTTGATACAAAAGGCAATATTCAATTTGGCAATGATTTGCTGTCCAACGACCGCACCCCGTTCGCCGTGCTGAGAAACGGCAGTTTTATTACGAACGACTATGTATACACGAAAAACACGTGCTACAGCCAAAAAACAGGGGAAGTGCTGGAAGATCAGGATGCGTGCCTTTCTTATAAGGAGAAAGCAAATGAAGAACTGTCTCTCTCTGATAAAATCTTAAACGGTGACCTGCTCCGTTTTTATGAATAAAAAATCCCTCTTTACAGAGGGATTTTTTACGTTTCAAACATCACTTTGCCGGTCAGCTTCGTTTGATAGCCGTTTAAATGAGACAGATTCGCCTTGTATTCCTCAGAATTCAAGATCTCCTTCACGGCCTTCAGCAGCTGCTCATGTTTTTTCAAAATGACGATATCATATTGTTCATCAATGAGCGGGATAAAATCAACACTGCCCATATGTGCAGCATGCTGCGCTCCGATTCCCGCGTCAGCCTGTCCGCTTGAGACTTGTGAAGCGACAGCGTAATGATCGGACACGATATCGCTGTATCCCTTTACATCAGCCGAATTCACACCAAGCAAGCCAAGCTGTTCATCAAGGAGCACTCTTGCGCCCGAACCCTTTTCCCTGTTGATAACTCGGATATCGGTTCTTTTCAAGTCTTCCCAGCCTTGAATGTTTTTCGGATTCCCTTTTTGAACATACAGTCCGGCTTTGCGGAGAACGACATTGATCAGACAAAACGGTTCACCTGACAAAATTCGTTTTACATAAGGCGCATTATACTGCCTCGTTTCCGCATCGTATAAATGGAGGCTGACAATGTCACACTTGCCTTGATACATATCAATCAGGCTGTTTAAGCTTCCTTTGTATTTGCGGAGCGGCGTCTCCTGAATGATATTCTCCAAATGCTTGCTGAGCAGATCCATCGAAATGTCCTGTCCGCTGATCATGACATTCGGTCTGCCGTCCGGCTCTGCCTCATGCATCTTTTTCGGCTCTTCAGCTATAGCAATGGGCTGAGACATTCTCATATTCATCTTATATTGCTTTAAATCTTCTTCATCCACACGCATCTGCCTCCCGACACGGTAAGCAGGGATCATGCCTTTTTTAATCAAATCATAAACGGTCAGCTTTGATACCTTCAGCAGACCTGCAACTTCTTCTATCGTATAGGAAGAGGTTTCATTCATATTCATCACTCTCCTACTTCATTATACCTTTTCATCGAATGTAAAAAAACCCACATAAACCAAACATAATCAGTTATAATTAGATATAATTAATCATAAGGGGTGCAATTATGTTTAAAAAGTATTCCATTCTAACAGCAGCCTTAACCGCTTTTCTGCTTGCAGCAGGCTGCTCTGCAAACCAGTCTTCAACGGACAGCGAGAAAGAAGTAACGTTAACGATCTCAGCTGCCGCCAGTGCACAGGATGCGCTTGAGGAAATCCAAAAGAACTACGAAAAAGAACATCAAAACATTACACTCCAAGATAACTTTGGCTCTTCCGGCGCCTTGCAAAAACAAATTTCTCAAGGAGCAGGAGCAGACCTGTTCTTCTCAGCTGCTGAGGATAAATTTCAAAAGCTGGTGGATGATGGGGATATCGCCAAAAAAGACAGCACTGATTTAGTCGGCAATGAAATTGTACTCGTCGTGCCGAAAAACGGAGAGTCACCTGTGACAAGCTTCAGCAATCTGGCTGACTCAGAAAAAATCGCCCTCGGAACGCCGGAATCCGTACCGGCAGGAGCTTACGGGAAAGAATCACTGACAAAGCTGTCTCTATGGGACAAAGTGAAGGATAAGATCGTTTACGGAAAAGACGTTCGCCAAGTTCTTTCTTATGTTGAAACCGGCAATGTGGATGCAGGTGTTGTTTATAAAACAGATGCACTGATCTCTAAAAAGGTCAAAATTATTGACGAGGCAAAAGCAGATACACACAGCCCGATTGTCTATCCGTTAGGAATTGTAAAAGATACAAAACACCGTAAGGAAGCGAAGGAATTTTACGATTACCTGCAATCTGATGAAGCAATGAAAGTATTTGAGAAATATGGTTTTACTGCCGAATAGCATAAGCGCTTCAGAGTTTTTCACACCTGTTGTGCTTTCCTTCCAAGTGGCGGCAGTTGCCGGAATTGTTGTCATTATTCTCGGAACACTGGCTGGAGCGTGGATGTCGCGGGCATCATTTTTCGGAAAAACGGCTCTCGAAACTTTTTTTATGCTTCCACTCGTTCTTCCGCCTACTGTTGTCGGTTTTATTTTGATCGTCATTTTCGGAAAGCACAGTTTCATTGGACAAGCCATCGAATGGGTCTTTCAGCAGCCTGTCATTTTCACCTGGTGGGCTGCTGTGATTGCCTCGGCTGTTGTGGCCTTTCCGCTTATGTATCAATCCGCCAAAACCGGGTTTGCTGACATTGATCCCGATATACAGGGCGCGGCAATGGTAGACGGCGCAAGCAGCTGGCAGGTATTTATCCATATTTCCGTCCCGCTCGCCTATCCTTCATTGCTGACCGGAAGCATCCTCAGCCTTGCGCGGGCGCTCGGAGAATTTGGCGCCACACTCATGTTTGCAGGGAACATCCCCGGTGTCACGCAAACACTGCCGACGGCCATTTATGTCGCATTGGATTCCGGCAACAATGCCCTTGCCTGGGCGTGGGTCGTCTGTATCGTTTTCATTTCCTTTTTGATGCTGTTTTTCATTCAACAGAAAAAGACACACTAAAAAACTCCCCATGCCGTGACGGGGAGTTTTTCATTAAAACAGAAGCTCGTCGGGATTTGGGCCGACACGCTCATCTTTGTTTAATGCGTCAATTTTGTCCATGTCTTCTTGAGACAATTCGAAATCAAAAATATCAGCGTTTTCGATAATACGGTGTTCTTTGATGGATTTTGGAATTGTTACAACTTCATGCTGAAGGTCCCAACGCAAAATCACTTGAGCCACAGATTTATTGTGCTTTTCAGCAATCTGTGCGAGCACTTCGTTATCCAGAAGCTGTCCCTGCATGAGCGGAGACCATGCCTCAAGCTGGATGCCTTGCGCTTTACAGTAATCTCTTAATTCTTTTTGCGTCAAACGCGGGTGAAATTCCACTTGGTTGATCATCGGTTTGATTTCAGCATCTTTCAATAGCTCTTCTAAATGATGAACTTGGAAGTTGCTGACGCCGATCGCGCGGATTTTGCCGTCTTTGTACAGCTTTTCAAGCGCGCGCCATGTATCTTTATATTTATCCTTGCCAGGCCAGTGGATTAAATATAGATCTAAGTAATCAAGCTGAAGTCTTTCCAAGCTTTTTTCAAAGGCAGCAAGCGTTGTTTCGTAGCCTTGATCTTCATTCCATACTTTTGATGTAATGAAGAGCTCTTCTCTTGCCACACCGGATTCTTTAATTCCGATGCCAACGCCTTCTTCATTTTTGTAGATCGCTGCTGTATCAATGCTGCGGTAGCCATTTTTAATTGCCGCTTTCACTGATTCAGTCGCTTCACTTCCGTTTTCTACTTTATAAACACCAAGACCGAACCAAGGCATTTCAACTCCGTTATGTAGCTTTACAGTATCTTTTAAACTTGTTGCCACTTGAACATCCACCCTTTCAATGAAATATAAGTGTCTATATTATCTCACATTCCTCTCAGCCGATACCAATAATACGCTTAAGAGCCTCTTTTTGCTTCTTTTTTCACAGCACGGTCAAACTGACACACTATTTTTTTCCTATTTTAACAATATTGAGATTACAAAAAAAGTGAGCAGGGTATGCGAATAGTGTAAACCACAATATACAAAGGAGGAACCACATTGAAACGTATTCGTATTCCAATGACACTTGCGCTTGGTGCCGCTTTGACAATTGCCCCTTTGTCCTTAGCTTCCGCTGAAGAAAACCCCGCTCCGAAGATCTCGCAAACAACAACAGCCGGAACAACTGCCGCTGAGGTCGGTTTAAATGTAAACCTTGATGTGCTTGGCATTGCCAATCAGATTGCGGACGCCATTAAATCCGCACAGAACCGGGATGGATTTGTGAAAAACCTCATGGAGTCTTCCTTCTACGCTTCCGGCCAAAAATACAATGTCATGGTATTTAATTTAAGCCAGGAATATGAAGATCACTTAAACGGTGTGCAATTTTACGGTTCAGCCGTTTACGACGGCATTACGTACGGCATTTGGGTATTTGAAGACGGAACCTTTACAAACAAAGGCGATGGCGGCTGGATCAACTGGGCCTTCAGAGGCTGGTTCGACCGGGATGGCAGCACTGTCAATTTCCATCGCCCTTAATACAGAAAAAAGCTGGCGTTTCAGCGCCAGCTTTTTTACTGCATCTATTCGCCGCCTTCAAGCATGGCGGCTTCCACATCATTAATGTATTGGCGAAGCTCATGGGAGATGTCCCGGGAAATTTCACGCTCCTCAAAGAGCGTCTGAATTTCATTTCTGATCGCCTGCACAGCCTTCAGCTTTACTTCCAGCTTCTGATTTTCAAAATGAGCGCTTGATTTCAGCTCATGATGGCTGTGCTCCAGCCTGAAAATCAACTGTTTATAAAACGAAATGACAGATAAAAACACTTCTTTATGTTCTTCCGTTTTATGTTTTTCCAGATAGTCTATCGCTGCTTTTGCCGTTTTCACTCTCGTTGCCCGTATCAATCCCGCTTCATTTAAAATCGACATCTCCGGCTTTTTATGTTCACCGAAGAAAATCCAATACATCAGCCGCTTGAGCCTTGTTTTTGATAATCCGACCTTAAATGGGTTGGCATACAAAATTTCTAATTCGTTAAACCGTTCTTGCAGCACGTTTGCCGTTTCTTCCGGGATGTCTCCCCGCTCCAGCATTTTCACCAGCGCCTCTTGCTCAGCGTTAACCCCTTGCGCACGGACTTTTCGCTCTTGCTTTTTGATACGATTAGATGATGTATACTGCTGAAAACGAAGATTTTTCATTTTCTCATTGTATTCAGCTATCACCGCAAGAGAGGCTGTTTTGTTTGTATCGTTCATGTCCTCTTTAATCGTTTGGAGAGCTGTTTTGATCAATTTGCGTCTCGCCGTCAGCAGCTTCTTATTTCGTTCCTCGTCCTCTTCTTCTTTTTCAGTCAGAAGCGGCAGCACAACGGTGGCAATGACAAGTGTGCATAAAATGACGCCGGCTGCTAAAAAGAGAATCAGATTTCTTTCCGGAAACGGCGTGCCGTCCTCCAGAAAATACGGTATGGAGAAAGAACCCGCCAGTGTTACAGCTCCGCGCACGCCGGAAATCGAAATTAACAGCGTCGAACGAAGACCAGGTTTATAGATGTTCTGATCCTTATTAAAGAACCACTTGCCGTTCCAGAAGAACAGCACCCACAGAAATCTGAGGAGCATTAGCGTAAATGTGATCACAAGGATATAGCCAATCACCTTCATGTTGCTGATGGCGGTGTCGTTAAAAATGACAGAAATGACGTCCGGAATCTGCGTCCCAAGAATAACGAAGACCAGGCCATTCAAAATAAATAAAATAATGTTCCACGTACTTGAGGAGACGATTTGCAGCTTGATCATCGTTGATTCCAGACGATCCTGTTCAACTGCATGGGTAATGCCTCCCGCCACAACGGCCAAAATGCCGGAAACGCCGATTTCTTCCGCTGCCAAATAAATGACAAACGGCGTAAGAATTTGAATCAGCATATGCATCGTGACATCCTGCATACCAAGGCGGCGCAGGAAGAGGCGAAAACGAATAATGAAGAACGAAATGACAACCCCGCACAGCAAGCCTCCGAGAGAAATAAAGACAAAGCTGACAGCCGCTTGTGCTAATGAAAATGCACCAGTCACTGCTGCCGCAATCGCAAACTTAAAGGCTACCAGACCTGATGCATCATTCATCAGCCCTTCCCCTTCAAGCAGGCGAAGAATCCCTTTTGGCATTTTCACTCTTCCTGATAATGCGCTGACAGCGACGACATCAGTCGGTGAAAGAATGGCCGCAAGTCCGAAAGCCGCTGCCAGCGGAATAGCAGGAATCATCCAGTGAATCGTGTAGCCTCCTACAATCACAGTCGCAAATACAAGACCGAGTGCAAGCAATAAAATCGGGGCTCTTAAATTCCAAAGCTCTGCCCGCGGCGTTCTCTTCCCATCATTAAATAGAAGAGGCGCGATAAACAAAACAAAAAACAATTCAGTACTTAATTCAAAATGAAGCCCCTGTGGAAATGAGGCGGCAAGAATCCCAAGCGCCACCTGAATCAGAGGCACTGGAATAAACGGAATAAACCGGTTCACGATATTGGATATCGCAATAATCGTTAATAAAACGAGAACAACTAAAAATATGTCCAAATGCATGACCTCCTTCGTCTGTTGTGTTCGTGCATGATGAGTCGATGAAGCTGCTTGTTTAAAAGAGGCTTTAGGCTAGGATGGCCTTGCATCCGATATGTGATTCCGCAGGAGTTCCCTCCACACTTGTCTTCTTTTATAGTACCCTTTTTAGGGTATTATTTCTCATGATAAGCTCACAGTGAACTTTTTTGCCGAAGAGCAAATTTCAGATAAAAAGAGACAGGGAGCTATTCCCTGTCTTCGTCTTTCTTTATCAATCATGAAAATTCGTGCCGTCAGTCGTTGCTTTAATGATACCGGCGCGAATGACAAAGTCACCGAAGTGCTCGCCTTCGTCGCGTTCTTTCGCATAGCGGGAAAGAAGGACACGCAGCTCGCTTAAAATGTCTTCTTCACCGATGTTTTCACGGTACATTTTGCTTAAACGGCTTCCGTCAAATGCAGCGCCAAGATACATATTATATTTTCCCGGCGCCTTTCCGATAAATCCGATCTCACCGAGCGCATGGCGTGCACAACCGTTCGGACACCCTGTCATGCGAATGGTAATTTCCTGATCACGAAGGCCGTTTTCGTCAATGATCTCTTCAACCTTATCTAAAAGGGTCGGCAAGTAACGTTCTGCTTCAGCCATTGCCAATCCGCAGGTCGGAAGAGCGACGCACGCCATAGAGCTGCGGCGGAGCGCTGAATGATGCTTGCCGTCAGTGAGTCCGTATTGCTCGATTAACGCACTGATTTCATTTTTTTTATCGCTTGAAACGTTCGCGATAATCAAGTTCTGATTGGCTGTCAGACGGAACTCGCCTGTATGAACTTTGGCAATTTCCCGCAAGCCTGTCATCAGCTTATAATCATCGTAATCCGTCACACGGCCGCCTTCAACAAACAGCGTAAAATGCCATTTATCCTTAATGCCTTCTACCCAGCCGTAGCGGTCGCCGTTATGATCGAAATGATACGGCTTCGCTTCTTCCAGACTCCAGCCGAGACGGTTTTCCAATTCTTCTTTTACGGTTTCTAAACCGAGGCGGTCAACCGTGTATTTGAATCGCGCATTTTTGCGGACAGAACGGTTTCCGTAATCACGCTGAATTGTAATCGTTTTTTCAGCAATGTCATACAGTTGCTCAGGACGGCAGAACCCGATCACCTTGGCTAATTGCGGATATGTCGCTGTGTCGCCATGCGTCATTCCCATACCGCCGCCAATGGCCACGTTAAAACCGATCAGTTTGCCATCTTCAACAATCGCAATGAATCCAAGGTCTTGTGAAAAGACGTCAATATCATTAGACGGGGGAACAGCAATACCGATTTTAAATTTCCGCGGCAAATAGAGCGGTCCGTACATTGGCTCGACTTCTTCCGGCGTGCCAGCCACTCTTTCCTCATCAAGCCAAATTTCATGATATGCCCTCGTCCGCGGCAGCAGATCATCACTTAATTTTTTAGACCACTCGTATACTTCTGAGTGGATTTCAGACTGATAAGGATTCGATGCACACATGACATTGCGGTTTACGTCTCCGCAGGCTGCGATCGTATCCAAAAGAGCTGAGTGGATCGTCTGAATGGTTTTCTTCATGTTCCATTTCAGAATCCCGTGCATTTGGAACGTTTCACGTGTCGTCAGTTTTAATGTACCGTTCCCGTATTTCTGAGAAAGGTCATCCATGACAAGCCATTGCTCAGGCGTTGAAACGCCTCCTGGCATACGCACGCGCAGCATGAACTGATATGCCGGTTCAAGCTTTTGCTTTTGGCGTTCATTGCGAAGGTCACGGTCATCCTGCAAATAACTGCCGTGGTGTTTCATCAGGCGGTTGTCATCATCCGGAATTCCGGCACTGATCCGATCGAGCATCACTTCTTTCAGTGTGCCGCGCAAATAATCACTTTCTTTTTTTATGCGTTCAACATCACTTGGAGAGCCGTCCGGTGCTTTTAAGATTTTGGTCACCATGTTGAAAAACTCCTTTCAAGTCAAATCAGTATACATCACGCTGATAGCGTTTTTGCTGCTGCATATCGGCAAGATAAGCTTCCGCTTCTTCGCGGCTCATATTGCCTTCTTTCTCGATAATTTCAAGTAATGTGTTATGGACGTCATGCGCCATGTGCTTTTCATCACCGCAAATGTACACGGCCGCGCCTTCTTGAAGCCATTCGAACAATTCCGCGCTCTGTTCAAGCATGCGGTGCTGCACATATACTTTTTCTTCCGTATCACGTGAAAACGCCACATCCATTTTTGTCAGCACACCGTCTTTGAGCCAATTCTGCCACTCTGTCTGATAAAGGAAATCCGTGACAAAATGCTGATCGCCAAAGAACATCCATGCTTTTCCTTCCGCTCCCGTCTCTTCGCGCTCCTGCATAAAGGAACGGAACGGCGCGACGCCTGTCCCAGGGCCAACCATGATGATCGGCGTTTCAGGATCTTTCGGAAGCTTAAAGTTTTGATTGTGCTGGACATATACCGGCAGTGTGTCTCCCGGCTGCAGACGCTCCGCGCATAAAATCGAGCAGACGCCTTTACGTTCACGGCCGTGCGCATCGTAGCGGACTGCACCGATTGTTAAATGCACTTCATCGGGATTTGCGGATAAACTGCTCGCGATCGAATAGAGGCGGGCCGGCATTTTTCGCAAAATCGAGACAAACTCCTGCGCAGATACACTGAACGGGCCATAATCACGAATAAGATCAAGCAAATCGCGTCCTTCAATATACGCTTTTACATTCCCCTCATTCCCCGGGGCTAAAAGCTCTCTAAGCTCATTGCTGCCTGTCAGCTGGGCTGCCTGTTCAAGAAGCGGTTTTGTGAGAACGGTAATCTCATAGTAAGAAATCAGCGCTTCTTTCAGCGGGCGGACATCGCCTTGCTTATTAAGCGTCACAATTTCTTCCGGGTCCCAATTCATTTCCTTAAGCAGCAGCTCGACAAGCTCCGGATCGTTTTCCGGATAAACGCCGAGGCTGTCACCAGGCTCGTAAGTCAGGCCAGAGCCTTCAAGAGACAGCTCCACATGGCGTGTTTCTTTATTTGATCCTCTGCCGTTCAAATTTAAATTTTCTAACACTTCAGCCCGAAACGGGTTTGTTCTGGAATATGAAGACTCACCGGTTTGAGGCGATGCTGCTGACGCAGGTGCGGCACTTCCGCCCCCGGCTTCACTTAAACCCCCAAATACGCTTTCAAGCCATTCCGCTGCCGGCTCATCATAGTCAAGATCGCAATCAACGCGCGGAGAAATCCGTTGTCCGCCGAGTTCTTCTAAGCGCTGATCAAATTCTTTCCCTGTCTGGCAGAAAAATTCGTACGAACTGTCACCAAGCGCCAAAACGGAAAAACGAAGATCTTCAAGCTTAGGCGCCCGTCTTCCATGCAGAAATTCATGAAACGACAGCGCGTTATCAGGCGGCTCGCCTTCACCGTGCGTACTGACGACGATCAAAAGATTATTTACTTTCTTCAGCTGATTCGGCTTAAAATCGCTCATGGACGAGACAGTTACTTGAAAACCGCGCTGCTCAAGCTGCTTGCCGGCATTTTCTGCAAGCCCCTGTGCGTTGCCCGTCTGTGAACCGTAAAGAACGGTTACTTCCTTTGAAACGGCCGGTGCCGCCGCTGCTGCAGACGCTGCCGCCGGCGCCCCCGCAGTTTCTTGGGCGGAAACAGATTGCGCGGATAAATATCCGCTCAGCCAGATTTTCTGAGATTCGGTCAAGGTTGGCAGAAGGCGGTTAAGGAGCTCTGCCTGCTCCTGATTAAACGGACTGTTCATTACCTGAAGTTGCAACGTATCCACCTCACAAAGTTATAAACTGATCGAAAATTGCATCTAATTGAACTTTACCGGAATACTAGGCTTAAGTAAAATATATTTACATGATGATAACTATTAAGAATCCTAATGATAAAACCGCCTTATTTCATTTAAATAAAAAAGAGAAGGGTTCCCTTCTCTTCATTCAGCATTCTCATATAAATGAGACGGCACAGCCGTTACAAACGGACTTGCCTTACCTGTATAAAACACCGTCAGCGTATGCATCGCACGGGTGCAGGCAGTGTATAACAGCCTGCGGTCGTGCTCTGTTTGATAATGTTCTTCTGAAGCATCATAGACAAGTACTGCGTCAAACTCAATTCCCTTCGCTAAATACACCGGAATGACACAAACTCCCTTTTGGAATGTTTGATTTTCTTTATGAATCAGTCGAACATCTATATATTCACTCATATGAGCGTGCGCCTGTATGCATTGCTGCGCAGTCTTGCAAATGACGGCTATCGTTTCGTGACCTTGCTTCTTGAGCCGTTCAATTTCTTTCGTAAGCTTTTGACAAAGATCCTCTCGTCCTTCGGTTTTGAAAACGAGAGGCATTTCCCCGTTTCTGTTAAAAGGCTCAATGTCCGCTCCGTCCTGAAGCATCGCTTTTGTTAACTCTACAATCTGCCTTGTCGACCTGTACGTTCTCTTTAAACGAACATATTCAGCCGGCTCACCTTCAAAGCACGCATCCATACGCTTTGCGCCATGTATGGCATGGGCGTAGATGGACTGATTGATATCACCGAGCACTGTCATGCTGGCAGCCGGAAAAATGCTTCTCATGTACGCCATCTGAAACGGTGAATAGTCCTGAGCTTCATCGATAAAAAGATGTTTGATCTTCGTATTTTTCTTTCTGCCTTCAATCAGATCCTGCATATAAAGAAACGGTGCCGCGTCCTCATAGAGCAATTTATTTTCCGCAAATGCCGATCGGGTCAGCTCTCCTATTGCTGCCATTTTCTCATGCTGAGATTTCACTCCCCAGCCAGAAAACAATTGCAGGTACAGCTGTTTCACTTCAAGAAATGCAAGGAGTCTGACCGCCTGTTTGAGCGGTTTGAAAGCCTTTTTTACAATGATAGCGGCAAGCAGCTGCTGCTCTCTTTGATAATCGTTAAACGTACTCTCACTGAACCGTTTCCTTTCCTGGAGCTTTTTGTACACGTCCAGGTAATCCTCTTTGTCGAGCAGCTCAGCTTCCTGAACGACCCAATCCTTACGACGTTCCTTTTTCTCAAGCTTGTTTAGCTCACTCAGCAGCCACTTCGCTGTTTGCTCCATCCGATTCGGAATGGACTGTCTTTGATCCAGTGAGTAAAAATAGGATTGAATTTGTTCCTTTGTGATCAGCTTTTGTCCGCGGAAGATGATATTTTTAAAGATCATCCCTTCAGAGGACAGCCGTGTGACGTATTCATCAATGAATTGCTGAAAAGATAATCCCGCCTTACATGTGATTCCCGCAAGCCTTGTTGGAAAACCGCCATCCTTTGTTTCAGTCAGACAATATTCAAGCTGATCAAAGGGGCTTTCACATTGAAACTTGCGGCCAAGCCGATGCTCGATATATTCCTGAAACGTCGCCTGCTCCATGTTCTCTTCCCCTAACTCAGGCAAAACAGAGGAGACATAGCTGTTAAATAAAAAGTTGGGAGAAAATAAAACGATTTGTCCGGCATCTATGACGCCGCGGTGCCTGTATAACAAATAAGCGACACGCTGAAGCGCTGCCGATGTTTTCCCGCTGCCAGCCGCTCCCTGCACGATTAGGAATTTACTTTTTTCATTACGGATAATCTGATTTTGTTCTTTCTGGATCGTAGACACGATGTTTTTCATTTGGGTATTAGAGTGATGGCTTAATACTTCTTGCAGCATTTCATCGCCGATCGTCATATCAGTATTAAACATCGCCTTGAGAGCGCCGTTTTTAATGATAAACTGGCGTTTCAGTACCATTTCTCCTTCTATCGTTTCACCGGGCACTTCGTACTCCGCTTTTCCTGGGGAATAATTGTAGTACATGCTTGATATCGGCGCCCTCCAGTCATAGATCAGAAAGTGTTCCTCCTTCTCATCCATACAAGAAGCTAAACCGATATAAATTCGCTCTGCCTGCTCCTCACCGTTTTCAATAAAATCAATCCGGCCGAAATAAGGCGAAGCTTTTAATTGATGAATTCGTTTGAGCTGCTGATCCATACGCCGATGATTCCGTTCCCGATCTGACAGCAGCTCTGCCTGCTGCTTAATGCTTGCCATCGTTTCAACCGCTTCATGGGCATCATCAAGATTAACCGTAACATCCTCCCAAAAGCTTTTTCTTAATCCGATAATATCATGCTTTAACCCGCCCGCAGACGTTTCCAGAAACCGCTCTTTTTTGCCGAGCTCCTGCAGCACCTCATCTATTCTTGACTGCTCTTCCTTCCATTCCTTATCCTGCTGATTCATGAACGGCACCTCCAGAAAATAGTTGACAAACACTGAAGAAATACTGTAAAATATAATTGGATACATATATTCAATATATGATAAAAATACGCAAATACAATTTATCTTAGCACATTCACCCAATATCAATCAAGGTTTGGGTTATTTATATGCACAAAAACCGATTTCAAAATTGAAATCGGTTTTTTAATGTTAGTTATCTAAACGAAAAGAACGGTTTGGCAGCTTCCAATTAAACATATAGGAACAAACGCGGCAAACAACGAGCACGAAAAACAGTACGTACAAGCCGAACGAGTTTCCCAGCCAGCCCAAGCCGACGATTAAACCGCCGAGAGCCGCCCAGACCGCATAAATTTCTGCTTTCAGAACAAGCGGTTTGCGCCCGGCAAGAAGATCTCGAATGATTCCGCCGCCGCTTCCCGTCAGCACCGCTGCCACGATGACGGCACTAAGCGGATGGCCCATTTTGACGGCATACAGTGCACCTTGGATAGCGAAGGCTGCGAGACCGATCGCATCTGATAAATTGCCCCACTTATTCCAATGCTTCAGCAGCAGCTTCGGGAACAAAAACACAATCGTAATGGATAAGAGCGCGATTTGAAAGTACGCTCCCTGCTCCCATAGTGCTGACACCGGAACACCGATCAGCAAATTGCGGATCGCTCCTCCTCCAAAAGCTGTGACAATCCCTAATATATAAACTCCTAAAATATCATATTCCTCTTCCATCGCAACGATTGCGCCGCTGACTGCAAACGCAATGATACCAATCACACTGAGCAGCTCCCAAGCCATTCTGATGACTCCCTTTATGTTTGTTAAATTTTCTGACGACCTCTAGATTTTATAATCGCTCAAGCGTAAAATCAATAACATTTTCACGATAAAAAAAGATAAATTTAGAGAGAGTACACCAAACGCTATCGAGCATGAGTTTTCGAGATAAAAAAAGCGCCCGGCATACAGCGGGCGCTTTTTTGTTATTCAGATTTTTCGCCTTTCAGCAGACACATAAAAACGATAATCAGGATAAAAGCAATCAGGGCCAGGAATGGAATGGTAATAAAACCAAACCAGTTAATATATTGGCCTGAGCACGGCACGCCGCTTACACACGGCTTAATGCCGGTAAAGCCGGGCACTTTTTGCTCTAAGTAGTGCATGATCGAAATAAATGCCCCGATAATCGCCATGGGGAGCACATATTTTTTCACGCGTGTGTCACCTTGAAAGGTGGCGATGCCTAAAATCAGGACGAGCGGATACATGAGGATACGCTGGTACCAGCACAGTTCACATGGAATGAACTTTCTGATTTCACTGAAATACAGGCTGCCAAGCATAGCGACAAGAGCCACAACCCAGGAAGCATATAAAAATACAATTCTATTTTTCATATGATTACTTCCCTTTCAGCTCTTTTTCTATCGTTTTTTTGATTTCATTATAATCCGCAAAATTTTTGATCACTTTATCATTTACGTAAATCGTCGGTGTTGCGTTTACGTTCATTTTTTGATTAAGGTCAGAATCCTTTTCCACTTGAGAAGCGAATGTTTCCTTATCAAGATTGTCCTTGAGCGTCTCAGGTTTTACCTTTGTGGTGCTTTTTGCAAGATCACCGAGAACGGCTGGGGTCACCCATTCCTGTTCTGTGTCCGGCTGTTTTTCGAACAGCTTTTCATGGAATGCCCAGAAAGAGTCAGGATCTTCTTTCCATACTTCTTCTGATGCAAGAGCCGCTAATCTAGAACCTTTTCCATGAAACATGACGTTCACGAATGAAAATTTCACATCGCCCTTATCAATAAAGTCTTTTTGTATTTTTGGGAAGATGTCACTGTTAAACACCTTACAAGACGGACATTTGTAATCTCCGAATTCTACTACAGTTACCGGTGCATCATCCTTGCCAAGCACAGGCTGGCCTTTGATAGAAGGCTGTCCGGAAACCGCTTCATTGCCTTGTTCCGTTTTGTTATTAATGATTACAATGGCTGCTAGCAATACAACAACCACAATCGTAAGGATGACCGCGAATTTCGCAGAAGACTGCTGTTTCTTTTTCACTCCGACACCTCATCGTTTTCAAATTAAAAAAGAAGCGGATCGCAATTGACCCACTTCTTTATTTTAACAAGACAAGTGCCTATAAGAAAACCCCGAAAAAATGAATTCTCTCCGACAATTTATCTGTTTTTGAGACGCATAACGCGCATGGCGTTTGCCACAGCGAGCAGGGTAACGCCGACATCTGAGAAAACCGCTTCCCACATGGTCGCAATTCCAAATGCTCCAAGAATGAGAAAGATCGCTTTTACTCCTAAAGCAAAGCCGATGTTTTGCCACACGATTCGCCTTGTCCGTTTCGCAATCCGAATCGCTTCCGCTATTTTCGACGGCTGATCTGTCATCAGCACGACGTCTGCGGCTTCTACCGCAGCGTCTGAGCCAAGGCCTCCCATGGCCGCTCCGATATCCGCACGCGCAAGAACCGGCGTATCATTGATGCCGTCACCGACAAAAATGAGTTTTTCGTTTGGCGAAAGCTTGGCTTCCAATGCTTCGACCCGCGACACTTTATCCTGCGGCAGCAGCTCCGCATATACCTCGTCGATGCCAAGCTGTTTTCCGACGGCTTCTCCCGTTTGTGTCGAATCACCTGTCAGCATAACTGTCTGTTTGATTCCAAGCGACTTCAGATCAGCAACCGCCTGTGCTGCATCTTCTTTTACTTCATCCGCTATGATGATTGCTCCGGCATAGCGTTGATCAACAGCAACGTGCACGATTGTTCCGGCATGTTCATCCGGGACGCCCTTAACCTGTTCTCTTTCCATGAGCTTCTTATTCCCAGCAAGGATTTCTGTTCCGTTTACTTTTGCAAAAATGCCGTGGCCGGATATTTCCTCATATGACTCTATCGCATCAGATGAAAGTATTTTCCCGTAAGCTTTACGCACAGATTCAGCAATTGGATGCTGGGAGTGAAGCTCAGCATATGCCGCAGCTTCAAGTAATGTGTCCTTTGTAAATCCTTCCGCAGGTTTGATTTCTGTCACTTCAAAGCTTCCTTTTGTTAATGTTCCTGTTTTATCAAACACCGCGTATTTGACTTGATTCAAGGCTTCTAAATAATTGCTTCCCTTCACAAGCACTCCGGCCTTTGAGGCTGCGCCGATTCCGCCGAAGAAACCGAGCGGTATAGAGACAACAAGCGCACATGGACAAGAAATAACTAAGAAAATAAGTGCACGGTACACCCAATTGGAAAGCGCGGCGCCAGGAATCACCAGCGGCGGGACAAAGGCCAGCAATACCGCGATGATCACAACAGCAGGTGTATAATACTTGGCAAACTTCGTGATAAAGTTTTCTGTCCGGGCTTTGCGGCTGCTCGCATTCTGAACCAAATCTAATATTTTTGATACTGCAGATTCCTGGTAGCCCTTTGTGACTTCAATATGCAGAACGCCGTTTTGATTGATAAAGCCTGACATCACATCTTGTCCTTCTGCAGCTTTTCTCGGAACGGACTCACCTGTCAAAGCAGACGTATCAACCATCGCTGATCCCTGCACGACCTTACCGTCAAGGGGTATGCTTTCTCCCGGGTTGACCACAATGATGTCTCCTGTCTGTACGTCCTCCGGAGAAACCAATTCGATGCCGTTCTCTGTTTTGACATTGGCGTAATCAGGCCGTATGTCCATTAACGCACTGATTGATTTTCTGGACCGGCTGACCGCGGCTCCTTGAAAAAGCTCACCGATTTGGTAAAACAGCATAACGGCGACACCTTCAGGGTATTGCTGAATCAGAAAAGCACCGATTGTGGCAAGAGCCATTAAGAAATGTTCATCAAACACCTGACCGCGGCTGATGTTTTTGACTGCACGGATGATAATGTCACCGCCGATGATCAAGTAGGCAGCGAGGAAAAGTATAAATTCAATGGGTCCGGAATGAACGACATATGCTGCTGCTCCGAGTATGACAGCCGCAGCCATCCTCACCAGCATCTTGATCATTCGATGACGATAGCCGTCATCAGCTGATTTCTGTTTATGCTTTTGACGAACCGTTACGTGCGGATCGATTGATTTCACTTTTTTCTCCACCTTATTGGTGACCCATTGCTCTTCTTTTCCATCGGCTGAGACAGTCAAGGTGCTTGCCGCAAAATTAACCGCACATCCGTCAATGCCTTTTATGCCTTTGACTCCGTTTTCGATTTTTTGGGCACAATTGCTGCAATCCAAACCGTCCAGAACGTATTCCTGTTTCACTAGTCTCACCTTACCTTCCGATTTAGGGTTCCCTCTTCAAAGCGTATCAATGAGTATTGGTATTGAATTTATATATATGAGCACATACTCATATATTGGTTACGTCTATTATATGTCGTTTTCCAAGAAAGTGTCAATGAAAAACAAAAACCGGCATATGGCCGGTTTTTATTTTACTTTCTGCAGACGCAGCGCATTCAGAACAACAGAAACAGAGCTGAATGCCATTGCCGCTCCCGCTATCCACGGCGCTAAAAATCCGAGCGCTGCGATTGGGATACCGAGGCTGTTATAACCAAGCGCCCAGAATAAGTTTTGTTTAATGTTTTTCATCGTCAGTCTGCTCATGCGAATTGCGTCGGCAATGCTGTTCAGATCTCCGCGAATCAACGTAATGTCCGCTGTTTCCATCGCAATGTCCGTGCCTGTTCCAATCGCCATGCCGATATCGGCTGTGGCAAGCGCCGGCGCATCGTTAATTCCGTCGCCTACCATGGCCGTCTGGCGGCCTTCTTTTTGCAGGCGGGAAATTTCCGCCGCCTTTTGTTCAGGAAGGACTTCCGCAATGACACTCGTAATTCCTGCTTCCTTCGCGATGGCTTCTGCGGTTCTGCGATTGTCACCTGTCATCATAATGACATCCAGACCCAACTCTTTCAGACGGGCCACTGCCGCCCGTGACGTGTCTTTTATCGTATCAGCAACGGCTACAAGTCCCGCTGCTTCCCCATCAATGGATACAAGCATAACCGTTTTTCCTTCTGCCTCAAGTTCTTCCATTTGGGCAAGAAGTGCACCATGCTCAACCTGTTCGCTCTCCATTAACTTTCTTGTGCCGACGAGAATGGTTTTGCCTCCGGCTTCAGCCAAAATGCCTGCGCCAATCTTTGCTTCAAAGCGGGTCAGCCTCGGAATCTCAAGTCCTTTTTCTTTCACGCCGGCAACAATCGCTTCACCGAGCGGATGCTCTGATCCCGTTTCGGCTGCCGCCGCAAATTGAAGCAGATCTGTTTCTTCAAAACGGCCGAACGGAATGGCATCAGTCAGTCGCGGCTTCCCGTTTGTCACAGTTCCGGTTTTATCAAGAACAATCGTATCGAGACGATGTGTTTTTTCTAAATGCTCGCCGCCTTTAAAGAGAATTCCGAATTCTGCAGCGCGCCCAGATCCGGCCATAATGCTCGTCGGAGTGGCAAGGCCGAGGGCGCAAGGACAAGCAATGACAAGAACCGCAATGAACTTGCTGATCGCTTCGGCAAAATCGCCGGGAGCCGCCCAAAGATACCAAATGAGGAAAGTGAGAACGGCAATCCCTAATACGATAGGCACAAAAATGCCGGAAATCTGATCAGCGAGACGCTGGATCGGCGCTTTTGACCCTTGTGCTTCCTCGACAATTTTGATGATATGAGAAAGTGCAGTATCCTTTCCAACGTTGACAGCTTTGATTTTCAGGAAGCCGTTTGAGTTGACGGTTGCACCTGTCACACTGTCACCTGGATTTTTGTCAACAGGAAGACTTTCTCCTGTAATCATCGATTCATCTACTGCCGAGCGGCCTTCAACCACTTCCCCGTCGACAGGAATTCGTTCGCCCGGTTTGACGTAAACAATGTCATTGACTAGCACTTCGTCTATCGGAATGATTTGCTCCTGTCCGTCTCTTACGACAGTCGCTGTTTTCGCTTGGAGCTTCATCAGCTTTTTAATTGCATCCGAAGAACGGCCCTTTGCTTTTGTTTCAAACAGCTTGCCTAATAAAATCAGCGTCAGCAAAATCGCGCTTGTTTCATAGTAAAGGCCGTCTGTATGCCCATGGGAACCAAGGCTTTGGATGGTAAGATAAAGACTGTAAGCGTAAGCAGCCGTCGTTCCGAGCGCGACCAATACATCCATATTGGCGCTTTTATTTCTGAGCGCCTTATACGCACCCGCATAAAACGGCCAGCCGATCAGAAACTGGACCGGTGTCGCCAGCGCAAACTGCATCCACGGATTGAGGAATATATCCGGCACCCAAATAAACGATGTAAACGTAAAATGGCTCACCATCGCCCAAAGCAATGGAAATGACAGAACCGCTGAAAAAATCAGTCTCGCCGTTTGCTTCCGTTCTTCTTTCTTTTTAGAAGCTGCCGTTTCTCGTTCCTCATCACCCTTCAGCTGAAGCTTATATCCCAGCTTATCTACCGCTTCTTTCAAATCGCCGACAGACGCTTCTTTTGGATTGTACTCGACCGTAACCGTTTCTAAAGCGAAGTTTACAGGAGCATTTGTGACGCCTTCTATTTTGTTAAGCCGCTTTTCAATCCGATTGGCACAGGCTGCACAAGTCATGCCTTCAATATCGAATTCAGCTTTTTCTGTCACGACGTGATAGCCCAGCTTTTCTATTTTTTCCTGAATCGCTGCAGCCCCTGTCTCAGCGGGATCGTAGGTGACATTTGACGTTTCCATTGCCAGATTGACATTGGCATCCGTCACACCGGGCATCCGCTTCAGGCCTTTTTCAATTCTGGAGGCACATGCCGCACAGGTCATACCCGATACCTGCATCGCGATTTCCTTTTGTTCACTCAATCTACTCACTCCTTTATATACACCCGGGGGGTATATAAAAATGAAAGAAATATCGCGCCTCCCTAAAGGCGCGACACCTTGAATCAATCGGCTACATCATAGCCCTGATCTTCTATCGCATCCGCAATGTCCTTGACTGATACTTTGTCAGCATCAAACGAAACATCGACTTTTCCCGCTTCCAGATTGACATGAACAGCACTGACGCCGTCCAGTTCTCCTACGCTCGTTTCCACAGCTTTGACACAGTGCTGACAAGACATTCCTTCAACTTGCAATGTTTTTTGTTCCATTTGAATTCCTCCTGTTTATCTTTCTGTTTTCATCCTACCATACCCCCGTAGGGTATTACAACAAAAAAAGACTTTATGATTTTGTGAACTTTTTAAATACGTCCAAAAGCTCAGAAATGGCCTGTTCCCCGTCTCCGCTTTTGATGGCATCTGCTACACAGTGATGGGCGTGGTCCTCAAGCAAGTGAAGCGCCACATTTTTCATTGCCGCCTGAACAGCTGAAATCTGCACAAGAATATCTACACAATATCTATCGTTTTCCACCATATTTTGAATGCCTCTGACCTGGCCTTCTATCCGCTTCAGCCGGTTTATGATTTGATCCTTTTCTTTCGAGCTTTTATGGTTTAATGCTTTATGTTCGTTATGCTTATCCATGCGTACACCTCTGTTTCTTATATTAATTCCCATTATACTGATTGTCCAAACTGTTGTCTAAGCATGCCGCCGCAAAAAAATGAATCAGTTAGGTTTTACCATTTATACAGGAGGGTATATATCTCTTGTGAAAACGCTTTTAAAGGGGAGAAGAAAAGTGGATACGATAAAGGTTGGGATATTAGGGTACGGACTGTCTGGTTCTGTTTTTCACGCGCCGCTGCTTGCTGTTCTGGAAGAGTATCACATCAGCAAAGTCATGACATCGCGGACAGAAGAAGTGAAACGGGATTTTCCGGATGCAGAAGTTGTGCATGAACTTGAGGACATCACAAATGACCCGGCCATTGAGCTTGTCATTGTCACCACACCGAGCGGCCTTCATTACGAGCACGCTATGGCATGCATTCAGGCCGGAAAACATGTTGTGATCGAAAAACCCATGACAGCGACGGCCGAAGAAGGGGAGAAATTAAAGAAGGCTGCCGATGAAAAAGGTGTATTGTTAAGTGTCTATCATAACCGGCGCTGGGATAACGACTTTTTAACGATTAAAAAGCTGATCGCTGACGGATCCCTTGAAGATATCAATACATATCAAGTCTCCTATGACCGCTACAGACCTGAGGTTCAAGCACGGTGGCGGGAAAAAGAAGGCTCGGCCACTGGTACGCTGTATGATCTCGGCTCCCACATCATAGACCAAGCCCTGCATTTGTTCGGGATGCCAAAAGCCGTGACTGCAAACGTAATGGCCCAGCGTGAAAATGCCGAAACCGTTGACTATTTTCATTTGACTCTGGATTACGGCAAACTCCAAGCCATTCTATACGGAGGATCGATCGTTCCGGCAAACGGCCCTCGTTATCAAATCCACGGACAGCATGCCAGCTTTATGAAATACGGAATCGACGGACAGGAAGACGCTCTCAGAGCGGGAAGAAAACCGGAGGATGACAGCTGGGGAGCGGATGATCCGGAGTTTTACGGAAAGCTGACAACCGTTCATGGCACGGACAAAAAAACAGAAACCATCCCATCAGTAAATGGCTCCTACCTTACCTATTACCGCAAAATAGCAGAGAGTATACGCGAAGGCGCTGCGCTGCCCGTCACCGCTGAGGAAGGAATTGATGTTATTCGCATCATTGAAGCCGCGATGAAAAGCAGTGAAGAGAAACAAACCATTATGCTGGAGAAATAAACAAAAGCCTCCCCAAGAAAAGGGAGGCTTTTTCATTAAAATGTTTTTCCTGCTTCTTTCGCACGCGCAATCGCGTCTTCTTTGATTTGCTGTGCTTTATCAGGCTCCGCATTATGTCCCTCTACGAAAATGCCATCGAATGATGGTACACCGAAGAAGTTCATCATGATGCCGATGTAGCGGTGACCCATTTCCATTTCAGCCGCAGGGCCTTCAGAATAGTAGCCGCCGCGCGCTTGGATATGAATCGCTTTTTTATCAGTTAACAAGCCGATCGGGCCTTGTTCAGTGTATTTGAATGATTTTCCTGCAACTGCAACAGAATCAAGATACGCTTTCATTACCGGCGGGAATGAGAAGTTCCATAAAGGAGTAACGAATACGTACTTATCAGCAGATGCAAATTGATCACTAAGCTCTCCCAGACGGCCCACTTTCGCTTTTTCGCTTTCAGAAAGCTCGTCAAAGCCTGTGCCTGACTGCAGCTTGCCCCAGCCGCTGAATACATCCGCGTCAATGTGCGGGATGTTTTCTTTGTACAAATCGATATGTACAACTTCATCATTTGGGTTCGCTTCTTTGTAAGATTCGATGAATGCTTTACCTGTTGCCATACTGTAAGAAGTTGCTTCATCATGCGGGTGAGCAGTGATATACAATACTTTTGCCATTTTTACCAGCCCTTTCGTTTTTAAAAATCACACATCAATTATTATCATACAGACGCATTATGATTATTCTTTCTCTATTAGTCTTTATTATAGGGGCACTAAAAATTACTTTCAAGTAAAACATCTTGAATTAAAGATTATTTCGCTTTTCGAAAGCTGTCCGCAAGCCCGAAAACAGTGCGGAGAGCTCTTTACTGATACGCGGGTAATAAGGAACATGCGGCACTTGTATGTCAGCCGGCATCCTTTTCATCAAAGCGGATTGCTCAACCTGTTCAAAAAACACTTTTAGCTGGTCCATCTCTTTTTCAGAAAACGGAGCAGGCGGTCGATGATGGGCTTGGGCCGAGAGCAAATAATACCCTAAGTGCTGAGCACCGGAAATGGCAGGCCAAAGCACATCTGCATTCGCGTTAGGAAAGTCCCCAAGCGCCTTGTCATACGCATCCCGAAGCCTAACCAGACTCACCCTTAACTTGTTCTCGTCTGCTTTCTGCCCGGTCAACAGTTTCTCCATAAAGTGCCCTTCCAGCCGAATCACGTCCCGCATTAGTTCAGGCAGCCGCTTCGTTGAAAACCGTCTCCACAAAACCATCGTTCCCAATAGCCCGATTACACTGCCAACAGCTACATCCGTCAGCCTCGCTATCATAAAATAACCGACGTCCGAGCCGCCATGCATGCTTTCTGTTATGACAAGCGCATTTGCGGTCAAAAAAGGAACCGCCAGCGCATAATTGCGGACAATCAGCATCTCAAGAAGACATTGCAGCGCTGCAATACACAACGCAATATAAACACCGCCCGGCTTAACAAACAGGATTGCTCCTGCCAGCCCAACACCGATCACGGTTCCGATTGAACGCTGAATGGCCCTGTGAAGCGTAAAGAGAACAGTAGTGCCAAGCATGACCGCTGCTGCCGAAAGCGGAATCCAATAGGAGCGTGCAAAGCCGAATGTGAGGGCAAACATATCGGCGGCAATCAGCACAATTCCGTACTTTAATGCCCGTATCAAAACGGGAGACTGCCAGTCAAAGGCATTTCTCAAAAAGTAAAAAGAGGCTGGCAGGCGGCTCGGTTCCCCGTCCGATTGCTTATCATTCCGTCCTGAAGCGATAGACAAAGCCTCATTGATTTCTTCAAACAGCTTCCGGCTTGGCTCAGATTCATTCTCTTTGATCTGAAACGCACTGGAAACCCGGGCATGCCCCAGCGCATCTCCGGTTTGACGGAGTGCCTTTTCAATCTCGGCCGTCTCTCTGTCTGGCGTTTCAGCTGAAAAATGAATAATGGCAAGAAATATGTCGTCAGCTTTTTCGAGCAGGCGGAAAAATCGTTCATCATACTGTGATTTTTTCCGCCTGTCCCCCTTGCCGAGAACCGTTTGACGAGCTGTTCTGAGCATAAGCACCGTCTGATGCTGCGCATTATGAAAGCCTTGCGTACCGACGGCTGAAAGACATGCAGCCAGCTGATGATATGTTTTTTGCAGCACCGCCTCCTCCGGTCCATGTTTGTTCCATAACCAGCCGATTAAGGCGATACCCATGGCGAAAATGCCGCCGAGAAACGTCAGACCCGCTCTGAACAACGCTTGTGAAGGATCGGCCGGCAGCCCGGAGCTGACTAAAAAGGCAAGGACAAAAAACATCGGCGCAGGACCTTGTATACCGAGCGCGCTAAAAATAAACATTGTAGCTGCACCGATCAAGCCCAGGACAGCCGCCATCATCCAAACCGTCCCAGACAAAATAGTGCCTAATCCAAATGAGAGCGCGATCCCAATGGAAACCAAGAGCAGCTTCAAAGCGCGCTTTTTATACGATTCACCGCCCGCATATAAATAAACAAAGCCCCCGATGCTTGCAGTTAAACCATAATCCGTGTGACCCGCCAATGCGCCGATCAGCACAGGAAACCCTGAAGCGATCCCTGATCCGATCGCCTTTTTCCATGGAAATGGATTCGCATGAATGCGAAAGGCATCCTTCACGATGCTTGGCATGGTTCTTTGATTGTTCTCAACAGTTTTGTTCATTTGACAAAATCCTTTTCTATGAATGTATAGGACTTTTTCCGATTATTCACTATAGTATGCCCCAAAAACGCCTTCGCTTCTCAATAGATGCCCGCAAAAAAAAGCAGCGACCATACCGTCTCTGCCTGTTTTACATCAGTTTATTCGCAATATCCTGAATCGGCTTGATCCAGTTGCTATACGTCAGCTCGGCAGCTTTTTTCCGATCCTTTTCCCTACATGCCGCAATGATTTGTTCATGTTCTTCAATCGAATTTTGCGGTGATTTAAAAAAAGACAAAAATAAAAGCAGCGCCTAACAGCACTGCTTTGTCCATTTGCTTTCTTTTAAGAGAAGATGAATAAAAAATAAAGGATAAATCAATAGATACCCATTAAACAGCCACCAAACAAGATCGAAGTCCCGGCTGAATGTCCAGAATGAAATCGCCTGAAGGCCTGAACAACAGGTCAGCACAAGAGAAATCAGCGCCATCAGCTTCCAGTCAGCACTGTTCTTCCGCTGCAAGTACAAGCTGTACAATCCTGTGAAAGAGATCAGGATATCCAGCGGAAAAAAGGACCAGTTCCAGGCGATCATAAACGGATGGTCATGATGTTTAAAAGCCCAGCTTTCCGGTACCAGCGAAAACCCAGCTGACAGCCAGTACAAGATAAAACCGATATCAGTCACGAGAAAAAACAGTTTCATATATCTCATTTGTACTGCCCGCTTTTATGTATCGGCTCAGACTGCGCCCCATGATCGATCAGGTTTAAAGACACAACACCGCCGATAATCAATCCGATTGAAATGAGTTTCATGACGCTAACATTCTCTTGAAAAAACAAAAAACCAACGACTGTAATCAGGACAATCCCCATCCCTGACCATACAGCATAAGCAACAGATACATCAATTGATTTTAGCGTAAGCGTCAGAAAGAAAAGACTCCCGCCATAAAAGAAAATCAACAGCACACTGGGAGTAAGCTTTGTAAAACCCGACGATAGCTTCATGCTGACCGTCCCGGCAACTTCAAACAGAATCGCTAAGCATAGAAACACCCAATTCACGTAGCATCAGCCTCCTCATCAGCTGTTATGCCGTTAAACAATACATCTACAATCGATTCAAGAACCTCTCCTGTCGTGAACTGATGTTTGAGCGGATATTCGGGATCATACACTTGGTTGATGCTTCCTATATACATGTGAACAAACAGGTCCGGATTGATGTTTCTGATTCTCTTTTGCTGTTTGCACTCGTTTAATAATTCAAGGACAATTGTCCATTCTTCCTTAATAAACGTATCTAATGTAAGCCACGCATCGTAATGGTATTTCTTCAGATCACTTAATAATCCCATATTCAGCAGTTCCATCCCCTGCGGAAGACCGATCAGCATTTTTTTCACTTTTTCAAGAATGTCTAGACTTTCATTTTCATAGATGTCTTTTTCCATTTGCTTCATCTCTGCGATAAATTGCTCAACAACCGCTTCCGCAAGCTTGTCTTTTGATGAATAATGCGCATAGAGCGTCCGCTTGCTCGTTCCCAGCACTGCTGCCAAATCATTCATCGTAAATGAAAATCCTTTCTGCCTGATCAGCCGGATGGTTTCCTCCAGAATTCTTTTTTCCAAATCAATCCCTCGCTTTCGGTACTAACAAAACTATATCAGTACCAAAATTATACGACAGCAATTTATGGAAATCAACAACACATAAAAAAACCTCTCCCAAAAGGAGAGGTTTAAAAGACACTGCGAACCAAACCGCCGTCCGCCCGAAGCGCCGCGCCATTGATCGCGGAGGAAAGCGGACTGCTTAAAAATGTAACGAAGTGGGCGATTTCTTCCGGACGGATCAGTCTTTGAATAATGGATGTCGGCCGGTTTTCTTTCATAAAACGTGCCTCAGCTTCTTGAACAGTCAGGTTTTCACCAGGATACAGCGAGTTCAGCATGGTTTCCACACCCTCTGTTAAGGTAGAGCCCGGCATAACGGTGTTGACCGTCACATTCGTGCCGGTTGCCAGCTCCGCCAAACTGCGGGAAATGGACAGCTGCATCGTTTTTGTCGCACTGTAATGGGCCATTTCCTGTGACGGCATAACCGCCGCTTCACTGGCAATGAAAATCACACGCCCTTCTTTTTTCTCTATCATGTTGTGCAAATACTTGCGTGTCAGCCTTACCCCGCTCATAATGTTTACTTCAAAAAAACGAAACCATTCATCATCGGGAATATCAAAGTACTCCGCCGGTTCAAAAATCCCTAAATTGTTGATCAAAATATCAACCTCTGGATATGCCTGAAACAGCTCGTTGCAGCCTTCTTCTGTTCCCAAATCAAATGCAGCCGGATATAGGACCGCTTCAGAATGTTGTGTTTTCAATTCATCTATCGTCTGATTTACTTTCTCTTCCCGGCGTCCGTTAATGATCACTGCCGCGCCTTCTTCAGCTAACGAAGAGGCAATGGCTTTTCCGATCCCCGATGTCGAACCAGTCACCAGTGCGGTTTTTCCTTGTAAATTCAGCTTCATTCGTTCATCCCTCCGTTTTTGATTCCTCTTATTTATTGACAGAAATGCGTTTGGTGAAACATCTGCTCTGCAATCAGTATGAAACAGCTGGGATTGAAATGGAAGTACGCACTTTTTGGTGCCTGTGATCTGGAGAAAAAATAAAGCAGAACCCTCTAAGAGGTTCTGCTTTATTGATGTTGTTGATAACCATTATATGTTTGTTCCTTGTAGAAAGGTGTACAAACTGCTTGAGAATTATTAAAATTTTTTTAATTTTAATAATAAGACATTAGAATATGCCTTTGAAAATGTGAACCCTGACTATGCTGAATCAAATAACCTGTGCAAAGTGATTTACTCATTGATACCAGAAGAAAAATAAATTTACAATCACATTTCAATAAAAATGTCATAAAACGGAAAGTGAACCGAATTACAAATTATTGTTAATATGCGCCTGAGCTGAAAGCACCCGACATACCTGAACTAAAAAGAAAGACTGAGAAAAGCGAACAGAAAATACGTGAGGCCATGCACTTTCTAGGAATAAAAAATATGAATTATTTAAAAAGCCCTCCTCATGTGAGTTGGGCTTATTTTGTGAGGATGATATCTTTATCCTTCCTCAAGAGGATTGTGTTTTGTTGCTTTAAATATTGTTATAACTTTTTTCACTATCCTTAGTAATACATAGACCATCAGAACAGCGATTAAATAATTAACCACATTAAACTCTGTCTTTATAAATTCTGTTGGAGTAAATAACAAAAACCTATTTCCTACAAATCCATCATAGCTACGATAAATCACAAATTGAATAGGGAAACCGAGCGCATACCCCAGTTCTGAAACCTTCTCATAGGGTATTACAAAAATCGAAATAAGTGGAACTAGAAAGCTTATCAAACCTAACTTGTATTTTTTCAATCGATTTTTCATGCAATCACTCCCTTCCCCTTATATGTTACCCGGCAATTATAACATATCCAAATAAATAAATTTATTGAAAAATATAAAACTTTTGGTTTTTTATGGATCCCGGGACTTTTATATGTTTTAATTGGTTTGTAAGAACTAAATTGAATGGAGGTTGAAAGTATGAAAAGGATTTTAGTCTTAGTCATTGCCCTTGGCTTGGCTTTGGTTCCTTTTGCTTCAGCCAACGCAGAATCCACAACAAAAGAAATTGCTGAAACAAAGAACCAGGTGGAAAAATTAGAAAAGGACCTTGGTTTTGAATTAGTGGATGTCTCAAGTGAAGAATTTTCAAGTGTATCTAAAAAGGATTTTTTGAAGTTTGACTCAATTCAGGATTTTGAAGAGTTTATCAAAGATGCTCAACAGCCCCAAGAGTTTGAAGAGACTATTAATGTTAGTGAAGATACTCCCCTAATAAAACCACAAGTAAGTGACTCACATGTTATCAATTGGTGGGCTCCATTTACAGGTTGGGGTATGACAGGGATGGCTTGCTGGAAAAATATCGCGTTTAATTATCAATATAAATTTGTGAATAAAAAACCTCAGTTTACTAAAGTGTCAGGTATTAACTCTTATGTTACTGGTCTTAACGTAGCTTGGTGGAAACAAACTGGAAAAAGTTATAACATCACTACAACCAAAACAACTAAAGACACTGCAAAAATTAAAGTAGTTGGAGCTATGGTTCTCGGTGTAGACATAAAAGGTTTCACAATTGGAGCAAAAATTGGACAAACTTGGAACGGTAGTTTGCGTTTATATTAGAAATAAAAAGGGGTGATTGTTACCCCTTTTTATTTTATTTGATTTACGCAAAAAAGTGCATACATAGGGACAGTTAAAAGCTTATGTTCAGTAAGATTTATTATTTCAATAAAAATTCAAGTTTTGCTTTTGTTTTTTATCCATACAGCCGTTATCCTTATGCCTAACACGTCATAGAGAAATTAAAAGACATAAAAAAGCGCTGAAACACAGCGCCAGTAAATTCTTCTTATAGGGTTCTCGGTTCTTTTTAGGATACAATAGCAACCAGTACAATTAAAATAACGAAAGAATTAAGGGTTAAAAAATAGCACTCCATCAATTCATACATTCACATGCGTCATACTCGATCAATAAAAAGTGCAATTCTTTGGTAATCACTCAAAAGATTGGACATAAGAATATTGCCAAAATGTTACCGCAGTGCCCTCGAAAGCTTCGGAAGCCTTGATAGCACTGCGGTCCCAAAGTATGTATGGAGACGGTGGGAGTCGAACCCACGTCCAGAAACATCGATTACTTAAGCGTCTACGAGCGTAGCCTGCATATTTATGTTTTCACTCATCTTCTTGCCTGCGGGCGGGCCTTCCGAGAGCTAGTCTGTTCATCTCTTCTTACGTTCTCAGACGGGAACGCAAGCGTAGCCTACTTGGATGTGCTCTTCACAGACACATAGGCAATGTCAGGAAGAGCTCGCTGCGCTTATTAGGCAGCTAATGCTACGTTTTGGTTAAAACTGTTAGTTTTGCCAGTTATATTTAAGTGCGTGTTTACGAGATCGCCTCTCGGCTCGCAGCTCAAGCTCGATCCATCCCTGTCGAATCCGTAACGTCCCCCTGTTATAAGGGAAATACGGGAGAAAATATCAAGCTCTCACTCAAACTGGCTATAGTCTTATTATAACACGATCACGGTTCTTTTCAATTGTCAAATCCTTGAAATGAAAAGCATTATGATCTGATCGTGAACACAGTATAGCACAGGCCTGATTTTTGAATCAAGCACTATGCCTTTAGAAGCCTTTTTGACTGTCTCTGAACGCTCTTTCGATTTCCCGCTTCGCGTCCTTGCGCTTCAGGTCTTCCCGTTTGTCATAGTTCTTCTTCCCTTTTCCAAGGCCGAGAAGCACTTTGGCAAAGCCGTTTTTCAAATACAGCTTCAGCGGAACGAGGGAATAGCCTTTTTCCTTTGTTAACCCGATCAGCTTATTAATCTCCTTGCGATGCATTAACAGCTTTCTCGTCCGGAGCGGATCGTGGTTATAGCGGTTTCCCTGCTCATACGGGCTGACGTGCATATTGTGAAGAAACACTTCTCCCCGTTCGATTTTGGCAAAGGAATCCTTAAGGTTTACGCGGCCGGCGCGAATCGATTTGATTTCGGTTCCTTGCAGAACGATGCCTGTTTCATAGGTTTCTTCTATAAAATAATCGTGATTGGCTTTCTTATTTTGAGATAATACTTTTCCTGACCCTTTTGGCATGCCAGAACCTCCTCTCTCTAAGGAAAAACTGTCCACCTTTTGCGATACGCTCTATTTTACCAAATGTCACGTACCGCTACAATGAAAAGCTGTTTCCGAAAGAAAGCAAATAGAGCGCTGCGGCCCTATTTGCTGGTTGAGCTGCTATTTCTTCTTTTTCCGTTTCTGTTTCGGCGCGTTTTGGAAGCCGCGTTTTTTCTTTTTCTTCTTCGGCTTAGTGAACCACTCCCCTTTTTCCTCAGACGGAGCTGGAGAAACAGGCGTATTGGTGCTTTGGACGCGCTTTCTGGCAGGCTTTCCGCGTTTTCTGCTCCGACTGCTGTCCAGTTCTCTCGGACGACGCGGAGAGCCCTTCATGCCGACGATTTCAAAGTCGATATTGCGCTCGTCTTTGTTGACATCGACAACCTTGACTGTGATTTCATCCCCAATGCGGAAGACGTTGCCTGTCCGCTCGCCGATCATCGCAAAATGCTGTTCGTCAAATCGGTAGTAGTCATCCGTCATAAAGCTGACGTGGACGAGTCCTTCGATTGTATTCGGCAGCTCGACGAACATTCCGAAGTTTGTCACTGAACTGATCATGCCGTCAAACTCTTCACCGATTTTATCAAGCATGTATTCCGCTTTTTTCAGATCATCCGTTTCACGCTCGGCGTCAACTGCACGGCGCTCCATCGTTGATGTATGCTCGGCGATATCCGGCAGGCGTTCAGCCCACTTTTCCTGTGTCGCTTCATCGACTTTGCCGTTGATTAAGTACGTTCTAATCAGACGGTGGACGATTAAGTCCGGATAACGGCGAATCGGTGATGTGAAATGCGTATAGAATTCCGTTGACAGACCAAAATGCCCCAAGCTTTGCGGGTCGTATTTCGCCTGTTTCATCGAACGGAGCATGACAGTAGATATAACTGTTTCTTCAGGTCTGTCACGCACAGCGTCCAGAATGCTTTGCAGCGCGCGCGGATGAATATTTCCTGCCGTTCCTTTCACCACATAGCCAAATGTCGTCACGAACTCTAAAAACTTTTGCAGTTTTTCAGCATTCGGCTCTTCGTGAATCCGGTATATAAACGGTACGTTCATCCAATGGAAATGCTCCGCTACCGTTTCGTTCGCCACAAGCATAAATTCTTCAATCAGTTTCTCGGCGACAGAGCGTTCTCTGATGACAACGTCTTTAACCGCGCCTTCGTCATCGACAAGCACTTTCGCTTCCTTGAAATCAAAATCAACGGCGCCGCGGTTCATCCGCTTATCGCGCAGAATTTCTGCCAGGCGCTCCATATCTTTAAACATCGGAACGAGAGGCTCGTATTTTTGTTTCAGCTCTTCGTCATCGTCAACAAGAATTTTATTCACATCTGAATAAGTCATTCTTTCCGTTGTTTTGATGACACTTTGGAAGATTTGGTGCTCCGTTACCTGTCCCTGACTGTTAATTGTCATTTCACAAGAAAGTGTCAGGCGGTCAACCTTTGGATTTAAGGAACAGATGCCGTTTGACAGTCTGTGCGGAATCATAGGGATGACTCGGTCAACCAAATACACACTCGTCCCTCTTTCGAGCGCTTCTTTGTCAATCGGCGAGTTTTCGGTTACGTAATGGCTGACATCAGCAATGTGAACGCCAAGCTTGTAGCTTCCGTCATCAAGCTTCGTCACGGTAACTGCATCATCCAAATCCTTCGCGTCCGCACCATCAATGGTGACAATCACCTGATCACGGAGATCACGGCGGTCTTTCAGGTCTTTTTCGTCAATTGTGTCAGGCGTACTTGATGCCTGTTCCATTGCGTCAGCAGGAAATTCTCCCGGCAGGCCGTGCTTATGAATGACCGATAAAATATCAATGCCCGGATCATTTTTATGGCCGAGAATGGTTTCAATCTCGCCCTCTGCGTTCATGCGGCCTTCAGGATAGCTCGTCAGCTTGACAACAACCTTGTGCCCTTCCGCCGCTCCGTTTTTCCCATTTTTCGGGATAAAGATGTCACTCGTGATTTTTTTGTCGTCCGGAATGACAAAGCCGAAGTTTCTTGTTTCTGTATACGTACCGACAACCCGCTGAATCGCTCTTTCTAAAATGCGGATGACGGTCCCTTCCTGTCTTGAGCCGCTTGACTGTGAATTCAGCCGAACCATGACGATATCGCCGTTCATTGCCGTATTCAGCTCAGTAGGCGGAATAAACACATCGCTTAATGACGTATCCTCAGGCAGCAAAAAGGCGAATCCTTTTGCATGTGCTGAAATCTTTCCTTTTATTAAATTCATCTTCTCCGGAATGCCGTAGCGGTCGCTTCTCGTCCGTACGATAAGCCCTTTGTCTTCCAAAGTGACTAACGCTTTGACGAGCTCTTTAAACTCCTCGGCTTCCGTAATATTTAACATCTCCTCAAGTTCCTGAACGGTCAGAGGCTTATACGCCTCTTCCTTCATAAACGAGAGAAGCTTATCCATAAATGCTTCTTTTTCCATTATCCGACCTCCTGTTGATTACCAATCGAGCTTCTCTAAAAATTCATACACATCCTGATGGACGAGGTCACGTTCTTTGTCGAGCGTAATGACATGGCCTGATTCCTCGTACCATTTCAGCTGTTTCTCATCAGTTTCCACTTCGTTGTAAATAATATTTGCGCTTTCTGTATTAATCATGTGATCATGACGGGCCTGCACCACAAATGTCGGTGAATAAATCATATCGACATTGTTTCGAACATCGGCAATTAAGTCTTGCAGCGCCTTGAGGGTGTTCATCGGCGTTTTTTCGAATTCCTTCATTTCCTCTTCAATTTGCTCCGGGCTTTTCCCCTCGAACTTTTTGTAATTGCGAGCGTATGAAAGAACGCCCTGATACATGACCTCTTCACTCTTAATATGCATTGGCGCGCACATTGGGACAATTCCCTTTATGGGTACAGTGTAACCCAATTTCAGCGAAAAAACCCCGCCAAGCGACAGTCCGCAGGCAGCAATGCTCTCATAGCCTTCAGATTTTAAGTATTCATAGCCATCCATCACGTTTTTCCACCAGTCTTCAGGCCCTGTATGTACAAGTTCTTCAGGGGGAACGCCGTGTCCTTCATATTGAGGCGCGTGGCATGTATAGCCCCGTTCATTCAAATAACGTCCCAGCATTCGTACGTCCGCTGTATTTCCTGTAAAGCCGTGCAGCAAAAGCACCGCTTTGTCTCCGCCTTTAAATGTAAATGGTTTTGGTGTCACAACTTTCATGCTCATGTCTCCCTTTCTATCTGCACGATCATTTTAGTTTTCCACAGTTTGATTAGAAAAAAACGCTCTGAATATCAGCCAGAAACGAGAAAAAGGCCTGACTTCACATCAGACCTTATACAAACATTGCCCTATAGGATATAAGCAAGCGCAATCGTTAACACGAAAAACAAGACTGCCAGCACTACCGTGATGCGGTGCAAAATCAAATCAAGACCTCTTGCTTTTTGTTTCCCGAAGAGCTGCTCCGCTCCGCCTGAAATCGCACCAGATAATCCGGCGCTTTTACTGGATTGAAGCAAAACGACAATAATAAGTGCAATGCTGACGATAACCAATAAGGTAATCAAAACCGCGTGCATCCCTTACACCTCCAGACTCACTGGCCTACATTACTTCTATTTTACATGAAAAGGGTTGGCATGTCACGCTGTATCAGACGCCAAAAGGGCCGGATAAGACGTTTTATCTTGGTTACCCTATTCATATGAAAAGGTCAAAAGGAGAAAAACGATGCCCCTTATCAGCATAGCCAGCAGAAAACATCTTTATTATGAGGAATATGGACAGGGAATGCCTATCATTTTTATCCACCCGCCGGGCATGGGACGTATGGTCTTTTATTATCAGCGCCTTCTCTCCAAGCATTTCAGGGTGATTTTTCCCGATTTAAGCGGCCACGGCGACAGTGATCACGCGGATCAGCCCGCCTCTATTTCTTATTACGCAGATGAGATCGTGCAATTCATGGACGCTCTGCACATTAATAAGGCTGTGTTATTCGGATATTCCGCCGGTGGCTTAATCGCCCAGCATATCGGCTTTACCCGCCCGGACAAAGTGTCACATCTTGTTCTCACCGGCGCTTACCCGGCTGTCCATAACGTAATCGGAGAGAAGATACACAAGACGGGGATGTATCTGCTTGAGAAAAACGCCGGTTTGCTCATAAAAATCCTCGCCGTCAGCCATACAAAAAACAAAGAACTTCAAAACCTATTAACAGGCCATATGAAAAAAGCAGACCTTGCCCATTGGCATCAATATTATCAGGATTCGCTCCGCTACAACTGCATTGAACAGCTGCCCCATATACACATGCCCATGCTGTTTATGTATGGCGGCCTGCGGGACTGGACCTTCCCAGCCTCAGGCTATTACCGCAAAGCTTGCAGCCATGCCGAATTTTTCAGATTGGAATATCAGGGGCATCAGCTGCCGACAAAACAATGGAAAACATGCAACGAACTGGTGACAGGGTTTGTGCTGACACATCATTCATAGGAATAGAAAACGCTTGGCTTCCTTGCGTTTTTTGTCGCTTTATTGACTTTTGTCAATAAAGTCATAGTAAAAAAGATCCTCAAATTTCAAATTAAAATAGTGAAGCATTTTACCGATCACAAGCTGCCCCGGCCGTCTTTCTCCATTCAGCACGCGGCTCAGTGTGGCGGGTGAGACTCCGATTTCCAGCGCAAGCTGATTAAGCGAATAATCGTTATTGACCATATACTGCAAGACATAATCACGTCTAATCTGTATCTTTTCTACTGGCACTTTCCTCACCTTCCGTTCCTGAAAAAACTTTTTTCTATACTTTTACATTACGGCTTATGTTAACTTTTGTCAATACATTTCCAGCCTACCTATTCCCTTTAGTCAATAAACATACTAAAATATGAGTAACAGTGAGGGACGGGGTGAGACATATGGAAAGCTTTGGCGAACAATTGCGGGCATTGCGCGAAGAGAGAAAGTTAACAGTCAACCAGCTGGCGACTTATTCTGGCGTAAGCGCGGCCGGCATCTCCAGAATCGAAAACGGCAAACGGGGCGTTCCCAAACCTGCCACCATCAAAAAACTGGCGGAAGCCTTAAAAATTCCTTACGAAGGGCTTATGTATAAGGCTGGTTACATCGAAGAAGTACATGAAGACAGAGCTCCTTATGAAACGAAGTGCAAGCTGCTTGAAAAAGCAGAGGCCTATGACCTGAAAAACCTTGCTCTTCTTGAGAACGAAAAGTGGCAATATCTCAATAAAGAGGATTTGCTCATGCTGGATCATTATTTTTCGTTTATATCAGACGAAGCCAAAAAACGGTCTGCTGATGACTAACTCTTGATAGGAATGCGAGGCGATCACCATGTCACCGTTCGGACAGCAATTACGGGAGCTGCGCCGCGCCCGCAAACTGACAGTGAATCAGCTTGCGGTGTACTCAGGCATCAGCTCGGCCACCATTTCAAAAATTGAAAACGGCAAGCGGGGCACGCCAAAACCTGCCACTATCAAAAAACTGGCGGCTGTACTGAAAGTGCCCTACGAAAACCTGATGGCTGCCGCTGGTCATATTCAAGCCTTTCCAGAAGAAATCCGCGAGGCTTCGGAAAGCTATCAGTCCATTTATGACATTTACCAGACTGCAGTCACTCGCGGAGCGGAGCACCTTCCGATTTTCAACAGTAAAAAATGGGAACATCTCTCAAAGCAGGATATTGAAAATCTCAGCAAATACTTCGATTTTTTAGCCTCGGAAGCGAAAAAACGCGCCTCTTCTTCATAATCCCCTGCTTCTCTTTCTGCATTTTATCAATCACGCTTGCATACCTTCCCTCATTATTTGCGTTATAATAGTGACAGACGAGGTGAAAAGTATGAACCAATCAGAAATGTGTCCTAGATTTGAAAAAGCAGTCGACATCTTGAGTAAACGCTGGGTCGCTTTGATCGTATTTCAGCTCTTGAACGGGTCGCAGCGATTTAGCGAAATTGAAGCAGCACTTCCAAATCTAAGCGGCAGAGTTCTGTCAGAACGGCTGAAAGAACTTGAGCTTGAAGGAGTGGTGAAGCGGGATGTCATCCCGGAAACTCCGGTTCGCATCGAATATTCATTGACCGATAAAGGAAAGGCGCTAGCCCCCATTTTGGGTGAGATTTCAAAATGGGCAACGGATTGGATTGACCCTTCCTTTCTTGACTAATTACTAAAACGGTTCTGATCTCAAAGACGAGAAAAGGAGCCGTTTTTTTATTTTCCAGTGAAAAAACGATTTCTCAGCCGATATATAGTACATCCACACATTACGTTTCTAAAGGAGACCACTATATGCGACTGACGATTTCCCGCAAATTCAGCCTGGTATTTTTGACACTGATCCTGATCAATTTACTTATAGGCGGAATAGGCGCTTTTAATATGCAGCACATCATTCAAAAGACAGATGAAATCAACACAAAATGGATTGACGGCATCAAAGAAATTACTTCGATTAATTATTTGACCGAGCATCTGTCTTCTAAAGAAAAGGATTTTCTGATTTTCACAGACAAAAGCAAAATGGATACGCTTGAACAAGACATGAATCAGATCCTTGAAGACATCAATCAAAAGCTTGATAGCTACGAAAAAACGATTTCCAATGACAAAGAACAGAAACTGTTTGAGCAGCTTCAAACTGAAGTAAACACCTATACTGATATTCATGCGCAAATTATAGAAAGCGGCCGCACGAATGACATGGACAAAGCAAGAGGTTTATTGGTGCAGACTGAGGCCAGATTTGAGGATATGAAAAAATCAGTCACTCAGCTCGTTGACTTTAATAAAGAAGGCAGCAACACAGCGGTAAAAGAAACGAAGGACGTATACCATAAAGGGCTCATTTACACTGCTTTGCTTCTGGCAGCATCGATCATTATCAGTATTTTCATCTGGCTTTATATCACGCGAAACATTGTAAAGCCTATCATTCGCATGAAGGAGTCTGCCAATCATATTGCCGAGGGAGATCTGTCGAATGACATGGAGGCGCTCAACTCAAAAGACGAGCTGGGCGATCTGAACGAAGCGCTGCAAAAAATGGTAGGCAATCTGAGAGATATTGTCGGATACTCCAAAGAAATATCAAGCCGGGTTCTTTCTTCTTCACAAGTGCTGGCAACCGCAACAAATGAAACAAGATCCGGCAGCAAACATATTACCGAGACAATGAACGAAATGGCTGAGGGCTCCGAACAGCAGGCCCAAGACGCCGTGACGATTGCCGAATCGATGAATGAGTTCACCGAAAGCATTGATAAAGCCTATAATCGCGGCATCACCATCAGCGATACGTCTCAAAACGTCCTCGAACTCGCGGTAAGCGGAAACGAAAATATGGATACATCATTACAGCAAATGAAAACCATCCATCATATCGTTCAGGAGGCCGTGCATAAAGTGAGGTCACTGGAACAGCATTCTCAGGATATCAACAAGCTCGTTCAGGTTATCAACGGCATTGCCGAGCAAACGAATTTGCTGTCACTTAACGCCGCGATTGAAGCTGCCCGCGCAGGAGAAAGCGGCAAAGGCTTCGCCGTTGTGGCAGAGGAGGTCAGAAAGCTGGCTGACGGCGTTTCTGATTCCGTCCAGGATATTACCCGGATTGTCAACGGGACACAGCAGGAAATCCACACTGTCATTGGGTACTTAGAAAGCAGCTTTACAGAAGTCGAAAAAGGAACAGAAAACCTGACAGACACCGGACAAGCTATGCAGCATATCAGACAATCGGTCACTCACGTTGCAGACAGCATTAAGGAAGTTACGGATGGCCTGAAGCAGTTAACAAACCAATCGATTACCATCAATCAATCGATTGAAAATATCGCTTCTGTATCTGAAGAGTCGGCTGCCGGCATTGAAGAAACATTTTCGATTACCGAGCAGTCCGCCCATTCCATGGATCAAGTGCTCCAGAATGCTAAAGAGCTTGAGAAGCTGGCGAAGGAGCTTAATGAGAAGATGGATCAGTTTACAATCTAAAGAAAAAAAAGAGGCTGGAGTCATCCAAGCCTCTTTTTCTATTCTATGCAGCTGTTTGAACGCGTTTCGCTCTGGTTCGTTTTTTCTTTACCGGACTTAATGCCCGCTCCAGCCAGGCCATGAGCAAATCAGCTGCAACCGCCATCACCGCAGTCGGTATCGCGCCGGCGAGAATAATCGCTGTTCCGTTTGTCGCGTTTGAGCCGCGGACGATCATATCTCCAAGGCCGCCGGCTCCGACAAATGTTCCGATCGCTGTAATCCCGATGGCAATGACGAGGGCGGTGCGAAGTCCTGCCATAATGACAGAAAGCGCGAGTGGAAGCTCAACCATCCGGAGAACTTGGAATTTCGTCATGCCCATTGCTTTTCCCGATTCTAAGTAGGCATGTTCAATGCTGACAATGCCTGTGTACGTGTTTCGGATAATCGGCAGAAGGGAATACAGAAATAATGATACAATCACCGTGTTTGCGCCGAGCCCCATGACAAGCATCAAGACGGCCAGCATGGCGAGCGCCGGGATTGTTTGAATAACGTTTGTTACGGCGAACACCCAGGCTGACAAACGGCGAAAATGCGCAATGAGGATTCCGACCGGAACCCCGACGACAGCGGCAAACAAAACGCCGTAAGCCGACATGAGAAAGTGCCGGCCGAATTCTTCCATGACGTAGCTGCCGTTCTGCGCATAATACGTCATGACCTGTTCAAGCACGTCCATTGGTTTCTTCCCCCTTTCATGATACGAAGTAATGATGCTTTTCTAAATATTCCTTGGCAACGACAGAAGGCTCTTTTAAATTGCCGTCGACTTCATAGTTGAGCTCCTGCATTGTGGCTGTGTCGATTTTCCCGATCATTTTCTGAATGACGCCTTCAAGCTCAGGATGTTCTTTGAGCACTTGTTCCGGAACAACAGGAGAGCAGTCGTACGGCGGGAAAAATTGCTTATCATCCTTTAGCATTTTAAGACCATAGGACTTGATTCTTCCATCAGTCGAATACGCAAGCACAATGTCCATTTTTCCGCTCTTCACCGCGTCATACACAAGCCCGATCTGCATTGGATACGTGCCGCCGAATGTCATGCCGTAGGTTTTCGTAAAGTCTTTATAGCCGTTTCCCTTGAGCTTCATCCAATAGTTATCGACACCGAGCTTTAATTGCGGCGCCCATTTTTTAACGTCTGATACGTTTTCTAAATGATATTGATCGGCCAGTTCCTTGCTGACCGTAAAGGCATATGTATTATCAAACCCGTAGGAGTCATACCATTTTAAATCGTATCTTTTTTTAAACTCCCGCTGTGTCAGCGCCAGCGCTTTGTCCGGATCTTTCTCAGGTTCCATTCTCAGCGTTCCTGTCAGCGCATCGCCGGTATATCTTGTGGCCGCAATGTCGATTTCCCCGTTCATTAAGGCCTGCTGCTGCACCGCGTTGGAGCCGAGATTTTTAATGGTTGTTGTTTTGAGATCAGTATGATGTTCGATCAGCTGCCCAAGCATGCTGGCGATGATTTCTGATTCGCTCATGCTTTGCGCGCCGATTTTAATGGTCTGGTCTGAAGCAGCGCTGAGACCCGGAAGTGAACAGCCGCTCAGTGTCAGCATTGCTGCTAGCGTTAACCCGATCATCCATTTGAGATATTTTCTTTTCATGAGCCTCCTCCTTATGAAACTTCCTTCAATCTCTGCATGCCGGCAGGTGTCAGTTTTCGTTCACTCACTGCCAGCACGTAATCTATTACAATTGCCAATATCGTGACGGGCACCGCGCCCCCGATGATATATTCCGGCTGATATAAATTCAGTCCGATAAAAATGTAATCACCCAAACCGCCGCCTCCAATAAAGGAAGCGAGCGTTGCCCAGCCGATTAAGTAAATCGTCGATGTTCTGATTCCCGCCATGATCACAGGCGCGGCAAGCGGCAGCTCCACCAGGCGGACTTGTTCAGCCGGTGTCATTCCGATGCCTTTGCCAGACTCAAGTAGATTTTTGTTGACGCCGCGAATGCCGGTATACGTGTTGCGGAGGATCGGTAATACAGAATAGAAAAACAAAGCCGCGATCGCTGGAACCTTCCCGACACCCAAGAGCGGAATAAAGAAGGCGAGAATCGCCAGACTCGGCAGCGTTTGAATGATATTGACGATGCCGATAATGGTGCCGGCGCCCTTCTTCATTCTAGTAAGCACAACTCCGAGGGGTACGGCAACGAGTACGCCTAAAATAACAGCAATGAGCGATATCGTGATATGCTCATATGTTTTATAAAGGAGCTCGCCCCCGTTGGTTTGCAAAAATTGAACAATATGATTCACAACTTATCTCCTCCCTATGACAATACCGCGAGCTGCTTTTCTTCTCCCCAGAGAGAGTCATATACAATGTCGACCAGACTCGCTCTCGTCACAATTCCGATTAAGCGCCGGTTTTCATCCACAACAGGGACGTATTTAACACCCCGTTTTAAAATTTTGCGGACCGTGTCTCGCAGCAGTGTGCCGCCCAATACTGTGTAAATATCTTCATGTAAAACCTCTCCTACGAGATTGGCTTTTTTCCGGCATTGATCAATGATTTCAACATCCACATAGCCTTGCAGAACGTGCCCGTCATCGACGACAAGCAGTGAATCGACACGCTCCTGCCTCATTAGCTGAATCGCTTCAGAAAGCGTTTTATCCGCGGTGATCGTCACAGGCTGTGTGTTCATAATCTGGTTAACCCGTTCCACATCCGGGCTGGATGACTGAATCAGCCGCTCCTTGCCGATAAATTCCTCAACAAATTCGTCTGCCGGATTTCTCAAAATATCATCGGGCGTTCCGACTTGAACGATTTCTCCCGCTTTTAAAATCACAATCCGGTCTGCCAGTTTAATCGCTTCATCCATATCGTGGGTAACAAATACGATGGTTTTATGTAAGGTTTTTTGCAGTTTTTTAAATTCTTCCTGAAGGGAATCCCTCGTAATCGGGTCGAGTGCCCCAAACGGTTCATCCATTAAGATAAGCGGCGGCTCCGCGGCAAGTGCCCGTAATACACCTATTCGCTGCTGCTGCCCCCCGCTTAATTCATGAGGGTAACGGTCTAAATATTCTGGCCCCATATCGACCAATTTTAGAAGCTCACGCGCCCGCTCTTTTCGCTGCTGCTCCGGCCATTTCAACAGCTTAGGGACAAGTGAGATGTTCTGCTGAATAGTCATATGCGGAAACAGGCCGATCTGCTGAATGACATAGCCGATCTTACGCCTAAGCTCTACCGGGTCCTGTTCCATGATGTTTTCGCCGTCAATGAAAATCTTGCCGGCAGAAGGCTCAATTAATCGGTTAATCATTTTCATTGTTGTTGTTTTTCCGCAGCCGCTCGGGCCGATAAAACAGATAAATTCACCTTTTGCAATCTTAAGATTCACGTTGTTCACGGCTTTTTTGCCGCCTTTGTATGTTTTCGAGACATTTTCTAATGTCAGCAAACATCGCACCTCCAAAGTTAAGTTTATTCAATTCGTTCAGTTCATATTTAATTTTTCAGACAATTGAATGGTTCCCATTATAGAATAAAGTTTATAAAATAAAAAGTTTACAATTTGTTCATATTATTTATAAAGTATGTATAAACGCTGATTTACCCGCATTGACCTGTAATGATCTCCTTATTGCTCCAATTTCCTGCCAAATTCTCTTGATGCGGCATTTCCGCCGCATCAAAAATGTGGTATATTGACATCGGAATTGTTAGCTGAAAGGATTGAAACCGTTGGAGAAAGATCCGATAACGATCATTGAACAAGCCGAGGACCATTTAATAGAAAGAATCGCGGAAAACATGCATGCATTTGGAATGCCCTCTACCGTCGGACGTGTGCTGGGCATTATTTATATGAATCGAAAACCGATGACGCTGGCCGAATTATCTGAAGCGACCGGCATGAGCAAAACACGCATGAGCCAGGTTGTGCGGGAAATGCTTGATGCCAACATCGCCGAGAAAGTGTTCGAAAAGGGCGTGCGAAAAGATTTATATGAGGTTGAGCAGGATTACTACCAAACGTTTATCACGCTGTTTTCAGCCACTTGGAGCAAAGTCGTCAGCAAAAACAAAATGATGCATAAAAAACTCAACCGGGAGCTGCTCAGCGTCTTGGATGAGGAGCTTACCCCTGAAGCGGAAGAAAAAGTGAATGAGCTGCTGAAGGAACTAAAGGAATGGCTCGATTATTATAATTGGCTCGGGCGTTTGATTGAGTTTTTTGAGAGCGAAGAGATTTTTAAATATGTGCCGAAGCCGTAAAAAAACGCCCTGTCATTCACAAGGCGTTTTTTCTTATGCGGCGCCGGCCAGGTTTTTCTTCTTTTTCTTTTTAATCGGGCTTAACGCGCGCTCAAGCCAGCCCATGACCAAATCGGCTATCACCGCCATCAGAGCCGTGGGGATTGCGCCTGCTAATATAATCGCGGTTCCGTTTGTTGCGTTTGATCCTCTGACGATAATATCTCCGAGACCGCCTGCACCGACAAATGTCCCGATGGCCGTAATGCCAATAGCGATGACAAGCGCGGTGCGGAGGCCGGCCATAATGACAGAAAGCGCAAGCGGAAGCTCTACCATGCGAAGGACTTGAAATTTTGTCATTCCCATCGCTTTTCCGGATTCAAGATAGGCGTGTTCAATGCTGATAATGCCTGTATACGTATTTCTGATAATCGGCAGAAGAGAATACAGAAATAATGACAATATCACCGTATTAGCGCCCAGCCCCATGACAAGCATCAGCACGGCGAGCATGGCGAGGGCCGGGATGGTCTGAATGACGTTCGTCACCGCAAAAATCCATCCGCTTAATGTTCTGTACCTGGCTATCAGGATGCCGAGCGGAATCCCAACAATGGCGGCAAACAAAACGCCGTACACCGACATCAGAAAATGGCGGTAAAACTCCTGCAGCACGTAACCGCCGTTTTGCGAATAGTAAGTGCCTAGCTGCTGTAGTACTTCCATATAATCTGCCTCTTTTCTTAATCAAAATAATGATGTTTCTCTAAAAATTCCTTTGCTACGACAGACGGCTCCTTCAGCTTGCCATCCACCTCATAGTTAAGCTCCTGCATCGTTTCCGTATCGATTTGCCCAATCAGCTTATTGATAACGCCTTCAAGCTCCGGATGCTCCTTAAGCACCTTTTCCGGAATCACCGGTGAACAGTCATACGGCGGGAAAAAACGTTTATCGTCTTTTAAGATTTTCAGATCATAGGCTTTAATCCGTCCGTCTGTTGAATAAGCCAGAACAGCGTCCATTTTCCCGTTTTTGACTGCGTCATAGACAAGCCCGATCTGCATCGGATAGGTTGTGCCGAACTCAAATCCGTACGTGCTGACAAAGCCTTTATACCCGTCGCCTTTCCGTTTCAGCCAGGCATTGTCGACGCCCAGTTTATATTGGGAAGCGTTTTTCTTCAGGTCAGACACGCTGCTGATATGCTCCTTTTCCGCAAACTTTTTTGTCACGGTAAAGGCATATGTGTTATCAAATCCGTAGGAATCAAACCATTTATAAGCAAAGCGCTTTTCAAATTCATTCTGCACAATCTTCAGCGCTTTTTTCGGATCTTTCTCCGCTTCCTTGCCGAGGGTGCTTGTTAAATCCGTCCCGGAATAGCGCGTGGCAGAAATATCAATGTCACCGCCGAGCATCGCTTGGTGCTGAACATAGTTTGACCCGAGGTTTTTGACTAAAGCGGTATTCAAATCTGTATCATGTTCAATAAGCTGCGCCATCATATTCGCTAAAATTTCTGATTCTGTCATGCTTTGCGCCCCGATTTTGATCGTATCGTCTGAAGCGCCGCCAAGTCCCGGCAGAGAACAGCCGCTCAGCAGCAGGACAAAGGCGAGAGCGCCGAGCCATTTGATTTTTTTTGTTTTCAACAGAGCCAACTCCTTACGAAACTTCCTTCATCCCTTGCAATCCTTTCGGCGTCACCTTTCGTTCTGTCACGGCCAGCACATAATCAATAATAATCGCCAGGATCGTGACCGGCACGGCGCCGCCAATAATATATTCAGGCTGATACAGGTTCAAGCCGATAAAAATGTAATCACCGAGACCGCCGCCCCCGATAAAAGAGGCAAGTGTCGCCCAGCCGATTAAATAGATCGTTGACGTGCGGATTCCCGCCATAATGATCGGAATCGCCAGCGGGATTTCGACGAGCCGAATCTGCTCCCATCCGGTCATACCGATCCCTTTTCCCGATTCCAGCAGATTTTTGTTGACACCTTTGATACCGGTATACGTATTGCGCAGGATCGGCAGCACCGAATAGAAAAATAAAGCGACAATCGCAGGCACTTTTCCTACGCCGAGAAGCGGAATAAAAAAGGCTAAAATCGCCAGACTCGGCAGGGTTTGCACAATGTTGACCACGCCTATAACCGTGCCTGCACCTTTTTTCATTCTAGTGAGAGCAACACCGAGCGGCACTGCAACGATAATGCCCAATACAACGGCAATGAGTGAAATATATAAATGTTCTCCTGTTTTATACAACAGCTCTCCGCCGTTCGTTTGCAAAAAAGTCATCATTTGATTCATCCTAATAGAGCTCCTCCCCTGGTCAGATCGTCATGAGCTGGTCTTCCTCGCCCCATATGGAATCGTATACGATATCAACAAGGCTTGCTCTCGTCACAATTCCTGCTAAATGGTTCTCCTCATCCACCACAGGAACATACTTGATGCCCTGCTTCAAGATTTTTCGGACCGTATCGCGAAGAAGCGCCCCTTTTTGCACGGTATATATATCGGAGCGGTATACATCGCCAACGACGCTCGCTTTTTTGCGGTTTTGATCGATCATTTCCACATCAACATAGCCCTTCAGCACATTTTGCCGGTCTACAACGAGCAGTGAATCGACACGTTTTTCTCTCATTAGCTGGATCGCCTGGGAAAGCGTTTTGTCCGCTGACACCGTCACTGGCGTTCTGTTCATCATTTGCTCAACCCGCTCGATATCCGGCCTTGACTGGATCAGGCGTTCTTTCCCGATAAATTCTTCAACAAATTCATTTGCCGGGTTCCGGAGAATCTCATCAGGTGTGCCGACTTGAACGATTTCTCCCGCTTTTAAAATCACGATCCGGTCAGCAAGCTTAATCGCTTCATCCATATCGTGGGTTACAAACACAATCGTTTTGTTTAAGGTTCTCTGCAGTTTTTTGAATTCTTCCTGAAGGGAATCACGCGTAATCGGATCAAGCGCTCCGAACGGTTCATCCATCAAAATGAGTGGGGGTTCCGCAGCCAGTGCGCGCAGCACACCGATTCTTTGCTGCTGACCGCCGCTGAGCTCATGGGGATAACGGTCTAAATATTCCGGGCCCATATCGACTAGCTTTAACAGCTCTCTCGCCCGTTCTTTCCGTTTTTCCTCAGGCCATTTCAGCAGTTTCGGTACGAGTGAGATGTTCTGCTGGATGGTCATATGGGGGAACAAACCAATCTGCTGAATCACATAACCGATTTTTCTCCTCAGCTCAACCGGATCCTGTTCCATAATATTTTCTCCGTCAATAAAGATCTTTCCTGACGATGGTTCAATCAATCTATTAATCATTTTCATCGTCGTCGTTTTTCCGCAGCCGCTCGGGCCGATAAAACAGATAAATTCGCCCTTGGCAATATCTAAATCAATGCTGCTCACAGCTTTTTTGCCGCCTTTATATACTTTTGATACTTGTTCCAATTTCAGCAATCCGTGCACCTCCGCAGGTTTCCTTTAAATTTTCTGAAAAGTATAATCTTTATTTATTATAGTTTGAACTTTGTAAAATAAAAAGTTTACAATGTGTTGAAATTATATGTTATTTACAGATTATTTATTGTTATGACCAAGACGGAGAGGGTGTTCTTACAATTACGCCGGATCCCTCCCTCTTCCTCTGTATTCAGCTATTTTCAACAGCTGGCAGAAATATGTTATATTGACACCATCAATTGCCATTTGAAGGGATGATCAGCTGTGGAAAAAACTGTTCTCGACATCATTGAACATGCTGAAGAGCATCTCATTGAGAAGATTGCCGAAAATATGCATACGTTTGGAATGCCTTCAACTGTCGGGCGTGTGCTTGGAATTATCTATATGAATCGAAAACCGATGACCTTAAGCGAGCTCTCGGAGGCAACAGGCATGAGCAAAACACGGATGAGCCAAGTTGTCCGCGAAATGATCGATGCCAATATTGCCGAAAAGGTGTTTGAAAAAGGCGTACGAAAAGACCTATATGACGTCGAGCAGGATTATTATCAAACCTTCATTTCTTTATTTGCGGCGAACTGGACAAAGGTCGTAAGCAAAAACAAAGTGCTGTATAAAAAATTAAACCGGGAGCTGACTGATCTTTTACAAAGGGACGGGCTAACCCCGGAAGCGGAAGAGAAAGTCAATCAGTTGCTGAATGAATTAAGAGAATGGCTCCATTACTATGACTGGCTGAACAGATTGATTGAATTCTTTGAGAGTGAGGAAGTCTTTCAATACGTGCCTAGAACGAAAGAAAGCAGTTCCCTGAAGTAGGGGAACTGCTTTCTTTTGTTAATAAAATTTTAAAATTCGGTTTTAGGATTTTATCAGTGTCTGCATAGGAAAAAAGAAATATTCTCCACCCTTGTAGCAGAAGGCGATTTCTTGATAAACGTTTATAGCCTGTCAGAAACGCTCCATGCTACAATGAAGTGACAAATGGAATAGGAAGGACGTATACAGATGTTCAAAAAAATTGCAGCAGATGCACTGGGCTTATCTGATATCGGAAAAATTATCGAACCTCAGGATTATGACAAAACAGATTCTGATGACTATGTCATGCATGAAGACAATGAAAAAATTTATTTCTTGATTAAAACGAAAGCAGACGAATACTGCTTTACGAATCTGGCTCTGATCCATGTAGACGGCGCACGCGCCACTTCCTCAAAACGAACGTTGAAACGCTATCCTTATTCGCAATATAAAATCTCTGATGTTTTTCTGGAAACTGCCGGAAAAGTCGATTTGGATGTTGAGATTAAGTTCAAGCTGGGCGGTGAACAATTCGACATCGATGTGCACAAAGACCAAATTGAAAAGTTAAAAGACCTTTATAAAGCACTGCTTCGCATCGCTGAAACAACCTATGAAAATGATATTTTAATCAATCAAGCGGAACAAAGCTTGGATAAAGCCGTGACGATTCTTCACCATACCCGCCCCGAACACGTCAATATTGAAACACAATATAAAGAGCTGACTGAATTCGGATTCAGATGGCTGACATCCGTTCGCTCGCAGTATCATATTAAGGATTTTGGAGATGTATTTGAGAAATATATGAATAACTAACATAAAAAAAGACACAGCTGGTATTAGGCTCGTGTCTTTTTTTGTGTGGTATTTTTGTATGAATATTGGTTACTTTACAACTTTTTTCTTTTATAATAAAACTATTAGTCTATTTTCCCTATATTACAGATAAAGGAGTTATTTTATGTATTGTCCTCAATGCGGCCATCAAACAGATGGCGGAAAGTTTTGTGAGAAATGCGGATCGCCGCTCCCTGGTCAATCAGGCCAGCAGCAGGCAGTTCAAACTGGAGCCGCTGCAAAACAAGCGGCAAAGCAGTTCGGTTCTTTTGTCCTGGCCGTCCTGAAACGCCCTTATCAGGAATGTAAAACAACAGGCGGAGAACAGCTGATCAGCGCGGTTATTACGATGGTTCTATTCAGTTTGCTGACCCCTTTGATGTTTTATACTCTTTTTTCAGACGGTCCCGGAAGCGTAAGCTTTACAGCAGTCTTTTTAGAGCCAACCATTTACTTTGCCCTGTTTATTTTCGGTTTGCATGCACTGCTCTTTTTCGCCTTGAAACTCGCGGGAAACCAAGTATCTTTTAAAGATTCATTTTCCAGATTTGGTGCGTTTCTCATTCCGTTTACAGCTATTTTGATTCTTGCCCTTTTATTGTTTTTATTACAAACAGACATTTGCTTCACCGTGTTAGCCGTTGGTTTAATCGGTGCATTCTTTGCCATTCCTCCTGCAATGCTGAGCAGTTACCAGCATTCATATAAAGGAAAGGTTGATATGATTTACTCAACGATTGTGATTTATCTGATCACCTGCGTTACATTTCAGCTTATTATCGAACACTATATTAAAGAGATTTTCCGTTATATGTTCTTTTAAAAAACAACCCCCATCACCTGCTGGTGATAGGGGTGTTTTTTATTGAATCGATGTTAAATAAATTCTTCCGTCCTTCACTGTACCGGTATAGGTCCAGTTATATGTTCTAAGCTTTGGACTGCCGCCTGATTTTGTGATATAGAATTCTTCATACGTCTTAATCGTAATCGCTGATCCATTTTGACTCCAGCTTTTCACTTTATAGTTATTAAAGTCTTCTGTTGTCCCCTCTTTATTTAATTTCGTTACGAGATGCTGCTGGTCGGAATAAAGGGAACTGCCTTTTTCAAGGCTGTCTGCCATCAGTGAGAAATTACTTTGATTGACGGCATCTGCCTGACTTTGCAGATAACTGCCCATAAATAATGTTACTTGTTCATCTGTAACATCACCGCTTGCAGAGCTTTCACTGTTTTTGTTTTTCGAGCCTGCCCAGGCGGATGTGTATGTCTCCGGTTTATCATTTTTGATTTTCTTTACATTTGAACCGGCAGATTCGAATGTTGATTCTGTATCTTCGAAAATCCACTTTTTCTGTTTTTTATCATATGAAAGGAGATATTCATAACTCGGACTGTTATCAGTCATTTCGGGTTTTGAATAGTCGTTATACGAAGAAGACTGGTGAAGTTCTTTCCCTGTTACCGATACCTGCCACGTCCCGTCATTTTCCTGAGAGAGTGCGAATGTATCCAGGTCAAAATCAGTTTCTAAGTACTTGTCTTTTAAATATGAATCCGTGTTTTTCATAGAATCGACGGTATCCTTCGTCTCTGCCTTCCATTTGGCACTCGCCTCTGTCATCTGGGCTGTATTCCCGTCTGATAGCGCTTTGGAGTACTGTTTTGTGGCTTTGACAATCGTGTTCATAATCGTTTCCTGTGTAGCTTGATCAGGAATTAATGGTAACTCCATATCTTTATGATCGATCGGAACGCCCGCTGTTTTTGTTTTTCCCCACGGAAATTCCGCTTCGACCGCAGCCGTCATTGATCCGTCTGTCAGAAGCGGACCGTAAGTTACGGATTTGAACGGGTCTTTATGAATCGATTTGCCGTTAATCAGCAAATCTCCCTTCCCGCTCTTGATGTCATCTGCTAAGCTGAATGTCACATCGTCTGCTTCCAATGAGAGATCCACACGAAAGCTGTTATCGCCAACCGCCTGAATGTCTTCCTTTTTCACAAGATCGACTACATCGTTTTTCAGTTTGGCTGAGACTGTATATTCTCCGGGAATGTACGGTCCGAGGGTTTGTGCTTGATCCGCTTTCTTTACAGATCCGGCATCCTCTTTATTGACATATAGATCGGTATTTTTATAATTGCTGGTCACTTCAAAATAAACAGGTGCTATCTTTAAGTCATAATGGTCAAATATCAGCAGGCTTTTTCCGTCTTTCTCTGCGTATACGATATCCTTTTGAGGTGTTTCAGCACGCAGTGATGCAAAAAGCTCATCTTTTTTGTCAGGATGATCCTTTAAATATGTAAGAAACGGTTTTACATTATTTTTAGTAAGCTTAAGCTTGTCATTTACCGGCGTAAGGAGAGACGCGATTTGGTCTTTATCCTCATCATTTACAGCCTGTTCAAACTTGTCGACTAACCTATCCTTTGAAGTAAAGTACGCTCCGGTTTTATATGCGGCAAATAATATGACGCACGCTGCGGCAATGCTGCTCCATAAAATGATGGTTTTCTTAGGGATTGGTTTTCGCGGAGCCATTCTCGTTTCAGCAGTGCTTGCTGTTTCTTTTTGTACCTGTCTGCTGCTCCCTCCAATCGGGGTGCCGCATTCTTTACAAAACTTGGCCCCTTCATTATTTTTTTGACCGCATTCCTTACAAAACATGTGACTTTCCTCCTATTTGTTATCCACTATTTTGTACATATTTCCTATGTTACATATTTTATAATAGAATGGTATGAAATTGGAGGAAATCACGAAAATATCTCTATAAACATATGAAAAGGTGGAATGACGATGCAACATCTCACCATTCAAAAAGCAATAAACCATGATCAAGCGCTGTATGAGCTTCTGCTGCTTGCCGATCCTTCAAAAGAGATTGTTGATGAATACATTGCCAGAGGAGAATGCTACACAGCTTATATATCGGGCGAATTAGCTGGTGTATACGTGATCATCACAACTAGACCGCAAACCGCAGAAATCGTTAACATCGCAGTAAAACAAACAATGCAAAAACAGGGCATTGGCAAGCTTCTTATCCGCGACGCCATTGAAAAAGCGAAACACATGGGAGCAAAGGTGATTGAGATTGGCACTGGAAATTCCAGCATCCATCAACTGTCGCTTTATCAAAAATGCGGGTTTCGCCTTCAAGCAATTGACCATGATTTTTTTATCAGACACTACGATGAGGAGATCTTTGAAAACGGCATTCAATGCCGTGATATGGTGAGGCTTTATTTGGATCTTTAAAAGCACAAAAAAGCCGCCGAGACATATCTCGGCGGTCATTTTATTACTTGTTTAAGTTGTAGAAAGAGTTAATACCGTGGTATTGAGCAGTTTCAGCCAACTGATCTTCGATGCGAAGAAGCTGGTTGTATTTCGCAACACGGTCCGTACGAGACGGAGCACCTGTTTTGATTTGTCCTGCGTTTGTTGCCACAGCGATGTCAGCGATTGTGCTGTCTTCTGTTTCACCAGAACGGTGAGAGATAACAGCAGTGTAGCCTGCGCGTTTCGCCATTTCGATCGCATCGAATGTTTCAGTCAATGTACCGATTTGGTTTACTTTGATCAGGATAGAGTTGCCTACGCCGTTTTTGATACCTTCAGCAAGTTTTTTCGTGTTTGTAACGAAGAGGTCATCACCAACAAGCTGAACTTTTTTGCCAAGACGCTCAGTAAGAAGCTTGTGGCCTTCCCAGTCGTTTTCGTCAAGTCCGTCTTCGATAGAGATGATTGGGTATTTAGAAACCATTTCTTCGTACCAGTCAACCATTTCAGCAGATGTTTTCACAACGCCTTCGCCAGACAGATGGTATTTGCCGTCTTCTTTGTTGTAGAACTCAGAAGATGCAGCATCCATTGCAAGCTTCACTTCTTCGCCAGGTTTGAAGCCGGCTTTTTCGATTGCTTCAACGATTGTTTGAAGCGCTTCTTCGTTAGAACCAAGGTTTGGAGCGAATCCGCCTTCATCACCTACAGCTGTGTTCATTCCTTTAGCAGAAAGAACTGATTTCAGGCTGTGGAAGATTTGAGCGCCCATGCGAAGTGCTTCACGGAAGTTAGGAGCACCTACAGGCATGATCATGAATTCTTGAATATCCACGTTGTTATCAGCATGCTCTCCGCCGTTTACGATGTTCATCATCGGTACAGGAAGAGTTTTTGAGTTGAATCCTCCAAGGTATTGGTAAAGAGGAATCTGTAAGAAATCAGCAGCAGCACGCGCACAAGCCATAGATACGCCAAGGATTGCGTTCGCACCGAGTTTGCCTTTGTTTTCAGTACCGTCAAGCTCGATTAAAAGCTGATCGATTGCGTTTTGTTCAGTTACATCAAAGCCAAGAAGCTCTGGAGCAATGATTTCGTTTACGTTGTTAACAGCTGTTAACACGCCTTTTCCAAGGTAACGGTCTTTATCGCCGTCACGAAGCTCAACTGCTTCGTATTCACCTGTAGAAGCTCCGCTTGGCACTAATGCGCGGCCGAAAGCTCCTGATTCTGTATATACTTCAACTTCAACTGTTGGGTTGCCGCGGGAGTCTAATACTTCGCGTGCATAAACATCAACAATGTATGGCATGAGTTTTGTCTCTCCTTTTGATTTCAACTTATTTTTGAATTAAAGATGTTCCTGTCATTTCTTTCGGTTTTTCAACACCGAGAAGGTCTAATAACGTTGGTGCAAGGTCGCCTAGGATTCCGCCTTCACGCAGCGTAATGCCTTCTTTCGTAACAATCACAGGGACTGGGTTTGTCGTATGCGCAGTGTGCGGTTCGCCTGATTCTGTAATCAGAATGTCAGCATTACCGTGATCAGCGGTAATGATAGCATGTCCGCCTTTAGCGAGAATCGCGTCAACGACTTCGCCTAAGCATTCGTCCACTGCTTCAATTGCTTTAATTGTTGGTTCAACCATTCCGGAGTGGCCGACCATATCAGGGTTTGCGAAGTTAAGAATGATCGCGTCATGCTTGTCAGCTTCAATTTCTTTGACCAACGCGTCCTTCACTTCATACGCACTCATTTCAGGCTTCAAGTCATATGTTGCAACTTTCGGCGAGTTGATGAGAATACGCTCTTCACCCGGGAATTCAGCTTCACGGCCGCCGCTCATAAAGAACGTGACGTGCGGATACTTTTCAGTTTCTGCAATTCGAAGCTGTTTTAATCCGTGCTGAGATAATACTTCTCCGACTGTGTTATCAAGATTTATCGGTTTAAACGCCACATAGCCGTCAACTGATTCACTGAAGTGAGTCAGGCAGACGAAATGCAGGTTCTTCGGATAATTCTCGCCGCGGTCGAAATCGCGGAAGTCTTTGTTTGTGAACGTGTTAGAAATCTGGATGGCGCGGTCCGGTCTGAAATTATAGAAAATCACAGAATCGCCATCTTGGATTTTCGCAACAGGCTCACCGTTTTCTTTTGTGATGACGGATGGAATCACGAATTCATCGTAGATACCATTCGCATATGAATCATCCACAACATCCATTGCGCTGCGGTATGTCGGGCCTTCGCCGTACGCCATTGCGCGGTACGCTTTTTCTACACGGTCCCAGCGTTTGTCGCGGTCCATTGAGTAGTAGCGTCCGGAAACGCTGGCGATTTCTCCAACACCGATTTCCTCAATTTGTTCGTTCAGCTGCTTGATGTATGTTTTCGCTGTTTGCGGACCTACATCACGGCCGTCAAGGAAACCATGAATGTAAACCTTTGTCAGCCCTTCATTTTTCGCAAGCTTTAACAGCGCGAATAAATGGTTGATATGGCTGTGCACGCCGCCGTCTGATAAAAGACCGAACAGGTGCAGGGCTTTGTTGTTTTCTTTCGCGTTGCTAATCGCGTCAAGGAATGTTTGATTGCGTTCGAACTCCCCTTCACGAATGGCAACATTTACGCGTGTTAAGCTTTGGTACACAATACGTCCCGCACCGATATTTAAGTGACCTACTTCGGAGTTCCCCATCTGTCCGTCAGGAAGACCTACAGCCTCGCCTGAAGCAGTCAATGTTTGATGTGGATACTGGTTCCAATAGCGGTCAAAATTCGGTTTTTTCGCTAAAGCGACTGCGTTTCCTACTGTTTCGTTTCGTAATCCGAACCCATCAAGAATGATGAGTGCAGCTGGTTTTTTACTCATATTGACCTTCCTCCAATAATTGAACGAATGACTGTGGCTCAAGGCTCGCGCCGCCGACCAAAGCACCGTCAATATCGGACTCTGCCATATATTCTTTAATGTTTGCAGGCTTTACGCTTCCGCCATATTGGATGCGAAGCTTGTCTGCAGTTTCTTGGCTGAAGCTTTCAGCGACGGTTTTACGGATATGCGCACACACGTCGTTCGCATCTTTCGCTGTAGAAGATTTGCCTGTTCCGATTGCCCAGATTGGCTCATACGCAATAACAGAAGCAGCAACTTGTTCTTCAGAAAGACCAGCAAGGCCTTTTTTCACTTGGTCAGCAACAAGATCATTTGTTTTGCCGGCTTCGCGCTCTTCAAGCGTTTCACCCACACAGATGATCGGCACAATGCCGTGTTTGAAAGCAGCATGTGCTTTTTTGTTAACTGTTTCATCAGTTTCAGCGAACATTTCACGGCGCTCAGAGTGGCCGATGACGCAGTAGTCAACGCCAAGGTCTTTCAGTGCAACCGGGCTGATTTCGCCTGTGAACGCGCCGCTTTCTTCGAAGTGCATGTTTTGAGCGCCGACTTTTAGGTCAGTGCCTTTAACAGCAGAAGTAAGCTTTTCTAAGAAAAGTGCTGGCGCGCAAACAACAGCTTCCGCTTTGTCTGCTGCTGGAATGGAAGATTTCACTTCTTCAACGAAGCTGACAGCTTCGCCGAGTGTTTTGTTCATTTTCCAGTTACCGGCGATAATTGGTTTTCTCATCTGTTCCACTTCCTTATAGCAGTTTTGAGATTATTTATCGTTAAGTGCAGCTACCCCTGGAAGCTCTTTGCCTTCCATAAACTCAAGGGATGCGCCGCCGCCTGTTGAGATGTGGCTCATTTTGTCAGCAAGGCCGAATTTTTCAACCGCTGCCGCAGAGTCTCCTCCGCCGATGACAGAGTATGTATCTTTCGCCTCTGCCAATGCTTCCGCAACCGCTTTTGTTCCTTGAGCGAACAAGTCGATTTCGAATACGCCCATCGGTCCGTTCCACACGACAAGTTTGCTGTTTTTGATTACATCAGCATACGTTTCGCGTGTTTTCGTACCAATGTCGATTGCTTCTAAATCACTAGGGATTTCAGAGATCGGCACAATTTTCACGTTTGCATCGTTAGAGAAATCATCTGCAACGAGTACATCTTCAGGCATGTAGAAGTTAACGCCTTTTTCTTTCGCGCGGTCCATAAATGATTTCGCAAGCTCGATTTTATCCTCTTCAAGAAGAGATTTACCGACTTCATGGCCAAGCGCTTTAACGAATGTATAAGCGAGACCTCCGCCGATGATCAGGTTGTCTACTTTATCAAGAAGACTTTCGATCACACCGATTTTGTCTTTTACTTTCGCTCCGCCGATGATTGCTGTGAAAGGGCGGTCAGGGTTAGAAACCGCTTTTCCGAGTACGTCAAGCTCTTTTTCCATTAAGAAACCTGCAACTGCTGGCAGATGCTCGGCAATTCCAGCTGTAGATGCGTGAGCACGGTGGGCAGCACCGAATGCGTCATTTACATATACATCTGCAAGCTCAGCAAATGCTTTTGCAAGCTCAGGATCATTTTTCTCTTCACCAGGGTAGAAACGTACGTTTTCCAATACAAGAACGTCTCCGTCCTTCATGTCAGAAATTTGTGCTTTTACAGCATCGCCGTAAGCTTCATCTGCTTTTTTCACTTGTTTGCCAAGCAGTTCGCCGAGACGTGCAGCGACAGGAGTTAAACGAAGCTCCTCAACCACTTCGCCTTTCGGGCGGCCTAAGTGGCTCGCAAGAAGGACTTTCGCGCCTTGTTCTGCAAGGTGTTTGATTGTTGGAAGCGCAGCACGGATACGTGTATCGTCTGTTACTTCCCCGTCTTTCATTGGAACGTTAAAGTCAACGCGGCAGAATACAACTTTGCCTTTTACGTCGATGTCTTTGAGAGTTTTCTTATTCATGCCTAGGAGATCCTCCTTCAAAATGGTTTGCATACAGCACGAAAAACGTGAAACCGTCTGGTCAAGCGATAACTCCGCCAGGGCAGATCGCAGTCTTTTTCGGCACAGGGCAGTTCGTCTGAAGCCAGGGCAGCGGCCTTAGGCGAAAGCGCCGGCAAAACTGCTGAAACACGGTCGTTTCTCTTTCACAGAACGTTTTCTGAAAGCCGGTCTTCATGGAAAAAGGGAAAGGGAGTCCGTCCCCTTCCCTTGTCCGCTTTCATTATAGCGCTTCTATTCAAAAGAACCAAGTCAGGTCCTTTTTTCAGCTATAAATTAAAGACCTTTTTTTGCGATGTAAGCTGCAAGGTCAACAACGCGGTTAGAGTAGCCGCTTTCGTTATCGTACCAAGAAATTACTTTTACCATGCTGCCTTCCATAACCATTGTAGAAAGAGCATCGATTGTAGAAGAGTTTTTGTTTCCGTTGTAGTCGCCAGAAACTAATGGCTCTTCGCTGTAGCCAAGGATTCCTTTAAGATCGCCTTCAGCCGCTTCTTTAAGAGCTGCGTTTACTTCTTCAGCTGTTACTTCTTGGTTCAGTTCAGCAACCAAGTCAACTAGAGAAACGTTTGGAGTTGGAACACGCATTGCTCCACCGTTCAGTTTGCCTTTTAGTTCAGGAAGAACTAGAGAAACTGCTTTAGCAGCACCAGTTGATGTTGGGATGATGTTTTCAGCTGCTGCACGCGCACGACGGTAGTCTTTGTGCGGAAGATCAAGGATTTGCTGATCGTTCGTGTAAGAGTGAACAGTTGTCATCATACCGCGTTTGATGCCGAATTTATCGTTAAGTACTTTTGCAAACGGCGCAAGGCAGTTTGTTGTGCAAGATGCGTTAGAGATAACATCGTGGTTAGCCGCATCGTATTTATCTTCGTTAACACCCATAACGATTGTGATATCTTCTTCGTTAGCAGGAGCAGAGATGATTACTTTTTTCGCGCCAGCTTCTAAGTGTTTCGCAGCGTCTGCGCGTTTTGTGAAGAAACCAGTAGATTCAACCACGATTTCAACGCCTTGTTTGCCCCAGCTAAGTTTAGCAGGATCGCGTTCTGCAGAAACTTCAATTGTTTTGCCGTTAACAACAAGGTTGTTACCGTCAACTGAAACTTCAGCGTCTAATTTTCCGTGTACAGAATCATATTGTAAAAGGTGAGCCAGCATGTTAGCATCTGTTAAATCGTTAACCGCTACTACCTCAACTTCAGGATTGTTTAATGCTGCGCGGAATACGTTACGTCCAATACGACCAAAACCGTTAATACCGACTTTTACTGCCATGATTGTTTCCTCCTTTAAATAAGTGAGAGATATTTATATTGAGGGATTATTCATCCCTTAATAACTTCTTTGCGGCTCCTTCGTCTGTGACGAGAACCGTGTTGCGGGGCTTTTTAAAGTAAGCCTCGATCGCCTCGGCTTTTGATGATCCGCCCGCTACCGCAATAATAGCGGGGATGGCGTCTATGTCATCCAGCTGCATTCCGACAGAATGCACTTTGTGGACCACTTCGCCGTCCGCGTTAAAATAGTAGCCGAACGCTTCTGTCACCGCGTCGTTGTCATCTATTTTCTTTAAGTCTTCTAAAGGCGTATTTCTCCGCTCAGCCATAGTTTTAGCTTCGCCGATTCCGTGAACCAGCATACTCGCTGATTTAATGGTGTTCAGCACCTCTTTGACTGAAGGCTCTTCAATAATAGATGAATAGGCGCCTTGTGACAGCTGTCCCGGAACAAACAAAAGCCGGTAAGTGCCTGAAGCCTTCTCCGCCATATGCGCGCATATGGTGTTCGCCTGGTTTTTCACGTCTTCGCCTAAACCGCCTCTTGCGGGCACAAACAAAAGCTCGCGGTTTTTAGAATCCGGCGTCATCATTTCGGCGACAGCTTCAATTGTCGTACCGCCAGTTACAGCGACGATATTTTTGCCTGAAAATCTTTTTTTCATACATGCGACAGCTGCTCTTCCCATTTCTTTTTTGACCCATGGGGATTGGTCGCTGTCTCCGGATACGATAATGGCATCCTTTAGATTTAAACGTTCCTTTAATGTCTTTTCCAAAAGCGTCAAACCTAAAACATCTTTCATCGTATCTTCCAGAACGGAAAGCAGTTCGTAGCCCTCTTCTGTCAATGTCATGCCGTTTGTTTTAATATCAACCAGGTTCTGTTCCTTTAAAAACTGAACCTCGCCCCTCAGCACACGCTCGCTGATTCCGAGACTGGCAGACAGGCTTCTTCGCCCGATGGGTTCTGTCAGCCTGATATACTGCAAGATTTCAAACCTCTTTTGCATAACGACCAGAAGATCAGGCAATAATTTTTTTTGAGCTTGTATTAACTGGTTCATGACTCAAACGTTCCTTCCTTTTTTTGCTGGACATTATATGTCCCGCTATGACAAAAAACGTCCCATCATAGCCAAAAAAAATTATTTCTGCTTTCTTTAATTATTTTAACAGGGTGGAATTGTTTATTCAACTGTTAAGAGCCAATTCATCGACAATATTCGCAGAGTTTTCATGCCGCGGGGTTTTATCCAACAATATTTTTTCCTTTATATCTTTATCTTATACAGAAAACGCCAAAAGGTGCATCCCAACATAAACAGCCCTTCCAATAGAAAGGGCTGCTCTTTTAAAGCGTTTTCATTTTATCCAGAGCTTTTCAATCTCTTCGAGCGATTTGTTCTTTGTTTCCGGGCAGATCGTAACGACAAACAGGAAGCAAAGGATATTAATCACCGCAAAGATCCAGAATGTATAGGCGAGCCCGAATGAGTCGATCATCATTGGCACAAACTGTCCGATCGCCCAGTTTGCTCCCCATAAGAAGATGGTCGCAATCCCTGCGGCTCTCGCCCGAAGATGATTCGGGAAGATTTCAGAAATCATAATCCATGTGATCGGCCCTACAGATACACAAAATGCCGCCACAAAACCTAAAATAAAGAAGATCAGCATAAATCCGCTTGTTAACTGAAAGTAGAACGACGTTCCGATTAAGATCATAAAAATAGCCATAAAAGCAGAACCGATGGACATCAATTTTTTTCGTCCGACTTTATCAATCAGCAAAACCGCAATAACTGTAAAAATGACTTCTACAACACCGACAATACAGGTTGTCACAAATCCGGCATTTTGACCGAATCCCATCATTTTGAAAATTTCCGGCCCGTAGTAAGTAATCGCATTCATGCCGATGACTTGGTTAAAGAGCGCCAGCAGGATTCCAATGACAAGCGCCTTTCTGAGACCCGGCTTGAACAGCTGAGAGAGCGACCCCATTTGTTCTATTTTTAAAGAGTTCTCTATGTTCTTTAATTCTTCTTTTGCGACAGTTTCCCCATTAATACGTGTCAGTATCTTTAAAGCTTCATTTGTTTTGCCCGCTTTCGCCAGCCATCTCGGACTTTCCGGCACGACGAGCAATACGAGGAAAAAGATCACGGACGGCACCATTCCATAAGCAAGCATCCATCTCCAGCCGGTGTGAACGCCCCATTCGTATGTTCCAGACCGCTGCACAGCGAGATTAATAAAGTACGTTGCGGATATGCCCAATATCGTAAAGAGTTGATATAAGGAAGAAAGGCTTCCCCGGATGGCTGGCGGCGCCGCTTCCGTAATATACGTAACAGAGAGTGATGAGCCCATCCCAATCCCAAGGCCCCCGATAATCCTTGCAATGATTAAGGTAGACACATCTTGAGAAAGCGCCGAAACAATTGCTGATATCGCAAATAACAAAGCGGCTGTCATTAAAATTTTTCTCCGTCCGAACCTGTCGCTTAAAAATCCGGATATCCCGACGCCCGCCACTCCTCCAATCATAATGCTGGAAATCACAAGACCTTCCATAAACGGACTCAGGCTGTATAAATCTTTCAGAAAACCGATGGCGCCTGAAATCACTGCCGTGTCATAGCCGTACAATAAGCCGCCAAGTCCCGCCGCGCATGAGATCAAAATGACAAATCCCATTGAATGGCTTCTTGTTACAGGAGCATTTGGTTCTAATTGAGTTGGAGTATTCTTCATTTCCCTGCCCTCCCGAATGTTGAGTAAAGCGTTTACATTCACTTCTATAATTGTACGTACTTATATTAAAATTTAACGAAAATTTCATTTAATTAGTACGTACAAATATAGAATAATCTTGTTTGCATTTTCTGTCAATGTTTTCTTACAAAGAACGCTGTGATATACTGAAATTTGTCCGTATACATTTTGGAGGAATAGATATGTTACCAAAATACGCTCAAGTAAAAGAAGAAATCAGTTCATGGATTAATCAAGGCAAAATACTGCCTGATCAAAAGATCCCTACCGAAAACGAGTTAATGCAGCAATTCGGCGTCAGCCGGCATACCATTCGCAAAGCGATCGGAGACCTCGTATCACAAGGTCTGCTGTACAGCGTGCAAGGCGGGGGAACCTTTGTCGCTTCACGCTCTGCTAAGTCAGCGCTGCATTCCAATAAAACGATTGGTGTTCTGACAACCTACATATCAGACTATATTTTCCCGAGCATCATCAGAGGAATCGAGTCTTATTTAAGCGAGCAGGGATACTCCATGCTGCTGACCAGCACAAACAACAACCCGGACAATGAAAGAAGAGGGTTAGAGAACCTGCTGTCCCAGAATATCGACGGACTTATCGTGGAGCCGACAAAAAGCGCCCTGCAAACGCCGAATATCGGCTACTATTTAAATTTGGAGAAAAACGGAATTCCTTTCGCGATGATTAACGCTTCATACGCTGAGCTTGCTGCACCGAGTTTTACCTTGGATGATGTGAAAGGCGGCATGATGGCGGCAGAGCATCTCCTTTCTCTCGGCCACACGCACATGATGGGCATTTTTAAAGCTGATGATACACAAGGTGTGAAGCGGATGAACGGGTTTATTCAGGCGCACCGGGATCGTGAGCTATTCCCTTCTCCGGATATGATTGTGACATTTACGACGGAGGAAAAAGAATCAAAGCTGCTGGAGAAAGTGAAGGCCACACTGGAGAAAAACAGCAAGCATATGCCGACAGCCATTCTTTGTTATAACGATGAAATTGCGCTGAAGGTGATTGATATGCTGCGGGAGATGGATATCAAAGTGCCGGAGGATATGTCTATCGTCGGGTATGATGATTCGCATTTTGCCCAAATCTCCGAGGTGAAATTAACCTCTGTGAAGCATCCGAAATCCGTGCTTGGAAAAGCAGCTGCCAAATATGTCATTGACTGCTTAGAGCATAAAAAGCCGAAGCAGGAGGATGTCATTTTTGAGCCTGAATTGATCATCCGCCAGTCCGCACGAAAACTGAATGAATAAAAAAGCAATGTATGGGTCTCCCCGCTACATTGCTTTTTTTATAATTGTTATCTGTTTTTCCAAACGTCTGCGATGATTTCAAATGAACGCATTCTGTCTGTATGTTCAAAGGTTTCTGAGTTGACCATAATCTCATCAGCCTGTGTCGTTTTGACAAAGTCTTCGAGCTTCGCCTTCACTTCTTCCGCACCGCCGACAATCGTCGAGCTCAGCTGCTCATTGACCATCGCTTTTTCATACGGACTCCAGATTTGATCCATATCCTCAACAGGCGGCTTAAGCTGATTCGGCGTGCCGCGGACAAGATCAAGAAATCTTTGATAATGCGAAGTCGCAAGGTGCTGCGCTTTCTCGTTTGTATCTGCCGCGATAATGGTGACGCCGACCATCGCATACGGTTCATCGAGCACGTCTGACGGCGTAAAGGAATTGCGGTACAGCTCCAAAGCGGGAACCGTATTCGCCGGTGAAAAATGAGCGGCGAATGCAAACGGAAGACCTAGTTCGCCTGCCAGACGGGCGCTGAAGCCGCTTGAGCCCAGCAGCCAAATCGGCACATCTATGCCCTCTCCCGGAATGGCACGGACTTGATTGCGCACATTTCCGGACGGTTTAAAGTAATTGCGCAGTTCCTCTAATTGTTCTGGGAAATCTTCACCGCTGTTGATGTTTCTGCGGAGCGCTCTTGCTGTCAATTGGTCCGTTCCCGGAGCACGTCCGAGCCCCAGATCAATCCGTCCGGGATACAGCGTTTCCAGTGTGCCGAATTGCTCGGCAATCACTAGTGATGAGTGGTTCGGAAGCATAATACCGCCGGAACCGACGCGGATTTTCTTTGTGCCGCCCGCAATATGGCCAATCAGAACCGCGGTGGCAGAGCTTGCGACACCTTCTATATTATGATGCTCAGCGAGCCAGTAGCGATGATAGCCCCATTCCTCAGCACGGCGCGCCAAGTCCATGCTGTTTCGGAATGATTCCGCAACCGTTCCTCCCTGAACAACCGGAGATAAATTCAAGACAGAAAGCAAGGTATCTTTGCGTTGTTGAGTAGACATGTTTTTCTCCTTTGCAATTGTGATATCAGTAAACAGCCTCAAGCTGTCAAGTCATGATCGAAAGGACTTCTATCACACCATAACACAACTGCAATCAGGAATAAAAGAATTTGATTCGATGAGATTCGAACAATATAAAACGAACGGTTTGGCACCGTTATTCTGCCCCAAACAGCTCCTGCGCCATATCAATAAATAGTTTAGCCGCCAGAGAAGCCTCCTTTAGCGACGGAACAGCAAGCTGCACATCACGGTATACCGGCGGGTCCAGATCCCGCGTCACCACATGCTCCGGCAGCGGCATGCCCGACATAGACATTTCTGATAAGATCGCCAGGCCCAGTCCTTCTCTGATCATACTGATCGAGGTGTTCATATTATAGACTGTGAAAGCGGCGTTCAGCGTAGCACCCGCCTGCCTGAACATATCGATAAAAGGTGATTCATAGCCCCCGTCACAGACGATCATCGGTTCGTGATCGAGATCTTTCAGCGTAATGGCCGAACGGCTGCAAAGCGGGTGATCGTCCCTGAGAACGACGGACATTTTGTCTTTTTTCAGCGGAATGTACTCGATTTCCTCCGTCGGATACAGAAGAATGCCGACATCTATCATCCGCGTGTGAAGCCACTCCTTGACTTCATCTACCGTTCCTTCGTGCAGCACAAGCTCCAGTTTCGGATATTTTTGTTTAAACTCACTGATCAGCTTCGGCATAAAATAAGCCGAGGCAGTTGAGAATGTGCCGATATGGATCGTTCCCAGTTCAAGCCCTTTTTCCGCGGCTGCCACTTGCTCAACTTTTTCAATGCCTTTTAAGACTTCCCTGATGTGGACTAAGATCTTTTTCCCCGTATCGGTCAGCATCAGGCCATTGCGGCGGTCACGAATGATCAGCTTCACATCAAGCTCAGCCTCGATCGCAGAAATCGCATGGCTGACAGCCGGCTGTGTCATGTTCAGCGCCTGCCCCGCTTTTGTAAAGCTCCCCGTTTCAGCTATTTTTACGAAAACCCTTAATTGTGTAATGGTCATAACAATTTACTTATGCTCCTTATAAAAAAGATTCATTTTATTTATCTTATATTCTACAGTATCATAATGGAAAAGTTCTACAAGGAGTGATTGAACAGTGAAGCAGCTTTCAAAAACGAAGACAGCTATCCTTCTCGCCTTTCTCGTCATCACGTGGGGCATCAATTGGCCGCTGTCGAAAGCAGCGCTCGCCTATTCGCCGCCATTATTGTTCGCGGGCATCCGGACGCTGATCGGCGGGCTTTTATTAGTCATCGTCGCACTGCCGCGTATTCATAAATTGCGATTAAAAGAAACGTGGCCGATTTATCTTGTTTCTGCACTTTTAAATATTACGTTATTCTACGGCCTGCAAACGATCGGGCTGAATTACCTCCCGGCGGGACTGTTTTCCGCGATCGTCTTCTTTCAGCCGGTGCTGATGGGCGTGTTTTCTTGGCTTTGGCTCGGCGAATCCATGTTTGCGCTGAAAGTGATCGGGCTTATCCTCGGTTTTGCGGGAGTAGCTGTCATCAGTGCCGCAGGCTTTGGAGGGCATATTTCTGTCATTGGGGTTCTGCTGGCTCTCGGCTCCGCACTCAGCTGGGCGCTCGGGACAATATATATGAAAAAAACAGGCAGCCGCGTCGATTCCATCTGGATGGTCGCTTTGCAGCTGACGATCGGAAGCGTGTTTCTGCTTATATCCGGCTTTTGGACAGAAAGCTTTTCTGCGATCCAATGGACAGTTCCGTTTATTACGAGCCTGTTGTTCATCTCTGTCTTCGTTATCGCGCTTGGATGGCTTGTCTTTTTTACACTTGTCGGTTCAGGAGAAGCAAGCAAGGTCGCATCCTACACCTTTTTGATTCCGCTCATTTCGATCGTGGCAAGCTCCATTTTCCTTCATGAACCGCTTACCTTAAGCCTCTTGGCGGGTCTGCTGCTGATTGTGACGAGCATCTGCCTCGTGAATTCAAAATCAAAAGCACAGAAAGCGGCGGCGATTGGTGTAAATGAGAAGGCTGCACAATAATAAAAAAACCTCTTGTCGTTGTGACAAGAGGTTTCTCATTTACTGATGTTTACGTCCATTGATCCAATAAAAAATTGTAATCAAAAGATAAATCGCGGCAGTGATGAGGGTAATGACAATTGACGTTGTCATGATGACCCCGATCAGAATGGCGAGTAACGCCAAAACCGCAAACCATGTCGTGTACGGGAACCATTTTACATAATAGGCCGGTGTTTCTGTTTGCTCTTTTCTCGATTTCAAATGAGCAAATCCGATGATCAGCCAAATGAATAAAACGGTATACCCCAAAGATCCCATTAAGTAATTAAACGTTTGGCTTCCTGCGAACAGAGAAATCAATACGCCAATATAGAGAGAGGAAGTGCACATCAGAATCGCAAACATCGGTACATTTTTCGATGAAAGCTTCGAAAAGATCTTCGGAAGCCTTCCGTCAGTTGCCTGTGTATACAATATACGTGATGATCCGTATAAACCTGAATTCATTGAAGAAATGATCGCCAGCAGGATGACTGCGTTCATGATATGATCCGCGCCCGGAATGCCTACCATTTTAAAGACCATGACGAAAGGACTTTCTGGAACGGAATTGACTTGATTCCATGGAATCAGGCTGACGATGATGAAAAACGGCAGCAGGTAGAACGCGACAATCCGTGTCAATGTGCTGCGGACTGCTTTCGGGACAACCTTTTCAGGATTCTTTGTCTCAGCAAGCGTCACACCGATAATTTCTGTACCGCCGTAGGAGTAGATCACGACAAGCATCGCCGTAATCAGCCCTGTGCCGCCATGCGGGAAAAATCCGCCGTGCTCTGTCAGGTTTGAAAACCCGGCAGCTGTATGATCACCGAATGATACAAATAAGAGCAATAATCCTAAAATAATAAAGACAATAATAACGGTAATCTTGATCATTGCCAGCCAATATTCAGTTTCGGCAAAGATTTTAACAGAAAGCAAGTTCACAATCGTGACGATAAGAGAAATCCCTAATGCCAGCACCCAGATCGGGCAGCCCGGCAGCCAATATTGAATAAAGATCGCAGCGACAACAGCTTCAGCCGCAATGTTAAGCACCCACATTTTCCAGTATATCCAATCCAAGAAATAAGCAGCGTAATTTCCTAATACCTGCTGGACAAGATCTCGGAAGGTTCTGGCGTTACGGTTGCGCACAGCCATTTCCGCGAGCCCCTGCATAATAAACAGCAAAATAATTCCGCCGAGCAGGTATGCGATAATGACAGATGGACCTGCCACATCGATCGCTGAGCTGCTCCCTTTAAATAAACCTGCGCCGATTGCTCCGCCCAGCGCCATCATCATAATATGGCGGGACGTCATCGTGCGTTTTAACGTCTGATTGTCCTTTTTCATCCTCTTGTACCTCTCCTTCTCATTTTCAAAAACAAAAAAAGCCCGCCGTCTCCTATCTAATAGATAAAGAGACGACGAGCCTTTGGCTGACCGCGGTACCACTCTTGTTGATTCTTCGTAAAGAATCCAGCTTTTGACCTGTAACGAAGGTTAGCCGTTAAAACATAGGGAATATTCAATCTATTCCGTTCCGTCTTACCACTCCCGGGCGAGTTCAAAGAAGAATCAGGCTGCGTCGCACCACCCCGCAGCTCTCTTTTCTGATCTCTTTCTTTTACTGCTCCCATTCTATGTGTTGTAGTTTTCTGAAAAACTTAAATTTTATGATCTGAATATATTAACATAATATACGTGCTTCTCTTTTACCTGTCAATAACTTCAGAGAAAAAAGAAACTGTTATTTTGTCCCTTTTTGGATGGCTTTCCAAAAGGATTCTGACTCGTTTCCTAATGCATAGACTGAGACACCTGCTATTTTATATTGCTTTGCCAGATGGCTTTTCGTTTGAACGGTTTTCTCATTTTCATACCACACGACATGTTTATGCTTCTTTTTGTCAACGTAAGAAAACGTCATCGAACCTGATTTTTTGTTGAATGCCGGCTTTGCTTTCTGCTTCTTGATGAGGGACTTAAGTTCATTCCATTCCCGCATGGCGCTGCCGCTTCCGTCTTTTACATCCCAGTCATAGCCGTACGCAGGGATTCCCATAATGACTTTATTGGCTTTGATTTTTTTGACTGAAAACTGCAGAGAGCTTTTGATCCAGCTTGTGCTTGCCACTGATCCCGGCTCGCCCCATATGCCGTGTTCGTCGTAAGTCATGACTTGTACGTAGTCGGCATATTTACCGATTTTCGCATAATCATACGGCCAGCTCCAGTCATCGTTTTGATCATCGGCGCTTTTGGCCGGAACGGAAACCATTGTTTTAATATGTTTCTTTTTCAGAGCCTGTGAGACATATTGAATGAAGCTTGAGTATTTGGATCGGTCTTCTGGATGCACTGCTTCAAAATCGATATTGATACCGTAGTATGAGTGCTTTTTGGCCAGTTCTATCAGCTGATCTGTGAATCGTTTTTTCGCTGTTTTATTACTCATGACCCGCTTTGCTAAATCTCCGTCAAAATCGTATATGGCGTCATTATAGTTTGAAATGACAGCCCATGTCTTGATTTTTTTCTTTTTCGCATATGTCAGCTGCTTGATCGGGGCATCGCCAATGACTTGTCCGTTTTTTTCAAAGGCAAACGTATCTGTGGCGATGGAATTCATGTATGAATGATATTTCGTAAGAGAATTGTATGAGGCCGTATCTCCAGTGGTGTAGCCTAATGTCATGCCGGCTGCCTTCGCTTCTGTTTTTGTATACATAAACAGCACGATCGCAATTGCCAGTGAAACAGCAATAATCAGCCATTTTTTCATCGCATTTCCTCCTTTTTCAAGTCATACTCTTCTCATCGGCCAAAAAATTGGAAGTTGAAGTTTTTTCAAGCAAAAAGCCCGGCAGCACATGCCGGGCTTCCTGAGATCAGCGATCAGATACGAGAATGTATGCAGCCTTTACAGGTCCGTGCACCCCGACGACCAAATCCATTTCGATGTCGGCTGAGTTGCTCGGTCCGGTAATGTAGTTGACGCATGAGGGAACAGTGACGCCGTCCGCAATGTTTTGGCGGATGATATCACTGGCTTGCGTCATTCTCGGTACAATGCTTGATTTCGGCACAATCGCAATATAGGTCGTCGGCAGAAGGCTGACGGACCGGCCGATGTCTTTTGAGGAAAAGAGGACAACCGTCCCCGACTCAGCCAGTGTGATTTCACTGAATGTGATCCCTACATTGGCTTGCTCCGCTTTTTTGATATTTTCTTCGCCTTTGTCAGCATCCCACTCCCAGACCGGTGTTCCATCGCTCGGCCAGTCTTTGGTAAGCAGGCTATTTAGTCCGTATGCTTCAAAGCGGGAGTCTTTCGGAATGATGACAGGGCCTCCGGAAAACCGGCTGACTTGTTCGCGGAGGGCATCGTAAAGGCCGGTTGAATCGGTTTCAATCAGCTCTGTATGGATTTTGACACAATGGTTTTTGAGCACTGTCACTAAGTCATCTGCTGAATATCCTTCAAGTGTTTTATATTGCGGCTGGTGCGCCCACTCAGGGACTGCCACGCCTCCTGTTCTTCTTTCACGGCCCAGGCGTGATGCGATCCGGTTTAAAAAGCTCTCCTGATTCTGAACGGTTCCCTTCGTCATCACTGCTCCTCCTTCGTGCGTTCACTTGTTTCTCTGTCTGTAAACCAGTCTCTGAATCTTGATTTATGCGGTGCCGGGAAGTCGCGGATCTGTGTCCAGCTTTTGAGCGGGCCGGGCCCTTTCGAAATTTTTTCGTCCTCTGTAAAAGGCGTCATGGCGGCTGGCGCCCATTTTGAGCCCATTTTATAAAGCGACAAAGAGGACGCGCCAAGTCCGAACGCTTTCATCGCAAGCTTTTCGCTGATCGGCGCTCTTCCTTCTTTTTCGACGATGTTCTGGCGATGCTTGAGAAGCAGCTCGTGAAGCGGAATTTTGACCGGGCAGGCTTCTGAACAAGCCGCGCACAATGTAGACGCGTACGGCAGCTCCTTAAAATCGTCATAACCGCCGAGCAGCGGCGATAAAACCGCTCCGATCGGCCCCGAATAAATTGAGCCGTAAGAGTGTCCGCCGACATGGCGGTACACAGGGCAGACATTGATACATGCGGCACAGCGGATACATTGCAGCACAGACTGGAATTCCGTACCGAGAATGTTGGAGCGGCCATTGTCAACAATGACAAGATGGAATTCCTCCGGCCCGTCCACTTCCCCTTCCAGCCTCGGGCCTGTCAAAGCCGTAATATAACTTGTCAGCCGCTGTCCGACAGCGCTTCTTGTCAGCATGCTGACAAGCACTTCAAATTCAGAAAATGACGGGACAATCCGCTCCATTCCCATCACGGTGATTTGCGTTTTCGGCAAAGTGCTCACAAGCCGTCCGTTACCTTCATTGGTCACAAGGCTGACAGAGCCCGTGTCAGCGATGGCGAAGTTACAGCCGGTAATGCCGATATCCGCTTCCAGAAACTTTTCCCGGAGGATGGTGCGCGCATGCATGACGAGCTCTTCCGGTTTTTCTGTATGTTGATAGTCCAGCCTCTCTTTAAACACATCGCGTATCTGCTCTTTATTTTTATGAAGGGCGGGCGCTACGATATGTGACGGCGGATCATGATCATCAATCTGCAAAATATACTCGCCGAGGTCGGTTTCGACGACTTCGCAGCCTTCCTGTTCCAGCACCTCATTCAGATTGATTTCCTCTGTGACCATTGATTTTGATTTCACGATTTTCTTCCCGTTCTTCTTTTGAATGACATCGCGAATGTAAGAAGACGCCTCTTCCGATGTTTCCGCGAAATAGACATGCCCGCCTCTTTTCGCCACATTTTCCGCAAGCTGGCCGAGATAGAAATCGAGGTTTTCAAGGACATGCTGCCTGATTTCCTCTGATAGCGAGCGCCACTCTTCCCAGTTTCCCAGCTCTTCGGCTGCTTCAAGGCGCCGTGTTCGCAGACGTTCCTGCGCACCTGAAACAGCGCCTCTCATAAATTCATTATCAATCCCCTGTGATACCCGCTCTTTAAAAGCGTCAGTACCGATTTTCATCGCCATGATCCTTTCCCCCTCTGAATCCAGTTTTATCTGCTGTTGAGCACTTCGGCGATGTGCATCACTTTGACATTCTTGTCTTTTCGGTCAAGCCGTCCCCCGATATTCATCAAACAGCCGCAGTCAGCACCGATCAGCACCTCTGCTTCCGTTTCCTCTACGCACGCGACTTTTTCATCGACCATCTGTTCAGAGATCTGCGCCATTTTGACGGAGAATGTTCCTCCGAATCCGCAGCAATTGTGTTTACCCGGAAGCGGCGTGAATTCAAGCCCTTTCACATGGCTCAGCAGCTTCATCGGCTCCTCCGATACCCCGAGGAGCCTTGTCATATGGCATGACGTATGTAAGGTTGCTTTTTTATGAAGGGTTGCGCCGACATCCTCCACCCCGAGGACGTTCACGATGAAATCCGTTAATTCATACGTTTTATCCGCAAGCTTCTGCGCTTTATCCGCCCATTTCGGGTCATCTTTAAACAGGTGCGGATACTCCCGGAACATTGTGGTGCAGGAACCGGATGGACTGACGACATAATCTGACTCCTGAAACGTTTCAATCATTCGTTTCATTGCTTTTTTGGCATCATTCACGTAACCGCTGTTGTAAGCCGGCTGGCCGCAGCAGATCTGCCCCTCCGGAAAATCAACCTCACACCCAAGCCGCTCCAGCAGCTCAACCGTTGCTTTTCCTACGTTTGTTTGAAACATATCAACAAGACAAGTGACAAAAAGTGAGACTTTCATGATGAACCCCTCTCTCATCCCCAATATATGATCAGGTCATCAGATGACCTGAGTTAAAATAACTATATGAATATCGTACACTATTCTGATAATGGAAGGAAAGGGTTTTCTGGGGATATTTTCATTTGCGGGCATATAAAAAACACTCCTGATCTCCCAGGAGTGCCGTGATGGTGAAAAACATATGGTTAAATCCAGCCCTTTTCCTCAGCAATGCTGGCGGCTTCTGTCCGATTTTTCGCATCAAGCTTTTGGATGATTTCTGATATATAGTTTCGGACTGTGCCTTGAGATAAATAGAGTTCAAGCGTAATATCTTTTGTTGTCTTGCCTAAAGCCGCCAGCCGCAGAATTTCTTGCTCTCTTACGGTGAGCGGATTTTCGTCTCGAATCATATTAAACGTCAGCTCCGGGCTGAACACTCGTTTTCCCTTTACACACTTTCGGATGGCATCGGCCAGATCGTCAATTTCCCCGTCTTTCAGCAGGTAGCCATGTACGCCGGCTTTGACGGCGCGTTCAAAATATCCGGGGCGGGCAAAGGTGGTTAATATAATGACCTTGCTGCCGCAGCCTTTTTGCATTAATGCCTCTGCCACATCCAGCCCGCTTTGAACCGGCATTTCAATGTCCATGATGCACACATCCGGCTCCAGCTTCAAAATGGCTTTTAACGCCTCTTCCCCGTTTAATGCTTGTCCGATGACTGTCATATCCTTTTCTAAATCAAGCAGAGATCCCAAAGCGCCTAAAAGCATTCGCTGGTCCTCAGCAATAAACAGACGAATCATTCTTTTCGTCCTCCTATCATTCTGCTTTTTTAATAAGCGGAATCGTCAGTGTCAAAACCGTTCCGTTATGGACTGAAAGCGTTAATCCGCCTTCAATGAGCATGAGCCGTTCTTCCATTCCCCGCAAGCCATTCCCAAATGTTTTCTCCTTTGCCGCTCCCTTTCCGTCATCCCGTATGACAATCCTCATTTTGTCAGCAAACTGAGAAATGGTGATGGCGCAGTGGGTTGCTTTGCTATGCTTGATGATATTGGTCACGGCTTCCCGCATACACATACTGATAATGTTTTGAGTGACGGGAGATATTGCTGAAAAGTCTTCGTCTCCTTCGTATTGAAAGGTAATGTTCCCCGTTTTTAATATGTGCTGAATGTTGGCGAGCTCCTCCGTCATCGTGACCGTTCTCATATCAGAAACAAGCTCACGAACTTGCTTAAGTGCGGCTCGTGAGCTTGTTTCCATTTCTTTTGCCTCAAGCCGTGTCCGTTCTGGATCAGATGTTGCCAGCCGCTGAATCAGCTGGCTTTTTAATGTAAGGAGCGACAGGGTATGGCCGAGGGTATCGTGAAGATCACGGGCGATTCGAACACGCTCCTCCCTTTTGGAGAGTTCCCTTATCTGTTCGTTTGCTTGGTCAAGCTTCGTTTCAAGCTCTATTCTCCGAAACATAGAACGGATTCCGAATGGAGAAATGAGCATGATGACCTGAAATGGAAGAATAGAGAAAAGCTCCCGAATTGAGACCGAATTCGCAAATAATTGATACAGACAAGGGAGCAGCAACATGAAGATTAAACCGCAGAAAGCACGCTTAAACTTCGTTTTCTCTCTGTAATAACCAACAAAGTTTGCCGGGAAAAAACCTAAGTACATATAGCTGATATCATAAAACAGACTGTATATAAAAATAACTGCCATTTGCACGATGAGCCAACACGTAAACGATCCTCTGCCCAAGCTGCAGAACAACTGGCGATATGCTGCGACAAAAAGGATCAGCATGCCATATCCAATCACCTGTTTGATGCCTGATTCTTTCAATAAAGAGAGGAACGGCATAATGATGTACACCAGAAAGATATAAGGGAAAAACCCGAATTGCTTCGGGAAAATTGATATTGCCTTTTTCATGTATTACACCGCTTCTTGTTTTCTTCTAATATACTTAGATAGTAGCATGAAGAGCATCAAATAAGCGATTAATATCAGAATATTTTTCCAGGATGGGAATTCGCCTCGGACAAGTTCCCACGCTCCGCTCCCGAAATGATAAGACGGAAGCCACCGGCCAATGTTCTGCATCATGTCAGGCATGACCTCAAACGGCATCCACATGCCACCGCCTAAAGCCAGCAGCATGTAAAGCACATTACTGATTCCGGCCGCTGTTTCTACTTTTCTCATGAGGCCTATTAGTGTGCCTAATGCTAAAAACGGCAATGCGCCAAACAAAATCCACAGTCCGCTCATGACCCATTCAAACGGTGACAAGGCAATGTCATTGATAATGGCGCCGAAAAGAAAAATGACGGTAATGGATAAAACGTGAATCACACTTTGGCCAATCATCTGAGCTGATAAATAAATATGATCCGGAAGAGGCGTAATGCGAATAAAGGCAGTCCAGCCCTGTGACCGTTCTTGAACCATACGGATTCCAAGCGTCATGATAGAAGAACCCATCACGCTGAAGACTGTCATCGACATTAAGTAATGAGCGTCCCATGCACGTTGATCAGGGACGTTGGTATTCACTACATTGGTAAAGAAATAATAAAAGGCAATCGGCATCATCAGCGACCAAAGCACAAAGTACTTATTCCTAAGCACCCTTTTCATTTCAGCTATGCTTTGCTTCTGGAGCATGTTCACTCACATCGCCTCCCTGTTTCCGTCAGCCAGCTGGCGAAATGCCTCATCAAGCGTTCCTTGCTCAATTCGAATATCGCGTGCATGTATGTTTTCTTGAAAGATCAGCGCTAACACTTTGTCTGTATTTGATGTTTGGATGATGGTTCTCTGATGCTTTTGGATCACTCGCTCTACTTCCGGGTGACGAGACAGCTTTTCCAATGATTCATCTGAATGGAGCGTAAAGGAAACAGACTGTTTTTGAATCCTAGAGCGGAGCTGCATTGGTGAATCGTCTGCCACAAGCCGTCCATCAGCAAAAAATAAGATTCGCTGTGCGGCATCATCTGCTTCCTGTAAATAGTGAGTTGAGAAAATAATCGTTTTCCCTTGATCCGCCAGTCCATGAATGGTCTGCCAGAATCGATGTCTTGATGATGTGTCCATTCCGACTGTCGGTTCATCGAATATAAGCAGCTCCGGGTTCCCCGCAAGAGCCAAAGCAAAGCTCAAACGGCGTTTTTGTCCGCCGGATAATTTTTCTGCTCTTGTTTTCAAGTCTTCTTTTGTGAGTGCTGTTAACGAAACGAGTTCTTTCATGGACAATGGATTCGGATAATAGCTTCGGAAGAGTTCGAGGATTTCATTCACCTTTAGACCCGGCATGACACTCACTTCCTGCAGCATCACGCCTATTTTTTCGCGAACCCGTTGATCATCGGGAAGCCGGTTAAATAGTTTGATTTCTCCCTTAGTCGGTTTCAGCAATCCTAATATCATGGAGATAACGGTCGTCTTCCCTGCCCCATTCGGTCCGAGAATGGCTGCAATTTCTCCTTTTTCAATGCTGAAGCTGATGTTGTTTACAGCTGTTTTTTGCTGGAAATGTTTTGTCACATTGCTTACTGATACTGCCTCATTCATCACATGAGCACCTCCTGATGGCTTACATTGATTGTAAAATGACTGAGATGATGATGTTAGTATGGGGTGTCATGATGATTGAGTGACAAATGTCATATTCTTTCCCGCCACAGGTGCCTAGGCCATCCATCCTCTAGATCTTCCAATTCATCCAGCTCTCCTATGCCGGATGTCCTCTTTCTTTTAAACTGCTATTTACTTTCATAGAAAGACACCCTCTTCAAACCGCCCGAGTGTTATGATATACATATTGAACTTTATTTTACTTTCCGGCTGAAAGGAGCCAATCATGAACGAAGCGATTTTGTCTCGAAATGATGTGAAGGTGAAGGGCAGCGGCAAAGCATCTATCATTTTTGCACCTGGTTTTGGATGCGATCAAAGCGTGTGGAATGCCGTGGCGCCGGCCTTTGAAGAAGATCATCAGGTCATTTTATTTGATTACGTCGGTTCGGGACATTCAGATTTGCGCGCATATGACCTGAATCGTTACCGGACACTTGACGGCTATGCCCAAGATGTTCTAGATGTTTGTGAAGCTCTAGATCTGGAAGATACCGTGTTTGTGGGTCACTCTGTCGGAGCTATGATTGGGATGCTTGCTTCCATCCGCCGTCCGGAACTCTTTTCCCATCTGGTGATGGTGGGCCCTTCTCCTTGCTATTTGAATGATCCGCCTGAGTATTACGGAGGATTTGAGGAGGAACAGCTAATTGGTTTACTGGAGATGATGGAGAAAAATTACATAGGCTGGGCAACTGTATTTGCGGCCACCGTTCTGAATCAGCCAGACCGGCCTGAAATCAGGGAAGAGCTTGAAAGCCGTTTTTGTTCTACTGACCCTGTGATTGCCCGCCAATTCGCGAAAGCAGCGTTTTTTTCTGATCACCGGGAGGATCTTTCGAAGGTAACGGTTCCCTCTCTTATCCTCCAATGCGCAGATGATATCATCGCACCGGCAGCAGTAGGTGAGTATATGCATAAGCACCTGCCTTATAGCAGACTGAAACAAATGGAGGCTCGCGGGCATTGTCCCCACATGAGCCATCCTGAAGAGACGATACAGCTGATCAGCGATTATTTGAAAGCACACGTGTGATATGGAACGAAAGGGATAGAGGTGACCCTCTGAATGGACAAACAATTGAATAATGCACCATGCGGTTTCCTCACTTTGTCAGAAGAGGGTTCAATAATAGCGGTCAACCGTACCCTGCTCAACATCCTAAAATATGAGCAGGAACAGGTAATCGGCCAGCATATGGATACGATCTTGACCGTTTCCGCACAGCTTTTCTACCAGCTTTATTTTGTTCCGCTTTTGAAACTGGAGCAGCACATTGAAGAAATGTACATTTCCCTGCAAACAAGAGATGGAGAAGAAATTCCCGTCCTTGTCAATGCGGTTGTAAGAGCTGATCGCGGGGCATCTGTCACCGAGTGTGTTCTGATTCCGATGCAGAAGCGAAATGAATATGAAAATGAACTGCTGATGGCCAGAAACGCGGCCCAAGAAGCTTTGTTTGCCAAACAGAAAGCCAATGCAGAATTAGAAATTGCTTTAGGAACGCTGAAGGCTAAACAAGAAGAGCTTCTTGAGATCAACAAACAAAATCAGCAATTTAAATTAAACACCAAAAGAGAGCTTGAGCTCGCCAGAAAGATTCAGGAAAACTCGTTGACTGAACCGATTGTAAATGATCAGATTCAGATTGAGTCTTATTACAAAGCATCCAGTGACTTATCAGGTGATCTATACGGATTTTATCAAATCGATGAACACCGTTACGGCATTATTATCCTTGATGTGATGGGTCATGGAATTTCATCTGCTTTGATTACGATGTCTCTTCATCCTTTGTTCCAGCGCCAGATCACGCAAGGTCTCAGTCCCGTCAAAGTCATGAAAGAATTAGACCGCCATCTTCACAGCTTGTTTCAAAATGATGAGGAAGCAAGACATTATTGCACTGCCATTTATCTCGAGATTGATACAGCCCGGCAAAGAATTGATTATGTCAACGCAGGGCATCCCCCGGCATTATGGCAGGGCGCCGGAGGAACCCAAAATCTGCTGCAGGCAACTGCGCCTCCGATCGGGATGTTTGAAGACACGGTGTTTCAGTCAAGCAGCCTTCCATACACGGAGGGCGGAAGGCTTCTTCTTTATACAGATGGCGTGATGGACCCTACGGCTTCATGTTATTTATTTGATTTATTGAAGGAGCATCCCGAGTTTCCTATTACCGACCTGAAAGAGAAAATGCTTACATCACTGCATCAACATAAGGAAGCCCATCATAAAAGTGATGACGAATGTTTTATATTAGTTGATTTGAAATAAAAACATCCATGAGACATAACAATGATTTGTTACATCTCATGGATTTTCTGTTTCAGCGTTTTTTCGGGTTATGTCCTGACTCCGCATATTGAAACACCTGCAAGGAAGGCAACGGGTGTCCGTTAAAATCAAACAAAGCTTGATTATCCACAGAGCTTCCCCCATACCATTTCCCGGCATCTTCAGGGTCGTATTCGGCAGCGTAGCTGGAGGCCCAGCCTGACCCGTACGTTTCCCATAACACTTTGTTTTTCTCTATTTGCGTTTTCGGGCCGACTGGAATCCACGCAGGCTCCCAATAGAAAACGCCAAGTCCTGCCGTGCCCGTATTTGCTACAGCCTCCATCACATCTCTTATCGCATCTGCCTGGCCTTGAACGGACATTGGATATGGCAGCGTCTGCCCGCTTTTTGGCGCTGTATTTTCATGACCGTCGCCATCCTCAGCGGTATAGGTGTATGATGTCTCCGCCACCATAACTTTTTTGCCGTACGTATCAGCGACAGCCTTCAGCACGGAGGTCAAATTCTGTACTGTGCCGTGCCAGAAAGGATAATACGAGCTGGCAAACACATCATAATCCACTTTGTTTTTGCGTAGTGTTTCTGCAATAAATGAATACCTTCCAGTCGTTTCAGGATTGGTAAAATGCAGTGCGACCAGAATGCCGCGGTTTGTTTCCCTGACCGCTCGGCTTCCTTCGTTAAACAATTGACTCATCTTCGCCCAATCGGTTTCGCCGGCAAATGCCCCTGTTGTTTCATTTCCGACTTGAACCATGCCGATGTTGACGCCTTCCTTGATCATCTTTTGAAGGCTTTGTTTCGTATACTCATAGAGCTTTGCTTTTTTAGCTTCAAAGCTGAGATTCGCCCAAGCTTTGGGCACCTTCTGTTTCGCAGGATCGGCCCAGAAATCAGAATAATGAAAGTCGGCCAGCACCTTCATTCCGTTCGCTGTCGCTCTTTTTCCGATTTCGATCGCTTTTTGGATATCATTGTTTCCTCCTCCATACCCGTTGCCATTTGAATCATATGGGTCATTCCAGATGCGGACGCGAACATAGTTGACGCCAGCTTGTTTTAAAGTTGTAAAGATGTCCTGAGGTTTTCCGCTTGTATTGTAAAAGGTGACGCCGCTGTTTTCTAAAGCAATAATACTGGACACATCTGCCCCTTTGATAAAATCCTTGTTCATACCCTTTACTTTTTTCACGTAAAGATCATCTGCCCGAAGCTCTGGCACATGTTTCTCCCCCTCAATGACAGCGGCATATCCCGTTGAACTGAATGCACTCCACACGATAACAGCTGCAAAGAACATTTTCACTCTGCTTCTCATGACTCCACCCCTCACTCTAAAGTAAGCGCTTTCTAATATACAAGAAAAAAGAATCCGCCCAAATCGAGCAGAGCAACAGCCTAATGTGTGTTTACGACGATTCTCACTTCATATTTTTCCAACGTCAGGTCGCCTGACAAGATGTCTCCCGTTATCATATCCTTCACACTCTGATCAAACGTGACCAGCTGCTTTTCTTCCGTAAAATTCATGACAAAAATATAATCATGGTCCTGATCCTGCCTCGCTTGTACGGAGACGCCTTTTCCGTGCCGAACCGGAAAAACAGGAGAAAGCGACAGGTCTGTGATCAGCCCTTCATAGAAATCCCGATGAAATTGATCTTCCAAACGCGCACCGATAAAATATGCCTTGCCCTGCTGATATTGATGGCTTGTCACCGCTGGCGTACGCGCATAAAAATCTTCTTGATACACCGCTTCTGCTGATGCGGTCTTGACATCGATCACCGTTGCATAATCCTTCATTTCATATGTTTGGCTGCGATAGCTGACAGCATTTCGATCCTTCGGATACAGCGTGTCAGTTTCAAGAGGCTCAATCCCGAAAATAGCCTGCAGATCCGGATGCCATCCGCCTGTGTACGTTAAATCATGCTCATTTACAATTCCGCTGATATACGTCATGACTAGGGTGCCGCCGTTAGCCGTAAACGCTTTTAAACGGGAAATGGTGTCTTTACTCATTAAATACAGCATCGGGACAATCAGCAGTTTATATGGTGAAAAATCTTGTTCTTTCGTGATGACGTCGACAGGGATATCGTGTTCCCAGAATGTGCGGTAATGCTGCTGAAGCGTTTGCGGATAACGTTTTGTCGCCTTCGCAAACCCCTGAGCATCCTCGAGCGCCCAATGATTTTCCCAGTCATATAAAATAGCGGTTTCAGCGGGCCTCTTCGTTCCGACAACCTCGGACAGCCGTTCTAATGTCTCGCCGACTTTGGCCACTTCTTGAAAGACCCGGTTCTTCGGGCTATTGTCATGATCCACTACTGCCCCGTGCAATTTTTCTGATGACCCGCGTGATTTACGGTATTGGAAATAGAGAACGCTGTCCGAACCGTGGGCAATCATCTGCATGGACGACAGCAGATTCATGCCCGGGCGCTTCGCCTTGTTGACGTTATGCCAATTGACTGCGCTTGGCGTACACTCCATTAATAAGAAAGGCTGCTGCTTCAGGCTTCGGTACAGGTCGTTGATAAAGCCGACCTTCATCGCTAAATCAGCTGTGCTTTCCCAGTCATTGTGCCAAACCGGATAAGCGTCCCAGCTGATGACATCGACATGCTTCGCAAATTTGCTGTAGTCGAGGCCCTGATACGGTATTAAATCCGGTGTATCAGCCATAAAGTTCGTTGTGATAGGGATATCAGGCGTCAGTTCTTTCAGCGGAATGATTTCATTTTCATAAAACGAAATCGTTTGATCGGTGACGAACCGGCGCCAGTCTAAGTTCAAGCCGTGCAAGCCATTTTCACCGATCGGCGAAGGGCTTTCAATCTGTGACCAGTCATTGAATGTATGGCTCCAAAAAGGAGTCCACCACGCATGATTTAATGTCTTGAGGCTGTTGTCATATTTTGATTTCAGCCACTCCCTGAAAGCATGCTGGCATTGTTCGCAGTGGCAATCTCCTCCGTATTCATTTGAAATATGCCACATTAACAGCGCCGGATGATTGCCATATCTCTCTGCTAATAACCGGTTGATGTGGCGTGTTTTTTCACGGTAGGCCTTTGATGTGATGCAGTGGTTGTGCCTTCCGCCGTGCAGCTGTTTGACTCGGGAAGCATTGACACGCAAAACTTCAGGATAGGTTTGCGACAGCCAGGCAGGACGCGCTCCGCTTGGCGTTGCTAATATGACCCGGCCGCCTATGCTGTGAATCTGTTCAAAAATATCATCCAGCCATTCAAATTGATATACGCCCTCCTCCGGCTCAAGCGCGCTCCATGCAAAAATGCCGACAGAAAACGTATTCGTATGAGAAAGCTTCATCAGCTTGATATCATCAGCTAAAATATCGGGCCGATCAAGCCACTGATCAGGATTGTAGTCTCCTCCGTGGAGCATAAATTTTGCTTCTGTTACGTGCGTTTTTTCAAGCTTCGACATCATACTCTCCTCCTTATTCTCCTAGCCTTTCGTTCCCCCTGCGGTTAATCCGGACACAAAATTCTTTTGCAGCATGATAAAGATGACGGCAACCGGGATGCTGATGAGCAGGGCTCCGGCCGCAAATGTCGTATAGCTGGCCCCCATGACATCATTCACTAAATTGAATAGGCCGACGGGCAATGTATATGATTCAGGCGTTCTCAATATCGTTGAGGACAGCACAAAATCTCCGAGCGGGCCGGTAAAGCCGTTCATAGCGACCACTGCCGCCATCGGTTTTGATAATGGCAGAATGATCTGGAAGAAGATTCTTGTGCTGCTGGCCCCGTCAATCTTGGCGCTTTCGTCTAAATCCATTGGGATGGAATCCATGTAACCTTTCATCAAATACGTATTCATCGGGATCAGGCCGCCGATATAAAGCAAGATTAACAGCCAATGGCTATTGATCATCCCCAAGATTTGCGCCAATACAAACAAGGCAATTAAAGCCGAAAACTGGGGAATCATTTGCAGCAATAAAAAGAGAGTTAAAGCGTATTTCCTCCCTTTAAATCGAAACCGCGAAAACGCATAGGCAGTAAATGTCACACAGATCAAAGACCCCGCCATCGTAAACAGGCTAATCTTCATTGAGTTGATATACCACTGCACATATTGAAGGCTTTCTTTGCCCGCAAATAATTCCTTGTAATGGTCGAATGTCGGATGCTTCGGAATGATGGATGTACTGATCAAGCTGTTGCCGGGGTTAAAGCTAGCGCCTGCCGTCCAAAGGAGAGGATAAACGATGATGACCGTCATACAGGCTAACAACAAGTAAGAGAAAAGGAGACGGATAAATTTTCTGACCTTCATATCTGCCAGCATGCTTCATGCCTCCTCTTTAAAAGACTTCGTCCGCCTGAACTGCCACAATGCAATGGAAATGACGAACACAGATAATAAAATCGTTAAAGCTGCGGCGAGTGAATATTGGCTGGACTGCATTGTCAATTTATAAATCCACGAAACGAGGATATCTGTCCCGCCAGCTGTTGATCCGGTGACAGCCGGACCGCCGCCATTGAATAGATAGATAATATTAAAGTCATTAAAATTAAACGTAAACTGAGTAATGATAATCGGAGCCATGGCAATGAACACCATTGGAAGCGTGATGTATCTCAGCTTTGCGAAGACAGAAGCGCCATCAATCGTGGCTGCTTCATACAGATCGTCCGGGATCGACTGCAACACGCCTGTTGAGACAAGAAAGATGTACGGAAACCCAAGCCAGCCCTGCATGAGAATCAGCGCAAGCCTAGACCAATTGGCATCTGTCATCCACGAAAGAGGCTCTATCCCGAAAAAAGCCAAGATGTCGTGATTCATCGCACCGAAGCTGTCATTAAACAGCCCTGCAAAAATTAAAATCGTAACAAATCCGGGAACGGCCCATGGCAAAATCAGAATCGTCCGGAAAAAGCGTTTAAAACGAATGTCTTTCTGATTGACAATGATCGCGAGAAAAATCCCTAAACTGACTTGCAGTGTGGATGCGGCAAGTGTCCAAACCACCGTCCAAGCCAGCACATCAAAAAAAGTCGACCTCCAAATATCAACTGTGAAGATGTTTGAGAAGGTTTGAAAACCGACCCAATCGATTAATTTAGCAGGAGGGGAATGGTACAAATCATAGTTCGTAAAAGCTAATGCAAAGCTGAACAAGATCGGAAAAACCACGGCGAATATTAAAATAAACAAAGATGGGCCGCTGACAACATAAGGATAGCCCTGAGAAATGATATTTTGGTATTGTTCCTTTAGGGAACCCAACGGCTTGTTTTCATCACGCCGTTTTCCGCTTTGAAACGCATCGCGAAGATTCGCATAATACACCGCAAGGCCAAAGCAGGTCACAATCACAGCGATAATCCCTTCCGCCAGGAGAAACACGGAATTATCCCGCGGCACTTCTGTTCCCAGAGTAAAGATTCCCCAAAACCCCATATTGAGCAAATCTCCAAAGACCGCAAAAAACGATGCGCCTAAGAAAAGAAAGACAAAACCTTTTATCCATTGCTTGTTATAAAATTGCCCCAGCCCCGGGATGATTGACAGGAACAAAGCGATTTGACGATGCTGCACCGTTTTCACCTCTCTTACAATACAAATCTAGCTTTCTCTTTATTTTCCGCTGTGCTTTGCCTTGATTTGTCCTTTGGCCGTTTCAGCTGCTTGATCCAATGCTTGTTTGGGCTCCGCTTTTCCTGTTGCAATCGTTTGTAATGCCGAATCAGCCGGCGTCCATATTTCATTCATTTCCGGGATATTCGGCGTCAGCTCTGAGAAGCGGGATTGTTCAGTAACAGCCCGTGCCGCCTCGCTATTCATAATAGCCGGGTCATTCGCTAAGGATTTCACAGCAGGGACTTCCTTCGTTTGTTCATATCGTGTTTTAGAATTCTTTTCGTTCGCGAGAAAAACGGCTAATTCTTGCGCCAGCTCCGCATTCTTTGAAAACGCACTGACGTTGTAGCTTTTGACGCCGATAAAGGAGCTCATGTTTTTCCCATTTTCCAGCTTCGGCAGTTTCGTTATGCCATAATTGATTCCTGCTTTCGAAAAGGCTTCTACATTCCACGGGCCCGAAATAATCGCGGCGGCTTTTCCTTCTGTGAACAGTGATTCCAGCACATTAATCCCTTGTTCTCCAATAATGCCGGCCGGGAATAAGCCCTCTTTGTAAAACTTCTGAATCAGCGCCGCACCTTTGACAGCGCCTTCATGATTGATCCCGATGTCAGACGGGTTATAGCTGCCGTCTTGATTCTTACCGAAAATGTATCCGCCGTATCCGCTCATCACACTTTCCGCGTAATAAATTTGATCGAACAGGGCTAAAAATCCAAACTTGCTTCCGTCAGCTGTCTTTTTAGAATAGTCGTACCACTCTTCCAGCGTTTGCGGCAATTCCTTCTCTGAGATGAGATCTTTGTTGTAAAAAAGCACTGTCGTTTCGACCGCTTTAGGCAGCCCATAAAGCTTTTGATCTACCATTTGAGACTGAATGGAAGCGTCAGTATAGAGCGATTGAACGTCCTTTTCGACATGTAATTCCTTAAGTAATCCTTCCGTCACAGCCGTTCCGATTTGGTCACCGGGCATTGTTAACACGTCAGGCCCCGTGCCGGCCGGTCCGTCCATCCGCAAATCTTCAATCTGCTGGGCATACGGTTTTTCCACGACTTTAACCTTTACATCATGCTCTTTTTCAAACGCAGCAACGGCGTCTTTAATGCCGATGCTCTTTTCTTTATCCTCCCACACGACAAGCTCTGACCCTTTTGAACTTGATTTGGCACTGCTGCTTTCCTTTGGGCCGCAAGCCGCCAAGGATAAACTGACAGCCGAGCAGAGCATGAGTACGGAACACTTTTTTATCATTTTCATTGATTGTCACCCTTTCGGTATGAATGAAAGCGCTTTTAAAATAATATAGCACGCCTGAGAAAATGTGTAAACAAACTATTTACTTCTATCAGTAAATTTTTTTACCTAAATAAAAAAATGACTTAGTGTCCTAAGCCATTGTTAATTCATACTCTTTCTGACGATTAATTCCGCCCCTATATATAATGTTTTTACCGTTCTTCTTTTGTCTTGTACTTGTTCAAGCAGCATTTCAACAGCATTTTTACACAATTCATGTATATCAATATGAAACGTCGTCAAAGGAGGCGAAACATACTTTGCGAAGCTGATGTTGTTGATGCTTACAACGCTCACCCTGTTCGGTATGGCAATTCCCTTTTCATTCAGGGCTTGCAGACAGCCTACTGCAATCGGGTCCGCCGCGATCAAAAAAGCGGTCGGGAGCTGATCACCTAATGTGTCAATCGCTGCTGTCATCAGGCGGTACCCGTTTTCCACAGAGAACCCGCGATGACAGAAAATATACCGCTCGTCCAGCATGCCTTTTTCCCGCATATAGGATCTGAAGGTTTGTTCACGGATGTCCATTTCATCCTGATTGTTGTTGGGATTTTTGTATGTGCCGCCGATAAACCCGATACTCTTATGCCCCTTCTCGCTCAGGACGTTTACCGTTTTTCTTGTCATTTGGGCTAAATCAGGCCTTACCGAGTCAAAATGATCGGGATCAGGAGTTGAATCGATAAAGACGCCGTTTTCAGTGAGATTTCTGAGGAAAGCCAGCTCTTGATCAGAAAATGTGCCGACGGCAATAAACCCTTCGATATGTTCAGGAATGCTTTCGATTCCATCCGATATTTTATAAGTGGTCATGTCGACATTGAATGCTTTCGCCAGTTTCTCTACCTCTAATCTCATCGTTTTAAAATAGACATCTTCTAATTCTTCTTTATCTGTCAGCCAATATAAAAACGCAATATGTTTCACTAGCGGCCTTACTGTTTTCTTGCGGTAATTGAGCTTTTCTGCCGCTTCATAGATTTTCTCCCGTGTCTCATCAGGAACAGAAAGGCTTTCATCGTTATTTAAAACGCGGGAAACGGTTGAAATCGAAAATCCCGCTTCCTGCGCGATATCTTTAATTGTCGCCATTGCATCTGCCTCCATTATTCAGCTTGCCGCACATTTTAGTAAAATATTTTACTTCCTTTTCCGTAAATGTCAAGTGCACAAGGCCCTTACTGCATCATGTAAAAAGACTGAACCATTTGCGGCTCAGTCTCGGTTGTTTGTATCATGCGGCACCGGCAGAATTGCCCGGGAAATGAGTTGGTTATTGCACATTTTCCTCGAAATATCCCGAAAGCACATCTTCCACATTCGTTAAATGCGCCAGCATGGCAGCCTCCGCCTGCGCTCCATCCTGTGCTGCCACGGCCTTGTAAATCCGTTCATGCTCCTCATAAAGCCGCTGAACTGAGGTCTTTTTGGAAAACAGCCAGATTTTCCGTGTTTCTCTCATCGTTTCCAGCAGCAATGATGAAACATGATTCATCAAATGTTTGAGAAGATCATTTTGGGAAGCGTCAGCAAGCGCCAGATGAAATGCGAAGTCTGCTTTCTCGCCCAGCTCCCCGTCCGCTTCAATGCTGCTCATTTCCTTTAACGCAGCATGAATTCTTTCGAGATCCTCTTCTGTCCTTTTTTCAGCAGCTAATGACGCCACGCCGATTTCAAGCAGTTTTCTGACCTCGAGCAGCTGCTTGACGTCCTCTTTTTTCATAAGAAGCGCGGCTGAGAGCGGCTGAGAAATTTGATTCGGTTCAAATTCCTTCAAGTACGTGCCTTCTCCCTGTTTCATCTCGACAAGCCCCATCGCTTTTAATGCAGAAAGTGCTTCGCGGACCGCTGAGCGGCTGACTTGAAAGCTTTCAGAAAGCGCCTGAACGGAGTCCAATTTATCTCCCGGCTTCAATTCGCCGTTTTTGATCATATCTAATAATGCATCCGCCACTTCTTCATATATTTTCTTTGTTTTAATCTGTTTGTATTTCAATGCAATTCACCCCGTAACTTGTAGGTCTGGCTGGTTACGATCTATTATACTCTGTTTTGGGGGCCGCCAAAAGATTTTGACAATTTTGTCAAAAAGTCTTGTACTTTGATTTTTTTCAAAATATAATGCTAGGTAACTGGTCTTATTACCCAGTCATCAGATGATCATATCATCTTTAGAAACCGCTTACATATAACGCCAGTTTATGTTTCAAGGAGGGGTTTGGGATGCAATGGACACAGGCATTTACGCCTATAGGGGGAAATTTGCTTTTATCAGCGCTTGCCGCACTTGTACCGATTATTTTCTTTTTTTGGGCACTCGCGATTAAACGGATGAAGGGGTATACAGCGGGCTTGTCCACCTTGGGGATCGCGCTTGTGATTGCTGTATTGGTTTATCGGATGCCGGCGGAAAAAGCGCTGATGTCCGCTACACAAGGAGCCGTATACGGGATTTTGCCGATCGGCTGGATCATTGTAACGTCTGTTTTTTTGTATAAAATCACTGTGAAAACGGGACAGTTTGATATTATTCGCAGCTCTGTTCTCTCGATTACCGATGACCGCCGGCTTCAGGCGCTTCTGATCGCTTTCTCATTCGGTGCTTTTTTAGAAGGAGCGGCGGGCTTCGGGGCGCCGGTCGCCATTTCTGCCGCGCTGCTGGTCGGCCTCGGCTTTAATCCTCTTTATGCAGCGGGAATCTGTTTGATCGCCAATACAGCCCCTGTGGCCTTTGGGGCGATTGGGATTCCGATTACAGCTGTAGAAGGGCCGACAGGGATTCCGGCGATGGAGATTTCGCAAATGGTCGGGCGGCAGCTGCCGTTTCTATCCGTATTTATTCCTCTTTATTTAATCATTATCATGAGCGGGTTCAGGAAAGCCTTTGAAGTTTGGCCGGCGATTCTCGTTTCCGGTGTTTCCTTTGCTGTTGTTCAATATCTCAGTTCTAATTTTTTAGGGCCTGAGCTGCCGGATGTTTTGTCCGCTCTGGTTTCGATGGCTGCACTTGCTGTGTTTTTAAAATGGTGGAAGCCAAAAACAACATTTCGGTTTGCCAGTGAACAGGAATCGGCCGCTGCGATTGAAACGGCGAAAACAAATTCAGCAGCACCTGCGTACAGCGGCGGACAGATATTCAAGGCCTGGTCGCCATTTCTGCTGCTGACAGTCATGATTTCTGTATGGGGCATTCCCTCTGTCAAATCGGCGCTGACCGGGCATTATGAAGGCTCCGCTGTTTTCTTGAAGTGGCTGAATGCTGTTGGAGAAAAATTGACTTTTGCCCCCGGTGTGCCTTTTTTGAACAATCAAATTGTCAATGCTGACGGTGCGCCGATTGAAGCGGTTTACAAGCTCGAGGTGCTTGGTTCGGCCGGCACCGCGATATTGATTGCCGCTGTGCTGTCAAAGTTCATCACTGCGATTTCGTGGAAAAACTGGGGAGCTGTTTTTCAGGAAACAATCCAAGAGCTGAAGTTTCCGATTTTGACCATTGCTTCTGTCGTTGGTTTTGCCTATGTCACCAATTCCTCTGGAATGAGCACGACACTCGGGATGACACTCGCGCTGACAGGTTCAATGTTTACCTTCTTCTCGCCTGTTCTCGGCTGGCTCGGTGTCTTCATTACAGGCTCAGATACTTCTGCCAACCTGCTGTTCGGCAACCTGCAGAAAGTCACCGCATTATCAGTCGGCATGGACCCTGTTCTGTCTGTCGCTGCCAACTCATCAGGCGGTGTCACAGGAAAAATGATTTCGCCGCAGTCGATTGCGGTGGCGTGCGCCGCGGTAGGACTCGCGGGAAAGGAATCAGATCTTTTCCGCTTTACGATTAAGCACAGCTTGTTTTTGCTGCTGCTCGTTTGTATCATCACCTTTTTGCAGCATCATGTGTTCAGCTGGATGATTCCGTAAAAAAATCCTCCCTTTCCGGGAGGATTTTATTTATACCGTTTTCTCGACGCCGATGACGGAATGTTCATTTGATCGCGGTATTTTGCCACGGTTCGTCTGGAGATTTGGATGCCGTGCTGTTCATATAGCAAATCAGCTAGCTTTTGATCTGAGAGCGGTTTTGTTTTGTCCTCTTGATTGATCAGGTCTTCAAGATGCGTTTTGACTGCATAGTTAGATGCATCTCCATCTCCTGAAGCCTCGGCTTTTGCTGAGAAAAAGAGTTTCATCTCAAACAGTCCGTACGGCGTTTGCATCGTTTTCCCTTTAATTGCCCGGCTCACAGTTGATTCATGAAGGCTTAGGCAGTCCGCTACCTCCCTGAGAGTCAGCGGCTTCATTGCACTTCGTCCTTTCAGAAAGAAATCCTTTTGCCGTGTGATCAGTTCATTTATGATTCTCGTGATCGTCTGCTTTCGCTGTCGCAGCGCGCGGCTCAGCCAGCGCCATTCCTGATATTTCGCAGATAAATAAGAGGCGGTATCCTGACAGGAGCCGGACGATAAAAGCGTTCTGTACTGCGGATGCAGGTCTATCTCTGGAAACGAGCGGGTATTCAGCTCCGCTGCGATGTGCCCGTTTTTCACGGTGATAAAAATGTCAGGCTCGATATACACATCTTGCTCTGGCTGGGCAAATAGAAGGCCCGGTCTTGGATGAAGAGCTGCGATGTCATCAGAGATATCTTGAATGGTATGAAGCGGAATTCCCGTTTCTTTTGAAAGCGCTTTCCAGTTTTTTTGCGCGAAAGCATCAAAATGAGCTGAAACAAGCATTTCCGCTTGTTCATTTCTGTTCGGCAGCCGCTGTAATTGAAGAAGGATACATTCCTGCAGAGATCTTGCGCCGATTCCAGCCGGCTCTAACGACTGGAGTTTTGCCAAAACAGCTTCCGCTTCCTTGATTGAAACCGATAGTCGCCGTGCTGCCTCCTCCACTTCTTCTTCCAAGTACCCGTTCGAATCAAGCGAATGAATCAGATAATTGAAAATCTTTTTTTCGGAGTTTGTCAGATTCATATCAAGTGACTGCTGTTTTAACACATCCTGCAGTGTTTTTTGCGGATCACTTAATTGAAGGCCTGCTTCCTGTGCATTCATCCTGTTTTTGTTTATTTTATGGTAAGATAGTGGCGGTGTGTCTGATTCCTTTCGTTCAATAAGAGGGTTTTCCAGTGAGAGCTCATCAATGTATTCGGCGAGTTCTGCCGAATGATAGCCAAGCAGCGTGATGGCCTGCCTGAGCTCCTGTGTCAGTTGAGGCTTTAATACTTGTACTTGCTGAAGTTTCATATCCATCTTGCTCACTCCCCTTTCTTCATTGTACATGATTGAGATCACACCGTATACATTTATGAAAAAGGAGCTGCCAAAGAAATGTCTGAACTTTTTTCCGTACCTTATTTTATTGAGAATTTTAAACAGCATATCGAAATGAATCAGTCTGAGGATAAAATCCATGCGATGAACAGCTACTACCGTTCCGTCGTCTCAACGCTTGTGCAGGACCAGCTGACGAAAAACGCAGTCGTCTTGAAACGGATTCAGCATTTAGATGAAGCGTACAACAAAGTCAAACGGGGAGAATCAAAATAAACCTTCCGCTCACATGTGAGCAGGAAGGTTTTCCTTCTTTGAAGCGCTCTGGATGAGTCGAGTATTCGGCACGCCTTCCATCCAGGTGTGATAGTAATTGGCGTTTTTCCCGTACGAATTATCAATGACCGTGTTTTCTTTTTGAAGAAGAGAGGACAAGATGTGGCCGTGCAGTCTAGACGTTTCTACCGATTCGTAACGGCTGAAAAACCGAATCGCTTTTTTAACGATATAATCCGAGTATTTTTCCCATATATACGCGATGGGCAGAGGGTTGCCCGCTTTTTTGTTCAAGACGTTCAGCGTTTGCAGAAAAGCGATCGTCCGGCGGTCTGAAGCTGACAGCACCGTGCGCCAATCGTAGCTTTCCGCTTTTGTGTCTTCCTGAAGCTCCTTGTTTGCTTCATGATCTGTTCTGATAAATCTTAGCTTTTGATTGATCGGCTGCTGCGTTGGAACGACGGGAAACAGCTGATGAGCCATATCAGGCAGAAGCTTAATATGATTGCTTGTAAAGTAGGCCTGCGCTGTTGCATAGGAGGCTTTTTCCCTTGTGATGATGTGGAGATTCGCATGTTTAGAAAATATCTCCGCTGTCCGTTTGAGATTGTCTTTGTTTTGAAAATAAATTGATTGCGGCAGGATCACGATTTTGTGGTTCGGATAGGTTTGGACGATTTTCTCTCTAAAGCCTTGATAATACGGATACAAGTCCCCGAAGTTGCCGCCTCCCTGGCAGACGATGATGAGGTTCGGATCCAGCTTTCGTCCAACTGGAAAATTGTCGGGATTCCAGCGTTTTCTGACCCGGATCCCATGTTCTTTAAAGAATGCTTCTGTTCCCTTCATAATAAATAAATCCCCTACATTTCCGTATAGAGGATAGTCGGCATATATGATCTCGGACTGTTTCGGAATGACATCGATCAGCCCGGACAGTTTCTGTTTCAGGCTGATCATCGAATGCTTGCTGTCCATTTCTTCACCTCGGCAGTTTGGAATAAGTGTACTAGCACATCAATGACCCGGTCTTGCTCTTTTTCCGTCAGATTTGACCCTGATGGGAGACAGATCCCTCGTTTGAAAAGATCTTCGCATACGCTTCCTGTATCTTCATGAGAATAAAATAAAGACGGCTCAAACAGCGGCTGGGTATGGAGCGGCTTCCACAGCGGCCGCGCTTCAATGTTTTCTTCCGCAAGGCGTTGAACCGCGTCATATGGGCTCAGCCCGTTATCAAGTGTGAGCGTGGTCAGCCAGCGATTGGATACACCTGCTGCATGCTCTGGCATAAAGCGGACGCCGTTTATGTGACCGAGTGCATTTTTGTATCTTGTGAAAATGGCCCTTCTTTTCTCCACCCGCTCATCCAGCACTTCAAGCTGGGCAATGCCTACGCCAGCGAGAATATTGCTCAGTCTGTAATTTTGTCCGATTTCGCTGTGCTGATAATGTACAGCCGGCTCTCTTGCCTGCGAAGCGAGAAATCGTGCTTTTTCAATGGCGGCTTCATCGTCTGAAACGAGCATCCCGCCACCTGATGTGGTAATAATTTTGTTCCCGTTAAATGAAAAAATGCCGAAGCGCCCGAATGTCCCGCTTTGCTTCCCTTTATATACTGTGCCGAGAGATTCGGCTGCGTCCTCAATGACAGGAACTCCGTATGCGTCACACAGGCTTATGATTTCATCCATTTTCGCGCTTTGCCCATATAAATTGACGGCAATGACCGCTTTGGGCAGCTTTCCGTTTCTTTTCGCATCCTCCAGCGCTCGTTCAAGGGCTTTCGGCGACATATTCCACGTATCAGGCTCAGAATCAATAAAGACGGGCACCGCTTTTTCATATAAAATCGGATTGGCGGTCGCCACAAATGTAAAGGACTGGCAAAACACACAGTCTCCTTCTTTTACCTCAAGCAAACGCAGCGCCAGATGAATCGCCGCCGTTCCAGAGCTGACCGCAGCCGCCCCTTTTACGCCGACGCGTTCAGCCAATTGTTCTTCAAATGAATTCACGAGAGGCCCAAGCGGCGCAATCCAGTTTGAGCGAAAGGCTTCTGAAATATAGTGCTGCTCTCTGCCGCTCATGTGAGGGGGAGATAAGTAGATTTTTTTATGCATATAATCATCCTTTGTTTTATGTTTGAATGGAAGAAATAATGCGCGCCGGGGCACCGGCCGCCGTTACCCTGTCCGGTATGGAACGGATCACCGCGGAGCCGGCGCCGACAGTGCTCCAGGCCCCGATTGTGAGCTGCGGTATGACGGACGCGCCGGTTCCGACGTGAGCGCCTTCCTGAACAACGACCGCTCCTGACAGCGTGACACGCGGGGAAAGATGGACATAATCGCTGATTTGATTGTCGTGCTCTGCCACTGCACCCGTATTGATGATGCAGTGGGCGCCGATACGCGCATCCGCCTGAATGATCGCGCCCGCCATAATTACGGTCCCTTCTCCGATGACAGCGGACTTGCTGACGATGGCTGTCGGGTGAATCAATGTAATGAAATCTTCTTTCTTCAGTCCCAGTCGCTCTGCCAGCTGTTTTCTGACACTGTTGTTTCCGATGGCGATTAGGAACAACACATCGGGGACCAGCCTGCGCACTTCAGAAATGGCTTCCGGCGGGCCTGTGCACCACTCTTTTCCGGCTTCAAACGATCTGAATTTATCATCCAGCACAGCGGTTAAGCGCGTGTCTGGCCGGGCGTTTATCAGCTCTCTGATCACCTTTCCGTGTCCGCCGTCACCCACAATGGCCACGTTTCTCATGAGGACACATCTCCGCTTCCTGTAAACCGTTCCGCCGTCACATGATTGGTTTGCTGAATCCCTTCTGAAACAAGCACTTTTCGCACCGTCAAACATAAAATTTTCAAATCGAGAAAAAATGATCGGTTGTCAACGTACCAAACATCAAATTCAAATTTCTTTTCCCAGGAAATTGCGTTTCTGCCGTTGATTTGCGCCCAGCCTGTGATACCCGGCTTCACCTCATGGCGCCGTGCCTGCTTTTCTGTATAAAGCGGCAGATAGTCCATCAAAAGCGGCCGCGGACCGACAAGGCTCAGATCACCTTTTAGGACATTCAGCAGCTGCGGAAGCTCATCGATGCTCAGCTTCCTGATCAGCCTGCCCGTTTTCGTCAGCCGGACTTCATCAGGCAGCAGATTTCCTTCACTGTCCCGTTCATCCGTCATCGTTCGGAATTTATAAAGGGTGAACGGTTTGCCGTGCAGGCCCGGCCTTACTTGCTTAAAGAAGACGGGTGATCCTATTTTCAGCCTGACAACGGCGATGGTGAGCAAAATGATGACACTCGTACAGCACAATAAAAGAATGGCGGCCGTCAGATCAAAAAGTCGTTTCAGGATCAAAGATTCACAGCTCCTTTCGTTTTTCGAAACCGTTTCAGTACTAGCTGTCTTTCCTCTTTCGTACAAACGAGCGTAAAAGCGAAAACGGCGTAGCAGCAGCTGACTGTCATTCCCGCCGCTATCAGTGATGTCCAGCCGTCAATCTTCACAAAGAACCGGATCGCCTCACAGACCGCCCAGGCAAACGCAGCTGCTGAAAGAGGCCCGATTATGCCTTTGAAGAACACGTGCTTTTTGTAGCCGGTAATGCGGGATACGTAAAGCGGCGTAAAGATGGCATTTTTTAAAATAAGGGAAATCGCCCCGGCCAATGTAATGCCGTACAGGCCAAGATGAGCCGGCCCGCTCAGCGCGACGGCCAGCACCACATTCACCGCGCCTAACAGCAGGGTAACGATCGCCGGTGTTTTTTGTTTATTAAAGGCGGTCCATATATAGAACATTGGCATAAAGGCGAGGCTGACCACCAAGTATCCGGCATGAATATATAAAAGCGGTGCTATAGACGAAAAGGACGGTCCGAGCCAGATCGCAAGAAAAGGCCCCGCCAAACCGCCCAATAAGGCAGCGGGAAGCGCAAGCAGAAGACCGTTCAGCCTCACTGCCTTGTTGGCGTAATTCACCAATCCGTCCATATCGCCTTTTGAATAATACGAAGTCATAAGCGGCGCAAACAGAGATGCGACCGTACCAGCCAAGCTGCGCAGCAGCAGCGGAAACTGGATTATCGCCGCGTATTTCCCGGATGCAGACGCCCCCAGCACCAAATTGGCGGTTAATAGATCAATCTGCAAAAAAAGCAGGACGCCGATTTGATTGACGGAGCTCCATGTGCCCGCCTGAAACAGCTTCTTGCTTGTGCGGAATGAAAGATCCTTCATACGAAACGAAAACCACGGAATCAGCTTTTTGAAGAAATAGAAAGACAGCACAGACGCGATGGCAGCACCAGCTAAAGCGGCAAGCTGGATCTGCCAGATTTTCGGCGTGAAGCATGCAAACAAGAGCAGCACAGACAACACGCGTACTAACATTTGCACCGCCTGAATTGAGCTGGTGATGTATAGGCGGTTGGCATAAAATGGAGCAGCGCCGAAACCCGCCATCAGAAACGTTAAAATGAACAGCAGACTGCCGATCAAAATCGACAAACGCACATCAGCCAAAAGCGCTGGCGGCACGTTCATGATACGGTCAATAAAAAAAGCCGAACCCGCAAGAGGCAGCAAAAGAAGCAATGATATCAGAACAGACGCCGCCAAATAGTTGCTGATATACGCATTTGCTTTATCCCGCTCTCCCCTGTGGGCGGCGACAGAAAAGAACCGCACAACAACCGAGCTGAGCGCCACGGTGATAATTGAAAAGTAATTAATCACATTTTGTGTCAAATGAACAAAGCCGAACGCTTCCACACCAAGCGTTTTGACAATAAAAGGCGTCATCCAGACTGACAGGAATACGGACAAGAGAAAAGCCGTGAGATTAGCGCTGAAGTTTATCGTGAATTTCATGCCTGCTTTGCACTGCCTTTCATCGTCCCCCGCTGCTCGAAAAACAGCTTGATGAGAAATATGAGCCGCAATTTGCACAGGCCTAATACCAAACGCTCGCCTCTTAATAATTTCTCATGCTGAAACGGTGTATTTCTGACAGCCTGCCGCACCATGTCATAGGATAAAATCTGCCTGATCTGCTTTTTGATGTCTTTCGGCGGATTTGGAGAAGCACAGGCATTTGCCAGAAGCATCGGAAGCTGGTGCTTGCAAATGTACACATTTAAATCTTCTTTGCATGCACCTGCTAAACCGTAATGATTGTAGAATGCGATTTTAGCCTGATATTGCTTTTGAATCTGTTCATCCATCGCCGGCTTATAAGGCATTTCTGTCAGGCTGTTCGGGTTTTCACGATAGATGTACAAGCCTTCATCCAGCATTTTCACCCGCTCCGCTTCGAAAAAAGCGGACAAATTGAAGGGGGAGTCTTCGGCAAAACGGATGTCTTCATCAAACAGCAGATTCGCCCTTTCCAAAAGCTCACGGCGATAAACATAGCGCCATACATACCAGATAAATCTCGTTTCGTGAGCATGTTTGAGCCGTTCAGCAATTTCCGCTTTTGTCAGCACGCGGTTTGTGTCAAGCTGCGGCGGCACATATACCCGACTGTCCGCTGACTGCTTGTAAAAACCGCATCCAGCGATGTCGAGCCGGTTCTCCTCCGCTTCTTCAATCAGCCTCTGGAACATGGCGGAAGATACATAATCGTCTCCATCGACAAAGCCGATGTACGTGCCCCGCGCGGCCTTTATTCCCGCATTTCGTGCTGAACTCAGCCCGCCGTTTGTCTGATGAATGACCCGGATTCTCGCATCCCGTTTTGCATAGTCCTCTGCAATCTCGCCTGAACGATCCGGAGTTCCGTCATTCACGAGGATGATTTCAATATCAGAAAGCGTTTGACGAAGCAGAGAATCGATGCATTCCTCTATAAATGGTTCAACGTTATACATCGGGACAACAATGCTGACGACCGGGGTCATTGCGCTTCACCGCTGATTTTGTCCCGCAGCCCTTTAAAATACACATCTCTCGGAAAGCCGGCACGGGGTGTTTCTTTTGTTAACAGCTCTTTTACTTCGTCTGTCACGCGCTCGGGGTCCGGATGTTCAATCAGCTTCATGAATGGGATGTCTTTGAGCCATTGATAGCCCTCCATCACCTTGTGGTCGAAGGAACGGATGACGACACACGGCGTTCCTGTCAGTGCGCAAAAAATCATGCCGTGAAGCCTGTCAGTGACAACAGCTTCTGCGCTTTGCAGCTTAGACCACAGCGCTTCAAGCTCCTGCTCCCGTGAATCGCGGCTGACCCGGCGCCCAATCGTTGTCGTAAAGGATTGGATTTCGCCGAATTCTGCAAAAAGCGCGGCCTTGACCCGGTTTCTCTCATCCTCCTGAAGGACGCTTTCCTGATCCTCGCGCAAACACATATAAACCCCTTCGCGCTCTGCGGGGGTCTTGCTTCTATTTAAATACAGCACCATGTCCGGCTGCTTCAAAATCGTTTTTTCTTGAAAATGCCGTTTCATAAATTGATACGTTGTTTCATCCCGAGCCATCAGCAATAGGCCGGGGTGCGCATTATAAATTTTCTGTGCCCGTTTCAGCTCTTTGCGCCCCTTTTTCGTGTCAGAAAAATGAGCCGTTGCCGGAAGCTGGACAACTCGATAGTCGTGAAATGTTTTAATAATGAAGCGGCGCGTCCACTCCTCATAACGGTATAAATCCCCCATGTTTCCGCCGCCGATGATAAAGACCATATCCTCCGGATGGCGCGAGCGGAGCAGCGCTTTCGCTGATTTGTAAATGTCCTTCATATCGACTTCGACGATGTCAAAATCGGGATATTCCCGCTCAAGAAATGCCTTACTGGCATAAGCAATCGCGTGGTCTCCCAAATTGTCATGAGACGGCAGCAGGGTCAGTATGATTTTTTTCTGATGTGCTGCGGCCTTTACCGGCTGATCGGCCGCACCCAGCCAATACTGGGACGGGTATTTGACCTTAAGCAGCAGCCATTCTGCAAGATTGATTTTCAACGATTGTAACGACATGTCCTCACCCTCTGTTTCTCATTTTGTACTCGATTACCCGCTGATACACGGCCGACGCCATAGCGACGAATGGAATCATTCTGTATTTCGCCATCAGAAGCAGGCATGACCGTTTTGCATCAAAAGGCGCAGTACCCGTTTTTGAGAGGCTCTCCTGAAACACCGGGTCCGCGCAAATCACGCCGACATTTCTAAGCTTTTCAAACAGCCGGCCGCTGCCGCTTGTTTTCCATTCGTTCAGCATACAGATGCTGCTGTGAAGCACGATAAAGGTATCAAGCTCCTTTCGGTACTCCCCCATTTTGTTGTTCTCCTGTAAAAAAGCCGCATTCGCCTCATACAGCGCAAGTCCTGATTCAAACAGCTTTTTCTGATAGCGCTGCACGATGGATGATAGGTGAATTCTGTAATGATAGAGCGGCGCTTTTACATAGGATACCGAACGGGCGAAAAAATGAGCCCGGAAGCTGAAAAACTGATCCTCGACATGCTCCAGCTCGCCTCGGAGCGGAAACGACAGCCGGTGTGCTTCAATCATGCTTCTTCTGTAAAGTTTGTTCCATGAAAACCCTCTGACCTTCCCTTCGAATAACGCCTTGATATAGTGCTCCTTCGGCTGCCCCTGATAGGTTTCCGCAATGTCAGAGAGCATCGTTTTTCCAGTGTCCTCAAACTCCGCGGCGTAATTGCAAATGACCAGATCAGTTTCATCGCCTGCTGCCTGGAGCATCCGCTCGCAATAATCAGGCTCGATCCAATCATCTGAATCGATAAACGCGATAAAATCGCCGCGTGCCGCCTCGATGCCTTTATTACGAACCGCGCCGAGCCCTTGATTCTCCTGATGTATCACTCTGAACCTGTTGTCGTTTTTGGCGTATTCCTCCGCGATATCCGGGCTGGCGTCTGCTGAACCGTCATTGACGATGATGATTTCAATATTGTCCACCGTCTGATTCCGCAATGATTCGAGACACGTTTTGATATATGTTTCTGTGTTATAAACAGCGACTAACAGACTAACCGCAGGTGTTTCCATAATGACCGGCTCCTCTTGCATAAATTACCGGGAAAAAATCGTTCTGTAGGGCAGAACGGACGAATCAACCGGCATAAGCAAATAACTGTAAAGAAAATAACAAACAATGATAGCGATATAGATAAGGGCATTCGATTTTTCATCAAAGATCCTGACGAAATAAGGGACTAAGATCATTTGATACAGGCCGAAATAGATATTGAATCTGGCAAAGATCACGTCCTTTGTGGCCAAAAGCCCGAACAAAAACCCGAGCAGGCACAAATTGACGACGATATCGATTTGCGGCCACAGCTTCCGCAGACGCGCTCTGTAGCAAAAGGCGAGAAACAGCGGCAGAACCAAGACAGCGATTTTGATCACATTCATTCCATTTGTGTTTGTCATGAGCCATTTTTCATAATGGCTGTATGAGCTGTTTTCAAGCACAACGACAAACACAGAAATAAATTTTTGATATAAAAACGTCATGCCGAGAAATAAAGCGGATAGGCCGAATATCGCCGGTGACCAGGCTTTTCTTCTGACAATAAAGTACACTGGAATCATAATCAGCGCCGAGGAATGAAAGAGCGAGCTGATCAGCACGATCAGAAAATATCGCTTCCAGTTCCCGCTGATGATATAACGGATCGCCCAAAACAAAGCAGCGGCCACCATGTATTGCCTGATGCCGTTAAAAGACGCGTAATAATGGAAGGTTCCTAAAAATAAAAAGACACTCAGCTCAAACGGCCTTCCGTAGTCAGCGAGTGTCTTCATAATAAAGCTGTAGGTCACGGCCGCAACCGTTATATACATGATTTGGGGATCTTTCGTGATGAAATTCATCAGCCAAAGCAGTGCGGTAAAGCCCGGATCTGTCGCCATTTTCGCTGTCCCGAAACCGAATATCTGCCACACATTTTGATAATCGCCCGCCATTTCGTACAGCAGCGTGTACGTCTGAAAATCCGTGCCGACTCTGTAGCGGAGACCCGACACGAGCACAAGTGAGGCGAGCGGAATCCAAATCAGAAGCTTATTCGGCCGATACCCCGTGGCGAGCGAATCGTCACGGCCGCCGCACATTTTAGCGAACCAAGACCAAATATATACAATTCCCATATTGACGGCATATACAATCATCGTTTATAGTCCTTTTCCGCTGCTGATGTTGTACACATTCAGCAGCTCTCCTACATTTTGCTGTGCATCGTAGCCGAGTTCGGCAAGTGTTTCTTTGATGAGCTCCCGCTTCGGCCTGCCTGCGGCGGCCGCCCTTGCAATGGTTTCAGCCCAGATACCGATCGGCTCAGAAAGACTCAATCTCGTCACAAGCCCGAGACCGGCGTCGACTTTTTCTGTAATGTTGTCTGAAATGATGCATGGAAGCCCCGATGCCTGCGCTTCCACAAGCACAACCGGCAAGCCTTCGTACAGAGACGGCATGACAAACACATCAAATGTGCGCATCAATTCATGAATGCGTTCTTCAGTGCCTAAAAAGAGGACCTCTGAAAGCAGATTCTGCCGCCGCACCTCCTCTTCCATTTTCTCGCGCAGCGGCCCGTCTCCTGCGAGAACGAGCTGAAAGCGAACCCCTCGTTCCTTGAGATGTGCGGCAAGCTTTAGCAGAAACGCGTGGTTTTTCACTTCATGAAACCGGGCCACATGGCCAATGATCAGATGGTCAGCCGCTATGCCGCGTGCTGTTTTTTCTTCATCAGCCCTCTGCCCATTTGGAGCGAACAAATCAAGATCAATCCCGTTCGGAAGGAGATGAACGCGCTCCCTTTCCATGTTGGACTGCCCGAATAAAAACCTGCCCGCATCCTCTCCGCAGGCACACAATGCTGTCGCATTCGCCAAGATAAGCCGCCTAAACACCATCAGCTGCAGGCGATCCTTCCAATTGAAGCCGGTTTTCCACGACGTATTGTGGGAATGGCATACCCTGACCGGCACTCCGGCAAGCCTTGCCGCAAGGGCGATAAAGCCCGTTTGAAAATCCGTGTGGGCATGGACCGCGCTGAACGGCCCGTTTTCTTTTATCGTGTTTCTTACATTCCTCACAAATGTAAGGGGATTGCTTTGTCCGATGCTCGGGACATAAAAAAGCCGCCCGCCTAAAGATAAAATTTCTTCATCATAAGCGCACGGATCATTTCGATACGTTAAAAAATCAAATTGTACTTTGCTTCTGTCCATTTTCCGATATAAATTCATCACCATGGTTTCCGCGCCGCCCCTGTTCATGCCGCTGAGAACATGGAGCACGCGTTTTTGGCTGTTATTCATGCTTGACAAGCCCTTCCTTTTGGTTCGTCACTCTTTTTTTGTGGTAGCGATTCATCACGGCTGGAGGCATAAACGCGCGGATTAACGGTTTTGCGATATATATGTAATCAGATAAAGGGAGCTTCAAACGTCTGCATGCCTGATAGACAAGGATGGCATTGTCGATTGAATACGTAAATGACCGCCGTTTGAATGCATCGCTGTCTTCCCTTACTTTATACAAGGCTTCCTGGAGATTGTAGCCCCTGAAGCCCTCTTCAAAAAAGCGAAGCCACAAATCAATATCCTCCATCCGTCTCGTCCGCCGCACCGAACGGTAGCCTTTCAGCGTGCGGTAGGCGCTCGCCCTCATCATAATCGTTCCGTGGCAAAACGGGGTCCCTTTTGCCATGATGGCCGGCTCTGGAACAGAAGGCAGGATGCGTGTGCCCCTTACGCCACATTCATCAAATACAAGCATGCCGGTGCCAACCACCTGGTAGTGGCGGTGTTTTTCTAAAAACGCGACCTGCTTTTCCAGACGGCGCGGAAACGAAAGATCGTCTCCGTCCTGGCGGGCGATATATTCGCCTGTCGCATGCGAAAGACAATGATTTAATGAGGCGGCAAGCCGCTTGTTTGTTTTGTTTTGAATCAGCTTGATGCGGTCGCTGTAATGAGCGGCATACTGCTTCGCGATGCGGAGCGTGCCGTCAGTTGACGCATCATCGCACATAATCAGCTCCCAATTTTTATAGGACTGGCTGAGAATGGATTCAATGCTTTCCGCCAAAGTGCGTTCACAATTATAAATGCCCATAATGACAGAAACTTTCGGTCCTGAGTTCATACGCTTTTCTCCTTTATCTCCATGTACGCGGAATATATATCTGCCATTTCTTCTACCGTTCGCGCCTCCGAAAAGCGCAAGGCTGTTTTTCGGCCTTCCTGTCCCAGCTTTCTGCAGAGTTCCGGCTGATTGTAAAGCTGTTCAATCCGGCGGGCAAAAGCGGCACTGTCACCGATTTTGATCAAAAAACCGTTTTCTCCGTCCCGGATGATTTCCCGATGCCCGCGGTTATCCGTGGCAATCGCCGGTTTTTCCGCCGCCATCCCTTCAAGTACATTCATGCCGAGGCCTTCTCTGATGCTGGATGCGACAGATACATCTGCCAGCTGTATCAGCTCGTGAATGTCGCGGCAAAAGCCGTAAAAGCGGACATTGCCGGAAGCGCCAAGCTTTTCAGCCAACGTTCGATACGTTTGTTCCATCGCCCCTTCTCCGGCAAAGACAAGGCGGAGCGACGGAATTTTATCTTTCAGCAAGGCTGCGGCTTCAATTAACAGCTTCTGGTTTTTGTTCAGATTGAGCTCAGCCGGATAAACCAATATAAAATCGTCTTCACGGAATCCGTGTTTTTCTCTGAGTCTTTGCTGCTCTTTCGGGCTGACAGGCCGGAACCGATCGGTATTGACGCCGATGCCGTGAATTTTCTGCGTCTTTCCGCCCGGCCTTTGAAGTCCTTTTGCCCGAGTGTAATCCTCTTCATTGATCGTGATCAGGCAGTCGGTATATGCCGAAAGCCATTTCTCAACCGGATAGTAAAGAAGCCAATTTTTTATCGGCGCTCCGCTGCAGAAGTGAAAGCCGTGCGCTGTGTACAGCACCTTTGTTCCGTGCCGCCTTGCCTGCCTCGCCGCTAGTCTGGCGAGCACGCCGCCGACCGGCGTATGGCAATGGACAATGTCATATTGATTGGTGTCGATCACGTCCTTCAGCTGTCTGTAAACGGCCAGATTCTGAGGATGAAAGGGTGATCTGCGAATCGGGATGGAGAATTTCTCATCCACATACGGCAGCTTGGTTTGTCCGCTCGCGGCGACATGAACCTCCCAGCCCATTCGTTTAAACCATTTAAAGTAAGGGAGGTGAAAGGCCTTAAAATGATAATCAACAGTCGCGCAAAACAAGATCTTTTTCGTCATCTTCACTCCCCCTAATGAACACTGGCAGCCGTCATTTTGTCTGATGTATTGATCGCCGCAAACAGCCTCGCTCTCATATCGGCTTCCGGCAGCTCATGAAAATCCTCGATAAAGCGCATCAGCACTGGCCAATCGCCGTCCACCGCTTTGCCGATATGGATTTTCGGAAAGATTTGTTCAGCGTGCACTTCATTTTTATTCAGCAATTCCTCATACATTTTTTCACCGGGACGAATGCCTGTGAATTCGATTGGAATCTGCTCAGTCGTGTAGCCGGACAAATGAATGAGGTTTTTGGCAAGATCCACAATCTTTACGGGCTCTCCCATATCGAGAACGAAAATCTGACGCCCCTTCGCCAGTGCCCCGGCCTGAATGACAAGCCTTGAGGCCTCGGGAATCGTCATGAAATAGCGGGTCATCGCCGGATGTGTCACCGTCACCGGGCCGCCTTTTTCAATCTGTTTTTTGAAAATCGGAATGACGCTGCCGCGGCTCCCGAGCACATTGCCGAAGCGGACAGCGACAAATTTGGTGCTGCTGAATTTTCCGAGATTCATAATAATCATTTCGGCGAATCGTTTTGTTGCCCCCATCACATTGGCCGGGTTTACCGCTTTATCCGATGAAATCAGTACGAACGTTTCTGTCCCCGACATATCGGCTGCTTCCGCGACATTTTTTGTTCCGATGATGTTGTTTTTGACAGCCTCTTCAGGATTGTGTTCCATTAAAGGCACATGCTTATGGGCAGCTGCATGGTAGACAACGTGCGGCTCGTACTTTTTCATCAAGGTAAACATTTTATCGCGGTCCTGCACATCCGCAATTTCCGTATGGAACACAATCTGTTTGCCGAACCGTCCGTTCAGCTCTGTATAAATTGAATGAATGCTGTTTTCTCCATGGCCGAGCAGAATGATTTCCTTAGGCTGAAACGTGCTGATCTGTCGGCAGATTTCCGAACCGATTGATCCACCCGCTCCCGTGACGAGAACTGTTTTTCCTTTGATGCGGTTCGAAATTTCGCTTGTGTCGAGTGTCACCGGCTTTCTGCCGAGCAAATCCTCAGCTTTTACATCTCTGATTTGCCCGGCAGTTCGTGTGCCAAGCAGCATTTCATCAAAATGAGGCATAATTTTAATGTTTACTCCAGTTCGCACACATTCTTTATATAACACCTGAAGCTCATGGGTGCGGAGTGAAGGAATGGCAATAATAATATAGTTAATTTTGAGCTTTTGCACCGCGGGCATGATACTTTCTTTTCCGCCAATCACGGGAAGCCCCATAATTTCTAATTTATGCTTCGTTTGGTCGTCATCAATAAAAGCGACAGGTATGATGTCAGGATCATCTTTTGAAAGCAGCTGCCTGACCATCAAAGTCCCTCCTGAGCCCGCCCCGATAATCAGGGCGCGGGACGAGGCGCTGCGGTTTTTTCTGATGCTTTCTTTTAACACTCTGGACAAAACACGGGTTCCTCCGATAGACAAAAGCTGAAGCACCCAGCATGCCGTTAACAGACGGAAGAACATCGTATGATACACAGCATACTGTATGACGCCGGTCACAGCGGCTGAAAGAGTAATGCCCTTAAGCAGGACGATCAGCTCGCCGATTCCGGTGTATGTCCACACCTGTTTATACTGACGGAACAGGAAAGCACATACATGATAGCTGAGGAGCAAGCTGACAGCGGTAAGCAATAATGCTCCGGAGTCATAAAATTGATAGGAATCTTTTAAAAATTGATATCCTGCAATAACTGAATTTAAAACGAGATAAGTATCCAGCGCAATAATCATTGACAGTCTTCTCCGGTAACTCAACCTTTTCCCCCCTAATTCTTTTATCGGTTTAGCTGCGGCGGTTTTCGTCCTCAAAAAAATCGGCAGCAGCTAAACCGACAACACGTCCTATGTATATATCAGATAAGTGGGCATTTAACCCGTCCTCACGCCCCGCCAGCGACGACCAGCATCTAAGGCAGCAATATCAGCTGCCCACAGCAGAGCCGAGTGCCTCCATTGATACAGGTCAGGAGACATCACCTTAACAATCCATTTAGTAGGAATAGTGTTCCGATTTCTTCATTTTCTTTTTGTTTAAAAGTGCGCCTAACAGCTTTGCATTGGATTGTTCCAGTGCATCCTTCGCTTTCAGAACGGTATCGGTTTTCGTTTTTCCGCTTAAGACGACGAGCACGCTGCCGTCTGTCTGATTTGCTAAAATCTGAGCATCTGCAACAGCCAAAAGCGGAGGGGAATCAAAGATGACGAGGCTGAATTGTTCATAGATGTCCGAGATTAAATCTCCCATTGCTTTTGAAGACAGCAATTCAGCCGGATTCGGGGGGGTCGGTCCGCTTGTCAGCACATATAAGTTATCGATCGGTGTCTTTTGCACCGTCTCACTGAGTGAAGCATTTCCGACCAGCACATTTGTCAGCCCGGTTACATTCTCAACCTGGAACGTCTGATTGATGGTCGGCTTTCTTAAATCGGCATCCACCAGCAGCACTTTCTTTTCCTGCTGCTGCGCAAAGACAGCCGCAAGATTCGCTGCACTGAACGATTTACCTTCACCAGGCACAGAGGAGGTGACGAGGATAGACCGCAAGTTGGTCTGGACGGATGAAAACTCAATGTTTGTCCGAATGGTGCGATATTGTTCCGCAACAATTGATTTATTGTGTAAAACGGATATTTGAGCCAAACCTCGCCTTGCTTTCTTTTTTCTAAAGATCACTCGCTTCACTCCCCGAAATGTTTTATCCCGCGATTCCGCCCTTTTTGGACATCAGGGACGGAGCCTAAGCATGGTAATCCGGTTCTCTCGCTGAGCTGACGTGCGCTTTTGCACGAATCATCGAGAAAATGCAGAAAAAATGCCAGTGTAATGCCGCCCATGACAGCAGCGCCAAAAGCCATGACCATATTTCGCAGCCGGGCCGGCTTGATCATCGGGCTTTCCGAAGCTTTCGCCTCTGATAAAATATGTACGCCTTGTACATTCATTCTTTCATCTACTTCTTTTTCAAACTTATTCACTAATGTGTTCGCAATCTCAGCCGCTTTCGCCGGATCATGATCCTGGACGGCAACGGTGATAATTTCTGATTCATTTTCACTGCTGGTAATCACTTTTCCTTTCAGCGAGGAAGCCGATTCAGAAAGATGCAATTCCGCCTTGACCTCTTCCATCAAGGCAGTGCTTTTCATAATCGATTGGAACGTGCTGCTGTACTGAAGATTTCGCTGGATGTCACTGAGATTCGAGTTTTCTTCACCGTCTGATTCATGAACCAGCACTTGCGTCGACGCCTGATAGGTCGGGGAAATAACCTTAAATTGCACAACCCCCGTAATAAGGGTGACGCCGATTGTGATGAGCAGAATCAGCACGAATCTGTGTCTGACAATCGCATATAATTCTTTAAAACTCATATTCTCATTCATGTATTCATAGCCTTCAGGCTTCCCGCGCCCCTTTCTGTTAATGATTGGATTATAAAAGAAAACTTTATTATTTAAAAATTGCAAAATAAGCCAATAAGTTCTCTTTAGAGAACAAAATCATGATTTTCCTCTTATTTACTGCACTTCCCTTATTATTTTAAATTTTATAAAGAACGAATAATTCCTTATAATGAACGAAATAACGACAGGAATAGAGGAGAATTTCATATTATGATTGGAAGAATTATCCGTTTGTACCGTAAAAGAAAAGGCTATTCTATAAATCAGCTGGCTGTTGAGTCAGGTGTATCTAAATCCTATTTAAGCAAGATTGAAAGAGGCGTTCATACGAATCCGTCCGTTCAATTTTTAAAAAAAGTTTCCGCCACACTGGATGTTGAATTAACAGAATTATTCGACGCAGAAACAATGATGTATGAAAAAATCAGCGGCGGTGAAGAAGAATGGCGCGTACATCTTGTGCAAGCCGTACAAGCCGGAATGGAAAAGGAAGAATTGTTCACTTTTACGAACAGACTGAAGAAAGAACAGCCCGAAACCGCATCCTACCGCAACCGTAAACTGACAGAATCCAATATAGAAGAATGGAAAGCGCTGATGGCGGAAGCAAGAGAAATCGGTTTGACCGTCCAGGAAGTCAAATCCTTTTTCAAAACGATGGGCAGATGAATATTGGTTAAGGGCTTACATTCGCATCCGCAGGGTAAATCTGTGTATAATGGGGGAAAAAGGGAGAGAAAGCGATGTCTCATAAAACAGTCACGACTCATTACGGCAAAGTAAAAGGCACAACAGAAAACGGCGTACATATATGGAAAGGCATCCCTTATGCAAAGCCGCCTATCGGACAATTGCGTTTTAAAGCACCGGAGCCCCCTGACGTGTGGGAGGACGTACTGGATGCAACAGCGTACGGCCCGATTTGTCCGCAGCCGCCTGATTTGCTGTCACTTTCATATGGGGAGCTTCCCCAGCAGTCTGAGGATTGCCTGTATGTCAATGTATTTGCGCCTGACACTCCGAGTCAAAACTTGCCTGTCATGGTGTGGATTCACGGCGGCGCTTTTTATCTCGGGGCAGGCAGTGAGCCATTATATGATGGGTCAAGACTTGCAGCACAGGGAGAAGTCATTGTCGTTACACTGAATTATCGGCTAGGGCCATTTGGATTTTTACATTTGTCTTCGTTTGATGAGACATATTCCGATAATCTTGGGCTGCTGGACCAAGCCGCCGCACTAAAATGGGTGCGAGACAATATCTCTGCGTTTGGCGGTGATCCAGATAACGTAACGGTATTTGGAGAATCCGCAGGCGGCATGAGCATTGCCGCACTGCTCGCTATGCCTGCGGCAAAAGGCCTTTTCCAGAAAGCCATCATGGAAAGCGGCGCTTCCCGAACGATGACGAAGGAAAAAGCGGCAAGCACCGCGGCAGCCTTTTTAAAGGTCCTTGGGATTTCCGAGAGCCAATTGGACAGATTGCATACTGTATCTACGGAAGATTTGCTTAATGCGGCCGATCAGCTACGGAAAGCAGAAAATGAAAATCTCTTTCAGCTGCTCTTCCAGCCCGCTCTTGATCCGAAAACGCTGCCTGCTGAACCAGAAAAAGCGATCGCAGAAGGTGCTGCTGCCGGCATTCCGCTGTTAATCGGAACAAACCGCGATGAAGGATATTTATTTTTCACCCCGGACTCAGACATTCATTCTCAGGAAACGTTTGATGCTGCGCTTGAGTATTTATTAGGGCAGCCGCTGGCCAAGAAAGCTGCCGATCTATATCCACGCTCTCTGGAAAGCCAAATTCATATGATGACTGATTTGTTATTTTGGCGCCCGGCCGTCGCCTGTGCCTCCGCCCAGTCCCATTATGCGCCTGTTTGGATGTACCGATTCGATTGGCATTCGGATAAACCGCCGTACAATAAAGCGTTTCACGCATTAGAGCTTCCTTTTGTTTTTGGAAATCTGGACGGGTTAGAACGGATGGCAAAAGCAGAGGTTACAGATGAGGTGAAACAGCTTTCTCACACCATACAATCGGCATGGACCACGTTCGCCAAAACAGGAAACCCAAGCACTGAAGATGTAAATTGGCCGGCGTATCATGAAGAAACGAGAGAGACGCTGATTTTAGATTCAGAGATTTCGATAGAGAAGGATCCTGAATCTGAAAAAAGGCAAAAACTATTCCCTTCAAAAGGAGAATAACCATGGGGAAAACCGGCTACATTGGCGCTGTCATCGTTGTGGCAGCTTGTATCATCATTTTGTCTGCAGTTGTATTTTTACGGGACACAACCTATTATCAGCTCATACGCTGGACTGGAATCATACTGTTTTTCGCAGGAATTGTGATGGTTCCCGCATATTCAGCAAAAAGAAAACCCGGGAAAGAGAAGTAACTCTCTTTTCCGGGTTTTTCGTTTCTTACAATTTTCCCGCGCGAATATCGTCTGTCATTCCTTCATAAGGAGCTTTCGAAATCACTTCTTCATTGTCGGCACCCTCGTTTTTCAGAAATGTAATTTCCGCAAATTCAGGTACAACGTATTTTGGATACGTTTCATATTTTTCGCGGGATTCTTTCATCAGATCAATGTGGTCATTTTGATAGCAGACCGTAATTTCAGGATGTTCATGCACCCATTTCGGGAAGAAAATAATCCCGTGCATGCGTTTTTCATTCGGCATAAAGTTTAATGAAACATCTGTGCCTGTCGGCTCTGTCCAAGAAACTTTATATACACCTTCTGTCAGTTTGACAATATTGACTTCCTGATCCCGAACCCAGCGTCCGGCAACCATTCCGCTATGAATTCTATAATCGATTGTATGGTCGTTTTTAATATAGATCTCGTATTCCCATCCGTTTTCATAAGTATAAATCATGTGGCTTCCGATAAAGTTTTCCATCTTTCACACTCTCCTTAGTCTTTACTGTACTTCATAAATGTCTAGTCGAACGTAATCAGGGGTTCTTTCTGCGGAACCGATAAACAAGCGGTCATGCAGCCATTGATAGGCTTCACTGCCTGATTCAAATGTCGGCACCGTACGGAAATAAACATGCTCCGGATCAATGATTTCCCCGGCCGCGGCTTGTTTTCGAAACGGCTCGCTGACTTGCCGTATTCCATTGTTTTCGATGTAAATGAGTTCATGATCTGCTGTTTCGATCACATACCTGGCAGATAAATTTGTTCTGCCGTCAGCGCGAATGATTTGTGAATCGGTACCGCCCGGCAAAATACGTCCCTTTACTTCTCCGGTTATTGTTCCCGAACGAATCGGAATCAATCGTCTCAGTCCCAGGCCTGTCTCACCAATGGTAATAGGCGGATCAACCTTGATTTCTAAAGAGGCGAATGGTTTTAAAACCGGCTTCTTCATAAGCACCACCTCACCTTCAAAAAAAATCATGTAACTATTTACATGTTTACTTTAACACTATTGCATGTAGCTGTCAAACAATAGGAGCATAAAAAAACAAGGACTGTTTGTAGACAGTCCTTGTTAGCTTTGATAGGCAAGATATGTGCTGACGGTGCTTTTTGCAAGACAGGCAGAGGAATCGATAATCGGAACCTCACTTTGAATATGATCTAACACCGCATTTAAATCCGTACAGGCTGAAATTATGAGGTCTGCATGCTGACTGATTTCTTCATATAGCTTCTGCCACAATGCTTGTGTATGCTGTATATGATTCGGCTGTTTGATTCCGGCAATGAGCTGGTTCATAGCCTGCTGCCAATGGTCCTTGTGAACAACTTCTTGTCCATTTGCCTCCAGCCCTTTTTGGTAGATGGCGGATTGGATGGTTGGTTCTGTTCCTAAAACCACCGCTTTTTTTGCAGGATGCGGAATCTCTTTTATCGTTTCCTCAATAATATGCAACAAAGGAACCGACAATGCCTGCTGAATCTCTTCATAGTAGACATGTGCCGTATTACAAGGCAGAGCAATGAAATCAACGCCTGTTTTCTCGAGCTTTACCGCTCCATCAATAATCGCTCTTTTCATCTCATCATGGTCAACGGGACGATCTGCATAGAAGGGTGTCGGACATGAATAGATCATCATGTGCGGATAATCGATATCGTTTGCAGCGCCATACAGCTTCTGACAGTAATCAATTACCTTATCAATAAACGGCGAGGTCGATTTTGGCCCCATTCCGGCTAATATTCCGATCATCAAATTCATTCCTTTCTAAATCGTGCGGACTGCTTCTTCTTCTGAGCCATCCTCATAGAGGATAAAGCTTTTCACAGCATCATCACCTAACAAAAATTCGATTTCAACAGACAATGACCTCAGAAAGAAACGGGTTTCCGAGGAAGGAAACAATTCCAGTCTCAGCTGCCCGGTGATCTCCAAATAAAGCAGTTCATTCTCAGCTGTCACCCGTGCAGCCGTTCCGTCCTGAAAAGCGTAGCTTCCCACATAGCGGCTGTATATCGCCGGATCAATATCTTTTTTCTTTTTATCAGCAGGACGTTCCGGAATTTTATATGGCTGGCCAAATAAAATATTTTCCGCCGCTTGCAGAATTGCTTGTTCATATTCAGCATCCTCTTCCTTATTGCTCAAATAAATCAGCGTTTTACGATGATCGATATATCGGATCATCGTCGTCGAATAGCCGGGCCATCCTCCGCTGTGGCTGACGATCCGTCCTTTTTCATGACTGTTTTGCAGCACCCAGCCAAAACCGTAATCGATTGTTTCCCCATTGTTCAGCTGTACAGGAGAGAACGCGGCTTCCTTAGAAGCATCGCTGATCAATTTGTCCTGATATAAAGCCTGATCAAATCGAAACAAATCACTTGTGACAGAGTTAACTGTACCGTCTCCCTGTATGCCATCGAGGTACACAACGTAGTTCGTTTCCTCAAGATCATCAGGTAGGACGTACGTTTCGGAATGTACATCATACACATATCCATATGCATAATGATCCATCCGCTCAGGCCGAAGCCCCCGATTATACACTCTCGTTTCATTCATGCCGGCCGGTGAAAAAATATATGTTTTCATATAATCCGCATAGCTCATGCCAGATGCTTTTTCAATGATAACCGCCAGCAGCACATACCCCGTATTGCTGTACAGCCAGCCTTCATTCGGCTCAAAATAACCAGGCAGCCCCTCATTCATCAGCATATCCACAATATCCTGATTCATTGCAATCTTGTGTTGATCCCAATTGGCTAAAAACCATCCCATATAATCAGGAAGCCCTGACGTATGGTTCAATAAATGCCGAATCGTGACGCCCTTATAAGGAAAACCCGGCAGCCAGCGCTCCACTTTGTCTTCATACCCAAGAATCCCCTTCTCCTCTAGCAATATGATTCCCAAAGCTGTAAAAGGCTTTGACAGAGATGCTAATTCAAACAAAGAGTTTGTTTGCAAGGGGCGTTTTTCCTTCAGTTCCGCATAACCGAAAGAGTGATGATATAAGATATCGCCATCCTCCGCTGCCAGAACCGTCCCGTTGAACTGATGTTTTTCGCCTAATGTCTCAAATAACGTCTTGAGATGCTTCCTTTTAGTCTGCTTCATTCTACCACCTCCCATATCTCTGTACGTTACTAAGCTATTAACGTTTCAAATATTTTGAAAATAACAAAAAAGTTGATCATTCCTCAAACAGGAAAAATCAACTTTAATATAGCGGCTTAGATTTACATGAATCAAATATCCCCTTTTTATGAAGTCAGAGAAGGAACTCTAGCGGCTGCAAAACGAGTTCTCGTAGTCGCTTGAATTGTTCCGGCGGCAGTACTTCTTCTCATTGCAACTGTCACCGTATCTCCGGCGTTTAACTGAAGAATTTCCGTAATGGCTACTGCCGGGAGATTCCCTGCTTGAGTTTCATTATTTCCGCCTACCACATCTTGATTCACGAGAAATACGACTTCTAAGTTGAAGTCAACATTCGCATTCGCTTGAAACTCAACTGATGCATTAAGAGAATATACGCCTGCTGTTCTCGGTGAAAATGTAGATGTGTCGGGGTTATATTCATTCGCCAAATCAAATTGCTCATTTTGAAATAAGACTCCGCTAGCTGCATTTGCAGCCACTGACACAAATTCATATTGCTCGTGGCTCTGAAAGCAGAAATAGGCTGGTTAGTAATTGGTGCGAAGGACTGGTTTTGTTGAGAGGTTGGGGTGTTTCCATATCTGCCTTGCATGACACTTGGTGATAAAAGAGGTTCCGGTCGATCGTTCCTCTTAATCCATTTTGATGGCCGTGGCGGCATGACTTTTTCCTCTTTAAAAATCTTTCGCTTCTATCATTTGTTGGCTAGCAATACATTATTATATTGGTCGTTACTGACATTGAAACGGGATCTGCCCGACTGTGCTCAAAAATAGAAATGACAGCAGCAAGTTCCCAAAACGAATTACTGCTTTTGATCCAAGATGAATTTCAAGTCATGCTTCACCCTGGATGATCATTTTCTGAATCATTACTCAAAAGGTAACTTTATGCCCATGCATCAGGCGTTATAAAAAATACAGAGAATGAAAAGAAATAGCCATCCGCATTAGTTCTTTAGACCTGTAACTTTTAAATCCTTTTATGATTTTCTATCAAACAAAAGAGGAAAATAGACCAGTTGCAATCCAAACGAGAGTCTAATAGAATGATGTCGAAAAGTAAATCACGCAGGTTTGTTACTGATAAAGCAGGCAAGACCTAAAATGTGTAAAGGGCAAAGTGTATTCTTTGGCGTCACCCCTTACATATTTTAGGTCTTTTTTTATTGTGCGTAACTGACTTGCCATCTTCAAACAGGAGGGCTGGACGAAGCAGACCGCTAACACAGTACATAAAAAAGGAGACATGAACGATGAACATCAAAAAGTTTGCAAAACAAGCAACAGTATTAACCTTTACTACTGCACTGCTGGCAGGAGGCGCGACTCAAGCGTTTGCGAAAGAAACAAATCAAAAACCGTATAAGGAAACTTACGGCATTACCCATATTACCCGCCATGATATGCTGCAAATCCCTGAACAGCAAAAAAATGAAAAATATCAGGTGCCTGAATTCGATCCATCCACAATTAAAAATATCTCTTCTGCAAAAGGTCTGGACGTTTGGGACAGCTGGCCATTGCAAAACGCTGACGGCACAGTCGCAAACTATCACGGCTACCACATCGTTTTTGCATTAGCCGGAGACCCTAAAAATGCGGATGACACATCTATTTACATGTTCTACCAAAAAGTCGGCGAAACGTCTATTGACAGCTGGAAAAATGCTGGACGCGTCTTTAAAGACAGCGACAAATTCGATGCAAATGATTCTATCCTAAAAGATCAAACGCAAGAATGGTCTGGTTCAGCTACATTTACATCTGACGGAAAAATCCGTTTATTCTACACTGATTTCTCGGGTAAACATTACGGTAAACAAACACTGACAACTGCACAGGTTAACGTATCAACAACAGACAGCTCTTTGAACATCAACGGTGTAGAGGATTATAAATCAATCTTTGACGGTGACGGCAAAACGTATCAAAATGTACAGCAGTTTATCGATGAAGGCAACTACAGCTCAGGCGATAACCATACGCTGAGAGATCCTCACTACGTAGAAGATAAAGGCCGCAAATACTTAGTATTTGAAGCAAACACTGGAACTGAAGATGGCTACCAAGGCGAAGAATCTTTATTTAACAAAGCATACTATGGCAAAAGCACATCATTCTTCCGTCAAGAAAATCAAAAACTTCTGCAAAGCGATAAAAAACGCACAGCTGAATTAGCAAACGGCGCACTCGGTATCATTGAGCTAAACGATGACTACACACTGAAAAAAGTGATGAAACCGCTAATTGCATCTAACACAGTTACAGATGAAATCGAACGCGCGAACGTCTTTAAAATGAATGGCAAATGGTATCTGTTCACTGACTCTCGCGGATCAAAAATGACGATCGACGGCATCACATCTAACGACATTTACATGCTTGGTTATGTTTCTGATTCCTTAACTGGCCCATACAAGCCGCTGAACAAAACAGGCCTCGTGCTAAAAATGGATCTTGATCCTAACGATGTGACCTTTACTTATTCACACTTCGCTGTGCCTCAAGCTGAAGGAAACAATGTCGTGATTACAAGCTACATGACAAACAGAGGATTCTTTGCTGACAGACAAGCAACGTTTGCGCCAAGCTTCCTGTTGAACATCAAAGGCAAGAAAACATCTGTTGTAAAAGACAGCATCCTTGAACAAGGACAATTAACAGTTAACAAATAAAAACGCAAAAGAAAATGCCGATATCCTATTGGCATTTTCTTTTATTTCTTATCAACATCATAAAGGTGAATCCCCTATGAACTATAAAAAAGCAGGCAAGTGGCTAACCGTATTCCTCACCTTTGCAGGAATACTGCTGTTTATCGATTTATTGCCAAACGAAGAACCTGTCAAAAAAACAAAACCAACACATAAGCCAGACTACCGGGCTGCATATCACTTTACGGCACCCGACAAATGGAAAAATGATCCCCAAAAACCGCTCTATTTTGATGGGAAGTATCATTATTTCTATCTTTATAACCAAGATTATCCAAAAGGCAACGGCACAGAATGGCGCCATGCCGTTTCAGAGGATTTGGTGCACTGGACCGATGAAGGCGTGGCTATCCCGAAATATACAAACCCAGACGGTGACATTTGGACCGGTTCTGTCGTGATGGATAAAGAAAACACAGCCGGATTCGGGAAAAATGCACTTATTGCGATTGTGACACAGCCTTCAGCCAAAGACAAAAAGCAGGAGCAACATTTGTGGTACAGCACAGACAAAGGAAAATCATTCAAGTCCTACAGTGATAACCCTGTTATGCCTAATCCGGGCACAAAGGATTTCAGAGACCCGAAAGTCATATGGGATGACCAGGATAACAAATGGGTAATGGTCATGGCTGAAGGAACAAAAATCGGCTTTTATGAATCCGATAATCTCAAGGACTGGCATTACACAAGCGGATTCTTCACGGAACAAGCGGGAATTGTGGAATGTCCTGATCTCTACATGATGCGGGCAAGTGACGGAACGAATAAGTGGGTTCTCGGTGCCAGCGCGAACGGCAAACCTTGGGGCAAACCAAATACGTACGCCTACTGGACCGGGAGCTTCGACGGAAAAGAATTTACAGCGGATCAGACCGAAGCCCAATGGCTTGACCACGGCTTTGACTGGTACGGGGGCGTGACGTTCGAAGACGGCAAAAGCACAGATCCATTAGAAAAGCGGTATGCGCTTGCCTGGATGAACAATTGGGATTACGCCAACAACACACCGACAATGAAGAACGGCTTTAACGGCACAGATTCAGTCATACGCGAACTCCGGCTGCAGGAGCAGGACGGCACCTACAGCCTCGTCTCACAGCCGATTGAAGCTTTGGAGCAGCTGACCGTTTCAACTGACGAAATAGAGGATCAGGATGTGAGCGGATCAAAGACACTGTCCATCACAGGTGATACGTACCAGCTTGATATGGATCTTTCTTGGTCAGAGCTGAAAAACGCAGGCGTCAGACTGAGAGAGTCAGAAGATCAAAAGCGCCACATTGATGTCGGCATTTTCGCCGAAGGCGGCTATGCGTATGTCAACAGAGCGGCCACAAATCAGCCTGACAAAAGCAATACCTATGTCGAAAGCAAGGCTCCTTACGATGTAAGCAAACAAAAGGCGCATTTGAAAATTCTCGTCGATAAAACAACGATAGAAGTATTTGTCGGCGACGGGAAAACTGTTTTTTCAAATGAAGTATTCCCAAAACCTGAAGATAAGGGCATTACTCTTTATTCTGACGGCGGCACAGCCTCATTCAAAAATATAACGGTGAAACATTTTGATGCGATTCATGAATAAAAAACGGGTGCGGCGCTTGCTGCACCTGTTTTTTTATTAGAGCGGTATTCTCTGTTACATATTGGGCATTGTAAGGAATATAAGGCTGGTTTCTAAGGAGGAAGCGGATGTCTAAACAAGGAAATTTTCAAAAATCAATGTCGCTGTTTGATCTGATTTTGATTGGGATGGGTGCCATCTTTGGGTCAGCATGGCTGTTCGCTGTCAGTAATGTCGCTTCAAAAGCAGGACCCTCCGGCGCTTTTTCCTGGATTATCGGCGGAGCCATCATTCTGTTAATCGGGCTCGTGTACGCGGAGCTTGGGGCCGCTCTGCCCCGTACCGGAGGCATCATTCGATACCCCGTTTATTCACATGGCCATCTTGTCGGCTATTTAATTTCATTTGTCACGATTGTCGCTTACACTAGCCTGATTTCAATTGAAGTGACGGCTGTGCGTCAGTATGTGGCCTATTGGTTTCCCGGCCTGACCATAAAAGGATCTGATTCGCCGACCATTGCTGGCTGGATCTTGCAATTCGCCTTGCTCTGCTTGTTTTTCCTGCTGAATTATTGGAGCGTCAAAACCTTCGCTAAGGCGAATTTCATCATATCAATTTTTAAATATATTGTACCGATTACCATCATTATCGTGCTGATCTTTCATTTTCAGCCTGAGAATTTATCTATTGAAGGATTTGCGCCGTTTGGTTTTACAGGTATTCAGGCTGCGATTTCGACAGGCGGCGTGATGTTTGCGTATCTCGGCCTGCACCCGATTGTGGCTGTTGCTGGTGAAGTGCAAAATCCAAAACGAAATATCCCGATCGCTTTAATCATTTGCATTATCGTTTCAACCATCATTTACACGGTTTTGCAGGTCACCTTTATTGGCGCAATCCCGACAGAAACGCTAAAACATGGCTGGCCCGCAATCGGGCGGGAGTTCTCATTGCCGTTTAAAGATATTGCGATTATGCTCGGTTTAGGCTGGCTTGCAACGCTTGTCATTTTAGACGCCATTCTGTCTCCCGGAGGAAACGGGAATATTTTTATGAATACGACGTCTCGCCTCGTTTACGCCTGGGCGCGTAACGGCACATTATTTAGCATATTTTCAAAAGTGAATAAAGAAACGGGGACACCCCGTGCTTCACTCTGGCTTTCGTTTGCCCTGTCCATTTTCTGGACACTTCCCTTCCCTTCGTGGAACGCGCTCGTCAATGTCTGTTCTGTCGCGCTCATTCTTTCTTATGCGATTGCACCGATTTCTTCAGCTGCGCTGAGGGTCAATGCGAAGGACTTAAACAGGCCGTTTTATTTAAAAGGAATGAGCATTATCGGGCCGCTTTCCTTTATCTTCACGGCGTTTATCGTGTACTGGTCAGGATGGACAACCGTTTCCTGGCTGCTCGGTTCACAGCTCGTGATGTTTTTGATCTATCTCTGTTTCAGAAAATATGCGCCTCAAGAGGATGTCAGTCTTGCCCAGCAGTTAAAATCAGCGTGGTGGCTTGTCGGGTTTTATATCATGATGCTGATCTTTTCCTTCATCGGGTCTTTCGGACACGGTTTAGGCATCATCAGCAATCCCGTCGACCTCATTTTGGTCGCCATCGGCTCACTTGCGATTTACTACTGGGCAAAGTATACCGGACTCCCGAAAGCCGCCATTGATTATGATAAATAAAGAAGCAAGAGTTTTTCTTGCTTCTTTATTCTTTACAAACGCACATACCCGCGATAAAATGAATGATAGTCAGTCATTACAGGAGGTGTTCCTTATGCCAAAACAAACATCAGGCAAATATGAAAAAATTCTGCAGGCCGCCATTGAAGTCATTTCTGAAAAAGGTCTCGACAAGGCCTCTATTTCTGATATTGTCAAAAAGGCCGGCACTGCCCAAGGAACGTTCTATTTGTATTTCTCATCTAAAAACGCTCTCATCCCGGCAATCGCAGAAAATCTTCTCACCCATACGCTGGATCAAATCAAAGGAAGACTGCATGGAGACGAAGGTTTTTGGACCGTTTTAGATATATTAATTGATGAGACATTTCTCATTACAGAACGCCATAAGGATATAATCGTCCTCTGTTACTCTGGGCTTGCGATCGACCACTCCATGGAAAAATGGGAGACGATCTATCAGCCTTATTATTCCTGGCTCGAAAAAATCATCCATAAGGCGATTAAAAACCATGAGGTGACTGAAGAAATCAATGCGAAATGGACAGCCAGAACGATTATCAACTTGGTCGAGAACACAGCTGAACGATTCTATATCGGATTTGAACAAGATGAAAATATTGAAGTGTTTAAAAAAGAAATCTTTACTTTCTTAAAACGAAGCTTAGGTACAGCTTAAAAAATGACTGGGTAACACCGCTCATTTTTTAATGCCTTAAAAATGACTGACGTTCATTCACAAAATAGAGAGGTGTTTCATATGAATTGGGTGCTTGTGTTTATTGCAGGTCTTTTAGAAGTTGTTTGGGCTTCCTCCCTTAAACATGCCGATTCGCTTATAGATTGGATAATCATTTTTATCTTGATCGCAATCAGCTTTATACTGTTAATCCGCTCTTATCAAAAAATCCCGATGGCCGCGGCATACACTGTATTTGTCGGAATCGGAACCATCGGAACATATATCACCGGAATTGTTTTGGGCGAATCCTTCTCAGCAGCGCAAATGTTCTTTTTAGTTATATTGCTGGCCGGTATTTTAGGAATGAAGCTATTTACGAAAGAAAGCACATCACAGCCGGGAGGTGAAAAATAATGGCATGGTTTTTATTAGTGGTTGCCGGCATTGAAGAAATTATAGCTGCCGTTGCCATGAAATATATAGACGGTACAAGGAAAAAATGGCCGATCATTGTGATGACTGTTGGTTTTGGCTTATCCTTTTACTGCCTTTCACAAGCGATGCTGGCCCTGCCTGCCGGCGTCGCTTATGCCGTCTGGACCGGCATTGGCAGTATTGGCGTTTCGGCGGTCGGCGTCATCTGGTTTAAGGAGCGGTTTCAGCTGCCACAGCTGATTTCCCTTTGCCTTATCCTCGCCGGGGTCATCGGCCTGCGTCTTACGGCTTAATCATAAGATAAGGGCATATACAGCTGTATATGCCCTTGCCGTTAAGCGTCTTGATGTTTTTGAAGATGAAGCGGCGGCGGGATGAGCCAGCCTTTGTTTTTTAGCAGCCTTAAGTATTTTGCGCCGGTTGCCGCTTTAGATATATGGAATTGTCCAAACATCATGGCAATATCCTCACGAATTGACTGTCCCATAATTTTGCTGCATGTCACAAGACCTGCAGCATTTTGCGCTGCCGCAGAGGCCGCCACATCCGGATCGAGAAACCGCGCACCCGGCGGAATATCTTTAAGATCTGCAGCCGGCGGTTCAGGAGAAGCCGGCGGGAGCGCCACACCGTTTTCTTTCAGTATCGCACTGACTTGTTTCATTTCATCTTGGCACTTCTCAATGGACTCACGAAGCAGCTTCTTCAGGTCTTCATCACCGACATGATGCAATAACATCTGGTAATTGCCGACCATTTTATTGCCCGCCATCACATAACTCCACAAGCTGAATACCTCACCGTAATGCATCGGTTCATCTTGCGGATTTCCGCTTAAAATACCCATGTTCATCCTCCTTACAGATTCAATATCGCACATCTCATAACGTGCCCGGCTGGAGGAAAATTTATGTTCCGATGAGAAAGATTTTTTAAAACAAAACAAAAAAGACAAGAGCGGCAAAATGCCAAACCCTTGTCTTTCCTGTTGTTCTATTGGACGCGCTCGGAGGGATTCGAACCCCCGACAGACGTGGTACCGGAAACCACCGCTCTATCCAACTGAGCTACGAGCGCATATTGACTGCGTTATAAGAACGTCAGCACAACTAATTATACGATAATTCCATTCAAATAACAACCCTCTATTTCAAGAGCGGTTTTTTTTAAACAGACACATCATCTGATTTGGCAATCTGACATATGATGGTTTGAACCCCTGTATTTTTGGGGAAAATGGGAAAAAGAGACGACTTTGCATATTCAGCCAGCTTTTTGTTTGACCTTTATTGACCAAAAATGTATCATGTAACTACATACTTACCTAAAAGGTGAAGGAGGAGCATTATGAATTTAATACCTACAGTCATTGAACAAACGAACCGCGGGGAAAGAGCGTATGACATTTATTCTCGTCTATTAAAGGATCGTATCATCATGCTTGGATCTGCGATTGATGACAACGTTGCGAACTCCATCGTGTCACAGCTTTTATTCTTAGAAGCAGAAGACCCTGAAAAAGATATTTCTATTTACATCAACAGCCCGGGCGGCTCTATCACAGCCGGTATGGCGATCTATGATACCATGCAGTTTATTAAGCCGAAGGTATCTACAATTTGTATCGGTATGGCTGCATCAATGGGCGCATTCCTGCTTGCTGCCGGCGAAAAAGGCAAACGCTATGCGCTTCCAAACAGTGAAGTCATGATTCACCAGCCTCTTGGCGGTGCACAAGGTCAGGCGACAGAAATTGAAATTGCCGCGAAACGCATTCTCTTGCTTCGCGACAAATTAAACAAAGTCCTTGCTGAACGTACTGGCCAGCCGCTTGAAGTGATCGAACGCGACACAGACCGCGATAACTTCAAGTCTGCTGAAGAAGCGCTTGAATACGGCCTGATTGACAAAATCCTGACTCGCAATACAGAAGAACAAAAGTAATACTGCGTAACCTGCAAGAGCGATGTCTCTTGCAGGTTTTTTCATTTGAAGGAATTCATTCTCTAACGATTCTTAAAAACTTTTTATTTTATACTGCTCCCATTCCTCATTCAACAGCTCAAGCGTCAAATCACAAGTGTTTCTCACAACCAGATCAGCACCAAGCATTGACTGCTCATGACCGACTCCAACCGCAAACATCCCGGCAGATTTGATTGCGGAAATGCCTGCTTCTGCATCTTCTATTGCCGCACAATCAGCCGGGGAAACACCGAGCAGCGCTGCAGCTGTTAAAAATATTTCGGGATCAGGTTTCCCGTTCGCGAGAGCTGTCGGGTCAACAATGGCATGAAAATCATCAATGATCTCCAAACGTTTTAAAATCTCTGGAGCATTGCGACTTGAAGACGCTAACCCGATTTTTATATTTTCGCCTTTTAACTCACAAAGAAGCCTGCCGATTCCCGGCAAAAGATCTTTCGGCATCAATTTGTTGATCAGCGTTTGATAATATTGATTTTTTTGATGCATAAGTTCTTGTTTCTCTGCATTTGTATACTTTGTTTCCGCACCGCCATGGATAAGTATGCTTTCAAGTGACTCTTCTCTGCTGATTCCTTTTAGGCTTTCATTCACACCCCTGTCAAAGGGAATATCGATTTGTTCTGCAATGTGCTTCCAAGCGAAAAAATGATATTCAGCTGTATCTGTTATCACTCCGTCTAAATCAAAAATGACCGCTTTCATATGCTAATGCCCATCACAGCTTCATAAGGTTCGAGGCAAATGCTCTTCAAGTCAGCCCGCTCATGCGAATAGTTCGTAATAAGCACTTTCCAATGCTCATGAATCAATTCTGGAGGCACTTCGAACAGAGCCTTGTCTTCCGACATATTCACAACGACGAGAAGCTTTTCTCCTTGATATTCACGGAGGTACGAAAAGATTTGCCGATCATTCTCCTGCAGCAGCTGAAAATCTCCATATATCATGATCTTATATTGCTTTCGTAATTGAATGAGCTTTTGATAGTAATAGAAAATCGAATCTTTATCTTCTAAGGACTCTTCCACATTGATATCTTGATAGCGGGAATTTACCGCTATCCAAGGGTCTCCGGCTGTGAATCCCGCATGTTTTCCGGCATTCCATTGCATCGGTGTTCTCGCATGATCCCGTCCTTTTTTTGCCACAGCTTTTAAAAACTCTTTTTCCGACATCGTTTTGTTTTCGACGACTAGTTCACGATATGCATTTTTTATTTCAAGATCGTCATACATCTCCAGCGGCATATCACTGTTGACCATGCCGATTTCTTCTCCCTGGTAAATAAAAGGTGTTCCTTTCATCCCGTGAAGAACCGTTGCAAATGCTTTTGCACACTGCTTTCGCAGCTTGCGGTCATTCCCCCAGCGGGAAATAACCCTCGGCTGATCATGGTTTTCAAAATACAGGGTATTCCAGCCGACATTCATTAACCCGTTCTGCCATCTTGTCATCGTCTTTTTTAAAGCAATCACATCAAACGGCTTGATCTGCCATTTCCCATTTGGTGAGTTTTGTTCTGTATCAATATCCATATGTTCAAAGGTAAAGATCATATTCAGCTCTTGCCTGCTTGCATCTGTGTACTTTTTCGCCTCTTCAATATCAGAGCCGTTTGCCTCTCCGACCGTCATGCAGTCGTAATGAGAAAGCACTTCCCTGTTCATCTCTTGGATAAATTCATGAAGGCGGGGGCCATTCGAATGATAACGTCCGACGATATAGCTGCGGCTGTTATCTGTTTCGTAGTCCGGAAAATCGGTGTACTTGGAAATGGAGCCGATCACATCCATCCGCCAGCCGTCAACGCCTTTGTCCATCCAAAATCTCATCAAATCATATACTTCCCGGCGCACCGCTTCATTTTCCCAATTTAAATCAGGCTGCTTTTTCGAAAAGTAGTGCAAATAATACTGCCCTGTTCCTTCATCGAATGTCCACGCCGGGCCCGAGAAGATTGACCCCCAATTATTCGGCTCTGAGCCGTCCGGTTTAGGGTCTTTCCAAAAATAATAATCCCGGTAAGGATTGTCCTTTGACTTGCGGCTTTCAGCAAACCAGGCATGCTCATCTGACGTGTGGTTCACGACCAAATCCATGATGATTTTCATTCCGCGTTGATGCACTTCGTCAATTAACTGAAACATATCTTCATTTGTCCCAAATTTTTCGTACATGTTTCTATAGTCACTGATGTCATAGCCGTTATCATCCTGCGGGGAATCAAACACCGGGGAGAGCCAGATCACATCCGCCCCGAGATTTTTGATGTAATCCAGCTTTTGAATCACGCCTTGCAAATCCCCGAATCCATCTCCATTGGAATCATAAAAACTGCGCGGGTAAATTTGATAAACGACTGCTTCTTTCCACCATTCACTCATCAGGCGTTCTCCTTTCACATCGTCCGTTTAGGACAACCGGTTCATCATAAACTTTCATGTGCAGCGGCTCGCCTTTTACAAGCTCAAAGATGGCGCCCATTTCGTCAACCGTAACATTGATTAATCTGTTTCGATAATTAATTTTGAATGAATATCCGTCCCATTCTTTCGGCAAAAACGGAGCAAATGACAGCGTCTCATTCGTGATGCGCATGCCTGCAAAGCCTTGAACAATTGCGAGCCAGCTTCCCGTCATTGATGTAATGTGCAGGCCTTCTTCCGTGTCATGATTGTAATTGTCAAGATCAAGCCTTGCTGTACGCTTATATAATTCAAGCGCTTTCTTTTCCATCTTGAGCTCGGCTGCGAGAACCGCATGGACAGAGGGCGACAGGCTTGATTCATGAACAGTCATCGGTTCATAAAATTCAAAGTTTCGCCGTTTTTCTTCCATTGTAAAACGGTCATGAAAAAGATAAATGCCTTGAAGAACATCTGCTTGCTTAATAAAATTGGAGCGGAGAATTTTGTCCCATGACCAATTCTGATAAAGAGGCCGCTCAGCTGGATCTAATTCATCCGCTGATTGCAGGTCTTTGTCCAAGAATGTGTCATGCTGAATGAAAATTTGCAGGTCTTCACTATACGGATAGTACATGTGCTGGATGATATTTCTCCAGGCCTTGAGTTCTTCTTCCTGCACATCGAGCAGGCGGCGTTTTTCCGCTGAAATACTTTCGAGATTTTCTAATGTATACTCCAACGTCCAAGCCGCAATGACATTTGTATACCAATTGTTGTTGACATTGTTTTCGTATTCATTCGGCCCTGTGACGCCGTGGATCATATATTTGTTTTTTCGTTTCGAGAAGTGAACGCGGTCAGCCCAAAACCTGCTGACTTCCACGAGAACGTCTATTCCGTATTCTTTCATATAGTCACGGTCGCCTGTATATTGGACATAATTGCAGATTGCATAGCAAATCGCACCATTGCGGTGGATTTCTTCAAAGGTGATCTCCCATTCGTTGTGGCATTCATCACCTGTGAACGTCACCATCGGGTAAAGTGCCCCCTTCATCCCCAGTTTGGCGGCATTCCGTTTAGCTGCATCCAAATGATGATAGCGATACAAAAGCAGGTTTTTCGTCACCTCCGGCTCGGCTGTCGCCAAATACATCGGCACAGCATATGCCTCAGTATCCCAATAGGCGGCACCTCCGTATTTTTCGCCAGTAAATCCTTTCGGCCCGATATTCAAACGGGCATCGCCCCCATAATATGTCGAGAATAACTGAAAGATATTGTAGCGGATCCCCTGCTGAAGTTCCTCATCCCCTTTAATCTCTATGTCCGCTTTTGCCCATCTTTCCTTCCATTGCTCAGTGTGACTCCGTTTAGCTTCTTCATATCCGTTCTCAAGAACACCCGCCAAAAGCTCCTTGGCTTTCGATAAAAGCTCTGCCTCCCGAACATCACGGGAAGTCGTGACAATAATAAACTTTTTCAAAGAAGCCTTCGTTTGGTAACTGTAGCGATTCTCGACATACATTCCAGCTGTTTGAGAGCTTTCACTGTCAAAGCCCTCTGTCACGTTTGCCATTGCAGCTGAAACAGTAAAGCGCGGTGTTCCAAATGGATTTTCGATCGTTTTGGCGACTAAATGGCCGCGGTGAGGATCAGCACCTTTCGCTTCTTCCTGCCAAAACTGTTCTTGGTAGTTAGAATCTTCATTTGCGACATTTCCGTCCAGGTAAGGAACAAGCGTAATAACAGCATCTTCTGTCAGGCACTCCGCTTCATAGTAAATCGCACAAAGCTCTTTTACGGCAAGGCTAAGAAATCGCTCCGACCTGATTCTGACGGTTTTATCCTGAATGCGGACAACAGCGCTTCGCCGCAGAATCCCCTCTTTCATGTTGAGTTCTAACTCAAATGATTCGATTTGGTTCTGATAGAGATCGACTTTTTCACCGTCTACATATACACCTATGCCAATAAAGTTCATCGCATTGATCACTTTTCCGAAATATTCCGGATACCCGTTTTTCCACCAGCCTACCCGCGTTTTGTCAGGAAACCACACGCCTGCAATATATGTGCCTTGGTGGCTGTCGCCTGAATAGCCCTCTTCAAAATTCCCTCTGACTCCCATATAGCCGTTAGCAAGAGAAGTCAGGCTTTCCTGCAGCCGTGTATGTTCCTTTTGAAATGTATTTGTTTTGATTTTCCATTCATCAATCTCAAATAACCGCTGATTTATCATAATTTCCTCCCGAATGTAAGTTTTCCATTATAACGGCGGGTTTTGGCCAAATATCTAAATGCAAAAGAGATCATCAAAGTGACGCCACACGAATGGATCATCAATACAGTGATCAAGTCAAAATGAACCATACCGATAGCAGCTGCCGCGAATGCCGGCAGTGCTGATGCGCAAATCGCCGTAGATGCTGCTTCCTTGAATGACGCAATAGAGATCATGTTTGATCGTTTTGTGATCCAGATGCCACCCGCAATAACAGCCGTTAAAAAAAGCTGGATCATAAAGATTACCGCATATGCCAGCATCATGATCATCGGCTTATACTGTGCCAACCACAATTTGTCGATCAAAACCTCTACATCATGGACGTTCGGTTCCTTAAGCTCAGCCTCCAATTTCCCATAGCCAACAGAAAACCCCGTTCCGTTTTGATCGGTGATCACCAGTTGATCAGATTGAAATACGATAGCGTTATCATATCCAATTACTTTCAATCGCCCATTTTCACCGCTTGTCTGATATTCATGCTTCATATCGACAGCCAGCAAATTCTGCCCATCTTCCATTCGATCAGAGCTCTTCCCGCCCGTCAGTTTTCCGTTTCTGATTTGAAAGCCTTGTAATTGATCAGCAAATCGATCATTGACCTTTTGAATAGCTGACGGCATGAAAGATTGAACGTTAAAGCGATCCATTTTCATAAACGAAATCGTAAACGGCGCCATCAAACAGGCAGTCAAAAACATAAAGAGAAAGGAGAGCTGCAGCCAGCTGAATGTATTCCCGTAACGGCAAACACCAGATGGGGATGCAGCCGCTTTCAGGCAGCGGATAATAAAGCTTTCATTTTGCAGATTCTTCATCGAATTACCCCTTTGTTCCGCCGGCTGTCAGCCCGGACACAAAGTTCTTTTGGAGAATAAAGAACAAGACGCATATCGGCAGTGCAGCCAATATAGCTCCGGCCGCAAACAGGGCGACTTTTTGCTGCTGCGGATTTGAAATGAAGGACTGCAATCCTACAGCGATGGTCAGTCTTTCCGGTGAGCGAAGCAAAAACTTCGCCAGCAAATAGTCGCCGAACGGTGCCATAAACGCCCAAAGCGCTTGCACCGCAAGCATCGGCTTAACAAGCGGCAGAACAATTGAAGCGAAAATCCTCAGATGTCCCGCCCCGTCAATTCGCGCGGCTTCATCAATTTCTCTCGGCACAGTGTCAAAATAACCTTTCATCAGCCACGTATTCATCGGAATTCCGCCGCCGATATAGATCGCTGTCAAAAACCAGTATTGATCAAGTGCGCCTATCAGCATCGCCAGGACGTAAAAAGCAGTCAGCGCTGCCATCGTCGGCACCATTTGAATGATTAAAAAGAATACCAGGCTCTTTTTTCGGCCTGCAAACCGATAGCGGCTGTACGTATACCCGGCAAGCGTCACAATCGTAACCTGGAACACCATGACCGATAGCGCGATGACAAGTGTATTGCCGTACCAATGAAGATAAAGTGTCTCGTCAAATAGCCGCTTAAAGTGATCCAAAGTCCAAGAACCCGAAAAATCGAGCTGAAAAGCCGCCGCATTTCCCACACGGAAAGCGGATGATGCCGTAATCAGCAACGGATATATAATGACAATACTTAGCAGCATCAAAAATAAATAGGTACAGATTCTATTAAGCATTCTGGCAGTTCTCACATTCACCTACATAACCTCCTCATTGCCAAAAGCATTCGATTTTTTAAAAGCAATCAGGGAAATTCCAATGACAATGAAAGAAATTAACAGTGTAACAGCTGCGGCAACGGAATATTGCGGTGATGTGCCTGTTGTCAGTTTATAAATCCACGAAATTAAGATATCTGTCGACCCGGCCCCAGCTCCTGCGCTGCCTGGTCCTCCCTCATTAAATAAATAGATGATCGTGAAATTATTGAAATTAAACGTATACTGAGTAATCATTACGGGTGCTGTCGCAAATAAAATCATTGGAAATGTAATATGCCGAAAACGCTGAATAAAAGTAGCCCCGTCAATCTTTGCCGCTTCATACAGTTCACCTGGAATGGCCTGAAGCACTCCCGTTACCATGACATAAATATATGGAAATCCGAGCCAAGTCTGAATCATAATGAGGGCTGTCTTTGTCCAGAAAGGATCGGTCTTCCACGCGATCGCCGGCAGCTCTACGAACGGCAGGTGATTTAATAATGGAATCACCTGTGCATTCATCGCCCCTATGCTGTCGTTAAACATGTTGGAAAAACTCATGATTGTAATAAAAGCCGGAACAGCCCATGGAAATAAGAAAATCATTCGAAATATCCGCTTGCCCTTTATAAAATCCTGATTGACGAAAAGTGCCGTCACGATACCCAAAATGATTTGCAGCGTTGTTGCACAGATTGTCCAAATAATCGTCCAGCCCAGTACATTCATAAATGTTTCACGGTAGATGCCAAGGAAAAAAATATTCAAGAAATTTTTAAAACCGACCCAGTCAATCAGACTATTAGGCGGAATATGATAAAAATCATAGTTTGTTAATGCAACAAACAGAGTCACCAAAACCGGAAAAATAATTACAAACACCATCATGATATATGCCGGCAGTGTAAATAAATATGGAAACCCTTTGTCACCCGCATGACAGATCATATCCTTGGCCGTTGTATTGACCTCCAAACCCGCCGCTTTCATAGCGGCGGTCTTACGTGAATCATGAATATTAAAGATATAGAACATGAGGAAAATCAGCGTCACGATCAATTGCAGTGTGCCTTCAATCAGCATAAACAGTGAGTGGTCTTCACCGGGAACACTTCCCAAGGTCATCAATCCGGTTAGCGCTTGAATGCCGAAAACGCTTAATTCAAGAGCAAACAAACCCGTGATGACAAGAAACAAGATCCCCTTTGAAAACTGCTGATTCGCAATCTGCCCAACTCCTGGAATGATCGATAAAAGCCCTGCCTTTCGTTTTTGCTTTGCAAGTGTGTGGTGTGTATTCATTTTTTCGCCCTCTATTCTTCCGGACGCCCGCCGTTTTATTTCACATACTTTTCTTTGATATTGTCCTTTATGACATTTACAGCATCATTCGCTGATGTTTGCGCCGCTTTTTTTCCTGAAACCGCATCAAAAATCAAACTTTCCGCTCCCGTCCATACCTCAGCCATTTCCGGAATATTCGGAGTCGGTGTCGCTGTTTCATATTGTTTAATCACAGCTGACGTCAGCTCATTTTTTTGCTCACCTGCTTTCTTCCTTGCAGCTGTATTGGCCGGAACTTCGTTTGTATCCTCATAAAATGCGTAAGCATTGGCATCGTTTGTAGCATACTCAAGCCATTTTTCAGCCAGTTCGGGTTCTTTTGTATATTTTGAAGCAACCCAGCCCTTGCCGCCGGCAAAAGGAGCATATTCTTCTCCATTTGGCAATGTCGGAATAGGAGCTGCTCCGTAGTTCAATTTAGCCTCTTTATAGTTGGCAGCTGACCAAGGTCCGCCGATGATCGCACCCGCTTTGCCGTCTAAAAACATCTGCTGAATAAAATCGTCAGCGCTTGAATTGTCTTGCATGCCTTTTGGCCAATAGGTTTTAAACCATTTCTCCGCATATTTCACCGCTTCTACAGCCCCTTTATTGTTCAGGCCGATGTCCCCGGAATCTGTTCCGTTTTTTCCAAATACATATCCGCCGTAACCGGCCAACAAACCGTACGACATATAAAAGTCAGTCCATTTCGCTAAAAATCCGGTTGATTTTCCTTTTTCCGAAGCAAACGCAAACCGGGAATCCTCTGTTAATTTTTCAAGATCTTTAAATGTTTTTGGTGCTGTTTGTAAGAGATCTTTGTTGTAATACAAAACAAGTGTTTCAATGACTAGCGGCATACCATACACCTTGCCGTCAACCGTTACCTGCTGCATTTCTTTATCGCCAAAACTATTTGTATTAGATGGCTTAATTTCAAGTAAATGTCCTTGCTGGCCCAAACCGCCGATCCGGTCGTACGCTGCAAGCATAACATCAGGTGCATTACCTGCCGGGCCATCAAGAGGAAGCGCTTCCAATTGCTCGAACATTTGCTTTTCAACAATTTTTATTGTGACATCATTCTCTTTTTCGAACTTTGCTTTTATGCTTTCAATGGATTCTTTATAGGTTTCTTCGACAGACACAGTCAGTACTTTTTTGCCATCAGAGCTTGCCGGATCTTTTGAATTTGAACAGGCGGCGAGACCGAATGTTAGGACTGATGCCGCCAATAAAGCGAACCCCTTTTTAAAAAGGATCATCTCTTTTCCCCCTTCTATTTATGAATCTATAACAATTGTATGGGTCTATAGAAAGCGGTTACAACATCTTTTGATTTGTTACCGATAACAGAATTTAAACAGGGGCGGCAGCACCCAAAATAAAAAATTCTCCCGGCTGAACGGCAATCACATCGCTATGATGGAGCGGCTGCTCTGTCCATACATCGTAGATTTTCTTATTCCTTTCAATATTCAAATCCCGTAAACTGACAAGTTGAGCCGCATCCCCCTGATTAAAGAAATAAATCAGTGTTTTTTCATCAAGAGTCCGTGAAAAACTAATAAAGTTGTTTTGGTCATCCAGCAGATTCCACTCAAGATTTCCCTCAGTCAATAAAGTGTTTTCCTGTTTGCGTAAAGCAATTAACCGCTTCATAAATAGAAGCATTTCTTGATTTTGCTTTTCTTTTTCCCAAACCATACATTTCCGGCATAAAGGATCATTTTCGCCGTCCAGCCCGATTTCTGTTCCGTAATAGATGCATGGTGAACCTGTCTGGGCAAACATAAAGGCCAGCAAAGCGCGTGCTTTTTTCTCGTCATTGCGGCATCTGGTCAAAAGGCGTTTTGTATCATGGCTATCCAGTAAATTAAACATCACCTCATTGACCTGCTTCATCCCATTCATCAAATGTGCATTTACACGGCGGGCCATACGCGAGGCTGGAATCGCCCGGTCAGCAAAATATTCAATCATAGGCTCTGTAAAAGGATAATTCATCACCGCATGAAATTCATCTCCTCTAAGCCAAGGTTCGGCAGAATGCCAGATCTCTCCTAAAATATAAAGGTCAGGCTTTTCAGCTGATACGGCTTGCCTGAATGTCTTCCAAAAAGCGTGATCCACTTCATTGGCCACATCCAAACGCCAGCCGTCAATGTCAAATTCGCGAATCCAGTACAAAGCAATATCAAGCAAATATCTCTGTACTTCGGGATTAGCCGTATTTAGCTTCGGCATATCAGGTGTAAACGCAAACCTATCATAATTGCCTTCTTTGACAGGAAAAGAGTGAATATGGAACCAATCTTTATAGCGGGATTGAGCTCCGTTTTTCACAACATCCTGCCACTGCGGAGAAGCGCTGCCTATATGATTAAAAACAGCATCAAGCATAATTCTCATCCCCCGCTGATGAAGCTGGCTGACCAATGTGCGAAAAAGCTCCGGATCTCCAAAATGCGGATCAATGGAATAGTAGTCCAGCGTGTCGTATTTATGATTAGAAGGCGCGGAAAAGATCGGAGTTACATAAATTCCGTTCACCCCTAAATCCTCTAAATAATCAAGCTTGTCAACAATTCCTTGCAAATCTCCTCCAAAAAAATCATTGACGTCCGGATCCTTGCTCCCCCACGGCAATACATTCTCCGGCGATAAGTCTTCTCTTCCATTAGCAAAACGCTCCGGAAAAATTTGATACCAAACCGTTGATTTGACCCACTCAGGCGCTTGGAATGTATCGGCCTCGTGAACAAATGGAAGTTTAAAATAAAAATGGATCGTCTCCAGCGTTTTTTCGTTATAAGGGCATACACCTGAACTTCCGAAAAAGATGTCTTCCTGATGGTCTGTTACAACAAACGCATATTGCAAACGCCTAAATGGCGGCACCACTTCAGCAAACCAATAATCATGCATTTCTGTTGCGGCAATTTTCCTCATCGGCAGCTCGTTTGCCGACCACCTGCCGACGTTGTACTCATAGGGATCACCCCAAATTAATGAAATCTGATTTGCATCACCTTTTTTCGTCCGAATCTTGATATGCACTGTCCGCCCGTCATAAGAATAAGCATCAGAACTGAACGGCTGATGATGAATCGCTGCATATTCCATCATGTCTCCCCCTTTGATTTCCGTTTTATTTAGGCCGGCTCTTAGTTTGAAAGTATCATGATGAAATAGCAGGAACAATCCTTTTTACCTTGTTACCGATAACAGAATAAGGCTCTTACAGAGTTGATTCGCGTACAATTAACTCCGGCTCAAAAAATAGATTTCCTTGGGCAGCACCGTCTTCATTCATTTTTTTCAAAAGCATCCTCGCACAGGCTTCCCCCATTTCAACAACAGGCTGTCTGACCGTAGTCAGCCGAGGCGAGGAGATACGATCAAGAAAAACGCCGTCATTCCCGGTCACAGCAACGTCTTCAGGAATTCGTTTCCCAAGCGATTGCACCGCACGAATGACGCCGAGCGCGATTCGATCGGATGCACAGACAAATGCGGCCTGATTGTCCAGGGATTTCAGCACTTCTTTTGCAAGGCATTCACTTTTTTTAGAACTGTTGTCGATTCGGAAAATATTCGTTTTTCTAAAGCTTTCATTCATCGCCCGAATATACCCCTGTTCTCTGGAACGTTCAAAAGGCTCATCTAAATCAATGCCAAAAAAGACAACTTCCCGATCCCCCAGTCCTATAACGTGGCGGGTTGCCATAAAAGTGCCTTTCTCGTTATTCACATCAATAAAGTCATAGCCCATTTCATTTTCCCCAAATACGACCAGCGGCTTTTCAAAGGCTTTGATCACACCTTCAAAATCGGTCTTTCTCAAGCCGGTAGCAATAATGCCGTCGCATTGGCCAATATTGAGAGAGTTTCTTGTCACAAGCTGCAGAGCATAATGATTGCGATCCAGCTCCCGGCTGATTCCGGTCAGCAGGTTCATGTAATATGGTTCTGTCGTATCCATTTCCTCAAGAATCAACAGTTTGACAACCTGTGTTCTGTTTTGCACAAGCGCTCTTGCCGCATAATTAGGGATGTAATTCAGCTCTTTCATTGCAGAATGAACAAGCTTTTTCAATTCATCTGTCACCGTCTCAGGATGATTAATCACTCGTGATACCGTCATTTTCGAAACATTTGCCTTTTTTGCCACATCTGACAATGTTGCCATTTTCATCCCCTCCTTACCTGTGCTTATTATCCAAACTAGTGAAAAAGTCCTTTATTACAACTGAATATACGATGCAGCAAAAAGAAATTTAAAAAAGAGATTTCCTTTAGGAAATCTCACATTGTCAAAAAACTCGATTATTAGTTGATCCTCCACCTGGATTACTGCCCCGGAATATAGTGAATCAACGGCCGTTGACCGAATACGATAGGCGGCTCACTCACTAACTCTCCTTCCCTGAAGAAGGCTCTTTTTTAGATCTCCGTCCACTTTTTCTCTAAAATCGGATAAGAGTAATTCTGCATTTGCTCAATTAACTCATCAGGGCGTGAAGAACTGTGGATCAGCTTAAGGTGTGAATCGTTAGAAAACCCTTCCTGAATGCTGTATTTGATCATTTTCATCATCGGTTCAAAATATCCGTTCACATTGTACAGTCCGACCGGCTTTTGGTGGATGCCGATCTGCGCCCAGCAAAGCACTTCAAATAATTCTTCATATGTACCGAAGCCGCCCGGCATAGCGATAAAACCATCTGCCAGCTCGCTCATTTTAGCCTTTCGTTCATGCATCCCGTTTACTTCAATCAGCTCAGTCAGATTTTGATGGACAACCTCCCCGCTGAACAAACCGCTCGGCATGACCCCGATTGCAGTTCCGCCGTTTTCCATAATCGCGTCAGCAATGGCTCCCATCAAGCCTACACGGGAGCCTCCATAGACAAGGCCGATTCCCTGCTCAGCCATGTACGCGCCAAGCTCTGCCGCTTTTCTTTTATACGCTTCATTTCCCCCCGGGTTTGACCCCGCAAATACACAAATTGTTTTCATCTTGTCATCTCCGCATCTATATATCGTGTTAAATATTCAAAAAACACACTATATATTGTCCCACCTTCATGTGATAATATCAATATGAAATACATAAAGAATGCAGGAGTGATGATGTTGCAGCTGGCTGATGCAGAAAAATGGATGAAGGAGTTTTACGAAAAAAGAGGCTGGACAGAATACGGACCGTTTATTCGAGTCGGCTTTTTAATGGAGGAAGCCGGAGAACTGGCCCGGGCTGTCAGGGCATATGAGATCGGCAGAGACCGGCCGGATGAGAAGGAATCGACACGAGCTGAGCAAAAACAAGAATTGATTGAAGAAATGGGAGATGTCATCGGAAATATCGCCATTCTTGCTGATATGTACGGTGTCTCCTTAGAAGACGTGATGAAGGCCCACCAAGAAAAACTGACAAAACGATTTGAGCATGCATAAAAAAAGCGGCCGCATTGGCCGCTTTTTTTAACCTGTGATTTCATCATGGTGATCAAAGAAATGCTGCTTCCCTATTTTGTGAAATAGGCCTGTTTTATGAAGCAGCTCCTTCGGCTGCGATTGCAGTCCTACAATCATCAGCTTTCCGTTGTGGCGTTTAATTCTGTTCATAACGTTCCCAAGCACTGCTTCAGCCGACGTATCCATGTAGTGCACCTTATTCATGAGCAGGATAAGGGTCTTCGGCTTTTTCTGTACATGCTCCAGCAGTGAAGATTCAAGCGAATCAATTGATCCGAAAAACAGCGGCCCTTCTATCGCATACATGCTGACAGATGGATCTTCTCTCTTTGCCGCCTTCGCCAGAACAGGGTGCGATTCCTGATTGTGGATGCGGGTTGCTTCGCTCATTCTTCTGATGAAGAAGACAAATGCGAGCAGCAAGCCGGTTGCCACACCGACGATGAGATCAAACAGAACCGTAAGAACAAAGGTCGCTGCCAAAATAAAGGAATCAGCGTTTTTCAGTCTCAACATGTTTGCGACTTCCTTCCGCTCACTCATATTCCATGCGACAACCATGAGAATCGGCGCCATACTGGCAAGCGGCACATGGGATGCATAAGGCGCGAATACGAGCAGGACAAGCAGAACGACTACACCGTGAACGACGCCGGAAACAGGTGAAACCGCTCCGTTTTTAATATTGGTTGCCGTTCTGGCGATCGCTCCTGTTGCCGGGATTCCGCCGAACAGCGGCGCAGCCATATTCGCAATTCCCTGGCCGACAAGCTCCTTGTTGCTGTCATGCTTTGAGCCCTTCATGTTATCCGCGACCATTGCGGACAAAATCGACTCAAGGCCGCCAAGAAGCGCGATGACAAGCGCTGCCGGAAACAGCATGACCATTTTATCCAATGTAAGCTCCGGGAACTGAAATTCCGGCAAATGGCGGGGAATTTCTCCATATGTTGACCCGATCGTTGCCATGCGATCAGGGAAAAATACAACCGCGACCAGTGTGGAAATCAGAAGAGCCAATAAAGCGCCCGGTACTTTAGGCATCACTTTGGCGGATACAAGCAAAATGACGAGCCCGATCACTGCTGTCAAAATGGCATACATGTTAAAGGTGCCGAGCTTCTGTGCAATTTCAAACATGTTGTGATGAAAATTCTCGTGTTTTTCAACATTTCTCAAACCGAGAAAATTAGCGATTTGCTCCGTGAAGATGAGCACGGCAATTCCGGCTGTAAAACCGACGATAACGGGCTTCGGCACGAATTTCATGATTTTTCCGAGCTTAAACAGCCCGAACAGCACCAGCATCACTCCTGCCATAAACCCTGCAATCAGCAGGTTCTCCAAGCCGTACTGCATCACAATGCCGAATAGAATCGGGACAAAGGCGCCTGTCGGACCGCCAATTTGATATTTGGATCCCCCAAACAAGGAAATACAAATCCCTGCCACAACAACAGTGTACAGCCCGTATTCAGGCTCGACTCCCGAGGCAATGGCAAATGCCATCCCTAAAGGAATTGCCACGACACCTACTACGATACCTGCAATCAGGTCTTTCTGAAATTTCTGCAAATTGTATCCCTTGAATCTCCCTGAGAATCGCATATTTTGTTATAACCTCCCTTATAAATGTGTGTTTATGAGCTCAGTTTCATAACCGTTAATGACGACATCAAGTTTTCCTGTTTCAGGATGAATGACAAGCCCGTGAACCGGAACCTTTTTCGGCAGCAACGGATGGTTCTTGATCATGTTCACACTATGGGAAACGCTTTCTTCTACGCTGTGAAAACCGGTCAGCCATGATTTCAAATCAAGTCCGGCGCTCGACAGCAAATTCAGGCAGCTTTCTTCCACCCCGCGTTCCTTCGCTTTCTCGAGAATCGAAGACGCATTCAGTCCTGACATCCCGCATTCATGGTGGCCGACAATGCACACCTCTTCAGCCTGCAATTCATAAATCGCAACCAGTATGCTTCGCATCACGCTTCCAAATGGGTGAGAAACGATGGCTCCCGCGTTTTTTACAATTTTAGCATCACCGTTTTTAAGTCCCATTGCTTGCGGAAGAAGTTCTGTGAGCCTTGTATCCATACAGGTGACAATGACGAGCTTTTTTGAAGGAAATTTTGTCGTTTTGTACGGTTCATACTTCTTCTCTCTGACAAACCGCTGATTGTGTTCCAAAATTGATGTTAAAGAAACCATTTGATTCATCTCCCATCCATATGATTTTGCAAGCCTTCTTACCCAGCTTACAGTAAGGAATTATAGCATAGGAATACGCCGCGAAAAGGCTTTCAAAAAAAGACACTATAATTGGACTGTAGAATCAAAACATAAAAATTTATATCTTTCAAAGATAATAAAATTTATATTTAATGAATCCTATAATCTGAATGCAGCTCGCATATTGATGATTTGTCTGACAAAAAATATAGGTGAATTCAGATAATTAAAAAACTTTTTTAAGCGATTTTAGCTGCTCGTTCAATTTTTATATCCATTTTAAGTTCAAAAGAACCAGAAATTCAAATGAACGTAGCTATATTTTTAACATTTATTTATTTCCGATATAATGAAAGAGACAACAGCCATAAAGGGGGAGCCTTGTTGAAACCATTTGTATTTATCACAAAACCGATTCCTGAAGAGATAGAAGCATTCATCGGTGAACATTGCCGTTATGAAATATGGCAGGAGGATACGCTTCCGAATGACGTGCTTTTTGAAAAATTAAAAGATGCTGAAGGGCTTTTAACTTCAGGAACATCTGGACCGTCAATCAATCGTGAACTGCTTGAACATGCGCCTAAGCTCAAAGTGGTCAGCAATCAATCCGTTGGGTATGATAACTTCGACATAGAAGCCATGAAAGAAAGAGGTGTCGTCGGCACTCATACACCTTATACACTGGATGACACAGTTGCGGATCTGGCCTTTTCTCTGATTCTATCTTCCGCCAGACGTGTTGCCGAACTGGACCGTTTCGTCAGAGCCGGAAAATGGGGAACCGTTGAAGAGGAAGCGCTTTTCGGCATTGATGTTCATCATCAGACGTTAGGCATTATCGGCATGGGCAGAATCGGAGAACAAGCAGCAAGACGCGCCAAATTCGGCTTCGATATGGACGTGCTTTATCATAACCGCCATCGCAAACAAGAAATTGAAGACAGCATCGGCGTCAAGTACGCTGAGCTTGATACATTGCTCGAACAATCTGATTTTATTCTGCTCATCACACCGCTGACTGATGAAACATATCACATGATAGGGGAACGCGAATTTAAGAAGATGAAGGATTCAGCAATTTTCGTCAATATTTCCCGGGGAAAGACGGTTGATGAAAAAGCACTGATTCGCGCCCTTCAGGAAGGCTGGATTAGGGGAGCCGGCTTAGACGTGTACGAGGAAGAACCTGTCGCAAAAGACAATCCCCTTTTGAAGCTAGATAATGTGACTTTACTGCCGCATATCGGCTCAGCAACAGCGAAAGTACGCTTCAATATGTGTAAACAAGCTGCCGAAAACATGGTCGCGGCCATCCAAGGGAATACACCGAAAAATCTGACAAGAGAATTTCAATAAATCAAAAATCCGGTCTGATCCAGACCGGATTTCATATTACATATGCTGGAGAACAGCACGCTTATAAATATGACGAGTCACGATATAATAAACAGCCTGGAACACAAAATAAATGAAGATGACAATCACGGCCTCAAGAAATAAGTTGGAATTCAGCATGTTGCTTAACGCCGCATACGCAAAGCCGGCGTGAATGGTGCCCGCTATAAATGGGATGAAGAACAAAAATCCAATTTGTTTTCCAAGGATGGAGTGAATCTCTTTGTCCGTAATCCCCATTCTCTTTAATGCTAAAACTTGCACTCTCGTATCTTCTATTTCCGTAAACATCCGCAAATACAGCATACTTCCTTGCACGATAAAAAACAGCACGCTGACAAACAGACCGATAAACAGCATTAATGCGACTCCCTGCTTCACAATTTGATAACTGGGTGCACGCGTTTGAAAATCAGATGTATGTTCTTTCGGCACCATGTTTTCAAGCTTTTCAGAGACATCCACCGCCTCCTGCCAATGCTCAAGCTCATAACCTACCACTCTCATCTGTTCCTTCAGCGGCACATCATGTGTCAGGCTGTCAAAGCTCTTTTCACTGATAACCAATAAACGGCTGACTCCCTCGACTGACATCAATATCCCTTTGTTCTGCTGCTTTTTCATGACGTAGGAAAGTGTTTTTCCTGACTTCATATGAAATGCTGCTGCTTCCCCTTCTCCAAATGTATCTTTCACCATCATTTGAAAAGGAACATTGATAAATGCTTCATTTTCTTGTAAATGAATAACAGGGAAACCTTTTTCCTTTGCGACTTGATTATAGATTTTCTCTGAAATCAGCAAGGCCTCGGCTTCCGCTTTCCTGTTCCCATATGGCGAGTCTGATTGAAAAGTGACAGGAATTCCTGTGGCATTTACCTTATACTTGATGTCAGCATCAGCTTTTTTCAATGTATTCTCAGCCGTCTCAGGCTTCATGACCTGAAAGCTGGAAGCGTCTTTTTCTACCCAGGCAACAGATTGGGGAATGCTTTGCTCCTCTTGTCTTTCTAAATCAGCATAAAACATATAGATAACACCTGTAGCGGTTAAAATGACCGCCGTAATGACAGAGGTTAAAAACAGCATTCGGGCATGATCCTTTAGCCGGAAGATCATGTTGGAACGGACAATGATATTCGTTCCTTTATAAAAGCTGTGTTTCTTTCTGTACAGCATGCGGAAAAACGCCACACTGCTTTGTGTAAAAAAGAAATACGTCCCGATTAACACTAAAATTAAAATCGGAAAGACACGAAATACCATATCAATCGCATTCGCTGTGGCAGACAAATAATAACCGCCAGCCAGACAAAGCAAGGACAGCACAGTGAGCCACTTTGAATAAGCCGGCAAGCTTTTCGGCTTTCGGGCCGATTTAATTAGCTCAATGATTTCCAGCTTGCGAATCCGGCCCAGCGATAAAATGAGCAGCGTCTGAAACAGGATGAGAAAGCCCGCAACAGTCATCACAAACGCTTTCGGCACAATGGCAAACGAAATCGGCACTTTCACGCTGAGCATCCATGTCATAATCATAAAAAACAGTTTTGAAAATAACAGCCCTGCTCCAATGCCGGCCGCAATCGCCGCAAGAGAAATGAGGGACTGCTCATAATAAATCATTTTGCGAAGCTGCTGCTTTGATGTTCCGAACAGCGTCAGCAGCCCAAACTCTTTCTTTCTCGCCTGCAAAAACGCTGAATTCGAATATGAGATGAAAAATACACAAAACACAATGATAACGACAAGAGCTGCGCTCAAGCACGTTTTGACAAGGCTTCCGCCATATATATTGTCTTCATTGACATCAGGGTGAAAAATAAAAGATGTGAAGACAAAAAACACCGAAACGGCAAACACACAGCTTAAAAAGTAGGCGACATATCTTTGCAGATTTCCAAGAATGTTTTTACGGGCGATGGTTCTCAAATTCATGAAAATCGCCTCCCAACACACTCAAGGTATCCAATATACTTTGATAAAACACCTGCCGGTTTGTCCCTCTATGAATTTCTGAAAAGAAACGGCCGTCTTTAATAAACACAATCCGTTTACAGAAGCTTGCCGCTGTGGCATCATGCGTGACCAATAAAATGGTCGCTTCCTTTTCTTCATTCAGCTGAGCCAGCGTGTTCATTACTTGTTTAGCCGATTTTGAATCAAGGTTTCCTGTCGGTTCATCGGCAAGAATGAGCGCCGGATTGTGAATAATCGCTCTGGCACAGGCCGCTCGCTGCTGCTGTCCGCCCGACACCTCGTATGTCCGGTGGTCGAGAATATGCTTGATTTGCAGCGTATCAGCCAATTCTTCCAAGCGGGCTTCCATTTCTCTCAGCTTTACCTTGTCCAATGCGAGCGGCAGCAGAATATTTTCCCGAATCGTCAGCGTATCAAGCAGATTAAAATCCTGAAAGACGAAGCCGAGTTCTCTTCTGCGAAAAAAAGCCAGGTCTTGATCCTTTAACGTTTTCGGCTGAATGCCGTTGATCATCATCTCGCCCTGAGTCGGCTTATCAATGGTGGCCAGCAAATTCAGGAGCGTGGTTTTTCCGCTTCCCGACGGCCCCATAATCCCGACAAATTCTCCTTTCGCCACACTGAGATCAAAGTCGCTGAGCGCTTGGTATGATATCGTTCCTTTATTTGAATAGTACGTTTTTGACAGGTTCGTTGTTTGTAACACGTTCATGTTCTGCTCCTCCTTTTTCTTTATTATAAAAAGGAAGTCAGCAGCCTCCCATCGAACTTTCTTTCAAATCTGCTCTCCAACCTTACAATGCTGTCACATTCACCAGGGTGTCACTTGAAAACACGATGGTCATCACAGTGCCAGCCCCTTCTTTTGATTCCGCATAAAGCTTATGGCCAAGCCGGCTGCACACCTGTTTTGCTAAATAAAGACCCATTCCCGTTGCCTCTGTCATACTTCGTCCGTTTTCCCCGGTAAAAAACGCGTCATAAATCCGCGGCAGATCCTGCGGCGGTATGCCGATGCCTTCATCAGCAACCGACAGGCGCGTCTCATGTCCATCTGTTTCAATCCGGATTGTAATATGGTCGCCCACACCTTGCTTTGAATATTTCAAGGCGTTGAAAAGAAGCTGCTCAACCACAAAGGAAAGCCACTTTTGATCACTGGAAATCTGAACGGCGTTTGACGGCACATGTAGCTTTGGAAAAAGGCGCCGTTTGATAAACTGCCGTTTTTCCTGATTAATAAGTGAACGGACGAGCTCGGTCAAATCAAAGGTTTGCGGCCTTACATCAAACGCAAATTCCTCCAGCCGTGCCGTTTGCAGCATCATATCAAGACCATGGCGAAATCTCTCATTTTCATCCTCCAGCTCCTCTAAAAACGTCGGAAAAGAAGAAGCGGTTCCGTTTTTTCCTTCCTGAATCATTAAGGAAATAACAGATATCGGTGTTTTCATATGGTGGACCCATTGATTGGTGAAGGTATAATGCTGTTTTTGCTGATTCATATATTGTAAGAGCCTGCCCTCGTATTGCTGCCCGAGTGCGTTGATCATTTTCGTCCAAAGAGCTTGCTCTCGTGTTCTTGGCTTTCGGGCTTTCAAAGACGGTCCAATGTCATTCGAAGAAGAGGCTTGTTCTGCAAGCTTTTTAATATATGTGAGAAAGGAAAATTGCCGGATGTAATCAGCAGCAAAACCGGCAGCTAAAAGAGCACCGGGCAAAATCCATATGTAGATCATATTTTCTGCGGAAGGCTCTGCGCCGCTCTCTATGATGCTTAAATACGCAATCAACATGGCGGTCCCTATCCCTAATAATGAAAATAGAATAATGGCGAAGCGGTCGATGAGATAAGTCTTTAACACTCCGGTTCATCCTTCCGATTGACTTGAAATTGATAGCCTTGTCCTCTTATCGTTGAAATGCAATCTTTCAGTCCGGCATTCTCCAGTTTTCTCCGCAGCCGATTGACATTGACCGTTAACGTATTATCATCGACAAAATCAATGTCATCCCATAAAGCCTCCAATAGTTCATCACGGGAGACGATTTTTTTATGCTCCCTCACGAAAATCGATAGGAGCTGAAATTCTTTTTGTGAAAACAAGATGCGGGTGCTGTTCCACTCGGCCTCATTCTGATCAGGATAAATCGTCAGCCCGCCAAGCTCCACTATTCTTGATTCCTGTGACAAAGAAGGCGAGTATTCACCATAGGTGCGGCGCAGGACGCTTTTGATTTTGGCCATCACTACCTCTAAATGGAACGGCTTCGTGATATAATCATCGCCGCCATTTTCAATCGCCATCACCTGATTCAGCTCATCAGTCCGTGCTGATATAAAGATAATCGGTGCATTGGAAATGGTACGGATTTGCCTGCACCAATAAAACCCGTCAAAAAAAGGCAGGTTGATATCAAGCAGCACAAGATCCGGCTTCATTTCTGCAAATTCCAATTTTATATCATTCAGCTGTTCAGCAATTTTCACTTCATATCCGTATTTTTGAAGATGACCGCCCAGCAAAGAAGCAATCCGGTCATCATCTTCCACAAGCAAAATCCGATACACGTTTATCCCCCTTATATTCTGCACGATGATTTTTCTAGAAGATTCCAAAATTATTATAGCATGTAGAGAATCGTACATCGGTCTTTTTCTATTCGTTATGATAGAATATAAAAGGGAAAAATTTCATAAAAAGCAGGTGTCGCGATGAAGAAAATCATGCTGCTTCTAACAACTACGTCAATTCTTTCAGCATGTCAGCCGAACTATACCGGGAAATACATAGAAATTGGGGATTCACTAACTGAATACACCAAAGAGTGCTTTAAAGAGAATCACATTCCTTATCAATATGAAAAGGGAAAACTGTATATCCCAGAAGATGCATTTGATACAGTAATCAATACTTGTTCATAAGAAAAAGCTTGCAGTATGTCTGCAAGCTTTTCACATTACACAAAATAAGTATTTAATTTCTCTTCAAACTCTGAAGGGGCGATGTCACTTTTTTTGCCTTCTCCGCCGTTTTCATGAATCGTCAAATGGCGGTCTGACATGACCATCCGTCCGTTCGGCGTCAGCTTTGAGGCGAGCAGTGATTTGTTAAACGGAGATTTTTCATGAGAGTGAATCATGTCCTTCATGTCATCTAAATCACCGGCATCACTCTCTTCAAGGGTAAAGGCGTAACCGATTTGCCAGCCTTCCCCTTTGTCCATCAACAGGACATGGCTGCCCTTTTCTGTCTCTTCTTCTTTGATTCGGAATGACCCGACAGGAGATTGTACCGTTTCTCCAGAAAGCGGTATCGGCTGGAGCGCCAGGTTGATGCCAAATCCAATATCAACGATATAATCGCCTTTTTCCGCAGACAGCAATACAGCAGCATGCGTTCCTTCTAATGCCCATTCTTCTTGTTGTCCTGCATAAACCGTTCCCCGAATGAGCTTCACATGAAATCCGGCCTCACGCAAGACAAAATAAAGAAAACCATTTAAATCATAGCACAGGCCGCCGTGCTGTTCTTTGACCAGGCGGCGCCATAGCTCTTCTTTTGTTATGTTGTAATTCTCTTTTGAGAGTACGGCACGGTTTTCAAATGGAAAACGGTATGCCATTGATTTGAGAAAAAGGGGGAGATCAACGAAGCTGACATGGTCTTTCTCCCAGCCGATTTTCTGAAAGCAGTCTTTTAGAAAGTCATTCATCTTTATCACCTAAACTTCTTCTTGAACATAAGCAGCCAGCTTTTCCAGCGCCTCCTGTTCGTCTTCTCCCTGGGCGATTAAGGTAACCTCAGTGCCTGTGCTGACCGCAAGGCTCATCAGCCCCATGATGCTTTTTGCGTTTACTTTTTTCCCATCCTTCTCAAGAAACACATCTGACGTAAACCGGTTTGCTTCTTGTACAAACAAAGCAGCAGGACGCGCCTGCAGTCCTGTCTTTAATCGAACTTCCACTTTCTGTTGAACCATAAGATCTCCCCTTTTCTTTACGGTTATTTTAAAGTGACGGTTTGCCCTGTCCGCAGCTGTTCTGCGATTTCGTCAAGTTTTCTCAGCCTGTGGTTGATTCCTGATTTGCTGATTTTCCCGCTTGCTACCATTTCCCCTAGCTCTTTCAGCGTCACTTCCTGATAATCAATCCGCAGCTGCGCGATTTCTCGAAGTTTTTCAGGAAGCGCATCCAGGCCGATTCTTTCATCGATGTATTTAATATTTTCCACCTGTCTGAGCGAAGCGCCGATCGTTTTGTTTAAGTTGGCTGTTTCACAATTAACGAGGCGGTTGACTGAATTTCTCATATCCCTGACGATTCTGACATCCTCAAATCGCAGAAGCGAATTGTGGGCGCCAATCACGTTCAGAAACTCAGTAATCTTTTCCGCCTCTTTTAAATAGGTGATATAGCCTTTTTTCCGTTCGAGCGTTTTGCTGTTTAGCTGAAACTCATTTAACAGGTCGCATAATGAATCGTTATGCTCCTTATAAAGAGAGAAGATTTCTAAATGATACGAGGAGGTTTCCGGGTTATTGACCGAACCTCCCGCCAAAAATGCCCCTCTCATATAAGAACGCTTGCAGCATCTCTTTTTGACCAGCTCTTCCGAAATACTTCGTTCAAACACAAAATTCTCCCCGAGTATTTTTAAATCCTCTAAGATCGCTTTTGCATTTTCTGAAAATCGCACAATATAGACGTTGTTCTTTTTCAGCCGCATTTTCTTTCTGACCAGCAGCTCGACCGATACATCATATTGTTTTTTCAGCAATGTATAAATGCGGCGGGCAATCGCCGCATTTTCGGTTTGAACGTCAAGTACGAGATGGCGGTTTGTAAATGATAAAGCTCCATTCATCCGGATTAGTGCAGACAGCTCCGCCTTAATGCAGCAGTCTTTCACTTCCAGATTCGTTAATTCTTTTTTTGTTTCTGATGCAAATGACATATTAGCCACCTCATTTCAAGGCTTCATTCTTTCAATAAATCAACAAGAAGAGAGGCCACTTTATGTGTATCGTGACGAATTACGTCATTTTTATACGTTACGATTTGATCTCTGATGACTTCAAGCCCCATCGCTTTCAGCTCTTCGATATCAAAATCTACAGGACGCGCCGATTCCATTTCGTACTTACGTTTTATTTCGTCAGAAATGTCTTCGCTGTTCACTAATATCGTATCAATAAAACCGCAGCCCATATGCTGATTGAGCGCTTTCACGTGATCAGCAGCGGTGTAATGGAGCGTTTCGCCGGGCTGAGTCATCACATTGCAAATGTATACTTTTTTCGCCGTCGCCTTCACCACTTCTTCCCCAATCTTTGGGACGAGCAAATTGGGAAGAATGCTTGTATAGAGGCTTCCCGGGCCGATAATAATCAAATCCGCTTCCCTGATCACGTCTATCGTTTCCGGCAGCGGATCAATATGTTCAGGCGTGAGAAAAACACGCTTAATGCGCTGCCCGTATGCCGGAATCGTGGACTCGCCTGAGACCACGCGGCCGTCTTCCATCTCAGCATGCAGAACGACACTGGCATTGGCAGCTGGCAAAACCTTCCCTCTTACATTCAGCACCTTGCTCATTTCTGTGACAGCGTGAAAAAAATCACCGGTTATATTTGTCATCGCTGCCAAAATCAAATTCCCGAGAGAATGGCCTGTTAAATCATTCCCCTTATTGAAGCGGTGCTGAAAGAGATCTTCAACAAGCGGCTCCACATCGGATAAAGCGGCAAGCACATTTCTGATGTCTCCGGGAGGCGGAATTTGCAATTCATCCCGCAGACGGCCAGAGCTTCCCCCATCATCGGCAACTGTCACAATGGCCGTAATGTCAACAGGTTTATGCTTTAAGCCCCGAAGTAATACAGAAAGACCCGTACCGCCGCCAAAGATTGCAATTTTCGGCTTTTGTCCCATCTTATTTCCGGCTTCTCTTTTCAATGTCCCGGTGAGTAACATGAGTATAGTAATCCTTTTTGAAATAATCAGCTAAATTTTCGGCAAGTGTCACAGAGCGGTGCTGGCCCCCTGTGCAGCCGATCGCAATAACGACCTGGCTTTTTCCTTCTCTTTTGTAAGATGGAAGCATAAAGCTCAGCAGATCGATTAATTTTTCATTGAACTTTTGCGTTTCATTCCACTTCATGACGTAAGAGGATACCTCTTCATCCTTGCCAGTCAGCGGCCGCATGCTTTCGATATAATAAGGATTCGGCAAAAATCTGACATCAAAGACGAGATCTGCGTCAATCGGGATACCGTATTTAAAACCAAATGACATGACATTCACGGTAAATGTCTCCCCTTGGTTTGACGCAAAGTGCTTTACGATTTTTTCGCGTAAATCACGCGGCTTCATGTCCGACGTATCATAAATGATCTGAGAGCGGCCTTTTAATTCCTCAAGCAGCTCACGTTCCAGCGCGATGCCTTCAAGCGGCAGGCCAGTCGCTGCCAGCGGGTGCGAACGTCTCGTTTCTTTATATCTCGTGACAAGAATAGAATCCTTCGCGTCCAAGAATAAAATTCGCGGTGTTATCCACGGATTTTCCGCCATTTCATCAAGCGCTTCGATCAGCCGGTCAAAAAATTCACGCCCGCGCAAATCCATAACGAGCGCAACCTTGCTCATTTTCGAATTTGATTCCTTCATCAGCTCTAAAAATTTAGGAAGCAATGATGGCGGAAGATTATCGACGCAGAAATATCCGAGATCTTCAAAGCTTTGAATGGCGACAGTTTTCCCCGCGCCCGACATTCCGGTTATAATGACAAGCTGAATATCATGTGATTCACTAACACTCATCTTTCTCCCCCCTGACTTGTCTTTCTATTTGATATGCTGCGGGTCTAATCGATAACTGAGCAGCTCAAAGTCCGGTGTATACGTAAATGTGCCGTGCAGCAGCCCTTGTCCCTTCATCATAAAATCAAGGATATGGCCGTCTCCGGGGGCCATAGGCAGGTTTTGAATATCATTGACATCGTGCCACTGCAGCTTGCCCTCCTCTGATTCAGATACATTTTGTCCTGTATAAGAATCAGCGACAAACGTAAACATCATCCACTCAGAGACAATGTGGTCACCGTCTTTAATAATAAAGGTAAAAACGCCTTTTAACTGAGGATTTATGATATAGATACCAGTCTCTTCTCTGTACTCTCTGATGACGGAGTCTCTGACTGATTCTCCGCTCTCCATCTTGCCTCCCGGCGCGACCCACCAGCCGCGTCTCGGCTTTTGAAGCAAAAGAACCTTGTCATCCGTCTGAAGCACACAATTTGTCACTCTTTGCAAGTACGTCACCTAACCTTCTCGTCCTGTCATCGTCTCTTTATTATACCGCTTCAAGATGCCTCCCACAATGAAGAGACATTGACAATCTTTTCTTCTATTTTACAGCATATTCATCCCTGGGTTCAGATGATTTTGCTGTAACAGGCATCCGTCTTTTATTTTTGGACAAAAAAAGGACACGGATAACTGGAGAATCCGTGCCAAAAAAGTGTATTCATTATAAAAAGGGGGTCAATTACTTTATTAATCATAACCGAAAAGCATTACACAACTGTTACAGCGGAATTAAAACCCAGTAACGTTATGTGAAGCTCGTATGACAGCCCTTTTTATTTTAAGGTTTTCAGCGTTTCTTGGAGCTCTTCGACATAATGCTGTACGCTTTGTGCCGCAATACTTCCGTCTCCTGTAGCCGTTACGATTTGACGCAGTGATTTTTCGCGAATGTCTCCGGCAGCGAAAATACCTTCAACCTTTGTTTCCATGCGGTCGTTTGTTTCGATGTAGCCTTCTTCATTCGTAATGCCCAGATTTTCAAACGGTTTAGACAGAGGAAGCATGCCGATGTAAATGAATACGCCGTCTGTTTTGAATTCACTTTCTTCACCGGTTACCGTATCGACAAGCGTTACGCTACCAACTTTGCCGTTTTCCTCATGAATTTCCTTCACGGTTTTGTTCCATAGGAAGTCAACTTTTTCATTATCAAATGCTCTCGCTTGAAGAATGCTTTGCGCACGGAGTTTATCACGTCTGTGAACAATCGTTACTTTTGAAGCGAAACGTGTCAGGTACACGCCTTCTTCAACAGCAGAATCTCCGCCGCCGACAACGACAAGCTCTTTGCCTTTAAAGAAAGCGCCGTCACATACCGCACAATAAGACACACCGCGGCCGCCCAATTCTTTTTCGCCAGGCACGCCGATTTTTTTATACTCCGCACCCGCGGCAATGATCACAGCGCGTGCTTTATATTCTTTTGAACCGGCTTTAACCACTTTGTACTCTTTGCCGTCAACAACTTCTTTAATATCACCATAAGCGTATTCAGCGCCGAATTTTTTCGCGTGTTCGAACATTTTGTTGGAAAGCTCAGGTCCGAGGATGCTTTCAAATCCAGGATAGTTTTCTACATCTTCCGTATTGGCCATTTGCCCGCCGGGAATTCCTCTTTCAATCATTAATGTCGATAAATTTGCTCTTGATGTGTATACAGCGGCCGTCATCCCAGCAGGGCCCGCGCCGATTATAATCACGTCATATATTTTTTCTTCTGACACACTATTCACTCCTTAAACCATCTTTTCAAGTTTGGGCTCTTTCTTATATGATAAGAATCCCCATCAAACGTATTCCTTACCCATATCCTATAAAATCTCATGGTGATACGCTATTTTTTTGCTCATTTTTTTCTCATCACGATTAAATGAGTTCCAAAAGGGTATATATGTTAATAAAGAAAGAGCCTTCTGTTCATAGAAGGCCCTTGTCTTATTTATTATTGAACAACACGTCTTACAACGCCTTTAAATGCTTTTTTCCAGTAAACGTTGCTCATTGAGTCAACAGATACACCATGAGATGTATTGTCGTTTAGGAAAGTACCGTTTCCTAAGTAAATTCCAACGTGACCGTTTGTTTTGTATGTGTCAAAGAAAACTAAGTCTCCGCGTTTCATTTCAGACGCGCTGACAGCTTGTCCTCTTGCAACTAACGTATCAGTTGTTGTTCCGCCTACAGGTCCAAGGTTAACACCTGCAGAAGCGTATGCCCAGCGTACGAATGATGAGCAGTCAAAAATACGGTTGTTGATATCAGACTGAGTGCGTCCGCCGCCAAATTTGTACGGAGATTGTCCTACAATGCTTGAACCAACGCTGATCGCACCTTCAATTCCGCCTGAGTTGCTGATAACAGTGCCGCCTGAATTGCTGTTTGAGCCGCTGCTCTTCTTAGAAGATGAGCCGTTAGACGAACTGTTTGATGAACCGTTAGAAGAGTTGTCTGAAGAATCATCATCAGATGAGCTTGCTTTTGCTGTTTCAGTTGTAGCCGTTTGGCTGTCATCTGTTTGTGTCTCATCAGATGCTTTTTGTGCTTCTTCCTGCTTTTTGATCAAGGCAGCCGCAGCTTCTTGTTCTTTTTTGATACGTGCTTGTTCAGCTTCAGTATCTGCTTTTTGGTTTGCAAGTTCAGATGCTTCTGATTTTAATTCAGAAATCGCTTCAGCCGTTTTCTTCTGGCTTGCTTTTGCTTCATCGAAAAGCTTGTCTTTTTCATCAAGCTGTTTATCAAGGTCTTTTTGCATTGTTTCTAATTTAGCCAATGCAGCTTGAACTTCTTTCAGCTTGTCATTCAAATCCGCTTCAGAATCTTCAAGCTTCGCTTTATCCTGCTCTTGCTGCTTGATTAAATCTTTGTCTGCATCCACAATAGATGAAACCGCAGTTGCGCGAGAAATAAAGTCACCAAAGCTTGTTGATCCTAAAAGAACATCTATGTATCCTTGAGATCCGCCGCTTTCCTGTAAAGAACGAACGCGTTTTTTCAGGATTTCATTGCGTTTTTCGATGCGGGCTTCTGTCTCTTTAATCTCTTTTTTCAGTTTTTTGATTTCTTCTTTTGTTTTATCGTTTTCTTCTTTTTTATCTTCGATCTTGTTGCTTGTATCAAGCGCCTTAGCGTTAATGTCTTTCAGTTCTTTTTCAATCTTTGATTGATTTTCCTGAAGCTCAGTTAATTCTTTTTCCTTCGCTTCGATGCTGGAAGCAACCTCAGATTGCTTGCTTTCGATTTTTTGTTTCTTTTCATCTAATGTTTCCGCCGATGCAGTTTTACTTGTAAATGGGATCAAAAAACTGCTTGTCCCGATGACGGAAGCCAAACCAAGTGTCAATAAACTCTTTCTCACTTTTATATCCTCCCTTTTACTGTGAACCTGTCCTCATTTGGAATCGTATTTTAAACATCAAGTTTCGTTCCTCATACTCTACGAGGAATGATGGTTGTTTATGGTTAATTATTCTGTGCATCTCTTATTCTGGTTGTATAGCGTTTATTTCACATCATATGTAAAAAACACTAATTCCTTATGTACGAGAATCATTATACCATCAAGTTTCGACAAATTAGCGATAAATTTTATTACATTTGTGTTTCAAACAGATGTCAAGTCGCCCATCGTTTGTCATTTTTCTTAAATGAGTAAAAAAGCTGTCGATATTATTTTATTAATATAATCTACTAAATAAAAAAAGAGTCGATTCTGCAAATCGACTCTTCAAAATATTCTATTCTAGAATATCATCAATATATTTCATATATTTCGTCAAAGTTGCCGGAGAGATGCCGAATCGGGCCGCTGTGTCTTTTTTCGTATCATGTTTGCCGTGAGCTTCTTTCCAAATATAACAGATTGCCGCTGCCCAGCCCCTCTCATTTTTCAACGGAGCGGCTGCGCGGATTTGCTGGATGACATGGAACACCCAGCAGCTCATGACTTCTGTTTTCATCTCTTCTTTTTCAGCATGCTCCAATAATTTGACGGTTTGATAGGCGAAAAGCGCATCCTCTGATACGTCAGCTGCCACGGAATCTCCATTCAAAAGCAGCTTAACAAAATGATTTTCGAAAGGAGCGGTAATTCTCTTCGAGCGTATCACCGCTTCAAGATGCTCCGTTTCTCCCTTTGTGCTGCTGATATAATAGGCTGCGAGACGCTGTTCTACAGATGAAGGAAGTGCTTCCCTCCGCTCAATCCATGGAGCCGGGCGGTCTTCTCCGGGATATTGCGACTCGACTTTTCTCCAGATCGTCTCGGCAAATTCAGTATGTCCCGTAAAATAAGCGGAGCACGAGAGCCAGTAAAAGAATGTATCGTCACCTTCAAAGCCGCTTTTATATAATGATTTAAGCCATTTATATCCGATCTCATAACGGCCGACAAGCGCCAAAGTGGCTCCCAGTTTATAGCGCTGTTCCAATAGCATCGGATATACGTTAGAAAGCTGATCACTCAGTTCCGCCACTTTTTCGTCTTCTCTTTCATAATAGTAGAAAACGAGAAGATTACATAAGGCGTGAAGGTTTCCTTCATTATGACTGAGCACTTGGTAAGCGGTTTGCTTCGCTTTTACGATGTTGCCTGAATAGAAATAGGCAAGCGCCAGATTATTGTATGCTGACCAAAGCTCCGGATAATCGGCTGTGATTTCCTCAAGCGCCGCAACCGCTTCGGCAAGCTGGCCGCTTTCCAGCAGTGACTTTGCCCGATCCTGTTTCATCAGCAATTCATCCTGATCATACAAAGAATCCTCCGGCCCGCCGTCTCCTAAATCGAGCAATTCAAGCAGACTTTCGTTTTCTTCGGCGAATTCACCGTCCGGATCCGCATCTGAATAAGCAGCCGCTTCTTTATAAGCTTCTTGAAAGAGCCCCAGATGGGCAAAGTTATTCGCTTTAAAGTAATGGCACTCCGGCATTTCGGCCTCCAGATTTGCCATGATATAATCAAGAAGATCGTTCGACTCCTGATATTGGCCCATTTCTGAATAAATGACCGCAAGCTGCGAAAGCATCTCTGAATCCTCCGGCTCCAAATGAACCGCGCGCTGAATCAGTTTGCTTGCCCGTTTCAGATTGCGCTCTTTATACGCTTTCAAGCCTTTATGAAAAAAATATTGTCCATCTTGAAGCAGCTGGACAATTTGTGCGTGATTTTTATGTTCAGAAGTGTGTTTTCCCACAACTACCCTCCGTTTTATACAATGTACCGTCAGTAGTATACCATAAATCGCAAGCCCCTCAATAGTTCAAAAGGAAGGATTGGGAAAATCCCTCCGCTTTTTTACTGGCTGATTCGACCAAAATTTACCCGGCTTTGTTCTCTAAATCCGCGTTCATTTTCAGCTGCTGTTCAGCAAAATCTCTATATAGATCATGGGAAGCCATTAATTCATGATGTGTGCCCCGTCCGGTGATTTCTCCTTTTTCAACAAACAAAAGCTGGTCCGCGTCTACAACAGTGGATAAGCGGTGTGCGATGACAATCGTTGTACGGCCCTCCATCAGCACCTCAAGCGCCTGCTGGACTGATTTTTCAGATTGGCTGTCGAGGCTTGAAGTGGCTTCATCAAGCATTAGAATACTCGGATCACGGAGAAGCGCTCTCGCAATCGCGATTCTTTGCCTCTGTCCGCCTGACAGCATAATGCCGCGTTCGCCCACCTCAGTATCAAGCTGATTTGGCAGCTCCTTTATAAAATTGAGTGCATATGCCATCTCCGCGGCTTTTTCGATCTCGGCATCTGTTACATCACGTTCTAACCCGTAGCAAATATTTTCTCTAATTGTTCCCGACATTAACGGGCTTTCCTGTGATACATACCCGATGTGCTCCCGCCACGATTCAAGCGAATAAATATCAATCGGCTCGTCCCCCAGCCGAATGATCCCCGAAGTCGGAGTATAGAAACGTTCCAACAGCTTAAACAGCGTCGTTTTCCCGCCGCCGCTCGGACCGACAATAGCTGTTACTTTCCCTGCCTCAATGACGGCGCTGATCTCTTTCAAGATCAGCTGATCCGGCTTATAGCCAAAAGATACATGGTCAAGCTGAATAGGCAGATGCGCGTTATCAATTTGTTTTCCTGTAACTGTATCTTCCTCTTCCTCTGCCAAAATCTCAATCATCCGTTCTGTTGCACCGATTGATTTTTGCAGCTGTGTAAAGAACGTTGTAATTTGGCCCATCGGCATAATAATTTGAAACAAATATAAAATAAATGCCACGAGCGCTCCGGCGGTCAACTCGCCTGATGAAACCTGCATGCCGCCGTATCCGATGACTGCTACGAGAGCTGCCATTAATACAAGTGAGATGAGCGGGCTGACAAGCGACTGAACCTTGGCTTCACGAACTCCAAGTTTAAATAATGAAGAAATTCCCATCTTCCCGCGCCCATATTCGACATCCTCCGCATTTGAAGCCTTGACGAGCCTGATTTCCGGAAGAATTTGATTCAGTAGGCCTGTAAAACGGGCTGTTTCATCTTGCGTTTCCCGGGAAATCGAAAACATCTTCCGGCCTATCGGCATTAAGATAAGAGCGGCCAGAGGAACGACCACTAACACAAGCAGTGTCAGCTTCCAGTTCATAATAAACAAGATAGACAGTGATCCAATGACAGAAATGATACCTGTAATAAATCCGCTGATATGGGTTGTAATCAGTTCTTTGACCACCATCGTATCATTCGTTACACGGCTGACTGTTTCTCCGGAAGCGTTTGTATCAAAATAGGAGACAGGAAGCTTAATTAATTTCTTCCATAATAGATCCCGCAGTCCGGAGATGATTTTTTGTCCGTTATAGTTCAGCGCATAGGTGGCATAAGCGCTTAAACCGGCCTGAACGAGAAAAACAAGCGCGATCAGCCCGATTTGTGTTCCTGACAGAGCTGACATTGAAAAGCCATCGACAAGCTGCTTCGTTAATAATGGAATCAGCAGGCTGACCAGTGTGGTCACAATACTGAGAATTAACGCAAAGGCAAGCTTTCCATAAGAAGGATTGGTCTGCTTTACTAATGAAAAAAAGGGTTTTAATTTACTTTTAGATTTTTGTTGCTGGTTTGGCATATCATTATTCCTCCTGTTTCAGCGTTCAGAAAGGTGAAATAGCATTTCAAAAGGATGATTTTTACTCTTTCTCAATCATATCAATGGAGAGAGACTTTTTCAGTATATTTTTGCCGTGATGAAAATAAAAATCTCCCACTCATGGTTGAATAGGAGATTTTTATATTATCCATCTTGAACAGGCTTCTTTTTTCTATAAGTCAATGTCACATCCTGCTGTCGCATGTCTTCAATCATCATTTTATACCGGTCAACTTTTGCAGTATGTTCTTCTTTTATCATTTGAAGTGCAGCTTTTCTACTTTCGCTTTTTGATTCTAGCTCTTCTTTTATTTTTTTTACGATCAACCCTTTTTGACCTTTGATTTCCTCTTTTAAAGAAGACTCAAATTTCTTTGTCAGGCTGAGAATGTCATTGATCGGTTTATTGAGGCTGCCTGCTTTCCCCTTCATTTCGTCATAGGTTAGAAACCTATAGGTGGTTGATACAATTTCTGTTTCATTTTCTGAAAATAAGGAAGTCACTCTTCATTTTCCTCCTAAGGCTGAAAATCAAATAACTGAGAAATCATTTCTTCTTTTTCAAACAGCTTTTCAATACTCTCACGGATGTTTTTGATAAAATCTCTTTTTTCTGTTGTCTGTTTTTTTAATTCAGCAACAATTCCCTCATTAGCAGGGAGCGCACCTGTGTGGAACGATTCATGAACTGAGATTTTCTCTAATTTATCGAATGTGTGGCTGAAACCAGCTGCAAGCCGGAATTGAAGATCGAAGGCATAATGCGAAGGATTTTCTTCCATATGATGAATAGCCGTGGTGATCGCCTGTTTTTTGTCTATAAAGTCTTCATCGATTTCCTGACTGTAAACCTTCTGGTACTTAGAAATCGCATCTTCCATATCTTCAACGATCTTCATACCGTTTTGATAGATTCTGACAGCGGATGAGATATTAACTTTAATCGTTTCTCCCGAGCCGCTCTTCCCTGTAAAATAAATATCGGAGCCTTTATAGCTGAAGCCTTTTTCCTTTGATAATGCGTTCAGCATTTGAACAATGCTGTGGCCGTCAACGATGAGTTTTAATGCGTCTTTTGTTTCTTTGTCGAGTGTTTCTATCGAGGACAAAATTGATTTTACGTACTCCACTATTTCACCAACATCTTTTAAAGCTTGCGTAAATTGACCATGTTTTAAATGATCAATGAAATGTTCGTATCGTGATTCTATACCTCTCATACTCGCATTAAGATTCGTTAATTCTTTTTTGATCACTTTCTTTTGCGTTCCATTAATATACCCATTATCAGCAAGCTGATCTACGACCGGGCCGCTGTTTCTCAACAAAGTATGAAGAAAACCTAAAAAGGCTGGAAGTTCCTCTTTAATTCGTCCATACATTTGCTTAACATCATCAAAATTTTCATATAGGACACTTACTTTCTTTAAAACGCCATCTGTGTATTTCACTTTTTCTATCAGATCTATGTCTATCCCGCTGGCTGCCTTTATAAAACCGTTCAAGCCGTCTTTTTCATAATCATCCTTATATTTTTGAAGGAATTCTTGAATCGACCTCACGTCTTCATCAGGGATGCCATCCATAATGTTTCTGATGCCTTTTACACTTGTGTTTGTATCAGTCATCTTCACATCACCGAATGTAATGAAGTCCGCCTTGCCGCTCGCTCCGTACAGCGGGTCATCCTTTGATATTCGCTGGGTGATGTTTGCTGTTACTCCTTTGTAGCCTCATACTGACTATGATCGATTCCTAAAAAAAGACCAAAAAAGTTATACGACCAATCCTTATTATCAGCACTGCCTTCTGAAATAATATGAAGCTGATCGATATGTTTTTTCTTATCTATATGGATTGCCGTTCCATCGTAACCTGATTCTCTGGTCGAACTTTCTATACCTGTATTCTGGTTTACAAGTTCATTGGAGGTATATATTTCAATTTTTATATTCTCCGGAAGATCGTGGTGGGTTTCCTCTTTATAAATTCTGCGTACATCTGCTTCGAAATCCACTTTGGCTTCCTTAACTTCACTTGCATTAATTGAGGCAAACTTTTGTTTATAGTCATATTCTAAATCAATTAGCCGTAACTTTACGTTCTCATTCTCAAATACGTTTTTATTTTCCATCTTATTTCTTCTTTTTATCTATTAAAAAGGTGATAGAATTAATTAATTTCTCAACTTTATTTTTAGCCTTTTCTTCATCTAAAGAGCATGGTTGATTTTCATTTTTGCATCCGAAAGTAAAGGCGTATTCTACTCCTAGGTTATCTTTTTCTGTAGATTTCACATATCCGAAGTAACTGTATGAATAATTATATTTTCTATCAATATTGTCAAAGATGTCTTTTTTCTTAGCAAAGTAGATATCCGTTTTCTTTTTGCTACTTTTTTTGTATTCACCTTTATAATCATTTTTTCCACTTACAATATCTAGCATTGTCTCAGGTTCATTCACAAAACTTTCTTCTTTGTAATATGTTACATGGCCATCAAACATTACATTGGTGACTTTATCATAACTATTAAAACCAATACTTTCTTTGTTTTTCCCAGTTAAAGATGATCTTCTTGATAGATATTTCGCATCCTCCGGAAACAACATCCTAAATCCTTTCAACTTAGACTCAAGCAAATAATACCCCGGCTCCTCTTCTTTCGTTGACACCATGTACTCTCTCGTTCTCTCATCCTGAAACGCAGGAACTTGCGGCAGGTCTTTTGGATCCATGTCTTTTGGTTTTGGGGCTTCTGTTTTATTGTCATTTGTGTTGTTTTTATCATTGTCGTTCATACTGCATCCTCCTGTCAGGGCAAGTAATAAGCTGAAGCAAATAAAGATGATCTTTTTCATTACGAACCTCCACGGGTTTTTAAACTGATTTATCAAAATCATACTAATGACCCTGTTACAAAGTGATTATTTTATCCTCGTTTATGTTACAACATGGATAAAATTAGATAAATAGGAAATTAGACTCGGTTTCACCTGGATTCACAGAAGGAGGACTAATGAAACAGGATAAAGATCCCTCCTATCAATAACACGATGGATCAGTCATAAAGATACATAAAAAAAGGAGCTGCCATATAAGACAGCTCCCATCCTCTTACTTTTCAGAATGGCGTTTTTTCAATACGTCTAGCACATCATCCAGCGGCAGAGCTTGCTCTCTGAGCAGGACAAGCAGGTGATACAGCAGGTCTGCCGCTTCCCATTTGAGTTCCTCGTGGTCTCGGTTCTTCGCGGCGATGATGACTTCGGATGCTTCTTCACCGACTTTTTTCAAAATCTTATCAACACCTTCTCGGAAAAGGTAAGTGGTGTAAGCTCCTTCAGGCATTTCCGCTTGGCGTTCCGCGATCACGCGCTCCAGTTCGTTAATGATGCCGAATCGGCCCGCAGCCTGTTCTTCTGATTGTTCCTTTGTAAAACAGCTGTAGCTGCCAGTGTGGCATGCTGGGCCGGACGGTTCTACGAGTACGATCAGCGCGTCCTGGTCGCAGTCATACCGGATACCTTTGACGGCTTGCGTGTTCCCTGAGGTTTCCCCTTTATGCCATAACGCTTGGCGCGAGCGGCTGTAAAACCATGTTTCTTTTGTTTCCAGCGTTTTTTCGTACGATTCCTTGTTCATATAGGCAAGTGTCAGCACTTCTTTACTTGCCGCATCCTGTACGATGGCAGGAATTAATCCGTCCTCGTTAAAACGCAGTTCATCTGCCTGTTTCATCTCACATTCACCCCGTGCTCTTTCAAGTATGATTTCACTTCTTTAATCGATGTTTCTTTATAATGAAAAATAGAGGCGGCAAGCGCGGCGTCGGCTTCTCCTTTTGTAAAAGCCTCAAGCATATGCTGCGCGTTTCCCGCTCCTCCCGAGGCGATAACAGGTACGGTGACAGCTTCAGAAACAAGTTTTGTCAGCCTGTGGTCAAAGCCTTTTTTCTCACCGTCGGAGTCCATACTTGTCAGCAATATTTCTCCAGCTCCGCGTTTGACGCCTTCTTTTGCCCATCTTGTGACTTCCCAATCTGTTTTCTTTCTGCCGCCGTGCGTGTAGACCTTATATGTCTCAGATTCTTGGTCATACTTGGCATCGATGGCAAGGAAGATGCATTGAGAACCGAAAAACTCGGCTCCTTCTGTAATCAGCTCAGGGCGGAGAACAGCTGCCGTGTTAACCGAAACTTTGTCCGCTCCGGCACGCAGAATCGTTTTCATATCGCTGAGCTGATTGATGCCGCCGCCGACTGTAAACGGAATCGCGAGCTTCGCGGCAACCTGCTCCACAACGTCAACCATCGTTTTGCGTCCTTCATGCGAGGCAGAGATATCAAGAAAAACGAGTTCATCCGCGCCTTCCTGGTCGTACACTTCCGCCAGTTCAACTGGGTCACCGGCATCCTTCAATTCAAGAAATTGAATTCCTTTGACAACGCGTCCTTCTTTAACATCAAGACATGGAATAATCCGTTTTGTAATCATTTCCGCTTCACCCTTTCAAGCGCCTCGCTCAGCGTAAACTGATTGGTATACAGCGCTTTTCCGATGATCGCTCCAGAAACGCCGTCCGCCTGATAGCGGGCGAGGGCTTCGAGGTCCGCGACGGAGCTGACTCCGCCGGAAGCGATCACAGATTTCCCCGTTTCCTTCGCAAGCTCGACAGTGCCTTCAATATTGGGGCCTGACAGCATTCCGTCTGTCGCGATGTCAGTAAAAATAAAGACTTCCGCACCTTCATTGGCAAGCTCTTTGCCGAGTTCGGTTGCCTTAAGGGTTGATGTTTCCAGCCATCCCTCTGTTGAAACAAAGCCGTCTCTCGCGTCCAGTCCGATTGCAATTTTCTCGCCATATTGTTTCAGCATTTTTTTTACAAACGGTGGGTTAGAGACAGCTGAGCTCCCCAGGATCACCCGATCGACTCCTGCTGATAAGTATTCATAGACGTCACTTTCGGAACGGATCCCGCCGCCAATTTCAACTTTCAGGTCCAGCTTTTGGGCAATCTCGATCACATGGCGGTCATTTACCCTTTTCCCTTCTTTTGCGCCGTCGAGATCAACGAGATGGATCCATCCGGCACCCTCACTCGCAAATAACGCGGCCATGTCGTAAGGTGAATCGCCGTATATCGTTTCCTTATTATAATCTCCTTGAACAAGGCGGACACATTTGCCGTTTCTCATATCAATTGCCGGATATAATGTAAAAGCACTCATTTTTTCACCTTCTGTTCTGCTGCCATTTTCGTGAATTGGGTTAAGATAGACATTCCGACCGTGCTGCTTTTTTCCGGGTGGAATTGGGCGCCGAAGACGTTCCTTTTTCCAACTACAGCAGGCACTCGCACTCCATAATCAGCGCTTGCCAGAAGCGCGTCCTCCTGCATCCCGTCAATGTAATAAGAATGCACGAAATAAGCGTAGCCTTCTTCTGCTTCAGCCAGCAGCGGAGATTCGTTATGAAAGGAAAGGAGGTTCCAGCCCATATGCGGAACCTTCAGCTTGTTTCCTTTCCCATCTTCTGCTTTCAGCCTGACTGCTTTTCCTTTTAACAGCCCGAGGCCTGACGCGGTGCCGTTTTCTTCGCTTTCATCAAATAAAAGCTGCATGCCGAGGCAAATCCCGAGGAACAGTCTTCCCTCTGAGACCATATCGTGAATCAATTGATCGAGCTTCGCGTTGCGCAAATTGTCCATCGCGTCTCCAAATGAACCGACCCCCGGCAAAATGAAGGCATCGGCTTCTCTCAGCTCCTCCGGCTTTTCAGAAACAAAGTACGGAACGCCGACACGCTCAAGCGCCTTTGAGACACTGTATAAATTACCCATTCCGTAATCTATCACGCCGATCATTTACAGCATCCCTTTCGTTGATGGTATTCCTTTAACACGCGGATCAATCGCTGTTGCTTCATCAAGCGCACGTCCGAGCGCTTTAAAAACAGCTTCAATCATGTGGTGAGTGTTTGTGCCGTAATGAACGATAACGTGCAGGTTCATCCGAGCTTCAAGCGCCAGCTTCCACAAAAATTCATGTACAAGCTCCGTATCAAATGTTCCGACTTTAGCCGCCGGGAAGTCCGCGCGCATTTCCAAGTGCGGCCGGTTGCTTAAATCAATCACGACTTGAGCAAGCGCCTCATCCATCGGTACAAACGCTGAACCGTAGCGTTTAATTCCTTTTTTATCGCCTAAGGCTTCAAGCAGCGCCTGCCCTAAGCAAATGCCGATATCTTCAGTCGTGTGGTGATCATCTATATCAACATCGCCTTTCGCGTTAATGGAAAGATCAAATTGTCCGTGTTTCGTGAATAAATCCAGCATGTGTGTCATAAACGGCACGTCTGTTTTGATATCCGCTTGTCCCTCGCCGTCTATTGCGAATGCCAGCTCAATATCTGTTTCGTTTGTTTTTCTGGCGCGTTCCGCTTTTCTCATTTTGAATTCCTCCGTTCTCTCGATTCAATTGATCTGGCATGCGCTTCTAATCCTTCAAGTCTGGCAAAAGCTGCGATGCTTTCGGCATGTTCTTCAAAGGCCGATTGACTGTAAGAAATAATGCTCGATCTCTTTTGAAAATCGGTTACGTTTAATGGACTTGAAAATCTGGCTGTTCCGTTTGTCGGAAGCACATGGTTCGGTCCGGCAAAGTAATCTCCGACAGGCTCAGGGCTGTATCTGCCTAAGAAAATCGCACCCGCATGTTTGATTCTGCCAAGCAAAGCTTCGGGAGACTGTGTGATGATTTCTAAATGCTCCGGTGCGAGTGTATTGACAGTATCAATGGCTTCATCCATTGTTTCCGCCACATATATACACCCGTAATCGTTCACTGCAGCTTCCGCTATTTCTCTTCGCGGCAAGGTTTTCAGCTGCTCGTTCACTTCGGCTGAAACCGCCTCGGCCAGCGTCATGGAATCTGTGACAAATACACTTGAGCTGAGCTTATCGTGTTCCGCCTGTGACAGCAGGTCGGCCGCAATTTCCCTCGGTATCGCTGTTTCATCAGCCAGGACGACGATTTCACTCGGTCCGGCAATCATATCGATATCGACATCACCGAACACCTCTCGTTTGGCAAGCGCGACATAAATATTTCCCGGGCCTGTGATTTTATCCACCGGCTCAATGGTTTCTGTTCCGTACGCAAGCGCCGCAATCGCCTGAGCGCCGCCCATTTTGTAAATGTCTTTTATGCCTAGCTCGGCAGCAGCGACTAAGACCCCTGGGGACAGCTGTCCGTCTTTTCCCGGAGGCGTCACAAGAACGATTCTTTCCACACCCGCTGTCAGCGCCGGGATGACATTCATTAAAACAGATGAAGGATATGCCGCCGTTCCCCCCGGCACATATACACCGGCGGAATCAAGCGCCGTCACTTTCTGCCCCAGCATGGTGCCGTCTTTTCTGTGATAAAACCAGGAGGATTGCAGCTGTCTCTCGTGATATTCCCTAATATTTTCGATTGCCTGCCTCATCACCTGAAGCAGCTGTGAATCCAGCGAGGTGTATGCTTTTTCAATTTCTTCTTTTGTGACCAGCGGGCTGTCTATTTCGATGCCGTCAAATCTCGCCGTGTAGCTGCGGACCGCCTGATCACCGTTTGCTTTTACATCTTCAATAATCGATCGGACCGTTTTTCTTTGCTCATCCGTTCCGGCATCTATGGACCGCTTGAGAGAAAACCGTTCTGCTCCGCTGATGGTTTTGATCTTCATTTTGCCGTTTCTCCTTCCACAACTAGAGATAAGCGGGATGCCATTTCGTCAATCACATCGTCTTTCATGCGATAGCTTACCGGGTTTACGATAAAGCGGGAAGTAATGTCACAAATGTGCTCCGTTTCAACAAGCCCGTTTTCTTTCAGCGTCTGTCCTGTGGAAACGATATCCACAATCCGGTCTGCAAGGCCGATGAGCGGGGCCAGCTCGATTGAACCGTTGAGCTTAATGATTTCGACTTGTTCCCCCTGCTCTCTAAAATAACTGGAGGCCACATTCGGATACTTTGTCGCGATTCTCGGTGCTACGCCGCTCCAGTCTGTATTCGGAAGTCCGGCGACTGCCAAGTGACATTTGCTGATCTTCAAATCCAGCACCTCATATACATCGCGTTCCTCCTCCAGCATGACATCCTTGCCTGCAATCCCGACATCTGCAACACCATGCTCCACATATGTGGTCACGTCCATCGGCTTAGCTAATATGAAACGGAGATTTTCCTCCGGCACATCAATGATCAGTTTTCTTGAATCTTCAAACTCCTCAGGGAGCTTGTAGCCAGCCTGCCGCAGCAGCCCTGCCGCTTCTTCAAATATCCGGCCCTTCGGCATCGCCATTGTGAGTAACTTACCCATTTTGCTCTTCCTTTCTGGCTCCGATAAAATAGGTGACATTTGCAAAAGATTTTGTCATCTGATCGATATTTTCAATTCCCGATAAATCTTGAAGAACTACTTTGTTCCCCTTCATACGTTCTTCATTCGCATAAGCGATGGCTTGCACCCGCTGCTCTTTGCTGAAAATAACAGCGTCTATTTCACAAGGTTTGTCTTTCATATGAAGCGCTTCAATCAGCCGGTCGATCCGAAGCCCGAAGCCTGTTGCCGGCGCGGGCGAATCAAAATGGCCCAGAAGCTTGTTATAACGGCCGCCGCTTCCAATGACAAAACCGACATTTTCGGCGTACACTTCAAATAAAATCCCTGTGTAATAGCTCATGTGGCTGACCATATTCAGATCAAGGCGGACATTTTCCGTACATCCGTAATCCTCAAGAATGTCCCACAGCGCCTTCAGCTCATCAACCACGCTTTTTCCTTGCTCAGAATCGACGATTTCCTCAGCACGTCCGCATACTTCTATGCCGCCCCGCAATTCAAGAAGCTCAAGCAGCCTGCTTTTATCAATGGAGGAAAGCGGGAGAGACTTGACATGTTCTCTGTAACCGACATAGTTCTTCTCGTATAAAAACCTCCGCAGCACATCAGCACGCTCAACGTTTCCGAGCACCTCAACAAACAGGGCATCCGCAATGCCGGCATGGCCGATGGCAATTTTAAAGGAAGACAGTCCGGCGCTTTTTAACGCACCGATTACTAAAGCAATGACCTCCGCATCCGCGCTTGTCGTACCGTCACCGATTAATTCCACTCCGACCTGCTCGAATTCGGCAGGGCGTCCGCCTTCGCGTTCCTGAGCCCTGAACACATTTGCCGCATAGCCGACTCTGAGCGGATGATCGTGTTTCAGAAGCTTTGATGCCGCCACCCTTGCAATCGGTCCTGTCATATCCGGGCGAAGCACCAATGTCTTGCCGTCCTGATCAAGAAGCTTGAACAGCTGCTGCTCCTCAATCGCTGACTGCACGCCAACGGTATCGTAAAACTCCAGCGTCGGCGTTTCCATAAATTGATATCCCCATTTATCTATCAAATCGGTTAACGATTGTCTCACCTTTTTTTTCGTTTCGTATAAACCGGGCAGTGTATCTCTCATGCCGTGCGGTTTTTCAAACATAAACATCAACCCGAGCACCTCCATTGCCATTTTTTGAAGGAAAATTGCGAATCCTTTAGTTCGCTAATATGATAATATGTTAGCAGATGAAAGAATGAAAATCAATGCTTAACTTCAGTTAGGATATTTTTCATTCAGATGCCCTCCTCCTAATTATGAAAAAATCATGAATAAATGATTAAAGGTACGTAATATCTCAAATTCTTTATGTTTGGCATGCTATAATACAAATCAAATAGAGAACAAGGAGATAAAGATGAAAACACTGCGAACTCTATGTATACTAATCATACTTTCAGGCGTCATTTTTTTCGGACTTAAAATAAATGCAAAAGATATAGATATTCCTTTTTTCAATAGCGATAAAAAAGAGGCTGAAAAAGAATCGGCTGCGAACAGCAAAAAGGAGCTGAAGGGAAGCGCCGAACCGCTGGATGTCATCCTTTATAACCAGATGGACGCGCCTCGGCTCTATAACGGCTGTGAAGTAACAAGCCTTGCGATGGTGCTGAAGTACGCGGGATACGACGTAACAAAAAACACACTGGCAGACCAGATTGCCACAGTGCCTTTGACATACAGCAGCGGATTAAAAGGTGATCCGAATGACGGATTTGTCGGGGATATGGCGAATGGCCCGGGTCTCGGTGTCTACCACGGACCGATCTATGAGCTGGCGAAAACCTATGCCGGCAACAAAGTGTCTGACCTGACTGGAAATAGCATTTCCGCTGTTTATGAACAGCTTGAGAAAGGCAATCCTGTTTGGGTCATTACGACCGCCAACTTTACGCCGGTTGACAACATGCAGACATGGAAAACGCCAAACGGAACAATAGATATCACGTACAGTGAACACAGTGTCGCCGTTACGGGATATGATGAAAAATATGTGTATCTCAATGATCCGTATGGCTACAAAAACAGAAAAACTGACAGAACGAGCTTTGAAAAAGCGTGGGAACAAATGGGCAGCCAAGCCATCGTTATTCAAAAGTAAACTGCTGAAAACTGTTCGCTTTCACAGTGCCTATGCTCTACCCTGAGCAAATACGACAATATTCATGCTTTTTGTTTCAATCGGTAATATCGATTCATTTTCCATTTATCATCCAAAATTATCTTTACTTTCAGGCTGTCTGTTTTTATGATTAAAGCAGATTCAGCCTTGCCCCGATCTATGTGAGAGAAGCCGGTGCAAGACGCTGAGGCTTCTCTTACAAAAATTAAAGATATCCGGGGAGGATTTTATCATTGAAAAAAATCGTGTCTATCCTATTTATGTTCAGTTTGGTTATGGGTTTCAGCCAGTTTCAATCATCAACTGCTTTTGCAGCTGACAAAGTGGTTCACGAAACAATTATCGTACCAAAAAATACAACATATGACGGGAAGGGACAGCGGTTTGTAGCAGGGAAAGAATTAGGTGACGGAAGCCAGTCCGAAAATCAGGAACCTGTTTTTCGTGTAGAGGATGGAGCAACTCTGAAAAATGTGGTGCTCGGCACACCTGCTGCTGATGGCGTGCACACTTATGGAAACGTTAACATTCAGAATGTGAAGTGGGAAGATGTTGGTGAGGATGCGTTAACGGTGAAGAAGGAAGGAAAAGTGACCATCGATGGCGGCTCTGCCCAAAAAGCGTCAGATAAGATTTTCCAAATCAATAAAGCGAGCACATTCACAGTGAAAAACTTCACGGCGGACAATGGCGGAAAGTTCATTAGACAGCTTGGCGGTTCAACCTTCCACGTTGATGTGATCATCGACAAGTGCACCATCACGAACATGAAAGAAGCGATATTCCGGACAGACAGCAAAACAAGTACGGTCAGAATGACAAATACACGCTACTCCAATGTCGGCCAAAAATGGATTGGCGTTCAGCATATTTACGAAAACAATAATACTCAATTTTAAAATGAAAAATCCCGCTGAAGTTTATTCAGCGGGATTTTTCAATCTTGCTTGCATTTCTTCCTTCGTATAGATAATCCTCATCGGATTTCCGCCGACAAATGCCCCGGCAGGCACGTCTTTATGGACAAGCGTTCCGGCTGACACAACCGCACCATCCCCTATTTCCACACCTGGCAGAATGGTCGTGTTCGCACCGATCATCACTTCGTCTCCGATCAGGACTTTGCCGATCCGGTATTCATGAATCAAATACTCATGGGCCAAAATGGTCGTATTGTACCCGATAATTGTATTTGTTCCGACTGAGATCTTTTCCGGAAACATAATATCCGGCATCACCATGAGGGCAAAGGATGTCTGCTTTCCAACCTTCATCCGCAGAAATGTGCGGTACAGCCAGTTTTTCATCCCTATAAACGGTGTATATCTCGCAATTTGAATGACAATAAAATTTTTGACAACCTTTACAAAAGGCACCGTTTGATAGACATGCCATAGTGAGTTAGCCCCCGAGACCGGATGGCGATCTGTTTTTCTCACAGATTACTTCACTCCAACGATTTGTAATAGATCACTCATTTTCTCAAGCATATAATCAGGTTCATGCTTCGCCAGCATTTCCGGCCCTTTAATCGTCCATGCGACTCCTGCCGTTTTTGTTCCGGCGTTTTTCCCTGCCAGCACATCGTGGTAATTATCTCCGACCATAATGGCTTCCCCAGGCTCGCTTCCAAGCTGTTTCAGCGCTAAAAGAACCGGCTCGGGATCAGGCTTTGCCATCGACACATCATCGAGGGTGACGACCGTTTCAAAAAATTCGCCGATCCCCGTCAGCTTGAGGCCCATATTGACAGTATCTCTTAATTTCGTTGTTACAATCCCTAATTTAAAGCCGGCTTTTTTTAATGCATCCAGGGTTTCATACACTGTTTCATATTCGGTTACGAGTGAATCATGCATGTCATGATTGTACGCTCTGTACATGGCGATCATATCATCGCATTTATCAGCATCCATCGAGGAGAATGTGTCAAAAAGAGACGGCCCGATAAACGCAAGGACATCCTCTCGTTTATACTTGCTCGGGTAATAATGCTCCAGGGTATGCAAAAAGGACGCGATAATTAATTCATTCGTATTAATAAGCGTTCCGTCTAAATCAAACAGAATTGTCGTTACTTGTTTGTCACTCATATTGCTTCCTTTCCAACCGCTGAGGGTTTCCATTTTTTCCATGTATGCGCAATAATCATTGTCAGCAGCACTGCTGTAGTGACACGTATCAGAAGAAGAGGCCAGACCGGTATGCCGAGCGGAATAAAGACAAGTGTATCTTCCACGACCGCGTGGCAGGCAACAAGAAAAATAAATGCCAATGTCATATCCCGTCTGCTCACGCCGTCATCCTCGACAGCTTTGATCATAACACCCGCTCCGTAGGCCAGACCGATCGTCAGTCCCGCCACCATCGTCATGGACGTATTTTTATTCATGCCAAGCAGCTGCGTAAACGGAGACAGCCACCTGGAAAAACGATGCAGCCATCCTAAATCTCTTAAAAACTGAATGATGATCATTAGCGGGATCACAATTGCCGCCAGCTGCAAAACACCAAGTCCGGCTTTCGTTAAACCCTCGGCTAGCATTGCCAGCCAGCCGTCTGGCGCTGCACTCTTTGGAGCGATAAAACCGTACTGCGCCGTTTCCTGTCCGCCATGCCAAATGAGATTAATGACGATTGCTGACACAGCGGCCAAACCGATGCGCACCGACAAAATAACGCCAATTCTGATGCCAACCTTTGCGGCAACTGTCGATTCGATAATCAAGTTATGACAGAATGAAAGCATAACAGCTAAAATAAAAACTTCCTTCACAGATAAATCCAATGTCAAAATCCCGGCAATGCCAGCGTACAGATTCAGCATATTTCCCAGCACAAGCGGAATAGCCGCTTCACCTGAAAGCCCGAACAGGCCCATAACCGGTGTGATCAGCCGTACCAGCCAATCCATGACAGGCGTATGCTGGAGCAAAGTGACCAATAGTGTTACCGGGAAAATGACTTTACCGAGCGTCCATGTTGTTTGAAGACCTGCCGCAAGACCAGTCAGAAAGATTTTCTTCATCCCTCATCCCCCTTTGTTGACGTCTACTCCGCGTACCGCTCCTTCGAGTACCCCTTGACCCGTCTGAAGATGATGGCTCCCACAGCCAAAACAATCAATACGATTGAAATCACCTGAGCGATACGAAGTGCATCAGTCAGCATTAAGCTGTCAGTCCTCATTCCTTCAATAAAGTATCTTCCGATTGAATACCAAATGATATAGATCAAGAACAGCTCGCCTCTCCGCAAATTCGCTCTGCGCAGGAGCAGCAAAGCGATGACTCCGACAAAGCTCCACAGTGATTCATATAAAAAAGTAGGGTGATAATATTGTCCATTGATGTACATTTGATTGATGATAAATTCAGGCAGGTGCAGGCTTTCTAAAAAGGCTCTGCTGACTGCCTCGCCGTGCGCTTCCTGGTTCATGAAGTTTCCCCAGCGGCCAATCGCCTGGCCGAGCAAAATGCTTGGCGCGGCAATATCCGCAAGCTTCCAAAACGAAAGGTTTTTCACTCTTGAAAACACATAACCTGTTAAAATGGCGCCGATTAACCCGCCGTGAATGGCAATGCCGCCCTTCCAAATCTTAATGATTTCTCCCGGATGTGCCGCATAATAATCCCATTCAAATGCAACGTAATAAATTCGTGCGCAAATAATCGCAATCGGAATGGCAAACAGGACAAGATCGATAAAAGTGTCTTTCTGCAGCCCCCGTTTCTCACTTTCCCTCATCGCAATCCAAAGCCCTAGCAAAGCGCCGAGACCGATAATGATTCCGTACCAATGGACGGCTAACGGCCCCAGCTGAAAAGCTATCGGATTGAGTGGTTCTATCGCTTCATTCATTTAACGCCAACTCCTATTCGTCTTGTTCACCGTCTTCAATGACGTCCGCCAGCTTGTTTGTAAATTGCTCAGCGGCGTTCAGACCCATCCGCTTCAATCTGAAGTTCATCGCTGCCACCTCGATGATGACTGCGAGATTTCGGCCCGGACGGACGGGAATCGTCAGTTTTGTAATTTCTGTATCAATGATTTTCATGGTTTCTTCCTCAAGTCCGAGACGGTCGTATTGCTTGCCCTGCTCCCAGAGTTCAAGATTCATGACAATCGTAATTCGTTTATTGCTTCTGACAGCGCCGGCGCCAAACAGCGTCATCACGTTGATAATGCCAAGCCCCCTGATTTCAAGGAGATGCTCAATTAATTCAGGCGCGTTTCCGACAAGGGTATCCTGATCCTCCTGCCGAATTTCAACGCAATCATCGGCAACGAGGCGGTGCCCCCTTTTCACAAGCTCCAGTGCGGTTTCACTTTTCCCGACGCCGCTTTTTCCCGTAATCAGCACGCCGACACCGTAAATATCGACAAGAACGCCATGAATCGCTGTAGTAGGCGCCAGACGGCTCTCAAGAAAATTGGTTAAACGGCTTGACAGCCTTGTCGTTTTCAGCGGCGATCTGAGGACAGGCACGCCGTTTTTCTCGGAAGCGTCAATCAGCTCCTGCGGGATAGGCATATCTCTGGAAAGAATAATAGCTGGTGTTACATCAGTGCACAGAGAATCCATTCGCTGCTTTTTATCCTCTTCCGGCAGCTGTTCAAAGAAAGAAAGCTCTGTTTTTCCGAGAAGCTGCACGCGCTCTCTCGGATAATATGTAAAATATCCGGCAATTTCAATGCCTGGTCTTGATAAGTCACTCATTGTAATCGGACGGTTAACCCCTTCTTCTCCGCTGATTAATTCCAAATTGAACTGTTCCATTACGTCTTTTGTGCGAACCTTTGCCACGATATGTTCCTCCTGTTCCGGGCTGCCCCGAGCTTGCTCACAATACTTTCATTTTATCACTTTCGGGCTTGAACCTAAAACAGATTTTATAAAAGACGGGAAAACACCTCAGCTGGTCTAGATCACTAGTCTGAAAAGGGGTAAAATAAATGTATTCATATTCCAGAAAGGCGGATCACCTATGGCAGAAAGTCTTCTTATCAAAGGCATCGCGATCGTGACAGAAAATGAAGTAATCAAAAATGGCTATGTCGCAATCAATGGCGGAAAAATCAGCACAGTTTCAACAGAACGGCCTAAAGAGTCTTACTCAAAAGAGATTCAAGCACCGGCAGATTCCGTTTTGCTTCCCGGGATGATTGACATTCATATTCACGGCGGCTATGGCGCAGATACGATGGATGCAAGCTTTTCCGCCCTCGACACCATGTCCTCAAGACTTCCAGAAGAAGGCACGACGAGCTTTTTAGCAACAACCATTACCCAGGAACATGGGCACATTTCTCAAGCTTTGGTAAATGCTAGAGATTGGAAAGCAGCTGAGGAATCCTCTTTATTAGGTGCGGAACTGCTCGGCATTCATTTGGAGGGGCCCTTTGTTTCACCTAAAAGAGCCGGAGCGCAGCCAAAGGAATGGATCAGGCCTTCGGATGTTGCGCTTTTCAAAAAGTGGCAGCAGGAGGCGGGCGGACTGATCAAAATCGTCACACTTGCGCCGGAGGAGGATCAGCATTTTGAACTGATCCGCTATTTGAAAGGCGAATCGATTATCGCGTCGATGGGGCACACAGATGCCGACTCCGCATTACTGTCGGAGGCCGCGAAAGCAGGCGCGAGCCATATGACCCATCTTTACAACGCGATGAGCCCGTTTCATCACCGAGAGCCCGGAGTGATCGGAACGGCGCTAGCCCATGATGGGTTTGTGACAGAGCTTATCGCTGACGGCATCCACTCCCATCCTTTAGCGGCAAAGCTTGCTTTTTTGGCAAAAGGCAGCAGCAAGCTCATTTTAATTACCGATTCCATGAGGGCAAAAGGCCTGAAAGATGGTGTATACGAGTTCGGCGGCCAAAGTGTGACGGTAAGAGGAAAGACAGCTCTTCTTTCCGACGGAACACTTGCCGGTTCGATCCTCAAAATGAACGAAGGCGCACGGCATATGCGTGAGTTTACAAATTGCTCTTGGATGGATATAGCTAATATAACTTCTGCAAACGCGGCCAAACAGCTGGGCATCTTTGACCGAAAAGGGAGTGTGACAGAGGGAAAAGATGCGGATCTTGTGATTGTCAGCAGTGATTGCGAGGTGATTCTCACCATCTGCCGCGGAAACATTGCATTTATATCCAAGGAGGCTGACCAGATATGAAAGTAGTTGAATGTCAAACATATGAAGAGCTAAGCCAAAAAGCAGCCAGAATAGCGGCAGACACAATCAAGGAAAAACCTGACGCCGTTCTCGGTTTAGCAACAGGCGGCACACCGGAAGGCACGTATCGCGAGCTGATCCGCCTGCACCAAACTGAGAATCTTTCATTTAAAAACGTCACCACGGTTAATTTGGATGAATACGCCGGACTTTCAAGCGATGATCCGAACAGCTATCACTACTATATGAATTCTCGTTTTTTTCAGCATATCGACAGCCAGCCAAGCCGGCATTTTATTCCCAATGGAAATGCAGACGACCTGGAAGCCGAATGCAGGCGGTACGAACAACTAGTCGAATCCATTGGCGGCACTGACATTCAGCTTCTCGGCATCGGCCGAAACGGACATATCGGCTTCAACGAACCTGGAACGCCTTTCAAGTCGCGAACACACGTTGTGACATTAAATGAACAAACCCGCCAGGCGAATGCCAGATATTTTTCTTCAATAGACAGTGTGCCGAAAAAAGCACTCACAATGGGAATCCAGACGATTCTCTCAAGCAAGCGCATTCTGCTGCTTATTTCTGGAAAAAGCAAAGCGGAAGCTGCGAGAAAGCTGTTAGAAGGAGACGTAAGCGAAGATTTCCCAGCATCGGCTTTGCACCTGCACCCCGATGTTACGATTTTGATTGATCGTGAAGCCGCGGCATTAAGACCTTGAAAGGAACATGCTGACCTATGAATATCGATAAACAATCGCCTATTCCGATTTATTATCAGATTATGGAGCAATTAAAAGCCCAAATTAAGAGCGGAGAGCTGCAGCCGGATATGCCTCTTCCCTCCGAGCGTGAATATGCCGAACAATTCGGAATCAGCCGGATGACGGTTCGCCAGGCGCTTTCTAATTTAGTCAATGAAGGCTTTCTTTATCGCCTGAAAGGACGGGGCACCTTTGTCAGCAAGCCAAAAATGGAACAAGCACTCCAAGGGCTTACAAGCTTTACCGAGGATATGAAAAGCCGCGGGATGACACCAGGCAGCAGGCTCATTGACTATCAGCTAATTGAGTCAACTGAGGAGCTCGCAGCTTTATTAGGCTGCGGGCATCCCTCTCCTATCCATAAAATCACTCGAGTGCGGCTGGCAAATGATATTCCAATGGCGATTGAATCCTCGCATATTCCGTTTGAGCTTGCGGGTGAATTAAACGAATCGCATTTTCAGTCGTCGATTTACGAGCATATTGAAAAGTACAACAGCATCCCGATTTCCCGTGCAAAACAGGAGCTTGAACCAAGCGCTGCAACATCGAAAGAAGCAAGCATTCTTGGCATTCAAAAAGGGGCGCCTGTCCTGTTAATCAAACGAACAACGTATTTACAGAACGGAACTGCTTTTGAACATGCAAAATCAGTATACAGAGGCGACCGTTATACATTTGTCCACTATATGGACCGGCTTTCATAAAAAAATCTCCAACCCTTTTTAAGGATTGGAGACATGGCGAAAATCAAACTGGTCTGGCGACGGACGATATGTCTCTTTTTTCGTCTTGAACTTCCAGATCGGTGATTTCGTTTTGCCGTTAAAGCTGTCTTCCAAAATGGTGTACCAATAATAAACAGAATGCGGTTCAAGATCATCCCAGCGGAATTCAGCGGTATCCCCGCTCTTCACTTGCTCCCGTTTTCCGAGCTCTTCATTAGTATACACATTACATTCAAAATAATCGGTTTCCACCTTTTTGACCCTCGGCTTCAAATCAAGCGAAAGCGAAAACTCATCCTTGTTGCCGTAGGTATCCGTATCATAGTAGTTTTTATCTTGTAAATGCGGAGAGTACGTCGACACATGCACCATATCATTCGCCTGGTCAAACTGCAGCAAACGCAAATACCCTTGCCCGCCTTCTGGCCCGCCCTGATAATCGGCCAGCATTTGATGCACGAGGCGATCCGGTTTTCCATCACCATCATCATCAAGTTCATCAGTTTTTCTCATCGCACTATGATAATGCCCGCTTAACACCATCACCACATTCGGATTCGGCTTCACGACTTTTTTGAATATCTTCTCTCCGATCGGGCTTCTGTTTCCGCTGACCAGCAAATACTCATGAAAAGCTAAAACAGCCATCCGGTCAGGATGCTTCTTCAGCACTTGATTCATCCACGCGATGTCTTCATCCGTAATGCCCCATCCCATGTACAGCATGATATAATCATTGCCGTTGCTCGAAATTAAGTCATAATGTCCGCGGTTATTTTTATAAGAACCGCCATAATGCAATTTTTTATCAAAACGATGACTGCCAAAGTATTTGCCAAACGCCCTGTATGAGCCGTCCTTATGCCCGACATCGTGGTTACCTGCCAGCACGCCGTAAGGAATCCCGCTTTTATCCAGAACAGACATTGACCGATCAGCGTTTTTCCACTGTCTGATATCGGCAGAATCATCTACAATATCACCCGTGTGAAACACATATTTGATATTGAGCTGCTTTTGATTGCTTTTGATCCATGCGGTCTGTTTATCAAAAATATGCGGATAGCTTTCCGCGTAATACTGTGTATCGGACATCCAGGCAAATGTGTACATATCCTTCGCAGGAGGAATTTCATCCTGCACAATCACATTCATCTTCGACTTCCGCACAAAATCGGAGGCGATTACTGACGCCTTCAGCGTAAACGGTTTGTGATCTTTGGCAACGAAGCTGTCAACCGGCTGCCACTCGTTTGTCCGGTAATTCCAAGCATACATCGTCACCTTTCTTCCCGGCAAAGAACTTCCCTTCCAGACCGCTTCCGCCAAGTCATTCTCATCAACTGACGGATCAACCGTCACTTCAAAGCGATGATAAGGGAAAAGCTCCTTTTTTTCTGTCGATACTGTTTTTCCGTCAGCAGCAGATACCCGCTCCAATTCTTTATTCGTAAAGGGGGTCTCGCTTTCCGGCACAAAGCTTTTCGGCGGTTCAGTCAGTGACGCGTGCTTGAATATTTTCACATTGTTTCGTGCTGTATATTGAAATCCTCTATAAAAAGCGACATCCATGGGGTCATCCGTCGGATCCTTCACCCGCACAGAAAGCTTAGCCCTATGCGTATCGGCTTCGCTGTCTATGATCTCCGGCTGATCCGGATGCTCACGTTCTGTTTTAAACGTCCGCTCAATTACTGTTTTATTGCCCGCGAGGTCCGTTGCTGTTATTTTTAGAGAATGTTTTCCCGGCAAAAGTTCAGAAGATGACGTATGGTAGGGAAGTGTAATGCTCTCACCATCTAAAGACGCCTCCGCTTCCTCAATTTTGCTCCATTTATCATACATATCCGCCTGCAGGATGAGGTTTCCTTTGTACGTTTGTCCCTCGGTGATATTCGGCTCGATATGCGGCCCCGAATTATCTACACGCACAACCAAGCTTACATTTTCCTTGCCGTCGCTTGCTTGAATATGGTGAGCGCCTTCAGAAAGCTTTGATGTATCCCACTTCAGCAACTGTGACGTAAACAGTCCGTCAGGAAGATTGAATTGAAATTGCCAGCTTTTATTCGAGCGCTGATTATCTCCAATAAAGAGTTCCTTCTCAGGAGAAACCCTCTGATCCCTGATCACCGTCCCATCCGATAACACCAATCGGGCGTTTTTGACTAAGAAATCATCACGGTTTTCAGCCGTATCAAATGGAGACACCTTTGAACCTGATCGTATCGTAATACGCTGCAGCTGCTTCCCTTTACGGAGCAGCAACTCTGGTAAGGGAACAGAATAGGTGCGGTATTTATTTGTTGTATCATCAAATACCTTTAACACTTTGCCTTCCATCGTTACCGCGTTTTTAAAGTAAAGATTCGTTTTTCTCGTATCGAACGCAAAATACACTTCTTTTTCCATAGCGGGTTCTGTCACTTGTTTTTTTCCGTCTATCCACAGCTTAATGCTGTTAGTGCGCCCGTCTGTTGTCGCTTTGAGAAACTGAGTTCCCGATAGCGTGTCTCTGTTTTCAATGTTCATCCGCAAACCGTGCGATTTGCTTGTTTGTTTAATATCAATCATTTTGACCGGCGTTCTCGCCTCGTTGATTCCGTCCCCTGCTGCCACGTAATACTCAAGCTGATCCTTCCCGATCAGTTCAGGCGAATACACAATATAATGGTAGAGATTGTCGTTGCGGTCTTTTTCAGCGAGAATGCGCTTAAACGGTTTGTTTTCATCTGTCCGGTAGTAAAAGGCCGCTGTTTTCACAAGACTGCGGTCCCGTATATCAGCCCGCAGCTCAATGCTTTCTGCGGGACGGACAGGCTTGCGGTCAGTCAAATCCTCAATGACCGGCTTTTCTTTATCAAGCTTAATTTTTCGTTTCTGCTCAGGAACTTGTGCCTGTAATACCGTTCCCGGGGACGGATTCTTTTCTCCGATTGAAATATTGAGAAGTTCTGCGGTTCCGTCCAGCGGATACTTGTAAAGCACAGACGACAGCCGGCGCAGCGCATGTTTCCGATAATGCGCGACCGAAATATCTTTTCCTGTATTCGTTGATATCACAACTGACCGCGGCCTGGTATTGGCCATCCCCTCTGTCTCTTCTAATACCGCGAGATTTTTCCCTTCCTTTAATTGTGTCTGGTAATATCGATTGAAATCCTCCGCCGTCAATTCTGGATGCCCGGCAGGCTTCAGCCAAACCACAAAAGTTTCGCCAGATGGAATGGTGACCCTTTCATCCGGTCTCCAAATCAGATCGGAGTCAGGCCCTTCTTTCGGATAGCGGTAACGGATATGATAGTCTTTAAAATCAATCGTTCTGTCAGTCGTATTATAAATCTCAATAAATTCATAACCGTCTGCACGTCCCGTGTTCTTCGTATCAACCGCTAGCTCTGTGATCAGAAGCTCCGGAATATGGGCGAGATCAGCCTGATATCCTTCAAGCTTCAGTTTCTTCGTCTCCGACTCGACCCGCTGCTTCCCATTGGAAATCACAATGTAATACTCAAGCTCGCTGTTCCAAATCAATCGTTTCGGAATTTGCGCCAAAAACTTGTGAATCGCTCCGGGTGTCGGGTCCATCGGCACCATTTTGTAGCCCAGCTCATTACTTTGTTTATAAAAAAGAAAGGCAGAAAATGCTTGATACTCATTGTCACGCACTTGAGCCTCAATCATCAGATTGCTTTTCATTTCAGCTTTCACATCGATTTGAGGAGGATTTTCAAGCAAGGGTATGTAATGAGGCGTTTGGAATGGTTCCTGCTTTATAACAGGGAAAGCTTTCGATTCATGATGGCCGCCAGACAAAACTGAAAGAAAAGACAAGAACAAAGAAGCGATAACTGTGTATTTCCTCATCAAAACACCTCCCTTTTCACGTATTTTGCGTCTGAACAGGGAAGCTTATGAGTTTATTTTTTATTTTTCATATTGTTAACAGGTAAACATTTCACTCTTATAAATAACATGATTTGACAACTACATAAAGTATCATATACATTAATATTGTTTACTGGTAAACGATATTAAAAAGAAGGATGGCTGAAACAATGTCTGATTTGACAAAGCAGATGATATACGACATATATGTGAGACTGCTGCACCTTAATGAACAAAAAGCGAACACTTCACTTCAGCAATTTTTTAAGGAGGCCGCAGAAGAGGATGTGATCGATATCCCTAAAAACATGACAAGCATTCATGTCATTGACTGCATCGGCAAGCATGAGCCCATTAACAATGCGGGGATCGCAAAAAAAATGAACTTATCAAAAGCGAATGTAACGAAAATCAGCACAAAATTGATCACGGAAGAATTCATTAACAGCTATCAGCTGACAGATAACAAAAAAGAAGTGTATTTCAAATTAACCCGTAAAGGCAAACGGATTTTCGACTTGCATGAGAAACTGCATAAAAAAAAGGAGCTGGCCTTTTACCAATTCCTCGATTCGTTTTCACAAGATGAGCAAAATGCTGTATTGAAATTTTTAGAGCAGCTGACGTCTACACTTGAAGCAGAACAAACCGATGGGACTCCGGACAAACCTGTAAAGTAAACAAAAGGCGGTGTATTTTTTATGGCTCAAATGAAATCAAAAGCGGTATTGATCTTATACATTGTTTGCTTCAGCGCATTTTTTGCATCTTTAAGCCAAAACATTTATTCACCTATTATCCCGATCATTAAAGAATCGTTCCATGTTTCTGCAGCAATGGTGAACCTGTCAGTCTCCGTCTTTATGATTGTGACAGCGATTATGCAAATTATATTAGGGACCATCATCGATTTTAAAGGCGCGCGGTTTGTCTTGATTGCCGGAATTCTGGCAACGACAGCAGCCAGCATCGGCTGTGCGGTGACCACTGACTTTACTTTGTTTCTGATATTCAGAATGATACAGGCTGCCGGGTCCGCAGCACTGCCTCTCATTGCTGCCACAACGATCGGACAGCTTTTTACAGGCAGTGAACGCGGGAGTGCGATGGGAACGTATCAAATGCTCCTTTCCGCCGCGCCGGCTGTCGCCCCTGTCCTCGGCGGATTCATAGGCGGAGCAGCCGGATACGAAGGGATCTTCTGGATGCTCACGGCCATCTCTGTCGTTATGCTGGTTGCAAACAGCATGATTTTTCCTAAGGACTCTCCCGCAGGATCTAAGCAGAAAACCAAAGGCAATGTGTTCACTCATTACAAATCAATATTTACAAATCGAACAGGAAACGTCATTTTGGCCTTAAGTTTTGTCCTCTTTTTCATTTATTTTGCGGTGATCGTCTACCTCCCGATATTACTGACAGAGCATTATCATATTGATGTGAGCATAGCAGGATTGTTATATTTGCCACTGGCGCTAAGCACAATCGCAGGTACGTTTTTGTTTAAAAGAATACAGGCAAAAATCTCGCTGAACACATTGTTTATCGGCAGCAATGCGGTCGCGGCCTGCAGTATCATGTTGTTCGCCGTTACACATTCCGTTTCTCTCGTTCTCATGGCTCTTACACTGGCACTGTTTGGCATCTCGATGGGGGTCATTCCTCCCTTGTACTCCACAATGATCACCAATGAATTTGAACACAACAGAGGGAGTGCAATCGGAATTTTCAACTTTATCAGATACACAGGCATGGCGGCAGGTCCGATGATATCTGCCTATCTGCTCACCATGATGCCGTCTGCCATGTCCTTTGGACTCTTAGGCCTTTTATTTGCCGCATTGGGCTTTTGCCTTATGCCGCAAATGTATCCGCCACAGAAGCGCGTTAAACAAAAAAAACACCACATGTAAAAAAGCTGCCTTCTGTGGGACTGACCCCCGTTTTTGAGACAGGGATCAAAACACCTTTTAAACAGCCAATTGCCGATAGCTTATCGGTGATTGGCTGTTTAGTTTCGTTTGAATACGAATGTTGTTATAATAATAAATGTATTCTTTGACAGTGTGTTCTACGATGGCGGTCGTGGTTCGATCAATGCTGTTAAGATAGAACGTTTCAGACTTTAGTGAGGAATGAAACGATTCGATGGAGGCATTATCAGCGGGCGTCCCTTTGCGGGACATGCTCATGGTAATGCCTTTTGTTTTAACAGCTTTCTGATACTCATAAGATGTATACACAGATCCTTGGTCACTATGTAACACGCAGTTCTGAGGCAGTGTTGGCAGCTGATCAAGTGTGTTTAAGACAAAGTCTGTGTCCTGCTTATCTCCAATCGTGAAAGCAATCACTTCTCCATTGTATACATCCAATATACTGGAAAGGTACAATTGTTTCTGTCCATAAGGCAAATACGTGATATCCGTTACTAGTTTTTCAAGAGGATGATCAGACTGAAAGTTCCGATCTAATATATTATCGACCACGGCATATGGCTGCCCATTCTTCTTGCGCCTTTTCACCTTAACCCGGCACTGCCACTGATTTTTCTGCATGATACGCTGAACCGTTTTATGGTTAATACGCATTCCCTTTTTTAATATAGCTGTAATTTTTCGATATCCATATCGATACTTGTGCTCTCGGCACAACGTGCCGATTTGTTTTTTCAAATGGCACTTGGGATGATCTTTCGTCAGGTTCTTCTTCCAACGATAATAAGACGCTCGTGAGATACCTAAATGAACACAGATATCCTGTACGGTCATTGTGCTGTGCAATACTTCTACAAGTTCGACTGACGTTTGGCTATCAACTTCCTTTCCAATTCGTTGTACTTTTTTAAAACTTCATTCTGTTGTCTCAGATAACGGTTCTCTGCCTGCAGTTTCTCTAATTCGGAAGCATACTCCGGACCTTTTCCGTAAGTGTATTGCTTACCAACAGGTTGTTCGAATCGATGTGTATCCCCAGCCTTATGCCACCTAACCCATGTCTGAACCTGCGTCTTATTCTTGATATTCAATTCCTGCATGATCTCTTTCATAGGCACGCCTGCCAATCTCATTTCTACAGCCTTCTGTTTGACTTCAATCGGATAACTCACTCTTGTTCCCATACAAAAAACACCTCCAAGTCTTATTTCGGATAACAACTATCCATTTTCAAACTTGAAGGTGTTTTTTATTTGTCTCATCTTATGGGGTCAGTCCCCTGTATGGCAGCTTTTTTATTTCTTTCGCAGCGGCTCTAAAATGCCTTTTTGAATCAGCAAATGGAACACCGACAGGATGACGGATGCCCATATCGCTGTGCCAAAGCCGTCAATTTGAAAACTGTCACCCATAATGGACGCGGTCATCATCAGCGTGATGGCGTTAATCACAAACAAGAAGAGACCAAGCGTCACCATCGTGACTGGCAGTGTAAAGATGATCAAAAGCGGTTTAATCAGCACGTTTAAGATCGATAAAATGAGGCTGGCGATAATCGCTGCCCCGATGCTGCTGATATGGATGGAGTCAATGTATCCATCGATAACGATTAATAACAATGCATTTACCAAAATGCTGACTGCCCATTTTACCATGTCATTTCATATCCCTTTCTGACGGGACGATAAAAATCCAAATGATATAAATAAGCAAAACAGGGATAACACTTGTCATAACAGCTAAAATGACAGTTATGACTCTGAGGAGCGATGCGTCCCAGTTGAAATATTCCGCAAGACCGCCGATGACGCCGGCCATTTTCTTGTTTTTTTCTGAACGATAAAGCCTATTCATTCGATCACCTCTGTGAGTACTTTAGTTTGATGGCGCCTGTTAATGATTCTGAGAAGACGGTGATGTTTTGATCATGTGCCTGATTTGAAGTGAACATCATTTCTTTTTGAATGGTATCATTTTTTTCTTTCAGCATCTCAACATCCATTAATTCATGGGACAGCGAACCCAGATTGCTTTTGAGTTCCGCCTTCACTGCAAGATCGTCCGGAATCGCAAGCTCTACATTTCCAGTCGTCGTTTTGGTATAAATGGAGCGGCAGTCCGATTCTGTTACGTTAATCGCAATATTTCCGTTAAAGCTTTGAACGTCAATGGATTCGCTTCTCCCGCGGAGATCAATCAATCCGTTAATGGTTTCCGCTTCTATCGTGCCGCAGCTGTGGCCGGCAAGCTTAATTTGCCCGTTGGCTGTTTCAGCTATGGCTTTTTCAGCTGTTAAATGCGAGAACGACAGCACGCCGTTTGTCGTTTTCGCCGAGAACTCTTTTACATGTAAATGTTCCCCTCTGACCGGGCCATTAAACAGCTTCACCCGAATCTTATCATACTCCTTCTGAGGAATATACAAAGTCACATTCGTTTTCATCGTTTTCTTCTCAGTACGGATAAAAAACTTATTTCCTTTGATTTCACATTCAATATGCTGAAGAAATGCATGTCTCGCCGCATCCTGGCTGTCAGCGCGATATACCTTCGCCTGGCATTCCGCTCTGATATCCTCGTCTTCCCATGGGACGATATTCACACTGCCGTTGGCGATCTGAAGTTCGACACTTGAAAAGTCAGTATCTTTAAATTGAAAGATGTGCTGAACATCATACGCATGGCCAAAGTTCAAATCAAGGTCAACTTCCTTGACCTTTTTCACAGCAGAATCAATCCAGTCAAACAGCTTGGCTCCTAAAGACGGCTTACTGCTTTCTTTTTTTGCTGCTGAAAACGGCTCTTCCTCGTCATGTACATGAACTGAGAGCGCTGTGATTTTTTCTTCCTTTTCCTTGTAGTCGCTGTCAAGCTTTTCAATCAGTGTCAAAGCCTCTTGTGCTGTAAGCTTTCCTTCCTCCACGAGCTTAAGGATTCGTTCCTTTTCTTGCTTCATTGCGATCTCCTCCCCATTGTCTACTTATGCTGCACGCAGTACCTTAATACCCTGAATCACATTCCAAATGATAATGCCAATAACAACTAAGAAATAAATAACCGCTCCCGCTATGATCACAAATACAGGCAGCAGGCTGTCTCCATCAATCGCTACGGCTCCGCCAAGAAAAGCAATAAAAAGGACCAGCCAGCCGACAAAAGGAACAATGTGAGAAATAAGAGAACGTATCGCATGGCGTTTAGTTTCTTTCTCATTTACAACAAAATAAGCGACGATCGGCACAATGATTGGCGCAATGAACACACTAAAATAACAAAGTGATGCAATAATAGCTTGATTACGGTTCAATTCATTCCACACTCCTATTGTAATTGCCCATGACAAAAGATCAGGGACATTTTACTTATTCATACGTTTAAAACCTGTTGAAGGTTTCAAATTCATTCTTTAGACATGCTCCTATTTACGGAAATTGGATTTTAAAAAGTTTTAGAAGTAGAATCTTTCCGCTGTACCGATTACAATATGTAAAAAGCTTACGGCAATCAAGGAGGCTGGACAAGCAATGGAGAAAGATCCCAGTGACTATACAGTAACACAAGAATCAGTGTCAAAGCTGATTCATGAACAAAAAAGAATGAATCGTGAAATGATCGCCGAGCTAGAACAGATTCACGGACCTTTTCCGATCTCTCACGATATTCAATATATAAAAGTGCTGCTCGACAGCAGCAATACGCATATTGTTCAAGATTTAATGAGTGTAAGCAAGCAGCTGTATAAGAAGACTTTGTAATTGCAATATACTGAAACAAAGCTAAAGGTTAGATACAAGATCTTGCCTTTTTTGTTTTGAGGAAACAAGTGATTTTGGCTGTCACAAAATGATTGTAACAAAAAAAGCCTGCCGGCACATCCAGTTAATGGACTCCTGTCGGCAAGCTGTGACTATCAGAAAGAGATAGCCATTCAGAAATTAACGTAACAATTGAAGTACGTTTTGCGGCTGTTGGTTTGCTTGAGCAAGCATCGCTTGAGAAGCTTGAGAAAGAATATTGTTCTTTGTGAACTCGCTCATTTCTTTAGCCATGTCAACGTCACGGATACGAGACTCAGCAGCTGTCAGGTTTTCACCAGATGCTCCTAAGTTGTTGATTGTGTGCTCAAGACGGTTTTGTACCGCCCCAAGTTTAGCACGTTGGCTTGAAACACTTGTAATTGCAGTATCGATTTTAGCGATCTCAGTGTCAAAACTAAAATCATCCGCTGAAACATCGATACCTTTTACTCCTAAAGTTGTTGCATCCATGTTGCCAATTTTAACATTAATATTTTGGTTAGCATTTGCACCAATTTGGAATGTAAATCCTGCTGTTACACTACCGTCTAAAAGTTTTTTGCCGTTAAATTCAGTACGTTGAGAAATACCATCGATCTCTTCAGTTAAAGCATCCATTTCATCTTTAATTGCAGTTAAATCTTCAGGTTGCTGTGTCCCAGTGTTACCAGCTTGAACAGTAAGTTCACGCATACGTTGAAGGATCGCATGAGTTTCAGTCAATGCACCCTCAGCTGTTTGGATAAGAGAGATTCCGTCTTGAGAGTTTTTAGAAGCCATTTCAAGACCTCTGATTTGTCCTCTCATTTTTTCAGAGATCGCAAGACCCGCTGCGTCATCTCCTGCACGGTTAATACGAAGACCTGAAGAAAGTTTCTCCATGTTTTTTGAGCTCGCGTTGTTGTTTGAAGACAAACGGTTTAGTGTGTTAAGCGCTGCGATATTGTGGTTAATTCTCATGTGTAAAATACCTCCATGTGTATATGTTTTTGAAATCAAAGACTTCCTTTTCTTTGATTTCTGGCGACTGCGATTCCAGTAAAGCTTCTAACTTATGTAGACCCTGTTATAAGGATACCTTCAAATCCCTTAATAGGGCTTTTTTGCTCAATATGGAAAACATCATCCGCCCCTCAATTCATATATCGACAGCGCTTTGTAAATGTTTAGGTGTTTTTCCAAAGAAATTTTACCCATTAAAAATTGAAACGATCACACAAATATTATCTTTTTCCGTTATGCCATAAGAAAAGCTTGCCTGCTAAGCCCAAGGATGGACTTGCTGACAAGCTGAACTCTCTCTAAATAGATGGTTTTAAGATGTAGCCGTTTCTTTCGCTTCTAAGAGCGATTTCATGCGTTTTTTGTCACGCTCCATAACAGGCTTCAAATAACGGCCTGTATACGATTCTTCCACTTCAGTGATTTCCTCAGGCGTTCCCGACGCGACAATGGTTCCGCCTCCGGCTCCGCCTTCTGGCCCCAGATCCACAATATAATCTGCCGTCTTAATGATATCTAGATTATGCTCAATGACGAGTACTGTATCTCCATTGTCCACCAAACGCTGAAGCACGACAAGAAGTCTGGCGATATCGTCGACGTGCAAACCTGTCGTCGGTTCATCTAAAATGTAGAGCGTGCGCCCTGTTGACCGTTTGTGCAGCTCCGATGCGAGCTTCACGCGCTGCGCTTCTCCGCCCGACAAGGTCGTTGCCGGCTGGCCGAGCGTAATATAACCTAAACCGACATCATAAAGGGTTTGGAGCTTACGCTTGATTTTTGGGATATTTTCAAAGAAAGAAAGAGCATCTTCAACCGTCATATCAAGCACATCAGAGATGCTTTTTCCTTTGTACGTCACTTCAAGCGTTTCCCGGTTATAGCGTTTGCCGTGGCACACCTCGCACGGAACGTATACGTCAGGAAGGAAGTGCATTTCAATTTTTATAATCCCGTCTCCGCGGCAGGCTTCACATCGCCCGCCCTTCACGTTAAAGCTGAAACGGCCTTTTTTATAGCCGCGTACCTTTGCTTCATTTGTCTGTGCAAATACATCACGAATGTCATCAAACACACCGGTGTATGTCGCAGGATTGGATCTCGGCGTTCTTCCGATTGGCGCCTGGTCAATGTCAATGACTTTGTCTAAATGATCCAAGCCTTTAATTTCTTTGTGGCTGCCGGGCTTCGCTTTCGCTTTATGAAGCTTTTGCGCCAGCGCCTTGTGCAAAATTTCATTAACGAGGGTACTCTTTCCTGATCCGGAAACCCCTGTAACCGCTGTGAACGTTCCAAGCGGGAACTTGGCATTTGCTTTTTTCAGGTTGTTTTCTGTAGCGCCTTTAATCTCAATGTAACGGCCGTCCGGCTTTCTTCTTTCAGGAGGCAATGGGATGAACTTTTTCCCTGATAAATAGCTGCCCGTTAATGAGTTTGGATCTCCCATCACTTCTTCCGGCGTGCCCGCAGATGTCACCTGTCCGCCGTGAATGCCAGCTCCGGGCCCAATATCAATTAAATAATCGGCTGCCATCATCGTGTCCTCATCGTGTTCGACAACAATCAGCGTGTTCCCAAGGTCTCTCATGTTTTTCAGGGCGCTGATCAAGCGGTCGTTATCACGCTGATGCAGGCCGATAGACGGCTCATCTAAAATATAAAGCACACCGGATAAGCGCGAGCCGATTTGCGTCGCCAGCCTGATGCGCTGCGCCTCTCCCCCGGACAATGTTCCCGCGGCCCTGCTCAGTGTCAGGTAATCAAGGCCGACTTTGTCCAGAAAGCTTAAGCGCTCCATAATTTCGCGCAAGATCATATCGGCAATCTTCATATCCTTCTCAGAAAGGGTAAGGCCTTTGAAGAAAGCAAGTGCATTGCCGACAGACAGCTCGGTAATTGTTCCGATGTGGCGTCCGTCAATCAGTACAGCAAGCGCCTCTTTCTTTAACCGATAGCCTTTGCACGTAGGACAAGACTTCTGAGACATATACTGCTCCATTTGTTCACGGATAAAATCAGAGCTTGTCTCCTTATAGCGTCTTTCAATATTGCGCAATACGCCTTCAAATTGAATTTCGCCTTCACGTATTTGCCCAAAGTCATTTTCATAACGGAAATAAATCAAATCATCTCCGCTGCCGTACAGCACTTTATCCAGCTGATGCTTCGGCAGATCTTTTACAGGCACGTCCATATCAATCCCGTAGTGGGTGCAGACCGCCTCAAGCAGCTGCGGATAATATTGTGAGCTGATCGGTGTCCAAGGGGCGACCGCATTCTCCTTCAATGACAAATCTTGATTGGGGATGACGAGATCCGCATCCACTTCAAGCTTCATTCCGAGACCGTCACACGTCGGACACGCTCCGAATGGGCTGTTGAATGAAAACAGCCGCGGCTCAAGTTCACCGATTGAAAATCCGCAGTGCGGGCAGGCATGATGCTCACTGAACATCAACTCTTCCTCACCGATGACATCAATCATGACCCGTCCTTCACCTAAACGGAGGGCCGTTTCCAATGAATCTGACAGACGGGCTGCCACGCCTTCTTTCACCACAATTCGGTCAATGACAACCTCAATCGAATGCTTTTTATTCTTTTCTAATTCAATATCATCAGAAAGCTCAACCATTTCGCCGTCAATTCTGACTCTGACATAGCCTTGTTTTCTGATCTGTTCAAGCACCTTGACATGAGCGCCTTTTCGGCCCGAGACAATCGGAGCCAGTACCTGAAGCTTTGTCCGTTCCGGATATTCCAGAATTCTGTCCACCATTTGCTCGATGGTCTGCGATGTAATCTCAATTCCGTGCTCCGGACAATGAGGCTTCCCTACTCTCGCATACAAAAGACGCAGATAATCATAAATCTCAGTTACCGTACCGACAGTAGACCTCGGATTGCGGCTCGTTGTTTTCTGATCAATGCTGATGGCGGGAGACAGCCCCTCAATTGCATCAACATCCGGCTTATCCATTTGCCCTAAAAACTGGCGGGCATAGGCAGACAAAGACTCAACATACCGTCGCTGTCCTTCTGCATATATGGTGTCAAAGGCAAGGGAGGATTTCCCTGATCCGGATAAACCAGTGACAACGACAAGCTGATCTCTCGGAATTGTTACATCTATATTTTTCAGGTTATGCGCCCTGGCTCCCTTCACCTCTATCCGATCCATAGCCATTTGTTCATCATCCTTCCGCTTTTAGCTCTAAAAGTAAATCGCGAAGCTCCGCGGCTCTTTCAAAGTCAAGCGCCTTGGCGGCTTCTTTCATTTCGTGCTCCATCTGTTCAACGACTTTCTGGCGTTCTTTCTTCGTCATTTTCGACAGCTTCGGCGCGGCTTTTGTTTTGTATTCCGCTTTGTCCTCAGCTGCTACTGTGGCACGAATGACATCGCGAATTTCTTTATTTATTGTTTTCGGCGTAATGCCGTGCTCTTCATTAAACCGCTCCTGCTGCTCGCGGCGGCGTTTTGTTTCATTAATCGCAATTTCCATAGACTTCGTTATTTTATCGGCATACATAATGACGCGGCCTTCAGAGTTCCTTGCTGCCCGTCCGATGGTCTGGATAAGCGAACGCTCCGAACGAAGGAAGCCTTCCTTATCCGCATCCAAAATCGCAACGAGGGATACTTCGGGTATATCGAGGCCTTCCCTCAGCAGGTTGATGCCGATAAGCACATCATGCTTGCCGAGGCGCAGGTCGCGGATAATTTCAATCCGTTCAAGCGTCTTAATCTCTGAATGCAGATAGTTAACTTTAATGCCAATTTCTTTTAAATAATCGGTGAGATCCTCTGACATTTTCTTCGTCAAGGTTGTCACGAGCACCCGTTCATCCCGCTCGATTCTTGCTTGAATTTCGCCGATCAAGTCATCAATCTGGCCTTCGATCGGGCGCACATCAATAAGCGGGTCAAGAAGCCCCGTCGGACGGATGATCTGTTCGATCATTTCATCCGTATGCTCAATCTCATACGGCCCTGGCGTTGCTGATACATACACGATATTGTGCATATGCTTTTCAAACTCTTCAAAACGGAGCGGACGGTTATCAAGCGCTGACGGAAGACGGAAGCCGTGATCCACGAGCACCTGTTTCCGCGCCTGGTCTCCATTAAACATGCCGCGCACCTGAGGAATCGTCACATGCGACTCATCTACCACGATCATAAAATCGTCTGGGAAATAATCGAGAAGCGTATACGGCGTTGAACCCGGAGGCCGAAGCGTCAGATGTCTTGAATAGTTCTCAATGCCGGAGCAGAAACCCATTTCCCGCATCATTTCAAGGTCATATCTTGTCCGCTGCTCTAAACGCTGCGCTTCAAGCAGCTTGCCGTTTTCATGCATGACCTTCAGCTGCTCCTCAAGCTCCTTCTCGATATTTTGAATCGCTTTCTCCATTTTCTCGGCCCGCGTTACGAAGTGGGATGCCGGAAAAATCGCGACATGGTCGCGGTCGCCGAGAATTTCTCCTGTCAGGGCGTCCACTTCCCGGATCCGTTCAATTTCATCTCCGAAAAACTCAACTCTTACACAGTGTTCATCACGAGATGCCGGGAAGATTTCCACGACATCTCCGCGCACACGAAATGTACCGCGCTGAAAGTCGATATCATTGCGGGCATATTGGATGTCTACAAGCTTTCTGAGCAGCTCGTTGCGCTCGATTTCCATTTCAGGCCGCAGTGACACGACCATTTCCCGGTATTCTTCAGGCGAACCGAGGCCATATATACAAGACACACTCGCGATGATAATGACATCTCTCCGCTCAAACAAAGAAGATGTAGCGGAGTGTCTCAGTTTATCAATTTCATCATTAATACTTGCGTCTTTCTCTATAAACGTATCCGTTTGAGGCACATACGCCTCCGGCTGATAATAATCATAGTAGCTGACAAAATACTCGACAGCGTTGTTCGGAAAAAATTCCTTGAACTCACTGTAAAGCTGTCCGGCGAGGGTTTTGTTATGGGCTATCACGAGAGTCGGCTTATTGACTTCTTTAATCAAATTGGACACCGTAAATGTTTTGCCCGTTCCTGTCGCACCCAGCAGAGTCTGATGCTTCTTGCCCTCCTGAATTCCTTTTACAAGTTTTTCAATGGCTTTCGGCTGATCTCCCTGGGGCTGATATTTCGAGACTAACTCAAAGCGATCTTTCACAAAATAAGCCTCCGTTTCTTTAACGAAATCTTCCTATAGATATAGTAACACAATGGAATGCAAAATCACTAAAAATACGAACTAAAGTTCGGTGGTTTTTTATTTCCAGCTGTTTTCATGTATAAAAAACCTGCTTTTAAAACGTAAAAGCAGGAATTCAGTCGTTATATTCATTATGTCCGATTTTATTCTTCTTTTTTCTCAGCAGCTTTTTTGGCCATATACAGTCCGCCAGCCACAAGAGATACAACATCCAATCCTACAATAAAATACGTTTCTGTATAGCCTTTCAAATAAGAGGCAAACAGCAATGCAGCTGTTAGAGCGATCGCCACATAATGATTAAAGGTGACTCTTGTAAAAAGAACAACGAGCATAAAAGGGAAAAACAATGCAAAAACGGCTTTTGTAATCAACAAAAACCCTCCTCAAGGATTCTTCATCTGATCTGATTATAGTAAAAAATGAAGAATCGGACAATCGTGCAATCGTTCCCTCTTTCTACACCATACCCTTTTTCAGCCTAAATCAATCATCATATCTGCACTTTGGTCCCGGCCAAGAGAAACATCAATAGATCTAACAATGATAATTAATAGAATGGAATGATTTACAAGATAAACAAGCAGAGTTATATTATGGTTGTAAGAACTGGTCAGTTTAAAACAAAAATAGACAGGGAGTGACAAATATGAAGTTCAAGTTCGTTACATATGTTTCAACAGCAGCTGTACTATCCGGTCTCCTTATGGCAACACAACCCGCTTCTGCAATCACGGGTTTAGCTGATAATAAAAGTTCAGCACTTGAAGTTCTTCCGGATAATCATTATAGATGGAAGCTCCAGACGGCTGCCGATGAAGATTGGTTCCTTTGGAAAAACAAAACGGCTGACGAGCATGATGTGTCCGCTTCGTTTACTTCTCCAAGCGGAAAAAACTACGATTTTGAAGTACAATATGTGACCCCCGAGAAGACAATCGTTATCAAGGCTGAAGATCATGGCCAAGGTGGAACGGACTCCATTCACCTCACCTCGATTAAGCCCGAAGAAAGTGTGTACATGAGGCTGAAATCCCATGATGGTGACTACAGCACAACAAGCAACTATGATTTCACTTATTCTATAAAGTAAGAACATATATTAATTTACATGAGTGCCGCTGATCCAATCAGCGGCACTTTTTTATGAATGCATGCCCGCCGCCAGATTACAAGAATAAAAGAAAATAGGCATACAGCACCAGTTCAACTGCATTTTTCATGATAATATAACTAACTTAACTATTCATTTAATTTAGGACTTTCTGAGTTTGACAGCATTTTCCTGAAAACCTACAATTGAACGATAGTGTTCACTATCATTTTTTTGAACACAGGCTCCGTCATAAAAAACTAGAGAGAAAACAAAATGAAGGAAAGAGGGGTTTCAAATATGTATTCTGTTTTATTTCGCCAAGCAGAAGAGTCCAGCCAGCTGGCTGGAGCAAAAGGCATGAATTTGATCAAACTGACCAAACACGGTCTTCCTGTTCCGGACGGGTTTATTATTCAGACGAATGCACTCGCCCGTTTTATGGAGGACAACCAGATTCATGATACAAGCGAAAACATTGAGAGCGAGATCATCGCCGGAGCATTTTCAGATGAACTGAAACATGAGCTGACAAATTCCTTTTACAAGCTGAGAGAATCATACCGCTCTGTTGCCGTGCGTTCTTCATCTGCCTCGGAAGATTTAGAAGGCGCTTCATTCGCGGGTCAATATGAAACCTACTTAAATATCAAAACAGAGGAAGAGTTTCTAGCTAAAGTGAAAGAATGCTGGGCCTCATTTTTCTCAGGCCGAGTCAGCAGCTATAAGAAAAAAATGAACAATCAAATCGCAGAGCCGTTAATGGGGGTTGTCGTTCAAGGCCTGATCGATTCTGAAGTATCAGGCGTTATTTTCAGCCGCAATCCTGTTACCCATGATGATAGAGAGCTATTAATCAGCGCCAGCTACGGTTTGGGGGAAGCTGTCGTATCAGGAAGTGTCACCCCAGACACATTTATAGTCAATAAATCTTCGTTTGAGATTCAGAAAGAAATAGGCGCAAAGGAAATTTACATGGAGTCTGCGGCAGAAGGAATTGCTGAAAAAGAAACGAGCGAAGACATGCGCAGCCGTTTTTGCCTTACAGATGAACAAGTGATTGAACTGACTGAAATCACGAAAAAAACCGAGGACCTGTACGGATATCCAGTGGATGTAGAATTCGGAATCGCTGATCATCAAGTATACCTTCTGCAGGCCCGCCCAATTACAACCATTGAATTGGACAAAAAAGCGGCAGAAGAAGAACGCAGCTTCATGATTACAGACGCTGATATGAATGATTTCTGGCTCAACATGGAATCAAATATTGAAGGTCCGGTGAGTCCGTTATTTTCTTCGTTCATTGTACCGGCACTGGAATACGGCTTAAAGAAAAGCATGCAAAAGTTCCCGATTGGCGTAGTTGTTGACGAAGTAAAACTTTATCGCGGGCACATTTATTCCAAAAACCAAGGCGGACAACAGCCACCTTCTGAAGACTGCGGCAAAGAGCTTTTTCCGATATTATCGGAGCGTATGTATGACATCATCAATCACACATACCTCCCGTTTTACAGGAAGCTGGATCAGCTCGCACAAACTGAGCATACCGCAGAAAGCGCACTGGATGCTTTTCAAAAATTAAAAGCCTTTTATCTCACGGCTTATGAGGAGCACTTCAATATCGTTTTCCCGCAAATCCTTCTAACAAACAAACTGCAAGCGATGTATCAGCATATTCAAGGAGAGTCCGAAAACGCTCATTTTTACGAGATGCTGACAGGAAAAATGAACAAATCACTGGAAACAGACCGCTGCCTGTGGCTATTTTCCGTTGAAGTTCGGGAAAACCCGAATCTGCTGGCGATTTTTGAAAACAACAAGCCGGAACAGCTGCAGGAGAAATTGGAACAAACAGATGTGGGCAGACACTTCCTGAAGAACATTCATGAATTTTTACAGGAATACGGGTGGAGATCTGTTAAGAGCCATGATCTGATTGAACAGATCTGGGCAGAAAATCCGTATTTTGCACTGGCCAATATTCAAAATTATGTCCGAAATGGCTATCATTTTGACAACGAATTTCAGAAAACGAGAGAAAAACGAGAGAAATTATACAATGAGTTCTTGGAAAACATAGAAGATCCCGCTTTGCGTAAAGAATTTGACCGTTACTATCAGTGGACGCTGAGCGCTGCAAATATAAAGGATGACCACCACTTTTATATTGACGCCATGCTGGATGCCAAGGCAAGAATCTTTCTGCTGAAGGTAGGTGAACTGCTGGCGGACAGCGGTGTCATTCAGGATCGTGAAGACCTTTGGTTCTTATATGATGATGAAGTGGAAGACGCGCTTCTTCACCCTGTATCCCTGCAAGAAAAGGCTGAAAAACGCAGACAGGTCTTTCACGAGTATGAGCTTGCCCAAGCCCCTGCCTATCTCGGCACTCCGACAAAAGAACAGCTCAAAGCTGCTGAAGAAATTGTCGGCGCTGTCATAGAGGATGAAAAAAACACGGAGAATCATATTTTTGGCATTGCGGCATCAAGCGGCATTGCAACAGGTCCGGTTAAAATCATTCGGGACGCCAGTGAATTTTCTCAATTCGCGCCTGGGGAAGTCCTCGTTTGCAAAATGACCACACCGCTATGGACCAGCCTGTTTCAAGACGCCAAAGCGATTATTACAGATACGGGCGGCATTTTGTCTCACGCTGCGATTATTGCTCGCGAATATGGGATTCCCGCCGTTCTCGGCACACGTACAGCAACAGAAAGACTTCAGGACGGAGACATCATCACTGTTGACGGAAGCAGCGGCAAAATCACAGTTGTCAGCCGGGCCTGATGCGTCCTGCCTCTTTCTTATACAAGCGGGGCAGGTGTATACTTGTCCTGCCAGTATATTCGTGAGGTGAAACGTATTGAGACCGACAAACAAGCGAATCCTTGACGCCGCCATGCAGCTGCTCGTCAAAAAAGGATATCGCGCAACGACTACAAAAGAAATCGCAGAAAAAGCAAATGTAAGTGAAGCGACGATTTTCAGGAATTTCAAAAACAAACAGGGACTAGTTGAGGCTTTGCTTTCTCAGCATCCTCCAAACAGAAGCAGCATTTTGGAACAAACAGAAGGCGATTTGTACAAAGACCTGCTTCATATCGGAACCTGTCTCTTGGAGGAGCTCGAACAAAGAAAAGATATGATTAAAATCAGCTTTCGTGAACCGGCCATGTTTCAGGATGTCATCAACCACGTAACTGAATATCCCCAATCTATGAAACAGCTATTGGTTGATTATCTCAAAACGATGGGCGAAAAAGGGGTTATTCAGACAGGAGATGAAGCGGAACATGCCGACGTGTTCATGTCGATCATTTTCGGTTATTTTATTCACCGTCTCCATTTAGGAAACCGTGTGATTTCAATGCCCCAGGAAAAAATGCTGGAGCATAGCACCGCTCTATTTGTCAAAGGAATTTCTGCTGATTAACTCCTTGGCATAACAAAAAGGAGGATCCCAATGAGCTCAAGAAAAGAATGGGCGCTGATCGTCTCGCTATTATTGGGGGCCATCCTGGTTCCCATTAACTCAACGATGATCGCGGTCGCGCTCTCATCTATATCCCATACGTATAACGAGTCCATCGCAAGCATCACTTGGGTGGTTACCGTTTATTTAATCGTAATGGCAGTCACACAGCCAATTGCCGGAAAACTCGGGGACATGTACGGCAATAAAACAATGTATTTATGGGGCGTCGGCCTTTTTCTTATCGCGTCCTTAGGCTGCGCACTCTCACCGAGCCTGGTGCTGTTGATTGTCTTTCGGGCATTGCAGGCTGTCGGCGGCGCACTGCTTACGCCAAACAGCATTGCCATTATCCGTCACGTTGTTTCTGAAAAACGCCTTCCGAAAGTGTTTGGATTTTTCGGACTTGGCGCAGGACTTGGGGCAGCACTCGGACCTTTCATCGGCTCTATGCTGATTGACAGCTTCAGCTGGCATTCAATTTTTTGGGTCAATATCCCGTTTCTCGCCATAACTTTATTTACGGCATTAACGATGTTCCCTCAATATAAAGAAAACAAATCTAACGCGCCGTTGGATATCATCGGCTCTCTCTTGCTTGCAGGCAGTATCGTTTCGATTATCCTGCTGACGAAAAATGAAGCTTCATGGGGCTATGCGGTATACAGTGTATTGATACTTCTTTTTGTCCCGCTTTTTTTCAGAAGAGAAAAGCGTACACAGCACCCAATCATTGACTTTACACTATTTAAAAGTTCAACCTTTACAAATGCCAATCTATCAGTCTTATTAAGCAATCTGATGATGTATGCCGTCTTATTGATCATGCCGTTATTCATGACGAACCAATTTGGGCTTAATACGTCTAACAGCGGCATGGCGCTTTCTGTATTTTCGATCTTTATGTCGGCCAGCAACTGGGTGGGCGCACAGCTCCATCACAAATGGGGAGCAAAGAAAATCATTTTTCTTTCATTTGCAATGATGGCTGGAGCGAATCTATTATTTTTGTTCTTAAGCAGTTCTCACTCGGTCTTATTCCTGATGATTTCTCTCATCCTGGGAGGGCTCGCATCCGGAGTCGGACTGACCAGCATGCAGGTATCGTCCCTTGCCACAGTAGACCCCGGCATGTCAGGAGTCGCGTCCGGCATTTTCTCGACCTTCCGTTATTTCGGAAGCATCATTTCATCAGCCTTAATCGGCCTGATTTCAGGATATCACACCCTATTTATGATTCTCTTTGCTGTATCCATCATTGGCGTTTTTGTTTCATTGGGCATCAAATCTGATGAAACCGCACGAATGGAAAAAAACTCAGCGTAACACAAAACAGCCCGGCACCACATCTTCTTGCGGTGCCGGGCTGTCTTTTATGATCCGGACAAAGCGGCTGCTTCGTCTTCACGGTCATCCTTTACGAAAAGGATACCCAATTCATGGTGTTCTCCCTCATACGAAGCTCGCTGATCAAAGCGAATTTCTCCATTCAAACCGATAATTTCAAGCTTTACATATGCACGGTTATGCTGGAGCGCTTCATAAAAATCAGATACGTTCTTAACGGGTATGCCATTAACTTTCGTAATGATTTCCCCGATTTTCAATTCCAGGTCCTCAGCTGGCGTATTTGGTATAATACCAAGCACCATTAAGCCCTGATCACGTTTCGAGAAATAAAACGGAGCCGCGTTATCATTTACCCTTTGCTTAATGGATAGAAAAATACGTCCTAATAAAGCCACACAAACGGCTGCACCCGCAAGCGGCGTCCACAGTAAGCTTGCTGCACCGAGAGCTGTGACGACAAGGCCGAGAATACAAACGCGTTTCGCTGTGATCCTTATGCTCGTTTCAGGCAGCGACCCCTGCACCCTTTGCCCGAAACCGACAAAGTAAGGAATCCATAGAAAATGGAATGACCCGCCGGGAACAGTAAACACAGGCCACCAGCTGAAGTGCGATTCTAATCCGTTACCGGGTACGAGAAGGAACAGCGGCAAAAGCCATATCCGGTTTGCCAGCTGCTGGCCGATCGGCAAACCGCGGCTGCTCACGACAAGTGCTGGTGATGTTCTTACATGTGCAGAGCGATAAGCAACCGCTCCTTCAATGATAATCAGCAAGCCTAAAAACACGGCCATAGCCGGCCAAACGACTGCAAATCCTTGCGGGAATCTCTCAAGGAGGGGTTCCGCCTGACTCATTTGCAGCCCAAAACCTATCAGCATACTCCCACTGACGATATATGCAGCAGACATCCAGTTTGCGCGAAGAGTGAGCGCTGCCGCTGCAGTGATAACGGCAATAACCGAAAGTATACCGAGAGGAATCGAGATCCCGAGTACGCCTACAACAACTGACAAAAGGAGACCAGGGATCAGTCCCTTTGTATAAGTAAATTTCAGTTCATCATAAATATCTGCTATTCTTGTATGAAAGGTTTTTCGTTCCCGTTTGATTCTTACATAGCCAAAAGCCAGGCTTATGATGATAAAAAACCAGAAAAGCGGGTGTAAGAAGAACAGGCCCGCACCTTTTAACAGTTCAATTCCCCATTGAACAGACACTATCTTTCACCGCCTCAAGCCAAACATGTTACTCATATTCTATCAAATATTAAATGGCTTGGATATCCTCAGGAGGGTTTATCTCTCTTGCGTCATCCACAGCGTGACATTCGATAGTGAAAAATCCTTTAAATAATGGTTTACATCCACATCCAATAGCCCGCTGATCAGATGCATCGACCTTTTTATATCTGTCAGATTGATTCCTAATCGCTTATGGTTTTTCATTAAGTAATTAAAATAATGTTTGGCACATTCTTCATTGATGTCATTTACTGATTCGACATTGGTGTAATTCACCAAATACCTGCTGAATAGCATAAGAAGACTTAGTGCTTTTGTAGCCGAAAATGTTACGTCTTGTGTTCTGTCTTTTAATTGTTCCACTAATTCATAATATTTTTTTTCACGCACAATACTTGCCCTCTTCAATTGTGAACCCCCATTTTCTTTATACAGATAAGCACGGGCCAGTATAAGCAGCAGTACTGGAGTGCTAACAAGCATTCTCGCTAACGTTACTCTTTAAATACCTGTCGTTCAGCTGCCATAAACCTGATTACTGTTCTTTTTAGAACCTTCTTATATTGTATGAAGTAAACAAAGACTAGGCAACTTGCAAAAGTTTCATTTTAAATGCATATTATCTCGTTAGAAAGTCTCTCTCATATATTGATATCGGGTAATCACAGTCCTTTATAAATGTTTATTTGTGAAAATTTTTTTAATTTCTTGTCAAAAACTCAATTTTTATGTGACTTATGATCCATTTCCTCTTTAAGCATAAAGAAACAGGAGATGGAATACCATCTCCTTTAATTGACAAATAATGATTTCAGCGCTGTTTGAAGCTGCAAGTCATTTTTTTCATCGGATTTTTTCTTTTCTACCTGCTGATTTAATGCCTCTGCAGTGCGAGTGTCGATTACACCCGTTTTATCCAGCTTGTTTTGATCCTGAAAGGCCATAACCGCTTTTTTCATGTCTTTGCTGAAATAGCCATCGTCACGTCCAGGATCAAAGCTGAGACCTTTTAATAATACCTGTGCATGCTTGACGTCTTCATTGTTCATATCCACTTTAAGCGGTTCCTTAAGCTGCAAGGGCCCGGCGGAAAAATAATCAGGCTGCTTAATTGCAATGGTCGGCTCAATTCCTTTCTTATGAATCCAGTTCCCATTTGGCGTCAGCCACTTGTAAAGCGTTAATTTGATGTTGCTGCCGTCTCCCATCGGAACAGCCTGTTGAACCGTTCCCTTACCAAAAGACGTATCGCCTACAACATCATAATGCCCTGCTTCTTTTAATGCGCCAGCAAGGATTTCCGATGCGGAGGCACTCCCTTTATCCGTGATCACATTGACAGGATACGCTTTTTTATGGGTCAATGTTGAAAAATACCGTTTTTTATCTCCATTGCGTTCAGCAATCTGAATATACGGCTGATCCTTTGTGACGAAGTGCTTGAGAATTTCTTCCACACTTTGAAGATATCCGCCCGGGTTGCCGCGTACATCTATGACGAGTCCTTCTATTCCTTTTTTCTCAAGATTCCCCAGCGCTTTTGCAAAATCCTCTGCTGTATGCTCAGAAAAAGTAGAGATGGCGATATACCCGACAGAATGCCCCTGCACTTTTTTCTCTGAAGCAAAAACCGTTTCGAGCGGAATCTCAGCTCTCTTGATCCTGAATGACAGCTGCTTCTTCGTCCCAGGCCGCTGAATCTTTATTGAAACGCTGGACCCTTTCTTTCCTCTTATTTTTAACACCGCTTGGTTTAAATCCTTGCCGGCCATCGATTCTCCATTGATGCTAATAATTTCATCATTGGGCTTGAGCCCTGCTTTTTCGGCTGGTGATTGTTTAAATGGAGAAACAATAATAATTTTGCCGTCTTCCATTCCAACCTCAGCCCCGATGCCTTCAAACGAGGAATCAAGAGAATCAGAAAATTGCTTAGCCGTCTGCTTGTCCATGTAGACAGAATAAGGATCATTTAGCGTAGACAGCATTCCTTGGATGGCTCCCTCGAGCAGCTTTTCTCTATCAACTTTTTCTACGTACTCATTCGAAATTAACTCATACGCTTTTTCGATTTTGTCCATAGCCTTATGCCGTTCAGAGTCAGCTTGTGCCGTCGCAGGAACAGCTGCAGTCTGGGGCTTATCCAACTCAAGCAGGTTCATTCCCGCATATACACCGGCGCCTCCGAACAGCATGCTCCCCGCTGCGATCACAGCCATTATCTTTTGATTCATCCTTTACTCCTCCTGTATGCCAGACTGTCTTTATCAAAACCTAGAGATAGTATATGTAAAGGATGGAGATTTCATGTAATCATAGAAGAAAAAGAAGGCAAAAGAAAAGCCGCCCCGGAAGCGGGACGGCTTTTTTCTCTTTATACTCGCAGAAACTTGCGGATGGAAGTCAGACTTCCCCATACTCCAATTACTGCGCCGATTGCAACCAGCACTAACGAAACTTGGAATACAAATGGATTATAAGGAAGAAGAGAGACAAATGATCCTTGAACCTTTGGAACAACCCATCCGATGACGTATTGATAAGTGCTCAGCACCAGTGCGATCGGAATCACAGAACCGAATACGCCAAGCAGTAATCCTTCAAGGAAAAACGGCCAGCGGATAAACCAGTTCGTCGCGCCGACAAGCTTCATGATTTCAATTTCTTTTCTTCTTGCGAAAATCGTAATTTTAATGGTGTTGGAAATTAAGAACATCGCCGTAAATACCAAGCCGATAATTAACGCGATTCCAATGTTGCGGGAAACGCCGACCACTTTAAATAAACGGCTGACCTCTTCTTTTCCGTAAGTGACTTTATACACATGATCCATTTTTTCAATCTTTTTGGCCACGTTCGGCGTATCATGCGGATCTGTCGTTTTGACGACAAACGCATCATTAAGCGGGTTTTCCTGATCCTGCATCGTCAGGGATTTACCGCTGTCACCAAAACTATCAACCAGCTGGTCAAGCTCTTTTTCTTTTGATGAAAAAGTGACACTCTGAATGCCCTTCAATTCCTTAATATCGTTCTGCAGTTTGTCCTGTGCCTTCTGATCTGCAGTCAGATCAATCAAAACTTTAATTTCGACTTGTTTTTCAGCATTCGTGGCCATGTTATTCAAATTCAGCATAATCACTAAAAACACGCCGACTAAAATCAGCGTAACGGTTACAGCACTAATGGATGCAAACGTCATCCATGTGTTTCTCCCGAGAGATTTAAAACTCTCACGCAAGTGGCGCCCGAGAATTTTAATCATATGAACCATACTCCCCTCTTGACTCATCACGCACAATGATACCATCTTCGATTGCAATGACACGTTTCTTAATGGTGTTTACGATTTCTTTATTATGTGTCGCCATCACGACTGTTGTCCCGCGGTTATTAATTTCCTCCAGCGTCTTCATGACTTCCCAGGACGTATCGGGATCAAGGTTTCCTGTAGGTTCATCAGCAATGACAACATCAGGGTTGTTCACAATTGATCTGGCAATAGATACACGCTGCTGCTCCCCGCCTGAAAGCTGGTCAGGAAATTGTCTCGCTTTATGCTTCAGCTGCACGAGATCAAGCACTTCAAGCACCCGTTTCTTAATGACAGACGGCTGTTCTCCAATCACTTCAAGGGCAAATGCTACATTTTCAAAAACAGTAAGTTTAGGCAGAAGTTTGAAATCCTGGAAGACAACACCTATTTTACGGCGCACAAAAGGAATCTCTTTTTCTTTAATTGTAGCGAGATCTTTATGATTAAGTAAAATTTGTCCTTTTGTCGGCTTTTCTTCTCTGTATATCATTTTAATAAAAGTAGACTTACCCGCTCCGCTCGGACCGACAACATAAACAAACTCGCCGGGATGAATGGCAACAGAAATCCCATTAAGCGCTTTTACGCCGTTCGGATAGGCTTTGTATACTTCTTTCATCTCTATCATGAAATCACCTAATCTTTTATATCATTTTATGTATCACACGGTCATACTCTTCGAATGCATTCGACAATTTATGACCCACTCATTTGTTAAAAGATGAAAAATCTGAAAGTTTCATTTTTCAATACACTTCATTATACGTCAAATTTAGACATAATACTATTACAGTTTCTTTTCATTCATATTGTCATGGCATAAAAAAATCCTTGCCTGCACTGCGGCAAAGATTTTCTTATCTTACTTTTTGTCTGACAGCCATTTGGCAATGACGGCGGCTTCCTTATCATCTACAAGCCCCTTCGGCATATTGCCGCGGCCATTTTTAATAATGCTTTCAATTTTGTCTTCGTCGTATTTGCCTCCGACCTCTTGAAGATTAGGCCCTGACACACCTTCTAAATCCTTGCCGTGGCAGCCTACGCAGCTTTGCTGATATAATTCTTCCCCTTCAGATGCAGAGGCTTCAGTCTTGCTGCCTGTATCTGTCTTCTCTTCTTTTGCATCATTTGAACCGCAGGCAGCCAACAGAACAGAAAGCGTAAATACAAGCATTAGTATCGATAACTTTGATTTCATGTTGAGAAGCACAACTCCTTTACGATCTCTTCCATATTATAACCTCGTTTAAGCACGTTTGAAACCCTCGCCCAGCACCTCACTTGCATCCGCCACAATCACAAAAGCTGACTCATCAATCTGTTTGACGATTTGTTTCAATTTGGTGAATTCAGTTTGCCCAACCACGCACATTAAAATTGGGCGGTCATCGTCAGTATATCCGCCGACCGCGGAAATTTTCGTCACGCCTCTGTCAATCTTCTGCAAAACGGCCTCCTTGACAGCCTGCTCCTGCTTTGTAATAATGAGCGCCATTTTTGAACGATTGAAGCCGACTTGAACGACATCAATGGTTTTGCTGGACACAAAGACGCCAAGCATGGCATATAAGCCTTGCTCAATATTAAATACGATCATAGCCGTAACGACAATCAATCCGTCAATGATTGCGAGACACGTCCCCAGCGACAGACCGGAGTACTTATGAATGATCTGTGCAGCCAAGGCCGTTCCTCCCGTCGAGCCTTTCCCTAAGTACACAATGCCAATTCCCACACCAATGCCGACACCGCCAAAAATCGCTGCAAGGAGCTCATGATGGGTGGCGGGCTGAATATCCCTTGTCAAAAACACAACAAGGGGCAAAAAAACAGAACCCGCAAGCGTCTTAAGCCCAAATTTACCGCCGAGCAAAATGACACCGGCAATAAATAAAGGAATATTAATAATCCACTGTACAAACGCTGCTTCAAAACCATATGACTGCAAAATCGTACTGATTCCGCTGACACCGCCGGCTGCAATCTTGTTTGGAAGCAAAAATACATTAAAGGACACGGCTGTAATCGCTGCTCCTATTAATATGTATACATAATCCCGCAAAACCCGAAGTGTTTGATTCCGTACATCCATCATATATCCTCCGTTTCTTCCAATGCTCTCCGATAGCATTTTAATCCTTCCCTGATTAGATGTAAATAACACTCAAACACAGTGGTAATATACTAAAGCAGCAGTGAAATCAAGGATATGAAGGAATTAAAAAACACACCTGTATACATCAGGTGTGTTTTCTGCTTATGAAAGCTTAGAACGCAAGTAAGCATCAATAAATGTATCAATGTCTCCGTCCATTACCGCTTGAACGTTACCCATTTCTGTATTGGTCCGATGGTCTTTTACCATGGAATACGGATGGAATACGTAAGAACGGATTTGGCTGCCCCAGCCGATTTCTTTTTGTTCACCGCGGATTTCATCCAGCTCTGCTTGCTGTTCTTCAATTCTGCGCTGATACAGCTTGGCCTTCAGCATTTTCATGGCTCTTTCACGGTTTTTAATTTGTGAGCGCTCCGTTTGGCACGTCACAACCACATTCGTCGGCAAGTGAGTAATCCGAACGGCTGAATCCGTCGTATTGACGTGCTGTCCGCCCGCTCCGCTTGCACGGTACGTATCAACTTTAATATCCTCCGTACGGATATCAATATCGATCTCATCGTTAAATTCAGGCATGACTTCACACGATACGAATGATGTATGGCGGCGGCCTGAAGAATCAAACGGAGAAATCCGCACAAGACGATGAACGCCTTTTTCCGCCTTGATATATCCGTAAGCGTTGTGGCCTTTAATCAGCAATGTGACTGACTTAATTCCGGCCTCATCACCTGGAAGGTAATCGAGTGTTTCCACTTTAAAACCGCGGCGCTCAGCCCATCTAGTGTACATTCTGAGAAGCATAGAGCCCCAATCCTGTGACTCTGTACCGCCCGCACCCGGGTGCAGCTCCAAAATTGCGTTGTTTTTATCATACGGTTCACTGAGAAGAAGCTGAAGCTCAAATTCGTTGAACTCCTTAGTTAATGCCTTTAGCTCTTTCTCAAGCTCTAGCTGGAGATCCTGGTCCGGCTCTTCTTTCAGAAGGTCATGAGTCATTTGCAGTTCTTCATGGGATTCATTCAATTTTTTATAGGAATTGACATAATCCTTTAAACCATTTGCTTCATTTATGACCGTTTGGGCTTTCTGCTGATCATTCCAGAATTCCGGATCAGCCATTTGTTCATCTAGCTCAGCAATGCGGGCCTCCTTTGATTCGAGGTCAAAGAGACCCCCTAAAGTCCGCTAAACGAGAAGCCATATTTTCGAGCTCTGCTCTGATTTCTGATAATTCCATTCCATTCACCTCATTAAAAGATCCGCGGGCGCCACAGGCGCCGCGGTCAGTACCCTTGCCTGAGCGAACTATTCAGTCCGGCCGCAGCAATTTTTATATTTTTTCCCGCTTCCGCAGTGGCATGGCGCATTTCTGCCGATATCAACCACTTTGCGAACCGGTGCTTTCTTCGCTTTTTTGTTTTCATCGCCTTCCTGAGGCTGATGAGCCGTCGTTTGGCCTTGTACAACCTCTTCGCGCTCCAGATTGTTTTCAATCTCAGCTTTCATCACAAATTTTGCGACCTCGTCCTCAATTGATTCAATCATATGCTCAAACATCGCAAAGCCCTCCATTTGATACTCACGCAGCGGGTTTGTTTGCGCGTAAGCACGAAGGTGAATCCCTTGGCGAAGCTGATCCATCGCATCGATATGGTCCATCCATTTTGAATCGACGGCGCGAAGGACAATGACTTTCTCGAATTCGCGCATTTGTTCTTCGCCGAATTTTTCTTCTTTTTCATCATATTTGGTCATGATGCGATCCATGATGAGTTCATGCATTTCATCCGGTTCTTTGCCGAAGATGTCACTCTTCTCAAGCGCGCCTTCATCAAGATAAGTCGCGTTGACAAGCTCAACGAGACCGTCAAGCTTCCACTCCTCAGGAAGCTCTTCTCTTGGCGTATAGGCAGCAATTGCCCGTTCGAGAGAAGACTTGATCATATTTTCAACGATTTCACGCAGGTTTTCAGAGTCGATGACTTCAAAGCGCTGCTTATAAATGACCTCGCGCTGCTGGCGGAGAACGTCATCATATTGCAGAAGCTGTTTACGCGAATCGAAGTTATTTCCTTCCACGCGTTTTTGAGACGATTCAACCGCGCGGGATACCATTTTGCTTTGAATCGGAGTGGAATCATCCATACCAAAGCGGTCAAGCATCGCCATTGTCCGCTCAGCTCCGAATCTGCGCATCAATTCATCTTCCATAGAAAGATAAAATTGAGTGATCCCCGGGTCTCCCTGACGTCCAGAACGTCCCCGGAGCTGGTTGTCAATCCGGCGTGATTCATGGCGTTCCGTTCCGACAACAGCTAGGCCTCCAAGCTCTTTTACACCTTCGCCAAGCTTAATGTCCGTTCCGCGCCCCGCCATGTTTGTCGCAATCGTAACTGCGCCTTTTTGGCCGGCCTCTTCAATGATCTGCGCTTCACGTTCATGGTTTTTGGCGTTTAATACTTGATGTGGGATCCCTTTGTTTTTGAGCAGCTTAGAGATCAGCTCAGACGTTTCAACAGCAACCGTACCGACAAGAACAGGCTGTCCCGTCATATAGCGCTGTGCGACATCCTCCGCAACCGCCTTAAACTTTCCTTCCATCGTACGGTAAATTAAATCCGGACGGTCGTCACGGACAACAGGCTGGTTAGTAGGAATTGTGACAACCTGCATGTTGTAGATGTTGCGGAATTCCTCTTCCTCTGTCTTAGCTGTACCCGTCATACCGGCAAGCTTTTCGTACATCCGGAAGTAGTTTTGGAACGTAATCGTCGCCAAGGTCATGCTCTCATTTTGAATTTCAAGCCCTTCCTTCGCTTCAATCGCCTGGTGAAGCCCCTCACTGTAGCGGCGGCCTTTCATCAGACGTCCCGTGAAGGAATCAACAATAACAACCTGTCCGTCTTCCACTACATAGTCAACGTCCTTTTGCATCGCAACGTGAGCTTTTAAGGACTGGTTGATATGGTGGTTGAGCGCGACATGCCTCACATCAAACAGGTTATCGATGCCGAATGCTTTTTCCGCCTTCGTCATTCCTTCTTCAGTAAGCTGAACAGCTTTTGTTTTGATATCATACGTATAATCCTCCTCTGCTTTTAACGTACGGACAAAAGCATTTGCCTGCACGTACAGCTTAGTGGATTTCGCAGCTTGTCCAGAAATGATAAGCGGTGTTCTCGCTTCATCGACTAAAATAGAGTCAACTTCATCTATTACCGCAAAATGAAGCGGGCGCTGAACCATCTGCTCTTTATATAGAACCATATTGTCACGCAAATAATCGAAGCCAAGCTCGTTGTTTGTGGAGTAAGTAATGTCAGCAGCATAAGCTTCCCGTTTTTCGTCTTTTGACATTGAGTTTAAATTCAAGCCGACAGTCAAACCGAGAAACTCGAAAATTTTCCCCATCTGCTCAGCATCACGGCTTGCCAAATATTCGTTGACAGTCACGACGTGTACGCCTTTACCTGTTAACGCATTTAAATAAACAGGCAGAGTAGACGTTAACGTTTTCCCTTCCCCTGTTTTCATTTCCGCGATATTTCCGTCATGAAGCGCCACGCCCCCCATGAGCTGGACTTTGAACGGAAACATGCCGGTTACGCGGCGCGAAGCTTCCCGAACAACAGCAAATGCTTCAACAAGAAGATCATCAGTTGTCGCTCCTTTTTCAAGGCGCTCTTTAAATTCAATTGTTTTATGTTTCAGCGCGTCGTCAGAGAGATTTTCATAGTCTCCGCGAATCGCATCAATATCGTTAGCTATTTTTTCGTATCTATTCAGCGTACGTTTTGTTGGATCAAACATTTTATTTAAAATTCCAAGCATTTATAACGCTCCTCTATCTTCACATGCCTGTTTTTGCAGACATGTATAAATAATTTACTAGTCCATGTATACCTCTCATTATCATATCATACCTTTTGTTATTTCCAAAGAATTTGCAAATAAGAAAAACAAAAACCTTCCGCGGACATCACGGAAGGCTGCTCTTTATTATTCAGTCGGTTCAATCAAGCCATATTTCCCATCATTTCTGCGGTACACGACATTTGTAAGGTTTGTTTCCGCATTTGTGAAAACAAAGAAATTATGGCCGAGCATATTCATTTGCAAGATCGCTTCTTCACTATCCATCGGCTTTAAATTAAAGCGTTTCTGACGGACAATGTCCAAGCTCTCATCCTCTTCTATTTCATCCTGAACCGCAATATCTGTATCAGAGTCAAGGCCGTTTGCCAATAAATATTTTGGAGAGCCCTGCTCACGGAATTTACGGTTTACTTTCGTTTTATGCTTACGAATTTGACGTTCCAGTTTGTTTGTTGCGAGATCAATTGCGTTGTACATATCCTCGTTATGCACCTCGGACCGAAGCGCCAGATCTGTCATCGGAATCGTAACCTCAACTTTAGACTCCTTGTCATTGTAAAACTTCAAGTTGACGTTCACATCGGCATTCACGCTATGATCAAAATAACGCTCCAGCTTGCCGATCTTCTTCTCGACATGATCCTTTAACGCGGGTGTCACTTCAATATTTTCTCCTCTGATGTTATAGTTCATCAAAGAACGCCTCCCTTTTATTAAGGATATGTATCTATTTCTCCTTTACCCTTTACAATTCCTGCTGAAACGTAAACTTTTTGTGAAAATTCAGTGAACTTTGTCGAATTGTGTTGTATTTGCTGCTATATCAGCGGTTCGGAGGTATATGTATATGCTGATGGTACGAAACAAATACCTCACCCTCGCCTAATTGATTACAAAGGGCTCCATGCATTTATGAATGGACATCATCCATTTTCTATAATGAATCAAAAAATGTTCTTTTAAATACTCACAGAACTCCTGGGAGGGAAAAGAGAAAGAAACCAATTGATCAAACTCCGCAAAAATTTCGTCAAATGCTTTAACGCAAATTTCAGCGCACCGCGTATTCATAACAAAGAGAAGTGTTGAATGTGTTGAATCCAAATGAAAAAAGGCTTGGATCAGATCTTGGTAGATCCGATCCCCTTCTGTTTTTGATAAATTCTGTTCAGCCTCTATCAAATAACACAGCCCTTCCTCAATGGTAAAAAGAAGATGATAATAAGCTGATAAAAGCGAATAATCTTCAATGCTTTTCAAGACACTCACCTATTTACGCTTGTCATAATATCTGCCGTCAATCGTGATGTTGTTATAAGGATTTAAATACGTCGTATGCATCGCACGTTTTCTTTTTACCTGCTGGAGTTCTGCTGCGATTGACTGCTTCAGTCTCTCCATTTCCTTCACAATTTGCTGATCCCATGTCAGGACTAGCTTCATCTGCTTTTGTTCCTCTTCTGAAAGCGGCAGAGATATCTCCTGAATAAGTTCAGACCGTTTAGCAACAAAGTCTTCAATTTGCTTTAAAAGTTCATCGCTTTCCGGTGTATCTTGTATGTGTGACAGCATACTCTTCGTCTCAGTGTATAGTTGATCTATGTTTTTCATGCGATCCCGCCTGATCCGTGCCGGTCCTTCCGTTCACTTTGCATAGCTTGTTTCCAAGCATCGCGAAAATCTGTTACATAACCTTCAACCTCAGCCAGCATACTCGTATCATTTTTGATATTTGCCTGTACCAATCTTCGATACATATAATCGTACATCGCACCCATGGAACCGGAAAGCTCTATGTTACGGTTAAGTGTAAAATTTAATTCCTGAATGATATTTTGCGCTTTAATCAGATTTTCATTTTTACGTTCCATATCATCATTCTCAATCGCCTGAGATGCAAGTCTTATAAATTTCAAACAGCCATTATACAGCATAAGCGTCAGTTCACCGGGTGTAGCGGTATTTACTGAATTTTGCTGATAGGCTGTATAAGGATTTTGGATCGCCATGTGTCATCCTCCAAATTACATTTATTGTACAAGAAGCTGTGATAAATAGGACGCTTGTTCGTTCATCTTTTGAATCGCAGAATCCATTGCACTGAATTTTTTATAATAGCGGTTTTCTATAGTATTCAATCGGTCCTGCATTTTGGTGATATCCGTACTGATCGTCTTTAAATTTTTACCGATTGAGTAGTCATTGGTTCCCATTGTCGAGTTACCGGCTTTTGCTTCAATGCTTTTCACTGTACTTTTCAGTGTGTCACCGATGCGTTTCATAATCCCTTTATCACTATAAGCGCTGCTGTTCGACCCGCTTGTAAATAAAGCGGCGACACTTTGCGGATCTTCTTGTATTTTAGCTTTCAGTTTGTCTTCATTAATCTCTAGATGTCCCCGCAATTGGTAAGCACCTGACGTTGTGATGCCAAATTCAGTTAATTGATAGGTTTTTCCATCCGCATTAACTTGAGAATAAAAATCAGTCCGCATTTGGTTCGTACCGGTGCTGATGCTAGTATCATTTCTCAGCAAACCGCTTTTTGCCTTCTCTTCCCAGAGTTCTACCTCTTTATCGGACATTGCTTCTTTTTGTTCACTCGTCAGCGGCGCATAGTCTCTGTATTTTTCTTCTCGCAGCTTTTCATTCAGGCTGTCAACCAACTCATTGTATTTATCTACAAACTCTTTAATTTGGTTGTAAATCCCGTCAACATCAGTCGAAACAGATGTGGTAACAGGGCCAGTGGCAGCAGTTGTATTTTTGATCGAATAGGTAACGCCATTAACCGTAAAGTTGTTTGTCAGCTTTTCCATTTCAAAGCCGTTGATTGTGACTTTTGCATTTGTTCCTTCTTTATAAGCAGTGAGCTTATTATCAGCGCCCAAAGAAAAACCAAGCTGGCCGGACATAAAATCTGCTGTAGCCGAGTCTGCTGCCTGTATGCTGCCTCCTGCGCCTGTTGCTTTAGAAGAAAATGCAATCGTTTCCACATACTCTGTACCATTCCAAATTTTATCTTTAAATGCTGATACTCCTAGATCTGAGCTGTTAATTTTAGAAATCACATTATCAATCGTATCAGCGCTCGTCACATTGATGTTTACTGTTTTTGCCGTTGTCTCACCAGGCGCAACCACGTTAAATGCCAAATTATAATCGCCTTGTGTGTATCCCGTATAATTATTTGCCTTATATGTGGCCGAAGTTGCCAAACTTGCTACTTCAATAGTAGATGAAGAGTTTGCTGCACTTGCAGTTCCTGTAGCAGTTAACACAGACTCATTGGAGCTTGTCACAGTTTTGCTCTGATACGTACTCGGGTATGTCAGCGTATTTTTAGACATATAATCTTGCAATTCTTTTATTTTTGAGTTTACTTCACGATAGCTATCACGCTGCCATTCAAGAGTCTGCTTTTTTTGTGTCAGCTTATCAAGCGGTGCTCTTTCTGTCTGCATCAGCTTTGATACGATATCATCTATATCCATTCCTGACGCCAGACCCGTTATTCTCGTGACCATTTCAAACCACTCCTAATCTACTTTTTTTCATCTACAAATAATCCAAGAAATTCAGTCATAGCCGCATAAAAATCAAGCCACCGTTTTGGCGGTATTTCGCGGATGACTTCATTTGTAGAGTCCTCTATTACTTTTACAAAGTATTCATTTAACTTCTCATGAAGCTCAAACTTCAGGTGAACTTGCGAAGGTTCCAAAAGCTTGTTCATTTCCCCTACCATTTCAGCAAGACGGGTATATGAAACTTGATGAACAGGAACCTCACTCTCATGATCTTTCTGATTCTGTATTTGAGTATCATAACGATCCCAAACAGGTTGTAACGTAGTGAGCCTTTCAATATTCAATTGATCATCCCCTATGCCCCAATCTATCGTTTATATCGACTAAGTCGAGATAAGATTACACATATTTTTGGAAAAAAACTCATCCGTTTTAGATTTCTTGTTTGGAAATACATTTATAAAAAGTTCGTGGAGAATCCGGTTATTATATCATGAGTTAGTGACAGCATGGGGAATGATTCGGAGTTAGAAATATAAAGTAAAAGACCCTGGCAAACGCCAAGGTCCTTTTTAAAATTAACGTAACAATTGAAGTACGTTTTGAGGCTGTTGGTTCGCTTGAGCAAGCATAGCTTGAGAAGCTTGAGAAAGAATGTTGTTCTTTGTGAACTCGCTCATTTCTTTAGCCATGTCAACGTCACGGATACGAGACTCAGCAGCTGTTAAGTTTTCAGAAGAAGCACCAAGGTTGTTGATTGTGTGCTCTAAACGGTTTTGTACCGCACCAAGTTTTGAACGTTGGCTTGAAACACTTGTAATTGCAGTATCGATTTTAGCGATCTCAGTGTCAAAACTAAAAGTAGCTGATGACACATCGATACCTTTTACTCCTAAAGTTGTTGCATCCATATTGCCAATTGTAACATTAATATTTTGGGTAGCATTTGCACCAATTTGGAATGTAAATCCTGCTGTTACACTACCGTCTAAAAGTTTTTTTCCGTTAAATTCAGTACGTTGAGAGATACCATCGATCTCTTCAGTTAAAGCATCCATTTCATCTTTAATTGCAGTTAAATCTTCAGGTTGCTGTGTCCCAGTGTTACCAGCTTGAACAGTAAGTTCACGCATACGTTGAAGGATCGCATGAGTTTCAGTCAATGCACCCTCAGCTGTTTGGATAAGAGAGATTCCGTCTTGAGAGTTTTTAGAAGCCATATCAAGACCTCTGATTTGTCCTCTCATTTTTTCAGAGATCGCAAGACCTGCTGCGTCATCTCCAGCACGGTTGATACGAAGACCTGAAGAAAGTTTTTCCATGTTCTTTTGTGCTGCACCGTTGTTTGAAGATAAACGGTTCAGTGTGTTAAGTGCTGCGATATTGTGGTTAATTCTCATTGTTTTGTTCCTCCCTGAATATGTTTTTTGGCACGTCCTTGTGCCTCACTTTTTTGTAACTGGCGGAGTCTTTTGCGTCTCCTTCCGGCTACATCATTAATATCGGATTGTCTCTGATTTTGTTAATACAAAAATAAAAAAATCCTCACTTTTTTTGTGAGGATAATGCGGAGATCACATCGCTGGATAACGCTGCTGCACGGTTATTTTCTTCCTGAATGGTCAAGTAAATTTCTTTCCTGTGAATATCAATATGCTTTGGGGCTTCAATTCCAAGTTTCACTTGATCACCCTCAACCGCAATCACTTTTACTTCAATATCAGCACCTATTTGAATCGCTTCATTTATTTTCCGCGATAAAACTAGCATGATTCTCCTCCAATCGGATGTTTTGTCGTATATGAGGAGTCGTGTAAAACGACTTGCTTAGCCATCATGTTCTTGCGATTCACAATAATGGGGGCCAATAAATTGGCAGTAGATTTTTCGAATGGCTCTGCCATGGTCAAGATTGTCATGACTTCTACGTCTTCAATATTATCGATATCCAAAAGTTCAGCAGTTGATTCATCAAGGTCAAACTCATAATTCTTAAAAAAGATGAACGGACTTACAACGATGAACGCAAGATTTTCTGAAGTGACGGACTGCAGTGCCACGAATGGAGAGTCTTCTGAAAGCGGAAGAATGACGAACTGTTTTTCTTCTAAAAAGCCTGGAATCCCGTTTTCAAAAAGAATGATTTGTTCTTCTTTTACGTTCATTTGGCCATGGTACTTAGTATGAATGATCATTGTTCACGATCCTTTTCTTTTTACTTTTCTAGTTATTCTTTCGGGTATTCTACATCTATATTTAAATCAGGATATTGGAGCATGTCAACCTTAACGTTCCCCGGCGTATATTCAACAATTGGTTTATGCGGTTCAGCCTGAATAACAGGCTTTCGCGGCGTAATCTGAATATCAAGCTGTGACGGGGTATATTGTATTTTCACCCTTGAAAGAGAAGGAGCATAATTTTCGCCTAATTGAAGTTGGTGCATCTCAGAGTTCCTCTTTGCTTGTGAAGCGATTGGGTTCCCCTTATTTTCAATTCTCATAAGCTCGTCCCCTTCTTCTGCAGTGCGGGCTATTCCCTCCATGACATCCTCATGTCCTTGCTGGGCGGCTTCTTCGATTCTTTTGAATATATGTTTTCTGTCTAATTCTTCCCATGCTTGCGTTTGGTCAATCGTGAGTTTTCCAGGTGTCACTGATATTTCCATTTCAGCGCTTGGCTGTTCGATATCTAAATCGGCTTGTGGCTGCTCCATTTTTAAGCTGGCAGGCGTCGTTGTTAAACCAATTTTCCCTTGAACACTATGCATAATCAATCTGGGAATTTGCATCACTCTACCTCCTAAACTATAAAAAAAAGCGAACTCCTGAGAGCCGCTTACTTTAAAAAGTCAATCAATGTAGGCTGAACAATTTGCGCATTTACAGCCAGAGTAGCCCTATGCACGCTTTGCTGCGCAATAAATTCCGTTATTACTTCTTCCAGTTCTACATCTTCATTGTCTGATAACACTTTTGTAGCTGTTTCTTCCTGAGCTGAGAGTCTTGTATTAATCAGTTCAAGACGATTATACCTCGCTCCAAGATCAGAACGTTCAGCACTCATGCCCTCAGAAAATTGATCAATATCATTTAAAACGCTATCCATGCCATCTAGTGAACCTGAACTAAGTGCTTTCTCAAATGAGTCAAGCATTTCAAACACATTCTGTCCGCTTTCAGAAGTGCCCCCAAAAGCTGACTTTGGATCTGAATTCACTTTTAATGTCATATTATTAGAGATATTGACAATGACATCAGCAGTATCAGAGATTGTAAAAGTTCCGTCTCCGTTATCTGTAACGGGAGGCTTGTCTGAGTTTGTGCCATTAAAGATATATCTGCCGTTCACTTGTGTATTCGCAATATTTAAAAGCTGTTCCTTTAACTGCTTCACTTCTACACCAATTGCTTGCCGCTCCGCTTCACCATTTGTGTCATTTTGAGCTTGAACAGCTAATTCTTTGACTTTTGATAAAATGTCAATTCCTTCAGTAATGTTCGTCTCTGTGTTTTCGAGCCATGTAAAGGCCTGAGAAGCATTACTTTGATATTGCTGCACTTGAGACAATTGCGTATTATATTTTAAGCTTTTCATTGCTACTACAGGATCGTCGGACGCTTTTGAGATTTTTTTCCCTGATGAAATCTGTGATTGAAGTTTATCCAGCTTCGAGTAGCTTGAACCGATATATCTCAATGAGTTTTGCTGAATCATGCCTTGTGTTACTCTCATTTGATCTACCTACCTTCCTCCGACACCCATGCCATTGATCACTTTATCGAGTATTTCGTCTTGTAAAGTGACCATTCTCGCAGCAGCATTGTATGCGTGTTGGAATTGAATCATATTCGTCATTTCTTCGTCTAAAGAAACAGCACTCATTTGCTGACGGTTTATGTCAGCATCATTCAGCTGTGTTTCTGTATTAGACGCCAGGCGATTAGCTTCTTGTGCTTTAATTCCAAGCTCGCCAATCAGTCCTGCATAGTAATCTAACACACTTGTTTTTTTACCATTAATGGTTATATCACCGGTTAAAACGTTCGCTAAATTTGTTGCATTTGAATTATCGTTGGCTGCGCCAGTCAGTGAGAAAGCAATGTTTGCGCCTTTTGAATCTAATATGCTGTCAGCGACTTTAATTTTGCCTGCTGCTCCTTTTGCAGTTTCACCGCTGGTAAAATCAAAAAAGGCCCCGCCTTGTTCGCCGCTCTTGGTCAAACCATTTCTGTGCACCTCATTAAAAGCTTTTGCGAATTCAAGCGCCATATTATCAAGGTCAGAAAGCATTTCCGGGTATATGCCCTTTTCTTGGCCGTCTGCTGTTACATACCCGTAAGACTCTATAAATCCTAAAAGGGATCCCTTACTGCTGAATGACTCAGCCTGTACAGCAGTGTCTCCGATTGAAATACTTGATACTAACCCAGTTTCATTATCATAGTTGGCTGCAAGTTCTGAAACCTCGTAATTTTTACCGTCCAAAACAGTTCCCAGAGACTGTTTATTCTTATCAAGGATTTCAATGGAAACAGTCCCTTCAGCAGAAGCAAGCGCATTCCCGCCTGATTTGTTGTAACTGACCTTGATATCAACCATTGAGGATAATTTATCTATCAGCAAATCTCGCTGATCATATAAACCATTCGGAAGAAGCCCGACCGGTTCTACTTGTGCAATTTGTTTATTTAAACTATTTAATTGAGAAAGCAGAGAATTGACATCCAACACAGTCGTATCTAGCTCTGCTTTTAAGTTCGATTGAACATTTGTAAGTGATTCAGAAATATAATTAAACGTTTCTGCTACAGCTTTCCCTTTTTGAGCAACAACAGAACGCGCGCTGTCTTCGTTTGTATTATTCGATAATTCCTGCAGGGAATTCCAAAACGAATTGAGCACACTGTTTAAGCCGCTGTCATCCGTCTCATTTAAGATGCCTTCCATTTGGGACAGAGCTTTAGCTTTCGTGTCGTAGTATCCGGCACTGTTGTTTTGAAGACGGTATTGGTAGTCAAGAAAGATATCTCTTATTCTCTCAACTGACTTCCCTTGTACACCGGTTCCCATTTGCCCTGCTGTTTTTTCTGCGTTTTTGGATACAGCAGGGAAATAGTCAGTTGCCTCTAATGAGACTCGCTGTCTTGTATAACCATCAGTATTGGCATTTGCCACGTTATTTGCAGTAGTGCTTAACGCTGCCTGCTGAGCGCTTAACGCCCGCCTTGCAGTTTCAAGCCCCATAAAGGTAGATGTCATATTCTGAATTCCTTTCTGCTAAGCTTTTGAATCAAATAGTTTCATTCGGCTGCTCTTCGGAAGCTCAGCTTTAATTGATTTACTATAATTGAAGTTGTTTTCCTTAGGAACCAGCGTATCGTATGAAATAGAGATGAATTGCAGCGCGTCTCTCGTCAGCTGCCTATTCATCTCATTCACTTCTTTCAGACGTCCGAGAACTTTAGAAAGAGATTCATATAGTTGTTCCAGCTCTTCCTTTTCACTGCCAGAGGTTTTGGCGATACATGCGGAAATGGTGTTATTTTCGCTGTATCCGAGAAAGGCGGAAGTTGCTTTGATCCGATCATCTTCTGTCTGTCCGATTGCTTGAATATATTTTTGCTCTTTTGTCAAAATATTAGAAAGCTCTTTTGTTTTACCGCCTTTGAGCGCTTCCGTCTTTTCCTCAGACAGCATGAGCAGGTGTTCATGCAGAACGCAAAGTCGCTTCAATTGTTCAATAATTGGCTTTGCTGACATGGGCTTTCTCCTTTTTTATTGCTTTTTATAAAAATTAATCATATTTTTCGCTACATGATTTGCGTCTACTTTGTATGACCCGTTTTCAATTTGCGCTTTTAGCTGCGCAATTTTTTCCTGGCGTGAACCAGTGACTGCGTCGGATGCATTTTGCATTTCTTTAGCCTGTGATGAAATTTCAATTTTATCTTGAGGCTGTGCAGCAGTTTTTTGCACCGCTTGCTTTTCATAATTTTTTTGGTATGGATTAACGGATTGTGTTCCAAATTGATTGATTTTCATAGGATTCCTCTCGCTTTCCGTTGCAGTCTTTAAACAATCTAACCCTTTTATCGACTGCGTTTTCAGTTAGTTTAGGGAATCAGTTGTTTTTGGTATTATAGGCATAGTATGTGTCTTTTTTACTATTTTCTCTCTCTGTTTTCAGTGCGTTCTCGTGGTCCAAATGATCCATTTGAGCCTTTAAATCGGACTGACAAGCCTTGCAGAACTTGCCTTCCCGAATCGATGTCCCGCACCTTTCACAAGGGTATGCCAAATTGGGAAGATGAGTGATTTGAATGCGTTTTTGTCTGATGAATTTCAATATCAGCTCTTCTTCTACACCTGTTTCCTCGGTTATGCGGCTCAAAGTTGATTGCCTGTTTTCCTGTTTCCTTAAAAACTTATATACAATCTCAAATGATTTTTCTTCTTCCTTAATACACGCCTGACATACGGTTTGCAGCTTTGTTTTTAAAAATAAAGCATTGCATTTCGGACAATTCGCCAGTTCTCCCATCTTTTTTCTCCTTATTCGATAATATGCCTGTGTTAATTTCTAGTGATTATATCGGCATAAAAACAGAATCATTTAGCTTCTGATCAAGGTAAAAGATGCCACTGAACGGGCTTTTCCTTTCTCTAATAAACAGCGGGCTGCAAAATGCAAAGTGGCGCCTGTTGTATAAAGATCGTCTATTAAAATGATATTCATACCTTCGGTTGAGTTGTTTTTTGTATCAAAAATACGCTCCGAAAGCAGGCGTTCTGTTTTCTTTTTCTTAGACTGTTTCTCATTATTCAGGCGGATAAGGGGATGGTGGATAGGCCGATCTAAGCATTCTGCCAGGAGCTGCGCCTGGTTAAATCCGCGCTCTTCTTCCCGTTCCTTGCTCAGCGGAATAGGAACGAGAACAAAATGCTTATCGGGGTAAACCTCTGAGAAGGTTGAAGAAAAATCACTTTTAAATGCATTTATGATTTCTGCATCTCCTCTAAATTTAAAACGGGAAAGCGTTTCTTTCATTCTTTCATTATATGTGTAAACTGAACGGTTTTGGCGGAGCAGCAAACTGGCACTGACCCTTGATTTCCACACCTTGCAATCTCTGCATACCGCATGAACGGATTGAGGTCTGCCGCACAAGGTGCAGATTTGTCCTGTGATTTTCTTAAATTTGCTTCTGCAGGAATGACAGACCTTTTCGTCAGGCTTTAATAAAAAAAGGGCGCTCCATGTAACAGCTTGAGAAAATTGTGAATCGCACAATAGACAAATCAGTTTATGAATGCCTCCTCCTGCTTCGTTTGGCATAAATCGCTTGGACTCTCTGATACCACAGCAGCAGATTCAGCCAAAATTACAAGCATAGCCGTGTTTTTTTGTTTATCTACCAGCTCAGCTTTCGTATATGCGATCTTTTTAAGATCAGTGACATAGGATGGCTTTACTTTGTTTAAAGAAAGTGCCAATACATCGTTTTTACATACTTGGCAAGTGCAAGTCATATGAAGCTGGTCCATATATCGATCGAGCAGTTCTTTCATTACGATTTCTTTTGAATTGACAAGCATTTTTACAGCTCCTCATCGTGGTTATATGAGTATACTGTACCATGTTTTCAAATAATGACTAGTCTGTTCATTCATTTTTTGCTGCCAAGTCATTCATTTCTTTTATATGCTTTCTTGCATCCAGCATACTCTTAGTTTTTCCGTAGTGAAAGAAAATGACATCACCATCCGCATGCTCTTTATGACGCCCGGTTCTTCCTGCGATTTGAACAAGTGCGCTTTCCGTAAAGATAGGCGATTCCGCACCTAATACACCTGTCTGCACCTTGGGAACCGTAACGCCTCTTTCTAATATTGTTGTTGTGATTAAGAGATCAAGCTGACCGTCTCTGAACTGCTGTACTTTTTCTTTTCTGTGCTTATCTTCCGCATGCACAAACGCTGTTCGGCAATTGACATCTTTAAAGCAGGAAGCTGCCTTTTCCATAACAGAAACGGAGGGAACAAATAAAAAAACAGGCCTCCCTTCTTTCACATGAAACGCTATCCATCTTTTTACAGCTAACGGAACTTTGTTTCGGTTTAATTTCTTTTTCCAGTTTCCGCACCATACAAAGCGCGGTTCTGGCAAAGGTTTTTTGTGGTGTCTTGCTGGAATCCGAACTGAGTGTAGCTGTCCGTTCAGTGTTTTTCTTTTTAATTCTTTAGGGGGTGTTGCACTTAAGTAAACAAGAGTGCTGTTTTTCTTTCTTGCTTTTTGAACAGCGAATTGAAGAGTTTGATCAGCAGAATACGGAAAAGCATCAACTTCATCAACGATCATAACGTCAAATGCGTCTTTATATCGCAAAAGCTGATGTGTTGTGGAAATCATAAGCGGAGATAACCGCCCTTTGTCCTCGCTTCCTCCATAAAGCGCTGAAATGTCAGCACCCTGAAAGGCAGCCTTGAGTCTCGGAGCTAGCTCTAATACAACATCGGTGCGGGGTGTCGCAATACAAACACGCAGTCCTTGATTTAACGCGGATTCTATACCGGGGAATAGCATCTCTGTTTTGCCAGCACCGCAAACCGCCCAGATGAGGAGCTCTTCTTTTTTTGATATGGCCTCAATTAAGACATTGGCAGCTTTTTGCTGTCCGCTTGAGAGCTGGCCATTCCACGTAAGCTTGATAGGCTGCCAATTGGGTTCATCCTCCTCTATCCATGAATATAAAGGAACATCTTCACTCACTCTGCCCATCATGACACAAGAACGGCAATACAGCTGATTCTTTCCAGATGAATGATAAAAAGAAAAATACCGCTGGTCATTTTGGCCGCACCTATTACATCTATACCCCCGTTTATTTATGGATATAGAGTTTTGAGCGGCGATATAGCCATTTTTGATATGCCATTCAATCATCTCATCGGAAAATGGGAGTTCAGTTCTGAGCAACTGACGGCTTTGAAGCGTCTGCTGCAATTCTTTTGAGAAAGAAATGTTCTTTTCAGCTGGCACAATCAGCATAGCACCGCCTCCTTTCGAGACAGTATGCCTGAATGAATATTTTCTGTCCAGCAATCAAAATAAGAATATAAAAAAATCTCCGCTGCTAAAACGGAGATTTTGCATTATTTAAAACACCAGCAAATTCCTAGCGCGCCCTCACCCAAATGAGTGCCGATTACCGCGCCAAAATAGCTGTTATAAAATTCAACATGAGGATATTTTGCAGAAAGCTCTTCAATGATTTTCGCCGCTTCTTCTTCTCGATTAGCGTGGATAACAGCAGCACGCATAGGCAATCCTTTACTCGCATCTTCGTCTAAAAGCTCATAAATTCGCGAAATTGCTTTTTTACGTGTGCGAATCTTTTCAAAAGGCACAATTACCTTATTGTCAAAATGAAGAATAGGCTTTACCTTTAGAAGACTCCCAATGAAGGCTTGGGCGCTGCTTAATCGTCCGCCCCGCTGAAGGTGGGCTAAATCATCTACCATAAAATACGCCCGAACTGTTTTTTTCATTTCTTCCAATTCTTTTATAATATCTTCCGGCGATGATGCTCCATTTTTGATTAATTCAGCAGCTTTAAGAGCATAAAAGCCTTGAGCCAAACAGCTGATCTCTGAGTCAAATGGATACACGTCAATATTGTCGACCATAGTGTCAGCCGCTGCTGCACTGCTGAACGTACCGCTGATCCCGCTGGAAAGATGGATACTGATGACCGCTTCATAAGTCTTGCCAAGCTCTTCATACAAAGCAACCAGCTCGCCGATTGGCGGCTGAGAAGTCGTCGGAAGCTCATTATGTTTTTTAACTTCTTCGTAAAAGCTTTTCCAGTCCAGTTCGATTTCTTCACGGTAAGTTTCTTCCCCAAAAACAACCTGAAGGGGGATCATATGTATCTGATGTTGTTCACGCATTTCTTTCGGAATATATGCTGTGCTGTCTGTTACTACTGCAATATTCATAGCTTCGATACCTGCCTTATTGCTTTATAACTCTATTGTAAGGGAAACGGCAGCCTAAAAAAAGACCTGCCTAGTAAAAGGCAAGTCTTTTTTTATACTATCTCATTTCTACCCAGCCATTTTTAATGGCGACCACAACGGCTTGCGTCCGGTCGTTCACATTCATTTTTTGTAAAATATTGCTCACATGGTTTTTCACGGTTTTCTCACTAATAAACAATGATTCACCAATACCGCGGTTGCTTTTTCCGTCTGCAAGCATCTGCAGCACTTCACATTCCCGCCTAGTTAAAATATGTAATGGTCTGCGGATCTCAGGGTAAACCTCATGCTGAGGATGTGCGGAAACTCCGCTTGTTGCAAGACGGCGGAATTCGTTAACGAGGTTGTGAGTAACCTTCGGATGAAGGTAAGAACCACCCTCGGCAACTACTTTAACCGCTTCAATTAATGTATCAGCATCCATCTCTTTCAGCAGATAACCTCTTGCGCCTGTTTTCAGGGCATGTGTTACATAATTTTCGTCATCGTGAATTGATAGAATAATTACTTTAGATTCAGGATACAGCTCTACAAGCTGTTTTGTAGCTTCCACACCATTTACGTTTGGCATATTGATATCCATGATCACAACATCAGGATGATAGTGCTCTACAATGCGAGCCGCTTCGTCTCCGTCGTCACCTTCGGCTACCACTTCAAAGGTAGGTTCAAAATCCAATATCCGTTTTACACCTTCACGAAATAACTGATGGTCGTCGATAATAACAATGTTTACTTTAGTCACAAGCCACGCCTCCTTGTATTATTGTTCTATATACCCTAGCATTCGGTCAATATGCCTTTTGGCTCTATTTTACAAATCATAGTCAAAGAGATAACGGAACCTTAATCATAATAAATGTCCCAAGACCTATTTTCGAATCTATTGTCATGGTTCCTTCCAATAAATCTACTCTTTCTTTCATGCCCAGCAAGCCGAATGATTTGTTTTTCTTCTCTTTCGCTTCCTTCAGGTCGAACCCTTTACCGTTATCTTTTATCATTAAAATCACAAAATCCTTTGTGATCTCAACTTTGACTGTAATTTCTTCAGATTCAGAATGCTTTAGCGCATTAGACACAGCTTCCTGTGCAAGCCTGAAGAGCGCAACTTCAAACTGGGGCGCTAGGCGCTTATCCTCTGTTTCACCGATGCACTGAAAATGTATTTTGACCTTCCCGTTATATTCCTCGGTTGTATATAGATATTTTCTTAAAGTTGGAATCAGGCCTAGGTCATCAAGGGCCATCGGTCTTAAATCATATATAATCCTTCTCACTTCGTAAAGGGCATTCCGCACATTTTGACGGAGATTTTTAATTTCTTGGAATCCGTCCTCAGCACCCCGGTCACGGAAAATCCGCTCGATTAATTCTGATCTCATCATAACATTTGCCAGCATTTGAGCAGGTCCGTCATGAATTTCTCTGGAGACTCTTTTTCGCTCTTCTTCCTGCGCCTCAATAATTCTTAAGCCGAAATCTTGTTTTGCCTGAGCATCAGCAAGCAGCAGTCCCACCTCGCGCAAATCCTGATTCAAGTAATTGAGCACAACTGTAATTTGGCTGACTAACGATTCAGACCGCTCAATGATTTCCTGAAGGCCTAACAATCTGCGTTCTAAATCATCCCGGCGTTCTCGCAGTTGCTTCTCACGCTGCTGGATCATCGTCAATTCTACCTGCAGCTTATGGGCTTTTTCGTAAGCATTGCGGATTTCTTCTTCACTGAATCTATGAAAATTGCGGCTGACCTCGGATAAACGGTTTCTCGCATGGCGGGTTTGCACTTCAAGTTTATCGCCAAGCTCGATAACTTCATACACCTGCTGTTTAATTTGTTTCAGTTCTTCAACCAGCTGTTCATACTGCTGGCGTGACTGCTCCCCGATTTGAAAAACCTCGTCCTTGCTCCCGTCAACGGTTTTCAGCATCTTCATCAAAATAGAATCCAGCACTTTGGAATCCATCTTTGTTTTATTCATAATTTCCCTCCGTCACGGCGTTGTCATATATTTTTATTATAAATGTAATTGATCTGCAAATTGTGTCGAATTATAATGAAAGAATGCGTATATTCTAGAAAAAAACAATTTTATATACCTTCTTACTCTTTATGATAACAAAATACGCACAAAAATTCTAAAGACTGTACGAATTTGTATAGACAGTCTTTTATGCTTAGCAGGAGGGTCAGCAAGCATGCTGCACAGCTATTTTACTGTGAAAGAAGCAGGAGAACACGAGATAGTTATAGAAAAATCGCGTTTTATCTGTCATTTAAGCCGTGTTTCTACCGAACAAGAGGCACAGGAATTTATACAGAAAATAAAGAAACAGCACTGGAATGCGACTCATAATTGCTCGGCTTACGTAATTGGCGAGAACGATCATATCCAAAAAGCCAATGATGATGGAGAACCAAGCGGTACAGCGGGAGTGCCGATGCTCGAGGTATTAAAAAAACGCGGACTTAAGGACACCTGCGCCGTCGTTACACGATACTTCGGAGGCATTAAACTTGGGGCCGGCGGATTAATTCGCGCTTATGGGAAATCAGTGTCTGAAGGATTAAATCATATAGGTGTTGTAGAACGGAAACTTATGCGGGTCATGCATACTTCCGCAGATTACACTTGGCTTGGCAAGATTGAAAATGAATTAAGAGAATCACAATTTCTGTTAAAGGAAATCCATTATGCGGAAAATGTTGAATTCGAAACATACGTGGAAGAAAAAGATACAAACGCATTTTCTGAGTGGATGACAGAACTGACAAATGGAAAAAGTGTTATTAAAGAGGGAGAGTTGACGTATCTTGAAAAAGCCGTCAATCACTTAAAGGAGACTGAATAATGGCTGAACGCGTTAGAGTGCGTGTGCGAAAAAAGAAAAAGAGCAAACGCAGGAAAATCTTAAAAAGAATTGTGTTATTGTTCGCCCTTGCATTATTGGTAGTCGTTGGGCTTGGAGGATATAAACTTTATAAAACCATTAGCGCTGCGGATGATTCATACGATGCTCTTTCCCGCGGAAATAAATCAAATCTTCGCAGCGAAGTTGTAGATATGAAGAAAAAACCGTTTTCTATTTTATTTATGGGAATAGAGGATTACGCGACCAAAGGACAAAAAGGGAGATCAGACTCTCTTATTGTAGTTACCCTTGATCCCAAAAATAAAACCATGAAAATGCTGAGCATTCCGCGTGATACACGGGTGCAATTAGCCAGTGACACAACCGGAAGCAAAACAAAGATTAATGCCGCTTACAGCAAAGGCGGAAAAGATGAGACAGTTGAAACCGTTGAAAACTTCTTGCAAATCCCGATCGATAAATATGTCACAGTTGATTTTGACGGATTTAAAGATGTAATTAATGAAGTTGGCGGTATTGATGTAGATGTGCCTTTCGATTTCGATGAAAAAAGTGACGTAGACGAAAGTAAACGGATCTACTTCAAAAAAGGCGAGATGCACTTAAACGGTGAAGAAGCCTTGGCGTATGCCCGCATGAGAAAACAGGATAAACGCGGAGACTTCGGCCGTAATGACAGACAGAAACAAATTTTAAATGCACTGATTGACCGAATGTCAAGTGCAAGCAACATTGCTAAGATTGATAAAATCGCAGAAAAAGCCAGCGAGAACGTTGAAACCAATATTCGCATTACTGAAGGTTTAGCGCTGCAGCAGATTTACAGCGGCTTTACCAGCAAGAAAATCGACACTTTGAGCATTACAGGATCTGATTTGTATCTAGGGCCTAGCAACACGTATTATTTTGAACCGGATGCCACAAATCTGGAGAAAGTCAGACAAACGCTCCAAGAGCATTTAGATTATACTCCAGATACAAGCAGCACTGACACTTCCGGTACCGGAAGTTCAACATACGGCACTAGCACGGAAGAAAGCACAACAGACGGTACGACGAGCGGAAGCAGCTATTCGAATGACAGCAGCACAAGCTCAAACAGTACAACGAATTCAACAACTGATTCATCCTATTAAAAAAACCCCGGTCCTTTAGAGGATCGGGTTTTTTTGTGCAGAAAAAAACTCCGGCAATTCAGCCGGAGTTTTTAATTCCTTTTCAACAGCCGTTTATAAAATTTCGTAAACGGCTTAAATTTTTCATTCACAAGTCCTGTCACTTCTGCAATAATCTGCATAAAAATAATTAAAATGAAGATAATAAACAAAGAAAGCCAGATTGTGGCACTTTTAAGTACAATTGCACTTATGCTGAAAATAAATCCAATTAGATAAATCACAATGACTGACATCCGATGTGAAAGGCCAAAGGCCATCAGTCTGTGGTGGATATGCGACTTATCTGGCGCCGAAATCGGCTGTTTGTTTAATATTCTCCTGATGATTGCAAATGTTGTATCAAAAATCGGTACGCCCAATATAATAATCGGGATAACGATACTGAACAATGTTACGCTTTTATACAAGCCTAATAATGAAAGAATCGAAATACTATACCCTAAAAAAAGTGAACCTGTATCACCCATAAAAATTTTTGCTGGGTGGAAGTTGTAAAACAAAAATCCAAGCGTACTGGCGATCACAACCAATGAGAGTGACAGAATCAATACTTTTCCGCCCGATAGCGCCATGACGGCAATTGTTGACAGGCCGATAACAGAGAGACCTGCGGCAAGACCATCTAATCCGTCAATCAGGTTAATCGCGTTTGTGATGCCGACAATCCATAAAACTGTCAGCGGATATGCCATCCATCCTAACTCAAATCGTTCTGTTAAAAAAGGTACTGAGAAAAAGTCCATTTTTAAGCCAGTGCTTACAATCATAATGGCTACACCTAATTGAATCAAAAACTTAACTTTTGCACTTAATTGATATTTATCGTCAAGAATACCCAACACAATAATGATGAATGCTCCGACTGTAATAGCCGTCATTCTTGTTTCTGTGTATATACCGGATGCAAGCACGCCTGCAACCACCCCGATAAATATGGCCAGCCCGCCCATCCGGGGCATGATTTTGTCGTGTACTTTTCGATTGCTGGGCTGGTCAACTGCACCTATTTTAATCGCAATCCTTTTTACGATTGGGGTTATGATTAAAACTGTAAGCAGCGAGACAATAAACGCAACAACAATGCGAATCATGCGTTCGTCAAGCATAAAGAAGTCTCCTTTGGAATTAAATGAAGTCTTTATTTATATAGAGAACCGTTTCTTCCATTATACCTTCTCCTTAGTTATTATAACAAGCTTCATCAAAAAGAAACACGTATAATCAAAAAACGCGCATCCCAATTTATAGGACTACGCATGTTTTTGAATCCCTGTATATTTCATGATTTGTTTAAATAAGCAATTCCAATCTTGCGCGCGGGCAATGTTTCGGCGCACTTCTTTATACGTTTCATCTTCGTTGTGACTGAGCACTTTTTCGCAAGCAACTATAAAATCAATCGGATGATCGCCTTCTACATATTCGTATACATACGGCTGTTTCATTTTTGAGGTTGACGGAAGATTAGAGCCGACGACAGGCTTTCCAGCCGCCAAAAATTCAAATAGTTTCAGCGGAAACACAGCTTGATTATACGATGATTTTTTATATGGCATGATACCGATATCGATAAGTTCCATATAATGCGGAACTTCTTTTGGATCTGCCGGGCCGGTCCATATGACATTGGGAAGCCTCAGAAGCTCTTGAAACGAGACATCGCCGTTGGTGGCATCCGGACCAACCCATAAAAATGTCCAATCAGGCTTTTGCAGCGCAGCTTCTTCAATCATTCTAAAATCGAGTTTAGGTTTGATCCCGCCGATAAAACCTAATACTGTTCCTTCTCTTCCCTGCAATATGCTGCGATCGGGAGCTTGTTTATTTGCAGAAAACAGCTCATATTCAACACCGTTTTCGACTGTATGAACCTTTTCTCGTCCTGCTGTCAGTTTTTTGTCTACTTCTTTGTGAAGATAATCCGATGAGCAGGTAATGGAATCTGCACGGTCTATAATTCTCAGCTCCGCCGATTTAATGACTTTTCGCCGGAACTCAGACAGCAGATTTGAACGGCCGCTGATCGGCGCTGCCCATAAATCACTGCAATCATAAATGACCTGATCCCAGGGATACAGCGAAGACAGCAGCGGGAATCCAGGGAACGTGTACCATAAACAGCAGCGTTCACCGTTTGCAGAAGCAGATGTCAGCTCATCAAGTAAAGGTTTGAGCTTATGCCTGTAAAAGACATCTGTATATCGTCCGAAACGAAACATTTTTTTCTCCAGCAGGTCTTTGACAGCAAATTGCCTGATGCCTGAATGAACTTGCTGAAATTCATTTCCTTGGGGGCGCGGAGCCGGACACACCCAAATGACTTCCTTCGTTTCCTCCTGAGCGGCTAAAAATTCTGCCAGCCGGTGCCTTCTGTATCTCAATTTGTCTTTTCCCCATTCAGCAGTGGCAACGATGACATGAATGATTGCTTCTTTTGTTTCCACCTTCATCACCTTTTCTCTCTGTCTGCGGCTATAATCTTTTTTTCACCGCGTTTTTTGCATATTGAACAAAACACCATGTGGCTTTGATGAAATGAAGCCGTTCGATCTCCCTGTAGACAAACCACGTTTTTTTCGCAGCCTTCCATTTGTTGCTGGATATCGAGTTATCTACAAGCCGATATTCAGCTAGGCATTCATTCATTCCATAGGCGGTAAATCCTTTTTTCAAAAGAGACAGCCATGTGGCCAAGTCCTGTCTCGTTCTAATATTCGGCATTTGGATCTGTCCCGTTTGCTCCCTGTCAATCATCACGGTCAAGCAGCCGATAATCGTATTTTTCAGAGCGTCATCGTACGTCAGACTTTCCGGTGCATGAATAAATTTATCGAGCGGGGTTCCGTCCTGCGCCATTAAGCTGTAGCCTGTAAAAGAAAACGCACAGGAACGCTCCATCATAAAATCAAGCTGCTTTTCCAGTTTGTCTTTTCTCCATTTGTCATCACTGTCCAAAAATGCTACATAACGTCCTTGAGCGCGCTCCAATGCTTTGTTTCGAGCAACCGCAGCTCCGCTGTTCTCTTCCAGATACACGACATGAATTCTTTCATCTATTTTTTCATACTGCTTTAAAATGTCGCGTGTCCCGTCCGTTGAGCAATCATCCACGATAATCATTTCCCAATGAGAATGGCTCTGATCTAACACTGAATGAATCGTGTCTTCAATATAGTCACGCGCATTATAAGAAGGTGTAATGACAGATACGAGAGGTTTCCAATTGGTCATGATCACATCTCCATCGTATGGTTTTAAAAGGATTCCCTAAAAAATTCAGGAATGACAACGAACATAAAGGCAATCGTGAGGCCGATCATAACGCCAAGAACCGCTTTCTTTTTCGGGGACATTCCGCCGCCTGCTGCCTCACTTACGGTTTCAGAATCAGTGACACTGGCCGGTTTCAGATTAAGCTGCGTGTTTTTCAGCTCATACAAAAATCTCTCTTTATCCACTTTGGAATCCTCGCTTACCGTCTCACCTTCGAGTGCATCTATGCTGCGGCGGATGACGGCTTCTCTTTCTGAATACAGCTTTTGATCGTTTTTGAGAAAGGCGGAGGTAATGCCGTTTAAGATGGATTCCGTTCTATCCTTATCCTCGTCGCTATAGCTCAAGGTCAGTAAAGATTTAGATTCCGTTTTGATGGTAAGCTTCTCTTTGATCTCTGCCAAATCTTCATCCTTTTCGTCAGGAAGCGCCTCCTTCAAAAAAGAGTCACTCTTGAGCAGAAGCGGAATCTCCTCTGTACTGTTATAAACCGGATGATCATAGCTCCCCACAGCCAAAGTGTCCTCGGCTGTATAGCTCTTTTGATCAGCGATCTGTGACGGCAGGATATAACCGGCCGCACCTAATATAATTGGCACTGCTATGATCCAAATGATATTTTTTTTAATACGCCGGGCTATTCTTATCAATATATCGTTCATATAAGTCTCCCTGCTTTTTGTAGTCAGTTTATCTGTACAGCGGTTCAGGCATCTGTCTGGATCGCCTTAACACATTCACGGCGGCGATGACGAGCGCCAGAAACACCCAATGGAAAAATAAATTTGAAACAGAACTTGGGCTGATACTGGATACCAGGAAACTGACCAGTGCCGTAATAAGCCCTTCTGTGATCAGTTTTGACTGATTTCCCAATTTTCTTTCATGAAATTTGTAAAGCACCCAAATGAGGTAAGCATAAACGGCCAGATATCCCAGCATGATGAACAAGCCAAAGTTAGCAAGGATTTCAACAAGCCAGTTGTGCACCTCTGTCACGTTGTCAGTATCATATAAAGCATGATGCTCAAGATAATAGGATACATTCCCTGCTCCGACTCCGAATCCGTATGAATCAAGGAAAAAGTGCCATGCGTTTTTCAGCAGATTGGCCCGGGCCACATTTGACGGAAGCATGTCATGAAATGAATGCAGCGTCTGCGGTGCCAGAAACAGCTCCCAAAACTTTGAATAAATTCGGCCAGCGAAGAGAACTGCAAAAATGGTGATTCCTGCCGCAGACAGCCAAATGGCCATTTTCTTTAGAACAGGCGGCAATACAATGAAGATGTAGACAGCAGCGCCGGCAAAAATGCCCAGAAGGCTGGCTCTTGAACCGGTAGCAAAAATTAAATACAACGCACAGAGCGAGAGCAAAAGGCCAATCGCCTTGATGTATCCATTCTTTATGTTTTTCACCAATGTAATGTAAAAAAAGAAGCTGATCGATAAAAATGTTGCAAAGTCATTTTGATTAAAAAAGACCGATGTCGGATAATGCTGCTTATATTCCGGTCCGCTGTATAGCGTTGAACTCGGGAGATGATGATGGGTCATATGATTGTAAAAACCAATGATCATCAGGAATACTGTCATCACCAGCCAAATGGTATAAACAACCATGAGCCGCTCCATTTTTTGCACGTACATGACAATGAGGTAAATGAAGAAAATTCCCATTGCCAACAAGGCCAAATATTTGATGCCGGCTGTCACCGATTTGGCCCACAGCAGAGAAACAAGGCCGTATATAAACCAAAAAGCGAAAAAGAGCAAAATCCCTTTCACTTGCAGTCCGTTCCATCTTTCAATATGTGTTCGATTCCGCACCACACCGATCACATGGAGGCACCCCGCTGCAATGAGCAGAAGCCTGTAAAGAAACAAACTGAAAAATCCAAGATGAATCGCGAAAAATGCATTATTTAAAAAAGTGCAGGCGATCAAAATATAGATTACAGCCATAAAGAGCCGTTCTTTTGTTGTAAATGCGGTTGCAAGCGTCAGTACAAACAGACCAATTGCCAACACCGCAAGCACGGCAGCCATCTGTATTAAACCTATATCTGTACGGATGGCTCCCAGCAATAGGACGACTCCAAATATGGCAGCGGCCAGTAACGAAAGCGTATGGACCGCTGAACGTTTGATACTCACATGTTTAACCCCTTTCCTGATGTTTCAGGAGCCGGCGGCCGAGCCTAAGCAGCCAGCAGCTTTAACCAAGTAACACTTTTTCTTTTTATAGGTTGACGCTCCCCAAGTCTTTAGCCAATTCCTCGAGCGGCAAGCCCGGAAAATACTTGTCAGAAGGCTCCGCTCCCCGAACAGCAGGACGGCCGATGGAGTGATAAATGTATCCGGCTGCCTGCATCTCTTCAAGTGAAAATAAATTTCTGCCGTCGATGATGATCGGCTGTTTTAAGAGAGTTTTCACTTTTACAAGCTCCATTTCTTTCACTTCCGGCCAATCCGTTAAGATCAGGCATGCATCAGTGTCCTCAATCGCATCATACACATCTGTGTAATACTCGACCTGTTCGCCAAGGATCTCTGAGGCTTCAGGAATAGCAATCGGATCGTATGCTTTTACATGTGCGCCCAGCTGCTGCAGCATCGGGATAATATCTAGAGCAGGAGCGGATCTCACATCGTTTGTATTTGGCTTGAAGGCCAATCCGAGAACGGAAATGGTTCTTCCTTTGATGCTTCCCATAACAGTTAAGAGTTTATCTACAATATGAACGCGCTGCTTTTCGTTCGTTTCAATGACAGCTTCTATAAGCTTAAATGGATAGCCGGCCGATTTTGCGATTTGAAGCAGTGCGGTTGTATCCTTAGGAAAACAGGAGCCGCCAAACCCAATACCCGCTTTTAGGAACTTTCTGCCGATACGGCTGTCAAGCCCCACGCCATCAGCAACTTTTGAAACATCTGCGCCGACTCGCTCACAAATGTTTGCGATATCGTTGATAAAGGAAATCTTTGTCGCCAGAAACGCATTCGCGGCATATTTAATCATTTCTGCACTTTCTAAGTTTGTTTTAATGACAGGAGCGTGGAAAGGCTGGTGCAGATCCTCAATGATGGCAGCGGCTTTATGACTTGTTGAGCCAATCACGGCACGCTCCATATTCATCGTGTCATGAATCGCTGAGCCCTCCCGAAGGAATTCAGGATTAGATACAACATCAAATGAGTATCTTCCCTTTGAAGCTTTTTGAACGATTGATTGAACCAGTTTTCCTGTTCCGACCGGGACTGTGCTTTTATTTACGATAATTTTGTAGCCGTTGAGGTGCTCACCGATTGTTTTCGCCGCCGCTTTGACGTACGTTAAATCAGCTTCACCTGTTTTTGACATCGGAGTTCCGACTGCAATATAAATAATGTCTGACGCCCGAATGGCGGACGGGATATCATTAGTAAAGGACAGACGCTGATCCAGCACATTTTTTTCAACTAAGTCTGCAAGCCCTGGCTCATAGATCGGGATTACTCCATTTTTCAGACTTCTGATTTTTGATTCATCGATATCACAGCAAACAACTTTATTGCCGATCTCCGCAAAGCAAGTGCCTGACACGAGTCCTACATAACCTGTTCCAATTACAGCTATTTTTTTCACAGCGCTCATCCCTCTCCTGTAAAATTACCTTCTTATTTATATTGGTCGCAGTTTCTTACGATTAAACGGACGTTTTCATGACCGTCTGATACTGATGATGCAAGGCCTTGGCATTTTTTCCGGCGTCAAATTGCGCCTGCACGATTTCATACAAATCATCTGCAACTTCCGGTTTCCATATTTGCTCATGTTCGTACAGAGTGATCGCTTCCGCCAAGGCTTGAGCAGATTTCGGTTTAATCAGCAAATGCTGATGCTTTCCGAATAATGATGCCACACCGCCAACATCTGTACAGATGACAGGAACTCTTAGCGCCAGCGCCTCAATCACGACAGTCGGCATCCCCTCACTGTAAGAAGGAAGCACGAACATGTCTGCCGCAAGCAAATAGTCTCTTACCTTATGATTGGGCACTTGACCTGTGACGATATGTCCCTTCTGGATCAGCAATGATTTTGCAGGACCATCCCCGACAAAGACTGCCTTAGGAGGTTCCTTCAACGATTCGATGGCTTCAGACAGTTCAAAAATGCCTTTCTCCCTGACGAGCCGTCCCACATAGACCGCCAGACGCTGATCGAGCGGAAGCCCGAGTTTTTTTCTGATTTCTTCTTTTGTTTGCTCATTCTCCTGAAAGCGGCTCAGCTGTATGCCGATCGGCAGAACCGAGCTGTCAAAGCCGGAAAGCGTTTTGGTTTCTTCCTGGAGCTTGTGGCTGACTGCTAAAACGGCTGACGCGGAACCAACCGCACGATTGAAAGCTTTAAACGCCCCTTTGCTGTAATGCGGATAGACATTCACATCACTGCCGTGCAAGGTCAGAACATAAGGAATTCGCTCTGACTCCGACACGACTGCCGCAGCCCCGCCCGATGGCATGGCAAAATGCGCATGGATCAGATCCGGATGTATGTCGCGCTGTTTCATCGTTTTTAAAACGGCTGATGCGATTCTCCGGTGAGGCTGAGCCCACTTCAGCTGGCCGGGAACTGCTCGATAGAAAGGCCGGTGAACCGGTACCCCCTTCCTAATCTCATACTCCGGTCTGGCATCCTTTTTTCGATATGCCTTTTTCAGCATGCGGACAGGGGCCGAATGAAAAGGCCTTGGGCATATCACGGTGATATCTAGCCCGAGTTTTTGCAGCTCTTGCACCTGAGTCTCATGAAACACACCCTCACCGGGTTTCAGACTGCTCGGATATACGCTTGTGATCCACAAAATCTTCATGACAAACGTCCTTTTCTTAGTAGTTTGCTTTTCGTTTGAGGGTACGCTTTTACCAAAAGAAAGAGATAGCACAGCGCCCCGGCCGCCACTGAAATGGCCAGTCGCATTTCTGCCTGCAGACTGAAGTGTTCTGTACCTAGACTTACACCAAACGCGATGATGCCCATCGCGGCTGTGATCAGAAACGGCTTCATAATAGACTGGAAATAAGCCGAAAGGTTAAGCTTAATGACATATGACAGGAGCCAGCGCCCGATCAGGAAATTGAAAACGCTGATGATGGCATATACCCATGCGACTGTCTGCAGATTTCCCGTTTGTACAGCTGCAAACAGTGACAAACCGTAAAGCAGCAGCACACCGGAATCCCAATAAAACGCTAAGTCCGCTCTTCCTTTAGCAAGAAGTACAGATCCATTTGGATTCATGAGTACTCGAAGTATCCCGACAATGGCCAAAACATTTAGAACCGGAACAGCAGCAAGCCATTTTTCTCCAAATACCGCTGCGATAAAGGCGTCTGACACAGACACAAGCCCGATTAACAGAGGAAACGACACTAGCGCCAGCATTTTTGTCATATTCAAAAATCCTTCTCTGATCACGCTGTTTTCATATTTGTTTTTTGCGAAAACAGGGAATGCCACCCGTGTCACAATCGGATTGATCTTCAAAACCGGAATGGTAACAATCTGGTAAGCAAGGTTATAAATCCCCAACGCTTCAGCACCGATAAACCGTCCGATCAAAATCATATCGATATTCGCTCCCAGCCTGTTCACAAGACGGGATGAAAGCTGAAAGGCTCCAAAGGAAAAGAACTCCTTCATTCCCCTCAAGTCAAAAACAAAAGCGGGGTGCCATTTTTTCCGGTATACGGCCCAATATAAAAGCCCTTTACTGGACTGCAGCAGCACTTGAGAAATGACGTATGCCAAAATCGCATCCATCATAAAAACCGCTATCGCTAAATATCCGAAGGACAATACATTTGAAAAAATCTCAATTTTACTTAACGTATTAAAATGCAGCTGCTTTTGCAGCATATACTGATACTGCTGTCCGATTGGCGCGATTAAAAACATAATCGCCAAAATCCGAATCAGAAACACCAGCTCTTCCCTTTGATAAAATCCCGCAATGACGGGACTGCTCACATATAATAGAACAAACAGCAAAACGCCGGTCATAATATTAAGCCAATACAGTGTTGACAGCTGTCGCTCCGTCGCATCATCTCTCTGAATTAACGCTGCGCCAAAACCCATATCAAGCACAATCTGGGCGAATACTGTAACCGTTGTGATCATGCCGACGAGTCCAAATTCCGTTAAGGTCATCATATTTCCTAGCAGAGCAAACTGAACGATTTGTATGATTGTAATACACATGGTTGAAATACTTGTCCACTTTGCCCCGCTCATGATTTGTTTTGTAATACTTGGCATCATATTCCCTACTTCTTTTTAAGCTCAGATTGATGGTGAATGCAGGCATTCAGTTTTATCTTGCACCATCACCTGTCCAGACTACTTTACAAGTTTTTAACATAATTTTTAATTCTAAAGTGAAAGTCAGATTGCGAATGTAATATAAATCAAATATCAGCTTTTCCTTCGGCGTCATATCATAACCGCCGTTCACCTGAGCCCAGCCGCTCAATCCCGGTTTAACAGCCAGACGCTGTGTAAAGCCTGGAATTTCATTCTGGAATTTTTCCGTAAACACGGGACGTTCCGGACGAGGGCCAATCATACTCATATCGCCTTTCAGCACATTAAATAGCTGAGGAAGCTCGTCAATTCTCGTTCTTCTGATAAAAGCTCCGATCCTTGTCACCCGCGGATCTTGCTTCTGCGCCCAAACAGCCCCGGACTTCTCGGCATCTATTTTCATGGAACGAAGCTTATAAAGCTTAAATGGTTTTCCGCCTTTCCCTACGCGTTCCTGCGTATAAATGGCAGGCCCCGGCGTCTCCAAACAAATCAATATTGAAAATACCGCAATCATTGGCAGCGCAATCGCCAATCCAATGAGCGCAAACCAAATATCCATTACGCGCTTTACTGCCAAATAACGAGTCGTCTTTTCAGATAATGTAAAAGAATTTATTTGCTGAACTGAGAATTCACGACTCACATTCATGCTTTTCTCTGCACTCACTGACACACACCTCACGATTTGTTTGGGATGTTATGATGACCTATGCCAGTCAGTTTAGCAGACGGATGTTAATTGGATGTAAATGGTATGTTAAGAAGTGTGAATTTGTTATTTTTTCTGACATTTAATCGTAAACTTTTTATTGTTTTAGACACTTTTTTTAAAAATTAAGCATATTGTATAAAAAAAGAGACAAACCCTTTTACAGATTTGTCTCTTTTCGCTGCGAGGCATTTAATATTGAAAATAAAATTTTGATTTAGAGGTTAACAGCTTATATTGAACCTCAACCGTTTTACTGAAGAATAACATGGATTTTCGTTCCACGCTCTTTGTGTCCAGGATAATTGCTTGGTTATCCACTTTTGCACTGATTTTATTTTGAGAAGTGTTTATCGCAAAATCAATTAAACGCTCTTTCTTTACATGAGCTAGCTGTTCAAGCAAACTCTGCATGTTTACCGTCAATTTCGTACAATTAGGCTCTAAATCAATGCGTTTTACCGGTAATGAGATTTCAGACTGTCCGGTATTCACAATGATTTTTGACTCATTCGGCAAACAGATTTGCTTATCTTTAAAAATAAATGATAAATCTTTTGATTCTGTTTCATAAGAAAGTTCAGCTGCTGTATATGCGTGTTTCTTTATATCAATTGAAAGATTATCATAGTTCATTGTGAAGTATGGTCTGGCGCTGAAGACAAACAAAGCATTATGCCCTAAATACATCGTTTTGGTCGAATATTTATACGGGACTCGTTTGTTTCCGATTCTTCCCCTTAGTTTGTAGCCGTCTATTGAGGATTCAATAAAGAAATCCCAAACGCCTAAATCTTCTTCAGCAGATGCTAATTCATCAAACTTACACTCAAATGTAAACGTTGAATTCTCAAATGAGACTGGCGAAATATATTTCTCCGCCTTTGTATTGCGATGAACAAACACTCCTGTTAGCGACTGATTATTATTTGTTTCATCATCTGCTAATTTGTGTTTAATCGTTCCTTCAATGCTAAGGCTGTGATCTCTGAATTCAATATTCTGCAGATGATGTTCAAGCTTGTTTTTATAATTTACCTTTAACAGTTCTTCAGTGGTCGGATACCCCTCTAAGCTCGGATAACGTGCAATTAAATTCCCATTATGCACAATGCAGAACTTTTTAATATCTTGCTCCTCCCGCTCATACTGGGTTAATCCATGCAAATCATTATTCCGAATAAACAGCAGCCTTAATTTGATATGTGGAAGTACAAATTGATCCACCTCTTCAGGCACTTTACGAATAAATGATGACAGATATTGAAACCATTCTGCTCTTTCCTCTTCTTTTTTTATTTTAAGCGTAACATTTCTGGTCCGAGAAAAATCAAAATGCCTGTTTAAAAATACTGCCATCAGCTTAATTTTTCTGTCTTCTTCAAGTTCACTGGCTCTGATCGCACGAATAATATCTTCCATCGCCTCATAAAAATTATCCGGAGAGACATAAGCGGCACTCATATGATCTCCGTCTCGTTTGACTGCATAGTAATAATCATAGTCAGCTAAAACAGATATCTTCTTTGCTTTCAAATATGCTTTCATCGTGAAGACTTGATCCTCTGCTGCCTTTATATGAGTAGGAAAAATTATTTGATTCTCTTTTAAAAGTGAAGTCCTATACAGTTTTGTAGGTCCCAGGCTAAAAATAATTCTTGAATCTACCAGATCGACATCAGAGTTTGTTTCGTTAAACATTGATTTTGGAACGCCTCTGCCATTTACCCCTTTTAATTTTCCTAAAGTAATATCAGATTGATTCTCTTTTGAGAAATTGTACCATCTCAACAATGCTTCATTTCCTAAATAATCATCGGAATCAACAAATAGAATGTATTCACCCTTGGCAATTTTATTGCATCATTTCTCGGAGCACCTGGACCGCCTGAATTTACCGTTCTTTCAACAACAACAATATTGTCATATTTCTTTTTATAATGATTCAAAATGTCTAAAGATGAATCTGTAGATTTATCATCGACACATATAATCTCATAATCTTCTTTTGGCATCGTTTGATTAACTAAGCTGTCAAGACATTCGGAAATAAGATCTTCTGAATTATATACAGGGATAACAATGCTTATTTTCATCGATTACCTCACTACCCTAAGGATCGGTTATATTTTTGCCTGATAATTATATCAAAAACATCTGTCAATAAGAATAGGCCTAACCTTAAATTTTGTTAAACTTTTACATAGCATGTGTAGTTTTAAATTTTTCTCATTTTATCGTATAAAAAAGCTTGCCGGCAATTCCTGATGGGTTCTGCCGGCAAGCCGCTATTAACGTATACTAATTTCTTCCTAATAATAGCCGATGATTCCTTCATATATTGCTTGAGCTGCTTTTTCTTGGTACAAAGCACTCTTTAGCTTACTTGCGTCGTTCGCATTTGAAATGAATGCCAGCTCCGCTAAACTGCTCGGCATCGTTGATTCTCTGATCACATGGAAATTCCCGATTTTCACGCCGCGGTTTTGAGTATTGAGCGCTTTATAGAGTCTGTTTTGTATTTCTGTCGCAAGGCGTTTGCTGTTTTCTGGCTCATACTTTGTATAATAGTATGTTTCAGTACCGGTTGCAGCAGGGCTCGCTGAATTGGCGTGAATACTCACAAACAGGTTTGCATTATTGCTTTTAGCTTTCGCAACCCGTTCAGAAAGCTCTAAGAAAACATCTGTAGATCTGGCCATAATCGGAATCGCTCCGCCTTTAGACAGTTTGCTGTTTACAAGCTTTGCAACGGCAAGGTTAATGTCTTTCTCCTTTAATCCGTTACCGACCGCTCCGCTGTCGTATCCTCCGTGACCGGCATCCACAAATACCTTTTTGCCTACAATGACATTTTTCAGTTGGTTTACGACATTGGTAGTAACTGAAATGGTTCCCCCAAGTACAGTGAATGTGTTCTTGCTATTTGTTCCGATGACTGTTCTTGTCGCAGTCGGCAGTGAACCGGCATCAGTAAATAGCATTGGACGATTTTGCTTAGCCGCCAGCACAGAACCCGCTAAGGCATCGGCATATTGATAGCCATTGCTGACAAATGCAGCTTTTGATGATGAATAGTACTTCTTCGCTATATTTGCTGCCACTTCAAAACGGCTGTTTCCGCCGATTCTTGTTGGTGAAGGAAGCTGGCTGTAAACACTTTTAGAGACACTGATTTCTCCTCCGACTACAATAGTCGATGTTGTTCCTTTGCTGCTCATCGCACTTTTCGTTGGTGCAGGAATGGAGCTTGCAGTAGTCAGAAGAATTGGAATACCATTACGTGCAGCATAAGAACCGATTGCCAGACTGTCAGCATATGCCGTTCCATTTGCGATTACCGCTTTTGAATTTGAAGACAATTTTTTAGAAATATTTTGGGCAACTTCGTAGCGGCTTCTTCCGCCGATTCGTTCCACAGTGGAAACACCCAATTTTTTAATTTCACTTACAACGTTGTTAGAAACACTGATCGTTCCGCCAATGACGATGACCTTGCTCGGTTTAAGCTGGCTGATTCTGTCTTTAGTCGGTGTAGTCAGTTTAGATGATTCCGTCAATAGAATCGGAGCATTGTATTTATAAGCGAGAGGAGCGGCAGTTAATACATCGGCATATGCTGTTCCGTTCGCCACAACAACCGTGCTTGCACTGCTCCAGCCTTGTTTTGAAACATTCACAGCAACCTCATATCTGCTTGCTCCATCCAATCTTGTAACAGAGTTGGCCGCAAAAGTATTTGGTACAAATAGCACGATTCCTAATATCAGCATCGGTATGCTTTTAAGAAAGATCCGCAAAGATAGTCCCTCCATATAATGATTCATACATCAAATAACGAACGAAGGAGGCGTATCGCCTCCCTGGACTTCTATCAATCTTTTAATAGCTTGATAGAGTCGTTCCCGGATAGTAAAAACTTAAAATCGTTGTATATGATTGTCCGGCAGCTGCTCTAGCATTAGCTCCGTATTGGCTCATGCCTATGCCGTGTCCGTATCCCTTACCGCTAATGATAAAGGCGTTTGTATTGCTTGAGACAGAAGCGTATGTACTCTTCATATTCGAAGCGCCAAACATCGTTCTCAGCTCTGTTGTCGGTACAGAAATTGTTGCTGTTTTTTCACTAAGACTTCCATTTGAAAGAATGTAGCCATTCGATTTTTCTTTCACGAAATATGAGAATGTTACACTAGCTGTTTCCGGCCGCTGACCGGCAGTTTTCTCAGTGCTGAATTTCACACTGGATATTTTCGTGATTTTGATAGACTCGGCACTGCTGTATTTATTTTTAATAAACCAGCTTTTCAAACCGCTCAAATATGCTGAGTTTGTTTCATTTTTTGAGCTCCACCAAGATCCCGGACTTTTGAGATTCAAGCTGCTTTTATCGAGCTGGGTTTTATTTAATGACAGTGACCAGCTGATTTGCGGGTCATACGTATCTTTTTTGGCAACTAAATATGGAAGCTGACTGCTCCACACCTCGCCGCTCGCTTCTGTGTAGCCGCCATTACTTGATGAATAAGTAGCTGAAATTAAATTTCCGTTGTATTTCAGCACTTTTCCTTTTGTGGCCTCTACTACGTCTGAAGTCTTCGAATTCCAATCATAGCCGCCGTAGACTTGAAATGCTGTCGTATCTTTAACTTCTTTTCCAGCAGAGGAAATGGAATAGGTTCTGGCCGCAACCGCCTGAGCTTTTAATGCTTCTTTTTGCCAGCTCGCCGGCATCTCATGAGGAACAACACCCTTTAAATAATCTTCAAAAGGGATATCCACATTGATCGGACGAACGTATTTGCCTGATTCAATCGTAAATTTCATGTTTCCGAGATATGGCGTTCCATTCAGACTGATAGAATTTGTCGTTGCATATTTTTTAGGATTTGCTGTGAAAGAAGTTCCAAGTGTTTTGATGGCAGTGCTGCCTTTATAAAGCACTAGGTTTCCGCCAGACAACTTGACTGAATAGCCAGTCCCTGCAAAAGTATCTGCCAGTTTGTTCTTCAGCGTATCACTGATGGAGATGCTTCCTCCAAGCAGTGCAAATGACTGAGTTCCTTTTGATGCCACTACATCAGCGACTGGTGACGGCAGGCTGCCAGATTCAACCAGCAGTAAAGGACTGCCCTGCTTCGCTGCAAGCACAGACCCCGTCAATGCGTCCGCAAATGTTTTGCCGTTTGACATGAATACCTTTGTTGCTTTCATATTTAATTCTTTTACGATATTGGCAGATACCTCATATCGGGAAACCCCGCCAATTCGTTTCACAGTCGCCTGCTTTTTTAATGTGGCTTCCACGCCAGTGCTGACACTCAACGGACCGCCGACAATCGTAACCTTGCTCGGAATTTTGTAATCGCTGCGGATGTTGTCGTCTCCCGCAAGTAAAATCGGATAACCGTTCATTGCAGCATATGGCGCGATTGACAGGGCATCTGTAAAGACCATGCCTGTAGCCACTACTGCTTGGCTGTAATTCCCCATTCGGTCTGCTATGTTTTTAGAAACCTCGTAACGGGTAGCTCCTCCAATACGATCGATAGAACCGTATTTTTTTAATGTATTTTCTACATTTTTAGAAACACTGATTGTCCCGCCAATGATGAGGATATTGTCAGGATTTAGTTTTGCAATTTCGCTTTCTGTTTTTGGTGTTAACGAACCTGCGTCTGTTAACAAAATCGGTGCATCGTATTTTTTTGCAAGCGGTGTTGCTGAGAGCGCATCGGCAAAAGCGTCTCGATTCACAATGACCACAGTCGTTGGATTTGTCCATCCGGCTGAAGCTACATTATTGGCAACATCAAAACGGGTAGCTCCCCCATATCGCTCTGTATCCGCAATTCTTGAGCCGGGAATTTCATAGCCGCCTGTGATATCGACATCCAAGCTTGATTTGCTGCCTACGTAATTACTCAGCTTAACCGAAATGGTTTTATCAGCGGCTTTCGCAGACTGCATGAACGCCGGGTATGCAAGAGCCGCCGCAGTGACTGACGATAGAAGCAAGAGCTTCACTTTTTTCAAAACATTGAACCCCCTAAGAAGTTTTTATTACTTCGTCTCAAGATCCTTAAGCATTAAGACGCCATTTGAATCTTTTGTATATTTGACAACAACTTTTTGTCCTTCTGAAATGCTGTTCATTTTGTCCTGAAGGTCTGAACCAACCTGAATCGAAGTCTCTTCACCGTCAATAGTGACTGCAATCGTATGGCTGTCCGCCAAACCGGCAAACGTGCCTTCCTTCGTTACAGTCTCTTCAGCAGCCGCATCCTGGCTATCTGAATTTGTTTCTGAACCTGATGAGTTCTCAGCTGTGCCGCATGCAGACAAAAGAAGCAGCATTGAGAACATTAAAATAGCAAGTTTTTTCATTTCCTATATCACCTCTCCTCTTTTTATCGACAATTTTAAGCTTATTTTAAGATTTCTTTCAAAACAACGAAAAATTTTTGCGGATTTTCTTAAAATACCGAAACATTTGTTACAAGCAGCCGTCTATTGTAAAGAATCAGACAAATTTTAGTTGTTTTCAAATATTAAGAAACTTATAATCTTACTAGATTACAAAAAAGCGAGGACTTTATATGAGAGCTGAAAAAAGAAAGAAAAAAAGAAAAGCGTTACTTGTCATTTTAGCCATTGTGGCCGTATTTGTGCTCGGAACAGGCGGCTACGCATACTACTTATGGCATAAAGCAGCTTCAACCGTGGCAAGTATTCATGAAAGTATTGATAAATCTAAAAAGAGGGATACTGAGGTCAACATCAATAAAAAAGATCCGTTTTCCGTCTTAATCATGGGTGTGGATGAACGCGACGGCGATAAAGGCCGTGCCGACACGCTCATTTATATGACCGTTAACCCAAAAACGAATACAACTGACATGGTCAGCATTCCGCGTGACACGTATACAAAAATTATCGGAAAAGGCACAATGGATAAAATCAACCATTCATACGCATTCGGCGGTACGCAGATGACGGTTGACACGGTTGAAAACTTCCTCGATGTTCCGGTTGATTATTTTGTAAAAGTGAACATGGAAAGCTTTAGAGACGTTGTTGATACACTTGGCGGCATCACAGTAAACAGTACATTCGCGTTCAGTTATGACGGTTATTCGTTCGGCAAAGGAGAAATCACGCTGAACGGAAAAGAAGCGCTCGCCTATACCCGGATGAGAAAAGAGGATCCGAGAGGCGATTTCGGCCGCCAGGACCGCCAGCGCCAAGTGATCGAAGGAATCATTAATAAAGGCGCAAATATTTCTTCTATCACGAAATTTGGAGATATGTTTAAAGTCGTTGAAGATAATGTGAAAACGAACTTGACCTTCGATGACATGTGGGATATCCAGTCCGACTACAAAGGCGCGCGTAAAAAGATTAAACAGCACGAACTAAAAGGTACAGGCACGAAAATTAACGGAATTTACTACTACCAAGCTGATGAAAGCGCACTTTCCGATATCACAAAAGAGCTGAAGGAAAGCCTCGAAAAATAAAAACAAAAAGAAGCTTCGCACATTGTGCAAAGCTTCTTTTTCATTTTCCTGTAAATGAGTCCGGATGGTCTTGCCGATATCCGTAATGATACAGCAATTCTTCCACAATCCGTCGCGAAGCCTCTCCATCTCCGTACGGATTAGAAGCGTAGGACATTTTCTGGTACTCATCATCATCAGTTAACAGCTGTTTTGCCAGCTGATAAATGTTTTCCTCATCCGTCCCCGCAAGCTTCAGCGTCCCCGCTTCCACTCCTTCAGGCCGTTCCGTCGTATCACGCAGCACAAGCACCGGTTTCCCGAGAGATGGTGCTTCCTCCTGCACGCCGCCAGAATCTGTCAAAATGAAATGCGATTTTGCCGCAAAGTTATGGAAATCAATAACTTCTAAAGGTTCAATCAGATGCACTCTGTCAGAATCGCCAAAATGCTTCTGAGCCGCTTCCCGGACAACAGGATTCAGATGCACAGGATAAACAACCTGTACATCTTTAAATTCCTCAACAATTCTGCGGATGGCCTTGAACATGTTTTCCATTGGCTCACCTAAATTTTCTCGGCGATGCGCGGTCAGCAGAATCATTTTATCCTCGCCCACCTGATCGAGGACAGGATGTGAATAGCCGTCCCTCACCGTTGTGCGGAGTGCGTCTATCGCTGTATTGCCCGTTACAAAAATGGAGTCTGCCTTTTTATTTTCTTTTAATAAATTGTCTTTCGCCTGGCCTGTCGGCGCAAAATGCAAATCAGCAATCGCACCGGTCATCTGGCGGTTGAGCTCTTCCGGAAATGGGGAATACTTATTCCCCGTACGGAGCCCAGCCTCCACATGGCCAACAGCAATTTGATGATAAAAAGCGGCTAGACTTCCGGCAAATGTCGTCGTCGTATCACCATGGACAAGCACAATATCGGGCTTGATGTCTTTAAACAGCTCATCCAATTTCACAAGTGCGTTGGACGTAATCTCTGCCAGCGTCTGCCGCTCCTTCATAATGTTCAAATCGAAATCAGGCTTGATGTGAAACGCATCTAAAACCTGATCGAGCATTTGTCTGTGCTGTGCAGTGACCGTCACATAGGAATCTATTTCAGGATATTTTCTCAATTCAAGCACAAGCGGTGCCATCTTTATCGCTTCCGGCCTGGTCCCGAAAACGGTCATGACTTTTAGTTTTTTCATATTTGTCACCTGGTTTCTTTGTTTAACGGGCTGTTAGATAGAATTTCGATTGGTCTGATTGGATAAACAGGTCTACTTTCTTCTTTATTTTAAAGCACCATAGCTTTTTTTCAATATTTTTACTGCAAAAGTACACGCTGACATCCTTTTTTGGAATCAATGTCGTTTTGTATGAATTAATGGATAAAACGATATTGGTGTTTTGTAAATAAGCCGGGGCAAATTTTTGTTCAACGAGATTCCGGTCAACCTGTATCACTGTCCCTTCAGCGGAACTGATTTGTTTTTTAATTGGGATTAGAAACTCTTGGTTATTGAATTCAAGCAATAATAAAGATTGCTTCGGAAAAAACAATTGGCTTCCAGGGAAAACGAACGTTAAATACTGATCCGAATCATTATTTCTGAATTCAACTTTCAGAACTTCTTGCTTTCTTATTTCCACCGACAAATTATCGTATGTTTTTGTAAAGTACGGTCTAGCGCTAAAAGCATATTCCCCGTTATTCCCAATATATTTAGCATGTTTCGAATAGGGATACTTTTCTCTGCTGCTGCCGATTCGGGCGCGTTTTTTATATCCGTCTATCTCCGATTCAATAAAGAAGTCCCAAGCACCAATATCTTCTTCATGAACAGCCAAATCAGTCAACTTCGTGAGAAATTCAAATTCGCCGCCATTGGCATACACCGGAGAAATAATTTTTTCAGATTTTCTTTCACGGTGCACCCAAATGCCTGATAAAGTTTGTATAGCTTGATGCTCTGGTTGTAAAGCAGAGTGGGTAACCGACCCTTTTAATGAAAAAGTATTATTCTTCATTTGAAATTTACTCACGTAATGACTGATTTTGTTTCTGTCATCAATGATCCGTTCATTCTCTGTTAACTGATATGGCGAAAGGCTGGGATAGTTTGCTATGATATGGCCATTTTTAACATACGTAAATTGAGTCATATTTTCTTTATCAGCTTCAAATTGCTTCAAGCCCTTTAGGTCATTATGACGTACAAAATATAATTTTAACCGTGTATGAGAATGGACAAGCTTATCGATCTCCTGCGGAATATTTTGTTCAACAAAATGATGCAGCTCTGTCATCCATGTTTGCTGTTCCTGCTCATCCTCGATCGTTACGGTAAAGTCCGTTGTTCTGGAAAAGTCAAAATGGCGATTTAAAAACTTCGCCATAAACTTCATTTTGCCAGTATGAGAAAGGCGGCTCTCACGAATCATATCTAAGATTATCTTCATTGCGCCATAGTAGCTTTGAGGCGCAACATATGCAAATGTCATATGCTCACCATCATGCTGTACAGCGTAGTAATAATCATAGTCAGCCAAGACAGAAATTTTGTCCGCTTCTAAATAAGCTTGCATGACAAATACCTGATCTTCCGTGGCCTGTATATTAGAAGGGAAATATATGTCATGATTTCTAAGCAGTGAAACTTTAAAAAGTTTTGTCGGGCCAATTGAGTAGACAAGCGGAGATTTAACAAGATCCGCCTCAGGTTTTGTTTCTTTAAAAATAGCTTGCGGAACCGATCTGCCATTTACACCGACCATTTTTCCAAGCACAATATCTGAATCGTGCTGTTTTGCAAATTGATACATTCTCTCAAACGCTTCAATTCCTAAATAATCATCGGAATCAATAAAAAAAATGTATTCACCGCTGGCCGCGCGTATGGCTTGGTTTCTTGGTTCTCCTGGCCCCCCCCGAGTTTTCCTCTCGTTCAATAACCGTTATATTAGAATACTGTTCACTGTATTTTTTCAATAGTGCAACCGTGCCATCCTGAGAACAATCATCTACACAAATAATTTCGTACTCATTATTCGGCATGGTTTGTTGAACCAGACTATCCAGGCAGCGGGAGATAAAATGTTCTGAGTTGTATGTGGGTACTGCTGCAGTAATTTTCAACATTACACCTCTATCCTTATCCGCTTCTATTTCTTCTCAAAAGCTCATATAATGAACAAGAATGGTATAGAAATGTATTATTTCGTCATTTCAAATACTTCTTCCCATCTTTCAAACAATCGGTCTTCACTATATTCTGTATCCATTAAGTTCTTTGCATTTTTTCCATATTGAATGGCTTTCTCAGGGTTGTCGTACAAATAAATGATACTTTCAGCAAGCATTTCAATATGATCGGGTTCTACAAGCATTCCCGTTTCGTGTTCTTTTATGAGCTCTCTTGGGCTGTATTTCACATCAAAACTGATTACCGGAGTTGCGCACGAAAACGATTCACAAATGGCAAGGCTGAATCCCTCAAATTTTGATGTTAATAATGTGGCAAGCGCCTGCTGATAAAATGGAGCAGGATTTGCAATATAACCTTTTAAATGTACATTATCCAGCTGAAGATCATCAATCAATTGCTGGTATTCCTCGTGGCCAGGGCCGCTGCCATAAATATTAAGGACAACTTCAGGACGCGATTTTTTTACGATTTCCATTGCTTTTATGACCTTATCGATCCCTTTTTCCTCATGATATCTGGCCACCATGACAAATTCGTTTTTCTTTTTTTCATACGTTTGTAATTTTTCAAGCCTTCTTGGAGCATGGGGAATAACAAAAATATTATTGTTCGATTCGAAATCCTTCATGATATCTTCTTTTTGTTCATTCGTTAATACGATCAGCCCGTCATAATCTTTAATATGTTCCATCGCGTATTGATGATTTTTCCGAACTTTGCTGCCTAACGTGTATGGATAATCTAAATGGTTTGAATGAACACAGTAAAATCGTTTTGCCAATCCTTCACGCATTTCATTTACTTTTGAAGCACTTCCGACCCCATCACAGATAATAATAGGGTCTTTTTCTTTTTCACATAGCTTTTCAAGCCAATGTGTATGAAATGTGTGCTTGTTTTTGAAAAATACAGCTTCCTTTTCATCTCGTTCAAACAGCATAACTCCCTGACTGGCTCCTGTATTAAAATGGTGCCATTCTGTTAAATAACAAAAGCCGTCCGGTGCTGTGTAGTGAATTTGATTGATTTTTCCGCTTCTCGTATCGAAAAACACAGTTTTATTTACATAAGCGCCAGAAAAGAATTCCCGCTTTGTCAGCTGCATATTTTCATTGAAATGATCCACATATAAAAGGTTATTCGACTCATCCCACTTTTTCTTTTTTATATATAAACCATTCTTGAAGTATTCCGTTTCTAATTTTTCTTCGTTATGAAAAACAGCATATGGTTCTTCAAAGCGATTACGATTTTGTTCATAATAACTTTGTTGTGCATCCCCGACTTTTATATGCTTATGCTGATTTTTATAGTCATCATAAATATTGAGGATATTTACATCAGCATGCAGTCTTCCTGCATTCTTCAATTCTTTCTCTATCTGATCATAATTCTCTTTATAATCAAGTGTGACCAAATCGATTTTATGGCCGCGCTCCGCAAATGTAAAAGATCTTGACATCATCGAGCTTGTAATGCCGCCTTTTTCAATGTCTATTTCATATATTAGTGAAAAGATCCTTCTCATCTTCAAGCTCCTTCTTCTGGTAAAGCTTTTTCTTCTATTTTTTTACAAACAGCCGTTTCATTAGTTTTCTCCGAAATCCCTCGGCTGTATGAACACGCAAATGATTATTTTCTTCTGCCAAAGTCATTCGCCAGCCTGAAATACTTTGTTCTAATGATGGAATTCCCTTTGGATCGGTTACTCGCACACTCGATGCAAAGAAGCTATTATCCCACTCAGAACAGAGATACAATTCAATCGTGGACAGCTGATCTAATACAGAATGAACACGGAGCGTACCGCTTACAGTAAACATCAGCTCTTCCTCACTGCTTACTTTTGCATTAAACGTACTTTCAGTGCCGCTCTTCTTATTTTTTAATTTCCAATACATGTTATAGCGGCCAAGAGAATGGGCCGGAACGTCGCCTTTAAATTCGACCTTGGCTGACAAATATAAATCGGTTTTTGATTGCCATTCTGCCGTTAACAGCTCAACATTCATATCTTTCAATTCATTATTAAAAGGCACCTGATCAATTAGCTTGTCCACAAAACGTTTGCGGGTAAATGGCTCTTCAGAAACGTAATAAATATTTGTGCGAGGCCCCGTTTTTTCAACCGTGTCATGATATCTCTTCAAAGAAGGAACCACGAACGCATCAAGGTGGCCTATTTCCTTTTCAGGGCTGTCCAACATCTCATTCGTCTCTATAAAACCTAAATACATGGAAGAATATTCAACTGATAGAGACTTCAGTGTTGTATATATTTCCACTTCTGAAGTTAAAAATAAATATTCCGTCTCATTTATCAAGCGGCTCAGAAAATAATGGGAAAGTTCATTTTCAGAATACATTACACTGGCTATATTCTCTTTTTCGTCAAAGATGACAATTTTTTCAGTTGATTCATCATTCTTATACCATTTGGTCATATAACAGGTGCCATCTGCTCTTAAATAAAGATGCTGCTTCGGTTTGTTAGTCTCCAGATCCATGTACATTAAGCTGTGTACATAGCCGGATGAATCGTATTCTTCTCTTTTAAACCTTTGCCTGTTTTCATTAAAGTAATCAATAACAGCAAGTTCTCCTGATGCTGTAAACCTTTGATATTTGATATAACGCCCATTATGGTAGTAACGGTAAACTGGCTTGTTCGGTTCTTGAATATATGTTAAACCTTCTTGTTCAACCGGATGCTCGATTTTATCTTTCTGCGCTTCATATCCTTTAAAGTAGCTGTACATATTGATAACAGCAGCATCTTTAAAAGAAGAAGACCCATTAGGCTCATGATTTAAAGTGATAATCTCCATTGGATAATTCCAATCAATTGTATTGATATTAAACTTTTTTGCGGCATGCAGTCCTGAACAAACATATGCTAATTTTGGGGTAGAAACCTTAATCGTCATCATCTATTTAATACCTTTCGGATAAAATTCGTACAGTCACATTTTCAGAACTACATTATATCATTTTTGCTGAGCTGGCTCTAGAGATGAAGAAGCAGTTATATATCCATAATTATCCAAATTGGAATAATCCGTATTCTTATCAATCTAAAAAAAGGAATTGATATATTTTTGGCGTTTTTCGATCTCAAAGCCGCTGAATTGTCTCTTGTTTAATATTGTTTTTTCTTATATGATTAAAAGTGTTTAACAGAATGAAAATAGGGTATTGATGAAAAGAAACTCCAAAATTTTTTAAATACTCAGTATTCCAGAAAGCTGAACCCTAAATCTGTTATTAAGGAAGGTGCTTTGACATTGAAAAAAGTTCGTAAAGCTATAATCCCTGCCGCAGGTCTTGGTACGAGATTCTTGCCGGCTACGAAAGCAATGCCGAAAGAAATGCTTCCTATCGTTGATAAGCCAACCATTCAATACATAATTGAAGAAGCTGTTGAATCCGGTATTGAGGATATTATTATCGTAACAGGAAAAAGCAAGCGTGCGATTGAGGATCATTTTGATTACTCTCCTGAGCTCGAAAGAAATCTGGAGGAAAAAGGAAAAATCGAACTTCTTGAAAAAGTGAAAAAATCTTCTAACCTGGCTGACATTCACTATATCCGCCAAAAAGAGCCTAAGGGACTCGGGCACGCTGTCTGGTGCGCGCGCAATTTTATCGGCGATGAGCCGTTTGCAGTTCTGCTCGGAGACGATATCGTTCAGGCTGAAAAGCCCGGATTGCGCCAGTTAATGGATGAATACGAAAGAACACTTTCTTCTATTATCGGTGTACAGCAAGTGCCTGAAGAAGAAACACACCGCTACGGCATTATCGACCCGCTGACAAGTGATGGCCGCCGTTACCAAGTCAAAAACTTCGTAGAGAAGCCGCCTAAAGGCACAGCACCTTCTAACCTTGCCATCTTAGGCCGTTACGTATTCACACCAGAAATTTTTATGTACCTAGATGAGCAGCAAATTGGCGCCGGCGGAGAAATTCAGCTGACGGACGCTATTCAAAAGCTAAATGAAATTCAAAGAGTGTTTGCATACGATTTTGAAGGCAAGCGTTATGATGTTGGTGAAAAGTTTGGCTTTATCACAACAACTCTTGAATTTGCGATGCAGGATAAAGGACTTCGCGAGCAGCTCGTTCCATTCATGGAAAACTTATTAAACAAAGAAGAAGTTTAAATAAAAAGGCTATTGGACAATCATCCAATAGCCTTTTCCTAATTTGAAATCAAGGTCAGCGTATGCTCTTCATTATCAACAGCAAAAACTTGATCAGCTGTATTTATAAGAAAACGATTCTTGCTGCTGTCATACAATACATCGCTGTCACTTAAAGATAGTGACGCTGGAGTAACAGGAGAAATGTTGTGAAAGATAAGCTCTGATGCTTTATCATTCTCCAGCACATAGCTGATTTTTTCATAATCAAAATCCAACGTTTTTCTGCCGTCAGCTGTACCTCCTTCAGTATATCCATTCAATTTCGATTGAATGCTGCCGCTGCTGTCTCCCAGGAATTTCAGGAAGTATTCATAGGAAGCCGCTGCCGTTTGCGGAACATAAGGCGTAAAGGCCGCAGCTTGCAATTCAGCATGTTTCACGTTTGTTGCAACAGCGCTCTGTTTCACAAAATAAGACTGCCCGTTAAACTTTATTTTCGCTGCTTTTTTGCCTTTTGCAGCTACCGTCACCTCGGTACCAAATGGCAGTGTAACGCCAGCCTTCTGCTTCAAATCTTGACCCTTATAAACTGACGCTTTTTCAGCTGCTATAAACCCTTGCTTATTGACTGCTGTTAATTGTTCCTCTGCTTTGCCCTTTGCATCGCCATCATGCTTCTTCACTTCATTTTGCGGAATCGCGCCAAACGAAGCAATTGTACGAAGCGGGGCATTAAAGAACATCGTTCCCGCAGTAAAGACCGTCAGGATAGACAAAATAGCAATTTGAATAGCATTAGCCAGTGATTTCGGCTGTTTCTTCTTTTTGCGGAAACGGGCAAACGCTTCAGGATCCTCTTTCTTCCGCTCTTCCGTTTGCTCTTTTTTATATGTTTCTTTTTCTTTTTTCGACAGCTTATTAAACCAGTCAATAAACGCTTTGTACTCTTTGACAACCGTTTTTGTCTCATCAAACATACGAAGCTCGCCGTAGTGCATCCAAGCGACTCGGTCACACATCTTTTCAATCTGGCCGATGGAGTGGCTGACAAAGAATATGGTTTTCCCTTGCTTTTTAAACTCATTTATTCTGTCTACACACTTCTGATAAAACGTTTGGTCCCCTACGGAGAGCGCTTCGTCAATAATTAAAATGTCAGGGTCAATATGAACGGAAATCGCGAAACCGAGTCGCGATTTCATACCGCTGGAATAGTTTTTAACCGGCTGATTAATAAAATCGCCAATCTCTGCAAATTCAACGATACTGTCATACATGTCATCAATTTCTTTATTGGTTAACCCCATCATCAAACACTTGAGCCGGACATTGTCCCGGCCCGTCAGTTGATTATTTAAACCGGCAGCAATCGCAATCAGCGACGGCTGGCCGTTCATTTCAATTTCACCGCTGGTCGGCGGAATAATTTTAGCCAGCAGGTTAGACATGGTCGATTTCCCTGACCCGTTTATTCCTACAAAGCCGATTGTCTCTCCCTCATACACGTCAAAGGAGACATTCCGCACAGCAAAAAAACCATTATCCTTAGCCGGAAAAAACAATCCTTTAATCTTGTCCGATTGTTTTTTATACAAATGATACTGCTTTGAAACATTTCGAAACGAAACTTTTAGTTTCATCGTACAATCTCCTTACGTATTAAAGAAAGTCAACAAACTTGTCTCTGAATTTCATATGCAGGATAGAACCTACTGTTAATAAAAGAAATGTGAACAACCAGAAATATAGTGTGTACTTCATGTCTTGGAAAAACCATTGCCCGTCTAGGAACGTATTTCGGAACCCTTCTATCAGATAATAAATCGGGTTCAGCTTAAGTAAAGGCAGAAGATTCGGGTGATTTTTACCAAGTTGCTCTGAAATATTCCAAAAAACAGGAAGTAAAAAGAACAATAATCTGGTGACTGATTGCAACAGAAATTGGTAGTCGCGCACCAATACACTTATCGTTGAATTAAACAAACTGAACGAAAACATAAAAATGATCATAGAAGCTAAGTAGTAAATATATTGTATCCAGTGTAAAGTTGGGTAAATCCCGTTAGTCAAAAGCACGATCAAAAAGATGACCATCATCACAAAATAACTAAATAAATTTGAAGCAATCACAACAGAAGGCAGTGAACTGATCGGAAAATTCATTTTCGCAACCATATTGATCCGCTTAAACACACTGTTTGATCCATCAAGAATCGTCGGGCTAATAAAGAACCATGGAATCAACCCAGCCAGCATCCAAACAATAAAAGGCACTTCCCCGATACCTGTTATGACCGGCTTACTGTTGCGAATCCCCATACCAAATACAAACCAGTACGCCAGCATTTGAATGAGAGGATTTAAAAACTGCCATAATACACCAAGATAATTCATCTGATACTGAGACTTTGTCTCATACGAAGCTAAGCGCAAAATTAAAGGAAACGATGTCACTTGCTCTTTTACGATTCTTACTAATGCATTCATTGTTTATCTTCCTTAGACTTAAATGATTTTTTGGATCTTTCGGTTAAAGAAATTTGAAAGCACCGGTGAATATTGTAACAGATGTTGAGTTTTTTTTCACTCATTGACTAAACATGAAAAGCTGCTGAAACTCAGCAGCTTTATAAAAACTGAAGTTATTATCGGTTTAATATCTTCGAAATGAATTTGCTATATATACTGTAACTCTTTAAGGATACATTACCTTTATTCGTTATATAATGCTCGATATTAACCTTGCCTTTTTTTAATGTCGGTGTTCTAAATTGCAGAACCATTTCATTTTTTATTCTTATATTCTTTTCCGCTGAGTTAAAGAATAAATCGTAAACAAGATACGGATCAAAAAAGTGATCCCATAATATCTCATAAGAATTTGATTCATTCTTATTTTTTTTAAAGTAAACCTTATCATTATTAGAACGATTTTTTAAGTAGAAGTTTCCTTCTCCTTCAAGATCCTTATCTAACTTCAAAGTTATTTTTTCATTTGTAAACATAAAAGAAACTATATTAAATTTAAGTATGTTAAGGGAGAGCTTATTTTTATCGGTATAGTATAGATTATAGTTTCGGGCTGTTTTATTATTTCCAAAACTTATTGATTGAACCATCTTATTTGAAATACGGAATTTATCTAAAGTTTTACCGTTAGTAAACAAAAGATATATATCATATACTGCTAAATTATCAAAGCTAGATAAAGGGATTTTCCCATTAAAAATATTTGAATTGTCGGTAGGAATGTCGAAGATTCTTTTATCTTCGGGGTTAAACCTTGATTCAAATGAAACGCTAAGTTCAATATCGGAAAATGACTTAGGAACCTTTATTTCATTAAAGCTAAGATACTCTTCAGTAACATCTATTCCTTTAATTTTTACAAATTCTTCTTTTAATGTCTTAATTTCAAAAATACAGTCAGGGATATTTAAGTCTCTATCCCTAAAAAAAGGTAGTGCCCAATAAAACTTTCCATTCTCACCAATTACCTTACCTTGTGGGGGAGTAGATAAGTAATAAATCAACTCTTCTTTTAAATCATTTAATATGAGATAAACATACAAATTATTTATAATTCCAATATCATTATTATAAATATCTTCTATTTTTTCAAGAATAGGTTTAATTTCTTTATAAAAAGCCTTTCGAAATTCTTTATTTGTAACGATGTTCTTAATTGGAAAAAAGAGACGCTCGATATTTCGCTTTAAGAATTCATTAGTTAGTGTATTATCTCCGTATGTTTGAAAATAGTTCATCTGATATTTTAAAGATTCTATACGATCTATAAAATTTTGTATATCTCCATTTAACTGAGTTATAGATTTTTGAGAAGCTTCTTTTCCTCGTTTTCTCCAAAGATAGACTATATCAGTTATAATCGAAATCTTATTTGCGTATAGAAAAGCTTTATGCACCATCGGACGATCTGCATATAACATTCCTGGCGGCATGAAGCAGTTATAATCTTCAATTAAACTTCTTCTGAAAATCTTATTCCAATAGAAACCATCATAAAAAATGTCAAGAAAATCATGCAAATTATTAATAACTTTAGGCTCTTGCCATACTTCTCTTTCTTTCTTATATATGATCTCTTTTTGAATCCCATCAATAAGAATATTAGGTTTACCAATAACTATGTCAGAATCCTTTTCCTTTGCTTCTGTATATAATTTTTCATAAGCATAAAGCGGTACAATATCATCAGAGTCAATAATGGTTACATATTCACCTGTAGCTTTTGTTAAACCATTATTACCGGCAATAGCACCCCCACTATTCTTTTGATTAATTAGCACAATATTACTATAGTTCTTTTGGTATTCTTTTATAATTTCTAGACTATTGTCTGGGCTTTCATCGTTCACAATGATAATCTGAATATCCTTTAAAGTCTGATTGATCAATGAATCTAAACATTCTCTCAAATAATTCTCTGTATTATAGACTAAAACTACAACACTTAATTTATAATTTTTATCTTCCATAACTATCACCTGCTTTAATATATTTAGTATGGAATATCAATATTGAACGCTCAGCACTTTACCATTAAAAATATTTGTCTCATGCTCTATGATTTTAATTATTTTTCTTATTGTTTCCTCATTTAAATCAGAATACATTGGTAATGCCAGTATTCTATCACTAATATTTTTAGCAATGGGTGTCTGATTAGAATCATAATTATAACAAGAAAAATCATTGCATAATGGATAAAAGTACTTTCTTAAGTTCAAATTATACTTTTTAACTTCTTCAAATAAAAAATCTCTAAGCACATTATTTTGTACTAAAATAGGAAAATAAGAATAATTATGTCTAATGTTCTCAAGCTCTTCTAAATAAGTAATCTCTTTTATATCTTTTAAATAACTAATATATGTGGAATATATTTTTTTTCTTTTTGAAATTTCTTCATCTATACTCTTTAAATTGATTAATCCCATAGCAGCTTGAAATTCATTTAGCTTTGCGTTGGTCCCAATCATTTCTATATCATCATTGTATGAATTGATACCAAAATTTTTCATAGCTTTTAAAGTGTCAGCAAGCTCCGGATTCTTAAAACTCAATATACCGCCCTCTATAGAATGAAAAACTTTTGTAGCATGCATACTGAACATCGATAGATCACCAAAATCTGTAATACTATTTCCGTTTATAGTTACACCAAAAGCATGCGCAGCATCGTAGATAACCTTTAAATTATATTTTTTTGAAATCTCCTCTATTTTATAAACATCGCAAGGATAGCCAAAAACATGAACAGCCACTATTGCTTTTGTTTGCTCTGTGATGTGCTGCTCAAGCTGAGAACTGTCTATATTAAAATTATCTGGTTCAATATCACAAAAAACAGGCTTCAAACCAGCATTAGTGATAGCATGAATAGTTGATGCAAATGTGAAAGGAGTGGTAATGACCTCACCCTTACCACCAAGAGTCTTTAATGCTGTTTCTAAAGCCAAATGTCCATTTACAAATAGCTCGATGTTTTCTGAGTTTAAATAAGCTTTCAGATTTTGTTTAAATTCTTCATGGAGTGGTCCATTATTTGTTAGCCAATTATTTTCCCAAACACTTTCAATTTTTTTAACATAACTTTGAAAAGGAGGCAATTTAGGTTTTGTTACATTGATTTGTTTTTCTAATCTCAATTCATTGTTCATTACTATTGTCTCCAATCAATTAAAGACTCTACTGCATCTATATCAAAAACTGGGATATTAAAATTGTATATTTCGCTGCGCTCTGCAAAAGAATCATCTATAAAGATAGCAGGTAAATCATTATTAATACTTTCAGATTTTTTATTTTGCTTATTTAAATGTATAATCTCATCAAAAAGTGCAGGACTTATTTTTAAAGCTTCTAAAGTTTCTCTGATATTATATACATGTTTTGTAATTAATATTAACTCTATACCCTTGCTTGAACATTGGTACAAAAATAGCATAAGCATTGGATTAACCTTTTCTCGATATGTTATAGTATCATCAAAATCAACATAGACTCTTTTATATGAGATATTCAGTTCAAATCTATTAATTAACGCTCTATCTACCTCAACTTCAAAGTTGTTATTTGTAATTTCGACAGCATAATCCATTCTGTCATACAAACTTAGCAAAGGAAAATTAATCCCTTTGTTTCTGTGAAGACCCATAGTTCCAGCGATGCGAGGAGCTATTTCTAAAAGTTTATATTTGTTATTTTTATCTTTTTTAAGTTGGAAGAACCAAGCTCCTCTAAATTCAATTTTATCATTAATAATCTTTGCTATCCTTTTAACTTCCTCATCTAAAGGTAAAGTTACTGAATTAACACTAATTCCGCTTTTAATCCTTTTTCGAACTCTTTTTCCTGCAAACTTTAAAGAACCATGTTTATCAGTAAAACAATCAATAGTATACTCTTCACCTGGGAGATATTCTAATACAATCAGATCTTTATTTTGTTTTTTATAAAATAAAAGTTCCTCTTTATTATTAGCTTTTGCTACTCCCTTAGAACCTTGTCCAACATCAGGTTTAAGAAAAACAGGATAAGTATTAATTTCGTTTATTTGAGTATACATTTTCGGTACAAAGTCCTCATGTTCAAAAAACTGATAAGTTAGTTTTTTAGATCGAGCTATTTCACATGTTTCCTTAGAAGAGGTAACAACAATCGCATTAATGCTGTTTTGATATTGGGCTAATTTTAAGACTACACTATCATGAGCAGGAATTATAAAATCGATGTCGAACTTTGATATCATATCGTTTAAGAAATCAATAAAATCTTCTGCATCTATATTTGGAAAGTCACCTATATAGTTTTTGTAAACATAAGTGCCATGGTCTTTGATGCTAGAACCACCGTATAAAGTCAGTCCTTTTACATACTTTAAAGCGTTATGAATTTCCAAACCGATCTCAGAACCACATGGAAAGATTAGAACGTTTTTATTCAAGTTTAGTATCCTCCTTAATTAAAAAACCTCTTCAATGATTTTTCTAGCTGAATTTCCATCCTCTATTTCACAATACTTTTTTATAAACTTATCATAGGAACTTTTGTATTCTAGTTCTACTTGTTTTATATTCTTAATAGAATTCAATAGCTCTTCACTCGACTGTAATATTGGGCCGGGCAAATCCTTTTTCATGTCTAAGTAGAAACCCCTAATCTCTTCTTTATACAAATTGTAATCATAAGCAAAAAACAATATAGGTTTTTTTGTATTAGCAAATTCGAAAAAGACTGAAGAATAATCAGTGATAAGAATATCAGAAATGACATATAATTCTTGTATATCATCATAAGATGACACATTAAATATATGATCTTTATATTCGTCAGGAATAACAATTGAATCAGAAATTAAATGATGCATTCTTAATAGCAAAATGTACTCATCAGATAATCTTTCCATAAAATCATTTAGGTTAATTTTTATTTCAAAGGAATGTTGCCAAGACGCTGAGGATTCATTGTCCCTCCAAGTTGGGGCATACAAAATAACCTTTTTATCTTTTGGAATTCCTACCTTTTCCTTCAATTCATCTCTTAATCCTGAAATATCTTTTTTAAAAAATATGTCATTTGCAGGATATCCTAATTCAAATACTCTTTTATTGAATTTAAATGCTCTTTTAAATATATTACTTGAGTATCTATTTGCTGATATTAAATAGTCCCAATTCCTTGACTCTAAATAAAAGTTTTCTCTTGCAAGTTTTTCTGGCCCATCTACTTCTATATCAAAACCTAATTTCTTCAATGGTGTTCCATGCCATGTTTGTAAGTAAATATTTCCTTCTCTTTTTCTATGCACTGGGAAAATGATGTTATTGACCCAGTATTTAGATTCTGCTAGGTATTTAAAATACTCTTCGCTTTCTCTTTCAACTATTATTGGGTTGCCGGGAATAATAGATTTTCCTGAATAAGACCAAATAAATATAAACTGATTAGAATAGCCCAATTCAAGCAATTTTTCATATATATATTTGGGGTTACCGGAATAGCTTTTTCCAAGAAAACTTTCAAAGAAAATCATTTTTTTATTAATTGGATTTGATTCACAAACTTGATTAAAAATAGTTTTTCCCTTTGCAATGTTATACGTCTTTTCAAATTGATGTTTATCTGTATACCACATTGCCAAGCTTTCTTTGCCCATCGTTGCATAGAAGACAAATTGCATATCCTCATATGTATCTTTGTTCACAAGTAAATAACGATCTTCTTCATTTTCAAAGTTAGAGAACTCGCTCATATTTATCAATTCTTTAAATATGACAGAATTATTTAAATCCCTGACTTGTAAAATCAGATCCCAACGACTATTTACAGCCAGGTCATTTCTAATTTTGTCCATCGTTAATAACCCTTTAAATTCATATCTCTGTTTATTTACTGCGAAGGATTGAATTTCAAAGCCATAAGATTTTTTTTTGTCTCTTCTTGTAATAATAACTTCAACTTTATTTACATCCTTGGGAGTGATTTGAGAATCTAAAGTCCCCTCAATGTATAAATTATGCCCAATTGCTTTTAATGTATAAACTTTTTGCGTGAAGTAAGACTTTTCTACAATAATAGATAAGTAATTATTTTTTGTCTTAAAAGGACGTAATTTTATATTGCTTTCTTTATCAAAAATATTCATTCTTAAATTATCATTGGAAAAAGGAGTTCTTTTCTTTATATACTTGTTATAAACTCTACAAACAACATACATATCTAATATAGCCTTTTCACTAATATTGAAAATTTCAGTGTAGCTAAAATTCACTTTGCTCCCGTGGATTTTTTTCTTAATTCTTCTTCCTGAACTTCTGTCTTTTAATACTAGATAATTACTGCCTACATTATTGAAATCAGTGACTTTAAAACTGATATTGTTTTCATTTTGAATTATTTGCACTTTATGATTTTGTATATTTCTTTTAACAATTAATTTCAAGAATCTTTTTATAAAGTTAATCAATTAATCACACCTCTATTGTATTCTTTCCATGAAAAAATCCCCGGACCTTTAATGTAAGGTTTGGGGAATTTTCCGTTAAATCTCTATATATTTCTGTAATTCCCATTCAAAATATTAGCAAGCCATTCCTTATTATTCAGATACCAATTAACAGTTTTCTCTATACCTTTTTCCCATTGAGTAGAAGGCTCCCAATCCAAGTCTTTTTTAATTTTTGATGCATCAATAGCATATCTACGGTCGTGACCTTTTCTATCTTGTACATATTTGATAAGTGATTCATCAATTTTTGAGTCTACTTTTTCTTGAAGTAATTTTATAACTGTTTTTACAAGATCAATATTAGTTTTTTCATTATTTCCACCTATATTGTATACTTCACCAAGGCTTCCCTTATGAATTACTAAATCAATAGCAGCACAATGATCTTCCACATATAACCAATCTCTTATGTTAAGTCCATCTCCATAGAGAGGCACTTCTTTGAAATCTAAGCAATTGCTGATAATTACAGGAATCATTTTTTCAGGAAATTGCAATGGACCATAGTTATTTGAGCATCTTGTTATATTTATTGGAAATCCATATGTATCAAAATATGACTTCACAAGAAGATCACTTGATGCTTTGCTGGCAGAATATGGACTATGAGGATCTAAAGGAGTTGATTCAGAGAACAATCCATCAGCTCCTAAAGATCCATATACCTCATCAGTAGAAATATGAATAAACTTCTTTCCTTTTTCAAAAGAATCATCCTCATTTATCCAATTTTCCTTAGATATATTTAATAAATTCATTGTTCCTAATACATTTGTTTTAACAAAAATCTCAGGGTCTTCTATACTTCTATCTACATGAGACTCTGCAGCAAAATTCACAACATAATCTATTTCAAAATCTTTAAATATCTTTTCAATTATCTCTTTATCTGCAATATTACCTTTAACAAAGTAATAATTACTCTTATTTTCAACTTTTTTAAGATTATCAAGGTTTCCTGCATAAGTTAAATCATCTATATTAATAATAGTAATATCTTGATACTTATCCATCATATATAATATGAAGTTCGAACCAATAAACCCTGCTCCGCCTGTTACTAAATAAGTTTTCATCCTTTTTCTCTCCTAAGACTTAATTTCATTGTTTTCAACTAATTTGATTAAATATTTTCCATATTCTGTTTTATTTAATGGTAATGCTAACTTATGCAACTTTTCTGCGCTAATATATCCTTTCCGAAAGGCAATTTCTTCCAATGATGCTATGTAAAGCCCTTGTCTATTTTGTACAGCTTCTACGTAGTTACTCGCTTCTAATAAACTTTTATGTGTCCCTGTGTCCAGCCATGCCATTCCCCTGCCCATGATTTCGACCTTTAAATTGCCCTGTTTTAAATAGTATTCATTAATAGAACTAATCTCTAATTCTCCCCGTTCAGAAGGCTCGATTTTTTTCGCAATATTTATTACATTATTATCATAAAAATATAAACCTGGAACAGCATAGTTTGATTTTGGAACTTTAGGTTTTTCTTCAATACCTATGACTCTACCTTCACTGTCAAAATCAACTACCCCGTAATCTTCTGGATTTTTAACATAATATCCAAAAACGATTGCACCTTCTTTTAGCGAAACAGCCTTATCTAACAAATTAGTGAATCCTTGCCCATAAAAAATATTATCTCCAAGCACCAGAGCTACATTATCATCACCAATAAATTCCTCACCTATAAGAAATGCATCGGCAAGTCCACGAGGTTTTTTCTGAATCTCATAAGTCAAACTTAAACCTAAATTTTCTCCGTTACCCAACAGTTGTTTAAATAACGGCAGATCTCTTTCAGTAGAGATAATTAATATCTCCTTTATCCCGCTTAACATTAATACAGATAACGGATAATAAATCATAGGTTTATCATATATAGGAACAAGTTGCTTCGATATCCCTCTTGTTATAGGATAAAGCCTTGATCCTGTTCCTCCAGCTAAAATAATACCTTTCATTTTAAACCTCCAATAAAACTACTTTGTCTTTGAAAACAAACTTTCTACTACTCTTTTGGTTGCGTTCCCATCCTCTAATTCGCAATATTCATTATGAAAATTTTCATAATTATTTTTTAAAAAAGGAGAATTTTGCAATGATTCTTTTATTTCCTTAATCAACTCTTTATTAGTTTTAACTATAGGTCCTGGAGCCAATTTTTCTATATTAAAATAAAAGCCCCTTAACTTATCTCTATAATTTTCAATATCGTAAACAAAAAATACTATTGGCTTTTTTAATATTGCGAAATCAAAAAAAACTGAAGAATAATCTGTTATTAACATATCACTAATAAGGTACAAGTCTCTTATATCAGGATAGTTAGTAACGTTTAATACAAATCCTTCATATTCTTTCAAATTAAAATTTTGTGTGACCAAATAGTGCATTCTAAGCAGAATAACTGCTTTATCACCTAACTGTTCTTTAAATAATTTCAGGTCCAACTCTAAATTGAACTTGTAACTGCCTTTAGTAAAATAAGAATCATCTCGCCAAGTTGGTGCATATAAAATTATTTTTTTCTCTTTTTGTATATTTAACTGTTTTTTTATTTCATTTATATATGTTTCTGTATCTTTAGAGGACAAAATGTCATTTCTCGGATAACCAGTCTCTAAAATTGATTGTCTATATTTAAAAGCACTTCGGAAAATTTTTGTAGAATACTTATTTGGAGAAATTAAAATATCCCACTTACTTGACTCTTTTGTGAAATTCTGTTTGTATTTTTCTGTATTTGTTCCTGGCATATGAACTTCTTCCATATCGTTAGCCAGTTTTTTTAATGGAGTTCCGTGCCATGTTTGAATGTACATCGTACTTTTAGGTTTTGGAAGCCACAAAGGGAGCCTACTATTCGTAATCCAATATTTAGCAGTTGCCATATTCCATAACCAAGAAACGGAAAACCTATTACTGTATTTCAAACCAAGTTCTTTAAATACCTTTTCGTATTTCTTATTAACACTCCATATCATTTCATATTGATAATGGTTTTCTTCTCGTTTAAGATACTCAAATATAGCTCTGGGATTGCAACTATATTGTTTGCCTAAATAACTTTCAAACATAATCTTTTTCTTGTTTTTGGGTAATTTGCCAATTAAGAAAAAAAGAATGGAATAAATTTTAGTAAGTAACTTTTTCTTTTTCATTTAAAAAATATGCCTTCCATTTCAATATTGAGAACTTTAGTCTTCAAACATACAACTTCAATAAATAGTGTGAACACAAGAAAAAAAGAAGCAACTTTGAATTACTTCTATAAAAAATAATCTATCTACAAATTTGCAATCTCTTTTTTTATCTTAGTTGTAGAAATCCCTTCAGTTCTTGGCAGGTAAACCACTTCACAATGATCTTTTAAGAAATCAAATTTACCTTCCCAATCATTCCCCATTACAAAAACATCAATATCATGGTCTTTTATGTCCTGAATTTTTTGATCCCAACTTTTTTCAGGGATCACTTCATCAACATAACGGACTGTTTCTAAAATTAGCTTCCTATGTTCATAACTATGATAGGCTTTTTTTTGTTTCTGCAAATTAAATTCATCAGTGCTAATTGCAACCACTAAATAGTCACCAAGTTCTTTAGCACGTTCAAGCAATTTAATATGACCCCAATGAAGCAAGTCAAACGTGCCATAAGTAATAACTTTTTTCACTTTAAAAACTCCTTTCAGTGTTGAGAGAAAAGACCAAACTTTTTTACAATGTCTTAATAATTCCGACATAAATTTCACGTATCATTAATATTTAACAATAATAGCATAATCACCTATAAAAGTTAAGGGTGTTTAAAAAATGGAAAATCCAAAATAGGTTTCAAGACTCATTGTCAATAGTTCTATTGTATCATTTCGATAATCACTTGACACCAAAATTACTGATTTGTTTTTTCACAGCCAGTGAAACGATTTTCTTTCTGCTGCGTCATTTATTCTGTACGCCCTCCTCATATTAATTCATCGTCAAAACGTGAAGGAATTGTAATGTGAATGTTAAAAGTTCCTAAAGATTTTTGTGGTAAGATAGAGTAAAATGTTTTCAGGCAAAGAGTCTTTAATCAAACTATACGAATGACACGTGTTTTTTATAGACATATAGATGAAAAGGAGGGTTGATACGATGCAAACGAAACCCATTAATCAATTAGATTTTGTAGACAGTGAACTGACTTCATTTGTATCACATTTAGAAACGTCATATTTGGATCAAAACAAAGGTGCGTTCATCGTAACAGCGAATCCTGAAATCGGATTTGAAGCGATGCAGAATCCTCGTTATGAAGCGGTTCTTTCGTCTGCTGATTTTATTTTGCCGGATGGCATTGGTGTTGTATTGGTTTCCAAAATGATTGGAAAACCTCTTCAATCCAGAATCGCCGGTTATGATTTGTTTACGTCTCTGCTTGAGAAAGCCGATCAAAAGAAAAAACGGGTTTTCTTTTACGGTGCGGCTAAGCATGTGATTGCGGAAACAATTGAGCGAGTTAAACGTGATTTTCCCGGGATTGAAATTGCCGGATACTCTGACGGCTATGTGAAAGATCAGCGTGAGGTGGCAGACAAGATTGCGGCTGCAAATCCTGATATGGTATTTGTCGCGTTAGGTTATCCTAATCAGGAGTTCTTTATCCATAAATACCGACATTTATTCCCTCAGGCTGTTGCTGTAGGGCTTGGCGGAAGCTTTGATGTGTTCAGCGGCAATGTAAAAAGAGCGCCCTCATTTTTTATCCGTTTTCACCTTGAGTGGATGTACAGGCTGATCACCAATCCTGCACGCTGGAGAAGAATGCTGAGCATTCCTAAGTATGTTACAGCCGTGCTGAAACATGAACGAGCTTCAGCAAAGCCGCAATATACAGGACAGGTCAAGGATCAATCACGCCATCTGTAATCGGTCTAAAAGGAGCTATGGTATGTAATGAAATGTATGAATCTTTCCCTGCGCCTGCGGACAATCTGTGACAGCCATTTTGAGCTGATGACAGAATGAAATCCTGGTTTGCGTTTTTTTATTATGTGTTCGTCAAAGTCATTGGCACATTGCTCTTTTGGGTCAAACCGGGAAGTCAAGTGACCCTTCTCGTTTCCTTTCCTGATAATGCCCGTGCAATATTAAAGGAATATCAGAAGGGACACTATTCCTTTCCTATTCATGTGCTGCTTACCCAGCATGCCAAATCGCTGGAAAAGGAATTTCCTTCGCTTACTGTTTCAGTTATTAACGAAAAAAACCCGCTTCATATATGTAAAGCGGTCTTTTCTATGCTGAGCAGCAAATCTGTGATTGTTGATAATTATTTTGTTTTGACGACCGTTCTTACCAGCAGGCCTGATATCGAGTGTATCCAAGTTTGGCATGCGAACGGAGCGTTTAAGCGATTTGGGTTAAAGGATATCAACACACAAAACCGGTCACGGGCTGACGTAAGACGCTTTCGAAAAGTGTATGCTTCATTTGATCGGATTGTCGTCGGTTCTGAACATATGGCTGACATATTCAAGGAATTTTTCGACATAAAAGGTGATACATTTCTTCGGTTTGGTGTGCCTTTAACCGATGCTTACTATGAGGCGCGGGAAAACAGCAATGACCTTAAAAGCAAATATCATCTGCCGGCAGAGAAAAAAATCATTCTGTATGCGCCGACCTTTAGGGACGACCGGTTCGAAAGCTTTTCGCTGCCGTTTACAGAAAAACACTTGCAGCATGATTTAAAAGGAGAATATTTACTTGCAGTAAAACTTCATCCTGTTATAAAGCAATCTGCTGAATTACCTGAGGATAGTGCGTGGATAAAGGATGTTTCAGATCTCCCTCTTGCAGACCTTTTAAAAATGAGCGACCTGTTAATATCAGATTATTCTTCTGTCCCTTTTGAATTTGCGCTGCTGGACAAACCCATTTTGTTTTATACGTATGATATGGAGGCTTACAACAGAACCCGCGGTTTAATTCAGCATTATACTGAGATGATACCCGGGGTGCCATGCCATGATTCAGGAATGCTCTTGGACCAGCTGAAAGATATGGACAAGCTCCAATCTGAAGTGGAGCGCTTTTCACGCGAGTGGAATCTGTACTCGAGAGGGAATGCCAGTAAGCAGCTTTTAAGCTATGTACATGAGAAATCAAGCTGATCTTTATATATAATAGAGATCGGTATTGCAAATAATATGAAAACCCTTTATAAAACATTATGAGTTGTAGTAAGGAAGGAGTCATTTTATGATTTATGCTGAGATTTTAGCCGGTGGAAAAGGTTCCCGCATGGGGAACGTCAATATGCCAAAACAGTTTTTGCCGTTAAATAAACGCCCAATTATCATTCATACGGTTGAAAAGTTTTTATTAAATGACCGTTTCGATAAGATTTTAATCGTTTCACCTAAAGAGTGGATTAACCATACAAAAGACATTTTAAAGAAATTCATCGGGCAGGATGATCGCCTGATTGTTGTTGAAGGCGGCAGCGACCGTAATGAATCTATTATGAGCGGCATCCGCTATATTGAAAAAGAATTCGGCATTCAGGATGATGACGTGATCATCACTCATGATTCTGTGCGTCCTTTTCTGACTCATCGCATTATCGACGAAAACATTGATGCTGTTCTTCAATACGGCGCGGTCGATACTGTTATCTCAGCCATTGATACGATTATTGCTTCAGAAGACCAGGAATTTATTTCTGATATTCCTGTCCGCGATAACATGTATCAGGGGCAAACACCGCAAAGCTTCCGGATCAGCAAATTGGTCGAGCTTTATAATAAACTGTCCGATGAACAAAAAGCTGTCCTGACTGACGCTTGCAAGATCTGTTCGTTAGCAGGTGAAAAAGTGAAGCTGGTTCGCGGTGAAGTCTTTAATATTAAAGTAACGACACCATATGACTTAAAAGTGGCTAATGCCATTTTACAGGAGCGAATTTCACAATGATTAATCAAACGTATCGTTTAGTTTCTGCCCGACAATTTGAAGTGACGTATAAAGATAAAGTTGTCCATTCAGATAAGGTCGTCGTCCGTCCTACCCATTTATCGATCTGTGCTGCCGACCAGCGCTATTATACTGGCTCACGGGGCAAAGAAGCGATGGATAAAAAACTGCCGATGGCTCTGATTCATGAAGGAATCGGGAAAGTCATGTTTGATCCGACAGGCACATTTAAAGTCGGAACACGGGTTGTTATGGTTCCGAATACACCAGTTGAAGAGCATGAAGTCATTGCGGAGAATTACCTGCGTTCCAGCAGATTCCGTTCAAGCGGCTATGATGGATTTATGCAGGATTACATGTTCATGGCGCCGGATCGGCTCGTTGAACTTCCGGACAGCATTAATCCGCATGTCGCAGCCTTTACTGAGCTTATTACGATTGCAGTTCACGCGCTTTCCCGCTTTGAGCGAATGGCACACAAGAAGCGCGACACATTCGGTGTCTGGGGAGACGGGAATCTCGGATTTATCATGACGCTTCTCCTGAAGAAGAAATATCCGGACAGCAAAGTGTTTATCTTCGGAAAAACACCTTACAAGCTTGATCATTTTTCTTTTGTTGATGCAGCTTATCAAATTAACGACATTCCTGAGGATGTCAGAATCGATCATGCATTTGAATGTGTAGGCGGACGCGGCAGTGAAAGCGCAATTGAGCAGATCATTGCCCATGTTCATCCTGAAGCGTGTGTAGCGCTCTTAGGCGTATCTGAATACCCTGTTGAAATTGAAACGAGAATGGTGCTTGAAAAAGGAATTACGCTGATCGGCAGCAGCCGCAGCGGACGCGAGGATTTTGCCCGTACTGTGGACTTTTTAGCTCAATACCCTGAAGTCGTTGATTATTTAGAAACATTAGTAGGCGGACGCTTCCCGGTACGCAGTATTGAGGAAATTACAAACGCGTTTGAAGCAGATTTGACTTCATCTTGGGGAAAAACTGTTATCGAATGGGAAATTTAAACAGTGAAAACATTCCTTACACGAATCGTAAAAGGAGTATTCGGCACTGCTTATAAACTATTGAGCGCTTTATTACCAGTACAGCACAACAAAGTTGTCATAGCTTCCTATCGTGAGGATCATTTAAGTGATAATTTTAAAGATGTCTATGAAAAGCTGAAGCAAGATCCGTCTCTTCGCATCACCCTGCTTTTCCGCAAGATGGATAAGGGATTGATCGGACGAGCTGCATATTTGCTTCATCTTTTCAGCTCGTTATATCACCTTGCCACGTGCCGTGTGCTTTTGTTGGATGATTATTATTTTCCTTTGTATGTTGTGCCAAAACGCAAGGAAACTGTCGCCATCCAGCTTTGGCATGCTTGCGGCGCGTTTAAAAAATTCGGCTACAGCATAGTGAACAAGCCGTTCGGCCCATCTTCTGATTATCTGAAGATTGTTCCCGTGCATTCTAACTATGATTATGCGATTGTCAGTGCACCCGCTGCCATGCCACATTTTGCCGAAGCTTTTCAAATGGAGGAAAAGCAGATTTTGCCGCTCGGCATTCCAAGGACGGATTATTTTTATCATAAGGAACATATTCGCACTGTACTGGATGAGTTTCATCGGGCTTATCCTGAACTTAAGCATAAGAAAAAGCTTTTGTATGCTCCTACTTTTCGAGGCAGCGGACATCATCAAGAGGGTGACGCTACCCCGCTTGATCTGCTACAATTAAAATCGGCGCTAAACCATAAAGATTATGTCGTGATGCTCCATCTTCATCCGTATATGCGCAAGCATGCGCACACGGAAGAGGATGATTTTGTGCTGGATTTAACCGATTCGTACTCTTTGTACGATTTGATGGCAATCTCCGATGGACTGATAACCGATTATTCTTCAGTCATTTTCGAATACAGCCTGCTGAAACGTCCGATGTATTTTTACTGCCCGGATTTAGAAGACTACTTGGAAGAACGTGATTTCTACTATCCGTTTGAATCGTTTGTACCCGGGCCGATTTCTAAGGATGTTCCATCGCTTGTACACGATATCGAGAGTGATCACGAGGCTGATAAAAAGCGGATTGAAGCATTTTCACAGACATTTATTACCCATCAAGACGGCAAATCTTCAGAGCGGGTAGCCGATTTTATTTCATCATTTTTAACATCTGGTGCCGATTAGGAGAAAGTGAGGTACAAAGTGAAGCTGGCCAGAAAGATTAAGAACAGACTTTTCAGATCAAAAAAGAAAACGAAAAAAGAAAATGCAGCTGTCATTGTCCATCCGACAGATAACAGGGTTTTTTCTCTTTTCGATAAAACCAAGCGAATTGAAGAAAACCAGCAAGTCCCTGTCAGAAAAATTTCTGAGTTTTCTTGGAATGGATCAATTCTTAAAATTGCGGGTTATATGTATATCAAGGGCCTGCCGCTTCAAAAAGAGGATCAGGTTCGTAAACGTTTATTATTGGTGAACAACGGTGTTTTATTTACAGCTGTTTCACTGCGGGATGTTCCGGTAGATCGGCTGTCAATTGATACTTCAAATGTGCCTGGGGCCTATAAGTGGGCAGGATTTTCACAGCAAATTAACTTTTCTAAGCTGATGAATGACAAGCCTCTTCCGCAGGGCGAGTATAAATTGTTTCTCGAAATTGAAGCTGTAGATGACCAAAATGTAAAACACCAGGAAGTGCATACGGTCGGAAACGTCAGCAATTTCCTCTCTAATGATGTGTATGCTACAAAGATGGAATTTCATTCTGCTAAAAAGCTGATGAAGTTCAATTTGATCGTTAACTATGATGAGGGCGAAAAGACCATTAACTTGTCTTGCAACAAACTGCAGGAAATTGATCCGAGCCTTTTGGAGCTAGATACTGGGAAAGAAGCAAACCGCTTTTTGCGCAAGCTGAATACGAGCTTGTTCCATTTTGCTTATGATGTGTTCCGTCTGCTGCCGATTAAGTCCAATAAGATCGTCTTTGCTTCTGACAGCCGGCTTGATATGACAGGAAACTTCGAATTTGTTTATGAAGAACTGCTGAAACGCGAAGAAAACTTTGATTTCAAATTTTTCTTAAAGAGCAGTATTCGAGACAGAAAAAGCCTGTCTGAACTGATGTCTATGGCTTATCATTTTGCGACAAGCAAAATCATTTTTATTGATGATTTTTATCCGATTATTTATCCGTTGAAAATCCGTAAAAATGCTGACCTTGTCCAGCTGTGGCATGCTGTCGGCGCCTTTAAGACATTCGGCTACAGCCGAATCGGGCTGCCCGGAGGACCGTCGCCGCATTCGAAAAACCATAGAAACTATACGAAGGTTATTGTCAGCTCTGAAAATATACGAAAGCACTATGCAGAGGGCTTCGGTGTAGACATTGAGAACGTCATCGCCACTGGCGTACCGCGAACAGACTTTTTCTTTGATGAAGCGAAGAAGGCATTTGTGAAAGAACGTCTTTATACGGAATATCCGTTTCTTAAGGACAAGAAGGTTATTCTTTTTGCACCTACCTTCCGCGGAAACGGTCAGCAATCAGCTCACTATCCTTTTGAAGTGCTTGATTTTGACCGTCTGTATCGTGAGTTAAAGGATGAATATATCTTCTTATTTAAGATTCATCCGTTTGTACGAAACGATGCCAATATCCCTTATCAGTACAGCGATTTCTTTTATGATTTCTCTTCTTTCAGGGAAATTAACGAGCTATTGCTAGTAACAGATGTTCTGATTACGGATTACTCTTCTGTGTGCTTTGAGTATGCTTTATTAAATAAACCGATGATCTTCTTCAGCTATGATGTAGATGATTATATTCGCAAACGTGATTTCTATTACGATTACTTTGACTTTATTCCTGGTCCGCTTGCGAAAACGTCAGATCAAATGATTTCGATCATTAAAGAAGAGAAGTATAACTTTGAGCAAATAGATTCATTTGTTCATTATTTCTTCGATGATCTTGACGGAAAAGCAAGTGAACGTGTAGTCGATCAGATTGTCTTCCCTGAGGAAGAGGAGCCGTTAGACGATAAAGTCCTTAAAAGATAAATGAAAAACACCTTTTGCAGCTGCAAAAGGTGTTTTTTTTATTGATATTCCGGAACATCAAAGTAAAGCGTATAACCGTCCAGCAATGAATACAGGCTGTACATGCGGTTTACTTGTTTGTACGCCCAGCCGATGTCTGTTGCATATTGGTGTGTTGCTGTGGCTGACCATCTCATTTTGTACAGTGTGTCCTGATTGTAGGCTGTGTTGTGTATATACGATGAGCCTATGAATTTGGCTCCGCCGATAATGGCCGCTTCTGGTGTGAACCAGCCTTGCTCGTACGCATATTTGGCGCCGTAGTAATTCGGGTTGCTGTCGTATGCGCCAATTCCGTACATGTTATATACGGTTTTTCCGTTATAGGTTAAGCCATTGGCTAAATCGGATGTTCCGTTGCCTGTTTCAAGGAGAGCGTGTGAGATTAAATACAGCTCATTGATGCCGTATTTATTGGCGGCATCGATGAACGCCTTTGCTTTTCCTGTCAGGATGCCTTTGTTGGCAAGCACTTTCTGATTGACTTCAGTGACACTGAGGCCGGCTGTCTGTGACAGTTTGAGAAATTGGAAGTAGTATTTGCTGTCTCTGGAAAAGTTATTCGGATCTACATATTGAACCACTTCATCACTGCTTGCGTTTCGCCAGCCCAAATTGATTTTGGCCCAGCCGTTTGTCTGGCCGATGATTTTCACCTTATCGCCCTTTTTTAATTGGCCGATCACGTTCGTCGGGCTGACTGCCGGTGTAGACCGGATATTTAATACATCAGCCGTAACGGTTGAAGTTGCTGTATTAATATAAGTGAGCGATACGTAAGCCGCCCCGTCTGTTTGCGGGCTTACTGTCATTTGTTTTTGGACCATATCACGAAGCGAGAGATTGTAATTTGTTTTCATGATTTGCGGGCCGTTTTTGATTTTCACGATAGATGATGTCCATCCGTATAATTGTTTTAGCTTCAATGATGCCGCAGCAGCTGCGTCATTGCCTGTGAACTGTTCGTTTAGGCTGACTTTATAAAGCGTATTGGTTTTGGTTGTGTAGCTTGGGCTTACACTTTGCGCTTTTAGATAGGTTAACCCCTTGTTCAATGCTGTTTTGCTGCTGAGCTGAGCTGTCACGATTTTGTATTGTGTATATGCCGTTTCGCCTGTTTTTGCTGTTGTGCCGGCGGCATTGTTTTGTTTGAAAAATGCTAAAACGCGGTCAATATCTTCTTGGCTGATGATGGCTTCAGTCATGATTTTATAGCTGCTCGCTGCTGTCTTACCGGTTTTCTGGCTTGCTGCTGATATGTGATTCGATTTGAAAAACGTAAGTGCCTGATTGACTTTCGCTGTATCAAGCAGAGATTCAGTTGTTATTTTAAACGTGTTAGCTAATTGTTTTTTGACTGATTTTGCAGATGCACTGAGCTGATTTTTCTTTAATACGTTCAAGCCCTTTGTAACTTTTGCTTGATCTGATGTTTCTTCTGAGATGAGCTGATATTGATTTTCTGCTGTTGTTCCAGCTGCTGTTTTCGTTGCCTTTACTTTTTTCTGAGCAAAGAAGGCTGCGGCTTTGTTTGCTTGCTTCTCTCCTAAAATCTTTGCCGTCGTAATTTGATAGGCTGTGGACGTTGTCGTTTTTTTGACGCTGGATGACGTGTAATGCCACTTTTTCTTTTTAAAGAAAGTGTCTACTTTTTGCAGCTGCTGTTTTGTTAAACTCTTCATATTCACGGTATATGATGTGCTTTTGCCAACCTTTTGATAACTGCCGGATACACCTGTGTTTTTCTTGATTTGGCTGATGGCGTCCTTCACTGTATTCAGCCCTTTGAAATAAGCTGATTGGACATTGTATGACTCAGCAGTTGCTTTTTGATTGATTGATTTGTAGCTTCCTGTAATACCAGTGCTCTGTTTCAGCTGATTTAATAGGTTTTTGACATTCGCTTCACCTGAAATGGCGGCTGTTGTGAACGTATAGTAGGCTTGTCCTTTCACCGTTGCTTTTAATGATGCCTTCAGCCCTGATTCCTTTTGGAATGCGCTTTTGATCTGCTCAGCTTTGCTGTCTCCCACAATTGTGCCTGACTGAATGGCTGTGACAGAAACCGTGTGTGTGATTGGCTGATATGAGCTTTTAATCCCTGTTTGCTTAGCCAGGCTCTGTATAAGCGCCTTGACTTTTGTCTCATCAGCGATTTCTGATGTCGTGATGTTCACATAAGACTGAGCTGTTCCTGAAGCTTTTACAGCGCCAGCCACTCCCGTCTCCTGTTTAAGCTTGGTCAGCAAAGTGTTTGCCTGTTTTTCTCCGGAAATGGCACCTGAGGTGATGGTGACATACGGCTGTTTGCTACCGACAGGACTTGACGTGCCTGTAATCGCTGTCTGTTTGGTAAGCCCACTCAGTATTGCTTTCGCTTCTGCTTCGCTTTGTATGCCTGCAGCGGAAATTTGGTAGGTCGTTGTTGTGCCTGAAGCCTGATAGGAAGCATCCCAGCCGGTGTCTTTTTCCAGTTTGGCGACAGCCTGCGAGGCTTGGCTTTCTGTACTGAACGTTTTAGCCGGCTCTACCTTATATATCGAGTAGTCCGTATACGCTGCAGCCTGTGCAGAACCGGATATGGCAAAAAAGGCAAGGGACGCGGCGGACAGAAGCATAGGTGCGATTAATCTCTTTTTCATTCCTTCTCCTCTTTCTTATTCAATGAGTATATAAAACTAGTTTATTTATCGGCACGCTTATGCTTCATTTATAGGTGAATCACTTCCATTTTTTTAATAAAAAAAAACTTAATCTCGAAGTGAGATTAAGTTTAAATATGAGACACGATAAGTGTACAAGTTCCTTTAATCGTAAAATCGGGCATTTGAGCGGGCAAAATAAAGTGATCGCCTTTATTGAGCGGACATTTTTCGTCTCCATAGATCAGCAAACCGCTTCCTTCTATCACGCTGCAAAGCAGGAAGGATTCATCCTGAGATAGCTCGGCCTCACCATTTATGTCCCATTTATATACCGAAAAATATTCCCCTTGGACAAACGTTTTAATGGTTATTCCTTTTCTGGATTCGGTCGATTCATCTATATACCCGTCCACATGGGGAACCGTTGCCGCATTGACCGCTTTGGCAAAATGAAGCTCTCTCGGCCTTCCGTTGTTATCAAGCCGGTCATAGTCGTACACCCGGTATGTGGCATCTGAATTTTGCTGTGTTTCTAAAACAAGTGCCCCTTTACACAAGGCGTGCAGCGTACCGCTCGGCACATAATAGAAATCACCCGGTTTAATTTTGATTCTTCGCAGCAGGCCTTCCCAGTCACCGCTGTTGATCATTGTGACAAGTTCGGTTTTTGAGCGGGCCGTATGTCCGTAAATGATTTCCGCGTTTTCCTTACAGTCGATAATGTACCAGCATTCCGTCTTGCCGAGTTCTCCCTCTTCATTTTCTCCAGCATAATAATCATCAGGGTGAACTTTAATCGACATGTCTTCCTTCACGTCCAGCAGCTTTGTCAGAAGCGGAAATCGCTCCCCCTCCACGCCGCCGAATACTTCCCGATGCTCATCCCAAAGCTCAGTCAGTGTCTTCCCTTTATACGGGCCATTCGCTACGGTGCTCGGCCCTTTTGGATGAGCGGAAATAGCCCAGCATTCCCCCGTTCTTTCTGAAGGAATGCCGTATCCAAATCTATCTCGTAAAGCGGTGCCGCCCCAGATTTTTTCTTTAAACACAGGTGTTAGAAAAATCGGTGATTGCGTCATGATCCGTACCCCTCCCCTGTAAATAGCTGATCATTATTTTCCCGGTGCGCCCCCCTTACAAACGCCCGTATAAGCTGTCTTTTTCCTATGACAACATATGTACAAAGCATCATCTTTCGACAACCCTTTAAAGAAAACGCTTCCTTTATATTATATCACGTCGAAAAGAAGCTTTGTTTCAGGCTTTTCCTTATGAAGAATAATTCTCCTTTATTGATACAAATTAAGAAAAACCGTCAATATGTTTTATAAAGGGGAGAGAAACTATGCAAATCGACTCTGATCTCCAGCGCAATGTAGAAACATTGAAAAAAAAATTAGGGCAAAACGACGATATCATGTTTTATACGTTTTCTTTCGGAGACAGCAGACAGAAGGCGTGCCTACTGTATATTGACGGTTTGACAGAAAATAAACTTCTGGCGCAATACGTCATTTCTCCATTACAAAAAGAATCATTAGCCCAAAAGGTAGGCATGATTGAAGATTTATCAGCTTTCTTTTTCGGCTATCATCACAGTGTGATCTCTACAATAAAAGAAATACAGCAGCTCATTTTTTCCGGACATACCATTTTGCTGGCTGATGGTTACAGCGCGGGCCTGGCATTTGATACGAAAACATTAATGACGCGCAACCTTGAAGAACCTTCCTCTGAAATCGTGGAACGCGGTCCGAAGATTGGCTTTATTGAAAAACTGCGGACAAACACGGCGCTTTTACGAGAGCGGACGAGTGACCCTAATCTCGTCATAAAAGAAATGACGATAGGCAAAAGGACAAAAAAAAAGATAGCTGTCGCATATATTCAGGATATCGCCCCTGATTATGTCGTAAAAGAAGTGTTTAAACGGCTGAAGTCCATCACGACAGATGATTTGCCGGAATCAGGCACACTTGAACAGCTCATTGAGGATGAACCTTTTTCGATCTTTCCGACGATCTTAAGCACCGAACGTCCAGATCGTGTAGAAAGCTCTTTGTTAGAAGGCAGGGTTTCCATTTTGGTGGACGGCACCCCGTTTGCTCTCATTGTACCGGCAACGGTTGATGAATTTATTCATTCACCGGATGATTACAGCCAACGCTGGATTACAATGTCACTTATTCGTCTGCTTCGTTATTCGAGCATCCTGATTACCATTTATTTGCCCGGCTTATATATTTCTCTCGTTTCCTTCCACACGGGGCTTTTGCCGACCAGAATGGCCATTTCGATTGCAGGCAGCAGACTGAATGTGCCTTTTCCGCCTTTTGTCGAAGCCTTTATTATGATATTTACGATAGAACTGATCAGGGAAGCCGGTTTAAGGCTGCCAAAGCCTATCGGACAAACGATTGGACTTATTGGAGGCGTTGTCATTGGACAGGCAGCCGTACAGGCGCAAATTGTCAGCGCGCTGATGGTCATTGTGGTGTCCATTACCGCATTGGCATCCTTTACCGTTCCTTCATACGCCTATAACTTTCCGCTGCGCATTATTCGCATTGCGGGTATGATAAGTGCTGCAATGCTTGGCATGTATGGCGTCATCATGGTCTTTCTGTTTGTGATCGGCCACTTGATGCGACTGAAAAGCTTTGGCCAGGATTACATTATTCCGATAATGGCACAGCCCGGACAAGATTTAAAGGACACTGTGATTCGCATCCCTACCCTATTTTTAAAAAGAAGGCCTACCCGTAAAGACACAAAAGATAAAATCAGACAAAGGTGATAGCTATGATGCAATCAGAGGACAAGCTTACATTTATGCAGACGCTTATTATGGTAAGCAGTACAATGATCGGTGCCGGTGTCTTAACCCTTCCCCGCTCAGCCGCTGAAACCGACAGTCCGAGCGGATGGATCATGATCCTGCTGCAGGGTGTTATTTTTATTATTTTCGCCCTGCTTTTTTTGCCTTTTCTTCAACGGAACAGAGGGAAAACGATTTTTGAGCTCAACAGTATTGCAGCCGGAAAATTTATCGGTTTCTTTTTGAATTTATTTATTTCCCTTTATTTTATCGGTATCGTATGCTTTCAAACGCGGGTTTTGGGTGAGGTTGTCGGATTCTTTCTTTTAAAAAACACGCCGATGGCGGTTGTCGTGATTATTTTTCTGGCGGTTGCCATCTATCATGTGGCCGGAGGCGTTTACCCCATTGCGAAGGTATATGCGTATATCTTTCCTGTCACTATTATTATTTTCCTTATGCTTCTGATGTTCAGCTTTCGTTTATTTCAATTAGATTTTATCCGGCCCGTATTTGAAGGCGGTTATCAAAGTTTTTTTCATTTATTTCCTAAAACCCTTTTATATTTTTCAGGATTTGAAATTATTTTTTATCTCGTTCCCTTTATGAAAGATCCAAAGCAGGTAAAAAAAGCTGTCGCTTTGGGCATTGCAACCACGACTGTTTTCTATAGCATTACTTTGTTTATGGTCATTGGCTGTATGAGCGTGGCTGAGGCAAAAACAGTGACGTGGCCGACCATTTCACTCATTCACGCATTAGAAATCCCGGGGATTTTTATTGAACGATTTGACCTGTTTTTACAGTTAACCTGGACAGCCCAGCAATTTGCATGTATGCTCGGCTCCTTTAAGGGGGCGCATATTGGATTAACAGATATCTTTCACCTGAAAAATAAAAACAATCCGTGGCTGCTTGCTGCATTGCTGGCTTTTACGTTTTTCCTATCAATGTTTCCTGAAGATCTTAATGCCGTGTTTTATTACGGTACACTTCTCGGATATGTGTTTCTTGGTGTCATTGCAATACCATTTCTTATCTGGTTTTTAAGCTGGGTACAGAAAAAACTGGGGAGGGATCAGCTGCAATGAAGACAATGATGAAGCTTGCAGCAATGGTTCTGATGCTGCAGATGCTCTGCGGATGCTGGGATGTCAAAAATATTGAAAAACTGTCTTTCGCCAGAGGGCTTGCTATCGATGAAACTGATGACCATCAGTATAAATTAACGTATCAAAACCTCCTTCCCCAAAGTGAAGACAGCCAAGCATCCGGAAAACCCGAATTTGTCAATGTGACATCCCACGGGAAAACCATTCTAGAAGCAGTCAGTGATGTATCCATTAAAGACCCTCCTATCTATAGCGACCATTTAAAAGTCATTCTTCTGGGAGAAACACTCATGAGGAATCAAAACGTAGATCAGGTCTTCAACCATTTTATCCGGGATGATGAACTGCGGCGCAGCAGCTATTTGATGGCAGCCAGAGGGAAAGCCGGAGATATTTTTATGAAAGGAAGTCCGAAGCAGCAGCTGCCGATGCCTTCCGAAAAGCTGATTGATCTAACCAATAACAGCGGGTATAACGGGAAGATTATGATGCCGCTGCGCATCGGCAGGGCTTCTATCTATTGCCAAAATGGCTACAGTTTTCTCATTCAAGCCGTGAAAAACCAAAAGGGAAAAGCAAAGTATGACGGGGCAGGCATTATCAAAAGCGGCAGTAATAAACTCGTTGGATTTCTTTCAGCTGATGAAACCCAGACACTGACATGGGTCATGGGGACGATCCAGGGCGGCGTCATGCCGACGACAGATAAAGGACATCCGATTACGTTTGAGATTAAAAGGTCGAAATCTAAAATCAAGCCGGCCATTGAAAACGGAAAGCCTGTCTTTCAGATTTCTGTCAACACAAAGGGTATCCTGACAGAAGACCAAAATCCGAATGAAAACTCCTTTAGTAAAAGCTATTTGCACAGGCTTGAGAACATTTTTGAGAAAAAGCTTGAACGCGATGTAAAGAGGATTATGGATAAACTGCAGCATGAGTATAAAACCGATCCGGTCTTTTTATCCGACTACATCCGAATTCAATACCCTGAATACTGGAATAAAGTAAAAGGACATTGGGATGAAATATTTTCTGAGGCTGATTTTAAATACGATATTTCTTTCAAAATCATTAACTTTGGCACAGTCGGAAGATGAGCAATCAAAAGGGTGTGCATGATCGCGCACCCTTTTTTATGTTCCGACAGTCTGCTGTTTTCCAGCCGATCCTCCCTGTCCGTTTTTGTCCCTTAAATCCTGCTCAATTTCTTCAAGGCTTTTTCCCTTCGTCTCTGTCACTTTAAACCGGACAAATAAGAACGCCATAATACCGATCGCGGCATAAATCAGGAATAAATAACTGATGCCGATCGCTTCCATTAATATTGGATAGGTTAATGAAACAATCAGTGTCCCAACGTGCAGCATCAAGGTGGATACCCCGGTTCCGATTCCTCTGACATGGAGCGGGAATAATTCAGGAAGCATCACCCAGACAACCGGGCCCCAGCTGACCGCAAAAACAACGATAAACACACCTAAACAAATGACTGTCGTCCATGAGGCAGCCGGAGTGTTATCGAAAAAGAGATTCACCAGTGCGAGAACGATCAAGCTGATCACCATCCCGGCATTCCCGAATAACAATAGCGGCTTTCTCCCGATCTTGTCTATGATTTTTATCGCTACTAATGTCATGAGAACATTGACTGTGCCGATTCCGACCGTTCCTAAAATCGAAGCGGAGTTTCCGAATCCGACGTTTGTAAAGGTCTTTGGCGCATAATAGATGATCGTATTTGTTCCGATAAATTGCTGCAGAAACGCCAGTCCCAAGCCGGCAATCAGCGCGGGACGCACCCAAGGATCGAACAGCTCCTTCAGGCCTCCTTCATCCTGCTTTTCCGCTTCTTGAATATCATGTATTTCCTGATCAATATCTTTTGTGCCACGCAATTTTTCAAGAATCTTCTTCGCTTTGCCCTCTTCGCCGTTCGTGAACAGCCAGCGCGGGCTCTCCGGCATAAACAAAATGCCAATGAGCAAGAGCAGCGACGGCACAGCAGCCAATCCAAGCATCCAGCGCCACGCTTCGGCATCAGCAAATATGTAATTGACAATGTAAGAAAGAAGGATGCCGACCGTGATCATCAGCTGATTCAGGGATGACAGCGCCCCGCGTTTTTGTTTTGGAGCCAGTTCAGATAAATAGAGCGGTACGATGGTCGTCGATGTTCCGACTGCAAGTCCCAAAATGATGCGAAACAGCACCATGACTCCTGTATTCGGGGCGAGCGCCACACCCAGACCTCCTATACAAAACAGCAGCGCGGCCGCCATAATTGCTTTTTTTCTGCCGAAACGGTCAGTCAGCTTGCCAGCCGCTCCTGAGCCTAATATCGCCCCAACCAATAAGGAGCTGACAACAAGTCCTTCCGTAAAGGCGTTCAAGCCTAAATCCTTTTTCATAAATAAAATAGCTCCGGAAATCACTCCGGTATCATAGCCGTATAATGCGCCTCCCAGAGCGCCGAAAAAATAAAGCCATATATTTGACTGCTTTTTCATAAAAATGACTCCCTTTCTCCATCAGCTGCAATCATTCTGTGTCTGTGGCGTTTTTTAGAAATCTTTTAGCCTCTTTTTCCGGCCATTAAACCTTTTCATTTTTGCAGATCACAAGTTTCCAATCATTTACTTGCATTTTTTTCAATAGAGCCGAAACATTTTCCCTCTTGCGGCGTCCAATATAAGGTGATTCAGCACATTATAAATTTCAATTTTCAAGAACAAGAACTTATAAATATAGGAATTTTTATCGAAAAATGTCTTTCGGTGAGTTGCCCTATGACAAAATGAATGGTACGCTTCAAATATTAAAGGAACGAGAGGTATTGATATGGAGGAACGATCACAGCGCAGAAAGAAAAAGAGACGACTTAGAAAATGGGTGAAAATCGTTGCCGGTTTGATGGCTTTTCTTGTCATTGCGGCAGGCTCTGTCGGCGCCTATGCTTATGTAAAGCTGAATAATGCTTCTAAAGAAGCTCACGTCAGCCTTGCACGCGGAGAACAATCAGTAAAACGGATTAAAGAATTTGATCCCGGTAAAGATTCTTTCTCTGTATTGCTCTTAGGAATTGATGCCAGAGAGGAAAACGGCGAGAGTGTCGATCAGGCAAGAAGTGATGCGAATGTGCTGGTTACATTTAACCGGAAAGAAAAAACAGCCAAAATGCTGAGCATTCCGCGTGATGCCTATGTCAACATCCCAGGCCACGGCTACGATAAATTTACACATGCTCATGCCTACGGCGGCGTTGACCTCACTGTGAAAACAGTTGAGGAAATGCTGGATATTCCAGTTGATTATGTCGTAGAAAGCAATTTCACAGCTTTTGAAGATGTCGTAAATGAGCTGAACGGCGTCAAAGTAACGGTAAAAAGCGATAAAGTCATTCAGCAAATCAAAAAAGATACAAAAGGAAAAGTGGTTCTTCAAAAAGGAACACATACGCTTGATGGAGAAGAAGCGCTTGCTTACGTAAGAACACGTAAAGCGGACAGTGACCTTTTACGCGGACAAAGACAAATGGAAGTGCTGAGCGCCATTATTGATAAATCAAAATCACTTAGCTCAATTCCGGCTTATGATGATATTGTGGATACGATGGGGCAAAATCTGAAAATGAACTTATCTCTTAAAGATGCCATCGGCCTGTTCCCGTTCATCACTTCATTGAAATCAGTTGAGTCTATTCAACTGACGGGTTATGACTATGAACCTGCCGGTGTTTACTATTTCAAGTTAAACGATACAAAACTGCAGGAAATCAAAGAAGAGCTGCAAAACGATTTAGGTGTATAATGAACGGGATGGCGATTACGCCATCCCGTTTTTACATATTTCCTTGTTGAAAATTATCAAAGTAACGTTTAGCCTTGATTTATATGGTTTATGTTTCTAAGGAAAGCTGAACATACTACACGAAGCAGCTTCATTTTTAAGGAGGTTCCCCCTACATATGAAATTAATTGCGATTGATTTAGACGGTACATTACTGAATAAAGAAAGCGTCATTTCTGCTGAAAACAGAGCGGCTATCAAACGGGCCGTTGATGCCGGCATCCTCGTCACCATTTGCACGGGAAGAGCAACATTTGATGTAAAAGCGCTGCTGGATGACTTGGACATCCCGATCATTGCGGCAAATGGCGGAACGATCCACGACACGGGTTACCGTTTGATCAGCCGGACATTAATGGATCAGGAGGCCGGTAAAGCGATCGCTGATTACTTACTCTCAAAAAATATTTACTTTGAGGTATATACAGATGACCATCTGCTCTCTCCTTTTGACGGCGAAGCTAAGCTGCATGCGGAGCTTGATATTCTAAAGAGCGCGAATCCAAACGAAAAGACGGATGAATTGTGGCAGGGAGCCATGACTCAGTTCAAGCAGTTCGGCATTAAACCGATCCCTCATATCGAATCGGTTTTTGACGGCAGTGAAAACATTTATAAGCTGCTTTGCTTCTCCTTTGACATGGACAAGCTGAAACAAGCGAAGGAAGAGCTGAAGCATCATAAAAAACTGGCACAAACCTCTTCCGGAAAACATATTATCGAAATCCTCCCGGCTTCTTCAGGTAAAGGACGCGCGCTGACAGAGCTGGCTGAAATATACGGAATTGAAACACAGGATATTTATGCGATCGGCGACAGTCCGAACGATTTGTCCATGTTTGAAGTCGCAGGACACCGTATCGCCATGGAAAATGCAATCGATGAATTAAAAGAAAAAAGCACCTTTGTCACAAAGAGCAATGACGAAAATGGTGTGGCTTACTTTATTGACCAGCTTCTTTCCGGCCAATATGCATAAAGAAAAGACTCCAGAGATTCTGGAGTCCTCAAATTGTTGACAAAATCCTAAAACGGTTTTAGTTTTAGGATTTTGTCATTTTTTCAGCGTGATTGAAAACCCTTGAAGTCTAGGAAAGGTGAGCATTGGAGCGGAGCGAATGTTCTAATTCGTGAGCACCGACGCGCAGACTTGACAACGAATGCGAGGGTTTGTCGACACGCTGAAGACTCCAGAGATTCTGGAGTCTTTGTCTTTTATTGCACCCGTACACTCCCCGCATATTTATCTTTCCAATACGTGCTTGTGTTCATATTGGTGATGGTCACACCATTTGATAATGTGACATGAACAACTTGTCCGTTTCCAATATAGATGGCGGGATTTAAGCTTGTTGATTGGAAGAACACAATGTCTCCCGGCTTCAGGTCCGCCTTCTCAATCTTAGTTCCGGCTTTGTACTGGCTTGTTGCGTATCGAGGCAGGGAAATACCCGCTGCTTTCTGGTACACATACTGGACAAAACCAGCTGTATCAAACCCAGTCTCTGGAGACGCTCCGCCTTTTTTGTAAGGAACTTCTCCGATATAAAGCGTAGCTTCGGAAACGATCGGATTTTCTTTTGGAATTGTCAGGTTGTCAAATCGGCGAATGCCTGTCATCTTCGATTTCCAGTAATCCTCCGACAAGTAGGAAATGGTTACTTTTTCTGAACGGCTTGCCTGAATAAATCTTCCTCCGCCAGCATAAATGCCTGCATGTGAAATTCCCGTTTTGTACGTATTGCTGAAATAGACAACATCACCAGGCTTTATGTTCTGAGGCGCCACCTTCTCACCCACTGCCCACTGCTGTTCGGCTGATCGCGGCAGATATATGCCGAGTGCCTGTTGAAACACATATTGCACGAGCCCTGAGCAATCAAAGCCTTCTGACGGTGTGCTTCCGCCAAACACATATGGAATGCCGATATATTTTTCGGCCTCCTGAACGACAGGAACATTAGCCGTGGCCGGATCGGCTGCAATTCGTCTCGCCCCGATATAAGATCCGCTCCAATAGCTGCTTTTTGTGTAATTGGTGATGATAACCCCTTTTGATAACGTACTGTGAATCATTTGGCCGTCTCCGATGTAAAGAGCGACGTGTGTCGGAGCAGTCCCGGTGCTTCCCTCTTTTTTGAAAAATAAAATATCGCCCGGCTTCAGGTCTTCCGGCTTTACGGCCGTTCCGACTTTATACTGATCGTTCACAGATCTCGGCAGATGAATATCAGCCTTACTGAAAACATATTGAATCAATCCCGAAGGATCGAATCCCTCTCTCGCCGTTTCACCGCCGTATTTATACTGATACCCAAGCAGTTTTTTTGCTTCGCTGACGATCAATTCAGATGATGTATCAGCCTCCGCAATCTCCGCTTTTGTCATAATTGGAACCAAAAAACAAATGATAACCGCCACAAGCAAAAACTTCTTCCAGTTTGCCAGTGTGTTCACTTTTATTATCTCCTCCTCTTTTTGCAGTTTTAACATCGGTATTTTTTTGAATATGTTAAGAAACTTTTTGATATTTTTACAGAATGAATATGCTGGGCAAATAAAAAGAGAATGTCTCATCAGACACTCTCTTTTTCGAATTATTTATTGGCGTTTACCGGTTCTTCCTGCTGTTGGATTTTATGCATTTCCGTATTAATCTTCTGTTTTTCCTGATCTGTCAGCTGATCATTGAATTTAAAAGCTGACATAAACATGAACACGATGGCTACGGCAACAAACGGCCAGCTAGCTTTGACAAATTTCATCTTTATCACTCCGATTATTTAGATTTTAGTTTATCGCTATGGTCAACATCAAACATCAGTTTTCCGTCTTCTACTTTCCATGCGAAATTAGAGTCTTTTGTCAGTTCACGAATAATTGTTTTCTGTTTGAGACTGTCTTTTTTGACCGGTGCAGGCGTCGCTTCATGGATATCAATCGGCGTCACTTCGAAGTGGCCTGTTCCGTTTTTCTTCAGGTGATACTGAACCAGTGCACTGTCTCTCGTTCTCGTCCAGCCTTGGTCAAAGACAAAGTTGCCGAGGCTGTAGAAAATGACGGTTCCGTTATACACTTCAATCGGTTCCAGTACGTGCGGGTGATGGCCGACGATGATATCAGCTCCCGCATCAGACATGGCTCTTGCAAGCTGGCGCTGACGGTCGTTTGGATCGTTGTCATACTCTTGTCCCCAATGTGACTGCACAACGACGATGTCCGCGTGCTTTTTCGCTTCTGAAATCATAGGAATAAAGATTTCAGGATCTGCGGGCAGCACGCCCGGCGTATTCTTTTTAGCCGCGAAGCCTTTTCCGGACACATCTGTAAAGCCGAGCGTGGCAATCGTTACCCCATTGACTTCCTGGTACGAAATATTCTTTTTCGCATCGCTTAAGCTGTATCCTGCTCCAACGATATCAAGATCTTGTTTCGCAAATTCTCCAAGTGTATCTTTCATCCCCTGAGCGCCGTAATCCATTGCGTGGTTGTTTGCGCTGTTGAGAACCGTGAAGTTCATATCTTTTAAGACTTGCACTGATTCCTTATTCGTCTGCAGATGAATTTCTTTATCTGCTTGTTTATAATTCTTTTTATAGGTTACCGGGTTTTCGAAGTTTCCTGCTACATAATCCGAGGCTTTAAAAATCGGTTCAACATATTGAAAAATACTGTCTGCCCCTTTTTGCTCCGTTACTTTTTCAACATAGCGCCCCATCATAATATCTCCGACAAATGAGGCTGAGAGAACGTCGTCAGAATACGTTTTGACCTTCGGCGTTTCTGCTTTTCCCGCCCACATAAAAGCGAACATGAGGACAAAAACGATCGGAATGGCGATAAATACGTGCTTATTGGTTTTCTTTTTTTGCTGTTTTGTCAGCTTTAGCAGCTTTTCATGAAAGCTCAGTTCTTTTTTCATCGTTTGACACACCTTACATTAAATTAAGTAGTAAACAAACATGATAGCAAAGGTCGCTCCGCTCAATAGCAGCGTGCTTCCGAACGTAATGGTTAATCCTTGTTTCTGAATGGTATTGGCAATTAAACCTGGCACGATGATGCCGATTCCTCGAAATTCTGCGATTTCAAATGGTACAATCGGGTATAGAAAATCAAACGCAATTTTCAGTACAATCCCTGTTATCAGCATGGCAGCGAATTTTCTGCGCCCGTATAAAATCATAAATTTGGATAAACCGTATTTCACAATGACATAAGTGAGCAAGCTCACTAACAAAACGAGTAAAATAAAGACCGGCTGATTAAACACAAGTCCTAAATATCCCGGTACAACAAGTCCTGCCGGCACGATTCCTGTTTTTTCTGCAAAAATCAAACTGAGTAGTACACCTAAAATTAGTGCAATGTATAAATCTGATCCGAACATGTCTGCATTTCCTCCTAGCTTACGAGCTGCTTAACCTTGTATTCGTGGATTTTTTCAATTAAAGGCTCTGCGGCACCATGAATATTGCCGACGCCATATATGACACGGTTGTGCATTCTTTTCTTTAACAATTCCATAATTTCTTCTGTTGACTTGTACTCTAGATCATGCAGTTTGTCTGCAGGAATTTTGCCTTCTTCGTAGGCTTTTACGATCGGTTCTGTTGTTTCACCAATTAAGATCAGTTCACTTGCTTCAATATAAGGCAATACGTCATTTGCGAATTGCTGTGTCCGATCGACACGGTCTGCGCGGCAGTTCATAATGATGATCGGATCATCGGTCGGGTAACCGATTTCTTTTACACGTTTCCATATATTCAAAGTAGAAGAAGCGTCGTTTGCGGCAAACCCATTAACAAAGTGCCCAGGCTCGCTCGGACTGATCAGCGGAAGAATTCTCATTGCTCCCGGATCTGGCGGCGCATTCAGCATTCCTTTAAACGCTGTTTCTTCGTCAATGCCGAGTGCTTGAGCCACACCCAGTGCCAGAGAAGCGTTATCAGGGAATACCATGTATTCAAATTTACGCAAATATTCATCTGTAATTTTTGAGTTATCAGCAATGATGACTTTTGTGTTTCGTTCTTTTGCTTTTTGTTTAAAGAACTCGGTATATTCACTATCTGTAATAACAAGATGGCCATTATAAGGAATTGTAGCAGTAAACGCTTCCGCAATTTCATCGAGCGTAGGCCCCATGACATCCATATGGTCTTCTAAAACGTTAACGATCACGCCGATATTGGCTTGCAGAAGTTCTTCCTGAAAGATAATTTGATAATCCGGGTTAACAGCCATGCATTCACTGACAATCGCATTAGCCCCTCTTTCTACTGTTTCTTTCATGACTTCTTTTTGCTCTCCGATATTCGGTCCCTGAGGCTTCCGTTTAATCGGCTTTTCCTCCGGTGTATCCCAGTAAATCATTCTTGCGTCTGTTCCTGTTGTTTTTCCAACAGTCTTGTAACCGGCTTCTATTAGTATTCCGGTTGTCAGCCTTGTCACAGTCGATTTCCCTCGGATGCCGTTAATATTCACTCGAACAGGGAGGGCATCAATGTTTTTCTGATGTCGTCGTTTTTCTAATATTCCGATGACCAGTATGACAGCACAGGCTATAATGAGTAACCACATTGCTTTTCGACATCTCCTTCTATATTGTTGTAAATTCATTCATCAGTATATAGAATCACTATGAATTCTCAATCGGCATTATGTAACATAATCTTCCCTAATCCACTAAGCCAAACTTCTCTTTTGAAAGAGATTTTGTACCCACAAACTGTTTTCTATTTTTGGAAAAAGGCAGGACTTACACCTTATCTCTTTTTTAAAAAAACAAAAGGAATGCGCTTTCATTTTTCTCTTGATATCCTTCTGGACGTATAGTCACACCTCGGTGTTTGCATTTAATATGTATTTCAAATCAATCTTTTTTTCAGCCTATGATATCAAGCTTTTCCTGCTATAATGCGTGTTTCCGGTTCTTATGAACACAAAATATTTTTTTCCTGTTTCTTAAGGACAAGGTCATAATGTCACCCTTTCTGCATGGAAGCGGCAATATTAGGCCCATACCAAAATGACTAATGGGATCATTCATGAAAACGCTAAACATCCGGGTCCGATTTCTCTAACATAATTAAACATTTTCTGGGCGGATAGTCTTTTCTGTTTCTCCTCATTTACAGGTCTAAACGCATGACTTTGAAACAATTTTAATAAAACTTAATATTTGTTCAAGAAATCTTCATCCAGAATTGTGAAGACTTTGTCAAAAAAAGAGTGAAAACCTTAAATTTCTCAATTATATACAATTTACAATTAGATTTCTTTTGATATTTTTATTGCCAACTTCGGATTGCTCATGATAATCTATCTATGTAAACGGTTACATAAACAAGGAGGAGCTGTTTTGGCTACAATTAAAGATGTCGCCGGAGCGGCGGGCGTTTCTGTTGCGACGGTATCCCGTGTCCTGAATGACAACGGCTATGTACATGAAGAAACGCGAACGCGTGTCATAGCGGCGATGGAGAAGCTGAACTATTACCCGAATGAAGTCGCAAGATCTCTTTATAAAAGAGAATCCCGGCTGATCGGGCTTTTGCTCCCGGATATCACAAACCCTTTCTTCCCCCAGCTTGCCCGCGGTGCGGAGGATGAATTGAACCGGGAAGGCTATCGCCTTATTTTCGGCAACAGTGACGAGGAATTAAAAAAAGAACTTGAGTACCTTCAAACCTTTAAACAAAATCATGTCGCTGGCATTATTGCCGCAACGAATTACCCGGATCTTGATGAATACAGCGGCATGAATCACCCTGTCGTTTTTCTGGACAGAACACCTGAAGGCGCTCCTTCTGTGTCCAGTGACGGCCATACAGGAGGAAAATTAGCTGCCGAAGCCATCATTCACGGAAGAAGCAAGCGCATTACGCTCTTGAGAGGCCCCGCTCACCTGCCGACCGCTCAAGACCGCTTTAACGGCGCTTTGGAGGTCTTACAGCAGGCCGAAGTTGATTTTCAAGTCATCGAGACGGCTTCATTTTCTTTCAAGGATGCGCAATCGATGGCGAAGGAACTGTTTGCCTCATATCCTGAGACAGACGGTGTGATAGCGAGTAATGATATTCAAGCCGCTGCGGTTTTACATGAAGCATTGCGGCGCGGAAAAAACGTGCCGGAGGATATTCAAATTATCGGCTATGATGACATTCCGCAAAGCGAGCTGCTGTTCCCGCCTCTGTCTACAATTAAACAGCCTGCATATGACATGGGCAAAGAAGCAGCCAAACTGCTTTTGCGTATCATCAAAAAACAGCCGCTGACAGAAACGGCGATTCAAATGCCCGTCACCTATATAGGAAGAAAGACGACAAGAAAGGAAGATCATGATGCGTAATATTTGTGTGATTGGAAGCTGTTCTATGGATTTAGTGGTCACCTCGGACAAACGCCCAAAAGCCGGTGAAACAGTACTTGGCACGTCGTTTCAGACTGTGCCGGGCGGTAAAGGAGCAAATCAGGCCGTTGCTGCTGCAAGACTTGGCGCCCACGTGTTTATGGTTGGCAAGGTCGGAGACGATCATTATGGAACAGCCATTTTGGATAATTTAAAAGCAAACGGCGTTCGCACCGATTATATGGAACCGGTTACACATAAAGAAAGCGGAACCGCCCACATTGTGCTTGCTGAAGGTGATAACAGCATTGTCGTCGTCAAAGGTGCGAACGATGACATCACCCCATCTTATGCGATTGACGCGCTTGAACAGATTGAAAAGATCGATATGGTCCTGATTCAGCAGGAAATCCCGGAGGAAACGGTTGATGAGGTGTGCAGATACTGCCATTCTCACGATATCCCGATCATGCTCAACCCGGCACCGGCCCGCCCGCTGAAGCAGGAAACAATTGATCACGCCACCTACCTCACGCCGAATGAACACGAGGCGTCGATCTTATTCCCTAGGCTTACCGTTTCTGAGGCCTTGGCGCTTTATCCGGCGAAGCTCTTTATTACAGAAGGAAAACAAGGCGTCCGCTATTCAGCCGGAAGCAAAGAGCGGCTCATCCCGTCCTTCCCTGTTGAGCCTGTTGATACAACCGGAGCCGGTGATACGTTTAACGCAGCCTTCGCCGTTGCTCTGGCAGAGGGAAAAGACATTGAAGCCGCATTGCGGTTTGCCAACCGTGCCGCTTCCCTTTCTGTCTGTTCCTTCGGCGCCCAAGGCGGAATGCCGACAAGAAAAGAAGTAGAGGAGCTGCTGTCATGAAAAAACACGGTATACTGAACAGCCATCTTGCCAAGCTTTTAGCCGATCTTGGCCACACTGATAAAATTGTCATCGCGGATGCGGGGCTGCCCGTTCCTGACGGCGTTTTGAAAATTGATCTTTCACTGAAGCCGGGTCTCCCGGCTTTCCAGGATACAACGGCAGTGCTCGCAGACGAGATGGTCGTCGAAAAAGTCATTGCTGCATCTGAAATAAAAGCTTCTAATCAGGAGAATGCAAGATTTCTAGAGAATCTTTTTTCTGAGCAGAAGATTGAATACCTTTCTCACGAAGAATTTAAGCTGCTGACAAAAGAAGCAAAAGCAATTATAAGAACAGGTGAATTCACACCATATGCAAACTGTATCCTGCAGGCGGGTGTGCTTTTCTAGAAAGGAGGATGGGACATGCAGATTGAAATGAAAGACATTTATAAAGCATTCGGAAAAAACCAAGTGCTGTCGGGCGTTTCCTTTCAGCTCGTGCCCGGTGAGGTTCACGCATTAATGGGAGAAAACGGCGCCGGCAAGTCCACGCTTATGAACATTCTGACAGGCCTGCATAAATCGGATAAAGGGCAAATCAGCATAAACGGAAACGAAACGTATTTTCCCAATCCGAAGGAAGCGGAAAAGCATGGAATCGCTTTTATCCATCAGGAATTGAATATCTGGCCGGAAATGACCGTTCTTGAGAATCTATTTATCGGAAAAGAGATATCCTCTAAGCTGGGTGTTCTACAAACGAGAAAAATGAAAGCGCTAGCAAAAGAGCAATTTGACAAACTGTCTGTCTCTCTTTCTCTTGATCAAGAAGCGGGCGAGTGTTCTGTCGGACAGCAGCAAATGATCGAAATCGCAAAAGCGCTCATGACCAATGCCGAGGTAATCATTATGGATGAACCTACAGCAGCGTTGACGGAACGTGAAATCAGCAAGCTATTTGAGGTCATTACAGCGTTAAAAAAGAACGGCGTATCCATTGTATACATTTCGCACCGCATGGAAGAAATTTTTGCGATTTGCGACAGAATCACCATCATGCGTGATGGAAAAACCGTAGACACAACAAACATCTCAGAAACCGATTTTGATGAAGTCGTCAAAAAAATGGTCGGCCGCGAGCTGACTGAACGATATCCGACACGCACTCCTTCTCTCGGCGACAAAATATTCGAGGTGAAAAACGCCTCTGTCAAAGGACGTTTTGAAGATGTCAGCTTTTATGTTCGTTCCGGTGAAATCGTCGGTGTTTCCGGATTGATGGGAGCCGGCCGGACAGAAATCATGAGAGCGCTGTTCGGCGTTGACAGGCTGGACTCGGGTGAGATATGGATCGCGGGAAAAAAAACGTCCATTAAGAACCCGCAGGAAGCGGTGAAAAAAGGGCTCGGCTTTATCACAGAGAACCGCAAAGATGAAGGGCTGCTGCTCGACACATCAATTCGCGAGAATATTGCTCTGCCCAATTTGTCCAGTTTTTCTCCAAAGGGCCTCATTGATCACAAACGGGAAGCTGAATTTGTCGATCTGTTAATCAAACGCCTGACCATCAAAACGGCATCATCTGAAACGCATGCACGCCATTTATCAGGAGGCAACCAGCAAAAAGTGGTGATTGCCAAGTGGATCGGCATCGGGCCGAAAGTGCTCATCTTGGATGAGCCGACCAGAGGTGTGGATGTTGGCGCCAAACGGGAGATTTATTCGCTGATGAATGAGCTGACAGAACGCGGCGTCGCCATCATTATGGTGTCATCAGAGCTGCCGGAAATTCTCGGAATGAGCGATCGCATTATCGTTGTCCATGAAGGCAGAATCAGCGGAGAAATCGATGCGAAGGAAGCAACACAAGAACGAATTATGACACTTGCCACGGGAGGGCGGTAATATGAAAACGGAACAACTGCAAACAGAACAAAAACGGATCCATTTCGACGGAGTCATGCAAAAGCTCGGCCCGTTTCTCGGTTTATTTATTCTCGTTATCATTGTATCTATTTTAAATCCCAGCTTTCTTGAACCGCTGAATATTTTAAACCTGCTTCGCCAGGTCGCCATTAACGGATTAATCGCGTTCGGCATGACCTTTGTGATTTTAACAGGCGGCATTGATCTTTCTGTCGGCGCTATTCTTGCCCTGTCCAGCGCTTTAGTTGCGGGAATGATTGTATCTGGTGTCGATCCGGTTCTTGCGATTATCCTGGGCTGTATCATTGGTGGCGTACTCGGCATGATCAACGGACTATTGATCACAAAAGGAAAAATGGCGCCCTTTATTGCCACGCTTGCAACCATGACTGTGTTTCGCGGACTGACGCTTGTGTATACAGACGGAAATCCGATTACCGGACTTGGCACAAACTACGCTTTTCAGCTGTTTGGGCGCGGTTACTTTTTAGGCATTCCTGTACCTGCGATTACGATGGTTCTTGCCTTTGTCATCCTTTGGGTGCTTCTTCATAAAACACCGTTCGGACGCCGAACGTACGCAATCGGAGGCAATGAAAAAGCCGCGCTCATTTCAGGCATTAAAGTGACGCGCGTGAAAGTGATGATCTATTCTTTAGCCGGGATTTTATCCGCCCTTGCCGGCGCCATATTGACTTCTCGCCTGCATTCAGCACAGCCGACTGCCGGGGAATCGTACGAACTGGATGCTATCGCAGCGGTCGTCTTAGGTGGAACAAGTCTTTCCGGTGGCCGCGGACGCATTGTCGGCACGTTAATCGGGGTGCTGATCATCGGCACACTTAATAACGGACTCAACCTGCTTGGCGTCTCATCGTTTTATCAGCTGGTTGTCAAAGGGATTGTCATCTTAATTGCGGTATTATTAGATCGCAAGAAGTCAGCATAGGAGGGTTTTTCATATGAAAAAGGCTGTATCCGTCATTTTAACGTTATCATTGTTTTTATTAACTGCCTGTTCGCTTGAGCCTCCCCAATGGGCAAAGCCGTCAAACTCGGGCAACAAAAAGGAATTCACCATCGGCTTGTCCGTCTCAACGCTTAACAATCCCTTTTTTGTCTCATTAAAAAAGGGTATCGAAAAAGAAGCTGAAAAACGGGGAATGAAAGTCATCATTGTCGATGCACAAAATGATTCATCAAAACAGACGAGTGACGTAGAAGACTTAATTCAGCAAGGTGTCGACGCATTGTTAATCAACCCAACTGATTCCTCGGCGATCTCAACGGCAGTAGAATCTGCAAACTCAGTCGGTGTGCCCGTCGTAACAATCGATCGTTCCGCCGAAAAAGGAAAAGTTGAAACTCTCGTTGCTTCTGATAATGTCAAAGGCGGTGAAATGGCCGCAGAATTCATCGCTGACAAACTTGGAAAAGGAGCAAAGGTGGCAGAGCTAGAAGGCGTGCCCGGCGCATCTGCCACACGAGAACGCGGCTCAGGATTTCATAACATCGCAGATGAAAAGCTTGACGTTGTCACCAAACAATCAGCTGACTTTGACCGCACCAAAGGCCTGACTGTCATGGAAAACCTGCTGCAGGGACATCCGGATATCCAAGCTGTTTTTGCTCACAATGATGAAATGGCGCTCGGTGCTCTCGAAGCAATTAACAGCTCAGGAAAAGATATTATAGTGATCGGTTTTGACGGCAATAAAGATGCGCTCGCTTCCATTAAAGACGGAAAGCTCTCAGCCACCGTCGCCCAGCAGCCTGAATTGATCGGTAAACTGGCTACAGAAGCAGCCGATGATATTTTGCACGGAAAAAAAGTGAAAAAATCCATATCTGCACCTCTCAAACTAGAAACACAAAAATAATTGCCAAGGATCAGATCTTTATCTGATCCTTTTTTATGTTTAGGAATCTGTGAAAACGTGAATAGGGATATAGAATGAACTATTTCTCTTACGTGAGGAGAGGAACGAAATGAACAAAACAACAAAAATATTATCCACTCTGGCACTTGCAGCCGGAATGACTGCGGCTTCCGCAGGAGGCGCAAGCACGATCCATGCACAGCAGCCAGAAACAACTGTAAGCATTGATGATTTATACAGCTATCCGATTGATTCTTATTTGGTGTCAGCAGAGGCTCTAAATGTCAGAACGAAGGCTTCCGCATCAAGTCATAAAGCCGATACGCTGCACTTGGGCGACAGCTTAAAGCTGATTTCCTTCGCAAACGCTGACTGGGCAAAGGTTCATTATAAAAACGGCAAAACAGGCTTTGTCTCCACTCATTACATTGTAAAAGCTGCTACAACAGTAAAAACCAAAACAAAAACAAAAGTATATACATCCGCTGAAGGTAAAAGCATCAAGACTCTTCCAGCAAACACAAGCGTTTCTTTTTTAGGCTGGAGTAAAACGAAAAAAGGCGGTTTTGATTTTGATTGGGTATTCGTTGATTACGGCGGAGCGACAGGCTATATGAAAACAAAGGATTTACACATGACAAAATAACTGAAAGGGATTCCGTGTCTATGCGGAATCCCTTTTATTATGGATTGATTTGTCACATCCCCGCGATATTTCTCAGGAAATATTGTCGTATGCCGTGTCGAAACCATACATGGTCATCGACATTTTTGTTCACGTTAAAAAGTGGAGGTGTAAATATGGATCAATTTGAACAAGCATATGAATCGTATAAGGCTCAGCAAACAAACGGCGAACAGCAAGCTGTTCCATCTGGACAAGAAGAAATTATTGCAGTCAGAAGAAATGAGGATGACAATATTATCGCAGTGAAAACGAACACAGGAAGAGAGCTCGACTATCCCACTGCGCTGTCAGAAGCACAAGCGGGAAAACTCGCTCATGTTGATGTCTTCCATAAATACGGGCGTGATATTTTGCGAAGTGAACCGGACGGCATAAAGGAAAACAACCTGTCCGAGCTGCCGGATTTTTGATCATAAAGAAGCCCTGCCGCATGCCGGACAGGGCTTTTCTTTTAAGCGAAAGGCTGCTGGATGTATTCGGCTAACCGTTTTGCACTGAGGGAAATATCCTCTGCAGTTGCATAATTCACGCCATAGAACACATATGGGGGCAGGTATTTCATGCCGATCAGATTGCTCGTGGCCTGAAATGGTTTCAAAAGCTCACTGATCGAGTAATGATTTGCTCCGCCCGCTTGATATTTTTCCGCTTCGCTCCCTGTTGAAACAGCCAGCATCAGCTCCTTGCCATGCAAGGCGTTTCCTTCTGAACCAAAGGCCCAGCCGTAAGTCAGCACAAGATCCTGCCATTTTTTTAAGAGCGGCGGAGAGCTGTACCAATAAAACGGAAATTGAAAGACAATCCGGTCGTATTGCTCACACAGCTGCTGCTCCTTCGCAACATCTATCGCTTCATCCGGGTATTCCTTATAAAGCTCCCGTACTGTGATATTGTCATGTTTACCTAATTCCTCTACCCACGCCTTATTAACAACTGAGGTTTCCATATGAGGATGAACTGCTAAAACCAATATTTTCATCAGACCACACCTTTACCCTTTTGACGTTATTTTATCTAAAATCAGGAAAAGAGCCAAATAAAAAGAAAGCCCTGCACAAAAAGGCTTTCTTTTTTCTTTTATTCAGGGCTTCCTTCAGTTGTTTCGATATCTTTAGCAAAATCAGGATTATCCAGATTCGCATTAAAGAAATCCGCTGTATTCGGAAGTCTGAGATTCATGTTCATTTTTTGAGAAATCGTAACCGTGCAATCCTCAAGCACATAGTCAAAAACGTGTCCGCCTGAATTGCGTCCTTCGTCAATGAAGTGCAGGTGATAGCCGGAAACGGCGATTCCGTTAGCATAAGCTGGTGTCAGGAAGCCTACAATCGTCCCTCTCACGTTGTCGAAGTTGAAAATCGGCTGTGTTTTGACCGCTTCAACCATCGGCACGTAAGGTTTTTCTTGCAGTTCTACCGTTCTTGTCTGGACTTTTTTAAACAATCCGTCAATGCGGATTGCATAAAATAAGTTTTTGCTTGGCAGAATGCTGTTGATTTCTTTTTCAAATTCTTCACGTGTCATTTTCGCATCAATTTTGTGCGTCATGTCCGGTGTAAAGAACGTAAATGAACAGAACGGAGAACGGTCCCCGTTTTGGACCGGTGTGGCAGTTCCGTCTGAACGGAGACGGTAAAATTCGCCGTCAAACCCAATCAGCTCTCCGTCAAGCTTGTTAAAGGTTCCGATACCGAAGTCTCCGTATTTCGGAATCTCTGACAGTTCAAAATCCCCGTCATATACTCCGTCTAATAGAGAAGTCATTGTTGATACTTGATAAATCTGGCTCACAGGCTGATCATTTTGGCCCCGGCTGAGCACTTGAATGTTGCTTTCGCGTTTCATAATTCCCTTCACTCCTTTTGTTTAGTGCTGTTCATCAAACAGTGTCGTGATGCGCAGAGTGCTAGAGAGCTTTCGTTTTCATGAGTTCTCCGAATTCTTTCGGAAGCTTGTCACTTGCTAAATTAATGTTATCACTGTAGTCAACCGGGACATCAATGATAACAGGACCCTCCGCGTTCATACCTTGACGCAGTACATCTGCCAGCTGGTCTGGTGATTCTACGCGCAAGCCAGTTGCTCCGAAGCTTTCCGCATATTTCACGATATCGATATTTCCGAAATCGATCGCAGATGTACGGTTATATTTTTTCAATTGCTGGAATGCAACCATGTCATATGTGCTGTCGTTCCATACAATGTGTACAATTGGTGCTTTTAAACGAACTGCTGTCTCTAATTCCATTGCTGAGAATAAGAAACCGCCGTCACCAGAGACTGATACCACTTTTTCTCCCGGTTTCACCAATGAAGCGCCGATTGCCCAAGGAAGTGCAACGCCGAGTGTTTGCATACCGTTACTAATCATTAATGTTAATGGCTCATAGCTGCGGAAATAACGTGACATCCAAATCGCATGTGAACCGATATCGCAAGTCACTGTAACATGATCATCGACTGCGTTTCGCAATTCTTTAACGATTTCAAGAGGATGCACTCTGTCTGATTTCCAATCTGCAGGCACCTGCTCACCTTCATGCATATATTGTTTTAAATCAGAAAGGATTTTCTGCTCACGTTCAGCAAAGTCCACTTTCACAGCATCATGTTCGATATGATTGATCGTGGACGGAATGTCACCGATCAATTCAAGTTCCGGCTGGTAAGCATGATCAATGTCAGCCAGAATTTCATCTAAATGGATGATTGTCCGGTCACCATTGACATTCCAGAATTTCGGATCGTATTCAATTGGGTCATAACCGATTGTCAAAACAACATCAGCCTGCTCAATCAGCAAATCGCCAGGCTGGTTACGGAACAAACCGATACGGCCAAAATACTGATCCTCTAAATCTCTCGTAAGAGTACCGGCAGCTTGATATGTTTCGACGAATGGAAGCTGAACCTTTTTCAAAAGCTTGCGAACCGCTTTAATCGCTTCCGGTCTTCCGCCCTTCATGCCGACTAAAACGACAGGAAGCTTCGCTGTTTGGATTTTTGCAATGGCCGCACTGATTGCAGCATCCGGTGCAGGACCAAGTTTTGGCGCTTCGACAGCACGCACGCTTTTTGTATTTGTGACTTCATTCACAACATCTTGCGGAAAGCTCACAAAAGCGGCCCCAGCCTGACCTGCTGACGCTATTCTAAATGCATTTGTAACAGCTTCCGGTATATTTTTTACATCTTGAACTTCTACACTGTATTTTGTAATCGGCTGAAATAGAGCCGCATTATCCAAAGATTGATGTGTCCGTTTTAAACGATCTGCACGGATCACGTTCCCAGCAAGCGCTACGACAGGGTCACCTTCAGTGTTTGCTGTCAGCAATCCTGTTGCCAAGTTAGAGGCACCTGGTCCTGATGTGACTAAAACGACTCCCGGTTTTCCAGTTAAACGGCCGACTGCTTGCGCCATAAATGCTGCATTTTGTTCATGCCGGGCAACGATAATTTCAGGCCCTTTATCTTGTAAAGCGTCAAAAACCGCATCAATTTTTGCACCTGGAATGCCAAATACATGTGTGACACCTTGCTCCGCTAAGCAATCAACAACAAGCTCCGCCCCTCTGTTTTTCACAAGGGATTTTTGTTCTTTTGTTGCTTTTGTCAACACCCTCACTCCTTATTATGCATTTTAAACATAAAATTTTAAATATTTCTTGTGATACGTTTCACTATACACTCTTTGGAAATTGACCTCCAATATCGATTCGCCTTATGATTAATATGTATTACGAATTATTAACCTAAGGAAAGGAATGCATATTGAATGGAGCTTCGCCATCTTCAATACTTTATCGCAGTAGCCGAAGAGCTTCATTTCGGAAAAGCTGCGCGGCGGCTGAACATGACACAGCCTCCTCTCAGCCAGCAGATCAAACAGCTGGAAGAAGAAGTCGGGGTGACGCTTCTGAAGAGGACAAAACGATTTGTCGAGCTGACCGCGGCCGGCGAAATCTTTTTAAATCACTGCCGGTCAGCTTTGATGCAAATTGGACAAGGAATTGAACTTGCACAGCGGACGGCTCGCGGCGAGCACGGCCACCTTGTCATTGGTTTTGTCGGATCTGCTACATATGAATTTCTGCCGCCGATCATCCGGGAATACCGTAAAAAATTCCCCTCTGTGAAAATTGAACTGAAAGAAATCACTTCTTACCGGCAGCAGGATGAGTTGCTCAAGGGAAATATCGATATCGGCATTCTCCATCCGCCGTTAGAACATCCGGAGCTGCAAATTGAGACAACCCAGAGCAGTCCATGCATCCTCGCTTTACCAAAACAGCATCCGCTTGCATTAAAAGAATCAATCAACATTACAGATTTGGAAAACGAACCGATCATCACCCTTTCCAAAGAAGCGTGGCCTACGTTATATACCGACTTTATTCAGCTCTGTGAAAACGCAGGTTTTGTGCCAAATATTGTTCAGGAAGCGACAGAATATCAAATGGTAATCGGACTGGTGACAGCGGGCATTGGTATTACCATTGTGCCATCCTCGGCCAGACGGCTGTTTAACCTTGATGTCACGTATCGAAGCGTTGATCATTTTCAGCTCAAAGCAGAATGGATTATCGCGTATAGAAAAGACAGCCAAAACCCTGTACTGGGACAATTTGTGGATATATGCAAATCGTTAAATGAACGGAAATAAAAAAAAGGCGCTCCGTTCACCGGAATCCGCCCGTTTATCGTCAGGATAAAAGATCAAGCTCACTTTTGAGGTAATCAGCTCTTTTTATAATATACTCACATATTACATCCGGCTCACGGTCAAAACGCTCAATATCATTCTTTTTATATGGGTCCATCAGGACAAACGGTCTAATCTGCTCATACATCGCCATTATTTTCGGTTTCATATATTCTATTGTAAAAAGAGATTGGAGCGTTTCTTCTAACAGATGTTTGTAGGACCTGCGAAAATCGGGTTCATCCAATATCCGGGCGGTTAGTGTATTAAATCCTTGAATTCTTACATAATCGGCAGCCATCCGCTCTCCGTGGATATCCCTGCCCCAGGTCGCATCATAATCCCAAGGAATCACCTCAAATAATCCGGTTTCACTGTTTCTGTACAACGCGTAGTTGTGGACAAACCCGTCATAGTTTGAGGTGAACACAATGCCGGCGAGCCAGCGCAAATACTTGTCGATATCCACATGCTTTGTCACTTCTGATTTAAATTGGGCTTTAGGGACAGTATTAATTTTAAAGATCATATCCTGTAAATAAAAATCGTCTTCCTCAGTCCCTGTCTTCTTTTCATATCCATGCTCAAGCGATGTCTTCGTTTCCCTTTCCAAATCGCTCATCAGAGAGAAATTAGCATCATCATCAACCGCGTAAAAAACCGCCCCGTCCGCCAGCTTCCTTTTCGCTAAATAAAATTCGTCGACGGATTCAAGTTCAAGATAAACCCCTTCATTCTTTCCATTCACCTTTAAAAACACAAACTCCGCCTTTGGAGACAGCGTCCCAAGCTCTGAGAAAAAATCCAGGGACAATTTGTTTCTCATCATGGAAGGATCTTTATACTCCGCATTTAAGTGAATCTCTCGCGCGCCGCGGAATGTTTTCGGCTGATAAAAGGAAATATGGTATGACTTCTTTTTGAAGTCTCTGATATGCGATCCCCGGTAAGCGATATCAATATCCAGCCTTTTTTGATTTACCTTCATCACAGCCGGCACCGGATCATCGTCCCATATATCTTTTTTTAATTCACGCAAATCTTTTGGATGAACAAACAGCTGATAAAGCGGCATATTGGATTGGTTCTTCATCCATAATCCCCCTAACAAATTTTAGGCTTTTATTTTTGTGAGATCTCAGCGGAACACTTATACACTTTTAAAAAACGTGCGTACTATGTGGGTAGTAAGGATATTTATCCTTAAAAACATTTTTTAAAAGGAGGATTTCAAATTGGGCCACTATTCCCATTCTGACATCAAAGAAGCGGTGAAATCCGCTAAAAAAGAAGGTTTGAAGGACTATTTATACCAAGAGCCTCATGGAAAAAAGCGCAGCCATAAAAAGTCGTACCGCTCTCACAAAAAATCACGCAGCTTCAAAAAATCGTACTGTTCTCACAAGAAATCACGCAGCTTCAAAAAATCATACTGTTCTCACAAGAAATCACGCAGCTATAAGAAATCGTACTGCTCTCACAAGAAATCACGCAGCTTCAAAAAATCGTACTGCTCTCACAAGAAATCACGCAGCTTCAAAAAATCGTACTGCTCTCACAAGAAATCACGCAGCTTCAAAAAATCGTACTGCTCTCACAAAAAATCTCGCAGCTTCAAAAAGTCGTACCGCTCTCACAAAAAATCACGCAGCTTCAAAAAATCGTACTGCTCTCACAAAAAATCTCGCAGCTTCAAAAAGTCGTACCGCTCTCACAAAAAATCTCGCAGCTTCAAAAAATCGTACTGCTCTCACAAAAAATCTCGCAGCTACAAAAAGTCTTACTGCTCTCACAAGAAAAGGTCTCGCAGCTACAAAAAGTCTTTCCACGCACTCAAAAAAACGTATTATTCTCATGAGAAAACATCTCACAAAAAACATTACAAAAAACCGCACCACGACTACTACAAAAAACATGATGATTATCACAGCAAAAAAGAATTCTGGAAAGACGGCAATTGCTGGGTAGTCAAAAAGAAATATAAATAATACCTTTTCATTACCATAGGCTGCCGACAAATGTACGGAAGCCTATTTTTCATTTTCCCTTGTATTAGATATATGTCATGACATAACATATGCAACCCGCATTATTTGGTTTCCTTGAAACCATTTCGTTATAATCAAGGTATCCTAACGATAAAGGCGGTTTTTGCTATGTACATATTTCAAGCGGATCAGCTTAGTGCCAAAGACACATACAAGCTATTGTCAGGTGCCGTCATCCCCCGCCCCATTGCTTTTGTGACCACACTTTCTTCAGGGGGAACGGTAAATGCTGCGCCTTTCAGTTTTTATAACGTTGTCAGCTCTGATCCTCCGCTTCTCAGTATTTCTGTTAACAGGGCGGGAGGACGCCAAAAAGATACAGCCCGAAACGCATTAGAGAATGGAGAATTTGTTGTCCATGTCAGTGATGAAGCCATCATTGAAGACATCAATGAAACGGCGGCAAGCTTAGGGCCCGACGAAAGCGAACTCACACGGACCTCGCTTCATCCTGTCGAAAGCAAATCTGTTTCAGTTCCCGGCATTAAGGAGGCACGCATTCGTTTTGAATGCACATTAGAGCGGCATATTGCGTTCGACAATGATCAAGGCGTGACGACAGCAGATCTGCTCATCGGCAGAGTTGTCTGCTTCCATCTGGATGAAAAGGTGTATGATGCCGAAAAAGGGTATGTTTTGACAGATGAATTAAAGCCAGCCTCAAGATTGGCGGGAAACCACTATGCGAAGCTCGGTGAAGAATTTACGCTGGTTCGTCCCAGCTGAACAAAGGGACTATTTAAATAGAAGAAACTAGTCGAAAAGACCTCGTAATCACAAAATGTTGCCTATAAAAAAAGAACACCCGGAGAAAGTCCGGGTGTTCTTTTATGAAACATTTTTCCTTTTTCTTCGTATAAAAGGTAGATTAGGAGGGATTGGAATGGCAAACTTTTGGATGTTAATGCTGATCGCTATTACCATCAGCACTGCCTCTCAATTTTATATAAAGAAAAAATTCGGTATTGATAAGTCCGGCTGGCGGTATAAGCATGTCAGCAATACACACAAATGGATCGAAATCATTTTACTTATTTTATTTGTGTTTTCACTCCCCTTTGTTCCAGTTGAATATATGCTTCTTTTATTTTTTATAGTAATTGACTCACTTCGTATTTTTATGGAATGGAATTATAGACCTGAAGATAAGCAGTATATGTACCACATGATAGAGGTCTCCCTCATGTTTGCCCTTTTGATTTATATTTGTATCATTTAGTTACCTAAATCCCAATAGCTGCCCCGTCTCCCCGCGGGTCGGCTCCGCCTTGGAGGAAGCCTTCCTCATCCACTTTGATTGCGGCCGCATGCCCCATCAGCGGATCATAGTCACCGACAACCTCAACGAGATGTCCGCTGTCTTTCAGCTTTTGAATTGTTTTCTCTGTGAATCTGCCCTCGACTCTGAGACCTTCATATTCCTCCCCCCACGTTCTGCCCCATACCCAGCGTGGTTCGCTGATTGCCTGCTGAGGATGCATTCCGTAGTCCAGCATTCGGGTAATGATGGCCGTCTGGGTCTGCGGCTGGCCCTCGCCGCCTTGTGTGCCGTACAGGATTTTCGGTTTTCCGTCTTTGCAGGCCATAGCTGGCATAAGCGTGTGGAAGCTGCGCTTTTTCGGTTCAAGCGTATTGACATGATCTTGATCCAATGAGAAAAATGACCCGCGGTTTTGCAGTAATATGCCTGTATCACCGGCAGTGACTGCAGAGCCAAATTCAAAGTACAGGCTTTGAATGAATGACACTGCGTTGCCATCCGCATCGATTACGGCCGCATATGCCGTATCACTTCCCACTGGCCTGCTTTCTGCCGGTTCTGCCAGATAGCCGATTTCTCCCGCCAATCGTTTCGCATAATTTTTATCCAAAAGCCTTTCAAGCGGAATGTCAGCAAACGCAGGGTCAGTCAAAAAGGCATTCCGATCTATAAAACTCTTTTTCAGCGCCTCCACAAGCACATGATAATACTCAAATGAACCGTGTTCGATTTGGCGGAAATCATAGTTTTCCAAAATGTTCAGTGTTAATAAACCGGTAAACCCCTGAGAATTCGGCGGCGCCTGGTACACACTGTATCCTCGATAATCACTTGATACAGGCTCCGCCCACTCGCCCCGGTGCGCTTTAAAATCATCGAGTGACATGTAACTGCCGTTATGCTGTAAATACGAGACAATCCGCTGAGCAATATCTCCTTCATAGAAGGCACTTCTTCCTTTTTCAGCAATCATGTTCAGGCTCTCTGCAAGCTCTTTTTGCACAAACCGCTCTCCCGGGACAGGCGCTTGGCCGCTTCTCGTGAATATATCGGCCGTATAAGGAGTGGAGGCCAGCAGTTCAAGATTCTTTTCTGTGTGACGGCACTGATCAGCTGATACTGGAAAACCGTTTTGGGCATAGTCACGCGCAGGCTCCAACACGTCCGCAAGAGACATGCGTCCGTACTCCTTCAGTATAGCATCCCAGCTATCAACCATCCCCGGCACGGTAATGGCACTGCCGATTCCCCGCAGCGGAATCGCGCTCTTTCCCTTGTATACATCTCTCGTTACATTTTTCCCTGAACGTCCGCTGCCATTATAGACTCTTACCTCCTTTGTTTCCTGGTGAAAGGTCAGCCAAAAGGAATCTCCGCCAAGTCCCGTCATATGCGGATATACAACTGCCAGACAAGCACTCACCGCAACGGCAGCGTCAAACGCGTTTCCTCCCTTGTCCAGTATGCGGTTTCCAGCTTGTGAAGCGAGATAATGCGGACTGACGACCATTTGCTTTGTACCGATGACAGATTTGTTCATCACAAGTCCCCTTTTTTAAGAGATTTTCTTCAGTATAGGGAGCCTGATTTTCCACTTCTACTGATCCGGCAGAAAAACTGACGAACTTTATCCTTTTCGAAAACGAAAAAACAACATTACTTTCATCTTGAAAATAAATATAAAAATTATCTTTCGAAACGTAACTTTTATGATAAAATGATCTCTAAAAGGCTACGAAAGCAGGTGGAACAATTGAGTCATGAATATCAAATTCCTAACCTTGTTCTTGATGAGATCGACAAACAAATTCTCACCATTTTGCATGAGGAAGGCAGGATATCTTATACGGACCTTGGCAAAAGAGTCGATTTGTCACGGGTTGCTGTCCAGGCTCGAATTAATCAATTAATCGAAGCTGGGGTTATCGAAAAATTCACTGCGGTCATCAATCCCGCTAAAATCGGCATCCATGTATCCGTGTTTTTCAATGTCGAGGTCGAACCGCAGTTTTTAGAAGAGGTCGCTCTTAAGCTTGAGGAAGAACCCGCGGTCACCAGCCTCTATCACATGACGGGCCCGAGCAAGCTGCATATGCATGGGATCTTTGCCAACGATCAAGAGATGGAAGAGTTTTTAACAAAACGGCTGTATCCGCTGCGAGGTGTCGTCAGCGTTGATTGCCAGATGCTCATCAAACGATACAAAAGCCGTATGGGAATGAAGCTGTAAAGGAGAGAAACGAATGAAAAACCATCCTTATCGGGATATGACGGCCGCAATGGTGCGCACCGGAATATTAGGGTTCGGGGGCGGGCCTTCCGTGATTCCGCTGATCCGCCATGAAGCGGTGAATAAATATAAATGGATTGACGATGATGAATTCGGAGAAATATTAGCGATTGCTAATGCACTTCCCGGACCGATTGCCACAAAAATGGCCGCGTATCTGGGCTTCAAGCTAAAAGGCACGTTAGGCGCAATCGTGGCGACTCTCGCCCATATTCTGCCTACATGTCTTGCTATGGTGGGCTTGTTTGCGGCTGTAAATGTCTTAAGCCATTCAGCAATTGTTGCCGGCATGATTGGTGCCGTAACACCGGTGATTGCCGTAATGCTCGGCATCATGGCGTACGAGTTTGGCCAAAAAGCGCTTAAAGGTTTCGGCTGGGTCACCGGCATCCTGTTTTTTATCATCGCTTTTATCGGCCTGCAAACGTTACAGATCAATCCCGGCCTTGTCATTATCATTTTCTTAGCGTACGGCGCGTTTCATTTTAAACTGAAGGACAAAATGACAAATAAACATTCAAAAGATAAAGGAATGTCGGCCTCATGATCATGATGTATGTATTTCTGGCGTTTTTTATCGCAAACGTACTCGGATATGGCGGCGGGCCTGCGTCGATCCCGCTGATGTTTGAAGAAGTCGTAAACAGATACAGCTGGCTGTCAAACGACCAATTTTCAAACATGCTCGCCCTTGCGAACGCATTACCGGGCCCGATCGCAACCAAAATCGCCGCGTATGTCGGCTACAGCGCAGGCGGGTGGCCCGGCTTCCTGATTGCGCTGATCGCAACCGTCGTACCGTCAGCGCTCGCATTGATTGTCCTGCTGCGTATCATTCAGCGCTTCCGCCAATCACCCGTCATCAAAGGCATGACGCTGTCCGTTCAGCCTGTCATCGCCGTCATGATGCTCATTCTTACGTGGCAAATCGGCGCAGACGGCATCAAAGCTATCGGCTGGATCCAATCTCTAGTAATTGCGGGGATTTCCCTCCTTGCCATGACAAAATTCAAGATGCATCCGGCATTTCTGATTATCGGGGCGTTTTTGTATGGGGGGCTTGTGATCCCTCATTTGTAGAAAAAGCACCTAGACAGGTGCTTTTTTATTTTGGCCCAGATATGCCGTTTGATATGACAACTGTTTCTTCGCCTGTATTGTCCTTGATGACGTGCTTAATTTGCAGGGTGGTCCCTGCCATTCTCGCATATTGCTGAACCTGAGGCGAATTGGTTTCAACCTGTATCCAAACAGAAGTGTGCGCCTTCCAAGATAAAAAGAGAGCTAGAATCAGCATGCCAGCGATAACCAGGAGCAACTTCATAGAGCATCACTTCTTTTCAATAAGCTGCTCGCCGCGTTCAGCGCCTGATGATCATGAAGAATATCGCCAGGACGATTGCCTTCTCCCAGCACATAGCCTTTAAAGGGCATTCCCATAAAATGAAAAATATGTTCAAATTGCTGAATCAGCGGCAGCCCTTTTAGTTTAGGATTGTCTCCTCCTACTGCTGTTACATATGCCTGCTTCGCTGACATTTGCTGTTTAAAATCAGGAAATCGCGGATCTCTCAACGTCTGTGACCAGCGATCAATAAACAGCTTTAATGTCCCTGACATGCCAAACCAATAAATTGGGGTGGCGAATACAAGAATATCGCACGGCAATACCCGCTCAATGATAGAATCGTAGTCATCTTGAACAGGACGAAAGCCGCCTTGAGCGTGACGCAGATCCTCAATTGGCTGGATCTGATATTTCCGCAAATGAATATGCTCCGCATCGAATCCTTGAACAGCCTTCTCCGCAAGAAGATCCGTATTTCCGCCAGGCCTCGTTCCGCCATTAATGACCGCAATTTTCATGATGCATCTGCTCCTTTGTTTACGAATGATTTTCTCCATCATATAATGGATTCATTAATCAATACAGATGATTATTTCGATTATTCCAATCGATAATACCGATTTAGAAAGGGCGAGAACAAATGGAATTGAAGCAGCTGATCACCTTTATTACGGCAGCAGAACATGTAAACTTCACCCTTACCGCCAAGATGCTTAATTATGCACAATCAAGCGTAACCTCCCAAATCAAATCACTTGAAGAAGAAATCGGGACTCCTTTATTTGAACGGCTCGGCAAGCGGCTTATCCTGACAGAAGCCGGCAAAACATTTAAATCCTATGCGGAGAAGATCATTGCGTTAACAGAAGAGGCAAAAATGGCCGCAAATCAAGTAAGAGAAACAACAGGAACCTTAAAAATAGGGGCAACCGAAAGCCAGTGCACATACCGCCTTCCGCCTATCATAAAAGAATTTAAACAGGCTTTTCCCCAAGTAAAGCTCATATTCAAACCGTATATTTCAAACGAGCAAGCGAAAGAACAGCTCTTACAGGGCCAGCTAGATATCACATTCATCTTGGATGTAAACCGGCCGGACGACGCATTACACGTTGAATCTTTGATTCAGGATGAGATCAAAATGGTGGCTGCTAACGACCATCCTTTTCCTGCAGATTTACCAGTAACATTGAAGGACCTTCAAAACGAAACCCTTCTGCTGACAGAAGACGGCTGCTCGTACCGCACTCTCTTTGAGAACACTTTACATGATTCCGGTGTCTACCCTAACAAATTAGAATTTGTCAGCATAGAAGCCATCAAACAATGCGTGATGGCCGGACTTGGAATTGGAATCTTACCTGAAATGACAGTAAAAGATGATATTACAGCAGGTCGGATGAAAGAACTCAATTGGCAGAGCGAATGCCCCGTTTTTACTCAATTAGCATGGCATAAGGACAAGTGGATGTCTGCACCATTGAAGGCTTTGATCGATTTGACGCGGAAAACATTCAAATAAAAATGTTGCCGCAAGGTTGTTTCATTGCTCGGACAGATTATCGAATGAGGGCCAGTACAAATTCGAAAAAAGCAAACAGCATACAAAAAAACACTTGCTGGCTTAGAGCCGCAAGTGTTACACGTGATTTTTCTGATAAAATGTTCGTAAGACATGTGTTTCAAGGTCAGCCAGGCGGACAATTCCACCAAGTAGTTGTGTCTCCTGTATTAATAATCTACTTAGACAAATTATGCCTCATGGAAAAAGCAGTAGAACAACCTGCTTTTTTATTAGTATTCATTTATCATTTCTTTCATAAAAATATTATCCAATTGTGTAATTAATTCTTTAAGCTCTGTACACATAATATCTTCTAATGGGTTTTCCCAATCTTCGTTTTTTATAAGTTCAATGCCATAACTTCCGCTTGGATCCCCTTCTGGGTACCACCCTACATCAAGCAACAAGTTTTTAGTCTTATGAGAGATCTGCAGGAGATCTTGATTAAAGTCAAATAACCACGCATCATCACTTGCCTCTAATGTTTTAGGGTCAGTATCTTTTAATGTAATATAGTCAACAGTCCAACCAGCCGGTATCCTAGGTCTTAAGAAATTGGGAACCTGTTGGCTTAGTGGCTGCAACTCCTCTAAAATCCCACTTCCCACACTCCAGATTTGATATTCTAACTCCTCTAATAGATGTTCTATTTCATCAAAAGATTCTACGTCATAAATCTTATCTATTTTTAAGCCAACCACTTTGATATGGTATTGATCATTTTCATATATTACCTTAATAATGGCATTACGTTTTTCATTTTGCAGTATTAGAAGTTCATATTCTTCTTCCATGCTTTTTTCTGAGTTTAAATTGTTCAGTACTACAGACCAGCCATCACAGATTTTTAATGGCTGCAATTGAGAAATATGATCTCTGCCCATCCCGCTTCTCCTTGTACTTCGTTGGCCTATCTTTAAAAAGCTTCATCATTCTAAAAAAACTTGCCGATGACAACACGGCAAGTTTTTAACTATAGCAACTCTAATACATCAGTAAACAAGGCATCTCCTAATGTTAATCTCCTGTTGAAAGGCTGTATATGTGGCAATTCATTCCACTCATACACAGTATCGTAGTAATCATACAAATAACTGAGTTCGATAAACCCTTTCTCATGCATTATTTTATTGATATAGTTCGTTCCCTGAATGAATTCTAAAGATTCAGCGGTCCCTATAATATCATAAGCTCCATCAATTAAATCGTGTCTTAGGGAATAGCTATAATCTAGTACATAAACAGGCACCAATTTAGATACTTTCATATTGATTTGCTGTTCTAGATGAAATCCATTTTCCCCAGAAAGATCTTGCAAGTGGATATTGATTTCTCCTGATGGATTGTTTAAATCTCTAACTTCAATTTTTTTCAAACCTTTTATTTGATTAAATTCATCAGGCACTTTTATTTTCTCTGCACATTTGTTCTTATACCATTCGTCTAATTCCCTATTCATAAATAGACGATGAAGCAACTCACCAATTTCAGGATATTCATTAATAAATCTTATTCCATGTTCCATAGTTTTTAACCATCCCATCTTCTTGAAGGCTCGCCTTTTTTCGTCTGCTTACCAGTTACAGGATCAAACTCTCCTAAATGCTCTGTTCTTCTGCGGTTCCACTTTTCTAATTTGCCATGCTGGGAATCCCATTGCCAATTAAATCCATCTTTATCTGTCCAAGACTTTCTTTTTAACCTCTCTTTTATTTGTACCATGCCTCTATCTTCCATCCACTTAGTTGGTTCCTTTAAACGATATCCATTGGAATTGTCTCCAACTATCTTCTCTCTGTCAGCTATCGCAGCATTGTATTCTTCAGTCCGTTTCTTCTTACTGTAGTTAGTACCATTATGAGCAACGTAATCATTTTGAGTCATCCCCTCAGGTTTTTCCAACCATTTAGGTTTTTTTGACTGGCTACTAACCATCTTCACAATCCCAAGATCCTTCACAGCAGTCGTTTCCACATCTACACGAACTGTCGGAATTCCGAAAGTGAAGCCATCCGGAGTTACTGGGCGTTCTGCGTATACACGGACGTTTGTTGGGACTTTGAATTGTTTTACTTTTTCTAGTGTCTTGTTAGCTTTTTGGACTTTTGAATGGGTTGCAAGCGGTATGCCTTTGTCTATATGTTTCGCCAATGCACCAGCACCAACCAAACTTAATGCCGCTTCCAGCGCCCCTTGCTTCCGCTTCTCCTCAGACACTTTGTTTCCAAACATATCCCGTCCCGTAACGGCTTCAGAGAATCCGTTTGACGCAACAAGGCCATATGCGCCCATTTCTGACATTTTGAGAATGTCTAAGGATTTGCCGGTTTTGTAGGCGTCTAAAGCGTGTTCGGCTGCGATAGCCGCTTTTCCGGTTTTGCAGATGGCTTTTCCGCCTTTGAAAGCGCGGCCTGCCCAGCCGACGACCGGTATGAAGCCAGCTGCGGCCATAGCTCCTGCTGTCACCCGTTCTGCGGTGGAGAGCTTTTCGCCAGTAACCGGATCAACGCCTTCGGTTGCTCTTTTATAATCATAATAGCCAGTGACTTCTCCAGTAAAGTTGCAAACTCCATCCCATGTTTTTTCGTACCAAGGTTTGTTAGCTTCTTCTTCAGCCTTTTCCTGAAGCCGCCTTGCTTCGGCTTGCTGGGCTTTTGCATCGATATAGGTCGTTCCTTGCTTTTCTACTTCAATGACGCTTTTGTAGACTTCATTGCTGTGGAAGGCTTTTTTGTCATAGTACATAGGGGATGCGCTCTTCCCGTTGCTGGTGGCCTGCATGAGAACAGAATATTTGGTGAGCACTGCGTTGTCCAGAGATTCTAAATTTTGATATTCAGTGGTCAGGGATTCATCAAGCTTATCGACTGCCGTGATCGTGTCACGTCTGATTTTTTGGGCATCGCCCATCTTATCTGCATAGTCGTCAAGCGTGTACATGTCGAGATCAATAATATCGCTGATGCCTGACAAAATAGAATCGATTTCTTCTTTATGAGCGGAGACAATCTCTGAGGCTTTCAAGTCTCCATTGGGCAGCTCATGATCCAAAAAAGAAGTTTCCACATATGAATCATTCAGTTCTTGATCTTTAATATCTCCTGAAATGCCATTTAAAAACGCAATTTGAGCAGAGACAAGCGTCAGCCAGCTGTCAACGATTTCCGCCTGTCCCTGAAAGAAAGCTTTAATATTGTCCGCGCCTTTTCCTTTAAAATCGTCACCTAAATCTGCAACTCCCTGAAACGCTTTTTTCAGCGTATTCAGCTGCTCCTCAAGCGTCTCATATTGCTTTTTTCTGCTCTTTGCTTCATCGATTAAAGATTGTGATTCAAATACTTTGCTCATCGCACTGCCCTTTCTTTTCTATTTTACAGCTATCGCCTCGTCCTGCTCTTTGAGTGAATCAACGTTATCCTTTGTGTCCTCGATATTTTTCTGTACCGCTTTTTTATAATCTCCGAGCATGGTCTTGATGTTCTCCTCACGCTCATGATATTTTTTCGTGTAATCAAGGCTGTTTTTTCCATTGGAGCCCGCGGCGCCGATTGATACGTCAGCAAGCGCATCTTTGACAGAATCCAATGTTTTGATGACTGTGCCGTATTTCAGCTTAATTTCTGACATAAAAAAAGATCACCACCATTTTAGTTTACTAATTTGTTTTCCTGCTTCTTCCACGAACTCTTCTCCCTTAGCAAGAAGATCGCCTGCGGCATTCGCTGCGCTCTTGGTCAAGTTCAGCTCAAATTTCTCTGCTTCAAGAGTGAATATTTTGAATTGAATTGAAGCCATATAACCGTTATATTTATCATTCACAATCTTGGATGCTTCCGATTTCGCCTCTTCTCTGCCCTTGTCGAAATCATCCGCTTTCGTTCCTGTCCAGTGCTTGCCCAATTCCGGTTTCACAATTTCTTTGATTTCAGTGATTGCCTCTTCTTGCAGTGTGTCTATGTCCTTTTTTGCTTTTTTCAGCTTTTCGATCTTGTCTTCCACGTCGGAAATTTTTCCGTTGAGCGAACTTTTGATATCCGCTAATACACTTTCATAACCCATCTGAATCACCTCTTAATACTCAAAAAGTCGTATGGAGGGGCTGATGAAGATAGACTTTTCCATACTTTATTTCCATATATTATATTTTAAAATAGCCAGAAGGCGGCTTAAATAGGGTAAATGGCTTAATTTAGGCTTATAACGCTCTCGATATGTAGGTCTATGATCTTGTTTTTGTTCGTTATACAGCCAATAAAAGCGTTTTGTAACATTGAAACGCCTAAAGTCATAGTTACAAAGACACTTGAAAGAGACAGATGTTGATGATCTGTCTCTTGTCGTAATAGCACATTCTGATTTTGTTGTTTTTTTAGCTTTAGACCTTATTAAAATAGAAAAAAACTGGCTTCCAGCCAGTTTTCTCTTTTCCAATTATTGAATTGCACCAGACGGAACAACCGCCTTCCGCCCCACAGAATAATACTCCACCCCTGCAGCCGCAGCTTCATCCAATGTGTAGCAGTTTCTGCCATCAAATATGAGCGGCGTTCCCATCAAATCTCGATAGGCTGCTAACGGGAATTGTTTAATGTCAGCCCAGTCGGTTAAAATCATGACGGCGTCGGAACCTTTGACAGCTTCCTCGATCGTCTCTTTATATTCAACAGCTTGCGGGAGAACATGCTTCGCATGGCTTGCGGCAATGGGATCGTAGGCTTTCATACGGGCGTCGAGCGCAGCGAGACGGTCTGCAATGACAATCGACGGCGCTTCCCTCATATCGTCCGTATTCGGTTTAAATGACAGACCTAAAAGGGCAATCGTTTTTCCCGTCACCCCGCCGAGCCTGTTCAGCGCTTTATCCACCAGCATCGCCTGCTGATTGTTGTTGACTTTGATGACCGATTTCAGCAGTTCAAAATCATGCTCGACATTGCCGGCAATTTGCACGAGAGCGTTTGTGTCCTTTGGAAAACAAGAGCCGCCGTAGCCTATGCCCGCTTTTAAAAACTGGCTCCCGATCCGCTTATCCTGCCCCATACCGTACGCGACTGCTTCAATATCGGCGCCGACCTTTTCACATATATTCGAAATTTCATTTATAAAACTGATCTTAGTGGCAAGAAATGCATTTGAGGCATATTTGATCATCTCGGCGCTTCTGATATCCGTTTGATAAATCGGAATTTGAAACGGGCGGAAAAGCTCCTCAAGCGTCTTTGCTGTTGTCTGATCCGCTGTTCCGATCACGATCCTGTCGCCGTGAAACGTGTCATAGATCGCTGACCCTTCACGTAAAAATTCAGGATTGGATGCGACCGAAATGCTGACAGGCTCCGCAAGATGTTTAGAGATCAGCCCCTCAATCAAATCGTTTGTCCCGACGGGCACTGTGCTTTTCGTTACCACGATGGCATCCCGTTTGACATGCCGGGCGATGCGTTTGGCCGCATCTGTAATATGCTCCAGATCCGCGTGCCCGTCGCTTTTCTGCGGTGTGCCGACCGCTATAAAAATAATGTCTGCCTGTGCCAAGCCGTTCTCATAGCTCGTTTCAAAGTTCAGCCGTCCATCAGCTGTATTTTTTCTCATCAGCTCTTCAAGACCCGGTTCAAATATGGGGGAAATGCCTTTTCTCATTTCATCAATCTTGTGAGCGTCAATATCAATGCAGGTTACATGATGTCCAATCTCAGAAAGAGAAACACCTGTCACAAGACCGACATAGCCTGTTCCGATGACTGTTATATTCATTGTTTCCCTCCAACAGTTAAATTGCTGCTTTGCAGCTTTCGTATTATCGTATGAGAACATCCTATCATGAATGCGGATGATCTCCCGCATAGCCTGTCGGGTACAGCCTGTACAGATTTCTGAAATGTGATTCAATCATACAGTATACTATTATATCGCTCTCAGAAAGAAAGTGGTGAAATGAGAACCGGCTGTTTAAAAGAGCCCAAATAATTTTCTTCTTTTGACCGGTTGCGGGGGCTGCCTGTAGATCGTTTGATTTTGCAGAAGAAGCTCGGCGTTTTCCGTCAGCAAATAAGGAAATTCCGGACCGAATTCTTTCTCTAGAATATAAAGGGCCTCTTGATTGTGAACGTTTCTCGTTTTCACATTATGGGCATCTGAGGCTACGAAATGAATCAAATTGGCTTCAGCCAGCCGGAGAGAAAATGCTTTCATCTGTTTTCCGAAAGTCCCCGCAAGACTTCCTGAAGTCATCTGAGATGCCGCTCCTTTTTCCACAAGATGATACAGCAAGGACGGGTTTTCGCGAATTTCCCTGTTGCGTTCAGGATGGGCGATAACCGGAATATATCCTTTCAGCTGCAAATCATAAAAAAGCTGCTCCGCATATCGGGGAACCTGATCAAACGGAAACTCAATCAGGATGTATTTCGTATCGTTCAGCGAAAGCAGCTGCTGTTCAGCAAGGTCTCGTTCCAAATCGCCGTAAATTCTGATTTCCTGCCCCGGAAGCACGGTTAAAGGGATATCTTCTTTAATTAAACGTTTGTTTAACTGATCTGCCGCTTCTCTGACTGCGGCTGGCTCGTTTTCATACATCCCGTTCTTATGATGCGGTGTCGCAATGATGGTCCGGATTCCCTGACGAACAGCGGCTCTTGCCATTTCTATGCTGTCGGCTGAATCACTTGCCCCGTCATCCATTGCCGGAAGAATGTGACAGTGAATATCTATCATGTCTTAGCCCCCTTTTTTCGCAAAAATAAATAACGGGCAAGATGCACGTTATTTATTTTGTATGAAATTTTCCTTGTTTCCGTAATATCCGTATTCAGAGTGCTTCGAAAGCTTTTTGCCGTTCATAATCGCCCCAAGGAGCTTGCTATTGCATGATTCGAGCGCCTCTTTTGCTTTTGCCGCTTGTTCTTTTTCTGTTTTTCCGCTTGAAATGACCAAAACAGAACCGTCTGCTACGTTGCCTAAAATCTGTGCATCCGCTACGGCGAGAATAGGCGGCGTATCAAAAATGACCATATCATATGCCGCACACGCCTCGTCTGCAAGCTCTTTCATCCACTTTGAGGAGAGAAGCTCAGCCGGGTTTGGCGGGATCGGGCCGCTCGTCAGCACTTCAAGATGTTTTTCATTTGAGGCTTGTACAGCCTGTTCCAGTGAGCTTTTCTTTAATAGAACAGATGTTAAGCCAATCATATTTTCTAGATGAAAGGCCGTATGTACTGTGGGTTTTCGCAAATCAGCATCAATCAGGAGCACTTTTTTTCCTTGCTGGGCAAATACGACAGCCAGGTTAGCGGCCGTCGTTGATTTTCCTTCTCCGGGACAGGCCGATGTGATCATCACTGATTTCATCTGGCGGTCCACTGAAGCAAATTCTATATTCGTACGAATCGTCCGATATTGTTCAGAGTTCAAGGATTTCGGCTCTGTCATCGCAATGACATTCCTGCGCATCCAAGAGCCCCTGCTTTTTTTAAACGCCAAAATGTCCACTCCCCGCTTTTTCAGATTGGATACTATGTAAGCTCTTCGCTGTTTTCGGCTCATTCGCAATAGTGGAAACCGTCCCTAAAACCGGTATGTCCAGCAAGGATTCGAGCTGCTCTTCCGATTTGATCGTATTATCCAAATGCTCAAGCAGGAAGGCCAGTCCGATGCTTCCCGCCAATCCGGCCGCAAACGCGATGGCAATGTTAAGAAGCGGCTTTGGCGATACAGGTGAGGGATGTTCTGAAACCTCGGCTTTTGACAGAATACTGACATTGTCAACATTCATAATGGATGTGATTTTGTCTTTAAAGACAGATGCGATGGTATTGGCAATATGAGCCGCTGTTTCCGCGTTTTCATCCCTGACTGATATGTTGACCACTTGGGAGTCCTGTTCGCTGGATACGGTAATTTTGTCATTCAGCTCTTGAGATGTCATCGACAGGCCTATTTCTTTAATAACTTCATCTAAAATCGCAGGGCTCTTAATGATGACGTTATACGTATTGATTAACTGAAGATTGGTTTGGACATCGTTAAATTGGACTTCTTTTTGGTCGTTTTTCGATTGATTGACCAGAATCTGAGTTGAATTTTCATAGATGGGTGTAAGTGCGAAGAAACTGATGAGTCCGCCGGCAGCAGTGGCAGCTGCGGTTACAATCATAATCAAAAGTATGCGTTTTGTTAACGTTGATAATATCTCTTTTAAACTAGTAGATTCTCCCATGATACCTCCAAATCTCTTATAGCATCCTTTTCCATCTACGATTATACAACGTAGAAACCGCATTTCTCCAGCTTTTCACGTGACAATATTCGACAAATTTTTACAAAACGATATGGTGAGAATCTTTATGTAAGCGCTATATTTATTGTCTTGACAAAGCTGCCTCTTTTTCTCCTATTCAGACAGCCACGTAATCTCGCATAAAAAAAATCCCGCAAAAGGCGTGCGGGATTCTTATGTTGCATATCCATTTTTAATATGAGAAATCAAATTTTCAAGCATTTCCTTCGTCGTCATCTCAGATGACCGCTCACCAATTTCATGTGCATGCATCAAAATTTTCAGAAATTCCTCTTGATTCAATTTCTTTTCACTCATCTTTTTGTTCCTTTCAGCTTCCATTAAGTTGAAAACACGATTATTATATGATGCCGGTTATCAATTTGCAATCTCTAATACATCATTCGACACATCCCATTTTTTATGTCCTTTTTTAGGAAAAACTTTTTCAGGCCGATGGGTTGCGATATAATAGAGAAATTGGATCTTTTTATTACGTGACTCGGTTAGGAGCGATAATCATGCTTCAGAATATGATTTCCAAAGACGATGTGCTGGCATCTGCTGAACAGCTAAAAGAACTTCTTCCTTACAATGAGGAAAATGTTCAGCTGATCAAAAAAGCCCTTATTTTATATCGGCAGGATTCAGTCTATCGTTTACAAGCAGTGAGTCCGACGGAAGTTACGGCTTATGTGCAGGATGTTGTGCCTGTGCGGGTCACATTGAACTTGTTTGTTATAGTCAAAAGCGGCTGTTCATGTCCGACCGGAAGAATCTGCCGCCATATGCTGGCTGTGTTTTTATATGTATATGCAATGTTCGAGCGAGTGGGTACTTTTACAGAGTATTGGCTTGAGAGGGAAAAGCTTGAGGAAAGCAAAGAGCTCGTCCGCCGCCAGTTTCAGGAAAAGGTCCTGCCTAATGAAGAATCGCTTTCAAGCTGGCTTGCTTTTTTTGATTCAGAGTTTTCTCTCTGGCAGGCGCGCACGCCGGAAGGCAGCCAAAACATGCAGGGCCTCTATTACGGCTACCTGTCCGCATTAAAAAAGCATGCGCCGAACAAGCCGGAGCTGAAAAGCCTGTATCAGATTCATTCCGCAATTGCGGTTTGGCTTCGCATGTTCACATTGATTGAAGCGGGCAAGCTAAACCCCGAGCAAGACTTTTATTCCCTCAATCCGTACGTTGAACAGCTGATGGATACAATCTACAGCTCTATTGATAAATTAAAAACATACGCGCTGTCTTTTGCGCTTGATCCATTTTTGGAAAAAACACCGGATGTTGTCCGAAACTTGCTGTTGAAAGAAGAAATTTTTCAATATGAACGCATCCGCATCTTCGGTGAAATTTGGAGTGCGCTGCTGTCGCGGCCAAAATGGGTGGCGCGCGAACAGGAGATTTTGAAAAAAGAAGCCGGACGGCGTTTTTCTCCTGAATTGCAATTCGGCCGCCTGCATTTGGAATTCCTGCAGAAAAATGATGACGTTATTTTTGCGGAAGCTGATCAATTCCCGCCGGAAGCGCTGCCGTATACATTTCAGTGGCTGAGTGAAATCACTGCCAAGAAGGATTGGAAACGGCTGAAAACATGGTACCAGCGGATTGAACCGATTGCGATGGGTTATACGAAGCTGGATAAGCCGTTTAAAGAGATTCGCGACGTGATCGGCGAGCTGTTCCTTCTGCTGAATGCCTATGTGAAGCAAACCAATGACCAAGCGCTGTTTGAACGCTATGCTGCGGGCTGTCTGCCGTATACGTTCACAGAATACAGCCATCATTTATATGAGAAAAAACGATATGCCGAGTGGATCGAGATTCACAGCCTTGTCGGCTTTTCCATCTATGAAATGGATAAAATCATGCTGAAGGAAATTGCAGCGAGCGACCCGGAGGCCCTTATACCGGCTTATCACAGAGAAGTGGCCTTTTTCATCGATCAGAAGAACCGGAGCTCGTACAAGGAAGCCGCCCGGTATTTGAAAAAATTGCGCACCCTGTACAGAAAAGCGAAGAAACTGAAGGTGTGGGAGCGGTATATTCAGCAGCTGAGCTCGCATTACAAGCGCCTGCGCGCACTTCAAGAAGAACTGCAGAAAGGAAAGTTGATTGATGGCGAGTCTTAAAGAAATTCTCATTCACGTCGAACAAATGGAAGATGGGTCATTTACACTCTCAGCTTTTGATGAGAATGAGCAGCCTCTTCCCTACAGCCATATGAAAAAGCATTTGTTCCAATGGCACGAATCCTCATTTTACGGAACCTTTCTTGAGGATGTCAGCTTCATCGGGACAACCGCTGTTTTGCTTTCTCCATGGATGACTGTAGAGCTTCTCGGCAAAAACTCGTTCAACTCATTCAGCTCCGTACAGCTTACTGAAGAAACGGAGCCGCTGATCGAGGCGGCATCGACCATCTATGAATTTATCGCAGACGGCGATTTTCTGCCTGACTATGAAGCATGGACAAACGGTGTTTTTCGCTGGAAGGACCGCGACAATATACTGGATGGCTTTACTGCGGATTGGTTTTCCGCTGCAGTGCAGGACTACATCCAATACGACGATGACCTGCGGGAGAAATGGGAACACATCAAGGAGAAATCGCCTGCGGTCACGACATTCCGCGGACATTTTCTCGATGAAGAGGATTTTCTTGAAGGGATCGGCTGGATTGACGATCAATCTCCATTTACAGTCGGCCTGCGCTTAAATGAACCAGACTTTGACGGAGACGATTGGAAAATCGAAATGTTTTTACGCGATAAAAAGAGCGGCGCTGTTGAATTCTTTGACGGGCTGAAGAGCCTCAAAAGATCGTGGCAGGCATACAGCGATAAAATCGCGCGTGAACAGGACCGCTTTCACAGAACGGTTCCGTGGCTCTCATTTGATTCCGGGACAACACTGATTTCAGAGGAAGAAGCCTGGATCTTCCTGTCAGAAGCGAGTGAGACGCTTGTAGATATGGGCATTGAAATTCTCCTCCCGTCCTGGTGGCAGATTGTCAGAGACAGCAGCATGATGCTGAAAGCAAAGGTGTCGTCCGCCCCGCGCGGCGAGTCATTTGTCGGCATGAATGCGCTGCTTGATTTCAACTGGCGGTTTGCGACAAATGGAATTGAGCTGACTGAGGCTGAATTTAATGAGCTTGTCGCCAGCAACAGACGCCTCGTTAATATCCGCGGGCAATGGGTGAAAATTGATCCGCAGTTTATTAAACAGATGAAGCGACTGATGGAAAAAGCGGAATCAGAAGGACTCCACATGTCTGATATTCTGGCCCGCGAGCTAATGGATCAGCAGGAAGGCGGGCTTGAGGATTCAGATCTGATTGATACATCCGCTTTTGCCGGCATTCAATTTGATCTGTCCAAACAGCTTAGGTCACTGATTCGGAAGCTCACTGCCGCTGAAAACCTGCCGGAGCACGAAGTCAGTCCTTCTTTCAAAGGGACACTCCGACCTTATCAGAAATACGGCATGAACTGGCTGCTGTTTCTGCGGGAAAGCGGTTTTGGCGCCTGTCTGGCTGACGATATGGGTCTTGGGAAAACGATTCAAATGATCGCCTATTTCCTTCACGTGAAGGAAAGCGGCCGGCAAAAAACGCCGAATTTGATTATCGCGCCGACATCCGTACTCGGCAACTGGCAGCGGGAGCTTCAAACCTTTGCCCCTGATCTGTCTGTCGCGCTCCATTATGGGCCGCGCCGTCCAAAGGGTGATGATTTCGCTGCGCATTACGAAACCGCAGATGTGGTACTCACTTCATACGGGCTGTCGCATGCCGATGCTGAAGAGCTGTCTTCTGTGACATGGAACACGATCTGCCTTGATGAAGCGCAAAATATTAAAAATGCGCATACGAAACAATCACGCGCAATCAGAAAGCTCAAAGGGCTTCACCATATCGCGCTGAGCGGGACTCCAATGGAAAACCGTTTGACCGAGCTGTGGTCCATTTTTGACTTCATGAATAAAGGCTACCTCGGCAGTTTGACAGGCTTCCATAAACGGTATGTGCTGCCGATTGAAAAAGACCGGGACGAAAAGAGAATCGGTCAGCTTCAGCAATTAATACGGCCGTTCCTTCTCCGGCGGACGAAACGGGATGAGGAGGTCGCGCTTAATCTTCCTGAGAAGCTGGAAGAAAAAGAATTTATCCCGCTCTCAGCCGAACAGGCGTCACTTTATGAACAGCTTGTCAAAGACACATTTGACCATATGACGTCACTGACCGGCATGCAGCGAAAAGCGCTGATTCTCAGCATGCTCGGACGGCTCAAGCAAATTTGCGACCATCCTGCACTCTATTTAAAAGAAGATCAAACCGAGCTGCTGGCCGGCAGATCAGTCAAGCTCGAAAAATTGCTGGAACTCATGACAGCGATTCGCGCCCAAAACGAAAGCTGCCTCATTTTCACGCAATACATTCAGATGGGGAACATGATGAAAAGGCTGCTTGAAAAAACGTTCGGCGAACCTGTGCAATTTCTAAACGGAAGCCTCTCCAAGCAGGAGCGGGATACACTCGTTGAGAGATTTCAGAAGAAAGAATACCCGACACTCATTCTTTCACTCAAAGCTGGAGGCACCGGACTTAATTTGACCGCCGCCAATCACGTCATCCATTATGACAGATGGTGGAACCCGGCGGTTGAAAATCAAGCGACTGACCGGGCATACCGCATTGGCCAGGAGCGCTTTGTCCACGTTCATAAAATGATTACAACGGGAACAATCGAAGAAAAAATTGATGTCATGCTCGAATCAAAGCAAACCCTAAACGATCAAATTATCCAAAGTGAAAACTGGATTACCGAGCTTTCCACACAGGAACTCGAAGAATTGTTTACATTAAGCGCCTCAGCGCAATAATTGACTATAAAAAAAGCTGGCTCCTAAAAGAGCCAGCTTTTTTCCGTTCATAGCCGTCACGCCGGATTTTCAAAGAATCCGTTACGCCGGTTATCAACAGGATGCACGTTTGGTGCAGCATATAAACCTACAGCAAATTCTTAATCATATGTGCGACACCGTGTTCGTCATTGGTCAAGGTGACAGCATTAGCGATCGCTTTGATATCTTCCCGCGCATTGCCCATCGCTACACCTTTTCCCGCAGCCTCCAGCATCGATTTGTCATTTAAACTGTCACCTACAGCTGCGGTTTCTTCGATCGGAATATTCAGCCGTGCCGCGAGCCTCTCCAGCGCCTGCCCCTTGGAAGCTTTGCGGGCAGAAAGCTCAAAGTTATGCTCAGCCGAACTGACAAGCGTCAAATCTTCAGCATGCTCATATCTTTTCCAGCCTGCCTCAAGCTTCTCTTTGAGGAAAGAAAAACCGAGAATATTATAAAAGTCGATCTCCTGATCAGCCTCAAACAGCTCTTGAAACGAGCCAATGTAAGCGAAGCCGGATTGGCTGTATTGCACCTCGGCCGCCTGCATAAGGACAGAAAGATCTGCTTCCGGATTCGCGCTTCTGAATCGGTCCAGTTCAACCTCAAGAAGCTCTCTGCCGTGTTGCGGCGTGTAAATGGCTGAACCTGTGAATACCTCGTAGTAATAGTTTTCTGACTCAAGCCATGAGAGAATGTCATACGCCCGTTGTTTCTCAATGGTTTCCTGATGATAAAGCCTGCCGTCAGGATCGTGAATGACGGCGCCGTTTGCGCTGATGACCCACGTTTTGATCCCGAGCGGCTCAAAAATCGATTCAACATCAAAATAAGCGCGCCCAGTTGACACCACTACTTCAATGCCGTCTTTCTGCGCCTGACGCAGCGCATTTTCATTTTCCAAGCTTACCTGATGCTTGCTGTTGAGTAAGGTTCCATCTAAGTCAATCGCAATTAATTTCACGTTTGTCAGCCCTTTCCTTCATCCTGCTCTGTCACGAGAAGTTCCACACCGTTACGGTCAAGCAAGTCACAAAACGCCTGATTCGGCAGCCTGTCTGTGATCAACAGATCGATTTCACTCAGCTCCGCATACTGATAAAAACTGGTGCTCCCCAGCTTCGAATGATCTGCAAGCGCGATCACCTGCTTTGCCTGCTGAATCATTTTTCGCTTTACCATGCCATCTTCTTCATGCGCAATTGTAATGCCATGCTCGGAAATGCCAACCACACCGATCAGCGCTTTATCGACGTGATAGCTTGAAAGCTTTTCAATCACTGAGGCGCCGTACAGAAACCGGTGCTCCTTTTCCAGCTTGCCCCCGAGCAGATAGATTTCAATTCCCTCTTTATCGGACAGCACTTCCGCGAGATTAATCGAGTTGGTAATCACCGTACAATCATCCGCATTCAAATGCTTTGCACATGCCTGAACGGTTGTAGAAGCGTCTAAAATCACCCGGTCACCATCATGAATGAGCGATGCGGCAAGCCTGCCGATCTTGTTTTTTTCTTCTGATACTGTTTTCAGGCGGCCAGAGTAATTTTGAATTTTCTGATGCACAGTCGGCAAAATGGCACCACCCCTTGTGCGGATGATGGCATTCTGTTCCTCCAGCTTCACAAGATCCCGTCTCGCTGTATCCCTTGACACTTGAAGGAGCGTACAGATCTGCTCCGTTGTAATTCGGTTATGCTGTTTTAAAAAATCCAAAATCGCTACTAATCTTTCTTCTTGGTACACGCCCTCATTCCTTTTCTTAGCATTCATCTTTAAGTAATTATAAGTTTTTACTCAATTACAATCAACATTATTAAGTGAATTTAAGCAAAAATGCATCTTAAGAACCAATTTTTCCTAAAAAGAAAAACCAGTCTGGTCGACTGGTCAGTTTTGAGGGGATGATGCGGAGATCCGGATAATCGTGAATGGATAGAAATCGGGAGGAGCAGGGGTTATGTCAATCGGCCGTTTTTTCCCGGGGTTTAGGGTCCATAAAACGAACAGTATCAGCCAACACTTCCGTTACATACACGTTAACGCCTTCTGCGTTTTCATAGCTCCTTGTCTGGATCCGCCCGCTTACGCCGACGAGAGAACCTTTTTGGCAATACAACGCCGTGTTTTCAGCTGTTTTTCTCCAAAGCGTGCAATTGACGTAATCGGCCTCGATTTCACCTGAAGCATTTTTGAAGCTGCGGTTTACCGCGAGCGTAACGTGTGCAACTGCCGCACCGGCGGAAGTGTAGCGAAGCTCAGGATCTTTTGTAAGACGTCCGACTAGCATGACCTGATTGAACATGCGATTCCTCCTCTCCTTGCGGTTATATGTATTGTAGATGATGCAATGAGAAAAGAAAAACGCTTAAAAATGACTTTCAGCCTCTGTTTTTATCTTTCGTTTTCATTTTTCCTTCAGCTAAAAACATCTTTTGTTTTTTCCCTTTAAAGAAATATGTACTTTTTAAAAACCGGAAAAAGATTTGCTTTGTCAGCCAATTTTGCGTATTCATGCACACATAGGAAGAACCATCCCATGCAAACCACTGAAAGCTCAGTTTTTTTTCCGGCAATGACACCTCAATTTTATACTGCTCCATGCCGTCGTGTGTTTCGTATAAAAAACTCATCCTCCCTTTTTTGTTCAAATGGACTTCAAAAACTTCTTTACGGCTTAATATATATGCTTCATCCTTTTGAATCAAACGGTTTTCAGAAGGAGTGCCGTCAATGTAAATTTCTTTTAAACGAAATTGATTCATACACATCTCTCCGTAATCCATAGTCAGTTACAGTATAATGAAAAAATAGAAATTATTAAATGTTTCACCAATATGAAATTCTTTAGCCCCGGCATTGCAGCGTTTTTTCCTCTAAAAAGTTTATGTTATAATGGAAGGCAAGAAATCTTTGGAAGTAATCGGGGTGAGAAAAGAAATGAAAACCTTTAAACTGGTTGACCTGAATGTGGAACGAGTGGACAAGGAAGAAAAATCAATTGAACAGTTTCCCCTAATTGACGGACTGATTATAAATAAAGAAGACGGTGAAAACCACTGGCTGATTGAAGCGCTTGTATCGAAAGAACACCTGTCTTTTTTTGAACAGCTTCAAAACAGCCAAACTGAAGCCAAAGTATTTGTAACGATCACGAAAAAAAGCAACCGCCCCGCCCAGCTGACAGCGGCAGTGAAAAATATTGTCAAGCTGGAAGAAAGCATACAGGTTTTAATCTACGGACAAATGGTGACAAGAAAACAGCAAGGCACTGAAACCATTCTGGAGTCCCTTGTAAAAGAGGGCTATACAGGAACAAAACTGATTGAGGCGTTTAAGCAAAACATATAAAAAATTTCTGAGGTGAAGATATTGAGCAAGGGAAAGATGCAAGCACTCTTTTTATCACTTATCGGTGCGGCTCTCCTCATGACATCAAGTTTACAGACACCTACAGAAGCTGAAGCTGCAGAGAAAAACATAAATTCGAAAAAGCTGAAGGTTGATGAGTTTTTCACAGATCACGACGGCACTTTTATCTTGCGGGATTTAAAAAACGAAAAAACATTCGTCTACAACGATCAGCGCGCAAAACAAAGATTTGCGCCGCAGTCGACGTTTAAAGTTCCTAATGCGCTTATCGGATTAGAAACAGGCGCTGTTAAAGATGAATATGACATCAAATACTGGGACGGCGTGAAACGGGAGCTCGACGTTTGGAACCAAGACCATACGCTCGGCTCTGCTATGAGATATTCAGTGGTTTGGTATTACCAAGCAATGGCCCGGGACATCGGAGAAGAGCGAATGAAGGAATGGATTGAAAAAACAGGTTACGGCAACCAAGACATCAGCGGCGGAATTGATCAATTCTGGCTAAGCAGCACTCTCAAAATCTCTCCTTTAGAACAAACAGATTTTATGGAATCGTTATACAAAGAAAAACTACCATTTGACAAAAGCGTCATGAAGACGGTAAAACGGATGATGATTCAAGAAGACGAAGACCACTATACGCTTTATGGAAAAACCGGTTCTGGCTCAGGCATCGGCTGGTATGCCGGCTTTGTTAAAACCGAGCACGGGGCGTACAGCTTCGTGACAAACATTGACGGAACCGGAACAGAAGCGAAAAGCATCACAATGGACATTTTGAAGAAATATGTTCTGCATTAAAAAAGACTGCCGTTAGGAAACGGCAGTCTTTTTTCTGTAAATATTCACTGCAAAAGAAAGACATCAAGAAACTTACATTTCGCTATTGATATCATCTGTATGGCCGACAGCATCAATCAATTTCCCTTTAACTGCTAGACGTCCTTTCGTTTCCACAGCTTTGTCACAGGTAATTAACGTAATTTCCTTTTCTTTTGTATTCTGAATCACATCTGCATGTATTTCTGAAATCGTTTCTGTTGATGTCACTGAGTAAATATAGTCTTTTTTAAAATCTGTAATCACAATTCTGGCGCCTTTTTTTATATTCAACAGAGGTCCAAACAGAAGACTCTTTTGCTTTAGATGATGGCCCGCCAACGGATAATTCCCCTCGCCCATTTTCTGATCCGGGCGCATTGTTGCCGCCCCGATCAGAAGATTTTCGTTGGTAGTGCCTTTTAGGATCGGAAGCTCCAGATCGACACTTTTAATGGTTATCCGTCCGATGATCGCTTTCTGATCGTGATCAAAGCCAGCCTTTATGGCTTCCATCAAATCAGGCGGCTGGATTGAGTCAAATTCAAAAGCAGCTTCTTTCTCATTATTTTTTTTCAGCTGCTCAACAGTTAATGCCGACTCATTCTGGCTTTTGCTAAGGTAGGCTATGATTCCTCCTTTCAAAAAAGGGGAACAGATAAGCAACAGTCCGAAAAGAATGAACACCGTAATGATCATTTTCTTGTACATGCAAAAATTCCTTTCTTATGCTTCATTCAAAATGAGTGTCACTTTTAAAAAAGCACCTGATCGATTCTTCAATGATCAGGTGCTTTCATATTTATCCCTTTCTTTGCTTCTTTCTTGAGGCAACAGCTAAGCCTCCGCCTGCCATAAGCAGCAGAATACCGATCATTACTGTCAGCGTGCTGTCCGCATCTCCGGTTTTCGGAAGGGGATTTTCTGTTTTCGAATCACCCGATGTACCATTGGTTTTCGAATGATGTCCATCTTCCTTCACATTTCCACCCGGTGCAGGTTTGTCAGGTTTGTCAGGTGTTGGCATTTTTACTTTTTGATTAGAAACAACGATCTCTACAGCTTTTGACTGTCCTTTTTCAATTGTGAATTCGATCGGTGTTTCATCTAGTTTGTAACCTTCGGGTGCCTTCGTTTCAATAAACTGATAGCTTCCCGGCGCAAGGCCTTTTACTGTGAACTGCCCCTTATTATCTGTTTTCCAGAGTTCAGGCAGCTCTTTGCCAAAGCCGTCAGTTTTTACAGGCTTGCCGCTTGCGTCCAATAACTTGAATTCAGCGCCCGCCAAAACTGTATTTTTATCGTCTTGATCCACTTTCGTCACATTCACGTCACCTGGTGCCAATATGTTCTCCACGGTGATGTCGATTGGTTTCGTTTCTGTATTTGTAATCTTGAACGATATAGGTGTTTGATCCAAATGATAATCCTTAGGCGCTTTTGTTTCGACAAACTGATATTCGCCAGCTTTAAGGCCGTGCACGGTAATTTGACCTTTTTCATCCGTCGTCAAGCCGGATTTCAGCACTTTTCCGTTGGCGTCTGTCAGATTGAACTCCGCGCCTTGCAGAACTTTATTATTATCATGCTGATCCACTTTGGTGAGAACAACAAGGTTCTTGATATTAACCGCTGTCACTTTCACTTGTTCAGGTTTGCCGCTATATTCAGCTTTAATGGTGAATGACACTGGTTTTTCGGATAAAAGATATCCATCCGGCGCCTCTTTTTCAATAAATTGATAGCTTCCCGGTGCTAACCCGTCAACTTCAATTTTGCCGTCTTCTTTTGAGACTAGATCGTCTCTCACAGTTTCCCCATTGCTGTCAGTGATTTTGAATACTGCGCCGGCTAAGCCTTTTCCATCTTGATCTTCCTTCGTCAGCTGAACCGAGCCTTTATCGTTTACGGCGATCCCGGCTTCTGCAGATCCTGGCTTCCCTGCTGCTGATTCAGAAATGGTAAACTCTTTTTTCTCCGTGTTTAACACATAACCGGATGGCGCTTTTGTTTCAACAAAGGCGTAACGGCCCGGCGCAAGGCCTGAAGCTGTGATGTTCCCGTCTTTATCGGAAGTCAGCTCTTCTTGAACCGTATTTCCTTCCTGGTCAATGATTTTAAAGACGGCTCCTTCAAGTTTTTGGCCTTCAGCATTTTCCTTCGTCAGCTCAACTGCGCCTTTATAGTTAATGGCGATCCCGGCTTTTGCTGGTTCAGGCTTTCCTGCTGCTGATTCAGAAATCGTGAACTCTATTTTTTCCGTGTTTAACACATAGCCGGATGGCGCTTTCGTTTCGACAAAAGCATAGCGGCCCGGCGCAAGGCCTGAAGCTGTGACTCTACCGTTTTTATCCGATGCCAGCTCTTCTTGAACCGTTTTCCCTTCCTTATCGATAATCTTAAAGACGGCTCCTTCAAGTTTCTGGCCGCCGCCATCTTCCTTCGTTAACTCAACTGCACCTTTATCGTTCACGGCAATCCCGGCATCTGCGGATTCTGGCTTTCCTGCTGCTGATTCTGAGATCGTAAATTCTTTTTTCTCCGTGTTCAGCACATAGCCGGATGGCGCTTTCGTTTCAACAAAAGCGTAGCGTCCCGGTGCAAGGCCCGAAGCCTCTATTTTTCCGTCCTTATTCGAGGTCAGCCCCTCTTGAACGGTATTTCCATCCTGATCGACAATGTTGAATACTGCGCCTTCAAGTTTCTCGCCCTCAGCATTTTCCTTCGTCAGAGAGACTTTTCCTTGGTAGTTGGTCATTGCTCCCAAATTAACGTCGGACAATTGATTCTGTTCATTTTTTGCGATGGAGAAGTGAATCGCTTTTGTATTCACGATAAAGCCTGCCGGAGCTTTCGTTTCTGTCAGGCGATAGTAGCCCGCCGGCAAACCGTTCATTTCCACTTTCCCGTTTTTATCAGATTTTATATCAGTTCGTATGAGAGTATAGGTGCCGTCATTTGACTTTTTCTCCAGCTTGAAAACAGCACCCGCCAAAGGCTTATGTTGTTCATCTTGTTTGATAAGCGTCACCTTGTTCTGTTGATTTACGACTTTGTACAGCGCTCCTGTCTTAGAGGAATTGCTGTCTATCTTTACAGGGACCCCTTTTACATAAGCATCGCTGATCGTATATCCGTCAGGCGCTTTTACTTCTTTTAATACGTAGGAACCGTAGCGGATATTTCCGAATGTAAGTTTCCCGCCAGCATCTGTCGTGCCCTTGCGCAGGAGCTGCTTGGCGTCCTCAGACCATAATTGAAAGTCTGCTCCTTCTAGAGCTTTATCGTCCTCACCTGTTTTAAAGATCGTCAGGCTTCCTTTTTCTCCAGATCCGGAACCGTCGCCGCTTGAAATGGCAACAAAGATCGAGCTGCTGTTTTCCTGCGTCTGCTCCTTCACATTTGTTCCCGAAATGGACACCTTATTTTTAACGTGGCCGTTCGTGCCGGCTATGTTAATCAGAGACCGGTATTTGATCACATAGGCACGGTCAATTTGCTTATAGCTGCCTATGAATGTCAGGACAAACGATTGTTCACCTGTTGTATTGTTGGTTTTGATGTCTAACGTGTAATCTTTGTCTTTTTGAAGCTCGACATCGCCCGCGGTCAGATTTCCGCTGCTGTCTTTGACCACACCGTTTTCATCATATTTTGCTTGATATACTTTAAAAGAATCTGCATCTAGTATTTGATTTTCATCCGGCGTGTCAGTAACTTTTACGTCATCCAGCGTTGATTGGCTGGAGTTGACATTAATGTTCCAATCGATGTAGCTTCCATTTTGTTTGCCGCCTTTGAAAACCAGATTTCCTCCGTTCGTAACTGAAACAGAGCCCGTCAACGTGCGGTCTGCATAACCGTCATTATAGTATGTTGCTTTGTTTGTGTACTGGTTCTGATCAATGACCTGCCCCTTGAGTGATGTCTTAAACTCAATCAGGTATGGTACAGAATCGCCTGTTTTAAGGTGTACCGTCAGAGTGCGTTCATTATTCGCAGAAGGTTCTTCGACATCATACTTGGAAGGATCAAGTGCGTCTCCTTCTGTGATGGAGCCGTTTTTATTGATCGTATAGCTCTTAACCACAACGGAACCCGGCACAAATTGCTGAGGATCTGTTATGACATCTTTGATATAAGGGTTTTTCATCGGCTCGCCATTATAATTGACGCCGATTTTCCATGTGATTTCCTTTGAAACCGCGTTGTATGAACCGTTTTTGAAACCATTGTTTGTAGTCTGATGATTCGGCGTAAAACCGCTTGATACCTTATTCGTGCGCTCGTTGCCGTTTTGATCAGTCCATGTTGACTGAGCTGTATTCTTGACGCTTTCGTTAGAATAATCAGCATTGAATGTTGTTGTGTAAGTGATCTTAAATTGACTGTCTGTTTTTTTATAATCCCCGATCAATGCCAAAGTAAAGCCTTTATGGCCGGGTTTTTTTGTCAACGTGTAATCTTTGTCTTTTTGCAATGTTTTGTTGTTCGTTATGTCTTGAATTTTGAACGAGTCATCAATCAGAACCAATCCGCCGCTTTCGAATTGATCATCCAGCGTCCAATTGTTCATCTCATAGTTGTTTTTATTAACTGTAATCGTCCAATCAGCCGTCTTCTTCTCATAATCAACATTTGAATACCCTTTGATGAGGTTCTGCTGAATGGCTATTCCAGAAGCTTCTTTTGAATCACCTGTTCCGGTCACCACGCTGTTGGTGTATGTTGTTGATTTATCAATGATCACTCCGCTGTTGACCTTTGTTTGATATGTGATTTTGTAAGCGCTGGTAATGGTTTTATTAAATTTGATTTCAAATCCGCTTCCATTATCGATCAGCGTATAGTCCTCGCCTTCCTTTAAAGGCGTTCCCGCTTGCTCGCTGCCGTTCTGTCCAAAGGTAATAGGAATAACCTTCAAGGAATCTTTCACAAGATGCAAATCGCCAGTTCCAAAAGAATCTTTAATGCTGGCCTTAGATTGGTCGATCTGTTTCTCACCGTAATTGTATGAAAGAGCCCAGCTGAATGTTTGAGATTCTCCATCATAGCCTGTCGATGATTTCGCGATCATTTTTCCATATTTGGCCGCAACAGTGGCTTCTGCAGAAATGGGTTCCAGGTTGTCTCCGCTGAATGCTGCCTTGTTCGTCAGCGTTAGATTTCCGCCTTCACTCGGCTTCGCACCATTGTCAATGTCAGTTTCGTATACAAGGCGGTAGGCTGAATCCATTGTCCCATCAAATGAGACGTTTCCTTTTGAATCAACGCTGTAGCCGGAAGAAACTTCATTTCCTTTGCTGACAGAACCATCAATGTTCACATTGAGTTCATACACTTTAACTGAACGGTAGATTAAGCCCTCTGGAAGGCTTTCCGTGAGTTTGGCATTTTTGACTTGATCCAATTTTTTATTGATATCGACCGTCCATGTTACTTTACCGGGGTTGATGCCTTTATCCAGAACACCTGATTTATCAATGGTTTTACTCACATTTGGCTTAAAATAAACCGTTGTTTCAGGCGTATCGGAATTTACAGGGAATGGAATCTTTTGTGTTGTCGATCCCGTTATTTTTTTCTCGTTGAACTGCGTATTGATAACCAATGTGCCTTTGACATTAGAACTTTCTTTTACCTCGCCGTTAAATGTCATCACCACATGTCCGTTCGTATCAATAGAAAATGTCCCGTAGGTGGTATCTCCGGCGCCTAACGGCAGGTTCAAAATGTCATTATGCATAATAAATTCTTTAGGCAAATCAAATTCATATTTATCGCCGGCATTGATTGTTTTTCCTAAATCGTCAGGAAAGGCCCAATCAATTGAAATTTTCACCGGAGAATTCGTATCGGCGCGATTGCCCTTGTCATATGGCTTTCCGTTTTCGTCCGTCAATGTCACGCCGGTTAGAATATGTTGCGTGATTTGTTTTTCTTCAGTTTCCAGACTTCTGAAAGCTGATTGACTTGAGGATGACACTTTTTTTGAATCATCGCTCTTAGGAGAATCACTGCTCTTAGAGTCTGCCGATGGTTTTGGTTCCTCTTCTTTTTGATCCTTGCTGACTGAAGGTGCAGATTTGTCATCTGTCCCTTTCTGATCACCCGCAGTATCAGAAGAGTCGTTTTTTGGCTCTTCCGCCTCGTTATCTGGTGTCTCATCTTTCTTGACAGGGATGATCACCTGCTGGGTGTTGCCTCCCCCTAGTTGAAAAAGGGCCGCTACTGTATGTTCATCGTCTTTTACATCTGCAGTAAACTTAGCTGGCAGTGTGATGGTCCCCTTGGCATCAGGAGAATCCGCGGTTGCACTTTTTAATTTCACCGTCAGAGTGCTGCTGCCCGCTGGCACTTGATAGCTGCCGATGACCTGATCAGCAGATTTGATCTCACCTTCTGCACCTTTATCAAATGTAAAGCTTTTAGGTATCTCCACATTGATGTCCTGTTCGCTTACTGCTTCTTTATCATGTTTTAATGACCAATCATATGTCAGTGTCACTTCATCCCCCGGCGATAATGCCGGTTCGTTTCCTTTTGACCCGTCAACAACCTGCTGATTCCTGTCTTTGACTGTCACTGAATCGAAAAATTGTCTGTCGCTTGCTGATACGCCCACAGCCTCTGCTGTAAGAGTATAGCTGGCAATCTGGCTGAAGAAGAAAAAGATGGCCAGGCTTATGATCATGAATATCCGCCCGCTTTTCTTCAGCCCTAAGGGAAAACTCCTCGCTCTCAACTTTCCATTCCTCCCTTTCATATCTATTTTTCACTTGCCGATTGATCCGCGAGACCATAGAATCATGTCTCATCCCCCCATTGCTAATGCCGAATGAGTTTAAAAACGAAGCCGAACCAAACTACATTGTATGAAATGGAACTATACAAATTCTGTACAACTAAAACTGAATGAATTGGAGATTTAAAGTTTCAATGGAGACGTATGGCGAGGGTTTTCCATGAAGATGACATGTACAAAAAGAAAACCAGTGTGCTTCGATAGGGCAATCGACACACACTGGCTGGAGATGGATTTTTGCTATATTTATACTTTAATTAATTTGATCCTTCATTTGTTTGTAGCGCTGATATTCTTTTATCGCCTCTTCTACCTTCCCGCTTTTGTTAAATAGCTGCAGCTTATATTGCATAATTTTATGATCAAAAGGCTCCATTTTCTCGGCCTGCAGGCAAATGTCCATCGCTTGATGATCTTTCATTTCACGAATGAGAAAATCGATCAGTTCATAAGCCTTTCCTAGCCAAAGCTGGACTAGACGCGTCTTTTCCGGTTCTGCCCACAAATAGCCATGCTCCATCAGATAATGATTTTGATAAGACATGAAAAGATCCATGTGCAGATGTAATGTAGCTGTATTGAGCGGGGGCGTCTCTTTTAGTGACTGTTCCCATTCCACAACATCGATTTTTGCGCCTGAAAGTCGAAGAATATATCCTGTGTCGGTCTTCTCGATTGTTTGGCTGAAAGGGATCTGGCTGAGCAATTTCCTTATCTGATAAATGGTAGAGTAGAGTTGGGTGCTTGCTTTTGAGACATCATAATTAGGCCAAAAAAGATCGATTAGCATGTCTTTACTGACAACACGCCCTTGATTATGAAGTAAAAAGGTGTATATTTCGCGTGCTTTGGACGTTCTCCACTTGACGGGAATGTTTGTTTTGACTTCCTTTAAGATCTGATGAAACTGCAGGTTCCCAAAACATTGGATCAAATAATGCGCCTCGGTATTTTCCATAGATGCTCTAAGCTTGTTATTCGTTCTGATTCGCTCAACAGTTGTCTCAAGCCGCTTGTAAATAACAGGCTTCAACAAATAATCAATAGCATTCAGCTCAAACGCTTTGATAGCGAATTCATTATAGGCCGTGATGAAAACGACTTGGATGTTTTCATTCATCGATTGAATCGCTTCAGCAAGCTCAATGCCGTTTACCCCCGGCATTTCAATATCAAGAAACACTGCATCTACAGCAGCAACCTCAGGATGCTCCATTACTTCAATCGGATCTTGATACGCCATAATAGATTGAAAGGCGTTTGTCCGTTCAAGCATATTTTTAAAGTGAAGCAATGCCAGGTGCTCATCATCAACAATTAACGCTTTCACAAAACATCACACCCTATATGTAAAATCGAGATATCAGTAAATAACTTCTATTATATCATGCCAAATTGCCCCTTTATCTGGATTCTTTTTCTTTCTATTGTAGTTTTTGAAAGTTTACATTTAAAATATTTATAAAAAATGGGAATTAAGAATGATCCTATTGGGATAAAGGAGCACTGATATGAAAGAAAAATTCATTTTTATATCGATTATTTTTGGTTATGCCGCTTTCTTTATGATTTTTATAGGCATTGACCATTTTTCGGGATCAACACTTCCTGCGGCAAGGCATGGGGTCATGAATCTGGAAAACTGGGATTTTCAGAAGGATGGAAATGTACAGCTGAATGGAAAGTGGACATTATATCCCAATCAGCTGCTGTCACCAAAAGAGATTTCTTCAGCAAAAGGAAAAGATCCCGTCTTCGTTGATGTCCCCAGCAATGTGAAGGTGACCAAACAGGGCATCAATGTGGATTACGGAACGTACAAGCTGATTATCAGATCAAATCAAGATAATCAGCTTTTTGGGATCAGCACATCGTTTATTTACAGTGCAAATCGCATCTATTTCAATGGACAATCCATTGGACAGAGCGGCAGCCCTTCAAATAAACCTGATTTCACGGCGCAAAACAGACCGTATACGAGCTTTTTTACGCTTCACAAGGGTGACAATGAACTTGTGGTACAATTTTCAAACTTCGGAAAAACGCCGGGATGGGGAATCGCAAAGCCAATTACTTTTGGCACCCAGGAGCAAATAGTGCGGGAAAACAAAATTTCCTTTCTGAATGATACAATCATGATTACAGCTTTTTTCATTACCGGATTATATTTTCTGGGCTTTTTCCTGCAAAGAAAAAAAGATAAACATTTGTTGTTTTTTTCTGTTATGTGTCTTCTGTTTTCGTTCATTATTCTGATGATCGGAAAAGAGCGAATTATATTTCTCCTCTTTCCGTCAATTTCATTTTCACTGCTAAATTCATTGAGGGCAATCTCTACAGTGCTCGTCAGCATTGCGGTTTTTCTCTATCTCTTTTTTGCTTACAGAGAGATTGTTTCAAAGCGTTTTATTCGCATTGCCACTGTTTCTTCCGGGCTGGTCTTGATCACAGATTTTTTAACAGTGGGTTTTATCGGCCATGCCTCGTACATCTTACATTCTGTGCTAGCCGTCTCAACTCTGGTTTATATTACATATATTTTTACGATTGCTGCGATCCGCAAAATGGAAGGAAGTCTGTATCTTACTATTGCATCTATATCAATGAGTGCTTTTGTCATTTTAACCACCATTTCAGCTTACAGCGGCAAAACGGCTTTTTCCTTTAATTCGATTTATTCATTGCCAACAGTTATCGCTTTGCTGGCGATCGTTCTGCTGATGGCGCAGCAATTTGCCGGAGCATTCCGTGAAAATGAAGTGCTGTCGTGGAAATTGCTCAGAATTGACCGGCTAAAGGATGAATTTATTGCCAAAACATCACATGAATTCAAAACACCGCTGAACAGCATTATTAATATATGCCAAACGCTGCTGGCCGGCAAAGGAAAAAGAACGATAGAAGAAGAGAAAGAAAACATGCAGCTTGTCATCCGCATGGGCTACAGGCTGTCCAATCTGGTGAATGACATTCTGGATTTAGAAAAAATAAAGCAAGGCATGCTTCAGATTCACCCGGTTCCTGTGGATATTTATACTTTAATCTGTTCGGAAATGAATTTCTACAATCTCTTGTCCAGACATAAAAACTTGAACATTATAAATCATATTCCAGCCGGCCTTCCTTTGGTACTCACAGATGAAAACCGCTTTCGGCAAATTGTAACCAATCTAGTAGACAATGCAATCAAGTATACAGCGGAGGGCCAAATTACACTTTCTGCTTCAAGACTGAACGATAACATGATCAAGGTGACAGTAACGGATACCGGAAGCGGCATTTCAGAAGCCGATTGCCAAACCATATTTGAGTCTTTTCAGCAAGCCGAAACAAATAAAGACGACGGAGCCGGTCTTGGCCTCAGTATTGTCAAACAGCTGGTTCAGCTACAAAACGGAGACATTTGGGTCGAATCGGAAGAGGGAAAAGGTTCGTCATTCCATTTCACATTGCCGATTGCTCAAAATGAACCTGTACCTGAAACAAAGAAGGGTCTTCCTGATTTACAATCCGGGATAGATATGTCAGATACCTCTATGAGCACGCCTTATTATTCTGAGAAAATTGACGCTCCAACAATTTTGATTGTCGATGATAACATCGACAGTTTAAAAATCTTAATCGATATGCTGGAAGGCGTTCCCTACAATGTGATTGCTGCGAAAAACGGAATGGAGGCATTAGAAGTTGTCTCTTGCACCAAGCTTGATTTGGTTATTCTGGACTTGATGATGCCGGATATGACTGGTTTCGAAGTCTGTATGAGAATTCGCGAACGATTCAGCATGGTTGATCTCCCGGTTCTGATGATTACAGCAGCCATTATCGGCCATGACAAATACAAGGCTTTTCATGCCGGAGCGAATGACATTTTGCAAAAGCCTTATCATTACTCTGAATTTATGGCGCGTATCAAAAACCTGATTATGATGAAACATACAGCAAATCAAGCCACAAGAATGGAAATGGCATTTCTCCAATCGCAAATCAAACCTCATTTTCTTTACAATGTATTAAACACGATCATTTCTCTCAGTCATTTGGATATTGAAAAAGCGCGGGAGGTAACAGAGGAATTTACCAACTATTTAAGAATGAGTTTCGACTTCCAAAATACATCAGCCATCAGTTCATTCAAACATGAGCTTTCTATTATCAGTTCCTATCTTTCCATAGAAAAGACGCGGTTCGGCGATCGGCTTGAGGTTTTTTTCGATATAGACAATGACATTGACTTTATCCTTCCGCCTTTAATGATTCAGCCCTTGGTGGAAAATGCCGTTCTTCACGGCGTCAGCAAGAAAAGAGGCGGAGGATGGATCAAGCTGACAGCTAAAAAACAAAACAGGAACGAGTATTACATCAAAGTAGAAGATAACGGTGTCGGCATGGCTCCGGAAAAACGAAAAGATCTCTTATCTTCGGGTTTCGACCGCAGCGTCGGATTAAAAAATATCAACCAGCGGCTGAAACATTTTTGCGGAAGCGAGTTGAAAATCAGCAGCACTCCGGATGCCGGCACCTCTGTTTCGATGCTTATTCATCTTGCTGAAACAACGGAAAACCCCGCAGCATTAAGTGAAAGGAATTGAAAATAAAAAAAGACCGCCGTTTCAGAACGGCAGTCTTTTTTATTCCGGCGACCTTGTTTGCTGCTTCAGCAGATCTCTGATTTCCTTCAGCAGCTCCTCTTGCGCATCCGGCGCTTCCTCCGCCGCCTCTTCCTCTGCTTCTTTTTTGCGTCTCAACCCATTCAAAGTCCGAATAACAATAAAAATGGAGAACGATATAATTAAGAAGTTTACAATCGTCTGTATAAAGCTGCCGTACTTCACTACAGCTTCGCCAAACGTAAACGACAAGCCTGAAAAATCAAGCCCGCCCAGCAGCAAGCCCACCAAAGGCATGATGATATCATTGACTAGAGATGTGACAATCTTGCCGAACGCGCCGCCTATTACAACACCGATTGCGAGGTCAACAATGTTCCCGCGCATGGCAAAGGCCTTAAATTCTTTCCACATACAATCACCTGCTTTTTTCATGTTTTGAACGAAAAAAGACAAATGTGCCGCTGCCCATCTGCCTTATTTCAGTTATTCTCCGAGAGCAAAAGTCAGTTCGACTTCGCAAACAACTTCGCCATCAACTGTGGCAATACCTTTTCCGCGCCCGATTGTGCCGCGCGCACGAGTGATTTCAACCTCAAGATGAAGCTGATCACCAGGCTTGACTTGTTTTTTAAACCGGCAATTGTCAATGCCCGCAAAGAACGCCAGTCTGCCGCGGTTTTCTTCTTTAATCAGCATCGCAACAGCTCCGACTTGAGCAAGCGCTTCTACAATTAATACGCCGGGCATTACCGGATACTGTGGAAAATGTCCGTTAAAGAACTCTTCATTAGCAGTTACATTTTTATAGCCTTTTGCCCGTTTGCCCTCTTCAACTTCCGTAATCCGGTCTACAAGCAAAAACGGATAACGGTGAGGAATAATTTCTTTAATTTGCTGAGTATCAAGCATTCTCTTGACATCTCCTTCATCTGCATTAGTATGTATAGCAATCATAAAAGATCCAATCTGTACATTTGAAAAGTATATTATGAATTAATCTCTTTTTCAACCGCGCTAAAATGTAACCAACTGTCAATGAGAGCCGTCAAAAGTTATGATATGATAATTATAGATTTTACCAATAGCAAAGAGGTAGGAAAATGATTTCGAAGTTTATTGAAAAAAGGATGCAAAACATGTTAGACGAGTGGTACTCCGCAATGAGCAAACGCAAAATGAATCACGTTTGCACACTGAAAGAGAAAATTGACCAGCACCTTCCGAAGCTCAAAAAGAATACAAAACTTTGGATGCGTTATCAATTGTTTCAGGCCCGCCATCAGCTGCTTTTTGAAAACCAGAACGGACTTGATTCATTGTTCGATGATCTGTACGGTCTGGAAGACAAAATGGATGATGAATTGAAATATTATCTGTATTTTTTCTCAGGACTATACGAAATGGTAAAAACAGCTCCGAAACATGCAGTGAATCATTTTAAAAAAGCTGAACAGTACCTGGCCGCCATTCAAAATACGTTTGAAGCCGCTGATTTATATTATCAAACCGCCGGCGCCTATTACTTGATGAAATCACCGCCGCTTTCCATCCAATACGTCAAAAAAGCATTACACATCTATTTACATCAATTCGGCTATATAAAAAAGGTGATCACCTGCAAGCTTTTGCTCGCCGTTAATTATATTGATCAAGAACGCTACGAAAAAGCTGAACAGCTTTTCAAAGACATCATTAGGAAAACCCAGCAATTACATGACGAAAACCTGCTATGCCACGCTTATTATAACCTTGGCTTTTTAAAAGCAACCGAAAAAAAAGACCAGGAAGCGCTTCTTTACTTTAAAAAGGTATTAAAGAATCAAGAATTTGAAACGAATTCTCCAGTCTCGTATCTGCATTGTGTGTACGAATCTGTCAGAGCGCTTTTTAAAACAGGAAAGGTCACAGAAGCGAAAGCCGTCCTGGAAAAAGGGAAAGAATTATCTGAAAAGGTAGACATTCAAACCATTTACTTAAAATTAAAAACGCTTGAAGCGCTCTACACATCAGTTGAAGACCCCTATGATCAGCTGCTTGAATATGTGCTTGAATTAGAAAAAATTGAAGCGTGGGTGGATTTAGAGGTGCTTTTAGAAGATATCACGGAATACTACAAAAAAAAGGACGATTTCGAAAAAGCCGCTTTTTTTATCATGCGCGGCTGATTGAAAACGCCCATTTCTTTTTATCTGACTGAATTAATTAAACCGAGCATTTGATCTCCCATTGTAATCGTTCTGCTGTTCAGCTGATATGAACGCTGGGACGTGATCAAATCTGTCATTTGTTCAGAAATATCGACATTAGACATCTCAAGCGAGCCCTGCTGCATGCCGATGTTTTGTCTATTCGCGCCATTCAGCTCTTCAAAAGCTGCCGCATTATCAATAGAGAAAAGGTTATTCCCTTCCGATTTCAGCTCTTGAGGGTTATTCACTTGGACAACCCCGAGATTAAACTGCTGTACTGCGTTTCCGTCAGATGCGGTTAAGGTGCCGTTTTTATTGATGGTGATATTCTTCATTGAGCTGTCGATGTTGACTGTATTTCCGTTTTCATCAAGCACCGGATACCCATTACCAGTAACGAGCTGAAGCTGGTTGGCATTCGCAGCTGACGGCGTTAAGTACAGCGCTCCGTCTCTCGTATACTGCCGGTTTCCATTCACGTTCACCTGAAGATATTGGTATGGAGACGTAAACGCGATATCCAGATCGCGATCCGTCTTCTGAATGCTTCCTTGATCAGATACAAGGCGTGAATTCATCATCGCTCCGACGCCGAGGCGCAAGCCGGGCGGCGTTTTTCGGGCTTTTGCCACTTCCTCATTTTTTTCATCAACCTGATCGAATTGCTGTCTGACTAGCTCAGAAAAATTCGTATCTTTTGCCTTATAGCCGGTTGTGTTGCTGTTTGAAAGGTTGCTGCTGATTGTGTCAATCTGCTGCTGCAGCTGGTTTAAGGTTGTTGATGCCGTTAGCATTGACCTGAGCATAGTTGATGTCCCCCGTTTTTTCTTCCGTTATCTTAGATTTTTCCGATTTCATTAGCTGCTTTATCCATACTTTTATCGTAAGCTTGAATAACCTTCTGATTGGCCTCAAACGATCTGTACGCTTCAGTCATTTCTGTATAGGCGCTTGTCACATCCACGTTTGAAAGCTCAGAGACGCCTTGTTTTAATGAATAGGATACCTGGTTATTATCAGCTGCGCTTGGCAGATCAGTTCCGTCCGCGGTGCTGTACAAGTTATTTCCGTCCCGTTTCAGGTTGCGGACATCCTCCGCCATTCTGACATCAATCTGGCCGGCTGTCCGTCCGTTCGTTGTCACAGTACCGTTTTCAGATACAGTAAAATTTTCATTATCCACAGTGATTGGCTGGCCATCCGTTGATAAAATAGGATTTCCGTTGATCGTCAGCTGATTATTCTCATTTAGTGAAAATGTGCTGCTTTTTGAATAACGGATTCCGTCCGCTGTCTGAACCGGATAAAAAAGAGCCGCGTTTTCATTGGTTTCCGCATGAACCGGAACTTGATTTTCAACCAATGTGATATCTGTAGGCTGATCTGTGGGCTTCAGGCTTCCCTGTGTGAAAAGAGGCTTAAGTTCCTGCATATACACACCGGTATTCACGGAACCGACTTCCGTCCTCGTTGTTCCGGCCGGAGATTTTGATTCTATTCTGTTGAGCAGCATCTCAGGGAACGCGCGCATGGAGCCTTGATCTGCTTTATATCCGGATGTATTTGCATTTGCAATATTATTTGAAAGCATTTCCGTTCTTCGCTGCTGGGCAATCATTGCGGATGTTGCTGTATATAATCCTTTTAACAAATTTCCCACCTCTAAAATGGCATTTTTTCCAGTTGTCATATAGGAACGTTCGTTCTATGATAAAAATCAGTATTTTATCCTATTATCGTCATATATTATCCATTCGTGAAGGCTTTTTCATAAAAAAACCCCATTCTTTTTCAGAATGAGGTTTGTGAAATCAGCTTAGTTTGCGTTTAGGAAGCTTGTCCATATTATCAAGCATGACACCTGTGCCGATGGCTACGCAATCCATAGGATTTTCAGCGACGAGGACCGGTACCTTCAGCTCTTCAGCAAGCAGCTGGTCAAGGCCGTTTAAGAGTGCGCCTCCGCCAGTAATAATAACGCCGCGGTCAATAATATCAGCGGAAAGTTCAGGCGGTGTTCTTTCAAGCACTTGTTTCGCAGCCTGCACAATAACAGCGACAGATTCACGAAGGGCTTCTTCAACTTCTTTACTGTTTACTGTAATTGTTCTTGGAAGACCGGAAACCATGTCCCGTCCACGAATGGAAATTTCTTCGTGACGTGCGTCTGGGAAAACCGTTGCGACTTTAATCTTAATATCTTCCGCAGTACGTTCGCCGATCAGCAGCTTGTACTCGCGTTTGATGTAATTTAAGATTTCCATGTCAAACTTGTCCCCAGCCATTTTAATAGAAGAGGAGGTGACAATATCGCCCATTGAAATAACCGCGATATCCGTCGTCCCGCCTCCGATGTCTACAACCATGTTACCGCTTGGCTGGAATATTTCCATACCCGCGCCGATAGCGGCAACTTTAGGTTCTTCTTCAAGGTATACATGTTTACCGCCGCTTTTTTCTGCAGCTTCTTTGATTGCTTTTTGCTCAACGGATGTAATATTCGTCGGGCAGCAAATGAGCATGCGCGGTTTTGAGAACAAGCCCTTTACATTCAGCTTGTTAATAAAATGCTTCAGCATTGCTTCTGTTACTTCAAAATCAGCAATAACTCCGTCTTTCAGCGGGCGAATCGCAACAATATTCCCAGGTGTACGTCCAACCATTCGTCTTGCCTCTTCGCCAACCGCCAGCACTTTGCCGCTGTTTTTATCAAGTGCTACTACGGAAGGTTCATTCAGAACAATTCCTTTACCTTTAACATGGATCAGTACATTTGCAGTACCGAGGTCAATACCAATATCCCTTGCAAACATCTATTTATATCCTCCTTGAAAATCTGTTTCACAGTAAATATCCACATTGTGCCCTAATTATATATATTATCATAAAATATAGAAAAAAAGTTGGAAGCGCATTAAGTTCTTTACAATTTTTTGCGGATGTTTTATGAACGATTTCAAGAAGACAATGCCAGCTGATGATAGCAGGTGATTATGATTGCTGAACAGGCTCTCCTTCGAGAATTTCATCTTTTTTATATTTGAGTTTTGTCGCTTCTCCTCCTCTTAAATGCCTGATGGATTTATGATAATCGAGTATTTCTTTCACTTCGTTTGCCAAGTCAGGGTTAATTTCAGGCAGACGCTCTGTTAAATCCTTGTGTACTGTACTTTTGGAAACACCAAATTCCTTCGCAATGACACGAACGGTTTTCTTTGTCTCCACGATGTACTTCCCTATCTTGATTGTTCGCTCTTTGATGTAATCGTGCACACCACTCGACCTCCCTAAAATGGATGTGAGAAGTGTGAAATGAGATCCGTATTCTGTAAAGAGTCATTCATTATGCCGCTTCTTCGTTGTATGGTTTTAAAAGTAAGTTTGTGAAATGTGCCCACGATCCCTCACCTCAAACACTCTCTTTGTTAGGTTTGTAACAGTGTATTAGCATTCTTTTGGGAATATGCTAAAAACTCAATAAGGACAAGGGGTGAAACGAACTTTTTCAGCTTCGGCAAACTATTTCGCGTCACTAAATTTTTATCTTTACATCCATTCAGCGCTCCTGTAAAATAAAAAAAGCAATTAGTTACTTAGGTAAGTTTTTTTAGAAGGAGACCGAAATGACCTACGTCAACAGACACCTCATTCATCAAATCAACCAAAGCGCCCGCCTGATTGCCAAGAAAGCCAATGAACAGCTGGAGCCATTCGGCCTTTATTCATCTCAATGGTCAGTTTTATATTGTTTGCGTACGATCGGACCAATGACTCAAAAAGAGATTTGGTCCTATTTAAATGTGGAAGCGCCGACTGTAACACGGACGATCAAACGCCTGGAGGAAAACGGCTGGGTTCAGAGACGGCAAGGTGAAGACAAACGGGAAAAACTTGTTGTCCTCACAAAAGAAGCCGAGAAAAAATACGAAGAAATCAATGTGAAAATGCTGAAATTCGAGGAAGAACTGCTTGCAGATTTCCGGGATGAAGATAAGGAAGCTTTTTCTCATTTATTTCGCATGTTTTTACAACAATGAAAATAAGGAAGTGACATACATTTGAAAAAAGCGGATGCGATATGGACCAAGGATTTTATTATGGTCCTGCTTGTCAATTTATTTGTGTTTGTGTTCTTTTATACATTTTTAACTGTACTGCCGATCTATACGCTTCAAGAGCTTGGCGGCACAGAATCACAAGGCGGGCTTTTAATCAGCCTGTTCCTTCTGTCAGCAATCATTACACGGCCTTTCTCCGGAGCCATCGTTGAGCGTTTCGGCAAGAAAAGAATGGCGATTGTATCAATGGCTTTATTCGCCCTTTCATCTTTTCTGTATATGCCGATTCATAATTTATACTTATTGCTCGGCTTGCGGTTCTTCCAAGGGATTTGGTTCAGCATTTTAACGACTGTAACAGGTGCAATTGCAGCGGACATTATTCCAGCCAAACGCCGCGGTGAAGGGCTTGGATACTTTGCCATGTCTATGAACCTCGCCATGGCAATCGGGCCTTTCCTTGGACTGAATTTGATGAAGGTCGTAAGCTTCTCTGTATTCTTTACAGCCTTTGCGCTGTTTATGGTTGCAGGCTTACTTGTTTCGTTCTTGATAAAGGTGCCCCAAAACCAAGACAGCGGCACAACTGTATTTCGTTTTTCGTTCTCGGATATGTTTGAAAAAGGCGCACTTAAGATTGCGACGGTCGGTTTATTTATTTCTTTCTGTTATTCAACTGTCACAGCGTATTTGTCTGTATTCGCCAAATCAGTTGATCTTTCGAATATCAGCGGATATTTCTTTGTTTGCTTTGCGGTGACAATGATGATTGCACGCCCATTCACAGGAAAATTGTTCGACAAAGTCGGACCGGGCATTGTCATTTACCCATCAATCTTGATTTTCTCAGTGGGGCTCTGCATGCTGTCCTTCACACATAGCGGCTTGATGCTTCTGCTTTCAGGAGCGGTTATCGGTCTCGGATACGGATCAATCGTTCCTTGTATGCAAACATTGGCGATCCAGAAATCTCCGGCTCACCGCTCAGGTTTTGCGACGGCAACGTTCTTTACCTTCTTTGACAGCGGAATTGCTGTAGGGTCGTATGTATTCGGATTGTTTGTAGCATCTGCCGGCTTCTCTGCCATTTATTTATCAGCGGGGCTGTTCGTTCTGATTGCTCTGCTTCTCTATGCGTGGAGCCAGAAAAAACCTGCTGAGGCTGAAGGAAAAGTGTCTATTGCAGAATAACGCTCAGACTGCCGGGAGATGCCGGCAGTCTTTTTTTGCATATAAAAAGCGGCGTCCTGCTCCGTTGAACGGAAGAGAACGCCGCTAATGGCATATTATTCAATGACCGGCCGCGCAGGTGAATCAGGATCTAACGTAAAGTCAGAGGAATCTTCATCACGATACATCGGATCGGCATAAATGGATTGCTGATCGTTATTTGTTGCTTTTCGATACGACGAAAATGAATCGTATTCATTCTTTTTCCACATCCATATACCGTCTTGATCCGCTTCCTTATGGTACACGTTATGATTCACCGTATTGCCTTCATTTTCTGTAAAATCGTTTCCGATAAATAATCTGGAATCACTGGCCGTCAAAATATTCTTTTCGATTGTGTTGTTTTTCGTATCGTACTGCAACAGCAGCTGTCCGCCATACAGCCCCTTTGTGTCATTCCGGTACATAATGTTGTGTGCAATCAGAGAATTGCTGGTGCCGCCCCGCTTTTTGTCGTATCCTCCGATTGAAATACCGGTGTAAGCATTGTTGTACACTTTGTTATCTGTAATCTGAATAGCATTTGCATATTTCCCTTTATGCTCAGACGTTGCTTCAATCCCAATATCGTTATCGTAAACTGTGTTTTTCTTAATCTCGATGCTGTGTCCGCCATCGACATAAATCCCGCCTGCTGAGTAATCATCTCCATAAGCAGGGTTTCCGTAAGTCGAGTTTTGATAAATCGTATTGTTTTCTACGACTCCATTTCGCACGTAATCGTTTTTGTCCGCGGTTCCCTCATAACCGATAAGGTCAATCCCGATGTTGTTATTGTTGCGGACCACATTGCCCGCAACGGTGAAGCCGTCAATATTTCCGTTTAGCACAACCGCTTCACTCGCTCCAAGCGTCAGATTCTCAACCGTATTGTCCTTGATTTGAATGTCTTTCATGCTGCCAGTTCCATAGACTGCGATTCCGTGGGCATTTCCTTCATCTGCTGTTGTCTTAATATCCCGGACATGATTGTTCTTAATGGCAATATGACTGCTGGAGCCTGATACATAAATCCCCATAGCAGTTGCTTCCTCAGATGAAACAGAAAGATCTTGAATCGTTAAACCGCTGATGGCAATGTCATGTTTATCGTGAATATGAATAAGCGGTGTTTCATATTCTGCGTCCGCAACGGATTCTCCGCTAATCACGACTTTTTCATTTTCATAGTTTCGGAACGTGATAGGCTTTCCGTCCGTACCGCTGTGCTTTACCTCAAGGGTTTCATGATACGTGCCTTCCCGAATCATGACGGTTGTGCCGGCGGCAGCCTCCTCTGAAGCATGTGCCAGTGTACGAAACGGCTTATCTTTCGTGCCTTCATTTTGATCACTGCCCTCTGGCGAAACATAGATGCAGTTCCCTTGCTCTTCCTCATTCGCTTTTGTCTTATCAAAAACAAAGGCAAGGATGACGGACGTTAACACACCTGCCAAAAGAATAAAATACCATTTTCTCATATTCGATTCCCATTTCGTTTTAGAATAGATTTCTAAAACAATTATAAATGTTCTATTTATGGAAAACCATTTCAAAAATATGAAAATATACCGTGAGATAGATCTTATTCAGCCTGACGAACCTGCCCAGATTCAAACGTCTCAATCGCCGACGAAGCCGGCGGGTGAACACGCATCAGAACAATATAGAAAAGAAATGAAATCAGCACGCCGACAAACCAGGAAATATCGTATAAGCTTTTCAATGCAGGAACATACATGCCAATCAGTGAAATCAGCGCCCCCAGAATCGTGGCTGCAAACGCACGGTAATTGTAGCCTTTAAAATACACATAACGCCCTGTTTCAGAATACAGGTCATCTACCGAGAGCTCCCGTTTGCGAATGATAAAGTAATCAGCCATCATCACGCCTGCCACCGGACCAAGCATGCCGCCAATTAAGCCGAGAAACGCATATACGCTTGTCGCGCTCTCCATCAGCTTCCACGGAACCGTAAATAAAGCGAGCAACGCAGTGATAAAACTACCGCGTTTAAAATTAATATATTTCGGCAGGGCATTCGCTATATCATAAGCGGGCGATACGATGTTCGCGGCGACGTTTACAGAGATCGTGGCGATGCAGAGCGTAATCACGGACAATACGATGACATAAGGGTTATCAAACCTCGCCAAAATATCGACAACATCCCAAATCGGCTCGCCGAAAGCGACCTGTGAACCGGAAGTCACAGTAATACTGGCAAACGCAAACAGCGCGAAGGTTCCCGGCAAACCGTAAAATTGCCCTTTGATTTGCTCTTTTTGCGTTTCAGCAAACCGTGTGAAATCAGGGATATTTAAGATCAATGTCGCCCAGATGCCGATGATACCGGTAACCCCGGCAGCAAACGGCCAGAATGTTTCTGAAAATGTATGGAACTTTCCTGGCTGAGAATAAATTGGCCCCAACCCTCCGGCAATATCGACGGCCCACCATACCATGCCGCCAAAGACGACATACACTAAAGGACCTGCCCACACCTCAAAACGCTTAATCGATTCCATGCCGTGATGCAATACGAGTAAATGAATGGCCCAAAAGAATATAAAAGAAAGCAAACCTGACAAGTGAATGCCGAGAATGTTCCATCCGCCGCCAATTTCTCCCCAGCCCGGCCATATATTCAAAAGCAAAATGTTCAGCGCCGTGCTTCCCGCAAAGGTCTGAATGCCAAGCCACATGATCGCTGTAAACGCCCTTAGAAGCGCAGGGATATTCGCGCCGTATATTCCGTAAGAAGCCCGGATAATCACAGGAAACGGCAGCCCGTATTTTGTCCCCGCATGGCCGTTTAAGGCTAGAGCGCCAAATAAGATAAGCGATGCCGTAATAATGATCGCCAGCACCTGCCAAGGCGAAAGACCGATCGCAATTAACCCGCCCACCGTCGCGTAGGTCGGTATATTATGTATACATCCCATCCAAATAGAGGCAAAGTTCATTGCTTTCCATGTCCGTTTTTCCTGTCCTAAAGGCAGCAGATCTTCATTGCTCAGTTTGTTGGATTGATGCTGGCTCTCTTTTAATTTCATAGCCGGCTCCCCTTTCAATATTGTCTGTTTTTTCGTCGTATGTTTCATTTCCTGACATTCGATGTCACTTAATATAACTGAAAAGTCAGACAATAACATTGGCTATGATATACAATTTTCCCGTTTGTATTTGAACAGTCTAAACAAGAAAAAGAGACAGACGCAGTGTCTGTCTCTTTTTCTCATGATGCAGTTTTCATTAATGCAGCAAATCTCACAGCCATAAACAGGCTCGCTCCGCCCGCTATGATCATGATGATTCCCATCATATCAAAATGGGCTGCCGTGATTTCCTTTCCAAAAAGAAGACCAAGGATCACCGAAGACAAAATCGACCCTAAGTAACGGCAGGTTTGAAACAGCCCTGAAGTCGTCCCTACCATGTTAGAAGGACTCGTTTCGAGCATTGCTGCCTGCAGCGCGACATTTCCAAGTCCGTACCCTATACCCAAGATTGACAGTATAAAGCCTTTCCCGATAACCTGAGCGTTGATAAAAAAGATGGTTAAGAGCACGGCTCCAGCCGTCATCAAAAGCGCACCCGCAAAGATCGGCTTGACCACGCCTGATCGGTCGATCCATTTGCCCGTAATAGGTGACACAACGATGCTCATCCCTGACATAAACAACATAAACAGACCGCTCATTTGAACAGAAAGATGCATTTCGTCTTGAAAATAACTCGGCAGCCCAAAAAATAAACAATAGAAGAAAACATTCAGTAAAATAAACTGAACATATACGGCTGACAGGTTTCGCTGCGTCCTAAACAGGCGGACATCAATGAACGGCTTATCCGTTTTCAGCTCATGCCAGACAAAAGCACCGAGCAGAAGCACCCCAAGCACACCTTCAACCGCATGCGGCGACGTGCTGAAAGACAGAAGAAAGGATAGAAGGAATATGATTCCCCCGGCAAATAAAACGATGCCAAGAATGTCGAGCTGCCGTACAATCGTTTTGATTCCTGCCCCTTTTTTCTGATCTTTCGGGAACATATACACGCCCAACAAGAAGCTGAGGATAATAAACGGCAAATTGACGATAAAGATTGCCGGCCAGCCGCCCCACACAATCAAAAATCCGCCGACTGTCGGCCCGAGCGCCGTCATGGCAGACGCAAAAATAGAGAGCACAGCCAAGGCTGATGCCTGCCGCTCATGAATATGACTTCGAATCAGCCCGACTCCCGACGGATAAATCGCACTGCTTCCTACCGATTGAAACAGCCGCATGATCAATAATGTCATAAATGTTGGCGCAAACGGTGCCCCGATGGCAGAAACCGCAACAAGAATGAGCCCAAATAAAAACAAGCGTTTCCGCCCGATCAAATCGCCGAGCTTTCCCGTTACAGGCTGAGCCACGGCACTCGCCAGGTAAAACGAGGAGATCAGCCAGGAAACCGTTGTAAACGACAGGTGAAACTCATGCTGGATGCTATGGAGCGCAAGAGAAATCATAGACGAATTCAGCGGATTCAGCATCGTTCCCGAAGCCACCGCTGTTAAAAAAACAGCACGGCTTTTTTTCGATATCATCATTTCACTTGCGCTAGAAATTCTTCCGTTGTCCGCGATTTACCGATTCTCGGAAAAATAAAGCGCAGTGTGGCTTCATGCTCTTCCTGGCTGAACGTGGACATGGCATCTGTAATAAAAATCTGCTGATAGCCAAGCTGGAATGCCTCGCGTGCTGTGCTTTCCACCCCGATGTTCGTCGCGATGCCGCACAATACAATCGTGTCAATGCCGCGGCGCCTCAACTGTAAATCTAAATCCGTGCCGAAGAATGCACCCCACTGCCGTTTTGTTACAGTGTAATCTCCATCCTGCACACCAATTTCCGGAACAAATTCGGCCCAATCCGCAGGCATTTCCCCTGAACCTCCCTGCGCAGGCTCATCTGTTTGCGGCTTCAGCGCATCCGCTCCGTCATGAAAGGCTACATTCACAAAGCTGATGAACCCGTTATGTTTTCGAAATTCATCTACGAGCTTTTTCGCATTTGGGACAACCTGTCCGCTTTGATCTATCGGCACAATTCCTTTTTGCAAATCAATGATAACCAATGCTGTTTTTTGAAAATCAATGTTGAGTGTATTCATCATACGTCTCCTCCTGATGCTGTTAGTGTTTCTCACATTGCTTATTTTACTCTTCACTCTGCCTAAGTTCTTTTAGTATGCTTGTAAAATTCTCAGAAGGAGCGCTTTTCTTATGATTTTTCATTTATGTAATAGTAACAGGTCGTGCATACGAACAAACCGGCAAGCACTGTAATCATAAGGGGTGTCATCGCTTCATCACCTGCCCGCCGTTTAACGGCTCCTGTCTGAAAATGCCCATGAATTTGCGGCGGTCCACCCAAAGCAGGATGAGACACATGACCATTAATATCGTGCTAAGATCCTGCACACCAATATTAAAACAATAGTTAATCAAGACGATGTTCACAATAATCGGCATAAAAACAACTGCCCCTAATGCAGCTGTTCTCGGAATCAGTAATAAAACAGCTGCAAGGATTTCACCGAAACCTATAAACAGTTCGTAAACATGAGAATAACCAAAAAATGTCCACACAATGGTAAACCCCTTTCCAGCGGCTGCCTCAATTTCAGGCGTCACTTCACCAAACTGGCCTATCACCACTTTCACCAGGCCGTACACGAAAAAATTAAAGGCTAAAAACAATCGGAACGTCGCCGGAATCGATTTTCTTACCGCTCTCCTTAGCCTGTCCCCTTTATTCATAACGCATCCCTCCTCAGTGTATTATTCGAGTTAGTACACTTAATACAGTATAAAACATTCTAATAATTGTCAATTCTCTTTTCTGCTCATATGGACAGCTTCTTTTATAGATATAAAGTCTTATATCGCAAAAAAATGCCGTTTTCCATTCTTTACATCCCTCGATAACATTCCCTAAAAAACCATGTTAGGAAATCTTACATGAAAATGTTTTATCATTCTTTTTTCTCTATAATGAAGAAATATAATAATTCTGAAAGATACGGAGGAATGAGACATGCAAATGGGCGATACAGTTTTTATGTTCTTTTGCGCTTTACTCGTGTGGCTGATGACCCCGGGATTAGCGTTATTTTATGGAGGAATGGTAAAAAGCAAAAATGTGCTGAGCACTGCAATGCACAGTTTCTCTTCCATTGCCATCGTTTCCATCGTTTGGGTGCTGTTCGGATATACACTTGCCTTCGCACCAGGCAATTCAATCATTGGCGGACTAGAGTGGGCCGGTCTGAAAGGGGTTGGATTTGATCCGGGAGATTATAGCGATACCATTCCCCACTCATTGTTTATGATGTTTCAAATGACGTTCGCTGTTCTGACAACAGCAATTATTTCCGGGGCTTTCGCAGAGCGAATGCGATTCGGCGCTTTTCTTTTATTCTCGGTTTTATGGGCTTCTTTGGTTTACACGCCGGTTGCGCACTGGGTATGGGGCGGCGGCTGGATCGGCCAGCTTGGCGCGCTCGATTTCGCCGGCGGCAACGTTGTTCATATTTCCTCCGGTGTGGCAGGCCTTGTTCTCGCTATTGTGCTCGGCAAACGGAAAGACGGCACAGCGTCTTCTCCGCACAACCTCATTTATACGTTCTTAGGCGGGGCTTTGATTTGGTTCGGCTGGTTCGGTTTTAACGTCGGCAGCGCCCTGACCTTAGACGGTGTGGCCATGTACGCTTTCATCAACACAAACACTGCCGCAGCAGCTGGGATTGCCGGCTGGATCTTAGTAGAATGGATCATTAACAAAAAACCGACGATGCTCGGAGCGGTATCCGGCGCAATCGCCGGGCTTGTGGCGATTACGCCGGCTGCCGGATTTGTCACACCGTTCTCTTCCATTATTATCGGCATCATTGGCGGAGCGGTTTGTTTCTGGGGCGTATTCTCACTTAAAAAGAAATTCGGATACGATGATGCGCTCGATGCCTTTGGCCTGCACGGCATCGGCGGCACATGGGGCGGAATCGCAACAGGATTATTCGCGACAACCTCTGTTAATTCAGCGGGTGCGGACGGCTTATTCTACGGAGATGCAAGCTTAATCTGGAAACAAATCGTAGCCATCGCCGCCACTTATGTTTTTGTATTTATTGTCACTTTCGTTATTATTAAAATTGTAGGCCTCTTCCTTCCCCTTCGCGCAACCGAAGAAGAAGAATCACTCGGGCTTGACTTAACGATGCACGGGGAAAAAGCATATCAAGATTCTATGTGAGGAGTGACGCTATGAGCGGTCAAATGTTCAAGGTAGAAATTGTAACGCGTCCGGCAAATTTTGAAAAGCTGAAGCAGGAACTCGGAAAAATCGGGGTCACCTCTCTGACCTTCTCCAATGTTCACGGCTGCGGCCTTCAAAAAGCACATACGGAGCTCTATCGAGGGGTAAAAATAGAAAGCAATGTATATGAACGTTTAAAAATTGAAATCGTGGTCAGCAAGGTTCCTGTTGATCAAGTGACTGAGACCGCTAAAAGGGTCCTGAAAACAGGATCACCTGGTGACGGAAAAATATTTGTCTATGAAATCAGCAATACGATCAACATCCGCACCGGCGAGGAAGGACCTGAAGCACTGTAATTGTTTAGAAGAGATTCGGAACTCCGGATCTCTTTTTTTGCGTATAGAAAAAACCCCCAGAAACGCTGTCTCCCCTTCGAATTCTCTTCAAGCGTCACGCATTTTAGCAAAGTCTTTTTTGATTTGAAACTTTTTATGAGTATAATGAGTCTATTATTAAAAATGTAAAAGGTGATTATTTGAATTACGAAATTTTTAAAGCTATTCATGGACTATCTCATCACAATTCGGTTCTCGATTCTATTATGGTCTTCATAACGGAATATGCCATTGTCGCCTATGCCCTTATCCTATTGGCAATCTGGCTGTTCGGGAACACGCAAAGCAGAAAAAATGTGCTTTACGCGGGCCTTACAGGAATTGCGGGTCTCGTCATCAACTTTTTGATTACGCAAGTTTATTTCGAACCGCGCCCGTTCGTTGCGCACACAGTGCATACGCTGATTCCGCATGATGCGGATGCATCATTTCCGAGTGACCACACAACAGGTGCGTTAGCAATTTCTATTGCGATGCTTTTCAGAAACCGCAAAATCGGCTGGCCCCTTGTTATTTTCGGGCTTTTGACAGGCTTTTCGAGAATTTGGGTAGGGCATCACTATCCGGTAGATGTATTAGGCAGCCTTGTTGTCGCCATCATTATCGGGTTCCTATTCTTTAGATTTTCAGATCTGCTTCGCCCATTCGTCGATTTGATTGTGAAAATCTATGAAGCCATCATTAATAAACTGACGAAAAAACCAACCGATCAAAATTTCTAGAAAAGACAAAAGCCGGCGTCTGAATCCAAGACAGCCGGCTTTAAAATTTTTCGTACATCTCATGTTTTCTCCGCTTCGCCAACACATATAAACCACAAAACAATACAATTCCAACAGTATCGATGAGCACATCCCGAATACATCCGTTCCTGCTGAAGAAGAGCTGAAGAACTTCTGTGAAAAAAGCAAACGCAAACGAGCCGGCTGCAGCTGATTTTATGCTGCCCCGCTGTTTCCACAGCAAATATGTCAGCACAAAGAAGGAAAACGCGTGCCCGATTTTTTGAATAAGCGCTACAGGTACAGCAAGCTCAGTAAAATCCAAGTCTAAAAACTGAGACAGATCAGGGTGCGGCTGAAAATGAAAAGCCACCGATTGCGATACGACCATGCCGCTGAAGCTCTCCGTACAGACAGAGAGCAGAATAAAAAAGATCCAGACTGCGAGCAGTAGGCGGTTCATGCCATAACCTCCTTTATAACATACGTGCCTTTGTGTAACTACATAGACGGTGAAACAAAGCAAAAAGTAACAAAAAAAAACGCCCATCACACGGATAGACGTTTTCTTCATTAAGACTGTTCAGTGTCTTCTGTTGTGCTGCTTTCTTTGGAACCAGATTTGTCAGTTGAATCATCCTTTTTCTCACCGGATTTTTCTTCTGTTCCTTTTTCAGTTGATCCATCCTTTTTCTCGGAAGATTGCTGAATGGATTCTTCTGTTTCTTCAGTTGCAGCTTTTTCTTCAGCAGCTGCTGCTTTTTCAATAGAAGAAACCGGCTTGTCCATAAAGTTCAGCGGGTTCATAGCGACTCCGTCTTTACGGATTTCAAAATGCACGTGGTTTCCGCTGTCTTCGCTGTAAAGGTTCTTGCCAGACTTTCCGATCACTTGGTTTTGTTTCACCTTGTCACCTTGCTCAACACTTACTTCAGAAAGAGATTGATACACAGTTGATAAGCCGTCGGCATGTTCAACTTCTACAACATATCCCAGCACTGGATCTTTTTCAGCTTTGACAACCGTACCGCTCAGAGAAGCAGAAACATCGAAATCTTTTCCGTCTTTCTCAGCTAAGTCAATTCCTTTGCTTAGGCTGTACGTGTTATTATAGGTAACGAGTGCTGCTTCTTTCTCTTCTTTTGCGGCATCGGTTTCATAGAACTTTTTCACAACAGAAACGTTTTCAGAATCAACAACCGGCATTGCGACATTTTCCATTGACTTTCCTACTTCAACTGCATCGTCGTTGTTGTCATATGCGGAGTTTCCGCCGTTATCAGCCAACTGATCCTTTACATCATCATTTGATACAGATTGATACCAAAGGACAGCTGTTAAAATGACGGCCGCACTGACTAAGTAAATTGCAGGGAACACCCAGCGTTTACGAAAAAACTGCTGAAGTTTTTTGACTTGAGAAGTTTTCTTTTCTTCCTCTCTCATTGTTTCATCACCTCAGCAACATTCTGAACACTTTTCTGAAAATATATACACCTATACAAAAAACTTTTTTAGATGTAGTTTGCGCAGACTGATACGAAAATATGTCATTTTTTTTGAGAGGAGTGCCAAATACTTATGAACATGACATTGCGTCTTGCTGAACATAAAGATCTGGAAGCAGTTGTTGCGATTTATAATTCAACGATTACCTCCAGAATGGTAACAGCCGATACCGAGCCGGTAACACTTGAAGACCGGATGGAATGGTTTTTGGGGCATACAGAGGCACGTCCGCTCTATGTTGCCGAGGACGAAAACGGGAACGTTGCTGCCTGGATCAGCTTTGAAACATTTTACGGAAGACCCGCCTATAATAAAACAGCGGAAGTCAGCATATACATTGACGAAGCATGCCGCGGCAAAGGCGTCGGATCGTATTTGCTCCAGGAAGCGCTTCGCATTGCGCCGAATCTTGGAATCCGCTCACTTATGGCCTTCATTTTCGGACATAATAAACCAAGCCTGAAGCTGTTTGAAAAGCACGGGTTTGCAGAATGGGGCCTATTCCCCGGCATTGCCGAAATGGACGGCAAAAGATACGATTTAAAAATTTTAGGGAGAGAGCTGTCATGATTAGTCTGGATAAAGATGAAAACGAGATTGAACATCATAATGAAGAAAGCAGTGCCGCAGAACAGGAGATTGTGACTGCGGAAAGTGAGAGCCGCCAGCTGAGCGCCTCTGCTGTCAAGTCGCTATCAGACATTGCCAAGTGGGGCAAAATTTCAGGCATTTTGCTGATCATTATGGGCTCGCTGCTCACTCTGTCTGCTTTGATGACAGTGATCGGCGCCATTCCGGGCGTACTGCTGATTATTTCAGGCGTCTTTCTGATGCGTTCAGCAAAAGCAGCCGCGGAAGCTGAAGGAAATCTTACCGGCACTGCTGGCGAAAGTATGCTTGAGAATTACGGGAAATTTATTAAAATGCAGCTGTTTTACGCAGCATCCAGCATTGTCACTGGCCTGATCGGGATCATTTTAGTCATTTTCATGCTGGTGATCATCGGCATTGCCGCTTTTGAAAACACCAATACGTATGAAGATCCGGATTCTTACTATTATGAGGATGATCCGGTGTTCGAATAGAGATTCAAAAAGATAGACACAAATAGCAAAGGCATGAGTTTGGTATTGAATGAACCGGGCTCATGCCTTTTTATTATGTATCTCTGCGTTATCGCCATTCCTCCATGACACGCTCTCCAATCAGGATGTTTCTCCCCTGCAATCTCTCCATTTCATTCTTAAGAGAAAGACTGTTTTCTCCGGCCGACAGGATCTACTGTTACTGCCGCACCATTGACAAAATAATAGTTGAATCCAAATAGGCTAGAGCAAACACAGAGTTATCTAACAAGCATATACTCCAATAACCGACATTGTTTTATCCATTCAAGAAAAAGGAAGTGGGTTACTTGTGTTTTTCAAAGATAAAAAAATACTCATAATTGGCGGAACAGGTACGATTGGAAAAAGCCTACTAAAACAAATTCTTAAGGACCAACCAAAGGTTGTTCGAATATTCAGCAGGGATGAATATAAACAATTTATGCTAGAAAACGAAATCGGGCCCAGAAAGGATATTAGATTTTTAATAGGAGATGTGCGAGATTATGACCGGGTGTTAAATGCAATGGACAGCATTGACTACGTCTTCCATACGGCTGCCATGAAGCATGTTCCCGCTTGCGAATACAATCCCTATGAAGCGGTCCTGACAAATATTATAGGAACCAATAATGTCATTAAAGCAGCCGTTGCCCAAAACGTGAAAAAAGTCGTTTTTACAAGTTCAGATAAGGCAATATCACCAACGAATGCATATGGAGCAACAAAACTCACAGCTGAAAGGTTAATTTCCGCAGCAGAGTACAGCAAAGGAAAAGCCGAGACGGTTTTTTCTTGTGTTCGGTTTGGAAATGTAATGGGTTCAAGGGGTTCCGTAGTTCCCTTGTTTACAGAACAAATCTTAAAGCAAAAAAAAGTGACTGTTACGGATTTAAACATGAACCGCTTTATGATGACACTGGATCAGGCGACGTCATTATTAATTAGCGCGCTTAAAGAATCTCAGGGCGGAGAAATTTTCATATTAAAAATGCCGGTTATCTCACTGAGCGACTTAGTGTCAGTCGTTGTTGAAGAAACATGCAAAAAACACAATTTGGATATTAATGAAATTGAAATACAAGAAATCGGGCTGCGGCCCGGAGAAAAAATGTATGAAGAACTTATGACGTATGATGAATCGACAATAGCTTTTGAGCTGCCTGAAATGTTTGTGATCCCTTCAACATTTGGGAAAAGAAATCATTATACTCAAGCAAAAAAAGCTGCTGAAGGAACCTATAGTTCAAATGATCAGGAGCAAATTTCAAAAGGAGAAGTCCTTACATTATTACAATCGCAAAAACTAATTTAATCTGGGAAGGAAGATGGGCATGAATATTCTCGTTACCGGCGGAGCAGGTTTTATTGGCAGATGGGTTGTGAAAAAGTTATTAGAAGACGGTCATCAAGTATGGGTGCTGGATGATTTATCGAATGGGCGTTTAGAAAATCTCGAAGAGCTGAAAAACGCCCCGGGTTTTATCGAGTTTATTAATGGAGATATAAAGGATTTAAACACATTAGAAGATCTTTTCTTGAAACAATTTGACATTTGCTATCATTTGGGTGCAAGCATAAACGTACAAGACAGCATTGACGATCCGAAAACCACATTTGCAAATGACACAATCGGTACTTTTAACATTTTAGAATTATGTAAAAAGCATAATGTGAAAGTTGTTTTTATGAGTACCTGTATGGTGTACGACCGAGCTGCATTTGCTGAAGGCATCAAAGAAACAGATCCTATTAAACCCGCTTCTCCTTATGCAGGAGCAAAGATCGCGGCTGAAAACATGGTGCTCTCTTATTATCACGCGTATGGTCTCCCAGCGGTGGTTATACGTCCGTTTAATACGTATGGGCCTTTCCAGAAAACAGGTGGTGAAGGCGGAGTAGTCGCTATTTTTATAAAAAATAAATTGGACGGCAAAAAGCTGCATATATATGGTGATGGCACTCAAACCCGTGATCTTTTATATGTAGAGGATTGTGCCAATTTCGTCGTGCAGGCGGGTTATTCCCCAAAAGCTAACGGTGAAATTATAAACGCAGGCCTTGGAAGAGATATCTCTATTAATGATTTAGCAGAATTAATCGCAGGCGATAAACAAAACATTCGCCATGTAGCGCACATACATCCTCAAAGTGAAATTCCAAAATTGTTATGCAACTACGAAAAAGCAAAGAAAATCCTTAATTGGAGCCCGCAGGTCAGTTTGGAGGAAGGAATAAGAAAAACAGAAGAATGGATTAAGGGCACGAATCTTATTTAATAGGAGAATTGAATATGACAAGTGAGAATAAATTGGCAATTACAGGCGGTAAGCCCGTCAGAGATTCTTATCTTCCATACGGCAGACAATGGCTGGATGAAGAAGATATCCAATCTGTAGTCGATGTTTTACGAGGAGACTATTTGACGACGGGACCAACAATTGACTTATTCGAACAAAAAGTCGCTGAATATGCTGGCAGCAGCTATGCTGTTGCATTTTCCAGCGGAACTGCTGCTTTGCATGCAGCTTGCTTTGCTGCGGGAATTTCACAGGGAGATGAAGTCATTACTACACCCATCACATTTGCGGCAAGCGCCAATTGTATTTTGTACATGGGCGCCAAACCGGTTTTCGCAGATATTGACCCGCTCACATACAATATCGACCCTGATTCTATCGAAAAGCTGATCACTCCAAAAACAAAGGCCATTATACCAGTAGACTTCACAGGACAGCCGGTGAATCACGATCGGATTCAAAAAATCGCAAAAGCCAATAACTTGATCGTCATTGAAGATGCTGCACATGCATTAGGCGCTTCATATAAAGGTGAAAAAATCGGTTCAATCAGTGATATGACAATGTTTAGTTTCCACCCTGTTAAACATATTACAACAGGCGAGGGCGGAATGATAACGACGAATAATAAAACTTATTATGAGAAGCTGCTCCAATTCCGCAGTCACGGTATAACCCGTGATCCTAAAAAATTATCACAAGACCACGGATCGTGGTACTATGAAATGCACTTCCTTGGTTTTAATTATCGGATGACAGATATCCAAGCTGCATTAGGGATCAGCCAATTGAAAAAAGTAGATGATTTTATTGAAACACGAAATCATCTTGCCAGGATCTATAACGAAAAGTTAAAAACCATCTCCCACATTCATCTCCCAAGTCAAGATGCAGCCTCAACTTCAAGCTGGCACCTTTATATTATCAACTTAAAGCTGGATCAGCTAAAAGGAAATCGCGATGATATTTTCAACGCTATGCAACAGGAAAATATAGGAGTTAATGTTCATTATATACCTGTTTATTTACACCCTTACTATCAACGTTTAGGTTATCAAGCCGGCCTATGTCCAAATGCAGAAAACCTTTATAAAGGAATTATCACCTTACCTCTGTTTCAATCAATGAACGAAAAAGATGCAGATGACGTGATCAAAGCATTAAAAAAAGTAGTAGATTTTTATTCGTAGGAGGTGATCAGTTGAAAGTAACGGCTATTATCCAAGCACGGATGGGGTCCAGCAGATTGCCAGGCAAAGTATTAAAAAAAGTTCTGAATAAACCTCTGCTTGAATATCAAATTGAAAGAATAAAAAGAGCGGCACTTATTGATGATATTGTGATCGCCACAACGACAAATGCGATAGATAAACCAATTGTTGAGCTAAGTAAGAGATTATCTCTTACTTATTATTGTGGGTCAGAAAATGATGTCTTATCAAGATATTACGAAGCTGCAAAAATAAGCAAAGCGGAAACGATCGTCCGCTTAACCTCTGACTGCCCTATTATTGATCATCGTGTCATTGACAAAGTAATTAAATTTTATCTAGATTCAAATGGCCAATATGATTATGTGTCTAACACTTTAAATAGAACATATCCCCGCGGTATGGACATAGAAGTTTTTTCAGCTTCGTCGTTAGAGAAGGCTCATGCCGAGTCCAGTCTTGAACATGAACGGGAACACGTGACACCCTTTATTTTCCTGAATCCCGGCCGGTTCAAATTGGCTAATATCACCTATACCGAAAATCAGAAACAGCATAGATGGACTGTGGACACACCTGAAGACTTTTTATTAATCAAAAAAATCATTGAAAAACTATATCCAACTAAACCTGACTTTAGCTTAGAGGATACATTAGCATTATTGAACACGTTTCCGGAGTGGTCTTTACTCAACGCCCGAATAGAACAAAAAGAAATCTTTAATGACAACAATGACAAATACAAGTGATGATGAGGTGCTGTTATGAACATTCTTTTCAGAACAGATGCTTCAATTGAAATAGGCACAGGTCATGTCATGAGGTGCCTCACGCTTGCTAATGCTTTGCGTAAAAAGGGAGCTAATATTACATTTGTTTGCCGAAACTTACAGGGTCATCTAGCTGAGGTGATTCGCGCGCAGCAGTTTGATCTCATTATGCTCTCAGAACCTAAAAAGAATGTTTTCATTCCTAAAGCAACTCCCCATTCTGATTGGCTTGGTGTCCCTTGGCATGTTGACTCAGCTGAAACCATTAGTGCGATTAAAGACATGAACAAGGAAATCTCCCTCCTTATCATTGATCACTACGCAATTGATATCAATTGGGAGATGAAAGTGAAAAAACATGTGAAAAAAATGATGGTGGTTGATGACCTGGCTGATCGTTTACATGATTGTGATATTTTATTAGACCAGAATCTTTATCCTCATTATGAAGACCGTTATGTCAATTTGGTCCCCAAAAGCTGCAAACAATTTTTAGGACCGGAATACGTCTTATTGCGAGACGAATTTTATTCATTTCATCCCAGTAACAAAAACTGCGATGGAAGTGTAAAAAAGATTCTTGTCTTTTTTGGAGGCACTGATCCCACCAATGAAACGAAAAAGGCCATTAATGCCTTTAAGCAGCTTAACCTCCCTGATATTGAGCTGGACATCGTGATTGGAAATACCAATACCCATAAGAATGAAATTGAATCCATTTGCAAAAAACATGCTTTCTGCAGCTTTCACTGCCAAGTGAATCATATTGCAGAATTAATGTACAATGCCGACCTTGCAATAGGTGCGGGCGGAACTGCTGCTTGGGAGCGCTGCTTTCTCGGCCTTCCAGCCATCGTAATCACCGTCGCTGAAAATCAAGAACTGATCGCTCAAACGCTTGATCAATTAGGTGCTATTCAATATCTGGGGCCTAAAGAATCAGTCAAGGAATCCGATATCGCCTCCGCCATTAACGAAATGACAAATAACCCCTCGTCATTAATACAAATGTCAAAAAAAGCCCGCATGCTTCTAGAAGGAAATATGGATAAGCGCCAAAATCTCTTATTCGAAATTTTAAAGTAAGGAAGGGATAAATCTGTGTTCAAATACTCCCTTAGGACATTAAAAGAAAAAGACTTAGACACAGTTCTCCGTTGGCGGAACGATGAAAGAATCAGGCAATCAATGTATAACGACCAAATCATTACTGAAAAACAGCATCAGCAATGGTTCAAGAATGTGAATTCCTCCAAAACAGAACATTATTTTATCTTTACAATTGATCATACAGACACCGGCTTTGTGAGTTTTAAAGATGTTGACCATAAAAATAACCACTGCTATTGGGGTTTTTACATCGGAGAGGCCCAGAGTCCAAAAGGCTCCGGTTCTGTCATGGGATTTTTAGCATTAGAATGGGCGTTTCAACAGTTAGAGGTTGAGAAAGTATACGGAGAAGTCCTGTCGAATAACGAAAAAAGCTTGTCATATCACCAATCACTTGGTTTTAGCAAAGAAGGTCATTTCCGAAACCATATCGTAAGGAATAACAACTATCTTGATGTAATCAGATACGGTCTTTTAAAGGAAGAATGGATAGCGGAAAAACCGAAAGTGATGAAGAAATTAGCTGAAAGAGGAATAGATAAAAAAGACCTTGATACAAATTTTAATGAACTGATGATCTGAAAAAAAATCACTTGATCTAAGTCCTTTGCTGAATGGCTGATATCACTGTAAATAGAAGGAGGTGCAAAAATGAACGAAATCAATATAGAAGGAAGAAAAATCGGGCCGCATCATCCTCCGTTTATCATTGCTGAAATGTCTGGGAACCATAATCAATCATTAGAGCGCGCTTTTAACATTATAGAAGAAGCGGCCAAAGCAGGTGCACACGCTTTGAAAATACAAACATATACCGCTGACACCATGACATTAAATATGAATACGAAAGATTTTAAAATTGAGGATGAGAATAGTCTCTGGTCCGGCAGAACGCTCTATACATTATATCAACAAGCGTACACCCCATGGGAATGGCATAAACCAATCTTCGATAAATGCCGGGAACTTGGAATGATCCCTTTGAGTACGCCATTTGATGAATCGTCTGTCGACTTTTTGGAGGACTTGGGTGTGCCTATATATAAAATCGCTTCATTTGAAAATACCGATATCCCTCTTATCAAAAAGGTTGCTGCTACTGGTAAGCCTATTATCATTTCAACCGGAATGGCTACAGTAGCAGAAATTGATGAATCAATAAGGGCCGCCAAAGAAGCCGGCTGTAAAGAATTAATACTTCTAAAATGCACTAGCACCTACCCGGCATCACCGGAAAACACCAATATTTCTACGATCCCTCATATGAAAGAATTATTCAATTGCCAAGTCGGCTTATCGGATCACACAATGGGAACAGGAGTTGCTGTCGCTAGTGTCGCCCTAGGCGCAACTGTGATTGAGAAACATTTCACTTTATCAAGAGCTGATGGCGGCGTAGATTCTGCCTTTTCACTGGAACCCTCCGAACTGAAGGAGCTTGTCGTTGAAACTGGAAGGGCGTGGCAAGCATTAGGACAGATAACGTACGGACCCACTGACGAGGAAAAAGCTTCGCTTAAATTCCGCCGCTCTATTTATGTAAAAAAAGATATAAAAGCCGGAGAGATTTTCACAAAAGACAATATTAAGGTCGTACGACCCGGTTATGGGTTGGAACCAAAATTCTATGATGTCATTATCGGCAGAACAGCTAAGAAACATATTGCAGCAGGAACACCGCTGAGATGGGATTCTATATAGTTTATATACCGCCTCTTTGTGAACATACTCGCCCTCTCCGCTTTAAAGAACTAGAGAATATATGATCATAAAAAAACTGCACCCTGATCTGTTCAGCAAATCGGGGTGCAGTTCTGGTGTTCAGCTCTTTTTTAAAATTGCATTTTCTTGCGTCTGTCTTCCTCAGTCAAAAATTCCACAAAACTCCGCATCGCAAACGGTTCTTCCTTAATCTGGCGCGTATAGGAGTCTTTCCGCTCTTCTGAAAGGATTTCGCTCTTTTTGATCCTGTTCAGCATATAGATGTGAACCGTTTTTTGGATTTGTTTATGCTGATAGCCTGCTTCTTTGAAAAATGCCAGGCCGAGCGCTGCCAGAAGCGCAAATATGCCTGCGCTGATCAGGGACTCCCTGTCAGCAGAAGCGTGAAATAGAAAAGCAGCCAAATTAAAGAGAGAGAATGCAGCAAGCGGAAAAGCAAGAAAACGGTACATGACAGTTTTTTTCATGAAAGGCTGTACGGCCTTTTGGATTTTTTGCATTTCGGTTTTAATGAACCCCGGCATTTGTTCGACTCTGTAAAAGTTCATTGTAATCCTCCCCCTTTATTTGATGTTGCAAGGCTTCACGAACGTTATCATATGTGCTTATTTTAACGCAGGTGCAAGCTGGTTTTAAAGAAATCTGCCCGTATTTTTCACGAAGAATCTGGTTCGCCGCTCTTTATTCTTTTAAAATGTGAGTGTTATAATTTGTAATGGGAATCAGATCGCTGTTATTCATGGAATACTAATGGCAATCTTCTTGATAAATATGAATGAGCGGGGTTACAAAGTGAGTATTTCTTCCATCCTTTTATCACTTTTTTTCATTTTGAATATTCTTTTGGCCATCATTGTCATTTTCAAAGAACGGCGCGATGCCAGCGCATCTTGGGCGTGGCTGCTTGTTCTTTTCTTTATTCCCGTTTTAGGCTTTATTTTATACTTGTTATTCGGCCATAATCTCAGGCGCAAGCATTTGTTTCAATGGGAGGACCGAAAAAAGATCGGCATCGAAAAGCTGCTGAAGCATCAGCTTGAAGATTTAGAAACCAAGCAATTTCAGTTCAACAACCGGGCAACCTTTGATAACAAAGATTTAATCTATATGCTTATCATGAATAACCATGCTGTGTTCACCGAGGATAATTCAGTTGACGTGATCACAGATGGACGGGATAAGTTTCAGCGGCTGCTGAATGACATTTCAAAGGCTAAGGATCATATCCACTTACAATATTATATTTATAAAGGTGATGAATTAGGCAAAAAATTACGGGACGCCCTCATCCAAAAAGCGAAAGAAGGCGTTCAGGTCAGAGTGCTATATGATGAACTCGGGTCCAGAACGCTGCGAAAAAAGTTTTTTAAAGAGCTCCGCGAGGCCGGCGGGCATGTGGAGGTCTTTTTCCCTTCAAAACTCAGGCCGATTAACTTGCGGCTGAATTACCGGAACCACCGAAAGCTTGTCATTATAGACGGAATGACCGGTTATGTAGGCGGATTTAACGTCGGAGATGAGTATCTCGGGCTTAATCCGAAATTCGGTTATTGGCGTGATACGCATATCAGACTGCAGGGAACGGCCGTGCACGCCATCCAGACACGATTCATCCTTGACTGGAACCAAGCTTCCCATCGCCATACGCTGACATATATTCCGAATCACTTTCCTGATTATGGCCCGAAAGGCAACGTCGGGATGCAGATTGTCACGAGCGGACCGGATTCCGAATGGGAACAAATTAAAAATGGCTACATTAAAATGATTTCGAATGCCAAGCGTTCCATTTTGATCCAAACGCCTTATTTTATTCCGGACGCAAGCCTGCTGGATGCTTTAAGGATCGCGTGCCTGTCAGGCATTGACGTCAACATTATGATCCCGAACAAGCCTGATCATGCCTTTGTATACTGGGCGACACTCTCGTACATCGGCGATCTGTTGAAAGCCGGAGCCACTGTCTATATTTACGATAATGGCTTTATTCACGCGAAAACCATCGTAGTGGATGACGAAATTGCATCAGTCGGCACAGCAAACATCGATGTCCGAAGCTTCAGGCTGAATTTTGAGGTTAATGCATTTATTTACGATATCACCATTGCTAAAAAACTGGTTTCTACATTTAAAGAAGATTTGCTCGTATCCAAAAAATACACCTATGAGGAATATCTGCAGCGCTCCTTGTGGATTCGAATTAAAGAATCCGTCTCGCGGCTGTTGTCGCCGATCTTATAAGATGTGCCAAAACCCCGGCCTTTACGGCCGGGGTTTTTCCTGATGGTCACAGTAAATGATCATCGCCTCCCGCAAAAAAGCGGCAAGGCCTTCTCCATATTGATTAATTGAATGAGTAAATCGTTCGTCAGTGATATACACTTCCCCAAGTCCTCTGAAAATGTCGAGTGTGCAATCGTAATGATATTGACAAATATGGTCACGAAACGCCCCCACAGCGGCGTGGACCTCTGCATCATCAGGCCCGTGCTCCATTCTCGCCGCAATTCGTCTGTAAATCGAATCAAATTCAGCCATGATCACGCGCCAATCGTCTGCCGTATATGCAGATGTCCTTGTCTCTGTTTCTTCTGCGATTTTCCTTCCATACAGCCTTCTGACTTCATCAGCATATGTCTGCTGGTGCTCCTCAATGTCTTTCATGCTGAATCCCGCAAATAAATCCCTCTTATTCATATGTTCTCCTCCCTCGATGGACTGAAGCGTGCTGTCAATCGTTTGAATCATATCTTCCATTCTTTGTTTTTTCTTCATCAATATATCCTTTTGCGACTGAAGTGCCGCTTTCCGGTCAAAGTCCGGATGATCAAGCATCTCTTTAATATCCTCCAAACGAAAGCCGATTTCCTTGAAAAATAAAATCTGCTGGAGCCTCTCTAGATCTGCATCACTATATAAACGATACCCTGCGTCAGTAAGCGCTGAAGGATTCAAGAGCTGAATATGGTCATAGTGATGAAGCGTCCGAATGCTGACGCCCGCTATGTCTGCCACTTGTTTGACTTGGTATTTCATAACTGCCGCCTCCTCCTTTTTTATCGTAAACAATTACGCTGCGTCAGGGTCAATCCCTAAAATATTTTTTTCTATATACAAAACTTCTCACAAATAGTGTATAAAAGAAAAGTGAGTATTTTTTTGTAAAGGGGAGCCAGTGTACATGAATCCTGAAACCATGAACAAAACCCTCATTAGCATTTCAAAATGGGGAAAAGCAACAGGCATTTTATTTATTATTATGGGCGCAATTACCGCGCTGTCAGGCGCGTTCTTTTTTCTTATCGGTGCCGTGCCGGGCGTACTGCAAATTATTTCCGGAATCTTTTTGATGCGGTCAGCTAAAGAAGCAGGCCAAATGGCTGAACACAATAGCGGACAATCTGAAGACTTAATGCTGGAGAATTATGCGAAGTTTGTAAAGATGCAAGGGATTTATTTAATCGTGAGCATTGCTGTATCCATTCTTGCGATTATCGCATTCTTCATCTTTTTAATGCTTGGGATTGCTGACGGCCTTTTCAGCGATTATAATACGTACAGCTATTAATCAGAAAAACCCGGAGCGGACTCCGGGTTTTTTTATTATTCCGCTTCGCTTACCACTGTGAAGCGTTCATTTTTGTGTGCCGGATGTTCAAGCTCATCCAATACGGCAATGGCATAATCTGCATAGCTGATATAACTGTCGCCTTTTGCGTTTACGATGACATTGTCTTTTCCTTTTTGGTAAGAACCTGTCCGTTTTCCTGCCGGGTCAAAAAATGCCGCAGGGCTGAGGAACGTCCAAGAAATGGAGTCTGTCTGCTGCAAGTCTTTCAGGTTCTCCCCTTGATTTGATGCAGTCGGCAGATATTCTTTCGGGAATTCTGGCGTATCCATTAAACGGGTTGTTTTGGCTTCATCAACAAACAGGCTTCCTGCTCCGCCGACGACAAGCAATCTTGTGTTTTTTGCATCCTTTAAGATGCTGATTAGGGCTCTGCCTGCTTCAACATGAAGATGTTCCTGGCCAGGCGCTGCTCCAAATGCGTTTACGACCACGTCGAAAGGCTTGATGTCTTCTGCAGTCAGTTCAAACACATCTTTCTCCAAAATCGCTATGTCCTGTTCCTGTACTTTTGAAGCGGTCCGAACGATGGCAGTCACTTCATGCCCTCTTGTTTTCGCTTCTTTCAAAATCTGGCTTCCTGCTTTTCCGCTTGCTCCGATAATTCCAATTTTCATTTTTCATTTCCTCCTTATTTGTAACAATTTTAGTTACATGTTGGCGGTGAGAAGTCATCCCTTTTGATTAAAAGAGATGATTCATAACATCTTTTAATGACTTGCTTGCCAATTCATTTTCCATCGCTTTTTGCACACTTTCAAATGTTTCATCCAGTGCGTTCTGAATTTCTTTCCCTACCGGACATTTCGGATTCGGATTCTCATGAACCGCAAAGAGTTCTTCTTGCTTTTGGACAGCCCGATATACTTCTAATAGAGAAATATCAGCCGGATCTTTTTTGAGGCTTGCACCCGGCACCCCGGCGCGTGATGTGAGAATATCCGCCTTTTTCAGCAGGCTGATCATTCTTCGCACGACAACCGGATTCGTGTTGACGCTGTCAGCAATGATTTCTGAAGATGTTTTTTCATCCATCGAAATGAGGGATAAAATATGAATGGCAACAGCAAGACGGCTGTTAATCATGTTTTTCACCACCGTTGTAACTATAATAGTTACATTTAATTCGTTTGTCAACATCTAATATACACTAAATGCGGGGTTTTTGTGCACCGTTTTGAGTCAATAGTACGGCCGGATGCACCCCGGCCGCGTCTTGTCAGAATAAGAAATATCTTTGTCCAAGCGGAACATAATCGACAGGCTGGCAAGACAGTTCCTCTCCGTCAGCGAAGACCTGATAGGTTTTTGGATCAACTTCGATCTTCGGCAAAGCTGAGTTCAATTTCATATCCAGCTTGCTCAGCTTTCTGATATTCTTGACAGGAGAAATTCTTTTTTCCAGCCCTAAGCTTTCCGCCACACCCAGCTCTATGCTTGCCTGTGACATAAATGTAATGGAGGTTGAGCGATTGGCTTTTCCGTAAGACGCATACATTTGCCGCATAAACACCGGTTCCGGAGTCGGGATGGATGCGTTCGGATCTCCCATTTGCGCACGTGCAATCATGCCGCCCTTTAAAACCAGTTCCGGCTTTACGCCAAAAAATACCGGGTCCCACAGAACGAGATCAGCAAGCTTCCCTTTTTCCACCGAACCGACTTCATGGCTGAGCCCGTGAGTAATCGCTGGATTAATCGTGTATTTGGCAATGTAGCGTTTTGCGCGCACATTGTCATTTCCGTTTTCGCCGGCAAGAGCCCCGCGCTGCTTTTTCATTTTGTCAGCTACCTGCCACGTTCGGATGATCACTTCTCCGACCCGCCCCATCGCTTGGGAATCCGATGATGTCATGCTGATCGCGCCGATATCATGGAGAATGTCCTCTGCCGCAATGGTCGCAGCCCTGATTCTTGAATGGCTGAACGCCACATCTTCAGGCACTTTCGCATCTAAATGGTGGCAGACCATCATCATATCAAGATGCTCATCCATCGTATTAACGGTATAAGGAATGGTTGGCGTTGTGGATGACGGCAGAATGTTAGCATAAGAGGCGAGCTTCATAATATCCGGGGCATGGCCGCCGCCGGCTCCTTCAATGTGATAAGTATGAATGACCCGGTCCCCGATCGCGTCGAGCGTGTTTTCCAGAAAACCCGCTTCGTTAATCGTATCGGTATGAATGGCGACTTGAATATCAGCCTCATCCACGACTTCCATACACTTTTTGATGGCGCTAGGCGTCGTGCCCCAGTCTTCATGAAGCTTAAGGCCGATGGCGCCTGCTTCCACCTGCTCGATCAGCGGCGCTTTATCGGATGCATTCCCTTTCCCTAAGAATCCGACATTGATCGGAAACTCCTCTGCCGCTTCCAGCATCCTTGCCATATACCACGCGCCGGACGTACATGTTGTCGCTTTGCTTCCTGTAGCTGGGCCTGTTCCGCCTCCCAAAAGGGTCGTCACACCTGAAGAAAGTGCAACTTCCATCTGCTGAGGACAAATAAAATGAATGTGCGTGTCCACTCCTCCGGCTGTTAAAATTTTCCCTTCACCGGAAATCACCTCTGTACCGGCACCGATGACCATATGCGGATCGACTCCGTCCATGATATCAGGGTTGCCGCTTTTTCCGACGCCAACAATCCGGCCGTCTTTCACACCGACATCCGCTTTGACAATGCCTGTATAATCCAAGAGCACGACGTTGGTGATGACCAAATCCAAAGCGCCGTCTTTCCCTGTGATTCTGCCGTTTTGGCCCATGCCGTCCCGGATCGTTTTTCCGCCGCCAAAGATCATTTCTTCACCATATACAGTGAAATCCTTTTCGACTTCGATCCATAAATCTGTATCGCCCAATCTGATTTTATCGCCCGTTGTCGGGCCAAACAGCTCCGCATATTGCTCCCGTGACATTTTCATCGGATTACACCCTCCATCCAGCCGGCTTGTTTTAAGTTGGCTAACGTTTTTTCTTTGCCGCGTTCATCGATAAACGTGTCGGCCATTGCATTCAGGCCTCTTATTGTCTTTCGTCCTCCGATTTCCACAAGCGTGACCGTTTTCTGCTCGCCCGGCTCAAAACGGACCGACGTGCCTGATGGGACATCAAGGCGCATGCCGATCGCCTGCTCGCGGTCAAATGATAATGCCCCGTTGGCTTCTGCAAAATGAAAATGCGAGCCGACTTGAATGGAGCGTGATCCGGTGTTTTTTACCGCTACCTCCCGTGTCTCGCGGCCTTCATTAATCGTAATCGTTCCCTCAGCAATCTGGAATGCTCCCGGCTTCATGACTTCACCTCCGCAGAAATTGGCTGATGTACCGTGACAAGCTTCACTCCGTCCGGAAATGTGGCCTCCACCTGAATGCTGTCCAGCATCTCAGGCACACCCTCCATCACATCTTTTTCCGTTAACACATGGCGGCCAGCTTCCATCAGCTCCGCTACTCCCTCTCCGTCACGTGCGCCTTCCATGATAAAGCAGGTGATATAAGCGGCAGCCTCAGGATAGTTCAGCAGAACGCCCCGCGCCTTTCGCTGTTTGGCTAATTCCCCCGCTGCAAAAATGAGCAATTTCTCTTGTTCAACCGGTGTCAGTTTCATCTGTAGTCCTCCTTCTTTTGTCATATAAAACGGATGCGGTTACTACGAATTTGCGGAACATGCAGGCGGGACATCACCTCCCTTTCTTCAGAATGAAGATCATACAGTAAGATGCCTTTCAAAGCGGCGTGCCGTTTCTTCATCGGCCTTTCCATGGTCAACAACCGTTCCCCTATCGATCACATAAAGGTAGTCAGCACAGGTTAACGCGTTTTCCAGACTGTGCTCGACTAATATAACGGACATGTCTTTTTTTCTGGAAATTTCTGCGATAACGTGTCTGATTAGTTCGACAATTGAAGGTTGAATCCCTTCCATTGGTTCATCTAGTAAAATAATTTTTGGATTTCCCATCAGCGCTCTGGCAATTGCAAGCTGCTGCTGCTGGCCTCCGCTTAAATCACCGCCTTTGCGGTCAAGCATCTCCTTCAAAACGGGAAACCACTGAAAAATCTCTTCCTTGATCTGCCCCGTCCGGTCCTTCCGCGGAAGCGGCTCTTCCCCGAGCAGCAGGTTGTCACGAACGGTTAAGGAGGAAAAGATGTCTCTTCCCTGCGGAACATACGCAATCCCCGCTTTTGCCCTTGTTTCCGCCTTATCGTTTTGAACAAACGTTTGATTGAAACAAATATCCCCCTGTTTAGCAGGAAGCAGGCCTATGATTGTTTTCAGCAAAGTGGATTTGCCAACTCCGTTTCGGCCTAATACAGCGACAATTTGCCCCGGACGAACCTCCATGCTGAAATTGTGCAAAACCATCGATTGATCGTAACCAGACGTTACATTGCTGACGGCAATCATGACACACCGCTCCTTCCTAAATACACCGCTGCCACCTCTTCATTGCTTGTAATGTCATCCATCGACCCTTCACAAAGCACTTTGCCTTCATGCATCACCGTGACTTTTCTGGAAAATGAGCGCACAAAATCCATATCGTGCTCGACAATCAGAACAGAGCACGTTTTCGCGATTTTTTCAAGCAGGGCTCCGGTTTTTTTCCGCTCCTTTCCCGTCATGCCGGCAATCGGTTCATCCAGCAGCAAAAGCTTCGGCTCCATGGCGAGCTGCATCCCGATCTCAAGCCATTGCTTCTGTCCATGTGACAGGCTGCCAGCTGTTATATCCCGCTTTTCGTCTAACCCAACCAGCCGCAAGATGTCTATGATTCTGTCACTTTGCTGTTTCGTCATACGCGCTGTCAGCAATGAAAGGATCGTTTTTTTCTGTTTCATGGCAAGCTCGAGGTTTTCAAACACCGTCAGCTGTGTAAAAACACTCGGTGCCTGAAACTTCCGGGCGACCCCCAGTTTGGCGATCTGATATTCCCGAGCCTTTGTCAATTCATTCGTTTCCTGAAACAGAACTTCGCCCGAATGCGGCTTTGTTTTGCCGCAAATGATGTCCAGCAAAGTCGTTTTTCCGGCGCCGTTCGGCCCAATCAGAAAATGGATATCGCATTCCTGCACGCTGATATCAGCGCCCTGCAAAGCCCAAAACCCGTCAAACTCAACCCTTACGTCACGGCAGGTAAGTATCGGTTTCATAAGCAGCCGCTCCTTTCTTTTTCGAGGAAGAAAGCTGGGTTCTAAGCTTCTCGAACAGCCCGACAATCCCTTTTGGCATATAGAGCACGACGATGATAAACAGCGCACCGAGAAAGTACAGCCAAATGTCAGGATAATATTCGCTTAAATAGCTTTTCATGCCGTTCGTTAACAGCGCGCCAAGCACTGCTCCGAAAATGGAGTGCCGGCCGCCGATCGCCACCCACAGCACCATTTCCACCGAAGGGATGATGCCCATCATTTCCGGTGAGATCATCCCGTCCTGAAGCACAAACAGCATCCCGGCAATCCCCGCCATCGCAGCGGATACACAGTAAATAAACACTTTAAAATTGGTGGAATGATACCCGAAAAAACGGACCCTGTTTTCTCCGTCGCGCACCGCCTGCAACAGCCGTCCAAAACGGCTTCTCGTCAGAAACAAAGCGAACATGACAGAAACACAGAGGAAAAAGACTGTCGTAAAATACAGGATCTGCTTCATTGCAGGATCGGCCAGAGCATATTGAAAAATGGTATAGAAATTCGTGAGGCCATTCGTTCCGCCGGTGATTTCCTGGCTGCCGATGAACAATGTGACAACCACCACCACCACAGCCTGAGAGATCAACGAAAAATAAACACCCTTTATATTGTTGCGGAAGGTAAAGTAACCGAGTAAAAAGGCCAGAAAGACAGGCACAATGACAGCCGCGGCAATCGCAGCAAAAGGATACCTGAACATTGTCCAAATCCACGGCAATTCATTGACGCCGGTCCACTCCATAAAATCAGGTATACCTGACGGCGAAGCCTCTATCTTTAAGTACATGGCCATGCAGTAAGCACCCAATCCGAAAAAGACGCCATGCCCCAAACTCAAAATGCCTGTATATCCCCAAATCAGGCAAATGCCGACCGCTACAATCGCGAAGCATAAAAACTTCGCCAACAGCCCTAATCGAAACTCCTGCAGAAAAAACGGAGCGGCGATAAAAAGGGCAAATAGCACCAGATACGGACTGAATTGTGAAAACCGCTTCATCCGGTTCCCTCCTAATCAAGTAATCTCGTTCTGACACTTGCAAGACCTGAAGGCCGCCATTGCAGAAAGAGAATAATAAATGCAAACACGACAACCTTTGCAATCGTAGCGCTTGTGGAATACTCAACGAATGTGCTCAGCAAACCGACCGTCACCGCGCCGATCATCGTTCCTTTTAATTTTCCGATTCCGCCTAAAATGACGATCATGAAAGCATCGACAAGGTATGACGAACCGAGAGTAGGCCCGATCGAACCAAGCAAGGTGAGTGAGCTCCCCGCGATACCGGCCAGTCCGCTTCCGAGTGCGAAAGCCAATGTATCTGTTTTTCTCACAGATACGCCGAGACACGATGCCATGCTCCGGTTCAGCGTAACAGCCTGCATCCGCCGCCCCGCAGAGGTTTTAAACAAATACAATCCGAGCAGCGCCAGCGTAAAAAGAACGAGCGCCAAAATAAACAGCCTTTTATATGGAAAGGTAACGGAAAACAGCGTTACTCCGCCCGTCAGCCACTCAGGAGACTTGACGGCCACATTCGGCGCGCCAAAAATCGATCTGGCCGCCTGCTGCAGTATCAAGCTCACCCCCCACGTCGCCAAAAGGCTGTCGAGCGGACGGTCATATAATCGCCTGACAATCACTTTTTCAATGACAATCCCAATAAACGCCGCAACCGCAAACGCCATGATAATAGCGATTAAAAAATAGTAAGAAAACAGAGAAGCCGGCAAATAGCTTAAAAACAGCTGCTGAACAACATATGTCGTATAGGCTCCTGCCATAATCAGCTCACCGTGCGCCATATTAATAATGTTCATCAAACCGAATGTAACGGCCAATCCAATCGCAATGAGAATCAAAATAGAACCGAGACTGATCCCGTTAAATAATTGAGTCACGACGACAGACATGTTCCGCCTCCTCCCCCGCAAACGGCTTTGATTTATTTAGATAACCCCTTTGCCCAGTCGTACGTTTTTAGGTACGGATCAGGTTTTACAGGATCACCTGAGTTCCATACTTCTTTAAACTGTCCATCCCCCGTGATCTGTCCGATTCTGACCGTTTTGTAAAGATGCTGTGTATCCCCGTCAATTTTCACTGTGCCGCCCGGGGCCTTGAATGAAATCCCGTCAGCCGCTTTCTTCACCTTATCGACATCAAAGGACTTGGCTTTTTCAACAGCCGCTGCCCAGAGATAGACCGCATTATAGCCAGCTTCAATCGGATCGCTCGTCACCCGGCTATCGCCGTTCATTTTTTTATAGTCCTTCACGAATGTTTGATTTTCACTCGTATTAGTTGTCTGGAAGTAATTCCACACCGCATAATGTCCTTTTAGCACATCAGGGCCGATCCCCCGAATTTCTTCCTCAGCGACACTTGCCGACATGACAGGCATATCGTCGGCCGATATCCCCGCATCTTTCAGCTGTTTGAAAAACGCCACGTTGCTGTCACCGTTTAATGTATTAAAAATGACATCGGGCTGTTTTTCTTTGATTTTGCTGACGAGCGTACTGTAATTCGTGTGGCCGAGCGGCGTATACTCTTCACCGGCAATTTCTCCTCCGGCCGCCTTCACTTGCGCTTTAATGATTTTGTTGGCTGTTCTCGGGAACACATAATCTGATCCAATCAGAAAGAAGGTCTTCCCCTTCTTCTTCAGCAGCCAATCGACAGCCGGCACAATTTGCTGATTTGTCGTTGCTCCGGTATAAACAATATTAGGTGATGACTCCATTCCTTCGTACTGTACCGGATAGAATAAAAGCCCATTATTTTGCTCCACAACCGGAAGCATGGCTTTGCGGCTTGCTGACGTCCACCCGCCAAAAACAGCAGCCGCTTTATCCTGCTGAAGCAGCTTTCTCATTTTTTCCGCATATGTAGGCCAGTCTGAGGCGCCGTCTTCTACGACGGGCTCTAGCTTTTTGCCGAGAACTCCGCCTTTTTGATTGATTTCGTTAATAGCCATTAGCTCTGCATCATGGACGGACACTTCGCTGATCGCCATTGTCCCGCTTAATGAGTGAAGAATCCCGACCTTCACTGAATCCCCGCTTGTGTCGATTTCAACTGTTTTTTTCGCAGCCCCGCTGGCTTCCGACACTTTCTTGGGCGCAGTACATCCCGTCATCAAAACCATGATCAGAAACAACTGAAAAACAGCCTGTATTCCAACCCCTTTGTTTTTCATTCAGAACCTCCCTTTGTCTGATTTTCACCAATCGATGTTATAAAAGTTAACAACTTATGTCATTATTATATAGAAGAGGTTCATTAATTCAAAGAATATTTAGAAATTTTAGATACCTTAACCAAATCGATTGCTTTTTTTGTTATATTTATTCACATCAACAAAAAAGGCAGGAAACATATCGTTTCCTGCCTCTTCCGTATGATTAATCTTTATCTGTGAATGTATCCTTTGCTTTCCCGATATCCTTTTGGATCTCGCCTTTCGCCTTATCTTTTTTGCCTTCTGCCTGCATATCCGCTTTATCGGTCATATCTCCGACTTTATCCTTCACTTCTCCTTTGGCTTTATTTAAGCCGCCTTTCATTTTATCTTTTACACTATCGTTACCCATGTTGTTCTCTCCCTTCAATTATGTGTGTACTTGTTACCTTCCCGATCTGACAGGCGGTAAACATTTGAATGTTATTTATCGATTTCGTAGCGCTCTCCATAGCGAAGCACCTTGTATATTGCCAGCCCGTCTGATGACTTTTTCTCTGAATACCGTACCGGAAGCAGGGCGAAAAACACGTAATACGTAGAAAAATAGACAAACTGATAGAAAAACACATTCGGCTTTAATACACTGTGTAAAATCAGCAAGTTGACCGTAAAAATCGTTAACAGATTAAACAGGCAGCCCCCGGCATACACGAGTGCATGTGAGAACCGATTGTCGATTTTCAGCTCACCATACCGGCAAAAAGAATCCATAAAATAGATCGTTCTGATCCGTATCGGCCCAATCTGGAGCAGCGTTTTGCCCATTCCAATATCCAATGATCCTTTTCCGCCAAAAATAAAAGCCATAAAGCTGTGCCCTGAAACATGTATGATCGATACAAGCGGCAGAACAATGAGGAAAGACCACAGAAACTTCACCATATCATTGAAACCAAACATCAAATTCCCCCTCACGCTTGTCATAGACTCCGGCACCGTCTGGACCCTGCCATTTTGACGTTTGTGTTCAAAAGCAATATGTAGCGATTTTTCCTGTTCTCCCCGGAAATAAACGTTCCGATGCTCCCCTTTTTTTGCATATAAAAAAACCACCTGGCAGCAGATGGTTTCGTCTCATACTTGATATAAACAATCGTTCCTTTGAATCATCTCTCTCATGCTGACCGCTTTTTCATAAAAATACACCGCTTCTTTGTAGTGTTCGCGATGACTGAAATAGGAGGCAGCATCCAAAGCGAATTCTTCAATATATACGTAAAGGGCTTTTTCTTCCATATAGTCAAATACTTCTTGAATCATATCCAAATTGACAGATTCCACATATAAGGCCTGCAGAAATTTATATTTTGCCAGACTGAAGAAGTCGTTTCGTTTTTGGGCAATGGCAATCCCTTTTTCGTAGTACCGCATCGCAACTTGGACATCTTGTTTTTTGAAAAGAACGCGGGTCAGGCTGAATAGCGCTTTCGGAAGCTGTTCCAGCTGATGCTCTTCAAAGACAGGTAGCGCTTTTTCAAAGTATTCCGCAGCTTGATCCAGCTCTCCTTTGTCATCATAGCAATTCCCGATGTTATAGAGGGCTGAGCCGATCAAACGGGGCTGCCCTTCCAATAAAGCCAGACGATACGCGTCATCCAAGTGCTCCAGCGCTTTTTCATAATTTCTGTAGTCAATGTAGTTACCTGATATGACGAAATGGCATTGAATTCTTCTGACTCTGTAAAAATCGTTAGCCTTATACGTCTCAAGCGCCTGTACGGCGTGGTTCATGGAAAAGTGCGTCTGCTTCATGATATAAAAGACTTCCGCCACTTTAAAATGATATTCCGCTCTTTCAATTTCATCTTCTACAAACGCAAGCATCTTCTCAGCTTTCCGATAAAAGGATATAGCCGAGATGTAATTGTTCTGTTCAAATTCGTACATTCCTCTGAATAAGTGAAAATAATACTCAGATAATCCGGAGATGCTGTCCTGATTGCTTTCCAGCGTTTGGATCAATTCTCGATATTGAAGCTGAGATTCCTCGTGCAAGTCGGGCTTTACATAATCCAGCATAATTTGGTGCCGGTAACTGATCAGCTGATAATACAGGAGAAGCAGCTGATCCTCTTCCATATGTTCTATGTCTTGATCAATCTCTTCCTTCAGCTTAACGGCATCAGCCACTTGAAATGCTAAAATATGCTTATACCACTTATTGATTTTCACTCCTACTTGAGATGACGGGATCTCGTACGCGGCCATGCCCCTCCAACCCTTTCTGTTTTCTAATTGGTTATATTTTATCATAATGTATGGCTTTGGAATTAAAATTTTCTTACAATGATTCCTTCTTTATGCCTATCCTTATATATTTCGGTTTTTGTATGTATTTTTTGCACATAAGCTTTTTCATCAAAAAAGCTTACCGGACACGCCGATAAGCTCTTTCATTTCATATTAACCGCCAATATAAGACATTTCCACTTTCTTTTTGCCGGATGCTTTTGATAGCGTACGATCGACCGAATATTGATCGATGCGGTTTTTCCACACTTTTCCGATCATCTCTGACAGTTCGTGATCGCTTAACCCCTGCCGAACCGGCGCTCTGAGGTCAAATCCGCTTGAAGCGAATAAGCAGGTAAACAGCTCTCCTCTCGCAGAAAGACGAGCCCTGTTGCACGATCCGCAGAACGCATCAGATACAGATGATATGACGCCGATTTCTCCAGATCCGTCCAAGTAGCGGAATCTGAAAGCCACTTCTCCTTTATAATTAGGCGCGGTCGGCTCAACAGGCATCTGTTCATTGATCAAATCAATGATTTCCGCCTTTGTCATGACGTCCTTCTTTTCCCATTGGTTGGTGTTGCCCACGTCCATAAATTCAATGAATCTCAGGATATGTCCTTTTTCTTTAAAATAACGCGCCATAGGCAGAATATCTTTTTCATTGACGCCCTTTTGGACGACCATGTTGATTTTCACACCGAGCCCCGCTTGCTTCGCCGCTTCAATGCCTTCCAGCACCTTGCTGACAGAAATCCCGCGTCCGTTTATCTTTTTAAACCGCTCGTCCTCTAAAGAATCAAGGCTGACTGTGACCCGTTTCAGCCCGGCTTCCTTGAGTCTCTCCGCATAAACAGGCAGCAGTGATCCGTTTGTCGTCATCGCAATGTCACGGACACCCGGAATGCGGGCCAGTTTTTTGATTAATTCGGGCATATCTTTTCTCATGAGAGGCTCTCCGCCGGTTAAGCGGATTTTTTCAACACCGAACCTTGTGACAAACAGCGTCGCAAGCCGTTCCAGCTCCTCAAATGAAAGCAGCTCCTCTTTCTTTAAAAAAGGATAATCCGGGCCGAATAATTCGGCGGGCATACAGTACGTGCATCGGAAGTTGCAGCGGTCTGTAACAGAAATGCGAAGGTCTCTCAGCGGTCTGTTCCTTTTATCCAACATCTGACGCGATTCTGTATTCATAGCTACAGCCCCTTCCTATCCCCCGATTCTCTCAGGGTGTGTATATACATTAAACGATCCGTTTCTGACAAATCCGATCGCTGTAATATTTAATTCTTCCGCCATTTGAATCGCAAGCTCCGTCGGGGCCGATTTGGAAATGACAATCGACACACCGATTTTTGCCGCTTTTAACAGGACTTCTGATGAGATTCTGCCGCTGAACACAATCAGTTTGTCGCGGACGGACATCCCGTTCAGAAGACAGTGTCCGTATAATTTATCAAGTGCGTTGTGCCGGCCGATATCTGTGCGCATCAGGAGCAGTTTCTCTGTGTCACAAAGCGCCGCATTGTGGACGCCACCCGTATCCTGAAACGTTCCGCTCCCTTGTTGCATGTCTTTCATAAGCGCCAGACACGCTTCAGGCGATATCTTGATTTGGCTGACAGCCGTTTTTGCGGTTTTGACATCCTGCTGAAAGTAAAAATGGCGGCCCTTTCCGCAGCATGAGCCGATCACCCGTTTCGTATAATCCTTTTGATCCAATGTCTCAGGATGAACGAGATCGACATAAACAAAACCGAGACTTTCATCTATTGTAAACCTTTTAATCTCTTTTTGAAATCGTATTACACCCTCTGATGCGAGAAATCCGATGACAAGCTCTTTGATATGCTCCGGCGTACAAACGAGCGTCACAAATTCACTTCCGTTCAGTATCACTGTCAAAGGGTATTCCGTTACCATCCGGTCTTCTATTTTGCTGATTTCCCCTTGTTCATAGCGCCATACATCCCTGACCGCAGTTACTTTATCGTTCAATGTCTCTTCCCCTCCGCAATGTTCCTGCCTCTATATTTTTTCACACTCCTCGGATTTTGTCGAATCCTGAGACATAAAAAAGAGCCCTCTATATAAAGGGCTCTATGTTTGATTATGCCGATTCTTTTTCAGGATCGTAAACAGCACAACGGCCGCGATCAAGGTGAGCATACTGACAAAAAAGAAGGCTGCCAGTTTTAGAAAAACACCGAGCAATATGAATGCCACGGCGGCAATAAGAAAAATCATTCCTAATAATCTCATCTGTTCAACCCCTTTTAAGGGTATCATTCCCGCACCGATCGTTTTTAAACCAATAGAAAAAGGCGCCTGGGGGAGCGCCTTCACTCAAACGATTACTCAGTAAATTTTTGTGCTTCTTTTTCCCAAGCCTGTTCGAACTCATCGGCGCTGTTTGCTGAAATATATTCTCCGCCGCCAGCAACAGCCGCCTGTTTCATCTCTTCATTTCCTTTAACATCAAAGTTGAAGCCAATGATGTTTACGATCGTATCCACATTCGCTTCACGAAGCTTTGCAATTTCCGCCGCTGGATCTCCGCCGCACGTTTCCTCACCGTCAGTGATTAAATACACCACGTTTTTCCCGTCAGCGTCAAATGCTTCAAATTCTTTTCTTGTATCTGAAAGTGCTTTGGCAATCGGTGTCCAGCCAGTCGGCTTGATTTCACTCAATGAATTGTCAAACAGCGATCCTTCATATGGGTGAAGACCGTAAATGGTTTCCGTCGTGCTGCATGAAAGAGCTTTGCCGGACAATTTATTGTTTCCAGCATGTCCGAAAACGCGAAGCATGAGATTTGTATCCTTCGGAAGCAGCTCGGCAAAAGACTTTACTGATTTTTTTGCAATGTCTATTTTGCGCTCTCCCCCTGTTTTTTGAACCATGCTTCCGCTTCCGTCAAACAAAACCGCTACATTTGTGTCAGCCTGTTTTTCAGCGGCAAAAGACGGAGATGCAAAGGAGACAGTCAGCAATCCAATGATACCGGCAGCCAGCAATTTTTTCATGTTCATCTTCCTTTCTTTATCATATTTTCCAACTATAGTTGGATTCTTCTTTATGCTAGAATATGAAAATGCAAAAAGATATAGGACAAGCTGCCTTTTGTGCCGCTTTCACTTCCTGTACAAAATCGCTTGAAACGCTGATCTTTTTTAGACATTTTCGCCTAGAAAGCATAAACAGATTGTGACATCCTTCATTCTTTTTTCGCCGTAATCATGTTATAAAACGGAAATCTGCTACTATACTACAGGCAGACAGCTCATCACTTTTGAAAATTTTGTTACATAAAAAAAGAGGCTGACCTTCATCAGCCTCTTTTTTCTTATTTAGATAACATCAGTGATTGCTGAGTGAAGATTTTCTCAACATCTTTTTGAGTATAAGCAGGGAAGTATTCACCGCCGCCTACTTTCGCAATCGCGTTCAGCTGGCCTTTATATCCCTCTTTATAATCAAAACCGATCACATTAACAGTGATATTGTCTTTATGCAGTTCTTTTGCTGTTTTAATTGGATTTCCTCCGCACGTTTCCTCACCGTCTGTCAGCAGATACACCACTTTTTCCCCTTTAGTGTCAAGCTGGTCAAAAGAAGATTTCGCCTCGTTCAGCGCTTTGGCAATTGGCGTCCAGCCAGTCGGCCCAATTGCATTGAGAGAATTGAGGAAGCTTTGCTCGTTAAAGCTTTGGAAGCCGTATACGTTGCGGATGGATTCACATGACTGAACTTTTCCGGAATTTTTATTGTTTCCTTCTGAACCAAACACGCTCATTTTCACCTGAGTTCCTTCCGGCAGTGAGCTTGCAAACTTAGAAATTTCTTTTTTAGCTGAATTAAATTTAGATACACCGTCTATTCTTTTCGCCATGCTTCCGCTGGCATCAAGCAATACTGCCACGTTTGCCGGAGCTTCAGCCTCCGATTCTTTCTTTTCAGCCGCAAAAGCAGGTGAAGTTAATCCAAATAGCAAGCCTGTCATCATGATCAGTGAAAATCTTTTCTTCATGTTCGTACCCCTTTACAAGTTTGTTTCTGCGTGCAGATGTTCAACGCTGAACATAACTAATCGTAATCGACAAAAACAGAGAAATAAATAGGGCGGGCTTCCCCATTGCTGTTGTTTACTTTTGCATAGAAACCTTTGTTTTTATTAGTGATTTCCGCCTAACGCTATGATGAAAATAGATGATTGTCGGCCTTTCGGCTTTCGTTATATGAGTCTGTCGAAGTCTGTCGATAAATGTGGATTACTTTACCACAATCTCAAAGCCATAAATCAGGAAAAAGGGATCGATTCCCTTGTCACCCTAAAGACTGTCAGGAGCTTCTCTAAACAGTTTTAACCGCCCCTAGATAAAAGACATTCAGGAACAGAAAAAGACGCTCAGTGAGCGTCTTTTTTTACTTCTTCGCCATATATTTATTCAAAAACGAATCTGCGTCTGAAATTTGTGTGCCTTGGTAATAGTACTTCACAATTTGATCAACCGTTTTGCCTTCTTTCGCCATAAAATTAGCGCCATATTGGCTCATCCCGACACCGTGGCCAAATCCTTTCGTCGTGACTGTAATCGTGTCTCCGTTTCGCTCCCAATCAAAATCGGCTGAATTAAGGCCCAGCTTTTCGCGTATGTCTCTTCCTTTCAGCGTCTTGCCGTTAATAACGGCTGTTGCGACCTGATGGCCCGGTGTCTCTCCGGTAATCTTTCCGACTGTGCCAGACCCATCCAGCTTGACGCCAAGCTTTTGCTCAAATTCTGCCGCTGTAAAGGTTTTCGTTGCCAAATATTTTGGCGACTTTTTATCCCAAGCGCTTTTGACGCTTTTTAAATATGGGATGGCACTTGTCCAATAGGCTTCTGCATTTTCTGTGTAGCCGTTGCTTGTGGAGAAAAAAGAGGCTTCAATCGGCTGGTTGTTGTACGTTAAGATTTTGCCTTGCGTGCTGGCAACTGCATCTGTGATTTTCTTCAGTTTTCCCTCATAGCTCGCGCCCCACTGTTTTTTCAGCTCTGCTTTGCTTTTATACACCTGAAACATCTGGGTATCATCCACCAGCGAGCCTTTAGGAGCCTCTACCGCTGAATTTGAGACCATCAATCTGACAATAAACGTTCTGGCGGCGAGCGCCTGAGCTTTCAGCGCTTCAGATTCAAAGGTTGCCGGCATTTCGGAGGCGACGACTCCAATCACATACTCTTCAAGCGGAATGTCTTCTACGGATTGATTTGCGGTTCGATAGACGGGAATAGAAACAGGCGATGCTTTCAACGTTTCCGCTCCTTTTGATGCTGGTTTCGTGCTGACTGCTGTCTTTCCTGATTCTACGCTGGCCCCCGCTTCTTTGTTATGCTGGAACGGTATGACCAAGAGTGTGGGAATCAAGAGAATCAATGCACATAGTACGGATAGTGTGATTACGAATTGTTTCATATTCAGCTGCCTCCTGCTCGGGATTCGACTCTAGTCTAGTCTATGGGCAGGGACAAGCTAATATGACTCTCGTTTTGGACAGAAACTTTATTTGTCATTTACGTATTCTTTTTTGCTATTTTGCGCATAATGATGATAATACACGAAAAATAAAAAATCAGTATGCCAGAGTGACATACTGATTTTTAGGTAAGTTTGTTTATGCGTTTAAGTCAGAAACGACTTCTTTGTTCTCTTGCTCAGAAGCAGACTCATCATTTACACGTTCGATGTCTGCGCCAATAGCTGCAAGCTTCTTATGGAAATCAACGTAACCGCGGTCTAAGTGCTTCAGTTCTGTAACACGTGTATGACCTTCAGCCACTAACCCCGCAAGAATCAGCGCTGCACCTGCACGCAAATCAGTCGCTGCAACTTCAGCTCCCTGAAGCTGTACAGGGCCATTAATGATGACAGAACGTCCTTCAATCTTGATATCACCATTCATACGGCGGAATTCTTCCGCATGCATAAAACGGTTTTCAAAAACAGTTTCTGTAATCATGCTTGTGCCGCTTGCACGAAGCAGAAGCGCCATCATTTGTGACTGCATGTCAGTCGGGAAGCCTGGGTGAGGCATTGTTTTAATGTCAATCGGTTTAAGTTCTTTCGGGCCGATGACACGCAGACCTTCACCTTCATCCTTAATCGTTACACCCATCTCTTCCATTTTTGCAATTAAAGAGGTGAGGTGTTCAGGAACCGCCCCTTTAACTAATACGTTTCCTTCAGTAATTGCAGCGGCAACCATAAATGTGCCCGCTTCAATGCGGTCAGGAATAATATGGTGTTTTACGCCGTGAAGCTTTTCGACTCCTTCAATTTTGATGGTGCCGGTGCCCGCTCCGCGGATTTTTCCGCCCATGCCATTGATATAGTTTGCTAAATCAACGATTTCAGGTTCTTTCGCCACGTTCTCCAGCGTTGTTGTTCCTTCAGCTAGAGCGGCTGCCATAATCAGGTTCTCTGTAGCTCCTACACTTGGGAAGTCCAGATAGATTTTTGCGCCTTGCAGACGGCCTTTTACTTCAGCTTCGATGAAGCCATTGCCGACTTTGATTTCTGCGCCCATTGCTTCAAAACCTTTTAAATGCTGATCAATCGGTCTGGAACCAATTGCGCATCCGCCCGGAAGCGCAACTCTTGCATGACCTGTACGCGCAAGAAGCGGCCCCATGACAAGCACAGATGCACGCATTTTACGAACATATTCAAAAGGTGCTTCAGTTTGCAAAGCGTATGAAGCATTTACAGTCACTTCATTATTCTCAAAATGCACATCTGCTCCTAAATGACGCAACACTTCGTTAATTGTATATACATCGGAGAGCGTAGGTACATCACAAATTACGCTTTTTTCTTCACTTGCTAATAAAGATGCAGCGATAACAGGTAAAACGGCATTTTTAGCGCCTTCAACTTTGACTGTGCCGTTTAACTTTTGACCGCCGCGGACGATGATTTTTTCCAAGGTATTCCCCTCCGCGTCCCTAAATTCTCTATATTAATATTCAGTCGTAACGATTGGTGTGCCAACCGTAACGGTATGTTTTCCGCCCATTCCTGCACTTCTAAGTGCAATTTGCAAATTCATTTTATGTTTCGAGGTCATGATGTACTCTTCCCACTCATCTGTAAACGCAGAAATAGAAACGAAATTTGGCTCAACTACATGTTCTACAGATCTTGCTTGAAATTCTTTTAATAACTGATTTGCTTTTTTTTGCAAAACAATATTCATATTATCATCTAAATGACCATTTAGACAAGTAAAAATAACTACTTTTTCTTGGAATATCCCGAGTGTCTCCCGTTCAAACTGTTCATATGTATCATTCCAGCTATTCGGTGTCTCAAGACTCATTTGCTCATATAATAAATACGAAGTTGGGTTGTGTTTTTTGAGGGTTGTGACAAGCTGCAGTCTAAAAGAAGTGCGATTTTTTTTGTCAGTATATGTGCCAATTGCCTTTACGATTTTATCTTCCTGTGCAATCGCCCAATGATATTGACGATACTCTGATTTTAAATGTTGCACTTTTTTATAAAATTCTTTCTTGGTCAGCGACATGTTTTGTTTTGCATGCAATGTCCACTTATCTATTGACACATCTTGGCGTTCCATTCCCTCTGCAATTTGTGCTAACGGCGTTAACTCACTCGCATGAATTGTATGGAAAACAGCAATGACGAAGCTTAACATCACGGATATGATAATGGCGTAGCGTACTTGTTTTTTCTTCATGTTCATCTCTCCCCCTTATCCCCAGTTTTACCGGAGGCAAGAGGCGCCATACGTAAAAATCTTCGTCAAAACTCGAGCTATTCGCTTCAACCTGCTTCCCCAACCATTCCCATGATTATGATGTTCAAAACCTATTAAAATAGATAGGGAAGCTGCTGTGAATAATTGAGGTAATCTAAAAAGAAATTCGCAACGGTTGTTCCAATGGCGATTGTCAGCAAAATCATCAGGAGTCTTGCCTGCACGACTTTGCCTTTTTTGATTAACGGATCGATATTGACGGCTTGCAGCGCCCACCAAGTCACCGCTATAAAAATCAGGTGAACGACAATGCCAATTGCAGCCTGCTGTCCCAATACACTCATCTATTCCACTCCTTTCATCCTTTCTCCGCGTTTATACCCTTTCTTATTATATAAGAAGCACAGATAAAGATGATACATTTTATACAGAATGGAATAATCAGCCAAATATAGGGCTGATCCCCGCTTAAAGTGCGATTCTTTTACATGGTATACTTTGTTGGAAAGGAGCTGGCAAATGTGAATCATTCTTTTTTTCAGCCTGAAAAGCAATACAGTGAGGATCTGCCAATTTTTGATCAGGAATGGGAAGCAATTGCATTCTATTATGATTATAGACAGTCACAGATTGAAGAACTGAATGAATTGTGTCAGTTTTATAACATTTCTCTTACCTATACGAGAGAAAGCCTTGAAGAGCTTGAAAACCTTTATTTTCAAAGTATACAAGAGCTTTTGCTTGCTGATTGGAATCTTCCTATTGAAGAATTCGAGAAAATGATCAGTGTTTATCTTATAGATTGCGTGATTGCCCACCATGAAGATGCTGAATGGATCGTAAAGCCTTACCCGTATACAGACGGCGCTTATACAATGGGCTTTAGAAGACATCGCAAATCATGGCATACCATGAATTGCTGTGATCGTTTATACTTGCGGCAAAAAGAGAGTCAGCCGCTTTTGTCGCTGTTTGATTCTCTTGTGCGATCATAAAAAAATCCTTCTCATAAAGAGAAGGATTTTTTCTTATTTCCCTGCTACATCCAATCTGTTCAAAGCCCGCTGTAACGCAAGCTCAGCCCGACGAATGTCAGTATCATCTGATTGAGAATTCAAACGCTCCTGCGCCCGCTGACGTGCAGCTGCAGCGCGCTCTTTATCGATGCCTTCCGCTGTCTCAGCAGCCTGGGCAAGGATGGTAACCTGATCAGGACGGACTTCTACAAATCCGCCGCTGACGGCAACCAATTCAGTCTGCCCGTCTTTTTTCAGACGGACAGCGCCGATTTTAAGAGGAGCCACGGTTGGAATATGACCTGGCAAAATACCGAGATCGCCGCTTTCGGCTCTCACGCTCACCATTTCGATATCCGCATCGTATACTGGGCCGTCGGGAGTAACGATATTGACTTTAACGGTCTTCATGCTTTTACCCTCCTAGGACCAGATTAAACTTCTACACCCATTTCTTTTGCTTTCTCAACAACTTCTTCGATACGGCCTACAAGACGGAACGCATCTTCAGGAAGATGGTCGTATTTGCCGGCTAAGATTTCTTTGAAACCTTGAACCGTTTCTTTTACAGGCACGTAAGAACCTTTTTGTCCAGTGAACTGTTCAGCCACGTGGAAGTTTTGAGAAAGGAAGAACTGAATGCGGCGTGCGCGTTGAACGACAAGCTTGTCTTCATCACTCAATTCATCCATACCGAGAATCGCAATGATATCTTGAAGCTCTTTGTAACGCTGAAGTGTTGACTGTACTTCACGGGCAACCGCATAATGCTCTTCTCCGACAATTTCAGGAGCAAGGGCGCGAGATGTAGAAGCCAACGGATCAACCGCAGGGTAAATACCCATTTCAGTTAACTTACGCTCAAGGTTTGTTGTCGCATCCAAGTGAGCGAACGTAGTTGCCGGCGCCGGGTCAGTGTAGTCATCGGCAGGCACGTAGATCGCCTGGATAGATGTAACTGATCCAACGTTAGTAGACGTGATACGCTCTTGGAGCTGACCCATTTCAGTTGCAAGCGTCGGCTGATAACCAACCGCTGAAGGCATACGGCCAAGAAGGGCTGAAACCTCTGAACCCGCTTGTGTGAAACGGAAAATGTTATCGATAAAGAACAGTACGTCCTGTCCTTGTACATCACGGAAGTGCTCAGCCATTGTAAGGCCTGTCAAAGCAACACGCATACGTGCGCCCGGCGGCTCGTTCATTTGTCCAAATACCATGGCTGTTTTGTTGATTACGCCAGAGTCGCTCATTTCGTAGAAAAGGTCGTTCCCTTCACGAGTACGCTCCCCTACACCGGCGAATACAGAGATACCGCCGTGCTCTTGCGCGATGTTGTTGATTAATTCCTGGATTAATACGGTTTTACCTACACCGGCACCGCCGAATAATCCGATCTTACCGCCCTTGATGTATGGAGCAAGCAAGTCAACAACTTTAATACCTGTTTCAAGAATTTCAACTTCTGTTGAAAGCTGATCAAATGAAGGCGCCTGTCTGTGAATCGGATCCTTTTTCGCATCCGCAGGGACTGGCTCATTCAAATCAATATTTTCTCCGAGTACGTTAAATACACGGCCGAGTGTTACATCACCAACTGGTACTGAGATTGGTGCTCCTGTATCAACAGCTTCCATTCCGCGCTGAACACCATCCGTAGATGCCATTGCGATTGTACGGACTGTATCATCGCCTAAATGAAGAGCGACCTCAAGCGTTAAATCAATACCTACTTCATTTTCACTTGCAGCTGGCTGTGAAATTTTAATCGCATTATAAATTTCAGGCAAATGACCGTCTTCAAAACGCACGTCGACGACCGGTCCTAATACCTGGCTAACGCGTCCTTTCTTCATCGCTATCCCTCCTGACAAAATCTTTCTATTCTAAAGCGGCTGCTCCGCCGACAATTTCCGTAATTTCTTGTGTGATGGCTGCTTGGCGAGCGCGGTTGTAAGAAAGCGAAAGTGAATCGATAAGTTCCTTCGCGTTGTCTGTCGCGTTTTTCATCGCCGTCATTCTTGCAGCGTGCTCACTTGCTTTACTGTCAAGAAGCGCACCAAAGATTAAGCTTTCTGCATATTGAGGAAGCAAAACCTCCAGAACCTCCTCTTCAGACGGTTCAAATTCATAAGACGCCGTTCTCTTTCCGCCGCCGCTGCCCAAATCAGATAACGGCAGAAGTTTTTTCTCCGTTACTTCTTGAGAAATGGCGCTGACGAAATGGTTATACACAAGGTGCAATTCATCAAACGCACCATCTATAAACATTTGGATCGTTTGTCGGGCAAGGTCCTTAATTTCTGTAAACGTTACTTCATCTCCAAGTCCTGTTAACTCAGAAATGATCGGAATCTCACGTTTCTTAAAGAAATCACGGCCTACTCTTCCGATGACGATCACCGCATACTCATCCTTAGACTGATGACGTTCTTGCATGGCCTGATAAGCACTTCGTAAAACCGAACTGTTAAAAGCGCCGGCAAGACCGCGGTCAGACGTAATGACAAGGTATGCCGTCTTTTTCACTTCTCTGCTGAGAAGCATCGGATGCTTTACGTTGCCGGAAACTCTCCCGACATTTGACACAACCTCTTGGATCTTATCCATATATGGCACAAATGATTTTGCGTTGTTTTCTGCACGATTCAGCTTAGCCGCAGATACCATCTGCATGGCTTTTGTAATCTGGCTCGTTTTTTTTGTTGACGTGATCCTTGACTTAATATCGCGTAATGAGGCCAAAGATTTCACCACCTTTTCTCTTCATCTGCGTAAAAAGAGAGAAAAAGAGAACCTTTTTCTCTCATCAGCATTCGAGTTAGTTGCTTGGTGCAAATGTGCGTTTGAAGCCTTCGATTGCAGCATTGAAGTCTTCATCAGCAGGAAGGTTTCCTGTTTTCGCAATTCCGTCAAGCAGTTCTTTATGGTTTTGGTCAAGGTACATGTAGTACTCTTCTTCAAAACGTCTGATATCCGCTACAGGAATATCATCAAGATGTCCTTTTGTCAGCGCATAAAGAATGGCTACTTGCTTTTCAACCGGAAGCGGCTTGTTCAGATCCTGCTTCAGCACTTCAACTGTACGCGCACCGCGGTTCAGTTTCGCCTGAGTCGCCTGGTCGAGGTCAGATCCGAATTGAGCGAATGCTTCCAGCTCACGGTATGATGCAAGGTCAAGACGCAAAGTTCCTGATACTTTTTTCATCGCTTTAATTTGCGCTGAACCGCCGACACGGGATACAGACAATCCGGCATTGATCGCTGGACGTACGCCTGAGAAGAACAAATCAGATTGCAGGAAGATCTGTCCGTCGGTGATGGAAATTACGTTCGTCGGAATATAAGCAGAGATATCTCCGGCTTGTGTTTCTACGAACGGCAGAGCTGTAATTGATCCTGCGCCTTTCGCGTCGCTAAGCTTTGCTGCACGCTCAAGCAGACGGGAATGAAGGTAGAATACATCCCCAGGGAACGCTTCACGGCCTGGCGGACGGCGAAGAAGCAAGGACAGCTCACGGTAAGCAGCCGCTTGTTTAGAAAGATCATCGTATACAACAAGAACGTGCTTGCCGTTGTACATAAATTCTTCTGCCATTGTAACCCCTGCATACGGAGCCAGGTACAGAAGCGGTGCCGGCTGTGACGCAGACGCCGTTACAACGATTGTATAATCAAGCGCGCCGTGCTTACGCAATGTTTCTACTACGCCGCGGACTGTTGATTCTTTTTGACCGATCGCAACGTATACGCAGATCATGTCTTGGTCTTTTTGGTTCAGGATCGCATCGATCGCAACAGATGTTTTACCTGTTTGACGGTCACCGATGATCAGTTCACGCTGGCCGCGTCCGATTGGGATCAGTGCATCGATCGCTTTAATACCAGTTTGAAGCGGTTCATGAACGGATTTACGGTCCATAACGCCTGGTGCAGGGCTTTCGATCGGACGAGTTTTGCTTGTGAGGATCGGGCCAAGTCCGTCTACCGGCTGACCTAATGGGTTCACAATACGGCCGATTAGTTCCTCACCGACAGGAACCTCCATGATGCGGCCTGTTCTTTTTACTTCGTCTCCCTCACGGATCTCACTGAAAGGTCCTAAGATGACGATACCTACGTTTGATTCTTCAAGGTTTTGAGCCATACCCAAAACACCGTTTGAAAACTCGACAAGTTCACCGGCCATACAGTTGTCAAGGCCGTGTACACGAGCAATACCGTCACCGACTTGGATGACTGTACCTACGTCTTGAACTTCAATATCAGATTGATAATTTTGTATTTGCTGTTTTATCAGCGTGCTAATCTCTTCAGCTTTGATGCTCACTTAGGTTTCACCCCTTCTATCGATTTTCCCCGGCTAGTTGACGTTCAATGCGCTGAAGCTTTCCGCTTACGCTGCCGTCAAAAATCCGGTTTCCAATGCGGACTTTAATGCCGCCTATTAAATCCGTCTGCACTTCATTTCTGATTCTAAGTGAAGCGACTCCGGCTTTATTTGCAAACACTTGTGATAATGATGAAATCTCCGCATCCGTCAGCGGTTTCACTGAATATACGATTGCGTCTTCTGTTTGACGAGCCTCATTTGCGAGTTTAATAAACTCATCTGTGAGATCAGGCACAATCGCTGCCCGATGGCGGTCAATCAAAAGAAAAATCGTATTGAGCACGGACTGTGACAAAGAGCCAAATGCATTCTGAATCAGCTCTTTTTTCTTCGCAGCCGGCACCTTCGGATGGTTTAACACATCATTAAGCGCTTTTTCATTTTGAAATACTTGTTTTACAACGGTTAGCTCTTCTTCTACTTGATTCAGCTGAGCGGACTCATTGGCAATATCAAAAAGAGCTGACGCATATCGTTTTGAGACAGCTGATCCACTCATCGGCTTTCTCCTACCTCTTTAAGATAGTCCTGGATCAATTTCTCTTGAGCTTGTTCATCCAGTTCTTTTTCGATCACTTTCGACGCAATCATGACAGAAAGAGACGCTACTTGCTCACGGAGAGCAGAAACCGCCTGTTCTTTTTCCTTAACGATTTCAGTTCTTGCTGCTTCTTTCAGACGTTCAGATTCTGCACGCGCAGCCTGAATAATCTCTTCTTTTTGCTTATCTCCCAGTTTCTTTGCGTTTTCGATAAGAGTTTGGGATTCCTGTCTTGCTTCTTTTAAAAGAACGCGCTGCTCTTCAATCAGCTGCTGCGCTTCTTTATTTTTTTCTTCAGCAGACGTAATTTCTCCAGCGATGTGGTCTTCACGCTGTTTCATTATGTTTAATAGCGGCCCTAAAGCGTATTTCTTCAGAAGCGCTAATAAGATTAACATAGCTAACAGTTGGAACAGGATATCTCCGCCGTTAAACGAAAATCCTAGTTCAAGTGGTAATTGAGACATCTACTACGGCAACTCCCTTCTGCAGGTTTTTCTTTGCTGATCCAGCAGCCGCACTTGTCTCTTTTCAGCCGGCAAGGCGGGATGCTTATCAGACATAAAGCAATGGCGAAGGTTCTCTTGGAATGATCTTCGCCATTTTTAGTTCATATAAGGCTTTTATGCTTAGCCAAAGAACGCTAAGAATGCGATAACGACAGCGATAATAGGAAGGGCTTCAACTAATGCGATACCCATGAACATAAGAGTTCTAAGTTCTTTACCTGCTTCCGGCTGACGGGCAATCCCCTCTACCGTACGTGAAACAATCAAACCGTTACCAATACCTGCACCAAGTGCGCCTAAACCAATTGCAATCGCAGCTGCTATTAAATTCATGAAAAAGTTCCTCCTTTAAAATGTTATCCGTTTGGATATAATGTTTTAATGATCATGACTGATTTTATGAGACATGTACACCATCGTCAGCATTGTAAAGATAAACGCTTGGATGGCACCTATAAATAAACTGAATGCCTGCCATGCCAGCATCGGCAGAATGGCGCCGAGTGTACCGACAAGACCGAGAGCCACGCTTTGTGAATAATGGCTTGTCGCCAATCCCGCAAGCAGGCCGAGAAGAATCTCACCGGCGAAGATGTTACCATAAAGCCGCAACCCGAGAGTCAGCGTATTCGCAAACTCTTCGATAATTTTCATCGGGAGCATGAATGGAACAGGTCTTAAATAGTCTTTGGAATATTCCTTGAGTCCTTTCATCTTCACACCATAGTAATGGGATAAAGCAACAACCATCACGGCTAGCGTTAATGTAATGGCAGGATCGGCTGTCGGAGATTTCCACCAGAGCTCATGTCCGATTGTAATAGAGAACGGCAGCCCCAGCATATTCGACACAAATATGTACATCAGCAATGTGACACCAAGTGCCAAGAAGTTAGCCCCTGTTTTCAAATCCATTGTACTGCCGATAATATTGCGGACGAAATCAACAACCCATTCCATAAAATTCTGGGCTTTTCCGGGACGGATCGAAAGCGTTCTTGTCGTTAATATAGCAATCAATAAAACAATCACACTCGCCACAGTAATCATCAGAATGTTTGTCAGATTAAAAGTAAGACCTAGAAATTCAATAGTTCTGTATTCATGATTCAAAGGGTTTTCACCTCTCTTCCATTGATGAACGTTTAAGCTGGATAAAGGAATCTATCATAATGACAGGGTATATTGTCATTAATCCAATAACTGTACTTGCCATATGAAAATGCTCGGGATTTTTATAGGCGACAGCCGCAGCAAGAATCGCATTGCACCACCGCGCTGCGCTCCCAAGAGATCGTATGGACTTTCCTTTCTCAACGGCTCTGTCAAAGGCGTTCATTCTCCTGACGAGCAGTAAAAAATTAAACAAACTGAAAACAGTTCCCAGAATAAGGCCTAAAAAAACGGTTTTATACGCTGTTAAACCATAACCCAGTACATACACTGCCAAAATGAACAATAAGTATTTGCGTTGTCTGCTAAATGTAAGCTTGGGATCGTCCATCAATTATCTGTCTCCTGATGAAAAAATAATGTATAGCTTAGATACGGCATAAATCAGCGGTTAACCCTAGTAGAAGACCTTTTTTGTCCGGCAAAACGGGCCTGTTCGAAAAAATCATTCATCCGCAAGCCTTGCAGGGATGCTGTTTCATTCGCTTAAATAAATCCTCATAATACGGGTTTGCTGAGAGGATTTACATTGAGGATGAGGACTATAATGAAAGCTATGAAAACCTTCTCATAATACCCTCGTTTAGCATACAATAGCCCCTAACATGTGTCAATCTGTTTAAAGTTAAAAAACTTTTTATACTTTACGTCTCCACAGAATGTTCACATTTTCACCTATAATTGTATACAGATTCACCGAATAGCAAATAACTGGATAAAAAAAGAAACCCCCTTTCGGGAGTTTTCCTTTTATTTTGTTCCAAACATACGGTCTCCTGCATCTCCGAGACCGGGAACGATATAACCTTTTTCATTTAATTTTTCATCAAGGGCCGCGATGTAAATATCCACGTCTGAATGATGCTTCTGCAATTCTTCCACACCTTCAGGCGCAGCTACGAGACACATGAAACGGATGTTTTTCGCACCGCGTTTTTTCAGGCTGTTAATCGCTTCAACTGCGGAACCGCCTGTAGCCAGCATCGGGTCAACCACGATGAATTCACGCTCTTCCACATCAGAAGGAAGCTTCACATAGTATTCCACGGGTTTTAAGGTTTCAGGATCACGGTACAGACCGACATGTCCCACTTTTGCCGCAGGGATCAGTTTTAAGATGCCTTCAACCATTCCTAAACCTGCTCTGAGAATAGGAACAACACCGAGTTTTTTCCCTGAGATGACTTTCGATTTCGCAGTCTGAACCGGTGTGTTGATATCCACTTCCTCTAGAGGGAGATCACGGGTAATTTCAAACGCCATAAGCGTGGCTACTTCGTCTACAAGCTCTCTAAAATCCTTCGTGCCTGTCTCTACATTCCGAATATATGTCAGCTTGTGCTGAATTAAAGGATGATCAAATACATAAACCTTTCCCATACAGTGTTTCAGCTCCTTTTTTATTGTCCCATCGACAATTTCACACTTCTATTGATTCTACAAAAAAAGACATTGAGTTTCAAGGACATCGTCAAAAAACCCGCCGGGCATAAGCCCGAGCGGGTTTTTCAATCTTAGTAATCTAATTCTTTATATAGAGGGAACTTGCCAGTCAGAGCAGCTACGCGCTGTCTTGCTTCTTCAAGTTTTCCTTCATCTTCGTGGTTTTTCAATGCAAGCGCAATGATGGCACCGACTTCATCCAATGCATCTCCGTCAAAACCGCGGCTTGTCACAGCAGCTGTACCAAGACGGATACCGCTTGTTACGAAAGGTTTTTCCGGATCGTATGGAATTGCGTTTTTGTTAGACGTAATACCGATTTCATCAAGCACATGCTCTGCAACCTTACCTGTCAGTCCGAGAGAACGAAGGTCAACAAGGATCAGGTGGTTGTCAGTTCCGCCTGAAACGAGCTGGATGCCCTCTTTCGTTAACGCTTCAGCCAGGCGTTTTGCATTTGAAATGACGTTTTGTGCATATGTTTTGAAATCGTCCTGCAATACTTCGCCGAATGAAACAGCTTTTGCGGCAATAACGTGCATCAGCGGGCCGCCTTGAATTCCAGGGAAGATCGATTTATCAATTTTCTTGCCGAACTCTTCACGGCAAAGGATCATACCGCCACGAGGTCCGCGAAGTGTTTTATGTGTTGTTGTTGTAACGAAATCAGCGTAAGGAACCGGGTTTGGATGAAGGCCTGCCGCAACAAGTCCTGCGATATGCGCCATATCCACCATGAAGTAAGCGCCGACTTCATCAGCAATTTCACGGAATTTCTTAAAGTCGATTGTACGAGGATACGCACTTGCTCCTGCTACGATAAGCTTCGGCTTATGGGCAAGGGCTTTTTCACGCACGTCATCGTAATCAATATATTGAGTTTCTTTATCTACGCCATACTCAACAAAGTTATATTGAACACCGCTGAAGTTGACTGGACTTCCGTGTGTTAAATGGCCGCCGTGGGAGAGGTTCATCCCAAGTACAGTATCGCCTTGCTCCAAAATCGTGAAGTACACTGCCATGTTTGCTTGTGCGCCTGAATGCGGCTGAACGTTTACATGCTCCGCTCCAAAGATCTCTTTCGCGCGGTCACGAGCGATATCTTCAACAACATCGACGTGCTCACATCCGCCGTAGTAGCGTTTGCCCGGATATCCTTCAGCATATTTATTTGTCAAAACAGATCCTTGTGCTTCCATAACCGCTTCACTTACAAAGTTCTCAGAAGCAATCAATTCGATCTTAGTCTGTTGGCGTTCACGCTCATTTTTAATGGCGTTAAACACTTGTTCGTCTTGCGCAGGTAAATGTTTCATCAGCGAGATCCTCTCCTATCCGTATCCTGTTCTTTGTTTTTACCACCACTATTGTACATGGTTTTTTAGGCCGATGTAAAAGATTATTTTTAAAAAATCAAAATTTTTATTGGTAAAAACGAATATTGATAACTTAAATTTAAATTAAAGTTCGGGATTTATTTTACTGCCTTAAAAATAAAAGAAAAGACTGGCCACGCAGTCCTTTCATTCGCACCCATAAACCGCCCGCACTCCGCCGATCAGTTTTGGCCGCGTGCGCGCTAATGTCACATGTGCTGCCCCGAGACTGTTTTGAGCAACACGCACAGGGACAGCTACCGGCTTCAGATGCATGCCGATAAACGTATCGCCGATGTCTATTCCGGCATCAGCCTGAATGGTTTCGACAAGAACAGGAGACTTCATCTGCTTAAACGCATAAGCAGCCATCGCCCCGCCCGCTTTTGGAACTGGTACAGCAGAAACGGCCGGAAGCCTGAACAGCTGAGCCGTTTCCTCTTCAACTACAAGCGCTCTGTTCAAATGCTCACAGCATTGAAATGCCAGATGGATACCCGTTATTTTCTTAAGGTCAGCAAGTCCGCTGTAGATGCTTTCCGCGATGTCTTCGCTGCCCGATGTTCCGATCCGGCTGCCGGCCACTTCACTCGTGCTGCATCCAAGGACAAAGAGCTGATCTTGTTTCAATCCTGCTTGTTCCTGAAACTCAGACAGCATCGTCTTCCACGTTTGTTTGATCTCACTCATCGAACAGCACCCCTACAGGTTTTTCTCTTCATAATCTGAGATTTTCCCGATGCGCTTTTGATGTCTTCCGCCGGTAAACTCAGTAGTCAGCCAGATTTCTGCGATTTCCCGCGCCAAACCGGGGCCGATCACCCGTTCACCCATCGCGAGGATGTTTGTGTCATTATGCTCTCTCGTCGCCTTTGCGCTGAATGTATCATGCGCCAGCGCGCAGCGGATGCCTTTGACTTTATTAGCGGAAATGCTCATGCCGATTCCTGTCCCGCAAATTAAAATGCCTCTGTCAACTTCGCCGCTAACCACTTTTTCGGCCACCGGAAAAGCATAATCCGGATAATCGACAGATCCGCTGCCGCAGTCACAGCCCATATCAATATATTCAATTTGCAATTCGTCCATTAACTCTTTGATTTCATTTCGAATGTGAACGCCGCCATGATCCGATGCTATGGCTACTTTCATCAGCTTTTCCTCCCCAGCGTGTGTGATGCGGCCCGCCCGCTTTGTTGACCGCGCAGCCTGTCCGCTCTTTGATTCACACCATATGATGTGCTTTTCACTATATTCTACTCCTTCACGCAGGATTTGCAAATGACCTGTTTGCAGATTTTCTGACAACTTACCTGCTGTCTTTTTTCAGCTGTTTTGCCAGCTGCCGAAGAAGATCTTCAAGCTCATCTCTCGTTTGTTTATAGATGTCAATTGAGCCACCAAACGGATCAATGACATCCCCATAGCTGCCTGTGACGTATTCTTTTAGCGTAAATACTTTATCACGATAACGTCCAAAATGGCTGACAATGATCTGTTTGTGCTGATGGGTCATAGCCAGAACCAAATCAGCCGCTTCCATATGTTCTTCAGTTAATGGAGAAGATACATGATTAAGGGCAATGTGTTTTTCAAACAGCGCTTCGACTGCATGAGGCGTCGCTCTCGCATTAGGCGAAGCAAACACGCCTGCCGAGCGGACACTGACATTCAGCCCTTCCGCTTCTGCAATTGATTTAAAAAGCGCCTCAGCCATTGGGCTGCGGCACGTATTTCCAGTACAGACAAAAATAATGTTCATGTCAGTCACCCCTTATTTTTCTCTATTATATATGAAGAAAAAAGAAACGGCGACTTCGTTTCTTTTATTGGTATATTAAATTGGCAAAAGCAGCTTTAGGCCGAATGCGATTAATATGATGCCCCCGAGCGCTTCGCTGTATGTGCCAAGCCATGACTGCACTTGTTTTCCGATCAGCAGGCCCAGCCATGTCAAAATCATGCTGAACAGCCCAAACAAGGTAATTGTGAGGAGCGGATGCGAGCCGTATATCCCCAAGCTCAAACCGACGGAGAAGCTGTCAAGGCTGACGCCGACGGCAAACAGCAATAAGCCCGGCCCTGCCGGCGACATAAGTCGTTCTTCTGACTGTTTAAAAGAAGCCATAAGCATTTGAACCCCAAGAACAAAAAGCAACGAACCCCCGATATAAACCGCTAACACGCCGAGGAGCCCTGACAGCATGTTACCGGCCGCCATCCCCCCGAGAGGCATGATAACGTGAAAGAGGCCGATGATAAAACCAATATAGAATATCTGCTTTTTTCTGAGTTTGACCATGCCCATTCCGAGACCGACAGAAAAAGCATCCATCCCTAAAGCAAACGCCATGATGCTTAATGTAATCAGTTCGCCTATGAACAAATCCGACATACATAAATAACCCCCTTGGACACGCCCCGCTTTTTTAGCCTATGCGTGTCCAAAAAGGGTTAGAACATCTGACTGTGTTCAGCGAATCACTCTTCCTCCGGCGGCTTTCATCAGCCTGTTCATAATGGCGAGTCCGACGCCAGTGTCCGGAAAGGATTCTGCGATAATAAAATCCACCTTCTTCTCATCAAAGCTGCGTAAAGCATCATACAGCCCTGCCGCAACAGTCTCAAGCTGAGCCCGTCTGCCGCAGCTCTTCACATAATCAGCGGAATAAACGCCCGCGTTTTCTTCTGTCGTCAGGACACCGACCCGTCTGCCGCCCTGTTGATATTCTTGAATGAGAAGCTGAATGCGCTCCGGGCTACCTTCGCAAATCGCTAGCGGCGCTGTCGGCGCGTAATGTGTGTATTTCATCCCCGGGGAAATCGGCTTCTCATTTTGATCGCTGAGCCCTTTATCCACAAGGATCGGTCCGATCTCCGCTTCAATTTGTTCTTTCGTAATGCCGCCTGGGCGCAGGAGAACAGGGATGTCGCCAGCACATGAAAGTACGGTTGATTCGACCCCAATCCCGGTAGGGCCTCCGTCCATAATTCCGGCTATGCGGCCATCCAAGTCATAGGCCACATGTTCCGCCTTTGTCGGACTTGGCTTCCCTGATAGATTGGCGCTCGGTGCTGCAATCGGCAACCCCGACTCGCGAATCAACGCAAGAGCAAGCGGATGATCCGGCATTCGAATGGCAACCGTTTCAAGCCCTGCCGTTACACGAGGTGAGAGTGCACCAGGTTTGCAAGGTAGAATGAGCGTGAGTGCTCCCGGCCAAAACCGTTTTATCAATGTTTTCGCTTTTTCCGGCGCTGGACCCGTTAAATCATCAAGCTGGCTAATGTCCGCAATGTGGACAATCAGGGGATTATCGCTCGGCCGCCCTTTCGCTTCATATATTTTTTTGACGGCATCTGTGCTTTTCGCGTTTGCGCCGAGGCCGTATACCGTTTCTGTCGGGAACGCAACAACCTCATTTTCCCGGAGCAAAGCGGCTGCTTGTGCAATTTGCGGATCATTTGTGGATAACTCATCAGTTACATCCACAAACCATCTTTTCGTTTTCATTTCTGACCAAACTCCTTATTCACAACAATAAAACGATAGTTTTACGCGTGTAATCCTTTTGAAAGTATAAAAGATGTCCTGTAATAAAACAAGCGTTATCCACAAATTGTGGACAACGCTAATGAAGAAGTGGATAAGTATGTGTATAAATCAAACTGATCCAGACGCTTTTTTCATCAAGACGGCCCCTTCTGTTTGCCGCGATTCACAGAAATGATCAGAAGAAAACAGCTCTTCCGGTACACTTTCAGCTCGTTCAAACCCCATGGCCGTCAGGAAATCAGCAGAGGAATGCTGATTCGCTATTAAGTATACTGTTTTGATCTGATGCTTTTCGCACAGCAGTTCCATGCTCTGAAAGAGCGTCACAATATGGCCTTGGTGAAGCTTGTCCGATATCACAAGTGATCGCAGCAGCCCTTGATCACAGCTGATTTTTTCAATTCCGAGACATCCCGCAATGTTTTTCTCGCTGTCCTCCAGCATAAGAAACTGGGTGAAGCCTTCTTTCACGCCTTCATAATTGGTTTTCGCCTGTTTTAGAAATTCCTCGAGCACATCTCCGTCTTTTTCCCTTGCCACCCGCAGTTGATAAAACATCCGTTCACCCCGTTTTTGCATTCTTTCTTCCAATCTATGAGGCAAATCTATTTTTAGACCAGGTGATTAGGAAAAAAGGTCGGAAATCCATTCGACTAAGAAGAATTTCACTTCTGTGCCGTCTTCATTCTCTTCCTTCTCTTCTTTTTTGGCTTTTTCCGCTTTAGCGGTTACGTTCTCAAGCACTTTTTCAGTCTGCTTTTTTGAGGCTTCTTGATCTTCTTGTTCTTTTACGGCTTCCCCGTTAGAAAAATCGAGAAAGCAGAGCGGCGGGAACAGCACACACCACCAGTTGGCGCCGTCTCCGTTTCCAAGCGTAATCAGAATCGCTTCATACTCGCCAGCGGGATATACCATATTGCCGTAAAGCTTTGTCGGAAATGAGATTTTGTCAAAATCAACGGATATCGATTGGTTTGCTCCTTCTTCCTCCATTGTTTCCTTTGCAATTTCTTTGATTTCAGGCAGCTTTGACCGAATCACACGCCGCGCTTCTTCTATAGAAGTGATATCCTCTACCCAGGTTGTGATTTCTTTATTGACCGCGTCTCTGATATGCCGCTTTAATTGCTGGTCCTGATTACTATCGCTGTTTGCCAATATTCTCAGGCGAATCGCCTCATCCGGTATGACCACCGGCTGATTTTCTGATTGCTGTGCCGTCTCTTCTTTTGCCAGCCCTACAAGTGCTCCGGATAATAAAAGAAAGATATATATACAAATGATTACTGTTTTTTTCATCGGTCCCCACCGTTCCTCTCCGTGCTTTGTTTCTAGCCCTATTATGGACAAGGAGAGCCCGGGGTAAACGTGCAGAGTGAAAAAAATCTAGCAAGCTGTTAATCTTATTTATGGTACGATAGTGTTTTAGGAGGTTTAAAGATGAAATATAATTATACAGTGCTGTTATCAGCCTTCACGATGTCGGTTCTTTATTCAATTATTTATATCCATTCATTCATCATTGCCGCTCTCATAACGATGGCATTTTATTTTCTATTTCCTTATTTGATATTCGCGCTGCCGCTTCAATTCATGATGAATAAAAAGCCGAAACGGTTCAGCCCTTTGTATCTGCTGTATTACCTTGTAGCAGCTTTTATTGCCAACGCGATCATTTTTGGCGTGCTGCAGCCTTCGGGACAATCTCTGCTTCAAAATATGGCCTTCTATCTTTTCGCTGTATTAACAGCTCTTGTCTATTGGATATGGGATTCTGTTTTACTCCAAAAAAAGGAAGCCTAAGAGGCTTCCTTTTTCATTAAAACAAAACCGTCAGCAAATAACATAGAATAGAAGGTATCGCCGCGACAAAGAAAGCAGCCGCCATTTTCAAGCGGGATGTACGGCCTTCTTTGGTTTCTGAATGGTAGTTTGCCCGCTGATCACTTCCGCTTACAGCCAAACCCGATGTGATGATCGCGAGCCCAATCAAAACGAGAGACGCAACGCCAAAAATCGCTTCATATGAAAGAGCCTGCGGAAAAATGGTGCCAATCATGCTCTCAATCGCAATGAACAAGATTCCTGCTGTCAGGGCCTTTTTCATCCTTTACATCCCCTTTGCTGGTGTTAAAACAGCTTGATTCATCAACTCGCCAGCAAGCTGCTTATTTATTTTTATGAATCACAGCGCATATGGTTCTGTCTTTTCCGTTAATATCTTTCAGCACTTCCACTTCTGCATGTTTAAACGCCTTGAGGATCAGCTCTTTGACCGCTTCGCCCTGTTTCCATCCGATTTCAAAAACGACAAACACTTTCTCCTTCATGACAAGCGGGATGTCATCCATAAACCGCTTATAAAATTTCAGCCCGTCTCCGCTATCAGTGAGGGCGTGCAGCGGCTCATGAAAACGGACAATCTCTGATAGATCAGCCATTTCTTCCTCTGAAATATAAGGAGGATTTGAGACGACAATATCCGCTTTTTTTCCTGCCTTAATAAAAGGCTCAAGCAAATCGCCCTGATAAAAGCGCACATCCGCTCCGAGCTTTTCCGCATTGGCAGAGGCGACTTGCAGCGCTTCTTTTGAAATATCAACCGCCGAAACAGAAAAGTTTTTGTTTTCAAGCGCAAGCGTGACGGCTATCGCGCCGCTTCCTGTCCCGACGTCAACGACATCAAGCCGCCCGTCTTCCGAAAAGACATGCCGATATTTTTCAAGCAGATGATAGACAACCTCTTCTGTTTCCGGCCGCGGGATCAGCACGTCATCATTCACCATAAATTCCCGTCCGTAAAAAAACTCTTTTCCGATAATGTACTGAACCGGGACGCCCTCTTTATGCATCTCAACGTGACGCGTAAAGCGATACAGTTCGTCTTCGCCAATCGGTTCCTGTAAGCTGGCGAGCAGCTTGCTTCTGTCCATTCCGGTATCATAAAGCAAAAGAAGCTCAGCCGCATTTTCTTCTCTTCCCGCTTCGGTTAAATAAGAAGAAGCCCATTTCAGGGCTTCAAATATCGTCTTCATCTTAACCTTCCGACTGCTGAAGCTTGCTTGCCTGATCTTCAACAATCAGCGCTTCAACCACTTCGTCAAGTTTTCCTTCAAGAATCTGATCAAGCTTTTGAATCGTCAGGCCGATTCTGTGATCCGTCACACGGTTTTGCGGGAAGTTGTATGTGCGGATACGCTCAGAGCGGTCACCTGATCCAACTGCTGATTTCCGTGTTTGATCATATTCAGCTTGGGCTTCCTGCTGAAATTTATCATAGATTCTGGCACGGAGAACCTTCATTGCTTTTTCTTTGTTCTTGATTTGAGATTTTTCATCCTGGCATGATACAACAACACCTGTCGGCAAATGCGTCAGACGAACGGCAGACATTGTTGTGTTAACGCTTTGTCCGCCCGGTCCGCTTGATGCAAACGTATCGACTCGGATATCCTTCTCATGAATGTCAACCTCTACCTCTTCTGCCTCAGGAAGACATGCTACTGTTGCAGTTGATGTATGGATACGGCCGCCTGATTCTGTTTCCGGAACACGCTGTACGCGGTGGGCGCCGTTTTCATATTTGAGTTTAGAATATGCGCCGCTTCCCGTAATCATAAAGATGATCTCTTTGTAGCCGCCGGTTCCGGTTACACTCGCTTCCATGACCTCTGTTTTCCAACCTTGAAGCTCGGCATAACGGGAATACATTCTGTACAGGCTGCCCGCGAATAAAGCGGCTTCCTCGCCTCCCGCAGCTCCGCGGATCTCCATGATAACGTTTTTGTCGTCATTAGGATCTTTCGGGATCAGGAGCACTTTCAGGCGTTCTGACAGTGTTTCCGTTTCCTTCTGAAGTTCAGAAATCTCTTCCTTCACCATGTCGCGCATCTCAGCGTCCAGCTTCTCTTCTAGCATCGCTTTTGCATCAGCCAGCTGTTCTGACGCATCTCTGTATTGTCTATATACGTCAACTGTTTCTTGTATATCAGATTGCTCTTTTGAATATTCTCTTAGCTTTTTCGGATCGTTGACTACTTCTGGATCGCTTAAAAGCTCATTTAATTTTTCGTATCGTTCTTCGATTGACTTTAAACGGTCTAACACGGTCTTCACCTCTGTTTTCCTGTGCGTAACATTCTCATTATAGTATAGTGATTAACCCCAGTCAAAAGCATTTCAATCCCAGCTTGAAAAGCCTCCTCTGCTATACTGGGAATCGAGGAGGGATGATGTTGCTGAAATCCATACATCACATTGCAATCATATGTTCAGATTATGAAAAGTCGAAAGCTTTCTACGTACATAAGCTTGGTTTTCAAGTCATTCAAGAAACGTACCGCGAAGAGCGCGGCTCCTATAAGCTTGATTTGTCGCTTAACGGCACGTATGTCATTGAGCTGTTCTCGTTTCCCGATCCGCCCGCGCGCCAAACCCGGCCTGAAGCTGCAGGCCTGCGCCACCTTGCCTTCACAGTCAGCAGCTTGGATAAGGCGGTTCAGAAGCTTCATGAAAAAGGAATCGAAACAGAGCCGATCAGAATAGATCCGCTGACCGGCAAGCGTTTCACCTTCTTTTTTGATCCGGACCAGCTTCCTTTAGAGCTGTATGAACAGTAACGGTTTTTGAAGAAAAAAAGGAGATACCCACTTTCTTTGCCGAATCTTTTCTTGTTTTGTCTAATAGGAAGGGAACCGCATTCTATGGTCGAATACCTAGCTAAAAAGGAGGTATGGGATCATGAATACAAATATGGTAGCAAGTGAACTCGGCGTCTCCGCAAAAACGGTGCAGCGGTGGGTGAAGCAGCTGAATCTTCCGGCCGAACGCAATGAGCTTGGACACTATTCGTTTACGGCAGAAGATGTAAAGGTTCTAAAATCTGTTCAAAAACAAATTTCTGAAGGCACGGCGATTCAGGATATTCATGTGCCGCAAAGCACTAAAAAGCGCACAGGCTTCCTTGTCCAAAAAACAAATGGCGACACAGAACGGAGAATCGAACAGCTCGAACAGAAGCTCGGCGCCCTTTTACAGCAAAAGCAGGACGAAAACGAGCTGCTGGTAAGGATCGGGGAACTGGAACGCCAGCTAAAACAAAAAGCCGATGAGGGTGTATCTTATCAGCTGCTTCAGCACCGCAGAGAAATTGATGACATCCTTGCAGACCTGCAATCACTGACCTCACAAATAAAAGAATTCACCGCCCAGCCGATCCCCGAGACTGCTGCTTCTTCTGAAAAAACAAAAACAAGAAAAAAACCGCTTTTGTCACTTTTCAAATTTCAAACCTAAAGTAAAAAAGCTCCCTTTACGGGGAGCTTTTTTGATTACGCAGTAAGCGCAATAATAATCGGTAGTGAAATCAATGACAGAATCGCACTGACCACAAACGCAGTCGCAGTTTCTTCTTCTTGTTTCTCGAAACGAGTCGCAATCATGGCTGCAACGGCAGAACCAGGGAATGCCACAAGAAGGATCGCTTTTGTCATTTGGTCAGCTGGAAGTCCGACTGCAAGAGCAATCAGGAACATTAACGCAGGCTGAACCGCAACTTTTAGTAACGCAATACCGATAGCTGGCATACTGAGTTTGATTTTACGGATACCAACAGTAACACCTACAGCAAAGAGAGCAACACCAGATGTTGTGCTTCCAAGCTGATCAAGCATTTTAACACCCAGCTCAGGAAGAGTGAAGTTGAAAACCAACACTAAGATCATACTGATTAACGGAGCAGCTGCAAGCGGCTCACAAAGGCCATGCAGGATTGATTTTCCTGTCATCTTCCAGAAGCTGTCGCCGCCCTTTTCGTTTTTCTTAGAAGACTCACCGACAGTAGCGATAATGATCGCGAGAGGATCAAGGATCGCGTTTACCACGATACCTGTAACCGCGATCGGAATCGCAACTTCATTCGCCCCGAACAAGCTTCCCAATACAGGAATACCCATAAATGCGAATGTTGGCTGTGCAGAGTTCAAAGAAAATACAGATGAGTTCGTTAAATCATACTTCAAGATAAATCTGCAAACCAAAAGAATGATGATATAGAAACCAACAATCCCAATAATTAAAGAAACCATCAATGGAACTTGTGATAAAAATTCACTTCTGGAAGTTGTTAAAATACCAGCGATAAAGTGAGCTGGAAGTGCGTATTTCGTTACTAACGTACTTACCCCTTTTGCCGACTTGGCATCATAACTTCCAAAATGTCCTGCAAACCACCCCAGCACAATAACAAAGAATATCGGTGCCAGGAGGATTAAGATATCTAAGATGCTCAAAATATTCTCCTCCAAATCCTATGTCCGTATACTTTAGCTTTACAAAAAGCTTTCCCTCGGACGAAAAAATTTACTCGCTAATTATTTCGCGATGACTTTTTTGTATTCAGGTGTCCACATTGCATCAAGGACAGCTTGTTTTACATCTTCAGGCTGACGATTTGCTACGCCTTCTTTAATTGCTGCTTCAGCAACGGCAATCGCAACTTGAATAGAAACTTCTTGAAGCTTATCGATGCTTGGAAGCAATCCTGCTCCAGGTGTTTCGAAGTCAACCATTTCAGCAATCGCATCAGCAGTTGCAGCAAACATCGCAGGCGTAATGATACGCGCTTCAGCTACAATTGAACCAAGTCCAAGACCAGGGAACGCGAATGCGTTGTTAGATTGTCCGATTTCATAAGAAACACCGTTGTATTCTACATTGTCAAATGGGCTTCCTGTTGCAATAAGCACTTTTCCGTCAGTCCATTTGAACAGATCTTCAGGAACTGCTTCAGCAAGGTGAGTCGGGTTAGACATCGGCATGATAACCGGACGGTCTACGTGAGATGCCATTTCTTTTACAATTTCCTCTGTGAACGCACCTGAAACCCCTGAAGTACCAATCAAGATCGTTGGTTTCGCTTGGCGAACCACTTCATCGAATGGAATTTGGCCTTTTTCATCGCGCTTCCAGTCTTTTACTTCATCCGCACTGCGTAGGTAAGGTTTTTGGAAATCAAGGATGCCTTCGATTTCTTCAGTCAGCAAGCCTCTGTAATCAAGTGTGTAGAAGCGTTTGTTAGCTTCTTCTTCAGATAATCCAGCAAGCACCATTGTGTCGCGGATTTGGTCAGCAATACCGATACCAGCAGAACCAGCACCGAAGACAACAACACGCTGATCTTTAATAGAAGCGCCAGTTTTCTTCATCGCCGCAAGCACACCAGCAAGTGTGATCGCTCCTGTACCTTGGATATCATCATTAAATGTAAGAATTTCATGATTGTATTTTTTCATGATATTACGTGCATTTTTGTTACCAAGGTCTTCCCAGTGAAGAAGCGCTTTAGGGAAGAATTTCAATGCCGCTTTTACATAAGCGTCAATGAAAGCTTCATAGCGTTCGCCTTGAACACGCTCATGCTTGTTACCAATATATAAAGGATCATTCAGAAGTTTTTCGTTGTTCGTACCGACATCAAGCACAACCGGGATAACACGGCTAGGGTCAATACCAGCTGCAGCAGTGTAAACAGCCAATTTACCGATTGCGATGTTAATACCGCCTACACCCCAGTCACCGATACCGAGAATACTTTCAGAGTCAGTAGCAACGATAAGATCAATATCTCCTGCAGTCGCATGAAGGTTTTCAAACGCTTTTTCAATACCGTCAATGTTGTCGATTGACAAGTAGATACCTTGAGGTCTTCTATATTCATGGCTGTATTCCTGAATCGCTTCACCAACTGTTGGTGTGTACACAACAGGAAGCATTTCTCGAAGATGGTTTTTCAGCAATTTATAGAAAAGAACTTCGTTACGGTTTGCAAGATCACTTAAGTAAACATTTTGACGAAGGCGGTCAGGCTGCGCTTGGAATTGCTCGTATGCGCGTTGTGCTTGTTGATCAAGAGAAAGTACAGTTGGCGGTAGAAGTCCTTCTAAGCCAAGTTCTTGTCTTTCTTCTACTGAAAAAGCAACGCCTTTATTTAAAGTAGGAATAGATAAAACTTCTTTCCCTCTAAGAGTTGTTTCTAAGTGGCCTTCTTTCGTTTTTTTTATGTTATTCAAGCAAATCTCCTTCTTTCTTGAAATAGTTAACCAAGTTAAGTAATAACCCATCTAAAATATGACCGATCATGATCTTTATGCGACTTTGTGACAATTATTCGAACAATGTCTCAAAACTATTTACATTACGTTAGTTATTTTATGCCTGTCAAAATCAAAATTCAAGAGAAGAAAATTACTTAATTTTTTAATACACTTAATTAAATTTTTTAATTGGATGTTATCAGAATATAAAAAAAACACCGGTGTTTTCACACGGTGCTTTCTATCTTTTTACCCATGTTTTGGGTTAATTTTTAGATTTTCCTGGGACTTCGTGATGATGTCTGCATCTTGCTTCATACGATTCGGATGCGCCCACCTTTATGACCGGATCATCGTAAGAAGCAGGTTTGCCGTCAATCAGGCGCTGTGTTCTGCTCGCCGGTGATCCGCAGACGGAACAGACGGCTTGCAGCTTCGTCACACTTTCCGCAATCGCCATAATATCCGGGACGACACCGAACGGCTCTCCTCTAAAATCCATATCAAGACCCGCTGCAATCACACGGTAGCCTTTATCGGCAAGAGATGATAATACCTCAACAATGTCTTGGTCAAAAAACTGCACTTCATCAACCGCAATCACATCCGTACTCTCACTGATGTGATCCCAAATGTCCGCAGCAGAAGAAATGGCATAGCTCGTCATGGATGTTCCATTATGGGAGACAACAGCATCTTCGCTGTAGCGATTATCAATCACAGGCTTAAATACCCTGACTTCCTGCTTGGCGTAAGTCGCTCTCTTCACTCTTCTGATCAGCTCTTCAGATTTCCCCGAGAACATGCTGCCGCAAATCAGCTCAAGCCACCCGCTTTGTTTCATTATGTACATAGGCTCCGCTCCCCTCTCTCTGCCAGCTGTGTTTTAGACAATATAAAAAACAGGCAAGACTGCTTCCTGCCTGTTGAAAAATCTATTATTACTTAAGACCGTATTTTTTGTTAAAGCGATCAACACGACCATCAGCAGAAGCGAATTTTTGACGGCCAGTGTAGAATGGGTGGCATTCAGAGCAAATCTCAACGCGTACCTCTTCTTTTACTGAGCCTGTTTCAAATTCATTTCCGCAAGCGCATTTAACTGTTGCTTTTTTGAAATTAGGATGAATTCCTGCTTTCATTGTATCCATCTCCTTCCGCCCTGAATCCCGTGTGGAAACAGAGTTATTATTTCGGAGCATTGTCCGAAACGCATATGAGAAAATTATATCAGTGATTTACTTCTTTTGCAAATACAATTTATCTTCTAGCAGATGATAGATTTGCCTGTTTCCATTCTTGATTGAGAATATCGAAAAATTCCTGGTTTGTTTTGGTTTTTTTCATTTTTCTCATGAATTTTTCTGCGAAATCAGGTGAATCAGACATCGTTTTGCGGATCGACCATAAACGATCAAGATGCTCTTTAGGCACAAGCAGCTCTTCCTTGCGCGTTCCTGAACGGCGGATATCGATAGCCGGGAAGATGCGGCGCTCTGCCAGAGAGCGGTCAAGGTGTAGCTCCATGTTGCCTGTTCCCTTGAATTCTTCATAAATGACATCATCCATACGTGACCCTGTATCGACAAGAGCCGTAGCAAGGATGGTTAAGCTGCCGCCCTCTTCGATATTTCTCGCTGCCCCGAAGAAGCGTTTCGGACGGTGGAACGCTGCTGGGTCAATCCCTCCGGAAAGCGTTCTTCCGCTCGGCGGAATCACTAAGTTGTAGGCGCGGGCAAGGCGTGTGATGCTGTCCATCAGGATGATGACATCTTTTTTATGTTCCACGAGACGCATTGCGCGCTCAAGCACAAGCTCGGCCACTTTGATATGGTTTTCCGGCACTTCATCAAACGTTGAGCTGACGACATCACCAGCTACAGAGCGCTCGATATCGGTTACTTCCTCCGGTCTTTCGTCGATCAAAAGCACGATGAGCTCTGCTTCAGGCTGATTCGCTGTAATGCTGTTGGCAATTTCCTTCAGCAGCATCGTTTTTCCGGCTTTTGGCGGCGCAACAATCAAACCGCGCTGTCCAAATCCGACCGGCGCCATCATGTCCATAATTCTTGTAGACAAGAAGTTCGGCTTTGTTTCAAGCACCATTTGACGATCTGGATAAAGAGGTGTAAGCGCCGGGAAATGCACACGCTCTTTTGCTGATTCAGGATCATCTCCATTCACTGCTTCAACGTGCAAAAGTCCATAGTAACGCTCATTTTCTTTTGGCGGGCGAACCTTGCCTGAAACTTTGTCTCCGTTTCGCAAATCGAAACGGCGGATTTGTGAAGCTGAGATATAAATGTCTTCTGAGCTTGGAGAGTAGTTGATCGGTCTCAGGAAGCCGAAACCTTCAGACTGGATGATCTCAAGAACGCCTTCCATAAACAGCAGATCTTCCTGTTCTGCATTCGCTTTCAGAATGGCGAAAATGAGTTCTTTTTTTGTCAGTTTGCTGTAGTAGGAGATTTTATAATGTCTTGCAAGTTCATAAAGCTCTTTTAATTTCATATTTTCCAAAGAGGAAATAGATACGTCTTTCATAAAAACACCACGCTTTTCATAGTCAATATCTTACTCTGCACATGTAAATCTGCTGCTTTTGCACAACATCCGCCAAAGCACATTCTTTTTTTAACATAAAGGAACTTCTATCGGTAACACTTCCACCCATGATCGGCGCTTTTGTTAAAAGGATTGTCTTAATGAGTTTTGAAGGAAGCGAGGACAAAAACATGAGAAGATCAATACTTATATCGTCTGTATGCGGTAGAAATTGAAACTTTCCTAGTGCTTAAAAGAAGGAATTACGCAGTAAAAATCGCAGCACTCTTTATTTTTACCTTATTTCAAAAAATTATTCAACTGAAATAAGGTTTTGACACGGAATTGATAGAGTTGACTCTTTTCTGCAAAAGAAAAGCGGGCTCACACCCGCTTTATCTTTTTTTATGGACGGATTACAAGATTTGGTTTCTTTTTCAGGCTGTGTCTGCCGTCAACGAAACGGACTGTGCCTGATTTTGCACGGATAACTAAGCTTTCAGTTGTGCCGACAGAGCCTTTGAATTGAACGCCTTTTAACAGCTCGCCGTCAGTTACCCCGGTAGCTGCAAAAATCGCGTCATCACCCTTCACAAGGTCTTCCATACGGAGGACTTTGCTTAAATCAAGGCCCATTTTGTGGCAGCGTGTGATTTCTTCATCGCTTTGCGGAAGAAGTTTACCGATAATTTCTCCGCCCAGCGCTTTTAACGCAACAGCAGAAAGCACACCCTCAGGAGCTCCGCCTGATCCGAACAGGATGTCAACGCCCGTGTGGTCGAAAGCTGTGTTGATGGCGCCTGCGACATCGCCATCATTGATCAATTTGATTCTGGCGCCGGCCTCACGAAGCTCGGAAATAATTTTTGCGTGTCTTTCACGGTTTAAGATTGTGGCAACGACGTCCTCAACGTCCTTATTTTTCGCCTTTGCCACCGCTTTAAGGTTATCAATGACAGGTGCTTCAATATCAATACAGCCCACCGCTTCCGGACCGACTGCGATTTTTTGCATATACATGTCAGGAGCGTTCAGAAGCGTGCCGTGGTCTGCGACCGCGATAACCGTCAGCGCGTTCCAGCCGCCGCTTGCTAGGATGTTTGTGCCTTCAAGAGGGTCAACTGCAACATCGACGCGCGGGCCGTACCCGTTTCCGAGTTTTTCCCCGATATACAGCATCGGCGCCTCGTCCATTTCTCCTTCACCGATCACAACGGTTCCTTTCATCGGAACTGTATCAAAAACGTCTCTCATTGCGCTTGTTGCCGCTTCATCAGCCTCATCTTTTTTCCCCCGGCCCATCCATCTTGCAGATGCCAATGCCGCAGCTTCAGTCACACGTACCAATTCCATTGATAAACTTCTTTCCATTTCAACACGATCTCCTCTCACAAGAAACCATTATGAATTTTGAAGCTGTTCTATTTCTTCGTCAGTCATTCTTTCACGCCAGATTGTTGCTCCTAGCCCCTCGAGCTTCTTCTCAAGGGTGCTGTATCCGCGGTCAATATGCTCCAAGCCCGTAATTTCCGTGACGCCGTCAGCCATCAGGCCGGCTACGACCAGACAGGCTCCGGCACGCAGATCACTCGCCTTCACTTTTGCGCCTTGAAGCTCGACAGGACCTGTGATGATGGCAGATCTGCCTTCTACTTTCATATTGGCACCCATCCGTCTCAGCTCATCAATGTGCTTGAATCTTGCCGAGTAAATGGTGTCCGTGACGACGCTTGTCCCTTTTGCCCTTGTCAGGAGTGCTGTCATCGGCTGCTGCAAATCAGTCGGAAAGCCCGGGTATACAAGGGTTTTGACATCAACCGGCTTTAAGTGCTTCTGCCCGCCGACAATGAGAAGCTGGTCGTCGCTTGTTTCGATATGATAGCCCATTTCTCTCAGCTTTGCCGTTAACGACTCAAGATGAGTGGGAATCACATTATCGATAATGACTTCCTTGCCCATTGCAGCCCCTGCAATCATAAATGTCCCGGCCTCAATTCTGTCCGGAATGATCGTATGCTTGCAGCCGTGCAGTTCCTTCACGCCATCGATTCGGATCACATTGGTTCCCGCACCTTTGATTTTGGCGCCCATGCTTGTAAGCAGTGTCGCGACATCAATGATCTCAGGCTCCTTGGCAGCGTTTTCGATGATCGTTTTTCCTTCTGCCAAAACAGCGGCAAGCATAATGTTAATGGTTGCCCCCACACTTACGACATCTAGATAAATGCGTGCGCCTCTCAGCCTTTCAGCACGCAAATAAATGGCGCCTTGTTCATTGGTTACTTCAGCTCCAAGTGCTTCAAAGCCTTTAATATGCTGGTCAATCGGGCGGGGGCCCAAGTGGCAACCGCCGGGCAATCCGATGACGGCCTGCTTGAAGCGGCCGAGCATCGCCCCCATTAAATAATACGACGCGCGAAGCTTTTTTACTTTTCCGTTAGGAAGCGGCATGCTGATCATCGACGTGGGGTCAACAACCATTTCCCCATTCTCAAAATGCACGTTGCCGCCGATTTCCTTTAACAGGTCACGCAGCGTTTCAATATCTGAAATCTCTGGAAGCCCTTCAATTGTCACCTCGGAATTTGCCAAAATGGTTGCAGGTATTAATGCAACAGCACTGTTTTTAGCGCCGCTGATATGTACTGTACCGTTTAACGAGTCACCGCCGGCAATATTCAACTTTTCCATGATAGTCTCCTTCCATAAGAAGATAGCTGCGGAGCTAAATAAAATGTCATTTTATTCTGTCTCTGCAAATAAAGCTCATGTCCAAAATCTAGCCAATTCGAAGAGAAAGAATACAACACATTGTAAAATATCAGGAAGAAAATAGCGAAGCTTTGCGGGGCACAGGTTTCGAAAATTGCACAGAGACCCGCCGGCTCAAGAGACATCGTCGTCATCCGGCAAAAGCAGTACGCAAACCCTTCATTCCGATATCAGCTTCTGCAGCCCAATGATTCCTTCTCTGTAAAGCGGCGTTTGCATCTGAAGGTCCGCTGTATCAGTACGGTGAAAAACAAAGGCCGCGGCAAACAGGCATAAAGCTGTTTGCCGTCCTTTGCATTATTTATTCCAGTCTGCCAGGAATTGTTCGATTCCTTTGTCTGTTAACGGGTGCTTAGTGAGCGCATGAATGACTTTCAGCGGCATTGTGCCGATATGAGCCCCTCTTAAAGCGGCTTCTGTCACGTGCTGCGGATGGCGGATTGACGCCGCAATGATTTGTGTTTCAAGACCGTGAATGTCAAAAATCTGCTTGACGTCTGAAATCAGGTCAAGTCCGTTGTGGCCGATGTCATCTAAACGTCCCAGGAATGGTGATACATACGTTGCCCCTGCTCTGGCAGCAAGAAGCGCCTGGTTTGCATTGAAGATCAATGTGACGTTTGTTTTGATGCCTAAGTCAGTAAGTGCTCTTACCGCTTTTAAACCGTCAGACGTCATCGGGATTTTCACCGTAATGTTCGGTGCGATTTTCGCCAGTTCTTTTCCTTCCTCGATCATTTCCTCAGCTTTCAAAGAAATAACCTCTGCACTTACAGAGCCTTTCACGACGTCTGTGATCTCGCGAAGACGGTCGTGGAATGATACGTTAGCTTCTTTTGCTACTAAACTAGGATTCGTCGTTACACCGGCGAGAATTCCTAATTCATTCGCTTCTCTAATTTCATCGATATTAGCTGTATCAACAAAAAATAACATTTTCAAAAAGCCTCCCTGAGTAAGAAATTTTCTGAACTGTGAATATGATTGCGCTTTCTAAAGATAGACGGAAAACCGCCTGTCAAGCTGTCAGGCGGCTATAAACGTTCCAATTGAATTAAGCTTGGTTTGAAGAACCAAATTCACGCATTTTACCGATAACTGTTTCTTTGATCGCTTCACGAGCTGGTCCAAGATATTTACGTGGATCGTACTCGTCAGGCTTAGCTGCCAATGTTTCGCGAACAGCTTTTGCAGAAGAAATTTGGTTTTCAGTATTCACGTTGATTTTAGCTGTACCAAGTGAAATTGATTTTTTGATGTCAGCAGTCGGAATTCCAGTACCGCCGTGAAGAACTAGCGGAAGACCAGTTGATTTCCCGATCTCTTCCATTTCTTTGAAGCCAAGGTTTGGCTCACCTTTGTAAGGGCCGTGAACAGAACCTAATGCAGGTGCAAGGCAGTCAATGCCAGTGCGCTCAACAAGCTCTTGGCACTCTTTAGGATCAGCGTAGATTACGCCTTCAGCGATAACGTCATCTTCTTGTCCGCCTACTGTTCCAAGCTCAGCTTCTACAGATACTCCGTGGAAATGAGCAAGCTCAACAACTTTAGAAGTTGTTGCTACGTTTTCTTCAAATGGATGGTGAGAAGCGTCGATCATTACAGATGTGAAACCTGCATGAATCGCTTTCGCACAAGATTCAAAGCTTGAACCGTGGTCTAAGTGAATCGCAACAGGAACTGTCACTTTGTACTCTTCCATAAGTGCTTTTACCATAGCTACGACTGTTTTGAAGCCGCCCATGTAGCGTCCCGCACCTTCGGAAACACCAAGGATCACTGGAGATTTTTCTTCTTCAGCTGCTTGTAAAATCGCTTGAGTAAACTCAAGGTTGTTTAAGTTAAATTGTCCTACAGCATAACCTTTTTCTTTAGCTGTATTCAACATTTCCGTCATAGAAACTAAAGGCATGTCGAATGTCCTCCTTATGTAGCCTGATTGTCTTCTAGCGAAAAAAGCTTTCCACCCTAGCATGACCCATCTATTGCTGTCATATGTAAATACCAGATCGCTTTTTCTCCATAACTAGAATACCAACTTTTCGACAAATCGGCAACACAATGACATGATTCATTTGTTTCTTCTTTTTGTCAATTAGACTTCAGGGGCAGATATTTTTTCACGGCATCTCTGATTTCGTCGATGTCAAACGGCTTCGCAAAGTGCGTCAAAGCGCCCAGTTCCTTTGATTCCTGGATCATGTCGAGCTCTCCGTATGCCGTCATGATGATCACCCGGATGTTTTCATCAATGACCTTCATCCGTTTTAAGATTTCGATACCGTCCATGCCGGGAATTTTCATGTCCAGAAGCACAAGGTCGGGCCGTTCTTTTGTCACGATGTCAAGCGCCTGCAGGCCGTTTGCAGCCTGAAACGTCTGGTAGCCTTCTTTATTGAATACTTCGTTAAGCAAAATACGTATGCCGTATTGATCATCAACGATTAAAATTTTTTCATTCATCATTTTACACCCCAATATTATGATTTTCGTCAAAAGTAAGCAGTAGTGTATGTATTCTGTTTGATTTTCCTATTTCCTTTAATTATAATAGTCTACTTTACGACATTTTCTGAGCATTTTCTCTTTTGTTGTATACTGATATTGTACGTTATAAAGGAGGATTCACTTATGTTGAAAATATTTACGACGCAGTTAACAGGTATTTTTTCCCGCATTCAGGATAAGGAATCTGACGCGATTGAAGATGGGGCGCGGCTGCTTGCTCAAGCGGTGATCAGCGGGCATTCCATTTATTTATATGGAGCTAATGAGCTTCAGGGCGTCTTTTATGAGGCCACCGAAAGCAAAGAACCCTTCCCATCCATCAAAGCCTTTCCAGAAAGCGCTGAGGAAGTGACAGAAAGCGACAGGGTGCTGATGTTTTGTTCAGGGACGGGCACAGCCGAAGAGCAGGCGCTTGCGAAAGAGCTTTATGAAAAAGGTGCGGGAGTCGTATGCGTATCGCCGGCAGCCAAAGACAGTGCGGGAATTGAACAATATTGTGATGTGCATATTGATTCTAAATTAAAAATGCCGCTTGTGCCCGATGAAGACGGCACCCGTTACGGATTTCCCTCTTTAATGACTGCACTGTATGTCTACCATGCTTTATCGTTCACATTAAAAGAAATTCTGCAAGAGTATGCATAATATCTTATTGTACATGCTGTCTCTTGCCGGAAACAAATAAAAAAGACTTGCCCGCTTTTGACAAACGGCAAGTCTTTTTTTATTACTTCTGATTTGCAGCTTCGACAGACGCTCCGATAAAGCCTTTGAATAACGGCTGAGGTCTTGTCGGTCTTGACTTAAACTCTGGGTGGAACTGAGAAGCCACGAACCAAGGGTGGTCTTTCAGCTCGATAATTTCAACAAGGCGTCCGTCAGGGCTTGTGCCTGAGAATACGAAGCCTTGGTCTTCCATTTGCTGTCTGAATTCGTTGTTGAATTCATAACGGTGGCGGTGACGCTCATACACCACTTCATCCTGATACACTTCAAAGGCTTTCGTGCCTTCTTCAAGCTTACAAGGGTAAAGGCCGAGACGAAGCGTTCCGCCGAGATCCTCAACATCCTTCTGTTCAGGAAGAAGGTCGATGATCGGGTATTGCGTTGACGGATCAATTTCCGCTGAGTGAGCGCCTTTTAAGCCCAGTACGTTTCGTGCATATTCAATAGACGCAACCTGCATGCCCAAGCAAATGCCCAAGAACGGAATTTTGTTTTCGCGCGCGTATTTTGTTGCGACGATTTTACCTTCAACACCGCGGTCTCCGAATCCGCCCGGCACGATGATGCCGTCCGTTCCGCTTGTGAGCTCTTCGATGTTGCTTTCTGTCACTTCTTCCGCGTTGATCCATTTTACTTTTACATCTGTGTCAAACGCATACCCCGCATGGCGGAGAGACTCGACAACAGAGATGTATGCGTCAGGAAGCTCAACGTATTTACCGACAAGGCCGATTGTGATCGTTTGAGACAGGTTGCTGACTTTGTTCACAAGCTCATGCCACTCGGACATTTCCGCCTCTTTGCATTCCAATTTCATGTGCTCGCAAACGAGCTTATCAAGCCCTTGTTTTTGAAGCTCGAGCGGAATGGAGTAAAGGTTGTCCGCATCTTCACACTCGATAACCGCTTTTGTATCGATATCGCAGAATAGCGCGATTTTATCTTTCATATCTTGAGAAATCGGCATTTCTGTACGAACGACGATGATGTTTGGCTGAATGCCCAAGCTGCGCAATTCTTTTACGCTGTGCTGTGTCGGTTTTGTTTTTAATTCACCCGCAGCTTTAATGTAAGGAACAAGCGTACAGTGGATGTACATTACGTTTTCACGGCCGATGTCGCTCTTCATTTGGCGGATCGCTTCAAGGAATGGCAGTGATTCGATGTCTCCGACAGTACCGCCGATTTCTGTAATGACAACATCTGCGTTTGTTTCTTTCCCCGCGCGGTAAACACGGTCTTTCAGTTCGTTTGTGATGTGCGGGATGACCTGTACGGTTCCGCCAAGGTAGTCTCCGCGGCGTTCTTTTTTAAGAACTGTTGAATAAATTTTACCTGTTGTCACGTTGCTGAATTTATTCAGGTTGATGTCGATAAAACGCTCATAGTGACCAAGGTCCAAGTCTGTTTCAGCGCCGTCATCCGTTACGAATACTTCACCGTGCTGGTACGGGCTCATTGTTCCCGGGTCAACGTTGATGTATGGGTCGAATTTTTGAATCGTCACATTCATTCCGCGGTTTTTCAGCAAACGTCCTAATGAAGCTGCTACAATACCCTTTCCAAGTGAGGATACAACTCCCCCAGTTACAAAAATATATTTCGTCATTTCGTTTGCTCCTCTCTTCGCTCTTAGCTACATTTTTAAAATGTACTATTTTATAAAAAATCATTTAGCCTTTTAAATGATTTATAAGAAAAATGAGGGGTGAAAATAAGAAAGCTCCCTTTCAATTTCTTGAAAGGGAGCATAACGTACTATGTTCTCTCTTCGTTTTTGAAGAGCCCAAAATACATACTACATAGTTCGACTATGAAAGTCAAGATCGTTTTGAAGATGAAATCTTTTACTATTTGAGATCCTCTTCTTCTTCTTCATAGTCTTCATCATCTTCATCAATAATATCTTCTTCGATCTCAAGATCGTCGTCGTCTTCATCGAGATCTTCATCGTCAAAATCGTCGGTGTCAAGATCAAGTTCTTCCTCGACTTCATCTAAATCAATGTCGTCTTCGTCGATCTCTTCAAACTCGTCAAGATCAAGATCTTCTTCGACTGCTTTCTTCGCTTTTTTCTTTTTCGCCTTGACTGTCGGCTGCGTTTCTTCGTCAAGCTGATCATACGGATACCAGCTGCGAAGCCCCCAAGTCTGGTCAGAAAGCGCCAGGAAGCGGCCGTCAATGTTTAAATCTGTATAAAATTGAGCGATGCGGTCTCCAAGCTCTTCTTTTGTCACGCCGAGCAAAGATGCGATTTCATTTAAAAGCTCCTGAAATGGAACTGGTTTTTTATGTTCTTCAAATAATTCGTGAGCGATTTCAACTAAAGCCATTTCCTTTAGCTCTTCCTGTGAATATTGTTTGATACCCAAGGTCGGACACTCCCTTTCTATTACATATATGTATCTGTTTTATCAATAATGAAAGCGATTTTGTATCGTTCTTATACAAACCATACCTCTCATTATAAACAAAATAAAACAGAATATGCTACCCTTAACGGCGTTAATTTAAATAATTTTACAAGAGTGATCCGACTGATAGATGTTTTGCATCAATCCGCGAGCATTCGGGAGATGACAAGTCTTTGAATTTCTTGAGTGCCTTCATAGATTTGCGTGATTTTTGCATCACGCATATAGCGTTCAACCGGATAATCTTTTGTATAGCCGTAGCCGCCGAAAATCTGCACGGCTTCGGTCGTCACCTTCATCGCCGTATCCCCCGCCAGCAGTTTGGACATGGCGGAAGCTTTTCCATATTGAAGGCCTGATGATTCAAGCCACGCTGCCTGATAGGTCAATAGCCTTGAAGCTTCTATCATTGTAGCCATATCTGCGAGTTTAAAAGCGATGCCCTGCTGCTCGGCGATCGATTTTCCGAATTGCTTTCTCTCTTTTGCGTATTGCAGTGCCGCATCAAGCGCCCCCTGAGCGATTCCCACAGCTTGAGCGGCAATGCCGTTTCTGCCTCCGTCTAGCGTCTTCATCGCGATTTTGAAGCCTTCCCCTTCTTCTCCGAGTCGGTTTGCTGCAGGCACAACACAATCTTCGAACGTGATTTCCGTTGTCGGGGACGAACGGATGCCCAGCTTCTTTTCTTTCTTGCCTGTCAAAAATCCTTCGAAATCCTTTTCTACTATAAAAGCGGAAATGCCTTTTTTCTTTTTCTCGGGATCGGTGACGGCAAAAACAATGTAAATATCCGCAATCCCGCCGTTTGTGATAAACACTTTTGAACCATTTAACACATAATCATCGCCGATTCGTTCAGCAGTTGTTTTCATGCCGCCGGCGTCAGAACCGGACCCTGCTTCGGTCAAAGCGAAAGCGCCGATTTTCTCTCCGAGGGCCAGCTGTGTTAAGTGCTCTGTTTTCTGTTCTTCCGTCCCAAAGGCAAACAGCGGCCAGCTGCATAGAGAGATATGGGCGGAAAGCGTCACACCGGTGGAGGCGCACACTTTCGAAAGCTCCTCCACCGCGATGACGTAAGCCAGAAAGTCACTTCCGATTCCTCCGTAATCTTCAGGCCACGGGATTCCCGTCAGCCCTAGATTCGCCATTTCCCGAAACAGCTCGCGGTCGAAGCGTTCTTGTTCGTCGCGTTCTGCCGCTGTCGGGGCCACTTCATGCTTTGCAAAATCACGGACCAATTTCCTGATCATTTCGTGTTCTTCTGATAATGAAAAATTCATGGCTTCTCCCCCATTTTCATATCAGCGCCTAAGACAGATTGGGCCAGAAGCTCGGCGACGTCATACGTTTTGACCCGGTCTTCGGCTTCTTTCGCCTTTGTGCCGTCCCCAAGCATCGTGAGACAGTACGGACAGCCGGAGCTGATTACCGATGGGTTGACCGCGAGTGCTTGCTCTGTCCTGGCGACGTTAATCCTGTTGCCCGTTTCTTCCTCCATCCACATTAATCCCCCGCCGGCGCCGCAGCACATGCCGGTTTCCCGGTTTCTTTCCATTTCAATCAGCTGTACGCCCGGAATGGCTTTCAAAATCTCCCTCGGCGGATCATAGACTTCGTTGTACCGGCCCAAGTAACATGAATCATGGAAGGTAATCGCCTCTTGTAGCGGGTGCTGCGGTTTTAATTTCCCGTTCTTCACCAGCTCGGCCAGCACTTCTGTATGATGATAAACCTCGCCTTCAAATCCGAAATCCGGATATTCGTTTTTAAATAAATTGTATGCGTGCGGGTCGATCGTAACGATTTTTTTGATATCATTTTTTTCAAATTCAGAGATATTCTTCTCAGCCAGCTCTTGGAACAAAAATTCATTTCCGAGGCGGCGCGGCGTGTCTCCTGAATTTTTTTCTTTATTGCCGAGGATCGCGAAGGACACGCCCGCGTGATTGAGCAGCTTGGCAAAGGAGACCGCGATTTTCTGGCTTCTGTTGTCGTAAGACCCCATGGAACCGACCCAGAAAAGGTACTCAAATTCTTTTCCTTCTTTTTTCAATTCTTTTACGGTCGGAATCTCGGCATCCGGCGCCGCGTCACGCCAATTTTCACGTTCCTTGCGGTTGAGGCCCCACGGATTTCCCTGCCGCTCGATACTGGTCATGGCGCGCTGTGCGTCACTGTCCATTTTTCCTTCTGTCAGTACGAGGTAGCGGCGGAGGTCGATGATTTTATCCACGTGTTCGTTCATGACGGGGCATTGATCCTCGCAATTCCGGCAAGTGGTGCACGCCCAAATTTCTTCCTCTGTGATGACGTCACCGATCAAGCTCGGATTGTAATCCAGCGCGGCGGCGGCTTCCTGCGATCCGCTGCCCGCTGACGCTGCCGCCAGCTGATTGCCTCTCGTATGCCGGAACGCTGCCGCGGGCACCCAAGGCGAGCGTGAGGTGACGGCCGCGCCTTTTTCTGTGAGATGGTCTCTGAGGCGCAAAATCAAGTCCATCGGCGACAGCATTTTTCCGGTGCCTGTTGCAGGACACATATTGGTGCAGCGGCCGCACTCGACACACGCGTACAGATCAAGCAGTTGGGACTGCCTAAAATCTTCTATTTTCCCCGCTCCGTAGCTTTCTTTCGTTTCGTCGGTAAAATCGATTTTTTCAAGCTTTCCGGCCGATTCCATTCTGTTGAAAAAAACATTGGCAGGTCCGGCGATTAAATGGGCATGCTTCGACTGAGGCACGTACACTAAAAAGCTCAGCAAAAACAGAAGATGGATCCACCATGCGATATAGAAAATGACCGCCGCGCCTGTTTTCCCAATTCCGCCAAGCAAAAACGCAATACCAGATGCTATCGGCTCGCTCCAAGAAAGCCCGTGCTCATGCCAGATTAGATTCATCCCGTTTCCAAGCAGAACCGTCAGCATTAACCCCCCAATAAAAATGAGAACAAGTCCTGCTTTGAAACCGCGTTTCAGCCTGACGAGCTTTTCGATATAACGTCTGTAGAATGCCCAGCCCACAGCAATTAAAATGAGAAACGTAACGATTTCCTGAAAAAAGGTGAAAGCGGGATAGACAGGGCCAAGCGGCAGATTTCGATCGGGAGCCAGTCCTTTGATGATAAAGTCAATAGCTCCGAACTGAACCAATATAAATCCGTAGAAAAACATGACGTGAATGATTCCGCTTTTCTTGTCCTTGAGCAGTTTTTTCTGTCCAAATACATTCACCCAAATGGCGTGAAGCCGTTCCTTGATCCGTTTATCAAATTGTTCTTTCTGGCCGAGCCTGATGTAGGCCAGTCTCGTTTTGACCAAGTAAACAAACAAATAGACAGCGTAAGCGGTTACAACCAGAAATAACAATGCATTTGCGATGAGAAAGCCGCTCATTCCAATTCCCCCTTTTTACTGATAAAGACCGCGATCCCCTACCCTCGAATCTGTATAAGATTATCTTTATGATAAATAATGAATGAGTGTTCAGTCAATAATTAAATTCCTGCTGTTCGGGCACACTACCTTTACTACGGAAAGGAGTGCCGGGATGAAGATATTTTTCGTGATTCTCATCATTGTCATCATACTATTGGCTTTCATTCTGCTTGATATCTTCATGGGACGCGCCATTTATAAAAAAAACGCGTACGAGCCTGTTTTTTCAAAAAAGAAGAGCGATATTCAATTGATCCACTGCGGTGCTGATCTTGTGGAACGGATGATGGAAGACATCCGCCAGGCCGTTTCTTCAGTTCACGTTATGTTTTTTATTATGAAAAACGATGAGGTCAGCCACAATATGTTTACGCTGCTGAAAGCAAAAGCACAAGCCGGTGTTTCTGTTTATTTGCTGCTGGATTGGTCCGGCAGCCAAAAAATTAAAAAACCGGCGCTGATGACGATGAAAAATGCCGGGGTTCAGGTTCATTTTCTTAACAAGCCTCGTTTTCCTTTTTTCTTTTTTCATATGCAAAAACGGAATCACCGGAAAATCGCTGTGATAGACGGAAAAATCGGCTATATCGGCGGGTTTAACATCGGTGAGGAATACCTGGGAAAGAAGGCGAAGTTCGGCAATTGGGAGGATTATCATTTGCGTATGAAGGGAGAAGGCGTCCGCGATCTTCAGACGCTTTTTACCGCCGACTTGAAACGAAATACCGGATCAGCTGAACTAAGCCCGGATGTTTGGCCGGAGCTTCCGCAAGGGAATATCTCTCATAAGATTTATGCGACTGACGGTTATTCTCTTGAAAAAACGTATTTGGCAAATATCGCGAAGGCAAAAGAGCGCATTACCATTTGCACACCTTATTATATTCCGACAAAATCACTTCAGCAGGCCTTGGTCAAAGCAAGAAAAAACGGTGTAGCCGTTACGATCATCGTGCCGATGAAATCAGATCATCCACTAGTCAGAGAAGCAGCTTATACGTATTATTCGGAGCTCTTGGATGCCGGCTGTCTTATCTACCGCTTTTATCAGGGGTTTTATCATGTGAAAGCCCTGATTATTGACGATCATTTCAGCATCATCGGCACCGCCAATTTTGATCAGCGAAGCTTCTTTTTAAATGAAGAGGTGAATGTTGAAATTGATGATAAAGCTTTTACAAAAGAAGTCTATGCCACGATTGAAGAGGATATTAAAAGGTCGGAGCTGCTGACTAAGGAGAATTTCAAAAAACGCACATTCAGGCAGCGCCCGGCGGAATGGCTTGGCAGAGCAATATCTTATTTTTTATAAAGGAGAGTTCCTATGATTTTCAGATTCGGGTTCGTTTCAAACGCGATGAGCCTTTGGGATGCGTCTCCCGCTAAAACATTAACATTCGCGCGTTATTCCAAGCTTGCAAAGGATGAAAGAAAAGAAGCGCTTCTGACTGTGACAAAAGCCAATTTGCGCAATACGATGAGAACCCTTCACTATATCATCGGCCACGGCATTCCTTTGTACCGTTTTTCCAGCTCGATTGTTCCGCTGGCCACGCATCCCGATGTGATGTGGGATTTTGTGACGCCGTTTCAAAAGGAATTTCGGGAGATCGGGGAGCTTGTCAAAACACATCATCTGCGAACAAGCTTTCACCCCAACCAATTCACTCTGTTTACGAGCCCGAAGGAATCCGTCACAAAAAATGCGGTAACCGATATGGCGTATCACTACCGCATGCTTGAAGCCATGGGCATTGCTGATCGCTCCGTTATCAACATTCATATTGGCGGCGCTTACGGAGATAAAGAAACTGCCACTGCTCAATTTCAGCAAAATATGAAGCAGCTGCCGCAGGAGATCAAACAGCGATTGACGCTTGAAAATGATGATAAAACATATACGACGGAAGAAACACTTCAGGTCTGTGAAAAAGAGGATGTTCCGTTTGTCTTTGACTTTCATCATTTTTACGCCAATCAAGATGATCACGCCGACCTGAATGAAGCACTGCCCCGGATGATCAAAACGTGGGAGCGGATCGGGCTGCAGCCAAAGGTTCACCTGTCTTCCCCAAAATCGGAGCAAGCCATACGCAGCCATGCCGATTATGTTGACGCCAACTTTTTGCTGCCGCTCTTGGAACGCTTCAGGCAATGGGGAACAAATATTGATTTCATGATTGAAGCAAAACAGAAAGACAAGGCGCTTCTCCGCCTGATGGATGAATTAAGCTCCATCCGCGGCGTCAAACGCATCGGCGGCGGCACGCTGCAATGGAAATCTTAAATGTGCAAAATCAGGTTTACAGATCGTCGGCTCTGGGAACATACGCTATATAAGACAACAATCGATGGAGGAGAAAGATCATGAAAAACATCAAGTCTCTGAAAGTAGCCGCACAGGCATTTACTTTAAGAAATTTGATTCATCTTTATAAAATGTGCCATTCCGGAAGCCACGAGGTTTATATTTATTCGAAGAAAACGATGTGCAAAATCAAAAGCTTAATTGAGCTTGAAACGTTCCGCATGGCTCATAATGAAAAGGAATATTTGATTGTAGTGGAAGGAACCAAAGCATCACAGCTGATTGAAAAATTCCAAAATATCGTCGAGCCTGCTGAAAAAGAGGCGCTTTAACTTACATATAAAAAGGATAGACATCTTGTCTATCCTTTTTCTTATGGCCTTACATAATGGAGCTGAACCGCCTGTCCAAATTGTTTCATCCCTTTTAACCGCAGCTTTGTTTCATTTGTTAGTTCGTGAAACAGCGGGATGCCGCTCCCTAAAACGACTGGAATAATGGTGATGATGAATTCGTCGATGGCGTCTTCTTTCATAATGGCATTCACCAGCTCTGCCCCGCCTGCTATCCAGATGTTTAAGCCTTTATCCCGTTTCAAACGGTCAGTAAAGGCCTTGGCTCTCTCATTGATAAATGTCACATGTTCATCCTGATAACTGCCGGGCGTTCCTGTGAAAACGTAGCATGTTTTATCCTGATACGGGAAAACCGGTGTGAGGATTTTGACGTGTTCATATGTGCTCCGGCCTAAGATGACGGTATCAACCGTCTGATAAAAATCACTGTATCCGTTATCGCCTTCACCTTCAAATTCATCCAGCCAATCGATGCTTCCATCTTCTCTCGCGATCATCCCGTCCAATGAAACGGCAATGTACAGCACATTTTTTCTATCCATATTTTCCTCCTATTGCTGAACCATTTGCCCGAATTGCGCTTGATGCAGCCTGCTGTATAGGCCTCCGGCTTCAATCAGGTCTTGATGGCGGCCTTGTTCTTCAATACCGTTGTTTGTGACGACCACAATTCTGTCCGCGTCTTTGATCGTCGCCAATCTGTGGGCGATCACGAGCGTCGTGCGCCCCTCCGACAATTCTTGAAGCGCCTTTTGGATCGCCGCTTCTGTTTCTGTATCAAGAGCCGAGGTTGCTTCGTCGAGAATCAGGATTGACGGATTTTTCAAGAACATCCGTGCAATTGACAGCCGCTGCTTTTGCCCGCCGGAGAGCTTCACGCCGCGTTCACCGATAATGGTATCCAATCCATCCGGCATGTTATGGACGAGCTCTTCCAGATGCGCCTGTTTCACAGCCTGCCAAATGTCTTCTTCTGATGCGTCTAATCGGCCGTAGGCGATATTTTCTCGAAGCGTGCCCGAGAATAAGAAAACGTCCTGCTGCACGACGCCAATCTGCCCCCGCAGTGAAGACAGTGTCATATCTTTAATGCTGATGCCGTCGATCGTAATGTCGCCCTCCGATGCTTCATAAAAGCGCGGAAGCAGACTGCAAAGCGTTGATTTTCCCGCGCCTGACGGACCGACGAACGCAACCGTTTCCCCCGCTTGAATAGACAGGTTAATGTCATTGAGGACGTTGTGGTGGTCATCATAGCCAAATGAAACATCTTCATAGCGGATATTGCCCTTCAGGCCGGAAACGACTCTCGCATCCGGAGAATCCTGAATATCCGGCTCTGTCTCCATCAGTTCCATATAGCTTTTAAAACCGGCGATCCCCCTCGGATACATTTCGATAATGGCATTAATTTTGTCAATAGGCCTGAACAGTACATTCGTCAGGAGCACAAACGCCACAAATTCCCCGTACGATAAGGAACCGCGAATGACAAACCACGTTCCGCACAAAAGGACAAACAGCGTGACAAACCGAGTCAGCATATAGCTGATGGAACCGTTTTTCGCCATGATTTTGTATGAGGAAAGCTTTGTGACACGGAAACGCTGATTGTTGACGGCGAAGCGTTCTTTTTCAAACGCTTCATTGCCGAACGCCTGCACGAGCCGAATCCCGCCGATATTATTTTCTACCCGTGCGCTGAAGTCTCCGATATCTTTGTTCAGCGTGGTAAATGCTTTGGTCATTTTTTTGTTGAAATAAAGCGCAAGCCAAATAACAATCGGCATGATGATAAACGTTAATAATGCCAGCTGCCAGTTAATAAACAGCATCACCCCGAACGCCCCGAGAATGGTCATGACGGCAATGAATAAATCTTCCGGGCCGTGATGGGCAACTTCGCCGATGTACATTAAATCGTTCGTCAGCTTCGACATCAGCGTTCCTGTCTTGTTGTTGTCGTAAAATTTGAATGAGAGCTTTTGCAAATGGTCAAAAAGCGACTTTCTCATATCGGTCTCGATATTGATCCCGAGCATGTGCCCCCAGTATGTGACGATATACTGGAGTGCGGAGCTGAGCGCGTACACCGCAAATAAGCCGATTGAGGTCGCGATGATCAGCCCCCAGTCCCTGCCCGGAAGCAAGGTATCAATAAAATAATTGACGATCAAAGGAAAACTCAGCTCCATTAAGCCTCCCGCGATCGCCGAGAAAAAGTCGAGAAAGAACAACGTTTTATATGGTTTATAATACGAAAAAAACTGCCGCAGCACCTTATCTTCCCCCAATGTATAAATAACTGATAACATTTCTCAATTATACTATACACCGGCTGTTTTGAAAGATCAGATTTCTTTTTTCTTACAGAACACCTGAAAACAGACGGGCAAAGGATTCTTTTGTCCGGTCGGCCATTCCCCTTTTATAAAAGCCGACAGGGCTGAGTTTTTCACTATCCACCATATCCTCTTCGAAATGGGCTTCAAGGGTGCGAATCGCTTCGGCATCTGCGAAGAACACGTTCACTTCAAAGTTGAGCTGGAAGCTGCGCATGTCCATATTCGCGGTGCCGACGGAGGCGAGGTCGCCATCAACGATCATGACTTTTTGATGCATGAAGCCTTTTTGATACGAATACACTTCAATGCCCTCCAGAAGCAGCTCTGGGAAATAGGATCTCGACGCGTATTGCGTCAAAAAGCTGTCGTTCTTCTCCGGCACCATCACCCTTACCTCCACGCCTTTTGTCGCCGCTGCTTTCAGCGCCGTGCGAATGGACTCATTCGGGACAAAATAGGGCGTGGCAATCCATACTGATTTCTGCGCTGAAGAAATCATTTCATAATAAAGGTCGCTCATGCTTTCCTTCATGTCAGGGCCTGTCGCGACAATTTGATAAATGCCCCCTCCCTCCACGGGAACCGGCGTATTGTACGCCTCTTGATCAATTAACACTTCATTGGAGACATATTCCCAATCCAGCATAAAAATGGCGTGAAGCGTTTGCACAATTTCTCCTTCCAGCCGCAGGTGAGTATCTCTCCAAAACCCGATGTACGGATCTCTGCTGATATATTCCTTCCCGACATTTAATCCGCCCACAAAACCGATTTTCCCATCGATGATCACGATTTTCCGGTGATTTCTAAAATTCAGTTTCTGATTGAAGAACCCGTATTTCAGGGGAGAAAACGGAACGATGTCCACTCCCGCTTGTTTCATTTTCATGATATCTCTGCTTGCCAGCTTGATGCTCCCTGCGGCGTCATATAAAAACCGCACCTCGACACCCTGGCGCGCTTTCTCCATCATAATGTCCATCATGCCGCGGCCGAGCATGTCTGATTTAAACATGTAGTATTCAATATGTATATAAAATTCCGCTTTCCTCATCGCTTTGAAAATGTCCGGGAAGGTTTCTTCACCGTTTTTCAGCACTTTGATATTGCTTTTCGTATTGATATTCATATGGGCAGCCCTGATGGAATACGTAAAGAACCTTTCCTGATTGTCCTTCAGCCCTGTCACTTCCGGCGTTTCCTCCATGTCAAACAGCTTCCTGAGCTTTTCCCTGTTGTACATTCGTTTTGTCTTAAACAGCTTTCCCTTCACATAAAGCTGTCCGGAAAACAGATAAAACATATAGCCGGCGATCGGAAAAAAGACAAGAATGTGAATCCATAACAGCGTGTGCTGCGAGGTGCGGTTTTCAAGAATTAACGAATAGATGCTGAACAAAATAATACTTCCATAGCAAAGCAATCCTCCGTAAAACTCAAGTCTAGAAACCGGAAAAAACCATATAACATATGCCCCGATAAGCATCATATATAAAAAGAAAAACTCCAGTCTCCTTTTCAGCATCCTGATTCTCTCCAATCTGATCCGATTACCTCCGTATTTCCTCTTCTTTCTAACATTTAAACCTTTGCAGAAAAAAAGCCTCCCCGCACGAGGCGGAAAGGCTTATGATGAGGCTTCCTGTGATTGGCCGGGTGTGATGTTCTGGAACAAAGCCGAGTTGAGAGAGTAGCTGCTTTTGATTTTATTTCTGAAGAAGCTGACGATCAGGCCCGTGACCGCAATCGACACTAAGGAGCAGAGCCCTTTCAGCAAGCCGACTGAGAAGATGCCGGCCAGCACTACGGCAAAATCAAAGAGGAAATTAACTGTCCCGGGATTCCATCCGTACCGTTTTTGCATAAATAAAGCGAGAATATTGGCGCCGCCGAGGGATGCCTGATGATAAAACATGAGTGACAGGCCGAATCCAATCAGCGCCCCGCCGCAAATCGCCCCGGCAAGCGGTGAAAAAGAGACAGGCGGCAGCCAGTGATCCGCGCCTGTAAACAGAGTCAGCGCTGTGACTGCAAATACAGTGGATAAGGTGAATGTGATGCCCATTCTGATGAGAGAAAATATATAAAACGGGATATTAATCAGAAAGAAGATAATAGCAAACGAGGAATGAAACAAGTATGTCAGGCTTAGTGACAGTCCGGCTGTGCCGCCGGTTAATACATGAGAATGTCTGAGAGTCAGGACCCCGGCGCTTGTCATAAGACAAGCAGTTAAAATGAGTAAAATCCGCTTCATTCTTCACTCTCCTTTTTAGATGATGTTATTTCCAAATACAAACATAACAGGATTCCTGGCCGCCCAGCCATTACCTTGGCAGAAAATATCTTGCGTTTTTATTTTAATCAATATAAAAAATCCCCCTCATTGAGGGGGGATTTTTACGAGCGTTTCCGATACACGACATAGCTTCGTGTCAAATATTTGAGCGGAAGGCTGAACACGTGAACCAATCTCGTAAACGGCCACAGGATAAAAACGACGTATCCTATAATAATATGAAGCTTAAACCATAGCGGGACACTCTCCATCAAGGAGGCGTCAGGCCTGAACAAAACGATTTCCCTGAACCACGGCCCTACAGTTGTCCGGTAATCAAATCCTTTCGAATCAATGTTGAGAAACGTGGCTGCAACACCCGACAGCATCATGAACAACAGCAGGAGGAGCGTAAGGATATCCGATGGCGAGCTGGTTTTGCGGATTCTTTTGTCAAACAGCCTTCTGTACGTCAGGATGATAAGTCCGGTACATGCCACGATCCCCGCCGGCAGGCCTGCGCCAATCGCCATTTTGTGATACACATGCTCTGAAATGCCAATGGAAGAGTACAAGGCTTCCGGGATCAAAATCCCCATGAGATGCCCGCCGATAACGCACACCATGCCCCAGTGAAAAAGTGTGCTGCCCGCCGCAAGTTTTTTCTTTTCCAACAGCTCGCTTGATTTCGCCGTCCAGCCAAATTGGTCATGCTGATAGCGGTAAATATGGCCGCCGATAAAGATCGTCAATACAATGTATGGCATCACGCCCCACAGGATCTGCCCGCTCATGCCTGAACAGCCCCTTCAACGCTTTCACGCATGCCGATGTTTTCCAGTGCGTCCAGCAGCACGTGCAGCAGCTCAGCATAGATGCTGTCATTTTTTTCGAGACGGGATGCCAGCTCCCTCACATTGGACAGATATTTCTCAAACACACTTCTTGCTGCTTCAATCTCCGCAATCGCGGCAAATTCCAGCATAAGCGGCAGGTAATCAGGCAGCTCTTTCTCTGTCGGCAGGAAGCCGGATTGCTCGTATGTGTTTTTTAATTGCAGCAATTCAATGCCTCGTTCCCTTTGCTCGCCTGAGTTAAAGTAGGTGACGTACATATTCGTTTTTTTCCCGAAGTCAAACGTATAGACATAGTGTTCAATCAGCGCTTCTTGAGAAAAGCCGGCTGTCGCATCGAAAAAGTGCAGCAGCTTCTCCCGGATTTGCTGGTTGCCGATTTCAAGGATAAGAGCCTTCCAATCGGGAAGCTCGGCTCTCCACTCTTCATCCGGATAAGAAAGAAGATAGGAAAGAGCGGAGAACGTGATTTGCCGATCTGTGGTGTTCATCTTGTTACACCTCATTTAATCAAAAATTAGAAACAAGAGCCGGGACCGCCTGAAAATGATAAGCCGCAGCTCCCTTGCTCAGCGTATAAATCAGACACTTCTTCTCGATGGCTGCTCGGAATCACAAAGCGGTCATCATATTTGGCGATCGCAAGCAGCCGATACATGTCTTCAATTTGCTGTTCTGTTAAGCCGACACTGAAAATCAGTGCCGGGTCGACGGTTTTATTCGTCTGGACCGCTCTCATATACTGGCGCATGACAGACATTTTCTTTAATGTTGACCGAATATGATCGGTATCACCGGCCGTTAATAGCTGTGCCAAATAGTCAATCGGAATTCTCATTTGGTCGATAGCCGGAAAAATATCTTCCCCAGATTGCCGGCTGCCTTTTCCTTCAAAGAGATTCATAATCGGGCTAAGCGGCGGAATGTACCAAACCATCGGCAGCGTGCGGTACTCAGGATGAAGCGGCAGCGCAATCTTCCAATCAATGATCATTTTATAGACCGGCGATTGCTGCGCGGCCTCTATCCATTCAGCCGGGATGCCTTGTTCTTTTGCCAATTTGGCAATCTCAGGATCATTCGGATCAAGAAAAACGTCCAATTGGGAATGGTAGAGATCCTTTTCATTTTCAACAGATGCCGCTTCCTCCACTTTGTCCGCGTCATACAGCATGACACCGAGATAGCGGATTCTGCCTACACACGTCTCAGAGCAGATGGTCGGCAGTCCCGCCTCCAAGCGCGGAAAGCAGAGTGTGCATTTTTCCGCTTTGTTCGTTTGCCAGTTAAAATAGACTTTTTTATATGGACAGGATGAGACGCAATATCTCCATGAACGGCATGCGTTTTGATCGACAAGCACAATGCCGTCTTCCTCGCGTTTGTACATGGCGCCGGACGGGCAAGACGAAACACACGCTGGGTTGATGCAGTGCTCGCAAATACGCGGCAGATACATCATAAAGACCTCATCGAATTCTGTTTTGATCGATTCCTCCATCTTTTGCACGTTTGGATCTTCAAGTCCCGTAATATGGCCGCCTGCGAGATCATCCTCCCAGTTCGGGCCCCATTCAATATTCATAAAGTCCCCGGTCAAGGACGATTTCGGGCGCGCCACTGGCTGGTGTTTTTTCTGCGGGCTGTTTGTTAATGTTTCATAATCATAGTTCCAAGGTTCATAGTAATCATCAATCGACGGCTGGTTCGGATTATAGAAAAGGCCTGCAAGCCGGTTTGTTTTCGGGCCTGATTTCAGCTCGAGCTTACCTTTTTTCAATGTCCAGCCGCCTTTATATTTGTCTTGATCCTCCCATTGCTTCGGGTAGCCGATGCCCGGCTTTGTTTCTACATTATTGAAGTACATATATTCTGCACCGGAACGGTTTGTCCACGTGTTTTTGCAGGTGACGCTGCACGTGTGGCAGCCGATGCATTTATCCAGGTTCATGACCATACCGATTTGCGCTTTAATCTTCAAGCCAATCGACCTCCTTCAGCTTGCGGATGACGACGTTCAGGTCGCGCTGATTCCCTGTTGGACCGTAATAGTTAAAGCCGTAGCTGAGCTGGGCATAGCCCCCGATCATCTGTGTCGGCTTGACGTGAATCCTTGTCGGACTGTTATGGGTGCCTCCGCGGTTATTCGTCAGTTTTGTGCCGGGCACATTGATGTGGCGGTCTTGGGCATGGTGCATAAACGCCATTCCTTTAGGAATCCGGTGAGACAAAACCGCTCTCGCGACGACAACGCCGTTTCGGTTAAAACATTCAATCCAATCGTTGTCTTTGATATCCGTATCCATTGCATCATCTTTATTCATCCACACGGTCGGCCCGCCGCGGAACAGCGTCAGCATCGGCAAGGAATCAAAATACATGCTGTGGACGGACCATTTATTATGCGGCGTCAAATAATTAAGGACGATTTCTTTGCCCTCTTGATCAGGCCGCTTGCTTAGGAACGGACGATGCTGGAGGATCGGTTTAAATGTCGCCATCGTTTCACCGAATTCCATCATCAGTTCATGATCGACATAATAAGATTGTCTGCCCGTCAGCGTCCGCCATGGGATTAATTTTTCAACGTTCGTCGTAAACGGCGAGTACCTGCGCCCTCCTTTTTCTGAGCCGGTAAATGCCGGAGACGTGATGACCGTTTTCGGCTGGGCTGTAATTTGTTCAAACGTAAAGCATTCTTCCTCCCGTTCTTCCGCCAAGTCTTTCAGCTTCAGGTTTGTGATGTTTTCAAGTGATTCCCATGCTTTTACTGCGACTTTTCCATTCGAGGTGGATGATAGGGTTAAAATTGCTTCTGCCGCCTGTTTTGCTTCACTTATATTCGGACATCCCTTCGCGATGCTGTCCGAGGTGATTTCTCCCAGCCTCTTTTTGAGTGATTCATATTCATCAGCTATCGACCAGCTCATCCCTTTTGTTCCGCTCGGTTTTAAACCGGCGTAAGGCCCGAGCGCGGTCATTTTATGAAAAATATGCTTGTAATCCCGTTCAACGACTTGGATGTTCGGCATCGTTTTTCCCGGAATGGCTTCACATTCGCCTTTGCTCCAGTCATTGATTTTGCCGAACGGCTGGGCCAATTCCTGCATCGTGTCGTGGAGGAGCGGCGTTGCTACCACTTCTTTCACCGGCTCCATATCGACTTCTTCTGCCAGATCGGAAACGGCTTTTGACAGAGCCTTGAAAATATCCCAGTCTGATTTGGATTCCCATGGAGCCGAGATGGCCGGAGCGAAAGGATGAATGAACGGATGCATATCCGTGCTGCTGAGATCATGTTTTTCATACCATGTCGCCGCCGGCAGCACGATATCGGAATACAGCGCCGTACCCGCCATTCGAAAATCAAGGTTGATTAATAAGTCGAGCTTTCCTTCCGGCGCCTGCTCCCGCCATTTGATTTCTTCAGGGCGGATGCTGTCGCTGTCGTCATTCATCAAACCGTTCGTCGTCCCCAGCAGATGCTTGAGAAAATATTCATGCCCTTTTCCTGAGCTGGAGATCAGATTTGCCCGCCATACGAAGAGATTCCTTGGAAAATTGGCTTCATTGTCGGGATCTTCAATCGCGAACTTCAGTTTTTTCTCTTGAAGCTGTGAGGCCACATACGCACCGACGTCTTTAGGTGTTGCCGCCCCCGCTCTTTCAGCTTCTTTGTATAGATCAATGCCGTTTTTATTGAATGTCGGGTAGGACGGCAGCCACCCTAAGCGCGCCGCCAGCACATTATAATCGGCGTGATGCTTGTAGCGGGATGACGCAGCGATCGGTGAAGCCAGGTCACTGATCGGCTGGTCCTCGTAACGCCACTGGTCTGTCGCAAAATAGAAAAATGAGGTGCCGTTTTGCAGCTTGGGCACGCCCTCCCAGTCCTTTGCATTGGCAATCGTCTGCCACCCTTCAGCAGGACGGAGTTTTTCCTGCCCCACATAATGGGCCCAGCCTCCGCCGTTTACGCCTTGGGCGCCTACCAGTAAAACTAGATTTAACACCGCTCGGTAGATCGTGTCGGAGTTGAACCAGTGGTTGATCCCCGCTCCTACGATAATCATGGAGCGGCCGTCTGTATCAATCGCATTTTGGGCAAACTCTCTGGCAATTTTAATGACGGCTTCTTTTTTGATTCCCGTCATCTGTTCCTGCCAGCCAGGTGTAAACGGGTGAGGATCATCATAAGAGACGGCTGATTGTTCACCGATGCCCCGGTTTACGCCGTAGTTGGCCAGTATCAAGTCAAACACGGTTGTGACACATACCTCTTCACCGTTCAGGTCCAGTTTTTTAATAGGAAGATCCCGCTCAAGCACTTTGTTTCCGTCATTTGAAAAATACGGGATGCGCACCGTTCCGATTTCGTCCTCTATTCCGAGCACAGAGAGACGGGGCTCAATCGGTTCTCCGGTTTCTTCATCGACCATGTGGAGGTTCCACTTCTGCTGCCCGTCCCAGCGGGAGCCCATTGTCCCTTGCGGTATGGCAAATGCGTTTGTCTGTTCATTCCAGACCGCAGGCTTCCACTGATCATGCTTTGTCTGCCGCCCGATGTCCTTGGCATGCAGAAACCGCCCCGCTGTATATACGCCATTTTCTTTTGACAGGGTAACGAAGAATGGAAAATCCGTGTATTGCTTCGCGTACTTAATAAAACGTTCCGTCTCTTGATTCACGTAAAATTCCTGCAAAATGACGTGACCCATCGCCATCGCAAGCGCCCCGTCAGTCCCTTGGCGGATACTCAGCCAGTCATCCGCGAACTTTGAGGATTCCGCAAAATCCGGACTGATCGAAATGACCTTAGCGCCTTTATAGCGGGCCTCCGCCAAAAAGTGCGCGTCAGGTGTTCTCGTTAACGGAACGTTGGAGCCCCATGTGATGATATAGCCTGAATTGTACCAATCACTGCTTTCCGGAACGTCTGTCTGGTCACCCCAAATTTGCGGGGACGCCGGAGGAAGATCCGCATACCAGTCATAAAAACTGAGCATAGGGCCGCCGATTAATGACATAAACCGGGAGCCTGACGCGTGGCTGATCATGGACATGGCCGGAATCGGAGAAAAACCGACATTCCGGTCAGGCCCGTATTTCATAACTGTATATAGCAGAGAGGCTGAAATCAGCTTCAGCACCTCCGGCCATTCAGCACGCACAAACCCGCCTTTCCCTCTTGCCTGTTTATAGGACTTCGCTTTTCCAGGGTTTTCAACGATCGATTTCCAGGCTTCCAATGGATTTTGATGAGCCTGCAGTGCTTCCCGCCACAAATTGATCAGCACACTGCGCACGTACGGATATTTCACACGGAGCGGGCTGTAAATGTACCATGAAAAACTGGCCCCCCGCGGACAGCCTCTCGGTTCGAAATCAGGCATATCCGGGCCTGTTGAAGGATAATTCAAGTTTTGTCCTTCCCATGTGACAATTCCGTTTTTCACATAAATATTCCAGCTGCAGGACCCCGTGCAGTTGACGCCGTGGGTGGAGCGAACGACTTTGTCGTACTGCCATCTGTTTCTGTATACATTCTCCCAATCGCGATCTTCGCGGGTGGTTTGGCTATGTTTATTTGAATGGTGTTCGATAGGAGAGAAATAGTTCAATCTCCTAAACAACGGACTCATTTTCTTTTTCTTCATGAGAGTTCACTCCTTCCGAGTCAGGTGATGCTAAGTTCACTATAAACAGAGAAAGCGTATTTCCTTGTGAACTATGTCACACACTCTGCTTTTTTCACAAAATGTTCACACAAAGGAGAAGGAAGGACTTTCACAGGGATGTGATGAAGGCGGCGTTCAGGCAGGACGCCTGAGTCATTAGCCGACTTTCATTCAAAGATCAAAAAACCGGTTCTAATTAAGAACCGGGTTCGGCGTTTTCATCCTGTGATGAATGCAGATACCGCAAAAATAATTGATAGGAACAAAAGACATTTTGCTGAAGCATGGCCAAAAAATTCATTTGCAGCTGCGGATTGTAAGACATCATTTTTTTAAATATGTAATAAGGGATATTGAGTATCAGAATGTCTTGAGAGGCATTGACTGAGATAAAAGGCGATAAATACAGCCCGCCTTTTTCATCAATCGGAAACACATCGCCTTTTTCCAAAAGCGCAACGGTTTTCGATCCTTCAGGGAGCCTGCTGTCCATAAAACGGATACTTCCTTTTAATACAATATAAACGGATTGAGAATGGAGAAAGGATGGAGACTGATCAGATGAGCCGCGGATCAACGTCCCGTTTTTCAGCAAGGTTTCGACAATGGATAGAGGCACTTCATTAAACATGGGAAGTTGTTTCAGAAATAATAAATAGTCACACTGATTCATAGGAAAGCCTCCTGTGCTAAGGATAACTTTAGTGTAGCTCGATTGAGCCTGTACAGCAGTGATGTATTTCACAGCTTGTATGATGAATGTCACTTATCGGGGGGATGACTGCATTTATAATGAAATAAAAAAGGAGGATTTTGATGAAGGCACTGATTCCGAAGCAGCACGGCGCATGGGCGATGCTGCTGATTCCATTTTTACTCGGCATGATCAAGGGAGGTCCCGTTTTCTGGCATATTCCGCTATTCCTAGGCTGGCTTTTCCTTTACTTGGCGGTTTATCCTGTTACGCTCGCCTTAAAAAAGAAACAAATCAAACCCTATCAAAAGTGGATTTGTTATTACGGTTTTCCAGCCTGCTGCTTTTTATTAGCCTCTGTCTTTCATAAGCCGCCGCTCATCTGGGTTGGCGTTTCTTTATTGCCGCTGTTTCTCATACATATGTATTACGCCCGCCGAAAAAACGAACGAGCGCTAGTGAATGATATTGCAGGTGTCTTGTTCTTTTGTTCAGGCGGACTTGCAAGCTGCTGGCTGGGGAATGGAACCCTTGACGGCTGGGCTTGGTTTATTTTCTCTCAATCTGCTTTATTTTTTATCGGGAGTTCCTTTTATGTGAAGTCGGTGATCCGGGAGAGAAAAAACAGCGCATTTGCATACTGGTCATGGGGATATCACCTGCTGCTCCCCTTTTTATCTGGTCTTCTCGGAGCAGGATGGGCATTTCTTGCTTTTATCCCAAGCAGTTTGCGGGCATGGTTTTTTCACGGAAGGGATTGGCCTGTGAAAACGATCGGCATTCTGGAAATCGTAAATGCCTGCTTCTTTTTCGCCGTCATGTGTATATTTATCACAAGATAAAAAACCAAGGACCGCCGGCGGTCCTTGGTTTCTTCAGTCAATATTGCAAATCTCCAGCGGACAATTTTCACACTCAATCTCGCATCGCAAATAGTCCCGCTTGTGCAAAATAATTTTTCCGGATTCTTCTATCGAAATCACCCCTTGTTTGCGGAGATCTCCCAGCATCCGGTTGACACTCTCCCTTGCCGCCGCGCAAAACTTTGCCAAATCCTGATTTGTCAGCACAATGTTAATCAGAATGCCGTCGCTTCGTTCCACCCCGTAGCTGTTTGATAAGCGGATAAGAGTGGAGTAGAGCGCCCCCTTTTTGCCGTGAAGAAGCAGATCTCTGATTTTGGACTGAATTTTCCGGAGGTGGGTGCTCATCCATTTCATAAATTCAAATGTCAAAGCACCGTTTTGGGTTAATTCCTTTTCCAGCTTGCTTTTATTAATGACGAGCACCTCGCCATCCTCTAGCACTTTCGCACTGAGCATATATCTCGGTTCTTCAGTGAAAAGTGTTAATTCCCCGACGATATCGTTTTTTTGGCAGATTCTAAGTGTCAGGTCTTTTCCGTCAGACGTCAGCTTGCCGATTTCAATGAGTCCTGATTGAATCAGATAAAGCTCTTCTGCATCCATTCCTTCTTGAAACAAATACGTGTGTTTTTCCATTTTTCTTTTCGTGCTGATTGATTCCAGCAATTCATGCAGATCGCTGGAAAGAAAGTCACTGTCAGATGGTCGAACAGAGAGAAAATTCATGAGCTCACCTCGAAGAAAGTCACGTTGCGTATGTCTATTGTAACGTGAATTGATTTGCACCCATCCAGAAAAAACTAACAATCTTGTGAATGCCCAGTGTTAGTTGACGCTCTGACTGTTTCTCTCCGTGTGCGTTTTCATTCTTTCATGCCAATACATCCATATGACAAGGACAAAGCTGGCTAACGCAACTTCCGAAAGCGCCATGAAGCCGATCGCATATTGTCCTGTTGCCTGAAACACACTCGTCAAAATCAGCGGAGGGAAAAAACCGCCTAGTCCGCCCATAGCAGACACAATACCATTGGCAATCCCCGCTTGCTTCGAAAAATAGAAAGGCACCAGTTTAAAAACGGTCCCGTTTCCTATGCCTGAGCAGACTGCCACCGTTAATGACCCAAACGTATAAAGACCGATCGTCGGCGAGAACGATAAGATAATGCCTGATAATGTAAGTCCCGCAAAAACGAACATCAAGATGCGGAGCGGGCTCATTTTATCAGCCAAGAGTCCTCCCACAGGCCTGAGCAGCGTTGATACGGCAATAAATCCAGCCGTCCGCAAACCGGCGTCCGCAGGATTCAGCCCAAAGTTCTCAACTAGAAAGTTCGGCAGATAGATGGTGAAAGCGACAAAGGCGCCGAACGTAATAAAATAAAACAGGCTCAAAAACCACAGTACATGATTTCGGTAAACGGCTTTGATTTGAGTTTTTATGGAAACATTCACTTTCTTCTCATGCCGGTCGCCGAATAATACGTGCAGCAATGCGAAAACTGCCAGCAGAACCAGATACATCTGCACAGTTGTTTTCCATCCCGCAGCTTGAGCGATAACCGGCGCGGCAAATGTGGTAATGGCGGTTCCGATGTTTCCGGCCCCGTAAATCCCATTGACGACACCGTGCTTTTCTTTCGGATAATATTTCGGCAGGGATGTCACCCCAATGGAGAATACCGCTCCCCCAATCCCTAAGAAAAAACCGCCCGCGATTAAATCAAACAGAGAATCCGCGATACTGATCCAAAACACAGGAAATAAAAGCAGGATGAAGCTGATCATGAACATCAGCCTTGCGCCAAACCTGTTCGTTAAATACCCTAAAGGAATGCGGAGAAGCGACCCGAGGATTACGGGAATCGCTGTCACCAAAGAAATCTCGCCTTTGCTTAAATGAATATCTAATGTGATTTGGGAAATGAGTGATGAAATCAGCACCCAAACCATAAACCCTGCCACCAAGCTTAATGACTGTAACGATAATTGAATGTGTTGACGGTTGATCATTTGGCTTGCCCCTTTCAATGATTCAATAATCAGTCTTATCATACAAAAACTCAGCAAACAGGATTGTGAATTACATCACACGTTTTCCTCATAAAAAAAGGGCAAAGCCCGCAGGCTTTGCCCTTTCTCATCATTACATTTTTTCCGGAGCCGATACGCCGATCAGCTGAAGCGCATTGTTCAGCGTAATTTGCGTTGCTTTCATTAAAGCCAGACGCGCACGGCTTTTTTCTTCATTTTCAGGATCGATGACTTTCTCCGCATTGTAGAAGCTGTGCAAAGAAGAAGCCAGATCATAAATATAGTTTGTGACACGGTGCGGAATTCGTTTTTCTGCCGCTTCCGCCACTGCCTCTGGGAAGCCGCCGATCGTTTTCAGCAGGTCATATTCTTTTTCTGATTGAATATGGCTGAAATCAAGATCCGCCGCCGGCTTAAGTCCCTGCTCTTCCCCTTGGCGAAGCATGCTGCAAATACGGGCATGTGCGTATTGTGCATAATACACAGGGTTTTCGTTAGATGTTGATACAGCAAGATCTAAGTCAAAATCCATATGCGTATCCGCACTGCGCATCGCAAAGAAGTAACGCACGGCATCCAAGCCGACTTCTTCAATCAGGTCGCGCATCGTTACCGCTTTACCCGTCCGTTTGCTCATTTTCATTTTCTCGCCGTTTTTGTAAAGGTGAACGAGCTGAATGATTTCTACTTCAAGCGTTCCTTTTTCATAGCCAAGCGCTTCGATTGCCGCTTTCATACGCGGGATGTAGCCATGGTGATCGGCGCCCCAAACGTTGATCAGCTTATCAAAGCCGCGGTCAAGCTTATCCTTATGGTACGCGATATCAGGCAGCAGGTACGTGTACGAGCCGTCCTTCTTGATCAATACACGGTCTTTATCATCGCCGAACGCCGTAGAGCGGAACCAAGTTGCGCCGTCTTCTTCATAGACATGGCCTTTTTCGCGGAGCGCTTCAAGCGCCTTGTCGATTTTTCCGTTTTGGTACAGTGAAGTTTCGGAATACCACACATCAAACGGCACACGGAAGTTTTCCAAGTCCTTGCGAAGCTTTTCCAGCTCGTATTTCAGACCGTAATCACGGAAAAATGCGAGGCGTTCGCTTTCCTCTTCGTTGACGAAACGGTCGCCGTATTCCTCAGCGAGACGCTTTCCGATCGCAATGATATCCTCGCCGCGGTAGCCGTCCTCCGGCATCGGTTTTTCCAAGCCGAGCGCTTCAAAGTAACGGACTTCCACAGAAAGCGCCAGGTTGTTGATTTGGTTTCCGGCATCGTTAATGTAGTATTCGCGGCTCACATCGTAACCAGCCTTTGAAAGCACATTGCACAAGGAATCGCCGACAGCCGCACCGCGCGCATGACCGAGGTGGAGGTCTCCCGTCGGATTCGCTGATACGAATTCTACCTGGACTCGTTCACCGTTTCCGATGTTCGTTTCCCCGTATGCTTCTCCTGCTTCCAATACAGACGGAATCAGCTTCGTTAAATATTGATTGTTCATATAGAAATTGATAAAACCCGGGCCAGCGATATCTAGTTTTTCAATCGAAGCCTTTCCTTTATCAAAATGAGCGACAATTTCTTCAGCGATTTGGCGCGGCGCTTTTTTTGCGATTCTAGCCAGCTGCATCGCCATATTCGTTGAATAATCGCCGTGTGTTTTATCTTTCGGTGTTTCTAAAATGACATTGGGAAGCTGGCTTTCTTCAGCCAGTCCCGCTTTCAGAACGGCCGCTTTGATTTCTTCTTTCAGCACGTCCTTCATTTGTTCCGCAATGTTCATGCGTGAGTTCCTCCCTCATACGTGATCGTCATATTATGTAAATGCTGCTGCTCGTCTCCGACATGCATGTCATATGCGATGCTGATACGGCCTTTTTCTTCGCCGAGATCAGATTGAATCGATTTTGTGCTTGTTTTCAGCTCAAGCTCACCAAATGACATTTTATATTTAGCAATTGTGGAAGCTCCCGTTACGAAACGCTGATTCATTTTGACAGCGCCTGACCTCATGACCAGCACTTCGCCTTCGCTTACTTTCACAATCGTTTTCACTTTGCCTAAGTCGTGTTCCTCATAATAAGATAGATACACTTTATTTTGTTTTACATAGTAAAATCCGGTGGTGCGGAATTCGATGACTTCCTGGTTTCCGTCATCCTCGATCACAGACTTCACATGGAGTGTTATCGGTGTCTCTTGCTTCATTTTGACACGTCCTTTTCATCATTCCACTTTGACTTGAATAGTATAATCATTCAGTTTGTAAACTTCAACTGCTTCTATCTTACCATCATTGCTCATCATATTTGAAGATAAACCTCATAAAAAGCATTTCCTTAATAGAAGAGAAAATCATATCACTAATTACCTTTAGGAAATGTTACACTTTTCCGAAATCTACCGTTTTCATTTCACATTTTCTTCAAAATATATGTATTGAATTGGTAATTTATTAGTTTTATCATAAAAGTACAACATAGATCTGCTAGAAAAAACAAAAAAAAGGGAGGATTCAATTATGAAAAAAGCTGTTATTGTAGAAAACAAAGGTTGTGCAACATGCTCGATCGGAGCCGCTTGTCTAGTGGACGGTCCTATCCCTGATTTTGAAATTGCCGGTGCAACAGGTCTATTCGGTCTATGGGGATAAGGTTCTCCAAAAAGGGCATAGTGATTCTACTATGCCCTTTTTAAGTAAATTACAATTTTTAACTTAAATCTACCTCATGGTTTATACATACACAATCGTTTTTCATTTGAATCATATGTAGAGGGGATGGTATTTTGTTTACAGAGCAGATGTTTCCATATATTAATGAAAGTGTAAGAGTTCACCAGCTTCCTGAGGGCGGCGTGTTAGAAATCGACTACTTGCGCGATAATGTCTCCATTTCTGACTTTGAGTATTTGGATCTTAACAAAACGGCTTACGAGCTTTGCATGCGAATGGATGGGCAAAAAACGGCTAAACAGATTTTAGCGGAGCAATGCGCAGTGTACGATGAATCACCGGAGGACCATAAGGACTGGTATTACGACATGCTCAACATGCTTCTGAACAAGCAGGTCATCCAGGTTGGAAATCGGGCCAGCCGCCACACAATCACCACGAGCGGAAGCAATGAATTTCCGATGCCGCTGCACGCCACCTTTGAGCTGACGCACCGCTGTAATTTGAAATGCGCTCACTGTTATTTGGAAAGCTCGCCGGAAGCGCTCGGCACCGTGTCGATTGAACAATTCAAGAAAACGGCTGATATGCTGTTCGACAACGGTGTGTTGACATGCGAAATCACGGGCGGAGAAATTTTTGTCCATCCGAACGCCAATGAGATTCTTGACTATGTATGCAAAAAGTTCAAAAAGGTTGCTGTCTTAACGAACGGAACACTCATGCGAAAAGAGAGCCTTGAGCTGTTGAAGACTTACAAGCAAAAAATCATCGTCGGCATATCTCTCGATAGTGTGAATTCCGAGGTCCATGATTCCTTTAGAGGGAGAAAAGGCTCTTTTGCCCAAACTTGTAAAACGATAAAATTGTTGAGTGACCACGGGATATTTGTCAGAGTCGCCATGTCCGTTTTCGAAAAAAACATGTGGGAAATCCACGATATGGCCCAAAAGGTTCGGGATCTCGGGGCGAAGGCGTTCTCTTACAATTGGGTTGATGACTTCGGAAGAGGCAGAGATATCGTCCACCCCACAAAAAATGCCGAGCAGCACCGCAAATTTATGGAATACGAGCAAAATATCATTGATGAGTTTAAAGATCTGATACCGATTATTCCTTATGAGAGAAAACGCGCGGCAAATTGCGGCGCTGGCTGGAAGTCCATCGTAATCAGCCCGTTCGGAGAAGTACGTCCGTGCGCGCTCTTTCCAAAGGAATTTTCATTGGGAAATATTTTTCATGATTCATATGAAAGCATCTTTAACTCCCCTCTCGTCCATAAACTGTGGCAAGCGCAGGCGCCGCGATTCAGCGAGCATTGCATGAAAGACAAATGCCCGTTCAGCGGCTATTGCGGAGGCTGTTACTTAAAAGGGCTGAACTCTAACAAATATCACCGGAAAAACATTTGCTCCTGGGCGAAAAATGAACAATTAGAAGACGTGGTCCAGCTTATTTAGGAGGGAAACGATTTGTCACCAGCACAAAGAAGAATTTTACTGTATATCCTTTCATTTATCTTTGTCATCGGCGCAGTCGTCTATTTTGTCAAAAGCGATTATTTATTTACGCTGATTTTCATTGCCATTGCCATTCTTTTCGGGATGCGCGCGCGGAAGGCTGACTCGCGATGAGCATTTTGGATATACACGATGTCTCCGTTTGGTATGAACGGGACAACGTCATCTTAGAACACGTGGATTTACATTTAGAAAAAGGCGCTGTTTACGGATTGCTTGGGGTAAACGGCGCCGGAAAAACGACACTGATCAATACGCTGACCGGGGTGAACCGTAATTTCAGCGGGGGCTTTACGCTGTGCGGCATTGAAGCGGAGGCCGGCATGCCGCAGAAAACATCAGATCAGCTGAAGATTCACCGTTACTTCGCCGCCGATTATCCGCTGCTGTTTACAGAAATTACGGCGAAGGACTATGTGTCTTTCGTTCACTCGCTTTATCAAAAGGATTTTTCAGAACAGCAGTTTACCAGTTTGGCCGAGGCCTTTCATTTTTCCAAATACACCAACAGGAGAATTGCGGAGCTGTCCTTGGGGAACAGGCAAAAGGTTGTGTTGATGACAGGCTTATTGCTGCGGGCTCCCCTGTTTATTTTAGATGAGCCGCTCGTCGGTTTGGATGTGGAATCGATAGAAGTCTTTTATCAAAAAATGCGCGAGTACTGTGAGGCAGGCGGAACCATTCTGTTTTCTTCCCATCTGCTTGATGTCGTGCAGAGATTTTGTGATTATGCGGCCATTCTTCACAACAAACAGATCCAAAAGGTTATTCCGATTGGTGAGGAGACCGATCTGCGGCGTGAATTTTTTGAGGTGATCGGCCATGAATAACATATTCCCCATCATGTCTCTGCTGTTCAAACAGCTTTACAGCCGGCAAGGGAAAAAGGACGCCATTCGCATTGCCGCAGGGCTTGTGATTCTCGCCGTGTTTGAAATCGGGCTGATCCGTCAGGCCGGCATTGACGAATCGGTGTTGGGAAAAACATATATCATACTCGCGCTTCTTTTGATGAACGCATATATGGTATTTCTTTCTGTGACATCTCAATGGAAGGAATCTTATATGAAGCTGAGCTGCCTGCTGCCGATTTCTTCACGGAGCTTCTGGCTCGCCCAGAGTGTCGTTCTGTTTATCGACACCTGTTTGAGAAGAACATTATTCTTTTTTATTTTACCGCTGTTCTTATTTGGAAACGGAACGCTGTCAGGGGCGCAAACGTTCATTTGGCTTGGCAGATTTTCGTTTTTTACCGTTTACTCAATAATATTCGGCGTAGTACTAAGCAACCATTTTGTCAAAAAGAAGAACTGGATGTTTCTGCTGCATGCAGCCGTTTTCGCCTGTGTATGCTTCAGTGCCGCTTTTATGCCGGCCGTTACGATCCCGCTATGTGCGGTTCATATGCTATGGGCGGTGGTCATTGACTTTCCTGTCTTTCTGCAGGCGCCTCCGCAGCAGAGCAAGATGCATTCTTTTTTGCGGAGATCTGAATTTTCGTTTTACAAAAGGGAATGGAACCGATTTATCTCCTCTAAAGCGATGCTGTTAAATTACGTGGTGATGGCGGCGTTCAGCGGATTCTTTTCGTTCCAGATGATGAATACCGGCATCTTCAATCAGCAAGTGATTTATATTGTGATTTCCGCCCTTCTGCTGATCTGCTCGCCGATCGCCCTATTGTACTCTATTGAAAAAAACGATCGGATGCTGCTCATCACGCTTCCGATTAAACGAAGAACGATGTTTTGGGCGAAATACCGCTTTTATTCAGGCCTATTGGCAGGCGGATTTCTCCTTGTCGCTATCATTGTGGGCTTCATCAGCAGCCGTCCGATTTCAGCTCTTACTTTTGTGCAGTGTATGGAATTGCTGCTGGCGGGAGCGTTTATCCGGTTAACCGCGGATGAAAAAAGGCCGTCCTTCAGCTGGCAGACGGAACAGCAGCTCTGGAGCGGTTTCTCAAAATACCGGTCTTATCTATTTTGTCTTCCTCTTTTCTTAGCCACATTAGCCGGCACCGCTGTCTCCTTGGCGGTTATTCCGATTGCCGGGCTGATCATAGTCTATTACCTGCAAAAACAGGATGGTGGTTTCTTTGATACAAGCAAAAGAGAACGGCTTGGAAGTTAACCTGCTGAAGACTCATCAATTTTCAACAATCTCAATCGCCGCGAGCTTTCTGAAGCCAATCGAAAGCGCGGCGGAACCTGAAGAAGAAACAATCTATTTTTACGGCGCCGCCGCCCACCTGAAGGAGCAAATCATTGACGCTTTCGGTTATGCTGCCGGCAGCCGCTTTATGTATTCAGCGAATCTCTTTTTTGACCAGCAGCTGAAAACCTGCGGAACCCGTTTGATTCACCCGTTATATGACAAGAATCTTCATGTTGATGCCCTGATGAAGACATTTGCAGACATATCCTTCCCTTCTTCTCTTTCAGCCGAAGCTGTTGAAAGGGCAAGGAATGAGCTGCTGCTGAAGATCGAAAAAAAATTCGCTGACCCCTTCTCCTACTCGGCGGCCCGCTTGGCGGAGGAGGCCTTCGGAAATCCAATGTACGGTACAGCCATGTTTGGCCGGAAAGACAAGATACAGGCGATCCATCCTAAACGGTTTCTCGACGCAACGGACTTCATCGTTGATTTATTGTCCCAGCAAAAACAGCTGAACATATTGGGACACGTACAAGCCTGTGATGTTCCGGGACATGCCCAGCAAACGTCTGCCATGACGGCCGGAAGATTACCCGTGAACCGGCATGTTTTTGAAACAGAGACACGCAGCGCAGAAGGCCCTTCCGTCTTGACACTCGGGTTTGACTGCGGGGAGATGAAAGACGCCAGCGATTATATCAACATTCAGCTGATAGACGGATTACTCGGAAAATACGGTCATTCCGCTTTATTCAAACATTTTCGCGAGAAGGATCTGGCAGTCTATCACGTCATCACCCGATACGACATCATGAACAATTTGCTGCTTGTTTCAATATGTACGGATCAGCTTCATGAGAAAGAGATTCCCCCGCGCGTTTTAGAAGCTGTCTCACATTTTCAAACGGATGAACAGGAACTAGAACAGGCAAAGCAATTTTTACGCAATGAAATGCTGCTGCAATTCGATTCTCCAGAAGGGCTTTTGGCCTATATGGGGATTCTGCGCCGCTTCTCCTGCACGAAGGAAGACTTGCTGGATGGCATCTCAGCGGTTACGTGCCGTGATGTGTTGGAATTCATAGCGACTATCAATTATATCGGAGCTCATGTAGTAAGGGGATGAAGAGATGGAAAAGAAAGCTTTTTTTCAACAGCTGGATGAACGAACCGATATCAGATACACAGACAGCGGACTGAAAATATTCAGATTGAAATTTCCCCGCGCAAACCTGCGGCTGTGCAATGTGAAAATCGATTTTGGGAGCCGGGATGTCCGCTTACAGGCAGAATCCGGCGACACGCAACTCCCATATGGCACAGCTCATTTTTTAGAGCATCTTCTCTTCTGGCATAATGGCCGCAATCTGTACAGTGATTTCTTTGCTCATGGCGCGCTTTTAAATGCGTTCACTACCTACACCGATACCAATTTTATGTTTACCTCATTGCCGAATCGGTGTAGACAGACGATCCCCATCCTGCTTGATGCGTTATCGAACCACTCATTTGACAAGCAGATGATCACTCAGGAAAAAGCTGTGATTACAAATGAAATTCAAACAGCACATCTCAATCATCAGCTCTCTTACCATTATCAGCTGATCAGCATGCTTTCTCCCGCCTCACCTGCTGCGGTCTTCCCTGCAGGCAGAATCAAGGACATTGAGGCGATGGACATCCGTGATTTACAGAAAGCCTACAAGGCCGCCTACAAGCCCCAGCGGATGACGCTGTTTTTGATTGGAGGCTCAGAAGATTCGGAAACCCTTTTGCCTCCTCACCTCCGGCTGGAAAAGCGGCCAGATCATAAAGCAGATAGAAAAATGATTCCCGCGTGCCCTCCAACCCTTTCGCAAAAAGAGGTGCTGGGTGATGAGGAGAGGCCTGAAGACACATGGACCGGACTGCACATCGGCGCACTCCCCGGACAAAATGATCTGTTGACGTTAAAGCTTTATTGGGACATCACGTCTCGTATTCTATTTCAATTAGGTTCGCCTTTTTTTCAAGAAATTCAGCAAACGTACCGCCTGGAAATCGATCGCTTGTCAGCCGAGGCTCACATGTATGAGGATGGCGGTTTTTTGATCCTTCACAGCCAAGGGGCGCATTCTTCGGCTTATATCGATGTCGCTTCCTACTATGTCAGACAGCAGAAAAAACAAATTGCGGCCTGGCTCCAATACGGCAAGGACTCCTTGACGGACGCGATCATTTATGACAGCGATTATGTGCGTAAATGCTTTGAATGGGCAGCCGAGTGTGAACGGTTCGATTGCTCATTTCTCGACTTGTACCGCACCATTCACGATATGAATGTCCAGGATTTCATGTCTCTCATTGATGTATTGGGATCTTCTAAAAAAGCGGTCATTCACGTTTCACAGAAAGAGGCGATTGGACAATGAGAAAAAGCACTGTCTTTACCGTGTTATTGCTGCTCGTTGGTATGGCGGCGTATTCCTTCGGCTGGGTTCAGGCCTTCGCCGAAGCCGCTGCCCAATATGTAAAGATGATCAACAATGATGCTGTGCGGCTCGGACTGCTGGCTTGTATCGCTTCCGTCCTGATGCTGCCCGCTTTTCTCTATCTTCACTATGTCACCCAATCCGTAAAAAACATGACAGCAGCCTTTCAGAAACTCACACAGTCTCATCAAAGCTGCTGTGACTTCCAGCATCACAGATTGTGCAGCCGCTACGCCGACGATGTCAAATCGCTGCGTGACAGCTATAAAAACGTCCGCCAAGCATACGTGATGGCTGCTGTATTATGCCAAGTCATCATATTCGGCTGCATGTTCGAAATCGTCAAAGCCGTCCCTTTCCGTTTTCACACGCCCCCTGCCGTTTCAATGGGACTTGCGGTGTTACTGATTTTGTTTTTATTGTTTTATATGCGAACGTACTTGCTGCAGTTTTTCCAGCATGGCACCCTGTTCAGAAAAGTGCTTGTGGGAGTGCTGACAGGAGCCGGGATATGGTGGATGCTCAGTTTTACCATAAGTGAACTGCTGTTTCTGATCATCCTGGCAGCCATCCAGCAGATCGGGTCATTTATTTATAAACGATTGTCTTATCGCAGCTCTGCTTCTCTCGACCTGTGAAATGAGCTATATCGCTATCGCAGACGGACCAGTCCCAACCGGAATCACCGTCACAGCTGTATAATCACTGGTACGGTACACTGTCACGGTATTGTCGTTGGGCTGTGCTGCATAAATGTACTGATTGTCCGGCGTTACGGCGAGGTCAGAGGCGCCGGGGAGAGAGGCAGTTGTTATAAAGGTATGCTGCGCTGTATCTACGACAGTGAGATTCTCCGGAAATACCTCAAAATAGGGCTCAAGGAAAAACGCACGAGTCCCGTCAGCAGAAAAAACAATTGTAATTAAACCGTCAAACAGTCTGTTAATTTGTGAAGATTCGCTAAATGTTGTCAAATCTATCACAGAAACGACATTCGGCCTTAGCTCACCATTTTCCAGATAAGCAAAATCCCCTATTAACGGGGTTTCAATAAGATTTGGTGTTTCAAAGTTACTTAAACTATCAATCAGCTGCCCTGTATTGATGTCATATTTATTAACGACCCAAAATCCAGAGTTGGTCGTATAGAAAAACTGTCCGTTAGGGTCTAGGGCAAAATCGTCCGCAGCGGGTGACACCGTTAATGTATTGGTAATGGTTTGCGAGGAAATGTTAATTTCATAAATGGAGCTGCCCCCTGCGAGAATATAAGCAAATTCTCCCCCAATTTCAAACTGGATTTTTCTTGGGGCTCCTGCAAGAGGGATGGTTTGTGTAACTGTTAATGTTTCGTTGTTAATGATCGATACAAGATTCGCATTCCTATGGAGAACATACGTATACGCTTTATCCAAGGTAACACCCAGATCAGTCGGGATATCAGATAAAGAAATGGTACTTACAAGAGTATTCACGTCAGTATCAATGACCGAAACCGTGCTGTCTCCAGTGTTTGCAGTAAACACGTAAGATCGCTGATCCGGTTCCGGTACAAGCACAATCGTCCCCGTCACCGATAAAGGATTGCCGTAGAACGGCGGAACGACAACAAGGTTCTCGATCGTGATGTCACTGAAATCCGGGCAATCATCCGGGTTATCAGAATAATAGACGACTTGATCGATCTCTGCATTGTGAATGACAGAAACAGCCCCGTCCCCTTGTCCATATTGATTTCGTACAGGTGAGACACTGACGAGAAGCGTAACGGTCCCTTGTACTCTCACAGCATATTGAACACCGATATCTTCTGGTTCCGGCCCAGTCTGGATTAAACAAGGCTCACTGATACAGGACAAATTGTCTGTACTCCACGTAACCGCTGCAGCTGCTTCGGCAGAATCAATAGTGAACCCCTCAGGAATGTCAATCGGCACTTGAAATGGCGCTTCTCGGCTGATCTCCTCATCACAAAAACAGAAACAATTTTCCTGTAAGTCAGAAAGATCATTTTTTTTCATAATTTCACGTCCTTTTAAAAATGCACAACATGCATTTGGTTAAATTGCAATGGCACTCGGTGAAACCCCAAGAGGTATGACAGTTTCCACAGAATAATCACCTGTGTTGTAAACCGTAATGCTTTGCTCTATAAAATGAGTTGCATACAGAAATTCGCCATTCGGGGTAAACGCAAAGTCATTTCCCCGTTGTGGAAGATTTCCTATTACGTCTGCACCACCTGGACTGACGGAATATAGATTGTGAGTGAAACCATCAAACAAATACACCTCTGATCCGCTCGTAAACATTAGATACTCACCTTCATACTCCAGCTCTTGGGTACTACTGATCGTAAAGGTATTTAAATCAATAATCGTCAAATAATTGAAGAAGTGATCTTCTTCTAATACATAGGCATATCGCTCCGGCTGCTTTGTTTCTATGGAATTTACAATAAGCTCTCGTTCAATCGTTCCTGTAACTTCACCGGTAGATAAGTCCACTTTTTGCACTAAACCAAAATCAAGAACATAGGCGAACAACCCATTGGGATCAATTGCAATATCATACCCTTCAACAGGAATAGACCTTTCTACAGTTGACGTTTCTATTCTGATCACATAAATGGCATTACCGGCGAGAACATAGGCAAAATCATGTTCAGGCACAAATTTAATTGTTTCAGGCGGCTGATCTAGCAGAATAGATGTAGTAACAGTCAACGTGTCATAATCAATGACAGAAATCATATTATTGTTGAAATGCAAGACAAACACAGAGTTTTTATCCGGGGTCATTTCAATACCTGTCGGCTCGAACGGTAGAGCAATCGTTGTAAACACGGCATGAGTGTTTGTATCAATCACAGAAACCGATTGATCATCTGGATTCGCTGTAAACGCATAAACGGGTTCGGGCTCCGTTTCCGGTACAAGCACAATCGTCCCCGTCACCGATAAAGGACTGCCGTAGAACGGCGGGACGACAACAAGGTTCTCGATCGTGATCTCACTGAGATCCGGGCAATCATCCGGTTCATCAGAGTAATAGACGACTTGATCGATCTCTACATTGTGAATGACAGAAACAGCCCCATTCCCTTGTCCATATTGATTTCGTACAGGTGAGACACTGACAAGAAGCGTAACGGTCCCCTGCAGGCGTACTGCAAATTGAACACCGACCTCATCAGGCTCAGGCCCCGTTTGAATTAAACAGCGTTCACTGACACAAGAAAGGCTGTCTGCATTCCATGTGACGTTTGCAACAGCCTCAGCCGGATCAACGACAAACCCCTCAGGCAATTCAATCGGTGCTTGAAACATTGCTTCACGGCTAGTTTCTTCCTCACAAAAACATAAACATTCTTCTTGTGCGGCTCCTGCTTTTTCTTTAAAGGAAAGCTTATTTTTTCTCATACCTTCACTTCCTTTTCAGAAATACACTGCTCACGCAGATACAACAGAATATGGAAGGTGAATGTATTTGCTTGTACAAATTGCCGAGGGTAAAAGTGGTTTTTCGAAAGTATTTCCTCAAACATGCGGTGTAACGAAAGAAAAAATTGCGGTTTTTTTGCGCTTCTCTCAAGAATGATAATGATAAAATATGACATATATAGAATAATGAAGGGAGGGATTTACAAACGTGACAGGTGTCATATCTTCTTCTTCCGTCGGAGAAAAGATTAACGAATGGTATATGTACATACGCCGATTCAGCATACCTGATGCAGAATATTTGCGAAGAGAAATCAAGCAAGAGCTGGATCAAATGGAAGAAGATCAAGACCTTCATTTGTACTATTCACTGATGGAATTCCGGCACAACCTGATGCTTGAGTACCTTGAACCGCTAGAAAAAATGCGGATCGAGGAACAGCCGAGACTGTCTGATCTGCTGCTTGAGATTGATAAAAAACAGGCTCGTTTAACTGGAGTCCTTGATTATTACTTTAATTTCTTCAGAGGCATGTATGAGCTGGACCAGCGGGAATATCTGTCGGCTATTAAATTTTTTAAAAAGGCCGAAAGCAAGTTGATATTCGTTAAGGATCGAATAGAGAAGGCAGAGTTTTTCTTTAAAATGTCTGAGTCTTATTACTATATGAAACAAACGTATTTTTCAATGGACTATGCACGGCAGGCATATGAAATATACAAAGAACATGAAGCTTATAATATAAGATTGCTTCAGTGTCACTCTTTATTTGCTACCAATTTCTTAGATCTGAAACAATATGAGGATGCCATATCACATTTTAAAAAAGCTTACTCTATGGCGGAAGCTGAGAATCAGCCCCAATTAATGGGAAGAACATTGTACAACATCGGGCTTTGTAAAAACAGCCAAAGCCAATATGAGGATGCCGTAACATATTTCAAAAGAGCAATAGCTGTTTTTGAAGAATCTAATATTATACCTTCCCTGCCCCAAGCCTATTTTTTAATTACACAAATTCATTATAAAATGGGAAAAATGGATAAAGCCCATGCATATCATAGTAAGGGAATGGCTTATTCTCAAAAGGCCGGAGATTCAATATATTTATCGGAGTTTGAATTTTTGAAATCTTTATACTTATCAGGCCCTGATGAAGAAGCAATTCAAAGTTTCTTTGATTTCCTCGAAAGTAAAATGTTGTATGCTGATCTTGAAGATTTCGCTCTTGATGTGGCAAAATATTATCATGAACGTGAAAATTTTCAAAAAGCTTCTGCTTATTTCCTAAAGGTGGAACAAGTAAGGCAACTTATTCAAGGAGGAGTGAGATTGTATGAAATTGAAGTCTAAACTATTACTCTCTTGTCTGGCCCTAAGCACTGTTTTCATCGCAACGAATATTGCAAACGCACCTACACACCAAATTGAAGTTGCACAGCGAGGAATGATTTAACCGCCGTCCATCGGCGGTTTTTTTTGTCCCCTCTTTGCCCAGTCTTCCAATCATGCTATGATTTTTCAATACATCATAACGGAAGATGGCAAGGTGTTATGTCTCTGGAAAGTGCAAAAACCCACTTTAAACAGTGGCATCGGGAACAGGATGTCATGGTCAAGCGCGACAGTTGAACAAGCGGCTGAGACGATCGGCGTGAGCCCGGCTAGAATCGCCAAGACCCTGTCCTTCAGAGGAGAAGGAGATCAGGCGATGCTGATTGTGGCAGCCGGAGATGTCAAGATCGACAACAAAAAGTACCGGCAAACATTTGGTTTTAAAGCAAGAATGCTCTCTCCGGATGAGGTGCTGGAGCAGACAGGCCATGAAATTGGAGGGGTTTGCCCGTTTGGATTGGCTCATGATCTGGAGGTTTATCTTGATATATCGCTGAAACGGTTTGAAACTGTTTTTCCGGCATACGGCAGCAGAAACTCCGCTATTGAATTAACGTTAGAAGAGTTGTCCGAATTTTCTTTCTCAAAAGAGTGGGTTGATGTTTGCAAAGGCTGGGAATAAAAAAACATCCAGACAGGGTCTGGATGTTTTTCTTATTTCACAAACCCAAGCAGCATTTCACGGATGATTTTGCTGGCTGTGTTTGCCGTTTGTTCTGAGTGGTCATACACCGGTGCGACTTCCACTAAATCAGCGCCCTTCACGTTTACCTCTGAACGCGCGATTTCATGGACGGATGCAAGCAGTTCTTTAGATGTGATGCCGCCGGCGTCAACCGTTCCCGTTCCCGGTGCGTGTGCAGGGTCTAATACGTCAATGTCGATTGTGACATATACCGGACGGCCCGCCAGCTTCGGAAGCACTTCCTTCAGCGGTTCAAGCACTTCAAATTTGGAGATGTGCATGCCGTTTTCCTTCGCCCAATCAAACTCTTCTTTCATGCCGGAACGGATTCCGAATGAATATACATTTTGCGGTCCGATCAATTCTGCCGCTTTGCGGATCGGTGTGGAGTGAGAAAGCGGTTCTCCCTCATAATCTACGCGAAGATCTGTATGTGCGTCAAAATGGATAATCGCAAGGTCTGGGTATTTCTTGTACATCGCCTTAATGACAGGCCATGTCACAAGATGCTCTCCGCCCATTCCCATCGGGAACTTCCCTTTTTCTAAAATGCTGTCCACATACTCCTCAATCATATCAAGGCTTCTCTGCGGATTTCCGAACGGCAGCGGAATGTCGCCGGCGTCAAAGAAGTTCAGGTCGGCCAGATCACGGTCTAAATACGGGCTGTATTCTTCAAGGCCGATTGACACCTCGCGGATTCTGCTCGGGCCAAAGCGTGAGCCCGGACGATAGCTGACCGTCCAATCCATCGGCATGCCGTAAAGGATGGCGTCCGCCCCTTCCCACTCGGGACGGCTCGCGATAAATACTTTTCCTGAATAAGCTTCATCAAATCTCATCTATAATACCCTCGCTTTCCTGTAAAAAAGCGCAAGATTCGCTCCTGCTCCATACCATCATTATTTAATCAGGTCACTCACAAATTTCGGCAGAACAAACGCCGCTTTATGAATATCTTTTGTGTAATATTTCGTATCAATATCGAAGAAACGGCTGTCTTCCACTGCAAGCGGATCATATTTTTTCGAGCCGATTGTAAATGTCCACAAACCGCTTGGGTATGTCGGAATGTTCGCCGTATACAGCTTCGTAATCGGGAAGATTTCCTTCACGTCGCGCTGTACATTTGTGATTAATTCAGGCGTAAACCATGGGTTGTCCGTTTGAGCGACGAAAATGCCGTCTTCTTTCAGCGCCTTCGCGATTCCTGCGTAGAATCCTTTTGTAAACAGGTTTACAGCTGGTCCGACAGGTTCAGTTGAATCTACCATAATTACGTCGTATTGATTTTCAGATTTCGCAATGTGCATAAATCCGTCATCCACCTGAACGTCAACGCGCGGATCATCCAGTTTACCTGCGATAGAAGGAAGAAACTTTTTAGAGTATTCGATGACCTTGCCGTCAATATCAACAAGTGTCGCTTTTTTCACGCTTGGATGCTTCAGGATTTCTCTGATGACGCCGCCGTCACCGCCGCCGACAACAAGAACGTGCTCCGGATTTGGGTGTGTAAATAATGGGACATGCGCCACCATTTCGTGATAAACGAATTCGTCTTTTTCAGATGTCATGACCATGCCGTCCAAAAACAGCATGTTGCCGAACTCTTCTGTTTCCACCATTTCTAAATGCTGAAACTCCGTTTGTTCTGTATGTAACGTTTTATTAACCTTCATTGTAATGCCAAAGTTTTTCGTCTGCTTCTCTGTGTACCAAAGTTCGCTCAATTGTCATCTCCCTTTCAAGGCTGTATTCATTTATTGTAAGCGTCTTATCAGCTTTTATTCTCGGTTGAAATCTCATTTTCACCTAAGGAAAAAGTATAGAGGATGGCGGGGAAAAAGTAAAGATGCGTCCTGTTCTGAGATGTTTAAAAACGATCTTTTTTTCTCATAATAGTAGAAACATAAAAAAAGGGGGAACCCGTTGTGGATGCAATGACAAATAAACGGCTGAGACTGACGCTGAAAACCGTTCGCGCCTTCATCTTTTTAGGGGCTTTTGCGGCCTTAGCGGCAGCTGCTGTGTTTATGACTGTCATTTTGATAGCCAAATACCAGGGCGCTCCCTCGGTGCAAGTGCCGCAATCCACGATTTTGTATGCCAGTGACGGCTCAAAGCTCGGGGAAACGAACTACGGCGAAAAGCGCTATTGGGTCCCCTTAAAGGACATGAATCCGACGATTGTAAAAGCGACAGTGGCGATTGAAGACCAAAATTTCTACGATCACCACGGCTTTGATTATAAACGCATGGCCGGCGCGGCGCTTGCAGATCTGAAAGCATTTGCCAAGGTTCAGGGCGCAAGCACCATCACCCAGCAATATGCGAGAAACTTATACCTTGAACACGACAAAACGTGGAAACGGAAATGGAATGAGGCGTTCTACACGATCCGCCTGGAACAAAACTATTCTAAGGACGAGATATTAGAAGGCTATTTAAATACAATTTATTACGGACACGGCGCATACGGCATTGAAGCTGCTTCCCGCCTGTATTTCGGCAAGCATGCAAAAAACCTGACGGATGCGGAGGCTGTGTTATTGGCGGGAATCCCGAAAGGCCCTTCCGGCTACTCGCCGTATGTCAATGAAACAAAGGCCAAGGATCGCCAGAAAACAATTGTGCGGATGATGGAAAAGCAGCAGATGATCGGCCATAAAAAAGCGAATGAACTGATCAAAGAACCTCTTTCCTATCAGCCTTTGAATAAACAAGTTTCCAAGAGAAAGGCCCCATATTTCTATGACAATGCGATGAGAGAGCTGGAGAAAAAGCTCGGCATGACGCGGGAGCAAATTGAAACGAGCGGGTTAAACGTCTATACAACGGTAGATAAACGGATGCAGCGCATCGCTGAGGAGACCATTACCGAAACCGTTAACGCCGGCTCTGACATTCAAGTCGGGTTTTCAGCCATTGATCCCCGCACAGGAAACGTTCTCGCCCTTGTCGGCGGCAGGGATTATCAAAAAAGCCCGTTTGACCGGACGACACAGGCGAAGCGCCAGCCTGCTTCGACGATTAAGCCGTTACTGTACTATAAAGCGATCCAGAGCGGATTTACGCCAGTCACCTTGATGAAAAGCGAAGAAACCGAGTTTCAAATTGATGCAAGGGGAGAAACCTATTCTCCAAGCAACTATAACGGATACTACGCCAACAAGCCGATTACGCTTCTGCAGGCGCTGGCGCTTTCCGACAACATTTACGCTGTGAAAACACATCTCTTTCTCGGAATGAATAAGCTTGTACAATCGGCAAAGGAATTCGGCATCACTGCGCGTCTTCAAGCACTGCCTTCCCTTGCGCTCGGCACCGAACCCGTACGTCCGATTGAGATGGTCAACGCCTACGCCATGCTCGCAAATGGCGGGAAGAAAATCGAACCGACTTTTATTTCAAGAGTTACGGACGCGACGGGACATGTGCTGTACGAAAACCCGAGCAAGCATAAACAGGTGCTCGATGAAAAAGCCGCTTTTGTCACGGCGAGTATGATGACAGGCATGTTTGATACGGATTTAAACGGCTATACGTCGGTAACCGGACGGACGATCGCCAACCGCCTGACAAGAACATATGCGGGAAAATCAGGAACCACAAGCGCAGACAGCTGGATGATCGGCTTCAATCCGAAGCTGGCCGCAGGTGTTTGGACCGGCTATGACAAAAACAGCACCATCGACTCGGTCGAAGAAAAAAGCTATGCCAAAACGATTTGGGCTGACTTCATGGAGGATGCGCTCAAAGGTGAACCGGAAACTGCGTTCAAACCGCCAAAAGGCGTAACCGGCGTGTACATTGATCCAGAAACAGGCTACACATCCGGTCCCGGATGCGCAGCCAAGCATTACACGTATTTTGTGAAAGGCACTGAGCCATCAAACGTATGCTACGGGGCAGAACCCGCTAAACAATCAAAAGACCGGCTTCCAGCCAAAGAAAAACCCGCTTCCGAGAAAAAATGGTGGGATAAATGGCTGGGGCGGAATCATTAAAAATAACCCGGCTCCTTGGAGGCCGGGTTATTCGTATGGTTCCTTCATAATCCATGGAAGCCATGTTACGCAATCGAACTGAACAATAGTTTTGGTAACCCTTCGGGGATAAAGAGGTCATTTTATTCCACGTCGGCTTTCGTTACCCAGTCACCGGTTTCGACATCATATCCCCCTAAAAATGAAAAACCCCGAGTCTTGTTTCGGCTCGGGATTTTCCATGTCCTATTTCTGTATCACCAGTTTACTCAATGTTTACGAAAAATAGTTCAAATATTCTAAAAGTTCACAGAAAATTCACAAATTAATTGTCTTCTGGAAGCAGGCCTGTTTTTAATTCATCTGAGGACCGGTCCCATAGGCCCTGATCATGTTTTTTCAGAAATTCGCCTAGTACACGTTTCGAGCTGTCGTCCATTTTATCGATGATAATTTTCCGCTTCATGGATTTATCCATCAGATTCACATGCTCAGGCAGCGACTTGTAGCCTCTTCTGATGCTTCTGTCGACCGTCATTTCACAGGCTGTCACACCAGCGTAATAAGGCCCCTCTTCTTTTCTGTCAATCGTTACCCACACAAGCCAGTATGGTTTTCCGTTAGGAACTTCTTCTTTATTCGGCAGAAATTTAATTCCTTTTTCAACGGTGCTGCGGGCGTGCATGGCGCCGATGTCAACGAACGCTTCTTTTTCCTCTACATCGACGAATACGGGAGAAATGTTATCGAGGCTTAGCGCCCCTACACCGAAGCCGCCGTGTCCATCTGTCGGATCACTTTTGATAATATTAAACCCGATTGATTTTTTCTTTTTTTCTTCCATGAGTTCTACCTCCTACAAAAGCGGTTGAAATATCGCTGAAAACAGCTGTAAAATCCGATCTCTTCCGGCATTTAGCAGCGGCCAAAGCACGTAAGATCCGAGCGGTGTCACAAACAGAACCAAAAAGACGATAAAGCCGTAGCTCTCCGCCTGCGTCATCTTGGCACGCACCCCTGGCGGAACGAGATCTTCAATAATACGATAGCCATCGAGCGGAGGAAGCGGCAGCAGATTAAATAAAAACAAGACAAGATTCAGCTGTATCCAAATGGAAAAAAACTGATCCAGCCCCGTGCTGAACGCCGCAAGCATCTCCATTCCGTATGCATGCATCAACACTAACAAAAAGAAACCGACAAACGCAAGAATCAGGTTACTGACGGGCCCGGCGATGGATACGAGCACGCCGGCAAGCCGAGGTTTCTTAAAGAAGCGGCGATTGACAGGAATAGGGCGCGCCCATCCGAATCCGGCCACCAGAATCAAAATGGTTCCGAACGGATCAAGGTGTTTAATGGGATTCAGCGTCAGCCTTCCTTCTCTTTTCGCTGTATCGTCACCGAATTTGTACGCGACATAGGCATGGGCAAGCTCGTGCATCGTAAACGACACAATTAACGTGATGACGAGGTATGGCATTAACGATAACGGATAATATAAAAAACGGTCCAAGTGAGATATCCCTCTTTCTAAAAATGCAAGAATTTACTTTATTCAGTATACTATAAGAAACCTCTTTTTCTAAAGAGAGGAAACGAGATAAAGGAGGATTCAGCACCCATGCCATACGTAACCGTCAAAATGCTCGAAGGCCGTACAGACGAGCAAAAACGCAATCTTGTCGAGAAAGTAACAGAAGCCGTAAAGGAAACCACCGGTGCTTCTGAAGAAAAAATTGTTGTGTTTATAGAAGAAATGAGAAAAGACCATTATGCCGTCGCAGGCAAACGCCTGAGCGATATGGAATAATCTCTATAAAGCCGGCGCTTCGCGCACCGGCTTTTTCCATCCTTATTGGGTCAGCTTCGCAATAATCGCTAATAACGCCTTTTTCTCTTCTGCTGTCAAACGTTCAAACATGCCGTCAATCAGTCCCTGGCGGTTTTCGATCATTTGCTCAGCCGCTGCCCTGCCCGATTCAGAAAGCGTAATCCATACAGTGCGGCGGTCATTGTTATTTCTGGATCTCTCAATGAATCCCTCCTGCTCTAAATGATTAAGAGCAGTGGTCGTAGCAGAGGGAGACAGTGTGACCTCCTTCAGAATATCCTTTATGGTGCAGCTCCCATGCCTGTATATGATCCGCAGAATAAATCCTCTTACATTATTTACGTGTTTCGGAACGGTGGCTTCATCTAATTGCTTCGTGCTTTTCAAATATTTTGTAAGTGCGTGATCCAGCAAATTTGCTTCCAGTTTGTCATGGTCCATGTAGATTTCCCCATTTCGAGATGCATTCATAACATACGAACGATATGATTTACTTATTATTTTACTGATTCCGGATAGGGAAAGTCAAAAAAGCAAAATGAGAATTTACAGCTTTTCTCCTAGATACTTCGATTTTTCACCTGTTTGACAAGTTTTTCTTTAAACGTCTGAAAAGGAACGTGTTCATTCTGCTGATGTCCGAATTGTCGGACGTTTACCGCACCTTCCTGCTCTTCATGATCTCCAAGCACCAGCACGTACGGGACTTTCTGCACCTGCGACTCTCTGATTTTGTAGCCCAGCTTCTCATTGCGCTCATCAATGCCTGCTCTTATCCCCAGCTGCTTCAGCTCTTCCTGCACCTTTCTGCAATAGTCCAAGTGAACGTGCGAAACCGGTAGGATTTGAACCTGGATCGGTGCAAGCCAGACTGGGAATGCCCCGCCGAAATGCTCGATCAAAATGCCGAAGAAACGGTCGATCGAGCCGAATACCGCTCTGTGTATGACAACAGGACGAACCTTTTCATTGTGTTCATTGATATATGTTAAATCAAATTTTTCCGGCATTTGAAAATCAAGCTGAATTGTCGCGCATTGGTGGCTCCGTTTCAGGGCATCTTTTATGTGAAAATCAATCTTCGGCCCGTAAAACGCCCCATCGCCTTCATTAACCTCATAAGGCAGGCCGAGCTCCTCAAGGACGTTTGCTAAGGCACGTTCCGATGCTTCCCAAAGGCTGTCATCGCCTAATGAATCCTCCGGGCGAGTCGAGAGTTCGACCGAATATTCGAAGCCAAATGTACGATATACCTCATCAATCAGCCCAATCGCTTCTTTGATCTCACTCTCAATCTGATCCTCCCGAACGAAGATATGGGCATCATCCTGGCAAAACGTACGGACGCGAAGCATTCCGTTTAAAGCACCGCTGTATTCGTGGCGATGCACCTGGCCGAATTCCGCCATGCGAATCGGCAGATCCCGATAAGAATACAAGCTGTTTTTAAAGATGAGCATGTGGCCCGGGCAATTCATCGGCTTCATTGCGAATCTTGTATCATCAACTTCTGAAAAATACATATTGTCCCGATAATGATCCCAGTGGCCTGACTGCTCCCATAACCGCTGATTCATCATAAACGGCGTACGCACCTCATCATAGCCGGCCTTTGTTTGCAGCTCACGCGAGAAGCGTTCCAGCTCATTGCGGACAATCTGCCCTTTTGGCAAATAAAACGGCATCCCCGGCGCTTCTTCAGAAAACATAAACAGCTCTAATTGTTTGCCCAGCTTGCGGTGATCACGTTTTGCCGCTTCTTCCAGCATATGCAGATGCGCATCAAGATCTTTTTTCTTTTGAAACGCAACCCCGTACACCCGCTGGAGGACTTCATTTTCACTGTCTCCGCGCCAATAAGCGCCCGATACTCTTGTCAATTTGAACGCCTTGATCATTCCTGTAGAAGGAAGATGAGGCCCGCGGCACAGGTCAACGAATTCTCCCTGCTGATACAGCGCAATGTCCTCCCCCCGCGGAATATCCTTCAAAATCTCCAGCTTAAACGGCTCGCCTTTTTTGGCAAACAGCTCTTCAGCCTCTTCGTAAGAAACCTCATTTCGTTTGATTTCAAGGTTCTCATTTATAATGTTCTTCATTTCTTTTTCGATGGCCTTTAAGTCTCCTGATGTTAAGCTTTTCTCCAGCTTCATGTCATAGTAGAAGCCGTCTTCAATCACTGGACCTATCCCCAATGACACGTCGCCGTACAGCCGTTTCACCGCTTGAGCCAGCACGTGCGCTGATGTGTGGCGAAGCACCTGCAAGCCTTCTTGGGAATCAAGTGTGACAATCGAAAGCTCAGCATCCTCCTCCAGCTTGAAGCTGAGATCAACAAGCTTGCCGTTGACCTGGCCCGCAGCCGCCTTCTTTTGCAGACTGGAACTGATAGAACCAGCCGCTTCTTTAATAGTGACGCCTTTCGGATATTCCTTGATCTGTCCGTCCGGAAGCTGAATGTGTACATGTTTACTCATTTTAAACACTCCTTATCAATTGTTGTATATAAAAAAACACACCCGTCCCGCTGAAAGGGACGAGTGTGTGATTTACCCGTGGTTCCACCCAAGTTCCCGACAAACGCTATGTTTATCGGCTCGGTGCTGTAACGCAGCATAGACGGCATTGGATACTTCAGTTCCCCAATGCTGCTCCAAGGCGGTAAATGATATTCCTAAGCTGGGAAGCTCTCACCTTTCCTTCCCTCTCTGAAAACCGTAAATATCATTCATGTCCTTTTCTTCGCATATATTCAATTCATAAAAAAACACACCCATCCCTCTAAAAGGGACGAGTGTGTGATTTACCCGTGGTTCCACCCAAATTCCCGACAAACGCTATGTTTATCGGCTCGGTGCTGTAACGCAGCATAGACGGCATTGGATACTTCAGTTCCCCAATGCTGCTCCAAGGCGGTAAATGATATTCCTAAGCTGGGAAGCTCTCACCTTTTCTTCCCTCTCTGAAAACCGTAAATATCATTCATGTCCTTTTCTTCGCATGTATTCAATTCATAAAAAAACACACCCATCCCTCTAAAAGGGACGAATGTGTTTATTATCCGTGGTTCCACCCAAATTCCCGATCAACACACATGGTGTATCGGCTTTAAGGTGCTGTAACGCAGCATGACGGTATCAGATACTTGATTTCCCCGATACGGCTCAAAGGCGGTAAGCTGCTTTCCCTGCGTTAGGAAGATCTCAGCTGTCCTTCCCTCTCTGGAAACCGTAAAAAGCATCTCGTGTCCTTATCAGTGCCTGTTGTTTCAATAATTTTTTATATCTTACTATATATTCCCACAAAGCGCAATCAGTGATTTACATTTTTTTCTGACGCGGCAGTCCCGTTATGGGCAACCAGAAACAGCCATACAAGCAATGCGGCGAGGCTGTACGCCGCTCCCATCATCAAAAACGTAAACCCGGCACCGGCATACCAAGTGGCAGACAGATGAATGATCACCCCGGATACCGCTACGCCGACCAAGGCTCCGATTTGCCGGTTCGCATTTAAAGCCGCGCCGGCGATATTCGCATGCTTTTGCCCGGCAGCCTGCATGATTACAGTTGTCATGGCAGGAACTGTAATGCCGGTGCCAAGGTTCATGACAGACATCAAAACAGCCAGCTGCCAATAAGGAAAATCCGGTGAAATCAGCACAAATAACAGCAATGCAATGATACAGCTGACCGTCATTGACACAAACATAAGCTGCCCTGCTTCGAACCGATTCGCCAGACGGGCAAACAGCAGGTTGCCGATCACGAAGACGGCCATCATCGGCAGCAGCTCAACTCCGGCCATAAAGGAGCTTGCGCCTCTTGCTTCCTGCAAAAAAAGACTCAGCATAAACATGCCGCCGAAAAGGGCAAAATTGAGCAGAAAACCGACAAACTGAGCAGCTGAGAAACGGCCGTTTTTATATAAGGACACCGGCAGAATCGATGTTTTCGCAGAGATTTCCCGCAGCAAAAACAGCACAAATGCCAAAAGCGCCGCCGCGAATGCACCGAGAATTACGGGCGAACGCCAGCCCGCTGAAGGCCCCTGTATCAATGCGCCGCCACTCCAAGCAGGTGCCCTGTGATATTCACGTGCCTGCTTTTTCCCGGCACGCGGTCGAGTATTCGGTAAGCTGAAATGAGCGCAGCCGCCCCTAAAGGCACGTTGATCAGAAAAATACTCTGCCAGCCTGCTGCTTGTACCAGCACACCGCCGATAAAGGGCCCAAGGCCAGAAGCGGCGGACACAAAGGCAGCCCACAACCCAAACATTTTCGCCCGCACCCGCTCATCAGGGTAAGAGGCCGCCAAAAGGCTGAGTGAGCTCGGCATAAACAAAGCCGCGCCAATTCCCTGTATGAGGCGTCCGGCAATCAGCATCTGGCCATTAATCGATACCGCACAAAGGCAGGAGGCCAGGACAAAAATGGCCAAGCCCAGTATATATATCGCCTTCGAGCCGAAACGGTCAGCCAAGGCTCCGCCCGCCAGCAGAAGTGAAGCAAACGTAAGGATGTACCCGTCCACAACCCATGTCACACCTGAAAGTGACATCGAAAGAGCGTTTTTCATATCTGCCATTGCCACATTCACAACGGTTACATCAAGAGTAGCCATGAGAAAACCGAGAGCGAGCACGATCAGCACGGATATTCCTGATGATTCTGATTTTTGTAACGGCCCGCTATTTTTCATTGCAATTGCCCTTTCAATTGCTGGTTTACCCAATCATCTATTTTTTCAAGATCATACAATTCCCCGACTCTGTCCATGACATGCTGCAAGGATTCTTCTCTCATGAGATTGGCCCATTTATCCTCGATTTCCCCCATGACTGTCTCCAGCACACAGTTACTTTCACCCTCGAATACGGATTGCAGCAGGCCTTTCCCCTGATACATCGAACCTCTGCCTTCAACCGCTTGATAAACATCATAGAGCGTAATGTCCGTCAAAGGCTTCGTAAGGGTAAAACCGCCCTTCGTCCCCGGTATGGATTCTGCCAAACCGGCCTGAACCAATGTTCTCATCAGCTTCTTCAAATAAGACGGAGACACACGCAAACGCTGGCTGATTGCCTCTGACGTTAAAGAAGACTGTACGGGCAGCCGTGACAATAACAGCAGCACAGAAACCGCCTGCTCCATCCCTGATTTCATTTTCATCATACTTCACTCCTGATTCATTATGGATAACTAATATCCACAATAGATCCCTTAGCAACTTTTGTCAACAAAAAAAGCAAAAGAAACGGTTCATTTCTTTTGCTTGGTATGGTTAACAAATCTGCTTCAGTTCCTCTATGTATTGAAGCGCTTCGTCATATTCTTCATTTGTATATTTTTGCTTGCTTTTGATTGTAAAGACTTTTTCTTTCTTTTCCTCAGCCTCAAGCCCGTCAAAGTAAAGGATCGTGGAAACCAGCTCTAAAAACCGTGATGAACGGCTGTTTACACTGTCGATATAGCCTTTAATATCCGGCATATCCAGATCAGCATGGTCTAAAAACGCGGAGCCTGTCTCAGTCAGTGAATAACGGTATTGAAAGTAGCCGCCCTTTTTTTCCTTCACCTCATGCAGAAATCCAAGGTTGCACAGCTCTTCAATCTGGAGCGTCAGTTCCTCTGAATACGGTCCGTAAAAGTGAAAATCATATTTCTCATAGAAAGGAAACTGCATTTTTTTAGCGATATAAATCATTTTCTGCAGCTTCTTCCGCCCGATGATTTCTCCAGAATCCGAGAACACCTTCATCAGTTTTGCATGTTCTTTCAACAAATTCCCGACATCTCCTTTTTCCTTCTTTCCAATTTCTATGTCAGTCCCAGCAGCTGCCGGATTTTCATTTTCGCTTCCGGATGTTCAGAGCCGTCACAAATCAGGTCCTTCGGATAGTACAGCTTGTGGTCCGTCCGCCGTTTTCCGGAGATGGATTCGACAATAGCCGACTGTCTGGACAGCTCTTTAATTTGGCCGTTTTGCGTCAAGAGATGGATCGGCAGACGCTCCTCTTCCTCTCCCGGACGGTAAAAATCGTATGGCAGATCTGAAGAAGAATCGACGACCAAATAATAGCTCGGATCGATTCCCGCCTCTTTGAACAATGAAGTCAGCTCAAAATATGCCGACATTTCTTCGTTCGGATTGAATTCAACGTATTGGAACAGCTGGCGGTTAATGAATCTGCGGCACAAATCGGATAAAATCGCATCTTCTTCATCCTCCCAGGCCTGGAAGTAATACAAAATAATAGATTCATCCAGCTTCAAATAATCCTCCAGCGTCAATTTCCCTTCAAAAATAGAATAGAAATGAACCGGAGCGTGAGTGAACACATAGCCTTCATCGTGCAGCTGCTTCGCCCTGTGAAGAATCTTCGTTAAAATAACCTCTGCGCTTCTTGTCACAGGATGGAAATACACCTGCCAGTACATTTGGTAGCGGCTCATGATATAGTCTTCGACAGCGTGCATCCCGCTTTCTTTAATGACGATCTGATCCTCGCGCGGGCGCATCACCCGAAGAATCCGCTCCATATCAAAATGGCCGTAGCTGACGCCCGTATAATAAGCGTCGCGCTGCAGGTAATCCATGCGGTCTGCGTCAATCTGACTCGAAATTAGGCTGACCACTTGCTTGTTTTTATATGTTTTGGCAATGACTTCAGCAACATCCTGCGGGAAACGTGGGCTCACCTTTCTGAGCACCTGATTGACCTCAGTGTCCCCCAAAATGATATCTCTTGTAAAATCTTCGTGGTCAAGGTGAAAGACTTTTTCAAATGAATGCGAGAACGGCCCGTGCCCGAGATCATGAAGCAGCGCCGCGGCCAAACAGAGTTCGCGCTCACTGTCATCCCATTCATGGCGGCCTTTAAAGACGTCATCAACCATTCTCCTGACAATTTCATAGACACCGAGAGAATGGTTGAACCGGCTGTGCTCAGCGCCATGGAACGTCAAATACGTCGTGCCGAGCTGCTTAATTCTGCGGAGACGCTGAAATTCGCGGGTTCCGATCAAATCCCATATCAGCTTGTCCCGTACATGAACATAGCGGTGCACCGGATCTTTAAACACTTTTTCTTCTGATAATTTTCCATTTGGATACGCCATCGTCATTCCCTCTTTTTTTTAGCCGTGTTTCTATTATATCGACTCTATTCTTTGAAAACATCCTTGAATTTGCCCGGCGATTTGTTCCATCTTTACGAAAAACACATGATGTGAAGCAAAAAAGCCTGACCTGAGGGCCGAGGCTATTGAAAATATGTTTTTACTTTTTTATTTTCTTTTTTACTTTGTCAATCAGCTCATCCTCTGTCGGAGCTGACAGCGGACGATTGTTCACAAAAGCAAATGATTTTTTCCGTCCGGGCCCGCAATAAGATTGGCATCCTACCTCAACCTTTGCGTCCGGGTCCACTTCTTTTAAACGCGGCAGCAATGTTTTGATATTAGTGGCTTGGCAATCATCACACACTCGAAATTCATTAGCCATGACGTACGCTTCCCTTCATTTCTATGTTCATCTATGTGAATAACCTAAAATCGCTTTTCAAAAAAATCACATCACTCTTCATTTTACAAGGATTCGACTGTTCCTGCAAGCCGCTCCATCCTTCGTATCTCCTATTCTTTCAGCCAACTTGTATAAATGTTTTCCATACTGGACATTCTAATACCATGAAAAGAAAAATGGGAGTTGAGATAAATGACAAAACAGCGACAAGACGCTTGGTCAGAAGAAAATGATCTGCTTTTAGCCGAAACAGTGCTTCGGCATGTGAGGGAGGGCAGCACCCAGCTGAACGCCTTTGAAGAAGTCGGTGATAAATTGAACCGGACATCCGCAGCCTGCGGATTCAGATGGAACGCGGTAGTCCGCCATCAATATGAAAAAGCGCTACAGCTTGCGAAAAAACAGCGAAAACAGCGGATGAGAGCGCTCGGAAACGGGCAGCCAGCGAAAAAAAGACTATTATATCAGCCTCCTGCGGTTGATCCTGGAATCATTCAAGAAACCGCTGCAGAGGAGCCGGCCAAAACGGACGCACCATCAGCCGAAAATGAGCAGCAGCCTTTAATGTCAGGCGAACACATGCCTTTTGTGGATGAAAGCTTTAAGGAAGAGTTAGCTAGTCTATCACACTTATTGTCTCCTCAAACGCCTGCTGCTGCGCCTGAGATGACAATGAATGATGTGATCCGCTTCCTGCAGAATTACGAAGGCAATAACGAGCAATCATCGGCATTAAAAATGGAAAATGAACGTTTAAAGAAAGAAAATCAGGAATTGCAAAGCAAAACGGAACAGCTTGAGGCAGAAGTTCAAAAGCTTGAAAAAGACCAAAAAACGATCCAAGAAGATTATGAAACCTTGGTAAAAATTATGAATAGAGCCAGAAAGCTAGTTTTATTTGAAGAAGATGAACATGCCTCTCCGTCCTTCAAAATGGATCGGAACGGCAATTTAGAAAAATTAGCGGAATAACTTAGAAAAATCCCAAAACGAGCTGCTGTTTTGGGATTTTCACCATGTGCAAAATCCCCTTTTCCATTAAGAAAAGAGGATTTTATCATTTTGCTGCGAGCCCCGCTATTCTTGTAAAATGAGGCCAAGCTTAGTGAATCTATTAAGACATGTGAGCTGTCTCAGCCGTTTTTTGATTACGAGGCGCAGCGGAAATGACCAGAAGCCCCAGCAGCATAAGTGCAATGCCGAGCCACGAGGAAAGTGAAAGCATTTCCCCTATGAAAAACACGCCCAGCAATGAGGCCGTCAGCGGTTCAGCTAAAGACAGCGTGACCGCCGCCGAGGCCGGAACCCCGGTAAGCCCTTTCACAAACAAAAAGTAAGCGGCACATGTTGCAATTAACCCGATGTAAAGGCTCGTTCCCAGTCCTCTCGGGGTCAATATCCACGAGATATCTGACTGCCATAAAAGCGGCGTCAGCAAGATGGCGCTGATCATAAAGACAACGGCGGAAGTCGCTCGCGGAGGCTGGGTTTTCATCATCGATTTACTGATTAGCGTATAGCCCGCAAAAGAAGCACCCGCTCCAAGCGCCATTAGAACACCAGCAGCATCAACCCGAACATTGGAACTGTCGGAAAACAGGAGCCAGCAACCCGCTAAAGCCAGTACAGTCGCGACCCACCAAGAGTTTCGCGGGCGTTTTTTCAATACGGCCCACTCCATACTCCCGGCAATGATAGGTGCACTGCCGATCGCAATCACAGTCCCCACAGCGATTCCGGTTTCTTTAACGGCTGTGAAAAACAGCGGCTGGTAACACGCCATACAAACTGCTGCTGATGACCAATTTTTCACATGAAGCTTCCTGCTGATCCAAACCGCAAGCAGCATGGCGCTTCCTCCTATTAATAATCTGAACGCTCCGAATGCCAGCGGTGTGGAGCTTTCTGGAGCCATCGCCTGAACAGTTCCCGTAGTTCCCCAGAAAAAAGCCGCAGTAAGTATAGTTTAACCGCAGAAATTATATCCCAAAATACCGCACCTCCCAAGATAGTATCTTAATAAATAAAGTAAAATAATACGATCTATTTTCCTGAGACTTTCAAAAGTTGAGTGAATTTACAGTGATTTTGTTATAAAACCATTTTAAGACTTGCTTAAAAAGAGATTAAAATTTGAATTAATTACTAAAAAAGCGTTTACAAATTTAACCGTGCTTGCTAAAATAACTGTTGACTTAAGTCTAGTAAAAATCTTCAATTGAGGAAAAATTTATAATTAGGGAGATGGAATATTTGAAAGCATTTAAGTTTTTACTATCCATTGGTCTTGCATTATCAGTAATTTTATCAGTAAATATGCCAAAAGCTGATGCAGCGAAATGTGTACGAACTCATCTAGGATTACAGTGTAATAACAATGTACATGCTGTTAAAAATGTAAGTGTTTATTATACAAAAAGCCAAGTGAAGAAAATTGTAAGCAGATATAATAACTTAGGGTCAAATAAATCCTTGATCATTGGTTATATAGCTAGTTTAAGATCACCACAAATAGGTCTTGGAACTTTAATGTATCAAGTTGGGGCTAATAATATGATTAAACCTTTTAAAACGGCAAAGTCTAAAGGTACCGGCCTTCAAATATCCTATAAAGTTACTATTTATAAAGGGTCTAATGCACTAACTAAAGTTTCAAATGTTAAATATAAGTATAAATAATTTAAAAAGTGTACCAATGACTTCTCCCCAAGTCATTGGTTTTATTTTAACCACTTATTTTTAAACATCATAAAATTCCAGCCATAATTTTTTTACACAACTTTAAGCCATACAAAGCTAATTGACAATAGATTCTATTCATTATCTATTGTCAATTAGCTATATTAAATTTAGATCTATTTGTTCACCCAAATACCTTAGCATTCCGCTCAGCCATCCGGACGAGGTTTTTCTCAAATTCCATTTCCTCATCCATGGACAGTCCTGCTGAGTAAAGATGAGTGCTTAACGCTTTTAATTCCGTCAGTAAAGCGAACATTAAGTCTTGTACGGAGATGTCTGTTTGCAGAAGCTCGCTTAAGGACGCCATTGTTTCCGGACGTATCTCGGGATAGACGCCTTTTTTATCGTTTCGTTTGTCCTTCAGCGCCGCTTGGTAGAATCGCCGGATCAAGTCGGCCCTTTCACTGCCGCTTTTATCCGCGCAGAGATAGATTTGAACAGCGACTCCGCCGCGAACGCGTCTTTGAGAGATGCCGGCGAATTTTTTGCCATTTATGCTGAGGTCATAGCTGCCGGGACAATATGACCCTTCAATTTCATAGGCTTCGATCTTTGCGTTGTACGGCTTGAGCATCCGTCTCATCAGCTCAACCATCGCTTCATACCCTTTGTCTATATCGATGCCTTTCTTTTCGTCCTCGAATATGAGAGAGATATTTAAAACGCCTTCATCCAAAACAACAGCCAGACCGCCGGAATTGCGTACAATGACGCGGTATCCTTCGTTCTCCAACAAGGAGATGCCGTCCTGCAAAAACGGGAGGCGCGTATCCTGAATCCCAAGGACAATCGTATTGTGGTGCACCCATGAGCGCGCTGTCGCCGGCGACACGCCTTTTCCGACGGACATGCACAGCGTATCGTCCATTGCGAAGGATTGCTTCGCATCAAATAAAGGGCCGAGACTGGATTGGTCAATGACTCTCCATGTCGGCTGCATCAGTAAATCAATCGGTTGGTTTGCCATCTATGTAAAACCCTTTCATGTTAGGCTTATGAACGAAAACTATTATATCATTTCAGCCGCTGTGATTGATAATTGCTTTTCAGCATCGTAATAAAAATTTCTTTATTTTTCGTATTCTCCATGAGAGGAGAATGAATGTAAGACAGCTTGCGCTTTAATGAGAAATCCTTAATATGGAGAATTGAAATTTCACGGTGGATCAAATCCTTATGCAGCACGCTTCTGGATAGAACAGATAGCCCCATGCCGCTGATCACCGCTTCTTTTACACCTTGATTGCTGCTGATGGTGAACATCGACTTCGGCCGCAGTCCGTTTGAGCTGAGCACATGATCGAGATATTCTCTCGTCCCGGAGCCTTTCTCTCTTGTCACCCATGCTTCGTTTTGCAAATCGCTGATCGAAATATCTCTCCGCCCGGCCAGCGGGTGCTGATTCGGCGCGGCGATACACATTTCATCCTCCATGAACGGTTCAATTTCCAGTTCATTCTCGTTTGTATGTCCTTCAATCAGCCCAATATCAGCCTGAAGCATCCGCACACGCTCGCTGACCTCCTCTGTATTGCCGATCATGACATCGAGGTTCAGCTCTGGATACAGCTTTTGCAGCTGGGCCAGAAGCGGCGGAAGAATATACTCTCCGATCGTAAAGCTGGCAGCTATTTTCAATTCGCCTTTCACATAGTGATGGTGCGCATAGATTTCAGCCTTGGCTTGCTCATAGAGAAATACCATTTGCTTTGCTCTTTGATACAAAATGTCTCCTGTCGGCGTTGTTGTAAAGTGTTTTGGCGACCGATTCAGGAGAGCCGTTTGAAATTCTTTCTCAAGATTTTTGATATGCAGACTGACGCTGGGCTGGGAGATCATCAGCTTTTCCGCTGCTTTTGTGAAGTTTTTTTCTTCTACTACCGCTATAAACGTTTTCAGCACGTCGTAATACAAAAACCCCACCCCTGTCATTAATAAAATATATAATTATAATCAGTTTTCTTTATTGTACTCATATCATCTGTCTTGGTAAAGAAGGCTATACGGGCGCAAAAAAGGCAGCCCTCAGGAAGAGAGCTGCCATCGTCTTCATTTTTATTACAGTGCTTGCGCCGCTGTAATTAATGCGAGATTGTAAACATCTTCAGCGTTACATCCTCTTGAAAGGTCGTTTACAGGCATATTTAAACCTTGCAGGATTGGTCCTACTGCTTCAAAGTTGCCCAAACGCTGAGCGATTTTATAGCCGATGTTTCCTGCTTCAAGGCTTGGGAATACGAATACGTTAGCGTCCCCTTTGATCTCGGAATCTGGCGCTTTTTTCTCAGCTACAGATGGAACAAATGCAGCATCGAATTGGAATTCGCCGTCAAGTGTCAGTTCAGGCGCTTTTTCTTTCGCGATTTTCACAGCATCCGCTACTTTTTCTGTTTCGTCAGATTTTGCTGAGCCTTTTGTAGAGAAGCTGAGCATTGCCACGCGAGGCTCAATGTCGAACATTTTTGCCGTATTGGCACTTTCGATCGCGATCTCGGCAAGATCTTGGCTGTCAGGCGCAATGTTGATCGCGCAATCTGCGAACACGTATTGCTCTTCTCCGCGAGCCATGATGAAGACGCCAGAAGTCTTTTTCACGCCTTCTTTTGTTTTGATGATTTGAAGAGCCGGGCGGACAGTGTCGGCTGTTGAATGAGCCGCTCCGCTTACAAGTCCGTCTGCAAGGCCTTTGTACACCAGCATTGTACCGAAGTAGTTCTCGTCTAATAATGCTTTACGAGCTTGTTCTTCTGTCGCTTTGCCTTTACGGCGTTCTACGAATGCTTGTACAAGGTCTTCCATGCCTTCATATGTATGAGGATCATAAATCTTAACGCCATCCAGCGTAAGGTTCAATTCTTTTGCTTTTGCTTGGATCTCATTTTCATTGCCGATCACAATCGGATTCAGCACTTTGTTTCCTGCAAGCTTGCTGACCGCTTCTAAAATACGTTCGTCTAAGCCTTCAGGAAATACAATTTTAACGTCTTTTCCAGCTACTTTTTCTTGCACTGTTGAAAATAAATCTGCCACAACTAAAACCTCCTCAAAAAGTTACAAAAACGCTTTCTTTTACTAGCATACTCTTCTTCCAATCAAATTCAAACAGCCAACTTTCATTATAGCGCTTTCATAAAAAAATCTTATTTTTCTAACTAATTTAAGTGACTATTTCTTTCCTTATAGCTTCTCTTATTTTTATGGAGTTATACGAAAGGGATGTTCAAGGTTTCTCTACAGTAGAATCGGATAAACTATGGTATAGTGAAGGCAATCATGAAAAGATAATAGGAGTGAAGATAAATGAGTGAACAGCAAATGACGAATGAAGCGGCGAAAACGCTTGACGGCTGGTATGCGTTACATGATTTCCGCACAATGGACTGGACTTCCTGGAAGCTGCTGTCCAGCGATGAGCGCCAATCTATCATACATGAATTCACAGGATTGCTTGAAAAATGGGGCGTGGCCCAAAAAGAAGGAAAAGGATCACAGACTCTTTACAGCATCGTCGGCCAAAAAGCTGATTTTATGCTGATGATTCTTCGTCCTACAATGGAAGAATTAAATGAAATTGAGCTCGAATTCAACAAATCAAGACTTGCTGAGTTCACCATTCCGGCTTACTCCTACGTATCAGTGGTTGAACTGAGCAACTACTTGGCAAGCGGCGACGGCGACCCTTACGAAAACCCGCATGTACGTGCGCGCCTTTACCCTGAACTGCCGGAATCTAAATATGTATGCTTCTATCCAATGGATAAAAGAAGATCCGGCAACGACAACTGGTACATGCTTTCAATGGAAGAACGCAGAAACTTGATGAGAAGCCACGGCTTAATCGGCCGCAGCTATGCGGGCAAAGTCAAACAGATCATCACCGGCTCCGTCGGCTTTGACGATTACGAGTGGGGCGTTACATTATTCAGTGATGATGTGCTTCAATTCAAAAAGCTTGTGTATGAAATGCGTTTTGACGAAGTCAGCGCTCGCTACGGCGAATTCGGTTCATTCTTTGTCGGCAACCGCCTTTCGCTTGATACACTTCCTCAATTCCTATATGTATAATATCTCCTCCCGCCCTGCCGGCGGGAGTTTTTCGATTCTTCTTTATCAGAATTTAAATAAAATTTGCTATTTTCTTCGTTTTTTCTTACGATGTAGATAATAATCCAATTTTTGCAAAGGGGTGCAGTTATTTGTCAAAACGAACCGCATTTATTATGGGAGCCAGTCAAGGGATCGGAAAAGCAATCGCTCTGAAATTAGCAGACCAGCATTTTTCTCTCGTCATTAATTCACGAAACTTGGACAATATTGAGCCTGTCAAAAAAGACATTTTGGCCAAGCATCCTGAAGCGAGCGTCATTGTCCTTGCGGGTGATATGTCTGACCAGCATACGAGAGCCGGCATTTTTCAAGAAATCGAATCTCAATGCGGACGCCTTGATGTTCTGATTAATAATATTCCGGGCGGCGCGCCTGACACATTTGATAACTGCAATATAGAGGATATGACGGCCACGTTCACACAAAAGACCGTTGCCTACATTGACGCTATCAAGCGTGCTGCCTCACTGATGAAACAAAACGAGTTTGGCAGAATCATCAACATTGTCGGAAATCTGTGGAAAGAACCCGGCGCCAATATGTTTACAAACAGTATGATGAATGCCGCTTTAATTAACGCCAGTAAAAATATTTCCATCCAGCTTGCTCCTCACAATATTACTGTCAACTGCCTGAATCCTGGTTTTATCGCTACAGACCGTTACCATCAATTTGTGGAAAATGTGATGAAAAAGAACAGCATATCCAAACAGGAAGCAGAGGAACAGATTGCTTCCGGGATTCCGATGAAACGGGTCGGATCAGCCGAAGAAACCGCAGCGCTCGCCGCGTTTCTCGCCTCCGAGGAAGCCTCCTACATCACGGGACAGCAAATTTCCGCTGACGGCGGCAGCATGAAAAGCATATAAAAAAATCCCGCTTTTAGCGGGATACTTCTTGTAATGATGCAAACGGCAGGTTCAGCTTTTGAATCCGCATGACAAATTCCCGCAGATCCTCCTGCTTTGACACCATCGATATTCTGACATGCCTTTTTCCGTTGCTTCCGAATATTTCACCCGGTGTGACAACGACGTGGGCATGCTCCAGTAAGTAATCAGAGAATTGGTGAGATGTCTCGAAGGTTTTCGGAATTTCAGCCCATACGTAAAACGTTCCTTTTGGCTTTTCCATCTTCCAGCCCAATTCCTTTTCACACAGCTCCGTAAAAAAATCAATTCGTTCCTCGTAGATTCGTTTCAAGGATTCCGTTTGCTCCGGATCTCCTGAAAGCGCCGCACTCGCCGCGTGCTGCAGTCCGCCGAACATGCCGACAAATACATGATCCTGAAACTCATTGACGGCCTGAATGATCTTTTCATTCCCGACCGCAAACGCCATTCTCCAGCCTGCCATATTAAATGTTTTTGAAAATGAATAAAGCTCTGCCCCGACAGCTTTGGCATCCTCTGCCTCAAGAAAGCTGGCCGGTTTTTTATCGAATTCAAACGCGCCGTACGCAAAATCATGGATCAAGTGGATGTTGTGCTTTTTCGCAAAAGCAGCCGCTTTTGCATAAAAAGCCGCATCGGCCACAGCTCCCGTCGGGTTATTCGGATAGTTTAAAAACATGAGCTTCGCTTTATCCAGCACGGCAGGATCAATCTTTTCAAAATCCGGCAGATAGCCATTTTCTTCATACAGCGGCATTTCGTGCAGCTCAGCTCGCGCCATCGTAATTCCTGATAAGTATTCAGGGTAGCCCGGATTCGGGACCAAAGCGATGTCTCCCGGATTGAGCAGGCATTGTGTCAGCACATACAATCCGGCTTTCCCGCCGCCGAAGAGTGCAACTTCCGTTTCAGGATTGATTGACACTCCATATTCTCTTTTGTAGAAATCAGCGATTGCTTCCTTCAAAAAAGGATAGCCTCTGAATGGGCCGTATCCGTGAAACGATGGATTCAGAGACGCCTCCCTCAAGGCCTCCACAATATGCGGCGGAGTGGGAAGGTCAGGGTTTCCCTGTCCGAGATTAATGATATGCGCCCCCGTTTTTTCCAATTCCTTCACCTTTTGAAAAACGAGAGAAAACTCTTGCCTTGGAAGTGTCTTGATGACGTCGGACGGTGTTATTTCCATCTAAAAGACTCCTTTTTGCTCCGTTTTGTTATCCCGTTCCAAAAACGATTTGTTGACGAGCTTCGTATGCAGAAACAATCCGCTTACCATCACAACAATCAGCCCCATAATGACCGGAGCGTTTAAAACGTTGATTAACATCGAACCAACAGAAATGCATAATCCGATTGACGCTTCCGCCACCGAAAAAATGCGCCCTTGAATCTGGTTTGCCGCGTTCTCCTGAACCTTCACCTTTGCAAGCACTTCCCCGTATTCCATCGCAATGAAAAAGAGGATAGCGGCGATGACCGAGACAGCGAAAATCGGCGTGAATAAAAACAGTGCCAGCGAGACAATCGATAAAATGGTAAAATACGTCAGGCCTCTATTGTTGTTAAAGCCCCATTTGCTGACAAGCCCCGCTCCGATGAAGCCGCCGAAGCCAATACAGAACGTGAGAATAAAGTTGCCGATTTCCCCGTCACCCAGAAAGCGGCTGACGATTGGAAAATAGCTGTACACAATTCCCCACAGCATCGCCATCGTAATCATCGTAAACATGGCATTTAATACGAAAGCATTGGTTTTGATTTCCTTGAGTCCTTCTTTAAAAGACTGAAAGGCCTCTTTTATGTTTTCAGATTGAATCGGCACGAATTGCAGCTTAATGCGGCTGATAAAAACGGCCGAAATCAAGTATGTCACACCGTTAAAAGCAACAGCCAGCTCTACAGATCCGCCTAACAGAAAAAGCCCTCCGGCAGCCGCACCGACGATAATCGAGATGGTCGTCGCTTTTGCGAATAACGTGTTGATGTTTTTAATATCTGATTCCAACGAGGACATGACCGCAAGACGGGCAGGATTAAAAAACACACCGCTTCCATAAGAGATAAACAGCAGGGCGAGAAAAATCAGCGGGTACTCGCCTTTTGGAAGAAATGTGAGCCCCAAAAAGATAAGGCCCCTGATGATATCCGTCCACAGCATGATTTTAACTCTATCTAACCGATCGACCAGAACCCCCAAAAATGGCTGAAATACCATCGGAATGCTTCTGACCACGATGACCCCCGATGTCACCCAATAATCATGATAATATGTAGACAAAATGAGCAGGGCAGGGAGAACACAATAGTCTCCCATAAACGATAGCGCCTGCCCGTAAAGCAAATATTTAGAGTTTGGCTTCAGCTGTTTCATACTGGCAGCACATACTTTGCCGTCAGCTTCGCATGCAGCTGAATTTGTCTGATGGATTCAGCCACATCCTGTGAATTGCTGCCTTTTAGTTCAAATGCAGCAATGGAATTGAAGGCTTCAAACAGTGTCAAATCAACTGATGTCCCTGGTGCTGCTGCCGAAAAAGAAACGATTTCGGTATCACCCTTCAAAAGCCCGTCCGGAATATCGATCGCTTCGATCACCAAGTTCTCAGCAGTTTCCGGAATCTGGCCATTTTGTTTAAAATGCTGAGGGTACAAATGGCAGTCGGCGACATAGCAAGGCTCTTGATCTAATAATCCATCCGGCAGATCGGCGTCTTTTCCGAAGCAGAGAACATCTAATAATAATTGCGCCATATCAACGCCGAAGACCTTTTTAATATTAGGAATCATATTCCAGCCTGCGAATCTCGCTGCCGACTCTATTAAACCCGGTTCTCTGTTTTTCATTAGCTTGATCTCTGTATGTGTTGCGCAATTTTCCAGTCCAAGCCCTTCATTTGCCTTTTTGGCGGCTTCGACAATTTTCTTTTTCGCCTCTTCATCCAGAATGGACGGCGTAATGTGTGATGTTTCTGTAAATCCGATTTGCGGCGTTTTGTCATGAATGGCGATTGGGAAATACTCACCGTCTGCCATGATGCCTTCTATGCTGATATAGTCGGAGTACCCTTCTGTTTGATACCAGTCTCCATACTCACCCTGTAAAAATTCTTCAGCAATAAACGGTGCTTCAAACGTGACCGCCTTTGGCACGTTAATTGATTTCAGGTAGTCATTGACTCTGTTAAATTCATCTTCTGCCGTCTCAGTGTCCGTAATCAGCGTTACGCCGATTGAACTCGCTAAATATGTAGGCTTTAAGATAAGAGGTGTGCCAATCTCTTCAAGTGCAGCACGGAAATCCTCTAGCGTTGTGACGCGTTTGTTTTTGATCGATTTGACTCCGGCCTTATTAAAAGCGTCTCTCATTTTATTTTTATCTCTGGCATTTTCGGCGGCCTGCACTCCGGCACCCCTCAGGCCCAGACGTTCGCAGGCTTTTGCCATCGGGGCAATGAATAATTCATTGTTTGTTGTGATGGCATCCGCCCCAAACATTTCGGCAACCTTAACGATTTGCTCGACGACCTCTTCTTCAGGCTTGTCATGATCTTCATGCGCCCAATAAATGGAATCGGGATGCTCAAAATCAGCTAAGCTCTGAAAATAGTCTTTATCCTTTATGACCGCGACCGAGTATTTTTCAATCAGTGCTGCATGAGAGGCTGTAATTGCAAAAGGTCTTGGAATAAAGCTGACCAGGTTATATTTTTCAGCAGCGCTTTTATAAAACATGTGCGGCGGGCAGCCTCCAAGATCAGCGATGACCAATACTGTTTTTCTCTCCATATGTAAAACACTCCTTCTCTATTGTGCGGTGTATCCTCCGTCTGCAGTGATGGCGCTTCCGGTCATATAGCTTGATAAATCCGAGGCTAAAAACAGCATCACATTTGCGATTTCTTCGGGTTTCCCAAGCCTCAGCAGCGGATTTACCTTTGCCTTTTCTTTTTTGATCTCTTCAAGTGTGCCTTCATTATTTTCAAGGAATGATTTTTCATTTAGCGGTGTGTCGATAATCCCCGGGCATACGCAGTTGACGCGAATTTGATGTTTCGCATAATCAACGGCCATCGACCTCGTCAGCTGCAAAACGCCTCCTTTGCTGGCGTTATAGGCAGGAATATCAGGCCATGCCACGAGCCCGCCGACTGAGCACGTATTAATGATGTTGCCCTTGCCGGCAGCGAGCATATGCTTGAGTGCGTGCTTGCTCATTAAAAACATGCCGGTCAAATTGACTTGGAGCACCTTGTTCCAATCGCTGAGCTCCATCTCGTGAATGGGAGCCACGATTTCGATGCCCGCATTATTAATCAATACATCCAGCCTTCCAAATGTATCGACCGCCGATTGAACAGCGTGCTGACAGGCAGCTTCGTCTGTGATATCTGTTTGCACAAAGTGCAGCCTGTCACTATTTTCTTTCCGGACCATTGCTTCTCCCTGAGCCTCGTCAATATCCGCCACAACCACATTTGCCTGCTGGCTCAAAAAAGCCCGAACCGCCGCATAACCAATTCCTGATGCGCCTCCTGTTATGAGGACGGTTTTATCAGTGAGGTTCATGATTACTCATCCGCCTTTATTTTTTTTGCTTTTGCTCTGTTGTAGCGCGGCGGGAAGAAGATATTAATCGATTTTGATTCTTTTTCTGAACGGTTGATGGCGCCGTGATCTTCCCGAGGCTCACAGAAATAGGCTGTGCCGAATTCCATCTCGACTGTGCAGCCTTCGACCGTCATGTCGTAACCGCCGCCGATGCAGATGCCAATTTGCTCATTTCGATGTTTATGGAAAGGCATTTCTCCGCCATTTCCAGGGATTTTGGCCAGCATGATTTCAACCCAATCCTCAACAAAGAACGTGACTTCCATGCCAGGCAATAGGTCTCTCGTTTTGAAAATATTCAAAAAATAGTCTTCAGGACTTGTATATGTTTCATCAGCTTTCAGCCGTTTGATATCAATGGCAATGACTTCTTGGTCTGTGTCGTTTCTTGCCCCATGAGGCACATGCGGCGGCGCAATGTAGGCAGATTCCAAGGCCGTCATTTTTCTTGTCACATCTCCGACAGTCATCATCAGCTCACCAGAAACAACCATGCCGATCTGGACTTCCTTATGCTGATGGGGTTCAACGTTGGTATGCGGCGGAACGTAAGACATTAACACCTCGGTGTCGCCCCGCACGGTTGAATACTGTCTCACTCCGTTTTCCCATTCTATTAATTTCGGTGTCGGGAAATAAAGCTCCTGCATATCTTCTTTAGTTTTCATAATCAACGTCTCCTTTTCCGAATAATGACCAGCTCATAGGAATGCTTTTAAATGTTTTCACAAATGCAAGCCCGTACTTTTGCCGTGCAAGCTCATTGGTTAAGGCAATGTCATACAGGCCTTCTTTTACTTTTCTTGCAGCTTGACTGGTCGAATTGACCAGTTTGAAACGTACTTCTTTGCGGGTAAAATATTTTATTAAATTTATAGGTGATGGATGTGAAACAATAACAGATGTATCAAGCATATCGTCGCTGAATTCAAAATCAGGACGAACAGCCAGGCCGTACATTGGTGTATCACACCTGAAGATCTGCAAAAGCTGCAAATCCGGCCTCATGTAGAAATGCTTAATGCCGTCGTAAGCGTGTGGGACGATGGTATATTCCAGCGGGCTTTGAAGGGTCCTTTCGATACATGATTCAAATGTATCATGCAAGGACAATTTACTGTTCAGCCCCTGTTGAAGAGTAAAATTGGAGATGAAATGCTTTGCTGCGTACTCACTGCTTGTCCCCTCAGGGCCGAGCGTGTTGACTGTAATCAGTTTGGATATTGAATCAGTTCTGTTTTTTGTCTGAATGCTATTATCCAATATAATCATGAGCACCAACCAATCTTTTAAAATTTTAAGTAAATTTTATCCAGCGACAATTGAACTGTCAACATTTTTTGAAAATATTGATAATTATCCCCATACAAACAAAAAAACCCTTAAGAAAGGGTTTTTTATTATAGGAATTTAGAAACTTTGTTTATTGGGATAAAGAATGATCCGCTTTCTGCTCATGCTTGCCGTACTTTTTATATGCGAATACACTGAGCACAAATCCGAGCACTGTGATGGCGGCGCAAATAAATCCGACAGCTGCATACCCGTATCCCACATATACAGGCCCCATCAAAGCAGAGCCTAATGTCACAGCCAGATTCGAGGCGAGGCTGTAAAACGCCATAATTTTCCCGCGATGACGCTCTGAGCAGTCACTTAAAATGGTGCTGAGCAGCGTCACCGTCAAGCTTTGCATTAATCCCCAAATAAATAGGCTGACGATTAACAGAATCATTGAAGCCGGCGCATATGCTAAACATGCCAGCAGCACGCTGATGACCCCCAGTGCAATCAAAAGGGAGCGCATTTTTCCGATGCGGTCAGCCATCTTTCCTGTAATGACACTCATGGAAAACCCGATACCGTAAATCATGATAAATAAGCCCGCTGCTGTGTTTCCTCCGGTAAAAACGTCCTGAAGATAGGAGCCTAAAAATGAATACATACCGTAAAAACCAATCATATTACAAAAGGTTATCGTGATATAAACAGGTACACGCGGGACTTTCAGCGCATCCCGGAATGTTCCAGCCGGTTCTTCTTTTTCTTCCTTGCCGTTGTTTTTATGTTCGGCGTGGCGGCGCATTTCAAGCAAGATCAGCAAAACAACTAAAACGCCCATCAAGGCGAAAATCCAAAATGTCCATCTCCAATGCAGGACGCCGCCGATAAATGATCCGAGCGGCACACCGAAAATCAATGCCAGCGACCAGCTTGAAACGATCAGTCCCATCACCTTGCCCCTGTATGTATAAGGAACACGATCCCCGACAACTGCGTAAGCGGTCGGCACGAACGCTCCCGCAGCCAATCCCGAAAGTGCCCGGCCTAAAAAGAAGAAAAAGATATTTTGAGCTAAAGCGCATATCACTGTTCCTATAATAAAGATCATAAGTCCGGCCAGTAAACTGAGTTCTCTGGAGTATTTATCGCCTAAAGGAACCAGGAGCGGCGCACCGATAAATATCATTACACCGTAAATACTGATAGATAACGCAAGGACACTGACATCTGAGTTGAAGGCATTTGCTAAATCCGGCAGCAGCGGTGAGATCACAAGCTCTTCAGACCCTGCCGCAAATACCCCCATCGTTAAAGCCAGTGCTAAAAATAGCGGAAAATGATGTTTTGTTTCGATGTCATTGTTTTGTTTGCTGTTCATTCTCCCTCAAACACCTCTTCCATAATCTTCTTATCATAAAGTTGAATTAAGTTTAGCATTGTTTTTTCACAATTCACAATTCGAACGAAACCTTTATAATTTTTATTATTTTCATTTAAATCTCAATATAGATTTATATATTTCATTTTAAAAATAAAGAGGATTTTAACGCGTAAAAAAGCTCTCCGGTTTCCGGAGAGCTTTTTCTATTGCGCCTCTGCCTGCTCTTTTTCTGTCGGTTCATGATTTATACGTTTTTTGAGGCTTAGATGATAGTACGCATAGCAGAAAATAATGATCGGCACGCCGCAGTACAAGCCGATTCTTTGATCCGGAATGAAAATAAGGCTGATCAATACGCATGCGTATAAACCAAATCCGAGAATCGGGACTAGCGGATATAAAGGCGTTCTGAACTCCAGGTCATTCACGTTTCCGCCTTCAGCGAGGAAACGTCTGCGAAAGAAAAATTGCGAAGCACAAATGGACATCCACGCGACAACTGTCACCATGCCTGAGATTGAGATACACCATAAATATACCGTTTCTGCAGCCATGACACTTGTCAGCAGTGAACAGCCGGAAATGCCGAGTGTAATCAGCAAGGCATTCATCGGCACGCCTTTTTTTGTCAGTCTGGTGAGGAAGGACGGGCCCATTTGATTTGATGAAAGTGACCACATCATGCGCGACGCCGCATACAAACCCGAATTGGCAACAGATAAAATCGCCGTTAAGATGACAAAGTTCATGATATCAGCCGCAAATGGGATGCCGATTTGATCGAGTACCGCTACAAACGGGCTTTCAATGACCCCCGCCGTTTTGTACGGAAGAATGGCAACCAAGACGAACATAGCAAGCACAAAGAAAAACAGTGTGCGCCAAATGACATTTCGAATGGACTTTGGCAGTGTTTTTTCCGGATTTTCACTTTCCCCTGCTGCAATGCCGACAAGCTCCGTCCCTTGAAAGGAGAAATTCACCATAACCAGCGTAAACATAACGGCCAGCACCCCATTAGGGAAAAGGCCCCTATCAGTCATAAAGTTAGACAAAAATGGCGTTTCCTGTCCGCCTTTAAAGTCAATCAAGCCAAACACAGCAGCGCCGCCGATCACGATAAATAGTACGATCGCTGCCACTTTGATGCTTGAAAACCAAAATTCCATTTCGGCAAAGCTTCTGACAGACAGCGCATTAATCAAAAAGATGACGATGCCAAACACGAGACACCATATCCAGATCGGAACGGAGGGCAGCCACCTTTGCATCAAAATGCCCGCTGACGTCAGCTCCAAGCCTACTGTATTCGCCCAGCTGAACCAATACAGCCAGCCGATCATAAAGCCTGTCGACGGTCCCAGAAATTTAGTGGCGTAGGCCTGAAACGATCCGGCCACCGGCATGGCAACAGCCAGTTCTCCTAAACAGAGCATGACAAGATACATTAAAAATCCGCCGATGATATATGCGGCAATGGCGCCGAGCGGTCCCGCCTGGCTGATGGTAAAACCGGAGCCTAAAAACAGCCCGGTTCCAATCACCCCTCCCAAGGCAATCATAAACAAATGCCTGCTTTTCATGCTGCGCTGCAATTCATTTTTATGATTCTGCATCATCCTTCCCCCTTCAGTTCTTGTGTCGTGATGGTCATCCGGTAGCTTTGCAAAAGGTGAACAGTGGTCTGCTGTATGAGGTGGGGCAATACGTGAAATGTGTACGGTTTATAGACTCGTTCTGTCCATTTATGACCTTCTTTTCCGTATACGCCCATGTTGATGGATGGAATATTCAGCTTGCGTATATCCTTGAACGGAATGGTTCCAATCATATTCCACCCAGGGAAGTTTCTGATAAAGGAATGAATTTCACCATCGGTTTCGTGCAGCGATAAGAAACTGCCGTCTGCCAAGTAGGGGAAAAACTTTTTGAAGACAAATGTTTCGCCTGTCGATTCAGCGGTTTTGTCAGCCGCTTCTTTAATCACATGCTGCAAAAGCTGATCTCTTGCGCTATCTTCTTTTAAATAGTTATGCGGCAGGTAGGGAGGTGCGTAAAATAGAATGACTTTTGCGCCTTGATCGGGGTCAAGCTTTTGAAGCTCTTCGATTGCCTTAAAACATCTTATACGAAGTTCAAGGTGCTCATTGGCTTTGAATGTCTGCTCGATACACTGCTCAGGATCTACGCCGCGGCTTCTCAGCTTTTCTAAGTATTGCTCCAGACTGTACACTTGAATGTCCCATGATAAATGTTTCTTCGGAAGATTGGTTCTTTTTACATATTCTTCGTAATAATCTGATAATTTTTGTTCTGTGTCCCGGCACGCTTCCTCAGCGACTTCAATAAGCAGGTCCATAATTTCCTTTGCTGTTCTTTCATAAATAAAATAATTGAAATACAAGCAGCTGCTGACAGCCGTTTGCACATTATAGGCTTCTTTGTTATCACGCTGATACAAACAGGATGGGGGCAGAACCAACTCGCCTTCAATCTTTTCTGCCAGATGAATGTTATTGTGGAGACGGCTTGTGATTTCAGATGAAATCAAATTTGGATCAATCCCTGCCAGCGTATCGCCAACATGGACTTCTCGCCCATAGATGTAAAAGCAAGGCAGCAGTTTTCCCGCGGCTCCGGTGTAGATATATCTTGTCTCATCACCATCGTAAAGCGGCGTAATAAAATCTGTATTAATAGCAGCCAGATAGTGAAGCTGTTTTTCTTTTTTGAGCCGGTTCAGCTCTGAAATGCTGGCGAGAACGCCGGAATGCTGACTCTCCTCATCCGGACTTGCCATAAACAATAGATTTCCCGGCAATGTATCGAGGTTCTCTGAAAAATGCAGGAGATTGGCTAAATGAACGGCGATGCCGCTTTGCATATCGACAGATCCTCTTCCGAACATCCACTCGCCCGATTTGGCATCCCGCTGAACGTCTTGGTCGAACTCATAACGGCTGAAGTACGCGGCCAATTTTTCACAATCAAAAGCGATATCCTTTAAAGGGCCGAAATCTTCAATTCCGACTGTATCCAGATGGGCATGGTAAATGACAGTATTTCGGCTTTCTCCATGTCCTTCAATAAACGCAAAAATATTTTTGCGATTGTATGGGTCGTTCGGAATGGCCTGTTCCCACACATGACTAGGATTTTCCTGAAAATAAGGATAGCTCATGATCACTTCTTTGATGAAATCTGCTTTTGTCCCTTCTCCGACAGTGCCGTTCACACTGCTGAGACTGACCAGAGATGTTGTCAGTGCCTCCACTCTTTCAGCCGGCTTCATGTGACTGATTTTTGTATACAGCATAAATTATCCTCCTGATCAAAAAGTTGAAATCGTGCGATCCGCTAAAGAATCGCACGATTTTATTTCTCTCTAAATCAAAAAGCTTCGGACGTTGTTTTGGCTTGCATATGAAGAATTAAATAATCCGGGCCGCCTGCTTTTGAGTCTGTTCCGGACATATTAAAACCGCCGAACGGCTGATAGCCGACAATCGCTCCGGTACAGCCTCTGTTGAAGTATAGGTTTCCGACATGGAAATCCTCACGGGCCCGTTCAATGTGCGCACGATTTTTCGTCAGCAGAGCGCCTGTTAATCCGTATTCCGTGTTATTTGCAATCTCCAGCATATGATCGAAATCACGCGCTTTGCAGATCGCAACAACTGGGCCGAAAATTTCTTCCTGCATCAGGCGCGCGTTTTCATCAACATCTGCAAAGATCGTCGGCTGAATAAAGTAGCCTTTTGAATCATCGCCTTCGCCTCCGGCCAACAGCTTGCCTTCAGATTTGCCGATTTCAATGTATTTCATGACTTTGTTGTAGGACGCTTCATGGATCACGGGTCCCATATACGTATCAGGATCTTCCGGATTGCCGAGAGCCAGCGTTTTGGTCAGCGCCACAGCTTTTTCCACCACTTCATCATAGACATCCTGATGGATGACTGCGCGGGAGCCTGCTGAACACTTCTGTCCTGAATATCCAAACGCTGAATACACGATAGAGGATGCAGCAAGGTCAAGATCAGCGTCCTTGTCGACAAGCACCGTGTCTTTTCCGCCCATTTCAGCAATGACCCGTTTCAGCCATTTTTGGCCCGGCTGCACCTTGGCGGCACGCTCATAAATCCGGCAGCCGACTGCACGGGAACCTGTAAATGAGACAAACCGTGTTTTCGGATGCTCCACTAAGAAATCACCAATTTCCGCTCCATCTCCCGGAATGTAATTCAGAACGCCGTTTGGCAAGCCCGCTTCCTCCATGACCTCGACGAATTTTGCAGCTACTACGGGCGCTGCGTCAGCCGGTTTTAAGAGAATCGTATTTCCTGTCACAATTGCTGCCGCCGCTGTTCCTGCCATAATCGCAAGCGGGAAATTAAATGGAGAAATGACAATGCCGACGCCAAGCGCTTCGTAATGGTATTGATTGAACTCGCCTGCCCGGCTCTTCACCGGAGACCCTTCCTTGAGGTTTAACATTTGGCGCGCATAGAACTCCAAAAAGTCTATCGCTTCAGCCGTGTCCGCATCGGCTTCCTTCCACGGTTTTCCCGCTTCCTTCACAAGATAGCTTGAAAATTCATGCTTTCTTCTGCGCAAGATAGCCGCTGCTTTAAAGAGGATATTCGCGCGGTGCTCCGGTCTTTGTTTTTTCCATGATTGAAATGCCTGCAGTGCGGCTTGCATCGCTTTTTCAGCAAGCTCTTGATCCGCTGTTGATGCGTACCCAATCACCTCTTCTTTATTTGCCGGGTTAATGGAAACAATCTTGCGGTCCGTTTCAATTTTTTCTCCATTTATCACAAGCGGATAATGCTTGCCGAGCTGAGTGTTTACAAATGCCAATGACTCTTGAAATGCTGTTTTATTCTTTGCTTCCGTAAAATCAGTAAATGGTTCGTGCGCGTATGATACTGTCATATGTAGTCCCCCTCATGTCATGAAATATGTCTTCGCATGAATAAAAATGCAAGAATCATGCCAATATTTTGTCTCTTCCTGAAAAAACTTGTTGAATTGTACAGAAATTTGTCTAACAGGAGAACACCTTTCTCTATTTCCAATCCTGAAACGCAAAATTTTTTTGCTATTTCCGCTTTTCCGCAAAGAATAAACGCAAAATTTTTTTGCGACAGAAGGGGATATCTCCCCTTCCGAATTTATACCCACCCGCGGAATCGCGATGCTTCTGCCGATTTTCTGATGCCCGTCATGTAAGCCGCCAAGCGCATATCCACTTTATGTGTTGCCGCTGTCTGATAAATCGTCTCGAACGAATTGACCATGACGTTTCTCAGTTTTTCTGCAACCTCTTCTTCTGGCCAATAATATCCTTGGTTGTTTTGCACCCATTCAAAATAAGAAACCGTGACGCCGCCGGCACTCGCCAGAATATCAGGCACGAGGAGCACGCCTCTTTCATTCAGGATCTTAGTGGCGTCAATGGTTGTCGGGCCATTCGCCGCTTCGACGACGATTGACGCCTGAATGTTATGTGCGTTTTTGGCTGTGATTTGATTGGCGATCGCGGCCGGCACTAAAATATCGCAATCCTTTTCAAGCAGCTCCTCATTTGTGATGACGTCTGTAAATAAGTTCGTGACCATGCCGAAGCTGTCCCGCTTATCGAGCAAATAAGGGATATCAAGGCCGTCCGGGTTGTAGAGCCCGCCATGGGCATCCGAGATCCCGATCACCTTCGCGCCGGCATCATGCATGAATTTGGCCAGAAAGCTGCCAGCGTTTCCAAAGCCCTGTATGATGATGCGCGCGTTTTGCAGCTTGATCCCTTTTTTCTTAACCGCCTCTTCAATACAAATCGTGACGCCCTGTGCCGTTGCCGTTTCCCGGCCTTGCGATCCGCCTAAAACGAGCGGTTTCCCTGTGATAAAGCCCGGAGAATCAAATTCCCGCAGCCGGCTGTACTCATCCATCATCCATGCCATAATTTGCGAGTTGGTGTACACATCGGGAGCCGGAATATCCTTTGTCGGACCGACGATCTGGCTGATGGCACGGACATATCCCCTGCTCAGCCTTTCCAGTTCTCCGAATGACATTGTCCGCGGATCACAAATAATACCGCCCTTTCCGCCGCCGTAAGGAAGATTGGCAATCCCGCACTTGAGCGTCATCCAAATGGATAATGCCTTTACTTCCTCTTCATTGACTTCAGGATGGAAGCGCACGCCTCCCTTTGTCGGACCAACCGCATCATTGTGCTGCGACCGGTACCCTGTGAACACCTTGACGCTGCCGTTATCCATTTTGACCGGAATGCGGACTGTGAGCATTCTCTGCGGCTCTTTCATGAGTTCATACATATCGCCCGGATAGCCCAGCTTTCGAAGGGCTTCCTTTATGATCGTTTGGGTAGACAAAAATAAATTTAGAGCTTCTTTTTCCTCATCTTTCGCGACTTGCTTTGCTGACATCTTTTTCACCTCATTGTTTTTTTGGCCGCTTGAAAATGTAAGCGCTTTAAAAAATCAGCCGGCCAATTCCTTTCTTCAGTGGATTCACCCTTATGATCATGCAAGATCCGTACCAGTTTTTTTAATCAACAAAAAAAGAGACTGAAAACATCTCAGTCTCTGATTAAACCTATTCATTAACGAGGGTCAATCACCAGCTGCGTTTCAGCATAAAAACTGCCGATTCCCAAACCGTTTACAACATCGCCTTTAATCGTGTAAGTGCCTGCGCGCGGAAGGGTTTTGCGCACCATGACAAGGTCAAATTCGGATGCCCCTAACAAATCAAGCGTAAGCGGGAGTCTGACAGTTTTTCCATCGTTTAAGATCTGTGTTTCTTTCAGCGTTCTTCCATTCACTGAATCTCTTGTTGTAGCATGAAACCCGTCGGGAAACCGAAATTCTACCGCACCAAGAGAAAGCACCGCATTTGGTTTATATGTCACTTCAATATCAGAAGTGGTCCACTCTTTTGTGCTGTTGATCGTTTTTGCCTCAATTGTTGCGGACTGCGCATGAGCTTGGCCTGAAGGAAGCAAGATTGATAGTAAGACAGCTGAACTGATCAATAATGAAGATACGAATGAAGTTCTTTTTAACATGACATTTCCTCCTCAAATCACTGTTGGGATTGGCCAGAGCGTCCTCTGCAGAAAAAGCGTTTTTTCGTAATTCGCGAATTACCAATTCTTTTTCTTAAAAATTAATCTATCACCATTTTCCATGGAAGTAAATGCTTTTTTAGGAATATTAACACTTGGAATCATTTGAGAATATCATCCTGTTTACACAAGGTTCAAAGGGATGATTTTCTCTCTTTTTCTAGTAACATTTTCCTGTTGATTTCTATCCTTTAGCCTATTTTGAAAAAAGGACAAAAAAAGTCGAAGATGCCTCCGCTCTCCGATTGATCACGTTCCTATTTTTATCTATTTTCGGTATTCCAGTTAAAACCGATCGTTTCATCATTCCATGGAATTCTTTTTTCATCAGGCTGATCCGGGTTATACGACATGGTGGTGAAGTAGATAATCGTCAGCGGCGTCTCTCCCAGCACTCTGTACCCGTGGGCCACCCCTTTTGGGATCAATAACAGCATCGGGTTGTCTTCACCCATATAATAGACGTCAGTTTCTCCTTTTGTCTTTGAATCCTCTCGAAGATCGTAAAGGACAACCTGAGCGTGGCCGGTTGGGAAGAACCAGAGATCATCCTGTTTCTCGTGATAATGAAATGCTTTAATCACACCCGGATAGCTTTTCGACCAAGAGGCCTGACCAAAATGCTCAAGAAGGTTCTCATCATCCCGAACCAGCTCGGCAAAAAAGCCTCTGTCATCACTATGCTTCGTCAATTTTTTCACCTTGACTCCATCAATCACGCGCACTGCTCCTTTCCTGTAAATACTCCCGTAACGCTTCCCGCCAATGCCGAGGGCGAATGCCGGCTTCTTCAATGGCCTGATGGCTCAGCACAGAGTAAGCCGGACGGGGCGTTTTGTTCCCGTATTCTTCTGTCGTGACAGGCAAAATGACTGTGGCCAGTCCGCTTTCTTCCATAATGGCCTTCGCGAATTCATACCAGCTGCATATTCCTGAATTGCTGACATGATAGATGCCCGGCGGATGGCTGAACAGCTTGATGACCGCTTCTGCTAAATCCTTCGTATAGGTCGGCGAACCAATTTGATCGCTTACAACCCGTAGCTCTTGTTTCGTTTCAGCAAGCTTCAGCATGGTATGAACGAAATTGCTGCCGCCATGTCCGTACACCCACGACGTTCTGATGATCGTGCTGTCTTTTGTCGCTAATCGAATCAGTTCTTCTCCGAGCTTTTTGCTTTTGCCGTAGATGGTGTTCGGATCGAGGGGATCGTCTTCCCTGTAAGGCTGGGTTCCTTTCCCGTCAAAAACATAGTCCGTGCTGATATGAACATATTGAGCACCGATGCGGGTTGCCTCAAGCGCTGTATAATAAGCGCCGATCCCGTTAATTAAATACGCTTTATCAAGTTCTGTCTCGCATTTATCAACCGACGTAAACGCGGCTGTATTGACCACAATATCCGGCTGATAATGGCCAAACGAATGCCGCACTGAGCGCTGGTCGGCAATGTTCATCATCTTCTTTGTTAACGCAATGACCTCATATCCCGCTTGCTTCAGCTGGCGGCACAGTTCCAGGCCAAGCTGTCCTCCCGCACCAGTCACCAATACCTTTGTCAATCGGATCACCTTCTCATCGGTCATTGTCTGTATACCAGCGAATCGTACGCGCAATGCCTTCTTCAAATGGCACTTCCTGCTGCCAGCCCAGTTCGTTTTTCAGCTTTGATGCATTGATCGCATAGCGCCGGTCATGCCCTTTTCGGTCTTCCACGTGGGCGAACAATTCCTCACAGCCCAGTTGCTTCATGATGATGCTCGCCAGCTCTTTATTCGTGCGTTCATTTCCGCCGCCGATGTTATACACCTCGCCGTCAGTTCCTTTTTCTAAGATCAGCTTGATGGCACGGCAATGATCCTCCGCAAACAGCCAGTCTCGGATCTGAAGCCCATCGCCATACAGCGGAACCGGAAGCCCTTGCTTCGCGTGGCGGATAATCGTCGGGATCATTTTTTCGCTGTGCTGATAGGGGCCGTAATTGTTGCTGCATCGTGTAATAATGGCCGGAAGCTTGTGGGTTTTCACATACGATAACACGAGCAAATCAGAGCTTGCCTTGCTGGCTGAATAAGGGTTATTAGGAGAAAGCGGCGTCGTTTCAGTAAACGCGGGATCATCTGCTTCTAAATCCCCGTACACCTCATCTGTTGAAATATGAATCAGCTTCTTGGCTTTTCCCCGCAGGACCGCTTCCGCCAAGCGATATGTCCCCATGACATTAGTGGTGATAAACGGCTCCGCTTGGGAAATGCTTCTGTCCACATGCGATTCCGCAGCGAAGTGAATCACGCCGTCATAGTTCTCATCAAACGCCCGGTCGATATCCTCCTGAACGCTGATATCCCCTTTTATAAAGCGAAATCGGCTGTTTTCCTTTAATGTTTCCATTTCGTCCGGGTGGCTGGCGTACGTCAGTTTATCTAAAACGGTAATGCGCGCCTCCGTTTCCTTCAGCATGAGCTTTGTAAACGTGAGGCCGATGAAGCCGGCCCCGCCCGTAATTAAATATGATTTTGCCATCACTTTTCGTCCTGTCCTTTCTGTAAAGCCTTGTGTACAAGCTGGGAGGCGAGATGTAGCGATTCGTGAGTTCCGGCATCGACCCACCAGCCTGATAACACATCATACGTAAGCTGGCTGTTTTCGATGTATAGATTATTCACATCGGTGATTTCCAGCTCGCCGCGCTTTGACGGTGATATTTGTTCAATATACGAAAAAACCTCCGCATCATACATATAAATGCCGGTCACACAAAGGTTGGTCGGCGGGTGTGTGGGCTTCTCGATAATGGAACGAATCCGCTTGTTTTTCTCATCAATCTCAGCAATCCCGAAGCGTTCCGGATCATCAACTTCTTTCAGCAGCACCTTTGCTCCTTTTCTCTGCTGTTCAAAGCGCTCCGTAAAAGGCTTTAATGAATCTTCGAATATATTATCACCTAATAATAAAATAAAAGGCTCTTTTTTCGTAAAGCGTTTTGCATAAGACAGCCCATCCGAAATGCCCGATGCGGCTGGCTGAACCTGATAAGTGATTGTCACGCCAAGCTCTTCCCCGTTCCCAAGCAGTTTATAAAATTGCGGCATATGCTCTTTTTGGCTGATGAGTAAAATGTCTTTTATTCCGGCTTCCTCCAGCTTCATAATCGACCAGTAAATCATCGGATACGGGCCTACAGGAAGCAAATGCTTGTTAACGGCTTTGGTTAAGGGCATAAGGCGTGAGCCGTTTCCTCCGGCTAAAATAACACCTTTCACATTAACACTTCCTTACATGCATTTTTATACCTTTTGATCCATACAAATCTTGAAGAATAGCTGATACACGCTTGAGGACTTGATCGGCTGCACCAGACTTTAAAAATTTCTTGCAGCCTGGAAGGCGGGTGAAGAATAAGATAATCCTATCCTTCATAGATGCGGGTGTTTCCTGCTTCTGATATCTCCGTAAACTCCGTTGATGAATCACTTATTCAAAGAGTACAATTTTCGCATCTGTTTCCGCCTTTATTTTCCTTTACAGTTCAGCAGGCGCGCCGAGTATAGCAAACAAAAGCAGATCAAGTTTCTTGCTTTTTATTTCCCGGAGAATAAATTCGTGCCGCTGCATCAATCAGCGCAAAAGCCTGCCATTCCAGCCTCGGCAATTATAAATACAGGAGCTTTTTTGCCCGTAGTTCCATTCTGAAACTCTGCCATTATTTCGCTTCCTTGCCCGGCCAAATATGATAATCGTAATACGATTGTTCAGCGGTGAATCCCATTCTTTCATAAAGGCGGATCGCCCTTACATTGTGAAGCTGCGTCTCCGCTGTTACCGTTTTATGCTCCTGGGTCTCAGGTTGTTCTATGAAATTCGCCAATAAATGAAACGCGATACGTTTTCCTTCAAATCCCGGCTTCACAGCCATCAAATCGAGAATGGATTCATCGCCTCTGGATAGGCCTTGAAGATAGCCGATGACCTCGCCATTGTGCTTAGCGACAATATTGACAGCCGCCCTTCCATTGAGATTGTTTCGTGTCCACTCCTGAAAGATCTTGTTTGCTGCTTCGCGGCTGAGATGAGGATCTTGAAAATATCTGCTTTTTGTAAACGAGTCTCGGGCCAGCTCACATATCGCTTCTGTGTCTCCGGGCTCAGGCGGGCCCAGTTCAAAAAATGGCGGTGTTTTGTCATAAAAAGACGGGGGCTTTGCCAGCTTAAGCAAACTGCCGACAAAGTAAGAGGATGGCTGCTGCTGTATCACATGCGCGGCACCGATATCTTCAGCCGAAACACGAACAGAGATAAAATCAGTTTCATCCATTTGCCGTACAGAATAAAAGGCTTGAAACAGCCTCTTCAACTGCCCAGCGCTATTTGCCGCAAGAAATTTGACGTTCATGACTTTTTTCTGAAGTATCCGGCTTTCCCACAGAGAATCTTCGTAAAGCAAGATGCCTTGGAGCCTGCTGTTTTCAAAAAGGCCGAGGGAAAATTGATACGGAACGTTCAGTGTAAGCTGCCTTCTTTGGATAAATTCCTCAATCGCCTCTTTGGAGACATTTTCTTTTACCGTATACACTTAACCAGCCCCTTTTCGATATCCCGCACAGCTTCAATGACATCCTGTACATCTTCGTCCGACATTGATGGATAGAGCGGGAGTGACAGGGTTCGTTTATAGTCATTCATGGCGAGCGGGAGGTCCGCTTCCTTAAACCCGAATCGCTTTTGATAATACGGATGAATGTGTACTGGGATAAAATGAACGCTGCGCGTGATACCGGCCTGTTTTTCATCAGCTTGCAAAACATATAAATGCCAGGCGGCAAACTTTTTTTCAAATTGCTGAACCTTCGAGGCTTTGAAGAGCCATCCCGATTCCAGCGTTTCTGTGACCTCCTGAATTTCTTCCTTACTGATGTTTTGCGCTCCTATCACTTTAATCAATATCCTCCCGCCTGTAATCAATCCCTGTTTTGGCTTTCAGTTCCGCAAATAGAGCGTTTGTTGATTCTGCCACCGGATAATTGGCTGCTGTGAACGCCAGACGCGCCTCTTCTGCTTTTTGGTGCACGGCGGGACTTCGAAGAACCTCAATCAAGGTGCGCACCAGGTCATCCGGATGATCAAACATAAAATCGCCAAGAGATTCATAGTACGGATACGTGCGGTTTCCGGATGATTTCCCGATCAGCACAGGCTTTTGAAACAGCATGGCTTCAAGTCCGACTGTCGAGGTTTGCGTCACTGCCGCGTTAGTATACGGAAGCAAATCATACAGATCAAGCTCCTTTTTGATGACTCTGCATGCTTTATGTTTTTTCGCCGCGGCGTAATACAGATCAAGCTTGTTTTTTCCGATTTCCCAAGGATGGGGTTTGATGATAATTTGCAACTGTTTCTGATCAGAAAGCCCTTCTAGCACACCGGAATAAAAATCATCTGAAAAGGGCTGGGTCGCAATGAGCACGATTTTTTTAGACGGATGAAAAGCGAGTTTTCGATAGAATGTGGACATGTCCATAGGGGTTCTGTTAAAAATCTGATCGAAGCGGGGATGTCCCGTTATAAGAATCTGCTCGGGTTTACAGCCTTTTCGTATATACCACTCCGCTTCATACGCACCAAAAACGGCTTGATAGGTTGTAAAAACAGGAATGAAGGCTTCATCTCCCATCAACGCGCCATGCTGAAGACAAATGCTGACGGCCCCTCTCCTTTCACACATGAGCGCGAGCACCCTGCTGTAAATGTCTTCTGCCGTTCCGACGACAACGGCCGAAATCTTCTCCTGCTCAAACAGCGCATCAACCGCATCAATGGCCTCCATAAATAAAGGAATATCTTTGAAAAGCCTGTCGCGAAATGCTTGATCACCGAATGCCGGGTGGTCATCAAAAGCGGCGAGAATCGAAACGGCTGTTTCGAGATACGGCTTCGAATCGCCTTTTTGGCATGATTCCGCAAGTTCACGCTTGCTAATGACAGGCAGATCACAATAATGCGGCAAACTCCATCTGGCCAAAACAGCTGTTTTTTCAGGATCAAATTGATAGTAATTTTCGTTTGAAAAACGCAGGTAATCAAAATGCAAAATGACTTTCCCCTTAGCAGGTTCGTCATTTGTTTTGACCATACTTTGTATTTTTTCATTAAAAAACGGCTGAATTTGTCCTTCATCGACATACTGATCCACCGGTCCGAATAACTCCGGTTCTTCTTCCATCATCACTCGCAGCTCAGGGCTGATGTATTGATAAAAATTACTGATAAGCCCAAGAGGAATCCCCTTGTAGCGAAGTCCGTCAAAAAGCTCCACATACTTCCTGTACAGCACCCAATAATTGCTTAAATAGGCCGACAAACTCTCACCCCATTCCAAGCTTTTTTAATGATTCACGCAGTTCGCGGCAATTGCGCTGCGGAGGAAGGTTCCGGACGAATTCATTTTTTTCTGATTCAAACAGCTGAAAGTGAATCGATTGGTCGGTAATATAATTCAGATCCAGCTCCTCGGCCAGCGGGTAAAACGGATAAAAATGATTGACTCTCCAAAAGAAGCGGGCATCACCGATCCGGTAAAACGCCGGGCTTTCATCCCAATAGGAGCCAAACCTCTCCTTCACCTTCTCAAGCACCGAATATCTGTGCATCACCGAGCAATGGTCGATGGCGCACGGCGCGTTCCACGTCACTTGAGCTGCAGGCCTGACAGTTTCTTTTACAATGTCGCGATGCTCGTTTAAATGATAGGTTTTGGAGGCTGAGTAAATCACAGCCTTTTCAGGATGAGCATCGAGCTCCCGCACCATTTTGAGGAGGCGGTCCGGCATATAGATGTTATCATCCGTCGCATAAGTGATATATTCACCCTCCGCCATCTCAATCGCCTGATTGATCAGCGCCGCGTATCTCGTTTTTTCCGTTCTTTCCTTCACTCCAGATACATCGCTTTGATAAAAACGCACTCGGTTATCATTCAAAAAAGGACGGATTACATTCAGCGTCTCTTCATTGGAGTTGTCATCCATAATAAACAATTCAAAATCTGAAAAGGTTTGTGAGAGTATGCTAGAAATGGACTTTGCCACATAATCACTTTTGTTATAGCTTGTCATAATGACTGACACTTTCGGCAAATCCTACACCTCCTTCTTGAAACTTCACACCTGAAACTAACGTTATCTTATGTTGCTTATTCGCAAGTTGCGCTAGGAATACAAACCAATATGCGAAAAGTTTGTGTATGTCTATAAAAAACAGCGGCTGCCCAGGTCAAAATCTGTGCTGTCCACTGTTCTTTTTCCGCATATTCCAAGCATCAGTCTCATAAGGTGAAAGAGATAAAAATTGCACCAGCGACTAAGATCGTTTCCATCGGAGGTGAGTCATCGCGGAGCGTTCATCTATACATCCGGAACATGTCCTGAAGGGTTTTCATAAAAAGGAGGAACGATATGAAACCGAAAAAAAATCAATATCAGCAAATGCAGGCATATGATAATATGCAGGTGTATCAGCCTCAGTACGGCGCCAATCCGTACCCGCAGCAAGGTCAAGGCCCACAAATGCAGACGATGGGGATGCAGCAAACGATGCCGATGCAGCAGGGACAGCAAGGCTTCGGATTCCCCGGCCAGCAGCAGGGCGGCGGGTTTCAAATTCCATCGGGGCCGACACCGTCAGCGCCAGGCCAAAGCGTTCCCGGTATGCTGCCTGTTGAGGAATCATACATTGAGAACATTTTGCGCCTGAACAGGGGAAAAACGGCGACCATCTATATGACTTTTGAAAACAGCAAGGAATGGGGCTCGAAGATCTTTCGCGGCGTCATCGAGGCTGCGGGCCGGGATCACATTATCCTCAGCGATCCGAAATCAGGAACACGCTACCTGCTCCTGACAATCTACCTCGATTACATTACATTTGATGAGGAGATTGCGTATACGTATCCATATTCCATGGCGTCCTATTCGCCAAGATAAAGAAAAAGCCAATCGCTCATTTGATGAGGATTGGCTTTTTTGTTTATAAATATTTGACGGCTGCGACAACGATCATAATCCAAGAAATAATAAATGCCACACCGCCGAGCGGGGTAATGGCCCCGAGGATGGAGATTTGCGTTACACTGAGAATATATAAGCTTCCGGAAAACAGTACAATTCCCGCAAACATCAGCCAGCCCGCTGTCGTGACACTGCCGATGCCGGATAATTTATCGGCCAGAAACGCGACAACGAAAAGCCCAAGAGCGTGATACATATGATACTGCACACCAGTGTGCCAAACCTGAAGATATTTATCAGGAATTTTCCCTTCTAATCCGTGAGCGCCAAATGCCCCGAGTCCCACGGCAAGCAGGGCGTTAATGGCCCCTAATATGATAAAAACTTTCATCTATCTCTCCCGCCTTTTCGTTAAACTCATATCATTTATCTTATCGCACCTGTACCAAAATTCAATGTTTGTTCTCCGATGACACGAGATTGTCGGATTTTCTCCTGCGCCAAAGCTGAAACTGGTCTGCCGCTATTGCAGCAAGCGTTCCTAATACAAGCCCGTTGCTTAATAGAGAAATAAATACCGGATGCAAACCCTTTAATGCAGTTTCAGGCACAAACATAATACCGACCCCTGTCAGCAGCGAGATGCCGATCACAGACCGCACCCTTTTCAGTTCTGCTATCTCATATGAATCAAATTCTGCAAAGGCCAAGCCGCCCATCGCGGAGAACACAACAAAGTTCACTGCAAACCCAACAGGTGACGGCAGGCTCGCAAACGCATTCATAAAAAACGGGATCACACTGATCGCGACAACCAGAATACTGCCGATCATAAACGGTTTTTTAGAAGGCATTTTGGTCGTCTCAATAAAACCCGCAGCTCCCGAAATCGGAACCGGTGCAATGGCTCCCGTCAAACCGCTCAGCAGATGGCTGAATGAGGCGGCAAAACCGGCTTGGCGTTCGTGATGCTGTTCATCCGGCTTTTTGCCGAATTTTTTCACAGCGATGTCCACAACCTTCATGCTCGCCAGCATATTCACAATCAGCAAGATGGTAATAAAAATTGAGGTGATGATCAGGCCGCTGTTAAATAACGGGGTCCCAAAAGGAAACAGGGAAGGCAGCTGAAACAGCCGATCCGGCATTTCAATCGGCTTTGCCGCTCCGGCAGCCGCAAACAGCACCCACCCGCCGAACAGGGCCAATAAAATAGAATATTGCTTCAAAAACATAATGTTCGAATTTGTCATCATAAAGGCGGCGGTGACAACAACAAGCGCCAGGACAAATACAAGACCGTCCACACTGTCTTTTCGATAGCCGATTCCGAGAATTCCTTTTATAATCGGCTGACTCAGCTGCATCACAAGCAGCAATAAATAGACGCCGGTCACAACCGGGGTAAACAAGGCGGCAAGCCGGTCAATGACCTTGAAGACACTTAACAAAAAGAAACATACAGCGCTTACAAGAAGAGCTCCCTGCAAACCGCGCAATGTATCCCCATATGTCGCAAATACAGTTCCCGTCAGCCCGCCGTAGATCGTGTACACTCCCCACCACAAACCGGCGGGGCTCTCGTTGATCGGCAGTCTGTGGCCTTTCAAACACTGAATGACGGCGGCAATTCCCAGTACAAAAAAAGTGCTTTGGATCAATCTCGCAGAATCGGAGTGATCCAGATGAAACGACTGGGCAACCGCCACCGGAACAACAATCGCCGCAGCAATGATAAACGCTGTCCATTGCAGAGCGCCAAGAACCAATTTCACGTGAGCTCAACCTTTCTTATTAAAAATCAAATAAAGACTCTCCGTTTCCATCCTCTTCCTTCTTCTCTTTTTCCTGCTTTCGATATTTGTTTAATCCCGCGCTTCCCATCATTTTTTCCATCATCAGCTGGTCTGTCGATGGCGGCGCGGCAGGACTCGGCGTGATGCTCGGCTGTATGCGGGGCGCGCTCGCGGTCTCCGGCTGATCCAGCACGACGTCACACAAAGAACGGACAACCGCTACGTAACGCTTCAGCTCCTCATCACGTTCAGCCGCCTTTGCTTTTTTCAGCTCCTCTTCCATCTTTTGAATCAAAGCAGATATGTGAATGTTCATCAAGAACCCTCCAAAAAATAAATTCGTCTTCCTGCATTTTATCAAATTCCTGCCGTAAAGGCAGATATGAGTTTGTTATTTTTTCTGACAAACCTTGTGCATTTGACAAGCAGAAGAGATTTTTCACATAATAAATCACCATACCTTACAAAAAAGGAGAAACGGAATGAACAGCATCCCCTCTATCGTCAGCAAGCACAAAGCCTATTTTGCGGCGGGGTATACGAGACCGCTCGAATCGAGACTGGACATGTTGCAGAAGCTGAAACAAGCCATCAAAATGCATGAAGCCGATTTAACAGCCGCTCTCTATCAGGATCTCCACAAATCCGAACAGGAGGCATACACAACAGAAATCGGAATCGTGTTGGAGGAAATCAGCTTTGTGATGAAACGGCTGAGAAAATGGGCCAAGCCGAAACGGGTTAAAACACCGTTGACCCATCTAGGCTCCAAAAGCATCATCATCCCTGAGCCGTATGGAACCGTTTTGGTGATTGCGCCTTGGAATTATCCCTTGCAGCTGGCGCTATCTCCAATGATTGGTGCCATTGCGGCCGGGAACACTGTCGTTCTCAAGCCGTCTGAATATACGCCGGCTGTTTCCGCTGTTCTTTCCAAACTCATCAGCAGCGTTTTTCCGAGTGATTATGTCGCTATGGCGGAAGGCGGGCCCGACATCAGCACAGCATTATTACAGCAGCCCTTTGACTATATTTTCTTCACCGGCAGCGTTGCCGTCGGAAAAATCGTCATGGAGGCCGCCGCCAAACAATTAGTTCCCGTCACCTTGGAGCTCGGCGGCAAAAGCCCCTGCATTGTCCATAAGGATGCAGACATACAACTTGCTGCCAAACGCATTGTCTTCGGGAAATTCACAAATGCGGGACAAACCTGCATCGCACCGGATTATTTATTTGTCCACGAAGACATCAAAACGAAGCTCACAGAAGAAATGAAGCGTGCGATCAGTGAATTTTACGGCCCTCAGCCCGAACAGAATCCGCAATACGGCAAAATCGTCAGTGAGCGCCACTATCAGCGGCTGCTCAGCTTTCTGAATGATGGCGTCCCGCTCACAGGCGGACAATCTGATCCTGATCACCACAAAATAGCGCCGACAATTCTTGATCAAGTGAAAGATGACTCTCCTGTGATGCAGGAGGAGATTTTCGGGCCGATTCTTCCGCTGTTTACATACGGCGATATCGGCGAAGTCATCGAGAAAATCCAGTCGCGCCCAAAGCCGCTCGCCTTGTATGTCTTCACTACAAAACCAGAAATCGAGCGGGCTGTTTTAGAGAATCTGTCATTTGGCGGCGGCTGTGTCAATGATACGTTAATGCACGTCGCGACACCGTATTTGCCATTCGGAGGCGTCGGAGAAAGCGGCATCGGCAGCTATCACGGATTTGACAGCTTTAACACATTTACGCACAAAAAAAGCGTCGTCAAACAAACGAACCGCTTCGACTTCGCTTTCCGGTACCCTTCCTCCAAAAACGGCCTGCGAATGATTCGGAAGATACTTAAATAAAAAAGCGCAGAGTATCTGCGCTTTTTACAAATCCTTTATACACCAATCAATCGGTGCCTCTCCCATGTTCTCCAAGAACGCATTCGCCCGGGAAAACGGTCTGCTCCCGAAAAATCCGTTCCTTGCCGAAAATGGGCTGGGATGCGTCGATTCAATGATAAAATGCTTGGACGTGTCGATCCGTTCTTTTTTCATTTGGGCATGCCGGCCCCACAAAATAAAGATCACCGGCCGCTCCCTTTCATTCAGCACGTCAATCATTCGGTCCGTCAGACGCTCCCAGCCTTTTCCCTTATGGGAATTCGCCTGTCCGCGCCTTACTGTCAGCACAGTATTCAGCAAAAGAACTCCTTGCTCCGCCCAGCTGACAAGCGACCCGTGATTCGGGATGCTGCACCCGATGTCCTGCTGCAGCTCAAGAAAGATATTTTTTAATGAAGGCGGCTGCTTCACACCCGGCTTTACGGAGAAGCTCAAACCTTGAGCCTGTCCAGGCCCGTGATACGGATCTTGGCCGAGTATCACCACCTTGACATCATCGTATGAGGTATAATGCAGCGCATTAAAAATATCCCGGCTGTCCGGATATATCGTTTGCTCCGCATATTCTCGCTTCAGCATTTCTCTGAGCTCTTGATAATACGGTTTCTCAAACTCTTCCTTCAGCTGATTCCACCAGCTGTCCTGTAAAAGCTGTTTCAAGATTCAGGCCTCCCTTACGAACGATGAAGCCTGGAATAGACAGGCTTGCCATCCCAAACGATTTCACTTTGTGCTTCCCGTCTTTTCATATCAGGCTCCTCAAGCAGGACGGCAAAGTTTTTCGTCGGCAGTTCCCCGAGTCCGTGCTTTTCACTTAAACGGTCCAAATATTGTTTCCGCTTGGCGCCAAGGTCCGCGGACTGATTGTCTCCCGCGTCACTGAAGGCATAAATCACACTGGCGCAAGGGACACGCTTCACCCGGTACTCCTTCGCCGCGCGCAAATAAAAATCCCAGTCCCAATAATTGTGCACATCAGCATCGAAATACCCGATTTCATCATGCAGAAAACGTCTGTACATGCTGCCCGACGGCACGTATGTAGAAAACACTCTCATATCCTCATAGTCAGCGGTATAAGCAAACAGCTTTCGCGAAACTGGATATCTTGTTCCGTTTTTCTCTTCAAACGAAACAATTTCCGCATCAGAATGAACGAAATCTGCCGTCTCGATTTCCTTCGCCATTCTCTCCACATGTCCCGGCGTAAAGAAATCATCGTCATCACAAAGCATAATGCAATCGCCAGACGCCTCTTTTACACCGGCATTTCTCGCAGCCACATGCCCCGAGTTCTTTTCTAAATTGATGACAGCAATCGGCAGCTCCGGATACAGTGCTTTGACCGGCACGACCGATTCCCCGGCATCATTCACAATAATGATTTCATACGGCTTCATGGTCTGCTTCGAAATCGACTCCAGAAGCTCACACAAAGCCGGAATCCGATTATAGGTCACAATTACGATAGAAATCTTCATGATGCTCTCCTTCTCATTTTCATAGTCATGTACTATTAAAACATATATTGGACGGGAGATCAGTGGGAATATCCTACTGAAACAGGAAAGGTGACGATGAGAATACTAGATGAATTGCTAAACCTTCTATATTGTGATACAGAGAAAATCTAACTATAATGAAAGACAAAACACGATGGAGGTTCAAGACATGTCTATGCATAAAGCACTCACCATTGCCGGCTCAGATTCCAGCGGCGGTGCTGGGATTCAAGCTGATTTAAAAACATTTCAAGAAAAAAACGTATACGGGATGACCGCCTTAACGGTGATCGTTGCGATGGACCCGAACAACAGCTGGGACCATCAAGTCTTCCCGATCGATACTGATACAATCCGCGCCCAGCTTGCAACGATTACGGACGGCATCGGTGTGGACGCCATGAAAACAGGAATGCTGCCAACCGTTGACATTATCGAGCTTGCAGCAAAAACGATCAAAGAAAAACAATTGAAAAATGTGGTAATTGACCCGGTCATGGTTTGCAAAGGAGCAAATGAAGTCCTGTATCCGGAGCACGCCCAAGCCCTGCGTGAACAATTAGCGCCGCTAGCCACTGTCATTACGCCGAATCTGTTTGAAGCCAGCCAGCTCAGCGGCATGGATGAATTAAAGACAGTTGACGATATGATCGAAGCTGCGAAAAAAATTCATGCGCTCGGCGCTCAATATGTCGTCATTACAGGCGGAGGCAAACTCAAACACGAAAAAGCGGTTGATGTTCTCTATGACGGAGAAACAGCGGAAGTCCTTGAAAGCGAAATGATCGATACGCCTTATACACATGGCGCAGGCTGTACGTTCTCAGCAGCCGTGACAGCGGAGCTCGCCAAAGGTGCGGAAGTCAAAGAAGCCATTTACGCAGCGAAAGAATTTATTACCGCTGCCATTAAAGAATCCTTCCCGCTCAACCAATATGTCGGGCCAACGAAGCATTCTGCGCTGCGCCTGAATAAATAATCATAAACAAAAAAGGCTGCCTTACAGAGAGGCAGCTTTTTTTATATGACCGAAGACTTTTCACAGAAAAAACTGCCGATCCCATCGGCAGCCTGTTTATTTGATTTTTAAATGGTTCGCAGATTTCCTTAAAAATGTTTCTATCGACTGAACAAAAAGTGCATATTCCTTCATTTGCTCATATGCTCGCGAAAGAATTTCCGCCGTTTCACTGTGCGGCGTTGTCCCGCCAAGCATTTTTTTCAGCTGAAGCAGCACATCCTTATATTCTTCCCGCTTATCTTCAACTTGGTCCGCAGCCTTTTCCAAACATTCCGGTGTTATCTTCTGTTCATGTATATTCAAGAAAACAACTCCTTTTACAGAAAAAAATAGTAGGTTATCGTTGAAGAATAGCACAGATGGCACAGATTTCACATAAGAAAATAGAAGGATTTTCTACATAAGGGTCCAAATTCCGACGTTCATTTCAGATTTTCCTGTCGAACTGGCTGTCACTTCATGATTTCCCGGGAAAGGAAAATATCTCGCACTGAAGACCTCTTCTCCATTATTGACAAAGATTTCCACAGACGAAGCGTCGATAAACATGTGCACGGTATGCAAATCCTTGATGCAGCAATGTCTCGCTTCTGTTCTTTTTCCGTCGAAGCTCGTCCGCTCCAACGTAACAATCCCCTCGTCCTTTTGAAAGGAAAACACAGCCGTACCGCGGATACTGATTGAAAAGCCAGACTCCGTATCAATGTCTTCAATCAAGATCTCAGCTCTTTCAGGGTTTTCAACTGGAAGCGTACCAGATGATCCATGCATGTTGATTTGCACTTTTTTCTCATTCCTGCGCATGGCTTTCAGCTCAGGCAGCGGCTGCTGAATCAGCTTCTGCCCAGATAGCGTCAGCTGTCTCGGCAGCGTCATACAGTGAATCCAGTGATAGTCAATCGTCGGATGAGTCCCTTCATCCTGATCAGGCACAGCCATCCATGCAAACAAAATTCGCCTTCCCTGATCGTCTTCAAGTGTTTGCGGAGCGTAAAAATCAAAACCTTGATCAAGCTCCGTAAAATCGCCATGCTTCAATTCAGGCTTGTTATAATCGAGACGCCCGACAAAATAACCCGATTGATACACGTTCTGATAACGAAAACCGTCAGTCTCAAGCCCTTGTGGCGAGACAATCAGCACGTCAGACCCCTGAAGGGAAAACAAGTCAGGGCACTCCCACATGTACCCAAAAGCGTCAAGCCCGCTGAGGCCCGCGCCAGTTATCGGGCCGAGAAATCTCCACTCTGTCAGGTTATCAGAAGCAAACAAAACAGCGTGTCCTTGCATATTCTCCGTTTGCGCACCGACCACCATATACCATGTTCCTTCATGCTCCCATACCTTCGGATCGCGAAAATGCGGCGTGTATCCTTCAGGGAGGCGGGCGACGACACCCTTTTTCTCAAAGGACAGCCCGTCGTCAGATACAGCAAGGCATTGATACGTTTCCCGATTCCCATCCTGATCCCTGACATTTCCTGTGTAAAACAGATAGAGCCGATCGTCTTTCGTGACAGCGCTGCCCGAGTAGCAGCCGTTTTTATCAAACCAATCACTCGGGGCCAGCGCAATCTCTTCCCGCTTCCAATTCACAATATCCTGTGTCGTATAATGCCCCCAAAATTTCGCCCCGTGCCCCGTCTGAAACGGCTGCCACTGAAAAAACACATGATAGCTGCCCTTCCAATAAATCACGCCATTCGGGTCATTCAGCAGCCCAACCGGCGGCATAATGTGAAAATGCTGGCGGTGCGGATCGCTGTTCGCGATAGGCTCTTTTTTCTCCACTTCTTCATAAGCCCGGCGACGAAGCTCCTGATCAAGTGCTGTCATTTTTTCCTCTCCTCATCCTCATTAATCTTCATGATAAACGCTGCAATGAACGCTGATACTCCCGCAATGGCCATCCCAATCAGATAGTTGATCAAGTTGCCCATGCCAAACGGCGCAGCAATGGCGATCATCGGAATACCCGTTAACCCGTAAGCGTTTGCAGCAACATGTGTAAAGACGACATATGCACCGCCCAATGCGCCTCCAATCATCGCGGCGATAAACGGTTTTCGGTAGCGCAGATTGACTCCGAAGATGACGGGCTCAGTAATGCCAAGAAAAGCGGAAAATGCAGCCGGAAGCGCGATTTCTTTTGTCTTTGCTTTTTTCGCCATAAAGAAGACGGCAAGCCCGGCGCCGCCCTGTGCGACATTCGCCATTGACCAGATCGGCAGCAAGTAGTTTTTGCCGATATCTGCAATAAGCCCTGCCTCAATCGCATGGAAGCTGTGATGAACGCCTGTCAGCACGATAAGTGAATACGTGCCACCGAAAATCAGACCCGCGACAAAACCTGCATGGTCATATACATAAGTTAAAGCAACCGTAATGCCGGAGCCAAGCGCTCTGCCCAGAGGACCAATCGCGATAAAAGCGACAAACCCGGTGACAATCACTGTGACAAAAGGTGTAACAAGCAAATCTACCGCATGAGGGACCACTTTTCTCGTCCATTTCTCTACCTTGCTCATCACATAAACCGCCAGCAGGACAGGGATAACAGTTCCCTGGTAGCCGAGAAGCGCGATATCGAATCCGAAAAGATTCATATAATCAGGTGTCGCTTCCGCCAATCCCCATGGATTCAAAAGCGTCGGATGAATCATGATTCCACCGATAACCGCTCCCAAGTACGGATTGCTGCCAAATTCTTTTGAAGCGCTTACCCCGATTAGAATCGGCAAGAAAATAAATGCTGCACTTGAAAACATATCAAGCAGCTGCAGCAGCGCAGAATCCTTGCTCATCCAATGAAACGCATTGACCATACCCAGTAATCCCATTAATAGGCCGCTGGCCACAATAGCCGGGATGATTGGAACAAAAATATTAGAAAGCGTTTTCGCAAATCTCGCAGCGGGATTCATTTTTTCTTTTGCCGCCTCCTGGTGATTTACGTGTTCTTCACGCTCAAAGTCTGCTTCCTTTGAAAAAGCATCGTACACCTTATTGACAAGGCCTGTTCCGAAAATGATCTGGTACTGGCCAGAGCTGCTGAAAGCGCCTTTGACGCCATCAAGCTCTTCTACTTGTGCTTGATCTATCTTTGATTCATCTTTAATCACTAAACGCAGTCTTGTTGCACAATGAGCCGCGCTGATCATGTTTTCTTTCCCCCCGAGAAGCTCAATGAGGCGTTTTGCAGTCTCTTTGTAATCCATCTTTTTCTCCCCCTTTTATTTAAACAAAAAAGACCTAAAATTCGCCAACGAAGAAAGGACAGCGATCCTTTTTCATTTACGCAAATTTTAGGTCTTGCCTGCTTTACCAGTCACAATCCCGCTTATTCAGATTGAGAATACGCTTTCATCATAATTGATGACAGCGTTTTCGTCAACTGTTTTTTTAGTTAAAAAGTTTCATAAAACATTTAGACAAAAATTCGTAAAAATTAATTGTGAAACATTTCACAATATCATGCTATACTATGCTCAAATCAAAGAAAGCAGGAAAAGACAATGGAAACTCAAGCATTGCAAAAGGTTGAACAGTACGCTTTGAGAAAACAAAATATATTTGTTTCAAGCAAAATCCGATATTTGCTCCGATCCATTTTGGCCAGCATGTTTATCGGTTTCGGTATTACAGCCGCAAGCAAAACAGGCAGCTATTTCTATATGGCTGACTCTCCATTTGCATTTCCGGCAGCCGCTGTCACTTTCGGGGCCGCTATTCTGCTGATTGCTTACGGCGGCGGGGATTTATTTACCGGCAACACCTTTTATTTCACCTATACCGCACTCCGAAAAAAAATCCGTTGGCGCGACACTCTGTACCTGTGGATGTCAAGCTATGCTGGCAATTTGATTGGCGCTATTTTATTTGCCATCCTGATCAGCGCGACAGGACTTTTTGAGGAGGCTTCTGTTCATTCCTTTTTGATTCATCTGGCAGAGCACAAAATGGAGCCGCCCGCTTCCGAACTGTTTTTCAGAGGAATGCTGTGCAATTGGCTTGTGTGCCTCGCCTTTTTCATTCCGATGTCTCTCAAAGGAGAAGGAGCCAAGCTGTTTGCCATGATGCTTTTCGTTTTCTGCTTCTTTATTTCCGGTTTTGAGCACAGCATTGCCAATATGTGCACATTCGCCATCTCACTTTTGATCGAGCACCCTGATACGGTGACACTGATGGGAGCAGTCAGAAACTTAATTCCTGTTACGCTCGGCAATCTGGCCGCAGGAATTGTAATGATGGGCTGGATGTACTATACGCTCAATCCCGATAAATAAAAAAAACTTCCAGAGATCACTCCCTGCAAGTCAAAGCGGTTATTCCGAGAGATCTTGAAGACGCTGGACATGCAGCGTGATATAGCCGGCCTCGGACTCCGGCAAATGTAATTGATATTCATTTTTCAAAAACTCCGCCAGCTCCAGCGCACATTGATAGGCAAATGAATACTTTTTTTGGATGAAATAAAGCATCTCCTCGTCCATACGATGGAGCGCTTCATTTGATTCCAACCGGCTGACCGCGTATCGCAAATGCGTGACAAGGCGTTGATAGGAAATGCTGTTTTCATCCACCTTTCGATTAAAATAGTTTTCTATTTTCTCTATCATTTCTTTGATCATGGTTGTATGCTTCAGCGCTGAATACATGCTCTCCGCATCCATCTTCGCCGTATGAATGTGAAGGGCAATATACCCCGCTTCATCTTCAGGCAGAGACACGCCCAATGTCTCTTTTACGTGTCCGATCGCCCACAGGCCGATCTCATATTCTTTTTTATAGAGCGCTTTTATCTCATGCAGCAATTTATTCTGCACAAGCAGCCCATTTTGAATCCTTTCGATCGCAAAGGACAAATGGTCAGAAAGCGCGATATGAATGTGGTCGCTCAGCGGCGACGCGAGCTCTCCTTCCGCATAACTGATGATATCCTCAGCTATTTCTATATGCTCCTCCGGCAGCGTTTGCAGGATTTGTTTAAATTTTTCATTCTCGTCGTGCACGACAAAGATTTTTTCCACTTTATTCATAGGGATGAGATCGTTTTTCTTTTTTTGAAAAGCGATTCCCGGCCCCATCACAATTTTTTCCTGATCGTCCTCTTTTATTAAAGCCGCATTGTTGTTTAATACTTTATAGATTTTCAAGAGGCTATCTCTCCCGCCAATTTGCTTTTGACTGGGATTTTACCTCCTTTTGACCGCCATGTAAAGATGCGGGCCAGCTCTCTCCTGCTTTGGCGATTCCTTGAAGGCTTGCAGACATCTTCTTTTATAAAGCGCAGCGGCTTTCGCTTTCTGCTTTTCTTCCTCATTCACAGCCATCCGCCATTCATAAAACGAAACAAGTCCTGCGGCCTGCACCGCCGCTTTTCTTTGGTATGTACGCTGAGCCGAATAGACCGCGGCAGCCGCAGTTTTTCTGTCCGGCGTCACCCAGTTCATCAAAAAGACCATCCACACCCGTAAAGATACAAGCAAACGTTTCATAGAAAAACATCCCTCCGCTTCTTTTTGGCAGGCAGCCTTTTTTAGCAGCCCGTTTTCTCAGCCGCAGCCCGCGTGAAAAGACGGCCGATTTCTTTTCTCGCAAACTAGCGGCTCTAGCAAAACTCATGACTCTATAATAGACCGTGGAAAAAGAATTCTTTGTCACAATATGAGTGAAAAAACCAACTAGTTTTTAGAAGTTTTGTTGAAAGCTGAAAGAAATGAAATGAAAATTGGAGAACCGCATTAAAAACTTTATACACAAGTTATCCCAAAGATAAGAACAACTTAATCACAAGAGATATCCACATGTCCACAAACTCTATCAATATTTTGTATAAGAACATATATTCCCAACTATATATATACACAGGTTTATTCACTTATACACAGGGTTCTGTGTATAACTCCTTCCTTATACACAAACGAAATCCAATAAATGGTCCAAATGACACAAGGATTTTTTTGAATTTTCAAGAAATATATACTAGATCTTTAACATTTTTTCTAAACACAAAGGGGGAAATACATTGAAAAATGGAATCATTCGCTTTCTGCTCCTAAGTTTTGTTTTATTTTTTACGTTATCCACAGGTATGACAGGAGTACAGGCGGCGCCGGTTTCTTCAAAAACGTCGGCTGACCTGGAAAAAGCCGAGGTATTCGGTGATATCGACATGACAACAAGCAAAAAAACAACCGTTATCGTGGAATTAAAAGAAAAATCCTTGGCAGAGGCGAAGGAAGCGGGAGAAAGCCAAACGAAAAGCAAGCTGAAAACCGCTCGAACAAAAGCCAAAAACAGTGCTGTCAAAGCGGTGAAAAACGGAAAAGTAAACCGGGAATATGAGCAGGTGTTTTCAGGCTTTTCTATGAAGCTCCCAGCTAATGAGATTCCAAAACTTCTTGCAGTAAAAGACGTAAAGGCAGTATACCCGAACGTGACCTATAAAACAGACAATATGAAGGATAAAGACGTCACGGTCTCCGAGGACGCCGTATCTCCGCAAATGGATGACAGCGCGCCGTATATCGGAGCAAACGACGCATGGGATTTAGGCTACACAGGAAAAGGCGTGAAGGTAGCGGTTATTGATACTGGTGTTGAATACAATCACCCTGATTTGAAGAAAAACTTCGGACAATATAAAGGATATGATTTTGTAGACAATGATTACGACCCGAAAGAAACACCAACCGGCGATCCGAGAGGTGAAGCCACTGACCACGGAACGCACGTGGCCGGAACTGTCGCCGCAAACGGAACGATTAAAGGCGTGGCGCCTGATGCCACACTTCTTGCTTACCGCGTGCTGGGCCCTGGCGGAAGCGGCACAACAGAAAATGTCATTGCCGGCGTGGAACGTGCTGTACAGGACGGAGCAGATGTGATGAACCTGTCTCTCGGAAATTCATTAAACAACCCGGACTGGGCGACGAGCACAGCGCTTGACTGGGCCATGTCAGAGGGCGTCGTTGCGGTTACGTCAAACGGCAACAGCGGACCGAACGGCTGGACAGTCGGATCGCCAGGCACATCAAGAGAAGCGATTTCTGTCGGCGCGACTCAGCTGCCGCTCAATGAATACGCCGTCACTTTCGGCTCTTACTCTTCGGCAAAAGTAATGGGGTATAACAAAGAGGACGATGTCAAAGCGCTCAATAACAAAGAAGTTGAGCTAGTTGAAGCCGGACTTGGCGAAGCAAAGGACTTTGAAGGAAAAGATCTGACAGGCAAAGTCGCCGTTGTCAAACGGGGCAGCATTGCGTTTGTGGATAAAGCCGACAATGCTAAAAAAGCCGGCGCCATCGGCATGGTTGTGTATAACAACCTCTCCGGAGAAATTGAAGCCAATGTACCAGGCATGTCTGTGCCGACGATTAAGCTTTCATTAGAAGACGGCGAAAAACTCGTCAGTGCCTTGAAAGCAGGCGAGACAAAAACAGCATTCAAGTTGACGGTCTCAAAAGCGCTTGGTGAGCAAGTAGCTGATTTCTCTTCCCGCGGCCCTGTAATGGATACGTGGATGATTAAGCCTGATATTTCCGCACCAGGCGTCAATATCATCAGCACCATTCCGACACACGATCCTCAAAACCCATATGGCTACGGATCAAAACAAGGAACAAGCATGGCATCTCCTCATATTGCCGGAGCGGTTGCCGTTATCAAACAAGCAAAACCAAAGTGGAGCGTTGAACAGATCAAAGCCGCCATCATGAACACCGCTGTCACCTTAAAGGATGGCGACGGAGAAGTGTATCCGCATAACGCCCAAGGCGCAGGCAGCGCGAGAATCATGAACGCGATCAAAGCCGACTCACTCGTCTCACCTGGAAGCTATTCATATGGAACATTCTTGAAGGAAAACGGAAACGAAACGAAAAAAGAAACCTTTACGATTGAAAACCAATCTTCCATTAGAAAGTCATACACACTTGAATACTCATTTAACGGCAGCGGCATCTCCACATCCGGCACAAGCCGAGTTGTGATTCCGGCACATAAAACCGGAAAAGCCACTGCAAAAGTAAAGGTTAATACAAACAAAGCAAAAGCTGGCACCTATGAAGGAACGGTCATCGTCAGAGAAGGCGGAAAAACCGTCGCCAAGGTACCTACATTGCTGATCGTCAAAGAGCCGGATTATCCGAGAGTAACATCTGTCTCCGTCAGCGAAGGGTCTGTACAAGGCACCTATCAAATTGAAACCTACCTTCCTGCGGGAGCAGAAGAGCTGGCGTTCCTCGTCTATGACAGCAACCTTGATTTTGCAGGCCAAGCCGGCATTTATAAAAATCAAGATAAAGGCTATCAGTACTTTGACTGGGACGGCACAATCAATGGTGGAACCAAGCTTCCGGCCGGAGAATATTACTTGCTCGCCTATGCCGCGAATAAAGGCAAATCAAGCCAGGTTCTGACTGAAGAGCCTTTTACCATTGAATAATAAAAAGCCCTGCCGATTTGGCAGGGCTTTTTAGATTAATTCGCAAATGCCTCCTGCAATAAACGATAAGAATGGAGCTTATCTTCAAAATGATGCGTAATGGTCACCGCCATGATTTCCTCTGTTCCATACGCCTTACTCAAAGCTAACAACTGCTCCTTCACCTGTTCTTTCGTGCCGACAATCATTCGATTTCGATTATCAGCAATTCGTCTCTGTTCATAGGGGGAGTACGTATTTTCTCGAACAGCTTCAAACGAAGGAACTCCTTCTAAAGGAATGCCCTGCTCCCCTGCCAAAAGCGTAAAATCAAGCACTGCCGCAAGCTCCTCCGCCTTCTCCTCCGTGTCAGCACAAAGAACAAAAACAGCGACTGCCGCTCGGGGCGTGTCTCCTAAGACAGACGGCTTAAATCGTCTCTTATACTGTCTGACAGTATCCTCTCCGCCCTCTCCATTGATAAAGTGGGCAAACATATAGCCAGCGCCTGACTCAGCGGCGAGCAGCGCGCTTTCTCCAGATGAGCCAAGCAGCCACACATCCGGCGCGGTGGAAATATGCGGCGCAGCCGTCAAATTCGGAAAACGGTGTTTGTCATCCGCCAAATCATGCAGATACATGGTCAGCTCCTTGATTTGCTGCGGATACTGATCAGCATTGCGCTTCCCGCCGTCATTCAGCGCCCAGGATGCAATCGGCATTCCCCCCGGTGCTCTGCCAAGCCCAAGATCAATTCTTCCCGGTGTCAGCCCCTCCAGCACACGGAAATTCTCAGCTACTTTATAAGCGCTGTAATGCGGCAGCATGACTCCCCCTGATCCAACACGGATTCGCTTTGTTTTTGCCGCTATATGACTGATCAGCACCTCTGGGCTTGACCCTGCCAGCCGCTTTGAAAAGTGATGCTCAGAAACCCAAAATCTCTTATATCCAAAATCCTCAGCAGCCTGTGCAAGCGCAACCGTTTGCTGTAATGCTGTTTCTGCACTGCTGCCCTCTGATACTGGAGATTGATCTAATATACTTAATGAAATCATCCCTACCACCTCATCCTCATCGTATCACTGATCCCTTATTTTTTCGCCAAAGCCGCTCATACTGCTTATCAGTGTCTCCCGATCATTCGTCATTTATTTGTGACAGCATGTCTCTATTTGTCGGAATATGTTACACGTGAAACATAAAAACCCCTCCGAACGGAGAGGTTTGCTTTAGTTTTTATTAAATCCTTTTTCTTTGACATAGTCATTTAAATACGTACGAGGCTTCTGCTTCATAAAGTTCAGAATTTGATCAGACCACGTTTCTTCCCTCTGTCCGTTTGTTCTTTCTCTATAATAATCAGAAATGGTTTGATCATACGCATTCATGGTTTCCCGGAAATCGTCTGCATTCACATTATACGTATTCTCATGATAGACAGCCTGCTTTGGCAATCTCGGTTTTTTGCCGGATAGGTTGGCAGGATGGCCTACTGCCAGACCGAAAAGCGGAAGCACATGGTCAGGCGTTTGCAGCACCTCTGTCACCTTGTCCAGTTCATTCCGAATGCCGCCGATATAGCAAATGCCAAGCCCCATTGATTCAGCAGCAATGCTCATATTTTGCGCTGCCAGCGCCGCATCAATCAAGCTCACCATAAACATTTCCGTATTTTCAAGCAGCTCAGAGATATTTTCGCCTTTTTCCTCAGCTAGTTTTTGGTGGCGGTACAAGTCCGCGCAAAATACAAAAAAGTGTCCGTTGTTCTCAACGTAAGGCTGATTTCCGGCAAGCACAGACAGCTCACGTTTTTTCTCAGGATCGGAAACACCGATTATCGAATATGCCTGCACATAGCTGGACGTTGATGCAGCCTGCGCACTTTTCACTAATGTATCAATTTCTTCAGCTGTCAAAAGCTGATCAGTAAAAGACCGGATTGACCGATGATTCAAAATGGTTTCGATTGTGTTATTCATCACAAGAACCTCCTTATCTGTTTTTATCATATCCGAAAAAATGTGAACTCAAAAGCGAAATGCTCTGCAACAACAAAAAAGACAGCCTTTTTCAAGGCTGTCTGCATATTAAGAATTAAAGAGATAGCTTCTGTATTTCGTCAGCTGCACACTCGCATTATATACAATCCCGAAGCCGATCAGCGTGGAAAGTGTAGAGCTTCCCCCGTAGCTGACAAACAGCAACGGAATCCCGGTAACAGGCATAATACCGATGTTCATTCCGATATTCTGGAATGTGTGAATTACTATTAACGCCGTATAGCCAACGCAAAAGAAAGAAGCGAAACGGTTAAACGGATGTATTTTGTCAATCAGAACGACAAGCCTGTAGATTAAGAAGAAGAACATGATGACGACAAAGGCACAGCCTAAAAATCCAAAGGATTCACCTATTATAGAAAAGATGAAGTCAGTTGTACTTTCTGGAACATAAACCTTTAATTCAGAAATACCATTTCCCAAAATACCACCAGATCCTATAGCCATGATAGCTTGATCAACTTGCCACCCGCTATCATCATTCTGTGTCTCATTTGAATCAGAAACCCAAGAAGTAACCCTCTTAATTTGATATTCCTGTATTCCGACTGATTTTGCAGCGTCGGGAAAGTTTATCATTACTAATAAAATTAATGAAATGAGTAAGATACCTGAACCAGCAATGATTGTTATCAGTTTCCAATTGATCCCTGACATAAAAACCATTACAAGAACGATAAACATACATATTCCCGCAGTCCCAGCATCTTGCATTAGGATAAGACCAACAGGGATAACTGCGACACCCGCAATCTTTAATAACAGGTGAATATCATCTCTAAGTGTCCGTACTCCTTTAGGATTGGCTTTTCCGATGACTGAAGCTAGCATCATAATCAAACCAACCTTCATAAACTCTGATGGCTGTATGGTTATTCTCCCAAACCTAAACCAACTTTTTGCTCCTTTAATGACAGGTGCAATGGACTCAGGACTGATCTTTAGAATAATCAAAGATAAAATACCAATGATAAAAATATATAAACTTAATTTTTCAAGCTGTTCTAAATCAAAGTACAAAAGCACTGTGATGGCAATAGCTCCCAAAAGATAAAACACAATTTGCTGTATCCAATCCGTGTTCCCATACTGCCCAAATTGTCCAGCAGCATAAATTGATACTACACTTATAATAAAAAACACACCAAATATAAAAATCAAATCCCCCTGGTAAAAGGGGCTTTGCTGTTTCTTATATCGACCCATTCTATCCCGCCTTACATTTTCATCGGAAAATCACTAATGTTTATTATACATGAACCTCGATCAAGATGACACGTGAAGCTCGTTTCCTTTTATGTTTTTTGCGCATTTGCAACGCTTTTTCAGCTACACGAAATATGACGTATCATAAACCAAAACGTTTCGATTGGCACAAAACTTTTCAAATGAAAAAAACCCCATTATAAAGGGTTTGGTTAAAAACTAATATACAATATGTGTTTCGTACCCAAATCGCTTATTCAGCATAGTGTTTCATTATATAGAATCCGCAATAACATCTGCCCTTGTCTATACATTCTCCTAGAAAATACGTTTTAAAAAATAAGACAATAGGTCCAGACCATTTCTGCAAAAACGTGTATCAATTTCTGGAAAACATGGTATAATAATTGTAACAGAATGTTCACAAAACAACCACAAAACAGACACAACTCAGTTCCTCTATTTCATTTTTGTAAACGCTATCACAAAATGAAAGGAGACGGGTATGATGGACATGTTTTTTGCTTATTTATTGGTTGCCAGCGCAACTCCTCTCTTTATTTGGCTTGATAACAAAAAAGTCGCACTCTCAGCTATTCCGCCAATCATCTTAATGTGGGTATTCTTCTTCTTTTACGCAACAGAAAGCCTTTCTCCACTAGGACACACTCTCATGATTATCTTGTTTGCCGTCAACGTCATTGTCGCTCATATCGCCGCATTTATCATTTACGGTCTTCCGTATCTTCGCAGAAAGCGAAGCAGCTGAGGACAGCAAAAAACCCTCTTCTAACGAAGAGGGTTTTTGTATTATTCGTTGTGGCCTGAATGCTCTGAGTGCTTAGCGCCTCCAGGAGGATTTCCGTCCATATGGTCACCATGGTGATAGTGAGCCGCAAAAATCCAGATGGATCCAAGCACGATAACGATCGCGCCGAAGAATCCGAACAGCGTGTTACCGACTTGGATACTGCCGTTTTCGCTCTCTGTCATGTGCATGAACATGAGAAGCTGCAGTGCCGCCTGAATGAAGGCGAATCCGAAAATGATCCAAAGTTTTGCTGATGAGCTTAGGTCAGTATACACTGCAACCCATAAAGCCAGCAGGGTCAAAACGATAGACAGTGCAAAACCTACAATGTGCTTCCATGGAAAGTGACTGTGTTCAGCAGATTTGTTTGCCATTTTACAGACCCCCCAATCCCATGAGATAGACACCTGTAAAGATGAAAATCCATACAACATCTAAGAAGTGCCAGTACAAGCTTGAGATAAAGATTTTAGATGAAGTTTGCGGAGTTAAGCCGCGTTTCTTCAACTGAATCAGAATTCCTATGATCCAGAAAATACCGATTGTTACGTGAGTTCCGTGAGTTCCAAGTAAAACAAAGAATCCAGACCAGAACGCACTTGTACCGAGAGATGCTCCTTCATGTACATAGTGGACAAACTCGTTGATCTCGCAACCGACGAAGCCGGCGCCAAGAAGAAGAGTGATAATTGTCCAAATGACTACGCCTTTTAAACTTCCGCGGCGCATTTCATGAACAGCGATCCCGCAGGTAAAGCTGCTGATAAGCAGCAAGAACGTCATAATCATTACCAGATTCACTTCAAACAGTTCGTCCGGTAAGACACCTCCTGCTGTTCTGTTTTGAAGAACGAAGAAGGTTGCAAATAGTGTTGAGAACAACACAATTTCTGCCCCTAAAAAGATCCAAAACCCGAGAATATTAAGTCTGCCGGTTTCAGATTGATATTCCATAGGCGCGTTAGAATTGCCGTGTTCTGCATGTTCCATAACTCACGCCTCCTTATTCGGAAATCTTTCTTTCCGTCTCTTTTATTTCATCAACACTAATGTAGTAGCCGTTGTCGTATTCGAATGAACGCAGAACCATGCAGAGCAGGACTCCGATCAATCCGACTACGCCCATCCAGTACCATTCAAAGACAAGTCCAAAGCCGGCGATACCGAAGGCAACAGACATAAAGAACGGTCTGCCTGAGTTGCTTGGCATATGGATTTTCTTGAATTTGCTTTCAGGGTATAACTCAGTTTTTTCTTCTTTCATATGATGGAATGCATCTTTAGATTTGACTTCAGGAAGCACCGCAAAGTTGTAATGCGGCGGAATCGCAGAAGAAGTCGCCCAATCAAGACTGCGTCCCACACCCCATGAATCTCCGCTGATTTCACGAGTAGAGTAGCGGAAGCTGTAGTAGATGTTATAGCAAAGGATTAAGAATCCTACACCCATCATGAAAGCTCCGACAGTTGAAATAAAGTTCAATGTTGTCCAGCCGTCATTCGGTCCGTATGTGTAAATACGGCGAGGCATGCCTTGAAGCCCCAAGAAATATTGCGGGAAGAAACAAATATTGAACCCGATCATAAAGATCCAGAAGAACCATTTTCCGATTCTTTCGTTCAGCTTGTGGCCGAACATTTTTGGATACCAGAAAATAAATCCGGCGAAACAAGCAAATACAGTACCTGCGATCAGCACATAGTGGAAGTGAGATACAAGGAAGTACGTATTATGGTATTGATAATCCGCTGCTGCCATCGCAAGCATAACCCCTGTAACCCCGCCGATAACGAAGTTAGGAATGAATGCAAGCGCCCACAGCATAGGCGTTGTAAAGCTGATTCGGCCTTTATACATGGTAAAGAGCCAGTTAAAGATTTTAACCCCGGTCGGAATCGAGATGGCCATTGTCGTAATTGAGAAGAAAGAGTTAACGGACGCACTGTTCCCCATTGTGAAGAAGTGGTGAGTCCAAACTAGGAAACTCAATACGGAGATGGCGATAATAGAACCAACCATCGCTGTGTAACCAAACAATTGTTTTCTCGCAAAGCTTGAGATAATCTCAGAGAAAATACCGAATGCCGGAAGAATAACGATATATACTTCAGGATGTCCCCAAATCCAGAACAGGTTCGCCCAAAGCATCGGCATACCGCCTGCTTCCAATGTGAAAAAGTGAGCACCGAACAAACGATCAAATGATAAAAGTGCTAAAGCTACTGTAAGTACAGGGAACGCAAACACGATAATAACCATTGTGATCAGTGTTGTCCATGTGAACATTGGCATACGCATTAATGTCATGCCTTTTGTTCTCATTTTTAAGATTGTTACCATAAAGTTGATCCCTGTCATCAGGGTACCGATACCGGCAATCTGAAGTCCGAGGAGGTAGTAGTTCTCACCCGGTCCAGGGCTCATATCGTTACTTGCAAGCGGCATGTAACTTGTCCAGCCTGCGTTCGGAGAACCTCCGATAACGAAAGAAATATTGAAAAGCATCGCCCCTACGAAGAACGTCCAGAAGCTCAGGTTGTTCAAGTAAGGGAACGCAACGTCGCGAGCACCGATTTGAAGAGGTACAACAACGTTGATAAGACCGATTAGGAACGGCATCGCCATGAAGATGATCATGATCGTACCGTGAGTTGTAAAGATTTCATTATAGTGGTTTGAGTCTAAAAAACTGTTATTCGGAAGCGCTAGCTGGGCACGCATCATCAGACCGTCGACACCGCCGCGGAATAACATAATTACAGCAGATATAATATACATGATTCCGAGTTTTTTATGGTCAACAGTTGTTATCCATTCAGACCAGAGCCATTTCCATTTCTTGAAGTAGGTCAGTACAAAAATGATGGCAATGGTAGATAGTGCGATGGAAACTTGTGCGCCCAGAATTAATGGGTCACCTGTTACGAAAAATTCATCCCATTTGAATTTCATGCGGGCTTCCTCCTTTCCTGATCAATATCATTCTTCTGTATCATCAGACTTCTTAAATTCATTTTCCTTTACGTTTTCAAACGGATCTGTTTTAGAGTGCGGTGAAACAGCTTGGTAGCCAAGGCGTTTGCGGGCCTCCATCGCGTACTCTGCGTCTTGTCCGTGGTCAACGTATTTTAAGTGAGTAGAAGAGAACGTTAATTCGTCCACATTTTCAGGAAGCATTAATTGATCATACTTCTCTTTTGTCAGCTTAGGAGCCTCGTTTTGAGTCTTTTTCACCCAGCTGTTAAAGTCTTTTTCTGTTACAGCATTCACATCAAACTCTTGGTCGGCAAAATGTTCGCCTGTGAAGTTCGCGTTGCGGCCTTCATAAGTTCCCACTTCATCAGCCTGTAAGTATTGATCCATCAGCATTCCTGCCATCGCGTACTTTTGTCCTCCAAGCTGAGGAATCCATAGCGAAGCCATTGAATCTGCAGATGAGATTTTAAACAAGATTGGGCGGTCGACAGGAATGTTTAAGTAGTTAACCGTTTCAATATCCTGTTCAGGGTAGCTGAATACCCATTTCCAGTCTACCGAAGTAGCGTAAACAACAAGAGGCTCTTTATCCTTTGTTGCTTCAGGAGCTTTTTCTAACGAATATATCGTCTGTACGGTTGGCACAGAAAGTGCAATGACGATTAAAATTGGGATCACTGTCCAGACTACTTCTAAGAACGTGTTACCGTGAATTTCTGGGTTATAAGATCCATTATCTTTGCCTTTACGGTCGCGGTATTTTACTAAAATAATGGTAAATAGAACAAAGACGACCCCGACGATAAACAGCATAAATCCGATAGATAACAGGATTAAATCACTTTGCTGATCAGCCACAGGCCCTTTCGGATCTAGTACTGAGGCATTGCTGCATCCCCCAAGGACGAAAACCACAGTTAACAGCGCAAATACAAGTAACGGTTTTAATGCTCTGAACAAGAAGATCACCATCCTTCCTATTGATGTAATAAATCTGAAGTGCATACTTCCTCAAAATCTTTTCTCTACTTTGTTATGCTATCAAAAAGTTCACTTATTAGCTTTATTTTTTTATAAACTTCATCCCAATTTCGCTTAAATGTCATAAAATCGACAAAAATTGCTCCAACTTTATTCACATCTATCGCTTAAGATGAAAAGTTTCTAGTTATTTCCGCATATAAGTAAAGAAAGATGATGAAGAACTAATTCTGACAAATAAAGGTTTACCACATTAAAAAACCTAGGTCAATCAAAAATTTCATTTTGTTAAACTTTCTAGAAAGGAATTAATTTTTCCTTGCCTAGCATCTTTTCACACGATTACCATTTTAACGCAACCAATATTGAAAGAAAAGGCTCATTAGAGCGGCGATATGCTCTGAACTGTTCCAACTTTTTATTAGCGCATCCAATTGTTTATCTTATACAAAACAGAGGAATGATATAAGCAAATAAATATAAAATAGGATGTGTTGTATGATGAGTTTTATTATTTCACTTATCGTCGCTATTATTATCGGATGGCTTGGCAGCCTGTTTGTAAAAGGAGATATGCCTGGAGGAATTATCGGGTCAATGATCGCAGGCCTTATCGGCGCCTGGATCGGACACGGGCTGCTTGGAACATGGGGGCCGAACCTAGCCGGATTTGCTATTATTCCTGCGGTGATCGGCGCAGCCATTGTTGTATTTCTAGTAAGCCTGTTAGCCAGAAAAAGAGGATAAGAGTGACAGCGCCCGAAGCGTCAGTGCTTTGGGCGTTTGCTTTGCCATAAAAATTAAAAAAGCCTCAACCCTAGCGGTTGAGGCTTTTGACTGGTTTGACGCCTAAATGGTCGATAAACCTGCTGAAGGCCTGTTTTCCTTCCGTTGTCTGTTTAAATACACCGGCGTGTTCAAGTATGCGCGCGAATACATGTCCAAGCTCTTCTTTTATGACTAGATCGGCATTTTCTTTTGTTATCGTTCTTTTTTCCGTAATCCGAAGAGCCCACTCCTTATGTTTTGCTGTGAGCGGATTTTGTTCTAAAGCTGATTTCGGATTAGCAGAGCAAAGCGCCGCTGCCGTTTCTTTCATTTCTTCCTGTAAACGGCCCGGCAATATCGCCAATCCCATGACCTCAATCAGGCCGATATTTTCTTTTTTAATATGGTGAACTTCCTGATGAGGATGAAATATTCCTAATGGATGCTCCCCATCCGTCCGATTGTTTCTCAGCACGATATCGAGTTCATACAAGTCTCCCCTGCGCCGTGCAATCGGCGTAACCGTATTATGGGGCGTATCGCCTGTATAGGCGGCTATGTCGGCCTTTTCATCGGAATACGCTTGCCACGTGCGGAATATATGATCAGCAGCTTCGGCGACTTGATCCGGTTTGTCTCCTTGGAGCCTGAGCACGGACATCGGCCACTTCACTAAGCCCAGCGACACGCCTGGATGATCATTTAATTCATATATTTCTTCCGCTTCTGCACGCGCCATCGGAAAATCGTGCGCCCCGCCTTGGAAATGGTCATGGCTTAGGATGCTGCCGCCGACAATTGGCAGATCCGCATTTGAACCGATAAAATAATGCGGATATTGCCCGAGAAATGACAGCAGCCTTTCAAATGTTTTTCTGCTGATCTCCATTGGTTCATGTTCACCTTTTAAGACGATGCAATGCTCTGGATAATAGACGTATGGCGAGAACTGCAAATACCATTCTTCATCTTTAAGAATAACCGGAATGATTCTGTGATTTTGGCGGGCTGGATGGTTCACGCTTCCCTCAAACCCGACATTTTCTTTACACAGCAAACACTTCGGATAATTTGTCTGCGCCTGCTCTTTTGCAGCCGCAATCGCTTTTGGGTCCTTTTCGGGCTTTGATAGATTAATAGTCATTTCCAGCTCGCCATATTCAGTCGGCACCGTCCAATGAACATTTTTGGCGATTCTGTCGGACCGAATATAGTAGACATCCTCTGCATATTGATAGAATTCCTTTGTCGCCTGTTTTGGGCCGTATAAAGCTTTTGTCTCTTCAAATTTGCGAATGACCTCAGACGGAGCAGGTACGAAACACCCCATCAGCTTTGCGCTGAGCAAGTCACGGTATGTGTCTGTATCCGCTTCCATACGGCCGGTTTCCGCAGCCCATTTGTAAATAGGAGCAAGTAAGTCCGGCAGGCTTTGTGCCTGCTTGATGCATGTGTGGGAGACCGGCTCGGGGTGCTTGATGTCTAACGCTTCATAAAGACGGTTTCTCGTATATTCCCGATCCCAGATCGAAATCAGTTTTCGTTCCAGGCCATACTCCAGCAGCTGTTCCAGATGTTCAACAATACTCATGTGTCACTCCCCCTTTAGTTCTCTCGCTCCTTCTCCGATATCAGCGACATAAAAATCCGCTTTGAGCCCTGTTTTTTCTTGATACCTGTCTCCAACCTTTTGGATAAAATCTTCAACAAACGCATCTTTGACAATGCTGATGGTGCAGCCGCCGAAGCCAGCTCCCGTCATTCTTGATCCAATCACGCCTTCGTGCTCCCACGCCGCAAACACAAGCTCGTCAAGTTCAGGGCAGGTCACTTCATAATCATCCTTCAGTGAAAGATGGGATTCCTTCATTAACAGCCCGATTTCATCTATATTGTTTTCTTTGAACATCTGGGCCGTCTTGATGGCGCGGTGATTTTCGTATACGGCGTGCTTTGCCCGGCGTCTGTTCGTTTCATTTTGGATCAGGCCGGAATTAGCATCGAAATCAGAGGGCTTGATGTCGCCCAGCGAGACAATATCGAGTGCTTTTTGCAGATCAAGCAATGCGTCATTGCACTCTTGACGTCTTGTATTATAGCTCGAGTCTGCCAATGTCCTTTTTTTGTTCGTGTTCGCGATGACCAGTGCGAGGCCTGAGACATCGAGTTTGCTATATTCATAGTCCAGCGTGTCGCAGTTCAGCAGCATCGCATGATGTTTTTTCCCCATTCCGATTGCAAATTGATCCATAATTCCGCAATTGACACCGATAAAAGTGTTTTCCGCATGCTGCGCCATTTTTACAAGCTCAAGCGCATCCACTTCAGGATGGAAATAGCTTTGGAGCACCACTCCCATCAGCAGTTCAATAGAAGCGGAGGACGAGAGGCCCGCACCGTTTGGAATATTCCCTGAAAATACAATGTCAAAGCCATGGGGAACTGAATAGCCCCTTTGCTGAAATTCATAAATGACGCCTTTCGGATAGTTCGCCCAGTCGTCTTCTTTTTGATAGCGGATGTCGTCAAGGCTGCATTCTTTAATGCCTGCGTCTTTAAAGTTGTCTGAATACATCCGGACAACCCCATCGTTTCTTTCTGCAACAGCAGCATATGTACCCATTGTCAGCGCGCACGGAAACACATGCCCGCCGTTATAGTCTGTATGTTCTCCAATCAGATTCACTCTTCCAGGTGCGAAAAAAAACCGTAACCCCTCTTTTTCTCCGAATACACTTGCAAATATCCCCTTTAGCTCTTCCCGCATGTGCAATCACCTTTCATGGTTTTTATTTTTTTATTTCCCCTTATGTCTTCAGCGAAAACGATAGATCATATGCTGCTGTCCCCTGTCATACCCCTTCTTCTTTTGTCTTTTTAAAGACGAGCCATTTGCTTGCAGCATAGTTGACGACAACGATGACCGCGTTGTCGAGTATTTTGGCCAAGGTTTCATTTGTATTGAACTGGCCGACAAGAATGATCATCATGCCTAAATCTATGCCGAGAGACAGGACCCGAACGCTGAAAAAGGCAGTGATCTCTTTCAGCAGGCTCTGCAGGTCATGTGTTTTTTGCTGAAACACATATAATTTATTTGTTATGTATGCAAACAGCACGGACAAAATCCAAGCGGCGACAGTGGCGGCTTTGTAATCCATATTCATGATCTCTACCAATATATAAAAGCTGGCGATGTTCACAATGGTTGTGAAAACCCCCATAATGATATACATAATCATTTCTCTATACTTCACTGATGTTCCTCGCTTTCTGAAAAACTTTTCAAAATTCTTGGCCTCACGTGCTCTCTGTCTGGAGCAAAGAAAACCGAGAGTGCGTCTAAAAAGCTGCGGAATGTGGCGGGCTGGCCCAATACATACGATTGTTTGATGATTCCGTCGAGCACTGCACATATTATTTTAGCCGTATATTCCGGATCAATACAGGCGCCAATCAGCTTTCTCTCCTTCAGCCACTTAATATATAACGCATTTTCTTCCACCCACAATTCGTACAGCCGGACATAGGCCTTGCATTTCTGAAGGACTTTATACGTCGGCATATTCATGGCAAACGAGGTAATGTCCCACGACGGCTTATTTATGTAATAGGAATAAAGCAGCTCTGCGGCATGTTTTGCAGCCTCGTCCAATGTCAGCGGTTTCACCGATGTTCGTTCCATTTGATCAAGATACCCTACGATGATCGCTTTTTTCATCTGGCGTTTTTCGAGAAGATGCTGCAGAAAATCCTCCTTGCTGACAAAATGAACATAAAATGCTCCTTTACTGTACCCGGCCGCTCTGCTGATATCCTCAACAGAAACCGGATCATACGCTCGGTCAATCAACAAATTCAAGCCAGCGTCTATAAAACTTTCAAAGGTTGCTTCTCTTTTCATTTGAAATTTGTTTTTTTTCATATTTTTCTCCAGGCGGTATGATTATCCTTATCTTACAACGGATCAATCTTTAGCGGTATTTATTTCTTTGAATGCTTATGCTATTCGGTTTCTCCGGGGTCATATTTAATAGGCTGAAGGATTTATTTTCAATTACATACTATCCAGTCAGTATTTAATTGTTTATTATTATAAATGAGGTTCATTGGTTATATTAGTCATTTTTTTAGGGAATAGGTAGGTGGTTTTTCCTTCAGTTTGTGAACGCCGAGCAACTATGTGTGAAATTTGTTGTACTCGCCTCATCATCGCGCCGGCTTGTCTTTATTGCCCGCATGTTGCAGGAAAACATTTTATACAATTGGAGGTTACTATGAAAACTCATGTTAAAAAAGATTTGGACAAAGATTGGCATATGTTAATACAAGAAGCTAGATCTATTGGGTTAGGCATTCGTGATGTGAGACAGTTTTTAGAATCTGAGACAGCATTGAGAAAGAATAATCACAAAAAAACCGTCCGCCAAGACTAATCCGAACAGGCGGATCTATTACCTCTGGCTTTTCTATCATCTGATCTGAGTTTTCACCATATCCTCTATTCGAAAGCAATTGCTGCGCCGAGCTTGAGGACAAACGGTGTGTCAGCTAACATACGACAGACAGCCGGTGATGCGATCACCTCTTGGCACATCCATTGTCATAAAGAGGTGATGCGAACATGATAACCGGGCTCTGGTAAACAGCAGCTTTGCTGAGAACAAGCTGCATTCGGTGAGGTTTTGAAAGCAAACTCGTGTATACGCGGCCGAGCTGGAAAACCTTCGCCTGTCTTTATACCGCTCGCGTTCCTATCTTCACGACTTCCTTCTTTTTTCATTCTCCAGATGTTCTCCAACGCATAAATCAGACTTTCAGTACATACCTATTGGTGTACCTTTTTGCTTACGTTTAGCGAATAAAAGGAGGATAGCCATGTACAAAGCTGATTATAAACAGATTGCTGCAACTCCGTCTTTTCAAGCTTTTTTAAAGCAGAAACGCGCTTTTATTGTTCCTTCTGCGATTTTCTTTTTTGTCTTTTATTTTTCACTTCCTGTTTTGACGTCTTATTTCACCTTTTTGAATAAGCCGGCAATTGGGGCTGTTTCATGGGCTTGGCTGTTTGCCATCGCCCAATTCGCCATGACCTGGATACTGAGTACGGTGTATTCCCGAAAGGCGGCTCATTTCGACCGATATGTAAGCGCTCTAAAGGCGGATCTGAAGGGTGAACAGACATGAATATGACTGCTTTTCTATTATTTTTAGCGATTGTCGGCCTGACGCTTATCATCACGTATTTTGCCGCAAAGAAAACGAAAACGACGAGTGAGTTTTATACGGCCGGCGGCGGGCTCACCGGTGTTCAGAATGGACTGGCAATTGCCGGTGACTACATGTCTGCAGCCTCGTTTCTTGGGATTGCCGGAATGATTGCGTTATATGGATTTGATGGATTCTTTTACAGCATCGGTTTTCTAGTGGCTTATCTCGTTGTCTTGTACATCGTGGCGGAACCGCTTCGGAATCTTGGGAAGTATACGATGGCGGACATGATTGCGGCTCGCTTTAAAGAAAAGAAAATCCGCGGCGTCGCGGCTCTGAATACCATTGCCATCTCTACTTTTTATATGATCGCCCAGCTCGTGGGGGCGGGCGCGCTGATCAAACTGCTGCTTGGGCTAGATTATACCGCGGCGGTTCTCATCGTCGGGGTGCTGATGACCATTTATGTCGTGTTTGGCGGTATGATCGCGACAAGCTGGGTTCAAATTATTAAAGCTGTTTTACTGATGGCCGGCACACTCGTGATTTCGATCATCGTGTTTTCGAAATTCGGCTTTAACCTTAATACCATGTTTGAGCAGATGAAAACAGCCACTCCGCTTGGCGCTGATTTCTTAAATCCCGGAAATAAATACAAGGTGCCGCTTGAGACCTTGTCGTTAAACTTGGCACTCGTGCTGGGAACCGCCGGGCTTCCGCATATTTTGATCCGGTTTTATACCGTTAAGGATGCCAAGACGGCCCGGACATCCGTTGTTTCAGCGACATGGATTATCGGTGTATTTTACATTATGACGGTGTTTCTCGGCTTTGGCGCCGCTGCATTTGTCGGCTTTGATGCGATAACGGCGGCTGATCAAGCGGGAAATATGGCGGCTCCGCTTTTGGCAAAAGCGCTCGGGGGAGATTTTCTGTTCGCGTTTGTGTCAGCGATCGCTTTTGCAACCATTTTAGCGGTCGTGACAGGATTGGTGCTGTCTGCCGCCTCAGCATTTGCCCATGATATCTACAGCCAGATTATCAGAAAGGGAGAAGCAACTGAAAAAGAACAGATGAAAGCGGCCAGATGGGCTTCTGTCGCCGTGTCGGTGCTCTCGATTCTCCTTGCGATTTTCGCACAGTCCTTAAATGTAGCGTTCCTTGTCGCACTTGCGTTTGCGGTAGCGGCCAGCGCAAACCTCCCGCTGATTGTGTTTACGGTCTTCTGGAAGAGATTCAATGCTACAGGCGCTTTGTGGGGCAGCCTGACAGGCCTGATCAGCGCGCTTGTGCTTGTATCGATGAGCCCTAGTGTGTGGGACCCGTCCGGAGGTGCTATATTTACCGGCAATCCGCTCATTCCGCTTTCTAATCCGGGCATTATTTCCATCCCGCTCGGCTTCCTCGGCGCGTGGCTCGGAACGGTGCTGTCGTCAGATAAAACGGTTAATGAAGATACGTTTGCAGAAATACAGGTGAAGGCGCATACCGGCATTCATATGGAACAGGAGTAAAAAAGCTCTCTTGTATAGAGAGCTTTTTCTTACTTTTTCTGCTGCTCATCAGAAATTGCTTTTTCAAATACGTCCTTGCCGGCTGCTCCCGGAATGACGGTGTCGCCAATGATAAAAGTTGGAACGGCTGTGATGTCAGCCTCTTCATAGGCGTGCTTTAAGGCTTGGCGCTGTACGTCCTGATATGTTCTTGATTCCAGTGCGGATTTGAATGAGGCTCCGTCTAGTCCCACTTCCTCGGCAAGCTTCGTCAAGATGTCAATGTCGCCAATATTTTGGCCCTCTTGGAAAAATGCTTGAAAGACACGGGTGTTGTATTCATGTCCTTTATTGTATTCCTTGGCAAAGTGGAAGCCTTCAAACGCCAGATCTGTATATGGATGAGGCGAGACGTTCGGAAAATTGATGTCGACTCCTAATTTCTCCGCCATTGGCTGAATGGATGTCTGCCACATGTACTGTTTGGAAGGATCATTGACCGGGTCAAGCTGAGGAGATGGACTTGGGCGCAGTTCAAACGGCAGCCACTCGACGTCAACATCCTTTCCTTTTATCGCTTCTTCAAAAGCGGCTTTTCCAATGAAGCAAAATGGGCAAACGTAATCTGAATAAACTTTGATGTGTACTGTCATGATAATCTCCTTTCGTATAGGTTGATTTTAAACTGTAACAATAAAAGTTACAACTGTTTTTTAAAAAAAGAAGCCGATAAAGGCTTCTTTATGATTCCAGCAAACGCTGGGCAATATATTCTCCTTTTTTGCAGCCGCCTGGGCATGCATATAAAGCAGAACCGATTGTTTGCGTGTATTCGTTTAACGCATCCTTTGCTGAAAGAGCCTTCAGCATGGGGATGAACTGATTGTCGGGATTTTTTTGAAAGCTGATAAACAGGAGACCCGCATCCATATAGCCGGTTTTCGGATCAAGTCCTTCTGTGTAAGAGAAAGCTCTTCGCAAAATTTGTTTTCCCGTAGATTTCGCAAGGTTAACGTGTGAATTTGCCGGGATTTGATTCAGCTTCACGGGGTCTGTTTCTTTTTTCTGGCCAAAAGGCGCTCCCGAGCTTTTTCTGCGGCCGAAGGTATCCTCTTGATCCTTGAGGGAAGAGCGGTCCCATATCTCAAGGAACATTTTGATTTTCCGAAAGGCCATATAGGTACCGCCCGTCATCCAGTCGGGTTCACCGGACTGAATCCACACGATCGAGTTCATCAAGGTGTCATCCTTCGTGCTCTGGTTGCCTGTTCCATCTTTAAACCCGAAGAGGTTGCGCGGCGTTTCACCATTTTTTCCTCCGCTTAAAAAGCCTTTGTTCACAAAGCGGACCTCACAGGTTCCGACCGCTTGATTCAGCAGGTTCCGCAGTGCGTGAAACGCCACTTGTTCATCGTCTGCGCATACTTGAATGCAGATGTCTCCGCCTCCCTGCTTCTCATCCAGATTGTCATTCGGCATCGCTGGAAGAGCGGCAAGATGCTTCGGTTTTTTGTTTTTCAGCCCAAAGCGGTCCTTTCCGTCTTTTTCAAAAAAGCCAGGCCCAAATCCGAATGTGACCGTTAAATTGGAAGGGGATAAATCAACCGATTCACCTGTATCCTGCGGCGGCAGATATTGATTTTTCTGCTCAGCTGACATTTTCTTTCCAGACGTCAGCATCTGTGTCAGACTTGTCCAGTTTCTGAATAATGTAATGATGTCGCTCTTCTCTTTTGCAGTTACATCCAGCGCCGCAAAATAAGCATACGTCTGATGGGCAGTTGTGATTCCGGCCTGATGCTTTCCGTAAAACGGAACGACCTGCTCATCCTCTTTTTCATCCTTTTTCGACGACTTAGCCGCGGTCTGAACAAGCGGAGCGAGACCGCCGAGTCCGCTGGCACCGATCGCAACGGCCGCGCCTGCCATCGCTCCCCATTTTAGGATGTCCCGTCTATGAATTTGTTCTGGCTTTTTTTGTTCATCGCTCATGCTGTTACAAAACTCCTTTTATAGCACATTCGCAATCTTCGACATGGTTTCAGAAAGAGTCGTCAGCTTTGTGCTCAGCTCTCTGATTTGATCTTCACTTAATTTATCATAAGACGTATAGGACTGATCATTTGTTTTGTATTTTGCCATTAAAACTTCAAATTCGCTGAACTCCGTATCCAGTTTTTCCGTCAGGTCAGAGTGATCTTTTACAAGCGCGCTTTTCACTGTTTGATAAACAGCTTCGGAGCCCTCCACATTCGCCATGAGGTCGACTAAATCGATTCGTGAGTAGCGCTCTTCTTCTCCCGTGATTTTCGAAATGCCGGCTTCGTTCAGAAGCTCCATCGCGCCTGCTACAATTTGTTCAGGTGTTAATTTCAGTGCTTCAATTGAACCGTCAAGCTCTTTTACATCCTTGAGAAGCTGGTCAGCCGTTGCCTTTTCCCCGGAAATATCTTGATCCTTCCAAATGGCTTTCTCAAGCTTGTGGAAACCTGTCCATTTGTCTCCTTCTTCTACATCGTTTTCACGGGCGTCAATTTTCGGATCAAGGTCACCAAGGCTTTCAGCGATCGGTTCAATTCGCTCATAATAAACACGCGCTTTCGCATATAACGTTTTAGACTTTTCGATATCGCCGGATTTCACAGCGCTTGTAAATGCTTCAGTCGCTTTTACAAGCTGATCGCTCTGCTCTTTAACATAGTTTTTATATTCGTCCGCTGCTTTTTCCAGCTGATCGCTTGCCTTTTTGCTGCTCTTCTTCGCTTCTGTCAGGTCTTCTAAGGACGCTTTCAGTGACTCGGATTCTGTCTTGATTTTGTCTGTATCCGGTTTGTCTTTCTGTGCTTCTGTATAGATGGGCTGAAGGTGCTTTTCGATTTCTGTATATTCGAATGGATAGTCGCCGCGGATATCATTTTCAAAGGAAAGCCAGTAGCTGTTTAGCTCTTTCCCCTTCTTTTCAATTTCCTTTTGGTCTCCTTTTTCCGCTGAATCATTCAGCTTGGAAATGATGGTTTCCATTTTATCTACAGATGCGGCGATCTCTTTGCTGACCCCGCTTTTTTCAGATGAAGCTTTTTCTTTGGTTGAGGATGTGTCATTGGCTCCGCAGCCTGCGCACAGCGCAAGGATGCAGCCGGCTGATACAGCGATTTTTGTGAAATTCATTTTGTCAGTTCCTTTCCGTTTGTAAAATGTTTTGCCGCTTCTGAGACAAGCGCAATCAGTAAAAAGAGTAAAATCAGCAATTGCGGGACCGTGCTGTACACGGACGGATAAATTCCAAGCACCGATACAGACGGCAGCCAGCTCTCTGCATCAGACGGGAGAATGCCCGCCAGCTGCAGGCTGTGAACGCCTGTTCCGAGAAATTTCACGCACATATACAGGACGACCGCCATGGACAGCAGGAAAAACGGCTTCAATGGGATACGCATTCCGAGCTTAATCATGAGAACACCGACGATAACGAGAACGATAAGCCCCGCGGCAGTTCCGCCAATCAGTTCAATGAGCGGTAGCTTCCCGACAAGCCCGATGAAAAAGATGACCGTTTCAAGCCCTTCTCTCACCACTGCCAGAAATGCGATCAGGCCGAAGGAAAGCAGACTTCGTTTTTTTAGGGCCTGTGACTTCTGGGTATTGATTTTTTCTCTCCATTTGTCCATTGAGGCATTTCTGTGCAGCCATACTCCTACATACAAAAGCATGACAGCGGACAGCACGCCGGTAACCCCGCCAAGCAAGAAATTGTTTTCCCCGAATATGTTGGAGGAGAACAGAAGCGTGACACCTATGCCGGCTGCCAAGGAAACAACCAAGCCAGCGGATGCTCCGCCCCAGATCCATGTAGAGGAACGCGTGACACGGGCTTTTTTTGTCATGGTTAAAAGCGCCCCGATCACAAGCAGGGCCTCCATCCCTTCACGAATCGGAATGAGTGCCGCATCCCACCAGCTATAGCTGCTTAAAGCGATTGGCTCGAGCAATTGAATCATTTCGTCAATTTGCTTTGATACCTTTTCGGGTTGACTGTCGATTTCAGCCTTCATCAGCGCCAGGTTTTCCTCTGATGTCGTATAGGCTTCCTTCGATTGGGAAACGACGTCCCCCTCAACAGCGAGCCAGGATGTAATTAAATTGTCGATTGCGGATGATGCTTGATCCAATTGGTTTTTTTGTATTAGCTGTTTTGTGTCTTTTAAGCTTTGTATATAGGCTGTTAAGGACGCCCTTGATTGACCCGAGGATGTCTTTTTCAGCACGACAGCCTGCTGATAGGTTTCTAAATGAGAAGAAAGCTCTTCAAGCTGCGTTTTGAGCTTGTCTGCGTCTTGATTGATGAAAGAAAGAGAAATCATCGCGATATTCGAGTCCATTTTGCTGTGGGAAGAAAGATTTTCCTTTTTAATAGAAGGTTCTTCTTTTTTCCACTTCGCCTTGAATGTTTCAAATGTTTGTTGTGCCGAGTCTATATCTCCGTCTTTTACAGATTCGATCATTTGCTTGTTTAATTGAATCAGTGCAGCGATCGGATCGTCTTCCGCATGTGCCGCAGAACCGAAAACCATCAACAAGCTGAATAAAATAAGTGCCAGCCCCCGAGCCATCATGTTCCTCCTATAACTGAAAATGATTATCATTGTATATCATAATCATAGCCAGTTCCTGTTCTTTGTCAATTAAAATTTGAAGGTCTGAAAACCTTGATGCCACAGCAAAAAGGCTGTCCTTTACAGGACAGCCTTTTGAATGGAAAACAACGTTTATCTTCCCGCTTTATACGTTTGAATTTCTTCATGAAACTTGCGTGCGGCACCTTCTGGATCCTCCGCCTGACTGATGGCGCTGATCATACTGACACCGTCGGCCCCCGCTTGGATAACAGGAGCGGCATTTTCGATTGTGATGCCGCCGATGCCCACAATTGGTATGCCGATGCCTTGGCGGCGAACCGCTTCGATAAGAGATACACCCTGTACGGCTCTCGTATCCTTTTTCGTTTCTGTCGGATAGATTGGCCCGAGTCCTACATAATCCGCGCCATCTTCTTCAGCTTGCTTCACCTCAGACATTGTATGGGCGGAAACGCCAAGAATCATATCACCTATAGCGTCTCTTACTTCTTTTGCGCTGGCGTCTTCCTGGCCGATGTGGATACCGTCAGCCTTCAGCGTCAGGGCCAGCTCCACATCATCATTGACAATGAATGGAACACCGGCTTCACGGCAGGCTTCCTGCACGTTTTTAGCGAATTCAATCCGCGCCTCCCCTGCCAGCGCGTCCCCGCCCTTTTCACGAAATTGGTAAAGAGTGGCGCCGCCTTTTAACGCTTTTTGTACGACAGTGACAGGATCGGCTTTCGTATTATTCGACCCCATAATGAAGTAAACAGATAATAACTCTTTCATCATTTCCCGAGAAATACGTGTCATGAGACAGTCACCCTTTCTATTGTCGCCAGTTCTTGGACATCTTGTTCAGTAACAGATGAAAGCTTGTTCAGCAATTCAATCTGAAAGCTTCCCGGACCTTTGTCAGCTGTCTGCTGTGCGGCAAGCTGAGCTGCAACACCATACGAAGAAATGGCAGCAATAGCAGCAAACAATGGATTTTCTTCCACAGCACAAAACGCACCGACAACAGACGTCAGCAGGCATCCGGCGCCTGTCACTTTCGTCAGCAGCTTGTGGCCGTTATGAAGGGTATATACGTTTGACGTGTCGGCTATGACATCGACTTCGCCAGTAATCGCAATGACCGTGTTGAGTTTTTGTGCCGCCTGCTGGGCCAGCCGGATGATGTCGCCTCCGCCTTCTCCCGCATCAACGCCTTTGATCAGCCAATCGGTCACGCCGACGGTATGGGCAATTTCCGCCGCGTTTCCTCTGATCGCAGAGAGATGCACCTCACGAATGATGCCTCGTGCCGATTCAGTACGGAACGGTGTTGCTCCGGCCCCGACAGGATCAAGAATGACAGGGACGCCATGTTCATTGGCTGATTTTCCCGCGATGATCATCGCTTCGACTGATTCCTTGCTCAGCGTCCCGATATTTAATACGAGCGCACCCGCAATCTTCGCCATGTCGGCGACCTCTTCTTTCGCGTACGCCATAACCGGTGATGCGCCGAGGGCGAGCAGGCCGTTTGCTGTAAAATTCGTTACGACATTGTTAGTTATGCTGTGCACCAGAGGGCTATGCTGGCGGACAGCAGTAAGACATTTTGCTGCTGATTGTGCATCCATGTTTGCATCATCCTTTACTATCTTTTTTCGGGTCCCATAAATACGATTTCGTATGTTCGAGCCAAGCTCTGGCCGCAAAGGGCAAGTAACGGTCCTTTCTCCAAATAATGGCGAGGTGCCAAGGGATGACTGGATCGACAAGCGGAATGACTTTTACTTTTTCCGGGTCAAGTCCGCGGCAGATTCGTTCCGGCAAAAGCCCGATTCCAAGGTTGGCTGACACCATCTCACTGATAAAATCCCATTGTGAGGTTTCATAAATGATATGAGGCCTGAATCCAGCCTTGATACATTCCGTCATAATTCGATTGTGCAGGACAAAATCCTCCCTGAAGAAAATAAAAGGCTCGTCCTTCAACTCACGCAGCCTGCACTCTTTTTCGTCTGCCAGCCTGTGGGAAGGGTGAACGACAAGCATTAAGGTTTCTTTTACGATTGTAAACGAATGAAAAATATCTTCATTTGCAGGAAGAACCACAACGCCGATATCAAGAGAGCCGTCCCCAACGCCATCTTGGACTTTTATAGAACCGTCTTCGACTAGCTGAAAGGTGATATTCGGATAGTTTTCACGAAAATCCCCGAGCACTCTTGGGAAAAATCCTGATCCGATCATCGGCGGCAGTCCGATCCGCACGTGCCCTTTCTTGACCTCCATAATATCATTTAATTCTGACGTCAGGTTTTGAAATGATTTAATAATTTCCTGTGCCTGCACATACATGCTCTGGCCGGCGTCAGTCAGTTCCACCTGCCTGCCGTTTCGGTAAAACAGTTCGATCCCGAGCTCCTCTTCTAAATTTTTGATCATTTTTGATATCGTCGGCTGAGAAACATATAGGGATTGGGAAGCCTTCGTAAAGCTTTTTAAACGAGCGACTTCCAAGAAATATGTTAAATGGCGTATATCCATGTGCTTCACCCTTTCTATAGACAAAAGGAATACTTATTATTCTTTATATATATTTTACCTATAGCGAGACCTTATGTACAATATGAATATAAGGGAGGCATCAATATGAAAAAACTGTTGCTAACCGTTATTCAAATCGCTCTGTTATTTATATTTGCTCGGCTGATTAATTGGGTGACAGCCCTTCTTCATATAAATATTCCCGGCAGTATAATTGGGATTGTGATTCTTTTCACATTATTACACTTTAAGATCATCAAGCTTGAATGGATAGAGCTTGGCGCTGCGTGGCTTCTCGGGGAGCTGCTTTTATTTTTTATCCCGTCTGCCGTCGGAGTGATTGAATACGGAGACATTATGTCGAAATTTGGTGTCAGCATTCTGCTTGTTGTCATCATCAGCACGTTTGTCGTGATGGTGTCTACAGGAACGCTTACACAAATCATTGCAAAAAGAAAGGAGAAAAAGCATACGTGTTCATCGGAATTGTAAGTTTGTTTTTAACGGTTTTGGTGTATTTAGGAGCAAAAAAAGTATATCAACGGTTTCCGCGTGTCTATACGTCGCCGCTATTGGTGACGCCCGCTGTGTTAGTCGGTCTGCTGCTGCTGGTGAATGTCCCGTACGAGTCATATAATCTCGGCGGCGAATTGCTGACCGATATGCTTCAGCCGGCTACCGTGGCATTCGCGATCCCGCTATATAAATATTTCCCTGTTTTAAAGAAATACGCAGTGGAAATTATTTTGAACGTGGCCGTCGGTTCATGCATCGCGATTATTTCAACCGCTCTTATTGCGAAATGGCTTCACCTCGGCACCGGCTTAATTGACAGCCTCGTCCCGAGATCAGTGACAACACCGATCGCAATGAACGTATCGGAAATGATCGGCGGAATGCCTGCCGTCACAGCCGTGTTTGTGATTTTGACCGCTTTGTTAGGCACAGTGATCGGCCCGATGGTCATCCGCTATTTCCGCATTGATAATGAAATCGCGCGGGGCGTGCTGCTTGGTACAAGCGCACACGGAGCGGGAACGTCAAAAGCATTTGAGCTTAGCTCTGTGTCCGGCACGATTTCCAGTGTGTCGATGATCTTAGCTGCGATTATGACGCTTTGCGCGGCGCCGTTTTTACTTTCATTTATGTAAGAAAAAACTGTCCTCTCAAGGGCAGTTTTTTTTATGTGCTTCCCCTTATTGAAAAGCTGGCGAATTCCAATATAATGTAATTTGTGGATACCAAAGGAGGCACCCCATGCACAACTTGCAGGTGAGACGGCATTACGCCGCGTTAAAAGGATTTTATTTGTTTGCTTTTCTTGGCACGGGCAGCATTATTCCCTTACTCAGTATGTATTTAACGAAAGAACAGCATGTAAGCGGATCACAGGTCGGCTTGATCATGTCACTCGGCCCGATTGTGATGATTTTCTTTCAGCCGTTTTGGGGCATGCTGAGCGACTATACGCAAAAAACGAAAAGCCTGCTGGCGGTTTGCACATCAATCACAGGCATCATTGGATTAGGCTATATTGCATTTGACGGCTTTCCTCTGTTTATTTTGATCGCGGCCTGTTTTGCAGCCTTTCAAAGCACGATTATTCCATTATCGGACAGCATTTCACTAAGGTACACTCAAGAAACAAACGGCAACTACGGCGGAATTCGCCTGTTTGGTTCTCTCGGCTTCGGCATCGCAGTGTTTGCCATGGGACAGGTAACGAATCAGCTGTACCCTATTCACGTGATCTTTATCTTTGGCTGTGCCTTTCTGTGCATCGCCGCCATATTGGCCTCACAAATGCCTGGCCAGCAGAAAACAAAAACAAAGGTCAATATCCACAAAGGATTCCGGGAGCTTATCAGCAACAAAACGTTCCTCATCTTTATGATCATCACCTTTACGACATTTGCTCCAAACTTAGCGAACAATACGTATTTCAGTCTTTTTCTGGACAAAAGCGGCGCGTCACTTTCCGCTATCGGCATTTTATTTTTCATCGGCGTCATTTCGGAAATTCCATTTATGCGATTTGCCCAAACATTTATAGATAAAATGGGGCTGCTCAACGTCATTATGCTGTCAGGCGGGGTCTCATTATTCAGGTGGGCGCTCTATTTCACAGCGCCTTCATTATGGATCATTTATGCGACGGTCTTTCTTCAGGGAGTTGCGATCGGTTTATTTATCCCGGCGGCGCTTCAATATGTAAAAAAGATTACGCCAAACCACGTTGAAGCGACGGCGCTGACCATGTACGCCGCCATCGGCAATGGATTCGGCAACTGGTTCTGTACATTTACAGGCGGATACATTTTTGACTACATATCAATCTTCGCAGTCTACTTGCTTTTTGGCATTCTGAGCATAGCAGGCTTTGGGCTGACATTATATTTAATGAAGGCTGAAAAAAAACAAAAATACACTTCATCAGCCGGCTGTTACTTTTAAACCATAATGACTATAATGAACAAAAGGAAAGGGGATGTACGCTATGAACGGGCAAGAGCGAAGCAGCATTTCGAAAGGATTACAGGTTGATATTGTATTGAAAGCAGATCAAAAAACAGGAAAACTGACGAGAGGGACAGTAAAGGATATTTTAACGAAATCAAGCTTTCATCCGCACGGCATTAAAGTCCGGCTTGAAGATGGCCGCATCGGCCGCGTCCAGCAGATCATTTCTACATAAAAAAAGCTGCTCCTGAACAGGGCAGCTTTTTTCTTTATTTTTTCTGCAGAAAAACCACTTTTAGATAGTTGCCTTCCGGGAACGCCGAAATCGTTTTGAAATCCTCCGGCAGTGTAAATTCCTCAATGATGGTGTAGCGTTCATTTGTTTCTTTAAAGGCGGCATCGATAAAGCCTTTGAATTTCTTCATGCCGAAGGCGCTGCTGTTTGTGGAAGCAACGATGATGCCCTTGTCAGCTGTGATGGCGATCGTTTCCTTCAGCAGGTTTTTATAATCCTTGGCCGCGCTGAAGGTGCGTTTTTTTGTACGCGCAAAGGAAGGCGGGTCGAGAATAATCAGATCAAAGCGCAGATCCTTTTTCGCTGCATACGAAAAATAGTTAAACACGTCCATCACTTTAATGTCGTGTGCCTCGTAATCCAGCTTGTTCACGCTGAATTGCTCAATCGTTTTGGCAAGACTCCGGTTTGCCACGTCTACGCTTGTTGTTTTCTCCGCTCCGCCAAGCGCCGCTGCCACGGAGAATGCCCCCGTATAAGAAAACGTATTTAACACTGTTTTTCCTTTTGCATAGCGGTCTCTGATCACCTTGCGAACATGTCTCTGATCCAAAAAGATGCCCGTCATGGCGCCTTCATTCAGATCCACTGCGTATTGAATGCCATTTTCCAGAATGATGATTGGGAACTCGCCTCTTTCCCCCTTCACGAAGTCATCATCTTCAACATATTGTCCCGCCGTGTAGAAGCGTTTTTTCTCGTAAATGGCTTTATAGTTCAGTTCCAGCTCATCCAAAGCGGAAATCAGCATGTCTTTAAAGGCGTAAATGCCTTTGCTGTACCATTGAACCAGCAGATAGCCGTCATAATAGTCAATCGTGATGCCGCCAACGCCGTCTCCCTCACCATTGAACATGCGAAAAGCCGTTGTATCTTGGGCCGTGAAAAGTTTGGCGCGCGCTTGAACCGCTTTTGTTAATTTGCTGAGAAAAAATGCTTGGTCAATCTGTTCATGCTTATTGCGGGTAAGCGTCCAGCCGACCCCTTTGTTTTGCAGGCCATAATAGCCCCGCGCAAGAAACTCGCCGCTCTCAGACACGATATCAACGAGGTCTCCTTCTTTCACGTGCCCCGCACTCCCTGCGAGAGCTTCCTTTTCGATGAGCGGATAGCCTTTTTTGATTTTTGCAGCATGTGCTTTCTTTAGGGTGAGTAGCTTCATATATTTCGTCCTCTTTCTGTTTGCTTTCTCTTATCGTACCACAAAACGCCAAGATGTCTGCATTGACAGAAAGGAAAGGTTTTTCTACGATAGACAAAAAGAGTTACGAGGAGGAGCAGCATGGCAAAACGAATTGACCATACAGGCATTATGGTAAGGGATATCAACGCGTCCATCACATTTTATGAAGAGGTTCTCGGCATGAAATTGAAGGATCGCATCACACATACGAACGGCGTAATCGAGCTTGCTTTTCTTGGCTTTGAAGACGGTCCGGAAACAGAAATCGAACTGATTCAAGGCTACAGCAGTGAGCTTCCCGTCGAAGGAAAAGTGCACCACATTGCCCTGCTGACGGATGACATCGCGGCTGAATATACAAAAGCGGAAAGAATGAACGCGAAATTTATCGACGAAGAGATCACAACTCTTCCAAACGGGTACCGTTACTTCTATATTGAAGGTCCTGATGGCGAGTGGATTGAGTTCTTTCAGCGTTAAAAAAAAAGAACGTACATTTTGTACGTTCTTTTTTTATCTATACCAACTGATATACGTTGACTCATCGCAAATCATGGCTTCCCAGCCCATACGCTGAACCAAGTCATTGATGTTTTCATCTTTCGCTAAAAAAACATTAATGAATGAGTCATATACACTCATAAACACAAAGTCCATTTTCTTATCAGTCAAAATGAGCTCTGCGGCGGCTTCATCAAGTATCGTCTGCAAGTTAGCCTCAGCTGTATCCAAAAAGCCGCTGTTTTCCACAATTGGTTCTGAGTAATAAAACCGCTTGGATCCGTTCGAACCAAGCACTTTTACCAAACCAGGGATATGAAAATTTGAAATATGGTCCTCACTAGGACAAAAGAGACCTTCTTTTATGTTTGCATGTAAAAGTTTAGCCAAATCTTGTCTCGCGCACTCATCCCTTAAGGCGCCTATCGATGTCATTAAAGCAAGCGCCAGCTCAGCATGTGTTTGAAAGCCGCAAGAGGACATAACCTTCTTCCATGAAACAGCTTTGCCTTTTTCCCTTATTTCCTCATCATTTGGATAGATATGCTCATAATCATTTTTTCTCTTTGCTTTTTCCCATCCTTCAGGCATTTGAATAAAAGGAGAAAATAAAATAGCAGCTGATGTATATTCGACTGGTATTTGTTTTAAGATTGGTAATTCGTCTTCTAACCATATGTAATCTAGCATGCGCACCCCCTTTACATATTCTAACATTTACTTATAGTTGTTAGAAGACCATCAGCCCTTTTACGTTACATCACGAAACATTCTCACCCCCGGATTCAACCGCACTCTCTTCCTTCCATTTTTGATGATCCCATATTCTGAAAAACGGATAGTAGATGGCGCAGGTGATCAGCAGATTCACCAGCTGCATAACAGCACCCGATACCTTTCCGCCTGTTGCCAGGTAGCCTGATATGAGCGGCGGCATCGTCCATGGCACGGCGATTCCGGCCGGCCTTGCCACCAGTCCGGTGCTCATGCCGATATAAGTTGCGGTAATCGTGAGGAGTGGTGCGATGATAAAAGGAACAATGAGGAGCGGGTTCATGACAATTGGCATACCGAAAATGATCGGCTCGTTGATATTAAATAGCGCAGGGCCAATCCCTAGTCGGCCAAGCTGCTTCATTTGTTTGCTCCGGGAGCGCACAAGCATCGTCAGGACAAGCGCCAGCGTCGCTCCGCTCCCGCCGACATTGATCCAAATTTGAAAGAACTGAGTCGTAAAAATACTCGGCAGCGCCTCGCCAGCCTGAAACGCGAGACGGTTGGCATCCATCGCGCCGTACCAAATCGGCGCCATGATTCCGCCAATGATTGAAGCCCCGTGAATCCCGCACGACCAAAGCAGCATCTGCACAAATTCCGCGATCAGGCTTCCGCCCAGACTGCCGCCAAGAATGGAAAGCGGTGTGCCAAGCAGGTCTCCTACGACATTGTGCAGGCTCTGAAAAGGCGTCATTTCAATCAGAAGACGCGCCAGCCACACTAGAAAAACAATGATAAAGCCGGGAATCAGCGCGACAAATGATTTGCTTACCGCCGGCGGCACGCCGTCTGGCATTTTGAAGACGATATTTTTTTGAATAATGTACCGATAAATTTCAGTTGAAAACAAAGCGATCAGCATGGCGACAAATAAACCCTTGCTGCCAAGCAGTGTGATCGGGATTCCGCCCCCGACCATGATGGATTCCGTTGAGCCATCCGGCGTAAACGGCACTTCAAACGGCGTTGCCAACAGAAATGCGGCAATTGATATCGCACCGGCTGATAGGGCATCGACACCATAGCTTTCTGCCAGCCGATAGGCGATTCCAAACGCGGCAATCATCGCCATAATATCAAACGAAGCATTAACCGGATATCCAAGCTTATCCGCCCACTCTTTCCCAAACACACTCATCATGAAATCAGCATAACCGGGAATCGGCAGGCTCGTTAAAATCAAAAAGACAGACCCGATAATAATCAGCGGCATGGTCAGGATAATTCCGTCACGCAAAGCGCTGAGATGCCGTTGCCCGGCAATTTTCCCAGCGACAGGCATTATTTTTTCTTCCATCACCCGAGTGAATGCGCTCATCTGAAAAGCCCCCTTTTCTCATTGCTTTGTGAACAACCTTCGCAATGTTTTCTTTATCTTATTTTGAAAACGCTTACAAATTCATTTGGAAAATTTCCTCTTCCTGTGGAAAAAATCTGCATTCTGCTAAATAATCTGTCCATGAAAATATTTTTTCCTCCTTACTATCAAACTCTCTTTTTTCTCCGATATATATATCAAACATCATAGAAAAAAGGAGATGAACCATGAAAAACATGTCTTGCAAACTCATTGTATCAGCCACTCTGTTTTTCAGTTTTCTCGCCATAGGCCCTCTCGCTCATGCGCAAAACAGCAGCGAGAAAGAGGTTATTGTGGTTTATAAAAACAAAGCCGGCAAGGAAACCGTTCTGGACAGCGATGCTGAGGTTGAACAACAGTATAAGCATCTGCCGGCGGTAGCGGTCACAGCAGATCAGGAGACAGTGAAAGAATTAAAACAGGATCCTGATATTTTGTATGTCGAAAACAATGTCTCCTTCACCGCAGCAGGCAGCACGGATTTCAAAGTGCTGTCAGACGGCACTGACACCTCTGACAACTTCGAGCAGTGGAACCTTGAGCCCATTCAGGTGAAACAGGCTTGGAAGGCAGGACTGACAGGTAAAGATGTCAAAATTGCAGTCATTGACAGCGGGATCTCCCCCCACGATGACCTGTCGATTGCCGGCGGGTTTTCAGCTGTCAGTTACACCTCTTCTTACAAAGATGATAACGGCCACGGAACACATGTCGCAGGGATTATCGGAGCCAAGCATAACGGCTACGGAATTGACGGCATCGCACCGGAAGCACAAATATACGCGGTTAAAGCGCTTGATCAGAACGGCTCGGGGGATCTTCAAGGTCTTCTCCAAGGAATTGACTGGTCGATCGCAAACGGGATGGACATCGTCAATATGAGCCTTGGCACGACGTCAGACAGCCAAATCCTTCATGACGCCATGGACAAAGCTTATGAACAAGGCGTTCTGCTTGTTGCCGCCAGCGGGAACGATGGGAACGGCAAGCCAGTGAACTATCCGGCGGCATACAGCAGCGTCGTTGCGGTTTCAGCAACAAACGAAAAGAATCAGCTTGCCTCCTTCTCAACAACTGGAGATGAAGTTGAATTTTCAGCGCCGGGAACAAACATCACGAGCACTTACTTAAACCAATTTTATGCGACAGGAAGCGGAACATCCCAAGCGACACCGCACGCCGCTGCCATGTTTGCTTTGTTAAAACAGCGTGATCCTGCCGAGACAAACGTGCAGCTTCGTGCAGATATGCAGAAAAATATCGTTGATCTTGGAACAACAGGCCGCGATCAGCAATTTGGCTACGGCTTCATCCAGTATAAAGCGAAGGCAACAGATTCAGCGTACGCGGCGGCAGAGCAAGCGGTAAAAAAAGCGGAAAAGACAAAAACACAAACCGATATCAACAAAGCGAGAGAACTCGTCAGCCAGCTGCCGAATTCTGACGCCAAAACAGCCCTGCAAAAAAGACTGGATAAAATACAGTCAAACAGAAATGTAAAAGATGCGAAAGACAAAGTCGTAAAGGCAGAAAAGTATAAAACACAGCAAACCGTCGATACAGCCCAAGCTGCCATCAACAAGCTGCCGAACGGAACAGACAAAAAGAACCTGCAAAAACGCTTAGACCAAGTAAAACGCTATATTGCATCAAAGCAAGCGAAAGAGAAAGTGGCGAAAGCGGAAAAAAGCAAAAAGAAAACAGATGTTGACAGCGCCCAATCAGCAGTCAGCAAGCTGCCGGCAGGTGCAGAAAAAACGTCCCTGCAGAAGCGCCTTACCAAAGTGAAAAGCACCAATTTGAAAACGGCGCAGCAATCAGTCGCAGCAGCAGAAAAGAAATCAACTAATGCAAATGCGACAAAAGCACAATCGGCAGTCAATCAGCTTCAATCAGGCAAAGACAAAACGTCCTTGCAAAAACGGTTAGACAAAGTGAAGAAAAAAGCAGCGGCAGCCGAAGCAAAAAAAGTCGAAACTGCCAAAGCCAAAGTGAAGAAAGCGGAAAAAGACAAAACAAAACAATCAAAGGCATCCGCTCAGTCTGCAGTGAATCAATTACAAGCATCCAATGAAAAAACAAAGCTGCAAAAACGGCTGAATGCCGTCAAACCGAAAAAGTAACCAAAAAGCCTGTAAAACTTGTATTCTAAGTCTTACAGGCTTTTTTACATCCCTAAAAACACCACGCACAACCTTTTTCCCATTCACCGCACAGGCTTTTCATACTATTGCTATCCAGCCATGAACAGCATAAAATGAACGTTATTACAGTTATCACCACATATGGCGGGATTGTGACTGGTCAGGCAGGCAAAACCCAATGATGCAAAGGGAGTATTAGTGTCCAAAAAAATCAGGACATTTTAACTCTTCTTTTCGTGTTGGGCTTATAACGGCGCCATGGACAATCCCTATTTTCATGCTCCGTCACCGACGCGGGCATTTTTTGTTGTCCCTGCACGTTTTGTCATTATCAGCCGGTATTTCTCACTTTTTCATTTTGATTGTCAACTTTTCATTTGATACGATGAACAAGCCGACTTTTCTTCAGCAAAGGAGGTTTTGATTGCTTGCAAAAAGAGATTGCAAAAGAATTATTGCTCCTCGCAGGAGGAAAAAGCAATATTATCAGCATCAGTCATTGTACGACCCGTCTTCGTTTTGAGGTAAAAGACGAGACGAAAATCGATATACATGCCATAGAAAATCTGCAAGGTGTACAGGGCACCTTTTTCCGATATGGGCTATTCCAGATTATCTTCGGAGCAGGCATCGTCAACAAAATATATAAAGAAGTCGTTCACGTGTGGGAGGCCGCGCCTTCTGAAGAGTCTGTTCAACAGAAAAAGGCCAGCCGGAAGCTGAACCCTGTCGCAGCATTTGCAAAAACACTGTCCGATATTTTTGTGCCGATTATCCCGGCAATAACAGCAAGCGGCCTGCTCATGGGGCTGATCGGAATGATTAAGGTGTTTCACTGGTTCGCAGCTGACAGCCCGTGGATCAAAGTGCTCGACCTCGTGTCCAGTACAGCCTTTATTTTGCTGCCGATTTTGGTCGGCTTCAGTGCCGCACGGCAATTTGGCAGCAACCCATATTTAGGGGCAGTGATAGCAGGGCTCCTGACGCATCCTGATCTGCTGGACCCGTCTATGCTCGGCAGTAAAACCCCCGCTTCCTTAGACATCTGGGGGCTGCATATACCAATGATGGGCTATCAGGGCTCCATTATCCCGATTCTTCTCTCCGTTTATGTCATGAGCCAAATCGAGAAGCTGTTAAAATCGATTGTGCCGAAGTCGCTCGATGTCGTCATCATTCCTTTTATTACGGTTATGATGACAGGGTGCCTCGCGCTGATTGTGATGAATCCCGCCGCGTCTATCATCGGCCAGATCATGACACAGTCGATTGTCTATATTTACGATCACGCCGGCATTGCCGCCGGAGCCCTGTTCGGCGGCATCTACTCCACCATCGTTCTATCTGGCTTGCATCATAGCTTTTATGCGATAGAGGCAACGCTGCTTGCTGATCCGCATGTAGGAGTGAACTTTTTAGTGCCGATATGGTCGATGGCGAATGTGGCCCAAGGCGGAGCGGGGCTTGCGGTTTTCTTCAAAACGAAACAATCAAGCCTGAAGAAAATTGCGCTCCCTGCCTCCCTGACCGCGTTTTTAGGCATTGTGGAGCCGATTGTATTCGGAGTAAATGTCAAACTGATCCGCCCCTTTATCGGAGCTGCCATCGGCGGCGCTATTGGCGGAGCATACATGGTTGCGGTACATGTCGTGTCGAATTCCTACGGACTGACAGGCATTCCGATGATTTCAATCGTGCTGCCGTTCGGCGCAGCTAATTTTGTTCATTATATGATCGGTTTTTTGATCGCGGCCGTCTCTGCTTTTATAGCTACATTGTTTCTCGGGTTTAAAGAAGAGACAGAATAACTGGATTTATTCGTTTTCATTCATAAAACGGGGGATGAAAGGACAAAAAAAGCTATGAAAATTAAAAGAATCTTAAATCATAATGCTATCGTCGTAAAGGATCAAAATGAAGAGAAGATTCTCTTAGGTGCAGGAATTGCGTTCGATAAAAAGAAGAATGATATTGTCGATCCGTCAAAAATAGAAAAAACCTTTGTCAGAAAAGATACACCTGACTATAAGCAGTTCGAAGAGATTTTAGAAACATTGCCGGAAGACCATATTCAGATTTCCGAGCAAATTATCTCCCATGCCGAAAAAGAGCTGAACATCAAAATCAACGAGCGCATTCACGTCGCTTTTTCAGACCATCTTTCCTTTGCGATCGAACGCCTGAGCAATGGAATGGTCATCAAAAATCCGCTGCTGAATGAGATCAAAGTTCTTTATCCGAAGGAATTCCAGATCGGCTTGTGGGCCAGAACGCTAATTAAAGATAAACTTGGGATTCACATTCCTGATGATGAAATCGGCAATATTGCCATGCATATCCACACAGCAAGAAACAATGCCGGTGATATGACACAGACGCTTGATATTACAACAATGATCCGTGATATTATCGAGATTATTGAAATTCAGCTGTCAATCAATATTGTTGAAGATACCATTTCTTATGAACGGCTTGTGACCCATCTCCGCTTTGCCATTCAGCATATCAAAGCGGGTGAATCCATTTACGAGCTGGATGCAGAAATGATCGACATTATTAAAGAGAAGTTTAAGGATGCCTTCCTGTGTGCCCTAAGCATCGGCACATTTGTGAAGAAGGAATACGGCTTTGAGTTTCCTGAGAAAGAATTGTGCTATATCGCCATGCATATTCAGCGGTTTTACCAACGGTCAGTCGCACGCTGAGGCAAACAAAAAAACGCTTTTGAGCTGATCAAAAGCGTTTTTTATATCCGATTTATTGGTTGATCGCCGGATTGCTGATTGTATTCCACTTCGTATACGACATGTAATGGAAATACTGATCGCGATACGGGTGTTTCGTATTGGAATTCCAAGGCTTTTCTCCGCCGCAGAAGTGGACAATGGCCGGGTTTTCTCTCGTTTCTCTATAAAGTTTCTGACCTAACAGCGTCGCAGGCGTTTTTTGTTTTAATATGATATAGGTTTGAGCGTTCCAGCGCGGATGAAGTTCATACCACTGATCATACAAGATCGCATTCAGTGCATCTTGATCGTGCAGCACAAGAAAGTCTTCAGACGGGTTTTCATTGATAAAGTTGATGACTTTTTCTGTGATGTTTTGCTTTCTCCAAGGTTCAAAATCAATAATCATGATACCTGAGTTAAAATACTTCCCTGTATCACTGACATTCATTTCTTTCAGGCGTTCATGCTGCCCCGCATCCTCAACAGCAGCAACCGTATATGGCGCAATATCCAAGTCCCACAGTTTCGAAATATCCTCAAGGATAATCGCATCACAGTCGATATAAATCATTCGTTTGATGCTCTCATCCTTAATTAAGTCAGGAATCGAAATGCGGTAATACGCCGCTTTTGTAATATGGCTGCTCTCTACCGCATGTTCATACATATTGGTATCCACTTCTAAAAATTCAATCGGGACGCCGAATTTCAATGTGGTTTCTTCCAGTCTTCTTTTGTTATCAGGCTTAATTCCACCATCAATGACGTATAATTTTATCTCTCTCTCCCGATCCATATTTGTCAATAAAGAAACGAACATCCCACCTAAATGACGAGCATAATTATCATCTGCGCATGACACGATATGCATAATTTCATCTTTCTTCAATGGTATTCATCTCCCTTTGTGTTGTACAAGTTACATTCCCGATTTCAGAAAATTAAACACTATTCTTCAATATTTTTTTAGACAGAATGTGCTATACAACAAAAAAGGTGTCACTTTTTGAACATGCGATATAGCCAATAAAGGACAAAAAAGCTTGCGATCGTAATGGCTTCAGCCGAAGCGATATACCACGGCCACGGCCCGAGAACATCCAGGAGAGAAGAACCGCCCGGTTTTTTCGTCAAATACATGTAATTCGCGCCAATCCAGCGGTCAAGCAGATAAATGCAGACTCCGTACACATTGACAATCAGGACGGTCACCCATAATGAGCGCTGGCCCATTCTGTAAGTGCCGACCACCGCCATCAGCAGGCAGGATAAAAACACAGACCCATGCGAAATAAAAAAGAGGATATATCGCACATGCGGAAATGAAAACATACCGAGGTCAGGTGTCAAAAGAGCCTGAATCGAGCTGCCGATGCCGACAAAATATAAAAATACAAACAGCCTCCTGCTTTTGGTCACCAGCATGATGGCTGACAAATACACCGACAGGTCACTAAGCTGGAGAGGCAATGAAGTGCGCACCGACCACCTGCCCGTGGCAATCATCCATATTTGATAGCCGATTTGCGAACCAAGCAACAGAAATACAAACAAATAGCGCAGAAACCGGCTGACATTAGGCCGCTTGACCGCCTTGCGGAACAGAAACAACAGAATGGCCAAAAGAGCGATAATCGCTAACGTCACCACATGCTCTGCTGAAAAAAGGTGAAACGGATCATGTTTATAGACGGATTGAACATATTTTTGCAAGATTGCACCCCCGTTTGTGGTCTTTTCTTTATTTTGGGGTTCTTGCGGCGTTTTTTATTCAACCGATATATTGGCTTGAAGTTCAAACCAAACTCTGTTAAAATTCATTTCATAGCTAATGATTCTGAAAATTTAAGGCAGGCCTAAAAAATGGAACGTTCCTATCAACATCAGCAGCTTCGGAAAGAAGAACATGACACACTTTCTAAGCTTAAACAAATGCCCGTTGAGTCACTGAACCTGGAAGCCATATCGATTGCGACGAACCTGTATCGGTCTGCGCAAAAGCTCCGTGTCAAAATGGAGACTGAGGTTCTTTCTTCTTATAAACTTTCTTGGACCGCTTTCTCCATTCTTTATGATCTATGGGTATGGGGGAAGCTCGAAACGAGAAAAATTGCTGAACTGTCAGGCATTTCAACAGCTACAGCAAGCAACGTGATCAAAACGCTCGAAAAAAAGAGTTTTTGCCGTAAAAGCATCGACACAAGAGATCGACGACTCGTGTTTGTCTCCATCACCGATTCCGGCAAACAAGCGATCGAAGAACTCTACCCGGAGTTTCACAAAGGGGAAGCAGAGCTCATTGCGGGAATGACGAAGGACGAACAGAAAACACTGACAGAGCTGCTTAGAAAGGTAGCTGACAATCTTCATACCACATAAGCTTTGACGGGAATCCAGTAGCGGTTTGTCTCCCTGTTTCAGAGAGCCGGCGGAAGGTGCGAGCCGGCACACAGGCAAACGTGAATTACCTCCCCGAGCTTTCTTTGTGAACCTTAGTAGCAAAGAACGGAAAACCGTTATTCGAATGAGCGGAAGACGATGTCTTCAACCAGGGTGGTACCGCGTGCATTGAGCCACGTCCCTTATCGGGATGGGCTCTTTTTTGTGTTTCTAAAAAAGGAGGATGAACGATGAAAATATTTGATCAGCTTACAGCTGCACAGCAAAAAGAAGTCGAAAGACAGCTTCAGTTATACATGACAGGCGCCCATGAGGTCATACCGCCCGAGGAATTAAAGGCGAAGCTCGTTAAATCGATTTCCACAGGCACACCGCTTAAAATTAAGCTCGGATTAGATCCATCTGCACCAGATGTGCATTTGGGCCATACAGTTGTGTTAAACAAGCTTCGCCAATTTCAAGAAAACGGCCACATTGTTCAGCTGTTAATTGGGGATTTCACAGGAAAAATCGGGGATCCGACCGGAAAATCAGCAGCCAGAAAGCAGCTGACTGATGAAGAAGTTCAGCACAACGCCAAAACATACTTTCAGCAATTCGGAAAAGTGCTTGATCAAGAAAAAGTCGAGCTTCACTACAACTCGAAATGGCTGAAAACATTGAATCTGGAGGATGTCATTGAATTGGCAGGCAAAATAACGGTAGCCCGCCTGATGGAGCGCGACGACTTTGAAGAACGCATCGCCATGCAAAAACCGATCTCACTCCATGAATTCTTTTACCCGCTGATGCAGGGATACGATTCCGTTGTTCTCGAAAGCGATATTGAATTAGGCGGAACAGATCAGCATTTCAATGTGCTGATGGGACGGCATTTCCAAGAACGATACGACAAAGAAAAACAAGTTGTCATCCTTATGCCGCTCTTGGAAGGCTTGGACGGCGTTGAAAAAATGTCGAAGTCAAAACACAACTACATCGGCATTGACGAACATCCAAACGACATGTACGGAAAAACAATGTCACTGCCCGACAGCCTCATGAAAAAATACATTCATTTGGCAACGGACTTAGAGCTTGAAGAGAAAAAAACAGCTTGTGAAAGACTTAGAAACCGGCGCCGTTCATCCAAGGGATGCCAAAATGCTTTTAGCCAAAACGATTGTCCGAATGTATCACGGAGCAGAAGCCGCTGAAGCTGCCGAACACTCGTTTAAAACAGTCTTTCAGGAAAACAGCCTGCCTGAGGATATTCCGGCTGTGAAATGGGAAGGCGAGAAAGCGCCAGCGGTTGTCGATCTGCTCGTCACATTGAAGCTTCTCTCTTCGAAGAGCGAAGCGCGCCGCATGATTCAAAACGGCGGTGTCCGAATCAACGGAGAGAAAATAACAGATATCCATGCTGATGCAGAGGTAAAGGAAAATATGATCATCCAAGTCGGCAAACGCAAGTTTTTAAAACTTCAATAATCTAATATCCAGAAACGCTTATGACCCTTCATTCATAAGCGTTTTTTTGCAGGTATAAAGCACTGTCTTTTCAAAAACGCTCTCCATTTTGCAGGAAATACCTTTAGCATCCCGAAATAATCCTCATCCATACATTAGGGGAGGTTTATTTTCGATGAAAAAGCTTTTGACTGTAATAACGATGGCTGTTTTAACTGCCGGAACGGTTCTCTTGCCGGCACAGAGTGTCACCCCTGCCGCCCGCGCTGTTCAAATATCAGATAGCGAGCGAGAGCTCCCATTCAAAGGAAAGCGTGCGTATTCCACCATTTCTCAGCTCAGTGAAGCAATCGGCCCCAGAATAGCCGGAACTGCCGCTGAAAAAAAGAGTGCCTTATTGATCGCCTCAACCTTGAGAAAATTAAAGCTTGATGTGAAGGTTCAACGATTCGGTATCCCTGACCGGCTTGAGGGAACGCTGTCTTCAGAAGGACGCGACATTCTTCTCCGGGCGGCATCCGGCTCAGCCCCGACTGAGGAAAAAGGGCTGACGGCTCCGCTTTACAATGCCGGCTTAGGTTATCCAAAGGACTTCACCGCTGACGCCAAGGGCAAAATCGCCTTGATTGCCAGAGGAGATCTGACATTTTACGAGAAAGCCAAGAACGCCGAAGACGCCGGAGCGAAGGCTGTCATCATTTATAACAACAAAGAAAGCCTCGTGCCTGTGACGCCAAACCTGTCGGGAAATAAAGCCGGCATTCCTGTCGTTGGAATTAAGAAAGAAGACGGTGAAGCCCTTACCCAGCAAAAAGAAGCCACCTTAAAACTAAACGCATTCGCAAACCAAACCTCCCAGAACATCATTGGTATCAAAAAACCAAAGAACATCAAACATCCAGACATTGTGTACGTGACGGCCCATTACGACAGTGTTCCTTTTTCGCCCGGAGCAAATGACAACGGCTCAGGAACCTCTGTCATGCTGGAAATGGCGCGCGTTCTAAAAAGCATTCCTTCTGACAAAGAAATCCGCTTTATCGCTTTCGGCGCTGAAGAGCTCGGCCTGCTCGGCTCCTCTCATTATGTAGAACATCTATCGGAAAAAGAGCTGAAACGAAGTGAAGTGAACTTTAACTTAGACATGGTAGGCACAAGCTGGGAGAATGCGTCTGAGCTGTATGTCAACACATTGGACGGCCAATCTAACGCTGTTTGGGAATCCAGCCATACGGCCGCTGATAAAATTGGGTTTGACAGCCTGTCTCTGACACAGGGAGGATCATCTGATCATGTGCCGTTCCACGAAGCCGGCATTGATTCCGCCAACTTTATTTGGGGAGACCCGGAAACCGAAGAGGTTGAGCCTTGGTATCATACTCCTGAAGACTCGATCGAGCATATCAGCAAAGAACGCCTCCAGCAGGCGGGCGATCTTGTGACAGCCGCTGTCTATCAAGCTGTGAAAAAAGAGAAGAAACCGAAAACCAATAAGAAACAAATGAAGGCCAAAGCCTCTGACATTTATGAAGATATTAAATAAGAAAGACGGCACTTGATGCCGTCTTTTTAAGGTAATGAGCTATTTAGCTGTCTATAAGTAAAGCTTTCAGTTTATCTGCCGTATTTTCTTTCTCTAACGGCCGATAAATGGTCAGTTTCAAATCCGGTGAGTCATAAATTTGCAATGTCATATGCTCCATCACCATTGTGCCCGCTGCCGGGTGATGAAGCACTTTTTCTCCTGCGTGTGTGCCTAACACTTCGTGGTGGTTCCACCATTTTTTAAATTCTGGACTTACTTCAGTTAACTCATCGATCAGCTCTTTTATCCATGCTTCCCCGAGAAAGCGGCTGGCTGTCGATCGAAATTGTGCGATGAGTTTTTTGGCGTGGCTTTCCCAGTCGTCCAGCAGATTCCGGTACTCTTTCGACGTGAAACATCGCCATATGGCGTTCCCTTCCTTTCTGCCCATTTGGCCAAAATCGCCGAACACAGCACACGCCGCCGTGTTCCAAGCAATAACGTCCCACTTTTCGTCAGTCACATAAACAGGGCAATTGGTTAAATGATCAATAAAGTGCCGCACAGCCAGAGGAAGGCTCTTGTTTTCCTCATCCTGATCATCTAAAAGAACATGATGTCCTGCCAACAGAAAGACATGGCGTTTTTCCTCGTAATTCAATTTGAGCACTCTTGATATGCTTTCCAGTACCTGTGTCGATACCCGAATATCCCTTCCCTGCTCCAGCCATGTGTACCATGTGACACCGATACCGGCCAGCTGGGCCATTTCCTCTCTTCTTAAGCCTGTCGTTTTCCTTCTGGTGCCTAAAGGCAATCCGAATTCTTGCGGAGAAAGCTGCGCCCTTTTTAATTTTAAAAATTCACCAAGTTCTTTCCGTTTTTCTGCCATACCGTCCACATACACACTCTCCTCCTGCATAGAATTTCCTATTTGTATTCTACATAAAAAAGGAGAAGGTTTTTATATTATTTGTTTCGTTCTGCAAATACTTCCGCAGCCACAGGCAAAATGGTATTCAGCGCATTCGGGAATCCTGAGTAAATAATCATCTGCATCATCACTTCTATGAGTTCTTCTTGTGTCCATCCGACATTTAGGGCTCCGTTAATATAGAATTTTAACTGTTGCGTATTGCCCAATGCAGTCAATCCGGCAACTGTTGCTAATAATCTGGATTTCAGATCAAGGCCCGGTCTTGAAAAAATCTGTCCGTAATTAAACTCCACAGCAAGCACACCAAGGTCCGGAGCGATGGATTGTTTAAAACTGTCTACGATCGCTTCATAGTTCTCCTCATCAATTTGTTTTAGAATATCTAACCCTTTTTTATAATGTTCACTTGTTTGCACCAGCTTCTATCTCCCTTCTGATATCGCTTTGTTTAGCAGCTCGATTTATGGTAACCCTTGAACTGAAGGCAATACCAATCATGATCATCCCTAGAATACAAACGCCGTTCCAATGAAACAGCATCCAGACTGCACCGCCTGCATACGACCCCAAGGCGCCGCCTAAAAACGTGCTGACCATAAAGATGCCATTCAATCTGCTTCTCATATCAGCGGACAACTGGAAAATCTCCGCCTGACATGCCACCTGGTTCGCCTGAATGCCCATAGTGATGAATAAAGCGCCCAGCACAATCACAAGCATTGAGGTCCGGCCCGCCATTAACAATACAAATGACAATAAGGTAAAAGACATACAAAGCTTGTTGGCAAAAGCCGCTCCTTTTTGATCAATAATCCGGCCGATCAGAGGAGTCGCAAAAGCCCCGCCAATCCCCACCAAACCGATTGTTCCGGCAGTCTGGCTGCCAAACGAGAATGGCGGTTCACTCACCATAAACACTAACGTCGTCCAAAATAAACTGAAGGCGCCGAACATGAAGCCTTGGTTTACACATGCTTTTCTTAATGCTTTCTCCTTGATCAAAAGCGGAAATAATGAAGAAATGAGTTTTCCATAACCAACGGCATGTGTCCCTTTGCTTTTCGGAAAGCAGAAGCGAATGATCAGCATAATGATGACGGCTGCTGCACAGGCAAGCCAATACATCACACGCCAGCCATATTGGGCATCTATCGCCCCGCTGACCACTCTCGCACCTAATATTCCGCAAACCAAGCCGATAGCTACGTTTCCGAGTACTTTTCCTCTATTCTTGTCATTTGCTAAACCTGCCGCAAACGGCACAAGGATTTGAGGAATAATCGTGAAGAACCCCAGCAATAAATTTGTGATGACCAGCCATGAAAAGCTTACAGCTAACGCTGAAGCGGCTGAGCAAACCCCCACTAAGAACAGCAGGCCCACAATGAAGCGGCGGCGTTCAAATAGATCTCCCAATGGAACAAGCAGCAGATTCCCCGCTGCATAGCCGATCTGCGCCAATGTAGCAATCATCCCAGCTTGTGCCGCTGTCACATGAAACGTGCCTGCCATGCTGACAAGCAATGTTTGATTGAAATAGACATTAGCGACAGTAAACCCGCTAGTCACCGCCATCAGAAAGATCAAACCTCTCGATAATGAAATGGAATGTTTCATGTTTGCCTCCTTTCTTCATGCATGATAAAGCAGGTGCAATCATAGAAACAGAAGTGAGTTTATACTGGTATAGAAAGTACTAGCAAAGCAAAAAAGCGAAACCTTGTCAGGCTTCGCTTTTGTAAAATATAACGTTCATCAATCCACTTCTTTCTTAATCCCAAGCATTTTCTCATCTAAATAATGGGCGATCTCCGCGGCTTCCTTTAGCTCATCTGTTAATTGCTTAGGAACGTCATTGTTTAATTTATAGTAAATTTTATGTTCAAGGCTCGCCCAGAAATCCATCGCGATCGTCCTGATTTGAATTTCTGCTTTGACGTATTCCACACGGTTCGTTAAATTCACAGGCATCTCAATGATTAAATGCAGGCTTCGGTAGCCGTTCGGTTTTGGCGTCTGAATATAATCCTTCACCTTTACGATTCTCAAATCTTCATGCTGCTTTAAGACGTTAACGACATTATAAATATCAGAAATAAAGGAACAAATGATGCGCACACCGGCAATGTCGTTGATGTGCTCCTTCATTTCCTTTGTCGTAATCTCACAGCCCTTTCTCATTAATTTATTCACGATGCTTTCAAAGCTTTTGACACGGGATTTCGTATGTTCAATCGGGTTGTGTCCGTGAATGAGGTTATATTCCTGGCTGATAATCGAGAACTTTGTATCCAGCGCATCGAGCGCAAATTTATAAACTAATAATTCATTTTTCCAATCTTCCATTACCGTTTTTAAATCGTCCATATGTGTTACAGATAAATCCATTTTCGTCATCTCCTTTAACGGATCTTTATCCGCTGCCCATGTACTAGACGTGCCTGCCTGGTGCAAGGTTCTATGAATTTTTTTACAAAATACTGTCGAATGTAACAAAAAAAGACCGCACGAAACGGGCGGTCTTTCGGTTTTATCGGAAGTAGCTGATCAATAATCCGATCGATAGCAGGAATCCGAAAAATGTATTCGTTTGGGCTGTTGATTTCATTGCGACAATCATATTCATCGGCAATTCTTTTTGGACGAAGCCCTTCACTGCCTGAACCGGCTTAGGCACGCTCAAAAAGACGACAAACAGCCACGGGCTTGCGGCACCGGTAATGACCAAGCCGACAACCCAAATATAAGCGACAGCAAACGACGCAGCTAAGAGAGTGACAGCTCCCTTATGCCCCATCAAAATCGCCAATGTTTTGCGTCCGCCTTTTTTGTCCTCTTCAATATCGCGGATGTTGTTCGACAGGTTAATCGCGCCGACAAGAATCGCAATCGGGATCGAAATCAAAATGCTTTGCATATTGATTTTATCTGTCTGAATGAAAAACGAAATCAGCACAAACACTGAACCCATGCAAATGCCTGAGAATAGCTCACCGAACGGCGTGTATGCAATCGGCAGCGGACCTCCTGTATACAGGTAGCCAATCGCCATGCCGACAAGGCCGATCACAGCGAGCCACCAGCTGCTGCTTGCGCAAATATAGACACCAAGCAGAATGGCAATCCCGTATGATGCGAGGGCTAATTGCAAAATCGTCTTAGGCTTCATTCCGTGGCGTACAATCGCACCTCCGATTCCGACAGATTCTGCTGTATCTAGCCCGCGTTTAAAATCGTAGTATTCATTAAATAAGTTCGTCGCAATTTGGATCCATAAGCAAGAAAACAGCATAGCCAGAAACAGCAGCAGATCAACCTTCACATAAAACATCGCCAAAACCGTTCCGAGCAGCACAGGCACAAACGATGCGGTTAACGTATGAGGACGGGTTAACTGCCAAAGGATCTGCCCCATGCTTTCTTTTTCCGGCGCTGTCTGACCCTCACCCTTATTTGTTTGGTTCATCTTCCTCTTCCTTTCTATTAAAAGGCTTACTTTTTTTCAGCCGGCAGCTTGAAAAACTCCTTTTGCTTCCTTATCTATCATAATGACTTCTCCTTCATTTCACAAGATACCGCAAGAAGGCGTTTTCTTTCTTATTATACGCTTTCCGCCCCGATTTCATTAGGTTTCTGCTTTCACCCGAACGAATAGGTACAGAAAAATTTTTTTAAGTACATTATGCTTTTTAAAAGTTAAAAAGATCTTTTGACTCCATGTAGGTTTTCCTTTATTATAAATCAGCTCGAGACTTTCCATTCTTGCCCTTGCAGGTATAAAGTTTCATTTTCAAAAGCAGACGCCGATATATTATTTTGAGGGAGATTAGGGAAAAAATGAAACTTTTTGAGCATCTAATCGTCAAATACTCATGTGATTGTCGAAAAAACGGGAAGGGAATTTTTGATATGCTGCAATTGATGAAACAGCTGTATGAAAAGCCCGCTGTCAAGTGGACATGTCATACAGGATTTTATTTGATGATACTGCTTGTTTTGTTTTTTATGTATGGTTTTCACACCGCGAATACCGGTTCATATATTTATAACGATTTCTAATTGGAGAGAGAATAACTATGAAACTTTTACATGCTATTCAAACACATGCGGAATCTTATCCGCAAACCGATGCCTTCCGCTCTCAAGGCCAGTCGCTCACGTATCAGGAATTATGGGAGCAGTCTGACCGAGCGGCTGCCGCGATTCAAAAACGCATTTCCGGGGAAAAGAAATCTCCTATCCTTGTGTACGGCCATATGGAGCCCTGCATGATCGTTTCCTTCTTAGGAAGCGTCAAAGCGGGACATCCTTATATTCCGGTTGATCTGTCCATTCCGTCCGAGCGGATTGCGAAAATTATCGAAAGCTCTGGAGCAGAATTGCTGATCCATGCAGCCGGACTTTCAATTGATACAGACAGCCAGCAGATTCAGACGGTTTCAGCAGAAGAACTGCTGGAAAACGAAGGCAGCTCTGTCAGCCAAGATCAATGGGTCAAGGAACACGAGACGTTTTATATTATTTACACTTCCGGAAGCACGGGAAATCCAAAAGGCGTGCAGATTTCCGCGGCGAATCTTCAAAGCTTCACAGACTGGATTTGTGCAGACTTTCCAGTCAACGGAGGAAAAACATTTTTAAACCAAGCGCCGTTTTCATTTGATTTATCTGTCATGGATCTTTACCCATGCCTTCAATCAGGCGGGACTTTACACTGCGTGACAAAGGATGCTGTGAATAAGCCGAAAATCTTATTCGAAGAGCTGAAGAAGTCCGGGCTGAATGTGTGGACATCAACGCCTTCCTTTGTGCAGATGTGCCTGATGGACCCAGGTTTTTCACAAGACCTGCTGCCTGATGCAGACACATTTATGTTTTGCGGAGAGGTTCTACCGGTTTCTGTGGCAAATGCGCTGCTTGAGCGTTTTCCGAAAGCAAAAATCTTTAATACGTATGGTCCGACTGAAGCGACAGTGGCTGTCACATCCGTTGAAATTACAAGTGACGTCATCAGCCGCAACGAATCGCTTCCAGTCGGCTTCGCCAAGCCAGATATGAACATTTTCATTATGGATGAACAGGGACAGCCGCTTCCTGATGGAGAAAAAGGAGAAATCGTCATTGCAGGGCCGAGCGTAAGCCGAGGCTACCTTGGTGAGCCAGAGCTGACGGAAAAAGCGTTTTTCTCTTATGAAGGACAGTGGGCATACCGGACTGGCGATGCTGGCTATATCCAAGATGGTCAGATTTTCTGCCAGGGACGTTTGGATTTCCAAATTAAACTTCACGGCTACCGAATGGAGCTTGAGGAAATTGAGTTCCATGTCAGACAGTCTCAGTACGTTCGTTCTGCTGTTGTGATTCCGTATCAGCCAAACGGAACAGTCGAGTACCTGATCGCTGCTGTTGTGCCTGAGGAGCATGAGTTCCAGAAGGAGTTCCAGCTGACAAGCGCCATTAAAAAAGAGCTTGCCGCTTCCCTTCCGGCATATATGATCCCGAGAAAATTCATCTATCAGGATCACATTCAAATGACGGCCAACGGCAAAATTGACCGGAAGCGCATCGGCGAAGAGGTTCTTGTATGACGCCTTACAGCTCGTTTTTATTCTTTATACTGCTTGGCATTCTTCTTCTGCCGACGATCATTCTCGGCCTGAACGGAAAAAGATTTCAAGCATACAACATGTTCATATCTATCATTATATTGGCTTTAATTTTTTCGCACGACTTACATGGGGTCATCGCACTGTGTCTGTTTACGATATGGCAGGTGCTCTTGATCAGCGGCTATCTGGCGTACCGGCAGAAAGCGAACAGCGGCTTTGTCTTTTGCGGAGCTGTTATCGCGGCGATTCTGCCTTTATTCTTGTCAAAAATATGGCCGTTTCTTTCACACCCGCAGCCGCATCACCCGCCACATAACCTGATCAGCTTTTTAGGGATTTCGTATTTAACCTTTAAAGGCGTTCAGCTGATTATGGAAGCAAGAGACGGTCTGCTGAAGGAACAGCTGCCGCTGCACCGCCTACTGTATTTCATCCTGTTTTTCCCGACGATTTCCTCCGGTCCGATCGACAGATACCGCCGGTTCGTCAAGGATGAACAGAAGGCTTGGACGAAAGAAGAATACGCCGACCTATTGTATACAGGGATTCATAAGATCTTTATCGGTTTCCTGTACAAGTTTATTATCGGCTATGCAATCAATACGTACTTCATCATGAATCTTCCCGCGATCACGCACAATAAGATTCTTGGGAACCTGCTGTACATGTACGGCTACAGCATGTATTTATTCTTTGATTTCGCCGGCTACACGATGTTTGCCGTCGGGGTCAGCTATATCATGGGCATTAAATCACCGGAAAACTTTAATAAACCGTTTATCAGTAAAAATATTAAAGATTTCTGGAATCGCTGGCATATGTCTCTGTCATTTTGGTTTAGAGATTATGTGTTTATGAGATTCGTATTTTGGATGACAAAGAAAAAGTGGATCAAAAACCGTATGGCTGTCTCAAACATCGGGTATTTCCTGCTGTTTATGCTGATGGGGGTTTGGCACGGGCTTGCGCCGCAATATATCATCTACGGCCTCTATCACGCCTTGCTGATGACGTGTTACAACTTTTTCGAGAAGTGGAATAAGAAATATAAATGGCTGCCGTCCAACCGCTGGACAACCGTTCTCGCTATTGTGATCACGTTCCACTTCGTTTGCTTCGGGTTTTATATTTTCTCAGGAAAATTATTTCATCACCACCATTAAAGGAGATTAGAAAGCTATGGATTTTAAACAAGAGGTATTAGACGTTTTAGCAGAGGTTTGCCAGGATGACATCGTAAAGGAAAATCCTGATATTGAAATTTTTGAAGAAGGTTTGCTTGATTCTTTTGGAACAGTAGAATTGTTGCTTGCGATTGAAAACCGTTTTGATATTTTAGTGCCGATCACTGAATTTGACCGGGATGTTTGGAATACGCCTAACAACATTGTAAACCAGCTGTCTGAGTTGAAATAATGAAAAAGCGTTTTTTCGGTCCAATTATTTTGGCGTTTATTCTATTCGCAGGCGCCATCGCAATTCCATCTTCATGGCTGACAGGCTTCATCACCGATAAACGGGTGAAAGAGTCAGCAACAGCCTTGAACCCAAGTATGTTTCAAGGGCTTTATTTACAAGATCAAATGCTCAAAGATCCGACATATCTTCCGATTTACGGGTCTTCTGAGCTTTCCCGGCTGGACGAGTTCCACCCATCTAATTATTTTCAAGTAAACAATGAGGGGTTCACGCCATACCTTGTCGGCAAAGGCGGGTCCCAGTCATTGATTCATTCTTTAAACTTCGCTGCCCATATGGATCAGCTGAAGGGCAAAAAAATCGTATTCATCGTGTCTCCGCAATGGTTTATTAAGCGCGGGTCTGATGAACAGCATTTCGCCCCGAACTATTCTGCGCTGCAAGGGCTAGATTTGGCATTTAACGAGCAGATCGACCCTGATGTGAAAAAGAAAATGATGAAACGCATGCTGCGCTTTAAGGCCGTGCAAAACGATGCGATTCTTTCCGAGCTGTACAAAGCAATGGTAAACGGCCAGACATGGAAAGCAAACGCGCTGAAGCCGGCGGCAAAAGTCTATTACAGCATGCTGGAAAAGAAAGACATGTATTATTCAGCGATGGAATCATCCGGGCCAAAGCGTTATATCTCGCAGTCAGTAAAGGATAAGTCATGGTCTGAATTAAATAAACTCGCAGATCAATCAGGCAAACGCCACTCCGGATCTAACGATTTTCATATCGACAATCCAGTTTATAAAAAGCTGAAGCCGAAAGTGCCAAAGCTGAAAGGGAAAAACAAAGGAAGATCGTATGCAGTGTCACCGGAATACGGCGACTTTGAAATGATGCTTGATATCCTGAAGGATGCGGGTGCAGAGCCTATGTTTGTCACCATCCCTGTTAACGGAAAATGGTACGACTACACAGGCTTCCCGAAAAAAGGCCGCACCGACTATTACAAAAAAGTGAATAAACAGATTAGAGCGAAGGGCTTCCAGGTTGCTGATTTTTCAGGACATGAATATGACCCGTATTTCATGAAAGATACCATCCACATCGGCTGGAAAGGCTGGGTGTACGTCGATAAAGCAATTGACGAATTTTATAAAACCGGAAAAGTCACTTCATCCTGAGCATCTCGTAGGACGCTGCTGCATATTTCCTGCTAAGATTTGAAATAGTAAAGGAATCACAGCCAACTAGTAAGAGGTGTACATTAATGAAGATGACAGGCAATACGGTTTTAATTACAGGGGGTTCCGCAGGCATTGGGCTTGAACTGGCCAAGCGGCTGCTGGAATTCGGCAATGAAGTCGTGATTTGCGGACGCAGCGAAGCGCGGCTTTCAGAAGCGAAGCAGCAGCTCCCAAACATCCATACAAAGCAATGTGATGTTGCAGACCGTTCGCAGCGGGACGCATTGTTTGAATGGGCTCTAAAGGAATTTCCGAACCTGAATGTTCTCGTCAACAACGCCGGCATTCAAAAGGAAATCGACTTCAAAAAAGGGACAGAGGAGCTTTTTGTGGACGGAGATGAAATTGAACTTAATTTCCAAGCGCCTGTCCATTTATCAGCCCTTTTCACACCTCATTTGATGAAGCAGCCCGAGGCGGCAATCGTTCAGGTCACGTCCGGCCTTGCATATAACCCGTTAGCTGTTTATCCGGTGTACTGCGCAACAAAAGCGGCGCTTCACTCGTTCTCGCTTACACTCAGACACCAGCTTCGGGATACGAGCGTGGAAGTGATTGAAATGGCGCCGCCTATGGTGGACACGGGATTAAACCAAAAATCACGCGATAAACAAGGCCTGACATACCGGGGCATTTCAGCTGAAGAATATGTTCAATATTTCTTGGACGGCTTGAAAGAAGGCAAACAAGAGATTACAAATGAACGTGTTGAAGGTCTTCGGAATGCCACTCGCGCCGATTATGACAGGGTGTTCGAACAAATGAACACGCAGGAGAATTAATTTCTCCTGCTTTTTTCTTATGAATTTCTTACAAATTTGAGCAAACCTATTGCGAATATTTGTTGAAGGTATACAATAGAATATAAATTATTTTCAAATAAGTTTGATAATATAAACAATTTAACAGCAGGGAGATTGACCATGACTAAACAAACGATTCGTGTTGAATTGACATCAACAAAAAAACCGAAACCAGACCCAAATCAGCTTTCGTTCGGAAGAGTGTTTACAGACCACATGTTTGTAATGGACTACGCGGCGGATAAAGGATGGTACGACCCAAGAATCATTCCTTATCAATCTATTTCAATGGACCCAGCGGCAATGGTATATCACTACGGCCAAACCGTGTTTGAAGGGTTAAAGGCTTACGTGTCAGAGGATGACCATGTCCTGCTTTTCAGGCCGGAAAAAAATATGGAGCGCCTGAATCAATCAAACAACCGCCTCTGCATCCCGCAAATCGATGAAGAACAGGTTCTCGAAGGCTTAAAACAGCTTGTCGCGATCGATAAAGACTGGATTCCGAATGCGGAGGGCACGTCCCTTTATATCCGTCCGTTCATCATCGCCACCGAGCCTTTCCTTGGTGTTGCGGCATCTCATACGTATAAGCTCTTTATCATTCTTTCTCCGGTCGGCTCATATTACAAAGAAGGCATCAAGCCGGTCAAAATCGCTGTTGAAAGTGAATTTGTCCGTGCGGTAAAAGGCGGAACGGGAAATGCCAAAACCGCAGGGAATTACGCTTCAAGCTTAAAAGCGCAGCAGGTAGCCGAAGAGAAAGGATTTTCTCAAGTACTCTGGCTGGACGGGATTGAAAAAAAATACATCGAAGAAGTCGGAAGCATGAACATCTTCTTCAAAATCAACGGTGAAATTGTAACGCCAATGCTGAACGGAAGCATCCTGGAAGGCATTACGCGCAATTCCGTCATCGCCTTGCTTAAGCATTGGGGCCTTTCCGTTTCAGAACGGAAAATTGCGATCGATGAGGTCATCCAAGCCCATAAAGACGGCATCCTTGAAGAAGCCTTCGGAACCGGTACAGCTGCTGTTATTTCCCCGGTCGGTGAGCTGATCTGGCAGGATGAAACACTGTCGATTAACAACGGTGAAACAGGAGAAATCGCAAAAAAACTATATGACACGATTACAGGCATTCAAAAAGGCACTGTCGCGGATGAATTCGGATGGACGACTGAAGTTGCAGCGCTGACTGAAAGCAAATAAGAAAAAAGCCGGCCACTGGGCCGGCTTTTTTTACGCTTCAATTTTGTTAAAGAACTGCGGCAGGTACGCTTTGTGCGCCTCCATCATTTCGTCTAAAATTTGTTTGGCCACAGTGTCGGATGGAACGAGCGGGTTAATCGTCATGGCGAGGAGTGCTGTTTGATAGTCGCCTGTGACCGCCGCTTCTGCCGCGACACGCTCAAAGGATTTGATTTGCTGGACGAGGCCCCGGACAGACACCGGCAAGTCGCCGACAGCTATTGGCTTAGGGCCGTTTTTCGTCATCACGCAGTTCACTTCAACCGCGGAATCGTCTGGGATGCTGGCGATTGCGCCGTTATTGACCGTGTTCACCGGCTGAATGTCGTGTTTATCATTGTAAATGGAGCTGATCAAGTTACACGCTGCATCGCTGTAGTAAGCACCGCCCCGTTTTTCCAGCTGCGGCGGTTTGATCGCAAGGTTCGGATCTTTGTAAAGTTCGAACAGCTCTTTTTCGACCTTCTGTACAACTTCAGCGCGGGTGCCTTCCGTTTGTGATGCTTCCAGTTCGTGCTCCAGCATCTCTTTCGTTTTGAAGTAGTAACGGTGGTAGCCGCAAGGGATGATATCGAGCGCTTTTAAAAATTCCGGCTCCCACTCTGCTCCTGAGATGTTTTTCATCGTCATTGCGTTTTTCGGATCACCCATCGCTTCGATTACTTGATCCTTCACACTTACGCCGTCCAAGAAAACATCCAGCCCGAACACCATGTGATTTAATCCGGCGAATTGGACTTCTACGCGGTTCACATCTACGTCAAGCGCTTTGGCCACACCCATTTTGATGCCGATCGGAACGTTACAGAGACCGACGACTTTCTTCAGGTTAGAGTAGCGAAGCAAGGCCTCTGTCACCATGCCGGCAGGGTTTGTGAAATTGACGAGCCATGCATTCGGGCAGAGCTCTTCGATATCCTTTGCGATCTCAAGGATGACCGGAATCGTTCGCAACCCTTTAAACAGGCCTCCCGGGCCGTTCGTTTCCTGGCCGATGACGTCATATTTTAATGGGATACGTTCATCCTTGGCTCTTGCCTGCAGAAGCCCGACGCGGAATTGAGTCGTGACAAAGTCTGCGTCTTTCAGCGCTTTTCTCCGGTCGAGCGTAAGGTGAATGTCGATTGGGACGCCGGCTTTTTCAACCATCCGTTTGGCGAGCGTGCCGACAATATTCAGCTTTTCTTCGCCCTCAGGGATATCGACGAGCCATAATTCACGGACAGGCAGCTCATCATACCGTTTAATGAACCCTTCCACAAGCTCTGGCGTGTAGCTTGAACCTCCGCCAATCGTTACAATCTTCAATCCTTTTGTCATATGCTTGCTCCCCTTTGCTCAGTGATTTTTTCATATAACTCAATGAACTCCGCCGCCAGATCCTTGACTGTCATCGCATTCATTAAATGATCCTGTGCATGCACCATCAGAAGCGTCATTTCCGTTTTTTCTCCGCCCGCTTCATTTTGGATCAGCTCTGTCTGATAATGATGGGCTTTTGTTAATTCTTCTCCTGACTCTTGAAGCTTTTTCCGCGCTTCTTCTGCGTCACCGCTTTTCGCAGCGGCAATGGCCTCCATTGCAGAGCTCCTTCCGTTTCCTCCGTGAAGGATAATTTGAAAAATGATTTGCTCCATTTTCTCATTCACGCGATTCACTTCCTTTCTCTACAGAGCCGCTTCTTTGTCATCTGATGCTGCAGGCGTTTGGACGAGCTCCAGATCGTTTTCTTCTTTCAGCTTCTGTTTATCCCACATTCTAAAGAACGGGTAGTAGACAACAAAGGATACGGCGATATTAATGGCTTGCATGACCGCACCTGAGACTTTTCCCCCTGTCGCCAGATAGCCTGAAAAGATCGGCGGCATGGTCCATGGAACTGCAATACCCGCCGGTTTAGCAACAAGTCCGGTGCTCATTCCGATGTATGTGAGTGTCACTGTGACAAGCGGCGTGATGATAAACGGAAGTAAGAGCATCGGGTTCATGACGATCGGCATTCCGAAAATAATCGGTTCGTTAATATTGAAGATGGCCGGCCCGATCGCAAGCTTTCCGAGCTGCTTCATTTGTTTGCTTCGGGCGCGCAGGAACATCGTGACAACCAGTGCCAAAGTGGCTCCGCTTCCGCCGATATTAATCCAGATATCAAAAAACTGCTGGGTGAAAATCTTAGGCAGCTCCTCACCCGCTTGGAACGCGATCCGGTTGGCATCCATGGCGCCGTACCAAATCGGTGCCATGACGCCGCCGACAATGTTGGCGCCGTGAAGGCCGCAGGCCCATAAAAGCATTTTGACAGCTTCTGCGACAAGGCTGCCTCCGAGGCTTCCGCCAAGAATGGATAGCGGCGTCCCCAGTAAAACGCTTACAATATTATGAAGGCTTTCAAACGGTGTTGCTTCAACAATCAGCCGGGCTGCCCAAATCAGGAAGATGACGGCAAAGCCGGGGATTAACGCGACAAATGACTTGCTGACTGCCGGCGGAACACCATCCGGCATTTTGAAGACCAAATTGCGCTGGATAATGAGGCGGTAAATCTCTGTGGACACCATCGCGATAATCATGGCGACAAACAGGCCTTTGCTTCCCATGAGTGAAAGCGGAATCCCGCCGCCGACCATAATCTCTTTCGTCGAACCATCAGGCGTAAACGGCACTTGATACGGTGTCGCTAACAAAAATGCCGCAAGTGAAATAGCTCCGGCCGACAAGGCATCAACACCGTATTTCTCGGCGAGCCGGTAGGCGATGCCGAACGCGGCGACCAGACCCATAATTTCAAAGGTGGCGTCAACTGGGTAGGCCAGCTTTTCAGACCAGGCGCTGCCAAACGTTTTTGCCATAAACTCAGCGTATCCCGGGATCGGGAGGTTGCCGATGATGAGGAAAAAGGAACCGATGATAATCAGCGGCATCGTAAGGATGATACCGTCACGCAGCGCCTGCAAATGGCGCTGTCCCGCAATTCTTCCCGCTATAGGCATGACCTTTTCTTCTAAGATCTGATTGACTTTATTCACATAGCCCGCCCCTCTCTATGACACATGTCCAAGCTGTTCAGCCGATTTCAGCACTTCTGCCCCGTTGCACGTGCCATAATGGACGGTATTAATGACGTCTACCGGAACCCCCTTTGACTCTCCTAGTTTTTTTAGCTGCGGAAGCATATAACGGACTTGCGGGCCGAGAAGCAATACATCCGCTTTATCAATATGATTTTGTACAGAATCACCTGAAACTGCCCAAATGGTATAGTCTTTTCCTTGTTCCTGCGCACTTTTTTCCATCTTGCTCACCAGTAAGCTAGTAGACATGCCTGCTGCACAAACGAGTAATATATTCATGTAAAAGACCCCCTAGAGTTTGATCAATTTTGTCATGTCCTGTTGTTGATATCATCATATTATGAAATCGCTTTCATAAACACTCAAGGTTTTTCCGCAGGAAACGGAAAAAAGGTATATACAGGCTGTCAGTTCAGCATTTTTTGGTCAAACACATCCGAAAGCTCTTGATACGAACGGCATTTGATCAGCTGGTTCACCGCCGCCGGGTCATCCAAAATGCTGCCAAGCAGTTTATACATGCTTTGCAAATCCGCTTTGTTCTCCTTTTCGACACAAAGCAAACAGACAAATTGAACACGCTGATTCTCCCAATCTATCGGTTTTTTGAGCGTACAAACGGCCCAAAATGTTGTTTTTGTCTGCGGAACGAGCGGGTGCGGTATGGCAACAAGATTGCCAAAGCACGTTGGCGACATGTCTTCTCGTTCAAAAATGGATTCTATGATTTCTTTTTCGGCATAGCCGCAATCAACTGCTTTCTGCCCTAAAAATTGAATCACTTCCTCTTTTGAGCGCAGATCCTTCTGGAAAAACACGAGTTCTTTTTTAAGGTAGCGGGCTGCTTTTTCTTTTTCATCACTCAGAATGGATTCAATTTTTATAAAGTCGGTTCCGCCCAAGAGTGTGTTGACCTTCAGCACTGGTACAGGGAGCTCTTTTTTGATCGGGATGGTGCTGATGACAAAATCAATGGATTCATAGGACATCTGGTCAAGACTGTAATACTCAGCAGTTCCTAGAATATCGAGCCGTTTGCCGAAATGGGAGCGGAGTTTTTCACGCAATAGCTGAGCGCTCCCGGCACCTGATGCGCACACAATGATACAGCGCTTCGGCGGGCTTTCTGTTTTTTTTCGTTCAATCGCGGCGCCAAAGTGGAGGGCCAAATAACCAATTTCGTTTTCATGAATGTCGATGCCCGTTTGTTCCTTTATCACCATTCCGGCAACGATCCCGGCTTCAAAAGCGAGAGGATAGTGTTCCTTGATCGCTGCCAGCATCGGATTTCTCAGGTTCATGCCGTATCGGTTGCGGCTGATCGCCGGCTTTATATGGAGCGCTAAGCCGATTTTCAGCTCTTTGTCATGCAAGATTCCGAGCTTCAGTTCACGATCAACGGCCTTTATCATAGCAAATGTCAGCTGATCGGTTTCTTCGTCTATTGAAAATGTATCCTCCCCGCATTGTGGTTGTGTCATTCGCTTTGTGCCGAGGAGATGCATGGCGATATAGGCCGTCTCGTCTTTCGGAAACGTAACGGCAAGTGCTGATTCCAGCTCTTTTACGATGGCTTCGGCAGCCAGGTATTCTTTTTGATCCAGGATATGATCCATATCTTCCGGGAAAAGAGATACGTAGTTTTCCGTTCTGATCCGTTTACAAGCGATGGCAATATGGATGATGAGGTTATTCAGCCCTAAGTTAGACAGAGGGATGCGGTCGTTTTTGATTTTTTTCAGGATGGCTGAACGGATGATTTCGATTTCTTCATCTGGCAATATATCAGCCTTTTCATTCAGAACATCAATCTCTGTTTCTCTTTCATCGACAATGTACTCTGCCATACAGTACCTCATCTGGACCTCGTCCCCGCGCAGCTTGAAGCCGTAATTCGGGCGTGTTTCCATGACGATGCGATAGGGCAGCAGACGTTTCTTTACTTCTTTTAAATCCGTTTGGAGTGTAGATTTTGAGATAAATAGTTCTTCAGCCAATTCATCGAGCTTGAGGTAATGCTCCGCCAGCAGCAGACGTTTCATGAGATAGGCCATTCTCTCCTCCGGCAACACCGGCAGGCCCTTTTTTTGCTGAAATACATCTTGCAGCAGCATTCTGAATGTCTGCTCGTCGTGAATGCGGAGTTTGTAACCAGAGCCTCTTACCGATTGGACAAAGGCACCATGACCGCTTAGCACGCCTTGCAATTCCTTTATATCATTGCGGACCGTCCGCGTCGTCACGTTTAATTGCGCGGCAAAAAACGAGCTTGTCACCGGGGCTTCAGCCGCCATCAGCAAGCGCAAAATATCACGAAGTCGCCCATGAAGCATGAGAAAAACCTCCTATCAAGTAGATGCAGGGATAAAGTGAATAGGCAGAAAGGATGATGAAGGAATGCGAAATGTATATAAATTCTATAATGGGGCGAATGGCAAGTCAATGAACATCGGAGGGACAAGAGGGAAAACTGACCCATAAAAAAACAGCCGGATTCAGCCGGCTGTTCGGGAAGCGGACATGTTCTTTTGTTTAGACGCCTTGCGATCCTTCATGATTTTTCGAACAATCGGGTAAATGACCGGCGCCCATTTGATAACGGTTTTGATCATCTTTTTCAAAGCTCCGATTCTCCCTTCTTTTTTCTCAACCATTCCCCTGATTGCCTTTTGCTTAAACATGCTAACGTGACACGTACCTGTTTCCCGTCACCCAGAAACGCCACGGATAATCGCGCGCCTCTCCGCTGTTGTCAATGCCGATGCGCGGCCCGGTAGAAATCTCTTCCGGTGTGTACCCGCTTTCAATGTAAAGCGGCTGTTCCGTGATCCAGCGTCCGTAGTCATTCATCGTGACGCCAAGCGCTTTCGTCAGCTTTCCGGGCCCGTTTGTCCATTCCCTCGGACGCCGGCCCGGCCTTCTCTCCTCCATTAACAGCTGGCCTTCATGAGGCTCAATCGCCCTGATTAATACCGCTTGCGGAACATCCACTTCTGCGGCAACGACATTCAGCAACGTATGGGTGTGCATCACGTATGTATACACTCGTCCGGCTTCCGCAAACATAATCTCAGTCCGCTTCGTCCGGCGATTGTTAAAGCTGTGGGCCGCTCTGTCTCCGGCGCCCATATAGGCCTCTGTTTCCACAATATAGCCTGACGCTGTGCCTTCATCTGTTTCTTTTACCAGAAGGCAGCCAAGAAGCGACGGGGCAAGCTCAAGAGCGGTTTTTTGGTAAAACGTGATGGGCAGCGGATTTTTTTCTCTCGTCACGAATCGAACTCTCCTTTTACCGATTTTTGTACATTGTACCATTCCCGAAGCAGCTGAAAAAAAACGGCTGTTTTAAAATCTTCCCATTCAGGGAATATTGTTACCGTTAATAAAGGAGGGTCAACCAATGAATGATGATCATCAGAAAAAACATCACGGAACAAATGCCCAAAGCAGCGAGGATACGCTTTCTCATAAGACGTCCGGGAAAAACGAGTCAGAGGATACCTTAACGAACAGACAGGGGCACCCTGTCACTGACAACCAAAATGTAAGAACTGTCGGGAATAGAGGGCCTACAACACTTGAGAACTATGATTTTCTCGAAAAAATCAGCCACTTTGACCGTGAACGCATTCCTGAGCGGGTTGTTCATGCCAGAGGAGCGGGTGCACACGGGTATTTTGAAGCGTACGGAAGCTTTGGAGACGAACCGATTTCAAAATACACCCGGGCTAAGCTCTTTCAGGAAAAAGGCAAGAAAACACCGGCATTTGTCCGTTTTTCTACGGTGAATCATGGAAAACACTCACCTGAAACATTGAGAGACCCGCGCGGTTTTGCCGTTAAGCTTTATACCGACGACGGAAACTGGGATTTGGTCGGGAACAATCTGAAAATCTTTTTTATTCGCGACCCGCTGAAATTTCCGGATCTTGTGCACGCATTTCAGCCTGATCCAGTAACCAACATCCAAGATGGTGAACGTATTTTCGACTTCATCTCTCAGTCTCCTGAAGCGACACATATGATCACCTTCTTGTTTTCGCCTTGGGGCATCCCAGCCAACTACAGGCAAATGCAGGGTTCAGGCGTACACGCCTATAAGTGGGTGAATGAGGAAGGCAAGGCCGTTCTCGTGAAATACCATTTCGAACCAAAGCAGGGCATCCGCAACCTGACACAGAAGGAAGCGGAAGAGATTCAAGGGAAAAACTTTAACCATGCAACACAGGATTTGTATGAAGCGATTGAAAATGGAGATTATCCGGAGTGGGAAGTGTATGCCCAAATTATGAGCGATGATGAGCATCCCGAACTGGACTTTGACCCGCTCGATCCGACAAAACTGTGGTATAAAGACGATTTCCCATGGAAGCCGATCGGCAAATTGGTGCTTAATAAAAACCCGGAAAACTACCATGCGGAAGTGGAGCAAGCTTCTTTCGGAACGGGAGTGCTTGTTGACGGGCTTGATTTCTCAGATGATAAGCTGCTTCAGGGCCGGACGTTTGCCTACTCTGATACGCAGCGCTACCGTGTAGGCGCAAATTACCTGCAGCTTCCGATCAATTCGCCGAAAAAGCATGTCGCCACCAACCAGGAAGGCGGGCAAATGCAATATCGGGTCGATAGAGCAGAAGGCCAAAACCCGCACGTCAACTATGAGCCCTCCATTATGGGCGGGCTGAAAGAAGCGAAGCAGGATGGAAAAGATCATACGCCGCATGTCGAGGGCGATGTAAAGCGTGAGGCGATCGACAGAACGAACAACTTCGGTCAGGCCGGAGAAACATACCGGAGATTTACTGAATTTGAACGGAACGAATTGATCACGAACCTGGTTAATACGCTTTCTACATGCCGCAAAGAAATCCAGGATCAGATGATTGAGAATTTCACAAAAGCTGATCCGGACTACGGGAAACGCGTGGCAGAAGGACTGAAAAAGGCCTCCGAGAATAACAGCAACGGACCGATCGGCACAACAGAAACGGAACAGGCTACAAAACAGGCTGAACAGGAAAGCCATCCGTCTGATCCGTATTAAAAACAGCGAACAGGACTTTTTTGAAGTCCTGTTTTTTTATTTTTCTATTGAAACGCTTTCAGCAGTTGTGTTGTACTGGAAGGAAAGGGGGGGGAGAGAAACGATGGAATTACAGCAGGATATGATTCCTCAGAAAAAAACAATCGGCGCTTTAGATCACGCCGTTTTTTTATGCATGATATTTTGTTTTTGGTTTTCAGGCTATATTTATGTTCCTGTATTCAGCCTGTATTTGGAGGATCTGCACTTTTCATACGGCGCAATCGGCATCATCCTCGGCAGCTACGGGGTCACGCAAATCCTTCTGCGATTCCCGCTCGGCCTTCTGTCAGACATCCTGTTTTCTCTGCGCAAGCAATTGTTAATTGCCGGGTTTGGGTTTTCCGTCCTCAGCAGTCTGCTTTTTCTGATGTTTGACTCTTTCCTCTTCGTGCTGGCCGCGCGGCTGTTTGCGGGGATAACCGCTTCTATGTGGGTAATGGCGACCATTTTATACGCGCACTATTTCAACAATAGCAATGCGTCAAAAGCAATGGGCATCATGCAGTTTTTCACCGTCATGCCTCAGTTTGTCAGCATTGTGTTCTGCGGGCTTGCGGCAGCCCATTTAGGCAGGCAGGTCCCGTTTTGGATGGCGCTGGCAGCCTCGGCCGCCGGTCTGGTGATATGCTGCTTTATTAAAGACCCGTCGGCTTCTCCAGTGAACCGCGACACAATTCGTGTGCAGCAATACATCAAAGACACATTGCGGCTGCCGAAGCTGAAGCTTTTCACCATCCTCTCTATGACAGCTCATGCGGTGTTATTTATGACAGTGTTTGGATTTACGCCGCTTTTCATTAATCAGCTCGGAATGGGTGATGCGGAGCTGCTTTGGGTGATGAGCGCTTTTTTCCTCCCTCACGCAGCCGCCACACTAAGCTTTGTGTTTCTGCGCTTCACAAGCCGAATTGCTTACTTCGTGATGCTCATCAGTTTTGCTGTCACCGGAGTCTGTTTGCTATTCGTTCCTTTTTCAGCTACATTGTTCACGGTTTGCATCACACACGCCTGCATCGGTCTGGCGCTCGGTTTCGTATTTCCTTTGCTGCTAAGCCGGGTCGTCGATATCAGTTCTGCCCGTTTGAAAATGTCAGTGATGGGGTTTTATCAATCGTTTTATGCGCTGGGCATCTTCCTCGGACCCCTTCTTGCCGGAAAAACCGCACAGCTTTTCGGGCTTGCGGAGGTTTTTTATGGAGCCGGGTTACTGGCATTTGCCGCCTTTCTTGTGATGCTCGTGAAAATGCGTAACATGATTAATTAATAGCTTTCATACTGCCGGAAGCGCCACACAGAAAACATGGCCAGAAGCATGATGCACAAAATGGAGAATGTGAGCGACCATCCAAAGAAATCCGCTCTCTCTCCATGAAGAAGGATATGCTCCGCCTGCTTGCAAAGCGCAGCCGGAAGCCATTTCGCACCATCAGGAAATAGCGAAACAGCAAAGGAAACTGCAGCTGTCAGCCCGATACCGGAAGCCGCAGCTGCTCCGAGAGACCGAAACATCGTGCTTCCGGCAAGGCCAGCAGTCACAATAAACATGATCCAAAGAGCGTAAAGTCCAAGGCTTGCGGCAAAACGGCTGAATGATGTGTCCTCAAACAGCAGCCAGATGTAATAATAAGCAAGCCCGTATCCAGCTGCAAACGACGCGATGCCGATCACGCTTTGGGTGAGCCATTTGCTCACGATATAATGGGCTGCAGTCACAGGCCGCGACATGATCAGCGACGTTACGCCTTGATTTCTTTCATTTGCTACGCTGCCCATAACGCTGAAAATGATCAGAGCCATGCCAAGCGTGTTAAATTGGGAAAGCGTGCTGACCATCACTTCAGACCCGGAAGGCATCGTAAAACTGATTTTCATGCCGTCAGGAAGGTTTCCTCCGTGTTCAATGATTTCTGGCATATAATAAATGGTCAGCGGCTGTGTGAGCCCTACGATCATCATCGCAATCGGCAGCCAGATCAGCTTGCCGCTTTTCCACCCTTCCAGCCATTCTTTCTGCAATAACGTCATCATCACCTTCATGCGTGCACCACCTTTAGATAGACGTCTTCAAGAGACTCCGTTTTCTGTTCAAAACGGGTGACCGTCAATCCCGTTCGGATACAATCACTCAACAATGTCCGGCCAGCTTGTATATCAGGCAGTTCGAAAACAGCTTGGGACGGATTCATATAGACAATAGCTGATACGTAAGGCTTCTCTTCAAGCCAGCCCTTCAGTTTCTCTTTTACAGTAAGGGTGAAAACGTTCGTTTGATGCTGTTTTTTCAGCTGCTGTAACGCCCCTTTCCATGAAACCTCTCCGTTTTTCATGATCACCACCTGATCACACACCTGCTCCGCATCGTGCAAAACGTGTGTAGAAAACAGAACAGCCATATGCTTCTTCAGCTCCCGCATCACGTCCAGCACCTCGAACCGTCCTGACGGATCAAGTGCAGAAACCGGTTCATCCAATATCAAAAGCTTCGGTTTATGGAGCAGGGCCTGTGCCAGACCGAGTCTTTGCTTCATGCCGCCTGAAAAGCCGCCGATCCTTTTGTGCGCGGATTCCTGCAAGCCGACAAATTCCAGCATCCCGCCGATTTCCTCTTGGCATTTTTTCTTCGAAAGACCGGACAGTCTTCCGGCAAATGTTAAAAATTCGTTTGCGGTCATCCATGAATAAAAAGCAGGATACTGCGGAAGGTACCCAATCAAATGCCGGTCCGGCTTTTTCTCCCCTAACAGCTTGATGGTTCCAGAGGTTGGCGAAAGCAGCCCGGCCAGCATTTGCAGCGTTGTGGTTTTACCGGCTCCATTAGGGCCTAATAGTGCGACACACTCGTTTTCATTCACGTGAAAACTGACATTCTTTACAGCCCGATGATGCCGATACGATTTACATAATGACTCAATAGACAGCATGCCCGCTCACCTTTGCTTTCTGCCGACGGTAAAAAATAAAATCGGCCCGATAATATTGATACATACAATGATTGCAGCCCACATCCACTTTGGCCCGTTTGTCCGCTCTTCCTTTATACAGCTGATGAGAGCGAACACCGCCAGCACAAGCTGCAATACAATCAGCGGCAAAATCATTTCCCAAGAAATATTCATTGCTTGATCCCCCTTTTCTTCCGGTCCGGCCTAATGACAAAAAAGTAATAACAAATCAGAGGCATCGGTGCTGTAATCAATCCGACAATCCCCCATACCCATGCCATGCGATTACGTTTTTTCGCATCAATAAATAAAAAGATCCCCTGTGCCAATACGATGAGATAAGCCGCAACCATGATGACAATTTCTGTTTGTGTCATCGGCGCTCCACCTCGCATTCACCGAGATGTCTTTTTTTCTCAGCCGCAATCAAAATCGGCAAAACAGCAAGCACACAAACCTGAAGTACAATAAACACAGCGGGAGCTTGAGTGAATGCCAGGATTGCCGCACTCACAACCATCAGCGCACAGAATACAAATAAGATGATCTCTTTCATCAGTTTTTTTCTGCGTTCAGCTTTCATTTGTAACAGCTGGTAAAGCAGTTCTTTTTGATCTGGTATAGAGGGATTGGCTGTTTGATCAATTTTCTGCAATTCTGATTTGAAATGAATTGAAAGCTTTTCTTTATTCATCGTTCCACTCCTTTCTGATTTGCTGGAGCCCTTTATGAACTCTGGACTTCACCGTGCCTTCCTTGATCTGCAGCATCAGCCCGATTTCGGCGTAGGTATAGCCGTAGTAATGCCTTAATAAAACTGGCGTGCGCAATTTAGGTTCCAGCTTTGAAAACATATCCAGCGTTTCGCTCCATTCTCCCCCTTTCACTGACACGTCCCACTTGATCTTGCGGATTGTTTCCTCCGTAACTGCCTGATTCCGTTTCCATTCTCTCTTTCTCTTTTTCTGGTGATCGAGATAGAGCCTGGATGCTATAGAAATCAGCCACGTGGAGAATTTGGAACGGCCTTGGAAGCTTCTTAAATGAATGTACCCTTTCAGAAAGGTTTCCTGAACAAGCTCCTCGCTGAGGTCAGGATGAAGGGAAAGTTTTAACAAGTATTTATATAAAAAAGAATAATGATAGTGGAAAAGGGCTGTAAACGCCTCGTCGTTTCCCTCTTTCGCCTGCTGAATCAGCTGCTGTTCTTCATGTGTATCCAATGGCCGCGATCCCCCCTTTTTTGTTTTTCTGCCTTATAAGACGACACCGGATTCAAAAGCGTTCAGCTTTTTTACAATTCTTTTCAGCCATTGACAGATCAGGCTTCCCGACCGTTTGGCCGCACATCCTCATTTGTAAACCCCCTCATAGTCTGTTAAGCTATGACTTTATGTCGATTTTAAAAAAACATCCAATATGGAGGACGATGCATTGAAAGTAGAAAGGCGAACGATTGAATATATTCCGAATGAAGAAAGACATGGTAAAGCGAAAGATTTATTTCCCGTATGGTTCGGGGCTAATATGCATATCACCACGTTAGTGACTGGCACGATTCCCGTTGCAATGGGACTTAATCTGTTTTGGAGTGTTGCCGCTATTATTTGCGGAACCTTAATCGGTGCCATATTTATGGCGTCTCATTCCGCGCAAGGCCCTCAGCTTGGCATCCCGCAAATGATTCAAAGCCGTGCCCAATTCGGCGTAATTGGAGCGATTCTTCCCCTCTTCCTAGTCATGTTTATCTACCTTGGTTTCTTCGCAAGCAGTACGATTCTGGCGGCTGGAACCTTAAGCAGCTTTGTTCCCATCCCGGGATCATGGAGCATTATAGGCTTAAGCGCCGTATGTTTTTTACTCACGATTTTCGGCCATGATTTGATTCACAAAATGCAAAAAATCCTTTCTTGGACCTCTTTTGCTGTATTTTTTGCTGCAACGATACTCATTTTTAAATTGCCGATTCCGGCAGGCAGCTGGATTCCCGGAGCGGTTGATCTGCCAATTTTCTTGGTGGCGGTCAGCGCAGTCGCGACGTGGCAGCTTGCATACGCACCGTATGTTGCCGATTATTCAAGATATCTGCCAGTTAAAACGCCGGCGTCCAAAACGTTTTGGTACAGCTATGCAGGTACATCTGTCAGCTCCATCTGGATGATGCTGCTCGGCGCTTTGCTGACGACGGCACTTCCTGACTTTACGGCAAACTCAGGCAGCCAGATTGTCCAATTGTTCGGCCCCTTCTCGTTCATTATGCTGATCATTGTGTTATTTGGGCAAATGGCGATCAATGTCTTTAACCTGTATGGGGCTTTCATGTCCACGACAACAACGCTTGAGCCGTTTCTGAAATTAAAGGTCACGCCCAAAGTCAGAATCATCATGATCCTCGGCGTCACGCTCGTCGGCACAGTCTTAAGCCTTCTCGGGCAAAGCAATTTTATGGAGCTGTTTTTGAATTTTATCTTTTTCATCAGTTATTTCTTAATTCCGTGGACAGCAATTAATCTAGTCGATTACTACTTCGTCCGGCACGGAAAGTATCAAGTCAAAGCCATGTTCGATGTGAACGGGCCATATGGAAAAGTCAATTGGATCACCACGATTGCGTTCGTTCTGTCCATCTTGCTGGAAATCCCGTTTATCAATACATCCTTTTACATCGGACCGCTGGCCAAAATGTTTGGCGGCGGAGACATCGCATGGATTGTCGGCTTGGCCGTTCCTTCTGTTCTTTATTATGTATTGATGAAACCGCGTCTGAAAAAACGAGCAGGTTATCAAGAAAAGCTGTCTTCTCTATGAAGACAGCTTTTTATCATTCAAATCGCTTCCACACGCGAGGCAGCATGTCAGAAAGCTCATGAGCGAGCAGCGTATGGGCGGAGTGCTCGTCTGTCCAGAGCTCGGCGCACGCACCGTGCAGATAAACCGCGTTTAATATGGCATGCTTCGGATTTTTATGGCAGCAGAGCATGCCTAATATCATGCCGGTCAGTGTGTCACCGGTGCCGCCCTTGGCGAGTGCCCCGTTTCCGGTTGGGTTGTGCCAGCAATCACCATCGGGAAACGCGATAACGGTTTGATTTCCTTTTAACACAATGACAGCCTGAAGCTGAGCCGCCCATTCCTTTGCGTATTCCGCTCTTTTGTTTTGTAATTCTTTCACCGGCACCCCTGTCATGCGGGAAAACTCACCCGGGTGCGGCGTGAGGATGACGGGCGCCTCCCGTTTCGGATACGTGCGCTTCGCCAGCGCTCCGGCATCCAAAATAACGGGGCAATCCGCCGCAAGCACATGATCAACTGCCTGCTGTACGCTTTCAGTTTGCGGAAGCCCTGATCCGATGGCGATGGCCCGGTACGTCTCTTCAAGCTGAGCGTCCGCTGCTTTTTGCCAGCCGTCACGCCAATAGGTCGCCTCGGGTAAAACAGGAACAATCAGCGGGATCACGCTTTCAGACGTGCCGATGACAAGCTTTCCGAGACCGCTCCGCATCGCCCCAAGCCCCGCAAGAAGCGCTGCGCCCGGCATGTCGTTGCTTCCCGCCAGCAGCAAAGCCGTACCGTACGTTCCTTTATGGCTCTCCGCATCTCTTTCAGGGAGCGAGGCTCTCACATGCTCTTCCGTCCAAATTGGCACATTCATCTCTATCCCTCCTCTGCTTTCTCTTCCTATTTTTCCTGTACCTTCTTTATTTCAAACAAAAAAATGACAGCCTCAGGGGCTGTCTTCTATTTTACAGGAACGTCAAGATGATACAGGCGGCGATACCGTTCGTTTGACGCCAGCAGTTCCTCATGCGTTCCTTCCATTTCCGTTTTTCCGTTTTCGAGAAACACGATTTTATCGGCCGCTTCCACTCCCGCGAGATGGTGCGTAATCCATAGAATCGTTTTTCCTTTCAGCACTTCAAACACCGTTTCCATCAGCTCGCGTTCGGTGATGGGGTCGAGGCCGACTGTCGGCTCATCGAGAATGATGATCGGCGTATCCTGAAGTAAAATCCGGGCGAGTGCGATCCGCTGCCGCTCTCCACCGGAAAACCGGATGCCGGTTTCCTGAACAGAGGTATGATATCCGTCAGGCAGTGACTCGATGTAGTCATGCAGCTTCACCTGTTTTGCGGCGCGGCGCACATCCTCGTCGCTTGCTTCTCCGTTTCCAAGCCTGATGTTGTTTAGAATGCTTGTATCAAAGAGGTGCGGCTTTTGATTTAACACGGCCACCGCATCAGCAATCTGATCCTTTAACAGCGCTGTCTCCACTCCGTTTAACGTTACAGTTCCTGAGTCCGGTTTTAAAGCGCCCTCGATTAATGCGAGGGACGTTGATTTCCCAGACCCGCTCCGGCCGAGCAGCGCCATTTTTTCTCCTTGGCGCAGCGTAAAGGAAAAGTTGTGCAGCACTTGGCTGCTGTCGTCATAAGAAAACGTCACATCACGAAAGGACAGTGTGACATCTTGGAGATCGAGCGTTTCAGCCGCTGATTCTGTTTGTGACGCCTCCGGCTGAGGAGCCACTTTGTTCATGCGTCTGATGGAATCCTGATAGCCGGGCACTTCACCCAAGGCATCAGAAAGTGGCAGAAAGGCTTCCGTTAGCGGGAACACCACAAGCACAAAAGCCGCAATCATCGTTTTGGACAGTTCACCGTCTGTATGCTGACCCGCCGTCCAAAATAACATCAGCAAAATAAGGCCGGCGACAAGGCATTGCGCGGCAAAGTCCCGCCATCTTGTAAAGCGTTGTTTTTTCCGTTCAAGCTCAAACCAATCATGTTCCTCTTTTTCATAGGAATCAATAAACGCATGCCGGCGTCCGCTGAACATCCAGTCGCTGACACCCATCACAGCATCTGTCAAACGGCTGTACAGCATATTCCGCCCGCTTTTCAGCTTCGCATTCTTCGCTCTGGTCACGAGCAAAGACACAACCGGAAACAGCACAACAAGAACAAACAAATAAAGCGCAAGCAATATGGCAAACGGCCAAGAGAAGAACCCAAGCGCAATCACTGAAACAGCATACAGGAGCAAGGCTGAGATCGCAGGAAAAATCGTTTTTAAGAAGGCATCCTGCAAATGCTCAATATCCTCAGACAAAATGCCGAGCATATCCCCCGTGCGAAAACGGGAACGCAGCATCAAGGCACCCGGCTCAAGCATGTTGTAAAGGCGGACGCGCATGTCGGACACGATTTTCAAAATGATGTGATGGCCGACGAGGCGTTCCACATATCGTGACACAGACCGCGCGATCCCAAAGGTGCGCACAGCGACAATCGGCACATAAATAAGCAGGATGTTTTCCGGCCTTGTCGCCGCCTTGGAGATCAAAAACCCTGAGGTGAACATGAGAAAAGCAGCAGAAAAAATCGTCACCGCGCCCAAAAAGATAACCAGAACGAACAGGCGGGCATTTTGCTTGATATACGGCAGAATCCATTCTTCTTTCTTCATGCTCTTTCCCCCAGTTGTGCCTCCACGAGTTTGGTGTACACACCGTTTGTCGCCAGCAATTCATCGTGAGTTCCGATTTCTGCAACCCTGCCCCCGTCCAGCACGATAATTTCGTCCATATCGAGCATCCAGTGAAGGCGGTGAGTTGCGAGAAAGACGAGCTTATCCTCAAATAAATCCAGCATCGTTTCTTTTATTTCATATTCTGTTTCGATATCAAGGTGGGCGGTCGGCTCATCCAGCAGCAGAATCGGACGGTTACCCAAAAAGGCGCGAGCCAGCGCGACACGCTGAGCCTGGCCGCCGCTGAGCGTCCGGCCGCCTTCCCCGATCCGGCCCTCTAATCCGTCCGGAAGTTTGTCCACCAGCTCCGTCAGTCCCGCCGCTGCAGCTGCGAGGGCTGTATCCCCGGCCGAAGCGCTTGGGTGGTAGAAGCGAATGTTATTCGCCAGCGTATCATCAAAAATGTACGGATGCTGCGGGATGTAGAGGAGGTTTTTCTGCCAGCTGCCGTCCTGCAAATGGGACCGGCGTGACCCATTGACCTCGATCATACCGCCATCCGGCTCCAAAAAACCGCCGAGGATATCAATTAATGTTGATTTTCCGGCACCGCTTGCACCGATGATGCCGATTTTTTTCTTGCCTTTGAATGACAGGTCAATATCGGACACCGACCGGCCGACTGACACACCTGACAGCTTCAGCTCATCCTGTTCGGACCACGTCCCAAGCTGAAGCGGCGCCTCTTCTTTAAAACCAGGCTGCGACAAAATCTCTTGAATGGTTTTGCCTGCTTCCTGCCCGTTTAGCGTTGCATGATAATCATTCCCCACTTCCCGCACCGGCAGAAAATACTCAGGTGCGAGAATAAGCGCCGTTAAAGCGGGCCCAAGCAAAATATCGCCGTCAATGAGGCGCAGGCCAAGAAACACTGCAACTGTCGCCACCGACAGCATCGTGAAAAAATCGAGGGCAAATGAAGATAAAAATGCCACCCGAAGCGTACTCATCGTTGCTTTGCGATACCGTTCACTAACGTAGAAAATATTTTTGCTATGTGACTTGCTCAAACCTAAGAAACGCAATGTCTCCAGCCCGCGAAGAGAATCAACAAAATGATTGGAAAGTCTCTGATAGGATTTCCACTGACGATCCGCTTTTCTCTGCGCGACAAGGCCGAGGAGAATCATAAAAATAATCAGAATCGGCATGGCAGCGACTAAAATGATAGCTGATGTGCGATCCTGAAAAAATACATAAATGACAACCGCCGCAGGCACAATCGCCATGCTGACCATTTTCGGCAGAAACAGCTCCAGGTAGCGCCGGAACTGGCTGATGCCTTCCATTGCCAGCGTCACCATTTGCCCTGTCCCCTCTTTCTTTGCAAAGCGGGGGCCTAACCGGAACAGCTGATCAAGAAAACTCTTTCTCAAATCTGCTCCTGTCCGGGCGGCATATTGATAGACGATTTTCTGGCGCGCCACCGTCACCCCGTGCCGGGCGACAAAAGCGATGAGGAAAAAGCCGATCACCGGAAACAGGGAGGCAATGCTCTTCCCGTTGAACAGCCCGGTTACGGCTTCACTCAGCCACTCTGCCTGCATAATAATGGCGGCTGTCTGAATCAGCGTTAAACAAGTAATCACGGTGAGAATCCGCTTCATTCCTTTATATCGAAACAGGTCTTTTCCCATTAATAAGTCATAGGCTCCTTATGGCTGACGCGCTTCCGGAAGACATAATAGCTCCAGATCTGGCTGCCGATTACAAACGGCAATAGGGTTAATGCTGCAATTGACATGACTTTAAGCGAATAATCACCGGAAGAAGCGTTAGCTACTGTTAAATCGTACGCGCTTTGAATCGAGCTGACCATCACCCGAGGGAATAATGAAATAAAGATCATCCCTACAGTCAGCGCCAGCCCCGCGCCTGTCATTCCGAATGTCCAGCCGTCTTTTTTCTTACGGATAAATACAGCAGCAAGCATAAAGCAGATGACAATCAAAACAACAAGCGGAATGGTAATCTCGCCGCGGCGTGTAAACATGTCTGTCTGATAGGCAGAAAGGGCCGCGAAGGCAAGAACCGCTACAAAAACAACACCCATTATCTTTTGTGCCATTTTCCGGGCGCGGTTTTGCAAATCACCAATCGTACGCAGCGTGATAAACATTAATCCATGCTGGAAGCAAAGAAGTGTTACAGTCACACCGCCAAGTACAGAGTATACATTGATATAATCAGATACATGTGCGTGAATGTTCATATCGGCATCAATCGGCATCCCGCGGAATAATGTCGTGAACAGCACACCAAGCACAAACGGAGGAATCAGACTGCCGAAGAAAACGACCCAGTCCCAAACCTTTACCCATTTCAAATGATCGACCTTGCCGCGGAACTCAAACGCGACCCCGCGGCCCATTAACGCAAGCAGCACAATGACAAACGGAATGTAATAACCGCTCAGCATCGTTGCATACCAGTTCGGAAATGCAGCGAAAATGGCGCCTGCACCAGTCAAAAGCCATACTTCATTCGCATCCCAAAACGGTCCGATCGTGTTGATCAGCACTCTGCGTTCTAATTCATTATGGCCAAGAAAACGGGTCGCCATGCCGACCCCGAAATCAAAGCCTTCCAAAAAGAAGAATCCTACAAACAATACAGCAACGAGTATAAACCAAAGATCATGAAGAGATGCCATGGTATACCTCCTGACTAAATGGATCTGTTGATACAGGCACATCATGATGCTCATCATGCTCTGCACCTTTTTTAATCTCACGGATGAACAAGAAGACAAGCAGCACACCCAGAATCAAGTACATCACTCCGAAGGCGATGATTGAAAATAGCAGGGAGCCCGCCGTTACGTTAGGCGACACGGATTGAGCCGTAGTCATCAAGCCCATAACCGTCCAAGGCTGACGCCCGATTTCTGTCATAATCCAGCCAGCAGAGTTCGCGATAAACGGGAAGGAAATCAAAGCGATCATGATGCGCAAATACCATTTGCTGTTTTCAAGCTTTTTGCGGCGGTTTAGCCAAAGGCCGCCTAGCGCAGCAAGAATCATGACAACACCTGCTCCTACCATGATGCGGAAGCTCCAGAACGTCGTTTTGACAGGCGGAATGTAGTCGCCTTTTCCGTATATTTTTTCGTACTCAGCCTGAAGTGTTTTCATCCCTTTGACACTTCCGCTGAATTTTTGATATGCCAGGTAGCTCAAGGCATAAGGAACTTTGATTTCATTTGAGCTTTTTTCATTTTTTGTATCGATTGTGGCAAAAGCCGTCCAAGCAGCAGGGTCACCGCTGTCTTCCCAAAGGCCTTCACTGGCAGCCATTTTCATCGGCTGTGATTCCATCAAGTGCTCAGCCTGCATGTGCCCGCTAAGGCCGACGCCAAGACCGGCACAAAGGCCGACGATCATTGCGAGTTTAAAAGATTGTTTAAAGAACGGCACTTCTTTTTTCTTCAATAGTTTAAAAGCACTCACTCCGGCGATAAAGAAAGCCCCAGTGGCGAGCGCACCGAAAATGACGTGCGGGAATTCAACCCAAAGCTGAGGGTTTGTAATCAGCGCGCCAAAGTCATTCATCTCTGCGCGGCCGTTTTTGATCGTAAAGCCGACCGGCTCCTGCATAAAGGAGTTCGCTGTTAAAATCCAGAAAGACGACATAATCGTTCCGAATGACACGAGCCAAATGCAGAGAGCGTGAATTTTTTTCGGCAGGCGGTCCCAGCCGAAAATCCATAATCCGATAAAAATAGATTCCATGAAAAACGCCAATAATGCTTCAATCGCAAGCGGAGCGCCAAATACATCTCCGACAAATCTGGAGTAATCAGACCAGTTTAATCCAAACTGGAATTCTTGCAAAATCCCCGTTACGACACCGACTGCGAAATTTATTAAGAATAAGTGCCCCCAAAACTTTGCCATTTTGAGGTACAGCTCATTTTTCTTCACAAGATAAAGAGTCTCCATCAACGCAACCATAAACACAAGCCCGATAGACATCGGCACAAACAAGAAGTGAAACAACGTTGTTGATGCAAATTGAATACGGGCTAATACCAATTCACTCATGCTTTATCCTCCATTTCCGGTTGAAACTGTTAATTTGCTCACTACTTCACAAGTAGAACCGAAACTTTGATCAGTAATTCACAAAATAGACGAAAAAAATATTGTTCAATATTTCACAAATGTGTCAAAAAGTCGTTCAATATGATGCAAGATTGCCAGACTGACCAAATGACACAATCTCTGACTGGTTCATATTAAGTACTTTACAACGATTCATTTCAAAAATAAAGCCCAAAATACCTAAAAAGTCCTGAATGATGTGACGGATTATTGTCTATTTCGTTGCTGATTTATGACGGCTGCTAGGATAAATGACCCTTTATTATCGTACATCAACACATCGTTCCTTGCGAATAAAATGCTTGTCCGGCACCAGCACTCGTTTCTCAGCATTCTGTCACAGATCGATTTTAGTCAGAATGCCTCTTTTCATCAGTAACGTGATGAAGTGAAAAGTTGAATAGTAAATTTTTAATATATTAATAATTTCAATTTTTTAGTATACTTAACATAGTGAACAATTTCACTGCATCAAGAATAGGGGAGGTTTTTCAATGGAAGAGCTTCAAACACAAATGCAATTGCAAACGGATACAATTCACGAAGGGGTTCGAAAAGAGAATTGGTTTGCAAGAGCCATGAATATAAAAGTAGGCATCATACCGCTTCCTGTGTACGCCTTGCTGTTTATATTAATCACTGTTTTTGTTATGCATCACGATGTAAAAAGTGACATCTTGACATCCATTGCCGTCATGGCATTTTTCGGGTTTACCTTTGCCCAAATCGGCAAATCGATACCGATTGTTCGTTCTATCGGCGGCCCGGCCATCCTAGCTACTTTTATTCCGTCCGCTGTCGTCTACTATCACCTGCTGCCTCATGATATCGTCAAATCCACCACAGAATTTACAGAAAACTCAAACTTTCTATACTTGTTTATCGCAGGAATTGTCGTGGGAAGCATCCTCGGCATGAAAAGAGAAACACTCGTAAAAGCATTCATGAAAATCTTTATTCCGCTTATTGCCGGTTCTGTCGCGGCCGCTATTGTCGGACTGGCTGTCGGCACATTGCTCGGACTCGGATTTCAGCATACACTGCTGTACATTGTCATTCCGATCATGGCAGGAGGAGTCGGAGAAGGCGCTATCCCGCTGTCCATCGGTTATTCTGACATTATGCCCATGACTCAAGGGGAAGCGTTTGCACTTGTTCTGCCGTCGATTATGCTTGGCAGCCTGTGCGCGATCATTCTAGCGGGATTGCTGAACAGAATCGGAAAGAAAAAACCGAAATGGACAGGCAACGGCAAAGTGGACCGATCTGAAGAAGTGTCCCCTGCGCTGGAGGAATCACAAAGCGGCCAGCAAATGTTCAACCTTTCCTTATTTGCGTCAGGCGGTATCCTTGCCGTTTCTTTATATTTAGTCGGCATGCTCGCTCACGACTTTTTTGGATTTCCGGCACCCGTTGCCATGCTGTTACTGGCTGTCATGATTAAGCTGTTCAGATTGGTGCCTGCCTCAATTGAAAATGGCGCGTTTGGGGTGTCCCGCTTCTTTTCAACAGCTGTAACCTATCCGCTGCTCTTTGCGATCGGCGTGTCTATGACGCCGTGGGACAAGCTTGTCGCTGCCTTCAACCCCAGCAATATCATTACGATTCTGTCTGTCGTTGTGACCATGATGGCCGTCGGCTTTTTCACCGGAAAATGGCTGAACATGTATCCAATTGAGACAGCTATTATCAATGCGTGCCATTCAGGGCAAGGGGGCACCGGGGACGTCGCCATTTTAAGCGCCGCAGAAAGACTTGAACTGATGCCATTCGCCCAGGTGTCTACCCGAATCGGGGGAGCGATTACAGTGTCCTTAACCTTATTGCTGCTTCACCAGTTTTATTGATACACCGCAAGCAAGTTCTTTGTAAAACGAAAGAGCTTGCTTTTTTGCTGTCCGTGTTTTTGCAAGTTCCTGCCTCATGCGCTGGCTCAGAGACCGGCTGAAAGAATCGATCTCTTTGAAGTGAAACCGATCAGCGTTTCATCCGTATAACAGATATGGTGAAAAAAGGGAGTGACCAGAAATGATTGTGATCATCTTATTGATTGTAGCTATTATCGTTTTTCTTTCAGTCATTCAGCCGCAGCCCTTGGAAAACAAAAGGCGGCAGCAGGCGGACAGCGGGTTTTTCGGTTATTCAGATCATGGCTCGCATCATGATGGATGCGGCAGTGACGGAGGTTTCAGCGATTCCGGCTGTGGCGGCGGAGGCGATTGAGCGCCTCCTTTTTTATTTCATCGACTCGATGTACACACCAAAAGATGCGCCTGACATGCCCGGGGACACGCGCACGCGATGGAGGGCGTACATTCCCTGGTCTCTCGATGCCGCGCCCGGTTCTGTCGTCACGCCCATTTGATAGCCCGTTTCTTTGGCGGCCTTTAGCGTATCCTCATTGTAGCGCCCCACCGGATAACTGATGATAGAGGTTTGCTGATGAAACATGCCGTCAAACAGTTTTTTCGAATCAGCCATCTCACTGTGCTGCTGTTCAGGCGTTAACCCGTTCAGCTCAAGGTGGTCAATCGTATGGCTTTCAATCGATATGCCATGCTTCGCCATTTCTTTCATTTGGTCCTCTGTCAGATGATGTTTATGTCCGATCGATTTGCCTATCATAAAAATCGTCGCCCTCATCCCGTACTTCTTCAGCACCGGATACGCGTCTTGATAATTGTCTGTGTATCCGTCATCAAACGTGATCAGCACGCATTTCTCACTCGGCTTTTTATCCTGCGTCAGCATGAGATACGCTTCTTTCGGCGTTAATGTCTGATAGCCGTTATCGTGCAGCCACTTCATATGTGCTTCGAATTCTTTCTTCGGGACACGGAGGCTGTTTCCTGAGGAAATGCTGTGATACATCAAAATCGGCAGCTTTGCCGGTTTCTCTGTTTTAATCCATGCGGATGTATCGTCTTCTTTTTTCTGAATATGTACTGTCTTTTCTTCCGGTTTCTTTTGTTCTGCTTTCGGCATCTGCTGCTCCGCGTTTGCCTCTTGATCAGCGCAAGCCGCGAGAGCAAAGCAGCCGCCTAAAAGAAAGGCGCTTAAAATCAATCGTTTCATCGTTCTCCTGCTTTCTGTCTATTTCTTCCTCCTTTTTCATCGGTTTGTTTCTGAGATTTTCAAGCAAAAAAAACCGGACATGGAACATGACCGGCTCACATTTAAGGGAACTGATTCAAAACCAGCGAGGTTAACAGGCCAAGTGCAGCGATCAAACCTGTCATCGGACCGCTGTCTTCGTACGCCTCGGGCATCATCGTCGAAGCAATCATTGCAATGATGCCCCCGCCCGCAAACGCTGCGATTGCTGACATCACTTCTTCAGAAGCGCCGTCGAGAAAGAAATATCCTGACCATGATGCGAGAATCGAAATCACGAACACTGCAGCCCAAAGCAGCATAATTTTCGTTCTGGAATACCCGCTGTTTTTCATTCCTGCTGTACTGGACAGCCCTTCAGGTATGTTGCTGATAAAAATGGCAAACACCAAAAGGAAGCTGACCGATTGTTCTTCGAGAAGGCTGGCGCCAATCATAATCGATTCCGGAACAGCATCCATGATGGTGCCGATAAAAATGGCGATTCCGCCGCCGGCAGCTGCTTGTCCCGATCTTTTTCTTTGTGACGCGCCTCTTTTGGAAACCGCGTAATCAAAAATCGTAAAAACGACTGCCCCCGCAATAAATCCGGCGCCTGTCGACACAATTCCGCCTTCTGCCACTGCATCTCCAAGAAGCTCGTAAGCGGCAGCGCCAATTAAGACGCCTGTGCCAAAAGCCATAATATAGCCGATGATCTGTTTGCGAATCGAAAAAAACATGGACGCCAGCGCGCCCAGCAATACAGCAGAGCCGGAGATCCCGCCCCACATTGCCGCATGCCACATCACGATCTCCCCTTTCTTACCAACCACTACCCCCTGCGGTTTTTTCTGTAAACCTTTAAGAGAACACAAAAAAACCGGACATGTCTCCATGTCCGGTTTTTGAACTTAACGAATTCTCACTTCTGTCTCACTGTCAAAAAAATGGCCTTTATTCATATCAAACGCAACCGTCAGCTCATCACCTGATTGAATATCGAGACGGGCGTCGATCCGCGCAATAAAGTCTTGATTATCAATCTGCGAATAAATCATGATTTCAGAACCGAGCAGCTCTGCGACATTGATTTTCGCTTTAATCGAAGAGTTCTTATACGATTCAACGACAATTAATTCATCATGAATATCCTCAGGACGGATCCCGAAGATGACTTCTTTGCCAATGTAGCCCTTTTCACGCAGCACCTTCATTTTTCCTTCCGGCACGGTTAATGCTGCAGAACCGATTTTGATTACGCCTTCCGTCAGCTTTCCTTTGAAAAAGTTCATCGCCGGTGATCCGATAAATCCGCCGACAAATACGTTTTCAGGGAATTCGTATACATCCTTCGGCGTCCCGATCTGCTGGATTTTTCCGTCTTTCATGACCACGATCCGTGTCGCCATCGTCAGCGCTTCTGTCTGGTCATGCGTCACGTAAATCGTTGTGGTTTGCAGCCTCTGATGGAGCTTAATGATTTCCGCCCGCATTTGCACCCTCAGCTTCGCGTCCAGGTTCGACAAAGGCTCATCCATCAGGAACACCTTTGCATCCCGCACGATTGCCCGTCCAAGTGCAACCCGCTGTCTCTGCCCGCCTGACAGCGCTTTCGGTTTGCGGTGCAAATATTCCTCCAGCCCGAGAATTTTAGCAGCTTCTTCTACCCTTTTTTTGATTTCTGGCTTCGGCATTTTTCGAAGCTTCAGCCCGAATGCGATATTATCGTAGACCGTCATATGCGGATAGAGCGCGTAGTTTTGAAATACCATCGCGATATCCCTGTCCTTTGGCGCTACATCATTTACCCGTTTTCCTTCAATATAAAAATCGCCTTTCGAAATTTCCTCAAGCCCTGCAACCATCCGCAGCGTTGTTGATTTCCCGCAGCCTGACGGGCCGACGAATACGATAAATTCCTTATCGGCAATGTGAAGGTTAAAGTCATCAACAGCCGCTTCCTTCTGATCATAATATTTATAAATGTGCTCCATCCGCAATTCAGCCATCTAACATCCCCCTTTGTTATTGTAAACGCTTTCTCAATTTGAGTGTAACAGCTTTTTCATATCGCTGGAATGGGCAGCGTTCATAAAATCAGCAAGCCATTTTTCGTGCATATTTCCAATTTATTCTGAAACTTCGCTTTGCAGGCAGATAAAATAGGCGAGCAGCGCGCCTTTATACGTTTTAATGTCTATCCCTGACCGCTCAATAAATTTATCAATTCGATATTGCAGGCTGTTGCGGTGCAGATGCAGCTTTTTAGCCGTTAACGTCACGTTTGAATTGTTTTCAATAAAGAGCTTGATTGTCTTCCTCAGCTCAGATTCATTTCCAAATAAAAGCTCCGCTTCTTTAGAGAGCAGCGTTTCCAGCTTTTCTTTTTCTGCTTCTAATAATAAAAAAGGAAAAATCATATCAAAGGTCACACTCTGCACCTGAGGCAGCCGTTTTTCAGCAAACAGGAAATACGTCTGTTCACGGGCGTAATGTGTTCGCAGATTCTCATCCGGCTCATAAAATCTCCCGGCATAAAAACGGACACTGAAGTAGAAATCACTCTCAAGAACTTTAGCGAGTGATTCCAGTTCGTCTTTCCCCGCCGCCGCTTCACTTTCCTGCTCGACAATCACGCCTCTGTCCTCATGCATCCACACAATCACAAAAGGAACCGGCCAAAAATGGCGGACGGCTTCCGCAAAGGACGCCCGCTCCATTTTGCCAATTAAATGAAAATGAACAAATCTCGTCCGCTTTTTTATGTTCGCCGGCACTTCCCCTTTAGAAAAAAGAAACGCAAACCACTTGTTTTCCTCCGGCGACTTCAAAGACATTTGATTGACCTCATCCGCAGGCGTCAAAAATGACTGCAGCAGCAATGTCTCTTTTTCGCTAATTTCCGTTTTCGGAATGGAGATATATCTCTGACTGTTCTCATCAAAAAAGCATAGACAGTCTTCCTTTACGCAAAGCTCATCAGACACAATCGAACCGGGATAAATATCCAGCAGCGATTTCATATGGTCTCCTCTCTCATGTAAGGATCTGTATATTTAGTATAAGGCGAAATGCAAGGTTCTCCAATAAAAAAGAGTATATCCGGCATAGACAGACGAGAAACTGAAAGGGAAACCTCGTTCGTTTACATATTGGCTTCAGCGGAAATAGAAGAGGATATGCAGGACCAAAGGAGGATGATTATGAATGGGTTTAGAAACGTTAAACAAAAGTTTTATCAACGGAAAATGGACAGAAGGAGAAAGCGGGCGTACGGAGGACATTTTGAATCCGTATGACCAGTCTGTGATTACAACAGCATCGTTGGCAACAAGCAAACAGCTGGAGGATGCGTTTGACATTGCACAGCAGGCGCAAAAAGAGTGGGCCAAGAGCACGGCAGAAGACCGAAAAGCAGTCCTGCAAAAAGCGCGCGGCTATTTACAGGAAAACCGTGATGACATCATTATGATGATCTCCCGCGAAACCGGCGGAACGATCATTAAAGCAACGATTGAGCTTGAGCAAACCATTGCGATTTTGGAAGAAGCCATGACGTATTCCGGCGAGTTGGGCGGCGTGAAAGAGGTTCCATCCAACATTGAAGGAAAAATCAATAAGATTTACCGCCTTCCGCTCGGCGTGATTTCATCGATTTCTCCATTTAATTTTCCAATGAATTTATCAATGAGAACGATTGCACCTGCGATTGCGCTGGGAAACAGTGTTGTTCACAAGCCAGATATTCAAACCGCTCTTTCCGGCGGAACCATCATTGCAAAAGCATTTGAACACGCCGGCCTTCCTGCGGGTGTCCTCAACGTCATGTTGACGGACTTAAAGGAAATCGGGGACGGCATGCTGACCAATCCAATCCCGAAATTAATCAGCTTTACGGGATCAACCGCAGTCGGGCGTCACATCGGTGAAATCACTGGGCGTAACTTCAAGCGGATGGCCCTTGAGCTCGGCGGCAACAACCCATTTGCCGTCCTATCAGACGCGGATGTCGATCGTGCTGTAGACGCCGCGATTTTCGGGAAATTTATTCACCAGGGACAAATCTGCATGATTATCAACAGGATCATCGTTCATCAAGATGTGTACGATGAGTTTGTTGAAAAATTCACCTCCCGTGTCAAACAGCTTCCGTACGGCGATCAAACCGATCCGAAAACCGTTGTCGGCCCGCTGATCAACGAACACCAAATCGAAAAAGCGCTGGAGATCATTGAGCAGGCAAAGGCAGACGGCATTGAGCTTGCGGTTGAAGGAAAACGCGTCGGAAACGTGCTCACACCGTATGTCTTTGTCGGTGCTGACAACAACAGCAAAATTGCCCAAACGGAGCTGTTTGCCCCGATTGCCACCATTATCAAAGCCTCCAGCGATCAGGAAGCGATTGATATGGCAAATGATACAGAATACGGCCTCAGCTCGGCTGTTTTCACTTCTGATTTAGAAAAAGGCGAAAAGTTTGCCCTGCAAATTGACAGCGGCATGACCCATGTCAACGACCAGTCCGTTAATGACTCGCCGAATATCGCCTTTGGCGGAAACAAAGCAAGCGGTGTCGGCCGCTTCGGAAATCCTTGGGTGGTCGAGGAATTTACCGTGACGAAATGGATTTCGATACAGAAGCAATACCGCAAATATCCGTTCTAAACGAACAAATCCCTCTGCTTCAAGTGCAGAGGGATTTTCATTATTTAGATATATCAACAAACCCTTCACCAAACACATCGCGTACGTCATGGACGATCACAAACGCTTTTTTGTCGCAGCTTCTGATGATTTTCTTCAGCATGGACAGCTCCTGTTTGTTAATGACGATATACAAAATCTCTTTCGACTGGCCCGTATAGTTTCCCTTCCCTGATAAAATCGTGACACCCCGATCCATCAAGGTATTTACCTGCTCTGCAATCTCACTCTTATTTTCCGAAATGACCGTAATGGCTTTTTTCGTATTCAATCCTTCAATAATGAAGTCCATCACTTTCGTTCCGATATACAGCATCACGATCGTAAACATCATTTTTTCCGCACCAATAATAAAATAAGAGCTAAATACCACGATTAAATCAAAAAACAATAACGCGTAGCTGATATTCCAGTCTAAATATTTATTAGCGATTCTGGCCAGAATCGCAGAACCGGCGGTCGTGCCGCCGACACGAATAATCATTCCAATACCGACTCCCGCAAATACACCCGCGAAAATCGTATTAATGATCAATTCATTAGACGGAATACTCCACCCGTGTGTCAGATGGAGAAAAAGCGAATTCGCCGCTACGGCAATGATGGTATAGACAGTGGTTTTACCGTCTAGAAACTTGTAGCCGATTAAAAGCAGAAATGCATTTAAGATAAAGTTCGTTACTCCGGGAGACCATTGAAACACATAATACAAAATCAGCGTAATCCCAGTGACCCCGCCTTCCCCAAGGTCATTGGGAATCGCAAACAAATTCACTGCAAGCGCAAAGAAAAAAGCACCAATCACAAGCATCAGCACATCCAGCATTTTCTTTTTCATCACAAAACACTCCTTCTCCAGATAGTATCAACAAAAAAACCCAGGAGTACGCTCTCGCAAAAGAGCAGAAACTCCTGGGCTTTTATCCCACCGTGTCATAACAGCCAGGCTGTTATGTGTTTTCTCTCGGTCACAGACCAATTTGCATTGCGGAACCCTAGAAAACCACTGTTTTTTATCATATCTTGTTTACTTTCCAATATTAGCATTATAAGGGACGGTTCGAATTGGTTCAAGGGATATTTGCGGAGATTTATTCAGATGGGCTACAAGAAAAAGCGATTTATTTATTAACAAATAATAGATATGACCGATAAGAAAAATAGCATATATTTTACAAGTAAAATTAACTATAAATGATAATAATTATAAGAAATTCATAATTTTATATTGACTAAGTGAAATAATATAGGCATTATAGTACATATGTTTTGTACATTTAATTACATAGGAGGAAATATAATGTCAGGAAAACTAGTACCCTGTAAAGCTTGCGGTCAAGAAATTGCAAAGGGTGTAAAAAAATGTCCTAACTGTGGTAAGGATCAACGTAACTTTTTTATGCGACATAAGATCATTACGTTTATTCTCGCAGTTGTTGTTATCATTATTATTGCTAACATTGGGGGCGGAGGCGGTTCAGAAGCCACTTCCAAAACATCAAGCAGCAGCAAAGCAGAAACTGAAAAAACATACAATATCGGTGATACTGTAAAAACTGAAAAAACTGAAGTAACGGTTACGAAAGTAGAGGACAGAGATTCTGTCGGCACTCAATACATTGAAAAGAAAGCGTCTGATGGAGGCACTATCGTAGCTGTTCAATATACAATTAAAAACGTATCTAAAAAGCCGATAAGTTCTTTTTCAATTCCAACTGTTAAATTAGTTGATGGCGATGGCACTTCTTATGATTCCGATATCGATGCTTCTTCGACCTATGCAACTGAGACAAAAGTTGACAACTCTAAAATATTAAGTGATCTAAATCCTAATATTAAAGTAACAGATGTGAAAGCATTCGAAGTGGACAAGGATGCTTACGCTAAAGGAACTTGGAAGCTCAAATTCAGTAATGATGTTATTGTGAAAATCAAATAATAGCTGAAAAGGGTGCCCTTCAGGCGCCCTTTTTCTCTAAAAAAGGCCTTCTCTGTTGAGAAGGCCTCTATTCTTATTCCGCACTCTTATACCCATTCACATTAGAAGACTGCCATCTCCAAGAATCAGCACACATTTCCTCAAGGCCTCGTTTCGCTTCCCAGCCCAGTTCCCGCTTGGCTTTTGCAGGATCTGCGAAGCAGGTCGCAATGTCTCCAGGACGGCGGTCCGCAAAACGGTAAGGAACCTCTTTCCCTGACACTTTTTCAAAGGCTTTGACCATTTCAAGCACGCTGTAGCCTGTGCCTGTTCCGAGGTTGTATGCGTCGGCTCCTGTGGCGTTCAATACTTTTTCCAGCGCTTTGACGTGGCCTTCTGCAAGATCAACGACATGAATATAATCACGTACGCCTGTCCCGTCTTTTGTCGGATAGTCATTTCCGAATACGCTTAGTTGCTCAAGCTTGCCGACAGCCACCTGCGCCACATACGGCATGAGGTTATTCGGAATGCCGTTCGGGTCTTCACCGATCCGTCCGCTTGGATGCGCGCCGAACGGATTAAAGTAACGAAGCAGCGCAACGCTCCATTCATTGTCGGCTGTATGCAAATCACGCAAAATTTGTTCAAGCATGAGCTTCGTCTGCCCATAAGGATTTGTCGCACCTAATGGAAAATCCTCCGTAATCGGTGATGTTTCCGGAACGCCGTACACCGTCGCAGACGAACTGAATACGATTTTTTTGACGCCGTATTTCTCCATGACCTCACATAAAATAAACGTTCCTGTCAGATTGTTATGATAATATTTGAGCGGAATCGCCACAGATTCACCGACTGCTTTTAACCCCGCAAAATGAATCACAGCTTCAATTTCATTTTCCGCAAAAACGGAATCTACCGCTCCCCGATCCAATAGATCCGCTTCATAGAACGTTAAATCTTTTCCCGTAATCTCCTTGACGCGGTTCAGCGCCTCAGCCGAGCTGTTGGACAGATTATCAAGAACGACAATCTCATAGCCGCTGTTCAATAACTCCACACATGTGTGGCTTCCGATGTACCCGGCACCGCCTGTAACAAGTATTGCCATGATGTAAACCCTCCTAAAAAATGACCTGATATTATTATATAGTGTTTAGAACTGGCCTACATCCATTTTTAAGAAGTTTAATTGTTTATTAATAGTTTCTTCATATTTTTTGTAGGCAATCATATAAAGGACATTCAGCATTTTCACGCCATGTTACATGACTTTATGCAGCGCGAACAAGTATAGCAGCTGAAAAATCAATCTGCCGGTTGACGTTTTCTTTTGCAATTTTCGCTATGCTTCATACAGAAAGGATTTGATGACATGGCGATGAGCCCTTATATTTTTATTGTCTTTTTTCTTATTATTTTATCGATGTATCGAGAAAGAACGGTAAAACCCGTGAAATTGCTGATCATTCCGCTGCTGCTGTTATGGGGCGTATCAGCATCTTTTCAGCCTTCATATTTTCATTCTGTTTTACACGTGGCGATCAGCGGCATCTTATTACTGATTGGGCTGGCCTGCGGGTTTGGCATCGGGAAGATGGTAAACGTGCGGATTCATCCAGAAACCGGAAAGGTTACTTCACGCGGCTCACTTGGAAGTGTTATCCTCATTCTAATGATACTTTCTTTGCGTATGGCTGCGAGAATATGGCTGCCAGAGAGCAACGAGATTTTTATTGCCATTATTCATTCTATGTTCTTCATTCCCCTCGGCACTATCACAGCCCGCAATATCATGCTTTACAAAGCATACAGACGGCTGACCGCAGGCAAAGTATCGATTCAATAACTGAAAGAAGGACCAGCATGAACCGACAATCTTCGGCTCGGCACTACAAGAAATTTGTGCCGAGCCTTATTCTCATATTGAATTGCATACAATGTTTATCTCATCCATCCGAAGCTGATCCCATTTTGTTAGCGTTTGTGTTTGCGGTGTACTTAGCATTCATTTGGATCATTCCCTATGTAACATCCGCTGCTGTTAATTTCAGCATATTCGTCGGTCTTTGGCTCCTGACCGTTTTTCTTTGGGCTGTTTCCGGCCAAGAGCAGGGAGCCGCCTTTTTCTTAATCGTATTTTTATTGGTTTATACGGCTATAAAGCTTCCTGCACGCCTGTCCTTGATCTTTACAATATGCCTAATTGGAGGCAACGTTTTCTTTCTGTACACTGTTTTTGACAGCAGCTGGGACGATATCATCAGTAACATCTCGATCATGATCGGACTGTACGTATTCTTCTCCTCCATGCGTTTCAGACGGGAAGCCAGAAAAGAGGCTGAACGGAATCATGCTGAATTAGCGAAAATGCACTTGCAGCTGGAGCAGGCGCATGAAGAACTCCAGAAAGCGCACGCAGAGCTGCAGGAGGCTTCTGTTCTTTCTTTAAGGTACGCGGTCCTTGAGGAGCGCACAAGAATAGCCCGCGACATTCATGACAGCATCGGCCATGAGCTGACTTCTGTGATTGTTCAGCTTCAATCTCTTCCCTATATCCTAAAAAGCAGCAAGGAGGATTCAGAAAAAGTCATTCAAAATGTACTGAGTGTCGCCAGAGAATGCCTTCAAGAAGTACGGTCTGTCGTTCACCAAATGGGACGAAGTGAATCCATGGTTGGCCTTACCGCTTTGCGGGGGCTTATCCATCAAGTGGAGGAACGGAGCGGCTTGCACGTTTCTTTAGACACTGCCGGCCTGTCAGAAGAGTCTTGGCCTCAAAACGTAAGCGAAACGATCTACCGCATCTTGCAGGAAGCGCTGACCAATATCATTCGCCATGCTCACGCTTCCCATGCGGCTGCCATCATCTCAAATGACGAGACACATCTTTATCTCACAATCACCGACGACGGACAATTCACCGGCAATCTTACTTATGGATTTGGCCTGACAGGAATGAAAGAGCGCGCTGAAAAAGCAGGCGGTTCCCTGTCCCTCAGCACTGTGCAGCCGAGCGGCCTGCAAATTGAGCTGGCATTGCCGCTCATGACAACGAATAAGGAGCAAAAAGATGAACAAAGATAAAATACGCGTCGCACTTGCCGATGATCAGCCGCTAGTGCGCGAAGGATTCCGCTATGTCATCAACGCACAGCCGGATATGACGGTTTCCGGTGAGGCCGGCGACGGTCACGGCATCATTGCACTGGCAAAGCAAACAAAACCCGACGTCATCCTCATGGATGTCCAAATGCCGCATTGCTCAGGCATCGAAGCGGCAAAAGACATTATGTCTACACTCCCATATACAAAGATTGTCATTTTAACCACCTTCGACACGGAAGAATATGTATTTGAAGGCATCCGTGCGGGTGCAGTCGGCTATTTGCTGAAAGATACGCTTCCTGAAGAATTGATAGACGCCATTCGCGCCGCGGCCAGAGGCGAAGCGATTTTCCGTACGGCCACAGCTGCTAAAATTATCAGTGAGACATTTCGCTCGAAGCAACAGACTCAAGCCGAAGAACTGGCAGAGCCGTTTACCAAAAGAGAACTCGAGGTTCTTCAGCAAATGGCCTATGGGTTGAGAAATGAAGAGATTGCTGAAAAGCTTTTCGTCAGCGAAAGCACGGTAAAAACCCACGTGCACCGCATCCTGCAAAAATGTAACGCCCAAGACCGGACACAGGCAGTCGTTTTTGCCATTCGAAACGGTATTGTGCAATAGAAATCTCTCATCCCGCCATGATAAAATAAGACAAAGGAGATGATTGGAAATGAAAGAAGAAATCATTGAACGGTTTACTACATACGTAAAGGTCGACACACAGTCCGATGAATCCGTCGACACCTGCCCTTCCACACCCGGCCAATTGACGTTAGGAAACATGCTTGTCGATGAATTGAAGTCAATCGGCATGCAGGATGCAGCCATTGATGAGAACGGCTATGTCATGGCGACTCTTCCCTCCAATACTGAAAAAGACGTGCCGACAATCGGCTTTCTCGCCCACGTCGACACCGCCACCGACTTTACCGGCAAAAACGTGAATCCCCAAATCGTAGAAAGCTACGATGGAAAAGACATCGTTCTCAATGAACAGCTGCAGGTCATCCTGTCGCCTGATCAATTCCCTGAGCTGTCCGGCTATAAGGGCCACACACTCATCACCACAGACGGCACAACCCTTCTCGGCGCAGACAATAAAGCCGGCATTGCCGAAATCATGACAGCCATGGATTACCTCATCAAACACCCTGAAATCAAGCACGGCACAATCAGAGTCGCCTTTACGCCTGATGAAGAAATCGGGAGAGGCCCGCACAAATTTGATGTGAAACGATTCAATGCGTCCTTTGCCTACACAGTTGACGGCGGTCCGCTCGGCGAGCTTGAATACGAAAGCTTCAATGCCGCTGCCGCAAAAATCACGATCAAAGGCAACAACGTACATCCCGGCACGGCAAAAGGGAAAATGATCAACTCTGCAAAAATCGCAATGAAGCTGAACAGCCTGCTGCCGGCAGACGAAGCGCCTGAATATACAGAAGGCTACGAAGGCTTCTACCACCTGCTGTCGATTCAAGGAGATGTAGAGGAAACAAAACTCCACTACATTATCAGAGACTTTGACAAAGAAAACTTCCAAAGCAGAAAAGAAACAATGAAGCGAGTCGTTGAAGAACTTCAAAACGAATACGGGCAAGACCGGATTCAGCTTGATATGAACGATCAATACTACAACATGAGAGAGAAAATCGAACCTGTCATCGAAATCGTCAACATTGCCGAGCAAGCGATGAAAAACCTCGGTATCGAACCGAAGATTTCTCCAATCCGCGGCGGCACGGACGGATCCCAGCTGTCCTACATGGGACTCCCGACGCCAAACATCTTTACCGGCGGGGAAAACTTCCACGGAAAGTTCGAATACATCTCAGCTGATAACATGGTCAAAGCCGTAAACGTCATCGTTGAGATTGCAAAGCTGTTTGAAGAACAGGCGTAATGCCAAAAGCCAGTCCAAAAAAGGGCTGGTTTTTTTGTGTAAAAACGAAACATTTTGAATACGTCCTCCGTAAAACAAGTATCAACACATGAGGAGGAAAAACAATGACAAAACATGCAATTGCTGCAAAAAAGAGCCTATTTAAAAAATGGATCACGATCCGGCCTCTTAAAATGCAAAAGAAATCGAGCCCGTTTCAAAAGATCAGAAAAATGTTCAAACGCTTCTTCTGATAAGACATCCAAATCCCCAAAACCACAATCTGCATTCCCCCGTACCGCCCAAATGCTCCGTAATTTGGGTTTTTTGTGTTTGATTCCGAAAAATAGGGTATAAACCTAACAAGCAAGAAAACAGCACCCAAAAACAGGTAATTGGAATTATGTAAATTTAGGTTAAAAGTTATATAAAGGAATTTATTTTATCGTCGATAGTAACTATAGAACCAATCACTAACATGAACAATCACCAATTTACAAGACTATTTTCAGGTTATCAGGTTAGACTGTTTTTGAGGGGCAGTTATTTATTTTTAACCAATTTGGAATTTTTTGAATACTTTTTGACATTTTATCCGTACAATAGAGAATACCAAAACTTTTTTTGGGAGGAATGTAAAATGATCCTTTTTATTATCATCGCATTATGCGGCTATCTTCTTTTTTCTTTCAGCAAGGACAATCGCCGCAAACCGCAAAAGACAAGCCCTCTTCCAGCAGCCGCACCTCATCACAACAACCTAATCGACCTTGACGCGATCCGCCAAAAACGCCGGATGCATCTTTCCTAATACTATATTTCAAAAGAAAGGCTGCTGAACGATGCAGCCTTTTTTTAATTTAGAAACATTAATTACTCGTAAAAAACGGCCAGCGCGTTTCTGGTTACTAGATTTGGAACTTGAAACCTTTTTGCCCCCCTGTCCGTAATCTCTTACAAGGCAAATCAAAAGGAGACTTCAGCAATGATCGAATTATTTATGAAACAAAAGATGTTCTCGTTTAAAGATGCATTTCACATTTATGACCGGGATGAACAAGAGACATTCAAGGTCGAGGGGCGGTTCTTTTCGTTAGGGGACTCGCTGCAAATGACAGATTCATCCGGAAAAACACTCGTTTCCATAGAACAAAAAGTAATGTCTTTATTGCCGCGATATGTGATTTCAATTGGCGGGGAAACAGTTTGTGAGGTGACGAAGAAACTAACATTTTTCAAACCAAAATTTGAAATTTCTAAGCTCAACTGGGAAATTGACGGTGACTTGTGGAAGGATGAATTCCAGCTGACGGACGGAAAGAATGTCCGGATGTCGGTGAGCAAGAAGTGGCTGAGCTGGGGTGATTCCTATCATTTGCAGATTGCAAACGAAGAAGATGTGCTGATTTGCACGGCCATCGCTATCGTACTGGATATGGTATTATATGACGATGAAGATGAAAGTATTTTCTAAAAAGTGTTGACAATTGATCCAAAAGTAATAATATTAAGATAATTGAAATTTGAATATGAAGATATACCTTATCAAGAGAGGTGGAGGGACTGGCCCTATGATACCCGGCAACCGCTGTTTCAAACAGAATGGTGCTAAATCCTTTAGAACATTGCGTTCTTGCAGATGAGGCGGAGATTTGATCGTTCAAGCTCTTCCTTACACAAAGGAAGAGCTTTTTTATGCTCAACACATTTCAGAAAAGAGGCGAATGACATGGCTCAACAAACAAATGCCGCAGGACAAAAAACAGTACAACAACACAAAGCTCCTTTCCGCGCCGATCATGTCGGCAGTTTACTGCGCTGCGCTCCGCTCCGGTGAAAGAAGCCCGGCAGAAAAAAGCGGCCGGCGAGATCACGGCGGAACAGCTTCGTGATATTGAAAATCAAGAAATCACCCGCATTGTGGAAAAACAAAAAGAAATCGGTCTCGATGTGGTAACAGACGGAGAATTCCGCCGTTCTTGGTGGCATTACGATTTCCTGGAAGGGCTTGACGGAGTGGAACCGTTCATCCCGGCTGAAGGGATTCAGTTCCATAACGCGAAAACAAAAGCACGCAGCATCAAAGTGACGGGAAAACTTGATTTTACGAGCCACCCAGCGCTTGCCGATTATCAATTTTTACATGAGATTGCCGGCGACGCGACACCAAAGCTGACGATTCCGAGCCCGAATATGCTGTTTTTCGGTGAAAAGGCGGATAAAGGGATTTATGACGACCAAGAGGAATACTTTCATGATCTGGCCCAAGCGTACAAAAAAGCAATTAAAGCCTTTTATGACGCTGGATGCCGCTATCTTCAGCTTGATGATACGTCATGGTCTCTTTTCTTTGAGGAAAAAGGCAGAGAGGTTGTCCGGGCGCTCGGCGGCGATCCAGAAACATTGCCTGACTTGTTTGCCAAAACGATTAACGATGCAGTGGCAGACCGCCCTGATGATTTAGCAATCACGATGCACATTTGCCGCGGCAACTTCCGTTCAACTTGGGCGGCATCTGGAGGCTACGACGCTGTAGCGGAAACGATTTTGGACGGCTTAAACCTGGACGGGCTGTTCTTGGAATACGATGATGACCGCTCTGGGAATTTTGATCCGCTCCGTTTCGTGAAACGCAAGGATCTGCAAATTGTGCTTGGCTTGATCACATCGAAATACGGCGAGCTCGAAAATCCTGATGATGTGAAACGCCGAATCAATGAAGCTGCGCGTTTTGTCAGCCTGGATCAGCTGTGCCTCAGCCCTCAGTGCGGTTTTGCCTCTACAGAAGAAGGCAATCTTTTGACAGAGGAGCAGCAATGGGCAAAGCTGCGCCATGTCGTCGACATCGCCAACGATGTGTGGGGATAATCTATCATTGACAGAAACAGAAAATGTGTGAATAATAGATACTATCAGAAAATTTCATAAAAAGGTTTTCCTTATCAAGAGAGGTGGAGGGACTGGCCCTGCGATACCCGGCAACCGCTGTTTAACAGAATGGTGCTAAATCCTTTAGAGCAATGATTGCTCTTGAAGATAAGGTTGAGATTGTCACGCAAGCTCTTCCTTATCCAAAGGAAGAGCTTTTTTATATTCGAATGGAAAGAAGGAATGGACAACATGTCACAACAAACAACACCCGCAGAACAAAAATCACTTCAAAGAAAAAAACCGCCGTTTCGCGCGGATCAAGTCGGAAGCCTGCTGAGATCAGAGCCCGTCAAAAAAGCGCGGCTGCAAAAAGCGGCCGGCGAGATTACGGCTGAGCAGCTTCGCCAGATCGAAAACGATGAAATCATCCGCATTGTGGAAAAACAAAAGGAAACCGGACTGAACGTCGTGACAGACGGTGAATTCCGCAGAGCGTGGTGGCATTTTGATTTCCTGGAAAACCTGGATGGCGTTGAGCCGTTTACTCCTGAGCAGGGCATTCAATTCCATAACGTACAGACAAAAGCACGCGGCATTAAAGTCACAGGCGATATCGACTTTTCAACTCACCCAATGCTTGAAGATTACTCATTTCTCCATAGCATTGCCGGTGACGCGACGCCAAAAATGACGATCCCGAGCCCGAATATGCTGTTTTTCCGTGGGAAACTTGAAAAGGATGCGTACAAAAAAGACTATCACCTTTTCCAGCACGATGTATCCAAAGCATATAAAAAAGCGATTCAAGCGTTTTATGACAGAGGCTGCCGCTACCTCCAGCTTGATGATACGGCATGGGCTGTTTTCTTATCTGAAAAAGGCTTAAAACAAATCGAGGCGTTCGGAACAACGCCTGACGAGCTTCGCCAGCTGTTTGCGAAATCGATTAACGACGCGATTGCAGACCGTCCTGATGATCTGACGGTAACCATGCATATTTGCCGCGGCAACTTCCAGTCCACTTGGACAGCGGAAGGCGGCTATGACGCAGCAGCCGAAACCATTTTTGACGGCTTGAACCTGGACGGTCTATTCCTGGAGTATGATGATTCACGCTCAGGCGGATTTGAACCGCTCCGTTATGTAAAGCGCTCTGATCTTCAGCTTGTCCTCGGCTTAGTGACATCTAAATTCGGTGAGCTTGAACATCCGGACGACGTGAAACGCCGTATCGAAGAAGCGTCCCGTTATGTGAGCTTAGACCAGCTTTGTCTCAGCCCTCAATGCGGATTCGCTTCAACTGAGGAAGGCAACAAGCTGACTGAAGAACAGCAATGGGCGAAGCTCCGCCATGTGGTTGAGATCGCTAACGATGTTTGGAAATAAGCCAAAAAACACACTTGATTCCCTAACGGAGCAAGTGTGTTTTTTTATGTCATTGAGCGGTGTAGCCCCCATCAAGGACGACAGCCTGCCCGGTGACGCCCTTCGCTTTCCCGCTTGCCAAAAACACCGCATAATCCGCGATTTCCTTGACGGAAAGCAGTCGTTTTTGCGGGACAAGCGGAAAAATGACCTGTTCAAGTACGGAGTCGTAAGGGACATTTCTCGTTTTCGAAAGATCGCTCAGCTGATTGCGGACAAGCTGAGTATCGACATAACCCGGACAGAGCGCGTTGACTGTAATGCCGTGGGGCGCGCCTTCCAGCGCCCCGACCTTTGTCAGCCCAATGACGCCGTGCTTGGCGCTATTATAAGCGGATTTCCCCGCAAAGCCGACTAAGCCATTAACAGACGCGATATTAATGATTCTGCCAAACTGCTGTTTTTTCATGATCGGAAACACATGCTTCATCGCGATGAAGGGCGCCGTCAGCATGACCTTGATCAGCTGCTCAAAGGTTTCTGTGGGAAACTCTTCAATCGGGGCGACGTGCTGAATACCGGCATTGTTCACCAAAATATCCAAGCGGCCGTATCGTTTCTGGATGGTGTTCACCGTATCAGCGACTTGCGCTTCCTTTGTCACATCACACGGAACGGCTTCTGCGTCAAAGCCTTCTTCGGCAAGCTTGGAGGCGGCCTTTTCACACGCTTCCTGATGGAGATCCGAAACGATGACGCTGGCGCCTTCACGGGCGAATTCCCTTGCGATTTCGAATCCGATTCCGCCGGCTGCCCCTGTCACCAATGCGACTTGTTTGTTCATGTCAAACACCTTCCCGTTAAGAATTTTGTTTGAGCACAGACTGGCTTACAGCGAAATTAGCTTCTGTTTTTTCATAAACCTCTTCAATTGTGACGCCTTCCTGAAGCTCAGTCAGTGTCATGCGGCCGTTATCAAAATCAAACACAGCCAAATCCGTAATCAGCCTGTGCACGACTTTCTGGCCTGTCAGCGGAAGGGTGCAAGCTTGTTTCACCTTTGACTCGCCATGTTTATTGACATGCTCCATGATGACAACGATCCGTTTCGCCCCGTTGACGAGATCCATGGCGCCGCCCATCCCTTTGACCATTTTCCCGGGGATCATCCAATTGGCCAAATCGCCCTGCTCAGAAACCTCCATGCCGCCAAGGATAGCCAAATCGATATGCCCGCCTCTTATCATTGCGAATGACTCAGCGCTGTCAAAATAGGAAGCGCCCGTCACTTCAGTGATCGTTTCCTTTCCTGCATTGATCAAATCCGCGTCTTCCGTTCCTTCCACAGGATAGGGGCCGATCCCGAGCAAGCCGTTTTCTGACTGAAGCATGACGTGAACGCCATCGGGTATCTCATTTGCGACAAGCGTCGGCATTCCAATCCCAAGATTGACGTTCATGCCATCCTTAATTTCTTGTACCGCCCGTTTGACCATTCGTTTTCTCGCTTCCTTCATTTCGCCTCACCCTTTCCCGCCGCTTGCCGAACTGTTCGTTTTTCAATCCGTTTTTCATGGCTTGCGCCAAGCACCACATGCTGTACGTAAATTCCCGGCGTGTGGATGTGATCTGGATCGAGCTCTCCCGCTTCCACGATTTCTTCCACCTCGGCAATCGTAATCTTGCCTGCCATGGCGGCAACGGGATTGAAATTTCTCGCCGTTTTTCGAAAAACCAAATTCCCCATAGTATCCGCTTTCCACGCTTTGACGATTGCCACATCGCCGGTAATGCCTCGCTCCAGCACATACGTCCGGCCGCCGAATGTTTTATGTTCTTTTCCCTCGGCTATTGAGGTGCCGACGCCTGTCGCCGTATAAAATCCCGGTATGCCCGCGCCGCCTGCACGAATTCTCTCAGCGAGCGTTCCTTGGGGAACAAGCTCGACCTCAAGCTCTCCGCTTAAAAACTGCCACTCAAAAATTTTATTTTCGCCGACATAGGATGCGATCATTTTCTTGATTTGCCTATTAGCCAAAAGCAAACCAAGCCCCCAGTCATCCACTCCGCAATTGTTGCTGACAACGGTTAAATCCTTTGCTCCCTTGTCTCTTATCGCCAAAATGAGCTGTTCAGGAATGCCGCACAGCCCGAATCCTCCTGCGATCAGCGTATCACCATCATGAATCAGTTCCGCAGCTTCCTTACTAGATGACAGCACTTTTCCCATATTGATGCCCCTTTCGTTTTCTCCTACACTAGACCCGTCAGGCTGTAAATCGCGATCACAGCAAATACGGCAGCCGTTTTGATGAGCGTGATCGCAAAAATATCCCGATACGATTGCCGGTGAGTCAGTCCCGTCACGGCCAGAAGCGTGATGACAGCACCATTATGCGGCAGCGTATCCATACCGCCTGATGCCATCGAAATGACCCGATGCATCACTTCCGGCGGAATGTTGTAAGCCTGAATCGCCTGCAAATATTGATCCGACATCGCGCTTAACGCAATGCCCATACCTCCTGAAGCCGACCCGGTGATTCCCGCCAGCGCTGTTGTCGTGACAGCCCCGTTTACAAGCGGGTCGGTAAAGGTGTGCGAAATTCCGCTACTCAGCTTGTGAAACCCCGGCAGTGCGGCGATAACGCCGCCGAAACCATACTCGGCACCCGTATTCATAGATGCCAGCAAGGCGCCGCCGATCCCTTCATTCAGCCCCTCCTTCATTTGGGCAAACACTCTTCTCCAATCAAATAAAATCGTTGTGATGATGCCGATCACCAGAGCGAGCTCCACCGACCAAATGGCAGCTGCTGAAGAAATATCAAGCTTTCCGAACTCCTTTAATCCGATCGACGAAAAATCAAATCCATTCGGGTACCACTTTGGAAGGTATATGGTGAAACATTTATTCATTGCACCTACGAGTATAAGCGGGACAAAGGCAAGCGCATGCTGCACCGGGCTTTTGTCAGGTTCAGCCGCGAACTCAGACTTTTCGAGAGCGGCTGAATCCTCCGAATCAAAACCGCCATAGCCTTCGCCGGATGCCTGCGCTTTTTTCCGCCTCGATTCCAAATAGAGCATACCCGCTGCCAGCACAATCACTGCGCCGATCAAGCCAAGCCAAGGAGCGGCATAAATGTCTGTTTTAAAAAACGTCGTCGGGATGACATTTTGAATCTGCGGCGTCCCCGGAAGTGCGTCCATCGTAAACGTAAAAGCCCCTAAAGCAATCGTTCCCGGGATAAGGCGTTTCGGTATGTTTGCTTCTCGGAATAAATTTTTTGCAAACGGATATACGGCAAACACGACAACAAACAGGCTGACGCCGCTGTACGTCAAGATAGCACCCATCAGCACAATTGCAAGTATCGCTCTTTTTGCCCCGACAAGCCTGACAATCGTTTTCGCAATCGATGCCGCAAGTCCTGACATTTCGACGACCTTTCCAAAAATCGCACCGAGCAAAAATACCGGAAAATACAGCTTAATAAAACCCGCCATCTTTTCCATAAAAATCGATGAGAAAAAAGGAAGCACATGGCTTGGATCAGTCAGCAGCACCGCGAATAACGCGCAAATCGGCGCAAACAAAATGACAGAAAATCCCCGATACGCCGTAAACATCAGCAAGCCTAGCGCCAATAGAATAATGATCAGTTCCACAAGCATCCCCCATTTCTACGGACTAGAAAGCGTTTACAAAAACTCCCCGCATCGGCTGTTTCCGTCCCCTTTCCATATGTACGAGAAGCGGGGGCCAACTATTCCGATTAAAAAAGGAAAGCTCCTTTTTTCGGAGCTTTCCTCTGCCATTCATTTCATTCCTATTAGGATATCGACATCAACCGTGATATCGGCTGATTTCATCTCTTTCAGCAGGCTGACTCGGTCTTTCGGCGCCGACCAGGCGAGCGGCGTCATCTGGAGCAGCCAATGTATCGCTTGCCGGTTAAGCGTTTTGACATAGCTCAGCCTCGCTTGTTGGCTGCGTTCAACATTCGCTGTAAAACGCTCAACAGCTGCCGTATTGGAATACGTACGCCTTGGTGAATCAGTATATAAAAATTGCCTTAATTCTATTAAATAATCTTTTCGCGGCACTACTTTGATGAGCATGCCGTCATCCTTCAGCAATCTATGAAACTCTGCATAATTGGACGGCGAAAAAATAGACAGGACAACATCAAATTGGCGGTCATGAAAGGGGGCACACGCCACATCGGCAACCGCCCACATTTGATCTTTGAATGTCTTAGAAGCTTTTACAATCCCATCCTTTGAAAGATCGATGCCTGCTCCCATCGCTGTTTTCCCTGCATAATCAAAACCGCAAAGCGCATTCAAATGAGATCCCTCACCGCATCCGCTGTCCAAGATGGTGAAAGCTTCTTCACCAGAGGTGGGGTGACTGATGAGATCTGCCATTGCATGATGGAGCGGTTCAAAAAACCGGCATTCCCCAATCAGCCTGCTCCTCGCCTCAAAAAGCCCGGCATCGTAACCGGTTTTGACCGGCTTCGTCAGGAAGTTCACATATCCGTGCCGAGATCTATCAAATGTGTGCCCTCGTTCTGTACAAATCAAACTTTTTCCTGAAGCCGCATCCATGGAAGAGCCGCAGAGCGGGCATCGAAACATGGGTGCGAATTGGCTGACATCAGCTGTTCGTTTCATGATAAAAAACACCTCATTCATTCATTTTTAGATAAATGAAAAAGGCATAGACAAATAAACCTGGGCCTTTGGCCAGGTCTGGCAGATTGTCTATACCTGTCATTATCTATAACGAATGAATTGGATAATCATGAAAAAAACTCCCTTTTTTGCTGTATGGGGTTTCCCCATGTACATCATACAACAAACCTCTAGGAGCTGAAACCATATATAGAAGAAAAAACAGCGCTGCAATGCTGTTGCCTCATCAAAATCATATCAACATAGCAATCCAACATGTTTTTCCTTTATTTTCTCAATTTCAAAATATAAATTTTATTATTGTGAAAATAGTTAAAAAGGTTGATTTTCAAAAATTGAAAGGATAAAATACTGCTATCAACTTAGAAAATAGACATTCTTGTATATGATCAGTAATATGGTCTGATTGTTTCTACCTAGTAACCGTAAAAAACTAGACTACAAGAAAGTTTGAATAAATTTGAACGAGTTGAAAAGGACAAGTTCTTTTCTGTTTGCTCTTATTTTTCACACTTTCTGCACTTCCAGAATTTGTGAAGGATAAGAGCTTTTTTTGTTTCCATAATAAACCTCATAGGAGTTGCTATCATGTACTTTTTATTAAACCTTGTCGGTCTCATTGTGATTATGGCAGTTGTATTCCTATGTTCTCCGCAGAAAAAGAAAATCAAGTGGCGCCCGATCATTACGTTAATTGTTCTGGAATTGCTGATTACTTGGTTTATGCTGGGAACAAAAGTCGGGAGCTTGGCCATCGGTAAAATTGGTGATTTCTTCACTTGGCTGATTGCTTGCGCCAGTGACGGTATCGCGTTTGCCTTCCCGTCTGTCATGGCGAATGAAACAGTAGATTTTTTCTTTAGTGCACTTCTTCCAATTATCTTTATCGTCACATTCTTTGATATTTTAACATATTTCGGCATTTTGCCTTGGCTGATTGATAAAATCGGATGGGTGATTTCAAAGGCTTCCCGCTTGCCGAAATTAGAAAGCTTTTTCTCTATTCAAATGATGTTCTTGGGAAATACGGAAGCACTTGCGGTCATCCGCCAGCAGCTTACGGTATTAAATAACAACCGCCTGCTTACATTCGGCTTAATGAGCATGAGCAGCATCAGCGGCTCCATTATTGGATCTTACCTGTCAATGGTGCCGGCGACATACGTATTTACAGCGATTCCTTTGAACTGCTTAAACGCGCTGATTATCGCAAACCTGCTGAACCCTGTTCACGTGCCGGAAGATGAAGATATCATCTATACACCGCCTAAAGAAGAGAAGAAAGACTTTTTCTCTACGATTTCTAACAGTATGCTTGTCGGCATGAACATGGTTATCGTTATTTTGGCAATGGTGATCGGATATGTCGCATTAACGTCAGCAATCAATGGCATTCTTGGCGTTTTCGTACACGGCCTCACCATCCAGACGATTTTTGCTTATCTCTTCAGTCCTTTCGCATTCCTGCTTGGGCTGCCGGTACACGATGCGATGTACGTCGCTCAGCTGATGGGAATGAAATTGGCAACGAACGAGTTTGTTGCGATGCTTGACTTGAAAGAAAATCTCAAATCACTTCCGCCTCACACAGTTGCGGTGGCGACGACATTCCTGACGTCATTTGCCAACTTCAGTACAGTCGGCATGATTTATGGTACGTACAACTCGATCCTTGACGGCGAAAAGTCAACGGTCATTGGGAAAAACGTGTGGAAATTGCTCGTCAGCGGAATTGCGGTATCTTTACTAAGTGCTGCGATTGTCGGCCTGTTTGTGTGGTAGAAACATTGAGCCATATCCCTTTGCGGATATGGCTCTTTTGATTATTGATAAATAGAGGAAGGCACCTGCACATCACGGATTCCGGCTGCATAAGGTCCCAAGTCATACTGGCCGAAGACGATGGCGATCCCGTTTTTCGTAAAGTAAAACGTTGTGTCTTGGTTAAGGATAATATCCTCTTTCTTTACGTCAGGGAAAAACAGCGTGTCATGTTTTTTGATATAGCTGTATAGGTAGTCTTTCGTTTTGCTGATTTTTGTTTTGGAGTTCAGAATCTGATTCAGTGTCACCCGCTTTTGTGCTTTCAAGTCATAGTTGAAGGACTGAACAGATGTTAAACCATGGGCGCCGCCTGAATAAATATAATTGAGCGTTTGAATGCTAAGCTTGCCTGCCGCATTGTATTTGACGCTGAAGGATGTTTGATATTCCGCTTTGAATCCCTGCTGTTCGCCTGCTTTTTTGTTTTTCAGGTATTCCTGATACGATTGTTCAATGTAGGCTTTCAGCTCTTGATTGATTTTCTTTTCAAACGCGGCATTTCCGATGTGATGCACCTGTGGATACTTTAATTCCTTGATCTTTTTGTACGTATGGCTGCTGACAGTCGGTGTTTTCTCTTGAGCTGCTTTTGATGATGGGGCCGCATATGCAAATACAGCAAAAAGCAAAACTGCAATCCCCGCGGCTTTCAGCATGTTATTCCATTTCATACGATCTCCTCCTTTGATGTGCATTGCTTATTATTCCCTTTTTTCTGCAAGGTACACTTTTATAGACTGATGGAAGTGAAAAGAAGTTTCTAGGTCTAATAGCTCGATTTTTCTAATAAAAAAAGAGACACAATATGTCTCTTTTTTTATTGTTTACGCTCAGCAATTGCTTCGTGAACCGCTTGTGCCAAATCTGTATTTCCAAACATCTCTAACACCGCAATGACGGTCTGATCCGGAATGTGTTCTGATTCGTGTTTGGGCACGACCAGTTCGTCCATGGTTTTTTTCAAGCTTTCATTCAGCTTTTGCTGCGGATATGCTTTGGCGTACAGCTCCACCGGATCAAGATCATGGTTCACGCACCATTGGGCAAACACCAAAATCATCATATTTTCATCGCGTTCGTAAGCTTCAGCGAGTTGTTTTTCGTTCATTTGTCATGCTCCTTATGAAAAGTATCTTCCTTTAAGATACAGGAGCGGATCAAATTCGTCTATCCCAATGGCGGTGAGCGGCGACGGCCTCGATAAACGCGTTGCTGAAGGCGGTGTAGTCCGCTTCATCTTTCGCAGTCACGATGCCCGGCCCCTCTGTTGTCCCGACAGCTGATTGAAAAAGATCAATTCCTTCGTTCGCTGCACCGATCGCCTTATAGTGGTTGTATGCTTCTCTTATAAACGCCATCGCTTGTTTGTTGCCTTTTAACTCCGGTCCTCCTGCGGCATAGACGGCATCATACAGAACAGAATCAGCCGTCAGGAACGTGCCGCCGGCCTCAAGCTGCTGTCCGGTGCCGCCTGTGATGTACCCCAGCGTTTGGCTGATGATATCCGCTGTGATCCCTTCTTGCTTTAAGGCGTCCAGCACTGTTTGCAGCTCTTTTTCATGAAATCCGTTTCCGGCGAGAACAGCGACTTTTCTCGTTGACGCTGTTTTCACTGTACGGGCTTGGCTTAACGCAGGTGAGGTAAGAATTTCTTTTGATGCTTTCCGTTTCGCCGGCGGCGCCACGCCCACTCCTTTGGCGATTTCTTCTGCTAAGCCTGCATCCACATTGCTGAAGACGTCAACGACCTGCCGCTGCACGTCCTTGCTTTTGACCTTCCCGACCTCGAAGCAGAAAGCAGAGATGATGTGCTGCTTCTCGACAGGAGACATACTGTTCCAGAACAGCTTCGCCTGTGAGTAATAATTGTTGAAGCTGTCGCTCCGCTGGCGGATTTTTTTGCCCTCGACTTTCTCCTGATAGTGGACGTAGCCGCCTTCTTCAGCTGTCGCAGGCGACGGGTCATTGTTTTGCAGAGAGTTTTTATGATAAGCGACCGGCCCCTTATTGATCGTCATCCGGTGATAGCCGTCGTATTGATTGTTATGGAACGGACATACCGGCCGGTTAATCGGAAGCTCATGAAAGTTCGGACCGCCAAGACGGATGAGCTGTGTGTCCGTATAAGAGAAAAGCCGTCCCTGCAATAGCGGGTCATTGGTAAAATCGATGCCCGGCACGACATTTCCCGGATGGAATGCGACTTGTTCTGTTTCCGCAAACACATTATCCTGGTTGCGGTTCAGCGTCATTTTCCCAATGATCTTCACCGGTACGAGCTCTTCCGGCCACAGCTTTGTCGGATCAAGGATATCAAAATCAAATTGGAATTCATCTTCTTCATCAATCATCTGCACGCCGAGCTCATATTCAACCGTGCCGCCGTTTTCAATCGTTTCCCACAGGTCGCGGCGGTGGAAGTCGGGATCTTTTCCGGCAATTTTCTGCGCTTCATCCCATACGAGAGAATGCACGCCGAGCACCGGCTTCCAGTGGAATTTCACAAAACGCGCCTTTCCTTGTTCATTGACAAATCGGAACGTGTGAACGCCGAAGCCTTCCATCATTCTGTAGCTGCGAGGAATGCCTCTGTCAGACATCGTCCACATCACCATGTGAGCCGACTCAGGGTTATTGGCGACAAAATCCCAAAACGTATCATGAGCGGTCGCGGCCTGAGGCATTTCATTGTGAGGTTCAGGCTTAAACGCGTGAACCAAATCCGGAAATTTGATCGCATCCTGAATGAAAAACACCGGGATGTTATTTCCTACAAGATCATAGTTTCCTTCTTCAGTATAAAATTTCGTCGCAAAACCTCTGGCGTCCCGCACTGTGTCTGCGGAGCCTTTAGAACCCGCAACAGTTGAAAACCGGACAAATACAGGTGTCTTCACTGAAGGGTCCTGAAGAAATTTGGCCCGTGTATACTCGGTCATCGGCTCGTAAACCTCAAAAAAGCCATGCACGCCATACCCGCGCGCATGCACAACACGCTCCGGAATCCTCTCATGGTCAAAGTGCGTCATTTTCTCCCGGAAGTGAAAATCCTCCATCAGCGTCGGGCCGCGAACCCCGGCTTTTAACGAGTGCTCATCCTCTGACACCCGCAAACCTTGGTTTGTCGTCATTTTCTTCCCGCCGTTATCGACCCTGTACTGCTCAAGCTGCTCATCCTTTGAGTGTTCATTTACACGTTTGTTTTGATCATCACTCATGTCTGTTCCCCCTTTTTAAAACGAAACATTCTACAGCACATTTACCCGTGGCAATCTTCATATAAACTGCTAATCCGCTCAATAGGATTTTAGGTCTACATATCAGGATGAGGTCATACACATTTGAAATAAGCCTTCTTCTCAAAAAGAAAACGTGGAAGCGCTTACTAAAAATGTGCTGTTAAATGGGGGAGGTCATATCGTGCTTGCCATACTCGGTTTTGTGATGATGATTGTCTTTATGTACCTTATTATGTCTAACCGGCTTTCCGCTCTTATTGCGTTGATTGTTGTTCCTGTTGTGTTTGCCCTGATCAGCGGATTTGGCAAAGATCTTGGCGAGATGATGATTCAGGGCGTAACAGACCTCGCTCCTACCGGCATCATGCTGTTATTCGCCATCCTTTATTTCGGCATTATGATTGACTCAGGTTTGTTCGATCCTCTCATTGCCAAAATCCTTTCGCTTGTCAAAGGAGATCCGTTAAAAATCGCCGTCGGCACCGCGGTTCTGACGATGACCATTTCGCTGGACGGGGATGGGACAACAACCTATATGATTACCATTGCGGCGATGCTGCCTCTTTACAAACGGCTCGGCATGAACCGTTTGGTCTTAGCGGGAATTGCAATGCTCGGTTCTGGGGTCATGAACATTATTCCGTGGGGCGGGCCGACAGCGAGGGTTTTGGCTTCCTTAAAATTGGACACGTCGGAGGTCTTCACGCCGCTGATTCCCGCTATGATCGCCGGCGTTCTCTGGGTGATCGCCGTTGCTTATATCCTCGGAAAGAAAGAGCGAAAGCGGCTAGGCGTCATTTCGATTGAACACGCGCCGTCCTCCGATCCGGATGCAGCGCCGCTTAAGCGTCCCGCTCTCCAATGGTTTAACCTGCTGCTGACTATCGCTCTGATGGCCGCTCTGATCACCAGCCTGCTTCCGATCCCTGTTCTTTTTATGATCGCGTTCGCCATCGCCTTGATGGTCAACTATCCAAATGTCAAAGAGCAGCAGAAACGGATCTCGGCGCATGCGGGAAATGCGTTAAACGTTGTGTCCATGGTGTTTGCGGCTGGTATTTTCACAGGCATTCTCTCCGGCACAAAAATGGTCGATGCGATGGCACATTCTCTCGTTTCACTCATCCCTGATGCCATGGGCCCGCACCTGCCTTTGATCACTGCCATTGTCAGCATGCCATTCACCTTTTTTATGTCGAATGACGCCTTTTACTTCGGTGTCCTTCCCATCATTGCAGAAGCCGCTTCCGCTTACGGAATAGACGCCGCTGAAATCGGAAGGGCCTCCTTGCTGGGTCAGCCCGTGCATTTGCTCAGCCCGCTTGTGCCTTCCACCTATCTATTGGTCGGAATGGCAGGCGTCAGCTTTGGCGACCATCAAAAATTCACCATTAAATGGGCCGTGGGGACAACGATTGTCATGACGATTGCGGCACTTTTGATTGGGATTATCTCGTTTTAATAAGAAAAGGATTTCCGCTGGCGGAAATCCTTTTGTTCTGTATCATCCGAAAACCCAAGATCAAAATATATATCACATAGGATATTTTGAGTGAATAGAAGATATTCATGCCAACAACTTCTCACTACAATCATAAGAGCCTGGCTATATTGAGCCAGCAGGCTCTTATCACATTTGACATTATTTTTTTGTATAACGCACCCAGTCGTAATGAGCGTATAGCGGTGTTACACCATTGTAGGAACCGAGCCATTCATCGACACCCGTACCATTCCACAAGTTCATCATAATCTTTCCTGGTGTTGTCGGGATTTGGCTTGTCGCAGTATGTTTTAATTGCCCATCGACATACCATTTAATAGAGTTTGGCTGCCAATCGAACGCATACGTATGATAGGCATTAGCCGCATCAAATCCGAGATCCACTATCTTCTCATGGTTTCCTACACCATTTGTGTAATAGTTAAATTGAACCTTTGTTGTGTCTTTTCCTAAAAATTCAATATCAATCTCATCCCAAGGAGTTCCATCCGTTGGGCCTGTGTATGTGAAGAACGATGAAACGATCCCTGTGTTTTTAGCTGGTTTCATTCTGACTTCATAAAGTCCATAGCCATATGCTTGAACAGACCGGTTTTCCCCGCAGTCAAACTTGTTATAAGATGGACTTGTTAGCGCCAAACGCATTTCACCTAATGACGTCATGGATACGTTATTTGCACGCCAAGTGCAGTTGAACATATTTCCATTTGAATAACCATTTGCTTTTTGCCATAAACCGGAGTTATAGCTGTTAAAAGGGTCAAAAAACGATCCGCCTGTTTGAGCCGAGGCAGTAGAAGTGATTGCAGACAAACTCATAAACAATCCAGTGACAAGAAACAACAACACTCGTTTCATACGATAGGACATGTTGATATTCCCCTTTCTTCGAAAGCGTTTTCTGTATCGATCATACATGATTCTTTTAAAAGGGAACATCGGTCATAATAATGATAATAACGAATCCAAGAATCCTGTAACTATCATTTTTAGATTGATAATTAATTTGGCTTTGCATCTTTGGATTATACTTAGACCCAACTTTAACAAAATGAAGGTGATGAGATGTATCGAATTCAATAAGTAAAGAACATGTTTGGTATTCCTTCTTCAACGCTGCGGTTTTATGAAAAGGAAGGAATTCTTCCGAAAATTAGTCGGATGCAAGCAGTCATAGTCCTGCCTGTTCCAGACAAAATCCATGTGATCCGTGTTCGATCTGACGAAGGCCGAAGAAAAAATGTCGTCAGGGTTATTCGTCAAGAACAGATGAAGGATCAAATAGTTGGTCTTCGGAATTATACATGGAAGACATTTATGAATCGATGTTCATAATTTTTATATTTTTAACTCCCCTTCAACACTTCACCGTTTGAAGCAATCACCTCTTTATACCAATAAAAGCTTTTCTTGCGGATTCGGCGCAGATCCTTCAGATCAAATTCATCACGGTTGACGTAAATGAAGCCGTAGCGTTTCGAGCAGCCCTGATGCGTAGAAATCAAGTCAATGGCTGACCATGGAGAGTAGCCTAACACATCGACACCGTCTGTGATGGCCCATTGAATTTGTTCGATGTGCTGTTTTAAATAATCAATGCGGTAATCGTCATTGACCGTATCATTTTCTTCTAATTGATCGAAAGCGCCAAGCCCGTTTTCTGTGATGATCAATGGCAGCTGGTAACGGTCATAGATTTCTCTCAGCGTGGATCGGAAACCAACCGGGTCAATCTCCCAGCCGAAGTCATTTTTCTTCAAATGCGGGTTGCTGCTGCCGCGGTAGACACCGTCTTCTCCCGTTTTCAAATGCTGGTCTCCTCCGCGTGCCACTTCATCCGATCCGTCGCCTTTGCTCGCTGCCGCTGTTTGAGAGGTGTAGTAGTTAAAGGCGATAAAATCAGGTTTCGCAGATTGCAGAATCTCCATGTCACCATTTTCAATGACTGGCGTATAGCCTTTTTCTTTCATATAAGCCCACGCCGTCGTATTGTAGCGCCCATGAACTGCCATGTCTAAATAGAGCCAGTTCCGAATCGCATTATAGTTGAAAGCCGCCACAATATCCTCCGGTTCTGAAGACGCTGGGTAGATGAGCGCGATATTCGGAGCAGGGCCGATTTTAGCTTCCGGCAGCATGTCGTGGCAGAGGTTCATGGCTTTTGCCTGCGCCACCAGCATGTGATGGTTTTGCTGATACAGCTCTTTTTTCGGGTTTTTGAGATTCGGATCAAGTGTGCCTAAAGCGCTGCCATGAAGGATCATCATGTTTTGTTCGTTGATGGTCAGCCAGTACTTCACACGGTCACCGAAGTGCTCAAACAACACCTTGGAATACCGTTCAAACGCATCAATTGTGGCTCTTTGCGACCAGCCGCCTTTTTTCTGCAGGGCATTCGGCAGATCAAAGTGATACATCGTAACAATCGGTTCGATCTTATATTTGAGCAGCTCATCAATCAGGTTGCTGTAAAATTCAATTCCCTTTTGATTAATGTCTCCGTCACCGTCAGGAATAATCCGCGTCCATGCAATGGAAAAACGGTACGCTTTAAAGCCCATTTCGGCAAACAGCGCAACGTCTTCTTTATAGCGATGGTAATGGTCGCTGGCGACTTTAAAATCAGTTGTTCCCTCTGGATAGCTGTCGCGTGCGTCAATCACTGACGGGCCTTTTCCATCTTCGTTCCACGCGCCTTCCACTTGATAGGCAGAAGTTGATGCTCCCCACAAAAAATTCTCCGGAAATGCTGCAAGTGTTTTATAGTTCATTGTCTGTTCCTCCAATGGTTTTAGATTAAAGAAAAGATTCTTTCTTCTATTTTGACTTGCTTTTGATCTGTTTGAATGACGTCGGTATATTGATCTGCGTTTGTGATGACGATCGGCGTGTTCATATCAAATCCCGCCTTTAGTAAGTCATCCAGGTCAAATTCAGCAAGCAAGTCTCCTTGTTTGACGGTTTGTCCCTGTACGACCTTAGGATAAAAGTGCTTACCCTCCAGCTTCACCGTATCAAATCCGAGGTGAATGAGGATTTCTGTTTCCTGATCAGTCACCATTCCAAATGCATGGCCAGTCGGAAAAACGGTTGATATCACGCCATCCGCTGGTGCGACGAGTCTGCCTTTCTCCGGCAAAATCGCTATTCCCTTTCCGAGTGTCTCAGACGCAAACACTTTATCCTCCACTTCTGTTAGCGGAATCACTTTTCCTTCTAACGGACTGCTGATCTCTTCCCGGCGGACTGCGGGTGCAGTTGGCTCTGCTTTGATATCTGTTTGTTCTGCAGGATCTTCAAACCCAACAATATACGTTAGGATGATTGATAGAATAAAAGATACCGAGATTCCCAAGATAAAACCGGCAAAGCCCTGTCCGTAGAAAATCGGGATCGTCAATAGACCGGGTGCGCCTGAAGCGATGGCGACGCTGTGAGCCTGCCCGATAATCGCCCCGCCAACGGCCGCACTAATGACACCGCATACAAAAGGTTTTTTCAGCCTGAGCGTGACGCCGTAAACGGCCGGTTCTGTAATGCCAAAAATCCCTGTGACAGCAGCGGAACCGGCAAGCGCCTTTAATTTTTTGTTTTTCGTTTTCAACATGACACCCACTGCAGCTCCTGTTTGTGCAAATACAGCTGCCGCTGTAGCCGGTTTAATCGAATCCTGTCCATTGACCGCAATGTTATTTAAAATGACCGGCACAATCCCCCAGTGGATGCCAAAGATGACGAGAATCTGCCAGAGTGCCGCGATCACGGCGCCGGCCAGCATCGGGTTAAAGCTGAAGATTGCCAGAATCGCAGACGCGATGGCATTTCCCGCGTTTACCCCAATCGGGCCGAATACAATTAATGTGAGCGGTACAATGGTTACAAGACAAACGAGCGGGGTAATGAAGGTTTTCACACTATCATGAATCACCCGGTTCAAATACTTCTCAACATAACTCATCACAAAAATCGCCAAAATGATCGGGATCACAGTTGATGTATAGTTCATTAACACGACTGGAATCCCGAAAAAGTCCGTTTCTGCATTGCCGTTCTTCAGCTCAATGATCGTTGGATAGATAAGCGCCCCGGCAACCGTGACAGAAACAAATAGATTCGCGCCAAACTTTCGGGCAGCGGTAATAGCCAGCAAGAGCGGAAGAAAATAAAACAGGCTGTCCGCAGCGGCATACAGTATCGTATAAGTGGTTTCCTCTGGTTTGAGCCAGCCGGCATTTGTACATATCATCAGCAGGCCCTTTAAAATTCCCGCTCCTGCCATCACGCCAAGTAAGGGTGTAAAAATGCTCGATACGATATCAACAAGCCGTCCGAACAGATTTCCTTTCTGGGCAGAACGTTCAGCTCGGTCATCATTCAGCAGATGAGACATTCTTCCAATCTCTTGATACACCTCTGAAACGTGATTGCCGATCACGACCTGAAACTGTCCTCCGCTTTCCACTACAGTTACGACTTCATCCAAAGCTTCGATTTTATCTTTATCTGCTTTCGATCGGTCGTTTAGTGTAAAACGCAGGCGTGTCGCACAATGTACAAGGGAACGCACATTTTCTTCCCCGCCAACCAGCTGTAGTATATTTTTTGCCGCTGCTTGAATCCCCATTTTCCTCTCATCCCTTCTGCTAAAAAATAAAAAACCTAAACTACCCCTATCGCAATAGGAACAAGTAGTTTAGGTTTTGCCTGCCTGACCAGTAACAATCCTATGAAACGCCATCATTCGTTTTTTTCTGTAAAACGCCGTCATCACCATCCCTCTGAAAAAAATAAAAACCTAAATTACCATCAGCACAGACAGAGATCATCCGCACTCATTGTAATTTAGGTTTTGCCTGCTTATCAGTAACAATCCTAATATCACCGTATGTTGAATGTAAGAAAAAATTAACACAAGAAAATAAAAATGTCAACGCTTTCATTATGTTTGTTTGACGATCCTTTCTATGTGAATCGTTAAATACAGCAGCTCGTCACTGGTGAGCTTGTGTTCATACTCCCGCTCAATGTAGTTTTGGATTTTCTTCGTGCATTCATACGCGCGATGGTACTTTTCTTTCACCGTCTCCAGCAAAAAATCGTCCTGGCTTTCCATGTGTGTACCGTTAAAAAGACGCTGCGCGAAAAACTTTAAGTGGGTGACAAACCGATAATAGTGAAGAGATTCTTCGTTGAAATCAATCTTAAAATGGTATTTTACGATACTCAAAATCTCTTGCATGACTTTTGTAATGTTGATGATATTGGGCATCTCTTCGTTCAGCTCGGCATTTACGATATGCAGGGCAATAAAGCCTGCTTCATCCTCCGGCAGAGACACGCCAGTCTTGTTTTTTACCATTTCCAGTGCTTCTTTGCCGATCGCAAATTCATCTTTGTACAGCCGCTTTGTTTCCCACAGCAAGGCGTTTTTGATATCAAGCCCTTTCTGATTGCGCTGGATAGCAAAGTTAATATGATCGGTCAGCGACACATAGATGCTGTCATTGAGCTTTTTGCCGAGCCGGAGTTTCGCATAGCTGATAATCTCTTCGGATACTTCCATACACTCGATCGGTATATCATACAAAAGGGTTTTGAATTTTTCTGATACATCCTTGTTATCGAGCGTAAACACCTTCTCAATGCGGGCTTCATCGACATCATCGCCGGACTTTTTCTGGAACGCGAGCCCCCTGCCCATGATGACCAATTCTTTTCCCTGTTCATTGACCACGCTGATCACGTTATTGTTGATCACCTTCGCAATTTTCATGACATGTCCCTCCAATCAACTAAGAACAGACTACACCTTGATTGTACATTCTTTTTGTACTAGGTCAATATCATCAGGGAAAGACGAGACAGGTTAATACAATTCACTCAGCACCGGCTGCCCGGGCTGTTTTTGAAGCAGCTCCTCCAGATGGCGTTCAAATGATTCTTTGTCAGCTCCCTGCTTCTTAACAATGCTGTTCATGATTTTGACGCTTTCGGCGCTGTATTGCGTATATTGTTTTTTCAGCTGATCCAGCTGCTGTCTTGTCTTCTTCGCGTTTTTCGGTGTGACTTGGCTGATGAGTTTGATCATACTGTCTGTGATCTCAAAAAAGGCGTCTCTATTTTCTTTTAGCTGCTGAATGTCGTTGCGGCTCTTTTCTTGATTGCGGGTTTTTTGAAGCAAAGCGAATGCCTCGCTGTTTTGTTTTTTGAGCGGTTTGTTTTCGAGTTGAATCGATTCAAGGTTCTCCTTCGCAATGTCTGCTTCTTCTTCAGTCATGCTGCTCCGGACGAAGTATTCAGGATTGCCGATTCCATAATCAAATGCTTCGCTTACGTGTATCATGGAACTGAATACAACGGCCAGCTGCCTATCGCTCGGGAGGGCTTGGAAGTCCTGCTTTTTCTTATTGCTCATCGGTTTGGCTGCGGTTTGTTTTACCATCTTTTGATCACGATCTGCAAACGTCTGAGCCTCACCTTCACTTTCGCATGCGCTCATCGCAAGAACTGTGACCAGCAGGCTTATACACAAGCCTATTCGCCTCATGCTTTGTCTCCTCTCTGCTGCTCCTCTTCTGGAAAATACAAAAAATATAGATAAATGGTACCAGATAAACCTGCGCCGAACAATAAATCAAAAGTATGATTTGAAGGGCAAAAACATAAATATTTTGTAAAAAATAACGCCAATTCCATTCTTTTCAGGCCTATTTCTCGTACAATAGAAGTATCGTTACCGGAGAGGGGCTCTGATGATGAAACGTTTTACGAAACAAGAAAACAGCTGGGTTTTATATGACTGGGCAAATTCTGCTTATTCGATTGTGGTGACCACTGCGGTGTTTCCGTTATTTTATAAATCAGCGGTTGCGGAAAGCGGTGTCAGCGCTGCCCAATCGACTGCCTATTTGGGCTATACCATTGCGATTTCAACGTTTATTCTCGCCATGCTCGGGCCGATTTTAGGCACGATCGCCGACTATGAAGGGTGCAAAAAAAAGTTCTTCGGTTTCTTTGTGTCAGCCGGTGTCGCCAGTACCGCGATGCTTGCCTTTATCCCGAGTGAACATTGGCTGCTATTGTTGCTGTTTTATACGATATCGGCTATCGGTTTTTCCGGCGCCAACGTGTTTTATGATGCCTTTCTCGTTGACGTCACTTCAGAAAAACGGATGAATCTCGTCTCTGCACGGGGTTTTGGCTTAGGATACATTGGAAGCACGATTCCATTTATCATCAGCATTGCTGTCATCCTGCTTGCACAAGCAGAGACGATTCCGATGTCTGTATCTGCCGCAAGCCAATTGTCCTTTTTCATAACGGCTGCCTGGTGGGGGCTGTTTACCATCCCGATGCTGAAGCATGTCCATCAGCGCTATTACATCAAAAGAGAACCTCATATCGTCATCAACAGCTTTAAGCGGCTCGGCCAAACGATGAAGCGGATTAAGCAGTACCGGGCGCTGTTCCTCTTTTTGCTTGCTTATTTCTTTTATATCGACGGAGTCGGCACCATTATTACGATGTCGACATCCTATGGATCTGATTTAGGGATCAGCCCCACAAGCCTCCTGATCATCCTGTTTGTCACCCAGGTCGTCGCCGCGCCGTTCTCGATTGTATACGGAAAACTGGCAGAACGCTTCACGGGGAAGACAATGCTGTACGTCGGGATCGTCATTTATATGATCGTCTGCGTGTATGCCTATTTTATGGAGACAACGCTTGATTTCTGGATACTGGCTATGCTTGTCGCCACCTCGCAAGGCGGTATTCAAGCCCTGAGCCGTTCCTATTTCGCCAAGCTTGTGCCAAAGCGCCACGCTAATGAATTCTTCGGTTTTTACAACATTTTCGGAAAATTCGCCTCAATTATGGGGCCTCTGCTCATTGCCGTTACCGCCCAGCTGACCGGGAAATCCTCGACTGCGGTGTTCAGTCTGATCATTTTGTTTGTGATCGGAATCGTCATCCTCGCCTTTGTGCCGGAAGAGAACAGTGCCGATGTCAGCCAGCAGCAAAATGACCTGCCCCTTTAACCGGGAGCAGGTCATTCATCATTTATTCGCTTTATTCACCTTGAGCTTTTTCCCTTTGACGGTTGTGTTCTTCATCACTTTGAGAACATGAGGGCCTTTTCCGTTTAAAATCTCCACGTAAGAGGCGTTATCCATGATCGTGATAATGCCGATGTCATCAGCTGACACACCATCAATTTTGGCAATCGTTCCTACAAAATCAACGGCTCTGATTTTCTTCTTCTTTCCGCCGTTAAAATACAGCTTCATAATGTCTTTATTCAGCTCTTCGCTTTTGTCCTTTTTGGTTTCCGGACGGTCATTCAATTTAGCTAGAAAATCAGGTTTCTTCTTTGCCACTTCCTCTTGAGAAGGGGCTTCTATTTTTTGAATCTCAAACCCGATATATTCTTCTATGTCGGCTAAAAACCGTTTTTCGAAGGCCGTGACAAACGAAATGGCCTTTCCTTTGTTTCCTGCACGCCCCGTCCGGCCCGTGCGGTGGACGTAGCTTTCCTTTTCAAGCGGCAGATCATAGTTGATGACAAGGGAGATATTTTCAATATCAATCCCGCGCGCGGCGACATCTGTCGCGACCAGGTAACGATACTCGCCCCGTTTAAATTCATTCATGACGTCGAACCGGTCTTCCTGAATCATTCCGCCGTGAATTTTATCGCATGGATATCCTAAGTCATCCAATCCATCGGTCAGCTGATTGACATGATCTTTCGTCCGGCAGAAAATGATGCAGCTGTCGGGATTCTCCGTCATCAGCACATCTTTCAGCAAAGCAAACTTATTCTCTTCTCTTACTTGAATCGCCGCATGTTCAATATTCCTGGTGGTTAAGCCGGCCGCTTTGATTTCAATATGCTCCGGGTTTTGCATGTATTGACGGCTTAATTTCTCAATATCCTCCGGCAGCGTCGCCGAAAACAGCATCGTCGTGCGCTCAACCGGAAGATGCTTGATAATCGCCTCCACCTGCTCGATAAAGCCCATATTCAGCATCTCATCCGCTTCATCAATGACTAAATAGGAAAGACGGTCTAACGGCAGCGTGCCCTTTTCGATATGATCCAAGACACGTCCCGGCGTGCCGACAACAATGTGGCTTTTTTGCTTCAGTTCAGCTTTTTGTTTATCAAAGGAGGACTTTCCAAACACGGCTGTCGCTTTGATTCGTTTAAATCTCCCGATGTTCGTGATATCCTCTTTTACTTGAACCGCCAGCTCACGGGTCGGTGTTAAAATAAGCGCCTGCGGCTTGTTTTCATCCCAATCCGCCAGCTCACAGAGAGGAATCCCGAACGAAGCCGTTTTCCCGCTTCCCGTCTGTGATTTGACGACAAGATCTTTTCGTTCAAGGGCAGCGGGGATCACGCTCTGCTGCACCTTGGTCGGTTCTGTATATCCCAGTCCTTCTAATGCTCGTAAAATGTCATGACTGATTTGATAGTTTTTAAAATGACTCATGTATAAACTCCTGTCTCTTGCAGATGTTCTCATTATACTCTAATTGGCGAAGGCATATGTGTTTTGCCGAAAAATGACGTATTAAAAGCCATCGATTCCCTGGCGTTTTAACTCCTCAACAGCTAGTCGCGCCAGTGCGTCGGCTCCCGCGCGGTTCGGATGCAGCGTATCTCCGTCCATATACAGCGCGAGTGTTTTTTCCGGACCGATTGATGTAAAGTACGCCGAGCTGAGGACATTCAAATCAATGAGGTGCGTTTTTTCCTCTTCGGCTAAAGCCAAAATAGAAGCCCTGTACCATCGGTTTACAGACGTATGGATGCCTTCAGAAGTAAAATCTGTCGCCCGGCCCTGAGGTGTTGATAGGATGACTTCCGCACCCTTCGCTTTCACCTGACGGATCATATCACGCATAATCTCCTTAAACTCCGCTTCGGATTCATTATGCTTCGGATTTGTGTCATTAATGCCCAGCTGCAAGATAAAATAATCACCCAGTTTGATGTACTTCAAGATCGCCTCGAGCTGACCGTCATTTCGAAACCCTCTCGCGATCTGCCCGCCAGACGCCATGTTTCTCACTTGAAAGGTGTGTTTGTCGATATAGTGAGGCAGCATCTGCCCCCAGCCCGCCTGCTTGCTGCTGTTGAGCGGATAATAATTGCACATCGTCGAATCGCCGCCGACATAAATAGTTCGATTGGTTACCGGCTGATCAGACAATTTCTTGATTTTTAAGGCGCTGAGCGTAAAAGCGGTGCCTGCCTTCCCCTCTGTCACCAGCAGATTCAGCTGCCCGTCGGTGACAGGAATTTGGAACGTATCCTCCGCACCGTCACCTGTCATATTGATGACCTGAAACACACCCTCTGCTGCCACACTGGCCCTTGCCGTATTGCCGAGCGTCACCTTCACCTCATAAAGGCCATTCGGAAGATCCACATTAAACGTATTGTCGCTTTTCGTCCCATACGTCAAAAATTGGACCGCATCACTCTTCACACCAGTCCCGGACGCCGCCACATCCTTCATATTCTCCGGTGTCTGAAAACCGTAGCCCTTTGACCGGTCATAGCGATTAGACGCCCTGACACCAATGTAATCAGGCTCAACCGAACCGCTTCCAAAGTCAAACTGATATACCTTCGGCTCCGCAGCTTTCATACTCTTAATTTCGCCGAAACACAACATCAACATCATCACAAAAACCGCAGTCATCCATTTTTTCATCAAGAAACCCCCTCTATGAAAACGCATACATTAATGCATACTCGGTGATTGTTTCTTTATGATGACTGATTGCAGAAAAAAATTGCGTTGACAAATAAAAAGGAAGATTTTATTATATCAATAAGTGATATATCATTTATTGATATAAGAGATGAGGTGACCACTTGCCAAAGCAACGTCCGCAGGAAATGGATCAGCTTACCGACCCAGCCTATTATATTGTCTTAACCTTGCTGGAGCCAAAACACGGATATTCGATCATGCAGGAGATTGAAGACATGACCGATGACTCCTTTACGATCGGCCCGGCTACCTTATATACATTGTTAAAGAAGCTACTGCAAGAAGAGATCATTGAGCTTGTCAACAATGAAAACCCGCGCCGCAAAGTGTACCAAACGACACGAAACGGCCAAGAATTGCTGAAAAAAGAAATTCAGCGCAGAAAAGTGATGGCGGAACACGGTGAACGCGCTTTTCAACAATTGAAAGGGGATCAGTCATGAAACAGAAAAAATATATGATGTCTGAAGGATTGGCGTTTTCAGAAGAAAAGGATATGAAGAGACTAAGTGATATGGCCAGCAAAGGATGGTTGCTCGATTCATTTGCGTTTATGGGGTATAAACTTAAAAAAGCTGAACCGCAAAACCTGATCTACAGCTTAGACTATCGTGCCGTCGATGATCACAACATGGATGAATACCTTGAAATATTCGAAAATGCCGGATGGGAGCATGTTTGTTCTGAATACACCACACATATCTTTGCCGCTGCACCCGGAACGAAGCCGATTTACTCCGACCGTTCAACTATGATTGAAAAATATAAACAAAGTGAATATACCCTTCGCTATATCACATTGTTTATGCTCTGTCTTACCGCGGCTTTCACTGTCATCAGGAGTATGCTTATTTCTGCTGAAGCTTCCATACTTCATAACACCATACACATCCTTTTTATCTTTCTCATCGCCATCACTATTCCGGCTACCCTTACTTACGCAGCCGCTGTCTTCAGAATTTGGCGAGTCAAACGCAGAAACCCCAACCTTGAGTGAAGGCTGGGGTTTTGCTATTTAATAAAGAGAAGCGAATGTATAGTTAATCGTTTTTTTAGTTCCTGTATTACTGAATTTAAATCTGTATTTTGTTTTATAGCTCTTAGATGCTTTACTGTAGCTCAAGTTGGTATAACCCTTTTTCTTTGCATAAAACGTTTTAATGGTTTTCCACCCTTTACTTGTCTTCTGTTGCATCTCGGCTTTTATGTTCCCGCTCCCAGATCCGTTTGCATTAATGCTTGCATTCGTTCCTTGACCTGAATAAAAAATCTGAAATGTAGGTGAGTACGTATAGTTTTTGAATGAGCCTGAATGGTAATGGGTAGTCCAAATACTGCCTCTTTTCACCCAATCTTTTGCTTGAGCTTTGTTACCGGCAAGATCTATAGCAGTAAAGCTTGTCAATGCGATAACAAAAGCAACGAAGGTCATGATCAATTTCTTCTTTTTCATTATGTAATTCCTCTCACTCTCGTATAGTTCTTTTATCATCTTTAAATATAATAATCATGATTAGAAGATGATGCATCCTCCTAAAATACTAAATTATGGCGATTTATCATGCATCTCGCATACATAATGACTATAGACTCATTTCTTTAGATTCATTTCCTGTTCTGCTTGTAAAACAAAAGCAACTGCCTTCGACAGCTGCTTTTATCATTCGATATTCTTTACATTTGAGAATTCTCAGCAACCACATCCGCCTTCCCCCGCCTCCTGACAAGCGTCAAAGCCATACCCGCAAAGATCATTACGATGCCTAGTGTTTGATAGAGGTCTGGGTGGAAACCCGTAAAGACGGTATCGAGTACGATTGCGACAGCCGGGTCGAGGAAGACAATAATTGAAATAAATTTTGTTGATAAGAATCGCAAACTGTCAAAAAACAGCAAATAGACAATAACAGTATGGATGATACCGGTAGACACCACCATGATCCAGTTCCTCGGTGATTGTTTCTTTATGATGGCTGAAGGCAGAAAAAAAATTGCGTTGAAGAATAAAAATGAGGTGGGGAGTCTCAAGCAAAAGGGGGAAAATCAGTGTGACTTCTTGTCACACTTGATCACATCTCAACCTCCGCAATAGAAGCTTATTTGGTCTTCTTCGTCATACACATAATAACGGAGTCTTTCCCATTGATCGTCAGTCGGTAAAATCTCCAATTCAACCGAATCGATAGATTCAAGATCATCCAGCTTCGATGCACCGATGTCTTCAAACCGCAAATGAATGTCACAGGTTTGAGCAGATAGTGTTAATTCAAACACAGGAATATGAATATATTGATCATCTTCTTTCATGTAGAGAGAAAACTCGTTTAATGTAAATGGACCTGTATCCGCATGATGCTTTTTCAATTTCTCGTATTGTGATATTCAAATGGATTTCCCCTATTTTTAGTTACCGCCAACCATATAGATGTCTACAGCATCGTGTTCAAACCACATGATCCGTTCGCCTGAGTCCGTGAGACATTGGAGTTTCCCTTCTGCAAAATAGCTTTTATCCAGTTGAGGATCAGTGATCAGAAAAACATCATCATTGATGGAAGCTAGCAGAAAGAGATAACCTGCAATGCCCCAGTCTGTTTCATGTACTACGCATTGGAAATGAAATTGCCTTTTCGCCAGCTTCGTCACTTTGTAAGCATAGCCTTTGAAAAACTCTGACAGGTCTTCTATAAATGAACCCCCCGTTATCACCTGTATCATGATTCGCTCATAGGCAAGCACCTGCCAAAAACGATAAAAAGACTCAGCATCTCCAAGTTCGCATGACATAACGGTTTGGTCAGGCTTAAGCTCGATCATGTCCAAATTGCCAATACTGCTTATAGAGGTTTTTTCCATAAAATCCTCCTTATTAGTTGGATAGCGCAGCGCAAATCTCTTGTCTGACTTGCTCATACAAAAGAATGTGATGATACAAATCAGTATCGTTTTTGATCATATCCGGCGGGATGTCAGGATACAGCTCAAAAAAGCTTTTCTCCAACGAATGCCGCTGATGCCGGGGCATCCTTTTATTCGCCAGCACATAACCCAAACTGCCAGCAACAAGCATAAAAAACTCATATATATCCGCTTCAAAGCCGTACAATTCATCAGGATACGGCTTTTCTTCAAGCTCTTGCTGTCTTTTTCTCAGTTTTTCAAACACGTGATCCTCTCTCTTCTGTCATCTCATATTTTCGGCAATAAAAGCGGAACGTCTCCTCCTCCCATTCTTCCACAACTGTAGATGCCTTGCGGCTGCGGTTTTATACGGAGAAGCACATCAGACATGTCCTTTAGGGTTTCCAAATCTCGTATCGTAACGGCTGAAACGTCTTTGAATGTAAAAATAATTGAACGGAAATGATAAACAACTGCTAACTCAATCGTATAAATGGCGTCTCTATCTGTTTCTCGATAAAGATGCCATTTCTTGATATGCTGTAACAAAATTGGAGAAACTCCAGAAATATTCAATTCAGTTGCCAATTTTGATTCCTCCGTTGACGCTTTCCTATACTCCATACTCACAGTAAGGCTTCAAATCAGGGAATGCAGCCTTTAACATCCTTTCTATTCCTTCTTCATTAACGGTAAAAATAAGATCTGATGAATCAAAAAAACCGACTTCAAAAACACACTCTTTCACAGGGGAGCTATAGTCATCTTCATAAAAGTCAGCATTCCCATCAACAAACGGAACTCGTGTTAAATCGTACGGTATCGTCTCTTTAGGCACAGCAGTTAAAATAGAAAATATCACATAAATCTCAAATTCATTTAATATACGATAAAATTCCTCACCTGTGATAAAAAGATAGTCTTCACGCTCGCCAATGATATCGTTCCAATGATTCTTATCCTCGGATAAATCCATCATATTCAAAATATCGCCAATGACCCAATTATACTCAGTGATAGGGAGAGGGAATTGTTTGAAAAAATCATTTAAAAGAAAAAGATCAGAATCAGCATATTCCAGACAATATCTGCTCATATGTACCTCTTCCCCAATAAAAGTCCCTTTTTACAACTCATACTTGATCAATTCCTCCATCGAGGTTCCCTTGAAATATTGATTAAGTACATCCTCAATACTCAAATGACCAAATAGCCCAATTGGATTGCTAAAGGTCTTCCCCTGTTTTTTGTCAACTTCTATTAAATCACTCTCTGCCGCTAATGAATCGTCTTGGCTAATGAGATACTTTCCATCCTCATACATGACAAACGTTATAGCAGAATGATCAAATTTCTTCATCAGATCTATCGGCACCTTGGAAACAACCTTCCAGTTTCCCTGAAGAAAGCCTGTATATCCTGTATTCGCAATAAAAAGGGCTCTTTGCTGTTCTGCCATCATGAGAAAAATGTCATCTTTACTCAAGTGATCCTCTGTAAAAATATCAAAATACTGAATGAGAACATCATCATTTTTATCTGCTGCCAAATCTCCTTTTGCCACTAATGCATATGTAAACTGATTGATTTGCTGTAAAGGGATTTGAATGACAGCACCCGGCCTAACCTCGCTTAAAGTATTCCTCTTTTTCAACTTTATGTTGATATCAGTAAGTTGTTTTCCCTCTAATTCTTTAAAAAATGAATCACCGTCAGATTCTAATACCTGAAGAAAAGTATAAACAAATTCGTTTAGGGTGGGCTTGCGATCTAGTTGTTCAAGGTAAACAGCATGAAAAGCTTCAATGGCGTCGTGGCAAATATCTAAACCATCATCACTTACTAATACCTTTTTATTCTTATGTTTCTCTTCCCAAAAACCCATGCTTCACCTCCGTTTACTTGTACTAATATGAAACAGGATAGGCGGATCATTATCTACCGACTCCAACAGCTCCTCACCAAATACAGTGATTGTACATTTCCACGGATCACCCAAAAGCCCCCAAGAAAAATCCTGATGAAAAAAGAAATAATAGTCTCCGTTTGGAAATACCGGAACAGGCCATTCGCCAAATTCATCCTTAGGCATTGTCTGATGAGGGCTAAAGATATATTCGTCATGCTGCCAATCGAATGCGTATATTACATCCTGCTCTCCAGTACATGATTGAAATGCTTTTAAAATAGAAGTCTCTAAATCACTCAGCACTCTGCTCACATCATTATGACCAGCTTTACTGCTCATCCCGCTTGAGATATCAAACACTCGATATGGATCAGGCGGGATGATGTGATGAAATCTGCTTCCGGGCTTCCACTTTATGAGTTGGTTCACTTCTGACCAGATGCTGTCTTGTTTTGTCTGACTTAAAGCTCGCCAATTCATCATCATCCCACCCTTTGACATTATTGGATATCCTGCATATAGACACCAGAAGAGGTCACTGCGTAAACAGCGTTACTTGTCAGTTTCAGCTGTTGAACGTCTAGGGCTTCACCGCTCGAGTCACAGCATGTTATCTCTTCCATCTCTTGACTCACATCGGTAGAAATCAAATAAAGAGACGGCTTAAGGTCTGCTCTGTAACAGTTGACCGTCCCGATCCAAAAACCTTCTTTAGATACTGTGAACTGATCAAGTGCTTCTGATTTAGGTGCCTCATCCGACAGAATCCACACCCTTCTCACAACCGTTTCATCAAATGCGGCAATGACTGCATCTCCGTAATACAGCATATAAATCAATCCGTTTTTTTCTGCAAGCCCATAACATTCATCTACAACCGGTGCATCCATTTCTTCAAGCTTTCTATCAATATACATTTCCTTCTGCTTACCATCTAACGTAAAACACCACACACTATGGCCGTTAGGATTCTCATCATGATAAATCCCTTCATCACATAAACCGACCCAAAGCTGTTGTTTCTCATCCAAAAGACAGCAGGAAACCCCGGAAGGCAAGTGAAAAGCACTTTTCACCCTTCCCTCTTCTGAAAAAACCTTTACCTTCGGCTCATACGATTCGTAATAAACGAAGACATAGCCATTTGCACATTGTTGAAAGAGCTGAATATCATTGTATGCAATCTGCTCTTTCACTTTAAAATCCCGAACATCACCAGAAGGATCATAGATTGTAATGGTGATATCACCCTTCACACCTTTTCCAATGTAGACACGACCTTGTGAATCGACATAGAAAAAACAATCTTGGGTATTTATATTAATGATTTTATTCATGTTTAATTTTTTCATTGATATGCTCCCAGGTTAGAAATGAAGTGATAAGAATAATCCATTTATTAGCTATTAGTAACGGACCACGACATAAGATATTACAGCCTGGTTTCATTAATCGTATTGATATTTGGCTACTTTCCAATTTGGTCTTAAATCGCGATGACATCGCCGTTTACATTTTGTATGGCTGCTTTTATGCCGTATAAGAAAAGTGAGGCTGATAACCTTTCTTATGTAATGGATTTATTTAAGATTTAAATGATATGCATAAAACGATTGATCATCAAAGCGAACTGTTTCAGTTTCTATAGCAATCAGCATTCTGTTCATGTCAATGAGAAAATTAGCATTTGATTGATACTCCGGAATTATAGAATTTGATAGATTTCCGATTCCTTCCGGGTGATAACTGAATTCAAATACTTGCCAATTGTATTCCTCTGGATCTATTTTTTCTAATCTTATATCACCGTCACCTCCATTAAAATAAACAGAAGCAACATTTTGAAATAAAATTTTATGCAAGTATTCACCTTCACCTTCAACAACTTTAATTTCAAGTGAGAGCTCTTTTTTAAACACATTAAAATCTAAATGAAGGACACTGCACCCCTCATCTATATAATCAACCCATTCAATAATTGTTTTGTACATTGTCATCTCCTACCTCTTTTTAATCAATAACGCCTTACCACCAAGCAGAAAACAAATTACTCCATATATTGTTTTAACCAATCATTTAAATCATCTGTTGGATGCAAAAAATTTTCAGGAGAATCTTTCAAATCAATCCCGCTTAGAAGGATTAACATATCCCAGACTCTATCGTCTTCTACTTCGGGGTCATCCGCATAAACATAAGTGCCCGCCCAATCTGACACTTCTTCTCTTGTTGTTTGTCCATTTAAGACACTTTTGATTTTATTTATGCATTCTATTAGATTTGGCTCGCTCAATTTGATCACCACCGTATTCAAGTACTAAATGATTTGTTATTAGTATATAAGGCACCGTACTGATATTTAGATATTGAAGTTTTTTTCGTAAAAAATATGTTCCAAAAGGTTTCCTTTTAAGAAAGCAATCTACCAATATACAAGCTCACAGCCATATTCCGTGTGCAATATACATAAACCAAACTGACACTCAGGCTCAACCAAAATAAAACTATGATTGAGAAGCCCTTCGTCGAACCCAGTACATTCCAATAAGCCCTCAAGGTGCTCGAGACATTTTCCAAAAGCACAAACTAGCGCACCAATTTCGCTGCTGTATTGATGAAACAGCAGCACGTCCCGGTCATCATAAGCAACATATGACTGAGATGTTTTCAAGATCAGCTGTTTCGCTTCCGTTTTTCCGGGAGCATCAACCTGACGGATGTTAGCTGATATTGAATTTGATAAAATCAGCTCAAGCAATTGCTTGCTTTGCATCAGATCGGCAAAACGATAAGTGAAGCCCTTTTCTGCATAAGGGGCTAATTTTTCTTTCATTTCGCTCATCAACAAACGTCTTTTATTCTCGGCGAGTTTTTCGATTAAACTTTTTTGCACGGACCACACTTCCTATCGTCGCCAATTTCTCAAGTTCTTCTAATTTGACTAATCATCCTCTTGTTTTCTTTGTCGTTCATCGTTTAGAATCGTTCTAAAAAAAGCTTGTATCACTCAAGATATCAGCTTTTTTTCTATTTAGAATTCACCCAGTGGATTTTCTGCAAAATGGAATAGTTGTTAAATGATATTTGAAATATTTTCTCTGTTTCTTGAACCTATTCTGATAGTCTCGGAATCTATTATTTCTATATGGCAGAAAACAACATTCAGTAAATCCTTAACAAGTGTTTTTTCCGTTAAATGAACTCTGCTCAATATATCTTTTAACTCAACGTTTTTTTTCAATAAAATGATATTCTCATGAGCAACAATTGTATTTTCGTATTCTTCTGCTGATGTTTTCATAAAAGAAATTTTTTTATGATTAAACAAAGTATTTGTTTTTAAATTCGCAGAGTATATACAATCATTACTATCCTTATTTGAAACCGAGTAAGAATACATTTCATATTGTTCATTTTCTATATTTTTCAATACATCGAATATTATATGCTCTATTGTTTTATATTCTTTTTTAACCCAATCATAGTCATTGAGAGTTGATATTTCATAAAATAGTACATTCACTTTTCCCCTTAATTGCAATTGAGAAAGCCTTTTTCCATCCCTTATCTAGAAACATATTATCTTGTAAAAGGGATCTAAATCCGCACCACGTGTCAAATGATTCGCTACGAAATTTGAAATAACTGTATTATTGATTTAACATGTTAGCGTCATTGGAATATGATTACAATGTTTTTTCTGGAATGTTTATGTTATTTTAAGAATCAAAAAAAGGCCTCTTAGGCCTTTTTATATTTTTTCTATCTTTATTGAATTTGTTCAATATCCTTACCCTCAGCCGCCAGATCCGCCTTCCCCTGCCTCCTGACAAGTGTCAAAGCCATGCCCGCAAAGATCATCACGATGCCAAGTGTTTGATAGAGGTCAGGGCGGAAGCCTGTGAAGACGGTATCGAGAACGATCGCGACAGCCGGGTCGAGGAAGACAATGATTGAAATAAACTTCGTTGATAAAAATCGCAAACTGTCAAAAAACAGTAAATACACGATGCCCGTATGGATGATACCGGTAGATACCACCATAATCCAGTTCCCTTGAGACAGATGGGCAAAAGCACCAAAATGAATAAACGGAATCAGGATGATGACCCCTAAACCGGTTTGCAAGAAGGTGGTCGTGTATGGGCTGAGGTTGTGAATGCCTTTTCCCAATAAAGTTGTGAACGCATAAAACAGTGCGGCGAGAACGGCCCAAATGATTCCTGATCCCATCAGCTGTGTAAATGAAGTGCTGCCGTTAATCCCGGAAATCAGCGCAGTTCCTAGAAAACAGATGATAATGGAGCTGACGGAGATGACATTTAATTTCTCTCTGTAGATGATGCTCCCCAGGAGAAGAACAAGCACCGGTGCAAGGTGATAAACGGAGATGGCGATCGTGACAGATGTTTCTTCAAAAGACTTAAACAAGAACACCCAGTTGAATACAAGAAAGAAACCGCACGCCAATGTTTGCAGCACTTCTCTCTTGCTCCATTTTTCGGTTTTATACTGCCCGGACACCAGCCAGCAAAAGCTTAAAAATAGCGTCGCGCAAAGGCAGCGGACAAAGACCAATTCAAATGAGGGAAGATTGGTATGCTCTGAGAAAAAGCCGATGGAACCGAAAATCACCATGGAGATGACCATTTTGATTATGGCTGTTGATTTTTGTTTTGGTATGATTGAGAGGTCTTGCTGCATCAAATGTATTCTACCTCCAGTTATGTATATGAAAAAGCACCCCAACTGTAAGGTACTTTTCCCTTTATTATAGTTTCTTGCCGGCCGTCCAGCCGCCGTCTATGACAAAGTTTGAGCCTGTAATAAAGTGCGCCTCATCAGAAGCCAAATACTTCATACAGGAAACGATATCACTCGGCTGCCCCCACGTATGGAGGGCATGATTATCTTTGATCAGCTGAACCATTTCATCGTCTTGAAAATACTCATCCGTCAATTCTGTTTGGATCACGCCCGGTGAAATGCTATTCACCCTGATTCCCTTTGACCCGAATTCCATAGCGAACTGCTTTGTCAGTCCGATGACCGCATGCTTGGAAGACACATAGGCAGCCCGCACAGGCTCTGCCATCAGCCCGGACACAGAGGCAATATTGATCATACAGCCTCGTTTTCCCAGCTTAGACCACAGCCTTGCCGCGTCCCGGGAAAGAATAAAGGCTGCTGTGAGATTAATGTATATGACTATTTGAATGATTCGGCTGATCATTCTAGAACAGGGGTGATTTTCCTTATTCCTGCTACGTTGATTAAGATGTCCGGAATCAATTGGCTATGTTCAAGCTTTGGTATCAAAAATTCTGCCTGCTGAACATCAGACAAGTCTGCTTCTTCCATGTGAAATTCACTGTTTCCTATAGATTCTGACAACTATTCGTTTGAATATCTACTCCAACGACCCGAAAACCGTCCGCTAGAAATTATTTTACCGCCAAAAAGCCGATTGCCGTTCCGCTATTTGCCCCAGTAATCATTATATTTTTTTTCGCCATTTTACATTTCTTCTTTTTTCATTTTGATAATTTTACATAATCTTGCATACTATAGTTTGTTCATATAATTTAGCATTACGTTCCATCCTCTATTTTCCATATTTTTATCATACAGGAAATTGCCAAAAAACTCATTTGCTTTTTAAGGAGAGAGATCATTATGGTTCAAGCTGCAGGTGCACGATGAAATGAGCAGATGATTTTTTACATCTATATCTGTTCAAAAATGTCCTTCCAGGTGAATTTTTTTGTTAGCAAGAAAAAGCAACCCAAGAAATACCAACCTGCTCAATAGAGTTAACTATAAATGAGAAGGGTAATACTGTTGATATCGAAACTTTTACGGCACACTTTACGTTTTAGAAAGGAAAGATGTTGATGGAGTCTATCTGGCTGGAATATGCCTGGACATTGTTAATCTTAATCGGATTAGAAGGACTGCTATCGGCTGACAATGCCCTTGTATTGGCAGTTATCGCCAAGCATTTACCCAATGATCAGAAAAAAAAAGCGATAAATTATGGAATCATAATGGCATTTGCCTTCCGGTTTGCGGCGCTTTTTGCCATTTCGTTTATCGCAAATGTCTGGCAGATTCAGGCGATAGGAGCAGCGTATCTTCTATACCTGGGCTTAAAGCATGTGATTAAGGCCCGTTTCGGGAAAAAAAGTGAGAATATTCATGAGGAGGACAAAGAGGAGGCTGCCGGGAAAGGTTTCTGGCCCACAGTCGGGAAAATTGCTTTAGCGGACCTCGCTTTTGCCATTGATTCGATTCTGGCTGCGGTTGCTTTAGCTCTCGGGCTTCCGGATTCACCACTTGATGATTTCGGCGGCATGGATGGAGGACAATTTATTGTTGTTGTCCTAGGTGGGATTGCCGGCCTTATCCTGATTAAGTTTGCAGCAACTTGGTTTGTAAAGCTTCTTAATCAGCGCCCTGCACTGGAAACAACCGCATATGCCATTGTGGCCTGGGTCGGTGTCAAACTGGTGGTCATTACCCTTGCCCATGAGGATATTGGAATCCTGGACCATCACTTTCCACACAGCACCACCTGGACGCTAATCTTCTATGGCGTATTAGTGGCCATTGCTTTATTCGGCTGGTTTGCGCCGGCCAATAAATCAGCAAAGAAATAAAGATATAAAAAGCAACAATGAATAGAAAACTGGAAAGTATATTGGGGCATCTAAACATATACTAATATTTGAAACCAAACAAGATAGAGGCGTCATCCCTTACTGATCAAGGGGGCGCCTCTTTTGGATATTGTTGTTATAATAAAAACAAATTTTTAAAGATTGTGTTTAATGAACAGTTTACGAAATTGTGGAAAAGCAAACTCTCTTCTAGCTATTTAAATACAGTAAGTCTCGGATGCTGGCCATTCGCCATATCAGATATTTAATTTTTATCTATCGAACAATTAAAACCGGGCAAGTTGATAATTGAGACACTTTATGGCTGACGCTTCCAAGCATCATTTCTTTCAGGCCGCTGATGCCCCGGCTGCCGACTACGATCAGGCTGACGCCTTTCTCTTTTGCGTGATTTAGTATCTCGTGCGCCGGCTCGCCATTCGCATAAATGATTTCAGCTTGAACACCGTTCTCGGCTGCATTTTCTTTTGCCTTCTCAAGAATTTTCATGCCTTCTTTTTTAACCTCATCCCTGATTTCATCAATAAAGTGTTCAGGCACATAGACAATTCCCGTCAGAGAAGAAGTCGTGACGACGGCTTCTCTCCCCACATGAAGGATGCTTAGTTCCGCCTGCTGTTCTTTGGCCAGATGCACTGCGGCATCAAGCGCTTTTGCACTCATGTCTGATCCGTCAATCGCAACTAACATTTTATTAAACATGCTCTTCCCGCCTTTCGGACTGTGGGTGGTTCATCTTTCTCTTTTATTGTCCGCCTGCTTCCGGTTATTGTCAATTGAAGTGCATGCGTTTTCAAAAAGATGTCAGAGACTCTCTCCGTTTGTGGCAATGACCTGCTGATACCAGCTGAAGCTTTTTTTCTTTATACGGTTTAATGTTCCGTTTCCTTCATTGTCCCGATCAACATAAATGTAGCCGTAGCGTTTTCTCATTTCCGCAGTGGATGCACTGACAAGGTCAATTGGCCCCCATGATGTGTAGCCGATTAAATCAACGCCGTCAGCAATGGCTTCCCGTGCTTCAATTAAATGTTCTCGCAGATAGTTGATTCTGTAATCGTCCTGGATCGTGCCGTCCTCGTCAACTTTGTCGACAGCGCCAAGGCCGTTTTCCACAATGAACAGCGGCTTTTGATAACGGTCGTATAAGGTGTTGAGAGTGATGCGCAAGCCTTTCGGATCAATCTGCCAGCCCCATTCTGATGATGTCAAATAAGGGTTTTTGACTCCGCCCAGCAGGTTGCCGCCTGATTTTGCAAGATCTTCCGGATCGGTGCTTGCCGCCATCGACATGTAATAGCTGAATCCGATGTAATCCACCGTATGTTCTTTCAAGATCTCTTCATCGCCTTCAGCCATTTCAATTTCAATATTGTTTTCTGCCAGGAAGCGCTTCATATATCCCGGGTACGCGCCTCGTGCCTGCACATCTGAGAAGAAAAGTGTTTTGCGCTCATTCTCCAGTGCCGCGAAGACATCCTCCGGCTTAGATGTCATCGGGTAGGTTGTCGTAGCTGCAATCATACAGCCGATTTTCGAACCAGGAATGATCTCGTGTCCCGCTTTGACGGCAAGAGCACTGGCCACAAACTGGTGGTGTGCCGCCTGGTACATCGCGTTTAATTTTTCTTCTCCTTCTTCAAAGACAAGGCCGCCGCCAGTAAACGGCGCATGGAGTACCACGTTAATTTCATTGAACGTCATCCAATACTTCACTTTGTGCTGATAGCGTTTGAAAACCGTTTTGGCATAGCGTTCATAGAACTCTATGACTTTGCGATTCTTCCAGCCGCCATAATGTTTCACTAAACCGAGCGGCATTTCATAATGAGATATGGTGACAACAGGCTCAATATGATGCTTTAACAGCTCATCAAACAGATCGTCATAAAATTTGAGGCCTTCTTCATTCGGCTCCTCTTCATCGCCATTCGGAAAAATTCTTGTCCACGCTATCGATGTGCGGAACGCCTTAAATCCCATTTCTGCAAACAAGGCAATGTCCTCTTTATAACGATGGTAAAAATCAATTCCGGTATGATACAGATTTAAAGAAGTCATCGATTCATCAAATGGAGACATGATGCCGTTCGGTGATACATCAGCTGTCGAAAGCCCCTTTCCGCCCTCGTTATAAGCACCTTCCACTTGGTTGGCAGCAACTGCGCCGCCCCATAAAAATCCTTCTGGAAATCTCTTTGCATTTGAACTCATATTGATCACCCCATCAGTTTTTTTAAGATAAAGCTAGCAGCGCTTCTTTTGTCTGCACTCTGCCGATTTCTTTCACCGGCGAAAACGAATATTGGTCTGTGTTGGTCACGATCACCGGGGTAATGACGTCATATCCCGCAGCTTTGATTTGTTCCAGATCAAAGGAAACGAGCAGATCTCCCGGTGCGACCTTGTCGCCTTCTTTGACGTGAGCCGTGAACCATTGTCCTTCCAGCTTCACCGTGTCCAATCCAATGTGTATGAGGATTTCTGCTCCCTGATCACTCGTAATGCCAATGGCATGTTTTGTTTTAAAAATGGTGGTAACGCTTCCATGAACAGGTGAGACAACTTCTCCTTCTTCAGGCTCAATGGCAAACCCTTTTCCCATGATCCCGGCAGAAAACACTCCGTCATTGACTTCACTTAATGCTTTCACTTCTCCTTTAATCGGGCTGTGAATGATTTCTCTGCTGCCTTCATGCACAGCCGGCTGCTGGCTGCCGTCAGAAGGCACATCCTCGAATCCAAGCAAATACGCAGCTGCTGTTCCCGCCGCGAAAGCAATCACAAGACCGATTATCGCGTAAATAAACGTTGGGCCGATAAAAACAGGGATGCTCGGCAGACCTGCATTCCCTCCGACGATATAGGAAGCAACACCCGTCATTCCGTAAAACGCGCCACCGGCTGCACCGCCAATCAAAGCGGCCGCAAACGGCTTTTTCAATCGCATATTCACGCCGTACATCGCAGGTTCTGTAATCCCCATCAGCGCCGTGATGCTTGTGGTAAGCGCAAGTGATTTAAATTTTTTGTTTCTGGAGCGAAGGAAGACGGCAAATGATGCTCCGGCCTGCCCCATATTCGCCAAAAACATAGCCGGCAATAAATAATCGTGGCCATTTTGAGCAATGTTGTTGATCATAATTGGCACAAAGGCATAATGCATGCCCGTCATAATGATTAAAGAGAACGTTCCCGCAAGCAAAATCATCGCCACAAGCCCTGCATGATCAAATAAATAATTGACACCAGCAGACAAGTATTCTCCTAAAATAGCGCCAAGCGGACCGACTGTAATCAATGTCAGCGGCACGACGATCAATAATGTGAATGTCGGAACTACAATCAATTTGAGAGACGCGTGTGTGAAACGGTCAATCCATTTTTCCACGTACGAAGCAATCCAAATCGCCAGCAAAATCGGAATAACGGTTGAAGAATAAGTGGCAGCGGTTACAGGAAGCCCGATAAAGGAAATCGGTTTCCCTGAACCAAGCAGAGCCGTCAATTCCGGATGCAGAATCGCCGCCGCAATGGCTGCCGCTACGTATGGATTGCTTCCGAATTTTCTCGCCGCACTCATCGCGAGCAGGAGCGGCAGGAAGTAGAACGCGCCGTCACCGACAGCCGTCAAAATGACATGAACCTGGCTCTTCTCCGCCATCCAGCCAAACGTAACTGCCAGCGCAACAAGCCCTTTGATCATCCCCGCTCCCGCAATCGCAGGCAGAATCGGGGTAAACACACCAGAAATCACATCAAAGACCGCACTCAGCACATTCTTTTTCTGAGAAGATGAACCAGCGCTCTTCTCATCACTGAGATTGCTGTGCTTCAGCATCGCCTGATACACCTTCGGCACATCGTTTCCAATGATAATTTGAAACTGCTCGCCGCTGATATTGGTGCCCATCACACCCGGCAACTGCTCCAACTGACTGCGGTCCGCCTTCGAATTGTCATGAAGATTAAAACGCAGCCTCGTCATGCAGTGAATCATGCCCCGAACGTTTTCTTCACCGCCTACGAGTTGTAATATGTCTTTCGATAATTTATCATAATCCATGTGTATACCTCCTTTTTATGGGGGACTGCTGGATGAAAGGTGGCCGCCTTTCACCAGCTTTTTTTGTATCAAATGCCGCATCACCTCCTAAATGAGAATAAAAAAACCTAAATGACACAGAATGCGAGAGTCTCCTCCTGCACCTGCACCATTTAGGTTTTGCCTGCTTTCACAGTAACAATCCTGACGGGTCGTTTTATTTGTTTGTAGGTATACTTTAGCACTAGATTTATGGGATGTCAACGCTTTCATTTTTGGTTTTTGACTAAGGGAATTACTTTTTAAGTAGTATTTATGTTTATAACGGTAAGCCATTTTTTATATTTTGTTTTTCTTTTACTAAAAAATCTTGAAACAAATTACATAATCTATTTATACTTTTTTCATAGGAATTTAAACGCGGGTTGCATCCATTATTAGAAGGCTGATAATGAATAAAATCCTCCATATCTTCAGGGTAATTCATATCTGCATAAACTTCTGCAAGCTTGCTCAAAAGTTCAATTGCATGATCACTATACTTTGATTTTACTTCAAGAAGAATAACATATCTCCATTTTCTTTTTTCAATAGCATAATAACTATTTTCTTCAACTCGTATTATATTTAAAATGGCTTCTTCAATATCATCCTTGTCTCCCCAAGCCAGTTCTAGAATTTCTTCTTGTTGTACACCCGGATGGTTCATCAAATATTCAACAGCATAATTCATTACTTCAATTTTGTTTATCCACCCTTGCTTCAACCCAACGTAAAGAGTTTTCCAATCGTAATTTACATGATGTACTTTGAAAGTATTTAAGGCGGTTTTCAATTTCTAACATCCTTGCTTTCATATATGTCATTAAATAAAAATAATTCCAAGTTGCTTTTTAAATATAACCTTTACCTTTGGTTCGTTATGAATATATATAAATAGATCAGAATTACACCTCTTTAATTGAGTAACATTTATAAACTTAGATTCAAAAACAAGCAACTCATTGAAGGCAAGACTTAGATTGCACTCCAAAGCGTATACATCCCTTGTCAGAATCAGTTTAAAGCCTTTCATATCCTGGATAGAATACATGAATACTTCTGCAAGGGGATCACTCGACACGCTTATTGGCTCGCTATCAAACAGTTCTAATAAATCATTTTCATTATAAATAGTAAAAATTACAAACCACCCCTTACCTTTTTATTTTGGTTGCTAGAAAGTGATGATAATTTTGAAAAACCTTAAAAGGTTCGCTCTTCATGGTTTTTCTTTATTTTAATGCCTCTTCTAATATGTTAATTTCATCATCTCCTACATCGTTTATAATAATGCCACAAAAGTTGTCATCACCATCTAAACAAAATAACACGTGATTATTTTCTATAAGAGATTCTATCTCATGAGCTGAAAATTGAATATGAACTATCTTATCTGTTATATATACGTTTAATATTCCTTTTTCATCGATATACGTTTCATTCTGTTGGAGGTCTACGCTAAGAACAGGAACCCCTTTTATTAGTTCAATGTTTTCAATATTCCATTCTTTAGATTTATAAACACTTTCACACAGCATTAATGTAATAGAACGAATTTCTCCTGTTTTTTGTGCAAATCCTATTTCGATTAATGATTTTTTAAAATCACCGGTTCTCCAGTATACCGTTTTATCTTCTGATATATCCCAATTTCCAAATTCTATATTAATTGGTGTATAGACATCAAATTCTACTTTCATAGGTTTTTTATCTCTACATTCTAATGTTTTTAACATGATTTCAAATTACCTGCTAATTACTTAAAAATTCTATGCTTATCCTGTCAACCTTTATCTCAACATGTTCCCCAATCAAATGAGGATATTCAGAAAAATACTCATCTTCATCAGTAAGAACAATTCCTGCATCAATTGAATCCTCTTGTAAAACTCCCCTAATATAATATTGATATCCTAAATCAATTCGTGTTATATCTTTTATTCCTTCTTTATTTTCACGAATCATTAACTCATCAAAAATCGTAAAGCCAATCAACACAGGATATTTTTTCCCGACTTCGATTTCATAAGGACAAACTGATGAAAAACCTGTGAATTCAATACCATCAATTTTGAGTGTCACTTCCGCTTCTATATGTGTATCAAGTCCTTTAACAAGCGCTTTATATATCATAGGTGAACCTCTATGTTTTTTATTATATTGAATAAGATAGAGATTGTTTTTATACATTAAAACCTTGAAAGGCGTTTTGCCAATCAAGGTTTTATCATAGGCTAAGACTCAAAAGCTGTTTTTTCTGGAAATACACCTCCTTCTCTTACTAAACAAACAGCTAATCTTTGTGCAGCTCGATCAAAATAAAATGTTGACGGGAGATCTTTATCAGGAATTTCTTCTAACTCTGAAAACTTCCTAGTTATTTTATTTAATTTAATTTTACCCATAGTATTTTCATTAGGTCCAAATTTGTAAACCACAGTTTCATCATCTTCATATTCTTTTAGTAATAAAACGTATGAAGCCAATTTTTACTCCTCCTCTGGTGGATACCAAGGTCGTCCGGACTTTACTGTTTTATCGTGTGCCGTCCTATAATCCGTCTTGAATATCCCTTCAAATTTCGATTCAAAAAGTTCATGATTTAATAAATCAATATCATTTTTATGGTAAGTCCCTCTTTGAAGTCTATCCCATGCTTTTGCGATTTCATAATCTGGATCGAATCGACCTATTCCGTGTTCCTTCTTGTGCTCTCTGATAAACAAATGCTCTTTAATTCTCTGTACTCTTTGTTTAGTCATTCCTGTATTATTAGCGATAGACTGAACATCAGTTTTTGACTTTCTAAATACTTTGTACATCTCATCTGCTTTGTCTAATTGTTTAAGATATTCATCAATTGAAAGTTCTCGGCCACCAGTCTGGATATTACCTGTAACCTTAGCAGCAACCTTATTAACCTCACCCTTACTTTCCTTCTCCGCAACATGTTTAGCCACATCTGTGACAACGCGTTTCCCGCCTCGGACCGCCAATTTTTTAACAGCACCCTGAGGGCTTACCCACTCAATAAATTCATATTGAGTTCCGGCAAGAAACGAATCAAGTGGCTTAGCTCCACCTACTTTATCTTCTGGAATGTAAGAAACCTCTTCTAGACGCTTTTTCCCTCCAGAGTAGAATTCTCTCATAATTTGGCCGTTTTCATATACAAAATATTTGCCGCCGACGTAGTCGATGCTTGCAGTATCGCGAGTTAGTTCGTCAATCACTTCTATCGTATCTATCTTTTTTAATCCTTTATGATTATATAGTTTATCATTTATCACCCGTATGTCTCCATAGACTTTCGGGTGGGCTGCTGCTTCCTTCTGTAATACAGTTACGTTACTGTCATCAGCATGAATCTCACGCTCGATCTTCTGTTGTTTGCCATCCTTCATCACGGTATCAACGTTGGACTGCTTATGTTTCTCTAGCTTCTTCAGCATCATCTCCATCGGTGAATCATCAGGCTGCTTCATTTGCGGGTTAATGGCGCCGAAGGTTTGGTTGATGTTTTCTTCCTCCTGTGATTTCAAGATCGAGCCGCTTTTGTAGCCTGTGATTTCAATTTTCGGGCCGGTGTACATGTTTTCGAGCTGGTCTATGTATTTTTTCATCGTTTGAAAATCTGATTTTGCGGTTTCTAGTGCTTGGGTTTGCTGGCCGTCAAATTGAAAGAGCTTATGCAGGGTGTCTGTAATCAGCCGTTCAGCCTGTTCTGTTTCCATCCGAAAAAAGGAATCATTGACTGTCGGCAGGCTGACGATGTGGTCGATGGCTGATGTCTGCCGATTGACTGCGTCTGTGAGCTGTTCTGTCACTTCTCGTGCATGCTTGACCCCGTGTCTTGCATCGTGTGAGAGAAAAGCCTCTGCAATCATGCCATGGGAGTCAGATTCTACTGAGGAAATCCCGTGCTGCGTTTGTTTCAGCACTTTTTTGTATTCGTCGATAAACATGCCAGAGAAAAGGTGAAAGGGTTTATGAACTAGCTTTATAAAATATTTTTATTAAAAAACCTTGAAAGGCACTTTGCCAATCAAGGTAAAACAGTTACCACTACACTACTCTAAAGCTACTCACTAGGAAGCAAACCAGAGGGTCCTGAAAACCATTTAATTAAAATAGTTATGATGTGAGATTTTTATAACCAGGAATCTCTTCTAACATGAAAAACCTCTAGTTGTTTATCATATAACATGTGTATTAAATTCGAAATTGATTACAGTTCCGATATATTCATATTCTTTTAGTATAACTATAAGCGACTAGCCAACAACTCTTTTGGTGTTATCCTTGTAATTTAAAGTATTGAGCTAAATTATTCATATACTTATCATAGTCATCGTCTTTACATTTATTCATGATAGTCTCTACAGTAGAATTGACAGTTTTTATATTAAAATCTCTCATTATGAGATATCCATGACCTAATTCAATTTTTGTACTTTCAAGTATCTTATCCAATCTTTTAGGACTAATAATATTAAAAGTAAATAAATCAGAAGCACCTGGTATATCAGGCAATCCTACGTCAAGTTCAAATGAAACGTAGAAATCATCAGCGTCCTCACCCCAATTTTCATAGTCTTTAGTTAAAGCTTTAATTTCTAACATAATTATATCCCACCTTTTAATCTAAAATATCAACATGTACATTTCTTAATTCTGTTTTTGATCCTACAACAGTAATTTCATTTTCAGTGAAGTTCGCTCTCCACATTTTTTCCTTTGGTTTATATTGCAATCTGAAAGCTCTCATTTTATCTACACTTTTGTACCCTAAAAAATTTCCTGCTTTATCATACATTTTTTCCGCTCCTTGACCAACCCAGCCTTCTCCTGCATCTAGTGCATTCTGACGTGTTGAGCTACCAAGAGTTGATAAACCTTTAGGGGAATTTTTTATTCCTATAACCGTTTGGGAAGAGCTTAAATTATCTACATATCCAGGATGCCACCACTTACTATTAACACTGCCTTTAGAAGGTTTCTTTTTTACGTCTCCCTTTATATCCTTCTCCACTACATGTTTAGCCACATCTGTGACAACACGCTTCCCGCCTCGGACCGCCAATTTTTTAATAGCGCCCTGAGGACTTACCCACTCAATAAATTCATATTGGGTTCCGGCAAGAAATGAATCCAGTGACTTAGCTCCGCCTACTTTATCGTCTGGAATGTAAGACACTTCTTCTAGACGCTTCTTCCCTCCAGCGTAGAATTCTCTCACAATTTGGCCGTTTTCATATACAGAATATTTGCCGCCGACGTAGTCAATGCTTGCAGTATCACTTTCTAGCTCGTCAATCACTTGAATCGTATCTATCTTTTTTAATCCTTTATGATTATATAGTTTATCATTTATCACCCGTATGTCTCCATAGACTTTCGGGTGAACTGCTGCTTCTTTCTGCAGAACTGTTACGTTACTGTCATCAGCATGAATCTCACGCTCGATCTTCTGTTGTTTGCCATCGTTCATCACGGTATCAACGTTGGACTGCTTATGTTTCTCCAGCTTCTTCAACATCATCTCCATCGGTGAATCATCAGGCTGCTTCATTTGCGAGTTAATAGCGCCGAAGGTTTGGTTGATCTTTTCTTCTTCCTGCGATTTCAAGATGGAGCCGCTTTTGTACCCTGTGATTTCAATTTTCGGACCTGTGTACATGGTTTTGAGCTGGTCTATGTATTTTTTCATCGTTTGAAAATCTGATTTTGCGGTTTCTAGTGCTTGGGTTTGCTGGCCGTCAAATTGAAAGAGCTTATGCAGGGTGTCTGTAATCAGCCGCTCAGCCTGTTCTGTTTCCATCCGAAAAAAGGAATCATTGACTGTCGGCAGGCTGACGATGTGATCGATGGCTGATGTTTGGCGATTCACTGCGTCTGTGAGCTGTTCTGTCACTTCTCGTGCATGCTTGACCCCGTGTCTTGCATCGTGTGAGAGAAAAGCCTCTGCAATCATGCCATGGGAGTCAGATTCTACTGAGGAAATCCCGTGCTGCGTTTGTTTCAGCACTTTTTTGTATTCGTCGATAAACATGCCAAAGAAAAGGAGAAAAGGCTTGTGGCACTCCTCGTAGAAGGTCCGGATCGCATCTCCGCCTTTTCCTTTTAGCGCATCCTTCATGCCTGCCAGATGCTCAACGCTTTTTTCCAGCTTCTCCAGCTGCTGTTTTTGCTTGTCCAATTTCTCAATGGTATGCTGAATGCCCTCGTGAAGAGCGTGGACATCTAATGTTTTCAATCCCTTGTCCTCCCGCGCTTTATTTCATGGAAGATGATATGTTTTCATCCGTTTCCTTCATGGCGTTTACCGCGCTTTCCGTTTGTGCAATATGCTTGGCCAGAACGGACGCATATGCTTCAGTGATTTCTTTGATGTCCTCATTTAATTGCTCGATGGACTTTACAACATTCAAATGGTTTCGTCCTGAGATATGGCCGGGCAAGGAGGACTTGAGTTCCGCTGAATTCTTAAGCTGAGAGAGCCCTTGCTTCACTGTGCCATAGACCATTTTAATTTCCTGTGCCATTTGTGCTCACCTCACTTTTTATGTTTTTCCTTCTCTATTTCGTGCTCTATTCTCGTGATTTGGCGTCTTATGGAATATACGTCGCCCTCTAATGAATGGATTTTTCCTTCAATGCTTTCGATGATTCCGCTGACTTGTTCACTTTTGATTTGACGATATGCTTTGTTCATTTCTTCACGAATATCTTCAAACCGCTCAGCATGTGTTCCTCTCCATGCCTCCCGGTTAAGATGAGGCCGGTGAATGAGATGCTGGGCCTCGGAAAATTCGTGTTTGATTTGCCTGATTTCGTGCAGCACTCGTTTTAACTGATGGATCTGTTCCTGTTTTTCATGTAAGTCGGCTTTTACCGAATGTAACAACATTTCACTATGCATGCCGCAACACCTCGTGTTTCTATCAAACTGTGTCAATTCTTTACAATACAGACTATTTTCATATTACATGATGGGTCATATTGGATAAATAGGTAAAAAGGTTTGTCTTGAGGAAAATTTAAATAAGTATATTTATCTATCATCCTCTCCATTCCTCTTTCTCGCGAATGTCATTCAGCTTACACAGGACTATAAGTGTAGGTACAATCGACCTCATTTGATTCGCGGTGCCATTTACAAATATCTGTTACCTATAGTCAATAATAATGATAAAATTAGGATCTATATACATCTAAAGTGAGAGGGGGAAAATATAGCTTCGATGGGGATTAATTAAGAAAACCATTTTAAAACCTAGATGACTAATCCTCTTATTATCTTTTAGAGTATCCATCTTTTGTTTCTTTTATAAACTTTTCAATTTTATCTATTGCCATGTTAAAATCTTTCTTGAATTCATGCTCCCATATCCTTAAGATATTCCAGCCTTTCTCTTTGTAATAAAACGTTACTTCACTATCCCTGATCTTATTGCGTTTTAGTTTAGCCTCCCAATATTCTTTATTGCTCTTTGGCATATTTCCATGAATATCACAACCATGCCAAAAACAAGAGTCAATAAAGATCACTATTTTATATTTTTTTATTGCAATATCAGGTTTTCCCAACAGAGATTTTACATTTCTTCTAAAGCGCACTCCTCTTCTCCATAATTCAGCAACTGCTTTATCTTCTAATTTTGATTTTGATTTTATAGCTTGCATGTTTTTTCTTCTTTGTTCTTTTGTATGTGTATCAGACATTAAATCACTCCTTACCTTTTCAATATTCATTTTTCCCCGTTTAATTAAACTTAAATCTTATAAAAGGTAAAAACAAACGTTCCCCTTGCTGCAAAAAAATATGTTATAGTTTATAATATGTATTACTTAGATTAATTAATGGAGGTTTTTATATGATCTTCCGTAAAGGAGAGCTTTTTAGCGGACCCGGAGGACTTGCTTTAGGTTTAATAAGCGCGTGTATTGTTGATGATTCTGGTAATGAATATAAAATCAAACACGAATGGTCTAATGATTATGATGAATCAGCTTGTAAAACATACAGACGTAATATTTGCCAAAACATAGATGACTCGAGTGTAATTGAAGGTCCTGTTCAGGAACTTGACATTGAAAGCCTCCCGCCAATAGATGCTTTAGCGTTTGGATTTCCTTGCAATGATTACAGTGTAGTAGGTGAGCACAAAGGGATGAGCGGTGATTATGGTCCGCTTTATTCTTATGGTGTTAAAGTTCTTAATTATCATAACCCTAAATTTTTTATTGCTGAAAATGTAGGCGGACTTCAAAGTGCAAATGAGGGGAAAGCGTTTATACAAATATTAAAAGAACTGGCCTCTGCAGGAATGGGCTATCATTTAACACCTCATTTATATAAGTTTGAAGAATATGGTGTTCCTCAAAAAAGACACCGAATCATAATAGTTGGTATTAGAAAAGATCAGGACTTAGTATTTAAAGTGCCTGCACCTATTACACCAGATAAATACGTAACTGCAAATGAGGCTCTTAATAACCCTCCAATTCTAGATTTTACAGAGAATCATGAACTAACAAAACATAATCCTAAAACAATTGAAATGTTAAACTATATTCCTCCCGGCAAAAATGCTTGGTATGAAGGAATTCCTGAAGATTTGCGCCTAAAGGTCAAAGGGGCGCGAATGAGTCAGATTTATAAAAGGCTCCACCCAGATGAACCTTCTTACACCGTAACTGGCAGCGGAGGTGGAGGAACTCATGTTTATCACTGGGATGAACCAAGAGCATTAACTAATAGAGAACGTGCTCGCCTTCAAACCTTTCCGGATCATTTTGTTTTTGAAGGAAAAAAAGAAAAAGTAAGACAGCAAATTGGAATGGCTGTCCCTCCTAAAGCAGCTAAAATTATAGCGGAAGCTGTTTTAAAAACCTTTGCAGGTATTGAATATTCCTTTGTCAAACCTAAATGGACATTTGATGAGTTAGTCCATGAAGGGAAAGTACCTTACACTGTCTAAGCTTATTAAAAGCTTGTAGAAGTTTTACTTCTACAAGCTTTTTTGATAGGAGCAGCAACTTCCTCCTATACAACTTTTTAAAAGTTAACTAAACATTTCATTCGCAGAAAACATAAAATATGTATTTCCATCAGGAAATCTTAGATTTGGAACCCATAACGGCTTGTTATCAGTCCAGCCCTTATCTAAAGAACCAGTATATTTATACATTATCAACGTAGGACCATCTGGGTTATACAATTGATTATCATCTGAAGATAACATTGACCTTGCATACTTTTGTATATCTCTATTTCTTCGTACAGCAAGATAACCACGATTATTATACATATTTTTCATATTTTTCAAACATGCTAATACAGCCTCATCATCCCAGCTGCCTCCTTCAAAATTCTCTGATTTAGTTAGATTTATAATCTCAATCAGAGTCTGAATCGGCACCATAGTTAGTCCCTGATCACTCTTGTAACTTGATAATAGTTGATCCAATAAACTAACATTACTCACTAATGGATTTCTAGGAAAATACCGTTTTCCTGACATATAAAAAAGTACTGAATCCAAATAAACAACGTTTGATCTTGTCGGTTTAATTATAGAATGTTTTGTTCTTGATAAAACTAATGCCTGCAAGTCATTCGGATTAGATTTATCAATTACTTCTCGAAGCCTTTTTTCTGAAAGATAAACCTCCTTAAAAATGTCTGAAATTGAATGAGATGTATAAAACCTCAATGCGCCCAAATCTTTTTGTCTATAACCGTACATCCTTGCATGTTGAAGAATAGTGTCAACCTTGGGAGCTTGGCTTGTACGCCCATAATAGGTTACTAGCAACCTTTTAATCGTTACTCCTCGTCCTAGCTTATTTCCACCTATCAATATATTAAATGGGGCACTGTAGTTTGGTCTTTTAAAATGACTTCCTGATATAATTAATTGTGATTGTGTACTAGTAATATTATCTGCAATTTCGCTTATAACTGATTCAAAAGAAGGTACTCGACTATTAGTCTGAGATAAGTCACGGTAAGCTTCATTCAAATATGTATAAACAATATCTCGTTCTTCCTCACGATTTTCCTCATGTAAAGCTATAGATAAACTCGTAATAAAACCATTAATTATAGCCTCAAGTCTTTTATGATCATCCTGTTTATGACTGACATGGCATAAGAATGTATAATTTGTTTCCTCTTCGTTACATATTTTCATAGCAGCCCCTACAAAAAAGGTGCACAGTGCCTGTCTCAAGCCAGTGGGAATTGCCAAACCGCCTGTGTAAAAGGACAGATTGGAATTTTCATTCATTATGTCATCTATTTCTGTATCTGCAAATGACTTCATAGCAAATGATTCGTCCTCAAAAAAAACTTCTCCCCCTACATAACCTACTCCCGGATCAAATTTTTCAATGAAATCTGGACGAAAAGCTTTATTAGCACCTTGTAAAAAGAGAGCTTGAGGGGTAGCCGTAACCTGTACGTACACATGTTTCGGAAAATAATCTCTTAACTTAACTATAGAAGCACTTACTTCACTTAACTTACTTTGCATATCACTGTTTGCAAATGTATTTAGGCTAGCTTGGTCAGCTTCATCATCAAATATTATTGCTCTGGTAGAAGTCGAAATATACTGATCAATAAACTCTTGCATTTTGGGCAAGATCAATTTATTCTTGGTTGTGACCAATACTATCCCACTATGCTGAAGAGCTGTACGGATTCTGGTTGTCATTGATTCAATTCCCCAGGAGTCCTTACCGAGTGTTAACAATCCAGGTAATGCTTCTTGTATACGTTCAAGTGTCTGATCATATAACCAAAGATTATCAGAAGTTAATACTATAAATAATCGGTGCCCATTATCAGCTGCTTTTGCGATTGTCATTAGCATATTGTTAGTTTTACCGCTTTGAACCTGGCCAAAAAGCAATCCTTGACGAGTTTCATCATAAGGTTTCCCTATTTTTATATTCATTTTTTCTGCAGTTGTCATTATTCTATCTATTTCTTCTTGTGGCAAATCCCTTTTAAGAACCCGATTGAATTTTTTCACCTTACTAATACCTGATTGAATCATTTACAGTCTCCTCAGCTAAAATCCATAAAATACGTTTCATTATTTATTTTATAAATAGTTACATAGTGTCTACCATACCTATCTAAATCTTCTATACTCACAAAACCTCCCAATGGGACACCAAGGCGATTTCTAAAATATTTACCCAAGATACTATTATCTCTACATGTCTCAAGAGCCTTATTATCATCTTGAGCCACCACACAAATAAAACTCTCTCCATCATCAGTAATAACCGAAAATTCTATCTTCTTATCTGGAAAAAAGTCTGCTTTTCTCACTTCTTTAGGTACAGGTATGTATGCTTGATTTAATTCTCTTCCTGGTCTTTGTCCCCAATTCAAACCCGACTTTTCATGAATTTTTCTTCTGTTATTATTTACGGTTAACGGAAAATTAAAATGGCAGTAACCTTTTTCTTTTACTAAGTTTCCTAGTGCAGAACCATCAATATTTGAATTGTTAGAATTTGATTGATATGTGAATTTCATAGTTTTTTCAAGACTTGGTTGATCAAACGGTACATACTCTTTTAAATTAGAAAATATGTTTATCACTTGCGAAGGATTAACACTAGCCATTGTTTCACTATAATTAGAGTATCCATTTCTTGTGAAATTAGCAGATCCTAAAAAAGCTGCTTCAGAAATAAATAAACCTTCCCGTTCCCACAAAACTATCTTAGAGTGTACAGGTTTATTGCCATTATGATAATTCACAGTCAGTCGCTTTGTATCATCTGCCATCTTCAAATATTCTTTGTGGTCCCAAATAGTTATTGGCTGGACTTTTGTCATGCCTATAAATAACTCAATTTCTACTTCATTAAGAGTATAAAGTACATGATGTAAAAAAGAAGGAGAGGCATAAGCAGTAATAATCTTCAACTTTCTCCTTCCTTCATTGTAAGGATTAAGTATTATGTTATTAAATAAATTGCTATTAAATACAGAAATAGCGCTGACCTCCAATCAATATTTTTATACAAAATAGAATCTTAAGTATCATAGATTTTTAACAAAATATGCTTTTCACTTATTATATATTGTTTAAACTAATAGAGTCTAGAATTTCACACCGTTATTTGAAAAAATCAGTTCACTCCCCAAACAGACTCACCGCTGCCATTCAACACACTAAACGTCATGACGTTCTTCTCTCTCACCGAATCCCACTGGCGTAAAAATACTCCATTATATGTCTTGCCCGCTAACGTGATGTCGGCTCTGTTTTTTCCGGTTTTCTTCCATATTCCGGTCATTTCCCCGGAAATGGTATGATTTTTGTTGAGCTGGATGTTGATGGTTTGTTTGATGTCGGCTGAGATGTCTTTTCCGTGCTGGATGACTTTGTATGTTCCTGTGATGTCTTTTTGTTTTACTTCTTTCAGTGTTTCGCCTGCGTAACGATATGGCGCTGCTACCGGCCAGCCGTCTTTGTTCATGAACAATTGGTGGACTCTGACTTCGTGTTCTTCACCCCTGCCCGGGAAGCGGGTGTGGAAGATTAAATAGGAACGCCCGGTTTTTTCGTCATAGTATGCGGAGTTGTGGCCTGGTGAGACGTACCCGGTGCCTTTTTCATTTTCTGTTTCAAAAGTGTAGCTGCCCATGAGTTTGACGCCGTATGGTTCGATGGAACGGTCGTCGAAGAATGTGCCTTCTTTGCCGCGGACGTCAAGCATTGGATTGCCTTCTGCATCATAGTAAGGGCCGTCCGGTTTCTTGGAGCGGGCCACACGAATGTTATAGCCGCCTGTTGCATCGAGACCGCCATATGATAGGTATAAGTAGTAGTATTTGGTGTCTGGATTGTAGAGAACATACGGGCCTTCGATTCTGCTGTGGTTGCCGCCGAGCAGTTTTTTCCCGTATCCCTGTCCAGGAAGCGGGAAGCCTGTTTTCGGGTTCATTTCAAGTATGAAAATGCCGCCTGAGTATGATCCGTACACCATCCATAGCTTTCCGTTTTGATCAAAGAAGGTATGCGGGTCGACGACATTCGGATGTTTGGTTGCGTCATATGGTGTTCCATCGTCGCTTGTGCCTTCCATGCCTGATTTCAAAAAGATGCCTTTGTTTTTGTACGGGCCTTCGATGTTATCAGCGACGGCAACGCCCATGGCAGATCTTGGCGAATCACCGCGGCAGGCGTTGTAATACATGTAGTATTTGCCGTCCGCCAGCTGTGTGACGTCAGCCGCCCAAAGGGTATCGGATTGCGCCCATTCGAAGGTATCTTTTAATTCTTCATAGACATTGGGAATCAGAGGATTATTGTTGCTTACGCTGGTGGTCAGCTGCTGCCATTGCATGAGGTCATTCGTTTTTGCTGAAGCGAGATGAGATCCAAAAACATAAAAGGTGCCGTTTGTCTCAATGATGGAAGGATCATGGACGCTGACTTCTGTAAATACTGGTTTTCCTGCTTTTTGCGCATAGACGGAGTTTGGCAGGGTGAAGGCCATGATAAGGGCTGCCAGAAAACATACACGGAACAATCGGTTGAACATCTAAACAATTCGCCTCACTTTTTTTATTAAAATTTTAATCGCTTACATTTCTCTATGAAGAAACACCGGCCCGCTATGAAGGCCGGATGTTTTCATATTCAAACGGGTAGGTAATGCCCCACTGTTCTCTAACATTGTCCATGATGCTCATGACATCCAGGGAGAGACTGATGGTCTGGCTGCTTGTTTGGTGCAGGACTGCTGCTTGCATATCCTCTACTTCATAGTTCAACCCTTTTGCCGTTTCTCCTTCTTCAATCAACTCTGTTTTTCCATGTGCGTACGTAATGACGGCTTTGTCCGGCCTTGTAAAGTCGTCGACTGTGATAAAGCCCTTTTCTCCAGCAACTACGCCTCTTTTTGGCATTTTCACCCTCATTGTCAGCGATATGACAGCCATTTCGTTGTCGGCGTTTTTTAAGATGATGCCTGACTGCTCGTCTACACCTGTGTCAGCCGGCTTGGCCGTGCTGAGGATCTCATTCGGCTGGCTCGTGAGAAAATACCTTGCGAAAGCGAGCGCATAGGCTCCCGTGTCTAACAGTGCGCCGCCAGCCAGTTCTTTATTAAAGAATCGGTTAGTGACGTCGTATGGTTTGCGCGTTCCGAAGGAGACTTGAACCATTTTAAGAGGCCCAATGCGACCCTCCTTTACGATCTCACGGAGTTTTTTATAAAGGGGCATATGGTAGATGGTCATCGCTTCAGACACAATAAGCTGTTTTTCTTTGGCTATGTCTATGATCTCCTTTAGCTGCCTCGCATTGACGGTAATCGCCTTCTCACAAAGAACATGCTTGTGATGCTGAAGGCTTTTCATCATATATTCATAGTGGTTTGAATGCGGAGTGGCAATGTAGACAATATCGACATTCTCATCTTGCAGCAGTTCTTCATAGCTGCCGTATGCTTTTTCGACATGATGCTCCTTGGCGAACGCCTTGGCTTTATCCAAGCTTCGTGACCCTGCAGCATAGACTGTTCCGTTTACTTCTCTCAGCGCTCTGGCGAAATCTGATGCGATTGCGCCAAGTCCGATGATTCCCCACTTTAAGCTCTTCACTGGACTTCGCTCCTCTTCTATTGAAATTTATATTTAGAGTACGACAGCAGCCGCCCGCACTCCTGTCTGGCTATCATGTGCAATGTGCTGAAAGAAAACCCGGCCTGCTTTCTCTGTCACGCTATTACAATAGCAATCTAACTTGTTAAAGACTGTAAAAAACCTTTTGACTTCTGCTGCTGAACCAATTAATATAATACTCAGTTAATAGTTATCAGAATTTTTAGGAATTGAGTGATTCATATGACACTGCACAAAGAGCGCCGGATCGGCCGGCTGTCTGTTCTTCTGCTGCTGAATGAAGCGGAAGAAAGCACACAGGTCGGGGAGCTGGAGCGAGATGGATGGAAGGTCTGTCTCGGCAAGGTAGGATCAATGGACGCGCATAAAGTAGTAGCCGCAATTGAAACCGCTTCCAAAAAGAGCGGTGTCATTCAATCTGAGGGCTATCGCGAGTCACATGCGCTTTATCATGCGACGATGGAGGCTTTGCATGGCGTGACCAGAGGTGAAATGCTGCTTGGATCGCTGCTTCGGACGGTTGGCCTGAGGTTTGCCGTTTTGAGGGGAAATCCTTATGAAAGTGAAGCGGAGGGCGATTGGATTGCTGTCTCGCTTTACGGAACAATCGGGGCGCCGATTAAAGGTCTTGAGCATGAGACATTCGGCGTTGGTATCAATCACATATGAAACAGCCCATAGATCATAGACGATAGGGGGCTATGCGTGAAAACAGATGTTCACAGCATAGCCCCATTTTGTATGGGCGCTTTATCAAAGTAAAGACAAAGGAGTTGGGCTTATGGTGACTTTAGACGGTTCTTCATTGACAACAGTCGACGTTGCTCGTGTGCTGTTTGATTTTGAAGAGGCAGCAGCTTCCGAGGAAAGTATAGAGCGCGTGAAAAAAAGCAGAGCGGCAGTGGAACGGATTGTTCACGAAGAAAAGACAATATACGGCATCACCACCGGATTTGGCAAATTCAGTGATGTCCTGATTCAGAAAGAAGACTCGGCGGCGCTGCAGCTGAATTTAATCCTTTCACATGCCTGCGGTGTCGGCGATCCTTTTCCTGAGTGTGTTTCTCGGGCCATGCTGCTTTTGCGCGCCAATGCGCTGTTAAAAGGTTTTTCCGGTGTACGTGCGGAGCTGATTGAACAATTGCTTGCTTTTTTAAATAAACGCGTCCATCCTGTCATTCCACAGCAGGGATCACTTGGCGCAAGCGGGGATCTGGCGCCGCTTTCCCATCTGGCGCTTGCGCTGATCGGGCAAGGAGAAGTCTTTTTTGAGGGGGAGAGAATGCCGGCAATGACGGGCTTGAAAAAAGCCGGTATTCAGCCGGTAACACTGACATCCAAGGAAGGGCTTGCCTTGATTAACGGGACTCAGGCCATGACTGCTATGGGTGTGGTCGCATACATTGAAGCAGAAAAACTAGCCTATCAAACCGAACGCATTGCCAGCTTAACGATTGAAGGGCTGCGAGGAATTATAGATGCGTTTGACGAGGATATTCACGCAGCCCGCGGCTATCAGGAGCAGATCGATGTCGCAGAACGAATTCGCTTCTATCTGTCTGACAGCAGCCTGACTACCTCTCAAGGAGAACTGCGGGTCCAGGATGCCTATTCATTGCGCTGTATTCCGCAAGTACACGGTGCGACTTGGCAGACATTAGGATATGTCAAAGAAAAATTAGAAATTGAAATGAATGCAGCTACGGACAACCCTCTCATTTTCAATGATGGTGACAAAGTCATTTCTGGCGGAAACTTTCACGGACAGCCGATCGCCTTTGCCATGGATTTTCTAAAAATCGCAATTTCAGAGCTTGCGAATATCGCAGAACGCAGGATCGAACGCCTTGTGAATCCGCAGCTGAATGACCTGCCGCCGTTCCTAAGCCCTCATCCCGGTCTGCAATCCGGTGCAATGATCATGCAGTATGCCGCGGCCTCACTCGTTTCTGAAAATAAAACACTGGCCCATCCTGCGAGTGTGGATTCTATTCCGTCATCCGCCAACCAAGAAGACCATGTCAGCATGGGAACCATCGCTGCGCGGCATGCTTATCAGGTGATCGTGAATACAAGAAGAGTCATTGCGATCGAGGCGATTTGCGCATTGCAGGCGGTTGAATACAGAGGCATAGAACAGGCGGCGTCCTATACCAAACAGCTTTTTCAAGAAATGAGAAAAGTCGTGCCGTCCATTCAGCAGGACCGTGTTTTTTCCTATGACATTGAACGCTTGACTGACTGGCTCAAGAAGGAATCTTTATTACCTGATTATCAGAATGAAGAACTGAGGGGGATGAACATATGACTGATGTAAAAAAATCAATCCGTGCCAACAAGGGAACAGAGCTTGAATGCTTAGGATGGGAACAAGAGGCGGTGCTTCGAATGCTTCGAAACAACCTTGATCCGGAAGTCGCCGAGAAGCCGGAAGACCTCATCGTATACGGCGGAATTGGCAAAGCCGCACGGAATTGGGACGCTTTTCACGCCATTGAGCATTCTTTGAAAACACTAAAACATGATGAGACATTGCTCGTGCAATCCGGAAAGCCCGTTGGCATGTTCCGTACTCACCCGCAGGCACCGCGCGTGCTTTTAGCAAATTCTGTTCTTGTTCCGAAGTGGGCGAACTGGGAGCATTTCCACGAGCTTGAGAAAAAAGGGTTAATGATGTACGGACAGATGACGGCAGGCAGCTGGATTTACATTGGCTCACAGGGCATATTGCAAGGAACCTATGAAACTTTCGCTGAGCTTGCGAGACAGCACTTCGGAGGAAGCTTAAAAGGAACATTGACGCTGACAGCCGGGCTCGGCGGAATGGGAGGCGCCCAGCCGTTGTCTGTCACGATGAATGAAGGGGTCGTCATTGCCGTCGAGGTTGATGAGAAACGTATCGACAAGCGGATCGAAACAAAATACTGCGATCGAAAAACAGCCTCGATTGAGGAAGCCTTAGCGTGGGCTGAAGAGGCAAAGCTGGCAGGAAAACCTCTATCCATTGCTCTTCTCGGAAACGCGGCTGAGGTTCACCACACACTTTTGAACCGAGGCGTCAAAATCGATATTGTGACGGATCAGACGTCCGCCCATGACCCATTAATCGGTTATGTTCCCGAGGGCTATTCACTTGAGGAAGCTGATCGTTTGCGCCAAGACAATCCAGACCTTTACGTACGCCTTGCGAAGCAAAGCATGAAAAAACATGTGGAAGCCATGCTGGCATTTCAACAAAAGGGCTCTGTTGTATTCGACTACGGCAACAATATCCGGCAAGTCGCAAAAGATGAAGGCCTGGAGAATGCCTTCGATTTTCCGGGGTTTGTCCCTGCCTACATCCGCCCCTTATTCTGTGAAGGAAAAGGACCTTTCCGCTGGGCGGCGCTTTCCGGTGATGCGGCAGATATTTACCGTACGGATGCTTTATTAAAAGAACTGTTCCCAGCCAATAAAGCCCTTCACCGCTGGATCGATATGGCACAGGAAAAAGTCACGTTCCAAGGCTTGCCGTCCCGTATTTGCTGGCTTGGATACGGAGAACGGAAAAAAATGGGCCTTGCCATTAACGAGTTGGTCAGAAACGGGGAGCTAAAAGCGCCTGTCGTTATCGGGAGAGATCATTTAGACTGCGGGTCTGTCGCCTCTCCAAACCGGGAAACAGAAGCGATGAAGGATGGAAGTGACGCTGTCGGCGATTGGGCTGTGCTCAATGCGCTTGTCAACACGGCCTCGGGTGCAAGCTGGGTTTCCTTCCACCATGGCGGCGGCGTCGGAATGGGCTATTCCCTGCATGCCGGTATGGTTGCAGTTGCCGATGGAAGTGAGCTGGCTGACGAGCGGCTCGCCAGGGTCTTAACGAGCGACCCGGGGATGGGCATTATCCGCCATGCCGATGCGGGTTATGAACGTGCAGTTGAAGTAGCGAAAAAACAAGACATTATCGTGCCGATGCAAAAATAAAGGAGTGATGACATGCCGAAACAAATTGATACGATTCTCACTAACATCGGTCAGCTTTTAACGATGGAAAGCAGCGGCCCCCGTGCAGGCAAAAGCATGCAGGATCTTCATGTGATCGAAGACGCTGTTGTCGGCATCCATGAACAGAAAATTGTGTTCGCCGGAAAAAAAGGGGCTGAAGCCGGTTACGAGGCAGACGAAATCATTGATTGCTCGGGACGGCTTGTAACGCCGGGTCTCGTTGATCCGCATACCCATCTTGTATTTGGCGGATCTCGGGAAAAAGAGATGAATCTAAAACTTCAGGGCATCTCTTATTTAGATATTCTCGCGCAAGGCGGCGGAATTTTGTCTACTGTCAAGCACACCAGGGCAGCTTCAGAGGAAGATTTGCTGCAAAAAGGCCATTTTCATCTACAAAGAATGCTGTCCTACGGCACAACCACGGCTGAAGTGAAAAGCGGCTATGGCTTGGAAAAAGAAACAGAGCTGAAACAATTGCGTGTCGCAAAAAAACTGCATGAAAGCCAGCCTGTTGACCTTGTCTCCACGTTTATGGGAGCCCATGCGATCCCTCCCGAATATCAAAACAATCCAGATGAATTTCTGGATCAAATGCTTAATCTTTTGCCGGAAATCAAAGAGAATGAGCTCGCCAGCTATGCAGATATTTTTACAGAAACAGGTGTTTTTACCGTCAGTCAATCCCGCCGCTATTTAAGAAAAGCGGCTGAGGCTGGCTTCGGGTTAAAAATACACGCAGATGAAATCGATCCGCTTGGAGGAGCTGAATTAGCGGGAGAGCTAAAGGCTGTCTCAGCCGACCATTTGGTAGGCGCCTCAGACGAAGGCATAAAGAAATTAGCTGAGTCTGGAACGATCGCCGTCCTCTTGCCGGGCACGACATTTTATCTTGGCAAAAGCACATACGCCAGGGCAAGAGACATGATTGATGAGGGTGTATGTGTCAGCTTGGCAACGGACTTTAATCCTGGCAGCTCGCCGACTGAAAATATCCAGCTGATCATGTCCATTGCCGCTCTTCATCTGAAAATGACTGCAGAAGAAATATGGCATGCGGTCACAGTCAATGCCGCACATGCCATAGGAAAAGGAGAAGAAGCCGGTCAGCTTAAAGCCGGCCGATCAGCTGATCTTGTCATTTGGCAAGCCTCGAATTATATGTATATTCCGTATCACTACGGCGTCAATCATGTACATCAAGTCATGAAAAACGGAACAATTGTAGTCAACAGGGAGGGAGCCATTCTTGGATAAATACCCTTTTCTCAGAGAGGCAGGTTCTTCGTTTAAAGACCGGAATGTAACAAAAATGGGCGATCTGATAGCAAAATGGGACGGCCAAGGCATTAAGGGGCCGGCATTGATAGGTGTCCCCCTATCAAAATCCTCCATCAGTCATTCCGGCGCTTCCTTTGCCCCCGGAACAATCCGCCAGGCACTGAAACATTCATCGGCCTATTCTGCTGAGCTTGGCGGACATGTCGTATCAGATCTTCTTTACGATCTGGGGGATATCGATATTCACGTAACTGATATTGTAAAGTCACATCAGCAAATCTTCTATACCATGCATGCTCTGCTGTCGGATCATCCAGATTGGGTGCCGCTCATACTGGGGGGAGATAACTCGATCAGCTACTCCACCATAAAAGCGATCGCGCAAACGAAAGGAACGACAGCAGTGATTCAATTTGATGCCCATCACGATGTTCGGAATACGGAGGACGGGGGGCCGACAAACGGCACTCCCTTCCGCCGCCTTTTGGATGAAGAGATTATTGAGGGTCAACATTTGATTCAACTGGGGATCAGAGAATTCAGCAACAGCCTGGCATATGAAACATATGCGAAAAAACATAACGTGAACATTCACACGATGGGCATGATTCGTGAAAAAGGATTAATCCCGACGATAAAAGAGATTCTTCCTGCCGTTCAAACAAAAGCAGGCTCCATTTTTATTTCCGTTGATATGGATGTCTTAGACCAGTCCCATGCACCCGGCTGTCCAGCGATTGGCCCGGGCGGCCTCTATACAGATGAATTGCTCGAAACAGTCAATTACATCGCACAGCAATCCAATGTTGCCGGGATTGAAATCGTTGAAGTTGATCCTACCCTCGACTTTCGGGATATGACAAGCAGAGCCGCAGCTCACGTTCTGTTACACGCATTAAAAGGAATGAAACGCTCCCAATTCTAGTGATCTTCTGGCAGGTTGTATTTTGGGCACGAGAAACTCATCTGCCTAATGAACGGCAGCTAAAAGGAGGGCGAGACGGTGAATCTTCAGGAGAACAGCGGTCAACAGCTAAAACGCACGATGAAAAGCAGGCACTTATTTATGATCTCATTGGGAGGCGTCATAGGGACAGGGCTTTTCCTCAGCACGGGTTATACGCTAAACCAAGCCGGACCCGGCGGTACGATACTCGCTTATTTAATCGGCGGGTTGATGATGTACCTCGTCATGCAATGTCTCGGTGAATTGTCGGTCGCCATGCCCGTGACCGGTTCCTTTCAAAAATACGCCACAACATTCATCGGGCCATCAACCGGTTTTATGGTCGGCATCATGTACTGGGTAAATTGGGTGGTGACGGTAGGTTCTGAGTTTACCGCATCCGGTATTCTCATGCAGCGCTGGTTTCCTGACAGCAGCGTATGGATGTGGAGTGCGATTTTTGCAGTTCTCCTTTTCGTATGCAACGCATTTTCAGTCAAGTTATTTGCGGAAACCGAATTTTGGTTTTCCAGCGTGAAGATTGTCACGATCATTTTATTTATCATTTTAGGAGGAGCCGCCATGTTTGGCCTGATCTCTTTAAACGGGACGGCTGATGCTCCTATGTTGTCAAATTTCACAGATCATGGAGGATTGTTTCCAAATGGCTTTCTCGCCGTATTTATCGCCATGATATCTGTGAGCTTTGCCTTTTCCGGAACAGAATTAATCGGAGTCACAGCAGGAGAATCAGCAAATCCTCAAAAGGATATTCCGCGATCCATCCGTAATGTCGCATGGAGGACAGTCATTTTTTTCATTGGCGCTGTGTTCGTCTTATCCGGGCTGATTTCGTGGAAGGAAGCAGGCGTGATTGAAAGTCCGTTTGTAGCCGTATTTGCAGAGATCGGAATCCCTTACGCCGCAGATATTATGAATTTCGTGATATTAACAGCCTTGCTGTCCGTCGCCAATTCAGGCCTATATGCTTCAACCCGCATGATGTGGTCGTTAGCAAATGAAAACATGATCAGCTCCCGTTTTAAGAAAGTCACATCTAAAGGCATTCCCTTAAATGCCTTAATGATCAGTATGGCCGTATCCTGTTTATCTCTCGTTTCCAGTATCGTGGCGCCTGGAACTGTATATGTGGTGATGGTAGCGATTGCTGGATTTGCAGGAGTCGTGGTCTGGATGAGCATTGCGCTGTCCCAACTCTTGTTTCGCAAGAGATTTCTTAAAAAAGGAGGAAATGTAAAAGATCTGACATTTCGCACGCCGCTTTATCCTCTTATGCCTATAGCCGCTCTTTTATTATGCTCAGCTTCTTGTATCGGTCTTGCTTTTGATCCCAATCAAAGAATCGCACTATTCTGCGGAATTCCTTGTATCATCCTTTGCTATCTCATCTTCTATTTCAAAAGAAAGTTTGAGAAAACAAAAAAAATCAGCCAAGAGGAATATCCGATCGATCATATCCTTTAATTAAAACAGCACACCCCAATCAGGATGGGATGTGCTGTTATTTTTATTCTGTAATTAACGTATGAATCAGCTTCGGCGCCTTCGCTTCCGCTGCGATGCGGATGTTGTCATAGACTTTCGCGATGACTTCATCGACGTTTTCGCGGTTGGCATAAAGCGTCACGAGCGGTTCGCCTTTTTCTACCTTGTCGCCGACCTTTTTGCGGAGCATGATGCCGACGGCTAAATCGATTTCGTCTTCTTTTGTGGCGCGTCCGGCCCCTAACAGCATCGCTGCGACGCCGATTTCGTCCGCGACAATCTCGGAGACGACACCCGCTTCTTTGGCAGGCACATCAATTTGATATGCAGCTTGCGGAAGCTTAGACGGATCATCAACAATCGAGCTGTCGCCGCCTTGGTTTTTGAGGAAGTCCTTGAATTTCTCAAGTGCCTTGCCGTTTTTCATGACTTCTTCCAGCTTCGCTCTCGCCTCGTCCAAAGTATTGGCTTTTTTCGCAAGCACAACCATTTGGCTTCCAAGCGTTAAGACAAGCTCATGAAGATCCTCAGGTCCCTCTCCTTTAAGCGTGTCGATCGCTTCTTTGACTTCAAGCGCATTTCCGATCGCAAAGCCGAGCGGCTGGGACATATCAGAAATAACAGCCATTGTTTGGCGGCCGACATTATTTCCGATGCGCACCATCGCTTTGGCGAGTTCAGCCGCGTCTTCTTCCGTTTTCATGAAGGCGCCCGCACCCGTTTTTACGTCAAGCACGATCGCATCCGCCCCGGCAGCGATTTTTTTGCTCATAATCGAGCTTGCGATCAGCGGGATGGAATTGACCGTTCCCGTTACATCACGAAGCGCGTACAGTTTTTTATCAGCCGGCGTCAAGTTGCCGCTTTGGCCGATGACAGCGACCTTGTCACGGTTCACGAGCTTAATAAATTCATCCTTCGTCAGTTCCACGTGAAAGCCGTCGATCGCCTCTAATTTATCAATCGTCCCGCCCGTATGTCCGAGGCCGCGGCCGGACATTTTGGCAACGGGCACGTCAAGAGCCGCAACAAGCGGGGCGAGAACGAGTGTTGTCGTGTCGCCGACGCCGCCGGTAGAGTGTTTGTCGACTTTAATTCCTTCAATGGCAGAAAGATCAATCGTTTCACCGGAATTCACCATAGCCATCGTCAAGTCTGCACGTTCACGGTCACTCATATCCTGGAAGAAAATCGCCATGGCAAGCGCGCTTGCCTGATAATCAGGAATGCTTCCATCTGTATAGCCGTTCACGAAAAATTGAATTTCTTCTGTGGTGAGTTCTTTACCGTTCTGTTTTTTGATGATGATATCTACCATTCTCATTATGTTCACCGATCCTTTTCGATTAAGTTCAGTAAATCAAGCCCACAATTGCCGCTGATAAAAAGCTGACAAGCGTAGCGCCGTATAATAATTTCAAGCCGAAGCGAGCAACAACATTTCCTTGCTTTTCATTCAGTCCTTTTACGGCACCGGAAATGATTCCGATTGAAGAGAAGTTCGCAAATGACACAAGGAACACGGATACGATCGCTGTCGTACGGCCGCTGAAGTCGAAGCCGTTTTGTGTTAGCGACGTCATGGCGACAAATTCATTGGATACCATTTTTGTTGCCATAATGCTTCCCGCATTAACAGCTTCATTCCATGGGATACCGACAAGAAAAGCGAATGGAGCAAACACATATCCAAGAAGGCCTTGGAAGGAAATACCGAATACTGCGTTAAAAATACCGTTAATCAAGGCAATAATCGCGACAAATCCGATCAGCATCGCAGCGACGACAACCGCTACTTTGAAGCCGTCAAGGATGTATTCTCCGAGCACTTCGAAGAAGGATTGTTTTTCTTCTTCTTCAACACGAAGCATATCCTCTTCTTTAGCAACATCGTAAGGATTAATAATAGAAGCGATAATGAAACCGCCAAATAAGTTCAAAACTAACGCCGTTACAACATATTCCGGTTTCAGCATCGTCATATACGCGCCGACGATTGACATTGATACGGTTGACATCGCAGAAGCACAAAGCGTGTACAAGCGCTGCTGATTTAAAAGACCGAGTTCTTTCTTCAAGGAGATAAATACTTCCGACTGCCCTAAAATAGCAGAAGCGACTGCATTATACGATTCCAGTCTTCCCATACCGTTTACCTTGCTGAGGGCAAGACCGATATATTTAATAATAAACGGGAGGACCTTCCATTTTTGCAGAATCCCGATCAGAGCGGAAATAAACACGATTGGCAAGAGAACATTCATAAAGAATGTCGTTTGGTCCGCATTCACCAAACCGCCAAATACAAAGTTGATTCCTTCTGCCGCGTATTCAAGCAAGTAATTGAATCCTTTTGCAAATCCTCCAACGAGGAAATTCCCTACCCCGGTATTGAGGAGAATGAAGCCGAGAATAAATTGCAAAATGAGCATAACAACAATTGGGCGGATCTTAATTCTTTTTTTCCCGCTGCTCGCGATCCACGCGAGGCCTAAAAACACGATTAAACCGATAATCCCAATCAAATACTTCATATGTGTTCTCCTTTATTTGTATTCGCTTACAATAACTGTTTCCCCAGAAAAGAAAGATAAGCAACGGAAAGCAATGTGCCTTCCGTCAGCTTCTTAGTAGTCTCCGCCTGATGCGTTTTCTCCTTTTACAATGGAAACGCCTGCGCTTGCGCCGATTCGGCTCGCTCCCGCCTCGACCATTGTGTCTACATCTTCTTTCGTTCTTACGCCGCCGGATGCTTTCACGCCGATATCAGAGCCTACTGTTTTGCGCATTAAAGCGATATCTTCCTTCGTTGCGCCGCCTGTAGAGAAGCCTGTTGATGTTTTCACGAAATCCGCTCCCGCAGAAACCGCTAAACGGCATGCACGTTCTTTTTCTTCATCAGTCAGAAGGCACGTTTCGATAATGACTTTGACAAGCGCTTTTCCGGCTGCAGCTTCAACTACACCGCGGATATCCGCTTCAACAACATCATCTTCTTTGTCTTTCAAAGCGGCAATGTTAATGACCATGTCCACTTCAGTGGCACCTTTTGAAATCGCGTCTTTTGTTTCGAACGCTTTTGTTTCCGTTGTGTTGGCACCGAGCGGGAAGCCGATGACCGTACAAACGTCAACTCCTGTTCCCTCAAGCTCTTTTGCAGCAAGCTGCACCCATGTGGGATTTACACATACAGAAGCAAACTTGTATGTTTTTGCTTCTTCGATTAATGTTAGAATTTCCGCTTTTTGTGTATGCGGTTTCAAAGCTGTATGATCAATTATGTTAGCTAATGACATCCTTCGCACACTTCCTTTTTTGTTAAGATATTTTTTAGCATAACCGACTTTTGAACATATGTAAATTGGTAATTGAAATTTTGTTCAGCAAACGGTTTGAACGTGTCACAAAACATTAACAAGCGCCCTTGCGGTATGCTGGTCAATGATTAAAACGTTGGCATATTTCCCCGTTAACGCACCGTGTATGGAGGTCACTTTTCTGCTCCCGCCGGCCACTAAAATGGAGCGTTCCTTCAGTCTGAGATCTTCAAGCTCGACGCCGATGGTCCGGTCATTGATGGCGGCGCTGCAAATGTTCCCTTTCGCATCAAAAAAGCGTGAACAGATATCCCCGACAGCCTGTTTTTTCAGCAGGGCTTTCTCTTCTTCATTAAAATAACCGAGCCGGAATAACAGCGCTTCGTCACGGACTGTGCCCACCGTGAAGAGAGCGATATTCGCCTGCTTACCCATCTCGATGATCCGCTCAATATGACGGTCTTTCTCCACCATTCGCTTCACATCCGCATTATCAAACACGACGGGAAGCGGGAGATAGCGCGGCATCGTTTGAAAAGCCTCCGCAAACAGCTGAATTGTTTCAGCGGAATACGTGTTTACCCGGGAATGGCTGATGCCGCCTTTCAGCTGGACGACCTCGACGCCTTTTACCTGCTTCGGCTGCATGTTTTGCGCGATTTGATACATGGTGGTTCCCCAGCTGACACCGACAATATCGCCGTCTTTCACCGTTTCATGCATATATTCTGCACCATAGCGGCTTAGGTCATGTGTAATTCCTGCATAATCGGGTGTCGGAGAAAACACAACATGCGCCTCGAGAAGCCCATATTTCTCTTCAAGCATGGAACCGAGCGCATCCAAATCTTCAAAAGGGTCCATGACGCGAATCTGGACAAATCCTTTTGCTTTTGCGTATTGCAGCAGCCGGGAAACGGTCGGCCTTGAAATGTTGAGCTGCTCAGCAATTTGCTGCTGACTGTAGTCAGACTGATAGTAAAGCCTTGCCGCTTCTATGCTTAATTGTTGTTTTTCCCGATCCATTCTGCACCTCCCTGTGGATCAGTTCATGATGAAACTGCTTTCGATTTGCTTTTATTATACAGGCTGGCGCCGGCTTTCATCCACCGATTTCTCAGAAACTGAAAAATGCTCTGCACGCGAATCTGCGCCCAGAGCTTACTTCTCCCATGTCATATGCTGATAAATCCCTTTCATAATAGCGTACAGTCCATATAGGATCAGTCCAAACGCCAAAAAAGATAGAATCATTTTGCCATGCGGCTGCTGCGCGAGTTCGGCGAGCGCGCCGTCAAAGCCCCTTGTGTCGTCAGGGTCAGCGGTCATGGCTGTCTTGATAAGAAAATAGCCGATAGCCGAGAAAATAATGGCACGGGCGATATTGCCTGCCCGCCCGGTGTTTTTCGCGATGCATATCATCTGTTTGTTCATTTTTGACGTATCAAATTCTTTCATAAAAGCAGCCCGCACACCTTTTATAAATTGAACAATCGCAAAGAGGATAAAACCTGCTCCCGTAAGCCCTGTGAGCCATTGGCCGAACGGCTGCGCCAATACATAAGCGGACCACGTCTGCTCTGAAGTGCTGCCGTCCCCTTGGCCAAATACAAAGCGCAAGGCTTTCCAAGCAATGGATGCGTAAACGGCGGCGCTGAAAAAATTCCCCGTTCTCCGCGACAGGCCGCGCCTGCTTGTCCCGTGTCCCTCCGTGTCCTTAAGCGCACTCAGCACCATCCAGATCACATAACCAATAAGACCGACACCTATGAAAAAAAGCAAGAATGACCCATACGGCATGCGTGATAACGTTTGGAGCGCTCCGCTCGAATCCTTTGCGCCGCCCGCCCCGGCTGCCGTCATACATGCTAAAATCCCGAGCAGGATAAAAACGCCGCCAAATGCAAAATAACCAAGCCTCCCGAATCGCTTGATCCAAGGCTTGGTTTCCTGTTTGATTTTTGACATGTACTGGTCTTTCACGGCCATGTGTCCAACCCTCTTTCACAGAATCCTTACTGTAATATTCCCGATTGGACAAAGTTGAAACAGCTTATGTCTCAGCATGTCCGGCTGAGACATGTTTTTGCTGATCAGCTGATTGTGCGGGCGTCATCCAGGCAGCCGCTGCCGCAGCTGTGATTCCGCCAGTTATTTTTCCAATGATCATAGCAGCCGCCATTTCTTTTTTCATTCCGGCCACAAAACCGAGATGGCTGCCAAGCACAAAGGCTGCGCTAACCGCAAACGCGACATTGATGACCTTTCCTCTCGGCGTCATATCTTTTAATGAAGCCAGCATTGGAATATGATGAGCCAATGAGGTCACCAAGCCTGCTGTTGCTGTCTCATCTAAATGAAAGCATCTCCCCAGTGCCTGAAGCGGCTTTTTAAAGGCTTTTGTGATAAAGGCCGTCATCGGAAAAGCTCCTGCCAAGGCAATGGCGATGGTGCCTGTTGTTTGTATCCCAGTTTCGATGTTCTCCATTCCTGGTATCAGCACAATGCCGGTTAGCGTTTCAACGGAGACAGCTGCAAGCCCGATAATCGCAATCACACTGACAGCCTTTCCGAAAAGATGAAATAAACGTATGATGCTGTCGGTGTACCGCCATAACCCAAAAGCGATCAAAGCAGACAAAAGACTCGGAATCAGGAGGTTTTTACCTATCATGACGATGTCAAAGCCTGCGCATAATCCGCCGATGAAGCAACCGATCGGCACTGTACACAGCCCGATTAATATTCCTTTTGCAAAGTACGGGTGGTCCTCTTTTTCGATGATGCCTAGAGCGACGGGAATCGTGAAGACGATTGCCGGCCCCATCATCGTTCCTAAAAACACCCATGAAAACAGCCCGGCCTGTGGATCTTTCGCCATTTCTCCAGCGAGCGCATATCCTCCCATATCAATCGCCAAGATGGTATTCGCAAAGGATGAAGGATCGGCGCCAATCGCTGTGTAAACCGGAGAGACGATGGGAATCAGGATGGCCGCCAGTACGGGTGCCAGCGACACAATTCCGATCATGGAGAGCGCCAGCGGACCCATGGCCTTGAAGCCGTCCGCAAACCGCTCGCCAAGCCCCCATCTGTTCCCTAAACAATAATCCGCCGCTCCCCATAGTAAAAAGGCAGCCAAAATGAATACAACCGCGTCATTTACCGTCATGGTTTCTCCTTTTTCAAACGTATGATTGGTTTTATCATATCATCTGAAAATGGTTAATAGAGCTGAATCTTATTCAATATGCGCCAAAAATTCTTTTATATCTGCTTGCTCAACTGCTGTTATGATGTCTCGCGCTTTTTCATACGGAACCGTTAATGTCAATTTTTCTTTTATGTCTTCTTCAGACAGCTCATTGCCGGGAGCTCCTTTTGGACAGTCCACACGCGCTTCGCATATGCGGCCGTCTGATAAATAGGCCCGGATAATTGTGAAACGGCCTTTTGGAACGGCATGAGGAGCCGGCTGAATGGCATTGTCATACACTCGCTGAATATGTTCTATTGTCGATTGAATGCCGCTTGGGATCGGCTGGCTGTTGAAATGCTCAGCGGTCAGCTCATGTCCATGCAAAGCAAGGGCAATGACATATTCAACGCTGAAACGGCCTTCCTCTCCAGTTTTCGGCGATCTTTCCGTTAATGCAGCATCTCCGCCTGGCGGAAAAATCACTTCAACCCGCTCGGTATTGGCGGCAGAAATGGCTTGCTCGGAGACAAGTTTGCGTATCGCATCTGCGGCGTGGTGTGCCGCGGAGCAAAATGGATAAATTTTAAACCATAGACCCGGCTTCACGATTCTCCATGGTGCGCCCCAACGGTTAAGCAAAGTGTTTTGGGCTTTTTCCAAATCGCCGTACAGACCGAAGAAACCAGCTTCTCCATCAAGTGCCGTGCGGGACCCGCCAAATTCTGATTGGGCCAGCTTAACGGCTAGTATGCCAGCCTGAGCTGCCAGCCCGGCGTGCAGCGGTTTCATTTCTGTTCCAAATTGCGCCCTCATCCCGGCAGATTGCGTAGCTGCAAAACCAATGGCTTTTTCCAGCTCTTCTTGAGTCAGTTCCTCTGCGTAACCTGCGGCGCAGGCAGCAGCGATCGCGCCAAGCGTTCCTGTATTATGCCAGCCCTTTTCATAGTGGCGGCTCCCAATTGATTCGCCCAGCCTTGCCATCACTTCAACACCGACAATATAAGCGCCAAGAAGCCGCTCGTCATGTCCGCGAGCGGCAGAAGCCATAAGAGCCGGCACGATCACTGCACTTGGATGCCCTCTTACTTCGGAGTGGACATCATCAAAATCCAATGCATGGGCGATAAATCCATTGAGCATCGCGGATTGTAATGGCGCGGCCTTTTTTCCTTGCCCGATAATAGGGACAAGGGGCGTTCCTCCTTCATCCTCAATCAGGCGGAGGAGCTTTTGAATTCCTTTATCTTCTCTTCCTGCGAATGAAGCGGCTGTAAAGTCGAGTAATCCTTTTTTTGCTTCACGCATCGCGTCAATTGAATGCTCAGGCTGTGACGTTCTCACAGCCTCTGCAAGACCTGCTGTCAGCCCTTGTCTGCTCATTTGATGCTCTCCAGTACAATAACAGCCAGCTCAGCAAAATATTGAGAGGCAACCGTCAGGGCTTCTTCATCCAATGTAAAGGCCGGATGATGCCACTCCTCTGTACCGTTCGTTCCCATCCAGACAAAAAATCCCGGGATCTTTTCTTGATACAGAGCGAAGTCTTCTCCGCCCGGAGACTGCTCAGCATGAACGGTTTGGTAGCCAAGCCGTGCCGCAGCTTCAGATGCCGCGTTCAAAAATGTGCCGTCATTCTGAACGGAAGGCAAATAAGGAAACCACTTGAATTCTGCTTGTGCCCCATAGCCCGCGGCAATTCCTTCAGCCACTCGTTTCATATGTTCCGGAACAGCCTGTCTCGCTTCTTTTTGAAAGGTTCGAACGGTGCCCTCCATTTCAGCCTGGTCTGGAATCACATTCCACGAAGTGCCCGCCTGAACTCTTGTAATACTAACGACCGCGTTTTGCAATGAGCTGATGTTGCGGCTGACCACAGATTGCAGGCCGCTGATGATTTGTCCGGCTGCAGCGATTGGATCAATACTGTTATTCGGGATGCCGGCGTGTCCGCCTTTCCCTTTGACGACGATCTCAAATCGGTCAACACTTGCCATGAGCGGACCTTCTTTTACACCTATGGTCCCGACAGGCAGATCCGGCTTATTGTGCATGCCGAAAATCGCGGAAACGCCATCAAGTACGCCGGCTTCTATTACCTTTCTTGCTCCTGCGGCTATTTCTTCCGCTGGCTGAAAGATAAAGCGGACAGTACCTTTCAGATCGGCTCTTCTTTGATTCAGCAAAATGGCCGTGCCGATAATGGAAGCAGTATGAAAATCGTGTCCGCACGCATGCATCGTGCCGTCAATCTTTGATGCAAACGGCAGATTCGTTTGTTCTTGGATCGGGAGCGCATCAATGTCCGCTCGTATTGCTATCACGGGGCCGTCTTCCTGTCCTTTGATTTCCGCGATCACGCCTGTTTCCAATTGAGGAACGTCAAGAATCTCGATATGCTCTTCCTCAAGCCAGCGGCGGATTTTTTTCGTCGTTTCAACCTCTTGAAATGACAGTTCAGGATGTTCATGAAGATCACGCCGCATATTGATTAAACGAGTATGAAACGTTTTGTCGGCCATTGTTCTTCTCCCCTTCTTATATAAGCTCTGCAGGCTCTCCCACCTGCTTGATAAATCTCTTCGTCCGCTCATTTTTCGGATGGTCAAACAGTTCTTCCGGCGTTCCCTGCTCGACAATATGGCCATCTGCCATAAATATCACTTTATCAGCGACCTCTTTTGCAAATGCCATTTCGTGTGTCACGATGATCATCGTTGTTTGTTTTTCCGCGATGGATTTAATAACCTGAAGCACCCCTGTGACGAGCTCAGGGTCAAGCGCAGAAGTTGGTTCATCCAGCAAAATCGCATGCGGATTGACCGCAAGTGCCCGCGCGATGCCGATTCGCTGCTGCTGGCCGCCGGACATTGTGATCGGATAGCTGTCAGCTTTATGCTCTAGACCGACTTGTTTCAGAATATCCATTCCAATGCGTTTTGCTTCATCACGTGATTTGTGTTGAGCCACGATTAAAGCTTCTGTAATGTTTTGCAGAGCGGTTTTATTTTTAAACAGATTGTAGTTTTGAAAGACCATGGCCGTTTGCTGGCGAAGCCGGTGTGCTTCCTTGCGTGTAAACTTTTCCGCGTTCAGCTTGGCTTCCCCTATTTCAATGAGGCCTTGATCCGGACGCTCTAGTAAATTCAAGCACCGGAGAAGCGTTGATTTTCCAGAACCGGACGGACCGATGATCGCAACTACTTCTCCGCGTTTCACCTCTAGATCGATTCCGTCGAGCACGACGAGATCTTTAAACGCTTTGCGAATATTTTTTACTGTTATCAACTGATTTCACCTCTAAGTCCGGTATGGCTTGCTCATGGCGCGTTCAAACAAGTCCTGCAAAATGCTGTAGATAATGGTAAGAACCCAATAGACAATCGCAACCGCCAAGTACGTCTCAAAATATTTGAGGTTTCCTGATGCGTACATCTTCCCTTGGGCGAACATCTCCATGACCCCTAATGTAAAGGCCAATGACGTTTCTTTGAGTAGTCCGATAAATGTATTGCCCGTTGCCGGAATCGCATTTCGGACAGCCTGCGGCAGAATAATCCGTCTGTATGCCTGAAGTTTTGTCATGCCGACAGACAGGCACGCCTCCAGCTGCCCGTCATCAACAGAATTGAGGGCGGCACGGAAGATTTCTGCTAAATAAGCTGCGTTTTTTAAGCTTAATCCGATGATGGCAGCTGTGAGAGCTGTCATTTTGCTCATCTCTGGAAATAACTGCGGCAGCCCGTAGTAGATTAAGAACAGCTGCACAAGTGTCGGCACGCCCCGGAAAAAAGAGATATACAGCTTTGACAGCTGATGAAGCACTGGGATTTTGTTCTTTGTGATGAGTGCAAGAATAAGTCCTCCGATAATGGCAAAAATCATAGCTGCTACAGCCATAAACAAGGTAATCGGAAGAGCCTGAATTAAAGTCGGGAACGCTGATATCATGAATTCCCAATCAATTGTGTTCATTCTGGTGATTCACCGCCGTTTCTTAATGCTTCTGTTCTACTGTGATATCTTCATTAAAATATTTTTCGGAGAGCTTTTTCAGTGTTCCGTCTTTACGCAATTCATCAAGCGCATTATTGACTTTTTTGCGGAGCTTGTCGTGCGCGTCGTCCTTGGCAAATGGGAATGCAACTTGTTCGTAAACAATCGGATCTCCTGCAAGCTTTAACGGCAAGCCGGTTTTCTTAATTTGCGCCATCAGCACAGTTCGGCTGTTGACATAAGCGTCTACACGGCCGTAAGCAACATCCTTCAGCGTGCCTTCTTGTGTTTCGTATGTTTTGATATTGATTTTTTTATCAGGATCTTTGCTTTCAAGGTTTTTTGCATGATTTGAACCGAGAACGGCAGCGACCGTCTTCCCTTTTAAATCGTCAACTGATTTGATGTCGTTATTGTCTTTTTTGACGACAATCTGTGTTCCCGCATAAGCGTATGGTTCAGTAAAGTTATACATTTCCTTGCGTTCATCTGTCACCGCTACCTGGTTGGAAATGGTGTCAAGCTTTCCTGTTTGAAGCTCCCCCATCAGCCCGCTGAATTCAAGCAGCTTCCAGTCCAGCTTCATGTCAATTTTCATAGCGACCGCTTCCATCACTTCCACATCAAAACCTGTCAGTTTTCCGTTTTCTTTATAAGCAAACGGGTAGCTCTGCCCGGTTGCACCGACATGAAGTACGTTGTCATCCTCTTTACTGCTGCTGTTACCATTGCCGCAAGCTGAGAGCACCGCTAATAATGCGGCAATTAACAGCACAGTCCACTTTTTCTTTTTCATTTTGATTTCCCCGCCTTTTCTCTTTTATAGATCATTTCGCAATTGTTTTTTCATATAGATTGTCATATGCCCTTTGCCAAGGTCTTGTTCACCCGCGCGGACATAGCCTTTTCGTTCGTACATCTCAATCAGCCACGGATGCTTATCCGCTGTTCCAAGTGAGACAAACGGAACCTTTAACGTATCACGAAGGATCGTTTCCTCAAGCCATTGAAGCAGCTTTGTTCCGATTCCTTTTTGACCGGTGTCAGGGTCAACAGCGAACCACCAGATATGCGGAACGCCATAAGGTCCCGGCTGCTGTCCCCACGGCATTCTTAAGGAGATGGTCGCGATGATCCGCCCGTCCTCTTCCATGACGTAGCAGGCGTTTTTCCTGATGTTAGTTAACACCAAATCCAAGTCCGCATGAGCGGCTGCAAAACGAATACCGAGCTTTCGAATCGGTTCATAAGCCCGCAATGTCAGCTCGAGAAGCTGTTCGGCATCACGTTCAACTGCAAGGCGATATTGTGCCTTCATCTAGCGTTCCTCCTTACTTTGCATAACGGTTTACCGGCTTTTCCAAACCGAAGTGCTCTCTTAATGTTGTGCCTTCATATTCTTTTCTGAACACGCCGCGCTCCTGTAAAATCGGAACCACTTTCTCAACAAACACTTCAATTCCTTCCGGAAGAAGCGGAGGCATGATGTTAAACCCGTCACACGCTTTCTTATCCACCCATTCCTGCATCTTGTCAGCGAGCTGCTCCGGCGTACCGACGAAGATATGATGGCCTCTGGAGCCTGCAACATATTTGTAAAGCTCGCGTATTGTCATATTGTCTCGTTCAGCCATTTCTTGAACAAGCTTGAACCGGCTCTTCACCGCATTGGAAGCATCCGCGTCAAGCTTCGGCAGCGGCCCGTCAAGCGGATACGAAGACAAATCAATTCCGCCTAAATAATTTTGGAGAATTTGCAGACCGACGGATGGAATAATCAGATCTTGAAGCTCCTCATACTTGGCTTGTGCTTCTTCTTCGGTATCAGCAATGATCGGGAAAATCCCCGGCATGATTGCAATTTTTTCCGGATCACGCCCGAATTCGGCTGCCTGCTCTTTGATCGATTGATAAAATTCTTGAGCCGATTCCAGATGGTTTTGCGCTGTGAAGATCACTTCTGCTGTTCTGGCAGCCAGCGCTTTTCCGTCTCCTGATGATCCCGCCTGGATAATCACCGGCTGTCCCTGCGGCGTTCTTGAAACGTTCAGAGGCCCGCGAACCGAGAAATATTCTCCTTTATGGTTAAGCTCGTGCATTTTTTCTTTCTCAAAGAATTCACCTGTTTCTTTATTGCGGATAAAGGCGTCCTCTTCCCATGAATCCCAAAGTCCCTTTACAACCTCGACAAATTCCTCTGCCCGCTGATAACGCAAATGGTGTTCAAGGTGCTTTTCACCGCTGAAATTAAGCGCTGTTGATTCAATAGATGAAGTGACGACGTTCCATCCGGCACGGCCGTTGGACAGATGATCCAGTGAAGCGAACTGTCTGGCAATGTGAAATGGCTCGCTGTATGTGGTAGAAGCTGTTGCTGTCAATCCGATTCTTGATGTGACCTGCGCCAAAGCAGAGAGCAAGGTAAATGGCTCAAACCTTGTTAACACATTCGGATGAGACTTGCTGTCTATTGAAAGGCTATCCGCTAAAAACAGCATATCCAGCTTGCCTCGCTCCGCTGTTTTCGCAAGATCTTTAAAATAATCCAAATTCATGCTCGCATCTGAAGGCGCGTCCGGGTGCCGCCAAGACGCCACATGATGTCCTGTCCCCGCAAGGAAAACCCCTAATTTGATTTGTTTCTTTTTGCTTGTCATGACGTTTCTCCTTTTATTAGGTTTTAGGCTGAAAAATCCGAAAAATAAACTACTATATTCCTAGTTGTTTAATATGAATAAATCAAAATGTACATTTGTCTTGTGAGTTTGTCAATGAATTGAGAAAAAATTTTTCTTTTCTAGCAGAAAAGAACCTCGCGGGATCATGATGGGGCGGCATTAGTGCAACCTGTATATTCGAAAAAATAAATTGAGTCTGATGATGCTGAGACTCAGTTTTGATCCAAAGTTTTTTATATAAATGCAGCTTGCACCTTATCTGTGCTCCAACCTTACGCATTTTTGATTTCGCCATCTGTTTTGGCGCTGTTTTTGCTCTTTGCAAATAAACGCACGTGATCGGCGTTGTCATTCAGAAACTGTGACATTGTACAAAAAAAATAAGCTGACCCCGAATCATACCGGAATCAGCTGATTGAATCTTAATTAAGCTCTAAAATAGTTTCTTCTGCTTTAGCGGAAAACACTTTAGGCTCCAAACGGTCAAGGTCTTCATGAAATAAACTTACTTTTTGGATTTGCCGATTGTCGTAGTGGTGAAAGTAGTAGTTTCCCGTGTCGCTGCACATCACAGAAGTATATTGCGTATAATCAATTTCGTCTTCTTCCGTTATTACAGCACCCTTTGGTATCGCCATGTTTGCCAAAAGCTGAAAAGCTGCTGATACTCCTTTCGTTTCATCTGCCGCCGTCTCTAGATGTTCTTTCAGAAAAACAGCTCTGACAAACCGTGAAGGCGGTGTATAATCTCCCGGCAGACCCACAGTACCCGAGCCTTGGCCAAAAGCGGACAGCGTTAATCCGCCCATCTCCTTGCTCTCGAATTGTTTCGGCCTTATTCCTATATATTGGCGAAGATTGCTCACATGCCATAAAAAGTCGGGGCTGTTCGTCATGACACCTGGTTGATTGTCATAGATTTTGATGCCGTCTGCTCTCGGTTCTATCGTCAGGCTGCGTCCCGTCCGGTCTGACAAAATCCAGTGCAGCGGTAAAACTGTATCCAGTAGATCTAATTTCTTCTCCACAATCGTTAAAAAGTGGATCTTTTCTTTTACGTCTTCCAAAGACTTGCAGGCTGACAGCGCCCATGTTACAAACTCATGCGGGGCAATATGAACGCCGTCTCCCCGTATCGTTTTTTCGTACTCCGCATATCCCATAAAATAAAGCGTCGCACAAGATAAACCGCTTTCATTAACACCGTCGGCAAATAATATATTTCCAAGTTTTCTCCCCATACCGATAAACGCGTACTGTGTTTGATGCACCTTTCCGTCAGCTTCACTCTTCCAGTTGTAACGGCGCGGATAGAGAATGACCTCCGTCCCCAGCTGAAATGCGAAATCCATTGTCCTCGCTAATAAATGATTCCGGTCAGCAGTTTCCAATGTAAGACTTGTGCACATCTGATTCAGTCCCCTTTCAATTCAGGATAAAATCATACATTTTGTGAACAACTTGTTTTATCAGCATAACGAAAGTCAAATAGATTCGTCAAAAGATTAACATTACCTTCCAAAAGAAAGGTAAGGAAATTCGTTCATGAGAAAAAATGTACTATGCTGATGTTTATGGTGATTGCTTCCTTTTTATTTCTACAGGCCTCTGCAGCAGGAAAAGAAATCTTAGTGTCCATTCCGCAAAAAAACAGACCGTACTTGGCACAATAAAGCCGAGATAACAAAAAATCCAGCCTTCTAAGAGGCTGGATTTCATTATTTCGCCAAAACAAGCTCGTGAATGGCATGCGCAACACCATGTTCATTGTTGGAACGTGTTTGAAAGTTTGCGGCTTCCAATACTTCTGGGATGGCGTTTGCCATGGCAACGCCGCAGCCCGCCCATTCAATCATTGTCAGGTCGTTCCCGTTGTCGCCTATGCACATAACTTCCTCCTGTTCAATTCCAAGCAGCTGCGCCAGCTGACGTACGGCATTTCCTTTACTGGCTTCAGGATGAAGAATTTCATAAAAGAAAGGTGCGCTTCTGACCATCGTATATTTTTCTCTCACGTCTTTTGGAATTGATGTAATGACGTGGCTTAAGTTCTCCGGTTTATCAATAAACATCACTTTTGGGATGAGGATATCTTTTGGCACCTCGTCAATCTTGCGGTAATGAAGCGGCACTTGTGTCACATAGGATTCGTATACGGTAAATTCACTGATATCCCGGTTAGGCGTATACAGGTTAGATGAGTCAAAGAAATGCATCGGCGTCTTCAGCTCTAAGCTCAGGTCATATAATGAAGCCAAATCATCATATCCGAGAGACAGCTCCGTGACCACTTCATTTGTATGCGTATTTTGAACAAGCGCTCCGTTATACGCGATGACATAGTCACCTTCTTCAATTAAATTTAATTCATCTAAATATCTCCGCACGCCCCCGATAGGCCGGCCGGTGCAAAGCATAATTTTGACGCCTTCCGCTTTTGCCGCGTGAAGCGCGTTGCGGACCTCCTCTGTTACTTCATGATGATCATTTAAAAGTGTTCCGTCCATATCAATTGCAATTAGTTTGTACATCCTGCATCTCCTTAGTGTCGTTTTCAGGCTATAGTCCCATCATATCGTTTTTTCTTTTTGATATTCAACCTGAAGAGATGATTTTCTCCGGATTCTGTTTAGACGCCGGCCTTGTCTTCGGATACGCGTGCGCGGTTTCCGCATTCTTTCCGTCTCCATGCCGCCGTTTTCTGCTTTTTCCTGTTTCATCAGCAGGAAGCCGGCAGCTAAAAATGGAATGCCGGTGATATTCAAGATGGCAAGCTTTACTCCCGCTGCCATCAAAAAGAATACCCATGAAGATGCGGGGTTTCGTCTGATCATGACGTAAGCGGCCATTTCCAGAACAATCAAGATGGCATGAAGCACAACAGAATAAATAAGCAATAGAAGCGCAATAAACAATACATAATTCACGATTGCCCCTGAGTAGATCATAGCGCGCAGCATTTGTATAAACGATAAGGACTGCATCGATCCGCTGATGACATTAGGGTTATAGATCGTATAGTCACTAAATAAGTGTTTGATCTTGAGAAAAGCCCATAATATAAATAGCCACTGAATGATATGTAGAATAAGTCCTGTTACCACCAGTCTTTCTGCTTTTTTATTTCTCATCTTTCTCCTCCTTGCCTGTCTTTGATTCGATTCTTGTCATCGTTTTTGTCTGGCCATTTTGCTCCCAGATCAACGTCCCGTTTTCTCCTCTTTTCAGCGTGCTTTTGAGCGGATAATAGGAGCCGAGATACTGAATCTCAATGGACCCGTCAGTGCTTTGGGAAATCACCTTATACGCCATAAATGGCAGATGCACCTCTCCTCTTCCTTCAATGACTTCCGTCTCCACTACCTCGTCTTTGGTAAATGTGACTGTTGCTGATTTCACGCCGTCCATGGGCCCGGGAGTCATTCCCTCATCCCACGTTCCGTAATAAAACGGCGTCTCCTCTTTTTGCTGTTGGCAGCCCGATACCATGATGAATACAGCAGTTAAAAGCAAAATGTTATATTTGTTTCTCAAGGAGATCACATCCTTTCCTCCTCTTTTTGGGCGAATGCCGTGGCACTGTGCCAATGACTACATAAGTTATAAGGAATTCACCCACATTTACATTTTTTAAGGAGACTGATCACATGAACCCTTATCAATATTACAGCCCTCAGCTGCCTCAGCAGGAACCTTACTATAGCCACTATGAGTACAATTCTTATCCGCAGCAGGATGTATACGATCCATACCAAATGGACAGACAGCCGGCATTGGAAAGAAGAATCGCAGCACTTGAACGGCAAAATGAACAGCAGTCGAGAGAATTAACCCGTCTGACAAACGAAGACCGCCGTCAAAATCGGGAAATTGCACGGATTGCCGAACAGGTCAATCAGCTAAGCCAGGCTGTTGAACGCCATACACGCCGCTTAAACCGGCTCAATCAGCGCCTCCGTACAGTAGAAAACAGGCTGAATATCCCATTTACTGCAGGCGAAGGCGGTTTTTGAAGCAGGCACAGAAAAAAGCGGAATACGATTCTCCTGATTTCAGGGTTTCGTTTTCCGCACTTCTTATGGTATTAAAGCGCACCATTTACATAAAAAGGGTTTTTACCAGTATACAATGTTTACCGTTTTCATTCAAAGATAGAGAGGCTAAGGAAAATAATTGTAGTTAATCATTTGCAGAATTTCTTTTCAATCAGGTTGCATGATAATACCGACTCACGTCAATCGATACTGGAGGGATCATTCATGCATAATACACAACACGGCTTGCAGCAGCTAAACCAATGCCGCCAGACTGCTCAGCAGCTCATTCAGCAAACACAGCAAAGCAGCCAGCAATATCGCCAAATGCTTCATCAGGAGCAGCAAAACATCCAAATGCTGCAGCAGATTCTAAACCACGAACAACAAGCTGCACATACCATTCAGCAAGCGCTGCACGGACATGACATGGCGATTCAAAAATGCCAGCAGGTTGTCAACATGTGCAACCAAATGCAGCAGGAACTCACTGGGCAATCCAACGTGATGAATACGAATGTGTCTACACTTCCATTCGGCCAAAACACGCCTTTCCAGCAGCAATCCTATCAGCAGTAACATATAAAAAGCTCAACACAATGCTAGTGTTGAGCTTTTTTTCTTACTGTTCTTTTCGAATATGTATATCTTGAATAGACTGTTTCGGCGCATGAAATCTGCTCTCCGCTTCACTTCTTGCCTCGGCAAAGGCCCGTGCCTCTACATGATCCTTGTAGACCTCCAACTGAATCAGATACAGCGGGCGCACTTTAAAACCATGAATAATCGTCACAGCCCACAGCGGGAGCACAATAAAAATCCCGGGCAGATCGGGCAGCACAAAACCAAACGCAAATACGAAAAAATAAATGATTCCGTACATGATCCACTTTCTATTTCTAACCTTGATGCCAATAAATAAAAAGGCAAAAAAACTGGTAATGGCAAAAGGCATGAAAATAAACAGCATCCACCAGCTATGCAGCCATTCCCAAGCAGCACCTCTTTTAGTAATTCCCATATTTTTCTCCTCCTATTTACCTATAATAATCGATTAAGCAAATCGCGTCACCTGTAAACGAAAAAACTTTCCCTCTTTAAAATAGTGATAGACGGGGCACAGGTTTCTTGCTATATTATTAATTGATAATGATAATCATTACTAATGAACCAAAAATACATATTGGGGGGTTCTTGATGAAAAAGAACACATTGCTCGTGGGCATGCTGGTGCTGCTTCTCATGTTTGTCAGTGCTTGCAGCGGCACGGCTTCGAAAGGAAGCTCAAGTGATTCAGCTTCCGAAAAGACAGAAATGAGAACATACAAATCAACAAAAGGGAACGTCAACATTCCTGCACATCCGAAACGCATCGTAACTGATTTTTATGCTGGAGAATTGCTGTCTGTCGGGGCGAATGTGGTCGGCTCGGGCTCATGGTCATTTGATAATCCGTTTTTAAAATCAAAGCTGAAAGATGTGAAGGATGTCGGTGATCCGATCAGCGTTGAAAAAGTGATGGAGCTTCAGCCTGACTTAATTGTTGTCATGAATGAAGAGAATGTCGATAAATTAAAGAAAATCGCTCCAACTGTTGTCGTTCCTTATAACACAGCGAAAAACGTAGAAGACACAGTCAGCATGTTCGGGGATATCGCCGGAGCGAAAGATGAAGCTAAATCATTTATGGCTGACTTTAACAAAAAAGCAGAAGCAGCCAAAAAGAAAATTGCCGGTGTCATCGACAAAGATGCGACCTTCGGCATTTATGAAAACACGGACAAAGGCGAATTCTGGGTGTTCAATGACAATGGCGGACGCGGCGGCCAAGCTGTATACAACGCGCTTGGGTTAAAAGCGCCTGAAAAAATTGAGCAAGATGTCATCAAAAAAGGAGAGATGAAACAGCTCTCTCAAGAGGTCATTCCTGAGTATGCCGCAGATTATATGTTCATTACGGACTACAATCCGAAAGGCGAAAGCAAAACACTCGACAAGTTGAAGGAATCCTCTATTTGGAAAAACCTAGACGCTGTCAAACATAACCGTGTGTTTATCAACGACTTTGACACGTTCTACCCGTACGATCCGATTTCTGTCAGCAAACAGGTGGATATCATCACCGACATGCTGATCAAACGGGCCGAAGAAAATAAAAAATAAAAAAACGGCACAGTCATGACGCTGTGCCGTTTTTTATGATTCACTTTAATTTTGACTGTACGGAGTCCGGCATATCTTCAAACCTGACTTCTTCCCAAGTCTCGACATACTTTCCTTTCGCCTTCACCTTCAAATACGCGTTTTTCCGAAGCTCTTTGCCGGCGAAAAAGGTCACTTCTTCTTTTTTTCCGGATGCATTGTATCCGTCTAATGTATACTCAGTACCGCCTGGGCTAAGATGTTTGCCATCTCGATCAATCTGCACATAGACATCTTGCTGGTGAATAAACGGATTAAATCTGTCTGTAACATCGTTATGAAAAAAGAGAAGCCCGCATATTACAGCAGCAGCCGCCAAGACGGCCAGGATTGCCATTGCTTTTTTCACCTTTGCACTCCCCTTACTTGTTCATTTTTTTCAAATAGCTTGACCGCACCGCGAGGAAGAATAGAAGCTGAAAAATGAAAAACCCTCCGATGGTGAGACTAAGCGGTCCCGCTACATCGGAATAGCCTTCCACAGCCAATGTCCTCAAGGCAAACAGCGTATGCATGACCGCAATGACAAATGGAAAGAAGAAAAGAATTGCCAATTGTATTGTCACGCTTTGTGCCATTTCACGCTCACTCAGGCCGATTTTGGCCAGTGAACGGTAGCGCTCCCGGTCTTCATCTAAATCAGTGAACAGCCTGAAATATAAGAAACTTGCTGCCGCGACAAAGAATACAATTGCGATAAACAGGCCGATAAATAAACTCAGGCTCGGCAACTGCACCGTATCATAGTAAGTCCCGGCTTTTGCCATAAAATCAGAATGAACGTCGATATAGTTGCCGTAAATCTCATTTTTCAAGGATTGGCTGATCCCAAGACTGTCTTTCCAATGATCGTAGCTGTAGCCGTATAATGACGCTTTATCACCGAGTGATTTAAGCTGATCAAAGGTTTGATCGTTCACCGCGATGATGGCATTCAATGAAATCAGCGGTTTTTTAACTTCTTTTACTGACAGTTTTTGTCCGGACAGCTTGCCTTTTTGGTTCAGCAGCTTCAGCTGATCCGGCGCTTTGTTTTTGAAATTGCGGTCATACGTGCCCGGGAAGTAGACAGCCTCATCATTTTTCAGGCCGCTCAGCTTAACATGGAAGTATTTTGATACATCCGATTTGCTGATCATGTAAACAGGGGGAACAGTTTCTCCTTCCTGATAGCGGACATAGGAAACATCTATTTTGTCTTTCTTATACGTAAAGCCGTGTGTTTTCAGTTCATGGTCAATATCTTTCAAATGAGTCTGTTCTTTTGGATTGTTGCTAAAAGATATATACTCCATCTCATAAGCGGACTCTTCTGCTCCGACGGTCGATTTGTACATTGCGAGCACGCCTGTCGCAGTAAACGCAACCGCTGAAATAATGCTGACAATAAAGAACAGGCGGGCGTTGTCTTTTAAACGATAGACAAGATCAGAAACCCAAATGACATTTTTCCCGCGCAAATAAAAGGTTTTCCACTTTTTCAGCGCGCGCAGAATCCATATGCTGCTTTGGCTGAAAAAGAAATATGTTCCGATGACGGTGAGCAGTAAAATGATAAACGGTTCGGCCCCGTGGACATTGCCTTTAAGGACCATGCCGTACCCGCCGCACAGACAGGCGATGCCGAATAAGGACAGAAGTACGGACGGCTTAGGCTCCGGCTTAATCTTGTCAGTGCCCTTTATTAATTTGATAACCGTATTTGATCTGACAAAAAGGATCGTAAACTGCGATAAAAGGAAAAATAAGAGCAGAAATCCGCCGGCCGTAATACCGAGCGCTTTCCAAGGCATATACAAAGGCAGCGCGTCCATTTCTAAAATATAAGCGCCGACCGTAAAGAACGTCTTTGAAAAAATGAATCCTCCGATTATGCCGGCTGCAATTGACATGACGCCGATGATCATATTTTCCGCAGTAATGAGCTTTCTCAGCTGCCCCGGCGTGATGCCCTGCATGAGCAGGATGCCGAATTCTTTATTTCTTGATTTCAAAAATGCGTTAACCGAATACAGAACAAATAAGAAAGAAAAAACAAAGATCATCCATTCCGCGGCGGTTAAGCCTTTTTTGGCGATATTATTCAGGTAGCCTTCCTTTAATGCCGGATGAAACAGGAACATCGCAAAGGTAAAGAAAATCAAAACGGAAAAGGCGCTGCTTAAAAAGAATGCAAGATAGGCCCTTTTGTTTCTCGTGACGTTTTTATAAGCGAACTGAAGAAAGGTCATTTGCGTTTCCCCCCAGCATAGACAGCACATCGAGAATTTGTTCATAAAATACTTGGCGGTTTTCCCCGCGGTAAATCTCATTAAACAGTTCGCCGTCTTTTATAAAGATGACGCGGCGGCAGTAGCTTGCCGCAACAGGATCGTGGGTCACCATCAAAGCCGTGACATGATCATCCTGATTCAGGCTCTGCATCGTTTCCATGACGTCTTTTGATGCTTTGGAATCAAGGTTGCCCGTCGGTTCATCGGCCAGGATGAGTGACGGCTTATGAATGACCGCTCTTGCGATGGCGGCACGCTGGCGCTGTCCTCCGGATACTTCAAACGTCCGTTTGTTGAGCAGATTTTCGATACCGAGCTTTGTCGCGATGCCTTGCAGTTTTTCTTTCATTACAGACGGTGCTTCTTTTTCAAGCGTTAACGGCAGCATGATATTTTCACCGATTGTCAGCGTGTCCAGAAGGTTGAAATCCTGAAACACAAATCCGAGCTGCTTGCGGCGGAAATGAGCGAGCTTTGTCCGCTTCAGACGATGCGGGTTTTCTCCGTGAATCAGGATATCGCCTGAATCCGGACGGTCGATCGTTGAAATGATATTCAAAAGCGTTGTTTTTCCGGACCCGGACGGCCCCATCACCGCCGTGAACTCGCCTTCTTCAATTGAAAATGAAATTTGCTTTAAGGCTTGATAGGACACTTGTCCTTTATAGGTTTTATTTATATGTTTGACTTCAAGCATATTCGCCATGAGAATCCTCCTTATGGTTTTATTCTTGTTGATCTGGGCTGCTTTCATGTAGTGCCGGGACGTTCAACATAAAAATCCCCTTGACATAAATCCATGTTATCAAGGGGAAACAAAGCGAGCTATGTTGTTTTCTTAACGCAGCCTTACATTTTTGTAAGAAATGAAAATCGAACTGATGTCCCTTCACCGGGAGACGAGCTGATGTCTACCCTATGATTGAGCTTACCTGTAATTTCTTTGACGAGATGGAGGCCGATTCCCGTAGATTCTTGGAAACGCCGCCCGTTTTCACCGGTGTAATAAGGGTCAAACACCCGCTTGATATCTTGGGAGGGAATCCCGACACCGTAATCTTTGACTTCAAGCACCGTCCTGTCTTCATCGCGGAAGACATTCAGCTCAAGTCTGTCACTCTTGCCCGCTGAATACTTGACCGCATTTGTGACCACTTGGCCGATCGCAAATTTGAGCCATTTTGCATCGGTGTAAATCTGATGATCGTCGCAAATGTCCATTTTGGGATAAACGCGGTATTGAATAAAAAATCGTTTATAGCTTTGAATGACTGATTGAAGAAGCTCGGACAGAGAAACCGCTTCAATTTTAAAATCCCGTTCAAACAGGTCGAGCCTTGAAGAATAAAGAAGCGTCTCCAGCCCGAATTCAATCTGCCGGACTTCTTTTTTGATTTGTTCAAAAACGGGCTCATCCTCTTCTTGAATGATTAAATTAATGACCGACAGCGGCGTCTTTACTTGATGCACCCATTGATTCATATACGTCACCCGCGCGTCAAGCTTGGCTTCGGTCTCATGGAGCTTTTGGTGCTGCAGCCGGATCAGCTCCATCTGCTTTTCATACAGCTCTGAACAGAACACTGAAGAACCGAGATACGGGATATCCGTCCCTTCCTGCCCCGAGCTGAGCCAATGATACACGCCGCGGTCTTTGTACCAGCGATAGGCAAGATAGCCCGCCAAAATAAGAAGCTGCACGCCCAATATGTAAAACAAGTGAGAAAAAGAATGAAGACCCGCAAACCAGTAATAAAAGAAGACAAACAGCCCTTGAAGGAGAAAAAGCAGAATCAGCACTGTATGAGACCGTAGAAACAGCTTCATGACTGCGCCCTCAGCTGGTAGCCTTCGCCCCGCACCGGTTCAATAGAAACAGGCGCATTCAGCTCCCGCAGTTTTTTTCTGAGCCGCGTGATATACACGTTAAGTGTATTATCATCGACAAAAATGTCGGTGTCCCACGTCTTTTCCATGAGACGGTCCCGACCCGTCACCTTTTCTCCCCGCTCCAGCAGCACTTCCAAAAGCTTACTTTCTTTTTTAGAAAGCTCGCTTTTTTCATCCTGATAACGCAGTTCAAACCGTTCTACAAAGAGCTGAACGCCGGCATATTCAACCACTTTCTCCCCCTGCTTTGCGGCGTACTCCCCGTACGCCCTGCGGATCTGGCTTTTGATTTTCGCCAGCACAATATCGTAGGAAAACGGTTTTTCTATATAATCGTCTCCCCCGTTTTCAATCGCCATCACCTGATCCATTTCCCCGCTTCTGGCTGAAATAAAAATGATCGGGCTTGTGGAGTGCTGGCGGATCTGGCGGCACCAATAATATCCGTCATATGCCGGCAAATTGATATCAAGCAGCACTACATCAGGCTTTTCCCGCAAAAAAACATCAAGAACAGCCGTGAAATCCGCGGTGACCACTGTTTGATATCCGTATTTTTCAAGGTAATTCTGCAACAGTCCACGAATGTCTTCACTGTCTTCCACAATCATGATCTTATTCAAACTGAACCACTCCCGTTTCTTACACTGCTGCCATCATCATAATCGTTTTGGGCGTATGGACGCAACACCGCACAAAAAAACCGCCATCTCGGCGGTTTCTGGTCTCTTCAGCCGACCTGCTGCTTAGCTGCTTTACCGGCTGATCCGAACTCTCTCATTTTGCTTCGCACTGTCTCTTCCACAGCTTCAATGCCGGGTGTCATATAGCCGCGCGGTTCGTACAGATCGCTGTTTTCCTGAAACATGCGGCGTGTTTCATCTGCCCAGGCTACCATACATTCCGTATTGATATTGATCTTCGCGTGGCCGAGCGTGATGGCTTTTTTGATCTGATCCTGCGGAATCCCGGATGCCCCGTGAAGAACGAGGGGAATATCAGTCATGCGGGAGATAGCCTCCATTTCCTTAAATCCGAGATTCGGCTCACCCTGATATTTGCCGTGTACAGAGCCGAGGGCCGCGGCCAGCGCGTCGATATTGGTTTCTTTGACGATCCGCTCACATTCCGTGATATCGGCATAGCGGACCCCGCCGACCAGTCCGTCTTCCATTCCGCCGACCGTGCCGACTTCAGCTTCTACTGACACGCCGTGCTTTCCGGCATAATCGGTGACTTCTTTTGTCATCACGATATTCTCGTCAATCGGCTGATGGGAGCCGTCAATCATCACTGAGCTGAATCCGGCATCAATAGCCTGTCTGCAGCGTTCCGCACTGCTTCCGTGATCGAGATGAAGCACGACCGGAACGGTAATCGCCATGTCCTCCATTAACGCGCCGACCATGGCGGCAATCGTTTTAAATCCGCCTAAATAGTCAACCAGGCGATCGGAAGCCGCGGCGATGACCGGTGATTGCTCCTTTTGCGCCGCCTGTAAAATCGCCTTCGTCCACTGCAGGCCGTTGATATTAAACTGGCCGACTGCATATTGCTCCCGCTTTGCATCTTCAAGAAGCTCTTTCATCGATACAAAAGCCATGTCCACCCCTCCTTTATCCATTACATGTTGAAGTATTTTGATACGACATCAACCGTTGTTTTTTTCGCTGTTTGAATGGCTTCCTCAGCACTCAGCTTATAGTATTCAGGCCGGAAGAGCTCAACCGATACAACATCAGAGAAGCCGATTTCCTTGAGGGCTGATAAGTGGGCATCTAAGTCAATCGCACCTTGGCCCGGCCACACACGATCCTCATCCGTTAAAAAGCCGATTGGGAAATCTTCCGTATCGTCGATATGATAGATGAAAATTTTCTTTCCGTCCGCCTGCTTTAAGCTTTCAATATTTGAACCCATTGCATGAAAGTGGAAACTGTCAAGGACAAGCCCGACATTGTCACGGTTGACTGTGTTTACGATGTCGTACGCCTGTTCAAACGTATTGACCGTACATTGCGGGTGGCCGACAAATTCAAGCGCGATTTTTACGCCGTACGGCTCCGCGATATCTGAAAGCTCAGTCAGCACCTCTACACTGCTCTTTTTGATCTCTTCTTTTACAATCTTCTGCTCAGTCACAAGCGGAACGGCCACGACATATTTCACACCGAGGGTTTTGCACGTTTCCATCATGCCTTTAAATTCAGCGATGATCTCATTGTGGCCCTTTTCATCACGGTTGTTGAAGAACACGAGTGCGTTTAAGGCAAGAGGTTTGATGTGATGGGTTTGAAAATATTCCGCAAGATCATCCAAAGAATGGTCTTTTAAGTACTCCGGCAGCTTATCCATTGTGCGGATTTCAATATAATCATAGCCATGCTTTTCACATAGTTCTAAATCCTGTTTAAGGTTTGAGTTTTCCAATGTTGTAGCTTCATTAAAACAAAGTTTCATGTCAGACTCCCCCATCTGCGTTTTAGATATGAAGGGAGTTCGGCAGGAGGGCTGTTCGCCATATCCCGCCGAACTCCATGCTCAGCTTATGCCAGACCTAATTCTTCTTTCATTTTTCGAAGCATAAATCGGCTTGATTCATCTGCTCTTTCGTCGACCCAAGCAAAAACGGCATTTGTCGCAATTCCGTCGAACTTCATCTCTCTCAGCTTTCTGAAAATCGTCTCAAAATCAACCTCGCCTTGGCCAATGTCCAAATGCTGGTGAACCGTTACTTTCGCGTCAGGCGGATTGACGATGTAGCGCAGGCCGTGAGCCGCTTTATGATTAAAGGTATCTGCAAATAAAACGTGTGTGAGGCGGTCGCCGGCTTCGTCAAACATGGTCTCGATGTCGCCTTTGCCGTCATCATAGAAGAACGTATGCGCAGTCGAGTAGACAAGATTGATCCAATCCTTGTCAAGCGCGCGGATCATATCCATCGCACCTTTGTGCGTTTCGATAAAATCGTACGGATGGGCTTGAAGATTGAGTTTAATGCCTTCTTTTTCAAAGACTGGCAGAAGCTCATCCATGGATTTGATAAATTTTTCTTCACTTGTTAAAGGATCATATTTTGAACCGCTGAATTCACTGTTCATCAAATCCACTTCTAGTTCAACCGCAATTTCGATCGCCCTTTTCCAATTGCGCACTGCAGCCTGACGGCGGTCTTCTTCAGGACCCGCCCAGTGGTAAAGAGGAAGGAGCGATGAAAGCTTAACACCTGTATCCCTTAAAAGCCGCTTTAATTGTTTGATCTTTGCTGAATCGACTTTCGGATATTTATAGAATGGACAAAAATCCTCGCGCGGCGATAGTTCGATATATTCATAACCAAGCTCCGCCGTTTTATAGACCATTTCCTCTAACGTTAAATCATCTCGATACATTGATGGATCTAATGCTAATTTCATGTTTTCACTCCTCTTTTTTTAGTTTTCTACTGTTGTAAAAGATTGATAGAATTCCGGTTTTTCCTTCAATTCAACCTTTTCTTTTTGTCCAGATTCCTGGGCTTTTACACACGCGTCAGTGGTAACGGCAGCAATGTAGCCGTCCCATGCCGTCGGTCCGCTGACCTCGCCTTTCTTTTGAATCGAATCAATGAAGTCTTGGATTTCCACATCGTACGCAGCCACAAAGCGTCTCTGCCAATCCATCAGAATATCTGTGCTGAATTTTCCTTCTTTTCTCATGCTGATGCTTGATGGTTCAGGAAGCTTGATGACGCCGTCTTCTCCGACGATTTCACATTGAATGTCATAGCCGTATTTACAGTTCACATAGATTTCAGCATTGATGACGATGCCGCCTTTAGTTTCAATCAATACAATTTGCGGATCTTTTAAATGCGGAAGCGCATTTTTCGATTTCTTCGGATAGATAACTTGAACGGACTCGTAGTCATCATTGACGAGCCAGTGCAGCACATCAATTTCATGAACAAGCGTATCAACTACGGCCATATCCGTTGTGTAGTTATCTCCCACAGTCGGGTTGCGGTGTGCGCAGTGAATCATAAGCGGCTCGCCGATGACATGGTTGTCGAGCGCTTCCTTCAGCTGTACGTAACCGCTGTCATAACGGCGCATGAAGCCGACTTGAACAAGGCGTTTGCCCACTTTCATTTCCTCTTCAACGATGCGCATGCATCCTTCAGCCGTTGTCGCGAGCGGCTTTTCACAGAACACATATTTCTGGGCTTTAATGGCTTTCAGCACACTCGATTCATGCGCAGGCCCCCAGCTAGTCACTAAGACAGCATCTACATTTTCGTCTGCAAGCAGGATGTCATCATTCGGATAAACCGTCGCGTTTAATTGGTATTGCTCAACAACCTTTTGTGCAGTTTCTTGATTGACATCCGTTACAGCAACGATTTCTGCGCCGGACAACTTGTTCGTGATGCGGTTAATATGTTCTTTTCCGATTGCTCCAGTTCCAATTACGCCAATACGTAAACTCATTGACAGCCACTCCTTCTGTTGGTTACATCATTTTGCTTTCTGTTCCTTGCTTTACTTGGCTCTGAGGAGATCCGTAGAGTTCCTCTTGAATTTGTTCAAGCGACTTGCCAGACGTATTCGGCGCGAAGAGAAGCCCGATGATCATACTGGCCGTCACACATCCGAGGAGAATTGCAGCCATCGTTCCAATGCCGAAATTGGTCATAATCATTGGGACAAACAGACTCCAAATCCCTATTGAAATACGTACGAGGAAAAACATTAGTCCTTGTGCAGAAGCACGATATTGCGTAGGAAAGATTTCACTGGCCCATAACTGATAGTTGGCTTGCTGCCCGGCTCCGTTATTGATGCCGATCACGACAATAAACAGGAGCAGAATCGGCAGGCCTTCAACCGGCAGCAGAAACAGCGTCCATCCGATCACCGCCATAAAAGCGGCGATTCCGAATACGGTTTTTCTATATTTGTCGGCAAAGGGCATGAAGATGAAAGCGACCCCCAACCCTGTGAAGATAAACAGTCCCATTTGCAAAAGGTTTGCCATGTTGGCAGATACACCGCCGACCTGCTGATAAATGTATGGCATAAAGAAGCCCATCACACCGGCGGCTAAATTCCAAACCAAGTACACACCCATCAAAAACAGTATGCTTTTTAGATACATTGGCTTGAGCAAATCAAAATACGATGTTTTGTCCAGTACGGCCGGCTTCTCTGTTTGTATGTCTGCGGGATGATTTTTCTGCTGCCACGCATCTGACTCGGGAAGCCTGATTCTCAGGATGTACGTAATCAGCGCAATGACAAGCAGATGGGCAAATACGATTTTATTCCCCAAGAGGCCTAAATCACCGACCAGTACGGAGAGAAGCAGCACAACGACAGCGCCCGCGGCCCAGGCGACTTGTGCCACGCCGCAATGGCGGGCCCGATTTTTCTTTGGCGCATTTTCTGCAATAATGGTCCATGATGCGGTAATGTCGGCTCCCACTGATAAACCGATAATCATGTAACCGCTTAACAACATGGGGAAATTAACCCCAAACAGAACCAAACAAATCCCTAATGCATAAACCAGCATGCTATTGGTATAAACAGCCTTCCGCCCGACTTTATCAGCCAGATACCCGCCAAGCAGGGCGCCGACAGCGGCAGAAATTGCATTTGCGCTTAGCGCGCCGAGCAGCCCGATTTGTGTATCAGATAGCTTTAGATAACTGACCCATAACGATAAACCGGCAGATCCAGCCACAATCGAACCGGCATCAATATAGTTGGCCAATGCTGCCGCGATTGTCCGTTTATTGAAGGCCGATTCTGCATTGGTATTGCCCATATATCCAGTCCCCATTAAGCCAGATCCAACAACTGCTCATCAATATAGTTTCTCGCGATCAATGCATACTCAAGTGGGTTAGCTACATCGGGGTCCTGTTCAGCTTCAACGACAATCCATCCGGAGTAATCGTGCTTCAACAGCAGCTGATATACTTCTCTAAAGTCAATGCATCCATCACCGGGAACCGTGAACATGCCTTTTAAAAATGCTTGTCGAAACGATTCCCCTCCAAGCCTGCATTGTTCCATGACATTCAGGCGGGCATCTTTAAAATGCACATGCTTAATGCGATTGATATGCTTCTCAAGCATTCCCATGTAGTCGCCGTCAGAAATATACGCATGGCCTGTATCATAGAGGAGGTGTACATGCGCAGGGTCTGTTCCTTCCATCAGGCGGTCCACTTCTTCTGCTGTTTGGATGCCAGTGCCAAGATGGTGATGATACACAAGCTTCAAGCCATGCTGATCAGCAATTTTGCCAAGGTGATTCAGCCCTTCGCAAAGCCGTTCCCATTCATCATCCGTAAAGTGCGGCTTCTCTGTGAACACATTTTTCTCCAAGCTTTGCACACTGTGTGTTTGTTCAGAGACAACTGCGACATCCGCGTTTACTTGTTGCAAATACTCACAATGCAGGGTAAATGCCTTTGCCGCTTCACCGAGTCCGTCACGCAAGATAAAGCTGCTGAACCATTTTCCCGCGATTCTTAAATTTCGAAGTTTCAACTCTTTGTTCAGGATGGCCGGTTCGGGGAAAAAGCCCCCGACTTCCGTACCTTGAAAACGTGCGACAACGATATCACTTAACAAATGCTGAAGTGTGTTTCCCGCTCCGATTTCAGGAATGTCATCATTCCGCCACCCAATAGGAGCAATGCCCCACAGGATTTTTTCTTTGCCCATCTATGAGCCTCCCCTCTAATACTGCTTCGCAGATTCCAGCATTTTTTCTTTTGCTTCGTATGCCTTCTGAACGCTTTCTTGTTCAGACACTTCTGCTACGCCGACATGCCACCAGCTGTCATAGCCGTCAGTCATTGTTTTTGGCAGAACCTTCATTTCAATTAACGTTGATACGTCCTGTTTCTTCGCATCCTCTAACGCCGCTTTTAACTCTTCTACTGTGTTGGCACGGTAGGATTTTGCACCGTATCCCTCAGCAACTTTCGCGTAATCAACATTCAAAATTTGGTTATCATCTGTGCGGAACTCACAATAGTAGCTGCCGCTGCCATGATCCATTTGAAGGTTGTTGATACATCCAAAACCAGAGTTGTCAAAGAGCAGCACATTGATTTTCTTGTTGTACTGAATCGCCGTGATCAGCTCGGAGTGAAGCATCAGGAAGCTGCCGTCTCCGACAATGGAATACACTTCTCTGTCAGGGTGGGCCAATTTAAGCCCCAGTGTGCCGGACACTTCATAGCCCATGCAGGAATACCCGTACTCCAGGTGATACGTATTCGGAACATTAGAATGCCACAAACGCTGCAAATCTCCTGGAAGGGAACCTGCTGAACAGATGATCACGCTGTCTTCAGGAATCGTCTCGTTGATTGTCAGCAATGCCGTTGTTTGCGGCAGCTCAGTGTTCAACGCGTCAGCGTATTCATTTAGAATCTCCTGAGAGAAATGATTTTTGATTTCCGGATCAAACGCTTCCCGTTTAAACGTCACTTTGCTGAGGCGTTCGCGTTCAGCAAGCCATTCGTCCTTCAGCTCCTTGATCGTGGAGCCGAATTCGCTCTTATAGCCTTCAAGCAAACCATGCAGTTTGCCAAGCGTCACTTTCGCATCCGCTACCACTTGGAACGCGTCTAGTTTATACGCCTGCATTCGGCTGACATTGATGTTCAGGAACTTCGCTTTATCAAAATCAAAAGCGGTCTTAGAGGATGTCGCAAAATCCGTATATCTTGTACCGATACCGATAATCAAATCAGCTTGGCGGGCCGCTTTATTTGCCGCAAGTGTACCTGTGATGCCCATTCCGCCGAGGTTGTTCGCAAAATCAGCTTCAACTGTCGACTTTCCTGCCTGCGTTTCAACTAACGGAATGTTATACGCTTCAGAAATGGCAACCAATTCATCGCGCGAACCGGAGTATTTTGCGCCTCCGCCGACGAGGATCACAGGATTTTTGCTGGCTTTAATCAGCTCCGCCGCACCTTGAAGCTCGCGCTCGCTCGGCTGCATGCGATCAATATAGTGAACCCGTTTGACGAAGAAACTTTCATCAAAGTCGTATGCTTCTCCTTCAACATCCTGAGAAATGCAAATCGTTGCCGGACCTGCTTTTGCCGGATCAGTCATGACTTCAAACGCGCGCAGTAAACTGCTCATGAGCTGCTCAGGGCGCGTAATGCGGTCCCAGTATCTCGATACAGGTTTCAATGCATCGTTTGTTGTAATCGCCGCACTGTATTCTTGCTCCATTTGCTGCAGTACAGGGTCTGGCTGTCTTGTCGCAAATGTATCTGCCGGAATTAAGAGAACTGGGATATTATTTGCCAATGCAGTGCCGGCTGCCGCCACTAAGTTAGCAGCTCCCGGTCCGACGGATGTAGAGACCGCATATATTTTTCTTCTCAGCATTTGCTTGCTGTACGCCATTGCGGCATGGGCCATTCCTTGTTCGTTTTTCCCTTGATAGACTTTCAAATGGCCTGCATCCTGCTCAAGCGCCTGGCCGATCCCTAATACGTTTCCATGACCGAAAATCGTGAAAATCCCTTCAACGAAAGGCTCTTCCTTTCCATCTACATGGATGTACTGCTGGTTTAAGAATTTAATCAGCGCTTGTGCTGTTGTTAAGCGAATTTTCTTACCCACAAACGATCCCACCTTTACTCGATCTTTTTCAATTATGACTGTGCTTCAATAAGCTGTACGATTTCATCTGCAGTCGGCATCGCTTCTGACGAACTGTGCTTGCTCACCACAATGGAGGCTGAAGCGCTGCCGTATTTCAATGCCGTTTCGATGTCTTTTCCGCTGACAAGGCCATAGATAAAGGCTGACGCGTAGGAGTCACCGGCTCCAAAGGTTTTCAGCACTTTTGTCTTGTACGCTTGGGCGCGGAATACCTCGCCGGATTTGCTGTATGCGTAAGAGCCTTCAACGCCGTGTTTGATGACAACGAGGTCGGCTGAATGATCAAATAAATGATTGACGGATTCTTCATTGCTTCCGCCTGTGCGGTTTTCCATTACATCAAATTCATCACGTGTGCCGATGACGATATCAGACTGCTCGGCGACCAAAGAATAGTAAACGGCTGTTTCATCCGCTGACTGCCACGTATACGGGCGATAATCCAGTTCGAACACCACTTTAACCTGATGCTTTTTCGCATATTGAACAGCTTTTAACACCGCTTCCCGTGATGGGCTTTTGGCGAGCGCTGTCCCGGAAACAAGCAGCATTTTCGCATTTGCGATATAGTCCTCGCTTACCTCGGAAGGCTCAAGATAAAGATCCGCCACATCATCGCGATACATTAAGATGCTGCATTCCTCTGGGCTGAGAATTTCTGTAAATGCAAGGCCTGCTTTGTGGCCATCTTGATCCACAATCATCTGTGTTGTGTCAACGCCGGTATTTCTCATATAGGACTCTATGAATCTTCCATGCTGGTCATCTGGAATTTTGCCGATGAAGCCCGCTTTTAAGCCAAGCTTCGCGCTGCCGATCGCGATATTCGCAGGTGAACCGCCGACATATTTCGAAAATGTCATCGTTTCTTCCATTGGGCGGTTGTATTCGACTGCGTTCAGATCAATACATGCCCGGCCGATGGCAACAATATCAAAAGCCTTCTCTTCATTGAATGTATACTTCATCGTAAACAGCCACTCCTCACTTGTTAACGTTCTAAAATCCACTCATGCGCCGGGTCATTATGAAACTTCCATTTCCGCGTCGGCCCTGCCATGACATTTAAATAGTAGGATGTGTATCCGTCCGGCACGCCTACCGGGTGGTATCCTGCAGGAACGATGACAACGTTTTCATTTTCTACAGTCATTGTCTCGTCAATCGAGCGGTCATCTGTGTATACACGCTGAAACACAAAGCCCTGTCCCGGGTCTAACTCATGGTAGTACGTTTCTTCTAAAAAAGATTCCTCCGGCAAATTGTCTTGATCATGTTTATGAGGCGGATAGCTGGACCAGTTGCCGCTGTCTGTATAGACTTCAACTACTAATAGGCTGTTAGCTGAAGGGTCTGAATCCGGAAGAATGTTGTGAACAGTACGTTTGTTTGAAAACTTCCCGCGATGCTCAATGCCATTGTCTTCCGCTTTGATCAGCTTTGTCGGAAGCTGTTTTTCCGATGGAGAATAGCAAAGCGCCACTCTTGCGTCGCTGACCGCTGTGATCTCAAAGGAACGGTCATTTGACATATAGACGCTGTCTGTCGGTTTTCGTTCGAATACGCTTTCACGTGTGCCGATATTCTCAAAAGTCGACTCGTGATCGGTCACTGTAATGTTTCCCGTTACCGCGACAATACAGATTTCCTGTTTTTTCAATTCTTCTGCATAGCTGGAACCGGAAGCGAGATCTAACACTTTAAACTCTACATAGGTGAGATCAGAGTTGGATTTCGTTACTTCGTGCACCAGTTTGACCCCATTAGACACTTCATTCGACTGCGGCTTACGCAACAAATAACTCATAGTGAAGCCCTCCTCTTTCTATTGGTAGAATGAGTCCGAACAGCGCACATAGACGCCGTTCGGCTGTTCGTCGTTTAGTTGAAATCAGGTGCTGGATATCTTGCCGTAACCACTTTTTTACGCGTATAGAAGTCAACGCTGTCTTTTCCGTTCGCATGCAGCGTTCCAAAGAATGAAGACTTCCAGCCTGAGAATGGGAAGAATGCCATTGGAGCAGGCACACCCAGGTTGATGCCGAGCATTCCCGCATCAATGTTTTCACGGAAGTAGCGGATTGCGTTTGAGTTGGATGTGAACAGGCAGGCACCGTTCGCAAACTCAGACTTATTGGCAATTTCGATCGCTTCTTTCAGGTTTTTCACGCGGATGACTGACAAGACCGGAGCAAAAATTTCATCTTTCCAGATCGTCATCTCTGTCGTGACATTGTCAAAGATCGTCGGGCCGACAAAGTAGCCGTCGTCAGATACATTTTCACGTCCGTCACAAACGAGTCTCGCGCCTTCTTCGAGCCCTTTTTCAATGTAGCTGAGCGTGCGCTTCTTGTTGTCTTCGCGAATAACCGGTCCTAAGAATACGCCGTCATCAAGGCCGTTACCGATTTTAATGTCAGCCACTTTTTCCTGCAGCTTCGCCATAAACTCATCAGCGATTCCTTCTTCAACTGTTACAACCGCACAAGCCATGCAGCGTTCACCAGCCGAACCGAAGGCTGCTCCGATGATGTTTGTGATCGTATCTTCGAGATTCGCATCGTTCAGGACAATCGTATGGTTTTTCGCGCCTGTCAGAGATTGAACGCGTTTTAAGTTTTCGCTTCCTTTTTTGTAGACGTACTCGCCGACTGGCTTGGAGCCTACGAATGAGATCGCTTTAATTTCAGGATGCTCGAGGATGCCGTTCACAACGTCATGCGCACCGTATACGACGTTGAATACCCCTTTCGGAAGGCCCGCTTTTTCAAAAAGCTCAACCAATTTCTCTGTTAACAGCGGTGTCCGCTCAGATGGTTTTAAAATAAATGTGTTGCCGAGCGCGATTGCCATCGGGAACATCCAGCAAGGAACCATCATCGGGAAGTTGAAAGGCGCGATTCCGCCGACAACTCCGATTGGGTAGCGGTAGTTGGCAGCTTCAACATCTGTTGCGATGGAAGCAAGTGAGTCACCCATCATCAGGGAAGGTGCTCCAGCTGCGAATTCTACGTTTTCAATTCCGCGTCCTACTTCTCCAAGAGCTTCTTTTGTGTTTTTTCCATTTTCAATCGTAATCAGATGAGCAAGTTCTTCTTTATGCTGAGACAGCAGCTGCTGGAAGTTAAATAGAATTCTGGCACGGCGCGGAACCGCCACTTTTGACCATGTTTTAAATGCCTCAGCCGCTTTTTGCGCAGCGTAATCAATATCCTCTTTTGTTGAAATCGGCACTTGGCACAGCACTTCTTTCGTCGCCGGATTCACAACGTCTTCATATTTATCTGTTTTGCTTTCAACCCATTCACCGTTGATGTAGTTTTTTAATTTTCTGATTTCTGCCATTCTTATTGCCTCCTTCATTAGTAAACACATACACTTGTATGGGTGGTTCAGGATAGATTCATATCAATATCCACTGTTTCAGTAAGCCAAGAATTAAACGCTTTCAAAAAAACCAAAAAAATAAATGGTGATGATGCAATTTTAGATACAAGCAACCATTTCATACACATCAGGTTACTTTTTGGTCATTTCTTGGTTATATTCTAATCGCATAATACCCATAAGTCAATCATAAACACTAAATTTTTTCATTATTTTTATTATATTAATCTTCTGATCAATTAAGAGAGTCACGAGAAGCCCGTCGAATCTTGCAAAAGATATACACCGATGTTATCATTTTTTTAGCAACTATTGATCAACTTTTGGTTTTTATTATATATTTATGTTACGTAAAGATTCAAGAAGGAGTTTTTTAATATGAAACTGATGCGGATTCAGGAAATGGAAGAGTACATTTTATCGCATGGCACTGTTTCCTTAGATGAGCTGTGCCAAGTGTTCAATGTCTCCAAAAACACAGTCAGACGTGATATCAACAAGTTAACAGAAAAGGGTGCGATTGAAAAAGTATACGGCGGCGTAACATCTATTGAGAAAACCGCATTAGTTCCTTTTGAGAATCGCACCATTCAGCACCAAGATGAAAAAACAAAAATTGCCCATTATGCTTCCCGTTTTATTGAAGATCACGATTTGATCTTCATTGATTCAGGAACGACAACAAAGTCTATTCTCGATACGCTTGATCCGGCCAAAAATGTCACCATTTTAACTAACAGTTTAGACATTATCAATGCGGCTTCAGCTTTGAAGAATATCAACTTAATCATGATCGGAAACAACTATAAGAGAAAAACGCGCTCCTTTGTCGGCATGGACGACCCGGCTATGCTTGATAAGTACAATATCAACAAAGCCTTTATGTCCGCTACCGGAACGACGCTGACACACGGATTGACCAATTCGGATCTGCTGGAGTACGAAATTAAAAAGAGGATTTCGGAAAAAGCAAAAGAAGTGTATTTATTGGCTGACCATTCAAAATTCGGAAAATCAACGCTTCTGACGTATGCGCCGTTTGACAGGCTGCATTGCATTGTGACATCTCAGCCATTAGATGACGAGTACACACAGTACTGCAATGAGCACCAAATCAGCATTCATCTGGCCTAACGTTTACAATAGTGTTGAGAGTCTTTCATCCATTTTATTCTAGGAGGCAGATCATGAAAAAAGCAAAGCTCGGAAAATCAGACTTGCAGGTATTCCCTATCGGATTAGGAACAAATGCTGTCGGAGGACACAACCTCTACCCGAACCTGAATGAAGAAACCGGAAAAGAATTGGTGCGCGAGGCAATCCGTAATGGCGTGACGATGTTAGATACCGCTTACATTTACGGGATCGGCCGTTCCGAAGAATTAATTGGTGAAGTGCTGCGCGAATTTAACCGTGAAGATGTTGTCATCGCAACAAAAGCCGCGCACAGAAAACAAGGAAATGATTTTGTCTTTGATAATTCACCAGAATTTCTTAAGAAATCAGTTGATGAAAGCCTGAAGCGTTTGAATACGGATTATATCGATTTGTTCTACATTCACTTCCCGGACGAACATACGCCGAAGGATGAAGCAGTTAACGCACTAAATGAAATGAAGCAAGCCGGAAAAATCCGTTCCATCGGTGTCTCCAACTTCTCTTTAGAGCAGCTGAAAGAAGCAAACAGAGACGGCTTGGTAGATGTATTGCAAGGCGAATACAACCTGTTAAACCGTGAAGCGGAAAACACATTCTTCCCGTATACGAAGGAGCATAATATCTCGTTTATCCCTTACTTCCCGCTCGTATCAGGATTATTGGCAGGAAAATATACAGAAGATACAACGTTCCCTGAGGGTGACCTGCGAAACGAAATGGAAAACTTCAAGGGCGAGCGTTTCAAAGAAAATATCAGAAAGGTCAACAAGCTTGCGCCGATTGCCGAAAAGCACAACGTGGACATCCCTCACGTCGTATTGGCTTGGTATTTGGCAAGACCGGAAATTGATATTCTCATCCCGGGAGCGAAACGTGCCGATCAGCTGGTTGATAACATCAAAACAGCAGACGTGACGCTTTCTCAGGAAGATATTTCGTTTATTGATAAGCTGTTCGCATAAGAAGAATAAAACAGCCTTCTCTATTGGGAAGGCTGTTTTTATTTGGGCAAAATTGATCTATCATTCTATGATTGCATGATGAGAAAGCCCTTTAGTAGCTCCAATCTAACTAATTTTAAGCAAAAGCTTACAAAAAGAGCCATAAATCCGATAAAATAAAGGTAGATTATCTCAGAAAGAAAGTGATTGAAAAAGCAAAACAAGATATGAAACGTTAGATGGGAATAAGAGACTTATATGAATAAAAAAGCTTCTTTTATTTGCTGCTCAGAACAACGGGCCGTTCCGGCGGTCTATGGAGGAAACAGAATGAAACTTAAATATGTAAAAGCCTTAGTCGCAGTAACCGTTGCTTTAGGTGTACTGCTGCCATCAACCATTTCTCATGCCAAAAGTTTTAGCGGCCGCTCATCATCCAGTTACAGCAGCCGAAGTTCAAGCTCGTCATACAGCGGAAGCTATAAATCCAGCCCGAAATCAAGCTACAGTTCAGGATCAAGCTCTTTAAGCAAAAAGTCCAAGACATCTGACGATTCATCATCGTCGATTTCGCTGAAAAAGAAATCTTCCGAAAAGTCGAGCTCATCAAGCTCTAAAAAATCGTCAGGCACATTTTCCGGCGCCACATCAAAAGTAAGCGGAAAGACATACAGCGGAAAAACGTCTAAAGCTTATGTTGGCGGACGTTATGTTTCAGTGAATCATTACTACAATGCAGGATTCTCGCCATCGGGATGGTTTGGCTATTATAGCGGATTCACAACGGGCATGTTTATGATCAGCATGATGCACCCTTGGGGTTACACCTATCATCCAGTCGGAGGCCCGGGCTATGTTTCTTATGGCGCTTCGCCGATTGCCTGGATCGTTGATGTCATCGTTCTGATCATTATTTTACTCATTGTCATCGCTCTGATTCGCGCATTCAAATCACCGAAGACGTACAGAAGGAGCTTTTAGGTAATGAAATTAGTATTAAATGAGCAAGAAATTGTAGACGGGATTTGTGTGTATATATCTAATGAAGAAGAGATTTACCCTGAGGACGTTGAAGTAAAAGAGCTGTCTTACAACAAGCGTACAGGATTCTTCGCTGAAGCCAAATATGGCCTGCACCACAAGCAGCTTGATTCAGATGACATTTCAGAAGGCATTATTCAATTCTTAGAGGAATACCACAACTTCAATCCAGACGTTACAGTCGTTGAATTGCAATTTGATAAGAAAAAAGGATTCTCCGCCTTGGTTTTCGTCAACGAGAGAGAAGAATAAAAATGTCCTCATCAAAACCTTACTCCGTGCGAGTAAGGTTTTTTATGATGTTTTCCCCTCCGGCACGTGATATGCAGGTACAGAAACGGTCTGTTTTCCGGTAAACAGGAAGAGCACCGCCCCTATAATCAGCAGCCCGCCAGACAGATAAAAGCCAAGCTCCAAGCTGCCGGTCTGATCGGCAAAATATCCTGTCACATACGGCGCAAAGATAGAGGACAGCATGCCGCTGAAATTGAAAAAGCCGTACACCCTTGAATACATGGAGGCCGGGGTAATGTCTGCCATATAAGAGATAAGAACGGGATCAAGCGCCAGTTTACCCAACAGTCCATAGAGGATGAGTCCGACTATCAGTAAAGAGCCGTTGTGCGCGTATGGAATGACAAACTGACAAACCGCTCCAGCCAGCGCCAAAAAAATGATCAGCGGCTTTTTGCTTTTGATTTTATCAGAGAGAAATCCAAACAGGATCGCGCCAGGGATAGACGCCCAAGGGACGAGAGAAGCAATAAAGCCAGTATCCGCAGCATCCACTCCTCTTGCGGTCTGCAGATAGTAAGGAAGCCACGTCAGCATGCCGAAAAATCCGTAGAGGGAACAAAAAATGAGCACATACACAAGAATATGCTGTTTCGTGAACAATACCTTCATATCCGCTTTTGGATGTGATTCCGCCACCGGATGTTTTTTGCTGTTGTCTCTGACAAACAAACCAATCAACAACGCAATAAGAACCGTCGGAACCGCAAAGATATAAAATGGGTATTGCCAGCCCTTATGTAAGGTATACGTAAAAAAACTGGAAGCCATAAATCCGAGAGAAATACCAAACGCCATCCCGCTGTTAATCAAAGCCGCCACGAGCCCGCGGTATTTTTTAGGAGTAATGTTCGAGGAAATGCCATACTGTGAACCGTAATACGTGCCTTCTCCCAATCCGGTCAGGGCACGCATCGCCAAAAAGAAGACAAATGCTGATGCTAAGCCGCTTGCAAATGTCGCAACGCCGAACAGCAGATATCCGGCGACAAGCACCTTAACCCGACCGAACCGGTCCGCCAAAAACCCGGTGGGAATTTGCATAAAAGCATACGCCGCGAAAAACACAGTGGACATCAGACCCAGCTCCGTATTGTTTAATCCCCATTCCTCACCGATACTGCCCATCACAGGGGACAAAATGTTTCGATCCGCATACATAAACACCCATCCTAAAAAGAACATAAAGATCGTCAAAGCCGCTCTTGATTTCTTCATCGCACCGGGCCCCTTTCTGAGATGGGTTCATTATAATATCCAGAAAGAAAAATAGTTTTTGTTTTGTAAGCTATACTTACACATTTTTTTCTTTTCGCAATTTGCAATATGGCTTTTTTAACTTTTCGCACTTGAAAATCACATGATCATTTCATTATGCTGTTGTAAACCACGCATATAGATAAGCTGTTGTCCCTTCATAACCAAACACTAGAAACAAATTCCACTCATTATAGATGACGACATGTCTGCTTTCATCTATAAACAGCCGCTCATCAATTTGAATACCGTTATTTTCATAGGTAAGGATTCGCTGTAAAACAGATGCTCCGTCAATTTCCGAAAAGATCCCATGCTCTATCACCGGTTCCAGTATGTTCGTTAATACAGCGTCTCTGTTTTTCTCTATTGCCGCTCTGTTCCATTCCCAGCCTGCTTCGGCATACTCTTCCCTCTCCAGTAATAAACTAAAGACCTCTTCAACCGCTCTCTCTTCGGGCCTTTCAGCTGTTAAGTAAAAAACGAATGATTCTGAATCAGGCTGGCGAAACTCCTGAATACTGATATGCGGTAAAACATCCAGTTGGCTGCTGCACACTCTCTTAAGCTTTTGCTTTTTCAACATAGAAAAGCCTCCTTTTACTCATATCCTTGCGTGAAAAAGGTTTTGGCGCTTACAATGAGTTTGAAAGGAATGATCACAATGGCAAATGCTCAATTCCCTCTTATCACACAAAACCTTTCTCTCGATCTCGTTAATACTGAAATCATAAGCTATGATAAACGGCACGATCTCATCCAGTCAGTAAAAGATCTGATGGCGTGGTTAGAAATAATGGGAGAAACAGCTCCTTTTCTCAGTTCTTTTACGCTACCGCAAGTCCAAGAACAATTGCAACGGATTCATCAATTCCGGGCTGAGCTAAGAAAACACTTTGAGCGTATAGCCGAAGGCAATGAACCTTCTCTTGCTTTTATCTCCTTCCTGCAAAACCAAATCGCCGCCGCTCCCTTTTCTTATCAAGTCATAGATGACAAACTCGTCCGCATTCCGAATGGAAAACCAGATGATGCCATTTTATCGCTTATCGCTTACGATGCGTTATGGCTCATTCATACAAAAGAAATCCAACAGCTGAAACGGTGCGCAAACGAAAAGTGCATTTTGCTTTTTCTTGATAAAACAGGAAGGCGAAAATGGTGCTCCATGAAGATATGCGGCAACAGACAAAAGGTCTCACGCCATCAGAAAAAAACCAATAATGAGTAAAAATCCGTTCCCTGCGAACGGTTTTTTATTGAAACGAAAAACTAACCATTAAAAATAAAATTGACAGGTTATTTTTTAACTATTATTCTATACATACTGGAGGGATAAATTTGGAAAACAACTTCTTTTTGAAAATGAAAGGAAAAGGAAAAACACCTTTACAGGTAAACGGCAAAGACGCTGTTACAGGGCTTATAGGAGGATTTATCACCATACTGACACTCGCTTCGTTGACCACTTATACATCAAGCTTATGGTTAATGGCGCCTTTTGGAGCAAGCTGTGTGCTCGTATTTAGCGCTTGGAGTGCTCCATTATCACAGCCGAGAAATGTGATTGGCGGCCATTTTATTTCCGCGCTTACAGGGATTATTGTCCTTCACGTATTCGGCGCCCATCCATGGACCTTTGCATTGGGGACAGGGCTTGCCATTTGCTTGATGATGCTGACCAAAACCACTCACCCTCCCGCTGGCGCAGATCCGATTGTCGTCATTCAAGGTGCATACGCTTGGAGTTATTTAGTATTTCCCGTACTCATTGGATCTGTCGTCATCGTGATCATCGCTCTTGTTATCAATAATTTGCGCAAAAATCGCCAATACCCCGCGTTTTGGTTTTAAAGTAATGTCCGTTTTTTCAAAACAAATGTTTCAAATCAGATAGGAAAAGGGTACTAATCTATTAACTTTGTTAAACATAAGAGATACTCATTGGCCTAACAACTGAGGGGGAACATTTGTGAAGACAAACACAAGGAAATATATGATCTACTTTTTCGGCGCTTTAGGAGGGCTGCTTTACGGTTACGATACGGGCGTCATCTCTGGAGCGCTGCTGTTTATCAACAACGATATTCCTTTAACGACACTGACAGAGGGATTGGTTGTCAGCATGCTGCTCCTTGGCGCAATTTTCGGTTCTGCCTTAAGCGGGACATGCTCTGATCGCTGGGGCAGGAGAAAAGTTGTATTTGTCCTTTCCATCATTTTTATTGTCGGCGCACTCGCTTGCGCGTTTTCTCAAACAGTCGGCATGCTGATTGCGTCTCGGGTGATTCTCGGGTTGGCCGTTGGCGGTTCAACAGCGCTTGTGCCTGTGTACCTGTCAGAAATGGCGCCGACGAAAATCCGCGGTACACTTGGCACAATGAACAATCTAATGATTGTCACCGGGATTTTGCTCGCTTATATCGTAAACTATCTGTTTACACCGTTTGAAGCGTGGCGCTGGATGGTCGGTCTGGCTGCGGTGCCTGCCGTGCTTTTATTGATCGGCATTGCGTTTATGCCGGAATCGCCAAGGTGGCTCGTGAAGCGAGGCCGTGAAGAAGAAGCAAAACGAATCATGAACATCACTCATGATCCCAAGGATATTGAAATGGAATTGGCAGAGATGAAGCAAGGGGAAGCGGAGAAAAAAGAAACGACACTCGGCGTGCTGAAAGCCAAATGGATTCGCCCTATGCTTCTGATTGGTGTCGGCCTTGCCATTTTTCAGCAGGCTGTCGGCATTAACACGGTGATCTACTACGCGCCGACCATTTTTACGAAGGCTGGCCTTGGTACATCAGCTTCTGCGCTCGGGACAATGGGCATCGGCGTCCTCAACGTCATCATGTGCATCACTGCCATGATCTTAATTGACCGTGTCGGCCGCAAAAAGCTTCTGATCTGGGGAAGTGTCGGCATCACACTGAGTCTGGCCGCATTATCAGGCGTGCTTCTGACACTGGGACTCTCAGCATCAACGGCGTGGATGACTGTTGTCTTTCTCGGCGTTTATATCGTATTTTACCAGGCGACATGGGGTCCGGTGGTTTGGGTGCTCATGCCTGAACTCTTCCCGTCCAAAGCGCGCGGAGCCGCGACAGGATTCACCACTTTGGTGCTATCGGCAGCCAACCTGATCGTGTCGCTCGTCTTCCCGCTGATGCTCAGCGCAATGGGCATCGCATGGGTCTTTATGATTTTCTCAGTCATTTGTCTTCTCTCCTTTTTCTTCGCCCTCTACATGGTTCCGGAAACCAAAGGAAAGAGCTTGGAAGAAATTGAAGCAAGCCTGAAAAAACGGTTTAAAAAGAAGAAAAGCAGTCAAAGCCAAGTGCTGAATGAGCGCACATTATAAAAAAAGGAATCGTCTCCTCACGGGACGATTCCTTTTTCTATTACACCATAACCTTGCAAATATTGTTCGTAAATTCCACAGGATCCTGAATCGGCAGGCCTTCGATGAGAAGCGCCTGATTGTACAGAAGGTTTGTGTACAGGCTCAGCTTTTCTTTATCCTGTTCAAATGCGTCCTGCAGCGTTTGGAACACCTCATGATTCGGGTTGATTTCCAGCACTTTTTCCGCTTTTACATTTTGGCTGTCCGGCATCGCGTTTAAGATTTTTTCCATCTCGATTGTCAATTCGCCGTCAGCAGCAAGGCAGACCGGATGTGATTTGAGTCGTTTTGAGATTCTGACGTTTTTCACTTTATCTGACAGAATGTTTTTCATTTCCTCAAACAGATCCTTGTACTTGCTTTCCTCTTCCTCGGATTGCTTTTGATCCTCATCCGTGTCTATGCCAAGGTCTCCGCTTGATACGGATTTGAATTCTTTTTCCTGATAAGATGCCAGCATTTTAATCGCAAACTCATCGATGTCCTCAGTGAAGTAGAGGATTTCATATCCTTTGTCCGCGACCATTTCCGTTTGCGGCAATTTCTCAATGCGATCGTATGAATCACCGGTCGCGTAATAAATGTATTTTTGCTCCTCAGGCATTCTGGAAACGTACTCATCTAAGCTGACCAGTTTTTTCTCTTTAGAAGAGTAGAATAATAAGAGATCCTTCAATTGATCCTTATTCGCGCCAAAATCATTGTACACACCGAATTTCAGCTGTCTGCCGAATGAGTTGTAGAACGTCTCGTATTTCTCTCGGTCTTTTTTGAGCAGGCTTTGCAGCTCGCTTTTGATTTTTTTGCTGATGTTTTTCGCAATCAGCTTCAGCTGGCGGTCATGCTGGAGCATTTCTCTGGAAATGTTCAGCGACAGATCCTCAGAATCGACCATCCCCTTCACAAAGCTGAAGTGGTCCGGAAGCAGATCCGCACATTTGTTCATGATCAGCACGCCATTGGAATACAGCTCCAAGCCTTTCTCATATTCCTTGGAATAATAGTCAAACGGCATGTTTTCAGGGATGAATAGAATCGCGTTGTAGCGCACGGCTCCATCTACACTGATATGAACATGTGTGAGCGGTTTATCAAATCCGTAATGCTTTTCAGCATAGAACTTTTCGTAGTCCTCATCTGTCAGCTCGCTTTTGTTCTTTCTCCAGATCGGCACCATGCTGTTGACCGTCTGTTCTTCCTGCACCTCTTCAAATTCATTCTCGCTGCCTTCCTTCGGCTTATTAATGGTTGTGTCCATTTTGATCGGGTAGCGAATGAAGTCGGAGTACTTTTTAATGATCGCTTTTAACCGATATTCTTCTAAGAACTCGTCATAGCTATCATCTTCTGTGTTCTCTTTGATTTTCAGGATAATGTCTGTACCGACAGAATCCTTTTCACACGGCTCAATCGTATAGCCGTCTGCACCCGCAGACTCCCATTTATATGCCTCTTCGCTGCCGAGCGCCTTACTGATGACTGTCACGACATCGGCAACCATAAACGCCGCGTAAAAACCGACACCGAATTGGCCGATGATGTCATGTCCGTCTTTCAGCTCGTTTTCCTTTTTAAACGCGAGGGAGCCGCTTTTTGCAATTGTTCCAAGATGCTGCTCAAGCTCGTCCTTTGTCATCCCAATCCCCGTATCAGAGATTGTTAATGTTCTCGCACTTTTGTCAGCTGCGATCTTTATATAGTAACTGTCTTTATCAAACGTAAGCGTATCGTCCGTCAGCGCTTTGTAATAGATTTTGTCAATCGCGTCACTCGAATTGGAGATTAACTCACGCAGGAAAATTTCTTTTTGGGTATAAATCGAGTTAATCATCATATCCAGCAGTCGTTTGGACTCTGCTTTAAACTCTTTTTTCGCCACTCTGGATCGCTCCTTTTTGATATGTTGTTAGGTTATGTAAACTCTTTACAGCATCTATTTATCACATGCGGTGACAATTGTCAATTAGATTGATAGATGCATATATATGTAAATTTAACATTAGTTGGGTTTGTTTTCACTACTTTTCTAGGTCATTCTAATAAAAAAGAGAGGATCACCCTCTCTTTTTTTCCGCATCATTCCAGCGGCCAAACTCCCGCTTCATCCATATATGCACCGGGTAGAAAAACAACCCGAACGGTATCAGAAACACTAGATTATGCCATGAAGCATTCAGAAATGCCCTTGCTGTGACCGGAAACGTAATCTCTTGGAATAAAAAAGAGATGACAGTCAGCACGACAAACGCGGACGGAATCGTGACGAGGCAATAAAACTTGAGCTCCTTCTTATGCTGCACCTTCAACACACAAAAACCTCCCAACAATTTCTAGTCCATCTTAACATATGTTGGCAGTTCTTTTCTCACATGTTTATCACTGTACACAGAGGGAAGACAAATAGAAAAAGGAGGACTTGTACAATGGGAAGACTTGAAAACAAAACCGCAGTCATCACAGGCGCCGCAACAGGCATTGGACAAGCGACGGCAAAGGTTTTTGCCAATGAGGGCGCGCGCGTGATAATTGGAGACATCAATACAGATCAAATGAAAGAAACAGTTGAGGCGATCAGACAAAACGGAGGACAGGCGGACGCCTTTCACCTCGATGTGTCAGATGAAAACAGTGTGAAAGCATTTGCTGATCAAATCAAGAACGCCTGCGGAACGATTGATATTCTCTTTAATAACGCCGGCGTCGACCAGGAAGGGGGAAAAGTGCACGAATATCCGGTTGACCTGTTTGACCGCATTATCGCCGTCGACCTGCGCGGCACGTTCCTTTGCAGCAAATACCTGATTCCGCTCATGCTCGAAAACGGAGGCTCCATCATCAACACCTCCTCCATGTCAGGCCGGGCCGCAGATCTTGACCGTTCCGGCTACAACGCCGCAAAAGGCGGCATTACCAACCTGACAAGAGCGATGGCGATTGATTACGCACGAAATGGCATCCGCGTCAATTCCATTTCACCGGGCACAATCGAAACACCGCTGATTAATAAATTGGCCGGCACCAAAGAACAGGAAATGGGCAAAAAATTCCGTGAAGCCAACAAATGGATCACGCCGCTCGGACGCCTCGGCCAGCCGAAGGAAATGGCGACAGTGGCACTGTTTCTCGCTTCAGACGACAGCTCATACGTCACAGGAGAGGACATCACCGCAGACGGCGGCATCATGGCGTACACATGGCCTGGGAAGATGCTGATTGATGAGAAATGGAAGGAAGAAACGAAATAAGAGAGGGGATGTCCCTCTCTTTTGTCTTTCAAAGCAATACAACCTTATATTTCTTCACATCCAAAAACTGCAAAAACTCCCTCGCCAGCACTTCCGGCGCATGCATCTTTCCTTCATCCAGCCGATACATAATCAACCCGATAATCATCGCGGATACATAATAGGCATAAAGCTTTTTCCCCGCATGAATATCAGTCTGCTGATGCAGGTAAAACGATTCCAGCACTTTAAACATCTCAGGTATCACATGAGGAACATCCCAGTCCCGATTGAGAAAATGGACAATGGGCATGCGGTCTAAAGCAGAAAGCAGACTGGCGAGCGCCTCCTCTGCTTCCTCTAAGGAAAGCACATTCGGACTGGAGGCAACCGTCAGGTGATCAATGATCTTCGCACATGATTGCTGAATCATGGTTTGCAGCAATTCCTCTTTACTGGAATAGTGATCATAAAAGGTTGCGCGGCGGATATTGCTTTTCCGGGTAATGTCTGAAATCGTGATGGCCGCGTAGTCTTTTTTCTCCGCCAATACATCCAGCAAAGCCTTCTGCAGCGCCTCTCTCGTTCGAACCACACGCCTGTCGATTTGCGTGTCCTCCTGTCGCTCCCCTGATGCAGCCTGTCCAAACAGCCAATAAAACCGCTTTTGAGAAACAAGCTCCCATACCTTTTGGCTGATGGCTTCCGGAGTCGCGGCCGCATCCTCATTCAGCCAATACAGGATAATCGCGTACGTGTACAAAGCCCGGTAATGTCCGTAAATTTCCTGTTCGATCGGCGTTAAATTTACATGGATCGGAGCCAGCAAGACATCCTGCTGAAACACATCCTTAAAAAACCGATGAAAATGTTCTCTGTTCATCATCGTACCAAAAAAGGATCGATGCTCATGAACAAAAGACAGAGTCGGATGCACCGTTTGCCGTTTTTTGTTCAAATGAAGGGTATCCATATGCTTGAAGGCGTCATGGAGCGCTTTACCCAGCCCTTCCTTCATGTCTTCGATCACATCCTCGATGATCGAAAACTTGTCCTCATAATAAAGGTAGAGCGTCCCGCGGCTCACTTTAGCCTTTTCAGCAATTTCTTTCATTGTGATTTGTTGAATATCCCTTTCTTCCAATAAGGCCAGCAGCGCCTGTTTCACTTGAGCTTCAGCAGATTCCGGCACAAAAGACACCCCCAATCATTAGACAGATGTTCGATATATGTACGGTAACGTATAGATGGTTCACCGTTGTCTTCCTTACAGAAAAGGTACCACTTTATAATAGGTCCGAGAAAAGAAGAAAGCAAATGAGGGGGATTTTACAATGGAACAGCAAGTAAAAGACGACATTCAGCGTGTCTTTCAGCTTCAGAAAAAACAGCAAAAAGCACTGCGCGCTTCAACAGCGGAACAGCGCATAGAGAAGCTTCAACGCTTTTTAGATTCCGTCATCGCCCATGAAGAAGAAATCATCGAAGCGATTCGCAAAGACGTCCGCAAACCATATCACGAGGTCAAAAAAGCGGAAATCGAAGGAACGAAAAAAGCGATCAGAGATAATATGAACAACCTTGAAAAATGGATGGCGCCTAAAGAAGTCGGTTCATCGTTAAGCCCTGAGGCAAACGGGATTCTCATGTACGAGCCTAAAGGCGTAACACTCATCCTCGGCCCGTGGAACTATCCGTTTATGCTGACGATGGCGCCGCTTGCCGCTTCTCTCGCAGCCGGAAACAGCGCGATTGTGAAGCTGTCCGATTTTACGATGAATACGAGCAACATTGCCGCAAAAGTCATTCGGGATGCTTTTGATGAAAAAGAAGTCGCGATTTTTGAAGGAGAGGTTGAGGTGGCAACCGAGCTTCTAGATCAGCCGTTCGACCACATTTTCTTCACTGGAAGCACAAATGTCGGAAAAATCGTTATGACAGCCGCTGCCAAACACTTGGCATCTGTCACACTTGAGCTAGGCGGCAAGAGCCCAACGATCATCGACAGTGAATACGATCTAATGGACGCAGCGAAAAAGATCGCCGTCGGCAAATTCGTAAACGCCGGCCAAACCTGCGTCGCCCCTGATTATCTGTTCATTAAAAAAGACGTTCAAGACAGGTTCGCGGGCATTTTACAAACAATCGTCAACGCAGGATTTATGGAGGATGATCACAACCCAGACCGCAGCAAATTTACGCAGATCGTCAATGACCGCAACTTCAACCGCGTCAAAGACCTGTTCGACGACGCCATCGAAAAAGGGGCGGAAGTCGTATTCGGCGGCGTATTTGATGCCAGCGACCGCACGATCTCGCCAACCGTATTGAAAAACGTCACGCCTGACATGAAAATCATGCAGGAGGAAATCTTCGCACCGATCCTGCCGATGATGAACTATGAAGACATCGATGAGGTCATCGATTACGTAAATGACCGCGATAAACCGCTTGCGCTTTATGTATTCAGCCACAACCAAGACCTGATCGACAACGTCCTTCAGCATACGACATCAGGCAACGCAGCCATCAACGATGTTGTCGTTCACTTCAGTGACGTCAACCTGCCATTCGGCGGCGTCAACACAAGCGGAATCGGGTCCTATCATGGGGTATATGGATTTAAAGAGTTTTCTCATGAGAAAGGTGTATTTATTCAAGCCTCTAAATAATCATAGTGAAGAGAATCTGCATCATCTTGCGGGTTCTCTTTCGCTTTTCACCCAACCTTTCTATCATTCTATAAACCTGAAAACTAAAAGGGAAAATAAAGAAATGACTGGTTATAAAATATGTTACAAGACAATACTCCTCTAGTAAATGAAACCGTACAGCCTCTAACGTATAATATCAAAATTTATACATAGAAAAGCAAAAAAGGCTGCAGAGATCTTCTCGCCAGCCTTTTCTCACATTCAATTATTTCCCAAAATCCACTAGTTTCTGATAGTTCTGATATAAATCGTTACGTCCTCAGCAAATCAAAGCTTTCATATGAAATGATTTGACCATAAATGAGATCGCAATAAGTACAGCATATTGTCCATTTAATAATTGTATGAGCAGTAAAATTACAAGTCTAGGAAACTATGTAATACTTCTTGTAACGGGCTTTTTTGATGCAGAACGAAAAGCGGCAAAAAACCAAATGACATTGACAGCAGCCGCAGCGAGACTAACCCCAATTACAAAGGTCACCTCAGAAAGAAGATGGTCACTGAATAAACTAAACATCAAGATAAAACCGGCCGAAGACAAATGAATCAGCAGCCCAAAGCCGCAAAGCACGGCCATTACATACCTCATCGCATCTACTCCAAGCATGTAAATGAGAAAAGGAATGAAATACAACACTAGGATCATACCGATAGCTGACCACATGCCGACTGAGTTAAATTGATTGGCCGCCCCTCCCGTTTCGGCCAGCGGCGAAAGTGAAGCCGCAGCGATCATGGCACAAAAAAGGAACGCAGAAATGATTGTTACGATCGCCACGCTGTTTTTTCTAGACATAAATAGACACCTCTCAAAATAGAAAATTTATCCTTTATATCATAAAACAAAAACAGCGGAAAAAGCGATCCAAACTAAAAGATATACCCTTTCTTCAATCTGGGGTATATCTTTGGGAAATGTTATGAGCCAAACATCTGATCTATTTGTTTCAGGTCATCTTTTGATAAATGAATATCTGCTGTTTTTAGATTAGCCCTCAGTTGCTCAGGCCGAGTGGCTCCCGGAATAATCATATCAATCCCCGGCTTGTGTAACAGCCACGCCAATGCAATTTGCGCCGGTTCCGCTTGTTTTTGTCCAGCAAACTGCTTTAATTTCTCCACTTTCTCAAGGTTCTCCAGAAATGCCTGACGCTGAAAAAGCGGGTGATTCGATCTTGATACATCAGTGAAAACATCATCGTGTTTGTACCTCCCGGCAAGCAATCCGGAAGCGAGAGGATAAAACGGGATAACAGAGATGCTTTTTTCTCTGCAGTATGGCAGAATGTCCTCCTCAGCATGCCGTACAAGTAAAGAGTACTCAGTTTGAAACACGTCCAAATGGCCTTCAGCATTAAACTCCTGCAGCTGATGAAAGTCCAGATTAGATGCGCCAACAGCTCTAATTTTGCCTTCCTTTTTTAACTGAGCCAGCGCGTCCGCCGCTTCCCCTAATGGTGTTCGGCTGTCAGGAAAATGCAAAAAAAGGATATCAATATAATCGGTTTGCAATCGAATAAGCGCTTCATCAGCAGCCTTGCGCAGCGCTGACGGTCGAATGTCTGTCTTCACAGCTCCATTCACAAACTCGGGAGAAGGGGAAACCTTTGTTGAAATCACGATCTTTTCCCGATTGCCGCGCTGCTTAACGGCCTCTCCAATCAGCTCCTCAGACCTGCCCAAGCCGTATAAATATGCTGTATCGATAAAATCAATGCCTTCATCAAATGCAGCATGAATCAGATCTTTTCCCATCTCTTCCGTCACATTGGGATACATCATCGCATTACCGACAACACCTGCACCTAAACCAATGTTGAAGGCGTTCAGCCCGGTCTTTCCAATATTTACGTTTTTCATGTATAAAACACTTCCCTATTCGCGTGATTCCCTGCTGCCAGGGTTGTGTTTTATGCTAAAACCTGGTGTAAACACCAGGTCAATACCTATTTTTTTGCAGCGGGGGCCCAAATCCTTCTCCGCTCTCCAGCTTTTCTTCAATCAGCTCCCAAATTGTTTGTAATTCTTTCTGTTTCTGTTTCAACTTATCCTGATAGTTTTTCAGCAGCGCGCGCTGATGATCATCTAACCTGTCAGTCTGCTCTTGCAGGCTGAGGAAGGGTTTCATTTCCTCCAAAGACATACCCGTTTTCTTCAGACATCTGATAAAGAGGAGCCGTTTTTTATCGTCCTCACTGAACGCTCGATGCCCATTTGCCTTTCGTTTGACCGGCGGAAGCAGTCCGATCTTCTCATAATAACGGATGGCATCTTCGGTCATTTGGCAATGCTCCATCATTTCTTTTAATGTATAAGACATTTTTTATCACCTGCTAGTAGATTTATATAGTAAAAACAGAAGGATAAAAGACTCATTTTTCAGGCATATCAGGATTTTATCACCATATCATATTGCATGTGCTTTTTTTTCAAAGTATACTATTCCAGATTAATTCAAAGGAGAGAGAAAAATACATGGAAAAACCGGCAGGATTTTGGATTCGTTTTTTAGCTTATTTTATCGATGGCATTATTGTATCTGTTCCTAGTTATATTATTCTATTTATTATTAATACTGTGTTTGTAGCTGGGGCTGTGGCAGCAAACCCTTACATGACCCAAGAGGAGTATATGGTGACATACATGACGATTGCATTTTTGCCTACCATGCTGATCATGATCGTCATCAGTGTGTTATATTACGGACTGCTCACAGCTTCTAAAATGCAGGGCACACTCGGCAAAAAAATTCTTGGCCTGAAAGTGGTCAATGAACAAGGCGAACGGGTTTCCGTCGGACAAGGAATTGGCCGTTACTTTGCATATATCTTATCAGGAATCATCTTTTATATCGGTTTTATCATGATCGCCTTTGGAGAGAAAAAAGGCCTGCATGACATCATTTGCAAAACACGTGTCGTGTATAAATAATAGAAAAAAGTCTAGACGCCAATAGGCATCTAGACTTTTGTTTTCTTTACAATAGGCTGCCACGCCATATACGTAGCGCTTCTCCACAGCCACTCAAACGGCCCCATCCGAAAGACACGAAGCCAAAGGTGGCTGAAGACCATTTGAATGGCACAAACCGCAATCGTGATGAGCACACCAGCAGCAGGGTACACTTTCCCATACAGCCCCAAGCCGTAATGATAGAAAATCCACGTACACACGATAGACTGCATCAGATAATTGGTAAATGCCATCCGTCCAACAGCGGAGAAGGATTGGAGCACTGTTCTCACTCTTGTTTTATGATAAAGATAGACAACCGTTGTGACATAGAAAAACATCAAGAAAGGCGCGCCAATCAGCAAGAATATTTCCTTATCTGTTACAGTGTACAGCACTTGGGCGCTCATGCCGATGACAAGACCAGCCATCCACACTTGTTTCAATCCTTTGCGATACTTTCCCGGTTCGTGCAAGTACCGTGATTTCGCCGCCGCAGCTCCCAGCAAAAACATGCTGAAATAAGGAATCGATGCAAAGAAGAAGTTGAGCGGGTTATACGTAAGCATGCCATTCGAAGACATGTAAACAAGACGATCGTGGATCCGCTGTTCCGCAATGTCCTTCAAGCTGCCGCTTCCGTAAACATGAAGTGCTTGCTTTGCTTGCTGAGTTGCCGCTTGGACCCATTCCTGTCCGTTTGATTGATCAAAGCTTGTCAACATGAACGGAAGCGAAAACAGGAGATACAAAGAGACCGCCCATATCAGCAGTGTTTTCGGCTTTGCTTTTCGAAATAAGAGCAGGACAAAGCCAAGCAGGGCGTATTCCGTTAAAATATCCCCGTCCCAAATCAAAAAGGCATGAACCGTTCCAAACAAGAGAAGCGCCGCTAACCTTCTCGCATACAGCGGGACAAACCGCTTCCCTTTGCTTACGGCTCTCTCCATCATGACAACCATGCCAAATCCAAATAAAAAGGAAAATAACAAAATACATTTTGTTTGGATGAAGAATGTCAGTATGTCTGCTGCTGCAAAGTCTGCTGCAGACCACTTTTCTGTAAAAAAGTTCTCTTTTCCAAGCATAGACAAGTACATATCCGGATAACTGAAATGTGCCAGATTGACAAATAAGATGCCGAAAATCGCCATTCCTCTTAGCACATCAAGCACGCCGATCCGCTCATTTGACAAAGTCGGCTGTAATGAAGCCACATCCATCACGCTCCTTTTTTCTGTACCTTAAGGGTATGAAAAAAAGGAGCGAGCAAACATCGATTTAGGTGTCAGGCAGGCATGGGAACCTTACAATCTTGTCATTTTTATGGTTTCATTACCTTTAAATCTAATGCTTCGATATTCTGCAGGACGCGATCAAATCGCAGAGCCTGAGGCTCACTTGGGAAGATGTGGCCTTCATACGGCTCACCTAACGTCCGGAAAAACGGTTCAAATAAGCCTGGAACCAGTACGCCCACCATCTTTGTATAATGAGAATCCAGACGATAGGAGTGAACGGTGTGCGCAGGGACATGCAGAAAATCTCCCGGGTTCAGCTGAATTTCCTGGCCATCCGCCCACATCGTCATCTGCCCTTCAAGGCAATAAAATGTTTCTGTATGGTGTTCATGGTAGTGATCAACGATCCGATCACCTTTAGGGCCTTCCGATGATACGACGATAAATTGGCCGTCTGTATTTTTTTGTGCAGCCACAATGCGGTGAAGCTGATCCCCCGTCAACAGACGGTCGCCTTCCCCAGACTCAAGCACGTATGGAACGGCTCTATCCGGAAGCTCTGTAAGTTCCGCTAATGTTGCCGCACCTGCTGGCTTTTCATCATCCAGAAAGGCAATGTCCGCCACAGCGGCCGCTTGTGCAAATCGCTCGTTTGACACTTCTTCGATTGCGTGCGGCGGATGTTCAGCGTGATCATATGGATTCCCAATAACGGAATACATGTGCGCTACATTTCCTTTCATCGTGTAGGACACTAGTCGTGTTCTGTGGCTCTGCATCCGGTAGCTGTGCGGTGTTCCGGCCGGAATGTTCACATAATCGCCTGATACTAATAAATAATGTTCTCCATCAAGTGTCAGCTCAAGCTTACCGTCCAAAACGAGAATCCCTTCATGTGTGTCCTTGTGGACGTGAAGCGGAAAGGCATCTCCTTTTCCCCCGGAAAGCAGCACGATCTCAAACAGATCGCCTGTGCTCTTCGCATTCGCCATTACCGTGGCGACCTGTCTGCCGAACAAATAGCGCTCACCTTCTCCGCTGCGGAGCAAATAAGGCATTTTTTCTTTAGGTAATGAGTTTTCACATAATGTTTTCATATATCGTTTCCTCCAATTTAGACCAGTCTATATAATATAGTTTATCTGACTAGACCGTTCTATATAATTGTAGGAGAAAGGATAACAAAATGCTACCCTTTTTTTCTCACCAGCACTGGAATTTGCTCGGCAATGAGAAGAAGGGGCGTTTTGTCTTTATTCGTTAACGAAAGCATGATACCGCCCTCAATCATCGAATTGATCAGCATTCCAAGCTGATTTGCTTCTTCTTCTGCAAATCCGTTTCCCATTAATTTTTTCGCAAAAACCGCTTCCCAGCTTTTAAACACCTTCATGCAAACCGTCCGCAGCGGTTCACTGATTAACGCTGTCTCACTCGCCAGCAAACCGACTGGAATGCCTTGAATGCTTTCTGTATTGTCAAACTGGCTGGCTGTTTTTTTGATAAAATGCTGAATCGCTTCTGTTGGATCAGAGGATTCATCCATGCTTTGCTGTATCAGATGTTCAATCAATTTTCCTGTATATGTAACCGCTTCAATTGCTAATTCTTCTTTGCCATTCGGAAAAAAGTGATAAAGCGATCCCTTAGGAGCACCGCTTTCTTTCACAATCTGGTTCAAACCTGTCGCGTGATATCCTTGCAGCTGGAACAGACGTGACGCCGTGTGAAGGATTTTTTCACGTGAATCTCCTCTGCTAGTCATTAAAACATTCCCTCCTAGGTATGGTAGAGCGACTTATATAATATAAAAAAGAACCCTGTGATTGTCAAAAGGGCTAAGAACCTCCTGGATGGGGTAAAGGTACAAAAACGCGTTCAGGAGGGATTCTTAATGGCAAACGATGATGCAGTCACAAATACAGAACAGCTTGAACAACAGAACCCGGGCATGAAAACGAAGCTCAAACTGAAACAACTTAAGGATCAAGTGATTGTCATTACCGGCGCTTCAAGCGGAATCGGGCTTGTCACTGCGAGAATGGCAGCTGAAAAAGGGGCAAAGGTCGTGGCAGCAGCACGAAATGAAGACGCGCTGAAGGAGCTCACTGATGAGCTTAAGGAAAAAGGGCACGACGCCATATGGGTGAAAGCGGATACCGGAAAAGAAGAAGACGTCAACCGCATCGCAGAAACCGCGATCAGCACATTCGGCCGCTTTGACACATGGGTCAACAATGCCGCCGTCTCGATTTTCGGACACGCCATGGACGTCACCGTCGATGACATGAAGCGCATGTTCGACACAAACTTCTGGGGACCTGTCTACGGAACAAGAGCAGCCGTCAAACACTACACCAGCAGAGGCGTGCCAGGTGCCCTCATCAATGTAGGAAGCCTGTTCGGCGACAGGGGCACGGTCATTCAATCCGCATATGCGTCAGCCAAATTTGCGCTTCACGGATGGACGGAAAGCATCCGAATGGAGCTCGAAAAAGAACAGGCACCCGTCTCGGTTACGCTCATTCATCCGGGCAGAATTGACACGCCTTACAACGAACACGCGCGCAGCTACCTCGACAAACAGCCGGCTCATTACCGCTCTATGATCTACCCGCCGGAAGCGGCCGCCGAAGCCATCCTGTTTGCCGCCGAACACCCGAAGCGTGACATGTACATCGGCTCACAGGCAAAAGCCATCGCCATGCTGGGTGCTCTTTTCCCCCGGCTGACCGACAGACTGATGGAAAAAATTATGTACTGCAGCCAGCATGCCGAAAGACCGTCGAACCCCCGAGAAAAAAGTGCGCTTTATGAAGCGGGCTACGGCCTGCATGACAGAGGCACAAATAAAGGATGGATGCGGTCAAGAAGCTACTACACGAAAGCCACGAAGCGCCCGATTGTATCGGCGGCTGTTCTTGCCGGGCTTGCTTGTGCATGGGCTGCCGTCAAACGAAGCAGATAAACCTGAATGGCATAAAAAACCCATGCGAACACATGGGTTTTTTGGCTATTAATCGATAAAGGCCTTGTTCATACGCTGCAGAAGTTCGCCAAACATTTCTTTTTCATTTGTTGACCACTCTTTCAGCATCTGTTCATAACGTTCAAGGCGCTTTTGCTTATCGGCTTTTAATGCTTGTTTGCCGAGCTTTGTAATGGTAAACAGACTGACTCTGCCATCGGAAGGGTCTGAGAAACGATAGATAAGCTCCTTCGCCTCTAATGCAGCTGCTTGTCTTGAAAGAGTAGAGATATCTAATTTAAACGAATCGGCCAGCTCCTTTACGCGGGCAGGCCCAAATTCATCCAATTGTCTTAACAATAAGTAGGATGATCTCTCCAAATTCCCTGTTCTTTTCTCTGATTGATCCAGATAAACAGCTCTCCTGATAAAAGTCGTCAGCTCATATTCAATTAATTCAACTGGATTTTGTTTTTGCAATCGCTCTCGCTCCCCATTCCAATCTCCGACATTGACAACACCACATATACTTGTATAATACAAATGTATATTAACTGCATTAATACAAGTTATATAACTAAATCATTTTTATACTTGTATAGTACAATCATACAAAAAGAAAGTAAAGTGATTCCTCAGAACATTCGTCAAAGCAAGTCACCAGAAAGGAGGAGGCTGTTCTATTTGGAGAGCAGCACTCGATGTGAAAGCCATACGAATTATTTTGCAAGTGTTGATTTTATATGTATTTTTTATGATTGGGGAAGCCATTCAGCATCTGTTTCATTTACCAGTGTCAGGAAGCATAGTCGGATTGGTATTGCTGCTGATCTGTTTAGGTCTCCGTATTGTTCCGGTCTCCATTATTGAAGACGGAGCAGGTTTTTTATTGTCCTTTCTTCCATTGTTGTTCATCCCGGCAATGACAGGAGTGATGAAATACCCGTCTCTCATTTCATTAAATGGTTTGATGCTGCTGATTACAGTCGTTCTGAGCACCATCGTCACGATCATTGCGGCTGGATTCGTCAGCCAGCTATTAGAGAAAAAAGCAAAAAAGCGTGAGGAGAAAGAGAAATGCAGCAAGCATGTATCGCAATCATTATAATTCTTTTAACAGTTGCCGCTTATTTAGCGATGGTCAAACTCTATAAGCGATTCCCGTTACCATTTCTTATCCCTGTTCTGACAACGACAATATTGATTGTCGCGGTTTTGGTGTTGTTCCATGTTTCGTATGAAGGCTATATGATCGGGGGAAAATGGATCAATTCTTTGCTTGGGCCGGCTGTTGTGGCACTGGCCTATCCGCTTTATAAACAATGGCATATCATTGTAAAACATTGTGTTCCCATTATAGGCGGCGTGCTGGTCGGATTATGCATGGGAATGATCAGCGGGCTGATCTTCGCAGAAGCATTCGGGATTCATCATGATCTCTTATTATCCATTCTGCCAAAGTCGATCACAACCCCTGTCGCTATTCAGATCGCCGCCGGTCTTGGCGGTGTTCCTTCCATGACAGTCGTCTTTGTGATGATTGCGGGCTTTTCAGGCGTCATCCTCGGGCCGATGGTCTTAAAATGGCTCCGCATACGCAGCTCACTTGGCCAAGGCATCGCATTAGGCAGCGCCTCCCATGCACTGGGCACCTCAAAAGCATTCGAATACGGGGAACTGGCCGTATCCATGAGTTCCGTTTCTATGACGCTTTGTGCGGTGCTTGGCTCATTCTTTGGGCCGCTCGTCGTCTGGCTGTTTCATATTTAACAAAGAAAGACTGCCTACAGGAGGGCCGTCTTTTTGGGGATGCGAATCGGCGAAAGTAAACTGATCATTAAAATAAACAGGCATTATGCCTGTTTATTTTAGTTCTCCGATATCTTTTAAATATTGTTCACGCTCTTTTTTATCAGGGTAAGCGGTTTTGATATATTTATCTTTTACCTCTTTGCTGTATTCACTCCAATCTCTGAAACGATCTGATACATCTTGGGAATAGCTTATTCCATCAACTTTATTGGACTCGTATATCAAATCTGCGGAAAAGTCGAATTTATCTGGATTATCATTTATATAACCATTCACTACAATTCTTCCCATCGGATTTATATTAACTTTATCTTCAAAAGTTACAGACTTTATAAAATGATGAATATCCTCTTTTCTTAACTCTTCTTCTATTTTTGGCTTCATTATCTCGACGTATTCTTCAGCTTTTTCTTGTTCGCTTTTTTCTTTATTATTCATATTTTTTTTACCTCCGGTGACCTCCGATTTTTCTGGTTTATTCAGTTGGTGATTAATATAAAAAGCACATGTTAGTGAGACTAATAAAATCGTCCCTACAATTAGTATTTTTTTGGGATTTATCATGGTATTTCATCCTTTTTTATTTTATTATACAAGATAGGTAAAGTTTGGGGGAATAGTGAAATGGCTATAAGAAAAAACACTTTAAAAATTAGTGATGAAGATTATAATGAAATTTCCAGTTCAGCATATAACCTTAAAAAATACCATATTGGTCAAACAATAAAAATTAGCAACGGTCAAAAACTGTATGTTGTTGATTATAAAAAAACTAAAAAGGGTCTAGATGCCTTAACTCTTGTTAATGAAAGAGATTATACACTTTCAAACAATGGAAAAGACAAAGAAAAAATCCAAAACGCCATCATCGCATACCGCGGATCAGAACCTATCAGCCCCGGCCAATTCCAAGATACAATAAAACAATATCGTGATAAGCGGGAACAGCTTATTAAAGAATTAGAGAAAAAGGGAATCAACATTCCTGAAGATGAAGATGGTTCCTTTTATGACTCAGCAAAAGGGCTTCGTGAATATTCAAATGAAATTTTGCAAGATTGGCTCCATATGGACACTAGTTATTTGGTTGGTAAAAAACCGTTTGATGACGGGACAGAGAACCAGGCCATTCAGGCAGATCAATATGCAAAAAAAATACATAAAGACTTTAAAAATGCTGACATTCAAGTCACCGGTCACTCATTAGGCGGTTCTAATGCAAGCTATGCAGTCGTGATGAATGACTTTATCAAACGCGGCGTTACTTTCGAAAATCCTAACATATATGAAAACCTGCCGGAGGATGTAAAAGCCCGAGCATTAAGAGGGGATTTCCGCAGCCGTTTAACAGAGTATATTAGTCTAAATGATGGATTATCTTTGCTGAATCGGGATGCCGCTGAAGTGGGTAAAGTGAAAGTGATGTATGACGAGACTTTGCCGAATGGTGTACAAAATAATGATCTCCCTAATGAAGTGAAAATGCTTGGGCTTGCCCTTAAACATTACGGCAATCAATCTCTTGATGTCACACTGTTTGTCGAAGCCTTAATGGGAAGTCACGGTTTAGACCGCTACAACTTCAATTCAGATGGCTCTGTCCAAACCGTTGATGATGTGTTGAAAAATAACCCTGACTTTGCAATAGCAATGCTTAAACAAATGAAATCAACGAATGTGAAAGCCAATACAGGTGTTTCAATCCTCATTAAGTCACATGTATTGATGAATACAAGCACGCAGTTAAAACATATCGCTGAATCAGAATGGTCTAAGACCATACGCCAAATTGAAAGAATTGATGACATAGTAAAGGATTCTATTGAGGGTGTCAGGAACATGCATACACGAATGGTTGGTTTTGGAACATATGATGAATTATCTATTTCTGATGTCGATGATCTGATCAATAAGCTTAAAATGAACAAACCGCACCACCTTTTTTACTCAAAAGAAAAGTATGATCAGGCAGTAGATACGGCGCTTCATTTACAGCACTTGCTTCAGATGGTGGCAGATGACCTTGGGCATATGGGACATGCTTATCATGATGCAGATCTGGCAGCAGCAAGCCGGATGGGGATTTCATAAGGAGAGTACGAATCATGGATTTTATGAATAAAAAACCAACAGATGCAGACCGTTTTATACAAAGAGTGACGAGCCAGCATTCCAGCACTTCGCTTTTTTCAAATGCTCATGTAGATACATCTGAAATGACGCCAGAACAATTGGCGGCGTTCAAAGAGAAGAAAAGACAAGAACAAAAAATGGCACTTATGAATTCAATCAAAAAACAACTAAGCTATGCTTTCCAAGAAGACCGTAAGAACTTGTCTTCAATCCATGATGACATTACCGACGCCGAGCAGGCGGTTAAGGCGAAACGGGAAATGCTTGACCATCATATGTCAGGAAAAGCGATAGACAGTGTCACTGATCAAATGAAAGATCAGCTTTCGTTTGATAAAGTTCGTTCTGACGTTTCGAGTTTGGTGAATTCAATCGGTTTATAGTGACTTCATTAGAAAAAGCAGACCGCTGTCAGTCTGCTTTTTCTTTTATGTTCTAAAAAAATCAACCAACGGCTGAAAATCCTTAGACAAATCAACTTCATTCGGCTCTACTTGAAGCAGGCGGTCGATCATGCGCTCCAGTTCCTCAACATCATTCTTATCCGTATATTCAATGAAGTTTAAGCTTTCAAGCCAATCCCGGTACGAATGTTTGGCTTTGCCGTAGCTGTTTCCAAAGACGAGGCAAGGTGTTTTGGTGATAATCGAGAAAATCATCGCGTGAAGGCGGTCGGTAATCACCAATTTACTGGAACCGATGCGGTCCAGCATCTCCATAAAATGCTTTTCACGATCGGCGTAATCAATGGTGTCGACCGTATCCAGCACCGTATCGGTACGCTCCGCATAGGTTGTTTTTTCTGCCCATTTCATCATCTGTGAAATAAAGTCTTCGTCTGTCACTTTCTCCTTATCCGCTCTTAAAATAAAGAGAACGCCGTCCCGCTCGAGCTCTTTCGGCACAATATCCAAGGAGAGCACCATATCCGGTGTAAAGATCACATTGGAATCGAATGTCTCTTTTACAACATCCAACGTCTGCGTCTCACGCGCTGCAATCGTTAAGTTAGGATTTTGATGGTACGCATCCTGTGTTTTTTTCTTTTCTTTATTTCCTTCCTCTGTATCTTCAAAATACACAGATTGCGGCAGAGAAATCGATTTGTAGTCCTTAAACGCCGAAAAGACCTTTCTTCTGTCTTCCTCAATATCGAGATAAAGGTTTCCTAAATTCCCTCCGCCGGTAAAGCAGACAATATCGTCTTCACGGATGATCTCCTTCACCAATTCAATGCCCTCATCCGTCGCATAATCCATAATCTCAATGTATTCATAATACGGAAAACGGTTTTTTATAAATTTCTCTTCCGCATACGCAATCGCTTGGTCTCCAATGTTTGTGTAACTCGGAGAACCAAACAAAAATACTTTTCGTTTATCATTTAATAGGGCTTCTGGTTCAACGTTTGGCGCAATGCCTTTTACAAGTTTTTTGCCTTTGATTTCTTGCACAGTCATGTCTGCGTCCTCCTTCTGGGATGAATATCTCATTGTGTGGTTAACTGTCTCTACCCCAAAAGGAGGATGGCTATGCATTGGCGTGTGCGCCGGCTATATCAGAAATATCGTTTTCGCCAATTTGATGGATGCTGCAATGTCTCGAGCCGTTCTTTCCATATATTCTGCGGCATGTTCAAACGCGTCTTCAAGAGGCACGGCTCCGGGAACGATGCTGAAAAGCGCGTCGATTCCGTGTTGATAGGCGGCATCACTGTCTCGTGACACTGAACCCGCAATGCCAATGACGGGCACATCATATGATTTAGCTGCTTTGGCCACGCCGATCGGCGTTTTTCCATAGATGGTTTGGCTGTCAATCCGTCCCTCACCGGTAATCACAAGATCTGCATCCTGAACTTCATTTTCAAAATCAACCGCTTCAAGGACAATATCAATGCCTCTTTTCAGATCAGCATGAAGAAAAGCCAGCAGGCTCCACCCAAGACCGCCTGCTGCGCCGGCGCCCTCTGTTTCTCTGTAGGTTGTTCCGAGCGCTTTTTCTGCCACATCCGCAAAATGGGTCAGGTGCTGATCCAGTACACGCACCATGTCGTCTGTCGCGCCTTTTTGCGGCCCGAAAACAGCTGAAGCTCCTCTTGGCCCTGTTAACGGATTGTCCACGTCGCAGGCGACTTCGATTTTGACAGTCCGCAATCTGGAATCAAGCCCGCTTACATCTATTGATGCGAGCTGAGATAACGCGCCGCCCCCGGGGCCGATCTCACGGCCTGAGTCATCAAGAAGCCTTCCGCCCAATGCTTGAATCATCCCGGCTCCTCCGTCATTCGTGGCGCTTCCGCCGATCCCAATGATCAAACGCTCCGCTCCCGCATCAAGAGCCGCTGTGATTAATTCTCCCGTCCCTTTCGTTGTAGTGACAAGCGGATTGCGCTTTTCAACGGACACCAGATGCAGCCCTGATGCAGCAGACATTTCAATCACAGCCGTTTTTTCATCCCCCATCATGCCAAAAAACGCTTTCACAGGTTCCCCCAGCGGCCCCGTGACAACCTGCTCTTTGATCCATCCGTTTGTAGCATCAACCAGAGACTGAACGGTGCCCTCACCGCCATCCGCCATCGGCAGTTTTCTGTAATCGGCACCAGGAAAAACCGATTTGAAACCTCTTTCTATCGCGTCAGCGGCCTCCAGAGCTGATAAACTTTCCTTAAAAGAATCAGGTGCAATGATGATTTTCATCCAAATCGCCTCTTTCAAAACATGATTCACTTACGCTATCTATCTCCAATGTACCATATCTCGTTTAGAAATAAATACCATTCTATCTGGGAAAAATTTTATTAAAAATTAGAAATGAAAGTGTTTGCATAAATGAAATATTCACGTTATCATACTTGTATACAAGTATACTCCTTTAGTGAGGAAGGTGAGTTGTATGCTAGACTCCAAGGACCTGTTGTATCCCGCAAAATGGCTCTCAAAAGCGTCAACTGGTGTTCGTGTCGCATGCGAGCTGAGAATGCGGATTATTTCAGGCATGATTGAAAGCGGTACCATTTTATCAGAAAATACGATCGCCGCCGAGTTTTCAGTAAGCCGCTCGCCGGTTCGCGAAGCGTTAAAAATACTCGCATCCGAAAAAATCATCCGCTTAGAACGAATGGGAGCGGTTGTGATTGGGTTAACTGAAAAGGAAGTCGCGGAAATTTATGATGTGCGATTACTATTAGAAACATTTGTCTTTGAACGGCTTGTCAAAATAGACATTGAGCCTTTAGTTAAAGATCTCAGCAAAATACTTGAAATGATGAAAGTCTCCATCAAATACGAGGATGCTGACGAATTTTCATTTCAAGACGTGCTGTTCCATGAAACGATTGTCCGCGCCATTGATCATTCATACATTCAGATGATCTGGCACAATCTAAAACCCGTCATGGAAAGCTTTATTCTGTTGTCCATGCGGGTACGGTTAAAGGAAAAATATGAAGATTTCACAAGGATTTTAGATAACCATGAGCTTTATATTCAGGCCATTAAAGCAAAGGACAGGGCGCTGATGATTCAGTCTCTTCACCAAAACTTTGATGATGTGCAAGAAAAGGTAGAAGACCTGTGGCTCTCACAACAAATGCTGGCAAAAGGAGCTGAATACAACAATGACTAGTTATATGTTAGGAATCGATATCGGCACGACAAGCACAAAAGCTGTATTGTTCAGTGAAAATGGAGACGTGGTACAGAAAGCAAGCATCGGCTACCCGCTCTATACACCGGACATCTCTACGGCTGAACAGAACCCGGAAGAGATTTTTCAGGCGGTCATCCACACAACAGCGAGAATTACAAAACAGCATCCAGACAAACAGATCTCATTCATTTCATTCAGCAGCGCCATGCACAGCGTCATCGCAATCGATGAACATGATCAGCCGCTGACGCCTTGCATCACGTGGGCCGACAACCGGAGCGAAGGCTGGGCGCATAAGATTAAAGAGGAATTGAACGGGCATGAGGTGTACAAACGGACAGGGACACCGATCCATCCGATGTCACCGTTAAGCAAAATTGCCTGGATCACAAATGAACGAAAAGAAATCGCTTCCAAAGCCAAAAAATATATCGGTATCAAAGAGTACATTTTTAAACAGCTGTTCAATGAGTATGTCATCGATTACTCCTTGGCCTCAGCGACAGGCATGATGAATCTGAAAAGCTTGGATTGGGACGAAGAAGCACTGCGCATCGCAGGCATCACGCCTGATCACTTATCAAAACTTGTGCCGACGACTCAAATCTTTCAGCACTGCAGCCCGGAGTTAGCGATCCAGATGGGCATCGATCCGGAAACACCTTTTGTCATCGGCGCCAGTGACGGCGTGCTGTCCAATCTCGGCGTCAACGCCATTAAAAAAGGCGAAATCGCCGTCACCATCGGAACAAGCGGTGCTATCCGGACAATTATTGACCAGCCGCAAACCGATGAAAAGGGACGGATTTTCTGCTACGCCTTAACGGACAAGCATTGGGTCATCGGCGGGCCGGTGAACAATGGGGGCATCGTCCTTCGCTGGATCAGAGACGAGTTTGCCTCTTCCGAAATCGAGACAGCGACACGATTGGGCATTGATCCATATGATGTGCTGACGAAGATTGCCGAACGCGTCAGACCAGGTTCTGACGGTCTGCTGTTCCACCCGTACCTCGCCGGAGAACGCGCTCCGTTGTGGAATCCGGATGTGCGCGGCTCATTTTTCGGCCTGACCATGTCGCATAAGAAAGAGCATATGATACGAGCGGCATTGGAAGGTGTCATTTACAACCTGTATACGGTGTTCCTGGCGTTAACGGAATGCATGGACAGCCCGGTAACCCGGATTCAGGCAACAGGAGGATTTGCAAGGTCTGAGGTTTGGCGCCAAATGATGTCGGATATCTTCGAATCAGAGGTTGTCGTACCGGAAAGCTACGAAAGCTCATGTCTCGGCGCCTGCATTTTAGGCCTATATGCGACAGGAAAAATTGATTCATTCGATGCCGTGTCAGACATGGTCGGCAGCACATACAGGCATACGCCGATCGAAGACTCAGCCAAAGAATACAGAACATTAATGCCGATTTTCATCAATCTATCAAGATCATTAGAAAATCAATATACACAAATCGCAAATTATCAGAGGGGCTTAATCACACACAACTAGTACATGACATGAAGGGGAGGGCATTACCATGCCGTTAATCATCGTTGCACTTGGGATCTTAGCATTACTGCTATTGATTATGGGCTTAAAATTAAACACATTTATTTCCTTGCTGGTCGTATCGTTCGGCGTGGCATTGGCACTCGGGATGCCGTTCGATAAAGTTGTCAGCTCCATTGAAGAAGGAATAGGGGGAACTCTTGGCCACATCGCACTCATCTTCGGACTCGGTGCAATGCTGGGCAAGCTGATCGCCGATTCAGGAGGCGCCCAGCGCATTGCGATGACACTCGTCAACAAATTCGGCGAGAAAAACATTCAATGGGCCGTTGTCATTGCCTCATTCATTATCGGTATTGCGTTATTTTTTGAAGTAGGATTGGTTCTATTAATTCCAATTGTATTTGCGATTTCAAGAGAATTGAAGATTTCTATTTTATATCTCGGGATTCCGATGGTCGCAGCGCTATCCGTCACGCACGGTTTCCTGCCTCCACATCCGGGGCCTACCGCGATTGCCGGTGAGTACGGCGCCAACATTGGGGAAGTGCTGCTGTACGGCTTTATCGTCGCTGTTCCGACAGTGCTCATCGCAGGGCCTTTGTTTACAAAGCTCGCGAAAAAAATCGTTCCTGCATCATTTTCGAAAAACGGCAATATTGCATCACTCGGCACGCAAAAAACGTTCAAGCTTGAGGAAACACCCGGCTTCGGAATCAGTGTCTTTACTGCAATGCTTCCGATTATCATCATGTCGGTCGCAACCATTATCGACCTGCTTCAAGAAACAATCGGATTTGCGGATAACGGAGTTTTAGCTCTTATCCGATTGATTGGAAACGCATCGACTGCTATGATTATTTCGTTATTGGTCGCAGTCTATACAATGGGCATCAAACGCAACATTCCAGTCAAAACCGTGATGGACTCTTGTTCAACAGCCATTTCACAAATCGGCATGATGCTTCTGATCATCGGGGGAGGCGGCGCCTTCAAACAAGTGCTGATCAACGGCGGTGTCGGTGATTACGTGGCAGACTTATTCAAAGGAACGGCATTATCGCCAATCATCCTTGCATGGCTCATCGCGGCGATCCTGCGCATTTCTCTAGGGTCAGCCACTGTTGCCGCGCTAAGCACAACAGGGCTGGTCATTCCATTGCTGGGACATTCTGATGTCAACCTGGCATTAGTCGTGCTCGCAACAGGCGCCGGAAGCGTCATCGCTTCGCACGTCAATGACGCCGGCTTCTGGATGTTCAAGGAATACTTCGGATTAAGCATGAAAGAAACATTTGCCACATGGACCTTGCTGGAAACAATTATCTCCGTTGCTGGACTGGGATTCATATTATTGTTAAGTTTAGTTGTATGAAATTGATGAAGGAGCTGTAACACATGTTCAATACGATTGGTGTCATAGGCTTAGGCGTAATGGGAAGCAATATCGCCTTAAACATGGCAAACAAAGGTGAAAACGTCGCAGTCTATAATTACACCAGAGATTTAACGGACCAGCTTGTCCAAAAGCTGGATGGACAATCTCTCAGCCCGTACTACGAGCTTCAGGATTTTGTTCAATCGTTAGAGAAACCAAGAAAAATCTTTCTGATGGTCACAGCGGGTAAACCCGTAGATTCCGTCATCCAATCATTAATGCCTTTGCTTGAAGAAGGCGACGTCATCATGGACGGGGGCAACTCCCACTATGAAGACACAGAAAGAAGATATGACGAGCTGAAGGAAAAGGGCATCGGCTACCTGGGAGTCGGCATTTCCGGCGGCGAAGTCGGCGCATTAACAGGGCCTTCCATCATGCCGGGCGGAGATCGCGAAGTCTATGAGAAAGCCGCTCCTATCCTGACGAAAATCGCAGCTCAAGTCGGAGATGACCCGTGCTGTGTCTATATCGGGCCAAAAGGGGCAGGGCACTTTACAAAAATGGTGCACAACGGCATTGAGTATGCCGACATGCAGCTGATTGCAGAAGCGTATACGTTTCTGAGAGAAACGCTGCGTCTGCCGCTCGATGAAATTGCATCTATTTTTGAAACATGGAATCAAGGTGAGCTGAAAAGCTATTTAATAGAGATTACAGCTGAGATTTTACGCAAAAAAGACGAACAAACAGGACAGCCTTTGATCGATGTCATCCTTGATAAAACCGGACAAAAAGGCACCGGAAAATGGACGAGCATGCAGGCAATTGATAACGGCATCCCGTCCACAATCATCACAGAGTCCTTATTCGCCCGCTACTTGTCATCCTTAAAAGAAGAACGGATGGCAGCTCAAGACGTGTTAGCAGGACCAGAAGCCGAAGAAAAACACTTTGATAAAGACACCTGGATTGAATACGTCAGACAGGCACTTTACATGGGGAAAGTATGCGCCTATGCACAAGGCTTTGCCCAATATAAAATGTCATCTGAGCTTTACGGATGGAACCTGCCGCTCAAAGACATCGCCTTGATTTTCCGAGGCGGCTGCATCATCCGCGCTGATTTCCTAAATGTGATCAGCGAAGCATTCAGCGAGCAGCCAAATCTCGCAAACCTGCTGATCGCGCCTTATTTCACAGATAAGCTCCAAGCCTATCAAACAGGCCTGCGAAAAGTCGTTTGCGAGGGCATCAGCACAGGAATCTCATTCCCATGCTTGACAACAGCGCTCTCTTATTACGACGGCTACCGCACAGGCCGTTCCAATGCGAACCTCTTGCAGGCGCAGCGCGATTACTTCGGCGCCCATACGTACGAACGGACAGATATGGACGGCGTTTTTCACACAAATTGGTCTGAATAATAGCCATAAAAAACACGGTCAGTTTCAACTGAACCGTGTTTTTTTCATCTATGATTTCTTCTATCTCAAATTACAGGAGACAAGTTATGTTTTAAATATCATAAACAGTGATACAATAATAGCTAGAAACAATCCCCAAGATCATCATGTGACAGCATGCTTGCTGTTCCGTTCTATTCTGCTTTTGGTAATTGTACTTTGCCGCTTGCCCATGGTGTCATTAAATGTTCAAATGCCTAAAACGGCTTGCATTCTGATTTACAAAAGTCCCTGAAAACCTTGTCTAATTGAGAATCAATCCATATCAATAATCTCATCTGTTATAAAAGAAATACCTAAATCCTACCTATCACACCTTAAATAAGATGAAAAAAAGTAGGTTATGGCTTGACAAAAAATATATATTAATTAATAATTCATATATAATTAGAATTATTATTGAAAGCGCATATGCTTTCTAATACATTTTAGGAGGAATATACATTATGTCTTTAATCGGTAAAGAAGTACTTCCATTCGAAGCAAAAGCATTCAAAAACGGTGAATTCATCGATGTAACAAACGAATCTCTGAAAGGCCAATGGAGCGTATTCTGCTTCTACCCAGCAGATTTCTCTTTCGTATGCCCAACTGAGCTTGAAGATCTTCAAAACCAATACGCTGCACTTAAAGAATTAGGTGTTGAAGTATACTCTATCTCTACAGATACTCACTTCGTACACAAAGGCTGGCATGACAGCTCTGAAAAAATCGGCAAAATCACTTACGCAATGATCGGTGACCCATCTCAAACGATCTCTCGCAACTTCGATGTTCTTGACGAAGAAACTGGTCTTGCTGACCGCGGAACATTCATCATCGACCCAGATGGCGTCATCCAAACTGTAGAAATCAATGCAGGCGGTATCGGCCGTGACGCAAGCAACCTGATCAGCAAAGTAAAAGCAGCACAATACGTTCGTCAAAACCCAGGTGAAGTTTGCCCGGCTAAATGGGAAGAAGGCGGCGAAACTCTTACACCTAGCCTTGATCTAGTAGGTAAAATCTAAGGAGTGCATTCCATTGGTACTTGATGCAAATATCAAAGCACAATTAAATCAATACATGCAGCTAATTGAGAATGACATTGTTCTCAAAGTTAGCGCAGGCGAAGATGACATTTCAAAGGACATGCTGGCTCTTGTTGATGAGCTGGCTTCCATGTCATCTAAAATTTCAGTTGAAAAAGCTGAGTTAAACAGAACGCCAAGCTTCAGTGTCAATCGTGTCGGAGAAGACACTGGCGTTACATTCGCCGGTATCCCTCTGGGCCACGAATTTACATCATTAGTTTTGGCGCTGCTCCAAGTGAGCGGCAGACCGCCTAAGGTAGACCAAAAAGTCATTGATCAGGTGAAGAAGATCAGCGGTGAATACCACTTTGAATCTTATATCAGCCTGACATGCCATAACTGCCCTGACGTTGTACAAGCTTTAAACATGATGAGCGTGCTGAACCCGAACATTACGCACACAATGATCGACGGTGCGGCATACAAATCAGAAGTTGAAAGCAAAAACATCATGGCAGTGCCGACCGTTTACCTGAATGGCGAATCCTTCGGAAGCGGCCGTATGACGCTTGAAGAAATTCTTGCGAAAATGGGCAGCGGCGCAGATGCATCTGAGTTTGCTGACAAAGAGCCGTTTGACGTTCTTGTTGTCGGAGGCGGACCTGCTGGCGCAAGTGCAGCGATCTACACTGCGCGTAAAGGCATCCGCACTGGTGTTGTCGCTGAGCGCTTCGGCGGACAGGTTCTCGACACAATGAGCATCGAAAACTTCATCAGCGTCAAAGCGACTGAAGGTCCGAAACTTGCTGCAAGTCTTGAAGAGCACGTGAAGGAATATGATATTGATATCATGAACCTTCAGCGCGCAAAACGACTTGAGAAGAAAGATCTTTTCGAACTTGAACTTGAAAACGGCGCTGTCCTGAAAAGTAAAACAGTGATCCTTTCAACAGGTGCCCGCTGGCGCAATGTCAACGTACCTGGTGAACAAGAGTTCAAAAACAAAGGTGTCGCATACTGCCCGCACTGTGATGGGCCATTGTTTGAAGGCAAAGACGTAGCGGTTATCGGCGGCGGAAACTCTGGAATCGAAGCAGCGATTGATCTTGCAGGCATCGTTAAACATGTTACTGTGCTAGAGTTCGCGCCGGATCTGAAAGCAGACGAAGTGCTGCAAAAACGTCTTTACAGCCTGCCTAACGTCACTGTCGTGAAAAACGCACAAACGAAAGAAATCACAGGCGATCAGAGCGTAAACGGCATCACATACGTAGACCGCGAAACAGGCGAAGAAAAACACGTTGAACTCCAAGGTGTATTCGTCCAAATCGGTCTCGTGCCAAACACAGAATGGTTAGACGGAACGGTTGAACGCAACCGCATCGGCGAAATCATCGTCGACAAACACGGCGCGACAAGTGTCCCAGGCTTATTCGCTGCGGGTGACTGTACAGACAGTGCATACAACCAAATCATTATTTCGATGGGATCAGGCGCAACTGCCGCTCTTGGCGCGTTTGATTACCTTATCCGTAACTAATACAAGAAAGCCGCAATATTGCCAGATTGGCAGCATTGCGGCTTTCTTTTTTATTCCAAAAATATTGCATGTTTTATACAATTGTAATATAGTTGTAATGTTAGTGAATGGTCACTTCACACTCAGCATATTTGCTGTTTTTAAAGCGATACGCACTGATTTCCTATTTAAAGTGCCCTGATACTTTTTGACCTTGTTTTTCAGATCTTTAATGGTTTTTTCCTTTTTGGCATTTTCTAATGCCATAAGCGCTTCCCAGCGTTTCGCTGTTTCTGTGGAACTGCAGCCGCTAACTGTAGTCACAGGCGGAAGAAGCTTTGTGTTAGATAGCTTTTCGTCAAAAGGAACGGTATCAGGAATCGCTTTCTCTTTATAAATATGATCCAACTCATTTTGATTCAGGAAGCTGATGAAATGGTCAAAGTTTTGCGCTTGCCGTTTTTCAGGCTGATGAAAATCAAGTGTTTCAATTAATTCTGACAGTTTTGTTTGCTCCGTTATCTCATTTGCCATGACATGCGTTAACTGATGGTACTCAGCTAATTCCCGCATTCTAGCATCTTTCGGAAGCAAAAGGCTCGGTGTTCCGGCAATCGTCGCTGCGATATTTCCATGCAGCCTTGCGCCAAAGCTCAAATCAGCTTGTCTCAGGAAATCCAGCCATGTCGGCACATTTAAAAAGAACCGGACTCTATCATTCTGATAAGCTGGGTCGTCCATGCTGACCGGGTAATTATCGGCAGGCTTCGCTATCGCAGGCGCACCAGCATACGTTAGAATCATCTCTTTTCGCCATTGCGGGATAAAGTAATGATTCGGGAACTCTTTCATGCTTCTCGTAATGAAGTCCAGCACATGCTTAGGAGACAGCCTTGATGAGTTAACCGTCACCATTGATTCTGGTGTGATATGGGTTTCTCTTATCTTCAGTTCTCTTCCAAACGCATACATAGACGGACAGCCAATTACAGTATGGTCAATACCTTCACGGAATCCTAATCTGGAAAGGTATTTCGCTGTAATCTCACCGCGGACACCGATCATATTTGATCTCTCCAGCACGGCACTCACAAACGCCTTTACATCCTCATCAAAAGGAAAACCTTCATTTAATTTTGGTTCAAACGGAGCCCGTAAACCAACACCAATCACAACAACCGGAATGGTTAGTTTCTTAATTAATTGGGTATATTTCCGTAAAGAAGGCACGAAATCCTCGCGGAATGCATCTGCCAGCGGAATAATATACATATCATATGTTTTATTAATTTGTTCAGCGTCTGCTGGATGAATCCGATAATAATCAGGAGTAATCGTCGTTTCTTCAGTCATCAGCGTACGAAACACACTGTAGGCATATACTAAGTTTCCTACGTTGCCGCCAATGGAGTTGCGAACAATCATTTGAGCTGCATCAAATGTATCAAATGGTGATATGCCAGCTCTTATTAAAATGTTTTTCAATGTGATGTTGCCCCTTCCTATCCAAATTTTAATTAGGAGATTTGCTAAGGGAACTCTATCATGTTCTTATAACCCAGCCAGACACCTGCTTTCATCCCTTTTTACTCACAAACTCTCTCCCTCTCTTCCCTTTCTAATATTAAATTATACAAAAAAGCATCTCACAGGTGAAATCATAACATAGCAATCCGCACTGGTAATCTATTCCCATCACTGGATGTCAGACCACAGCGCACCAAAAACCCGAACCAAGCACTTCAATGCTCGATTCGGGCCAGCTGCTTATAATTCCTCACCATTCGTTTGAATGACGTTTTTATACCACTCAAATGAATCTTTCTTATACCGCTTCATGGATCCGTTTCCTTCATTGTCACGATCAACATAGATCATGCCGTAGCGTTTTTTCATTTCGCCTGTTGTAAAGGAGACGATATCAATAATCCCCCACGGCGTGTAGCCGATTAAATCAACACCGTCGTAAGTGACCGCTTTTTCCAATGCTTCAATATGTGATCTCAAATATTGAATGCGTTCCGGATCATGGATCTTGCCGTCTTCCTCCAGCGTATCCACTGCGCCAAAGCCGTTTTCCACGATGAATAACGGGATTTGGTACCGGTCATAAAACCGGTTTAACGTATATCTCAGCCCAGTTGGATCAATCGCCCATCCCCAGTCACTAGAGGTGATATACGGATTTTCGACACTATTCGGCAATCCCCCGTTGACGATATCGCCCGTATTATCATTTTCCACATCACTTTTCACGGTTGTTGACATGTAATAGCTAAAGCCTAAGTAATCGACGGTACCCTTTCTTAAAATCTCATCATCACCGTCTTCGAATGTGATGTTGTAGCCCTCTCGTTCAAATTCCTTCAACGCGTAGCTTGGATAGTAACCGCGAACCTGTACATCAGGAAAGAAATAGCGCTGTCTCATTTCTTCCTCAGCCAGCATCACATCTTCAGGATTGGAGGAGTAAGGATAAATCGGCACGTGTGACACCATGGCCCCAATTTGAAAGTCTGGATTGATGTCTTTTCCTTTTGCCACCGCTAATGCGCTCGCCACTAATTCATGGTGCGCCGTTTGGTACATCACTTCCTTGGCATTTTCGTTTTCGCCGACCGTAACACCTGAATTCGTCCATAGGAACAGCGGATTGTTCACATCCATTTGGTTGTTGATCTCGTTAAATGTCATCCAGTACTTCACTTTATCTTTGTAACGGTTGAAGCAAGCTTCTGCGAAATTGACGAAGAAATCCACGACTTTCCGGTTTCTGAAGCCGCCATATTCCCTTGCCAAATGCAGCGGCATTTCAAAGTGAGACAGTGTAATCACCGGCTCGATCCCATGCTTCAGCAATTCATCAAACACATCATCATAGAATTGCAAGCCCGCTTCGTTCGGTTCAGCCTCATCGCCTTTCGGGAAAATCCGGCTCCAGCCGATGGAGGTTCGCAGACATTTTAAGCCCATTTCCGCAAACAAAGCGATATCTTCCTTGTATTTGTGATAGAAATCAATGGCTTCATGGTTCGGATAAAATTCGTTCTCTTCAATGGTATTCTTGATTTTTCTCGGAACGCCGTGTGCACCCGCTGTCATCACATCGACGACACTTGGCCCTTTACCGCCTTGATTCCATCCGCCTTCAAATTGGTGGGCAGCTAAAGCACCGCCCCATAAAAAATCCTTCGGCATGTTTCCCATGTGTTATTCCTCCTCAGCTTACAACTGTAAATAATTTTTGATTCAGCGTACTTTCTTCAAGTTCCTCGATGAGAATTTCCTGATATGCATGTGAATTCGTGATGATGACGGGGGTAATCGTTGTTAATCCCTTCTCTTCAATGAAAGCTTTATCAAACTCAGCAAGCACTTCGCCTTTTTTGACTGTATCGCCCTCTCTCACCTTCAAGGAAAAAGGAGTACCGTCTAATGTCACCGTATCCAGTCCGATGTGAACAAGCAATTCGACACCAGATGCTGAACGCAGGCCGATCGCATGCTTCGTAGGCGCCACCATGACGACGGTTCCGTCAAACGGGGCATAGAGCTTGTTATCGGATGGCTCGATCGCCAAACCTTGTCCCATTGCGCCCGAACTGAATACTTCATCAGGCACCTTAGAAAGCGGGATGACCTTGCCGCTAAACGGAGCATATACTGATTCTTCATTCGCCTGTGCCGTTTGAACATTTTCCTTTTCCGGCTGTGCAGCAGTATCTTCTCCGTAGCCAAAGATCTGAATCAGCACAACAGGGAGAATCACCGCAATCGCAGCACCGATTAAAATGCCCCAGATGGATGTCGGGAATTGTTCATTGATGCCATTGACGACTGTCAGCGGCCCCGGAAGTCCCGCATAGGCAAAATAATACGGATTGAAAAAGCTTGCCACGACTGCCCCAACCGCACCGGAAATACAGCCAAAGATAAACGGCTTCTTAAATCTCAAGGTCACACCGTAGATCGCCGGCTCTGTAATACCAAATAGCCCCGTGACCCCAGCCGAAACGCTGACTTTTCTCGTTTCCTTGTTTCTCGCTTTCAGGATGACACCGAGTATAGCCCCAACCTGGGCGATGACCGCAATCGTTTGATACGCTTGGAACGAATCCCGACCGTATAAATCAAAGTTTGCCAATACCATCGGCGTGATGCCCCAATGTACACCAAAGATGACGATGACCTGCCAGAAAGCGCCGATGATCGCCCCAGCCAAAGCCGGCACGTTTTCCGCCAAAAAGTTGTAACCGTTTGCAATCCCATTTGCGCCTAATGTTGTCACAGGGCCAATCAGAAGTATCGTTAACGGCACCATAATGACCATGCATACAAACGGAACAAACAACGGTCTGACCACTTCGTTCATTCTCTTATTCAAGAATCGTTCTACATAAGACAAAATCCACACTAAAAATAATGGCGGCAGCACGGAAGACGTGTATGTCGTTTCCGATAAGGCAATCCCTAAGAAAGAAATACTTTTCCCATCTGCAATTTGAGCTGCCATCTCCGCCCATGTCGGACTGACTAACGCGGCACAGCACGCTACAGCGATATACGTGTTGGTTTTAAAATGCTTTGATGCCGTAATCGCGATAAAAATAGGCAAAAACGTAAACGGCGCCCAAGATATGAAACTGAAAACCTGATAAACTCCTGTTTTCTCAAAGCCCTCAAACAATAAGTTAATCATAATGAGTGCACCTTGCAAAATACCAGCAGCGGCCAGAATGTATACAAACGGCGCAAACACAGCTGACATCGTCGCAATGATCCGATTCAATATCGTTCCTTTATTCTCACCCTGTTCGCCAGACAGATCAATATGGACCAGCTTTGAAAATTCCTCATACACTTCCCCTACGTGCTGTCCAATGACAACCTGGAATTGGCCGCTGTTCTCCACAACCGTAATGACGCCGGGCATCGACTTCACGATATCCTTCGCTTTGGGGTTAGACCGCTTCAGCACCAACCGAAGCCTCGTCGCGCAGCGAGAAGCTCCAATCACATTCTCTTCCCCGCCAACGGCCTCCAAAATGTCTTTCGCTAGTCTGCTATAATCTCTCACTTTACCCGACATTTTCACCCACCCCTTAGTTTTGGTTGCGCTTTCATTATAATTGTACCGGTATAATTTATCAATACCCAAACAAAATATTTTGACACTAACTATCATTGTAAGCGGTTTATGCTATAATTTTGGCAAGTGAAACTAAACGAATAAATGAGGAATGCGTATGTTAAAGTACCAGCAAATCGCAGCGGAAATTGAAACATATATAGAAGAGCACCAGCTCAAACAGGGTGACAAACTGCCAGTGCTAGAAACCCTCATGGCCCAGTTTGAAGTCAGCAAAAGCACAATCACAAAGTCCCTGGATCTATTAGAGCAAAAAGGCGCCATCTTTCAGCTCAGAGGGAGTGGCATCTTCGTCAGAAAGCATAAACGAAAAGGCTACCTCAGCCTCCTGTCAAATCAGGGCTTTAAAAAAGACCTCGAGGATTTCAACGTCACCTCAAAGGTCATCGAACTGGACGTGAGAAAGCCAACACCGGAAGCGGCAGAAAACCTGAACATCGGAATTGACGAGGACATCTACTATGTCAAAAGGGTCCGCTACATCAACGGCCAAACTCTTTGCTACGAAGAATCCTACTACAACAAATCTATCGTGACGTATTTAAACAACGAAATCGTCTCTCACTCGATCTTCCACTACATCCGGGAAGGACTGGGATTGAAGATTGGTTTTTCTGATTTGTTTCTTCACGTGGGTCAGCTTAATGAGGAGGAAGCGGAGTATTTGGAGTTGGAGGCTGGACTGCCGAAGCTGTATATAGAAAGTATTTTTCATCTGACGAATGGACAGCCGTTTGATTACTCGAAGATTTCCTATAATTATGAGCAGTCGCAGTTTGTGGTGCAGGCTAATAGTTTTTTGTTGTGAAATAACGCTCAACCTGCAGAAAGTGAAAGAGACCAAGAACAATTTATTCTTGGTCTTTTTTCTGAATGACTTACCCGACATTCTTGCAGCCTTAGCTTTCTCTTCTGTTTTCTGCTTTATCTATATCCTCGCTCATCTCAGCACCTCTTTCCTCGTTTTAATTGTCTCTAAAAGCAGTTATGCGTTACTATCATATAAAGGTCCAATGTTTAAAAATAATGTCATACTTTTAAATTCACCTTATCATGCAAATGCTCATAAATAGGGGTTTATTCTAAAAAGGGGATGGACGATTTTGGAAAGCAAGTACTTAGATCTACTCGCACAAAAATATGATTGTGAAGAAAAAGTGGTAACGGAAATCATTAATTTAAAAGCGATACTGAACCTGCCAAAGGGCACTGAGCATTTTGTCAGTGATTTGCACGGGGAATATCAGGCATTCCAGCACGTGCTACGTAATGGTTCAGGACGAGTAAAAGAGAAGATACGCGACATTTTCAGCGGTGTCATTTACGATAGAGAAATTGATGAATTAGCGGCATTGGTCTATTATCCGGAAGACAAACTGAAGTTAATCAAACATGACTTTGATGCGAAAGAAGCATTAAACGAGTGGTATAAAGAAACGATTAACAGAATGATTAAGCTTGTTTCTTATTGCTCCTCGAAGTATACCCGCTCCAAATTACGCAAAGCACTGCCTGCCCAGTTTGCTTATATCACGGAGGAGCTGCTATACAAAACAGAACAAGCTGGCAACAAGGAGCAATATTACTCTGAAATCATAGATCAAATCATTGAGCTTGGCCAGGCTGATAAGCTGATCACCGGCCTTGCTTATAGCGTTCAGCGATTGGTGGTCGACCATCTGCATGTGGTCGGCGATATTTACGACCGCGGACCGCAGCCGGATAGGATTATGGAAGAACTGATCAACTATCATTCTGTCGATATTCAGTGGGGAAATCACGATGTCCTCTGGATCGGCGCCTACTCCGGTTCCAAAGTGTGCCTGGCCAATATTATCCGGATCTGTGCCCGCTATGACAACCTGGATATTATTGAAGACGTGTACGGCATCAACCTGAGACCGCTGCTGAACCTGGCCGAAAAATATTATGATGATAATCCAGCGTTCCGTCCAAAAGCTGATGACGACAGACCAGAGGATGAGATTAAGCAAATCACAAAAATCCATCAAGCGATTGCGATGATCCAATTCAAGCTCGAGAGCCCGATTATCAAGAGACGGCCGAACTTTAATATGGAAGAGCGGCTGTTATTAGAGAAAATAGATTATGACAAAAACGAAATCACACTAAACGGAAAAACATATCAACTGGAAAACACCTGCTTTGCGACGATTAATCCGGAACAGCCTGACCAGCTATTAGAAGAAGAAGCAGAAGTCATAGACAAGCTGCTATTCTCTGTCCAGCATTCCGAAAAGCTGGGCCGCCATATGAATTTTATGATGAAAAAAGGCAGCCTTTATTTAAAATATAACGGCAACCTGTTAATTCACGGCTGTATTCCTGTCGATGAAAACGGCAATATGGAAACGATGATGATTGAGGATAAACCGTATGCGGGCCGTGAGCTGCTCGATGTATTTGAACGATTCTTGCGGGAAGCGTTTGCCCACCCGGAAGAAACCGATGACCTAGCGACAGATATGGCCTGGTATTTATGGACAGGCGAATACTCCTCCCTCTTCGGAAAACGCGCCATGACGACATTTGAGCGTTATTTCATTAAAGAAAAGGAAACGCATAAAGAGAAGAAAAACCCGTATTATTATTTACGCGAAGACGAGGCAACCTGTCGAAACATCCTGGCAGAATTCGGCCTCAATCCAGATCACGGCCATATCATCAACGGCCATACACCCGTAAAAGAAATCGAAGGAGAAGACCCAATCAAAGCAAACGGAAAAATGATCGTCATCGACGGCGGCTTCTCCAAAGCCTACCAATCCACAACAGGCATCGCCGGCTACACGCTGCTATACAACTCCTACGGCATGCAGCTCGTCGCCCATAAACACTTTAACTCCAAGGCAGAAGTCCTAAGCACCGGAACCGATGTATTAACGGTGAAACGATTAGTGGATAAAGAGCTTGAGCGGAAGAAAGTGAAGGAAACGAATGTTGGTGAGGAGTTGTTGCAGGAAGTTGCGATTTTGGAGAGTTTGCGGGAGTATCGGTATATGAAGTGAGGGATAGTGGGGTCAGAGAATAAGATATGATCCCCTAAAGGTAGACAGATGAAAAAAAATCTGTTTGCCTGAGGGGAGTTTTTCCATCGCGGGAAAATGGAACATGAAAGAAGCAAAACTAAACATCTCTCAGAATGTGATGAGGTAAATGATTCGGCGAAAGAGGTTTGGGATAAATATAGAATTCACATCGAACACGTCGTGAATGGAGAACATTGTATGACATAGCTAAGTTAAAAGCCCAGAACGTTCTAAAAACCAAAGTTCTACTCTGCGGAACTGTAAACGTGCTGACGTGAAGGGGCTTCTTCTCAAACAGTAAACCCCTACTTAACAGCTGGGCTGAGCTTTCTAATAGTCACATAGCGTTAAAAGATTGTGACTACTATTACAGATCTCACTAGATCTAGCACTTTTAAGAATCCAATGAATTACTTTATGGTATTCATTATCTTCTTTCCTTTAGAAGATGGTGAAAGAAAAAGAACGATAAAGTACTCTTGTACTAACTTAGAAAACCATATTAACTATTTATAATCTGGTTTTCTGCGTTTGTTTCTATTCACTTTACATAGTTACCTTTGAACATTCCAGCGCATGTTGAATTACTAATATTTGAGTATAACTTTTCGCATTACTATACTGTTTTGAAAATCAGAACGTTAATCTTTAATAATGCGCGCTTGTTTCCCTATCAAAAGGCTATGTTGTCACAGAGAGGGTACAAGCATTGGGGCGCACAGAACGACGGTAACAAGTATACCGGAAAAGGCCAGCACCACCGTCGCACTTTAAAAAAGCTTTGGTCAGTACCTTCGTCCCTTCTACATGCTATTACCTAAACTTAGAACATACTGAGATGAACAATAAATGGTTATACATTTAGTTTTTTGGAGATTTGAAAATTCCTTCATTAACTTATTGAACATTTCTATTTTGTAACTTAAAAATTTAAAATAACTAATTTTTTCAAGTATTATGACTCACTCTGGATTTTTCATAAAACTCTTTATAGTTTGTTAAAAGCGAGAATAAATCTGGCTTGCGCTCGCCCAACTGCTATAGCAGTTTGATTTAATAGATAGTCAATTTGAATTACTTCCGCTTTTTGCTTTTCATACTTTTTATTCTTTTCAGCCAAATATCTAGATTTTGAAAAAACATCTCCTAATAAGGCTATGACATATGTTTGAGAATTTGGTTTATTTTGAACTTCCTTTAACTTTTTCCAAATCCCCTCAGCTGTTAAATTGTTGGGGTTAAGAATCTTCCTATTTGCTTTTACTTTATAATAGCTGTTAACCCATTCCTCCTCCCAATAATAGTAATTAGGTTTTCTTGCACTTCCTTTATTAACATAATCAAGATTTTTGACAATCTGTCCACAAACCTCTTGAAAAGCTGAAGCAGACAATTTGGATTTACCTGCTTTACAGTGAATGAAACAAACTGTATCTGTTTTTTCACTAATTGTTATAAAATCAGCAATCTCAGATTGTAAATCTGTACAAATAATATAATCAGCCTCTTGTAAAAGAGTTTTTATTGTAGATGTATTAGTGATATTTTCTCCTTTTTTTGCCACTAAATAAAACAGTGAATTTGGATCCCACATTGATTTGTAAGACTTGGTGCCTATTTCCTTTTTGCCTTTTTCATTTATTTTTTTTGTTCGAGTTGGTAGGGCTAGTTCATATTCATCAAAAAAGTCTTCAAGCCAATTATAATCAGAAGGTATACCTGTTTTATAGAAATCACCCTTAAAATAGCGGTAAGTATTACCTTCTACGATAATTTGAAAAGCCTGCTCTTCATTCAACCAATCTAATAATCGAATTTTACTTTTATTTTTTGTTGAAATATACACATTTGGTTCATTTGTAGATTGAGTGAAATTAAGGATATACTTACCTTCTGTTAATATAAATTTAATTTCTATCTCGTATGAATTACCATCCCACTCAAGATCAAACTTCGAGTCTTTTATATTATAAAATAATTGGTCTAACTCAGTTAAAGTTCCATAGCTTGTTCTTAAATCACTGTCTCCTGCATTTGATAGAATTAGAATTGATTTTGGAACTACCTTTGCTGGAATATCAGTTATTGGAGCAAAGCGATTGAAAATTTCGTGCTCTTGATATGATGTATTTGTTATTTTCATATCTATCTCTTCTAACCAATCTAAGTATGAAGATAAAGTTATGTATTCTGTGCCTTGTGAAATACGGGCATTGGAAAACCCAATGTAATTCCTAATACTCGGCTTTTTCTTTCTACTTCCTACCAAGGTAGTACAAAGATTAAACTTATCATTTACATCAGGAACCATTGTAGAAACATCTTGTGAATCTACAATCATTCTGTTGAAACTATTATAATTTATACTCCCATTTTGTATAGTCACTGAGGAAATATGAGAATCATTTGGTAAAATTTTTTTCAGCTGAGTTGCATTAACTTTTTTCCACTCATCATAAATAAAAGAAGGTATATATTGATTACTGGAATGGTAATACAACTTATTTTTTATTAAACGAAATACTGCAATTTCTAATTTGATTTCAAGAAAGCTATTATGAACCAAAATACTACTATTTTCATACCTTGAATATACGATACAGACAGTTTGTTTATCTCCTATATTGATTTTTTCTAAAATTAAGAAATCTAAACTGTTAAACTCATCAATAATCTTTTCTGTAAAATCATTAATATACGACTCCACATCAGCTATATCCTTAATAGCTTCAAAAACGTTTGCCTTCATTGGTAATTGGTATTTTTTTATTCTTTCTTCAATTGTCTGGTAATCATTCACTGAAAAACGCTTTAAAAATTTCTTGTTAAGATAAGTTGTAGAAGGATTAGCCTCTTTAACCTTCATAAAATAATCATGGTACCTGAATACAATTTCTTCAGGGTTTAAAGATATTAACCTTTCATACTCTGTATATGAGTCCCACCAATCTTTTTGATATGATTGACTCTCCCTTAGCAATATTATTGCCTTCCTAGGTTCACTTCCTTGTCTGATAACCCGACCAATTTGTTGTATTAATGAACGTGGATCAGGTAGTGGTTCATAAATACCTAATATACAAAATTGTTGATTATCAATACCTTCTATGAGTTTATTTTGATGGATCCAGATTCTTACATCACTTGTTTTAAAATCTTTTGGAACATGGTCTGTTAATAAATCATTACTATCATTCTTAAAGCGTTCATGTATACCGATGACTGTCACCTTATCCTTCAATTCCTCGACCATTGCACGTATTTCATCGGCACTTCCGCAACGGATAATACACTTTATTTCACCTTCATCACAAGATTCCTCTAGAACATACTCTCTATATCTATTATATATTATCTCAGCAAATGTTCTAATTTCTTGATTGATATTTATATGTTCAAATGCAATATCTCTAATAACCCCCATAGTTTTTGCTTCTTCATATGAGTATGTATAAGTATAATTATTATCAAGCAGAAATTTATTATTATCATTACGAACTGGAGTTGCCGTAAATAAAATAATCTTTTTTCCAAATGATCTTATGACTGTTTGCCAATTATCAGCAGGCTCCTTATGCCCCTCATCAAACAATACCAAATCTATTTTATCTTTAAGATCCTCAAATAGTTCAATGTGCCTTTGTTTAAGCATAAGTAATGATTGAATAGTACTAATGAAAATAGTTGGTGAATCTGGTATGTTTGTCAAAATAGACGGTTTAATCATATAAACAGTTTTAGCAGGGCGCCTCGATAGCCCCATCTTAACCCATACTTCATCTGATATATCTTTTACTAATTGATCTCTAACGGCTTTTGTAGCTGTAACTACAATTATAGACTTATTGGGAGTAAGTTCAGTGCTAGTTACAGCAATAACTGTTGATTTTCCAGTCCCCATTGGCATTTTAACAAGTGCCTGTTTCATTGAAACACTTGAAATATATTGTCCAATCATTAAGAGGGCTTCATTCTGATATGAGCGTAACGCTTTTATCAAATCCTCATCTAACTCTGCAGCATTCATTGTTTTTTCATTCCTTTTGAACAAAGTCTTATACCGTTGTAAACTTTCAAGAGCGTATACAAAATAAATAAAAGATAAAAAAGAATTACAAAGGAATAAATAAGAGCGCTTCTCTAAGTGCATCGTATTATTATAGTTATTTCACCTAAAAAGTTTAGTAAGTATGCCAATTAATTTAAAATAATACAAGAGACTACAAAACTTCTTTTTAAGCTTGTTTAATTTAGGATAAAATGAATTTTTTATCTAGTTAATAATCCTCCATAAACTCCTTTATTTTAACTTTTTTTATTTTTTCTTTATAGCCTTCAATTTTATTTTGAACCCATCTTTTATGCCTCAGAAGTTTAATTCCAGTTAACCCCTTATCAATAAGTTCTAATAACTCAATTTTATCTTCTAATACAGGAACCTCACTTCCACTCCAAGAAAAAGTGATTGGGGATAGGGGTATTTTACAAAACAAGTGAAATGAACTATTACTTTTCAATAGGTGAATTAGATAATTAGCCTTACTTTCTTTACTTAAATTAGCTATAGCATAAAATAACAATGTAATCTTTTCTTCATCCAAACTCCATAAAGAAATTTTCTCTCTTAACCAAGAATCATGTCTTTCAATTGCTATTTCTTTTTTTGGAACGGATAATAAGCTTTCTAATATTGATACAGCGTTACAAAAGTTACTTTTTGACTGATTAACGACAAGGGGCACAGCCCTGTCAAGTATAGACTGCCAATTATCTTTTTCCCAAATAAAAGACAAATCAACATCAATTAATCTTAGTGATTTATTCTGATTTTTCAATATCTGTTCCAGAAATTGATCTATTATAGTTACATCAAAATCAAAGAACTGTTTTAGGATTAAAAACTCTCCATCTATATCGGAGTCAATTTCCAATAATTTAAAATAAGCACTTTTTAACGTATTTAAATCATTTCGGAACAAGAAAAATAGCTCTTTATTAATTTCGGAGTATGGATTAAATAAATCGCTTAATGTTTTTTGTATAGTAATATCCTGTTGCTGCAATATTATTTTAGTTACATTTACATATACATTTTCATCAATTTCTAAATATTTTTTTAAAAAGCCCAAATCAATTGCATACCCAGATACATCCTCTTGTTCTTCATTAAAGTAATCATATATTTTACTGAGAATATCTACGCTAGGTTTTTCCTCAGATATAACTCTAAGAAAACAATATAACCAATAGTTCTGATCATAGAATTTATTTTCACGTAATAACATTTCTATATCATTATCACCTATCGCACTTCTTAATTTATTTATAATGGGAAGTGGGTATAAATGTACCCGATAGTTTCGGGAAATATAGATTCTAATAATATTAACAATATATTCATCTTTAACATTTTCCAAAAGAGTACTCAAGCTATTTACGATCTTATTTTTTTCATTATGGAAAATTTCATTACCTACAACTTCATCTAAAACCTGGAAAACAATGTTAAATTCTTGAGTGTTAAACCTTTTTGCCATATCAACTAATAACTGCTTTTTTTCTAATACTCTTTCTCGATAATTTGATCCATAAATATTTTGTGCTAATATTTTATAAATATTAAATTTGTCAGTACTCAATTTATCTATTAAATGTATATCTAATTCCAAATCTCTCCTTAATAAAAAGTCATTTATTCTATTAAATATAATACTTTCTCTTAATGTTACCTCTGGTAAATTCTCTATAAGTTCTGAAATAAATTTAATATCACGAATTAAAATATCCTTATTTATTTTTCCTGAATCTTGGTATCCAAATTTATAAAGTATTTTTTTTATCTCTTCACCATTCTGGTTATATAAGTCTTTTAATTTTTCCCATGCAATTTCTCTTATTTCAAGAATATCTGGAGAATATTCTAAAATTAAGTCATAGTATTTGATAGTGTATCTATCTGACATTTCAGTGATATGATGATTGAACTTCAAATAGTATTCAATAATCCTAATTAATAGCATTTCAAAAACAATGGAATTCTCCCGATTATATTGAGCTAATATCAAATTAATTAATTCTTTTTGTATGGAAAAATTTTGTCTTTCAGAAAATTCTGTAAATCCAAAGTCCTGGGTTAAAACAGAATAAACAGAAGAAAATTCTGTAGGTTTTTTTTGTAAGTATTTTATTATTAATTCGAGTGATTCACTATAGTACTTAGTTTGACTGAAATTAGATAGTGTAGAAAGAATTTCTGATCGATTAGACGTTTGCTTAGAAGTATCAAAATTTATTTGATACTCCTCCTCTCTGGATAGCTGCTCAACTTTATCTTGTATATAGTAAAGTGTTTCTATTTCTAGAGCAAACCAAAAAGTGTGTAAAAAATTCTCTAAATCTTTATCTGATTTTTCTTTCAAATCTCTGTAGACTTTGGTAATTTCCCTTTTTATTAGTTCGTAATTTTTCTTTTGATAAAAATATGAAAAAACACCGTTTAGATTTTCAACAATTCTACTTTTTAATTTTGGGAAATATGCTTTTATTAAATCTGAATACCGTAAAAGTTTTTTATCAAAAACAGTTAGATAAAAAATGTATGTACTCAAAATTTGGTCAGATATTTTAGCAACTTCACCCTCATAAATATCCAGTATTTCCATCGAATGTAGTTTATTGGTAATTCTTAATAACTCAACCTTCTCGATATTTGTTAGTTGAGCCATTAAATCTAAGTTTTTTTCATCCTGAAGATTTACAACATTTAGAAAGCTATAGATAGTTGCAGTTTTTAGGAGTTCATTATTTTCTAATTCATCTTCAAAGTCAGTCTTAACACCCCTGTAGTATTCTTCCACTAAATCTATAACGTTGCCTATACTCTCTAATGTATTTTCTCTTACTGCAGTCTCGCATGCCATGATCGCTAACCTTGCATTACCTTTGGAAATCTTACATATTCTCTCTATATATAAGTGATTTTTTATATCATATTCTTCTTTACATAAGGTTTCTATATCTTTATCTTCCAAAACGTCGATTTTAATTAAATTGCTGTTGAATCTTGATACTTTGTCTAAAATCTTTCTTTCTGCATACTCTCTTACGGATACAATTAATTTGAACTCAATTCCTTCTTCTTTTAATCCTAAATACTCTAATATTAAATTTAACTGAGTTAAGTGGTTAACATCATCAATAAATAACAAATAACTTCCACTGCTATTAAAGTGTAATTTTAAATCCTTATATAAATTTTGACCATTATTTCTAAGACATTTAATTTCATATTCTAGGTTTGTTTCTTTGAATCGTTTAACACATTCTAAAGCGAGTCTAGTTTTCCCAACCCCTGGTTTTCCTGACAATATAGTTACTTGATTTCTATTTATTGAGTCTATTAATAAATCTATTTCTGAATCTCTTGCATATAAAGTTGTATTTAGTGTTGCTGCCAATTTACTTCGATTGTAAACTTTTACAAAGTCATCAATATCTAATATTTGTTCTGTATCTAATGTTATATTTAAAAAATCTGATACTATTGATGGAAACTCGTAAACTTTAAAAGAAATAGTATCTATAGTAAGTAACTCTAGCCTTATATTATAGTTACCCACTTTTGAAGCTAATTTACTAATTTCCTCTGTAGAAAGCCTCCCTGTACAACAGCAAATAATTTTTTCTATATCATTAAGTGAAATATTCGTTTTTGTTTCATCTAAACACTTATCTAGATCATCTTCAAACTTCTTATAAATATTACCTTTTTGGACTGTATATTCTATAAAAATATATTTATTTTCTGGTGTTCTTATTAGTGTATCTGGTGTTCCTGTTTTTGTATTATTGTTTCCTATAACAGAACCTATCGAATAGACTTCACCATCGATTGTCTTAGAAAAATAAATATCCATCATTTTTTGAAACTCTCCACCATTTAGCTCATTAATTTTATTTTGGATTTCATTTATTTTTGACAATGTTCACACCTCTAATCCATTTAAAATTTCCAGCATTAACTATAATTTTTTTGAATATATATAAAAATTATCCTATTGCGCTCTCTATATTATAGCTAAAGATAGTCTAAATGCTATTATTCTTTTATATAACCTCTTAAATGCATTTCCATAGTTTTCCATCAGAAATATTCAGAAAAACCTCTTCACTAATTTTGAACCATTAATCAAGATGATAAGTCTCCCACTCTTCCTTAAATTCATGAGGGACCATAAAACTATAATAAATATATATTTTTGAAAAACCTCATTTACTTATGATAAGGCTCCCCACGATTAATCCGAAAAGCCCGATAAATCTGCTCAACTAGTATGAGTCGCATCAACTGATGAGGAAACGTCATTTTCGAGAACGACAGCTTCTCATCCGCTCGCTTCATCACTGCGTCACTCAATCCGAGTGATCCGCCGATGACGAAGGTGACTTTGCTTTTTCCATAAGTAGCCAGCTTATCTATTGTATCGGCTAGTTCTTCGGATGTTTTCATTTTTCCTTCGATGGCGAGGGCGATGACGTGTGCGTCGGGGCTGATTTTTGATAGGATGCGGTCGCCTTCTTTGTCTTTTATGATTTTCATGTCCTGGTCACTTAGGTTTTCCGGTGCTTTTTCGTCCGGGAGTTCGCTGATGTCGATTTTTGCGTAGGCCGAAAGTCGTTTGGTGTATTCTTCAATGCCTTGCTTGAGGTATTTTTCTTTTAGTTTTCCGATTGTCACAATATTGATATTCACAGGTCATCCCCACTTTAGAAACAAGTTATTCATATATGTTGTCCACAATTGTGGATATCTTTTCTGTATTTTGTGTAAGATCATTCGTTCCCCACTATATATACTGCGGGGTCTCCACATAATTCACAGGCTGTGGATAAACTGTTAGTATGTTCGATTTTTCTGATTTCGGGTGGCAGTTCGTGGTCGTCTATGTACATATCCAGCACCGTTTCGATGTGTTCTTCACAGGAATAATACGTTTGTTTCATGTTCAAATCCTCCGATGATTTCTTCCATTTTTACAAATGTTCTCTTCTCAATATAACCTATTTATTCACATGTTAGTAGTGCTTCGGGCTGAGTTTTATCCACAATTCGACAAACAAGCTGTTGATGACTCTATTTCGCTCGTGTGTTAGTTTGGATGTAACCGATGTATGGGGAGGTCTGCATTTGCGCTTTAGATGGGTTTGGCTTTTTGTGATCATGTTGCTGCTTGCTGGGTGTCAGCCGTCTTATTGGGTGTTAGAGAAGGATCGAATCGGTGAAGGCAGTCCAGACTTAGAAATATACGCTAATTATCTCCAAATGCATGATGACGTGAAAGGATATCAAGTCTTCACTATTTTAGAAGGGAGAAAAATGGTTATTGTGTCTCTCGGAAGCAGCGAGAAAGATAAGAAGCTTGACGTGTCAGACGTCAAATTCTCATCTAAAGAAACGATTGTAACTGTGAAGCGAAAACCTGCTCCTACGGCAAATGAGAAAAACCCTTTTATTTTGATTGGACTGGACAAAATTGAAGGGGATTTAATTGTTCAAGACGTAACAGGAGATCGCTTTGAAGAAACGGATTACCAGCAATAAAGCCGGCGTTCTGAGAACGTCCGGCTTTTTCTTTTACTTCAATGTCCCATGCGGATCGATGACGAATTTTTTGGCTGCGCCTTTGTCGAAGTCGCTGTAGCCTTTTGGAGCGTCGTCCAGAGAGATAACGGTGGCGTTGACGGCTTTTGCGATTTGCGCTCTGCCGCTCAAGATCGCTTTCATCAAATTGCGGTTGTATGTCATGGCAGGTGTTTGTCCGGTGACGAAGGTGTGGGCTTTGGCCCAGCCGAGTCCGAAGCGGATCTTTAATGAGCCTGTTTTGGCGTCTGCATCCTTTGCACCGGGATCTTCGGTCACGTATAAGCCCGGAATGCCTAGGCTTCCGCCGACCTGGGTGACGTCCATGATCGAGTTCAGCACGGCAGCAGGCGCTTCTCCTTGATTGCCGTGTCCAGATGCTTCAAATCCGACACAGTCCACTGCGGCATCCACGGTCGGTTCACCTAGTATTTGTTCAATTTGCTCGCCGAGGCGGTCGTGTTTTTGCACGTTGACCGTTTCACAGCCGAAGCTTCTCGCCTGTGCCAATCTGTCTTCGTTCAGATCGCCGACGATCACGGTGGAGGCGCCTAGGAGCTGAGCGGAGTGAGCAGCTGCTAAGCCGACAGGCCCCGCTCCCGCGATATAGACGGTTGAACCTGTTTGCACGCCCGCTGTGTACGCCCCGTGGAAGCCGGTCGGGAAAATGTCAGACAGCATCGTCAAATCGAGAATCTTTTCTAACGCCTGTTCTTTATCAGGGAATACCAAAAGCTGAAAATCAGCGTACGGCACCATGACGTATTCCGACTGTCCGCCGACCCAGCCGCCCATATCGACGTAGCCGTAAGCCGATCCCGGCCGATCCGGATTGACATTCAGGCATACATGCGTTTTCTGCGTTCTGCACATGACACAGCGCCCGCAGGCAATATTGAAAGGAACGGATACAATGTCGCCTTTTTTGATAAATTCAACATCCCGCCCCGTTTCAATCACTTCTCCGGTGATTTCATGCCCTAGCACTAAGCCTTCAGGCGCCGTTGTGCGGCCTCGCACCATGTGCTGGTCGCTTCCGCAGATATTAGTTGTAATGACTTTGAGAATAACCCCATGCTCACATTTTCGGTTCACATTCGCCTTCGGAACGCCGGGCCCGTCCTTCAAGATTAACTCCGGATAACCGATATCCTCCACCGCTACAGTCCCTTTGCCTTTGTACACAACCGCTTTGTTTCCTGTCAACGCCATTCCTCCCATTCATGTTTTTGGACTCTTGGTCCTTGAACATGACTTCGGTTCGGCATGACCCTTTCCCTTTTTCACGCCTGCTTTTTCTGTATTCTTACAACAACAAATATGCCAAGAAAGCAGCCGATAATGGTTCCGAGGATGTCCAGCCAATCTGTTTTACCTCCTTTTAACAGGAACACAGTAACTGCCGAGATTAGACCGATGGTGATTGCCTGAAGAATAACCCGATTGGTGCTCATATCATTCCTCCTTTATCTGCATCAATTTTATATATTCATTTTACAGTAATTAACACCTGTTTGCTTGAAAAGGCCACTCGAGATTTATCGTTTTGAACAACGTTCTATCATTGATTAAATTGCTCTACAGAAAAAAGAGACTTCACAAGTCTCTTCATAAACAGCGATCAGTTGAATAATCATTTCCTGAGAAATAATGTGACAACTCTGGTTACTAACGCAATTGCAGTATAGAGCACAACCCAAAACATGAATGAACTATTACCGGAAGCTAACGTAAATAACAATATCAAACTCGCAATAAGGACGATGAGCGGACCAATCCAAACTTTCTTCCATATGAAATAACCCGTTCTGCACCAATTACGCCTCCATCATCGGAAAAACAAAAACGACGAGCAGTATAACAGCTCCCAAATCGGAACCCCCTTCACCTTAAAAATCCTTCATCACCTCAAAATCGTAAAGCTTTAAATGACTCTTCGGCGTCACAATCTCCTTTACCTTCCCGATCTCTTTTTCCTTCACTTTCTTTCCTGTTTTCAGGCTGTACTGTTCAACGTATGCAGGCTTGTTATAACTGTATGTGAAGAAATAAAGTCTGCTGCCTTTTTGGGTGATTTCTCTGAAATCGGCTTTCATTTTGTCTCGGGAAAGGGTGAAGGCGGTGCTTGTTTTTCCTGTCTTTGCATCGATTTTGTATCCCTTTCCGAAGCCGTCAATGAAGTACAAGTGCCCGTCATAAGGGAAAAAGCTTCTTTTAAAGCTGAAGGGCATGGAGCTGTATATCGTTTGTTCGTCGTTTTTGTATTCGGCGATGTCGTGCAGCTCGACTTCGCCGCTTTTCTTGTTGATCTTGACCATTTGATAGAGATTGCGGGCTTTTTGGCCGCGAACCATAACATACACAGCTTGATCGTCCACAGCAAGCTGGGATTCGACTGAGGCTCCTTCCCGGTACTGCCATTCCGTTATCTTGTGATAAGTGAGCTTCTTTTGATCTGCTTGAATCTGGAGGAGCTGATAGCCTTTTTCGTCAGCTGTCGGGACGAGTGCGTAAATAACGCCGTCATGAAAACCGGAGGCGCGGATGTAGTAGGGGATGACGTCTTTTTTCCACTCTCCGTCGATCTGGCGGTATAGCTCTGAACGGTACCCGTCTCCCTTTTTGTCGTAGCCTGAGTTGTAGAGGGTGTAAAAACCGTCCGTATTTTGCAGAAAGCCCGCGCTGTCTCCGGTGTGCTGATAGGCTCTTTTATGGGAGCTAAGGCCGTCTTTAATCGTATAAATTGTGTTTTTATCCTCCAGCATCACACTGTCGCCGTGTACCTTGGCTGAGCCCAGCTCAAGGCCCTTCATCTTAAAGGAAGACAGCGACCCGTTCTGGCTGATAAACAGGGCGTAGCTTTTCCCACCGCCAAATGCATCTTGATCCGCAGAGGATGAGAAATACAACAGGGCTTCTTTGTCATCCAGAAAATCGGCGTCTCTAAGATCCTGCTGACTCACGGCTTTATGGCTTTTGAGAGGAGAAACAAAGACAAATAGTGCAATTCCTGCGAGTATCAGCAAGGCGATAGCGATCATCCTCTTTTTCATATCCTTCTCCTTAGTAAATGGTCATGATGGTTGTCGTATAGGAAGAGCTGGTGATGTCGCGCGGATACACGCCTAAGCCTCCGTTGCTGTCGATATCAATGCCCGCTTTCAGCAAAAAGGCAGACCATAGGAGCTTTGAACAGTTTTTGGCGCCGTCATGGCCGGTATTTCTATTATTGACGAAGTTAAATGAGTATGGGTCGCCGACTTTTGATACCGCCCAGTCGGCAGCAGATGTTTTTTGAGATGAGGTGACGCTGACTGTTTGTACGATGGAGTTGTCTTCCACTTCTCTGGCATTGTAAGCGATCTGCCTGACGCCGTCGCTCGGGACAGATTCCACAATTTTGTCAGCAGCGGAGTACATGCCGACGTGGCCGTGATTGTAGTAGGCTGTGTAGGAGTTGGTGTAATAGATATTGCCTTTCGCACTTGTCGGGAGTTTTTTCGTGCCGGACGACCCGCCCATGACGGACATGCCGCTTTCCTTGGCGAGCCTGTCACCTTCTGCTTTATCAGCTGTGATTTCCTTATAAAACTGCTTCAGAATGACATCTTGCTTTACGTGCTGCTGTTTGGCAATCTGACTGGCGGACTTCATGATTTCTTCTGGTGTCGTGCCTGGCTGCAGTGCGGCGATTTCTTCAGCATAGTTTGTGGTCTTTACGGCTTTGGCGGGAGAAACAAACAGGCCGCCGCACATTGTAAGCGCTACCAAAAACATCGACACCCGTTTTTTCAACTTCATTCCATCTCCTCTTTTCTTGTGAATGTAGGAAAGGTGTTTTCCTCACCCACATTATATTAGGAAAATAAGGAAAGTAACTAGGTGATTTACAGAATTTTTAGAAATCATTTACAGAAGGCTGTCCGCAGAAAAAGGCCTTTATCAGGCCCTTTTCGTTAAAGCTTCTTGCTCATCACCACGTCCGTTTCTTGAAATCCGGTTCGCTCATATAGCTTCCGCGCCGTCTGATTATGGGCAAAGACGTGAAGGGACAGCTTCCGGATTCCCATGCTGCGAGCCGTCTGATCTAGTGCCGCCAATGCTTGCTTTGCGTAGCCCTTGCCGCGGTACGGTTCATATAACCCAAAGTCATAAATAAACGCTTCCTGCTGCGGATGCTCCGGCTCAGCATGGATCCAGAGCCAGCCAACGCTTTCCTTTTCATTCAGCGTAAGGCTCCATACATGGTGATGGAGTGTTTCCAGACCTTTCGGAAGAAGATCAGAAAAGGTCTGCTTAGACAGGCGCAGTGCGTCTTCAGGCTGCCAAGTTCCCGCTTTTACCTTTTCTTCGGCGTAATGCTTTGTTGTGTACGTGAGATAAGACCGAAATTCTTCTGTCTGCATAGGGGTCAGTATGATTGTCATATCATCTCTCCTTCATATATTGACTAGAGGATTTTACATAAAATAGAAAGAGGTGTTACTATCAGAATAAGCAACTGAGATTGATAAGTCACTAGAGAAAGGAGTTTCACATGAATAAGATCGCACCCGCAGAAATCGCTAGCATGCTCAACGATTGGTATCTTGCCATCAAGAAACATGAAGTTGAAGAGTCCTCCCGTTTATTTGAAGAAGTGAAGCCTTTATTGGATGACATGGAAGAGGATCAGGAGGTGCTTGCCTACTTCTCCTTATTGGAACTGCGCCACAAGGTTTTGCTTCACGAGGCGAGAGGACAGGGCTTTCAGCATGAGGAGCCTTCTCATATGAATGCTACGTCTGACATGCTGAAATATTACTTTTTTCTATTTGAAGGCATGTATGAGGCCTATAAAAATAATTACGACATTGCCATTGGGCTGTATAAAGATGCAGAGCAGTATCTCAACAACATCCCCGATCCGATTGAGAAAGCCGAATTTCACCTGAAGGTCGGAAAGCTCTATTATAAGCTGGGGCAAAATATTGTGTCCCTCAACCATACACGGCAAGCGGTCAAAACGTTCAGGGAAGAGACCGATTATAAAAAGAAACTGGCTTCAGCACTGATCACCATGTCAGGCAATTTTACCGAGATGAGCCAGTTTGAAGAAGCTGAAACGTATTTGGACGAAGCGATTCGGATCACGAGAGAATTAGAGGATCATTTTTTTGAAGCCCAGCTTTTGCATAACTTCGGACTTCTCCATGCGCAAAGCGGCAAATCAGAAGAGGCGGTCTCCAAATTAGAAGAGGCCTTACAGAACGAAGAATACGCCCGCTCTGCCTATTACTATCATTCTGTCTACTTGCTGATACGAGAGCTGTTTAAAATCAAAAAATACGAACAGGCTGTATCTTATTACCAAGAAGCGAAGGAAAAATTGACTGTCGAGCCGAATAGAATATGTGAGGCAAAAATAGACATTTTATATGCCATTTATGCAAAAGGAGGTCATGCGGAAACGTTTCACTTATGCAAACAACATATGGATGATTTGGTGTCCGAGAAAGAGTATGACAGTGTAAGAGAACTTTCCATTTTGGCTGGCGAACGGTATAGGGAGCATGAGCTTTACAAAGAAGCTGCCCACTTTTTTTATGAAGCATTACAAATTGAAGAACTGATCAAACGAACGGAGGTTATATAAATGAAAAAATTTCTGATTGGTGCAGGCGTCGCAGCAGTGATTTTATCAGGATGGTTTATTGCGGACCATCAAACCCATACACAGGAGATGAAAGTCGCTGAGAAAATGATTGGATAAATGAAAAACCCCGCGGGATGCGGGGGTTTTCTTATTACAGCAACTTTTTCCCTAACAGAGATTCAACGAGCTCTACTGCTGTTTGGCCAGTCTTGTTTTCATGATCAAGAATCGGGTTGACCTCAACGAATTCAGCTGAGGTGATGATGCCTGCGTCATACAGCATTTCCATAGCCAGATGGCTCTCCCGGTAGCTGATGCCGCCGACGACAGGGGTTCCGACACCCGGTGCGTCGTTCGGATCAAGTCCGTCCAGATCAAGGCTGAGATGGACGCCGTCACATGCTGATAAATAATCAAGGGTTTCTTCAATCACCTTTGTCATGCCGAGACGGTCGATTTCGTGCATCGTGTACACCTTCATGCCGCTTTCCTTAATATACTTGCGCTCTCCTTCATCAAGTGACCGGGCGCCGATGATGACGACGTTTTCCGGTTTGATTTTAGGCCCGTAGCCTTCAAGGTTAACCAATGACTCGTGGCCGATGCCAAGGCTGACGGCAAGCGGCATGCCGTGAATATTTCCGGATGGTGATGTTTCCAGTGTATTCAGGTCGCCGTGCGCGTCATACCAGATGACGCCGAGATTATCGTAATGCTTCGCTGTGCCTGCCAGCGTGCCGATCGCAATACTGTGGTCGCCGCCCAGGACAAGCGGGAATTTTTTCTCTTCGATGACTTGGTTGACCTTCTGAGCCAGTTTTTCATTTCCCGCCAAAACAGAATTCAGGTTTTTCAGTTCCTCGTCATTTTTGATCTTTTCGCGGTTGATCGGAATGTCACCGAGATCTTCAACCGTATACCCCATGTCTGACAGCCTCTCGATCAGATGAGCGTACCGGATGGCACTCGGGCCCATGTCCACTCCGCGTCGTGCTTGTCCTAAATCCATTGGCATTCCAATAACCGAAATCGTTTTATCCATCTGTGATTCCACCTCAACATATAAGATAATGTCCTATGCGGGTTATAACAAAGATGACTTGCGGACAACGTTTTTAAAGCTCTAGCTGACGATTTGCCTGCTGGCGTTTTTTAATGACGACATGATAAATGATGTAGCAAATAACCATAAACGGTACGCCGCAATACAGCGCGATACGCTGCTCCGGATCAAATGCAAGGCTGATGAGAACGACCGTATTTAACGTCAGGCCGATCAGCGGAAGCGCCGGATACAGCGGTGTTTTGAATTTCAAATCTTCCGTCTTACCGCCTTCGCGGATATATTTGCGTCTGAACATGATTTGGGAAAGTGAAATCGTGATCCAGCCGACCTGCGCACTCATGCCCGCTAAGGATAGAAGCACCATATACACGGTTTCAGGCGCCGCCACTTTTGATAGAAGCGACAGGCAGGCCACAGCCATCGTTACGATTAACGCGTTCAGCGGCACACCGCGTTTATTAGTTTTGCCCAGCGCTTTGAAGGCCTGTCCTTCATTCGCCATCGCGTACAGGATACGTGTCGATGCGTATAAACCTGAGTTCGCAACTGATAACAGCGCGATTAAAATAACAAAGTTCATAATATCAGCGGCATACGGAATTCCGATTTGCTCAAATACGGCAACAAATGGACTTTCCACGACTCCCGCCTGTTTCCACGGAATCATGCCGGCAATGACAATGATTGAAAGCACAAAGAAGACAAGCGTTCTCCATACTGTCTGTTTAATGGACCGCGGAATCGTTTTTTCAGGGTCTTCACTTTCTCCGGCTGCAACTCCGATCAGCTCAGTTCCCTGGAACGCGAAGTTCACGGTAATCATCGTAATCAGCATTGCCTTTATGCCGTTCGGAAATAACCCGTCTTCATAAAAATGCGTCAAAAACGGCGCCTGCTCTCCGCCCTTCAGATCAATCAGGCCAAACATGGCGGCTCCGCCGAGAATAATAAATAAAAGGATGATCAAAATTTTAATGCCTGAAAACCAGAATTCAGATTCTGCAAAGGCTTTTGTGGTGATCGCATTTAATACAAACATCAGTGCCGCAAATACCAGACACCAGATCCACACGTCTATGTGCGGAAACCAGCGTTGCATCAGCTGCCCCGCTGATAAGAATTCAATGGCGCATGTAACCGCCCAGCCGAGCCAGTACAGCCAGCCGAACGAAAACCCGAAGGCCGGGCTGATAAATTTTGTCGCATAGGTCTGGAAGGACCCCGACACAGGGTAGGCGACTGCCAGCTCTCCTAAGCAGAGCATCGTCAAAAACATGATAAAGCCGCCCACTAAATAGGACAGAACCGCGCCGAGCGGTCCCGCCTGGTTAATGGTAAACCCGGTTCCAAGGAAGAAACCGGTTCCGATCACTCCGCCCAATGAAATCATGAACAAGTGGCGTGATTTCATCGTCCGCTGGAGCTGATTTCCGTTATCTTGGTTAGTATTCACATTCTGCACCCCTTCAGCAACTTGTATTGGATCTAAGCTGGAACATCTACATGGTGCGTATCCCAGTTTGCTGTCCAAAGAGTCTCTATCTATTTAATATAAAATTCACTTCTTCTCATAAAGATACATTATACTAAAATACTGTAGCTGAGCAAATAGGGAGTGCTGATTTTTCTGTTGTAAATTTATACAAACGAAGTGAATATCCCGCCATGGTGCAGATTTATGCGTTTTGCAGCACGTACTTAATTTTCTCTATTGCCCAATCCAAATCCTTTTTGGAAATGATTAATGGCGGTGCAAAACGAATGACTGTATCATGCGTTTCCTTGCATAAAAGCCCTTCTTCCTTCAAACGCTCACAATACGGACGTGCGGCTTCCGTCAATTCTACACCGATAAACAGCCCTCTGCCGCGGACTTCTTTAATGACAGGGTTATCAATGCTCTCAAGCTCGCTTTTAAAGTATTCGCCAAGCTCAAGAGAACGATCCGCCAGCTTTTCATCCTCCAGCACTTCCAATGAGGCGATAGACACTGCACATGCCAGCGGGTTCCCGCCAAATGTAGAGCCGTGTGAGCCCGGGTTAAACACGCCTAATATCTCGCGGTCCGCCGCAATGCATGAGATCGGGAACACACCGCCGCCAAGCGCTTTGCCCAAGATATACATATCCGGAACAATGCCGTCCCAATCACAGGCAAACGTCTTGCCTGTACGTCCAAGACCGGTCTGAATTTCATCCGCAATAAACAGGACATTCTCTTCCTTACAAATCGCCGCTGCTTCCTGCAAAAACCCTTCAGGCGGAATGACAATTCCCGCTTCGCCTTGAATTGGTTCGAATAAGAACGCAGCTGTATTCGGCGTAATGGCCTGACGAAGCGCTTCCGCATCACCGTACGGGATTAATTTGATTCCCGGAAGCATCGGGCCGAATCCTCTTTTATATTCCTCTTCAGAAGAAAGAGATACCGCCAGCATCGTCCGGCCGTGGAAGTTCCCGACACATGCGATGATTTCCGCTTGGTTGTCTGCTACGCCTTTTACTTCATAAGCCCAGCGTCTCGCCGCTTTCACCGCGGATTCAACCGCTTCAGCTCCTGTATTCATCGGCAGAATCATCTCTTTGCCTGTCAGTTTAGCTGTTTTTTCATAAAACGGTCCAAGCTGATCATTGTGAAACGCTCGCGACGTGAGGGTGATTTTATCAGCCTGATCCTTCAATGCCTGAATGATTTTTGGATGTCTGTGACCCTGGTTTACTGCAGAATAAGCACTCAGCATATCCATATATTCATTGCCTTCCGGGTCCTTTACCCAAGCACCCAGCGCTTCAGAAATAACAATCGGGAGCGGATGATAATTGTTAGCTCCGTAATGAGACGTCTGATCAATAATTTCCTTGGATTTAGATAAAGCTGGCATATTTGAATTCCCCCTTGTTTTCTGTTTCCACATGTTATCCTGCTTTCCCTTTTTATAAATGCAAGTTCTGTGCCAAATCAAGATTTCGTGTGTTTTCTACAATTTTCGAGGACAAGGTGCAAAAACATTCTGATATTTCGAGCAAAAATTTCAGCAAGTGCAAAATTCTTTTGCATATCCTCTCCATTCTTTTATAAAATAGAAGCAATATTAAGAAAATAATCGAGGGAGGTTCATACAGTGGTCAAAGACAGCGAATTCCTCACATTGGTTTTTCAAAGCATTTTGGATGAAATCGATGTTGGCCTGCACGTAGTAGACGAGCATGGAAACACGATCGTTTATAACAACAAAATGATGCAGATTGAAGATATGGAGAAGCATGACGTCCTGAATAAAAACCTGATGGATGTATTTATGTTTTCGAAACAACAGGACAGCACCTTGGTACAGGCTCTTCAGGAAGGCAAAACAATTAAAAATGTGAAGCAGAGCTACTTCAATAATAAAGGTCAGGAAATCACGACGATCAATCATACCTATCCCATCGTCCACGACGGCAAAATCAGGGGCGCAGTCGAAATTGCCAAGGATGTGACAAAGCTTGAACGGCTGATCAGGGAGAATATGAACAAAAAAGGCAGTACAACCTATACATTTGACAGCATTCTCGGCACCAGCCCGGCCATTCAAGATGTCATCGAAAACGCCAAGCGGGCAACGCGCACATCATCATCTGTCCTTCTCGCAGGCGAAACCGGCACGGGAAAAGAGCTGTTCGCGCAAAGTATCCATAATGGCAGCGACCGCTCAGGCGGCCCGTTTATTTCACAAAACTGCGCGGCGCTGCCAGACAGCCTTGTGGAAAGCATTTTGTTTGGAACGAAAAAAGGCGCATTTACCGGCGCTGTAGACCAGCCCGGCCTGTTTGAACAAGCCCATGGCGGCACGCTGCTGTTAGATGAAATCAACTCGCTGAACCTGAGTCTTCAGGCAAAACTGCTCCGCGCTCTTCAAGAACGGAAAATCAGGCGCATCGGTTCGACAAAGGATACACCGATTGACGTGCGTATTATTGCTACGATGAATGAAGACCCGATTGATGCGATTGCGGGTGAACGGATGCGGAAGGACTTGTATTACAGGCTGAGCGTCGTAACATTGATCATCCCGCCGCTTCGAGAACGGAAAGAAGACATTTTGCTTCTCGCGTCAGAGTTTATTCAAAAAAACAACCATCTGTTCCAAATGAATGTCGAACACATCAGCGAAGACGTGAAGCAATTTTTCATGTCTTATGACTGGCCGGGAAATATTCGGGAGCTTGAGCATATGATCGAAGGCGCAATGAATTTCATGACGGATGAGCAAACGATTACGGCTTCCCATCTGCCCTATCAATACCGCATGAAAATCAAACCGGCTGATACCCCAGAGCCTGAAGCACCAAGACACCAGCCGGCCGCGGACTTAAAAGAAAAAATGGAGAGCTTCGAAAAATATGTGATTGAGAACGTGTTAAGAAAACACGGCCATAACATCTCGAAGGCTGCTCAGGAGCTTGGCATCAGCAGACAAAGCCTTCAATACCGGCTGAAGAAATTTTCCCACTCGCCTGCCGAGTAACAGCCCTATTCTGCGGCAGGAAGCCTGATCAGAAAAACAGTGCCTCTGCCGATTTCACTTTTGACGTCAATCGTCCCATTATGGCTGTCGATAATCGACTTTGTAATGGCAAGCCCCAGTCCCGAACCTCCATATTTTCGGGAACGGGATGGGTCTGCCCTGTAAAACCGGTCAAATAAATGCGGCAAGTGCTCCGGTGCGATGCCTGTGCCGTTGTCCGCTATCATCAGCATGACGCCATCATCGTTTTTTTGCAGCGAGATGGTGATGGCACCGGTTTTCTCATCCGTATACTGCACCGCGTTGTAAACCAAATTCAAAATGACCTGTTTCATTTTATCCCCGTCAAACACCGCTTCAGCATGATCCTCAAGCAGCAGCTGCAGTTTTCTTTCTTTCGCAAGCAGACTGAGCTGCGGCTCCATTTCCCTTATGAGCGAATCGAGATCGCCTCTCTTCATTTCAAAGCTCGGCACCCGATCGATTTTTGCAAGAAACAGCAGATCCTCTATCAGCCGAGTGGCTCTCTTCGATTCTTCATACATACTATTGAGCGCTCTTTCTCTCTGCTCCGGCTGAAGCGCTGCGCCCCGCAGCAGCACTTCTATAAAGCCGTGTATGGACGTTAAAGGCGTTCTCAGCTCATGCGAAGCGTCTGATACAAATTGCCGGATGCGCTCCTTCGCTTCTTTTTCTGCTTTGAATGACGTTTCAATCCGCTCCAGCATGCGATTAAACGAAATGGCAAGCGTATCGATTTCCATTTGTTTTCGATAAACAGGAAGTCTTTTATTCAAATTTCCCGCATTGATATGCCCCATCATATGTACCATTTGTGATAACGGTTTGAGCGTATGTCTGACCACGGGCAGGAATGTAAAAAGCCCGAGCAGGAGCGCGACGAGCGAGAGCGTGGAGTAAATACTGATTTGCCGGAGCAGCACATCCTTCAGCGGTGCTGTTAAAGCACTCATTTGGATCACGCCTGCTTCTTTTCCATCAATATTAATAGCCTGAAACACAACCAGCGCTTCCTCGCCTGCTTCATTTTTCGTGATTCTGTAATGCAAGGCCATCGTGTCTTTCAATGCCTCGTCATATACACTTTTTTTAAATGTTGGCGGTGCTCCCGCATATGGGTCCGTCGACAATACCGTACTGGCTTTTGTTTTTTTATCGATAAAAACAATTGTCACACCCGGATAAATAAAGGCGGGACGGACAGCACCATCTGACTTGTGCGAGCCGTCGGGATTGCTTTTGTATCTTTCAATGTTTTTCCATATGGTCGGCTCCGTCGAGTTGATATAACTTTGAATGCTGACAGCGCGGTTTTCATATAAAAGGCGTTTTCCAAACACATATTGCATGGCGCCTACAAACACCAATAGAAGAACAAGAATGCACAACGAGCGGAATAAAAGCTGAAAGCGAAGCGTTTTGAATCGTTTTTTCATTCAATATCCACCCGATAGCCCGCGCCCCGTACCGTTCGGATCACTTCATGCGTTTTGTCATTCAATTTTTCCCGTAAGGAACGGATGTACACTTCGACAATATTTTCTTCCCCGTAAAAGTCATAGCCCCATACTTTATCCAGAATCCTCGCTTTACTGAGCACAAGGCCGTGATTCAACACCAAAAATTTCAGCAGCTCGTATTCCGTTGCCGAAAGCTTCAGCACCTCTTCCTGATAACGGATTTCTCTGCGCCGGTCGTCAATCCGAAACGGGCCGAGCGCCACTTCTTCGAACAGGTTAGGGAAGTGATCCCGAATTCTTGCATAGATACGCGCCAGCAGCTCTTCAAAGCTGAAGGGTTTGATCATATAATCATCAGCGCCCTCTGTCAGCGCTTTTACCCGAACCCCCACCTCATCCTTTGCCGTAAGCATAATAACGGCGGTATGGCCGTTTTTTTTCATCATTCTCGATACTTCCAGTCCATCCATTCCGGGCATCATCACATCCAGGATGGCCACATGCGGCTGAAATGTTTTTGCGATGTTCATTGCTGTCATTCCGTCAGCCGCGGTCTTGACTTCAAAGCTTTCATTTTCAAGTCCCATTGTCAAAAAATCTAATATCGCCGGTTCATCGTCCACGAGCAAAATCTTGATGCCTTTCATCCTATTCATGCTGTGCTCTCTCCTTAGTTGGCATAAACCTCTGATTAGTTTTTTCCCTTCCCCTCCTATTATTCGTTTTTATCTGAAAACCAACTGAATCTTCCCTAAAAATCAGCTGAATTCAGCAAGTTTTCAGCCAGCCCTCATTTGATTTTCAGCTTCGGCCTATACAATTGCCTTAGTTGGTTCAGCCAACAATGAAATCAAAGGAGGAACAACACATGAATATCACTAAAGTTTTATCAGGAGCCGCGCTGGGAACGATTCTTTCAATCAGTTCTTTAACTTCCGCTCATGCCGCTGTCATTCAAAAGGATGATACATCAGCGAAGGTCGAGACGAAGCAGCAGGCTTCCATCACAATAGCAAAAGCAAAACAAGTTGCTTTGAACAAATGCAAAGGTACTGTTCAATCTGCCCAAATGAAGAAAGTGAACGGCACTTACGTATATGTTGTCAAAGTTCTCGGTGAGGACGGCAAACAGCATACGATGAACGTCAACTGCGACAGCGGAAAAGTTGTGAAGCATGACATTCAAAAGAAACAAAGCTACATCAGCAAATCAAAAGCACATTCTATTGCTTTGAAAAGCTGCAATGGTGCGGTTCAATCTTCTGAACTGAAGAAAGAGAACGGCGTTTACGTTTATGTCGTGAAAGTAATGGGTGAAGACGGCAGCCTTCACACGTTCCATATCAATGGAGAAAACGGCAAAGTCGCAAAACACGAGCAAAAGAAACAAGCACATATTTCAAAAACAAAAGCGCATCAAATCGCACTGAACAAATACAAAGGCGCAGTTCAATCTTCTGATCTGAAGAAAGAAAATGGCGTTTACATCTACGTTGTAAAAGTGCTTGGCGAAGATGGCAGTACTCATACAATCCATGTCAACTGTGACAGCGGTAAAATCGTAAAACAAGAAGTGCAAAAGAAAAACGCAGCCATTACGAAAACAAAAGCACATAACATTGCCCTAAACAAATGCAAAGGAACAGTGAAATCTTCTGCTTTGAAGAAAGAAAACGGTAAATACGTTTACGTGATTAAAATCACTGCACAAAACCACACTGAGCAAACAGTGAAAGTGAACGCTGAAAACGGAAGCATTTGCAAATAAAAATTGATACTTGCCAGCAGTGAAACAACTGCAATTCAACGTGTAACACCAGTCTTGTTTTAACACGAAGTTCTAAGTTCATGTCTACCTTTTTCTAAATACTCTTTTAAACTGAACGTGCGTGACCCGCGTTCAGTTCTTTTTACATCATCATCTAAGGAGGACGTAAAAATGAATGTGAAAATATTATCAGCAGCTGCTTTAGGCGCTGTTATCTCAATCAGTTCTTTATCTTCCGCACACGCGGCTGTTCTGCATAAAGAGGACACTGCTAAAGTCCAAACACAGCAGCAGGCTTCTATTACGCTTTCTAAAGCGAAAACTGTGGCATTACACAACTGCAAAGGCGCGGTTCAATCAGCACAAATGAAGAAAGCAGACGGCGTTTATGTCTATGTCATTAAAGTGCTCGGTGAGGACGGCAAAGTTCACACCTTCAACGTCAACTGCAGCAGCGGAAAAGTCGTCAAACATCACGTTGAAAACAAACAAGCCGCAATCACAAAAGCAAAAGCTCAAAGCATTGCGCTGAACAAATGCAAAGGCACAGTAAAATCTTCTGCATTGAAGAAAGAAAATGGCATCTATGTGTACATCATTAAAATCTCAGTTAGCAACCACACGGAACAAACCATTAAAGTAAACGCTGAAAACGGAAGCATTTGCAGCTGACAGGCATTGCCTGCTGTTTCACGTGTAACACCCATCTTGTATTTTTCTTCATATTCGATATATCCTTTTTCAACTGAACGGGCTGACCCTCGTTCAGTTTTTTTGCATGAAAAAGCAGTCTGGCAACGGTGCCAGACTGCTTTTGTTAACTTCCTAATTGGTCTGCGGAGGAGAGCTTAATATCAACGGATTTTTCTTTTCCGCCGCGGTAAAACCTCACCTTCACCCGGTCACCGACTTTTTTCTGATAAAGCCGTTTCCGCAGATCAACAATATCATTTACTTTGTGTCCGTCAAATTCCGTGATGACATCCAGTTCCTTAAGCCCTGCTTTTCCGGCAGGTGAAAAGGCGTCGACACCCATCACAACCGCGCCATTGGTGACATCCTTAGGAAGCTTCAGTGTTTCATCCCAATGATAGCTTGCGATGTCGCTTAGCGATTTCATTTCAATGCCAAGGAACGGTCGTTTGACTTCGCCATATTTCTCCAGATCCTCTATCACCGGAATCACAAGCTTAGACGGAATCGACAGGCCAATCCCTTCAACCGCCGACTCGGCAATTTTCATTGAATTGATGCCAATGACTTTCCCGTCCATATTTAACAAAGCGCCGCCGCTGTTCCCAGGGTTAATGGCCGCATCTGTTTGCAGGACTTCTGCGTTCCAGTCAGGCTGTCCGTCATCGTTTGAATCCACTGGAATTGCCCTCTCCGTACCTGAGATGACCCCCTGTGTGACAGAGCCTGCAAACTCAAGGCCTAACGGGTTGCCAATCGCAATAACCGGCTCCCCTGATTTCACTTTATCTGAATTTCCGAAGTCGGCGACTGCTTTTATTTTATTGCTTTTCACCCGTAAAACAGCCAGGTCCATCAGCTGGTCGCTGCCGACAAGGTCAGCCGATACACGCGAGCCATCTTTCAGGCTGATTTCAATTTGGGAAGCGCCCTCGATAACATGATGGTTGGTCACGACATAAGCAGAGTTGTCATTTTTCTTATAGATGACGCCTGAGCCGCTCCCAGCCTCGCCGCTCTCTCCCCAAATATCTGATTTTTGGATGTTCACAACACCGACAACGGCGGGCGACACATTGCTGACAATCTTGGTGACGGCGTTGTTGACACTGACATTCACCGTCCTGATTGATTCTTGGCCATTGTTGTTCTGCTGCTGATCTAAGGCGCCCGTATCTAACCCTTCATTTGACAGGTACGGCATGATAAACGCCATTAATACGGCACCGACAATCACGCCAATCAGACTAGAAAGGAAATATCCTTTTTTGCTTCTCTTTGGCTGTTCAGGAGTAGTATGTTCTTCCTCACGATCGTAATCCACCATATTCCATCCTTTCCAAGAACGTTAATATGGTTATATTGTGGGTTAGAAACTCCTATAATAGTCATGATTTACATAGAAAAATTATACAGCGCAAAGCGGCGTGGCCTTCTTCGGATCGGTGTCATACAAATCAAATGTCTCACCCGTCACAAACCCTTTAGAAGCTAATGTCTGCTGCACAGACATTCTCGCCAGCTCCTTCATGTTGTTGTCCTGGCTCAAATGTGCCAAGTAAATTCGTGACGTCTCATCGCCAATGACATCGGTCATCGCCAAGGCAGCATCTTCATTTGAAACGTGCCCCACGTCACTTAAAATCCGCCGCTTAATGCTCCACGGGTATCTTCCCATTTGCAGCATACCGACATCGTGATTGCTTTCAAACACAAACACATTCGCTGACCGGATGATCCCTTTCATCCGGTCGCTGACGTATCCCGTATCTGTCATTAATGCGAGCTTTCGGCCGTTATAATGGAATACATAAAACATGGGTTCCGCCGCGTCGTGAGAGACGCCAAACGATTCCACGTCAAGTCCGCCGAACGACTTCACCGTCTCCATCGGAAACACAAATTTTTGATCGGTGTCTATTTTGCCGATATGGTTCTCCATCGCTTTCCATGTCTTCTCATTCGCATAAATCGGAAGCTTGTACTTTCTGGCGACCACACCGAGTCCCTTAATATGGTCACTATGCTCATGCGTCACAAAAATGCCGTCTACATCATCCAGCTTACGCCCGATCTGCGCCATCAGTCCATCCATGGCTTTCCCGCTCAAACCGGCGTCCACTAAAAATGCGTGATCCTCTGTTTCGAGGTAAAACGCATTTCCCGTACTCCCGCTCGCAAGTACGCTAAATTGCAAGCTCATGTCTGTTCACTCCATTATTTTCATTGATCTGTATCTAAAATCGTACTCTCCAAAGCATTCACAGTAAAATACTCTTGTACTGTCTTTTTCTCACCGTTCACCTTTTTATCGTACTCGACCGTAATTCTCCATACCGGTGCCAGCACCTGCGTACTTGTCAGCGGATATTGTGCTACGTAGCCGAATTTACAGCTCTTCACAGTGCTGTATTCTTTTAATTGATTTTGATAGTACAATAGCTCAACCGCATCCATTTCAGTGATTAAGCTTTCTTTCTGAATTTGCTTAAAGGTCTCAAGCGTTGTCTGGTCGTACGACACAACCTCGTTTTTAGCGTTTAAGTGCAGCACCACTTGCCCGATCATATTAGAGGAATTGTCGGTCTTCTGGTAAATATAATGACCTTCATACGTTTGGAAGAAAACAATTTCTTTCTTCGATTTATCAACCTTCCAAAGCTTATATTTTTCGCCGTCTTGGATTTTCGAAGAAACAAGCGTCTGAGCATCGTCCTCGATATTCTTCTTTGATAGGGCGATCGGATTCGTGAACTTCATTTTCAGGCTCGTTACTTTATGATCATCACTAGGCATGTCCATCAAAGGCTTTTGATCCTTCAGCGCCTCAATTTCCTCCTTGGTGAAGGTCTTTTGATTTGCTGTGATCCGGTAGCCTTCTGTCGCTTCCTTATTCAGGCCTTCATACGTGATATGGTCGGCCTTCATATCATGCTCGACATCATTTTTAATGACCTCATATTCCTTGCTGGTCGCCTGCCATTTTTGAAAAAACTGATAGCCTAAGAAAATATCTAAAATGAGGAAGGCAACGATGAAGATTGATTTTGTCTTATTCCACTCCACTGTTTGCCCCCTCCTTCATCAATAAATCCTTTGTGATCGGCACAATTTTTCCATTTACTTTCATCGCCCAGACCGGTTCCAGTTCAACAAGAGGATCATCGTTGGTTGATGTTGATACCAATTGATAAGCAAGGAAGATCTGATCAATTTTGTCCGTATCATAAGCGGTTTGTTTGGCAAGCAGCATCTTCACCTCGCTGCCGCTCATCAGCTCTGTCTCACTTGTTTTAATCGGGTTCGTTCCGAGACTGTAATTCGGCCGCTTATAGCTGAGAATATCATCGTTCGCCCACTGCACCGTAATCGCCGATGTCGCTCCGAACGGTTTGGCGGTGCTGTTAATGACCGGCATCTGATCCATAAAGATATAGAAGCTCAGCTGCTGGCTGTCATTGATATTGAAAAATTGATAGTGATCCGTCCAGCTTCCCGTATCCTCAAGGTATTTTTGACTCTTTTTGATTAATTCACCTGTTTGATAGGATGTGCTCTGCACTAAATTGCGCTGCTGGAATTGCACCTGGCGCTGGCTTAGATTCACATCTAACCGGCTGATCCCATCTGTCAGGACATTTCTGTTGTTGTAATTCGAATCTTCCCTTACAATGCTCGGATCGCTGAACAAAGCCTGCTTAAAGGTGTTAGTTTTAATCGATTCTGTGACAAACTCTTTTTTGTCCATCGTAAGCGGTTTGTTCGGCAGCAGGAATTCTTTTTTAGAGCCAATTGAGAACAAACTGTACGCCGGCATGTTTGATTGCCTGTTTTCCAAGTCGTTCATAATGTTCCGGTAGTTTGCCGATTCAACGGTCACTTCCAGAATGAGCTGTTTGCTGTAAGACACCAAATAAATTTTCTTGTTCGCTTTTGTTTCATTGAACGGAATCAGAATATGATCAAACGAACTGTATTCAAACGACTGATTAGACCATTTAAACAGCGTTTGGAATATATCAATAGGAATCGTGTCACTGAATTGCAAGTCAAGCTTCGCTTCATAACCGCCTATTCCATAAAACCAGCTCTTGAATCCAACCTTGTCATACTGATCAGAGATATCTTTAATTCCTTTTACATCCCAATGCGGCAAGTCAGACCAGACTTCTTCATAGAGAGCTTCATCTTCCACTTTATAATGAGCGCCGTCATCATGGATAAACATTTCCCTTGGCCTTACCGTTTCAGACAGCTTTTGGGTGTTTTTTTCGATTTTATGCTTTTCACGCACAGTAGACTCTGTTGATGATGAGCCTTCAGAAAAGTTTGGCTGGAACGTCCATATCCCCCACGTAAAAACAAGACTGATGACGACGAGTACCGTAAGTAATATCGTTTTTATATTTTCACGCTTCATCCCAATCATCCTCTTGTTCCTCTTTATATGGAAGAGTAAATGTAATCGTCGTGCCTTTTCCTTCTATGCTGTCCGCCCAAATATCTCCGCCATGCGCCTGAACCATTTCTCTTGCAATCGCCAGCCCCAGGCCGGTGCCGCCAAGCTTTCTCGTTCTCGCTTTATCAACCCTGTAGAAGCGGTCAAAGACTTTTTCGACATCTTTTTTCGGAATTCCGATCCCTTCATCCTTGACGCTGATATAGAGGAGTTCTTCCTCTTCATTTACATCAATGGAGAACGTGACATGTCCGCCTTCCGGTGAGTATTTTAAAGCGTTGGAAATAATATTATCGAGCACCTGGGTAATTTTATCCTGGTCAATCTCGACGTACAGATTTCTGTCCGGCAGATTGCGGATAAATTCCACATGCTGTTCTTTTGTCATTTCAAAACGGTCAATAATAAGCGACATAAACCGGACAATCTGAATCCATTCCCGGTTGAATTGATAATCCTTGCTGTCAAATTTCGAAAGCTGAAGCAGGTCATTGACAAGCCGGATCATACGCTCTGTTTCATTTTGCGTCACCATTAAGAAACGCGGGGCAATGTCTTTATTTTCCCACGCGCCTTCAGCTAACGCCTCCAAATAACTTCGCATTGTCGTGAGCGGCGTCCGCAGCTCGTGTGATACATTCGCAACGAATTCCCTGCGTTCCTGATCCATTTTCTCTTGCTCGGTTACATCGTAAATGACAGCAATTAAACCATCGATTTTGCCATGTTCCCTCTGAATCACAGAGAAATTCACGCGAAGCACCGTTAATTGATCATCGCGCTCAATTTCAAGCAGCATAGAATCCTGCTGCTCCACTAAATCTTCAAATGTATAATTCTCTTGAATCCCCAGCAAGCTCGTAATCGGCATTTCTAAGGCTGTTTCACGTGAAACGTTCAGCAGCTCCAGCGCCGGGCTGTTTAAGAGAATAATCGCTCCGTTTCGGTTTGTTGCGATAACGCCGTCTGTCATATAGGCAATTACAGAGGCAAGCTTTCTGCGCTCTCCTTCTGTCATCGCCTGGGCATCTTCAAGCTCTCTCGTTAAGTGATTAAACGTGGTGGCAAGCTGCCCAATTTCATCATGCCCATACTTTTTAACCTTCCTCGAGAAGTTCCCTTTCGCAAGCTCCATCGCCTGCTTTCTCATATCTGAAAGCGGGTGGGTAATGGTTCTTGCCAGAAAAATACCGAGAAGGGCCGTCAAAACGAGTGCCAAACCAGTGCCGGACGCCAGTATCGTGTTGATGGTCTTCATTTGATTAAAGACCTCTTCCATACTCGCAACAACATAGATCGCGCCGACAACCTCTTGGTTTTCAGTCATGACGGGCTTCGCGGAAATGAGGACTCTGATTTTGCTTTTCGGGTCATAGTACTTTCTTAAATACGATTGTTTAGTAGAAAAAATTCTTTTAAAGATCAGATCGGTTGTTTGTTTCCCTGCAACTTCCTCACCATACGGTTTTGAAGAACCGACCACTTCATAGCTTTTATCTACAAAACTAATTTCCCTAACCTCATCACTTTTCGTGAAGTCATTCAAAATACGGCTGACGTCATCCTTGATGACGGTGCTGTCATTATCGCTTTTATATTCTTGTTCGATATAGTAAGAAAGGTTGTCGATTCGCTGATTCAGCGATTGTTCATAAGAGCTGATCAGCGACTTCTCTACCTGATTGACAAAATACACACCAATGATTTGCATTGCAATGATAATCAAAAGCACATAAATCAAGGTAATCTTAAATTGGATCGACCGAAAAAAACCAACCTTATTCATATGGGCATTAGTCCTGTTCTGGGTTTCTCAAGTAATAACCTACGCCGCGGCGTGTGACGATCCAATTTGGATGGCTCGGGTTGTCCTCGATTTTTTCACGAAGCCGGCGGACTGTTACGTCAACCGTTCTGACATCGCCAAAGTAATCATATCCCCAAACGGTTTGAAGCAAATGTTCACGTGTCATCACTTGTCCGATATGTTTTGCTAAATAATGAAGCAATTCGAACTCACGATGAGTCAATTCGATTGTTTCATCTCGTTTTGATACGACATACGCGTCAGGGAAGATGACGAGAGAGCCGATATGAATCTCGTTAGAGGACGACTCTTCCTCCGCAGGCGCTGTTGTCAGCTGACGGCGCAGGTTCGCTTTTACACGTGCCAGAAGCTCGCGTGTGCTGAATGGTTTTGTGACATAGTCATCAGCGCCGATTTCAAGCCCGATGACCTTGTCAATTTCTGAATCCTTTGCCGTCAGCATAATGATCGGCATATCATATTTCTTTCTGACTTCACGGCACACTTCAACGCCGTCTTTATTAGGAAGCATAATATCTAAAAGAATTAAATCAGGCTGAAGCTCTTCTACCATTTCAACGGCTTCATTTCCGTCGTGGGCACAGTGCACTTCATAGCCTTCTTTTCTTAAGTTAAATTCCAATATATCTGCAATCGGTTTTTCATCATCTACTACAAGGATCTTTTTATCCATCATTTTGATTTTCCTCCTGCCGAATAACTTCATTTCATCTATATAACATTCGTTTCATCACTTATGGCCCATGTAAACAATGGGTCCTTGTCTATTATAACGGTTTAAGGTCAAAAGATAAAAAAAATAAAGGTTTAGAAAAAAACACATGTTTCACCTTTATCCTCCAATTGTTTATCTTTTGTCATGCTGGTCAACTTTTTTTAAAAAAGATAACTTTACTGAAACCTCCCCTCACCGGAGTGCGTCTTTATCAATGACGTCTTCTTCTTTGAACCGGCCGCAGGGCCGGTTCTCCCTTTTTCTTCTATTATAACACTCCTCATGTTTGCTTTTTTCCTAAAAGAAAAAACGCACCTACGATTGCAGATGCGTTTGGTAAGTGGCTCGGGACGGAATCGAACCGCCGACACACGGATTTTCAGTCCGTTGCTCTACCAACTGAGCTACCGAGCCAAATGTTTTATTTTTCTCTACTAAGTAAAGTAAAATGGCGGTCCGGACGGGACTCGAACCCGCGACCTCCTGCGTGACAGGCAGGCATTCTAACCAACTGAACTACCGGACCTTACAGTAATTGCCCGGAGAGCTGTCGTGTCAGCTCTCACAGACAAATAAGGAATTTAGCAATAACGCTAAAGTAAATCAATGACCCGTACGGGATTCGAACCCGTGTTACCGCCGTGAAAGGGCGGTGTCTTAACCGCTTGACCAACGGGCCTTCACGAAATGGTGAGCCATGAAGGACTCGAACCTTCGACCCTCTGATTAAAAGTCAGATGCTCTACCAACTGAGCTAATGGCTCTTAAGATGTCGGAATTTCCATAGAGCAAACGACTTGGATTATGTTCTCATCTTGTACTCTATTGAAGCAGTTTCCGTAACAACGAGATTTATAATATCACGAACAAATAGAAGTGGCAATAACTTTTTTGGTTTTTTTTCATATTTTTTTCTCAGACCAACTTATCTGCGGCTTTCAAACAAAAAACAAGCCCCTATATCAGGGGCTTGCAAGCATATTCTATTTAGTTCGCGCGGTACACGCTGCGAAGGACATTTGTTTGTGAACGGTCTGGACCGACAGAGAAAATAGAAAGCGGAATGCCTGTCAGCTGAGACACACGCTCAAGATAGTGGCGCGCGTTTTCCGGAAGCTCGCTCAAGCTCTTCGCACCTGTGATATCCTCAGTCCAGCCCGGCATTTCTTCATATACCGGCTCACATTCAGCAAGTGCTTTAAGGCTTGCTGGGAATTCTTCAATGATTTCGCCTTTGTAGCGGTACGCCACACAGATTTTCAGCGTTTCAATTCCTGTTAAAACGTCGATTGAGTTCAAAGAAAGATCTGTAATTCCGCTCACACGGCGGGCGTGGCGGACAACAACGCTGTCAAACCAGCCGACACGGCGCGGACGGCCTGTTGTTGTTCCATATTCGCGTCCGACTTCACGGATTTGATCGCCGATTTCATCTTTCAGTTCAGTCGGGAAAGGACCGTCACCGACACGAGTCGTATATGCTTTTGATACACCGACAACGTGCTGGATTTTGGTCGGGCCGACACCAGAACCGATCGTGACACCGCCGGCAACCGGGTTAGATGACGTAACAAACGGGTATGTTCCTTGGTCAATATCGAGCATAACCCCTTGCGCGCCTTCAAACAATACACGGCGCCCTTCATCAAGAGCATCATTTAAGACAACAGATGTATCGCAAACATACTTTTTAATCTGCTGGCCGTACTCATAATATTCGTCTAAGATATCCTCAATTTTAAATCCATCTGTCTCATACATTTTCTCAAGCAGACGGTTTTTTTCTTCAAGATTGCGTTCAAGCTTCTCCGCAAACGCGTCACGGTCTAACAAATCCGCGATGCGAATTCCGATGCGGGCTGCTTTATCCATGTAAGCAGGGCCGATCCCTTTTTTCGTTGTGCCGATCTTGTTGGCCCCTTTGCGCTCTTCTTCCACCTCATCCAATTTCAAATGATACGGCAGAATGACATGAGCTCTGTTGCTGATTCTCAGGTTATCTGTACTGACGTTGCGCTCATGAAGATACGCAAGCTCTGTGACTAATGCTTTCGGATCTACAACCATTCCGTTTCCGATCACACACGTTTTATCCTTATAGAAAATTCCTGACGGGATTAAGTGAAGCTTGTATGTGATTCCGTCAAACTTGATTGTATGCCCTGCGTTATTTCCGCCTTGATAACGGGCGATCACTTCTGCATTTTCTGACAGGAAATCTGTGATTTTACCTTTCCCTTCATCGCCCCATTGCGTACCTACTACAACTACTGAAGACATGTCCGTGCACCTCCGTTAACCTTTCAAAACGATTCTATTCAAACAAATCAAGTTTATCAGTGAAGAAACAGAAAGTCAATTGTAAATCCGAACATTAAATTATTGTAAATCTATATTCGTTCGCTTTCATTCGTTTTATAAGCGTTTTCTCACCGTTTTGTTATAAAAAGCTCGTGAAACTTTCATCCTTTAGCACAAAAAAGAATCACTTACCTGATATTCCATTTGTATTCATAAAAACGATTCGCCAGCCATCCGGATCCTCTATCGTCACGCCGCCATGGCTCCAGTACGGATTCTCAGATTCGACCTCTTGATAGCCCATGTGTCTCAGCCTTGAAGTGATCGCTGTCAGTTCATCCGCATTCGGCACATAAAAAACGAGGAGGCTGTCGGGGTGAGGAACAGGGGCACTGCTTTCCTCCTCATGCTGGGTGAATTCGAGATGATAATCGGCATGAGGGAGGCCGAACATGACACCGTCATACCCATTATGCTCCGAAAACGCTCCTATTCGTTTCAAGCCCAGCCCTTCTTCATAAAAACGAATGATTTCATTAAGCTGGTTCGTGTGCCGCGCAATCCGGATTTGCGCTGCATGAAAATATAAAAAACGATTTCCCATATTACCATCTCCTTTTTGCACCATTTTATTAAAACGCTTTCAATTTTTCATCCGCTGAGCGGACGATATTTCTTCAATCCTTTGAATGAAAAAACCCCAAGATCAGCTCTTGGGGTTTATGCGCCGGGAGGAACACCTGCGTCATCAAAACGCCGTTCCAGGTTGACGAATTTATTGTATTCTTTTACGAACGCAAGAGACACGGTTCCTACCGGGCCGTTACGCTGTTTGGCAATAATGATTTCGATAATATTTTTATTCTCGGTTTCTTTGTCATAGTAGTCATCACGATAAAGGAACGCAACAATATCCGCGTCCTGCTCGATACTTCCTGATTCCCGGATATCAGACATCATCGGACGTTTATCCTGACGCTGCTCAACGCCCCGGGAAAGCTGAGAAAGCGCGATAACAGGGACTTGCAGCTCCCTGGCGATCGACTTCAGTTCACGGGAAATTTCTGATACTTCCTGCTGACGGTTATCCTTTGAACGTCCGCTTCCCTGAATCAATTGCAGATAGTCGATCAAAATCATGCCAAGTCCGCTTTCCTGCTTCAAGCGGCGGCACTTGGCGCGGATTTCACTCACGCGGATCCCCGGCGTATCATCAATGTAAATCCCGCTGTTCGACAGGCTTCCCATCGCCATCGTCAGCTTGCCCCAATCCTCTTCCGTCAGGTTGCCGGTACGGAGATTCTGGGCATTGATATTTCCCTCGGCACAGAGCATACGCATAACGAGCTGCTCTGCCCCCATCTCTAGACTGAAAATCGCTACGCTCTCGTCGGTCTTGGTTGCCACGTTTTGTGCGATGTTCAGGGCAAAGGCTGTTTTTCCCACTGACGGACGGGCAGCCACAATGATCAAGTCGTTGCGCTGGAACCCGGCAGTCATCCGGTCAAGCTCAGTAAATCCTGTCGGAATCCCCGTGATATCGCCTTTTCGATTGTGAAGCTGTTCGATATTGTCATATGTTTGGACAAGGACGTCCTTAATATTTTGGAAGGCACTCGTATTTTTGCGCTGCGCCACTTCCATAATCGTTTTTTCCGCTTCACTGAGTAAATCCTCAACCTCATCCTCACGGGTATACCCGTCTTGAGCAATGGTTGTCGCTGTTCTGATCAATCGGCGAAGAATCGACTTTTCCTCAACGATTTTCGCGTAATATTCTATGTTAGCCGCTGTCGGCACCGAGTTTGCGATATCTGTCAGATACGAAATGCCGCCCACTTCTTCCAGCAGGTCTGTGTTCGCAAGCTCTGATGTAACCGTCACTAGATCAACCGGTTCACCTCGGTCTCCGAGCACCAGCATCGCATTATAGATTTTTTGGTGGGACATTCTATAAAAATCATCTGGAATCAATACTTCTGAAGCCAGTGTTAAAGCAGACGGCTGTAAAAAAATAGCGCCTAACACGGCTTGTTCGGCTTCTATATTTTGCGGAGGAAGCCGATCATTTAGAAGGTCTGTCATGCTAAGCACCGTCCTCTCATTAAAAAATCTCCAAACTCCATTCTACCATTTCTGCAGAAAAAAAATAGAAAAATTGTCTGTTTCCTGTTTTTTTCAGTTAGCCGATTGGGTCGTTTCGGACAGTAACAGGGCGGGAAAAACGCAATAAAACGTGAGGAGGAATGAAAGATGATAAAAAAATATGCGGTTACACCCAATGTCGATGCGGACGGCTGGTTTATTAAGGTGGAGAATGTGGCGCCGACAGCTTTGTATACATCTAAAGACGCCGCGATAGAAAAAGCCAAACAGGTGGCAAAGGAAAACAGCCCGGCAAAGCTTGTGATTTATGACCAGTTTAAAAATGTGGAAGAAGAACACTCATTTTAATGAATGAAACCCTTCGCTGCAGCGGGGGTTTTTTAGCGGATATCAGCTTATTTCATCAATTTGAAGCCTGTGTGCATCATCAGATCGGCCGCCTTTTGATACAAATCCCACTCCTCGAACGAAGCACATTTCCCCATCAGCTCCTGAAGCTTTAGCCTTACTGCTATATATTCTTCAAAAGTGACAGCTTTCTCAGTGTCTTTTTGGTGTTCATTCAGCATTTGTTTTAATAACGACAACGGTGCGTGCATAAGAACCCTCCTTCCCTCTTTTATAACGGGCATTTTCGGATTGCTCCATTCCTTTGTTACATCTTCTTACATTTCACATCTGATTCTTGTACAATGGACAGAAGAGAGGAGGGATCTTTTGTGAGACCTTTGCAAATTTCCGCTGAAACTGCACAAAAGCTTGCAGAGTCCTTGAATCTGCCGCTTGAACAGATCATGCATATGCCTCAGCATATTCTGCTTGCCAAAATGGCTGAATTGCAGAAAGAAGAAAAACAATCGTAGCATTCGTTCGCATACTTGCTTTCATCTTACGGAATTATAATTAGTATATGTTAGAAAGAAGGAGTAACTGCTTTGCCACATCCACAAAATAAAAAAATCCAATCGTTTTGGCTGATCGCCGGCATTATCTTTATCGCGTTTAACTTACGGCCTGCGATCACTTCAGTCGGTCCGGTCATCAGCTCTATCCGGGCAGAGCTGCACATGTCCAATGGGGCAGCCGGGTTTTTGACCGCACTCCCACTGCTTTCGTTTGCCATTCTTTCTCCGCTTGCGCCTAAGGTTGGACAGCGTCTCGGAAATGAGCGAACCTTGTGGCTTGGTCTCATGATACTGTTTATCGGCGTTTTGATTCGTTCTACCGGCTATACTGCCGCTTTGTTTTTCGGAACGGCACTCATCGGAGTCGGAATTGCGATTGGCAACGTACTTTTGCCAAGCTTAATCAAACATAAATACCCTGAAAAATCAGGGATCATGATCAGCCTGTATACGACATCAATGAATATATTCGCGGCTTTAGCATCGGGTATCAGCGTTCCTTTAGCAACCCAGATGGATGGCGGATGGAAGCAGGCCTTTCTCTTATGGGGCGGGCTGGCTTTCCTTGCATTGCTGATTTGGATACCTCAGCTGCGCCATCGGGATACGGCAAACCAGGCGATGAAGCTTCAATCAAGTTCCATATGGTCTTCCAAAATGGCATGGCATGTCACCATCTTTATGGGACTCCAATCATTTTTATTCTACAGCAGCATCGCTTGGTTTCCTGAAATTCTCCGTTCACACGGGATTGATACGTCAACAGCCGGATGGATGGTGTCACTCATGCAATTTGCGAGTCTGCCTTCCACTTTTCTGACACCTGTTTTAGCAGATCGCTTGAAACATCAGCGCGGCATTGTTGCGGGACTGACCGCAGTCTATCTGATCGGCCTATGCGGATTATTAGCGGGTGGCAGCCATACACTGCTTGCCATCTGGATGATGATTATCGGTATCGGACAAGGCTCAAGCATTAGTCTGGCGCTCACCTTGATTGGTCTCCGCAGTGAAAATGCCCAGCAAGCCGCGGCACTGTCAGGCATGTCTCAGTCATTCGGCTACCTGCTTGCGGCCGTCGGTCCAATCTTTGTCGGCTATCTTTTTGACCAGACGCATTCATGGACAATGCCGATTGTGCTTCTGATTGCTGCCCTGATCGTAATGGGTGCAGCCGGGCTGGGAGCCGGACGAGATCGATACATTCTTCAGACAGAGAAACAAAGAAATTCAGCATAAAAAAGCGGGGAAGATCTCTCCGCTTTTTTCTATGAAATTCTTCGAATATTTATGGTTTATTCATAAGTTTTTCATATTTGTTTTTTACAATAAGACACCATAAAGAGGTGAAAAACGATGAAAACCAAACGATTCGACTTAGTCCTTATTCTTATTTTGCTTGCAGCGGCTTTTCTGAATACGTATCACATTTGGCAGGATGACACAGCGAACCAATACTATTTGGCGGCTGTGAAAAGTATGACGCAAAGCTTCCACAATTTCTTCTATGCGTCATTTGACCCTTCCGGATTTGTAACAGTGGATAAGCCGCCTGTTGTGTTATGGATTCAAACGATTTTCGCACTGATTTTCGGCGTTCACACATGGAGTGTCATCCTTCCTCAGGCTCTCTCCGGAGTTGGATCTGTATTCCTACTCTACAGAATGATCAAACCGGCCTTTGGAATTGGAGCGGCTCGCATTGCCGCACTTGTTATGACACTGACGCCTATCGCAGCAGCCGTCAGCCGGACAAACAACATCGACAGCATGCTTGTCTTTACCTTATTGCTCGGTTCAGCTTGCCTGCTTCGGGCAGTGAAACAGGATAAGCTGGTTTGGCTGCTGACGGCATTTGCCTTGATTGGGCTCGCCTTTAACATGAAGATGATGCAAGCGTTTATGGTATTGCCTGCATTTGTGTTATTTTACCTGATTGCATCTCGGGTTTCTCTGAAGAAAAAAACCGGGTCTCTAATTCTGTCTCTTGTCCTTCTGACAGGCCTTTCGATCTCATGGGCGGTTGTGGTGGATTCAACCTCATCCTCCAGCCGGCCGTATGTAGGAAGCAGCCAGACCAACTCAGTGTTAGAACTGGCCTTCGGCTACAACGGCACCGAGCGGCTGCTTGGACAAACCACTGGCCTTGCACAAGGTGATATCAATGCAGCTGGCGGCGGTAACATGCAGAATCATAACACCATGCAAGCGCCAAACAGCAGCGAATCATCTGGAAACAGCAAGCTTGACGGAAGTGCCGCTAATCAAAACGGCAATCAATCATTCGGGAATCATTCACAGGCGCCTCAGCCGCCTACCGGACAAAACGGCACCTCCAATGGAGGCGGAGGCACACCTCCAACAGGCGGTAACGGACCTGGAAACGGAGGGCCTGGCGGTGGCGGCGGAAAAAGCATGAATATGTTCGGCACCGGCGATGCAGGACCGCTTCGTCTCTTCCAATCGGCACTTTCCGGCCAAATCAGCTGGATGCTTCCATTCGCATTGATCGGATTGCTGGGCGGAATCGTCAGCTGGTACCGTGATCGCCGCGGACAGGCAGCTGAAATGAAAGAAACGATATTCTGGGCGGCTTGGCTCGTTCCAGTGGCTGGTTTCTTCAGCGTCGCAGGATTCTTCCACCAGTATTATTTGATTATGCTGGCACCTCCGATTGCCGCACTTTCCGGTATCGGATGGTATACGATGTACCGCTTATACAAAAACAATAAAGACTGGGCCAGCTACCTGCTGCCGGCAGCCGTTCTGATCACAGCCGCGTTCCAGGTGTATATTCTGAGCGCTTATACAAGCCAAATCGGCAGTGTATGGATGTATGTCCTGGGACTCTCAGGACTCGGCATCACCCTTGCGCTTCTGATGCTTAAACGCAGCCATCCGTTCAGCAAGCAGCTGACCATCATCAGCTTATGCGTTCTGCTGCTCACACCGGTCTACTGGTCAGCTACGCCGCTTCTATACGGAGGCAACAGCGTCCTTCCTGAATCGGGCCCGCAGCTCAAAAGCTCAGCAAACGGCGGGAACATGTTCTCCTCAGAGGTTGACACCGGACTCCTGTCCTATCTGAGAAAGCACAATACCGGCGAAGAGTATCTATTTGCTACTTTAACAACTGTAACGGCTGCGCCATACATCATTCATGAAAATGAATCCGTTATGGCAATGGGCGGATTTAACGGCACAGATCCCATTCTGACTGTATCCAAACTGAAAAAGCTGGTCAAAGAAGGCAAAGTGAAATACTTCCTTCTTTCAGGAAATAACTCAGGTAACAGCGAACTTGTTTCCTGGATTAAGAAAAACGGAAAAGAAATATCCTCTGACGAGTACAGCAGTTCCTCCAGCAGCACAAACAGCAGCCAGCAAGGCATGAGAGGAGGACCTGGCGGAGAAAGCCAGCAAACTCTTTATCTCGTGGAATAGAAAAGAGGCTTGGAGCAATCCAAGCCTCTTTTCTATTAAGCTTCCTCTTTCACATGTACCTTTAACACAGCCTGCACCTCAGGATGCAGCTTCACAGGCACGTTTGTATATCCTAACGCACGAATGCCGTCCGGCAGTTCGAGCTTCCGCTTATCTACTTTAATCTTATGGTCTTTTTGGAGCTGTTCAGTAATTTGCTTGCTTGTCACAGAACCAAATAAACGGCCGCCTTCACCTGATTTCGCGCTGAGCTCAACAGTCAGTTTTTCTAATGTCTCTTTTAAGCTCTTTGCCTGTTCAAGCTCGGCGATGGCTTCTTTTTTCTCTTTCTGCTTTTGTCCGTTTAGCGCGCTGATGTTTGTCGCGTTCGCTTCAACGGCGAGGCCTTTTTTAATCAGAAAGTTATGCGCATAACCGTCTGCTACGTTTTTGACTTCGCCTTTTTTTCCTTTTCCTTTTACATCTTGTAAGAAAATAACCTTCATCTCTGTACGCCTCCCTCAAAATACTCATCTATGGCGTGCTTCAGCCGTTCCAGCGCTTCAGAAACTGAAATGCCGGACAACTGAGTCGCCGCATTTGTTAAATGCCCTCCGCCTTCCAGCGCCTCCATGATGATCTGAACATTTACCTCGCCAAGTGACCGCGCACTGATACAAACGGTTTGTTCATCCCGTCTCGCCACCGCAAATGAAGCCTCAACCTCACTCATCGACAGCAGCGAATCAGCCGCCTGCGCAATCAGCACTTGATCGAAGTATTCCTCTTCATTTTCAGGAAGAGAAGCGATCGCAATGTTCTCTTTATAGAGGGCCGTATGCTGGATCAGCTTCGCCCGTTTAATATAGGAATCAACGGTTTCTTTCAGGAACTTCTGCACAAGCACAGTATCGGCACCTTTTGCCCTTAAATAAGAAGCCGCATCAAAAGTCCGCGAGCCTGTGCGGAGAGAAAAGCTCTTTGTATCCACTATTATACCAGCTAATAGGGCTGTTGCTTCAATCATATTGATTTTTAAGCGCTTTGGCTGATATTCAAGCAGCTCTGTCACCAATTCCGCTGTCGAAGAAGCGTACGGCTCCATATAAACGAGCAGCGGATCTCTGATAAACTCTTCACCCCTGCGGTGATGGTCGATAACCACGATATGTTCAATTTTATTGACCAGCCGTTCCTCCATGACAAGTGACGGCTTATGTGTATCAACGATCACAAGCAGCGTATCATCATTGGAAATTTCCATCGCTTCTTCAGGCGTAATAAACCTTGACCACAGTTCTTCATATTTTTTGATTTCCTCAATTAAACGCTGCACACTTGATCCGATTTGATTTGGGTCAATGACGATAAAACCATCTTTGTTATTTGCCTGAGCCACCTTTAAAATTCCGATCGCTGCGCCGATAGAATCCATGTCGGGGAATTTATGCCCCATAATAATCACATTGCTGCTTTCAGAGACGATTTCCTTTAAGGCATGAGAAATGACGCGGGCCCGCACCCTTGTTCGTTTCTCCATTGGGTTTGTTTTACCCCCGTAAAACTTCACCTTGCCGTTCGGCAGCTTAATGGCTACTTGGTCTCCGCCGCGCCCCAGCGCTAAGTCCAAGCTGGATTGCGCCAAATCGCCAAGTTCTTTCAGCGAGGAGACGGAAGCCCCGACACCGACGCTTAACGTCAGTGCGACACCGTCAAATGAGGTTTTTTCCCGCACCTCATCAAGGATCGAGAACTTCGCATTTTCGAGTTCAGTTAAGATGTGTTCATTAAGTACAGCGATAAAGCGTTCTGAAGACGTCCTTTTCAGGAAGATCCCGTACTCCTGCGCCCAGGCGTTCAGCAAAGATGTCACCTGGCTGTTCATCGTGCTTCTCGTCTGGTCATCCAATCCTTGTGTCACATCATCATAGTTATCAAGGAAAATATAAGCCAGTACGGTTCTTTCGTTTTCATATAGCTTTTCAATCTGAGTTTGCTCCGTCACATCAAAGAAATACAGCAGACGCTCATCCCGCTTGATGACAACCTTAAACTTGCGGTCATTCAATGAAACCGTTTCCGATTCCACCTCTTGTTTGATGAGCGGCACAACTGACTCACAAGTATCGTAAAGTGATCTTCCCACTAATGTGCTTTCATTAAAGCAAGAAGAAAGAAACGGATTTGCCCATTCTATATAATATTGGTCATTAAAAAGCATGATGCCGATCGGCATTTCCATCAATGCCTCTTCACCGACTTTTTTCAACCTGTAGGATAACGTAGAAATATAAGTATCAATCTCTTGCCGAATAAGAGAATCAGCACGTTTAATAAAAAACAAAATAACTGCAAGCAGCAGCACTTCGACGGTTCCTAAAATCCAGTTAAAATAAAAGCTGATGAGGATTGTAATGATTGACAAAGCAATCAAAGCATAGATGGGATACCGAAACAGCGGTTTTTCATAAAAGCTTGGCATTTCTATCACTCCCCACCATGTGAGTAAAACTCATGTTCACTTCACCTTATTCCTTATATTAAAGCCCATATCTATAACGCCTAAAATACGAATGGCTGCCATAAAGATCGGAAGCATCAGTCCAAGAACCACCGCAATCACAGCCGCAGCCTTCGGATATTGTTTCTTATGGCAATAGAAAAAGATAAATGATAAACCTTGGATGAAAATCAGAAACCCGAGTATAAACTCCCCATTTAAAGCGATAGAGTACAGCATTTGGCCTTTTTCTAAAGGCAAAAATGAAAGCATGACAATTATTAAATACAGCACTACAACACTTTGCGGAAACTTCAACTCTCTAAAAGGCTTTAGATTAGGAATATCGGGGGAGAATCGCCTTAAGAGCGGCTTAGCGATAAAGTAACTGAGGAAAGAAAAAATAGCTCCTACCATCACAATAGCTGTTGGAAAAAGATATTGAACCATACCCAATTGTTCTTCCATCAGTTTCAATTGCTTCTCAAGCTGTTCAGCATTGCCCGACTGCTTCACTACAGTTTCTACAATATCAAGGGATTGCCGGTATTGTGTCATCGCTTCATCAATGATATTGATACCCAAAAACTGAATGCTTATCACAAAATAGAAGACAATACAAAGCATATAAATAAGAGCGCCCGAAATAATGGCGTGCCCGGGCTCTTTCCTTTTGAAAAAATGTCCCATGGCAATGCCGGCGCAAGCTGACATAAAAGCTACAATAAGTCCGTTAAAAGACCCGACTATAAAAACAACCGGAAGACTGACAGCGCCCATCCATATCCCTAACTTCAATCCATGTCTGATTGTATACAGGATCATGGGCAGCGGCAGTGCAAATAACAGAATTGTTCCAATTACAGGAACATAAACGACCAAAAGCGTGATGATCGCAAACAGACTGATTAAAATAGCACCTTCCAATAATGCTCTCGTTTGTTTCACTTAGTCACCTCGTATCATCCTGAACATACGAATAGAAAAGAGCAGCATAAACGACTGCTCTTTTTTCATCGCTGCAACATGTTTTGCACCGAATGTTTTTTATATCATCTCTACATTTTGCTTTTATATTTTAACATAAGTCCAAATCGCAAGTAAAATGACGCCAATGTTTCATGTGGAACATTGCAAATGAAAAGACATTCTTTAAAAAGAATGCCCATCACGATTAATGTTTATCATCCATAAAGCCAGAAGATTCCTTGTTTTTCTTTTTCGTTTTTCTGACATACATAAAGATTAAGATGACCAGTAAAAGGGTTGTTGCTTGCAGAACGCCGCTGCTAAACAAGAAAAAGTCCTTTATCATGTCCCACATCGTGTTTCACCTCTTTTTGCATGTTCTCAACCCGTTTCCTATATAAGGTGAATTTCCCGTTTTAAAAACTTCAAAACATCATGAACAACATTAATCGTTGGGCATATGCTGATATGGAATCTGATTGATAAAGGAGAACTGTTACATGGATGAACGCAGAACATTGGCTTGGCATGAAACATTGGAAATGCATGAGCTGGTTGCTTTTCAATCAAATGGACTCATTAGACTCAAGAAAATGATAAGAGAAGTAAGAGACCCTCAGCTCAGACAGCTTTACAGTGTCTCCATTCAGGCCGTTGAGCAAAATTTAAGAGAGCTTCTCCCATTCTTCCCTCAGGCGCCGCGAGAGGATGAAGAAGAAGAACGCGCGGATGACCCCTTTTACAGTGGCGACCTGCTCGGTTTTGCCAAAACATCTGTCCGCAGCTATGCCATCGCGATTACTGAAACAGCCACACCTCAATTAAGAAACGTACTGGTCAAACAGCTGAATGCTGCCATACAGTTGCATGCGCAAGTTTTTCAATACATGTATCAGCATGGATACTATCCATCTTATAACCTGTCTGAGCTGTTAAAAAATGATGTCAGAAACGCCAACAGAGCCCTTTCGATGAAATAAAACAAGCAGCAAAGGAATTCCCTTTGCTGCTATTTCTGCTGATCCTTTAGCAAACCGTTCGAACGATATGATTCCAAGACATCTCTATTGGATTCTCCCCATTCTTTCATTTGCAAAACAATCGGTTCAAGCGTTCGCCCAAATTCCGTCAGAGAGTATTCAACCTTGGGCGGTACCTGGTGATACACCTCACGATGCACGATGCCGTCCGCTTCCAGCTCGCGCAGCTGAAGGGTGAGCATTCTTTGAGTGATACTCGGGCAGATTCGGCGAAACTCATTAAACCGTTTCTTGCCATCTATCATGTGATAAAAAAGAATTCCTTTCCACTTTCCGCCAATGACATCTAGCGTAAATTCAACAGGACAGCCTTCTTTGTTCGGGTATATATTCTTTTTTTCACTCATACTAGACCCTCCAATAGTACCTTTTTTGATACTACATTACATTTTGCAACTAAGCTACCCAGTATTTTACACACCTTTCCCCCTCAGCTCAAAGAAAATGCTTCTTATTCACATCAATTTTTAAGGGTTTGTATGATTACACCTGCAGCAAGACGTGTTAAACTATATAAAGATTACACTACTTAAAAAAAGATAAGGAGCTATCATGGAAAAGATACTTATTTTCGGACACCAAAACCCAGATACAGATACGATTTGTTCTGCGATTGCTTATGCTGATTTGAAAAACAAACTCGGCTTCAATGCTGAGCCAGTCCGCCTTGGACAAGTCAACGGCGAAACACAATACGCGCTTGACTATTTCAAACAAGAAAGCCCGCGTCTTGTTGAAACAGCTGCAAACGAAGTAAACGGCGTTATCCTTGTTGACCATAACGAACGCCAGCAAAGCATCAAGGATATTGAGGATGTTCAGGTTCTGGAAGTGATCGACCACCACCGCATCGCTAACTTTGAAACAGCTGAGCCGCTTTACTATCGTGCTGAGCCTGTAGGCTGTACGGCTACAATCTTAAATAAAATGTACAAAGAAAATAACGTGAAAATCGAGAAAGAAATTGCCGGCCTTATGCTGTCTGCGATCATTTCTGACTCACTGTTATTCAAATCTCCAACTTGCACAGACCAAGACGTAGCGGCAGCAAAAGAGCTTGCGGAAATCGCCGGCGTAGATGCTGAAGAATACGGCTTGAACATGCTGAAAGCGGGCGCTGATTTAAGCAAAAAAACAGTGGAAGAACTGATTTCTCTTGATGCGAAAGAATTCACACTCGGCAGCAAAAAAGTCGAAATCGCACAAGTGAACACAGTAGACATTGAAGATGTGAAAAAACGCCAAGCTGAATTAGAAGCTGTCATTTCAAAAGTTGTGGCTGAGAAGAACCTTGACCTGTTCCTTCTTGTCATCACAGACATCTTAGAAAATGATTCACTTGCCCTTGCGATCGGTAACGAAGCAGCGAAAGTGGAAAAAGCGTTCAACGTTACATTAGAAAACAACACAGCCCTTCTTAAAGGCGTTGTTTCCCGTAAAAAACAAGTCGTTCCTGTCTTAACAGACGCAATGGCTGATTAATAAAAAAGCATCCCGTGTAGGGATGCTTTTTCTTATTCACCCAGCTTTTCAATTTGTCCCATCACATCAGTGATTTGTTTTGCGTTCTGGACAAGGTCTGACTGCTCCCATTCTTCAAGCGATACCTTGCCTTCCTCCACTTGTTTCAACACATCGTCAGCATTTTTCTGCAATGTTTCGTTATGCTCCTGAATGGTTTGATGAATCTCCGCCGCGGCATCAGGCGGCGTTAATTCATTAAAATCAGCGGCGGCCTTCTGAATCGATTCAAGCTGTGCCTCTAGTTTTTCTTTCGCCTCGGTGTCATTTACAGCCTGTTCAGCCAATTCAGGCGCTTCCTCTGCAAATGTCTTGACCTTCTCCACATAGCCCGTTGCTTCACTCGTATAGTTCAAACCGTCATTCACCTGATCAAGTATGCCGCATCCGCCTGCACTCAAAAGCCCCACTCCGGCAAGTACTGTCAAAATGATCTTCATCGTCAGCCTCCTCATCGTTTCTTCTTCATTTTTTCTTTTAAGATCGGGATCAATTTCTCTTTCGCTAACGGCAGCCCTTTCTTCACCAATTCACGCTTCAGCCACTTTTTCAGCTTAGACATTCTGACGCTCCTCTCCCTTTTTGATAAAAATGAAAAAACTCCACCGATTTGGTGAAGTTCCGAAACAAAAAGACCTTCACCAAATCAGATTTGGCAAAGGTCTCGCTAACAATTAGATTGCCAGCAAAGCCGAGGACGTCTTGTCCCGTAATGACGACTTTACTGTGAAAGCTACTCCCCTTTGGAGTGTTCATTTTTATTACTTTCATTCTAAAGCACAGGGCTTTTCCAGTCAAATTCCTGCTGTCCGTTTACGCAAAAGCACGCTGTGGTATTTAAAATTTGAATGGTATTTCCATCAGGAGATCATGCTATGACAGAGGAGGTTTTCATCATGAGTCAAGAGCGCGTGAAACGGCCTGGACATACCAGATGGTACATATCTTCGTTACTCAGCGGCATTATTATTCTTAATTATTTTGACCGAGTGGCCATCTCTGTAGCGGCCCCTGCGATACAAGATTCGTTTCACCTTACAGCAACCGAACTCGGCATCGTGTTTTCCATTTACACTTATTCCTATACACTGATGCAGCTGCCTGTCGGAAGCTTGCTGGACCGGTTTGGCGTGGCGTGGGTCACGAGGATTGGGATGACAATATGGAGCTTTTTAACGATTCTTCTTGCTTTTTTGCAAGGAAAATTGCTGTTGTATCTGTTCCGGTTTCTCATAGGGCTGACAAGCGCCTCTGCTTTCCCTGCCGCCTCTAAGGCAACCGCTCTATGGTTTCCTCCAAGTGAGCGGGGATTGGCAAACTCTCTGTTCGACTCGGCCGCCAAATTTTCAAACGTGATCGGCGCGCCATTGGTCGCCTTTCTTGTCACCACATTTGACTGGCGTGTCGCCTTTTTGACGATTGGATGCATCAATGTGCTGTTTACGATCTTTTTCTGGCAGTATTATGAGCAGCCTGAACGGCACAAACGCATTTCCAAAAGCGAATTAAACTATATTCAAAAACACAATACGATCACAACAGAGCAAATTCCTTACAAAACGGGTCCGCTTTTAAAAAAGCTTTTCGCCAACCGTAAAGTATGGGGCTTAATGATCGGATTTACAGGGTACGGCTATACATTTAACCTGCTGCTCACCTGGCTTCCGACTTTCTTTAAGCATACATACGGAATGGATCTCATGTCGTCCGGTTTATTTACAGCCGTGCCGTGGCTGATCTCAACCATCTCAGGAATCGTGGTCGGCGGATGGCTCGTCGATTACTTTATTAAGAAAGGCTATTCTAACACCAAGGTGTACCGAACCGTGATCATTGTCGGAATGAGCTTCGGCTTTTTCTTTTTAGGCTCGATTCTGACGAACAATATCACCATCGCAATTGTCTGTATTTCAATCGGCCTTGCCGGTATTTCTGCAACCGCTCCAGTCGGCTGGTCCATTTCCGCGGAACTGGCGCCGATCGGTTCCGTATCCATGCTGAGCTCCATGGTGAACCTGGCAAACAACCTGTTCGGAGGCATTATTGCTGCTTCACTAACGGGATATTTATTTGATGTGACAGGCTCCTTTACGCTCAGCTTTCTGGTGGCCGGATTTGTGCTGTTGCTGGGATTGGTTTTTTATGTGTTTGTATTAGGGGATGTTAAACGAATTAAGCTGGAATAAAGAGTGCTTGCTGAAAGCACTCTTTTTCTGCATCGAAAGAATACTTACGATAAGTCACTCCCAAAAATCGAAACAGTCTGGCGGTCAAATATAAACCTCTGCCCGTTCCATTTCAACACGGTTTGGACATATCCCAGCGAGTCAGCGTTATACCTCCCCGCGATCCGCTGATACGCCAGCAGTTCGTATGTGCCGTCTCTGTCAAAATCAACCGGATACAAGCCAGACAAGGGATTCACCCAGCCTTCTATCGGCATTTTTAACACACCCTGAGCAGTATAAATCTCATTCAAATATTCCCTGCCCTTGTAAGTAAGATCAAGGGTATACGTTTCGTTCTGATGGTGGCTGATGACATTTGCTTTATATTGATTTTGATAGCTCACACTGTATTTAAATTCATCATGAAACACATCCGAATTGAAAACTTGCCGGAACTGCCGGTTTAGATAGGCAAAAATATACGCATATATAGCGCCGCCGCTTCCCCCAGTATCCACCACCACTGCCACATCATCAATCTTGTCGCCTGTCATATCCCCAAGAAAAAGAGACGGATTGTATCCCATGTTGTTTTGGAGCTGGATTCGCTGTTCCTGATGGGTTCTGCCGTCACGGATCACCAATGTGATATTTCGCCATAAAGGGCTGCCGGGCATTTGGGTGCCAGTAAGAAAGACTTCGTCAATAACGCCGTCTCCCGTTACATCCCCGCGGGCTGATGTAATGATTGCGCGAGAGGAAACCGGCTGCCGAAATAAGTATGGATGTTGAACAAGTCCTCCGTGCCTGCCTGCATAAAACCAATAAGGAGCCATACTAAAGTCATACAGATTCAATGGAGTCACCTTCCCTAATCAGCTGAATGAATCATTATATGCAGGAATGGCACATCGAAGACATATCTGAACGCTAAACACCAATTAAAGCCGTACCATATGAATTATCAATTGCACAAAGCCACTCGCCTTGTGCATTCTTCTTAAACACATAGGTTGCCCTTCTTTCCATCGCATACTCGGAATCCTTTTTATCCGAATCAAGCAGTGTCTGAGAAAGGACCAGTGCAGTGTCTCCTGCTTCCAAAATGATCATTTCCCCTTGTGTCGGGACAATATGATGATTGAAATAGTCCGCGATTGCCATAAACGCTTTTTTGATTTCTTCTTTACCTCGCGCGATCATGCCGGGCTTCACAACTAAAACGGCATCTTCCGTGTAATAATTCATCAGTGTATCAAAATCTTCATTTTGGATTGCCAAATCACATGCAGATATGATGTCTTTTATTTGCTGTTCCAAGAGGATTCCCTCCCAATCATCATGATTGGATATATTATACATCGTTTGACCCGCCGAAGCCGTAAAAACAAAATGAAAAGTATCAATATTTCCTATATAATCAAATAGCATATATTTAACAAAGTTCCCAAGTGAAGGGGTGAACGATATTGTCTGCGGAATTATCGTTACATGACAATATACATCATGATTTAAGCGCGGATTGCCAGCATTGTTTTGGTCTGTGCTGTGTCGCCTTGCCTTATGCGAAATCAGCGGATTTTGCTTTTGATAAAGACGGGGGCACGCCTTGCCGCAACTTACAATCAAACTATCAATGTTCTATACATAAAGACCTCAGAGAAAAAGGGTTTCGAGGCTGTTCTGCTTATGAATGCTTTGGCGCCGGCCAGAAGGTATCTCAAATTACTTATGAGGGAAAGGATTGGCAAAACAACCCCGAAACAGCAAGCGAGATGTTTGACGTTTTTCCTATTATGCAGCAGCTGCACGAAATGCTCTGGTATATACATGAAGCTCTTTCTATAGAGACAGCCAAGCCGATTCATCGTGAGCTTCGGGCCTGTTTCGATAAGATAGACAAGCTCACCAGACTCAGCAAGGAAAACCTGCTGACACTGCAGGTGAACGAATATCGAGCCGAGGTTAATGAATGGCTGTTAAAAACGAGTGAGCTGGTGCGTGCCCAAGCCTGCAATCGAAAACTTCCGAAAAAAATCAGCCGGGGAAGTGTCCTGATCGGCGCAAAACTGAAAGGGCTTGATCTGCGAGGAGCAAACCTAAGAGGGGCGCTGCTCATAGCTGCCGACCTGAGAAATGCTGATTTGAGAATGACAGACTTTATCGGTGCAGATGTAAGAGACGCTGATCTCAGCGGCGCTGACCTAACCGGGAGCATCTTTCTGACGCAGGCACAGGTGAATGCCGCAAAAGGCGACTCGAACACAAAGCTGCCGCCGTCTCTACAAATCCCTGCCCATTGGAAATAAAAAAGAACCCGACTGCGGTCCTTTTTTTCTGCCATCAATCCAATCCTTTTTCGTTACTTTTATCCGACATTTTCACACTACTAGCCAAGTATCCCGACAGCCCCAACGCAACCAGCAGCATGAAGATGATCATGCCGACGACACCCAGCCAGTGAAAAGCAGACCAGAATAGCCCGCCGACCGTTCCGCAAATACTTGAACCGGCATAATAAAAGAACAAGTACAGCGATGAAGCCTGCGCTTTGTTGTGCAGGGCTCTCCTGCCTACCCAGCTGCTGGCGACTGAATGCCCGCCGAAGAAGCCGAATGTAAAGAGCGCAATCCCCAGAATTTTCACTGCTAACATACTGTTTATCGTTAATAAAGCACCTGCGATGACGATGAAGATATTCATCATCAGGATTTTCGGATAACCATATTGATCAACCATTCTTCCAATGAAAGATGAGCTGAAAATCCCTACAATCATCACAATAAAAATCCAGCTGACAAATGCTTTATTAAACGAATACGGCGGTTCCAACAGCACATACGCAATGTAGTTGAACAATGCAACATTGCTCCCGAGCAGTAAAAAACCAATGAGAAACAAGCTTAATAGTTTCCGATCCTTCAAGTGGCTGATTAAAGATATTCCCAATTGCCCGAGCTCCAATTTTCTCGGCGTGAAGTGCCTGGATGGAGGCAAATTCATAAAAAATATAATACTTGCGATCAAACTAATTACACCAATTGCCCCCATCGCCATATGCCAATTAAAAAACTCGCTCAGGAGCCCTGAAACGATCCTTCCAAAAACGGCGCCTATCGCGTTTCCGCTGATATACAGCCCCATCGCCGACCCAAGGCTTCCGGGTTCTATTTCTTCTCCGAGATAAGCCATCGCAATCGACGGAAGCCCAGCGAGCGCAACCCCTTGAATGGTTCTCAATACAAGCAGCGTATGAAAGTTCGGGCTGAAGGACGACGCCAGACAGAGAACGGATGCGGCCAGCATGGATACAGCCATAATCGGCTTGCGCCCCCACACCTCTGACAACGAACCAAAGACAAGCATACTCACAGCTAACAGCATTGTGGTAACAGATAAAGAAAGACTTGCCGCCGTAGGCGTTACATGAAATTCTCGCGTGAATTCCTCCATGAGCGGCTGTACGCAATAAAGTATCGCAAATGTATTAAAACCCGCGGCAAAGAAAGCAAACGTAATTTTCCGAAAAACCGGTGTGCCTTTTTGAATGTATGTCATCGAGACTTTATCGGCCCCTCCGCATGTTGTTGAGCACTGCCATTCATAAACAACCATCCTTTATTTTTTACGAATTCAAACATCCTCGAGTCTGTTTATACATTTATCTTAGCACCGTTAATATATGTTGTATAATGCATATAAAATATGCTTTTCATGCTTATATGTAATATGGGAGGGATGATGATTGGAATGGGAACAACTTGAATATTTTCAAACACTGGCCCGGATGCAGCACGTGACGAAGGCGGCAAAAAGCCTCTCCATCACTCAGCCTGCGCTTTCACGCTCTATCGCCAGACTGGAAAACCATTTAGGCGTCCCGCTATTCGACAGGCAAGGACGATCCATTACCTTAAATAAATATGGGCACATCTTTTTACGGAGGGTAGAGGCGATGATGAAGGAGTACACCGAGGGAAAACAGGAAATCCAAGCCTTATTAAAGCCTGACCAAGGTGAAGTATCTCTCGGCTTTTTGCATACTTTAGGGACAACGCTCGTGCCCGATCTCATCGGCTCCTTCCAGCAAGAATACCCCAACATTGCCTTCCAGTTGAAGCAAAACCATTCTTATTGGCTGCTTGAACGATTAAAATCCGGAGATCTGGACCTCTGCCTCCTCGCTTCGATCAAGCCTGAAAAACCGATCCAATGGATCAAGCTGTGGAGTGAAGAACTTTTTGTATTTGTGCCAAACGATCACCCATTAGCCAATCGTGAAAGCATTACCCTGAGTGAGATTGCCGGGGAGCGTTTTATTTTATTGAAAAAAGGCTACGCACTTCGGATGACAGTCGATGAACTGTTTGAGAAAGCCGATATACAGCCGAACATTATGTTTGAAGGGGAAGAAGCCGCCACTGCGGCAGGTTTTGTCGCTGCAGGACTCGGCATATCCATTCTGCCCGACCTGAAAGGCTTAGACCAAAGCAAAATTACAAAAATCCGCGTCAGCTGGCCGGAATGTCAGCGTGTTATAGGAATCGCCTGGATAGAAGGCCGGTTTTTATCGCCGGTTGCTGAGACCTTTAAACAATACGTCATCAGCCATTTTTCTGAGTAAGGGAGGATCACATCATGAATGTGAAAAGAATAACATCAGAGCATGATTTACATACAGCATTTGAAATCAGAAAAACTGTATTTGTAGAAGAACAAGGCTGTCCCGTTTCCGATGAATTCGATGAGTTCGATACACTCCGTGAAGATTGCCGGCACATCCTCGTTTATCATGAGAAGGAACCCGTTGGCACTGCCCGTGTCCGTATCGTTGATCAAGTGGGGAAACTGGAAAGAATCTGCATTCTGAAGCCCTATCGCAAATTCGGGTTGGGCAAAGTAATCGTCGATGCGTTAGAACGCATTGTGAAAGAACAGGGCATTTCTGCATTCAAACTGCACGGCCAGACACAAGCGGCAGGCTTTTATGAAAAGCTCGGCTATCAGACAGCTTCAGAAGAATTTATACTGGACGGCATTCCGCATGTACTGATGACAAAAAAAGATGATTCTTGCCTATGAATTGTTCACAAATTTGTCACTTATGAGCATGAGTGGTTCATTGGTATACTAATCACCGATTATGGAGAGAAGGATTGATTGTATGCCAACAAATAAAAAAGAAGGTCTTATATTTGGCGTGATGATGTGCTTTGGAATGGTCTGCGTCATGTCGATTTACAATGCTATCATCAACGGAGCCATACAGGATTTTTCACTGGTGACGGTTTCTGAAATGGTCATCGGTTTTATGCTCGCACTGCTGTTAGATTTACTATTAGTGGGCCCCCTTGCCAAAAAGATTGCGTTCAGTTTGCCGTTCGACAAGTCTAAGAAATTATATGTCATCCTCGCCATGTCGACGTGTATGGTGATCGGCATGGTGCTTTGTATGTCTGTGTTCGGTTTAGTGACACCGCTTTATCAAATGGAATTAACGGGAACAGCCTCTTCAGCGCTTACCTGATGATTGTATTGAAAAATTTCATCTTAGCTTATCCCTTGCAATTACTGATTATGGGTCCATTAGTCAGAGGGATTTTTATGAAATTTGTAAAACCAAAGCTCACAGCTGCCGTTTAAATAGAAAAGGAGTGAGCGTTACACCCACTCCTTTTCCCACTGATTTTCAGCACACCGCCTCACGAATCGAATGTAAAACAAGCTCCGCAAAAGCCTCTGCGGCAGGCATCTGCCATTTTTTCTTTTTGATTAACATATGAGAGTAAAGCGGATCAAAGGTTTCAGCATGATGAAGGATTTTTAGCCTACCTGCCTCCACTTCTTCTTGCACTGTGATATAAGGCAAAACAGAAAATCCAAGCCCGCTCATGACCGTTTGTTTGATCGCTTCGATACTCCACAGCTCCATTGTTTGAAAGCTGCGGATGTCATTCTTCACAAGATATGTTTCAAACATGGTCCGATAACTGCAGCCCTCTTCATTTGTAATAAAGAAATGGCTGCTGTTTTCTTGTTTATAGTCATCAAAATAATCCGGCCCATCCATACTGCCCACAAGGACAATCTCCTCCTCGGTTAATGTATAATGAATGCATTTTTCAATATTGATTTCCGGATAGACCATTAACGCGACATCGACTCGTCCGCTTAATAAATCCACCTGATTCTGCCCGCATGTGCCGTTGCTTAAAATGATTTTGACATGAGGATATTTCAGCGAAAATTCCCTTATGATCGGCCCAAGTCTGGAAATGGTTAACGACTCAGGTGCCGCTACTTTCAACACACCCTTAACTTCGTGAACGTTTTGCATATTCTTGATCTGTTCATGGGTTGATAGTAAATCCTCAGCTAAAGGGATCAATTCTCTTCCTAAAGCCGTCAGTCTTAAACTCCTTTTCTCGTACGTGAATAACGCCCCGCCGATCTCCTGCTCCAGCGCTTGGACATGAGTGGTGATCGTGGATTGCGTATAACCTAGCTTCGCCGCGGCGCCTGTATAACTCCCCTGCTCTACGATGGTTTGAAACGTGATAAGATGTCTGATCTCCATACGATTTCTCCTTTTATGATCTATCGAAAAAAATGATAATGCTTTTTTATATTTCAATTTTATTTATAGATATCATTATCATACAATAAAAACTGCCCCGTACGACATTAGTAAATGAAGGTGATTTTATGAGTATAATAGCTTTTCTTTCGTATGTGATGTTGACATCCATTACGCCTGGCCCGAGCAACATCTTAATGATGAATGAAGCGCGGCGGTTTGGCTTTATAGGGTCATGGCGTTTCAATAGCGGCATTTTGGCAGGCTTTGCAGTCCTTGGGATTCTCAGCGGTGTATTTACGATAGGACTATACAAATGGATTCCGGTTGCAGAACCATACTTCAAAATAGCAGGTGCAGTCTATCTGCTTTATTTGGCATGGCAGGTCGGCATGTCCAAAAAAGCAAAGAAGGATTCTGAAGATGTGCATTCTTCTTTTCTATCAGGTTTTATTTTTCAAATGATCAATTTCAAAAGCATTCTGTTCTTCTTAACATTGATGAGTGCATTTATCCTGCCGTTCCAGCATTCAATGACATCGATCATTCTTTATCTCACATTAGCCATCATTCTCGGCTGGCTGGCGCTGCTGTTATGGTCAGGATTCGGCTCTGTGTTCAAAAAACTCTTTGACAAATACGATAAAGTATTTCGCATCATTATGTGTTTGCTGCTAGTTTACTCTGCCGTCAGTATTTATCTGTGAACGTTCAAAAAGGAATAGAGGTACACCAAAAATGATGGCAGACATTAGTGGGATAGAGATTGGATTGATCAAACATTGCGCAATAAAGGCTGTGACATGTTAGATTCATAGATTTCTCAAGCAAGAACTAACGAATGACAGATAAAAATACAAAGGAGACGGTGAGGATCCATGGAATCGAGGGTAGCAGCCCATGCAAAGGGAAAAGTGTATGTTGATAAATTATTTGGTACAGGAATGGCTGCTAAACAAGCCATCATTCAATATGGAAAAGAAAACGTGATCGATGCTTCAATGGGAACCATTGCAGATGACGACGGAAACATCGTCTGTCTGCCTTCTGTGGAAGAATTATTTCGCAGCATACCCATTCAAGACATGATCAGCTACAGCCCGGTAGCCGGATTGCCCAGCTTTTTGGAAGCAGCCGTGACACATACTTTCGGAGAGTCCAGACCTGACGCCTATATACGGGCGGTTGCAAGCGCAGGCGGCGCCGGTGCCATTTCTAATGTGATTTGGAACTATTCAAATTTTGGCGATACCATATTAACTCACGATTGGTACTGGACACCCTATGAAACCATCTGCAAAGACACTGGGCGCCATTTGATGACCTTCTCTTTATTAGACGCTGATATGACGTTTAATCTGACATCATTCTCACATATGGTCAGCCATCTGCTCGTCAAACAGGACCATGTCGTGATCATCTTAAATTCGCCGAATCACAACCCAACGGGATACAGTATGTCAGATCATGAATGGGATGAGATCATTAAACATGTGATATTAGAATCCGCTAAAAAAAGCAGCAAAACAATCACATTGCTCATTGATATTGCCTATATCGACTTTACAAAGGACCCCGTAAACGCACGCTCATTCATGAAAAAGTTTAGCAATCTCCCTTCCAACATCGTTGTCACCTTTGCCTTCAGCATGTCGAAAGGCTTTACAGTATACGGCCAGCGGACTGGAGCTTTAATTGGAGTATCCTCCAGCAAGAGCGTGGCTGAAGAATTTGAAAACGCTGTATTGGTCACCAGCCGCTCCAGGTGGTCAAATGTCAATCGAGGCTGTATGACTTTGCTTTCTGCGATTTATAACGATAAAATGCTGCTAAACAAGGTGAACACTGAACGTGAAGCATATCAAACATTAATTGCGAAACGGGCTGAAGTGTTCATCAATGAAGCCCATCAAATTGGACTAAGCATATTGCCTTACCATTCTGGCTTTTTCATTACAATCCCTTGCAGCCATCCTGATGAAGCCAGCGAGATGTTAGCTGCCCAGAACATCTTTGCACCCCCGCTTTCAAAGGGCATACGAATCGCGGCATGTTCTGTTCCGCTCGCCCAAATGCACGGCCTTGCAGCTAAAATCAAACACGCTATCACAATATCAGATGCTGTAAAGTAAAATTTCCGCAGGAGGGAATGCTCATGATCAAACGAATTGACCATTTGGTATTAACGGTACAAAACCTTCAAGAGACAATCGACTTTTATACATCTGTTTTGGGAATGGAAGAAGAAACATTTGGCGCAGGCAGAAAAGCTTTGCGTTTTGGCAATCAAAAAATAAACTTGCATGAGGCCGGTCATGAATTCGAACCTAAAGCCAAGCACCCGCTCCCGGGATCTGCCGACTTATGTTTGATCTCTGATGAGCCTATTAGTAAAGTACTGGAGCACCTCAAGAAAACGAACGTCAATGTCGAAGAAGGGCCAGTAAAAAGAACCGGTGCACTCGGCCCGATTCTATCAGTTTATATAAGAGACCCCGATCAGAACCTCATTGAGATATCGGAGTATATTTAAATTCCCCTCTAAACATACCAATTCATTTGGTATGTTTTTTCTTATTTCTTTTAGTCCCTATACCTTAACACATAGTTTTTATACAACTCTTCGTTATAAAAAATTTCTTCACCATGTGAAGAGCAAATGAGCGTTGGTTTGATTTCATCTATTATCGCGCCGCTGTCGATGTTTTCATTCATATCAACACTGAATCTTCTGATAGGCGGATGTAAATCCTCCTTACTTGTGATAAAAAGGTCTCCTGTTAATAGGGTATGATCGATTTCATGATGGTACACAACATGCCCCGGGGAATGACCGGGTGTTAAATAGTATTGCAAAGGCAGGTGAGCCAGCGTTTGCTCTGTCAGTGGCTGGACAATATGGGCTACCCCTGTGTTCTCCACTTCATTTTTGTTCGGATAAGGCGCTTCTCCATTGATATACACTAGTTCTTTTTGATGCGCGAAAATCGGAATAACAAATCTCTCCAACCACTTTGATGCCCCCTGAATATGATCGCTATGGCCATGTGTAAGCAAAATGGCTTTTGGATTGCCGATCGCTAATGCTGCCCTAATTTGAGCATCAGCAAAACGTTCTATTCCCGTATCAATAATATAAACATCATCACCATCTTTCATAAACCAAGTATGAACCGGGATACGAAGAGGCACATCAAGCTCAAATTCACATTGAAAGACATGTTCTGATAATTGTCTCAAGTTCATGCAAGCCACTCCTTTTGGAAATTTTTGATATCATTACTGTAATACATCTGAGCTAGATATGTAATTACGCACATTTTTGCAACTTACATTGTGAGGTGACGAGTATGGGTAACCGGTTCAATGGATTTGGCGCTTGCAGTGCAGAAGTAAAAAAGGCTTGTCCCGTGGAAATGACGCTGCATATTATCGGAGGGAAATGGAAAGGAATCATCATCGACATCCTGTCTCACAAATCAGTCCGGTTTAATGAGCTGAAACGATTAATTCCAGGTATTACACAAAGAATCCTGACGCTGCAGCTGAGAGAACTGGAAGCAGATGGCGTTGTGAAAAGAAAAGTAGAGAATACTGTCCCAAAGAAGGTGGAGTATTCTCTAACCGAACTCGGTGAAAAACTTTCTCCTATTATTGCATCCATGAGGATGTGGAGAAATGAGTATATAAGTAAAAATGGATGAAAATGGCTTTAAAGATTTTACAGAAAAGAGAAGGGTTCCTTTTAAGTGAACGGAACATTTTCAAGGCAGATTATCTTGAAAATGCCCCCGCACTCCAGCAGACTGGTATTTTTGAGGAGAAGCCGATTCTCGCCAGTATCAGCTCGACCTGTTACTTTGTACATTAATAGTCCCTCTTGTTCCCCTTCTTCACATATTCCCAATCACGTTCTATATTCTTCCTGACTCTGTGAACAAGTTTAAAAATGGTTTCCTTTTCCTCAGGTGTAAAACCGGACAAGGCCACTTCCATGGAATGTTCTCCTTCTCTTCTTAACAATGGATAAACCTTTTTCCCTTTCTCGGTCGGGAACAGTTTTTTTATTTTTTTATTTTGCTCATCCGGCTGTTTTTGAATAAATCCCTGCATTTCCAATTTCTTAATGGCCCGCGCGGCTGTTGTTCGGTCCACTTTTATCATTTCCGCCAATTTTTCTTGAATAATTCCCGGATTTTCGTATATACGTACAAGATAGAGATACTGCCCTCTTGTTAAGTCCAAATCTTTAAATTCAATATTGCTTATGGAATCCAACGCTCTTGCAATCATGCCGATCTCACGCAAAATGTCATTCATTCCTAAAACCCCTCACGTATTTTTGTTGCAATTACAACAAAATTGTTTTAACCTTACTACTATAAGACCACATGCATGCTGTACAGTCCAGATTAATATCAGAAAAGGATTGATCAAATATGAATATAAAAAGAATAACAACTGAAAATGATTTACACGTTGCTTTAGATATTAGAAGAACGGTATTCATTGAGGAGCAACATGTAGCTGAATCCGATGAGTTCGATGAATTTGATACGCTCCAAGAACAATGCCAGCATATCTTGGTATATCATGAGGATCAGCCAGTTGGCACAGGCCGTGTGCGCATCGTTGATCATACAGGTAAGCTGGAAAGAATCTGCATCCTAAAACCTTACCGTAAGTATGGATTGGGCCAAGTCATCATAAGCGGGTTAGAAAACATCATGAAAGAAAAAGGAATGGCTACATTTAAGCTCCATGGGCAAACACAGGCAGCAGGCTTTTATAAAAAACTGGACTATCAGACTTCTTCACAGGAATTTATGGAAGACGGCATCCCGCACGTCTTGATGACAAAAGACATATCACGGAATATAAAATGAAATATATTTATTACGGCTTAGGTATCCTCATATTAAGTTTAGGCATTTCCTTAACCATACAATCAGGACTGGGTACATCTCCCTTTGATGCCGTTTTGGTTGGTCTTTCCGAAGGAGTCGGGCTTACCGTGGGAAGCTGGGAGGTTCTTATTTCCGTGATCCTCTTAATCTGTAACTCTATCTTAACGAGAAAAAAACCTATGTTGCTGGGCTTGATTACAGCATTTATTACTGGGATAGGCATTGACCTATGGTTGTTTATAGTAAAAACCACTATTTCTCCAAACATGTGGGTAAGCAAACTGATTTGTTTCGGTATCGGTTTGGTGCTCATCGGTCTTGGAACAGCCATCTATCTTCAGACAAAATTTGCATCTACTCCTATCGATCATTTAACACTCATTATCCGAGATATCTCCAAAAGAACGATCTTATTTTCAAGAACATTGGTATATGCTCTTTTCTTAGTATTAGCTATTATATTTAAAGGCCCTATCGGCATCGGAACCCTTTTAACGGTCTGTTTAGGAGGAATGATCCTTCACTTTTTTATGCCTTTTGTTGAACGGCGCTTCTTATCCTCGAAAATGTAAATTAATTGGTGAATACCAGTGTCTTATAAAAAAAGAAAAGAAGAGGTTAAAAAAACCTCTTCTTTCTCGAAAACGCGAGAACAAGCCGCTGCATTAGCGGTTTATATTAAATGCACTCAACAACCTCATCCAATGACAAAATAAACAGCTGACTTTTAAAAATAGCCGAGCCTTTTAAGGTCGACTATTTTTTAGGTTTGTTATTCATTCTATGATCTCTATCCCCACTATCAATGTCACCTGAAACGGCATCAATAAAATGATCAATGGTCTTGCCGATTTTTCTTGTCTTTCCATTCCCATTACTCATATTTTCGTTCGTGTTTTTCTGATTTGGATTGTAGTATTTAATAAACCCTCCACATAAAGCACCTACAAATACAATCCAATATGGAATCTCTTCTAACCCTCTTGGCTCCAGGTACAACCAATTGATTCCAAATACCACAAAACTAATGAGTATAAGCGTCGTTCCAATAATATTTTTAATCATTCTTAAGTACCTACCTCCTGAAATACAGATATATACGTTACGTTTTGGTTATTCAAATGTTTCATTTATTTATTCAACATGCTCATATCCCTTTAAATTAGTTCCCTTGGGGAGAAGAAGCCTTCGAGAAAGCAAAACGCGAAATCAAGCTGGTTCTTGTCAGCATCGGCTATTCCACATGTCATTGGTGTTAAGTTCGTATAAAATCTTAGAACAACAAGAGTCAGTTTAAAACAAAAAAAGCCCTTCTCAGCATTGAGAAAATGGACTTTTAATATTGGAAATTCCTCAATTTCAATTTCTGACACTTGCCATCAACATATAGGGAAGACAGACCAATCATTATAGTTATCCCTATCATGAACAAGGTAAATTGCGTACACTTTGAATTTGATTATGATATTCCGAAAGGGGGAGGCATTTACATTTTCCATTGTTATTATTTAACTAACATATTTCTGGAAGGTCAAAAGAGCTTCGCCGTCTTCCTGTACTTCCTAAGAAACCCGCCAAGTACTCTAAATTTGCAATTAGTTCATGGTCTCCATGGGTAGGTGTTTGACCATGATCATCATGTAGATGCAGGATACTTGTATCACCAATCCATGTTCCCTTCCATTTATAGTCCTCTTTTTGATTTATTCTCATCCAATCATTGATTCGATCGTCAACCCAACCATGCAATTTCCAGAAAATCGGATGCACATGAGCAGAGTATTCATCACCCAGCCAGTTATACTCAGGTTGATTCCAAATATCATCTATAGGATCTCCTAATTTAGGCTCAGTCATATATCCAACTTTCGATTCTTCTGACCATCGTATGTGCATACTGTTGTGAATTGTAAATTCAATATCAGAACCAAGCTGGCCAAGAGTTACACTACTTAAGTAGTCTGGATCAGTAAATTTCTTTTCAAGCCCTGAAAAATAACTCCAATATCTATCGACAGATTTTTCTAACTCAAGTCTTTCCCTTGGAATACGATGACTATCATAAGCTGGTAAAATCGGATAACTTTGATCAGAAGGTTTTGGAAGGTACCTCCACCCTTGAACCCATGGATAGTTAATATCACCTTCATCTGCTAAAATTTTATTGACGATCATAATCATCGTTCTATGCATGAAAAGGAAGTCCTCACCAGAATCATTATCCCGTTTAGGCTTTCCATCGGCATCGAGTGCTGGGCGTGGCGGCACCCAATTTGGATGAGTCTTACATAACTTTTCGCGATCTTTACAATCAAGTCCCTCCCAAGAGTTTCGAAATCCATGCCAAAGATAATGCCATAAACGATGCTTTTTTGACGCCATAGCTACAATAACTGAGCTTGGTAATCGTGATTGTCCCAATCGTTTAAACCTCCTCCAAGTTAAATTTCATGTTTAATCTTTTTCTTCTTTTTTAACAGCAAGAAAGGATGAAACTTTTCCGGCTGCTCCTTCACCATGGCGTACTGCACGTTTTACACTACCAACAATTGCAGGAATTTCATTTATACCAGATGGCCAGTTAGATAATACTAATATTGCTTTTCATACACCCATCCTGCAGTGTCGGTATTGTCACGTCCAACTCCAGTTCATTTAGTAGCAGACCATTCTTTTAAGTCCTGTGATACACAGGTTAATAAACCCTCACCGAATATTAAAGCAAGCGCCTTTTGCGGATCATTATTTACTGCATCAGTAATGAAAGCTCCTGTAAACCCCCTTTAATCCCAATATATTCCATCTGACATAAACATATTCATTCCAAATGAGTAGCTATATACTATATACTGAGTACTATTCACTTTTTTTAATTACATTCGCTATCCTTAGATAACAACAGACGGGTTTGGGGATTACGTCAGCGATTGTAGAAGGTGTAGATCGGTTATTCAACATGCAGTTGGTGCCATGTCTATTAAAGTAACCAAAATAGACAACCAAGGATCATTGAGTACAAATCCCTGTGATTTTTTCAAAGATGGAATTAGAGAGAAGAAATTAACCGTAAGTAGTTGGAGGGATGATTGAAGTATGTTAACAAGAGAAGATATCTTTAAACACGTCAAAGAAAAATACGGTACATCGCCTGATTACCCGTGGAAGAAATACCCACACTATGCTGCTTTGAGACATGAGTCAAACAAAAAATGGTACGGTCTTATAATGAATGTTCTCCCGGAAAAATTGGGATTTGATAGAAGTGATGAAATAGATATTCTGAATCTAAAATGTCCTCCTGAAATAAGTGATAGTTTAAGAAATGGGGAAAATATCCTTCCTGGATATCATATGGATAAGGAACATTGGATTTCACTTATTTTGGAACGTACAGATCCAGAAGGAGAAATTTATTACTTAATCGAGCAGAGCTTTAATTTAACCAAATCAAGCTAGATTAGTGGGCACTTTCATTTTAGGACATTGTTCTTCTCTCTATGCCACCAACGCTATTTAAAACTATCTGGGTGTTAGTTGAAGAAGAAAGTACTGTTAACCGACCATCATATATTATGAGTACTGATTTTCTCAAGTAAAACATTTCAAGAAAACCTGAATTTTTTTTGTGAAGCAACGTCATGACAACATGTCGAACGTAACTAAATTCGGCTATTCGACATGTCATTGGTGCCATGTTCGTTAGAATAACCAAACTAGTTATCTGTAGTCCGCACTTCATGAAATATCCCTATTAGTTTAAAAATTATTTATTATTTATTGATCCTCTCCTCACGTCATCTTTTAAACTAATATTTAAGTTTAGAAAGAAAGGTGATTTTTATGAAGAAACCCACAAAAAAAGAAATTTTATTAGTGCAGATGATGTTAGGAATTTCTTTAGCTCTAGGTGTATTACCTCCACTCGTTATGTTTTTTTCGCAACGAAAGAAGAACATATTTTATCGTGAAGCAAGCAGAAAAGCACTAAACTTCCATTTAACTTTAATTCCCCTCTTTATAAGCAGCAGTTTTTTACCACCTTGGGTCAAGTACGTTATATTAGCAATTGAAACAATTATTATTTTATTTGCTATGATTTGCATAGCTATGCAAAAACCTTACCAGTATCCTGCAATTCAATATATCAAAAACAAAAAGATTGCAGCAAAAGGAGCATAATATGTCGAATAACTTTTTAACAATTGGGCAATTAGCCAAGCGAACTGGTGTAACGATTCGTACTCTTAGATACTATGACAAAATCGGATTACTTCAACCGAGTGATTATAATGAAGGTGGACATCGATTATATAGTTTTAAAGATCTCAAAAGGCTGCAACAAATTCAGTCATTAAAATTTATAGGTTTTTCCCTAAAGGACATTTTAGACTTTTTGGTCGCCGAACAAATTGAAAAACGAGATATCACGCATACAATCATGTTTAAAAAAAAGCAGCTCCTCGCAGAACAAGAGAAAATACAACAGACAATTGATCAACTTAACCATATGTTTGCTATATTAGAAAACCAACAAAAAGTCTATACTAGTATCTTTTGTTTTATTATTCATTCTATCCTTTGGGAAGAAGAAAACTTAGATGAACTGAATCAAATCGAAAACTCAATTTACAACTTTAGAAGCAATGAAAGATTAGACTTAGACAAAGAATATTTTTCAGTATTTACAAAGTTGAAAAGCCTTGTGATTGAAAATGTAAGCCCCCAATCGAATGAAGCACAACTTTTTATAAAAGATTTTGTAGCACTTAATAGAAAAACGCTTTTAAAAATTAAAAACTCAAAAGATAATGTGATTAATTTTAATAAGAAAGATCAAATCAATATTCTTGATCCGTTAACTGAAAAAGAAAAACTCTTTATTAAAGAAGCATTTGCTTTGATATCAAATTAAATGAAGGGCAAGGTTTCCTTGCCTATTTCTGTACTTTCAGATTGGTTATTCAACTAATAATTGGTGGCAGGTCTGCTAAAGTAACCAAAAAATACATTCAGAGATCCAACTTGTTTACAATCACAAACAAATTTGATCCATTACAGAGAGATTTTTTTGGAATATTATGATAGTATTATTATTAAAAATAATAATAGGCGGTGCAAAAGTTGGGTTTATCTCTCTTAGGTTTTATGAGTATTATGTGTGCTTTACTTGTTAAGACTAATAAAGATAAATACATGTGGTTAGTTTCTAAGGCTGGATTTAAAAATAATTCAAAAATTGCTATTTCTTATTATTCAATTCTAGGAATATCTTTAATAATTGGTGATTTTGTTGATACCCCTTATGTTACATACTTCATATTACCTTTATTTGTTTTATTTCTCTCCTTACTAACAATTCTCGGGCTTAACTTAAAGAAGAATAATGAGGCTTTCTAAGACAAAAAAAGGACAACAGATCGTTGTCTTTTTTCATTACAAATTTCTTTTATAATATGAGCGCTATTGATTCCAATATCTATACTGACCAGCCTCGGTTATCCTACTCGTCATTGATGCCATGTCTATTAGAATATCCATAATATAGTATGCTTACTTGCATTGGTTATCATACTCGTCACTAGTGGCATAATAGTTAAAGTAGAAAAAATACATTCAGATTTCCACTGCAATGCACTTACAACCATTAAACAACTAGACTTATATATACTGATTCTTTAAATAATTGAAGGTTATAATATCTTGCTTTATTGTTAATCTATAAAAATATCCCCTACTCTAAAAATAGGGGATACTTATACTAAAAAAAATCATCTAGTAGCAGATTCATTTCTTGATGCTCATGTTCTAATTTCTCTAATACACTCAGACCTATTTTTATCCTAAGTTCAACAAATTTTAATATACTGAGAATTTCTTGTTTCGCTTCGTAACAGCCATTCTGCATTAATATGTTTATATTTAGTGTAATTGGTCGTCGAGCATTTTTTTGATTTTGGTCTTTACTATGTTCAAAAAATTCAATTATACCTTTAATTTGTTTATCGATTCGTTCGTCGTAATTTAATATTTGAAGAAAGGAATTAATTTCATCCAAACTTTGAACTTCTTTAATCCACATCATATTTCTATATTGGTTATGCAGTTCTTTAAACACTTGATAATATTCAGGAAATATAGAATATTTATTTCTTAAAAATTGTAACAAAGGAAATGTTACAGATTCCCCCATGGGATAAACAGGTGCTAAATAAAATGTTCCATCAGACTTTTTTGAAATGTCTAGCATTACATGTTTAAGACTTCCAACAATATAATCACTCATTCCTACGGCGAATACTTGCTCCTGCATCTCTTTAAGTACTGGAATAAATAATTGTCTTTCGACCATTGTTCTGTTTAAATCAAATAATATCTTTAGAACTTGGTCGCTGTTTATGGAACGACTTTTAAAATTAAGTAATCCATATAATAATTTTTTCTGTTGCTCTCCAGGTTGTCTGTTTATATAAGTGGCAGTAAAGTATTCTTGAAATGAGCGATGCTGATAAGAATATTTCAAACCATCAATTATTAATATACACACAACTTCAATCAAGTCATCAATATAATATTGAGAATTAAATTCTAATCTTTCTAATACTTTTGCTTTATTTATATAACTAGTTAGTTCTTGAGTTGAAAATGATAATTTATTTTCAAAATAGCTTAAAGCAGAAATTGTCTCGAGTATCTTAGAAAAACCATCAGATCCTAAATTAAAAACGTCTGTTTTTTTCTTTCTTTTAAAACCAGGCTTAGTGGCGTCATGCTTTCGGTCTAGAACATCGTATGCTTGACCATAAAAAACATGCATTCTATCAGGAATTTCTGCAAACTCTTCAAATGTCAGTAACATTAAGGTTAATAACAAAGGGTTAGAGCAAAAATCTTTTTGCTTTTTGTATAGCGATTTATCTAATGTTTTTAAAAACCTTGACTTAACCTCTTCATCATAGTAGGGAAGTTTTTCAATTAATTTAATAGACTTTTCTTTACTAAGAGGTAGCATTTTAAACTCAATAAAACCATCCCATCCCACTGATAAACTATCTGATTCTCTTGATGACACCAAAAAACTATTTTGATGGTACTTATCCATTAATACTTCAATCTCTTTAATTAGTTTCTGTTGTTTGCTGTCTTCTACTTCATCAAATCCATCGAATAAGAATATATATATACCTGTATCAAGAGATTCCAAAAAATATTTTTTTTCTAAGGTGAAGCCTAAACTATTAATTGTCTCGTACATACAATCAATTAGAGATTGCTCGGAATCATTTACATTCCTAAGAGGTAGGAAAATGGGTATTTTATCAGAAGTATATAAAGCGCTTATAAATAAATGTTTAAAAAGTGTTGATTTTCCGGTTCCACCAGTTCCTAAGACCATACTAGAATTACTAACTTGTAAAATCCCATTTATATTTTCAGTAGAAATAATACTGTCTTCACACTTTAAATCTGTATGGACATAAAAATCATATAAATTAATGGGAATACTTTTGTGAATAAGTGTCTTTACCTTTCCATATTTGTCAACTGCTCTGTTTAAGTATCCTTGGTAAGCATTTTGTGTTTTAATTTGATAATCTGCAACTTTATCTTTACTGAAGCCAAAAACCTTTTTGCAGATAGTCTCTAAGTTTTTTTGAACAACATCTACTATAATCGCACTTGGATCTATTGGTGTTTTCTCCATAATTCTGCCCCTTTATATTTTACAACTTCTTAATAAAAAAGAAATCTTAACCTATAATATAATTATATTACATTTGAAGGTGATATAGTATGGAACTAAAGGAAAGGATTAAACGAGTCGCCATTTATCTCAGAAAATCACGCAATAACGAAGGTGAAGAGACTGAAGAAACGCTAGCAAAACACAGAAAACGTTTGTTAGATATTGCAGAAAAAAACAACTGGGAAATTAAGTTGTTCCAAGAAGTTGGCAGTTCAATGGATGAAAATCGACCGGAGTATCAAAAAATGATATGCGAAATTAAAGAAAACCTTTTTGATGCTGTTTTATCTGTTAACCTTACACGTGTTACTAGAGACGATGCTGAAACACCTAAATTTATGAGTTTATTAAGACAAGAAGATGTCCTCTTTGTTACCGATAGTGAGCGTATATATGACTTAGAAATCCAAGAAGATTTGCAAGCGTTAAAGTTCACTGGGTTCGTAAATAACTGGGAGTATGAAAATATAAAGGCGCAGCTAAGGAAAGGAAAAAAGGATAGTGCAAAGTTAGGCAGGTGGTCAAACGGAACCCCGCCATTTGGCTATATTTATAACCCTTTAGAAAAAAGAGTGGTAATTGATAAAGAACGGGCAAAGGGTGTCAAGTTGGCTTTTCAGTTGGTTTTAGATGGAATGGGTGTCGATAATATTGCTATAAATCTAAACCAGTTAGGTTATCGAACTAAAAGAGGGAATTTATTTAGTGGAAAAGTGATTTATACGATGTATCAACGGATTATCTATTAGGACGTAAACCAAAGAATATGTCCAAGCTGGATGAAACATTAAATGAAGCTATTGAAGAATTAAAAAATGAAGAAACTCTCCTTTTTATGAAGGACGGGGATATTGATGAGGAAACTGCTCGCTTAATCAAACAGGCATTAATCAATGGAATGAAATTCGTTGACGCAATGAAAAAGAAAGAGTGATTCTTATCTATACTTCAAAAAATATCAAAAATAAAGCAGAAAGAGTTATTCAGGAACACGGAACAAACGATGTCTACGAAATATGCGGCAACCTCAACATTTCAATCTTAAAAAGTAATTTAGGTCGCATCAAAGGCTTTCTTCAATATTACAAAAAACATCATCATTATTTAATACAGGTAAATCAAAAATACCAAAACACCAAAATCATAATCGCTCATGAACTAGGGCATTATTTTCTCCATAAAAACTTAAACACATTCAAAATGGAAAACTGCTCTCTAGTTCTAGGTGAGAAGTTAGAACATCAGGCGAACATCTTTGCAACTGAATTACTTTTACCTGATTATGTTCTGACTAATGAAGCGTCACAATTACAAAACTGGACACTAAATCAAATAGCCTCTTTTTTTCAACTCCCTGTACCCATTGTGGAACATAAAGTAAGACATATGAATCTTCTTTCACCAAATATAGCAATAAACCAAAACAGATTAACAATTATAAATTCATAAAATCAGAAATGGGGTACTACAGTATGAATTGGCTTGTTGGGCTTGATTGGGGTATTCAATGGGGAACCGTTTTTACAGTTGCCGGCACACTCACCGCCGCTTTTTTAGGACAAGTTTTTTCTCATCGTTACTCTCAAAAAAGGGAAGACCTTAAACAGAAAAAAGAAAGTTTTCAAAACCTGTATTCTCCTACAATTCATCATGTAACAAACTATCTTTACAAAGAAATCGATAAACAAACTGATATCATTTTCAACTATAAGGATGAAGAAGATTTCGCAGACGAAGATGATTATTTTAATCCCGAAAAATTATTCTTAGAAGCATTTTCTTTAATAGGTGATAACCTCAAATATGCGAATCTAGAGTTAATAATGCAATACCAGGATATCAAATCAACTAACAAATTAGGCAAGCAGTTTCTCTCGATAGATAAAACTATAAAATTGTGTGACATATTCATAACAGACTACATTAAGATAAGTAAAGAAATAGGTGTTTACTCACCGAATATAAAAAAGAAAATCGAAGGCATTTTATTATTTACTAAACTGTATTTCTTACTTTTAAAAATGGAAGGGTTAAATTTTGCATACACGACTTTAAGCTATGCTGACCTATTAGATAAAGTAGGAACAAAAAACACCAAATACATCAAAAACGCTATACAGTTACAACAAAAATACGAAAAATATGCTGAAAAAAATGCATTAAATGGTACTCATACAAAACGTCTTAAAAAGTTAGAGTCAGAAACATATAAACTGTTATGCGATATCGGAAAACAGTTTGAACCAATGGGGCATGAAATATCGGATAGTTGGGCAGATCATATAAATAAGCTCAAACGTTAAAAGAATTAAAATTCAAAAAAAGTGTTATATTAACGAATGTATTTAATCTACATATATCAAATGAAAGAAGGTGATCCAATGCCCACTAACAATAAGCCCAATAGATTAATCACAGAGAAATCCCCTTATTTGCTTCAACACGCTTATAATCCAGTAGACTGGTATCCCTGGGGAGAAGAAGCCTTCGAAAAAGCAAAACGCGAAAACAAGCCGGTTCTTGTCAGCATCGGCTATTCGACATGTCATTGGTGCCACGTCATGGCCCACGAAAGCTTCGAGGACGAAGAAATCGCACGCCTTCTCAATGAACGGTTTGTGACGATTAAAGTCGATAGGGAAGAGCGGCCTGATGTGGATTCTGTTTATATGAGAATCTGCCAGCTGATGACCGGGCAGGGCGGCTGGCCGCTGAATGTGTTTATTACGCCTGACCAGAAGCCGTTTTACGCGGGTACATATTTTCCAAAGACAAGTAAATTCAATCGTCCCGGTTTCGTTGATGTGCTTGAGCATCTGTCTGAGACGTTTGCGAATGATCGCGAGCATGTCGAGGATATTGCGGAAAATGCCGCTAAACATTTGCAGACCAAAACAGCTGCAAAATCAGGCGAAGGCCTTAGCGAGTCAGCAACTCACCGGACATTCCAGCAGCTTGCCAACGGGTTTGATACGATCTACGGCGGCTTCGGACAGGCTCCAAAATTTCCGATGCCCCATATGCTGATGTATTTGCTTCGTTATCATCACAATACGGGGCAGGAGAATGCTTTATACAACGTGACGAAAACGCTGGACAGCATGGCGAATGGCGGCATTTACGATCATATTGGCTATGGATTCGCCCGTTACTCGACCGATGACGAGTGGCTCGTTCCCCACTTTGAAAAAATGCTGTACGACAATGCACTGCTGCTGACCGCTTATACAGAAGCCTATCAGGTCACGCAAAACAGCCGGTATAAAGAGATTTGCGAGCAGATCATCACGTTCATTCAGCGGGAAATGACCCATGAGGATGGAAGCTTTTTCTCCGCTTTAGACGCGGACACAGAAGGAGAAGAAGGAAAATACTACGTGTGGTCAAAGGATGAAATCTTGAAAACGCTCGGAGACGATCTTGGAACGCTGTATTGCCAAGTGTATGACATCACTGAAAAAGGGAATTTTGAAGGCAAAAATATTCCGAATCTGATTCACACAAAGTGGGAACAACTCAAAGCTGATGCCGGTTTAACTGAGGAAGAGCTCAACCTCAAGCTCGAGGACGCAAGACAACAGCTCTTGAAGATACGCGAAGAAAGAACCTATCCGCATGTCGATGATAAGGTGCTGACGTCATGGAACGCGCTGATGATCGCAGGGCTCGCCAAAGCGGCAAAGGTATACCAGGAACCGAAATATCTCAGCTTAGCGAAAGACGCCATCACATTTATTGAAAACAAGTTAATCATCGACGGCCGTGTAATGGTCAGGTATCGAGACGGCGAAGTGAAAAACAAAGGTTTCATCGACGATTACGCTTTTCTCTTATGGGCTTATCTGGATCTCTATGAAGCTTCGTTTGATCTTTCTTATTTACGAAAAGCGAAGAAACTGACAGACGATATGATCGGCTTATTTTGGGATGAGGAGCATGGCGGATTCTATTTCACCGGACACGATGCAGAAGCCTTAATCGTCCGGGAAAAAGAAGTATACGACGGCGCCGTGCCTTCCGGAAACAGCGTGGCAGCCGTGCAGCTTCTCCGCCTTGGACAGGTTACAGGCGACTTATCACTGATTGAAAAAGCGGAAACGATGTTCTCCGTATTCAAGCCGGACATCGACGCGTATCCAAGTGGCCATGCTTTCTTTATGCAAAGCGTGTTAAAGCATCTGATGCCTAAAAAAGAAATCGTTATTTTTGGCAGCGCAGACGATCCAGCCAGAAAACAAATCATAACTGCACTTCAAAAGGCCTTTAAGCCCAACGACTCTATTCTGGTGGCAGAGCATCCTGATGAATGCAAAGACATTGCGCCATTCGCGGCAGACTACCGCATCATAGACGGCAAAACAACCGTGTATATTTGCGAAAACTTCGCCTGCCAGCAGCCGACAACAAATATCGAAGAAGCCATCCAAACACTAATAAGCAGCAGGGATTAAGACCCTTGCTGCTTATTTTGTGATTTCTTATGGTACCACAACGCGATTCCCGCAAAAACAAGGTTGACCGCTATCGTAAATAAAGCCTCCCACATCGGGTTCCCCCGCGTAACCGTAAATAAAGAGGGAATTCCTCCATACACACTGTTTTTTTCTGTGATAAACATACACAAAAACATATTATTCGCGGCATGGGCGCCAAGTGATATTTCAATACTGCCTGTTTTAATCGTGTAATAGGTCCACACAAAACCAAACGTTAAATACTCAATTCCTGCCCAGACAGCGCCATTGTTCATCTCTGGATTCGCAAAATGCAATACGCCAAACAAGCCACCGACAACCAATGTCAAAATAAGAGGATTTTTCGTCATTCTCCCGAAAGCTTGAAGCAAAAATCCTCTGAAAAACAGTTCCTCAGCTGAGGTTTGAAACGGAACCAAAATGAGGGCCGCCGCTAGCAGCCAGATAAACCGTGAAGCATCGAAGTCCTGCATTGAATAGCTGCCAGGATGAATCGCAAAATCAATCAATTGCACGGCGATCATCAGCAAGAAATAAGCAATAAAGCCAAAGAAAATTCTCCGCCAATTGACCTTTGCATTCGGTGTAATCACAGTTCGGAAAGGCAGTTTCAGAATAAAGCGAACAGCCAGCCATACTCCTGGAATCGCAAACAAATAAATAACATGAGACAAATAAAGATCAACCAGAGGATCACTCAGCACAGCTTCATCCAAATCAAACGTGATATCGGGATTCACAATAACCGTAAACAGTATCGCGAAAAGGTAAGCAATATTCCCGAATACATATAACCCTACCATCACCAAAAAGGCGAAAAAATATCTCCACAACGTATTGTTTCCTTCTATAGGACGGATAAATGAATTCATTCCTTCTATGTCTCTTCCTTTCAATGAGAATATTACTATATATTTGCATAATTTGGTCTATGAATCTACTGTTTTGGAAATCTTTTTAGCAAAATGAACATAAAAAGTGCGAATTTAGTTCTTCCATCTAGTGATTTGAACTCTGTCGCCAATGAATCAAGATACTTATAATATTCCCAAGAGGGGAATTTTCAGTCTTTTCTTACTACTCAAAAGGGGGTTTTTTATGAATACGATCTTCAAACAGAAGAACACACATCCTTTCTCAAACGCAGCGAATCGTTTAGACCGCCTTCCGATTTCTCGCGTTCACTTCCAAGTATTAACCGCTCTCGGCATTGTTTATTTCTTCGATCTTGCAGATTTATTTACCCTCAGCAATGTAGCGCCGGCACTGATCGAGCATTGGGGCATCCCGCTTTCAACCATTGCCAATGTAACGGCGGCTTCGTTTTTAGGCATGTTTTTAGGCGCATCACTGGGAGGAAGGCTGTCTGATCGAATTGGCCGAAAAAAGGCCTTAAATCTTTTTGTGTTCGTTTTCTCAATCGCATCGCTATGCAATGCAGCAGCATGGGACATCCCGTCTTTAATGACTTTCCGTTTTCTCACCGGGTTTGGTGTCGCAGCTGCCATGGTCATTACCAATAGCTATTTGGCGGAATTTTTCCCTTCCAGTGTCCGCGGAAAATATATTTCTTTCTGTGCCATGATTGGATTGATCGGCGTTCCGATCACCAATATTGTGTCTGCCTTTGTCATTCCGCTCGGTTCATGGGGATGGAGGCTTGTATTTGTATGGGGTGCCGTCGGCCTTATTTATTTTTTCTTTATCCGCCGTCTGGAAGAGTCACCCCGCTGGCACGAAAATCGCGGTGAATATGCGAAAGCCGATGCGATCCTCAATCGAATTGAGGAGCAGGTTGAACAGGAGAAAGGCCCGCTTCCGGCACCAGCTCAGCCTAAAGTAAGCGAAACTGTTCAGAAACATGCGGGTTACGCAGGATTATTGAAAGGAAGAAACCTCAAAATCACCATCGTTTTATCTGCTGTATGGATTTTTGAAACGTTTGGATTTTACGGATTTGCCTCATGGGTTCCCAGCCTGCTAAAAAGCAATGGCGTCACAATGGAAAATACATTGTGGTATAACGTACTGCACTCCGTCGGCGCTCCTCTTGGCGCATTGCTTGGTTCGATGATTTCTGAAAAATTTCAAAGAAAATGGATTTTAGCCGCCAGCGCGTTTTTAACGGCCATCGCCGGTCTCTTATATGGCATGACTTTTATTCCGATCATGATCATTGTGTTTGGTTTTATCGTCAATATCACGGAACGGGTTTTCACCTCGAACTTATATGCTTATACGTCAGAACCTTATCCGACTGAATACCGCTCGTCTGGCAGCGGTTTAGCCTATGGCCTCGGCCGCTTTTCAAACATCTTCGGCTCATTGCTCGTCGGGTTTATCGCCGTTCAGCTCGGCTATATCAGCGTCTTTTTATTTATCGGCGGCTGCTGGCTCGCATGCTCCGTGCTGTTAATCTGCTTCGGCCCTAACACGAATGCGAAACAAATTTAAAAAAGTCAGTGCGGTTCTGCCGCACTGATCTTACTACAATTCCTTCAACATCCTCTCAGGGTTTCCGCGATGTCAAATTGTAATCTCAACCAAATTTCCTTCATCATCTTCAATCACACTTTCATAGTAGCCGTCTCCTGTTGTCCTCGGGCCGTTTACTACTGCGAAACCATCCTTCTTCAATCGATCAGTCAGTTCATCAACCTTCTCTCGGCTTCCAACAGAAAAGGCAATGTGAGCCCAGCCTGTCATCGTTTGTGAAGGCGGATCAGTCACATTTCCTTTTTTCATAATTTCCAGCCTTGCTCCGGAATCAAACGTAATAAAATAAGACTTAAAATCTTTTTTCTCATTATGATACAAATCGTTCGCTTTGCCATTAAAATACGTTTCATAAAAAGCCTTCATTCGCTCTAAATCTTTGACCCAGATCGCTGTATGTTCAATCCGCATTTCTTCCTCCTCCTTCACCTTCAATGAAGTTATAAGGTATGAAATGCATTTCAGTTCAAGCTTTTTTCTCGAATTGATGCTGAATTTTTATATCAATGGGTTCATCCTGCAAAAATAGAGAGAATGCTGCGATGCCGAGCTGCTCAAGATTCAAATCAAGCGACGGAAAACCAAGAACACGGCTGATAGAAGAATTCCCCTCGCCAATGATTTCAACATCCCATTTATTCTTTTGGGCAAATACATGAATTCCAGCTGCCACTTCATCACTATTTGCATAGATAGCCGTTGGAACCCTTCCGCTCGTATAAAAGTGCTCAGCTGCCCGCTCACCGTCATTCATATCGTTGCAACCGGACAGCATATGACGGTCTTCCAAGCTCCCGCAGACGGCTTTATAGGCCGCAGCTTTGTCAGCCGTGCTCGGACTCCTGTCGGCTTCTCTGACACACGTAAAAGCGATATTCTCATGTCCGCGGCTCTTTAAATAGCGCAAGCTTTCTGCATAAGCAGCTCTTCTGTCGTTGTACGCACATGGGACACCAATGTCTCCGGTATCCTCACAAGCGATGATCGGCCCATACTCCTGATATGCTAAAATGCTGTCCCAGTCATTGGCGCGGGATGTAATAATGAGACCGTCTATTTTCTTTGTTCTTAACAGCTCTAAATATTTGATTTCAATAGCGGGGTTATAATTGGTGGGGAGGAGGGTCGTTGCATACTCTTGCTGAAAAGCCGCCTTAGTGATTCCGTTTACGATTTTATCAAAGCAGGGATGATCGCTATAAGGCAGAATCACACCGACCGTATGGGTTTTCCCGCGAATGAGATCGATTGCGGTTCGATTTGGTATGTAATCTAATTCCTTCATGACTTGATGAACAAGTTTTCTCTTTTCTTCAGACACATACGGATGATGATTCAATACACGCGAAACAGTCGAAACAGATACATTTGCCAGTCTTGCAATCTCTTTTATGTTTGCCATCTCTTTCTCCTTTTTCATATAAAAAAGCAGTAAGCGTAAATTCCTTACTGCTATCTCATCATATATTGATCATAAGTTCAACAGGACAATGGTCGGAACCCATGACATCCGCTGATATGCTGGCATCCTCAATCTGATCCTTAAGCCTTTCGGACACAACAAAATAATCGATGCGCCATCCGATATTTCTGTCCCGGGCGCCGGCACGATACGACCACCAGGAATAAGCACCTTCAAGATCAGGATAGACGTGACGGAAGGAGTCAATAAAGCCAGCTTCTAAGAAACGAGTGAATGCTTCTCTTTCTTGATCAGAAAATCCAGCGTTATTCCGGTTTGCCTTTGGATTTTTCAAATCGATCTCCTGATGAGCTACATTCAAATCGCCGCATAAAATGACCGGTTTTTTCTGATCCAATTCAAGAATATAAGATAATAAAGCCTCTTCCCATTGCATGCGGTAATCGATCCGCTCCAAACCTCTTTTCGCATTCGGCGTGTAAACGGTCATCACAAACATGTTTTCAAATTCCAGCGTAATCACTCTGCCTTCTTGGTCATGCTCTTCTATTCCGATACCATACATGACACGCAGCGGCTCTTGTTTTGAAAAAACAGCCGTGCCGGAATATCCTTTTTTCACTGCATAATTCCAATACACATGATAGCCTTCAGGCTGGAGATCAACCTGGCCGTCCTGTATCTTTGTTTCCTGTAGACATATAATATCTGCATCCTCTTCCTTCAGATAAGAGAGGAAATCCATCTTTCTCATGACAGCCCGCAGGCCGTTTACATTCCAAGAAATCAGCTTCATGTTTCATCCCCCTATAAAAAAGAGCAAGAACCCGAAGGTCCTTGCTCTTTACGTATAAGCTTACTCACCGCTTACGTACGGAAGTAAAGCCATTTGACGAGCGCGTTTGATCGCTGCAGTCAATTTACGTTGGTATTTAGCGTTTGTTCCAGTTACACGACGTGGTAAAATTTTACCGCGCTCAGAAACAAACTTTTTAAGAAGATCTACATCTTTGTAGTCGATGTGCGTAATACCGTTAGAAGTGAAATAACACACTTTACGGCGTTTCGCACGACCGCCTCTGCGTCCTCCTGCCATTGTCATTTCCCTCCTTTCTTTTTCAATTTAGGTGATAATCTCATTAGAATGGAAGATCGTCATCCGAGATGTCAATCGGTTTGCCGTCGTTGGCAAATGGGTCATCATTAAAGCTGTTCCCCTGATTGCGTCTCTGGTTGTTTTGATTTCCCCCGAATGGATTATCATTTTGGCCTCCGCCAAAGTACTGGCCTCCGCCGCTATTTCCTTCGTTGTATCCACCTGAACCAGAACCGCCTCCGTTTTTCGGCTCAAGAAATTGAACACTTTCAGCTTGGACCTCGGTCACGAAGACACGCTGTCCTTGCTGGTTTTCATAGTTTCTTGTTTGTAAACGGCCATCTACGCCTGCAAGGCTTCCTTTTTTCAGGAAGTTTGCAACGTTTTCGGCTTGTCTTCTCCAAGTGACACAATTAATGAAATCGGCCTCACGTTCTCCGGACTGGTTCGTAAATGTACGATTCACAGCAAGAGTAAACGTAGCAACAGCCGCACCGTTTGGCGTATAACGAAGCTCTGGGTCTTTTGTCAGTCTTCCGACTAATACAACTCGGTTAAGCATAAGAAAGACCACCTTTTACCATTATATATTTCAAAATTGCTTATTCTTCTTCTTTAACAACAATGTGGCGAATGATATCGTCACTGATCTTAGCTAGACGGTCAAATTCTTGAACTGCCGCAGCGTCAGATTGAACGTTTACGATTTGGTAGAAACCGTCGCGGAAATCGTTGATTTCGTAAGCAAGACGACGTTTACCCCAATCCTTTGTTCCAGTGATCTCCGCACCGTTAGAAGTCAGAACGTTGTTGAAACGCTCGATAACTGCTTTTTTAGACTCATCGTCAATGTTTGGGCGGATAATGTACATAACTTCGTACTTTCTCATCTGTTTGCACCTCCTTTTGGACTAAGCGGCCCATAATGGGCAAGGAGCAATAATTCTATTACTCACAATTTTATATTATACCAAAGCTCTTGTCCCTTTACAACTGCATCCTATACATTAAATCGGAAATGAATAACATCTCCGTCTTTAACCACATACTCTTTTCCTTCAAGACGGACTTTTCCTGCTTCTTTGGCTCCTGCCATGCCGCCGCCCGCAAGAAGATCCTCATAAGCAACAGTTTCAGCACGAATGAAGCCGCGCTCAAAGTCACTATGAATAATTCCTGCACATTCAGGGGCTTTCATGCCTTTTTTGAATGTCCAAGCTCTGACTTCCTGTTCTCCGGCTGTGAAATATGTTGCAAGGCCAAGAAGGGAGTAAGACGCTTTGATCAGCTGATCAAGACCTGATTCTTCAATGCCCAGCTCTTCCAGGAACATTTGCTTTTCTTCGCCTTCAAGCTCAGCGATTTCCGATTCGATTTTCGCACACACAACGATAACTTCCGCGTTTTCGCCGGCAGCGTACTCGCGAATTTTCGCTACATTTTCATTGCCAGACGGATCAGCCACTTCATCTTCACTTACGTTCGCCACGTACAAAATAGGTTTCGAAGTCAGTAAATGAAGCTGCTTTACAAGCTTTTGCTGCTCTTCAGTAAACTCAACAGAACGTGCAGGCTTTTCATTCTCAAACGCTTCTTTCAGTTTAGACAGAATCTCAAACTCAAATACAGCGTCTTTATCTTTTTGCTTCGCAAGTTTGCTGACGCGTGTAATCCGCTTTTCAACCGTTTCCATATCAGCGAGGATCAGCTCAAGGTTGATCGTTTCAATATCATCAATCGGATCAACTTTTCCGGAAACGTGTGTAATATTATCATCAGAAAAAGCGCGGACAACGTGGCAAATCGCGTCAACCTGGCGAATGTGAGAAAGGAATTTATTGCCGAGACCTTCTCCTTTAGATGCGCCTTTTACAATACCGGCAATATCAGTAAATTCAAAAGCAGTCGGCACAGTCTTCTTCGGTTTGACCAGCTCAGTCAGCTTTTGCAGACGTTCGTCCGGTACTTCTACAATCCCTACGTTCGGATCAATCGTACAGAACGGGTAGTTGGCTGATTCAGCACCGGCCTGTGTAATTGCGTTAAATAGTGTTGATTTCCCGACGTTTGGCAAACCAACAATTCCAGCTGTTAAAGCCATTCTTTCATCTCCTCTATATAAAACCGTCATTGTGTAAACGTATTTTGAACCTAGAGCAATTATAAGGAGGTTCACTGGAAAAGACAAGCTGACAAAACTGCATTTTCAGCCTGCCAAGTCCTTTGATTATGCTTTTTTCAAGCCTACTAAACAGTCAAAAAGCGTACTTCCCATTCCATTATCGGAATTTGTATCATTTGTCAGTGCATTGACTGAACCTCCAAAAGCCGCCCACATGCCTTCATCTATATTAATCGTCTTCGGGTGAGCCTGCCTCATCACTTTCACCTTGCCCGTCAAGCGCCCGCGGTCATTAAAGATGGCAACCTCGTCTCCGTCCTGAAGATCCTGCTCAGCCGCTATATCTGGAGAAATATCCACTTGAATATGTTGAAGCTTTTCAATAAACGGCACATGCTGAGAATGATTAGAACGCTGGGGATGAATGGACAAAAGCGTGTAAGGATACTTTCCAGCCAACTCCTCATTATGGAAAACAGATTCTTCGGGCACGTTTAATTGAAGCAAGCCGCTCAACCCTTTTTCCTCAGCTAACGACGAAGTAAATTCAAATTTTCCGCTCGGCGTCAAAAATTTATAATCATCCCACGGCACCTGCTTAACTGGAAGAGGGAGGTGGCCTTTTTCTTTCAATCGCTCTAGTGTCACTTCCTCTGCTTCCAATGAAGAAAGCCCCATCTCCAAAAATTCTTCAGTACTGTATTCAAACAGCTCGCCAAATCCAAGGCGTTTTGCAAGCTCTGACCAGATCCGGCTGTCCGACTTCGCTTCACCCTGCGGCTCCACAAGCTTCTTCCCGTACTGAACGTAATGATGATACATGCTGGAATAGTAGATATCCTCTTCTTCAAAAACAGTGGCAGTCGGCAGCACATAATCACACAGTTTTGCCGTATCTGTCATGATAGAATCAATCGCTACCGTCATCGGCACGTTTTCAAACGCTTGTCTTACTTTATTGGTATTCGGCACCTGAGTCAGCGGATTTCCGCACGTCACGATAATCATCTCAATCGCTGGATCAGCAGCAGTCAACACCTCTTCAGCCTGTGTCATCATTGAAAATGAGCGTGATGCTGTTTTTAATTCCGGCAGCGTAAGCTTCGCTTTTGCAAAGCTCTCACCGATCTGAACGTTACCGAAATTCGCGCCGCCGCCTTTAATTCCAACATTTCCGCTTGCCGCAACAAGTGCATCAATCCAGCGAATCGTTTCGCCGCCGTTTTTATATCGCTGCATGCCAAGCCCCATAAAAGTAGACACCGGGCCGTCAGCATACAAACCGGCCAGATACTCCAGCTCCTCCATAGAAGCTTCTGTTTTCACAATAAACTCTTCTAAGGAAACGGTGTTCAAAAGCTCTTTTACATCATCGAAACCGACAGAGTGCTCAGAAATAAACGTCTCATCCGTTCTTCCTGTCTCAATCAGAACCTTCAAAACAGCTGCCGCAAGCCAGCCGTCCATTCCCGGCTTTACTGAGATATAGCGGTCTGCAAGCTTGGCAGTCGGGTTGAAGATCGGATCAATCACTGTAAGCGTGGCACCCTTTTTCTTCACCTGCTGCAAATGATGGTATAAGTGCATATTCGTTCTGGATACATTTCTTCCCCACACAACAACATGTTTGCTGTTGTAAATATCAAGGGGGCCGTGCCCATACGAACGGCCGAAATCCCAGCTTTGCGCCTCGATACCGGAGCCCCAGCATATGCTTCCGACGATTTCAGTCACGCCGCCATATCCATTAAAAAAACGCTGATCTAGCGCTTTTAACAAACCGTTATTCGCATAATCATGGCTGTGCAAAACAGCAGTCGTTTCTGACGTTTCCTTGATCTCCCGAAGCTTATCGGCAATTTCATCAAGCGCCTGCTCCCAGGAAATCCGCACAAACTCGCCATTTTGCTTTTTCATCGGATAGCAAAGCCGCTCAGGCGAATTTGTTTTTGTCTCAAGCATTCTGCCGCGGCCGCAGATTTTGCCTTCCGTAATCGGATGGTTTGGATCTCCGTCCACTTTTGTTACCTTTCCGTCTTCAACAGTCACCAAAAAACCGCAGCTGTCCCAGCAATTCAGCGGACATGCTGACTGATGCACTTTGCTCATCGCCGTCTTCTCCTTACCTACTATATGAAAAAGCATGAGTGCAGGCCTTTTTACGAAGTAGGCTCCTCATGCTTGACTAGTACTTTTTTTAGTTTTCTTTCAAATTCTTTTCTCGGAATCATTACACTGTGAGAGCATCCCTCACACTTAATTCGAATATCCATTCCCATGCGTATAATTTTCCAGCTGTTCGCTCCGCATGGATGCGGTTTTTTCATTTCTACGATATCATTCAGGCCAAAGTCTTTATCCGCCAAGACCCTTCACCTCTTTTCATAAACTGCTGTATCTATTGTACAAAAAAACCGATCATAAGAGCAATCAAGATATCCGAAAAGAAAGATATCCTCTTATTTCCATTTACTTAAAATAGGATATAACAGCAGACAAACTAACAAATATAAATTCAGCATCCCGTATATCGGGTACAAGAACGCGATTAAATCAGAAAATCCGAAAGAAGTAAAAGGCACCATCAACGCTAACAGAATCAACACAATCATCCATCTCGGCATACGAACAAACGCCATCAGCCGGCTGGACAGCCCCAGCAAACCAGCCACCGTCGTCGTGTAAATCGCCAGGCACAGCACCGCCGTCATACATAAAAAAAGGAAATAAGGCGCCCCCTCCAAAACGGCAAACAACGGTATTTCAAACTGAGAAAGGGAGCCCGCCAGATCCACTAACGTTTCATTATAAACAAAAGAGATCACGCCAAAAATAAGTCCGCTTGCCACACTTGCGATTTTCGCTTCTCCGAGTCCTTTCATTTCTTTCCCAACGGAGGATAAAATCGCGACAACTGAAAGGATATTTAAAGAGGTAAACGTAATGCTCGCAGGCCAGTTATACTGCCGCGTCAAATCTATCGTCCATGTATGGTGATGGGTGCTCTGAAAGGAGATCAGCGCATACAGCAGCCCCGCTACTAAAACAGGTATCAAAAAGCCATTTACTGATAATATTCCTTTCACATCCCAGAAAAACAAACACACTGTCACGATGCAAATCAGCGCGATTCCCCACCAGAAAGGAAGCTTGTACATTTGCAGGGTCACACCGCCTCCGGCAATCATCACCATAGTCGTCGAAAACAAATAAAAAACGATGAGGACATCATAAATTTTCGCCAGCCATGGTCCCATCAAATGTTCCAGAACCGGCAGAAAATGAGTGGATTGAACCTTAAAACCGATTTTCATCACAATATAAGACGAAAAAATGAACATGATTGTAAACAGCACAATAGCAAGTCCGCTTTCCGCCCCAAAAAACTGCCATATCTCCTGACCGCTCGCATATCCGGCCCCGATCAGGCTCCCTAATATGAGCAGCATCCACTTCATTCCGGCTCTCCACAACATCATCACCTCATAGCACAGAGTTCAGCTTGTTCCTGTTATTGCTACTATATAAATAACACAAAGCAAAAATGCCATATTTTCATAGACATTGACCACAAGGTGAAATTATCATACGAAATACACATAAAAAAAGACTGCCAATGCAGGCAGTCGAAAACCGATATTAATTTGTCCGCGGAAATAAGGAATGAACCTCATCCTTCACTTGTTCTAACATTCCTTTGTATGCATCTTCATCCAGATACCCGATGCCGCCGAAATCAATGTCCGGCAGACAACCATTAATACCCTCCATTTCAAAAAATATCCTATCCCATACACAAAGCATAAAAGACCGTACTGCTGGATATACTGTAAACAACCTTACATATCTACATACACACCATAGCTATTCTGTTACCTACTATAACAAGGAAGTGAAACCTATGAATCGAAAAGGCGGGCTTTTTTCTTCTCAGGAACGAGTAAAGCAATATGTTTCACATACAGATGCAGCTGCAGCAAAACAAATCCAAACCATCCTTTCATCATCCTTACGTAAAGCTGCCGGCAAACCAATTGTCGTGGTTTGTATCGGAACAGACCGTTCAACCGGTGATTCATTAGGCCCGCTCGTAGGAATGAAACTCAAACAGATGCAGCTCACCAGATTTCATGTCTATGGTACCTTATCTGACCCAGTCCATGCTGTGAATATGAAAGATAAAATCAATGACATTCAAAAATTACATAAAAATCCATTTATTATAGCAGTCGATGCATGCTTAGGACGCGTCAAAAGTGTAGGATCGTTTCAAATCGGAGACGGGCCATTAAAGCCCGGAGCCGGAGTGCAAAAAGACCTGCCTGAAGTGGGAGATCTTCATATTAATGGAATTGTGAATGTGAGTGGTTTTATGGAATACTTTGTTTTACAAAATACAAGGCTGAACTTGGTCATGAATATGGCAAATGTTCTTGCTGAAGGATTGAGTTTAACAGATCGAACAGAGTGGAGGCAGGAACGCCTTAGCCCGCTGCAACGGCTCACTGGGCGAATATAAAAAAAGAAACCATCTTCGCTGGAAAGATGGTTTCTTTTTTTACGATTCACGTTCAGACAATAGCTCTAAAATCCGATCAAGATCTTCATTAGAGAAAAATTCAATTTCGATTTTGCCTTTTTTCTTTTGTCTTTTAATATTAACTGTTGTTCCAAAATAATTTTGGAGATAGGATTCCCGTTCTTTTAGAACTGCGTCTTTAACGGGTTCTTTTTTCTTTGTTTCACGTGGAACATTCTGATTTAACTGCTGAATCAGCTGCTCAAGCTGACGAACATTGAGCTGCTCTGCAATGACCTTTTGTACAAGCGGTTCAAGCTTATTTTTGTTTTTCAGGCCAAGAAGCGTGCGGCCATGCCCCATAGAAAGCGTACCTTCGGCAATAAGCTGCTGAATGTTTTCTGGCAATGTCAGCAATCTTAAATGATTCGCAATATGCGGTCTGCTTTTGCCAAGACGTTTGGCAAGCTGTTCTTGTGTGAGATCTAAGTGCTTCAGCAAAGAGTCATAGGCCTGAGCCTCTTCAAGCGGCGATAAATCTTCACGCTGAAGGTTTTCCAGTAAAGCAATTTCTCTCATTAATGCCTCTGATAATTCACGGACAATCGCCGGAACCGTGTCTAAACCCGCCAGCTTTGCCGCACGAAAACGCCGCTCACCTGCAACAATATCATAGCCTTTTAAAGATTTTCTGACGATAAGCGGCTGGAGAATGCCATGCTGCAGCACGGATTCTTTTAGTTCAGCTAATGCCTCGTCATCAAAGTGTTTTCTTGGCTGATAAGGATTAGGGCGTAAATCGGCAACTTTAATTTCTTCAACAGTCTCTTCAGACAAATCGACCTGATTAAACAACGCATTAATCCCTTTTCCAAGGCCTTTAGCCATTCGCAGCCACTTCCTTTGCTAAATCTAAATATACTTCCGCACCTCTTGACCGCGGATCGTATAAAATGATGGGTTTTCCGTGGCTCGGTGCCTCGCTCAGACGGACATTACGTGGAATAACCGTCTTATATACTTTATCTCTAAAATATTTTTTAACCTCTTCAATCACTTGAATGCCGAGATTGGTCCGGGCATCAAGCATTGTCAGCAATACTCCTTCAATCATTAAATCAGTATTCAAATGCTTTTGCACAAGGCGTACTGTATTTAATAACTGGCTGAGCCCCTCTAAGGCGTAATATTCGCACTGTACAGGAATCACAACGGAATCTGAGGCAGTAAGCGCGTTAATCGTCAGCAGTCCCAATGACGGCGGACAATCAATGATAATATAATCATAATTCTGCTTTACTGCTTCAAGCGCCCTCTTCAGTCTCACTTCTCTTGAAATCGTCGGAACCAGCTCGATTTCAGCTCCAGCAAGCTGAATCGTCGCAGGAATCACGTCCAAGTTTTCTACTGTCGTTGCTTTAATAATATCTATTACATCTGCATCATCTACTAAAATATCGTACACACACTGCTCTACATCGGCTTTTTCAATCCCTAATCCGCTTGTCGCATTTCCCTGCGGATCAATATCTACCAGCAGAACCCTTTTCCCTATGTAAGCCAAACATGCCCCAAGGTTGACAGACGTCGTTGTTTTGCCGACTCCGCCTTTTTGGTTCGTAATTGCTATGATTTTTCCCACGATGTCACCTACTTTCACATGAACATGTACTATCTTGCTTCTATTCTATCAAAAAAAGATTAAAGCGTTTCATTTTTTTCATCATTTTGTTCCAATTCAGAAAGGAAATAATTGAAAATTCAAGCACGCTATATGCTTTCTCTTATAAATTCTGTAATTTCTATGTTTTTTTGACTTAAAAAAGGAATTTCTTAAAGAAAAAAAGAAGAAGTTACAGTGCAGAATGTACAGGACGGTGAGAATATGGTTTATAAAACAAAGAGAGATATACCCGTTACGCTGATGATCGTGTTTCTCATATTACTGCTACAAGCGGATGCCATTGTTCCTTTTGTGCTGGGAAATGTAAGGGTTTCAGGCTGGATCATTTTTGCTCTGCTGACTCTTTTAAATGTGCTCATCATTTGGAGCTTTATTGACCTGAAATATGTATTGAAGGAGCACCACCTGATCATTAAAGCCGGACTGATCAAACATCAAATTCCTTACGAAAAAATCGAAAAAGTGGTTCAAAAAAAGAAGCTGTGGTCAGGTTTTCGTCTGATCGGCTCTCGTCATGCCATCACGATATATTATCAGGGGGGATGGGGACATGCTGTGATTTCACCGCAAAATACTGAAGAATTTATCCACAAGCTCAAAGAAAAGAATTCTAATATAATAATATTCAGTAAAAGTAATTAATTTCCTTTTACCACAAACACAAAAAGCTCCCCTGCTTATCAGGAGAGCTTTTATTTTGGTATGCGAATCGTTAATTGAATATATTCTTCAAATTCTTCTTCTTCCGTATTCAATTTTACACCGCTGTCTTCAACCATTGATAGTGACTGGCGAATCGTGTTCATTGCAATTCTTGTATCTCTGCTGAACGCTTTGCGTCTCGGCTTTGGTTTTCTCTGGCCTTGCTCCAGCATTTTCACCACGCGGTCTTCCGTCTGCTTTACATTTAAGCTTTTCTCAATAATCTCTGTGAGCAGTGTGACTTGGAGCTCAGGCTGTTTCAGCGGAATCAGCGCTCTGGCATGACGCTCAGTGATTTTCTTCTCCATAATCGCGTCTTGGACCGGCTGAGGCAGCTTTAATAACCGCAGCTTATTCGCAATTGTGGATTGCCCTTTTCCTAAACGCTGTGCGAGTGCTTCCTGTGTTAAGTCATGCAGCTCAAGAAGCCGAGCATAGGCATGCGCTTCCTCAATAGAAGACAGTTCTTCCCGCTGCAAGTTTTCAATTAACGCCACAGAAGCGGTTTCCGTGTCGGAAAAATCCTTAATAATAGCCGGAATCTTTTCCCACTCGAGCGATTGCACCGCTCTCCAGCGTCTTTCACCTGCAATGAGTTCGTATTGGCCTTCTTCTTCTGTATGCCTGACAACAATCGGCTGAATAATGCCGTGTGTATGAATGGTCATTGCTAACTCTTTGATTTTTTCATCTGAGAAAATGGTGCGTGGCTGAAAACGGTTGGGAACGATAGCATTTACCGGTATTTCCAGAATCTCTTCTTTGTTTGTTTCATGTTCAGCAATCTCCGGTTCCTGTTCCTTCTCACCAAGCCCGAAGAAACGAGAGAATGAATGCTTCATGTACCTACACCACCTTTAAAAACTGCCATTTTTATAATTCTATTTTCTCATGGTTTTTCCTGCTGTACATCCATCAATTTTGATGAAAATATGATGGTATTGTCATATCAGGCTGTCTAAATTACCCTTCAATTGGCGATTTATTAGGAGTTCCCGGTTTTCTTGGATACTTCTTAGGTGTATTTTTTGTCTTGCGTATCACCATAATATTACGATCGCTTTCTTCAATAGGCAGCTTAAAGGAATGGATATTCTCAAGTTCTCCCCCAAGCGTTGTGATCGCTTTTTTACCTGCATTCAGTTCTTCTTCAGCTGATGCGGCTTTTAAAGCAACAAATAAACCGTTTTTCTTTACCAGAGGCAGGCAAAGTTCACTTAAAACAGATAGTCTTGCAACTGCTCGCGCCGTCACAATATCATAGCTTTCCCGTACGTCTTTCCGCTGTCCGAATGTTTCAGCTCTGTCATGGCAGAATGTCGTATTCTCCAATTGCAAAGCTTCAGACAACTTTTCTAAAAACGTAATCCGTTTGTTTAGTGAATCCACGATTGTGACATGGAGGTGCGGAAAGCATATTTTAATCGGAAGACTCGGAAAACCCGCTCCCGCTCCGACATCACAAATCGTGTTCACTTGATTGAAGTCGACATAAAAAGCGGCTGTGATGGAATCATAAAAATGCTTAAGATACACTTCTTTTTTCTCTGTAATTGAAGTCAGATTGATTTTTTCATTCCATTCAACCAGCATGTCGTAATACAGCTCAAATTGTTCCAGCTGACGGGGAGAAAGGGAGATCCCTTTTTCCGCCAAACTAGAAGTGAATTCTTCAATATTCATGCCGTCATCCTTTCTATTCGGCTATCTTCGCAATGCGTCCCTGCTCTAAATACACCAATAGAATTGAAATGTCCGCCGGGTTTACACCGGAAATGCGGGAAGCTTGGGCAACAGACAAAGGACGCACATTTTTCAGCTTTTGACGCGCCTCAGTCGCTATCCCTTTAATTGCGTCATAATCAATTCGATCCGGAATTTTTTTGTTTTCCATCTTCTTCAGTTTTTCCACTTGTTGAAGAGATTTTTCAATATATCCTTCATATTTCACTTGGATTTCTACTTGTTCTGCCACGTCTTGCGGAACCGGCACTTCTGGCGGCGCCAGTTTAGTGACTGTTTCATAGTTCATTTCAGGACGTTTCATCAAGTCTGTGCCGCGAACGCCATCTTTCAATTCGCTTCCGCCAAGAGAACGGATATACTCTTGATTTTCCGGAGACGGCTTGATAATCACAGAATGCAGACGTTTTTTCTCCGCTTCAATTGCCGCTTTTTTCTTCTCAAAAGCTGCATAGCGCTCATCAGAAATCAATCCAATGCTGTGTCCGATTTCTGTCAGACGCAAATCAGCATTGTCATGACGAAGAAGCAGTCTGTATTCAGCACGAGATGTCAATAGACGGTATGGTTCATTGGTTCCTTTTGTCACAAGGTCATCAATCAGAACACCAATATAGGCGTCAGAACGGCTCAGAATCACTTCTTCTTTTCCAAGCGCTTTTCGACCTGCATTGATTCCTGCCATAATTCCTTGTCCTGCGGCTTCTTCATAACCGGATGTTCCGTTAATTTGGCCTGCAGTAAACAGGTTTGTGATTTTTTTCGTTTCAAGTGTCGGCCATAGCTGTGTCGGTACAATCGCATCGTACTCGATCGCATAGCCAGCTCTCATCATTTGCACGTTTTCAAGACCCGGAATCGTTGCAAGCATTCTTTGCTGCACATCTTCTGGAAGACTTGTAGATAAACCTTGGACATAGACTTCCTGCGTATTTCTGCCTTCCGGCTCAAGGAAGATTTGGTGACGCGGTTTATCATTAAAACGGACAACTTTATCTTCAATGGACGGGCAGTATCTTGGGCCCGTACCTTTGATCATACCGGAATACATCGGTGAACGGTGCAGGTTGCTGTCAATAATCTCATGTGTCTCAGGGCTTGTATATGTCAGCCAGCAAGGAAGCTGATCTGTAATATATTCCACTGTTTCATATGAGAAAGCGCGAGGCACATCGTCACCAGGCTGGATTTCCGTTTTGCTGTAATCAATCGTGTCGCTTTTGACGCGAGGCGGCGTACCTGTTTTAAAACGAACAAGGTCAAAGCCCAGTTCTTCCAAATGCTCAGAAAGCTTAATAGAAGGCTGCTGGTTGTTCGGACCGCTTGAATAAGACAGATCACCAAGAATGATTCGCCCTCTTAAATATGTCCCAGTCGTCATGACAACGGCTTTCGCACGATAATGCGCGCCGGTTTGTGTAATCACACCGCGGCATTCGCCGTCTTCAACGATCAGCCGCTCCACAATTCCTTGCAGCAATGTTAAGTTTGGTTCTTTTTCAAGCGTATTTTTCATTTCGTGCTGATATTGGAATTTGTCTGCTTGGGCACGCAATGCACGGACCGCAGGACCTTTTCCAGTATTCAGCATTCTCATTTGAATATGCGTTTTATCGATGTTTCTGCCCATTTCTCCGCCGAGCGCGTCAATTTCGCGGACGACAATCCCTTTTGCGGGGCCGCCGACAGACGGATTACATGGCATAAATGCAACCATATCTAAGTTGATGGTCAAGACAAGCGTTTTGGCGCCTTGGCGTGCAGATGCGAGGGCAGCCTCAACACCGGCATGCCCGGCGCCAATCACAATCACATCGTATTGGCCTGCTTCATACCCCATGATTCTAGTTCCTCCTTTTATTATTTTCCTAAACAGAATTGCGAAAAGAGCTGGTCAATTAAGCTTTCGTGGACAGAATCTCCGATAATTTCGCCCAAAAGCTCCCAGCATCTTGTAAGGTCGATTTGCACCATGTCGATCGGGACATCCTGTTCGATGCCGCTAAGCGCATCTTCAATGGCACGTTTGGCCTGCTGTAAAATAGAGATATGACGTGTGTTGCTGACATAAGTCAGATCCCCGCTTTCAATGGCACCCGTGTAGAACAGCGATTGAATCGCTTCTTCCAAATCATTGATGCCTTCCTCTTTTAGTAGAGATGTCGTAACAACAGGACGTCCATTGGCAAGCTCACGGACACGTTCACTGTCAATCTTCGCCTCAAGGTCAGTCTTATTCATAATCACGATAACGTCCATGCCCTCAACGGCTTCAAAAAGCTTCACGTCTTCTTCAGAAAGCTCTTCACTATAATTAAGCACAAGTAAAATCAGGTCCGCTTCCTTTAGAACCTGGCGAGAACGTTCAACACCGATTCGTTCTACAATATCCTCTGTTTCACGAATACCTGCTGTATCAACCAGACGGAGCGGAACGCCCCTTACATTAACGTATTCCTCAATCACATCCCGAGTCGTTCCGGGAATATCGGTCACAATGGCTTTCGCCTCATGAACAAGACTGTTCAGAAGAGATGATTTTCCCACATTCGGCCGGCCGATAATGACAGTAGAAAGACCTTCACGCAAGATTTTCCCTTGCTCAGAAGTCCTCAGCAGCGCCTCAATTTCTTTTTTCACGGCGGTTGCCTTTTCAACCAAAAGCTGATGCGTCATTTCCTCTACATCATCGTACTCCGGATAATCTATATTCACCTCAACATGAGCGAGCGTTTCTAAAATCTCACTGCGCAAACGGCGCACCAAAGCAGAAAGACGCCCTTCCATTTGGTTCATAGCGACGTTCATTGCCCGGTCCGTTTTCGCTCTGATTAAGTCCATAACCGCTTCCGCCTGTGAAAGATCGATTCGGCCGTTTAAAAATGCGCGTTTTGTAAATTCACCCGGCTCTGCAAGTCTCGCTCCCTCTCTCAATGCGAGCTGAAGCACTTGGTTCACAGTCACAATTCCCCCGTGACAGTTAATTTCGATGACATCTTCACGTGTAAAAGTTCTCGGTGCTTTTAACACTGATACCATTACTTCCTCAACGACACGATCCGAAGGTCTGTCTACGATATGACCATAATGAATCGTATGTGATTCGACCGAGCTGAGTGTTTTTCCCTTCGGTCCTTTATAAATTTTATCTGCGATTTGAATTGCTTCTGGTCCGCTCAACCGTACAATCGCAATCGCGCCTTCACCCATCGGTGTGGAAATTGCTGCAATTGTATCCATGCTGTTCACCTCTCTTTACTTATACTTTCATCTATATAAAAAAATTTTTATTATGCCAAAACTAAAAGATAACATAGTTTGGTTCGAAGTGGAAGATGTGTTATCCACAGAATTAGGAATTCGCCTCCTATTACTTTAACTTATCCACATGTGAATAACAATTAATTTTATTTCCTGAACTTCCTTTTTATCAACAGGATACACCTAAAAAGAAAAAACTTAAACGGCAAAAGCTTGATATTACTAGGAAAAATAGACTTTTCTCATACAAAAAAACCGAAATCCGATTTTTACCGGACTTCGGTTTTATGCTATCTTTTATGGGAAATAACGAGATGGCGATTTTCACCTTCACCCATTGAATACGTTTTGATCTGGTGATCTGCATATCCAGAAAGAGTATCATGAATGATTTTTCTTTCACTGGACGGCATAGGTTCCAGATGTACTGCTTTTTTCGTTTTCAAAACCTGGTCTGCAAGCCTGATGGCCAGCTGGCTCAGTGTATCTTTTCTTTTTAAACGATAGTTTTCTGCATCTACCGTCACATTTTTATATTGGCCTGGATTACGGTTAAGGACAAGCTGCGTCAAAGTTTCAAGGGCATTTAAGGTTTGTCCTCTTTTCCCAATCAACAATGCCGCTTTTTCACCTGTTATATGGAAACGTACTGTCTTTTTGCTTTCTTGAACAGTCACATCAGACTTCCCTGCAATGGCTTCGGCAATCGTCTGAAGATAAGACTTCGCTTGCTGAATCGGATCAATCCTTTCAACCAGCTTTACGACCGCCGGCTTTTTACCGAAAATACCGAGAAACCCTTTGTTTCCCTCTTCAATAACGGTAATTTCAACCTTATCCTTCGTTAATTCCAGCTCTCGCAACCCGGATTGTACTGCTTCATCGACATTTCGCCCTGCAGCAGTCACATTCCTCACTTTTTCTTTCCTCCAGCTTTTTGCGGTTCAGGATCTTTTTTAATATCAGGTCCTTTAATGAGGAAAGTTTGCGCAATCATAAACAAGTTACCGACTACCCAATAAAGAGAAAGTGCCGCCGGGAAGTTGATCGCAAATACGATAATCATAATCGGCATAATCCAAAGCATCATCGCCATTTGCGGATTTTGCTGCGCATTGCCCGCCATCATCAGCTTTTGCTGAACAAATGTAGCGACACCGGCAACGATAGGAAGAATATAGAAAGGATCTTTTTCTCCTAAGTCAAACCACAAGAAACTATGCTCTGAAATCGCCTGCGTTCTCATGATCGCATGATAGAATCCAATTAAAATCGGCATCTGGATTAAAATCGGGAAACATCCCGCCAACGGATTGACCCCATGCTTTTGGAATAAAGCCATTGTTTCCTGCTGAAGCTTTTGCTGTGTTTTTTGATCCTTTGAGCTGTACTTTTCTTTAAGCTTTTGCATTTCCGGCTGTAAAGCCTGCATCGCTTTCGAACTTCTCAGCTGCTTAATCATCAGCGGTAAAATTAATAAACGAATTAAAATGGTAACAAGAATAATTGAAAGTCCATAGTTATCTCCCGTCAATTTCGCTACATACGTAATGAGCTCAGACAATGGATATACTACGTACTTGTCCCAAAAATGCGGACTATCTGCAGTGATCGGCTCTTTCACACTCGAGCATCCAGCCAAAAGCATGAATACGCCAACCATACTTAATAGCAACCCTATTCTCCTTTTCAACAACATTTCCTCCTATAATTAATCTCTACACTCTTTTATTGCAAAGCATACTTGTATGTATTTTAGCATCTTTCAGTTTTAAATGGTGTCTTTTTCTGATCAACCAGAAAGGAAGCGCTTTTAAAAGTTGTAAGAAAGCAGTGGCAATGCCTACTTTGACGAGGATTTCTTATATAAAGAAGACTTCCTGAATAGATGCTGCAGACTTTTTTTCGTTTCCTCATATGTCAGCTGGCTCGCCGGTTTTCTGGCAATAATGATGTAATCCTTTTCCTTCAGTCTCTCTTTCTCTTCAAGAAAGGCCTGCCGAATCAAACGTTTGATCCGATTTCGCATCACAGCGTTGCCAATTTTTTTGCTGACGGAAAGCCCGACACGCAGCTCATCGTTTTCAGGCTGATCTAGCGTATATAAGACAAACTGGCGGTTCGCTACGGATGTCCCCTGCTTAAACACTTTTTGAAAGTCTTCATTTTTCTTTAAACGATTTCGCTTCTTCAATTGACTCACTCCGATACTGGCTGGCAGAAACTTTTAAAAATTTATGATGACAATGAGATGCATCAGAACCAGGAAGCATGCCCCGGTTCCTTACGCATCACATCTATCTTTTCCCATAACGTGAAAAAAGACCACTGACATTATTCAGTGGCCTAAGCTGATAATACTTTTCTGCCTTTGCGGCGACGGCGTGCTAAAACTAGACGACCGTTTTTTGAACTCATACGGCTTCTGAAGCCATGAACTTTACTGCGTTTACGGTTATTCGGTTGGAATGTTCTTTTCATTTATGACACCTCCCTCGAGGAATAGCTGTTAAAGACAGTCTTACTTATTATATTTGCGTTACCTATTCATTGTCAACTTCACTAGTGCTTTTATTTCTTGCAACCATAATAGGATACCATACCTTTTCAACTTTCGAAACCTTATTTTTTAGATTCCTTAATTTAACGAAAAAAAGTCGAATCCAAACAATTTCCCCCTAAAATCATGAATGTGGATATCTTTTTCGCCTTTTTTTAATATCCACAGAGGTTATCGACAACATTTTCACATTACCAACCCCTGTGGACAAGATTTTTTCAACAGGTTGTCCGCTTTGTGGATAAGATTGTGACAACCATTGCAAGCTCTCGTTTATTCTGGTATTATATTTGTGTTTTAACTCTTGATTACTAATCTCACCTTTCCTCTTTATCCACAAATTGTGGATAAGTTGTGGATTGTTTTCACACAGCTTGTGTAGAAGGTTGTCCACAAGTTGTGAAATTTGTCGAAAAGCTATTTATCTACTATATTATATGTTTTCAACATTTAATGTGTACGAATGGCAAGCGCCATTTGCTCTTTTTTTGTGTTCTATAACAGAGAAAGACACCATTTTCTATGAAAAGGAGGGACGTGCCGGAA